>NZ_CM173235.1:0-3719831 GCF_057748045.1 Arthrobacter sp. JB02-1C
CCTTCTTTCAGGTAATCCATCTCATAAAGATGTTCCTGCCATTTGCGTCCGATCACGGACAGGACGACGCGGCGCTCCAGCTCGCGCATGCTCTCCGACCCGATCACCTCCTCGCGTGCCTGGTAGACCAGCCGGGCGTCGGAGAGAATCTCCTCTTTGAGGAACTCGGCCGTGATCCGCGATTTGCCGCCGGCCTCGTCAATGACGTCCCGCGGCGAGAAGCTGACCGGGTACAGGGTCTTCAGGTTGGACCACAGCAGGTTAAAGTCCCAGTCGTCACCGGTACCCTCGGCTGTCGCCTCGTCGATGAACGCGGTGATCGTGTCCTCGAGGAAGTACTGGACTTTCTCGTGCAGATCATCGCCCTCGAGGATGCGCCGGCGGTCGCCGTAAATCGCCTCGCGCTGGCGGTTCAACACGTCGTCGTACTTCAGGACGTTCTTGCGCTGCTCGGCGTTGCGGCCCTCCACCTGGCCCTGGGCCGAGGCGATGGCCCTCGAGACCAGCTTGGATTCGAGCGCGACGTCGTCGGGCACCGAGCTGTTCATCAGCCGCTCGGCCGCGCCGGAGTTGAACAAACGCATCAGATCATCAGTCAGTGAAAGGTAGAAGCGGGACTCGCCGGGGTCGCCCTGGCGTCCGGACCGGCCGCGGAGCTGGTTGTCGATCCGGCGTGACTCGTGCCGCTCCGTGCCCAGGACGTAAAGGCCGCCCAGGTTCAGGACTTCCTCATGCTCATCCTTGACTGCCTGCTTGGCGGCCTCCAAGGCCTCGGGCCAGGCAGCCTCGTACTCCTCGGAATTCGCTTCGGGGTCCAGGCCACGCCTGGCCAGGTCCGCGACGGCGGTGAACTCGGCGTTGCCGCCGAGCATGATGTCGGTGCCGCGGCCCGCCATGTTGGTCGCCACGGTGACGGCCCCCTTGCGGCCGGCCTGCGCCACGATGGACGCCTCACGGGCGTGGTTCTTGGCGTTCAGCACTTCGTGCCGGATGCCCTCCTTGGCCAGCAGCCGGGAGAGATACTCGCTCTTTTCCACGCTCGTGGTGCCGACCAGGACCGGCTGGCCCTTCTCGTGCCGCTCGGCGATGTCCTGCACCACGGCGTCGAACTTGACGGCCTCGTTCTTGTAGACCAGGTCGGACTGGTCAACACGCTGCATGTCCCGGTTGGTCGGGATCGCGACGACGCCGAGCTTGTAGGTGCTCATGAACTCGGCGGCTTCGGTCTCGGCGGTGCCGGTCATACCCGCGAGCTTGCCGTACATGCGGAAGTAGTTCTGCAGGGTGACCGTGGCGAGGGTTTGGTTCTCGGCCTTGATCTCGACGCCCTCTTTGGCTTCAATCGCCTGGTGCATACCCTCGTTGTAGCGGCGGCCGGCGAGGATGCGGCCGGTGTGCTCGTCCACGATCAGCACTTCACCGTCGAGGATGACGTAATCCTTGTCCCGCTTGAACAGTTCCTTCGCCTTGATGGCGTTGTTCAGGAACCCGATCAGCGGCGTGTTCGCGGACTCGTAGAGGTTGTGGATGCCGAGGTAGTCCTCGACCTTCTCGATGCCCGCCTCCAGGACTCCGACGGTGCGCTTCTTCTCGTCGACCTCGTAGTCCGTCTCGGGCTGCAGCCGGAGCACCACCTTCGCGAACTCGCTGTACCAGCGGTTCGTGTCGCCCTGGGCCGGGCCGGAAATGATCAACGGAGTGCGGGCCTCGTCGATGAGGATGGAGTCCACTTCGTCGACAATGGCGAAGTTGTGGCCGCGCTGGACCAGCTCGGACTTGTCCCACGCCATGTTGTCGCGCAGATAATCGAAGCCGAATTCGTTGTTGGTGCCGTAGGTGATGTCGGAGGCGTACTGTTCACGGCGGACGGCGGGGTCCTGGTTGGCCAGGATGCAGCCGCTGGTCAGGCCGAGGAAGCGGTAGACGCGGCCCATCAGGTCGGACTGGTACTCGGCAAGGTAGTCGTTCACGGTGATCACGTGCACGCCCTTGCCGCCGAGGGCGTTGAGGTAGGCCGGAGCGGTGGCCACCAGGGTCTTTCCTTCACCGGTCTTCATCTCGGCGATGTTGCCCAGGTGCAGGGCGGCGCCGCCCATCAGCTGGACGTCGAAGTGGCGCAGGCCGAGGGTCCGCGAGGACGCCTCACGGACCGCGGCGAAGGCCTCCGGCAGCAGGTCATCGAGCTTCTCGCCGTCGACGTGGCGCGCCCGCAGCCGGTCTGTCTCTTCGCGTAGCTCGGCGTCTGTAAAGGTCTGGAAGGAGCTTTCCAGGGCATTGATGGAATCGGCATAGTTCCGCAGTTGGCGCAGCGTCTTTTTGTCGCCCGTGCGGAGAAGTTTTTCAATAAGTGATGCCACGTGAAATTGCTCCCAGTCTCAGCTGCCGAATTCCGGCGTGATTTAGTCTACGGGAGAGACGCAGGGCGGAATGCGCCTGTTCCCTCAGAACGGATGCAGGCCGGCGACGGCCCGCGCGAGCGCCGGCGCCAGATCTCCCACCGGGGCTACCACAATCCGGTCCAGCTCCAACCACTCTGCCATGAGCTGCAGTTCCGCGGCGAGTTCGACGGCGGTATCCGGCGGCGCGCCGGGCTCGGCATAGCTGGCCCGGGCAAGCAGGCTGCCCGCCCCGCGGTCCGCTTTCAAATCCACCCGGGCCACGATCCCGTCGCGCAGCAGAAACGGCAGCACGTAGTAGCCGTACCGGCGCTTGGCCTCCGGGGTGTAGATCTCGAGCCGGTAGTGGAAACCGAAGAGTTCTTCCAGCCGCCGGCGTTCGAAGACCAAGGAATCGAACGGGCTCAGCAGGGCACGGCCACGGGCCGCGCGGGGCAATCGGGCCTCGGCGTGCCGGTACAGCGGCCGGTTCCAGCCTGCCACCGTCACCGGTTCCAGCCTTCCTGCGCCGACAAGTTCGTCGACCGCCACCGCGGCGGCGCGCAGCGGCGTGCGGAAATAATCGGCGAAACAACGCACGGTCCCGATCCCATGGGCCCGCGCCGCAGCTTCGATCAGCCGGACCATAGCGGCCGCGGGCTCTGTGGCGGCGTCTTCCGCCGGCGGCGGGCCGGCGGCATCCGTTTGCCCGGACGCCCCCGGTCCAGGCGCAGTGGCTGCCAGAACCCGGGCCGTCAGCGTGTAGCGGCGTTCAAAGGACTCTGTCCGCGACGCCGACGAGACCACGCCTTGCTCGAAGAGGTCCTCCAGCACCCGCTTGACGGCGTTCCAGTTCCAGCCCCAGTTCTCCTGCGGCCGGTCTTCGACGTGCCCCAGCCGTTCCGTGAGCTCGGCCGCGGTCATCGGCCGGCCCGAGGCGAGGGCCGTCAGGACACGCTGTGCCACGTCGCTGCGGAACTCTGGATCCAGCGCGTGGGCGCCGACCCACTTGCGGTTCTGCCAGAGGACGAGGTCGTGAAAGTGCCCGGGCCGGATGAAGCTCGCCTCATGGGCCCAGTACTCGATCATCCGTCTCGGGTGGGTGCCGGCCATGCGCTGCAGGATGGTGCGGTCGTAGTTGCCCAGCCTGGAGAAAAAGGGCAGGTAATGGCTGCGCGCCAGGACGTTGACGGAATCAATCTGGACCAACTGCAGGCGGGCAAGGGTCCGGCCCACCGCCCGTGCGCTCACGGGTGCGGCGGGCCGGACATTGTCCAATCCCTGGGCTGCCAGTGCGATCCGCCGTGCCTGGTTAAGGCTCAGCGCTGTGGCCACTTCATTCCCTTCGGTGAATGGGGTCCCGCTCAGGCGCGGGCCGGCTCATCTTCTGAACGATAGGCGATGATCTGGTCTTCCACCGGGGCCTTGCCCTGTTCGCAGGTTTGATCCAGGCTGATGACCCCGTAGGTCCAGCCTTCCCTGCGGTAGACCACCGAGGGGGCCTTCGTCTCCTTGTCGACGAACAGGTAGAAGTCGTGGCCCACCAGTTCCATGTTGTCGACGGCGTCGTCGAGCGACAGGGACGAAGCAGGGAAGACCTTCCGGCGGATCAGCACCGGTGAGTCGCCGGCCGGAATGTCGTTGTCCACCTCGTAGGCGGATTTCTGCGCCGGCTGTGTTTCGCGCGTTCGGTTCGCTTCCTCGTAGAGCGGCTCGTTCGGGCTGGCAGGTTCGAGGGTCGCGGTTGCCTCGGTGACGGACTTCGGGGTATGCCGTCCGTGGTGGACCTTTTTGCGGTCCTTCGCCCGGCGCAGTCGTTCAAGAAGTTTGTTGTAGGCCAGGTCGAACGCGGCGAATTTGTCTGCGGCGCTGGCTTCGGCACGGATTACGGGTCCGCGTCCCAGTACGGTCAGCTCGACCGTGAGAAGCTCTGCGGTCTGCCGGGCCTTGGTCTCCTTCGAGACCTTTGCATCCACTCTCTGGACTTTGTCCCCCAAGGATGCGATCTTTGAGATCTTTTCGTCGGCGTACTCGCGGAAGCGGTCCGAGACCGTCAGGTTACGGCCGCTGATCATGAACTCCATGGTGCCCTCCAAATGACTTCGGTGACACGACGGCGGCGCTTCAAGGGGCTGATCTGACGGACAGTCGAGCCCCTTTCCGAGCCGCTATCGACAGGTACATCTGTTCTTGGTACCCATCATCGACGTTAGTTCATCGCCATCCGTTATTCATCCTTTTTTGGTTTATTTTTTTCCTGTCCGCGGCCGGAAGCCGCCGTCGCCGGGCTTTCCGGGCGAAAGTCTCCGCCGTCCGGCGGGCGTGTCGCAGCAACCACCACTGCACCGAGCACGAGGCCGCCGGCGGCCTGGAGGGCCCGTGCCGCTTCGGCCAGCGTGGCTCCGGTGGTGAGCACATCGTCCACGATGATGCAGCGCTGCCCGGCCAGCTGGGGCGGCCGGATTCCCGCCTTGACGCGCATGGAGCCCCGCACCTTCCGGCTCCGGTCGGCACGGCCCAGGCCCTTCTGGCCGCCAGCCCAGACCGGCGCGGACCAGGCAGATTGCGCCCCTGCAGATTGCGCCCCGACAGGTGCCGCCCGGACCGGCGCGGGCCGGCCCTTGTGCAGGACGTCCGCGACGGCGGCTCCCGCGAGTCCCGGGCTGTGCCGTGCGCGCCGGAGCAGCAGGTGGACCGGGCTGAAACCCCGACGGCGAAAGGCTGTCCCGCTGCTGGGGACAGGCACCAGGAGGACCTCGTCCGCCCGGGCCGTGGCACTGCCGACGGCCCGGGCGAGACCGTTGCCCAGTTCGGTGGCGAGTTGCCGCTGTCCGTGCTTCTTGAATGCGAGCAGCGCCTGTGCCAGCTCGCCGCGGTACACGCCGGCTGCTACGACCGGAAGCAGCACCGAGCCATCCATGTCCAGCAGGGCTGGGGCCTTTGCCTCGGCCCGGAACGGCAGGCGGGTCAGCAGCCGGACCTGTCGGGCGCAGGCCGCACAGAGTGTTCGGTCCTCGGCGCCGCAGCAGACGCATTCCACCGGTGCCAGCAGGGCCAGCAGTTCGGCGGTGGCAGCAGCGGCGCGGTCGGCGAGCCGGGAGGGCCAGCCGGCGACGTCTCCGCGGTGCCGGGCAGCGGGCAGGGCGGGCTCGAGGTCGGGATCGTGGGCACGGTGTACCGCGCGGACCCGGGGGCGGTCAGCGAAAGGCGCCGGGCAGCGGTCCCGCTCCCCTGCCGGGCGTTCAAGGAGCCTGCGGGGTTGCTTCATCTGCTCAGACTGTCCGGTCGCCGGCGGGCCGTGGAACACCTCCTCGCCGCCATGTGGACAGCGGCCGAAGACGGGGCGGCCGGGCTCAGCCGGGGAAGACGGGGCGGCCGGGCTCAGCCGGGGAAGACGGGGCGGCCGGGCTCAGCCGGGGAAGGCGGGATCGACGGCGCCCTTGATTTGCTCGGACCAGCCGTTGCCGAGCCGCTGGAATATTCCGTCCGCTGATTGACCGTAGATCTCCGCCGGCCCGTTGCCTGCGCTGAGTGCCGTGAGCCCGGGCCACGGTGCCAGCTGCTGCGGCGCCGAGGACGTCAGGGACAGCAGCTCAGGGGTGACGTCTCCACGCGCTGCGCCTTTCATTACCACGACGGTGGTGTCGTTGACCCAGGCTCCCTGATCGGGGTCCCCGGCGGCCAGGAGCGCGATCGGTGTGGTGAGGTCGCGGGGCGTTCCGTCCGCGGTGCGGATGATTCCGGCGATCTGGATGCTGGTCTTGCCGTTCAGCTGCGAGATCACCAGCGCCCGGGTGCCTTCCCTGGAGATCCGCATTTCCTTGACCTGGCGGCCGGCCAGCCAGGCAGGGGTCAGCGTCACGGCGGGCATCGGGGCGCCCGCCGCAACACCGGCCGGCCGGTAGGCAGCCACCTCCGTGGCCCCGTTCCCGCCGGCACCGGCCGTCCAGACCCAGTCGTACCGATCGAACGACGGACGCGCCAGGCCCGGTCGCGAGGTGAGGGCCCGGGCGGGCTGGCCAGGAACGATCGAATACAGCGTGCTGCGCTCGGCGTTAAGGAAGGCGGCGGCCGGAGACACCGGCGATTCGGCAGGCAACCGGGGCGCCAGGGCACTCACGGACTGGATCCCGGGCAGCGGCGCGAGTTTGTTGTTTTCGTACCGGACCAGGTCGTTGTTGCTCACGGCGATCTGGTGCGCGGGCACTTCCTTGTCCCGGACCGGCGGCAGCACGGATCCGTTGTCTTCGACCCGCACCAGGTCCTGGTTCGCGCGCAACTCCACGTTGATCACGTCAGGCTGGCTGCGGAAGGTCAACGCCAGCTGGGTCTGCATCCGCAGGCGGTCCTCGTTGGACGCGTCCACGAGGTCCTTGGCCGAGAGGTCCACCTGGGCCGCGCCGGAGACAACGGGCACCGACTCGCGCGCCAGCTTCATGCCCGAGGGGAAGGCGCTGACGACGGCTCCCTTGAGGTAGGGTGCGGGGCCCCCAAGCAGGGCGCTGGTCATGGCCTTGACGGTCTTCTTCTTGATGAACCAGCGCATGTCCGGGACCGCGTAACTGAACGTCGGGTCATAGAAGTAGATGGGGTAGGCGCCGTAGATGACCTTGAAGGTTTCCTCGGGGATCGCCGTCCCGTCCGGAATATCCGCGATCCGCCATTCGCCGTCCACCTTGGTCAGCGTGGCCGGAATCTTTTCCTTGGTTCCTTCCGGGAACTGGGTGGCGATGCCATCGGCGTCCACCGAGTAGGCGAGGTCCAGTTCGTAGTTGAAGACGTTTTCCACCGCGGTTCCCACGACCCGGGCGGACCGGAAGACCAGCACCCGCTGATCCGGTTTCCACTTCACCGAGGCTGCCTGGGTGAGGTACTGCCGGGCCACCGCGTAGTCGTCCTCGTAGCCGCTGCCGGCGAGGTAGAAGTCCTCGACCACCGATTCCGGTCCGGCGCCGGCCCGCGGCGCCACGGGGAAGAAGACCGGAGCGTTGTTGGCCTTGCCGGCGCTCTCGTCCGTGCTCTTGCCCACCGGACCGGACCGCGGGATCTGGGCGCAGGAGGTCAGCAGGACGAGGACGAGCGCCAGCACGGCGGCGGCGGCGCTGGTGAGCTTCCGGGTACCGCTCACGGCTGCTCCTTCGTCCCGTGACTGCCCGCAGTTTGACGGGCGCCCCGGGTTTCGGTCGTGCCGCCGGCGGGGGCCGGACGGGCGTCAGTGCCAGCCTGGCCCAGCACCAGCATCATCTGCTTGCCGGCCGTGCCGTCCAGCACCACATCGGCCGGTTCCAGCTGCAGCGGGGATTTGGTGATGGTCTCGCCCTGGCGCAGCGGCAACGTGAGGCGGAAGTTGGAGCCGCTGCCTTTCCGGCCCCAGGCCTGCAGCCAGCCATTGTGCAGTTTGGTGTCCTCGGTGGCGATGGAGAGGCCCAGGCCGCTGCCGCCCGTCGTGCGGGCACGGGCCGGGTCGGCGCGCCAGAAGCGGTCGAACACGCGTGCGGCCTCGGCCTGGTTCATGCCGATTCCGTGGTCCCTGACGGCGACGGCAACGGCAGTGTCATTCGCGGCCACCGAAATGTTAACCGGCCGCCCCTCGCCGTGCTCCAAAGCGTTCAGGACAAGGTTGCGCAAAATCCGGTCGATCCGCCGGTCATCCATCTCGACGACGATGCTGCCCGCGGGCGCGTTCAGGGTCACCTCGGAGCCGTACTCCGCGGCCACCGGGGCCACGTCTTCCATGACGTGCCCGACGAGCTGGACGATGTCCGTCGGTTCAGCATCGAGCATGGCAACGCCGGCGTCGAAGCGGGAGATCTCCAGCAGGTCGGCCAGCAGCGACTGGAAGCGCTCCACCTGGTGGTACAACAGTTCGGCGGAGCGCTTATTGATCGGGTCGAAATCGTCGCGCGCGTCGTAGAGTACCTCCGCTGCCATCCGCACTGTGGTGAGCGGGGTCCGCAGTTCATGCGAGACGTCCGAGACGAAGCGCTGCTGCATCTGGGAGAGGGTGGCAAGCTGCGTGATCTGTTCCTGCAGGCTGGCGGCCATGTGGTTGAAGGAGGCACCCAGCCGGGCGACCTCATCCTCACCTTTGACCACCATGCGTTCCTGGAGCTGTCCGGCTGCCAGCTTTTCCGACACGACGGCGGCGTGGCTGACCGGGCTGACCACGTTGCGCGTGACGTACCAGGCCACGGCGCCGATCATCAGGGCCAACGCCGCTGCGCCGGCGACCAGCACGTTCTGGATTTCGTCGAGCGTCTTCTGCGCCGTGTTGAGGTCATAGATGAGGTACAGCTCGTAGACCGTGCCGTTGAAGGTGACCTTGTTCCCGACGGCGATCCCCGGCCGGTCTTCTGTGCCGACCGGAAACTGGGTGGAGGCCCAATACTGGTCCTTGCCGGAATCCTGCACGGCCTTGCGGAGGTCGGCAGGGATCACGCTGACCGTCAGCTGGTCGGAGGCCCGGGATTCCACCCAGCGGTTACGCGGTTTCGTCTGTTCGGGCATCGCCTCGAAGACGTAGCGCCGCTGGATCACCGAGCCCCGTCCCTCAACCGCGTTCAGCGTGTCGTACACGAGGGTGATGACGCTGGACTGGTCGGTGACCTGCGCGCCGTCGAACGTATCCTGGACCTGCTTGACGTTGTAGCGTGTCTCGGACTCCGCCTGCGCCAGCCGTTCCTGGAAGAGGTTGTCGGCGATCTGGTTCGAAAGATAGGCACCCACCACGGCGAACGACCCGATCGCGAGCATGAGCGTGGTCAGCACCGTACGGAACTGCAGGGAGCGCCGCCACCGCCGGTGCAGGGCGTGCAGCAGGTAGCGGATCCCGGGCAGGAGCCGGGTGGCCCCGGTCCGGACCAGCCTGGCGACGCGGGCATTGACGATCCGCGCCCGGCGCGCCCAGATCCGGGCGCGGAACAGCACCGGCTGCCCGCGCAGGGACGACGGCGACTCGCCTGCCGGGCCGACCCAGCGGTCCGGCGGAGCTGCCGGGCGGTCCTCCGGCGGCTCAGGAACCTGCTTTGTAGCCGACACCACGAACCGTCAATACAACTTCGGGGGCCTCGGGATCGCGCTCGATCTTGGAGCGCAGCCGCTGGACGTGGACATTCACCAACCGGGTGTCGGCCGCGTGGCGGTAGCCCCAGACCTGTTCCAGCAGCAACTCCCGGGTGAAGACCTGCCACGGCTTGCGGGCCAGAGCGACCAGGAGGTCGAATTCGAGCGGGGTGAGCGAAATCCGCTCGCTGTCCCGGCTGACCACATGGCCCGCGACGTCGATCGTGACGTCCGCGATGCGCAGCGTCTCGGGCGCTTTCTGGTCGCCGGGACGCAGCCGTGCCCGGACCCGGGCGACGAGTTCGGCGGGCTTGAAGGGTTTGGGGACGTAGTCGTCGGCGCCGGATTCGAGCCCGCGGACCACGTCGGAGGTGTCCGACTTGGCCGTCAGCATCACGATCGGGACGTCCGACTCGGCCCGGATGAGGCGACACACCTCGATGCCGTCCATGCCGGGAAGCATCAGGTCCAGCAGTACCAGGTCGGGCTTGGCGGTGCGGAAAATCTCCAGCGCCTGGCCACCGTCCGCGCAGAAGACGGGGTCGAAGCCGTCGTTGCGCAGCACAATGCCGATCATCTCGGCCAGCGCCTCGTCGTCGTCCACTACCAATATCCGTGCCTTCATAAGTTATATATTCCCTTATTGCAATGGCTTTGTCGTATTCGGGTCCGCCCCGGCATGGCGCGCGCCCGCCGCTGCGCTCTCGGCCGCCGGCGGGTACCCTCGATCCAAGCCCGGCAGACGGGGCCCAACCCTGTGGAGGACGTATGAGCGGCTACGAGCCCATCTATCGCCTGGCCCTCGGCCCGGACTTTTCCCGATTGCAGCCCGAGCTGCAGCAATACTTTTCGCTAGCGCCGGGTTCTGGCCGGTACGGCGTGGGTGAGGGTACCTTCGAGGTGGTCGGCTGCCGGCAGCGGTGGCTGCGGCCGGCACTGCGACTGGCCACCGGCGAGCAGGCGTTTTTCCCGGAATACGGCGAAAACATCAGGTTCCGGATCGAGAACCACGCCCATCTGGATCCTTTCGGCCGCTCCAGCCTGACCGCCCGGCGGGAGGTCTTCTTTCCGCAGACCACGAGGATCTTCCAGGACACGACAAGCAGGCACTCCGCCGGTGGGGGCAGGCTGGTGGACTATGTGGGCCGCTACCGGCGGCTGGTGACCGACCTCCATCTCAGTGTCACTCCGGAGGGCAGGCTGCGCGGGATCTCCGAGATGTCGCGGTTGTTCCTGGGTAAGTTGCGCGTCCCGCTGCCGGCGGCGCTCGATGCCAAGGCCTACGCCGAACAATGGTGGGACCCGTCAGCCGGCGACGCCGGTCGTCACCGGATCCAGGTAAAGGTGATCCAGCCGCAGCTCGGGCTGGTGCTGGTCTACGCCGGCAGCTTCGACTATCGGCTGGAGCCCTACCCCGGCGGCGTCCTGGCACCCGGCCATCTTCCCCAGCGGGCCCGGCCGGACCGCTGGGAGGTCCGCGCCTAGGACCTAGCCGAGCGCGAGCTGGTTCAGCCCGTCGGCCAGCTGCGTCAGCCGGGTCAGGACGGCAGTGGCGGCCGACGGCGGGTGGCCGGCGAGGCCGGCAGACGGCGTGACCCGCACCCCCGCCAGCGAGCCCGGCGCCAGTCCAAGCTGGCGCCAGGGGCGCCACAGCGCCTCGACGGCCTGGGGCACGGCCGGCAGCTCCGCCGCGGCGTCGTCCACGGGCAGCGCCCCGGCCCAGAGCCGCTTCCCGCTCTCCACGGCGCCGGCCAACTGCTCCCACTGGCGGGAGGTCAATGCCCGAAGCGGTACAGCGATGCCGTCGGCGCCGGCGGCGAGGATCCGGTCGAAGGGGGCCTCGACCTCGGGAACAGAGATCACGATCTCGGCGGCCCCCGCCGCACGCAGCGCATCGACCACCAGCCGCCAGGATTCAGCGACCTCGGAGCCCGCCACGGCCCGCAAGGTGCGGTAGCCGCTGGAGGTTGGAATGGTGCCGGCCATCACCGCGGCGATGTCCGGTTCATCCAGCTGAACGACCAGGCGGGCGCCAGGCGCGGCCGCTGCCAGCCGGCGCAGGTGCGCCTCCACACCCGCCGCCAGCGAGGCCGCAAGGTCCCGCCGCGCGCCGTAGTCGATCAGGGCGCGCTCGCCGTTGTGCAGATGCAGCCCGGCCGCAAGGCTGAGCGGGCCGCGCAGTTGGAGCTTAAGCTCCGCGGCCGAGGATTCCTCGGCGCCGATGACGTCGGCCAGGACGTTGATGTCGGTGGACAGCGCCGAGCGGGCCCGCATCAGATCCTTGCCGGGCCGGTCCACGAGCCGCCAGCCGTGCGGCTGGACGTCGACGGCGAGGCCCTCCAGCAGGGAGGCGGTCCGGCCCAGCGGGTCCGACCCGACGCCGCGGTCCGGGAGCTCGGCGAGGAAGGGAAGGTGCGGGCTCCCCAGCTCGCCGCGGATGATCCGGGCGGCCTCGACCGGGTCCTCCCCCGGCCACGGGCCGAGGGCGGTGGCCGTGACCTGGGCCGCGGAGTCGGGTGCGGCGGGCACCGCTACGCCTCGGCGGAGACGGCGGGACCGGCATCCGCGGGGGCAGGTCCGGCGGCGTCAGCGTCCGTCGTGCCCCTGTCCGCGGCCGCCTGGTGGTCCTCCGCGATGGCTTCATGGTGGCGGATCACCTCGCCGATGATGAAGTTGAGGAACTTTTCGGCAAACGCCGGGTCCAGGTGCGCCTCGGCAGCGAGCCGGCGCAGCCGGGCGATCTGCGCCGTCTCCCGTCCGGGGTCGCCGGCCGGGAGCCGGTGCGCCGCCTTGAGGAATCCCACCTTCTGGGTGGCCTTGAACCGCTCGGCCAACAGAAATACCAGGGTGGCGTCGATGTTATCGATGCTGGAGCGGATCGAGAGCAGCTCCGCCATCACCGCGGGGTCCACCCGGCCGGCCAGCGAGCTGGCGGTGGGGTCGTAGTCATCGGAGGCCGGGAGGTGCTGGTTCTGCTCGGTCATGGACCCAGTCTAGGGGCTGGCCCCGATTTCCCCGGGGTGTTAAGCCCCGGGCGCTGAGCAGCGGGCAGCGCGTCAAAATTGGGCGTGCCCGCCGGCCCCGGGGGTCGGCGGGCACGCCCGGGAATGGGAGCCTGCAGCGGGCGGTCAGGCTCCGAGCACGGCGCGGAATTCCTCCCGCCGCCGGGCCTGCTCGTCGGGGTCCGGGACCGGCAGGGACGCGATCAGCTTCTTCGTGTAGCCGTGCTGCGGGTTGCCCATCACCTGGTTCCCCAGGCCCTGTTCGACCATCTTGCCCTTGTACAGGACCCCGACCCAATGCGAAAGAATGTCCACCACGGCGAGGTCGTGGCTGATGAACAGGCAGGCGAATCCGAACTCGGCCTGGATCTCCTTGAAGAGTTCCAGCACCTTCGCCTGCACCGAGACGTCCAGCGCCGACGTCGGCTCGTCCGCGATCAGGAGCTTCGGGTTCAGGATCAGCGCCCGCGCCAGGGAGGCGCGCTGCCGCTGGCCGCCGGAGAGCTCGTGCGGGTACCGGTCCGCATACGATGCCGGCAGCTGCACGGATTCGAGCAGCTCCCGGGTCCGCTGCCGGGCCTGTGCCGGCGTCGGTTTGGTGTGGATGATCAGCGGCTCCGCGATGCACTCACCGATGGTCAGCTGCGGGTTGAACGAGGCCGCCGGGTCCTGGAAGACGAAGCCAATCTGCTTGCGCAGCGGCTTGAAGGTGCGTTCCTTGAGGTTGAGCATCTCGTAGTCCAGCACCGACAGGCTCCCGCCGGTGGTCTTGTTCAGGCCCGCGATGGCGCGGCCAATCGTGGTCTTGCCGGACCCTGACTCGCCGACGAGGCCGAACACTTCGCCCTCGGACAGGGTGAAGTCCACGCCGTCGACGGCCTTGAAGGCAGGACTGCCGAGGCGGCCCGGGTATTCGATGGTCAGGCTCTTGGCCTCGACCAGGACCCTGCCGCCCTGGTGGGCGCGTTCGGTCATGCCCGCGGAGGCGGAGTTCCGGCCCAAATGCGGGACGGCCGCCAGGAGCTTCTTCGTGTAGTCCTGCTTCGGTTCCGCGAAGAGCACCCGCGAGCTGGCCTCCTCGACGACGTCGCCCTGGTACATCACGACGACGCGGTCGGCGAGGTCGGCGACCACGCCCATGTTGTGGGTGATCAGCACGATCGAGGTGCCGTACTGGTCCCGGAGGTCGCGCAGCAGTTCCAGGATCTCCGCCTGCACCGTGACGTCCAGGGCGGTGGTCGGTTCGTCCGCGACGATCAGCCCAGGGTTGAGCGCCAGGGCGGCGGCGATCACGACGCGCTGCTTCTGGCCGCCGGAGAACTGGTGCGGGTAGTAGTTGACCCGGGTTTCCGGGTCCGGGATGCCCACCTTGCGCAGCGCGTCGATGGCCCGGTTTTTGGCCTCCTTGGCGCTGATCCGTCCTGCTTGACCGCGGCCAGCGTGGGCCCGGATGCCCTCGGCGATCTGCCAGCCGACGGTGAACACCGGGTTGAGCGCAGTGGAAGGTTCCTGGAAAACCATGGCCACGTCACGGCCCCGGATCTCCCGGAGTTTCCCCGCGCTGACGCTGATCACGTTGTTGCCGTTGATCAGCACCGCGCCCGAGCTGATCGCGGTTTCCGGCAGCAGGCCCAGGATGGTTTTGGCCGTGACGGTCTTACCGGAACCGGATTCGCCGACGATGGCGACCACCTCGCCCGGGTTGACCTCGAGGCTGACGTCCTTGACGGCGTAGACGTCGCCGGCGTCCGTGGCGAAAGTGACCTTCAGGTGGTCGATGTCCAGCACCGGACCGGCGCCGGATCCGTGCAGGTCTGATATTGAGCCGATATTGGTGGTCATGAGCTGCTCGCTTCTGCAGAGGTAGCCGGGGGCGCGGACACCGGTCCGGCGCCGCGTCCGGCGTTGCCGGGGGCCGCCTTCTTGCGGCCGCGAAGGCGGGGGTCGTTGAGGTCGTTGATGCTTTCCCCGACCAGGGTCAGCCCCACGACGGTAAGGACGATGGCCAGGCCCGGGAAGACGCCGGTCCACCAGATCCCGGAGGTGGTGTCCGCGAGGGCTTTGTTCAGGTCGAAGCCCCATTCCGCGGCCGAGGTGGGTTCGATGCCAAAGCCGAGGAAGCCCAGGCCTGCCAGGGTGAGGATGGCCTCGGAGGCGTTCAGCGTGAAGATCAGCGGCAGCGTGCGCGTGGCGTTCTTGAAGATGTGCCGGCTCATGATCCGCACGTTGGACGCGCCCACCACCTTCGCTGATTCAACGAACGGTTCGGCCTTGAGCCGGATGGTTTCGGCGCGGATGACACGGAAGTACTGCGGGATAAACACCACCGTGATGGAGATGGCTGCGGCGAAGATGCCGCCCCAGAGGCTCGAGCGGCCGCCGCTGATCACGATCGCCATGACGATTGCCACCAGCAGCGAAGGGAAGGCATACACGGCGTCGGCTACGACCACGAGGATCCGGTCCAGCCAGCCGCCGATGTAGCCGCTGAGCAGTCCCAGGATCACGCCGATGAAGATGGACATGATCACGGCAACGACGATGACCAGCACAGCGGTTTGTGCGCCCCACACCACTCGGGAAAACACGTCGTAGCCGCCGACGGTGGTACCGAGGAGGTGTCGCCCGCCCGGTGCCTGCTGCGCCGGGAAGTTCCCCTCGGCGTCGGAGATCTGGGCGAAGCCGAAGGGGGCGATCAGCGGGGCGAAGATCGCGGTCAGCAGGAACAGCGCGGTCAGCACCAGGCCGGCGACGAGCATGCCCCGCTGCAGGCCGACGCTCTTGTTGAAATGCGAGACGACGGGCAACCGCCGGAACCAGGGCTGCCGGCGGTTTTCCGCGGCGATGGTGGGTTCGATGCTCATGTCAGTACCTCACGCGGGGGTCGATCAGCGCGGCGACGATGTCCACGATGAAGTTGGTCACGGCCACGATCACGGCGAGCAGCACGACGATGCCCTGCACGGCCACGAAGTCGCGGGCGGTCAGGTAGGTCGCAAGCTGGAAGCCGAGGCCTTTCCATTCAAAGGTGGTCTCGGTCAGCACCGCGCCGCCGAGCATGACGGCGATCTGCAGCCCCATCACGGTGATGATGGGGATCAGTGCCGGCTTGTAGGCGTGCTTGGTGACCAGGCGGAATTCGCTGACGCCGCGCGAACGGCCGGCTTCGACGTAGTCCTTGCCGAGGGTTCCGATCACGTTGGTGCGGACCAGGCGCAGGAAGATGCCGGCGGTCAGCAAACCCAGGGCCAGGGCCGGAAGCACGGCGTGGGCTGCGACGTCGCCCAGGGCGGCCAGGTTGCCGCTGCGCAGGGCATCAAGCCAGTAAATGCCGGTCGGTGCCTGCAGCGCGGTGAGCGACAGTTCGGTGGAGGTCTTCGCGCGCCCGGCCACCGGAAGCCAGCCGAGCCAGACCGAGAAGGTCAGCTTGAGCAGCAGGCCGGCGAAGAACACCGGGGTGGCGTAGCAGAGGATGGCGAACAGCCGGAGGACGGCGTCGGGTGCCTTGTCGCGGTGCTGCGCGGCAACCATTCCCAAGGGGATGCCGACGAGCAGGGCAACGATCAGCGCGTTGATGGACAGTTCCAGCGTGGCCGAACCGTAGGTGGTCAGCATCTCGGAGACCTGGCGGTTGTCCGAAAGCGTGGTGCCAAAGTTTCCGCTGATCAGCTGTCCGAGGTACTCGAAATACTGGACGAAGATGGGCCGGTCATAGCCGGCCCCGTGGATGCGCTCCGCCAGTTGCTCCGGCGGAAGCCGGCCGCCCAAGGCAGCCGTGATCGGATCGCCGGTAATCCGCATCAGGAAGAACACGAGCGTGACCAAAATCAGGATGGTCGGAAAGATCAGCAGGAACCTGATCAGGATGTACTGGCCCAGTCCCCCGCCGGACGACTTCTTCTTTGCCGGCAATAGGCCGTCGGCATCGCTGGGCGGCGCCTCTATAAGTGTTGTCATTGGTACCTAAATGTGTGGTTCCGTCGGCTTCGTGGGCTTCCGGAATCGGGTGTCCTGCTGCCGGCAAGAAAGGCGGGACGCCGCGCGGGCGCCCCGCCTCCTTGGCTGGTCAGGACCGGATGGGGAAAGGACCTACTTGGAAATCACGCCAAGACGGGTCTTGAAGGACGCGTCGAGGGTCTTGTCCACGCCCTGGACGTCCTTGCCGGCGACCATCAGCTGGGCACCCTGCAGGAGCGGCAGCGTGGAGAGGTCCTTCGCGACGGCCTTCTGGGCGTCGCCGAGCACCTTTTCGCGTTCGGACTTGTCGACGGTGGTGAGCTGCTTCTTAATCAGGTCCGTCACCGTGGGGTTCTCGTAGTGGTTCTTGAGGAAGTTGCCCGGGATGAAGAACGGGGTCAGGTAGTTGTCGGCGTCCGAGTAGTCCGGGAACCAGCCGAGCTGGTAGACCGGGTACACGTCCTTGGTGCGGTCCTTGGAGTAGGTGACCCACTCGGTGGACTGCAGGTCGACCTTGAACAGGCCGGATTTCTCCAGCTGTTCCTTGATCATGGCGTACTCGTCACCGGAGCTCTTGCCGTAGTGGTCCGGGTTGTACTGCAGCTTCAGGGTGACCGGAGCGGTGACGCCGGCGTCGCTGAAGGCCTTCTTGGCCTTATCGAGGCTGGGCTTGCCGTTGCCGTCGCCGTACATGTCCTTGAGCGGCTTGATGGCGCCGACGAAGCCGTCCGGAACGACGGAGTAGGCCGGCAGGTAGGTGCCCTTGTAGACCTGGCTGGCGATGGCGTCGCGGTCGACGACGTTGGCCATCGCCTGGCGCACGGCGAGCGCCTTGGCGGGGTCGGCGTCGGGGGCCTTGGCGCCGAACGGCATGGTGTCGAAGTTGAACACGATGTAGCGCAGCTCACCGCCGGGCCCCTTGTGCACCTTGACCTTCGAGTCCTTCTCCAGGTCCGCGGCGTCGGTCGCGGTCAGGCTGCGGCCGGCGACGTCGATGTTGCCCTGCTGGACGTCGAGCTTCAGGTTGTTGGAGTCCGCGTAGTACTTGATCGTGGCGCCGGCATTCGCCGGTTTGCCGAGCAGGCCCTGATAGTCAGGGTTGGCTTTGAGGCTGACAAGTTCGTTTTTCTTGTAGCTCTCGATCGTGTACGGGCCGGCGAAGGGCTTGCCCTTGACGATGTCGTCGTCGCTCATCAGCTTGTCGGCCGGGAACACCTCTTCGTCGACGATCGGTCCGGCGTTCGCGGCGAGGACGCCCGGGAAGACCTGGTCGTTGCCTTCCTTGAGCTTAAAGACCACGGTGGTGTCGTCTTTGACTTCCACCGAGGCGAGGTTCCCGAGCAGGGACGCCGGACCGTTGTCGTCGTTGATCTTGAGCACACGGTCGATCGAGAACTTCACGTCGGAGGACGTCAGGGCGTGGCCGTTGGCGAACTTGAGGCCGGACTTGAGTTTGACGGTGTAGTCCGTCGGGGCGGTGAAGGATGCGGACTCAGCGATGTCCGGGCTGGAATCAGCCGTTCCGGGCTTGGAGTTCAACAGGAACGGGTAGATCTGGTTCATCACCATGAAGGAGCCGGCGTCGTACGACCCTGCCGGGTCCAGGGTGACCACCTTGTCAGTGGTGCCGTAGGTAATGGTGCCTCCGCCCGCGGCGCTGCCGGAGGCGGTCCCGCCGCCGGAAGGGCCGGTGCAGGCCGTCAATGCAAAGGCGGAAACCCCGGCGAGCGCGATAGCGCTCTGCAGGGCCTTTTTGTTCATTGCCATCTGTGAACTTTCTGTTCGATGAGTACCGGTGCGCGGCCGGGACTAGCTTGACTCGCTAGGCAGCACGCCGTCATGATTCCTAGATTCAACCAGAAGACCACTCGGCAAATCGTCATCTCCTGTGAGTTGAGACACAAAATTTACACGATACGGCGCAACTCATCGCTTTCTTCAGCGTTTCGCCTGTTTTCCGGCAAGGAGATCCTCCGGGCGGGGCCGGGGCCGGGGTGGCGCCGGCTGGCGGGGCACGCGGGCGGCGGGGGCTGGCGGGGCATGCGGGTGCCGGGGCGGCTGGCGGGGCATGCGGGGCCCCGGGCCTGGCTGGGGAACGGTGAGCGGACATGTGCACCGACGCGGTGAACGGACATGTGCACCGCCGCGTTCGGTGACAGGGCATGCCCTCCCCGTGTTCCCAAGAATGGGCATAACCCCGCTATGCGCATCGGAGCCGGCCAAAAATGGGCATGCCCCCCGGACCGCCATACTGCCGGGCGGACTCGCGCACCGCCGCGTTCGGTGAAAGAGCATGCCCTCCCCGTGAACCCAAGAATGGTCATAACCCCGCTATGCGCATCGGAGCCGGCCAAAAATGGGCATGTCCCCCGGACCGCCATACTGCCGGGCGGACTCGCGCACCGCCGCGTTCGGTGAAAGAGCATGCCCTCCCCGTGAACCCAAGAATGGTCATAACCCCGCTATGCGCATCGGAGCCGGCCAAAAATGGGCATGTCCCCCGGACCGCCATGCTGCCGGGTGGACTCGCGCACCGGCACGGTCCGTGAAAGAGCATGCCCTCCCCGTGAACCCAAGAATGGTCATAACCCCGCTACGTGCATCGGGACCCGCGAAAAATGGGCATGTCCCCCGGACCGCCATGCTGCCGGGTGGACTTGCGCACCGGCCCGGGTTGGTGACTGGGCATGCCCTCCCCGGGCTCCAAAGAATGGGCATAACCCCGCTATGCGCATCGAGACCCGCGAAGAATGGGCATAACCCCGCTATGCGCATGTGCACCGGAAGCCGGGAAAAATGGGCATGTCCCCCGGACGGCGGTTCCTGCGAGGAGCTGCACCGCGGGACCTTGCCCGGCCGGTAGTGCCCGCAGACGGCGGTTAGAGGGCTTCGCGCTGCAGGGAGCGGGCAGCGTCGATCGTGGCCTGGCCGAGGACGCGGCTGCCCTGGTAGAGCACGACGGTCTGGCCCGGGGCCACGCCGCGCAGCGGCTCCGCCAGGGTGACGACGAGGCCGCTGCCTTCCATCCGGGCGGACGCGGGCACCGGGTCACCGTGGGCACGGACCTGGGCGTAGCAGCCAAAGTCCTCGCCGGTCGCGACCTCGGCGATCGGCAGGCCGGCCCAGGAGATCTTGATGCCCCGGATTTCGTCGATGGCCAGCAGGGCTTCGGGGCCCACCACCACCTTGTTTTCCTTCGGCCGGATTTCCAGCACAAACCGGGGTTTGCCGTCGGCGGCGGGGGTGCCAAGCTTCAGGCCGCGGCGCTGGCCTACGGTGAAGGCGTTGGCACCGGGGTGCTCCCCGACCTTGGCGCCGGTTTCGTCGACGATGTCGCCGCCGGTCATCTCAATCTTTTCGGCCAGCCAGCCGGCGGTGTCGCCGTCGGGAATGAAGCAGATGTCGTGGCTGTCCGGCTTGTTGGCCACCGAGAGCCCGCGGCGTTCCGCCTCGGCCCGGACCTCCGCCTTGGACGGGGTCTCGGCCAGCGGAAACATCGAGTGCCGGAGCTGTTCATGGGTGAGCACGCCGAGCACGTAGCTCTGGTCCTTGGCCCAGTCCGCGGCGCGGTGCAGTTCCGGGTTGCCCTCGGCGTCGGTGATGACCTTGGCGTAATGCCCGGTGCAGACGGCGTCGAAGCCGAGCGCGACTGCCTTCTCCAACAGCGCGGCAAACTTGATCCGCTCGTTGCAGCGCATGCAGGGGTTCGGCGTCCGGCCGGCAGCGTATTCATCGATGAAATCCTGGACGACGTCTTCCTTGAAGCGCTCGGAGAAATCCCAGACGTAGTAAGGGATTCCGAGTACGTCGCAGGCCCGCCACGCGTCGCGGGAGTCCTCGATGGTGCAGCAGCCGCGGCTGCCGGTGCGCAGCGTGCCGGGCATGCGCGAGAGCGCAAGGTGGACGCCGACGACGTCGTGGCCCGCTTCGACGGCACGGGCTGCGGCAACGGCGGAATCGACGCCGCCGCTCATGGCTGCAAGAACTCGCATACTGGCTTTCTCTAGGGTTGGGGGAAGTCGGGTCGGATAACACGACGCCGCCGGATCATCTTACCGCCACGCCGATTCCGGTCCCAAAAGTCCCGACCGGAGGGGCGACAGAGGCTGGGGCGGCTGCCGGTTTAGTGCCCCTGCCGGGCCGCGGACTCACGGCGCGATACCGTCCCGGCCGTCTGGATACTGGACTCGTGGCTGGCCATGCCGGCCTGGCGGGCACGGGCGTAGGCCGCCGGGAGCGCCGCCAGCAGGGCGTCGACGTCGGCGTCGGTGGATGCGTGGCCCAGGGTGAAACGCTGGGCGCCGCGGGCGCTCTCCTCGTCGAGTCCCATCGCGAGCAGCACATGCGACGGCCGCGGAACGCCGGCGGTGCAGGCGGAACCGGTGGACGATTCAACCCCTGCCAGGTCCAGCAGGAACAGCAGCGAGTCGCCCTCGCAGCCGGGGAAGGTGAAGTGCGCGTTGCCGGGCAGCCGGCGCGCACCGGACGCCCCGCGCAAGACGGCGTCGGGCACGGCGGCGCGCACCCCGTCGATCAGCCGGTCCCGCAACCCCGCAATCCGCCCGGCCTCGCCGCCGAGGTTGCCGGCAGCTGCCTGCGCGGCCGCCGCAAAGGCGGCGATCGAGGCGGTGTCAAGGGTGCCGGAGCGCACATCGCGTTCCTGTCCGCCGCCGTGCTGGACCGGTGTCAGCGTGACGGCGCGCCCCAGCAGCAGGGCACCGACGCCCACGGGGCCGCCGATCTTGTGCCCGGAGATGGACATGGCCGCCAGTCCCGAGGCGCGGAAGTCCACCGGCACGGAGCCGAAGGCCTGCACCGCATCGGAGTGCACGGGCACCCCCGCGGCCTGGGCCATCCGCACGATCTCCGCGACGGGCTGGATGCTGCCGACCTCGTTGTTGGCCCACATGACGGTGGCGAGGGCGATCGAGGACGGGTCCTCGGCCAGTTCTGCCTGCAGGACCGAGAGGTCCAGGACCCCCTCCCGATCGACCGGCAGCCAGCGCACCTCGGCGCCTTCGTGCCGTTCAAGCCATTCCACGGTGTCCAGCACCGCGTGGTGTTCGACGGTGGAACACAGGATCCGGGTCCGCCGGGGGTCCGCCGCGCGGCGGGCCCAGTAGAGGCCCTTGACGGCAAGGTTGTCCGCCTCGGTGCCGCCGGAGGTGAAGATCACCTCCGAGGGGTGCGCGCCGGCTGCTGCCGCCAACTCTTCGCGGGCGTCCTCAACGGCCCGGCGGGCGCGGCGGCCGGAGCCGTGCAGCGACGACGGGTTGCCGGTCCGCGACAGCTCGCGCGTCAGGGCGGCGAGCGCCTCGGCAGCGAGCGGAGTGGTGGCGGCGTGATCAAGGTAGGCGGGCACAGTCCAATTCTACAAGCGGCCGCCGGGACCGGTCCTGCGGCGTGCCTCCGCGCGCCGGTCGAGCGGGAAGCGGCCGGGAGTGACGGGGAGCGGCGGGGAGCGGCGCCGGGCGGTCAGCCGGGCTTAGACCGGCCTGATCCGGGCACAGCACCGGCCCCCGGCGGCGTCCCCGGCGGTGAACCCCTCCACGTCCAGGGCTTCCACGCGGGCCGGATCCAGGCCGCAGCCGGCCGCCGCACCGGCCAGGAAGGCGCCGTTCATGGCGCACACGACGCCGGCGTGGCCCTGTGCCACCCGGTGGAACGGGCAGTTGTGCAGCAACAGGCCGCCGTCGCCGTCCGCTGCCGGCCGGTATCCCTCCGCAGCGAGCAAGTCGGCGAAGTCGCTCCCGTCAGCCCCGGCGCCCGCCGCCAGACCGCGGTCGTGCGCGGCCCGCAGCAGGGCGTCCCGGGCCGATCCGCCATCGGCTGCGGACTGTTCGATGGCCGAGACGAGCAGCTCCGCCGCGAGATCGTAGTTCCGTTCGGGCACGGAAGCGGAGACCTCGCGGACGGTGGCACGGTACAGCTTGGCCGGCCGGCCGGAGCCGGGCCCCTCCCTGCCGCCGAGCTTCTGGAATTCGACCTCCAGCAGGCCGTCGCGGGCAAGGCGATCCAACTGAAAGGACGCCGTGCTGCGGGCCAGGCCGAGGGCGCGCGCCGCACCGTCGCGGCTCACCGGCCGCTCGGACGCGGCCACATGATCGAACAGGCGGCGCCGGGTCGCGTCGCCCAGCGAGGCAAGCGCCGCGATCCGGCGGCTCCATGGCAGGCGGTTCATATTCCCAGCCTAACTCTAAAAACAAGATCCATTGCTTAACCCTGGACTCCATTCCAATATCAACTTATCCATTTCTAGAAGGAGGCAACGATGAAAACTTCAACAGCCCCTGCGGCTCCGGCCCCGGTCCTCGCGGCCGGTCCGCACCAGGCCTTCCTGTTGCTGCGTACGGTCTTCACGGTCGCGCCGATCATTTTCGGCCTGGACAAGTTCACGAACCTGCTGACCCACTGGACGATGTATCTCGCCCCGGCAGCCACCTCCGTGGTGCCGGT
Source organism: Arthrobacter sp. JB02-1C (assembly GCF_057748045.1). Classification (NCBI taxonomy): domain Bacteria; kingdom Bacillati; phylum Actinomycetota; class Actinomycetes; order Micrococcales; family Micrococcaceae; genus Arthrobacter; species Arthrobacter sp. JB02-1C. The sequence continues at coordinate 22,853 of NZ_CM173235.1, forward strand.
GCAACCACAGACCTTCATGTACATCGTCGGGGTGGTGGAAATCATCGCCGGCCTTGCGGTGGCAGTCCGGCCGCGTTTCGGCTCCTTGCTGGTTGCCGTCTGGCTGCTCGGCATCATCGTCAATCTGCTGGTCCTCGGCGGCTTCTTCGACGTCGCACTGCGCGATTTCGGGCTGCTGGTGGGGGCGCTTGCGTTGAACCGGCTCTCTCCCGCCCGGGTCCGTTAGCGTCGTCCTGACCGGTCGGGGCAGTCGCCCGGTCCTGACCGGTCCGGGCAGTGTCCCGGTCCTGGCCGGTCAGGAGGACGGCGGCAGCAGCGCCAGCCGGGCCGACACGTCGGCCCGGGCAGCGGCGAGGGCGGCGCGGTCGGGGCACGAGACGGAGACGAAGACCGACGACCCGGTCTTGGCGAAGAGCCGCGCGTAGCTGGCCGTGGCCCGGCTCCCCGGCTTGTCGCCGCCGAACACGAGCACTTCGGCGCGGGGGCCCGGCTTCCCTGGCTCGCCGCCCCAGGGCAGCGTGTCGACCTTGAGATAGCCCGGCAGGATACTGGGGTCCAGGTAGTGGAACAGCGCCTCGGTGGAGGCCCGGTCATCGCCCGGCACCGCGAGCGGCCACTGATTGACGCGGACCCGGGCCGCAACCAGGCAGCCGTCCGGCTTCCGGTATTCGCTGGCGCCGGCCACGCCCTTCTTCCCGGCCGCCCAGCCGGGGGCCTGTCCCAGCCCGTCCGAGAGCAGCACGGGCGCGCCGGGTGCGAGGGCGTCCCCCGCGCCGAACGGAAGGTCCCGTGCGGCGACCGCGTCGGCGTCGTGCCCCGGCGTGACGGAGGGGGTGGCGGCGCTGGCAGGGCTGCTCGCCGGCGCCGGCGCTGCGGTGGGATCGGGAACGCCGATGCTGCAGCCGGCCAGCAGCGGCAGCAGCGCCAGCAGCACAGCCCGCCGCCGCGGCAGCGCCGGGCCGCGTTCCGTTGCCGCCATCATGCGAGGACCCGGAGTGCCGCGGGTACGACGTCGATGCTCACCGGCAGCGGCCCGATGCGCTCGCCGTCGGCGTACGCGACCACGTCGGCCGCCTCGAGCCGCACCTGGCGTACCCGCCGGATGTCCACCGCGGGATGGCCCACATGCCGGCCGGAATAAACCAGTGGAAACACGGTAAGGAATCGTGCGCGCGAGAGCGGCCGGACGATGAACAGTTGCAGGTACCCGTCGTCAAGCACCGCCTCCGGCACCACCTTCATGCCGCCGCCAATCGACTGTCCGTTTGCCACCGAAATCAGCATCGCGCCCTGCTGCCAGCGTTCGCCGTCGGCGGTCACGGTGTAGTCAATAGCGCGGAAGGCTGCCAGTTCACGGAGCATGGCAAGGTGGTACCGCGCCATGCCGCGGGGCCGCCGCCAGGTGTTGGCCCGCTCGTTGACCGCGGCGTCGAAGCCTGCCGACAGCACGCCGGCAAACCAGCGCGTGGTGTCCCCGGCCCGCACCCGGCCGGCGTCGATCAGCCGGCCCCCCGATGACAGCGACTGGAGCACCCGGGCGCTGGCCGCGGCAATATCGTGCCGGGGCAGGCCCAGGGCGCGCGCCATGTCGTTCCCCGTGCCGCTGGGGATGATGCCCAGCGGGGTCTCCCCGAAAGGGCGCCCGGACCCGGCGAGCGCGTTGACGCCGAGGTGCACCATGCCGTCCCCGCCCACCACGACGAGGGCGTCCACACCGTCGGCGAGCGACTTTTCCACGCCCCGGGCGAGCAGCCCGTAGCTGTCCTCGCAGAGAAGCCGGACGCCGACGCCGGCCGCCCGGAGGTAGTCGGCCGCCTGCTGGCCGGCGCTCTGCCCGCGGCCGAAGGATGCGCGGGGGTTGACGGCCAGGGCGATCTTCATGGGCTGAATTATGCCAGCCGGCGGGAACCATCCCGGGTCACACGCTCGTTGTCCGGGCAGTGGGCGGACTGGACGGTTAAACTGGCCGGGCCGGAACTTCCGGCCCGGCCGGGCTTCATTGACGCAAAGGAATCTTGCTTGACGCAGGGCAACAGTTCGCACTACCAGATCTTGAGAATCCCGGTGACGGCGACGGACAAGGAGATCAAGGTGGCCTATCGCAAGGCCGCCCGCACCGCGCACCCGGACCAGGGTGGCGACGCCGCCACCTTCCGCCGGGTGACGCTGGCGTACGAGACCCTCATCGATGCGAAGAGCCGGGCCGCCTATGACCGGTCCTACGGCAGCGGCACCGCCTTCTCCAGCCGCACGGCGCCGGCCGCGGAGGAGGCACATTTCGACGCACCGGCTGCGGGCAGCAGGGCCTCAGCCCATGTCCGCCGCCCCAACGCGCCGCGGAGCACCGCTGCGGACCCGCCGGTCTACGTTCCCTCGTTCGAAAGGCTCGCGGCCGCCGGGGAGGTGCCGCTGATCCCTGAGTCGCTGGCGCGGCAGCAGGTGCACGGTATGCCCCGGCGGCGCGGAATTTTTGGGGCGGAGGCCCGCATCCAGCGCGAGATGCGCACCGTGCAGCTGATCAGCCGGCAGATCCTGCCGGCCATTCCCGCCGCCCGGCTGGTCAACGGTCTGCAGTCCCCGGCGGATAACAGCCACATCGACCACGCGCTGCTGGCGGGCTACCGGCTGGCCATCATCGGGTCGATGCTTCTGCCGCCGGGCGCCTACGCCTGGAATGGCGGCACCCTCAACCACGGTGGACGGTCCGTGGCGCCGCCCCAGCTGGCCCACGTGGTGCGGCGCATGCAGGACATTTTTCCGGAACTTAACGTCACCGGCTGGACCGTCGTGCACAGCACCGACGGCAACCTGCACGAACCGGTGATCGACCGGCACGGGCGCTCCCGTGACCGCGGCGAAGCCATCGACATGATGCAGGTGGCGAACGCCGCCGGCCTGGCCCGCGGGCTGAAACAGTTCCTCGGCTCAGGACCGGCGCCCAACACCGTCAATGTCCCGGTCCTGGCCCGGCTGCTCCGCGGCATGCACTAGGCCGGCGGCCCCGCGAATGCTGGCCGGTTGGGCTGGCTAGGATGGGATGGTGTTCCGCATCCTCTTTGACAGTCCGGAAATCCCCGGCAATACCGGCAATGCCATCCGCCTCGCCGCCATCACTGGCGCCGAACTGCATCTGGTGGAACCGCTGGGTTTTGATTTTTCCGATGCCAAGCTCCGCCGCGCCGGGCTGGACTACCACGACCTCGCCGTCGTCACCGTGCACCCGGACCTCGGCGCCGCGTGGGCCGCGCTCGAGCCGGAGCGGGTCTTCGCCTTTACGTCCGACGGCGACACGCCCTACACGGAGGTCAGCTACCGCCCGGGGGACGTGCTGATGTTCGGGCGGGAATCGGTGGGACTGTCCGAAGCGGCCAAGCACGACCCGCACGTCACCGCGCGGGTGCGGCTGCCCATGCTGCCGGCGCTGCGTTCCCTGAATCTGGCCAATGCGGCCTCAATTGCCGTGTACGAAGCCTGGCGCCAGAACGGGTTCGCCGGCGCGAAGCTTTAGCCGCGCCCGGGCAGTCCGGACGGGTCCGCCGACCCATCCGCCGCCCGCGCCGCTCCGAAGCCTTGGTAAGCGGGTATTCATGGCTGGTGTCGAGGGGACCGAGGAGCGGCAGGTGGGAACAATGCAGGTGGAGCGGCTTCCGGACCCGCGTGCGGCGCTTGGCCGCGGCCAAGACAGGACGGATCCGGGCTCGCAAACCACGGCCGGCACCCTATGCTTGAGGGTAATGGAAACCCCGAATGCCCCGAACCCCGAGGCCGCCGCCCCCGCCAGCGCCGCAGCCGACGTAAACCGCCGGCTGGGAGCGTTGCTGGGGCAGATCGCGGACGGTGACCAGGCCGCCTTCGCCGAGTTCTACCAACTCACCTCACGCCGCGTGTTCGGGATGGCGCGGCGGGTCCTGGTCGATGCGGAACTCAGCGAGGACGCCACCCAGGAGGTCTTCCTCCAGGTCTGGCAGAACGCCGCCAGGTTCGACGCCGACGCCGGCAGCCCGCTTGCGTGGCTGATGACCATCGCACACCGCCGCGCGGTGGACAAGGTACGGTCCGCACAATCGTCCACCGACCGCGAGGCGAGGTACGGTGCGAGCAGCCAGGAAATCGCGCATGACTCCGTCTCGGATGAGGTCGGCAGCCGGCTGGAGGCCGAGGCCGTGGTCCGGTGCCTGGAAACCCTGACGGCCACGCAACAGGAATCCGTCCGGCTCGCCTATTACGGCGGGCTCACCTACCGGGAAGTCGCGGAAAGACTCAATGCCGCCGTTCCCACCATCAAGTCCCGCATCCGCGACGGACTGATCCGACTGAAGACCTGCCTGGGGGTGAGTTGAGATGAACAACCAGTTGCCGCAGAACAATGGCCGGGCGTCCGGTGCTTTCGCCGCCGGTATTGCCGGTGACCTCAGCTCCGGGCGGGCCGTCGACCTGGCCGAACTCTATGCCCTGCATGCACTCGAGGACGCCGAGCGTGCCGCCGTGGACCGCTACATCGCGGGCGCAGCGCCCGCGGAGCGTGCCGAGTTCGAGGAACGCGTGCGCCAGGCTCGCGAGACCCTGACGCTCAGCTTCAAGGTCGAGGAGGAGCCGCCGGCCGGTCTGTTTGACCGGATCGTCGCCGCGTTGCCGGCGGACGGCGCTGCGCCGGACCGCCCCGGGGTGCAGGCGCCGGGCGTTGTCCCGGACCGCCATGGCGCCGCCGTCGACGACGAACTCGGCGCCGCGCGCCGCCGCCGGGAGGCACGCCGCGGCCCGGGGAGCACGCGCAGCTGGCTGATCGGCGTCGCTGCCGCGGCGGTGATTGCCCTGGGCGGCGTCGGGGTGGGCGCCTATGTCGCCAACCAGAACGACCCGCTGAACCAGGTATTGCAGGCCGGCGACGTGCGCAAGGCCACCGTCGACGTCAACGGTGGCGGCACCGCCTCACTGACCGTCTCGTCCTCGAAGGACGCCGTGGTGGTGAAGATGAACGGCGTCCCCGCGCCGCCGGCCGGCAAGGTCTACCAGATGTGGCTCATTCCCAAGGACGGTTCGGCGCCCGTCTCGAAGGGCCTGATGGATGCCGCGGCACTGTCCAAACCCGCCGTCGTGACGGGGATCAAGGCCGCTTCCTCGCTCGGCATCACGGTGGAGCCGGCCGGCGGATCCGCGGCCCCCACCACGCCCACTGTCGCAGCCGCCCCGCTCGGCGCCTAGCGCTACCGGGCGGGGCGCTCGGGGGTGGCGGCCGGTGCGGTCCGGCCGGCAGGGCCGCCGGCGTCGAGCCGGAGCCGGTCGATAATTTCCTGGACCTCGTCGGCGGGGGCTGCACCGACGGACACAGAGATGTAGTTTTCCCCGTCGGTAGGGGCTTCGAGGGCTTCGAACTGGGACTCCAGCAGGGCGGCCGGCATGAAGTGGCCATGACGGGAGGCCAGCCGGTCCGAGATCCGGTCCTTGCTGCCCTCGAGGAAGACGAACACGACACCCTCGCCGCGGAGCACGTCGCGGTACCGTTTCTTCAGCGCCGAGCAGGTCACAACGCCGGGGCTTCCGGCCTCGGTATGCGCCCGGATCCAGCCGGCGATGCTGTCCAGCCAGGGCCAGCGGTCCTCGTCCGTCAGCGGCTGCCCGGCCTGCATCTTGGCGACGTTGGCCGCGGGATGCAGGTCGTCGCCTTCGGCAAGGTCCCAGCCAAGCCGGCTGGCCAGCAGGCCGGCCACGGTGGATTTGCCGGACCCGGAGACGCCCATAACGACCAGGACAGGGTGCTGCGCAGTCTTCGCCATTAAAGCCTGCCTTCCATCAATAAATATGATTTAAACATTGCCAGCTTAGGGCAGGGGCCCCGCGCCGGGCAACATTAAAAACCGGCGATGGTCCTCGGGCCGTTCACGGACACCACGTGGAACGCCTCGGCGCTGCGCCCGGGCCCGAAGCCGCGGCGCTGGCCGGTGTCGAGCATGAGGGCGCGCACAGTGCGCTCCATCGCCGCCACGTCGGGGTGCTGGCTGGCATGGATGTGGATGGCGGCCAGCTTCTGCTCGACGTGCCCAGTCACATCGACCCAATGGTTTTCGCGCTCCTCCGGACCGGCGAAAAGCCACAGCCACGGCAGCTTGTAGGCCTCGAGTCCTGCGGCGGCAAGTTCGGGGTAGGCAAAGGGGTTCTCCAGCGCCGGATAGACCGCCCTGGTCACCGCTTCCCCCACGGCCAGATGGTCAGGGTGGCTCTTCTGGATCCGGTTCCAGTTGCGCTCCGGATGCATCGCCAGCACGACGTCGGGCCTGATCTGCCGGGTCAGCCGCACCACCTCGCGGATGACCTCGTGCGAGGGTTCGAGGTAACCGTCACGCTGGTGCAGGTAGTGGATATCGCTCACGCCCACGATTTCGGCTGCCCGCTGCTGTTCCCCAGTCCGGAGCCGGACAATTTCGTCGCGCTGCTGAGGGTCGAAGCCGCCGGCATCTCCGTCCGTCATGATGCAGTAGCTGACCTGGACCCCGGCTGCGGTCCAGGCGGCAATGGTGCCGGCCGCACCGAAGTCGATGTCGTCCGGGTGGGCAGTGAAACAAAGCACCCGCTCAATCCGGTGGTCCGGATCGAACGGGCTCTGTGTATGGGCGTTCAATCGTCAGCCTTTTCGCTTCTTGATTTCCTCGGTGGCCTGCGGCAGTACTTGGAAGAGGTCCCCGATGATGCCGAAGTCGGCAATCTCGAAGACCGGGGATTCGGCATCTTTGTTGACCGCCACGATCACCTTGGCGGTCTGCATGCCGGCCTTCTGCTGGACCGCCCCGGAGATTCCTGCCGAAATGTAGAGCTGGGGCGAGACCGTCTTGCCGGTCTGGCCGATCTGCGCGTCGTGCCCGATCCAGCCGGCGTCGGTCGCGGCACGGGAAGCCCCGACGGCGCCACCGAGCGCGTCGGCCAGGTCCTCAAGGGGCCCGAAGTTGCCGTCCACACCGCGGCCGCCGGCCACGACGACCCGGGCTTCGGAAAGGTCCGGGCGGCTGCTGGCTGTCTTTTCGGTGCGGGCTGTGATCCGGGCCGCACCGGCGGTGGCACCGGCCGGCAGCTGGACCGGGACGGGCTGCGGGGCGGCGGCCGCGGCGTCGGCCGGTTCGGGCGTGACACTGTTGGCCTTAACGGTCAGCACTGCCACCGGGGTCACGGCCTTCGCGGTGGTGGTGTAGGAGCCGGCCAGCACGGACTTGTGCGCTGTGCCGTCCGGGTCCACGCCGATGACGTCGGTGATCACCCCGGCGCCCAGTTTGATGCCCAGCCGCGCGGCGATCTCCCTGCCTTCGGTCGAGTTGTCGGCCAGCACCACGGCGGCCCCGGAAACCTCCGCGGCGGCAGCGAGGAACGCCGCCTTGGGTCCCACCAGGTAGTCGTCGAGGCCCTCGGCTGCCGGCACATAGAGCTCGGCGGCGCCGTAGGCTGCCAGGACGCCGGTGAGTCCGTCGTCGGGCCGGCCGTTCAGGGCCACGGCAGGCTCACCGAGGGAGCGGGCAATGGTGAGCAGCTCCAGGCTGGACTTTTTCAGCGTGGGCGCCGGGGCGTCAATGAATACGAGTACTTTTGCCATGTCCGGTTGTCCCCTCAGAGCAGCTTCTGGGCGGCGAGGAACTCGACCAGCTTGATGCCGGCGTCGCCGTCGTCGGTGATGATGGTGCCGGCTGTCCGCGGCGGCCGGGCTTCTGCGGTCGCGACGGCGGTCCAGGAGCCGGCCAGCCCCACCTGCGCCGGGTCGACGCCGAGGTCCGCCAGGCTCAGTGAGGTGATGGTCTTCTTCTTCGCCGCCATGATGCCCTTGAAGTTCGGGTAGCGGGGATCGTTGATCTGGTCCGTGACCGAGACAAGAGCCGGCAGTGCGGCCTCGACGGTGTCGGTGTGCGTGTCCCCGTCGCGCTGGGCCGTGAGCTTGCGCCCGTCGACGTCAAGCGAGGACGCAAACGTGATCTGGGGCAGGCCGAGCCGCTCGGCCAGCTGCGCAGGAACCAGGGAAGTCTCGCCGTCGGTGGACGCCATGCCGGTGAGGATCAGATCCACGGGAGCCTCGGCGCCCAGGTGCCGGATGGCGGCGGCCAGCGCGAGCGAGGTGGCCGCGGCGTCCGAACCTGCGAGGGCCTCGTCGCTGAGGTGGACGCCTTCCGTCGCGCCGATCTGCAGCGATTTCTTCACCGCATTGACGGCGCCTGCCGGTCCCATGCTCAAGGCGATGACGCGGTTCCCGGCGGCTTCCCCGCCGCGCGCCTCGATCAGCTGCAGCGCCGCCTCGAGGGCGTATTCGTCCAGCTCCGAGAGGATGCTTTCGGACCGGTCCGTGGTCTTGTCCGCGCTGTCCAGATGGCGGTCAAACTGCGCATCCGGGACGTGCTTGACCAGCACAATGATCTTGAGAGTCTCTTCCACTGTGGTACAGCAGCCTTCCATGCGGGTGGCGATCAGCCGGTGGGGTCATGGCCAGGGAACGCCCGGCGTGCCGTGGTGCTCCTAGCTAACCATATAGCGCGGCGGGGGAACGGTGCCGAAGCGGCCGGGACAGACGAAGGCCGGCCGGCACCGCACGGGTGCCGGCCGGCCCGGGTGTGGCTGCGCCGCCGCAGCCGGCGCGGTGCCGTCCTGGCTACTGCTCCGCAGCCGCTCCGAGGGTCACGTCAAGTTGCTTCTCCTGGCCGCCGCGCAGGACTGTCACCTTCACGTTCGCGCCGGCAGGCTGTTCACGCACCGCCGCGGTGAGCTGGTTCGGGTCGCTGATGGTGAGGCCCTGGAATTTGGTGACCACGTCGCCGACCTTGATCCCGGCCTTGTCCGCGGCCGAGCCCGGCTCCACGGTGGCTACGTCGGCCCCCACCGAGAAGCCCGACGACGAGGTGCCCGCCTTGGCCTTGACGCTGACGCCGAACTGGCCATGGGAGGCCTTGCCGTTGCTGATGATTTCCTGCGCAACCCGCTTGGCGTTGTTGATCGGGATGCTGAAGCCGACACCGATGTTGCCGCTGCTGCTGCCGGCGCTGGAGTCGCCGCCGGCGGAGGCGATGGCGACGTTGACGCCGATCACTTCGCCCTTGCTGTTGACCAGCGCGCCGCCGGAGTTACCCGGGTTGATGGCCGCGTCGGTCTGGATGACGTTGATCGAGATACTGCCTTGGTTTGCGGTGCTCGGCGCCTGCCCGCCGCCCGGAGGCGCAAACTGGAAGCCCTGGTCACCGCCCTGCGACTTGTCCGATCCGTCCTTGGGCGCGGCCGACGAGGCGACGCTGATGGTGCGGTTGAGCGTGGAGACGATGCCGTCGGTGACCGTGCCGGTCAGGCCCAGCGGGGAACCGATCGCGATGGCGGTGTCGCCGACGTTGAGCTTGTCCGAGTCGCCCAGGGTGGCGGCGACCAGGCCCGACGGGTTGCTGACCTTGATCACTGCCAGGTCGGAGAGCGGGTCGGTGCCGACGACGGTGGCGGCGAAGACCTTGCCGTCACTCGTGCGCACTTCGAGGGCGGCCTTGGCCGTCTTGCCGTCGAGGGTGACGACGTGCGTATTGGTCAGGATGTGCCCGTCGCCGTCGAGGATGATGCCGGATCCGGTCCCGCCCTCGCTACCGCTGGTGGCCTTGATGGTCACCACGCTGGGCGAAGCCTTGACGGCTGCGGCAGTGATTGCGTTGACGGCGTCCTGGTTGTTCACGATCACGGTGCCGGGCTGGCCGGTGCTGCCGGTCGAAGCCAGCGGCCGGTTGCCGATCAGTGCGTTGCCGCCGGCGACCACGCCCCCGCCGATCAGGCCCGCCGCCAGGATACTGGCGACAAGGGTCGGGACACCGAAGGCTGCTTTGCGCCTTGGTGCGTTGCCCGGGTGGTTATAGGGGCTGTTGTGGGCCGGCGGCTGGTTGCCGTACCCGCCGGCATACGGGCCGTTGTGAGGGCCGGCAGCCTGCCCCTGGGAGTAGTAGCCGGGCTGGCTGTTGCCCTGCCCGGCGGACGGAGCACCGAACTGCTGGGTCTCCGGGGCCGCATGCTGGCCGTAGGCCGGCTGGTGCTGCGGGTACACCGGCCTGGGCGCACCCTCCCTGGGCGCACCTTCGGCGGCCCGGTCCAGCCGCATGGTGGGATTCTCCGGGGCAGAGTCCTCCACAGCAGGCTGCGCCGCCCCGGCCACCTGGCCCGGTCGCGGCGGTTCACGGTCGCTCGTTGATGGATCCGGTGACGCGCCCTGCGCTGGGTTCTCGCTCATGGGACTTCCTTTCATCCTCGTCTGCAGTTAACTATGGTGTCTGAGGCTGGTACAAGAGCGAACATTCGCTGGGAGGTTCCTGAACGCGGAGGCGCCGAGGAAAAGCGCCGCCGAACGGCGGGTGAACGGCCGCAGCACCCGCTTCAGCGCGTTTCGCTGGTGGCATATTCCCGGCGTTGGACGGCCCCGGGGGTGCACCATAGAATCTAATGGAATTGCCACAGCGACCTGCGGCTTTACACCTGCGTGGGGGCGCTGCTGCGTTCTGAGACGACCGGCTCGGCCCGATCCGGTCACAGAAGTGCTGAAGGGTTGCAGATGCGGTCAATGATGAAACGATTCCTCGCCGTGCTGGGTGTCGCCGGGCTGCTGGCACTCCCCGCCGCGCCTGCCCTCGCCGAAGATCCGGTCACCTTGGATCCGGCCAGCAAGATTGTCGATTCCGCCGGCGTCCTGGGCGGCAAGAAGCCGGATGTTGAGGCGGCCATCAAGAAACTCGGCGCCGACCACCAGATGAACCTCTACGTGGTCTACGTTAAGACGTTCCAGAACCCGACGGACAGCGGACAGTGGGCCCAGGCGGTCGCCGAGAAGGCCAACCTGGGACCCAACTCGCTGGTACTCGCCGTCGCGACCCAGGCCCGAAAGTACCAGCTGAGCAAGCCGGTCAACAGCAAGATCACGAACACCCAGCGCGAGAACATCATCAAGAATGCCGTCGATCCGCAGCTGCGTAACGGCGACTACGCGCAAGCCGCCATTGACACCGCAGCGGCCATCGGCGACGCCGCCGGCGGCGGCAGCGGTTCGGTGCCGTCCGGCGCGGGAGGCGGCGTCCTGGTCGGCGTCGGCGTCGTTGCCGCCGGCGGCGTCGGAACCTATCTGTACCTCCGGAACAAGCGGAAGAAGGGCGCGGCCGGAGGCAGTGCCTACGGCCCGCAGGGCGCGGAGCTGGACCCGCTGGCCGGGTTGAGTGTCGAGGAGCTGCGCCGCAAGAGCGGTTCCCTGCTGATTGAAGCGGACGATGCGATCAAGTCCAGCGAGCAGGAGCTTGGCTTCGCCCAGGCGCAGTACGGTGACGCCGCCGTCGGAAACTTCACCAAAGCCCTCCAGGACGCCAAAGCCCACATGAGTGAGTCCTTCAAGCTGCAGCAGCAGCTGGATGACCACATCCCTGACACCGAGGAACAGCAGCGCACCTGGTACGGCGAAATCATCCGGCGCTCCGAGGCCGCCCTGGCCTCGCTGAAGGAGCAGAAGGCCGACTTCGATTCATTGCGTGAGCTCGAGAAGAACGCACCGGAGGCACTGGCGGCCGTCGGTTCCGGTGCCACGGACGCCGAAGCCAGGATCGCCGCCGCCGAGCAGTCCCTGGCCGAGCTGCGGGACAAGTATGCGGAGAGTGCACTGCGGCAGGTCGCCGACAACATCGGCCAGGCCAAGGAGCGGCTGGCCTTCGTTAACAACGCGTCCGCCACTGCGCGGGAAAAGCTCGACGCCGGTGAAGGCAGCCTCGCGGCGGTCGCCGTCCGCGCCGCGGAGGAAAGCCTGCATCAGACCAACGTCCTGCTCGGAGCCATCACCAAGGTCGCCGGCAGCCTGGACGAGGCCCGCAGTGGCCTGGAGTCCGCCGTCGTGGACACGTCCCAGGACCTGGCCCAGGCCCGCGCGATGATCCAGTCCGGAAGCCATCCGGAGCTCGCCGGCCCGGTCGCCGGAGTGGAGGCCGCGCTGGCGCAGGTCAAGGCCGAAATCCAGGGCGGCAAGATCGATCCCATTGCCACCTTGGCCCGGGTGGAAAGCGCCCACCAGTCCCTTGACGCTGCCCTGACCGGGATCCGCGACCAGCAGGAGCAGGCCCGCCGGGCCCAGGCCTCGCTGCAGCAGACCATCATGGCCGCCCAGGCGCAGATCAGCGCCACGTCCGACTACATCACTGCGCGCCGCGGCGGGGTGGGGACCGAAGCCCGGACCCGGCTCGCCGAAGCGCAGCGCAACCTTGACTACGCTTTGTCCATTTCCCGAACGGACCCCGTGACCGCCCTGCAGTACGCCCAGCAGGCGCACGCACTCGCCGCCCAGGCCGCCCAGCAGGCGCAGGCGGACGTGGACCAGTTCGGCGGCTTCGCCAACCAGGGCTACGGCCGCGGAGGCATGTTCGGCGGCGGCGGGGGCGGCGGCCTTGGCGGCGCGATCCTCGGCGGCATCCTGATCAACTCCATCCTGCACGGCGGGGGCGGCGGAGGAGGCGGCTGGGGCGGCGGAGGCGGCTGGGGCGGCGGCGATTCCGGTGGAGGCTGGGGCGGCGGCGGTGACTCCGGCGGAGGCTGGGGCGGCGATTTCGGCGGCGGAGGTGACTTCTAGCCCGCGGGTTCACAGGCTAGGTGCCGGCGGGCTCGGCCCGGCCGGCAGGTAGCAGCGGTACATTCACAGTTCATCGAATTCGGTGGCGACCACCGGATAGGACGAAAGGCAACACCATGGTTAAGCAGTCCATTTTCGGCCGCATGGCCCAACTGGCGAAGGCGAACATCAATTCCTTGCTGGATCAGGCCGAGGACCCGCAGAAGATGCTGGATCAGATGGTCCGTGATTACACGAACAACATCGCCGAGGCGGAGTCCGCAGTTGCCCAGACCATCGGCAACCTGCGCATGCTCCAGGATGACTACAACGAGGATCTCAAGAACGCCCGCGACTGGGGCAACAAGGCCCTCGCCGCTTCCCGCAAGGCCGACGAGTACCGGGCCCAGGGCAGCAGCGCAGACGCCGAGAAGTTCGACAACCTCGCCAAGGTGGCCCTGCAGCGCCAGATTTCCTCAGAGAACGAGGCAAAATCGGCCGAACCGAACATCGCTTCGCAGAGCGACGTGGTGGACAAGCTCAAGCAGGGCCTGAACCAGATGAAGGTGAAGCTCAACGAACTGACCAGCAAGCGCAATGAGCTGGTGGCGCGCTCCAAGACGGCTGCCGCCCAGACGCAGGTCCACGACGCCCTGAAGAGCATCGACATCATGGACCCGACCTCCGAGGTTGGCCGCTTCGAAGAGAAGATCCGCCGTGAGGAGGCCAAGGTACGGGGCCAGCAGGAGCTCGCCGCGTCAAGCCTGGACGCCCAGTTCAACTCGCTGGAAGACCTCGGCGAGCAGACCGAGATCGAGGCGCGCCTGGCCGCGCTGAAGTCAGGGGGCAGCACCCCTGCCCTTGGCGCCGGCAACGGCTCCGCCGCAGACAGCACGGTCAACGAGGCCGACTTCGATAAGTTGTAGTCTCCCGGCCGGCCGTCCAGGACGCCCGGCCTTCGCCCCCGTCCGGCCTTTCGTCCGGCGGCGGCAGTAACCGGCGGGGGCCGGGCCCGGACGGGCACGGCCCCCGCCGTCATCCAGTAGCGTTGAGCCATGTCTTCGACCCTTGTCTGGCTCCGCGACGACCTGCGCCTTGATGACAACCCGGCCCTCGCAGAGGCGGCTGCCCTGGGTGTCCCGCTCACAGTGGTGTACGTGCTTGATGAGCTCTCCCCCGGCGTCCGCGCCCTCGGCGGCGCGGCGAAGTGGTGGCTGCACCACTCGCTCGTCTCGCTGGCCGCGGACCTCGAGGCTGCCGGGTCACGCCTGCTGCTCCGCAGCGGACGGGCCGAACAGGTCATCCGGGAGCTGGCCGGGGAGACCGGGGCGAGCCGGCTGTTCTGGAACCGGCGCTACGGCGGCCCGGAGCGCGCCGTCGATACGGCAGTTAAGGAGTGGGCGTCGCGGCACGGCGTCGACGCCACGAGTTTCCAGGCCAGCCTGATGTTCGAGCCGTGGACGGTGCGCACCGGCTCCGGCGGCCCCTACAAGGTCTTCACGCCGTTCTGGCAGGCCTGTCTGGCCGGTTCCGAGCCGCGCCTGCCGCTCGACGCCCCGGAGCGGCTGCCGGCCCCCGCTATGGCGGGTGCTGGGAAGGCGCTTCGGAGCGAGGCGCTGGTGGACTGGGGCCTGCTCCCCCGCCTACCGGACTGGAGCGCCGGGCTGGCCGCCGAGTGGACCCCGGGCGAGGCGGGGGCGCAGCGCCGGTTGGAGGGCTTTCTGGCCGGGCCCGTGGCCGACTATGGCACCGGCCGGGATGTTCCCGGTGTCGAGGGCACCAGCAGGCTTTCGCCGCACCTGCGTTTCGGCGAGATCAGCCCGTTCCGCGTCTGGCATGCCCTGCGGGCACGCTTTCCGCACGGGGCACCGGCCGACGTCGCGGTCTTTCGTTCCGAACTGGGCTGGCGGGAATTCTGCTGGCAGCTGCTGTACGAAAACCCGCAGCTGGCCAGCCGCAACTACCGTCCCGAGTTCGACCGCTTCGGCTGGGAGACGCCGTCGGAGGCCCACCTGCGCGCGTGGCAGCAGGGCCGCACCGGCTATCCGCTGGTGGACGCCGGAATGCGGCAGCTCTGGCAGACGGGCTGGATGCACAACCGGGTCCGGATGGCAGCCGCGTCCTTTTTGGTCAAGAACATGCTGGCCGACTGGCGGCTGGGCGAGGCCTGGTTCTGGGACACGCTGGTGGACGCCGATGCCGCGAGCAACCCGGCGAACTGGCAATGGGTGGCCGGGTCCGGGGCAGACGCCTCCCCCTACTTCCGCATCTTCAATCCGGTCACCCAGAGCAAGAAGTTCGACGCCGCCGGACGCTACCTGCGCGGCTACATCCCGGAACTGGCCGGCTTGGACGAGAAGGCGGTGCACGAACCGTGGAAGGCCGACGGCGGCGCACCGGACTACCCGGAGCCGATCCTGGGGCTCCCCGAGTCCAGGGCCCGCGCGCTGCAGACCTACCAGCGGCTCAAGGACGGGTAGCCAGCCGGCGGGAACGACGAAGGCCCGGATCCAAGGATCCGGGCCTTCGCTGTGCCGTTCGTTGCGGGGACAGGATTTGAACCTGTGACCTCTGGGTTATGAGCCCAGCGAGCTACCGAACTGCTCCACCCCGCGTCGCTTGTTCAACACTACCCTACTTTCGCCGCCGTCCGGACCAGGGTCGCCGGCTCCCCGCTCGGTGCCGCCTCCAGGCGGGCTGAACAGGCTGGGCAGGACGCCCGTGACACACCCGGGATTTACACACGTTTTGTCCTATAACCCATAACCCGCAGGGCGCGGCGGCTTAAAGCAGGAAGTCCGGAACACTTACCGTGTTTCCGGACTTCCTCCCAGTTGCGGGGACAGGATTTGAACCTGTGACCTCTGGGTTATGAGCCCAGCGAGCTACCGAACTGCTCCACCCCGCGTCGCAAGATCTACTTTACCCGCCGGTGAACGGCGGGCCAAATCGAGGCGGCGTGATCTGCGTCCTACCCCGGCCGAGCCGGGTGGCCGGGCCGGCAGACCGGGCGGGCCCGGCAACAGCGAAGGCCGGATTCCCCGCACGGTAGCTGCGGGGAATCCGGCCTGCACTGGCGCCTTAGGCCGGCCTACTTCTTCGGCGACGGGGACGGGGACGGGGACGGCGTCGGCGAGGCCGTGCCGCCTGGCGCCGGCGTCGAAGCTCCCAGCTTGGTGTCCGCGTCAACCGCACGCTGCAGTGCCGCCGCGAGCTTCTTCTGCTGATCGCCGTAGCCGGCGAAGTCGCCCTTCGCCAGGGCATCCTGGCCGGCCTTGATCGCGGCGTTCGCGTCGTCCAGGGCCGCCTTCAGGTCCGCCCTCGCATCCGTGCCGCCGGTGGCAGGCGGGCCGGCCCCCGGGGCTGGGGTGGCAGGCGTCTGGCCATTATTGGCCGCGTCGCCGGCGGTGGCTCCGGAACTGCCGCCGAACAGCTGGTTCAGCGCCTCATCCAAGGTCGGCGCGAAGCCGATCCTGTCTCCGAAGGCCACCAGGACGCGCTGCAGCGTCGGATAGGACGTCTCGCCGGTCGACTTCAGGTAGACCGGTTGGACGTAGAGGAGACCGCCGCCGACCGGCAGGGTCAGCAGGTTGCCGTTGAGCACCGCCGATGCGCCCTGCCGCAGGAGGTTCAGCGCCTGGGACACCGTGGGGTCGGAGTTGAATTTGTTCTGCGCCTGGCCAGGGCCGGGCACGTTGGCTTCGGGCGGAATTTGCAGCAGCCTGAGCTGGCCGTAGCTGTCGGCCTTCACGCCCTTCTGGTTGCCGGCATCCGAATCAGCGGCCAAAAAGCCGTACAGCACGTTGCGGGCGTTGCCGTTGACAACCTGCGGAATGAACGATGAAGTCAGCTGGAAGGCGGGCTTCTCCTGGTCCGGCATCTGCAGCGACATGTAGTACGGCGGCTGCTTGACCTCGTCCTTGACGGTCGGGTCGTTGGGCACGGACCAGGCGTCGTTGTTCTGGAAGAAGTTGTTCGGGTCCGTCACGTGATAGCGGCCCAGGAGTTCGCGCTGGACCTTGAACAGGTCCTCCGGGTAGCGGACGTGGCTCATCAGGGCGCCGGACATCTCGGAGAACGGCTTCAACGATGATGGGAAGACACTCTGCCAGGCCTTCAGGACCGGGTCCTGGTCATCCCAGGCGTACAGCGTGACGGAGCCGTCGTACGCGTCCACGGTGGCCTTGACCGAGTTGCGGATGTAGTTGACGGAGCTGCTGGGCAGGGCGGTGGTGCGTCCGGCCGAGGTCTGCGAATCCCGGGTGGCGTCCGAGAGTTGCTCCTGCTGCGCGTACGGGAAGTACGGGCTGGTGGTGTATCCGTCAACGATCCACTTCACCCGGCCGTCAACGACGGCGGGGTAGGCGTTGCCGTCGACGGTCAGGTAGGGGGCCACCTTTTCCACGCGGTCCTTCGGGTTCCGGTCGTAGAGGATCTGCGACTCGGCGTTGACGCCGTCGGACAGCAGCAGGTCCGAAGACTGGAACTTGATCGCGTAGAGGATCTTGTTGAAGAAGTTTCCGACATTGGGGCCGCCGTTGCCGGTGAAGGTGTACTGGGTTCCCGCGTCGCCCTCCTTGGCCGCCGGACGGTCCTGCTCGCGGTGCGCAGCGCCGTCGGGGGCGCCAACGATCGAGTAGTCAGGCGAGTTCTCGCCGAAGTAGATCCGCGGCTGGTAAGTGGTGTCCGTGCCCAGCACGCCGGTGGACGGGATGCCGGACTGCAGGAATTCAGGCTTGCCGTCCGCGGTGAACTTGTTGCCCTTGGCCGCGACCACGCCGTAGCCGTGGGTATACACCACGTGCCGGTTCAACCAGGACTGCTGGTTGGTCGAGAGTCCGCCGGGGTTCAGTTCACGTACGGCGATGACCGTGTCCTGGATTTTGCCGTTGACCTCGTAACGGTCCACGTTCAGGGTGCTCGGGAACTGGTAGTACGGCCGGTACTGCTCCAGCTGCGAGAACGCGTCCGAAATCAGGTTCGGATCCAGCAGGCGGATGTTGGCCGTCGTCTGCGCGTCCGGGGCCAGGGCACCGGTGGTCGCGTTGGTGGTGGCCTCGTAACGTTTCTCCTGGACCTTGTCCAGGCCGTACGCGGCGCGGGTCATGTCGATGTTCCGCTTGATGTATTGGTTTTCCAGGGTCTGCTCCGAGGGGCGGACCTGGAACTGCTGGATCACCCACGGGTAGACGCCGCCGGCCAGGATCGCCGTGATGACCAGCATCGCCGTGCCGATCACCGGCAGCCGCCATCTACCAACCACGGCCGCCACGATGAAAAGCACCGCCACGAGCGCCGCCGCGACGGCGAGGATGGACTTGGTCGGGATGACCGCGTTTACGTCGGTGTAGAGGGCGCCGGCCCAGCGGCCGCCGTTGCTTAGGACGGTCGAGTAGCGGTCCAGCCAGAAGTTGGCCCCGAGCAGCAGCAGGAAGGCCGCACCCGTGACGGCGAGGTGGATCTGGGCGGCGCGGCTGGTGAAAACGCCGCGCTCCATCAGCCGGATGCTGCCGTAGAGGTAGTGCGTGAGGATACCGGCGATCCCCGCCACGACGGCGACACTGATCAGGAAGCCGGTAACGAAGCCCAGGAACGGCAGGGTCATCAGGTAGAAACTGATGTCCAAGTGGAACTGGGGGTCTGCCTGGCCGAAGGGCTTCTGGTGGAAGAACAGCAGGACCTTTTGCCACTGGCTGGCCGCCGCGCTGCCGGCAAAGAGGCCGAAAAGCACCGGCAGCCCGATCATGACGACCCGGCGGATCGGCTCAAGTTGCGCCTGGTACCGGTTGAGGTTGTCACGCACTTCCGAATCCGGGGCGTAGACCGGCCTCGCATTGTAGGCGATCCGGATCGCGAAGAACACGGCGGCGAACATCACGGCGAAGCCGGCCAGGAAGAT
Organism: Arthrobacter sp. JB02-1C; assembly: GCF_057748045.1. Classification (NCBI taxonomy): domain Bacteria; kingdom Bacillati; phylum Actinomycetota; class Actinomycetes; order Micrococcales; family Micrococcaceae; genus Arthrobacter; species Arthrobacter sp. JB02-1C. Next base: position 41,314 of record NZ_CM173235.1, read on the forward strand.
GATGATCCGGGCCAGGTTCTCCGTCAGGAACACCTGGAAGAAGCCAAGCTGCTGGTACCAGAGGACGTCCGTCCAGACATTGGCGAAGAAGATGAAGCCGACCACGATCAGGGCGACAACAATCAGAGTGGGCGTCAGGGCGCCCCTCCGCTGCTGGGGCCCTCCGGGTGGGACGGGGCTGGGACGGGACAAACTCGGTACCTCATAGCTGGTCGTCAGTGCTGGTTGGGTTGTCAGGTATTCAATTGTTTGTGTATTCAGTTGTCATAAGTGCCACGAGTGGCAGCTGAGCTTAGTTCCGGGGCCAGTCTAGTTGCTGGCGCACGCCGGGAGGGCCGATGTGTCGCCGTCCGCTGCCGCGACCTCGACGGCGTGCCGCGCGTCGGCAAGAGTCTCCACCTTGACCACCTGCAGGCCTGCTGGAATGTGGCCGGCGACGTCGGTGCAGTTGGCCGCCGGGGCGAGGAACAAGGTGGCGCCGCCGGACCTGGCCCCGACCATCTTTTGGCCGATCCCGCCGATGGCTCCCACGAGGCCGTCGGGCGTGATGGTGCCGGTGCCGGCGATGTGCTTGCCGCCGGTCAGGTCGCCGGGCGTCAGGGTGTCCATGATGCCAAGGGCGAACATCATTCCCGCGCTCGGGCCGCCGACCTTGTCCAACGAGATTTTGACGTCAAAGGGAAACTTGAACTTGTACTGCAGCACCACGCCCAGCAGGTAACGCCCGGTCTGGGACCTGGTCGGCGTGATCGTCAGGGGCTGCTGGGTGCCGTTCCGCTCAACGACGACGGTGACGGGTTTGCCGTTTCCGGCGGCGAGTTCGCCCTGGATGACGCTGAGGGCGGTGATCGGCTTCCCGCCGATCGAGACCAGCAGGTCGCCCTCCTGGATCTTGCCCCGGGAAGCGGAATCGTCCGGAATGCTTGCGGCCTGCAGCTTCTGCTCGAACGGGATGCCCAGTTCCTTCAGGGCGGAGGCCACGGCGTTTTCCTGCGACGTCGTCATGGCGACAGCGCTTTCCTGCTGCGATTGTTCCTTGGTGACCCCGCTGGGGAAGATCAGTTCCTGCGGGTAAACGGCCTTTGCCCCGTTCAGCCAGGCAGTGAGCGCTTCTAAGGCGGTGACCGGACCATTGGGGCCGCCGTCGACGTAGACCGTGGTGAGGTCGAGGCCGCCCTTGGCCGGAAACGTGTCGTGCCCGTTCACCGTGATGACGGGCTTGCCGTTGTCGGTGCCGAGCGTGTTAAACGTCGGACCGGGCGATTCGACCACGTAGGGGACGGGAAGGCTCATCGCGGCGACGCCGAGCCCGAGCGCCAGCAGGCCGGAGATGAGCATGGTGGACGAACGGTTGTCCCGCCGGTTCTTGCCGGTGCCCGCGGTGGTATCCCCGCTGGTATCCCCGCTCAAGGGAGTGCCGTTTATGGCAGTGCCGTGGACGGAGTCCTGGCCGTCTGGGCCGCCGTCGCGGGGTGCGGGTTCGCCGGGAGGCCGTCCGCCCTGGGTAAACGTCAATGAAGGACCTCTCCGTGCCGGCACCGGCGGCACCCCGGTGGGGGGCGACCAAGGCGCAGCGGCTGCGGCCCAACCGGCCCGGCAGCCTGCAAACATTCCAGCTTCCAACACTACGCGCTCTTGCGCTCCGGGGACTCTTTGCCGACAGCGAACGGGGCCGGAGTTCGGGCGACAGCCGCTGCCGCGGAGGGGTAGCGTGAAGTTGAGCACCATCACACCGACGATCGGCGGGATCATGACCTCTAACCCACTTAATCCGTCCAACGGGGACGACCAGCCCAAGGACCCGTTGGCCGAAATGCTGCAGAACCTGATGAGCGGCAAGGGCATGGGCGACATCGATCCTGCCGAGCTCGCCAAGGCCGCCGGGCTCCCGGACGATCCGAACCTGTTGGCGCAGATGTTCTCGCAGGTCCAGGCCATGATGAGCTCGTCCTCCGAAGGGCCGGTGAACTGGCAGCTGGCCCACGAAAACGCCCGGCGGGTGGCCGCCAGCGGCTCGGATCCGTCCGTGACGGCCGCGCAGTCCCGGGAGGTCGACGAGGCCCTTCGGCTCGCCGAGTTGTGGCTGGACCAGGTCACTGAACTGCCCGCCACCGGACTGATCGGCCGCGCCTGGTCCCGGGCTGAATGGGTCGAAGAGACCCTCGGCACCTGGAAGCGACTGACCGAGCCCGTCGCCAACAGCATCGCCAATGCGCTCTCCTCAGCCATGACGGAGCAGATGCCCGAAGAGATGAAGTCCATGATGGGCGGTGCCTCTTCGATGCTGCAGAACATGGGTGGGGCCATCTTCGGCATGCAGCTGGGGCAGGCGATCGGAGCCCTGTCCGCGGAGGTGGTGAGCTCCACCGATATTGGGGTGCCCCTGGCCGATCTGGAGATGGCGCTGCTGCCGGCCAACGTGGCCAAGTTCGGCGAGGGCCTCAGCCTGCCCGAAAACGATATCCGGCTTTTCCTCGCCGTCCGGGAAGCAGCGCACGCGCGGCTGTTCGTCCAGGTCCCGTGGCTGCGCGGACACCTGCTCGGCGCCATCGAGGCCTACGCCCGGGGCATCCACATCGACACTTCAAAAATCGAGGAGCTGGCCCGGGAGCTGGACCCCAGCAACCCCGAGGGCATCCAAGCGGCGCTGTCGCAGGGCGTTTTCATGCCGCAGCGGACCCCGGCCCAGGATCAGGCCCTCGAGAAGCTGGAGACCGCGCTGGCCCTGGTGGAAGGATGGGTCGACGAACTCACCGCAGCGGCCACGGAGAAGCTGCTGCCCTCCGCGGCTGCCCTGCGTGAGACCGTCCGGCGGCGGCGCGCCACCGGGGGTCCGGCCGAGCACGCCTTTTCTTCCCTCGTCGGCCTGGAATTGCGGCCCCGCCGGCTGCGCGAGGCCGCCGCATTGTGGGCCCAGCTCAAGGAAGAGCGGGGAGTCGAAGGCCGCGACGCCATCTGGCAGCACCCGGACTTGCTCCCGACGGCCGAGGATCTGGACGACCCGAAGGGATTCAGCGAACGGCGCAAGTTGGCCGAGGCCAGCGACAGCGAGGTCGACGACGCACTGCAGAAGTTGCTCAGCGGCGGTTTCGACGCGGCCGGCCCGGAAACGGAACCTGACGCTGAGGGGCACGACCCCAACGACGCCGGAAAGGACTCCGGCGAGGAATCCGGCGAGCCGGGCGACGGCAGCAGCGGCCCCAAGGCCTGACCGCCTTAGCGGCGGCCGCTAGTTCGTACCGCTCAGCGGGCGGCTGGTTCGACGTCGTCGGCGTCCTGATTCTCCGCGGGGGCGGCACCGCCGGGGCCGCTCCCTCCGCCGTCCGAGAAGCCGCGGGCGGAGGCGAAGGACACGCCTTCGAGGAAGGCCTTCGCCCGTTCCGTTTCGGGGTAAGCCGCCAGCAACTTCCAGAACGCGGCGTTGTGGGCGGCCACCAGAAGGTGTGCCAGCTCGTGCAGCAGCACGTAGTCCACCACCCACTGCGGCATCGGCTGCAGCTTGTGGGAGAGCCGGATGCTTCCCTCCGACGGCGTCGCCGAACCCCAGCGGGAGTTCTGGTTCGTCACCCAGCGGACGGACGTGGGCACCGCACGGCCAGCAAGATACTGGGCCGAGAGGGCGGACGCGCGGGCCGCCAGTTCGGCGTCGCTGCCGGACCTGCGGGTGCCCGCTGCCTTGGTGCCCCTGCTCCCCTGCCGGCGGAGCTTTTCCAGCATCCGCTGCACCCATTCCCGTTCCTGGGCGCCGCTGAAGTGCGCCGGGATGGCCACCACCGCCGTGCCGTTTTCCCAGAACGCGGCCACGGTCCGGCGCCGGCGTGCCGACCGGCGCACCTCCACCGGTGCGCCGTCGGCGGTGGTCAACGGCGTTCCGCCAGCGTTCGCCGGGCCGCGCATCAGAGCGTGGAGCTTTCCACCAGGACCGCGAGCACGGCGTCACCGTATTTTTCGAGTTTCGACGCCCCCACCCCGGGAAGCTTGGCCAGCTGCTCCAGCGTTGCCGGCCTGGCCTCAGCGATCGCGGTCAGGGTGGCGTCGGTGAAGACCACGAAGGCGGGGAAGTCGGCCTCCAGCGCCACCTCTTTACGCCACTGCCGGAGCGCCTCAAAGGTCTGTTCCTCATACGTGGGCGGACACTGGTTGCAGCGGCCCACCTTGCGCTCGGCGCCGCTGGACAGCATGCTTCCGCAGACCCGGCACGACGCGGGCACGGCGGCCTTTCGCCGCGGCGCGGCGCCCTTGCCGCGGATGGAGGAGCTGACTGTCGAGTCCGGCCGCAGCCCGTCGAGGAAGCGCGACGGCTTGCGGTTGGCCCGGCCTCCCGGCGTCCTGGCGGTGGACCAGGACAAGTACAGGTGCTCCTTGGCCCGGGTGATGCCGACGTAGAGGAGCCGGCGTTCCTCGTCCACCGCTTCGGGGGTGTCCGCGAAGGAGATTGGCATCAGGCCCTCGCTCAGGCCGACCAGGAATACCGCCTCCCACTCCAGGCCCTTCGCGGCGTGCAGCGAGGCCAGGGTGACACCCTGGACGGTGGGAGCATGCTGGGCCAGCGAGCGTTCCTGCAGTTCGTTGACGAAGTCCGCGAGGCTGAACTGGGCTCCCCTGCTGACCACCAGTTCGTCCGCGAGCGCCACCAGCGCGGCCAGGGATTCCCAGCGTTCGCGCACTGCGCCGCCGCTGTGCGGTGCCGCATCCGTGTAGCCGAGCGAGGACACAATGTCGCGGACCAGCTGGCCCAGCGGTTCCGGGGCCCCGGATTCGCCGACCGCCCGGGTGGCTGCGCGCAGCTGCAGGATGGCGTCCCGCACTTCCTTGCGGGCGAAGAACCGTTCGCCGCCGCGGAGCTGGTACCCGATCCCCGCCGACGCGAGGGCGCGTTCGTAGGCCTCCGACTGGCCGTTGGTACGGAAGAGGACGGCGACCTGGCTCGCCGGCGTACCGGCGTCCAAGAGTTTCTTGATGTTGACCGCCACGGTGGCAGCCTCGGCCTCGTCGTCGGAACATTCGGTGAACTGCGGTACCGGTCCGGCCGGCCGTTGGGCCACCAGCTGCAACGGCGTTGCCCAGGCGGCGTCGGCCACCGGGCCGCCGCTGCGCCGGCCCGACAGCAGCTCATTGGCGAGCTTCACCACCTGGGGGGTGGACCGGTAGTCACGGACCAGCTTGACCACGGTGGCGTCCGGGTACGCGCTCTTGAAACCGAGCAGGTGCTTCGGCGACGCCCCGGTAAACGAATAGATGGTCTGGCTGGCGTCGCCCACAACGCAGAGGTCATCCCGGCCGCCGAGCCAGAGTTCAAGGAGCCGCTGCTGCAGCGGCGACACGTCCTGATATTCGTCGACGACGAAGTGCCGGTACTGCTCGCGCACGGTGGCCGCCACCTTGGGATCCTCCTGCAGGATGCCAACCGTAATCAGCAGCACATCCTCGAAGTCGATGACATTACGGTCCGTTTTGACGTCCTCGTACGACTGGAAAACCCGGGCGACCGCTGTCAGGTCGAAGCCACCGGGCGTCCCGCGGCCCTGCGCCTTCTCCAGGTAGTTGGCCGGGGTGAGCATGGACACCTTCGCCCACTCGATCTCGGAGGCGAGGTCGCGGATGGACGCGCGGTCCGTGCTGAGCCGCAGCCTGCGGGCGGCCTCGGCGATCATCTGCGCCTTGTGATCCAGCAGGTTCGGGAGCGAACCGCCCACGGCCTGGGGCCAGAAGTATTGGAGTTGCCGCAGCGCCGCGGCGTGGAACGTGCGCGCCTGCACGGTGCCGACGCCCAGATCACGGAGCCGGCTGCGCATTTCCGCTGCGGCCCGTGCGGTGAAGGTGACAGCAAGGAGCCGTTGCGGGCTGTACACGCCCGAGTGCACACCGTACGCGATCCGGTGGGTGATGGCCCGCGTCTTGCCGGTGCCGGCACCGGCCAGGACGCACATGGCCCCGTTCAAGGTGCTGGCAACTTCCCGTTGTTCGGCGTCGAGGCCGCCGAGGATGCGCTCTTCCAGGGAGCGGTCGTCCGGTGCCGGCGGCGCGGTAGCCGGCCCCTCGGGACGCGATTCTCCGGCCGAAAAGGCACTGGACTGGAATATATCTGTGTTCACTCTGCTGCTTAGTCGTTGAAGGTTCTGCGGCGTCAGCGCCGCAGCGGGGCTTACCGGCGGGGCGCCGGGAAAACTGCTGGGGGCCGTCAGGCGCTGTCCGGCCGGTCCTGGATGACGCCCCCGTACCAGTGCTCGATCAGGCCGCGGGCGATCGACAGTCTGCTGGAAATGACGATCTCCCCGCTCAGCACCGCGTCCTGCAACTCGGTTCGGCTGAACCACCGGGCCCGGGTGACCTCCACGCCGTCGGGCGTTGCCTCGGTGTCCGTGGTTGTCGCCGTAAAGCCGAGCATGAGCGACGCCGGAAAGGGCCAGGACTGGGAGCCGAGGTACTGCGACGCGGTGATCCGGAGGCCCACTTCCTCCCCGATTTCCCGGCTGACGGCCTGCTCCAGGGATTCGCCGGGCTCGACGAAACCAGCAAGGGTGGAGTAGTTCCGGGCGTCCAGCGGGCCGCCGCCGCCGAGCAGCAACCGGTCATCCGGACCCACCACCGTCACAATAATGGCCGGATCCGTCCGCGGATAGTGCTCGGAATTATCCGACGGGCAGCGGCGGACCCAGCCGCCGGCCTCCGGGATAGTCTCCGCACCGCACCTGGGACAGTGCCGGTGGCTGGCGTGCCAGTTGGCGATGGCGCTCGCCTCGATGAAAAGGGCTGTGTCCGTGGCATCCAGCCGGGCCGCGACTTCGCGCAGGCCCGCCCACTGCGCGTTGGCAGGGATCCCCTCAACGTGCTCTTCGAACGGCTCCGCGCGGACCTCGAACTGCTCGGGAACGATGAACAGCACAAACTGTGTCCCTTCAGCCGCGCTGGCTCCGGGAAGCGCGGACCCGAGGTAGACGACTTCCTCCGGCGCGTAGGCGGTTCCGGCGAGCCGGGCGGCAAGGCCGGCCGCGTCGACGAAAACGAGGCCCTCGCCGCTGACCAGGGCCTGCCGCCGGGACAGGAGCATCGCCTGCACCCCGCTCGAGCCCAGCAGCTCGGCGAGCATGCCGGGTTTGACCCTGGCGGCGCTGCCGCGATCGATCAGTGCGGGACGCACCGGGAGCACGTTATCGTGCAGCCGGTTGGCCGGGGGGCTGACCGGGACGGCGCCGGACCGCGAGGGCACCGGCGACCCTGCACCGGGGTCAGACCCTGCCGGGACGGCCGTGGCCGCAGACGCCATGAGTGGATAGTTCGGTCCGGTCTGGTGGCCGGTGCCTGACTCGGGTGACTCAGCAAGGCTCATGTACCCACCGTACCGACCCCCGCTGACAATTGATATTTTTCCGGCGCCGGCTGGCCGCCCGGTGGCCCGGCTGCCGCCGCCGTGATCGCGCCGGCCGGGGCGGGGCGACGCCGGACGCGGGACGATATTTTCGCGCCGATCTTTCAGACTCGCCGCCATGCATCGCCGTCTTCGGGGCGGCTCAATCTACCGTGGATGCGTGAGAAGAAAACCAATCGAACTGGCAGCCGTTGCAACAGCGGCAGTCCCCGGACTGACCCCCACCGCTGTGAGTTCCGCGCCGGATGATCCGGCTGACTTCGACTCCGCCCTTCTCTTTGACACCGAAGGCAAGCGCTGGCGGGTGCGTTCGCCCAAGCACGCCGAGGCAAGCGCACGGCTCGAAACCGAGTTTTTGGTGTTGCGGGCCTTTACACCCGGCATCCGCGCCGAATTGCCCTTCCTGATGCCCACGGTGGCTGGCAGCGTCCGCCAGGGCACGCTCAGCACCTTCGTCTACTCCCACCTGTCGGGCGCAACCCGCACGGTGGAGGAACTCAGTGCCGGATCCGCCGGGCTGGCTCGGGAACTCGGCGCCGCCCTCGCCGCCATTCACGATCTTCCGCATTCTTTGGTCAGCAACGCTGACCTGCCGAGCTACACGCCGAACGAGTTCCGGCAGCGCCGCCTGAACGAGTTGGACCAGGCCGCCACCACAGGAAAGATTCCGGCGCTGCTGCTGCGGCGCTGGGAGCACGCCCTCGAGGACGTGTCGCTCTGGCGCTTCAACCCCAGTGTGGTGCACGGCGACCTGCACGAGGACAACCTGCTGGTGGAGGCCGACAGGGTCACTGCCGTGACCGGCTGGACCGACCTCCGGATCGGCGACCCGGCCGACGACATGGCGTGGCTGGTTGCGTCCAACGACCAGGACTTCGTGGACACGGTCCTGGCGCAGTACACCGCCAGGCGCCGGGATACGCCGGACCCGCATCTGCTGCGCCGCGCCGCGCTGTCGGCGGAGTTCGCCCTGGCCCAGTACCTGGTCAAGGGCCTCGCCGCCGGAGACCAGGACATGGTTGGAGAAGCCGAGTCGATGCTGGCGGTCCTGGCGGAGGACGTCGCCGAGCACGGTGGCCAGCCGATCAGCGTCGAACCGCTTCCGCAGCCCGCTGTCTCCACGGTTCCGGGCACCCCCGCCGTCACCGTCCAGCCGATCGAGCCCGAAGTGCCGGCCGAACCCGCGGTTGCCGTGCAGCCGCTTGCTCCCACCGGCGCGGCGCCGGGGCCGCAGCCGGCGCCTGCCCCCACAGCAATCCCGGCAGTGCAGGTCACACCGATCCCGCAGGATGAGGGAGCCGCGCCGGCGCCCGACTCCGAGGATCCTGCCGCCGGGGGCGACGGGTCCGGCGTGCACCCCGAGGGCCACACCGGTGACGGCGAGGACTCCGACGGCGGGACCGGCCAGGGTTCCGACGGCGGGACCGGCGAGGACTCCGACGGCGGGACCGGCCAGGGTTCCGACGGCGGCAGCAAACCGGCCGAGGCGGACACCGCCACCACGGCACTCACCGTGGTCCCGGAAGCCCGCTCCTAGCGCGGCTGCCGGCGTCCGGAGGCCCCGAGTGCCGCGGTCACGATTTCCTCGAGGCGCTCCGCGGAGCCCAGGTCGTGCGGGCGGACCACAGCGTCGTCGGCCACGTAGTAAAACGCTGCCCTGACCCGCTCAAGCGGCACCCCTTTGAGCCGCGACCAGGCGAGCCGGTAGACCGCGAGCTGCACGGCCCTGGTCTTCAGCTGGCCTGCCGACGGCCGGCGTCCGGTCTTCCAGTCCACAAGGTCCCAGCCGCCGTCCTCGTCCCGGAAGACGGCATCAATCCGGCCGCGGACCACGACGTCGCCGATCCGGGTTTCGACCGGAACCTCGATGTGCGCGGGCGCCCGGTGCGCCCATTCCGACCGGCGGAACGTCTCCACCAGGGTGTCCAGGCCGTACGCCGCGTCGATGTAGTCGTCGGAGCCCGCGGCCTCACCCAGGTCGAGCATGCCGGACGTGCCGAAGTACTCCTCCACCCAGGCATGGAAAGCCGTTCCCTTACGGGCGGACATCCCGGGTTCGCGGGGCACCGGACGCCGCAGCCGGGCCACGACGGCGGCCGCGTCGTCGTCCAGGTCCACCAGGGTGGAGGCAGAGATGTGACCGGGCAGGTGCACGTCCTGGCCAGCGGTCCGCCGGGACCGGCGGTCCAGCAAGGTGGCCGCCTCCTGCGCCCAGCCGCCGGCTGGACCGCGTAGGTGCCCAGCCTTCCGCGGCTGGCCCGGGCGCCGGGCCCCTGCCGGCTCCGGGGCGGGCAGCACGCCCGCGTCGGGCCGCTCCAGCCGCGCCAGGACCGCCGCGGCGGCGGCCTGCATGCCGGCCCGCCGGCCCGGCGAGAGCCGCAACCGCGCTCCGGTGCGCGGGTGGACGGGACCCTCCAGGGGGTCATACGGCCACAACGCGAGCTCGAGTTCGGCGGTCAGCGGGCTCTCCTCGGGCAGCGACTCCTCGGGCACGGACAACGGGTGGATCTCCGCCGCTCCGGCCCCGTTCAGCGCTTCGAGTTCGGCCAGGAACGGCGACATCGCCGCCATGCCGGCCCGGGAACCCACCCAGGCCGCACTGGAAACCCAGAGCACGTGCTTGGCGCGGGTATAGGCCACGTACGCCAGGCGCCGTTCTTCGGCTTCACCGTGGACCTGGACCGCCGCCTTGAAGTCTTTCTCGGCGTCCAGCCAGCCTTTCTGGTCCGGCTGGTCGAGGTCCCACTGGGGCAAGTCCGCCCGGTCGCCTCGAAGCGGCCACGGCAGCGCGGCCGACCCGCTGCTCCAGCGCGAGTCGCGGCTGCTCGGAAACGCTCGGGCGTTCAGCCCGGGGACAAACACGACATCCCATTCCAGCCCCTTCGAGGCGTGGACAGTCAGCAGCTGCACGGCTTCATGGTTGACTTCCGGCGCCGCGGCGTCGAGGCCGTTTTCTTCGGCGGCAGCTGCTTCCAGCCACGCCAGGAACGCAAGCACGTCCACACGCTGCGAGGTGTGCAGGAAGCCGGCGGCGGCGTCCTGGAAGGCGTCCAGGTTCCGCCGCGCCTGGTGGATGCTGATGCCGGGCCGGGCCGCGACCTCAATATCCAGAAACATGGCTCGTTCGACTTCACCCAGCAGCGTGCTGAGGTCATCGCCCATGAAGCTGCGCAGTTGCCGGAGCTCTGCCGAGAGCCGCTGCAGCCGTTCCCGCGCTGCCGGACTGAGCCGCCGCCCGTGCGCGGAAGTCCACTCCGGGCGGGGCAGCCAGTCCAGGGCCTCGACCAGGCTCGCCGCGTCGGTCAGGTCCCCTTCGATGACCGCATCGCCGGTGTCCGGGTCAGCCTCCAGCTCCGCGTCGGCCCCGGCAAACCCGGCATGGCCACGCCGGCGGGCCAGGAAGCTGGACCAGTCGCGGAACGCCATCAGGTCGGCGGGTCCGATCCGCCAGCGGGCACCGGCCAGCAGCCGCATCAGCGAGTCGGAGCGGCCCGGGTCGGCCAGGACCCGGAGCGTGGCCACCAGGTCAACAATTTCCGGGGTGTCCAGCAGACCGCCCAGCCCCACGATCTCGTAGGGGATGCCCTGCAGTTCGAATTCGCGGCGGATGCACTCCATCTGGGCCCGGCGGCGGCAGAGCACTGCGAGTGCCGGGGGTGCGGGGTCCTCCGTCCGTCCGGCGTCGAAATCGGTGCGGCGGAACTTCAACACATCCTTGGCGATGGCTGCCGCCTCGTCTTCGTCCGTGCCGAAGCGGCCCATCACCACCCTGCCCTGCACCGCGGCCGGGCTGGGCTGCAGCGGCGGAACGGTCACTCCGCCGGTCTTCCGGGCACCGGCGGCGCCGCCTTCGCCGGCGGCCGCACTCAGCGGGGCGGAGATGGCGTTGGCGGCGTCAAGAATGTTCCGCCCGTTGCGCCACGCGGTGGTCAGGTACGACGTCGGCGCGACGGCGTACTCGTCGGCGTCCGCTGCGCCGCGGACACGCACCGGGAATTCCCGGACGAAATGGAAGAGCTGGCCGGCGGAGGCGCCCCGGAAGCCGTAAATGGACTGGTTGGGGTCCCCGACGGCCGTGACGGCGTGTCCGCCGCCGAAAAGCCGCGAGAATAGCACCAGCTGGGCGTGCGACGTGTCCTGGAATTCGTCCAGCAGCACCACTTTGTAGCGTTGCCGTTCGGTCTGGGCTGCCACCGGGATGTCGCTGGCCACCCGGGCCGCCAGAGCCACGAGATCGCCGAAGTCGAGCGCGCCGCGGGCACGTTTGGCCTCGGCATAGCGGCCCACCATGTCCGCAACGCTGGCCCGGGTACGCAGCAAGGCCGCAAGGTCCGCCGCCGCCTGGCTGGGGTTCTTCTTGGCCGAGGCGAGGTAAGGGAGGGCTTCGAACTCGGCCACCCGGTCCAAGAGCCAGCCGCGGACCTCCGCGGGCTCCTGCAGGTGTTCCGCGCACTCCCCCGCGAGCTGAATCACCGCCTTGACCAGGGTGGATTTGGCCGCGCGGAAATGCTCGTAGTCGCCGTCGAAGGCTTCCACCACTTCGCTGGCGAGCTGGAAGGATTGGGCGCCGCCGAGCAGGACGACGTCGCGTTCGACGCCGAGGCGGAGGCCGTAGTCGGAGACGATCCCGCTCGCGTACGAGTGGTAGGTGGAGACCTTGGGTTCGAGCGCGTCGGTGCTCAACAGACCGGCCGGGAAGACTTTGTGGTCCGGGTCCGCGGCCGCGATCCGGGCGAGGGACGTCAGCTTGGCGCGGATCCGGGTGGCCAGTTCGCCGGCCGCTTTCCGGGTGAAGGTCACCCCCAGCACTTCCTCCGGGCGGACCCAGCCGTTTGCGACCAGCCAGAGGACCCGGTCCGCCATGGTGGCGGTCTTGCCCGAGCCGGCGCCCGCGATCACGAGCCGCGGTGCCAGTGGCGACGAAATAATCGCTGACTGTTCGGCGGTGGGACTGTTCTTCTCCCCCAGCAGCGCCGACAGCTCCGCGGGGCTGAAACGGGGTTCGGGCAGCCCGGCGGCTGCGCCCGGACGTCCCGGCGATACTGTGGTGTGGTCGGCGCTCATTCGGTGACCTGCTTTCCTCGTGCGCACAGCGGACAGACTTCCGGAAGCCTGCAGCCGTGGCCGCCCTTGGCCGGGTCGTGGCGGGCCTCGAAGGTGCTGCCCGACATGATGCTGGCGGCCTCGCCGACCAAATCCAGCGCCCAGTTCGCGTCCGGGTTGAGGGCTGGCTGGCTTTGAATGCCCGGGCTCTTGGTGCTGGTGCCGAGCTGGGCGAGCACCGCGCCCCCGGGCAGCGGCGGCGGTCCGTCATCGGCGCCGGTGAATCCACCGGCGAGGACCGCCGCCTGGTAGGCGCCCAGCTGCGGATGGCGTTCCAGTTCGGTCTTGCTGGGTTGGCGCCTGCCGGTTTTGAGGTCCACCACCACCAGACGGCCCTGGGCGTCCATTTCCAGCCGGTCCACCTGGCCGCGGAGCACGGCGGCGCGGGCCGGCCACGCCCCGTCGCCGCCGGCCGCCGCCGCATCGGGTAGGGCTGGTCCGGTGGCGGGCGGGATGACATCGGGCAGCTTCACTTCAAAGTCCTGCTCGACGCCGAGCAGGCTGCGCCCCTCGCTGCGCATGAGCAGCACATACTGGGCAAGCTTTCGGACCATCGTCTCGGCCCGTTGAAAATCGAGTTTGCCTTCCCAGTTGTCCTTCATGCCCAGCGTCGGCCAGCGCTTGACCAGCTCGCTGACGTATTCCCCGCCGGAGGCGTCCGGCAGGTCCTGGGCGATGGCGTGGACCAGGGTGCCGAGGCTGCGGGCAAAATCTGTCGCGGCCTCGCCGCCTGCGGCCTGCACGAACCAGTCAAGGGGCGACTTGTGCACAGTTTCGACCTTTGAGGGTGAGACGAAGACCGTGCCGCCGGGTGGCACCACCGGGTCGGTCGAAGACAGCGAGGGCAGTCCCCACCAGCTCTCGGGGTGGGCGCCGGGCACCGCCGGCTGGGCCGACGCGAGCGCGCCAAGGACCGCGGCCGCCTCGGACGCCTCGGCGGATCCCGGTTCGAGCTGTGCGTACTGGCGCAGTTCCGCGACGAGCGCGCGGAGGGTCAGTGGACGCTCCACCGGGGTAAACCCGCGCCGGTCCTGGTCCGGGGGCAACGGGGCGACGTAGTCCAAAAAGGATGAGGGCTGGTCGTCCTCGGAGGAAACGGCGGTGCAGATCAGGGCCTCCCGGGCGCGGGAGACTGCTGTGGAGAAGCTCCGCAGTTCGTCGTACCGGATCTCCCGAAGCCTGCTCAGCGGGTCCAGCTGCAGGGCGTACTCGACGCCGTGATCCACTGCGTCCGCGAAGAGCGTGCTGCCGAGCAGCTCACCGCGGAGCCTGGTGTTCGGCCAGACGCCCTCCTGCAGCCCCGGCACAATCACCACCGGCCATTCGCGGCCGGCCGCGCTGGCCGGAGTCATCAGTTCCACTGCGTCCTCGAGCTGGGCCCGGGCAGCCAGCGTATCCATCGGCAGTTCCTGGCTGAGCAGGTACTCGAGGAACTGTTCGGGGCCGGAGCCGGGGAGCTGGTCGACGTACCGCTCAGCGGTGTGGAACAGTGCCATCATGGCGTCCAGGTCCCGGTCCGCCCGGGCTCCGGCCGCCCCGCCGGCCAGGGCAGCCTCGGTCCACCGCCCGGCCAGGCCGGTGGCGTGCCACAGCGCCCACAGCACCGTTTCGGCGTTGCCCCCCGGGGCTGCAGCGGCGTCCCGCCCGGCCCGGATCATCCTGGCCACCCGCCGCGCCGAGTGCCCTTCGATGCCGAGCGTGGCCAGGGCACCCGGCTCAAGCAGCGCTTCGACCAGCAGCGCGTCGCTGGTGCGTCCGCCGCCGCCGAGGAGTTCCTCGCGGCGCAGGGACTGGCGGAGCCGGCGCAGTTCGATCGACGTGGCGCCGCCGATCCGGGAGGTCAACAGGGCGACGGCGGACTCGGGGGTGAGCGCCGCGGGGTCCAGGGCCACGGCGTAGGCATCCAGCAGCGGCCGTACCGCCACCTCGTCCCGGACCGCGGATTCGGCCACGGGGATCCGGACCGGGATGCCCTGGCCGGCGAGGTGCCGCTGCAGCTGGCTCAGCTGGCCGCCGTTGCGGACGATGACGGCGATGTCGCCCAGTTCCCTGCCCTCGTTGAGCTGGGCTTCCAGGATCCGCTGCGCCACGTAGCGGAGCTCATGGACCGGCGACGGCAGCAGGTGGGCCTCCACCGTGCCCTGCCCGCGGGCTTCCTGCGAGGTCCCGCCGGGCTGGCCGGGCTGGCCGGGTTGGTCCGGCTGGCCGGGCTGGCCGGGCTGATCTGGCTGGCCGGGCTGGCCGGGCTGGCCGGGCTGGTTCAGGCGGCGCGCGGCTGCGCCGCCGGAGCGCAGCGAGATCCGTTCCGCCACCGCCTGCCAGGCCTGCGCGATGGCGGGCGCGTGGCGGTGCGCGGTCCACAGCGGCCGCTGCAGGACGGTGCCGCCCGCCGGGGCGAGCAGTCGCGGCAGTTCGGCCACCAGATCGGGCCGGGCTCCGCGGAACCCCTGCACCACGGTGTCCGGCGAGGCGGTGATGATCGCGTCCTTCCCTGCGGCGATGTCAGCGAGGAGTTCGAACACCGCCGGGTTCGCCTCCTGGATATCGTCTACCAGGATCAGCTGCAGCCGCCGGCGCTCCGCCGCCAGGAACTCCGGACTGTCCTGGAAAATCTGGCGCGCGGCGGTGATGATCCCGGCCGGATCAAAGGATTCGGGCATCCGCAGATCCAGGACATCCCGGTACTCTGCATAGAGCCCCGCGGCGGCGGTCCAGTCCGGCCGGCCGCAGCGCTGCGCCAGCTGCGCCAGATCCGCGGCGGTCCGCCCGGACTCGATAATCCGGTCGAAAAGCTGGCGGACCTCCTGCCGGAAACCGCGGGTCTGCAGGGCGGCGCCGAGGTCATCGGGCCAGGGCAGTTCGAGTCCGGGCCGGGCATGGCCTTCCAGGAGTTCCTTGATGATCAGGTCCTGTTCGGGACCGGACAGAAGCTTCGGCGCACGCGGAAGCGGCAGGATACCTTCGGCCTTGGCGCGGCGGATCACGTCGAAGGCGTAGGACACCCAGGTCCGCGCCGGCGTCGTACTGAGGCTGCGGTCCAGGCGGGCGGTGAAACGGTCACGCAACGCGTCGGCCGCGAGCCGTCCGGGCGCCAGGATCAGCATCCGCTCCGGGTCCAGGCCGTCCCGTTCCACCCGCCGGACGGCCGCCTCCACCAGGACGGTGGACTTGCCCGTTCCTGGCGCGCCGGGAACGAGCACCGGGCCCGAGCCGTGCGCGACGTCGACGGCGTCGCGCTGGTCCGCCGAAAGCACCGGAATGACACGGTGCTGGGTCCGCGGCGGCAGCAGGCGGAGCCCCGCCGTCCGGGGCGCGGCGGCAGCGGAACGGTTGTGTTCTGCAGTGGTCTGGCTGGTATCAGTCTGGTTGGGATTGCTCGGGCTACTCACACGGTCATTTCATCATCGGGGACAGACAACCGGTGCAGCTCACGTTCGAGCCGCTCGGCAATGGCATCTATCAGTTCAACATCCGGCTCGGTCGGAGCCCAGCGGGCCGACGTGAGGTCCACCCGCCAACGGCCTTCGCCGGTTCGTTCATAGTCGGCGACACTGCCCAGCAGCGGGGTCCCTTCGGCAAGATACCGGCTGAACGCCTCCCGTTCGTGTCCAGGGGGCGCCTCACCATTGGCTTTCAGGACCCGCCACCAGGGGACGGCGCTGCCGTGGCGGCTCATGACGGAACCGACCTGCCGGGGGCCGCCCGCACCGAGGAGTTCGGCGACGTCGCCATAGGCGACTGCGGTCCCCGCCGGCACCAGTGCGGTGAGCTCCAGCACAGCCTCCACATACTCCATCCGCATGCACCAAGGTTACCGGCGTGGTCCCCCGCACGGCGCCGCAACACTGTCGGTGGCTGCAGGTAGCGTTGACGCATGAGCACCTGGCACACCCTTCCCCGCGCAGCTTTCGATCTTGAGACCACCGGCCGTAATTCCCGCGCCGCGCGGATCGTGACGGCGTCGGTGACCGTGGTGGACGCTGACGGCTCGGTCATCACGGAACACGAGTGGCTCGCCGATCCCGGGGTCGAAATCCCCACCGAGGCCAGCGATGTCCACGGCGTCACCACCGAGCAGGCGCGCCGGGAAGGCCGGCCCGCCGCCGACGTGACCCGGGAGCTGGCAGCGGTCCTGCAGGAACTCTTCGACACCGGGGTCCCGGTCATTGCTTTCAATGCCAGCTATGACTTCACGGTGCTCGCCGCGGAATCTGCCCGATACGGCGTCCCCCAGCTGACCCGCTTTCCCGTGCTGGATCCGTACATCATGAACAAGCAGGTGGACCGGTACCGCAAGGGCAAGCGGACCCTGACCGCCCTGTGCGAGGAATACGGAGTCAGCCTGGACAACGCCCACACCTCGGCCGCTGATGCGCTCGCGACGCTGCGGATGCTGGACGCGATGGCCGGGAAGTTCCCTAAACTCCGCATGCCGGCGGCCCACCTGCACCAGCTCCAGGTCGAATGGGCCACGGCGCAGGCGACAGATTTCCAAAGCTACCTGCGCAAGACGAAGCCCGCCGCGGTCATCGAGGGCGACTGGCCGGTTCTGCCACCCGAAGACGCCAGCCGCGGAGACTTCTAGCGCCGGCAAGAGCGACGCAAATCACAGCCACGCCCGACTGGCGCCCGAAGCTTTCGCTGCGCCGATCGTTCCGTCCGGCCCGGTCCGCGACGCCGCGCCGCCGGACGATCCGAGCCGATCTTGGAGATTGTTCGAGCCGCAGGGCCGTAGGCGCCAAGTAATTCGAATTGAGGCGCACCGGGCCACGGGTGACACAATTATCTTCCGCGGTGCGCGCGATTTTCGCCGGCGCCTGTGACAGCACAGCCGGCCCCGACGGTCCCCGCCGCAACCCACTGATTCCAGACGAAAGTGAATGCGTGATGAAGAGCAAAGCCTTGAAGTGGCTGACCAGCGTTCCCGTTGCGGTGGCCCTCGCCGCTTCCTTGGCGGCCTGCGGCTCCGGCGCTGCCCAGCCCAGCGGCAGCCCCACCGATGCCCTCCAGGGCAGCGACCAGCAGACGCTGGACAAGTACACCACCAAGGACGTCACGGCCTTGGACAAGATCGACAAGTCGAAGCTGGGACTCATCACGGAGGGCACGCTGCGCGTCGGCACGCTTTCCGATGCCCCGCCCAACATCTTCATCGACCCGTCGGGGAAGTTCACCGGCTACGACAACGAGCTCCTCCGCGCCATCGGCGCCAAGCTGGGCCTCAAGGTCGAGTTCGCCTCCACGGACTTCTCCGCGCTGCTCTCCCAGGTCAAGAACAAGCAGTTCGACGTCGGATCCTCCTCGATCTCCACCACGGACAAGCGCCGGGAGACCGTTGGCTTCACCAACGGCTACGACTTCGGCTACATGGCCGTCGTGACCAAGAGCGACGCCAAGGTCAAGGGCTTCGCCGACCTCAAGGACGGCGTCCGCATCGGCGTCGTGCAGGGCACCGTCCAGGACGACTACGTGACCAACACGCTCAAGCTGGAGCCGGTCCGTTTCCCGGACTACAACACGGTGTACGCCAACGTGAAGTCCGGCCAGGTGGACGCCTGGGTGGCACCGTCGCAGCAGGCCACCGGCCAGGTCAAGGAGGGTGACAACACCAAGATCGCCGAAAAGGTCGTCAACACGCAGAACTTCACCGCCTACGCCGTGAACAAGGACAACCAGCCGCTGATCGACGCCCTCAACAGCGGACTTGACGCGGTCATCGCCGACGGCACCTGGACCAAGCTCACGGCCCAGTGGTACACGGACCGCCAGACCGCAGCCGAGCAGACCCCGCAGGGCTGGAAGCCGGGCAGCAAGGCTGTCCAGGTTCCCGCGAAGTAGCCCGGACGTTCCATGGATTTCCTCACTCTGCTGTCCGAGACCTTCCTCGACTGGAAGGCGATCGGCGCTGTCCTGCCCAAGATGTTCGCCGTCGGCCTGCCGAACACGCTGGTCTTGGCCATCGCGTCCGGCGTCATCGGGACCGTCCTTGGCATGGTGCTTGCCCTGATGGGGATCTCCCGGAACGCCGCTGCCCGCTGGGTTGCACGCATCTACACGGATGTCCTTCGGGGCCTGCCGCCCATCCTCACGATCCTGGTGATCGGGCTCGGTTTCGGGCCGATTGTCCGCCAGCTGACCGGATCCACCAGTCCGTATCCGATGGCGATCGCTGCACTGTCCCTGATGTCGGCGGCCTACATCGGTGAGATCTTCCGCTCCGGGATCCAGAGCGTTGACAAGGGCCAGCTCGAAGCAACCCGGGCCCTGGGCTTCGGCTACGGCCCGGCGATGCGCCTGGTCGTCGTGCCCCAGGGCGTCCGCCGGGTCCTGCCGGCCCTGGTCAACCAGTTCATTGCGCTGATCAAGGAGTCATCCCTGGTCTTCATGCTGGGGCTGCTGGCCACCGAGCGGGAGATCTTCCAGATCGGCAAGGACGCGGCGTCGACCAGCGGGAACCTGTCCCCGTACGTGGCCGCTGCGGTGTTCTACCTGGCGCTCACCGTGCCCCTGACGCACTTCGTGAACTGGATCGACCGCCGGCTGCGCTCCGGCCGGCCGGAGAAGAAAGAACCGGACGAGGCAGCCGCCGTCGTCGGAAAGGGCGCCCACGCATGAGCGAGTTCGCATCCGGAACGCTGACGGCACGGAACATCCACCTGTCCTTCGGATCCAACCGGGTCCTGCGCGGCATCGACCTGCACGTCGAGAAGGGCTCCACCGCGTCGGTGATCGGCCCCTCGGGGTCGGGGAAATCCACCCTCTTGCGGGTCATGAACCGGTTGATCGAACCCGAGCAGGGCGACATCCTGCTCGACGGGCGGTCGGTCCTGAAGGACAACCCGGACGAACTCCGACGCCGGATCGGCATGGTCTTCCAACAGTTCAACCTGTTCCCGCACAAGACCGTCGCGGAGAACGTGTCCCTGGCCTTGCGGAAGCTGCGCGGGCTTTCCAAGGACCAGGCCCGGGATGAGGCCCTGGCCCAACTGGACCTCGTCGGTTTGAAGCACAAGGCCGATTCCCGGCCGGCAATCCTCTCCGGCGGCCAGCAGCAGCGTGTCGCCATTGCCCGTGCCCTGGCGATGAAACCCGAGGTGATGTTCTTCGACGAGGCTACGTCCGCCCTGGATCCGGAACTGGTCAAGGGGGTCCTGGCGCTCATGACGGACCTGGCCAAGGGCGGCATGACCATGGTGGTGGTAACCCACGAAATGGGCTTCTCGAGGAACGTGTCCGACACCGTGACCTTTATGGATGCGGGCGTCGTCGTGGAGACCGGACCGCCGGAACAACTCTTCACGGAGCCACGGACCGAGCGGCTGAAGGGCTTCCTTTCGGACGTCCTCTAGAGCGCCGCTGAAACATTTTCGGCACCCGCTACGGCGGGTGCCGAAAATGTTTAAGCAGGACGACGGCGGACGCCGCGCGCTGTGTGGCCTACGGTTGCGCTGCGGCAGCGGCCTTCGCTGCCGCAGGCAGCGCGTCGAAGATCCGGTTCATCGCGGCGTCGTCGTGCGCGGCCGAGAGGAACCAGGCTTCGAACACCGACGGCGGCAGGTACACCCCGGAGTCCAGCATCGAGTGGAAGAACGGCGCGTACCGGAAGACTTCCTGGCCCTGCGCGTCGTCGTAGTTGTGGACGCCGCGGGCCGAGGTGCCGAAGGCCACCGAGAACAGGTTCCCGGCGCGCTGGATGGAGTGGTCCACCCCGGCGGCGTCCAGCGCCGTAGACACGGCGCCGGAAAGTTCCAGCGAACGGGCGTCCACGAAGGAGTAGACCTCTTCGGTGGCGTGCGTCAGGGTCGCGACGCCCGCGGCCATCGCCACCGGGTTCCCCGAGAGGGTGCCGGCCTGGTAGACCGGGCCCACCGGGGCGAGGTAGTCCATCACGTCGGCGCGGCCGCCGAGGGCCGCCGTCGGCATGCCCCCGCCAATCACCTTGCCGAAGGTCAGCAGGTCCGGGGTCCAGGGCTCCGCGGCGTCGGCGGCACCGCCGGTGAGGCCCCAGTAGCCCGAATAGCCGGTCCGGAACCCGGTGAGGACCTCATCGAGGATCAGCAGCGCGCCGTGCTCCCGGGTGATCCGGGCCAGGCCGGCGTTGAAGCCCTCGCCCGGGGTGACCACGCCCATGTTCGCCGGCGCGGCCTCGGTGATCACGGCGGCGATGTTGGGTCCGTGCTTGGCGAAGGCGGCTTCGACGGCGGCAAGGTCGTTGTAGGGCAGCACCAGGGTCTCGGCGGCCGTGGCGGCGGTGACACCGGCCGACCCGGGCAGCGCCAGCGTCGCGAGCCCGGAGCCGGCGGCGGCGAGGAGTCCGTCCAGGTGGCCGTGGTAGCAGCCGGCGAACTTGATCACGAGGTCGCGCCCGGTGTAGCCGCGGGCCAGCCGGATGGCGGTCATGGTCGCTTCGGTGCCGGTGGACACCATCCGCACCCGTTCGGCGGCCGGGACGCGCTCCTTCACGATCGCGGCGAGGTTGGCCTCATCCGGCGTGGACGCGCCGAAGGACAGTCCGCGGTCGACGGCGGCGTGGACCGCGTCCAGGACGGCCGGGTGGGCGTGGCCCAGCAGCGCCGGGCCCCAGGAACAAACCAGGTCCACGTACTCGGCGCCATCGGCGTCGGTCAGGTACGGGCCCTTCGCGGAGACCATGAAGCGCGGCGTGCCGCCCACCGAGCCGAAGGCCCGGACCGGAGAGTTCACCCCGCCCGGCATCAGCTGGCGGGCGCGGTCGAAGAGTTCCTCATTGCGAGGGTGGCTGGAAGTCATGGTTCCTATTCTTTCAGTTCAGTCGCCGGGGAGGATCCGCCCAGCAGGGCGGCCACGCGGGGCGCCACTTCGGTGCCGAACAGCTCGATAGAGCGCATCATGGCGGCGTGCGGGAGCGTGCCGTTGCTGTATTTGAGGTCGAAGCGGTCCACGCCCAGGTTCTTCTTCAGCAGGGCGATCTTGGCGGCGACGGTTTCGGGCGAGCCGACGTAGAGTGCGCCCTCGGCGGTGCACATGGCGTCAAACTCGCCCCGGCTGCCCGGGCCCCAGCCGCGCTCCGCGCCTAGCCGGTTGCGCATCGCGAGCCAGTGCGGGAAGAACTCCTCCCGCGCGTCCTCGTCCGTGGCGGCGACGTGGCCGGGCGAATGCGTGGCGACCTGCTGCATCGGATGCCCGTACTTGGCCATCGCCTCACGGTAGAGCCCGGCCAGCGGGCCGAAGGACCGGGGCTGGCCGCCGATGATGGCGAAAATGATCGGATAGCCGTATTCGGCGCAGCGCAGCACCGATTCGGGCGTCCCGCCGACGCCGATCCAGGCCGGCAACAGGTGGTGCTCCAGCGGCGGGTAGACGCTCAGCCCGTTGATCGCGGGGCGGGTCCGGCCCTCCCATTTGATCGGCTTTTGCGCGCGGACCTTGTCGAAGAGCTCGAGTTTTTCCTCGAACAGCACCTCGTAGTCGGCCAGGTCCAGGCCGAACAACGGGAAGGACTCCACGAAGGAGCCGCGGCCCAGCATCACCTCGGCCCGGCCGTTGGAGATCGCGTCCACGGTGGCGAAGCGCTGGAAGACCCGGATCGGGTCGTCGGAGCTGAGCACGGTGACGGCGGAGCCGAGCCGGATGTTCTTGGTCCGCGCGGCGGCGGCGGCCAGGAACACTTCCGGGGCGGACACGGCGAAGTCGCGGCGGTGGTGCTCCCCCACGCCGAAGGCGTGCAGCCCCACCTGGTCGGCGAGCTCGGCTTGTTCCAGCAACTGCCGCAACACCTGGGCGTGCGGGACGGGCTTCCCGTCGGGAAACACGCCGACGTCGCCGAAGGTGTTCAGTCCGAGCAGGATCGACTCCGGGCCCACCGGTGCTGTGGGGTTCGCCGCCGACGCCGGGTCAGGGATTGCGGCCGTGGTCATCAGGACTCCTTCAGCCAGCCGGCGAGTTCGCTGGCCCAGTAGGTCAGGACCAGGTTGGCTCCGGCACGCTTGATGCCGAGCACGGATTCGACGATGGCGGCCCGGCGGTCGATCCAGCCGTTCGCGGCGGCGGCCTCGATCATCGAGTACTCGCCGGAGATCTGATAGGCGGCCACCGGGACGGGGCTCATCGCGGCGACGTCGGCCAGGATGTCGAGGTAGCTCATGGCCGGTTTCACCATCACCATGTCGGCCCCCTCCTCGAGGTCCAGTTCCACCTCAAGGAGCGCCTCGCGCCGGTTGGCGGCGTCCATCTGGTAGCTGCGCCGGTCCCCGGTCAGCTGCGAGTCAACGGCCTCGCGGAACGGACCATAAAACGCGGAGGCGTACTTCGCGGCGTAGGCCAGCACGGGGGTGTTGGCGTGCCCGGCTTCCGCCAGCGCCTGGCGGATCACGGCGACCTGGCCGTCCATCATGCCGGAGGGGCCGAGCACATCTGCGCCGGCTTCGGCCTGGGCCACGGCCATCTGCCCGTAGATCTCCAGGGTCGCGTCGTTGTCCACGTAGCCGTGCGCGTCCAGCACGCCGCAGTGGCCGTGGTCGGTGAATTCGTCGAGGCAGACGTCGCTCATCACGACCAGCTCGTCGCCGACCTCGCCCTTCACATCGCGGATGGCCTGGTTCAGCACGCCGTCGGGGTCCAGCGAGGCGGTGCCGCGTGCATCCCGGACCGCCGGGACGCCGAAAAGCATGATCCCGCCGACGCCCAGCTGTACAGCCTCGGCGGCGGCACGCTTGAGCGTTTCGGTGGTGTGCTGCTGGACGCCGGGCATGGAGGCGATCGGGTTCGGCTCGGAGAGGCCCTCCCGGATGAAGGCCGGCAGGATCAGATCCGCCGCGGCGAGCCGGTGTTCGGCGGTCAACCGGCGCATCGCGGGGGTGGTGCGGAGACGGCGGGGGCGGTGGATCGGGAAGCTCATGTCTGGTCCTTCACAGTCTGGTGGGCAGGGTGGATTGGGGATGCCCCGGAGTCCAGGGCCCGGATGACAGCGGCGACAAGGCCGGAGGCGGTGGGTTCGTCCGCGACGGCGGCAACCGGCAGGCCCAGCTCCCGGGCCTGGGCGGCCGTCGAATATCCGATCGCGACGAGGCGGCAGTCGCCCAGCGGTGCCAGCGCCGCGTGGACGCGGCGGACCGCACTGGGTGAGGCAACGACGACGGCGTGCAGGGCGCCGGCGTCGACGGCGGCCTTCGCGGCGGCCAGGGTGAGGACGGCGGCGTCGTGCTCCTGGGGTTCGGCGGCAGCCAGCCTGCGGCGCGGATCGGCAGGGTAGTCCACGGTCCGGTAGGCGGTCACGGCCTGGACCTGGGCGCCGCGGGCCTCCAGCCCCCGGCGGAGTCCCGGACCGGCGATGTCCGCCTGCGGCAGCAGCACGCTCCACCGGCCGCGGGGCCACACGGCCAGAAGCCCGTCGGCGGACTGTTGCCCGGTGGGGACGAGGTCGACGGCGATGTCCAGCTCCGCCAGCACCCTGCGGGTCGCTGGTCCGACGGCGGCCACCTGCAGGCTGCCCGGCAGCCAGCCGCTGAGCCGGGCCCCGCGTTCGGCGGCCTTCGCCTCGAGTACCCGGACGGTGGTGACGCTGCTGACCACGAGCCAGGAGTAGGCTCCGGCGCCGAGCGCGTCGAAGGCCACATCGAGGGAGTGCTGGTCCGGGGCGCGTTCGAAGTCGATCAGCGGCAGCAGCAGCGCCTCGGCGCCGGTGTGGCGCAGCGCCGAGACCAGTCCGGCCGCCCGGTCCGGGCTGCGGGTGACCAGGACGCGGGCACCCTCAAGCGACCTCGGTCCGGCACTGCCGTCCGGGCGGATGTTGGCGCTGCGGCGACCCATCAGCTGCGAATCCGTCCGGTTCAGGAGGCGGTCAGGTCGGCGATGTCGGCCGCGCCGGCTGCCAGCAGCGCTTCGGCGAGCTCGATCCCCAAGAGGGTGGCGCCGACCTCCGTCAGCCCGTCGGTTGCCTTCTTGTCGCGGACCATCGCGGTGCCGTCCACCGCGCAGACGACGGCTTCCAGGTGCAGCATGCTGCCCTTGCGGACGGCGTACGCACCCACGGGCGCGGCGCAGCCCGCTTCAAGCCGGGCCAGCAGCGCCCGTTCTGCCGTGACGGCCAGCCGGGTGTCCGGGTCGTCCAGGGCGGCGAGGGCCTGGGCGAGGACGCCCTGGGATCCCTCGGTGGACCCGGCTTTCCGGGGCGCGTCGGCGGTGCGGCACTCGATGGCCAGCGAACCCTGACCGGCGGCGGGGAGCATGACGTCGGACTCGAGGTATTCGCTGACGACGTCGAGCCGGCCGATCCGGTGCAGGCCGGCGGCGGCAAGCACGACGGCGTCGAGGTCCCCGGACTTGCCCTCGACCACGGCGTCGGTGCTGTTGCCCGGCAGCCCCGGCACCCGGCCCAGCCGGGTGTCGACGTTGCCGCGGATGTCCCGGATGTCCAGGTCCGGCCGTGCGGCGCGCAGCTGGGCGGCGCGGCGCGGGGAGCCGGTGCCCACCTTGGCGCCCGCCGGCAGTTCCGCGAGCTGAAGGCCGTCCCGGGCGCAGAGCACGTCCCGGACGTCGACGCGTTTGGGCGTGGCCGCGAGCGTCAGGCCGGGCGCGGCGCCGGTGGGAAGGTCCTTGAGCGAGTGGACCGCGATGTCGCAGGCGTCCTGGAGCAGCGCATCCCGCAGCGCCGCGACGAACACGCCGGTGCCGCCCATCTGGGCCAGCGATCCGGTCAGGACGTCGCCGTCGGTGCGGATGTGCACGAGCTCCACCGGGAAACCGCCGACGGCGGCGAGCTGGTCCGCGGTCTGTTGGGTCTGCGTCAGGGCGAGTTTGCTGGCGCGGGTGCCGATCCGGACCGTCACGGCGTAACCCGACCCGCCGGTGCGGCATCCGACGGCGCGCCCGGGTGGGGGTGGTGTCCGGTTCCCACCCGGGTGTCTGCGCCGGCGATGGTCGGCTTTTCGCCGCGGAAGTTGGCGCAACAGCCGGGCCGGCAGACGTCGTACCAGGGGCCGAGTTTGGTCAGGTGCGGCCGGTCGGCGATGTTGTTGGCGGCGGTCCGCTCACAGATCAGGTCCACGATTCCGGCCACGAACTTGGCGTGCGTTCCGGGCGTGGGGACGCGGGTGGCGGCAAGGCCCAGCTTGCCGCAGGTCTCGAGCGCCTCGGTGTCGAGGTCCCAGACGACTTCCATGTGGTCGCTGACAAAGCCCAGCGGCACGATCACGACGCCCTTGATGCCTTGGCCGGCGAGTTCTTCGATGGCGTCATTGATGTCCGGTTCGAGCCAGGGCACGTGCGGGGCACCGGAGCGGGACTGGTAAACGAGGGACCACGGCGCGGTCTGGCCGGTTTCGGCCTCGACCCGGCGGATGACCTCGGCCCCGGCGGCCAGGTGCTGGGCCACGTAGGCGGAGTCCTGCTCGAAGTGGCGGGGTTCGGCCTCCGACCGGCCAGCGGCTTCGGCGTCGCGGGTGGGGATGGAGTGTGTCGCGAACAGGATCTGGACCGGCGCGTCCGGGGTTCCGGCGGCGGCCAGTTGCGCGCGGACGTCGGCGAGGCCGGCGGCGGTGCCCTCGATGAACGGTTCGACGAAGCCGGGGTGGTCGAAGTACTGGCGGACCTTGTCGACCTCAAGCCTGCCGTCGAGGCCGGTTTCGGTCAGGGCCATGCCGATGTCTTCGCGGTACTGCCGGCAGCTGGAGTAGCAGGAGTAGGCGCTGGTGGTGACCATCAGGACCCTGCGGTGGCCGGCGTCGTAGATGTCCTGCAGGGTCTGCGGAATGTAGGGGTCCCAGTTGCGGTTGCCCCAGAAAACCGGCAGCTCGATGCCGCGGCCGGCCAGTTCGGCCTCCATCGCGGCCTTCAGCCGGCGGTTCTGCTCGTTGATCGGGCTGATGCCGCCGTTGGCGCGGTAGTGGTGCGAGACTTCCTCGAGCCGTTCGTCCGGGATGCCCCGGCCGCGGGTGACGTTGCGCAGGAAGGGGATGACATCTTCCTGGCCCTCGGGGCCGCCAAAGGAGGCGAGCAGCACGGCGTCGTAGTCCTTGGGCGCCAGCCGGCCGGTTTCTGTGACCGGGTTCAGCGCAATGGCTGTGCCTTCCTGGTCTGCCTGGTCTGCCTGGCGATCGAGCGGACTCATGCCAGGACCTCGGCGATTTCGGCGGCGCCGACCCGGCGGCCGGTGTAGAACGGGATTTCCTCCCGCACATGGTGGCGTGCCTCGGTGGCGCGCAGGTGCCGCATCAGGTCAACGAGGTCGACGAGTTCGGGAGCTTCGAGGCCAAGGATCCACTCCCAGTCGCCCAGCGCGAACGATGACACGGTGTTGGAGATGACCTGCGGGAAGTCCCGGCCCAGCATGCCGTGGTCGCGGAGCATGGCACCGCGCTCGGCATCGGGCAGCAGGTACCACTCGTAGGAGCGCACGAACGGGTAGACACAGAGCCACTCGGCCGGCTCGACGCCGCGGGAGAACGCCGGGGTGTGGTTTTTGGCGAACTCCGCCTCCCGGTGCACGCCCATGGCGGACCAGGCGATGTCGGTGCCGGTGAACAGCTTGCTCCGGCGGATCTCACGCACGGCGCGCTGCAGCGCCTCGGCCTTCGGGCCGTGGAGCCAGATCATGATGTCCGCATCGGACCGCATCGCCGACACGTCGTAGCTCCCGCGGTGGACGACGCCTTCTGCCGCCAGCCGCTCCAGGAGCGCTTCGAAGTCCGCTGCGGCATCGCCGCTGCGCAGGACGTCGGCGGAGCGCTTGAACACCGTCCACAGCGTAAAGAACTGCTCCGGTGATGCTTCGGCTGCTGTTTTTCCGGTTTTAGTGACAGTTTCGGCAGAAGTGTGGCTCATGAATACCAGTCTGCCCCCTCCCCCGGACTAAGTCGAAACAGAGCACTTCTACAAAGCGTAGAAGTGCTTAATTTCACAACCGGCCGGTTCCGACGGCCGGCGGCGAAGTGTCGCGGCGCCGGCTGCGAACTGTCGCGGAGCTCAGAACCGGCGCAGGCGCAGCGCGACGGCGCCGGCACCCAGGGAGACGGCAATCAGGCAGATTCCCCAGCCCACCAGCGCGGAGGGGCCGAACGGCTCGACCGCAGAAGCGGGCTGCATCCGGTCCTCCTCGGCTGAAGGCCGCGGGGTGGCCGTGGCCGCCGCCGTCGTGCTGCCGGAGTGGGGCGCGCCGGCCGGCGCAGGGGACGACGGCGTGCCGTTCGGGACAGCGGCCGTGCCGGGGACGCCGCCGTGCACCGTTTCCCGCGGTTCCTGCCGGCTGCCCGGGGCCGCTGCGGAGGGCGGCGTGCTTCCGGTCGGCTGGCCTGCCGCCGGTCCGGGTACGCCGGGGGTGCTCGGGGTAGCCGTGGGTACCGGGTGCGGCACTGCGGGGGCGGGCGGAGGCGCGGCCGGGCCCTGCTTCGGGGCGCCGGGACTCTGCTGCGGGGCGCTGGGGACCGGCACGGGAGCGGTTGCCGGCGGGGCCGACCGCCGGGCCCGCCGGTCCGGAGCGGGCGCAGGAGTGGTCGACGCGTGCGGTGACGGCCGGTGGGCGGGGGCGTCGGAGCCGGAAGTCGGCGCGGGCCTCGGGGTTTCCAGCAGGCCGCCGATCAAGTCATCGAGCCGGACCGTGACCGAGGCTGTGGGGGCATCAGGGCTGGGCGCGGGCGTCGCGGCGTGGGCGGCGGGAACGCCAGCGGTCAGAGCCAGCACTGCGCCGAGGACGGCCGCTGATGTGCCTCGCCTGAGCCTCCCATGGTGGCCGGTCGGATCAACTGAAACTTCGGACCTGTGCGTAACCATGGTCATCGAGCCTAGCCGGGGAACGGCACAGGGGAAAATTTGCCGAAACCTGTGGTTTCCGGGTAGCGGGTGGCCCGCTGCGCCGGCAGGTCCCGGTCTCCGGGGCCGGTCAGGGCAGCAGCGGAGCGACCTGTGCAGGGGTATCGGCGACGATTGCGGCGAGGCCGTTTCCGGAGAGCCAGCCCCCCACCAACGCCAGGGTTCCGTCCCCCGCTGCCAACCGGCGGACCTCCTCAACACGGCGTTTGTGGCCCAGTGCGGCGAACGGCAGCGCGCCGGACCACCGCACCACGTCCCATCCGGCCACGTCGGCGCGGGACAGCGGGACTCCCAGCAGCGTTGCGGCGTCATGCAGCGCGGCGGCGAACAGGTCTTCGTCCGTGCCCGGCTCCGCTCCGATGGCCGAGCCGCCCCGGGCGGCATCGCCGCGGCCATAGGAAAGGCGCAGCACGTGCCGGCCGGGGGCGGTGCGTTCGGCCAGCCACGCCCATTTCGCGGTTGCGTGGGTCAGGGCCTTGGCGCCGATGCCCGGGCTTTGGGGGGCCACGAGCACGCCGGTGCCGCGCGGGGCGGCGTTGAGCGCCGGGCTGTCCAGCACGAGCGTCACCAGGCGAACGTCCGGACCGGCGGCAGGGCGCAGGGCTGCCAGGGCAGGAAGCGTGCCTTCCAGCAGGGCAACGGCGGACGGTCCTTCCACCGCAACGACCAGCCGTTCGGCGTCGAACGCGGTGTCTCCGGCGGTGACCCGCCAGCCGCCCGGACGGCGCTCCACCGTGTCCGCCCGGGTCCTGCTCAGCAGGACCACGTCCAGGCCGCGCAGTTCCGTGACCAGCGCGGCGATCAGGGTATGCATGCCGCCCTGGAGACCGGCCACCGCCGACCCTGCCTTCTGCAACCCGGGGTGCGCGGAAGCCCCCCGGCGCTGGGCCGCGACGGCGGCAGCAAGCGAGCCGTGGGCGCGGATGCCGGCGCGCAGGCCGGGCGCCACCATGTCAACATCGAGCAGGGCGGGGTCCGCAGAGTGCACGCCACCCACAACCGGCGCGACGAGCCGGTCCAGCACGCGCCTGCCCATCCGGGCGCGCACCACGGCCGCAACGCTGGTGGTCTCTGCCGCCGTCCCGGCCGAGGCGGGCAACACCCGGTCCAGCGACGCGCGGATTGACCCGGCGATGCCCAGGGAACGCCGGACCTCGGGGTCCCAGGGGTTGGCCGGTATGCCCAGCACACCCGTTTTGGGAAGTTCCCGCGGGCCGTCCGGGAGTTGGACCCAGGCGCCGCCCGGGTTCGGCTGCACGATCCGGGCGCCGAGGCCCAGTTCGGTGGCCAGCGATGCCACCGCGGCAGACCGGGTGGCGAAGGACTCCGCGCCGCTGTCCAGTGTCAGGCCGGCCACCACGTGGCTGCCGACGCATCCGCCCCAGTCCGAGGATGCCTCCAAGACCGTGGTGCTGACCCCGGCCCTGGCAAGGTCCCGGGCGGCGAGCAGGCCCGAGATGCCGCCGCCCACCACCACGGCGGTCGGCGACGGAGCGCTGGGGCCGCCGTGGGACTCTGCTGCCACGGGTTTACTCCGGGGCGATCGAGTGGATCAGTTCGACCACCCGGGTCAGGACCGCCGCGTCCGTCTCGGGCGGTACGCCGTGGCCCAGGTTCAGGACATGGGCGGGGGCTGCAGCGCCGGCCGCGATGACCTCGCGGACGTGGGCCTCAAGGATCTCCCACGGCGCCGACAGCAGGGCGGGATCGATGTTGCCCTGCAGCGGGACGGTGCCGCCCAGGCGCCGGTTTGCCTCGTCCAAGGGCAGCCGGTAATCGACGCCCACGACGTCGACGCCGACGTCCCGCATGGCGACCAGCAGTTCCGAGGTGCCCGTGCCGAAGTGGACCAGGGGCGCTCCGAGGTGCCGCACGTGGTCCAGGGCGCGGACCGACGCCGGGGCAACGGAACGGGTGTAGTCGGCCAGGCCCAGCGACCCGGCCCAGGAGTCGAAGAGCTGGCCGGCGGATGCTCCGGCCTCCAGCTGGGCGCGGAGAAACAGGCCGGAGGCATCGGCGGCCCAGTTCGTCAGGGCGGTCCAGGTCTCCGGATCGGCGTGCATCATGGTGCGCGGCCCGAGGTGGTCCCGTGACGGCTTCCCCTCGACCATGTAGGCGGCCAGGGTGAACGGCGCGCCGGCAAAACCGATCAGCGGGGTGCTCCCCAACTCGGCCACCGTGAGCCTGACGGCCTGCCGGATCGGTTCGAGTGCCTCCCAGGTGAGCTGCGGCAGCGCAGCCACGTCCGCGGCGGTGCGCACCGGGTGGTCCAGCACCGGGCCCACACCAGGCACGATGTCGACGCCCACGCCGGCGAGCTTGAGCGGAATCACGATGTCGGAAAAGAAGATCGCCGCGTCGACGTCGTGCCGGCGGACCGGCTGCAGGGTGATCTCGGAGGCCAGTTCCGGCCGCAGGCAGGAATCCAGCATGCCGACGCCTTCGCGGACCTTCAGGTATTCGGGCAAGGAGCGGCCCGCCTGGCGCATGAACCAGACCGGACGCCGTGACGGCTTGCCCCCGCGGTAGGCCGTAATCAGCGGCGAACCGGCGGTGCGGCCATCCATCAGGGGGTGGCCGGCGTCGAGGCCGCCGCCCGCTGCCGTGCCGTTTGCTGCCGTGCCGTTTGTTGCCGTGCCGTTTGTTGCCGCCGCGCTAGGAGTCATGCCTCGATTGTGCCCAAGATCGGCGCCAAAAGATAACGACAACCTGTCAAAGAGCGGCGGCCGGGGGCCGCGGTGGCCGGAATCACAGCCGGCGGTGGGCAGCCCCACGCCCAGGCATTGTTCTACCGGGCTACGAAAAAGCTATGATTGTCCTGCTGTGGTTCTTTTTTCATTGGTGGCTACTCACGCCGACATCGACCTTGAGACCGTTGCTCAACTGAGCACCGGTGCTTCCGGGCTCGCCACATCCGCTCTTGCCGGGTCGCCGGCCGTCGCGGGTGCCGTTGTGCTGGCCACCTGCAACCGCCTCGAGATTTACGGTGAAGCCCCGCACCCCGACGACGTCGACGCGGCCCGCGCCGCGCTCGTCTCCCAGATCAGTGGAGCCAGCGGCCTGCAGGAGCAGTTGGTCTCCCGGGCCTTCAACACCCGCGTTGGACCCGAGGTCACCCGGCACCTGTTTGCCGTCAGCTCCGGCCTGGATTCCGCCGTCGTGGGTGAACGTGAAATCGCCGGCCAGGTCCGGCGGGCCCTGATCAGCGCCCAGCACGACGGCACGGCAAGTGCCGGCCTCGTCCGGCTCTTCCAGGCCGCGTCCAAGACGGCCAAGGACGTCGGCTCGCAGACGGCGCTCGGCTCGCAGGGGCTTTCGATCGTTTCGGTCGCCCTGGACCTGGCCACCGACCTCTCGGTGAGCCCCGACTGGTCCAGCAAAAAGGTTGTCCTTTTCGGTACCGGCGCGTACGCCGGCGCCACAGTGTCCTTGTTGCGCGAACGCGGCTGCACCGACATCTCGGTCTTTTCGTCCTCGGGCCGGGCCCCCGGTTTCGTTGCCAGCCGCGGCGGAACAGCCCTGGACAGCGCGGCCCTGCCGGCAGCCGTCGCCGCTGCCGACGTCATGATCGGCTGCAGCGGCTCGGACAACCGGGTCGAAGCTGCCGAACTGGCCCGGATCCGCGCGGCATCACCGCAGCCGCTGATCGCCATCGACCTGGCCCTCTCCCACGACTTTGACCCCGCCGTCGCCGAGCTGGACGGCGTCGAACTGCTCACGCTCGAATCCGTCCGGCTTGCGGCCCCGCAGGAGCAGGCCGAGTCCCTGAACCATGCCAGCGGCATCGTCGCCGGCGCGGCCGCCGCCTTCGAGCAGGAACGCGAGGCACGCTCGATCGACTCGGCCATCGTCGCGCTGCGCCGCCACACCATGGACGTGCTCGAATCCGAAATGGAAAAGGTCCGCGCCCGCCACGGCTGCACCGCGGCGGCCGAGGAAGTCGAATTTGCGCTGCGGCGGATGGTCAAGCAACTGCTCCACATACCCACCGTCCGCGCCCGGGAACTTGCCGCCAACGGCCAGCAGGACGACTACGTGGCCGGCCTTGAGGCCGTTTACGGCATCACCGTCGAACAGCCCGCCGCCAAGCCCAGCACGCGCGCAAGGGCCGGCAGCGAGGCAGAGTGCCCGGCCGGGCACAGCACGGCTGCAGCCCCCGGTCAAAGCCGGGAAACCGCTTAGCCTCTTCTTCCCGCCGCGGATACCGCCCCGCCTCAGTAGACGGGCTTGTCCGGCTCCACTTCCCGCACCCAGGCGAGGATTCCGCCGTCGAGGTGGCTGACGCGTTCGTAGCCGGCTGCCCGCGCCGCGGCCAGGACGGCCGCCGAGCGGGTACCTGCCTTGCAGTGGAACACGATGTCACGGTCGCGGGGCAGCTCGTCCCAGGCGTCGCCGGCCAGGATCCGGCCCTGCGGGATCAGCCTGGCACCGTCGATGCTGACGATGTCGAACTCGCCGGTCTCCCGCACGTCGACAAGGTCGAAATCCTTCAACCCCGCCTTCCGCGAGGCCAGCATGGTGGCCAGCTGGGTCGCGGTCACGGTGTGCTCGGTCCCGGCGTCCGTTCCGGCCGTGATGCCGCAGAAAGCCTCGTAGTCGGTCAGCTCGGTGATGTGCGCCGCCTCCGGGTCCCGGGCGACCTTAATTTCCCGCCAGCTGCCGCCGAGCGCATCGAACAGTGCCACGCGGCCCAGCAGCGGGCGCCCGACGCCGGTGATCAGCTTTACCGCTTCCGTCACCATCAGGGATCCGACGGCGGCGCACAGCATCCCGAACACGCCGCCCTCCCCGCACGAGGGCACCGAGCCTGCCGGGGGCGCCTCCGGGTACAGGTCGCGGTAGGTGGGACCGTGCTGCTCCCAAAAGACGCTGACCTGGCCGTCGAAGCGGAAGATGGAGCCCCACACGTAGGGTTTGCCCAGAATGGCGGCCGCGTCGTTGACGAGGTAGCGGGTGGCGAAATTGTCGGTGCCGTCGAGGATAAGGTCGTAGCCGGCGAAAAGTTCCAGGGCGTTGGAGGCATCGAGCCGGACGGTGTGCAGCCGGACGTCGACCAGAGGGTTCAGCGCTGCGACCGCATCCCTGGCGGAGACGGCCTTGGGGCGGCCGACGTCGGCCACGCCGTGGATGACCTGGCGTTGCAGGTTGCTTAGTTCCACGTCGTCGTCATCGACGATGCCAAGGGTCCCGACGCCGGCAGCGGCAAGGTAGAGCAGGGCGGGAGAGCCGAGGCCGCCGGCCCCGATAACCAGGACACGGGCGTTCTTCAGGCGCTGCTGCCCGAGAGAACCGATTTCGGGAATGATCAGGTGCCGGGAGTACCGTTCCACTTCCTCCGGCGTCAGGCCTTCCGCTGGTTCGACCAGCGGTCCGGGTACCGGGACGGGGATTGCGGGGGTGCCGTTTGCTGTCGACATCGATGCCATACCCCAATGTATGCCCGAAGATGCCGCGCGGTCATATTACCCGCGCGTAAAGTGGGAGCCAACAGCAAGGAAATGGAGGCCGCCAGTGGTACACCAGACACCGGTTGGGCGGGGAGACACCGGTAAGCCGGCGGCCGGCCAGGCACGGAGCGGAACGTCGCGCTCGGCACGGCTGCCGCGCGACGAGCGGCGTGCCCAGCTGCTCGCCGCAGCACGAGAAGTTTTTGTCGCCAACGGCTACCACGGCGCGGCCATGGACGAGATCGCCGAGACGGCCCACGTGAGCAAGCCGGTGCTCTACCAGCACTTCCCCTCCAAGCGGGACCTGTACCTCGCGCTTTTGGACGGGCACCTCTCAGCCCTCACAGCCCTCCTGCTCGGCGCGCTGAACTCGACAACTGACAACGACGAGCGGGTCCAGGCCGTGATGCGCGCCTACTTCCACTTCATCGCGAGCGGCGACCAGGCACACCGGCTGGTCTTCGAGTCCGGCTTGGTCAACGACCCTGAGGTGAGCGCGCGGCTGGAGACGTTTAACAAAGCCTTCGCGGACGCCATCGCCCAGGTCATCGCCGAGGACACCAAGCTCCCGCTGCTGGAGGCCCAGCTCCTGGGCCGCGGACTGTCCGGGATGGCGCAGGTCAGCGCGCGGTACTGGCTGGAAACCGGCGGTGACCTCGACCTCGATGTTGCCAGCGACCTGATCTACCGTTTAGCTTGGCGCGGAATCTCACGCTTCCCGAAAGAGCCCTAGACTACACATAGAGAACACCTGTTAAGACTTTGACTGGCTGGGAGGCCCCCTGTGGAGATTAAGATCGGCATTCAGAACATTGGTCGCGAGATTGCGTTGGAATCGGAGCAGGACGCCGAAGCCGTGGCGAAGCTGGTCGCCGATGCCCTGGCGAAGGGCACCGAGCTGCGCCTGACCGATGAGAAGGGCCGCCAGGTCATCGTCCCCGCCGGCGTGCTGGGGTATGTGGAGATCGGCGCCGAAGAAGTCCGCCGCGTCGGCTTCGGCGCCCTCTAGGCACCGCCGGCCTGCCCCGCAGTTCACCCCCCTCACTCCCCCGCAGTTCACGAAGGAGTCCGAATGCTGTCCCTGATTGTGGTGGCCATGGTGGCCGTGGCCGCAGGTTTCGTGGTCTGGGCCAATGACAAGCGGCACGCCAAATACGGCATCGCCGTGCCCGCCGGCACCGCCCTCGGGATCGGGATGCTCAGCTGGATCATCTTCATGGCGGCCGGCTTCGGCTACCAGCCGGGACTGACCTGGATCCCGTGGGTCCTGCCCCTGCTGCTGGGCGTGGCCGCCGCCGTCGGCACGGTGCTCTTTCTCGGCGGTTCCCGGACCAAGCAGGACACCGCGCGGCTGACCGCCATTCTGCGCTCCTAACTCAGCTGGATTCAGTTACCGGCCGGGGCTCCGCACCGGCCGGCGGCGTTCAGTAGGTCGCTGCTCCCGGCTCGGTCTGGGGATATTCACGCTGGAGCTGCGCAACCTTCGGGTCGTTTTCGTCCGCGCCGTAGTCCGAGGTGCGGGTGATGTCCCGCCCGTCGCTGAGCTTAAGGGCACGGCAGAGCAGGGTGAGGGCGACGGCCACCACAATGTTGATCCCGAAGGCCACCACGGCGATGTAGACCTGGATGTCGGTGCCGGGGATCGGGGCGACGGACCCGCCGAAGTGCGCCTTGGTGGCCGGGTTGACCACGTTGTAGGCGGCCAGGGTTCCGTAGACGATCCCCGCAGCCCAGCCGCCGAACAGCGCCCACCGGTGGAACCAGCGGGTGTAGAGGCCCGCGACGATGGCCGGGAACGTCTGCAGGATCCAGATGCCGCCCAGGAGCTGCATGTTGATCGCGGCCGACTGATCCATGGCGATCACAAAGACCAGCGCGCCGAACTTCACCACCAGCGAGGCGATCTTGGAAACGCTGGCTTCCTGCCGCGGAGTCGCGTCGGGTTTGATCAAGTCGCGGTAGATGTTGCGGGTGAACAGGTTTGCGGCCGCGATGGACATGATGGCTGCCGGAACCAGGGCTCCGATGGCGATCGCGGCGAGGGCAATGCCGGCGAACCAGGACGGGAAGTGGTCCAGGAACAGTTGCGGTACCACCAGCTGCGGATTAATGGCCCCGTTCAGGTCGGTCGGCTTGGTGCCGGCATAGATCGCCGCGTACCCCAGCAGCGCAAGGAACCCCAGCATGAGGGAGTACAGCGGGAGCACAGCCGCATTCCGGCGGATGGTGTTGCGGCTCTTGGTCGCCAGCACACCGGTAATGGAGTGCGGGTACATGAAGAGGGCCAGGGCCGAGCCGAGTGCCAGCGTCCAGTAAGCAGAGTAGCTGGCCGCGCCCGGGATGAAGACCCCCGCCGGCTTGCCGGTGGCAGGATTGACCGTGGCCAGTTTCGTCTCGGCTGCGTCGAAGATGTTCCCCCAGCCGCCGAATTTGATCGGAAGGTAGATCACCGCCACGATCACGGCCAGGTAGATCAGCAGGTCCTTGACGACGGCGATCAACGCCGGTGCGCGCAGACCAGAGGTATAGGTGTAGGCGGCCAGGACCACGAATGCGATGATCAGCGGCAGGTCGGTCAGCAGTACGTTCTCGGCACTGCCCAGGCCCAGGACGGTGAGCACGGCCTTGATCCCGACCAGCTGCAGGGCGATGTAGGGCATGGTGGCGACGATGCCGGTGACCGCCACCGCGAGGGTCAGGGCACGGCTGCCGTAGCGCCCGCCCACGAAGTCCGCCGGGGTGACGAAGCCGTGCCGGTGCGACACCGACCACAACCGGCTCATCAGCAGGAACACAATGGGGTACAGGACGATCGTGTAAGGCACCGCGAAGAAGCCGCTCACGGCGCCGGTGGCCCACATCGCCGCGGGGACGGCAACGAACGTGTAGGCCGTGTACAGGTCACCGCCGAGCAGGAACCACGTCACCCAGGTGCCGAAGCCGCGGCCGCCGAGCCCCCATTCATCGAGACTGTGCAGCCCGGTGTTTTCCTCCCGGCGCCATCGCGCCGCGACGAACCCGAGGGCCGCCACCAGGATGAAGAGGATGATCACGATAGCGAGGGCCACGCCGCTGATCGGCCGCTCGGGTACTGCCAGCGGCACGGCAACGGGGTTCACCGCTCCTCCCCTGCGCCGGGTTCGCTGCGGTCGACCCCGCCGCCGGCAACCGGCTCGCCGGTCGGCTCACCGCGTACGGCTCGGCGCCGGCGGCGGTCCTCGCCGGCCACCAGCCAGTAGGAAATCCCCACCAGGGCCGCGGTGACGGGAATCCACGCCATCTGATACCAGTAGAAGTACGGGATGCCGCCCAGGCGCGGCTGGTCAAAAGAGTAAGCAGGGACAAACAGCGGCACGACTATGGCTGCCAGCAGCAGGATTCCGGATACGACGTAGGGACCGGACCTGGCGGGGCCGCGCGTTGGCACATCGGAACTGGACATCGACGCCTCCTCGTTGAGACGGGCCCCCGGAGCGGGAAGGCTTCCCGGGACGTGCCGGCGGCCTGCGGACCGTGGATCGCACGGTCGTAAGCATCAGGATAGACACTTGACTAATTCTCCAACAGGGCACAGGCGCCCTGCATTTAGGCAGGTCCCATCCTCCCGGTTCCCCCGGCCGGCCTTGGTGGACCAGGATTCTTACCGGGCCATCCTCACACCTGGCTGAGGACTTCCCTGCTGCCCTCCGCGGACACCGGCGGGAGTTTTCCGTCACGGTAGGCGACCGTGCTGCGTTTGTGGATCCCGGCAAAGAGCGAGAGGTCCACCCCGGCCACTCCGTGATGCCCGGCGACATCCTGCATTACGCTGCGCAGCTCGGCCACGTCCTTAGTGGCAACCTGGACCAGGATGCGGCCCGAAACGTTGGCGGCCCAGCGGGTCGTGGGCAGGTCGGCAAGGTACCGGCCGGCGCCGTCCAGGTCGGGCGCGCCGGCCCGCACGGTCAGAAGTCCCTCCACCGGGTAACCGATCGAGGCGGGGTCCAGGATCGCGCGCACATACACAGCGCCGTCGGCGATGAGGGTCTCAAGCCTCCGGCTCGCGGTCGCATTCGACACGCCCAGGCCTGCGGCCAGTTCCTCGATCGTGACGCGGCCGTTGGCCCGCAGGAACCCGGCGAGCGCCCGGTTCACGTCGTCAAGGCGCGGCATCCCAAACTCGGCGTACCGGGTGGCCAGATGCGGATGCTCGGCGGTGCTGAGGGCCTCGTACTGCTTCGGGGTAAGGACGTCCGGCCGCCAGCCTGAAACGGTGCGGTAGTACTCGAAGACCGGCTCAAGCGCGAGGTTCCGTACACCGTCGAGGGCAGCCAGCTCGGTATAGAGGAACCGGCCCACTGCGTCCCGTTCGAGGAACAGCTCAACGATGCATTCGCTGGCCCCGGACAGGGAGCTGATCCAGTGCGTTTCGGGGCGCGCCGCGAGCCACGCGGCGATTGCCGTGAGGGCTGCCGGCTCCGCGGCGACCCGGAGCATGTACAGGTCGCCGTCGCCGAGCGCCGCGGGGCTGGGGAAGGACTGTACCCGCACCTCCCCGGAGGCCAGCAGCTTGTTCCCCCGGCGGGCCACGGTGCGTTCCTGTTGACCCAGGACTTCGGCAATGAGCCGCCACGGCGCCCGGCCGTTGCGGATGAGGGAAGCCACGATCTGGCGGTCAAGGTCGTCGAGCATGCGTCTCATCCTCTCATCCCGGGGAACGTGGCCCAGACAGCCGTCTGCCCCGGTGCCGGCGTCCCGGGGAGGCACGACGGCGGCGCAGCTGGCCGCCGTCGTGCGCCCGCTAGTTGCCCAAGTACTCGAGCAGGACCGTCAGGGCTGCCCCGGTGCCATTGACCACCGCGAGCTCGGCATCGGGCGCAAAGTGCGGTGAGTGGTTGCCGGCGGGGGCGGCGCCGTCGGCGAAGGCCTCGGCGGGGAAGGCACCGAAGGACCAGAACACCACCGGGACGCCAATCGCGTCGCCGAGCCAGCCGGCGTCCTCGGAGCCCATGCCGAGCGGCTCGGCGATGACCGCGTCGGGGCCGAAGCCGGCCTGGAGCGCTGCCGTGGCGCGGGCGGTGTGCCCGGCGTCGTTAAAGAGGCGCGGGAAACGGTTGATCTCCACGATCGCAGGCTCTTCGATGCCGGAGGCGGCAGCCTCGGCGGCGACAATGCGGCGGATCGAACCCAGGACGTGGGCGCGGACCTCCTCGTCGGGCGTGCGCACATTGAGGCTGAACTCTGCGGTCTCCGGGATGATGTTCTCTTTGAGGCCGGCATGGAAGGTGCCTACCGTGACGACCGCGGGCGTGATCGGAGCCAGCTCCCGCGAGACGATCGTCTGCAGGCGCAGGACCATGGAGGCCGCCGCGACGATCGGGTCCAGCGACTTCTCCGGCTGGGACCCGTGGGCCTGGCGGCCGCGGACGGTGATCCGCCACGAATCGGCGAGGCTTGCCATGTTTCCCGGCCGGAGCCAGAACTTGCCCGCTTCCAGCGGCATGACGTGCTGGGCGAGGACCACCTCGGGGCGCGGGGCGCGGTCCCACAGGCCGTCGTCGACCATCGCCTTGGCACCATAGGCGGTCTCCTCGCCGGGCTGGAAGAGGAGCACGACGGTCCCGTGCCACTTGTCCCGGTTCTCCGTCAGGTACTGGGCGGCGCCCAGGGCTGCGGTGATGTGGGTGTCGTGGCCGCAGCCGTGCATCGTGGGCGCTTCGCTGCCGTCCGGCAGGGTGCCGGTGGCGGTGCTCGCGTAGTCGAGGCCGGTGGCCTCGGCGATGGGCAGCCCGTCCGTATCCGCGCGGAAGCCGACCACGGGACCCTCGCCGTTGCTGAGGAGACCGACGACGCCGGTCCCGCCGGAGCGGAAGTGCTCAATGCCCAGCTCGGTCAGTCTGGCCTCGATCGATTCGGCGGTCCGGTGCTCCGCCGAGGACAGCTCGGGCGCGCGGTGGAATTCCTTGTAGAGCTCCACGTGCTCGGCAAGGAAACCCGCGGGGACCTCGATGCCGCTGGCGAGGGCAACGGTGGTGGTGTCAGTCATGATGGCCTTTCGTATCACTCGGGTAGGGTTCGGTGCTTAGTGCCGGTCAGTGTCCGACGGAGGTTGGCGCCTCGGCCGGCGTGGGGGCGTCCGTGCGCTTTCGGGCAAACCATGCCACGAAGATCACGGCGACGACGGAGATGGCCGTGACGTAGTTGGTCAGGAACGGCGCGAGCCGGACCACCCCGTAAACGACGATGGCCGAAACGACTGCGGCGATGATCGTGGTTCGGGCGTTCTTCATTGACACGATGGCCTGGATGGTCACGGCACCGAAGACAGCCGAGAGGATGTAGAGGCGGGCCACTGCGATGAGCCCCGCCGGCAGGAGGCCCAGGAGCCAGGTGCCGAGGAAGCCCACGAGGATGATCAGCGTGATGATGTGCACGAACGCGGCACCGATGATCGCCGCGCCTGCGATCAGCTCGGCGCGCCGGGTGCCCGGCTTCTCGCCCAGATCGGACTGGGCGATGATGGCGGAGGGCAGCAGCTTGTTCGCGATGTTGCCGATCATGAACGCCTGGTACATCGCGGACCGGCCGAGGATCGGGTAGTACGAGATCGGCTCGACGACGGCGATGATGCCGAACGTGGCGAAGACGATGCCGAACGCGGTCCATACCTCCTGGCCCGTGATGCCCAGGCCCGTGCCGAACGCTACGAAGAGCGCGGCGCCGAGGGAGATAAGGAATCCGAGTCCGAGGGTGATGGGGCCCCAGATGGAGGTGGTGCGGTCGAACTGGGCGAGCCCGTCGAGGGATGTGGTCTGAGAGGACATGGCAGGTTCTCCTGGGCTCGTATTACTTGGCGGTGGCGAGGAAGGCGGCGGCGAGGGCGACAAAGATGGCGATGCCGAGGCCCCACTCGCGCAGCCAGGGCTTTTTCAAGAACTTGGCACCGGCGAGGCACAGGCCCATCACGGCCGCCGAGACGAGCACCGTCAAGATGTGCACACCCGACTTGGTGGTCTCGGTGAGCGCAAGCGTGATGAAGGCGGCGAGGATTGCCGCGGTCGGGACGACCGTCATGACCGCCGGGTTGACCTTCCGAAGGGTCTTGTCGCCCTTGGCCAGGATCGGGGTGAGGATGAGCGCGCTGAGCATCCACACGATTCCACCGAGGGTCATCGCGGCAAAGCCGATCGCGAAGATCTTCTGGGTGTAGGTGGGGCCGCCGAGCTGGGCGCCTTGCGACGTGGCCGCGAGGCCTGCCGCGGCGACATCAAACGCCGCGGACCCGACCAGGCCGATCCGGGTCAACACCGCCGGCGTGCTGAAGAGCGGCAACAGCGAGACCGCGACCAAGGCAACGGCCAGCGAAGGACCGATCGCGGCGATGCCGCCGCGCCGGACCGAGCCCATCACCTGCTCGTCCGTGAGGTTCGCGGAGCCGGCGGCCTTGCGGATCGCCCGAAGGTAGATGACGGACTGAAGCACGATGACCGCGAACACGGCCGCGGCGCAGATCCAGAGGACGGGGTGGAAGGACACGGGGGTGATGTCGGTCGATCCCGGGTCAACGGCGAAGCGGTGCATCGCACTCCTTTTGAGGTTCAGGGTGATCCAGGTGTGTGATCGGGATCAAAGAGGACTGTGATCCACATCATTACTGGTTTCATCCATAGAACGGCACGAGATGTCCAGAAGTCAATAGATAGGTCGTAAATCTGTCGATATCAATTAAGCGGAGTACCGTTCCCGGCCGCCCCCGTGGCTGCCGGGAGAAGGAGGCCCGCAGCTGCCGGCGCCAGGGTCCCGGGCCAGCTGGGACTAATGACGGAAATCGGGCTACCCTGATTTTCGTGTCTCATCATCGCCTGACTCCGAGTGTGCTACAGCAGCAGAACCAGCTGGCCGAGGCGCTCAGCGCGCTGCACACCGAGCTGGAGCTGCCGGGGCCGTTTCCGGCGGAGGTACTCCGGGACGCGGAGGAAGCCGTGGCCAGCCACCGGATGCCGGAGCTGGACCTGACGCAGGCGGAGTTCGTGACCATCGATCCGGCGTCCTCGACCGACCTGGATCAGGCACTGCACATCGCGCGCTCCGGCGAGGGCTACAAGGTTTTCTATGCCATCGCCGACGTGCCCTCGTTCGTCCAGCCCGGCAGCGCGCTGGACGCCGAGACCCGCCGGCGCGGCCAGACCTTCTACACGCCGGAGGGACGGATCCCGCTGCATCCGGAAGTCATCAGCGAGGCCGCGGGCAGCCTGCTAGCCGGCCAGCTCTGTGCGGCGTTCGTCTGGGAGTTCGAGCTGGACGCCGCGGCCGAGGTCTCCTCGGTACTGGTGCGCCGGGCCCAGGTCCGCAGCCGCGCGAAGCTGAGCTACCGCGGCGTGCAGGCCGACCTGGACGCCGGCACCGCGGACCCGGTGCTGCAGTTGCTCCGCGAAGTCGGCATCAAAAGGGTCGAACTGGAACGGCTGCGCGGAGGCGCGAGCCTGAACATGCCGGAACAGGAAATCGAACAACTGCCCGACGGCGGCTACCGGATTGTCGTCGCCCCGCCGCTGCCGGTGG
Source organism: Arthrobacter sp. JB02-1C (assembly GCF_057748045.1). Lineage (NCBI taxonomy): Bacteria > Bacillati > Actinomycetota > Actinomycetes > Micrococcales > Micrococcaceae > Arthrobacter > Arthrobacter sp. JB02-1C. The sequence goes on from NZ_CM173235.1 coordinate 83,557, forward strand.
AGGACTGGAATGCCCAGATTTCGCTGATGACCGGTATGGCCGCGGCCGGAATCATGCTCGAGGGCAAGGTGGGGATCCTGCGCACCATGCCGGCCCCGGATGAGAGTTCGCTGCGCCATTTCCGGCGCCAGACCGGCGCCCTGGGCAGGCCGTGGGACGGGAAGGTCAGCTACGGCGAATACCTGCGCACCCTCGACCCCACCGACCCGCGCCAACTCGCGATCCTGCACTCCGCTGGCATGCTCTTCCGCGGTGCCGGCTACACCCCGTTCGACGGCGCCGTTCCCGAGGACGCGATCCAGTCGGCCATCGGCGCGGCATATGCCCACTCCACCGCACCGCTGCGGCGGCTGATCGACCGTTTCGTGCTGGTGATCTGCGAAGCCCTGTCCAACGGTGCCGACGTTCCGGGCTGGGCCCGGGAGGCGCTGCCTTCCCTGCCCGCCATCATGGCGGCCTCGGACCAGCAGGCCGGCAAACTTGAGCGGCTGTCCCTGGACACCGTGGAGGCCGCCCTCCTGATCAACCACATCGGGCAGGAATTTGACGCTGTCGTCATCACGGGTTCGAAGCCGGCAAAGAACGGCGGGCCGAACGGCAACGGCAATGGCCACGGGAACGGGAATGGGCGGAAGGGCAACGGTAACGGCAACGGCCCCTCCGGCATCGTGCAGATTGCCGAACCCGCCGTGACGGCACGATGCCCGGGCGAACTGGAGTCGGGGACCCAGGTCCGGGTGCGCGTGGTCTCTTCGGACATCCTCACCCGGGAAGTCCGGCTGGAACTTGTGGGCTGATGCTGCGTGCCGGGAGCGGGCTGCGTGTTTCCAAGGTTCAGGCCAGTAGTGAAAGTTGGGTTTTCAGCACTCCGTGCACGATTCGCAGCTCTTGTTCAATACTTCTTGCACCCTGATTATCAGGGGCGTTTTGGTTCTGCCGCCCTGCGTTGCCCGCGTTCAATTGCCCGGTAAACAGTGGAGCGACCGACGCTAAACAGCTCGGCCAGCTCTGCCTTGCTGTGTTTCCCCGCAGCGTGCAGTTCGAGGAGGTGGATTTCCTGATTGACGGTGAGTTTCGGTTGTTTCCCTCGTAGCCGGCCCTTGGCCTTGGCAACCTTCATCCCTTCACGGGTGCGCATGCGGATGAGGTCGGCTTCGAACTCGGAGATCATCGCCAACACGTTAAACAGCAGTTTGCCCATTGGGTCAGTGGGGTCATGAACGGATCCACCAATGCTGAGTTTGATTCCGCGCTTAGCGAGATCATCTGCAATTTCGTGGGCATCCCGGACTGAGCGGGCAAGGCGGTCAAGTTTCGTGACGACGAAGGTATCCCCCGCCCGACACGCGGCCAGAGCTTCGCGGAGTCCGGCCCGATTCTTGTTTGTGCCAGTAAAGCCGTGGTCAACATAAATTCGTTCAGCCTCAACGCCTAAGGCAGCGAGGGCATCACGCTGCGCACTGAGGTCTTGCGCCTCGGTAGACACGCGCGCGTAGCCGACCAGTATTTTCGACATGGAAAACAGTGTGTCACATAGCACCCCCTCGCCGGTCAAGTCACAGGACGGGTCTTACGGGACGCCGACGGACTCTTGCTCGCAATGACGCAGTTCAGCGACGTGTGCGACCGGTGGAGGACCGGCTTACGGGACGATGCTAAGTGGAAGCCTAAGGCCGCATTTGACCGAACAAGAGTGGGCGAACATCATGCCGTGGGCACGTTGACTGGTAGGGCTAGGCTTTGGACAAATACAGGAGAAGGTCCCCGGATGCACGCTTCGACAGCGACGAGCTGGCAAAGCGGGAGGCCAATTTCTGGACGACCCGAAAGAAGGACGGGCACGGATGCGACAACAAGACCTGAGTCCCGCGCCTAGAGGATGGGTTGAGAAGCTGCAAGACGCCAATGTTCCCAGCTACCTCTTGATCGCAATTCTTGTGTCGCTGTTTTCACCTCTAGAGGAATCGATAGGATTTTGGCCCGCCTTGGCTACCGTCTTTCTGGCAGGTTTCGCGGCACTACGGCTAGTTGAAGTGCTCTTACGGCCGATGAAGAGAAAACGGGTTGCGCTGGACGCGGAGCAAGGACTCTTTGAATGCGCGCATCGTGAGGAAGGATCAGCGCTCAAACGAAAATGGGCGTTAGGGTACGTGAAGGCAGAGCCAGGCAAAGTGCTATTTCAAGCGAAGACGGGCCTCACCGGTTCCGTGGGCGGTCCAGTCGAAATCTATTCAGAACCACGGCTTGTGCGCGACGGGGTAAAAGCACCATGGACGGTTTTCCCGAAAGGAAGCGTCATTGTTCTGAGTACGAACAAGGGAAACATTGAACTGGCTGCATCGGCATCCAGCCTGAACCTGCTCACCGAACGAGCCCTGAACGGTGACTGAACTAGCTCGGTCCTGTCGAACTTGTCCATAGGATCACCTATTCCCTGCTAGGCGTCGCGTCTGTGTCCGGTAAGGGATCCACAATCGGGCGTTTGGGGTGGCTGGAAAACTGCGGGCTACGGGCAGCCTTACAGGGGCAGGCAGCCTCGCTCGCCCCCCATCACGACCGGCCTTATCAAGAGACCATCCTGGTGATTAGACTCCCGAAATCACAGGAAGCGGGTTTCCCATGCGCGAACCGGACTTGGAACCAACACCGAGGAGCCGGCTGGAACGGCCATACGATGCCTTCGGTTCCTTGCCGCTGGTCGTCTTGGCCGGCATCATCTTTGTCCCTTTGCAGGCCGTCTTGGGCTGGTGGATTACCTTGGTCATCGTTATTACGGCTGGCGTCGTCCTTATAACTGCCATCCAGCTCATTTTCATTGCTCCCCTGCGAAAGAAGCGAGCAGCTCAAGACGCGGAACGAGGGCTTTTCGAATGTGCTCACAGAGAGCCCGGATCGGGACTGCGGAGTAGATGGGCCCGAGGCTATGCAAGAGCAGAGCCAAACCGACTAATCTTCCAGCTGGGTGCAAGCGAGAGCGGACCTCTTGCCGGGCCACTGGAAATCTACGCAGCTCCCACAGCCATTGGAGAGCCCGTAAAAGCCCCCTGGACTGTTTTTCCCGGAGGGCTCGTGATGACCATCAGCTCAGACGACATAACGCTCCAGCTGGCCGCAAGCCGTGCAAGCCTAGCGCTCCTCAATGAACGGTGTCTCACCAATCCAGCACAGGATTCCTAAGCGGTTGGCAAAGGACCGTAAGTAGCGTCCGGTGAAGGAACCCTCTACGGGACCCTCGCGCCTCACGACGGCTATCCGAGCGTTAGGGAACCCCGGGCATTGGTTCCGGAGAGGCACTTCTCATACGTTCGGGGGTCCACTCTCGCTGCTCTCCCTCTTTCGGCGTCGTGACCTGCGAATCTGCAGAGTTGCCTTCGGTGGGGGCGATTTGTTGAAGGCGCATCGGTGCAGGAGTGGCGTTACGCATCTGTTCCTCGGTCAGCGGGACGAATCTTGTGCCGCAGCTGGATGCAGTTGCAGAATCAGGGGAAGGAGCGCCCGATTCTGTTGAATCCGTCGGACCCTGGACTGTCTCCCGGCACTCGCTTCGGTCGGCTATTTCTGTACCCTCACTAACTTCGGGGGAAGGCTCTGCAGACGGCAGTGGCGGCTGTTGGTGCCATTCTTCCTGCCCGCTATTGCCAGCGCTTCCGCAAGCGGTCACAGTGAGGGAGAAAAGCAGGACGCCAGCTGCAGTGAACCGGCCCATCTCTTTCGAACGTCCCATGCCCTGATTGTCCCGATACGCGGGTTACAAGAATAGGGGTCCAGTCTGAACCTCTAGTTTCGATCCGATCAATTTTGACTTTGACTCAACGGAAAGGCCCCAGCTGATGCCCGGCTGCTCTCCTGTCCCATTAGGATCGTCCATCGAACGTGGGAGCGCCGTCCTGCGGGCCACCCGCTTACGGCCAAGAAGCGTCATTGCCGTAGGGTTCTCGGGATGGGGAATGGGAGATATTGCGGTGAACGTAGAAAGTTCGGTACGAAGGCGCTGCTGCTTGGGGTAATTGCTCTGGCTATCGGGGTTCCCGCATACTGCGCGCAAGCCTTCTGGATTCAGTGCCCGCCGGAGTATCGTCCATCGAACGTGGGAGCGCCGTCCTGCGGGCCACCCGCTTACGGCCAAGAAGCGTCATTGCCGTAGGGTTCTCGGGATGGGGAATGGGAGATATTGCGGTGAACGTAGAAAGTTCGGTACGAAGGCGCTGCTGCTTGGGGTAATTGCTCTGGCTATCGGGGTTCCCGCATACTGCGCGCAAGCCTTCTGGATTCAGTGCCCGCCGGAGTATGGCTATCCGGCAGGGGTTGCGTCGTGCAGAGAGGTTGAGAATACTTCGCTGATCTTTGGGCTGCTGGTTCTACTTTCGGGAGCGACAGTTTTAGTTGGTGCTGGCTTCGGGCTTGTTGCCCTTTTTCAACGCGAGCGGCCGTTGCGGGCGTTACTTCCGGTCGTTGTTGTCGCTGGATTGTTGGTCAACTGGATTGTCCGGTTGCCACATTAACCACATTGTCGCTTTGGGTAATCAATAGCCGAGCCAACGCCCGACAAGGGTCGGTCTACGGGCATGCAGGTCGTAGCCACACCAATGTCTTCGCTGCGTGTTTTGATGGTGCATGACCACCATCAAAGTAGTGAAGGCCAACGACCTGCCACTCAGCGAAGTCCTTGAGTTGTACCGTGCGGTGGAATGGCTTGCCTACACGAAGGACCCTGACAATCTAGTAAGAGCCCTGGAAGGATCTTCCACCCTCATTGCCGCTCACGATGGCCAGACGCTGGTTGGACTAGCGCGCGTCATTTCCGATGGTGCTTCCATTTGCTACCTCCAGGACATCCTCGTTCGACCGTCCCATCACAGACGAGGTATAGGACGAGCCCTCGCTGAACGAGCGCTCGAACAGTACCCGCATGTGCGTCAGAAAGTCCTAATCACCGACGACGAGCCGAAGCAGAAAGCGTTCTATGAAGCGCTCGGCTACACCCAGACCGAGGAGTTTCAAGGAGGATCGGTCAGGGCTTTCATCAGATTCGACTGACTACCTACGTGCGCTAAAGGATCCCGTTGCGGACCTTGATCAGGGGCCGCTGCCTAATCTTGCTACCAGCGGAGATCCTGCTCGCCAAGGGAACAGAAGCGTGGCGACGCCCGGTCCCCTGAGTCAACGAGCTCGCGCATCTGACGAGCGGCCGATCTCGGATCCTTGGACGCGTCAGCCTGACCCATGGCTGTTGCCAGCTTGCCGGGGTGAACTGCCCAGCAGCGGATACGGCCATGAAGGTCCTGGGCTAGGGAGACGGTCAGCATGTTCTGAGCGGCTTTCGAAATTTTATAGGCGTAACTCGTCGACAGACCGGAGAAGTCACGGTTTGCCTGGGCCGCAAGTGACCCTAGTCGCGACGACACGTTGACGATGATCGGATCAGGGGCCTCAAGCAGGTTCGGCAACAGGAACTGCACCAGGCGCAGCGGACCAGCGACGTTCACATCGACGGCGTTGAGGACCCCGTCAGCCCGGATAGTTCCCAGCTCCGCATGAGGCGCTCCCTGTGCGGCGTTATTAGTGAGCAAGTCCACTGGGCGACCGTTCAGAGCTTCAGCTAGCTCAGGGCCGGCCTCGAACCGCACATCCTGCTGGACCGTTACGACGTCCGTAGATCCGGCTCCGGCTTCCAGGACCTCGGGTGAGCGCGTGATGGCGATGACGTTCCAACCGGACTCCGAGAACTCTTGCACCAAGGAACGCCCAAGTCCTCGATTGGCACCCGTGATGACAGCCAGCTTCTTCATCCCTTCAGGCTAGTCGTCACACGAGTACCGGCGCTGCGCTTGCGAGTGTCCCGCAGATCGTTCCTAAACCGGAACGCTCAATTGCCTTCGGACTGCCTTACTCGCGCCCCGACTCGACAGGAGTGGAACGGGCCCTATCGCTCAACCTACGTTCGCTTCTGCGAGACGATACGGCCACTGCCGTCACCAAGACGACGACACAGGCGGCCGGGACAGCCAAGGCATCTGGAGCTATCGGGCTGAAGTTTCTAACTATCCAGGTGACGCCCAAACCGAGTGAGATGGCTGCAGCAGCCACCCACAGCCAAAACGTCCAGTTTGGCATCGCCCGATCGCTATTGTGTCCCTTGGCCGAAGCATAATCCCGCAGCAATGGAATGCACTAGATTCAGGAAAGCCGACCGCCCGAATGCGTTGAAATGACCGGTCAGGGTTCGTTTTCAGGGCAACCCTCCTTCATTTCGAGACTTAGGATCGGGTCATGATGGTGTCTAAAACTGGAGTTGTATACGCCGCAGAAGGTTCGGTGGTTCTTGATGTTGTTCCGCCGCCCAGAACGCTGGCCGAGGCCATGGCAGCCCGTGGCCACGATGAGGCACGGGAATTTGACGACATTCTCTTTGAAACCGGCATCAACAGGGGGCCCGTCGAAGTACAGATTGAGGTCTTGCCGGCTGAGCCTGCAGAGGACACGACGGATAATTGGGAAGATGCCTGGGAAGACTTCGACTTTGAGTTACCCCCGGGCACGGTGAATCTTTATGGTCCGACGATGGGTGATGTGCTCAACATTGGCACCATCGAGGAACCGTCGGTCTACAGGTTTCGGATCCAGGCGAATGGTCGGAGCCGCATGAGGGATCTGGTGGCCACGGAAGTTGTCGAGAGCTATTTGGTCCAAACATGGAGAGTCGAGCAGCAAACTAGGAAGATCGTGCCGTAGAAGGTTCGTGTTATAGGACAGTCTTTCCTGCAGCCCTGAGTCGTTTTCCCTTCCGCGTACTATTGCCTCAACACTGGCCATTGGGGGCATATGGAGATCCGGATTTTCACAGCTGCCGCGTTTGCGGTGGCCAGCCTAGGTATTGCGTTGTCCTCCTGCGCAGTCCAATCCGTTCCAGAAGGCACGACGATGCCATGAGACAAGAGCCTCCAGCGGCAAAGCGGGGAAGCTGGCCCGGATTGATTCTTTGGGCGGCCCTCATTGTCGCCTCCATCGTTCTCATGAGCATAGGGCTCTGGCGTGCCATGTTCTTCGGCTTCATGCCAGATCCTGCACTTGTTGAGGATCTGAGGGTTGGTGGACTCTACATCTTCGCCGGAGCGCTGGCATCCCTGGCGGCCGTTGCATGGTCCGTTACTATGAGGCATCCTCGCTGGGTTATTGCCTTCGTGGCGGCGCCCGCTGTCCTGGTAGGCGGGGCCGCCCTGATCGAGCCCACCAGCCTCATCCGGCACGTGGTCGCTGTTGTCGCCTTTCCCCTGGCTGTGGCGGGCCTCTACTGGGGATTGCGGCTCCGGGTCTACCGGCGGTCAGGGTAGGAAGGCCGACGTGGGGGTGACGTAGACGGACTCCAAGGTGCCGGGCGGTGTCCGTTCAAGGTTCCTTGGGTTCTTGCGGTGATTGCAACACTTAGCGGATGGGTGTTGTCGTGGCGAGGTATTCGATTTACGTAAGGCCGGATCTTTTGCAGCTGTTTTGGGCCGGGATGCAGGCCGGTGATTTCATCACTGACGCGGTTGTGCCGATCAATACGAGCCGGCGGACCGGGCGCCGGGTCCTGGCCGAGGCCGGGGGTGTCAGGCCACGCCGGGGCCGGGATCTGAAGGGCAGGTGCCTGACCTTCGCCCAGCGTGAGGAGATCGCGGTGCTGCGCGCCCAGGGACAGTCGCTGCGCCGGATCGGGGCCGTGATCGGCAGGTCGGCCTCGACGGTGTCCAGGGAGCTGCGGCGCAATTCGGTGGCGGGGTTGCCTTACCGGGCGACGTCGGCTCATGCTCTGGCGTATGAGCGGGCTTCGCGGCCGAAACCGGCGAAACTGCACACGAACGCGGTGTTGCGTGCGAAGGTGGAAGAGGACCTGAAAAAGAAGTACTCGCCGGAGCAGATCGCAGGACGCCTGCGGGTTGAGTTTCCCGATGAGCCGGAGATGCGGGTGTCACCTGAGACCATTTACCAGTCCCTCTACGTTCAGTCCCGCGGAGCGCTGAACCGTGATCTGGCCGCGTGTTTACGCACCGGACGTGCGCTCAGGCAGCCCTGCAGGAAGGCCGGCCAGCGGAAGAACCGGATCCCGGGGATGATCAATATCTCCGAACGCCCGCCCGAGGTTAAGGACCGTGCGGTGCCGGGGCATTGGGAGGGCGACCTCATCATCGGCAAAGGCAACCAGTCCGCGATCGGGACCCTCGTGGAGAGAACCACCAACTACACGATGCTCGTTCATCTGCCGGACGGGTACAAAGCTGAACAAATGCGTGACGCCCTGGCTGCCAAGATCAAGACGCTCCCCGAGGCGCTGAGGCATTCCCTTACCTGGGACCAGGGCATCGAAATGCAGGACTGGAAAACCGTGAAAATGGACGCCGGCATCGACATCTACTTCTGCGACCCGCACTCACCGTGGCAGCGCGGCATCAACGAAAACACGAATGGCCTGCTGCGCCAGTACTTCCCGAAAGGCACGGACCTGAGCATCCACAGCGCCGAAGACCTCGACTGGGTCGCACAGGAGCTCAACGACCGGCCACGGAAAAGACTAGAGTTCAGAAAACCGATCGAATTGATCGAAGGACTCCTGTTGCAATGACCGCCTGAATCCGCCGTTCCCCATACGAACCGGCTTACGTTCCTGGGCGCTCTAAAGCGGCGCAAACCGCTGGCGCACATGAACCAAGTCTTGAGGCAATACTCATCAAGCCCTTGCCCCGGCAGGGCTAGATTGCTAGCATCCTAGCTATGGCCGATAAAACGCAGTTCAATGTCTACCTGCCGCCACAGCTGGTCAAACAGGTGAAGCACGCCGCTATCGAGCGTGGATTGTCACTGTCATCGTTTGTAGAAGAGGCACTAACTCAGGCTCTAAACAAGGAAGGTTCGAGCAAATGAAAGTCACACCAATTCGTTTCGTGCGGAACATCGAGCTCGCAAATCGGTTCTATTCCACACTGGGCCTGTTCGAAAATGCTGCAGCAACAAGTGGAACCTGGGCGGACATGCGCGGCGACGGCGGTCAGCTAGGGCTCCACATCGCTGAAACGGCAACCACCCAGGCAGAGGCCGGAGCCGTGGCACTGCAATTCACAACTGAGGAAAAGCTGGAATTCACCGCCAAGCGGCTCAAAGACGCTGGTTACAAGCCATCCGACATCATGGACGAAACCTTCGGCCGCTACCTCACAGTCCAGGACCCCGACGGATACCTCATCCAGGTGAACGAGGTAGACGAGGAATTCAGCAACCTCAGCTACGAGATTCGGGAATCTGCGGCCCTGAAGTAGCTCGCGCCACACAAAGTGGTAGACCCGCCTCATGCTCGAGGGCCTTCCGGGGACGGCGCTGCTGGGCCGTCCCCGGGGTGAAGGCAACTCAATCGCCATGACGCCGATAAGCACAGATGGCACGACGCTGATGGAACGCCAGAGCAGAGTTAACGGCAGGAAACCGGCCGTGAAGACGGTTACATTGCGGAGCACTCTGGTCTAGCTGGACTTCCCCGCAGTACTCCTACTCATCGCCAGGAAAGTCGTCACACCGAGAACCAGCGAAATGGCAATGGCGCCGTTGACGGGTATGTTCCCGTTCACCCAGAGGGCAGAAAACAGCGTGAACGCCGCCACGGACAGCCCCGCAAGAATGGCAAATGTCCTGGTCCTGCTCTTGGTCCCCATGCGGCGAGCCTACCCACTGGGGCAGGGAAAGCAAGGTCACCGCTGAGGCTCCCCGCCAGAGGACAGGCTCGATCTGATTTCTTCCGCGTGAGCAGCAATAAGCCGTCGCCGTTCGCGAGTGAACCCTTTGACTTGCATGTCCAGGACTACCCGGGAGCACATTTCGTCCAGCTCCAGTAGTTCCATCAGACGACGGATTGCTTCGCCTTGGTCCTCTGAATCCTCCACCACGGCGAAGACTTCCTCCCGTCGATCCGTCGCCTTCACGATGGCGTCCACGACTCTCAGGGTGTCCTCAGCCCGCCTCCGCTGCTCCGCATTCATGTTGCGATTCTTCCATGCACGACGTACGCGTCTGGATGAGGAACGCGCTGCGGGACGCGGTCTGGAAAATTCTTGGAGCCGTGCGCCCGATGGTCAGGCGCCTAACGGGCGTCCTGCTCGGCTTCTCTCCTTTCGCCACGTCTTGCGCCGGAACGGGGCCTGCGGGTCGGGCCGGCGAAGCTGCACAGCCCCCCAGGCAAGAGCCAACGCCAATCCAACCGCCTACTGGCTCACTGGTCAGTCCTGAAGCTGCGCCTGCGGGCGGAACGATCTCTCATGCGGCCAGCACGCTGAGTGGGGAGCTGGCCGGGGATACTCAGCTCGCCTCAGTCGAAGTGACCGAGGGAAACCGGAGTATCGTTCATTGGCACGGCCCGGCGGGCGCGAGGGTAAAGGTTCCGCTTCCTGACGTTGTGGTGTGCCCATTAGCTCCGGGTCGTGAACTGGACCTGGATTCGTTTGAGCTCTGCGCGTGGAAGCACTGCGGTCACGACGCCGCCGCCTGCCAGTTGGGCTCCGATACCGTACACGAACGGGTCCGTATCGATCTCTGCACCGGGCACGTCGACTCCGTTGATGACGGTCCTGGCCTGGCCGTTGACCATCCGGCCGGTAACTGCGGGTGCGTGCTGGCCCCACGGGTTGCTGCCGGGCCAGAGCTCCTGCCGGTACTGGTTCATGAGGATGTGGTTGACATGGTCAACCAACAGGCTTCGAACCGAAGACCGCTCGGACGGCTCGCGGTGCCAGGTGGTTCGCACGGCCTCCCACAGCTGCGGATAACGCAGTCGCTCCACATACTCGAGCAGCCAAGGGGGCCGCGGCCAGGGAGGAACTTCCTCAATCGATCTGCGTGTCGCCTCGTTGAGGTCCGCGAGGTTTACCGGGTCCGAGCGATCATCCGGGTTACGCCAGAGCGTATAGGTGATGCTCGCCGTCATTTCGCTGTACCCACGATCATCTTGGCCATAGGTCACACCAACGCTGTCGGTGTCCTCCAACGATGGTTGAGGCGCGAGGCCCATCACCGGAATGGGCATCAGTTTCAGCCGCTCGGCCCATTCGGCACTGGGGTCGGGGGCGTCTTCGGGGAGGATGCCAGCTAGTCTCATGCCTCGAATATGAATCAAACGAGGGTGCCTGTAAATGGGATTGAGTTTCAGGCCCCAAAAGTTTCGGTCAGGGTTCGCCATACAACGCCGTGCAGACGACTCCGAAACATGACAGCTGGCGGCCCGGCAGTTGCCCCTGCCGCCGCGGTGCCGCGCCGCATAGCGGCAGCGGTCGGGCGTTGGGACGACGAGCCGCTAGACTGGAAGGGTAGTAATGGATGCCCGGTCGTTGATTTCCATGTTTTTCGAAATTCAACAAGCCCGCCCCTACGCGATCTTGAGATACACCCGCTGGTCCCAGTGCCAGCATTCAGATAGCCCGCGATCGGCTTCCACTGGACCTGCTCGCGCGCCTGGGCGTGCTCCGGAACGGCCCCCGCGCCGGCCCCGTTGAGCAAGCAGCGCAGCCCAAAATGAATAAGGAAACTCCCCCGTGAGTGAATTGCACACGCACCAGCTTCTGACCGACGAATCCGGCCTGGAATCGATCGACCCGGAAGAGACCATCATTTCGACCGAGACCCCGCACGCCATTGCGGAGAAGTCGTTCGCCGACTACAACGTCCGCGCCGACATTGTGGAATCCCTCGCCGACGCCGGCATCACCCACCCGTTCCCGATCCAGGCCATGACGCTGCCGGTCGCCCTTAGCGGCCACGACATCATCGGCCAGGCCAAAACGGGCACCGGCAAGACCCTCGGCTTCGGCATCCCGGCCCTGCAACGGGTCGTCGGACGCGAAGACGCCGGCTTTGCCGCGCTGCCCGCCCCCGGCGCGCCGCAGGCCCTCGTGATCGTGCCGACCCGTGAACTCGCGGTGCAGGTCGCCAGCGACCTGCAGAACGCTGCCCGCAAGCGCAACGCCCGCATCAGTACGATCTACGGCGGCCGCGCCTACGAGCCCCAGATTGAATCACTGCAGCAGGGCGTCGAGATCGTCGTCGGCACCCCCGGGCGCCTGATCGACCTGTACAAGCAGAAGCACCTGGTCCTCAAGAACGTGAAGATGGTCATCCTCGACGAGGCTGACGAGATGCTGGACCTCGGCTTCCTACCGGACGTCGAGACCCTGATCGCCGGTACCCCCGCCGTCCGCCAGACCATGCTGTTCTCGGCCACGATGCCCGGTCCGGTGGTCGCGATGGCGCGCCGCTACATGACCAAGCCAACCCACATCCGTGCGGCCGATCCGGAGGACGAGGGCCTGACCAAGCGCGACATCCGCCAGCTCATCTACCGCGCCCACAGCATGGACAAGGTCGAGGTGGTGGCCCGCATCCTGCAGGCCCGCGGACGCGGCCGGACCATCATCTTTACCAAGACCAAGCGCACCGCCGCGAAGGTTGCCGAGGAACTCGTTGACCGCGGTTTCGCCGCCGCCGCCATCCACGGCGACCTCGGCCAGGGCGCCCGCGAGCAGGCCCTGCGCGCCTTCCGCAACAACAAGGTTGACGTCCTCGTCGCCACCGACGTCGCGGCCCGCGGCATCGACGTCGACGACGTCACGCACGTCATCAACTACCAGTGCGTCGAAGACGAGAAAATCTACCTGCACCGGGTTGGCCGCACCGGCCGGGCCGGCAACAAAGGCACCGCCGTGACCTTCGTCGACTGGGACGACATGCCCCGCTGGGGCCTGATTAACAAGGCCCTCGGCCTGAACTACCCCGAGCCGGTTGAGACCTACTCCTCCTCCCCGCACCTGTTTGAGGAACTCGACATCCCGGCGGGAACCAAGGGCCGACTGCCCCGCGACAAGCGGGTGCTCGCCGGCGTCGACGCCGAAGTCCTCGAGGACCTCGGCGAGACCGGCAAGAAGCACCCCCGCTCCGGCGGGCAAAGCAGCGGCCACAGCAGCGGACGGGAGGCGGCCAAGACCAGCGGACGGGACGCCGGCCGTGGCTCCCGCGAAGCCGGCCGGGACGGCGGACGCTCCGGCTCGCGCGACAGCGGACGCTCCGGTGAGCGGCGTCGTCGTACCCCGGAGAAGGAAACCGCCGCGGGCCCCGCTGAGGCAACCGCCCCGGCGGCAAGGACCAGTGCCCCGACCGAGGTCGACCGGGCAACCCGGGCCCGCCGCCGCACCCGCACGCGCCGCCACAACGGCGAAGTGGTAACCGGCGACAACCAGGCCGGCACACCGGCACGCAGCGCCGAGGCCTAACCCGTTAATGACTGAGTCCGTCTGGGCGCCGGACGGCAGCAACCTGGTGGTGCATGCGGACAACGCTGACTACCTCCCGTCGCTGCCGGACGGCGCCTTCACCCTGATTTACGTGGACCCGCCCTTCAACACCGGGCGGGTGCAGAAGCGCCAGGAAACCAAGATGGTGTTCAACACCGGGGGCGCGGGCGACCGGGTCGGCTTCAAGGGCCGCTCCTACGACACCATCAAGGGCGCGCTGCACAGCTACGACGACGCGTTCAGCGACTACTGGTCCTTTTTGGAGCCGCGGCTGGTCGAAGCCTGGCGGCTGCTGGCCGACGACGGCACCCTGTACCTGCACCTTGACTACCGCGAGGTGCACTACGCCAAGGTCATGCTGGATGCGATCTTCGGCCGGGAGTGCTTCCTCAACGAGATCATCTGGGCCTACGACTACGGCGCCCGCGCCAAGTTCCGCTGGCCCACCAAGCACGACAACATCCTCGTGTACGTGAAGAACCCGGCGAAGTACCACTTCGACAGCGCCGAGGTGGACCGCGAACCGTACATGGCGCCGGGGCTCGTCACGCCGGCGAAGCGCGAACTGGGCAAACTGCCCACGGACGTCTGGTGGCACACCATCGTCTCGCCTACCGGCAAGGAGAAGACCGGCTACCCGACGCAGAAGCCCGAAGGCCTGATCCGGCGGGTCGTGGCTGCCTCCAGCCGCCCCGGCGACTGGTGCCTGGACTTCTTCGCCGGCTCCGGCACGCTCGGCGCCGTCGCGGCGAAGCTGGGCCGGAAGTTCGTCTGCGTGGACCAGAACCAGGCCGCCATCGACGTCATGGCCAAACGGCTCGGCCCGCACGCGGACTTCACGGCCCTGCCGGACAGCTAGCCCGAGCCCTCCGCGCTCAGCGCGGCGTCAGGTCCAGCTCTTGACGAATGAATGCACGGCGTCGGCGATCATCTGCACCGCGATCGCGGAGAGCAGCAGCCCGGCGATCCGGGTGACCAGCTCGACGCCGTTCTCCCCCAGCACGCGCTGCACCAGGCCGGCAAAGCGCATCGCCAGGTAGAGGGACGCGAGCGTGACCGCGATCCCGAGGCCGACGGCGAGGTACTGCGCCATGGTGCTCGAGCGCTGCACAAACACCATCACCGCCACGATCGCGCCCGGACCGGCCATCAGCGGCGTCCCCAGCGGCACAAACGCGACATTTTTGTACTTCGCGGCGTTTTCTTCGCCGCTGGTCGAACCGGTCAGCAGCTGCAGCGCGATCAGCACCAGGAGCAGCCCGCCCGCTCCCTGCAGGGCGGCCAGCGAGATATGCATGTAGTTCAGGATGGACTGCCCGAAAATCGCGAACGCCACGATCACGCCGGTCGCCACCAGGAGCGCCTGCAGCGCCGAGCTGTTGCGGTCCCTGGTGTTCATCTGCGCCGTCAGCGACATGAAGATCGGCACCGTGCCGGGCGGGTCCATGATGACGAACAGCGTGACGATCACAGAGGCCAGGAACTGAAGGTCAATCCACTCCATCAGCGCACCACCGGGGACCCGGTGCCCAGTTCCTCAATCCGGGCGAACACCTCCGGAGCGGTGAGGTTCTCCCCCAGCAGGTTCGGTTTCCCGGCGCCGTGGTAGTCGGAGGACCCGGTCACCAGCAGGCCGTGCCGTCCGGCGAGGCGGCGGAGGAAGGCACGGCCCTCCTCCGGGTTGTCCCGGTGGTCGATCTCCAGCCCGGCCAGCCCGGCGTCGATCATTTCGCGATAGGTGTCCTCCCCCACGATCCGTCCCCGGGAGGAGGCCACCGGGTGCGCGAACACGGGCACCCCGCCCGCGTCACGGACCAGTTCGACGGCGTACGCGGGGTCCGGCGCATAATGCTGCACCCAGTAGCGGGACCGTGAGGTCAGGATCGTTTCGAAAGCCTCGCTGCGGTCCGCGACGACGCCGGCCGCGACGAGGGCATCGGCGATGTGCGGGCGGCCCAGCGTCGCGCCCGGTGCCACGTGGTGGATCACGTCGTCCCAGCTCAGCGGGTAGTCCTCGGCGAGCAGGCTGACCATGCGCTCGGCGCGGGTGAAACGGGCGTCCTTGGACTTGGTGATCTCCGCCAGCAGTCCGGGGTGGTCCGGGTCGTGCAGGTAGCTGAGCAGGTGCACCGTGATGCCTTCGCTGGTCCGGCAGGAGATCTCCATGCCCGGGACCAGCGCGACCCCGAGTTCGCGGGCGGCGGCGGAAGCCTCCGGCCAGCCGTCAGTGGAGTCGTGGTCGGTCAGGGCAACGACGTCCAGCCCCGCGGCCGCGGCCGACGCGAGCACGTCCGCGGGCGTCTGGGTGCCGTCCGAGACGTTCGAATGGGCGTGCAGGTCAATTCTCACCTGTCCAGCCTAGTAGATCGGGTCGGAGCGGGTTGTTGGCCTAAGCCGCAGCGCTGGTGAGACGATGGACGGGTGAATGATGCAGATAACACCCAGGTCTCCACGTCCCAGCCACTCGAGGAGCGCGTCAACAACCGCTCGCAGCGGCCCAGCTCCGACGCCTTCAAGGCGTTCATGGCCAGCAACTGGGCCCCGGCCCCGGACGAACTGCCGGAGCGGGACGCCGTCGCCGGCCACGCCGCCGGCCGGCGGCGGGCCGTCTCCGAGCTGTTCAAAGGCGAACGACTGGTCATTCCTGCCGGGCCGTTGAAGATCCGCTCCAACGACTGCGACTACCGCTTCCGGCCGCATTCCGGCTTCGCGCACCTGACCGGCCTCGGACTGGACCACGAGCCCGACGCCGTGCTGATCCTGGAACCGACCGATGAAGGCAAGGGCGACGACGGCGGGCACCACCGCGCAACCCTCTATTTCCGCCCGCTGGCCGGCCGCGACACCGAGCAGTTCTACGCCGACTCCCGCTCGGGCGAGTTCTGGATCGGCGCCCGGCCGACCCTCGCCGAATTTACGGCCCGGCTGGGCCTGGAAACCGCGGACCTGGCAGAGCTCGAACTCGCCATCACCAAGAACGTGGGCGCCCCGGAAATCGGCGGCATCTCCATCCGGCTGGTCCGCAAGGTGGACGAGAACATCGACGCGCTGGTCGACACCGCACGCTACAACACCGCCAAGGACCCGGAAAACCTGGACCTGGAGGTGCTGGACGCCCTCGATGAGAAGCTCACCGAGGCACTGTCCGAGCTGCGGCTGCTCAAGGACGAGTGGGAAGTCGAACAGGTGAAGACGGCGGTGGCCGCCACCGTGCAGGGCTTCACCGAGGTGGTCAAGGCCCTGCCGCGGGCGCTCACGCACCGCCGTGGCGAGCGCGTGGTGGAAGGCGCGTTCTTCGCCCGCGCCCGCGAGGAAGGCAACGAACTCGGCTACGACACCATCGCCGCCGGCGGCAACAACGCCACCGTGCTGCACTGGACCCGCAACACCGGCAAGATCAACGCCGGCGAGCTGCTGTTGCTGGACGCCGGCGTTGAGGCCGATTCCCTCTACACTGCCGATATCACCCGTACCCTGCCCGCCAACGGCACGTTCTCGGAGATCCAGCGCAAGGTCTACGAGGCCGTGCTCGACGCCGCCGACGCCGGCTTTGCGGCCGCACAGCCGGGAACCAGGTTCCGCGACATCCACACCGCGGCCACCACCGTGCTGGCCGAACGGCTCGCCGAGTGGGGCCTGCTGCCGGTCTCCGTGGAAGAAGCCATCAGCGCCGACGGCCAGCAGCACCGCCGCTGGATGCCGCACGGCACCAGCCACCACCTTGGCCTGGACGTGCACGACTGCGCGCAGGCCAAGCGGGAGTTGTACCTGGACGGCGTCCTCACCCCCGGCATGATCTTCACGATTGAACCGGGCCTGTACTTCAAGTCCGAAGACCTCGCCATCCCGGCGGAATACCGGGGCATCGGTGTCCGGATCGAGGACGACATCCTGATGACCGCGGACGGCCCGGTCAACCTCAGCGCCGCGCTCCCCCGCAAGGCCGACGACGTCGAGTCCTGGATGGCGGGGATCTATCAGGACCTTGAGGCGCCGCTGGCGTAACGCAGGCTCCGCTGCCGGCCGGCGGGCAGGAAAACCGGCCGGCCGCCGGGCAGGGACCGGCCGGGCGGAGGAACGCCAGGACCCCAGAGGCTTTAGCGCTGCTCGCCCTCCGGGTGCGGCTCGTCCGGCTGCCGGGTCCCGCGGGGATCGTCCTGCGTGCCGGCACCGGTGACGCGGACGCCGTACTGCGGACGGCCGTCCGGCAGGTCCGGGTAGCTGATGGCCGAGGGCCGGCCCGGCTCGGGCTGCTGCGCCCCCTGGCCACCCGACGCCGGCTGCTGCTCCGCGCCCGGGGCCCGCTGGCCGTAGGGATCGCTCCAGCCGGCGGGGCGCTGCGGCGCAGCCCCGGTCCCCGGCTGCTGCGGACCCTGCTGCGGATGCTGCTGGAACGGCGGGTTCTGCGGATCGTACTGCTGGAAGCCCGGTCCGGCGGCGTCGCTGCGGGTCATCGGCAAGTGCTGCAGCAGACGGCGCGCCTCGTGCGCGGCCTCGAACGCCACCACCACGTCATAGTTGGTGGCCACCACCTGGCTGGTCGAGGTGAAGTCCCGCTTGCCGCGCTGCATGGCGTAGGTGACGATGCCGAACAGCATGAAAAACGCCGCACCCATCAGCACCGAGGTCACAATCGAGAAGTACCCCGGAGTCGTCGAGAAAAAGGACAGCATGACCCCGACGAAGAGCCCGAACCACATGCCGCTGAGCGCACCGGACAACGCGACCCGCGGGTAGGTGAGCCGGCCGGTGACGCGCTCCACCATCTTCAGGTCGTTGCCAACGATCGAGACCAGCTGCACGGGAAACTGCTGGTCTGCCAGGTAATCCACCGCCTTCTGCGCATCCAGATAGGAGTTGTAGGAACCGACGGTGTCGCCCTTCGGAACGGCACGGGCCTCGTCAGCCCTGCCCGAAGCGCCGGCCTTGGGACCACCAAAAATGTTTGACATACGCCCATTCTCGCCCATCCCGCTGTGCGGCGCCTGCAAATTCAGCTAAAAGAGAGCGGACTCGGTAGCCTGTAGGAGTGAGCACAACTCTTTCGCGGGTATTTGTCGCGCGCCTCCTTGGACTGGACGTCTTCGACCCTCTGGGCGACCGTCTGGGCCGGTTGCGCGACGTCGTCGTGCTCTCCCGCGGCAACCGCGGCGCACCGCACGTGGTCGGCATCGTCGTCGAAGTGCCCGGCAAGAAGCGCGTTTTCGTGCCGATGACGCGGATCACGTCGATCGACCAGACCCAGGTGATCTGCACCGGCCTGGTGAACCTGCGGCGTTTCGAACAGCGCGGCGCGGAGACCCTGGTGGTCGCGGAAATGTTCGACCGCCGCGTGACACTGGCCGACGGCAGCGGCGACGCCACGATCGAAGACATCGCGATGGACCGGCACCGTTCCGGCGACTGGATCGTCAGCAAGCTCTTCGTCCGGCGCGGTCATTCGCTCTCCCCGCTTAGCCGGCTGCGCCGGAACGAAACAATGATCATCGACTGGGCCGACGCCCGGCCGGGTGCCAAGACGGAACCGCAGGCAGCCACCCAGTTCGTCGCCACGCACGAGGATCTGAAGCCGGCCGACTTCGCCGAGGCCCTGCAAGAGATGAGCGACAAGCGCCGCTTCGAGGTCGCCAGCGAACTCCAGGATGAACGCCTCGCGGACGTGCTCCAGGAAATGCGCGAAGGCGACCAGGTGGAGATCCTCTCTGCCCTGGATGTCGAGCGCGCCGCCGACGTGCTCGAGGAGATGGACCCCGACGACGCCGCCGACCTCCTCGCCGAGCTCCCCAGCGCCCAGGCCGAGGAACTGCTGCAGCTGATGGAACCGGAAGGCGCCGAAGACGTGCGCCGGCTGCTCGAATACGACGAGGACACCGCCGGCGGACTGATGACCCCGGTCCCGGTCATCCTCCCCCCGGAAGCCACCGTCGCCGAGGCCC
This sequence comes from Arthrobacter sp. JB02-1C, assembly GCF_057748045.1. Lineage (NCBI taxonomy): Bacteria > Bacillati > Actinomycetota > Actinomycetes > Micrococcales > Micrococcaceae > Arthrobacter > Arthrobacter sp. JB02-1C. Next base: position 102,794 of record NZ_CM173235.1, read on the forward strand.
TCGCCCACGTCCGGCGCGAGGAACTCTCCCCGGCGCTGGCCTCCTCGATCTTCATCACCCGGCCGCCGCTGGAGACGCCGACGGGGCGCTTCCTCGGCGTCGTGCATATCCAGCAGCTGCTGCGCTACCCGCCGCCGGAACCGCTCGGCAACCTGGTGGACAAAAACCTGGAGCCTGTTTCGGACCAGGCCCACATCAGCGAGGTGGCCCGCGCACTGGCCAACTACAACCTGAATTCACTTCCCGTGGTCAACGACGACGGCCGCCTCGTGGGGGCGGTGACCGTTGATGACGTGCTGGATCACCTGTTGCCCGATGACTGGCGCGCCCACGAGGACGACGCCCCGATAAGGAAGCTAGGAGGCCGCATTGGCTGATCTCAACGCGCCGCGGAACTCCAACGCCAACCAGGGCGCACGGACCGCCGGCAGCCTGGACACCCCGCTCAGCGGGCGCCAGCGGATCCTGCCGAAGTTCTCCCCTAACCCGGATGCCTTTGGCCACGCCACCGAGGGCTTCGCCCGGTTCATGGGCACCCCGCAGTTCCTGGTCTACATGACCGTGTTCTGCGTCTTCTGGCTTGCCTGGAACACCTGGGCGCCCGTCGACTGGCAGTTCGATTCCAGGGACCTCGGCTTCACCCTGCTCACCCTGATGCTGTCCTTGCAGGCGTCCTACGCGGCCCCGCTGCTGCTGCTGGCGCAGAACCGCCAGGACGACCGCGACCGGGTCACGCTCCAGCAGGACCGCCAGCGCGCCGAACGGAACCTTTCGGACACCGAGTACCTGACCCGGGAGCTGGCGTCGCTGCGGATCGCGCTGCGCGAGGTCGCCACCCGCGACTACGTCAGGGCCGAACTGCGCAGCCTCCTGGAGGACATGCTGGAGGCCCAGGAGGAACTGCGCAGCCACGACCCGGCCTCCGGTGCGCACGAGAACCTGCGCGAGAAGGCCAAGGACAAAGTCAGGGACCGCCGCGACAAGCAGCGCATCCCCCGCACCCAGCAGATTCCGCGGGTCCGCGGCGAGGCCAGAACCGAAACCGCGCCCGGAGCTGGCCCCGAGCGCGCCGCGGCTTCCGATCAACGCACCACTCCGAAAGCCGAGCAAAGCCCGCAATGAGCGTGCCCCAATGAGCACCCCGCAGGGATCCCCGGCAGCGGCGGAGCTCGAACAGTCCGTGCACGCCGCACTGGCCACCGTGATCGACCCGGAACTCCGACGTCCTATCACGGAGCTGGGCATGCTTGATTCCGTGAACATCTCCGCTGACGGCCGGGCGGCGGTTACCGTGCTGCTGACCATCGCCGGCTGCCCGTTACGGGGTACCATCACTGCCGATTGCGAAGCCGCGCTGGCCGCGGTCCCCGGGATCACCGGCGTCGACGTCGACTTGAAGGTGATGAATCAGGAACAGCGTGATGCCCTCAAGGAACAGCTGCGCGGCCCCGGCGGTCGCCGCGGGATCCCCTTCAACGCCCCCGGTTCACTCACGAAGGTGTACGCCGTCGCCAGCGGCAAGGGCGGCGTGGGTAAATCCTCGGTCACGGTGAACCTGGCCTGCGCGCTGGCGGCACAGGGCCTGCGAGTCGGCATCGTGGACGCGGACGTCTACGGTTTCTCAGTTCCTGCCCTGATGGGCATCACCCAGGCACCGACCCGGGTGGACGACATGATCCTGCCGCCGGTCGCCTACGGCGTCAAGGTCATCTCGATCGGCATGTTTGTCACCGGAAACCAGCCCGTGGCCTGGCGGGGGCCGATGCTGCACCGGGCTTTGGAACAGTTCCTCACCGACGTCTATTTCGGCGACCTGGACGCCCTTTTCCTGGATCTTCCGCCGGGCACCGGGGACATCGCCATCTCCGTGGCGCAACTCCTGCCGAAAGCCCGCCTCCTGGTGGTCACCACGCCGCAGGCGGCCGCCGCCGACGTCGCCGAGCGCGCCGGGGCCATCGCGGTCCAGACCGGCCAGACCGTGGCCGGCGTCGTGGAGAACATGTCCTACTTGGAAATGCCCGACGGCGCCCGGATGGAACTCTTCGGCAGCGGCGGCGGCGCTGTACTGGCCGAGCGGCTGTCGGCGACGGTGGGTTCCGAGGTACCGCTGCTGGGCCAGATCCCGCTTGACATCCTGCTCCGCGAAGGCGGCGACTCCGGCGTTCCGCTGGTCCTCGGCCGGCCGGAGACCCCGGCGGCCGTTGCCCTGACCGGCATCGCAGCTGCCCTCGCATCCAGTCCCCGCGGGCTTGTCGGGATGCCGCTGGGACTCCAGCCCCGCTAGGCCCATCCCAGGTCCGGTCCGGCTGGTCGGGCTTAGGTTGCCTCGGAGTCGAAGGGCGCGGCTTCGCCTTCGGCAAGGCGCTCCACGGCCCGCGCGGGGCGCCGTTCCGCTGTGCCGGCGTTGGCGACGGCGGCAGGCGCACCCGGGCTCATGGGCTTCGTGTCGTCGTCGAGCAGGGCTTCTTTAATGATCCGGCGCGGGTCGTACTGTCTGGGATCGTACTTCTTCCAGTCCACATCGTCGATGTCGATGCCGACTTCTTCCTTGATCTGCTCCCGCGCTCCGGAGGCCATACGCCGGACTTCCTTGACGATGTTGGCCAGCTTCTGGGTGTATTCGGGCAACCGGCTGGGGCCGATCACCAAAAGGCCGACGATCAGCAGAATTATGAACTCCGGTCCGTTGATTCCAAACACCCTAGGAAGATTACCCTCTCTGTGTGGCGAGCGACGATTCGGCCCACGGCCGGGCGCCACGCGAGGTCAAGGGTCTGCCACGAAGCCCGCCAGCCGCTCGCGTTCAGCCCGCCAGCTCTCCCATGACACGGTCCAGTCCGCGCTCCAGCCGGGATGGAACGTCGTCCCGCGGAGCTGGTGCAGCCGGTCACGGGGCGCCCGCCAGCCCTCCCGTGCGGGCCAGCAGGCGGGCTGTCAGGTCACCGCTGGCCGCAGGCACGGCCGCGCCCCGCAGCCGTTCCAGATACTGCTGCTCACGGCGTTGCCGAAGACGGCAGCTGGCGCAAGCCTCGAGGTGTTTCCGGCGCCGGTCCTGCCGCCCTGCAGTGAGCCGGTAGCCGCCGAACCAGGCCCGGCGCCGGGCCAGATACCCGCACCGGAGTCCGCCCAGGAAGTGCTTCAGTTGCCGCATTGCCCGTCAGAGCAGACCCGCAATGCGGGGCATCTTGAGCCGGGGCTTGAGCGACTGTTTTCCGGCCGCCGCGGACCTGGGGGCGCGGTGGGCGAGTTTTTCACGCAACATGGTCCGGCCGCGGTGGATGCGGGACCGGACGGTGCCGAGTTTGATGTCCAGGGCCGCGGCGACCTCATCGTAGGACAGGCCCTCAAGGTCGCACAGCACGACAGCGGCCCGGAAGTCCGGCGGGAGTTCCTCCAACGCCGCCTGCACGTCCAGATCGAGGTTGTTGAACTCAAAGCTCTGCTCCGGGCCGGGCTCGCGGCCGGGGATCCGGGTCTCCGCGTCCTCCGCCAGCGCATCGAAGCGGATCCGGCTCTTGCGCCGGGCCTGGTCCAGGAAGAGGTTGGTAGTGATGCGGTGCAGCCAGCCATCGAGCGTGCCGGGCTTGAAATTTTCCAGCGAGCGGAAGGCCCGAACAAAGACCTCCTGGGTGAGGTCTTCGGCGTCGAACTTATTGCCCGTGAGGCGGTATGCCAGCCGGTAGACCTTCGCGGAGTGGTTCGTCACCACCTCCTCCCACGTCGGCCTGACCCACTCGGCCTGGGCCGTGGGTTGGGATTCACTATTCTCAGGGACAGCTGCCATAGCCGACATTTGCCCACTCCCCTCGCGGATGGTGTTACGCCCGGATGGCTCTTGCTCCTGCAAGTTCCTTACACCCTGGATTCGACGCCGGTCACCACGCGGATGAGCGGACCATCATCATTTCAAAATAAGCTGGGAATTTCCTGACGCGGCAGCCTTCTTCCGCCACCGGCGGAATGCGGCCCGCAGGCCGGCACACCGGCCGCGGACTCCGCGCCCGAACGCCGGGGAAACGGCGGGACACAGTACGCTGTATGAGACACTCCCCTCCTCCGCCCGGAAAGCGATACCAATGAGCGCCGATAAGTCCACGAGCTGGTCCTACGCAGAAGATCTGCCTGCCGAGGACGAGGTTCTGTTGCGCGCGCGCGAACGGTCTTTCGAGCTTGGCGTTACCCCCATCGGTCCCGGCGTCGGTGCCGTCCTGACAGTCCTCGCGGCTGCGTCCAAAGCGCAAACCGCGGTGGAGATCGGCACGGGCGCCGGCGTCTCCGGCGTCTGCATCCTGCGCGGCCTGGGCCCGCACGCCGTCCTAACGACCATCGACGTCGACGTCGAGCACCTCCGGGCCGCCCGGGAGTCCTTCCACGAGGCCGGAAGCCCCGCCAACCGCACCCGCACCATCTCGGGACGGGCGGGCGATGTGCTGCCCCGCCTGACCGACGGCGCCTACGACCTGGTCTTCATCGACGCGGACAAACCCAACTACCCCGGCTACGTTGAGCAGGCCATCCGGCTGCTGAAGGCCGGCGGCCTGCTGATCATCAATGACGCACTGGACAAGGACCGGGTCTCCAACCCCGCCGCACGGGACGCGACCACCGTGGTGCTCCGCCAGATCGGAAAGTCCATCCGGGACGACGAGCGCCTGGCCTCCGCCATGTTGCCCACCGGCGATGGGCTGCTGGTGGCGGTCAAGAAATAGCAGTTTGGAGCGCCGAAAAGACCCGCCGCCGGGAGGCGACGGGCCCTGTCTCAGGGAACGCCAAACTACTCGGTAGCGCCGACCAGGCATTCCTTGAGGTTTGTCGCTTCTGCAGCGTTGAGTTCGACCACAAGCCGCCCCCCGCCTTCGAGCGGAACCCGCATAATCAGGCTGCGACCCTCTTTGGTCACTTCCATAGGGCCGTCGCCGGTGCGTGGTTTCATAGCCGCCATGAGGAATATCCCCTCCAGTAGTCCCGTGACTTGCCAGCCCGGCCGGGCTGCGTCCGCTTGGTCAAACATGCCGCCGGGCTGCCATGATCTCGCCGCCTGGCTCAACACTCATTTTCCTTAGCTTATGGCCCATTATCCCGTAATTACGCGCGTGTAGCTAATCGTTGGACTTTCCCCGGGGCACCGGCGGGGCTGGGCGGCAGTGTCGCAAAGGTGTCCGGCGTCACGGCGGGTAGTCGCCCCCGCCGGGCAGGGGCGCCCAGGCCCACAGCCACACCACCCAAACCACCTGTAACAAAAGGAACATCAGCACCAGGGTTGCGCGGTAGGCACGGGAGCGGGAAACCCGCGCCGCGGCGAGGGCCAGGGGAAACAAGGGGAGCAGCATCCGGAAGGTGCTGGTCTGCGGATGCAGGAAAACCAGCAGGTAGCCCATGTAACACACGCACCAAAGCCGCAGTTCGGCACCCAGCGAGGCCACGGGCCGTGTCCGCATCAGCGCGGCGAAGGCCAGCGCGACCACGAACGGTGCCAGCAGCCCCAGGACCGGACCGAAGAGCTGCACACCGGTGTCAAACCAGGGCCTGAACGGCACCAGGTCCTGGCCGCGCCAGACCGTCTCCGTCTTGGTGTATGCCTGGATGTCGCCGGTGGCAGCCCACGCGACGGCAGGCCAGAGCAGGGCGCCAAGGCCGCTGACGGCGGTCAGGCCGGCCAGGGACCAGAGCTCGGCACGGCTATGGGCCCTCCCGTGCAGGTCTGGTTCCGCTGCGGCGGTGTGCTGCACGGTCAATGCGGCCCCGGCATCCGTCCTCCGGCCGAGAGATGCGGCCCTCAGGTGGGGAAGAATGCGGTACAGGAACAGCAGCCCGATCATGGCGGCGAAGGGAACACCGGTAGGCCGCGAGAGGCACATCAGGATGACCACCGGCATCGCCCCGAGATAGCGCCGACGCACCACCAGCAGCAGTGCCGAGGCCAGCAGCAGCAGGTTTAAAGACTCCGCATAAGGCACCTGCAGCACCGGGGAGACCGGGAACGTCGCGATCAAAACCGCAGCCCACAGGGCCGTGCGGTGCGAGGCCCGGTGCGCGAACAAGCGGTAGATCACCAGGACAGCGGCCAGCCCTGAGATCATCGCGATAAGGGTCAGGGAGGCAGCCGGGGCGATCCCGGCCAGCCCGGTCAGGGAGCGGCCCAGCAAGGGGAAGAGCGGGTAGAACGCCCAGGCGTTTTCCTGCACGTTGCCGGCACCGTCGGCAGGAAGAACCGCCGGGTAGCCGTTGGTCAGCGCTTCGCCGTACCAGCGGGCATCCCAGATGTTGATGAAATTCCAGTAGTCCGGCTTCGGCGGAAACCACGGATTCACGCCCTGGTGCAGCGCGGCGGCCATGAAGATGCAGGCACTGACCAGGCGCGCGGCGAGGTACAGCGCGCCCACTTGCAGCCACCACGGCCAGGCGTCCGGGCGGGAGAAGGAGGCCGCGGCCCGGTCCCGCAGGGCCGTGCCCCGGCCGAGCGGGTCCCGGTCCGGCGCCGTTTCGCTCACGGTGCCGGGTGCTGGACGGCGGTGGGCGGCTCGACGGCGGCCGGCTGCTCGCGGGCGGGGTGTTCTGCGGCGGAGCGGGGCCCTTCGGCGGCGCGGGGCCCTTCGGCGGCGCGGGGCTCGGCTGCGGCGGCGAGCCGGGCCCGGAGGCCGGCAATTTCGCGGTTCTTCCCGGCGATCTGGTCCCGCAACTCGTCGAGGACCTGGTCAACCTGGTCCATCCGGTAGCCCCGAACGCCAACGGCGAAACGGATCCGGTCGACGTCGGCCGGCTCTGCCGCCTCGGGGAGCAGCACGGCGGGAAGGGATGCCACCGGCTGATCAAAACCGTCGTCGAAAGGCTGCTCAGCCGCGCGGCGGCGGAAGATCCGGGACCCAAGGTCGGTGCCGAGGAGGATGGCGAGGGCGGCCAGCACGACCGCCACGAAGACCAGGAAGAAACTCACAGGTCCATCGTGCCAGATCAGCGGGGCGCGCTGCTCAGGCCGGCGGACGGGCCCCGATTCCGGCGTCGCCGTTGCCGCTGCCGTTGCCGTCAGCACCATTGCCGCCGTTGACCCCGTTGCCGGCCGCGCGGGTGCCGGTCGGGTTCCGGTGCCGGGCCGCGCCCTCCACGATAAGTTCGACGGCGAGCGCGGGGTCGTCAACGAGCTGCACGAGGTCAAGGTCTTCCTCCGCCATCATCCCCTCGGCGACCAGCGTGGACTGGAGCCATTCCAGCAGCGGACCCCAGTAGGCGGTGCCGATCAGCACGATCGGGAAAGACGTCACCTTCCGGGTCTGGACCAGGACCATGGCTTCGAAGAGCTCGTCGAGGGTCCCCAGGCCCCCGGGCAGCACGATGAACCCCTGCGCGTACTTCACAAACATGGTCTTCCGCGCGAAGAAGTAGCGGAAGTTGATACCCAGGTCCACCCACTGGTTCATGCCTTGTTCGAAGGGCAGTTCAATCCCGAGCCCCACGGAGACGCCGTTCCCCTGGACGGCGCCCTTGTTCGCGCCTTCCATCGAGCCGGGGCCGCCGCCGGTGATGACCGCCAGCCCCGCCTCGGCCAGGCTGCGCCCGACGTCGACGGCAAGTTCGTAGTTCACGCTGCCCGGCAGGGTCCGGGCGGACCCGAACACGCTGACGGCCGGCCCCAGATCGGCGAGCGCGCCGAACCCTTCGACGAATTCGCTCTGGATCCGCAGCACCCGCCACGGATCCGTGTGTACAAACTGGCCCGGGCCCTTGGTGTCCAGCAGCGTCTGGTCCGACATTGTGACCTTGGCGGCCTTGCGGCGCAACTCCAGCGGGCCCTTGTGCCGGATGCCGTTGGCTGGCGGGGCGTCCCGCCGGCCCGCACCTGCATTTCCGGCTCGGTTCGGCTCTGCTGGAGGCTGCTGCTCGGTACTCATCCCCCTAGGCTAACGCGGTTGGCCCGGCCGGGCGGCCCGGCGCGGCAGACCGGTTTGCGGGCGGCCCCGATGCCGGTCCGCGGATATCTCTTGGGTCACGATGTAGGGCAACTCCGGGTGATTGGCGTCATATCCGGCTAATGTTCGCTAGATTTCTTCCTATGACTACTCAAGTGCCCGGCGATGCCCTCGTCTCCCTGACTGCCGTCAACAAGCATTACGGCCAGCTGCACGTCCTCAAGGACATCAACCTGTCCGTCCGCAAGGGAGAGGTTGTCGTTGTCATCGGCCCCTCGGGCTCCGGCAAGTCGACGCTCTGCCGCGCCATCAACCGGCTGGAAACCATCGACGACGGCGTCATCAAGATCGACGGCAAGGAACTGCCCGCTGAGGGCAAGGACCTGGCCAAGCTGCGCGCCGACGTCGGGATGGTCTTCCAGTCCTTCAACCTGTTCGCGCACAAAACGATCCTGGAAAACGTCACGCTGGGACCGATCAAGGTCAAGGGCGAGTCCAAGGGCCAGGCCGACAAGGACGCCATGGCGCTGCTTGAGCGCGTCGGCGTCGGCCACCAGGCCCCGAAACTGCCGGCCCAGCTTTCCGGCGGCCAGCAGCAGCGCGTCGCGATTGCCCGCGCGCTGGCGATGAAGCCCAAGGTGATGCTGTTCGACGAGCCCACCTCGGCCCTGGACCCGGAGATGATCAACGAGGTACTTGACGTCATGATTCAACTGGCCAAGGAGGGCATGACGATGATCGTGGTGACCCACGAGATGGGCTTCGCCCGCAAGGCAGCGGACCGTGTGGTCTTCATGGCCGACGGCCAGATCGTCGAGGACGCAACGCCGGAAGAGTTCTTCACCAACCCGAAGAGCAGCCGCGCCAAGGACTTCCTGTCCAAGCTCCTGACGCACTGACCCGCACCCCCTTCCACGCATCACTCCTGAACCTCCGCAGAGTTCGCACCCAGGCCGCCGGGAGGCGGCCGACCAATGAAAGGAATGTCATGAAGGCATTTTTGACCCGAAGGAAATCCCTTCTGGTTGCCGCATCCGCTGCTTTGGCCCTGAGCCTGAGCGCCTGCGGCGGCAGCTCCTCCACTACCAACCCGCCCGTAGCCGAGAAGCCGAGCTTCGCCGCCGACAGCACCATGGCAAAGCTTTCCTCTGCCGGCAAGATCACCATCGGCACCAAGTTCGACCAGCCGCTGTTCGGCCAGAAGGGCCTCGACGGCAAGCCTGTCGGTTTCGACGTTGAGATCGGCAAGCTGATCGCCGCCAAGCTGGGCATCGGCGCGGACAAGATCGAGTGGGTCGAGACGGTCTCCGCCAACCGCGAGCAGTTCATCAAGCAGGGCAAGGTCGACATCATCGTCGCCACCTACACGATCAACGACAAGCGCAAGACCGAAGTGGACTTCGCCGGGCCGTACTACGAAGCCGGCCAGGCCCTCATGGTGAACAAGGACAACAGCTCCATCACCAAGCCTGAAGACGTCAAGGGCAAGAAGGTCTGCTCCGTGACCGGCTCCACCCCCGCCTCCACCATCGTGGACAAGTACGGAGCGATCCTGGTCCCGGCAGCAACCTACTCGGCCTGCCTGGAGCCGCTGCGCAACAAGCAGGTCGACGCCGTCACCACCGACAACGTCATCCTCGCCGGTTTCGTCAACAAGGAGCCGGACGCCTTCAAGCTCGCCTCCGATGAAACCTTCACCAAGGAGCCGTACGGCATTGGCCTGAAGAAGGACGACAAGGTCTTCCGCAACTGGATCAACGACCAGCTGGAGGCCTTCGAAAAGGACGGTACCTACAAGAAGGCCTGGGAGGCCACCGCCGGCGCCGTCATCAAGACCGCTCCGAAGCTCCCCGCCATCAACCGCTACTAAATCAGGCGTGGCGGCCGCCGGTACCCGCGTTTTCCGCGGACCGGCGGCCGCCATTCACCTGCCAGCGCCTGAACCACCCAACGCAGTTGAAGGAACCTATGGACGTCATCATTGAAAGCCTGCCCCAGTACTGGGACGGCTTTCTCAGAACCCTTTTCCTGGCCGTGGTCTCGGGGATCATCGCCCTCATTTTCGGTACCCTGCTCGCTGCGGCCCGGGTCTCCCCGATCACCGCGCTGCGCGGCTTCAGCATGGCGTACGTGGAGATTGTCCGGAACACCCCGCTGACCATCGCTTTCTTCTTCGCGGCCGTGGTGCTGCCCCGCCTGGGCGTCACCTTCGAACAGTTCGAGATTGCCGCCATCATTGCGTTGAGCGCCTACACCTCCGCGTTTATCGCCGAGGCGGTCCGTTCCGGCGTCAACAGCGTCCCGGTGGGCCAGGCCGAGGCGGCCCGCAGCATCGGCATGCAGTTCAGCCAGGTGCTTTCCTTGATCATCCTCCCGCAGGCCCTGCGCACGGTGATCCCGCCATTGATCAACATTCTCATCGCCCTCGTGAAGAACTCCTCGGTGGCCGGCGCTTTCTACGTGCTGGAGCTCTTCGGCTACGGCAAGCAGCTGGCCAACGACCACGGTGACGCCGTGATGTGGGTCCTGATCGGCGTTGCCTTCTTCTACCTGCTGATTACCGTCCCGCTTGGCTACCTGGCCAATGTGGTTGAACGAAAGGTGGCGATCGCACGATGACTTCCGTTCTCTACGACGTCCCGGGTCCCAAGGCCCGCCGCGTTTCCCTCATTGGCTCGGTCATCGGCGTCGTCGTGATTGCCGCCCTCGTCCTCCTGGCGGTCATGACTCTCGCGCAGCAGGGGATCTTCGAGAGCCAGCGCTGGGCCATCTTCGGCCAGGCCGACGTCTGGACGCTGATCTTCAACGGGATCGCCGCCACCCTCAGCGCAGCCGCCGTGGCCGCGGTCATCTCGTTCCCGTTGGGCCTGCTGCTGTGCCTGATGCGGATCTCGGACGTGGCCTGGATCCGCGTGCCCACCCGCATTGTGCTGGAATTCCTCCGCGGCATGCCGGTGGTCCTGATGATGCTGTTCGTGCTGCTGGTCTTCGCCACCAGCTCGTTCATCGCCGTCGTGGCCGGCCTGGTCCTGTACAACTCGGCCATCTTCGCCGAGATCATCCGGGCCGGCATCCAGTCGCTGCCCAAGGGACAGCGCGAGGCCGGCCTCGCCATCGGCCTGACCAGTTTCCAGTCGCGGCTCACGATCGAGCTGCCCCAGGCCATCCGCCGCATGCTGCCCTCCCTCGTGGCGCAACTGGTGGTGCTCCTCAAGGACACTTCACTCGGCTACATCGTCGCCTACGGTGAACTGCTCCGGGCGGTTCAGGTGATGGCCGACTTCCTCGGTCCGCAGTACTTGTTCCCGGTGTTCTTCGTGGCCGCCGCCATCTACATCGCGATCAACCTGACGGTTTCCCGGCTCGCGATCTGGATCGAGCGCCGCGGGTCCAAGAAGGCCGCCGGCGGCATGGCCCACGTCCCGGTCGCCGGGACCGCCCCGGCCAAGTAGGCCGCCCCGCGGACCCAGCCCCACGGGAAAGGTCCGGAACCCGTTCATTCGGGTTCCGGACCTTTCGTCTTCCGGGCGTCTTCGGGGCGTCTTCCGGGCGTCTTCCGGGCGCTGGCGCCCTACACGCCCAGCCAGGTTCGAAGCGCGCGCAGGCACTCGCGGACCGCGTCCGCGTCGACGTGTTCATCGTCCGTGTGCGCCAGCAGCGCATCTCCCGGCCCGAAGTTCACGGCGGGCACCCCCAGTTCACTGAACCGCGCGACGTCGGTCCAGCCGTACTTGGGCTTCGGCGCGGCGCCCACGGCGGCAACAAAGGAAGCCGCGGCCGGGTGATTCAGCCCCGGACGGGCACCGGCGGCACCGTCGGTGCGGACCAGCTCGAAGCCGGCCAGCAGATCCCGCACGTGCTCCTCGGCCTGGTCCAGGGTCTTATCCGGCGCGAAGCGGTAGTTGATCTCCACGACGCAGCGGTCCGGGATGACGTTCCCCGCGGTACCGCCGTTGATCCGGACGGCGTTCAGGCTCTCGCGGTAGTCCAGGCCGTCCACGGTGACGGTCTGCGGCTGGTAACCGGCCAGCCGGGCCAGGATCGGCGCGGCGGCGTGGATCGCGTTGGCGCCCATCCAGGCCCGGGCGGAGTGGGCCGCCACGCCCGCCGTGGCCGCCTCGAACCGGATGGTCCCGTTGCAGCCCCCTTCGACGGTCCCGTCGGTCGGCTCAAGCAGGATGGCAAAGTCCCCGGCCAGCAATTCGCCATGGTTGCGGACCAGGCGGCCAAGGCCGCTCTTGACCCCCTCGACCTCCTCATGGTCATAGAAGACGAACGTGACATCCTTGCCGGGCGCCGAGCCGCCGTCGAACAGGCCCGCGGCCAGCGCCAGCTGCACGGCGACGCCGCCCTTCATGTCGGTGGCCCCGCGCCCGTACAGGACGCCCTCCCCCGGCGCCCCGGACGGCCAGGAGGACGGCACAGTGCCGCGGGCTCCTTGCGTGGCCGGCAGCGGGACGGTGTCCAGGTGCCCGGCGAGGATGACTCGCTCGGACCGGCCGAGGTTGGTGCGGGCAATGATCGCGTCACCTTCACGGATGACGTCGAGTTCCGGGATGCCGAGGAGGGCATGCTCGACGGCGTCGGCCAGCCGGCGCTCGTCCCCCGAGACGCTGAAAATGTCGATGATGTCCGCGGTCAGGATGGCGACGTCCCGGCGCAGGTCCAGGCGGGCGGGTACAGCGGGGGCAGGATGCTCAATCACCGTTCCACTGTATATGCCGTATATGCCGTATATGCCGCCGGCTCCCCGTCACGGTTTCGGGGTGCGGGCCGGCCGTCGATAGACTTGAACGCATGACTGATACCGCTGCTTCCGCCGTGCCCGACGACGCCCGCTCCGCCTACGGTTACGGGGTCGCGACTGTCGCCACCCGCAATGGAGAGGCCACGGTCCTGGACGTCTGGTTCCCGGCACCGGCGCTCGGCACCGCCGCGGACCACCTGCGCGACGTCGGCAACGCGGACCAGTCGCTGCTGGACATCGCCGAACACGGCGCCGACGCCGACCGCGGCACCGAGCAGCAGGTCCTCTTCGCCCAGATCCATCTCGACGAACCGCCGGCCGACACGGCGGACGCCTACCTGCGCCTGCACCTGCTCTCGCACCGGCTCGTCCGGCCCAACAGCATCAATCTGGACGGCATCTTTGGCAAGCTGCCCAACGTGGTCTGGACCAACTTCGGCCCGGCGGCCGTGGAGGACTTCGAACTGACCCGGGCCCGGCTGCGCCGGCGGGGCGCCGTCACGGTCTACGGCGTGGACAAATTCCCGCGCATGGTCGACTACGTCATTCCCTCCGGCGTCCGGATCGCCGACGCCGACCGGGTCCGCCTCGGGGCGCACCTGGCCGAAGGCACCACCGTGATGCACGAAGGCTTCGTTAACTTCAACGCCGGCACGCTGGGCACCTCCATGGTCGAAGGCCGCATCTCGGCCGGGGTGGTCGCGGGTGACGGCGCCGACGTCGGCGGTGGTGCCTCCATCATGGGGACCCTCTCCGGCGGTGGCAAGGAAACCATTTCCCTCGGCGAACGGGTCCTGCTCGGCGCCAACTCCGGTGTGGGCATCAGCATCGGCGACGACTCCGTCGTCGAGGCCGGCCTCTACGTCACCGCCGGCACCCGGGTACGCGTCGCAGGCCCGAAGGACGCCGACGGCGAGGACACCAGCCGGATCGTCAAGGCGCTGGAACTGTCCGGCGTGCCGAACCTGCTGTTCCGCCGCAACTCCACCAGCGGCGAAGTTGAGGTACTCCCCCGGCGGGGGCAGACCGTCGAGCTCAACGAGGCCCTGCACGCCAACTAGGCGGCAGCCCGACAATCGACCGGCTCAAGTACGGACCGGCCCCGCGGGGCCCGAGGGAGTAGTTACGTGGCACGCAACTGGCGCCGTCGGCTGGTGCTCTTGCTGACCCTGGCGATGGTGGCGGGAGCGATCTACACGGCGGTGGGTTTCCTGCAGCGGTCCGAGACACTGGTCACCGAACGCTGCACGGCAGTAGGCGCCGGCGGCGAAGACCTGGCGACCGACCAGGCGGCGAATGCGGCACTCATCAGCGCGGTGGCGGTCCGCCGCGGGCTGCCGGCCCGGGCCGCGAGCATCGCCCTGGCCACGTCCATGCAGGAGTCGAAGCTGCGAAACATCAGCCACGGGGACCAGGCCGGTCCGGACTCCCGGGGATTGTTCCAGCAGCGGCCGTCGCAGGGCTGGGGGACCGAAGACGAGGTGCAGGATCCCTATCACGCCAGCAACGCGTTCTACGATGCCCTGGTGAAAATCGCGGACTACACGTCGCTGCCGATCACCGAAGCCGCGCAGGAGGTCCAGCGCTCGGCGTATCCCGGAGCGTACGCGCAGCACGAGGCGATGGCCCGGGCCTTCGCTTCCGCCCTCACCGGCCATACCCCCGCGGGCCTGGACTGCGCGCTCCGCAAGCCCGACGCCGCCGGCGACGCCGCCGAGGTCCGGCAGTTGCTGGCCGCTGCGTTCGGGACCGTTCCGGCGTCCACGGCGGACCGCACCGTGACGGTTTCCGCGCAGGATACCCAGGCGTGGGCGGTCGCTCAATGGGCCGTGGCGAACGCCAAGCCGCTGGCCATCACCGACGTCGCAACGGACGGCCGGAGCTGGTCCCGGGCCGCCCGCAACGGCTGGCAGCCCGCTGACACCCCGGCCGGGCAGGTCACCATCACCGTCGCCGCAGCCCCGAAGCCGTAAGCGCCGGCTACAGCCGCGGGGCCGGGCCGCCGCGCGCCGCCTGCAGCCGCTCAGACCAGCAGTTCGACGACCGGCCGCACGTAGCTGCGGAACAGCTCCGGCTCCGACAGCAATTCGGAGCTCATGATGATTTTGTCCGGTTCCAGGTACCAGGCCCGCGGCTCGGCCAGCGGCAGTTCGATGATGGTCAGTTCGAAGTCCCGGGCTGCCCTGCCGACTTCCAGCAACCGGTCATCCACCAGATCCGCCAGGAGCTGGGTGGCACCGCTGGCGTCCCGCTCGGCTTCAAGGGCCAGGTATTCACTCCGCCGTTCGCGGGCCCAGCTCAGGGCGGCGCCGAAGTGCGCCTGCAGGACGCGCCGCAACGCCGGGGAGTTGCCAAAATCCTGGAACGCCGGCGGCCCGAGCGGCGGGTCCACCTCCGGGTGCGCTTTCAGGAGCTGGGCCCACCAGGCCTCCCACTCGGTCTTCAGCACGCCCATGCCGCCTACCTCATCGATGAGGTGTGCATGATCGGCCGGCCGAATCTTCGGGGCGGCATGGCACAGGGCCGGGTGGCCGGCGCAGTCCAGGCCGGCCGCGTCGCGCACGTAGAGCGCAATAAGCATCGGGCCTGACGTGTCCATAGTGATCCGCCAGCCCGGGCCGCCTGTATTGTGCATCCGAAAGCCTCCCTTGGCAAGCCGTATTTCCCCAGTCTATTCCTGAAGGGAGCGCAGGTTAATGGCCGGCCGGGCGGCCCAGGCCCGCAAGGTGGGATTCCAGGACATCGTGGCACATCTGCGCGGTCATCCACTCCGGTTGCAGAAGCGCGTGCATGGTCAGGCCGTCCAGGGTTGCGAGGAGCCGTTCGGCCTCCGTCACCAACCGCTGCTGGTCGGTGCCGGCCGCGTCGCCCGCTCCGGCGAGGTCGAGCATGAGCCGTCCGACGACGGCGGCCACCGCGCGGTGGCTCCGGTCGGCTTCCGCGGCCAGAAACGGGCGGGTCCGGGCTGCTGCCTTGAACGCCATCCAGACGCACGCGTCGACCGCACGCTCCTCATCCAGCGGCAGCAGTTCACCCAGCAGGGTTAACACGGCGCGGCGGTGGTCGGCGGAGCCCGCTGCGGTGTCCGCGACCCGGGCCTCGGCGGCGGCCAGCCGGCCCGCGATCCGGTCCACCACGACGCCGAAGGAGAAGGCCAGGAGTTCGTCGCTGCTGGCAAAATAGTGCCGGACGGAGCCCACCGCCAGACCGGCTTCGTCAGCGACTTCGCGCAGCGACGCCCGTTCCAGTCCGTCGGCTGCCACGATCCGGAAGACGGCTTCGACAACGTCCTGGCGCCGCAGCGCAGCGTCAACAAATTTGGGCATTGGTCCTTTTTAGCACGGTCGTGCTGTTACGGTGGCCCTCCACGCCGGTGCGGGCAACAGCAGCGTCGCGGGAGCAGGGAAGGCAAACGACGCCGGCTGCGCACCTCGTGATCAAGGTGCGGGCCGGCGTCGTTGGCGGGCGGGCGCTAAACCGAAGGGTAGTTCCGCTCCGGTTCTCCGGTGTAGAGCTGCCGCGGACGGCCGATCTTGGTGTTCGGATCGGTGATCATTTCTCGCCACTGGGCAATCCAGCCCGGCAGGCGTCCGATGGCGAACAGCACAGTGAACATCTTCTCCGGGAAACCCATGGCCTTGTAGATCAGGCCGGTGTAGAAGTCCACATTCGGGTAGAGCTTGCGCTGGATGAAGTAGTCGTCCTGGAGCGCCTTCTCTTCCAGGCGGAGCGCAATCTCCAGGAGTTCGTCGTTCCCGCCGAGCTTGCCGAGGATTTCGTGGGCCGTGGCCTTGACGATTTTGGCCCGCGGGTCGTAGTTCTTGTAGACCCGGTGTCCGAAGCCCATCAGGCGGACGCCGTCTTCCTTGTTCTTGACCTTCTCCATGTAGTCCTCGGGCTTGATGCCGTCGGCCTGGATCTGGCGGAGCATCTTGAGCACGGCCTCGTTGGCGCCGCCGTGTGCGGGACCGAAGAGGGCGTTGATGCCGGCGGAAACCGAGGCAAAGAGGTTCGCGTTGGAGGAGCCGACCAGCCGCACGGTGGAGGTGGAGCAGTTCTGCTCGTGGTCCGCGTGCAGGATCAGCAGCAGATCGAGGGCCTTGGCCACGACGGGGTCCACTTCGTACTGCTCGGCGGGCAGACCGAAGCTCAGGCGGAGGAAGTTCTCCACCAGGTTGTGCGAGTTGTCCGGGTACAGCATGGGCTGCCCGACGGACTTCTTCAGCGCGTAGGCGGCGATGACCGGCATCTTGGCCAGCAGCCGGTAGGTGGAGACCTCGACGTGCTCGGGGTTGAAGGGGTCCAATGAGTCCTGGTAGAACGTGGACAGCGCGGACACCGCCGAGGACAGCACGGGCATCGGGTGGGCGTCGCGGGGGAAGCCGCTGAAGAAGCCCTTCAGTTCCTCGTGCAGCAGGGTGTGGTGGCGGATCCGCTGGTCGAATGCTTCCAGTTCGGCCGGCGTCGGCAGGTTGCCGTAGATCAGCAGGTAGGAAACTTCGAGGAAGCTGGAGTGCTGGGCGAGCTGCTCGATCGGGTAGCCCCGGTAGCGCAGGACGCCGGCATCGCCGTCGATGTAGGTGATCGCCGAGGTGGTGGCCGCGGTGTTCATGAAGCCGGGGTCAAAGGCAACGGCGCCGGTCTGCTTCAGCAGCTTGGAAACGTCGTAGCCTTCGTTTCCTTCAACAACCTTGATGCGCGGGAGCTCAAGCTCGCCGCCCTCAAAACGCAGGGTCGCGCTGGTGGTCTCAGTCATGGATTCTCCTCATGGGGTTTCAGGGCCCCTGTTGAAAGCTTGATCCAACATTTGGTGAAGCCGCCCGCGGAATCTACATCTGCACGCACATTCCAACGGCTGCGCTGCCTTCTTGTGGAAAGCCACCATTGATAGTCAGTTAAAAACTACCGGGAGTTCGCGGGTGGCACTAATCCGGGAGCCCCATAAGGGTCCAAAACCGCCGCCCTTGTGGGCCGCATCACAGCATCATGCCGGTCCGGCAGTCAACCTTGCGACGGCGGCATCGATCCGTTCATCAGTCGCGGTCAGCGCCACCCTGATGAAGCCGTTGCCGGCGTCACCGTAGAAAACGCCAGGGCCGACGACGATGCCGCGGTCGGCGAGCCTGCCGACCGTGTCCCAGGTGGCCTCACCCGTTGTGGCCCACAGGTACAGGCCGGCCCGGGATTCGTGGATGGTCAGGCCAAATGCCTGCAGCGCCGGGATGAGCCGCTCGCGGCGCCCGCGGTACAGGTCTTTTTGTGCGCTCACGTGGGCGTCGTCGCCGAGGGCCACGCGCATGGCTTCCTGTACCGGATAGGGAACGATCATGCCGGCGTGCTTGCGGCTGTTGACCAGGTTGGCCATGATCGCGCCGTCGCCCGCCACGAAAGCCGCCCGGTAGCCCGCCAGGTTCGATTGCTTGCTCAGCGAGTAGACCGCCAGCAGGCCCTCGTGGGAACCGCCTGCGACCCGCGGGTCGAGGACGCTGGGGACCGGTGAGCCGCCCCGCTGGACATCCCATTCGCCCCAGCCGAGTTCGGCGTAGCACTCGTCCGAGGCGACCACTGCGCCGAGTTCGCGCGCCTGGTCGACGATGCGTTTCAGCGATGCGGCGTCCCTGACACTACCGGTGGGGTTGGCCGGCGAGTTGACCCAGACCAGGCGCACCCTGGACCGGGTGTGGGCGTCGAGCTCCTCGAGGTCGTCTGCCGCCACGTGCTCCGCGCCGACGAACGTGGCACCGATGTCGTAGGTGGGGTACGCCACGGTGGGCCGGACCACCACGTCGCCCGGCTTGAGGCCGAGCAGGAACGGCAGCCAGGCGACCAGTTCCTTGGACCCGACCGTGGGCATCACGTTCTTCGGGTCGAGCCCGGCGACGCCGCGGCGGCGGTCAAACCAGGCCACGACCGCCTCCCGGAGCGCGGGGGTGCCGTGCACCGTGGGATAGCCCGGGGCATTGGCGGCGGACCGGAGCGCGTCCTGCACCAGGGCCGGCGTGTCGTCCACCGGGGTGCCGATCGAAAGGTTGGCTACTCCCCCGGGGTGCTCGGCGGCGCGGGCCAGGAACGGCGCCATCGCTTCCCAGGGGTAGTCGGGCAGGCTGAGGCCGAAGCTGCGCACCGCAGATGTCACGTGCAGCCGCCCTACTGGTCTTGGTTCTGCGGCGGCAACGCGGCGATCATCGGGTGGTCCGTGTGCGTGTTGCCGATCTTGGCGGCCCCGCCCGGGGACCCGAGGACATCGAAGAACTCGACGTTGGCCTTGTAGTAGTCGGCCCACTCCTCGGGGGTGTCGTCCTCGTAATAGATGGCCTCCACGGGGCACACCGGCTCGCAGGCCCCGCAGTCCACACACTCATCCGGGTGGATGTACAGGGAACGCTCACCCTCATAGATGCAATCGACCGGGCACTCCTCAATACATGCCTTGTCTTTGACATCTACACACGGCTGCGCGATTACGTACGTCACGTCCCTGGCCTCTCCACGTTGGTTCCGGCGACCTGCCGGATATTGCTCCCGGCCTGAGCGCCGGACTGGCTTCTGAGCCTATTATCTCCCAGCCCGCGGCCGCGAACCTAGCCGGGCGTTGCCGGCCCCTGCCCTACGATGAGGAAGTGACTACTCCGGGGCCCGATCCGCAGCAATTCCTGGCCACCACACCCCTGGGCACCCGCGTCGTGGTGCGCTACCGGATTGAGGGTGGCTTCACAGATGCCCTCGGCGAGCTCGTCGCCCGCGCCGACGCCGGCTGCACCGTCCGTACCCGGCGCGCCGACGTCACCATCCCGTGGGAGCTCGTGGCTGCGGCCAAGCAGGTTCCCCCCGCCCCGCCGCCGCGCCCCCGGGGACATGCCCACCCCTAACCCGGTGCGTGGGACATGCCCGCCCTTCCCGAGGAGCGATGGACATAATCCCACTATGTCCATCCGCGGCCACGTGCGGGGAGCATGCCCATTCCTCCCAGCCGCGCACAGGGAGCATGCCCATTCCTCCCAGCCGCGCACAGGGAGCATGCCCATTCCTCCCGGCCGCGCGCGGGGAGCATGCTCATTTTTCGCGGGCCATTTCCCGCCGCGGACCACTATTCGAATCACTACTGGCGGCAGAACAGTGGCACATGTCCAACCATGACGGTGGTGCAGGCATGTTCGTCAAGGCCTGCTTGCGCCGTTGCGGTTCTCAGGCGGCAGCGGAGAGTCGGCTCAGAGCCTCCCGGACCATGGCGATGAATTCCTGCGGTCGATATTTCAACAACGGATAGCTCACGACCAACGTAGGGACACCGAGCCGCGTAGTGACGTTCCACCGCCGTCGATCCTCTTCGAAACTGGTCCGGTCCATGTGGAAACCGGCGCCATCCGTCTCAATCCCCAGCCTGCCGTCCACCATGAGGTCCAGGTGGCCCATGCCGGGAATATTGACCTGTGACTCGACGTGAAACCCGGCCCGCCTCAACTGGAAGCGGGCCATGCACTCGATGACCGACTGCGACTGCGGAACAATCGAAGCGACGATCCGGCGCTCCCGCGCGTCGTTGCGGCCCGATAGCCGCTGTCGGAGGGCCGGCAGCGGGAGGCCCTTGAGGACAACCGCGGATTCGGCAATGACGAGGCCATCCAATTCCGGCAAGCACCGCAGGCTCTGGACGACGGCGTCCAGAAGTGTCGGCGGCGCCGGTGCGCGGTGGCAGACAAAGCCAGGGTAGCTGCGGCTGTGGGTGAGGGCGACATGCTGCTGTTCGGGTGGCTCGAGGACCCAAAGACCGCCAAACTGGGCGGCACTCACGCAGGTAGGCTCGGCCGGAAGAGACCTGATGGCAACGAGTTGCGGATCCGCCTTCGGCAAGGCGTAAACCCCGCGGGACACCCTGGCCACGGCGCCGCTGGCTAAGGCCGCTTTGAGCTGGAACTCGGACACCCCGGCGGCAGCGAGGTGCTTGGCGCGCGCCACGCCGTCGTAGTCGGCAAGCACGTCGTTGATTTTGACCATGGGCCCATCGTGTCGTCGCGCGGCGGACAGGGCACAGCCCCGGTTTCCGCTATGTGCACAAGTCCTAGCCCGGTCCCGGGACGCACGGCTGGGCATCTCCTCCCCTCGCTTGGAGAGGCGGGGAGCCCGGCACAGCGGATGGGCTTGCCGCAGCGGCGCCCATCCACAGGCACGAAAAATGGGCATGCCCCACCGACGCGGGATCCAAGAATGGGCATGCTCCATCCGGACGGAGTGAACGCTGGACAGGTCCCCCGGGCGGCCCAGGACATGTCCGGCCCTCGGCGCAAGCAGTGGACATGATGCCACTATGCCCACTCCCGGGCACGAAAAATGGGCATGTCCCACCCGGGCGGGCGCCAAGCCAGCACTAAGCCTCAGCAGCACCCAAGCAGCCCAGCGCCCAAGCACCTAAGCCTCACCAGCACCAAGTACCCAAGCACCCTCACTCAAGCACCTTCATTCAATACCCCAGCAGCCCAGCAGCCCAGCAGCCCGCCCTGGCGGCACTAGCGGCTGCGGGCTTGGCCGCGGCACCAGAGGAGCACGCCGACCGTGACCGCGGCGATGCCGAAGATCCACAGATTTCCGGCCAGGTCGCCGATGATCAGGCGCCGGCCCGGCTGCAGGGTGGACCACCAGCCGGCGAGGGCGTAGCAGGCGGCGCCGCAGACCGCCGGCGGAATGATGGACCGGAAGGCCGCTGCCAGCAGCACCTCCACGGATGCCAGCAAAGCCAGGGCGGCCACGGCTCCCCATGGCAACGCGATGCCGCCGAGCATCGCCTCCTGCCGGTGCAGGAGCGTGCCGGCCAGGGCAGCGAAAAGAGCTGCCGGCAAGGCGGCGGCAATACCGCCTGCCTTGCCGGCAGCTCTCTTAGTCACGGTGCAGCGTGAACCCCGTGACGGGGCTCAGACCTTGGCGCGTGCGCGGTTGGCCTTGGCGCGTTCGTTGGTGTCGAGGATGACCTTGCGGATGCGGATCGAGTCCGGGGTGACCTCCACGCATTCGTCTTCGCGGGCGAACTCCAGGGACTCCTCCAGGGTCAGATCGCGCGGCGGCGTCAGGTTCTCGAAGGTGTCCGACGAAGCCGCACGCATGTTGGTGAGCTTCTTCTCCTTGGTAATGTTCACATCCATGTCATCGGCGCGGGAGTTCTCGCCAACGATCATGCCCTCGTACACCTCGGAGGTGGGCTTGACGAAGAAGGAGCCGCGTTCCTGCAGGTTGATCATGGCGAACGGGGTCACCACACCGGCGCGGTCCGCGATCATCGACCCGTTGGTGCGGTACTCGATCGGGCCGGCCCAGGGCTCGTAGCCCTCGGCGATGGAGGCGGCGATGCCGGCGCCGCGGGTATCCGTGAGGAACTTGGTGCGGAAGCCGATCAGGCCGCGGGCCGGAACGATGAATTCCATCCGGCACCAGCCGGTGCCGTGGTTGGCCATGTTCGTCATGCGGCCCTTGCGGGCTGCCATCAGCTGGGTGACGGCGCCGAGGTACTCCTCGGGCACGTCGATGGTCATGTGCTCCATCGGCTCGTGGATCTTGCCGTCAATGGTCTTGGTCACGACCTGGGGCTTGCCCACGGTCAGCTCGAAGCCTTCACGGCGCATCTGCTCGACCAGGATGGCCAGCGCCAGCTCGCCACGGCCCTGGACTTCCCAGGCATCCGGGCGCTCGGTGGGGAGCACCTTGAGGGAGACGTTGCCGATCAGTTCCTTGTCGAGGCGGTCCTTGACCTGGCGGGCGGTGACCTTCGCGCCCTTGACCTTGCCGGCCAGCGGCGAGGTGTTGATACCGATGGTCATCGAGATGGCCGGGTCATCAACCGTGATCAGCGGCAGCGGCTGCGGGTTGTCGACGTCGGTCAGGGTCTCACCGATGGTGATTTCCTCGATGCCGGCGACGGCGACAATCTCACCGGGGCCGGCGGACTCGGCGGGGACACGGTCCAGCGCCTTCGTCGCGAGCAGCTCGGTGATCTTGACGTTCTTGAGCTCGCCGTTGGCGCGGGCCCAGGCCACAGTCTGGCCCTTGCGCAGGGTGCCGTTGTAGATGCGCAGCAGCGCCAGGCGGCCGAGGAACGGCGACGCGTCCAGGTTGGTGACATGCGCCTGCAGGACACCGTCCGGGTTGTAGGTCGGCGCCGGGATGTGCTTGATGATGGTCTCGAAGAGCGGCTCGAGGTCCTCGTTGGCGGGGGCGCTGCCGTCTGCCGGCTGCTCAAGCGAGGCGCGTCCGAGCTTGGCGGCGGCGTAGACGATGGGGACGTTGAGGATCTTGTCCAGGTCAAGGTCCGGAACCTCGTCGGCCAGGTCGGAGGCCAGGCCGAGCAGCAGGTCCATGGACTCGTGGACGACTTCTTCGATCCGGGCGTCGGGGCGGTCGGTCTTGTTGACCAGCAGGATGACCGGCAGGTGCGCGGCGAGGGCCTTTCGCAGCACGAAGCGGGTCTGCGGCAGCGGGCCTTCAGACGCGTCGACGAGGAGGACGACGCCGTCCACCATCGACAGGCCGCGCTCGACCTCACCGCCGAAGTCGGCGTGGCCCGGGGTGTCGATCACGTTGATCGTGATGGTCTCGCCATTGGAAGACGGACCGTTGTAGGCCACGGTGGTGTTCTTGGCCAGGATGGTGATGCCCTTTTCGCGCTCCAGGTCACCGGAGTCCATCACGCGGTCTTCGAGGTGGTTGTGTTCGGCAAAAGAGTTGGTCTGCTTGAGCATGGCGTCGACCAGAGTGGTCTTGCCGTGGTCAACGTGGGCCACGATCGCGACGTTGCGGAGGTCACTGCGCGATGCAGTGGCTACCGCGGTGTTGGTGGTGGTTTCAGACATGCGTAATTGCTCGATTCAGTGGTGAAGTCAGCTGTTGTATCGCGACATTTCCAACCGGAACGCACGACGGATCAACCCATAAAGACAGGGCTCCTTCCCCCTATTCTAGACGCTGAGCCTTTTATTGGCCTAAATTCCGGCGAGGCTGCGCTGTCCGGGCGCCCGCCGTGTGGCGGGAAACACCGCCAGAAAGTGATCAACGACACTTGGTTTTTGGCCCCCTGATGCCCCATGATTGCAGTGACAACAGCACGCCAGCCCGGAGACATCATGCGCCACGCCTCGGCCCTGTACCGCCTCGTCGCACCGATGATCGCCGTAGGCGTTCTGCTGGGCGGCTGCGGACAGGCCCCGTCCCCAGCGGACACCAGTTCTTCCCCCAGCCCCAGTAGGGGTGTGGACATCCATAGCAGCAAGGCAGTCCCGGCCGCCGCCGCCCCCGGCGAGCCGGTGGCAGCCGGCGCCGGCGTGAAGCCGCGCCTCGCGACCGGCCCCAGCCCCGACTCCCTGCCCGAGGGCGCTGTGTACCGCAACCCCGCCAACGGCCGGGATGAGGTGATCGTCAAGGACATCCGGCGTACGGCGGTGCTCATCGGCGACTCCCAGTCCGAGCCGGCGACCGGATGGCCCCGGCAGGGCCTTGGCCGCGCCGGTTACAGTGTCTTCTTCTGCGGCCTCGGCGGCACCGGCTTTGTGGTGGCGAACGGCAAAACCGGCAACTACATCGATGCCCTGCAGCGCGGCGACTGGAAGTTGCCCTACGGCGCTCCTCCCCTGGTGGTGATCCAGGGCGGCGGAAACGACGCGGCCCGCGGTGCCACCGACGCCCAGATCGTCGCCAACGCGGACCGGCTCATTGCTGCGCTCCGGCAGCGCTATCCCGGCAGCAAGATGCTGATGATCGGCACCTTGGCCCGGGGCGCAAACTACGGCGGCGGCCGTCGCACCCAGGTGGACACGCTGCTCGGCACCGTCGCGGCCAAGCAGGGCATCCCGTTTGTCAGCGTCGGCGACTGGCTGACCCGGTATGACCTCACCGGCATGCTCGCCGACAGCGTGCACATGGGTCCGGAGGGCCACGGGGCCCTCGGCGTGCTGCTCGGCAACCGGCTGCGGGAGATGGGCATAAAGGCCGACAAGGCCGCCGCCGCTGCCGGCTGACCTCGCCCGCCCACGGCAAACCTCAAAGGAGCCGGTGCCCATCCCCTGCGGGGGAAGGGCACCGGCTCCTGTTGCGTTAGCCTCATCCTGTTGCGTTAGCCTCGGTCCGGCTCAGGCAACTTCCGGCGGCAACATCAGGCCGGCTCCCGGGATGGCGTTCAACAGGGCCTTGGTGTAGTCCTGCTGCGGCGAGTCGAAGACGTCATCCGTCGATCCGGTTTCCACCAGCTTGCCCTTCTCCATGACGCAGACATGGTCCGCGATCTGGCGGACCACTGCGAGGTCGTGGGTGATGAACAGGTAGGTCAGGCCCAGGCGCGACTGCAGCTCCGCGAGCAGGTTGAGCACCTGCGCCTGCACCAGGACGTCCAGCGCAGAGACTGCCTCGTCGCAGATGATGACTTCCGGGTCCAGGGCCAGGGCGCGGGCGATGGCCACGCGCTGACGCTGGCCGCCGGAGAGCTCGTTCGGGTACCGCTGCATCGTGGACTGGGGCAGCGCGACCTGGTCGAGGAGTTCCCGGACCTTCTTTTCCCGGCTCGCCTTATTCCCGATCTTGTGGGTCCGCAGCGGTTCCTCGATGGTCCGGAAGATGTTGTACATCGGGTCCAGCGAGCCGTAAGGGTCCTGGAAGATTGGCTGCACCCGGCGGCGGAACGCGAAGATCTGCTTGTTGTTCAGCGTGGAGGTGTCAACGCCATCGAACACGATCCGGCCCGACGTCGGCTGGAGCAGGTTCAGGACCATCTGCGCCACCGTGGACTTGCCGGAACCCGACTCCCCCACGATCGCCGTCGTGGTCCCGCGCTTGACGCTGAAGGAGACATCGTCCACCGCGGTGAAGTCGGTGGAGCGGCCCAGGCCGGAGCGGAGCTTGAAGACCTTGCTCAGGTTTTCGATCTGCAGCACGTCCTCGGGCATGGCCGCTTCGACGACGACGTCCTCGTCCGGTGCCAGCAGGTCCTCCGACTCGACACCAAGTTCCTTGGCGGCCTGGATCCGGCGCGAGGCCAGCGACGGCGCCGAGGCAACCAGCCGCTGGGTGTATGGGTGCTGCGGGTTGCGCAGCAGCTCGAGCGACGGCCCCGATTCCACCACCTGGCCGCGGTACATGACGACGACCTTGTCCGCACGCTCGGCGGCGAGGCCGAGGTCGTGGGTGATCAGCAGCACCGCGGTCCCGAGTTCGGTGGTCATCTTCTCCAGGTGGTCCAGGATCTGCCGCTGCACCGTCACGTCCAGGGCCGACGTCGGCTCATCGGCGATGAGCAGGCGCGGCTGGCAGGACAGGCCGATCGCGATCAGGGCGCGCTGCCGCATGCCGCCGGAGAACTCGTGCGGGTACTGCTTGGCCCGGCGGGCGGCGTCCGGCAGGCCCGCCTCGGACAGGACCTTCGCGACGTCGTCCGGGCCGTCGGGGAGGCCGTTGGCCTTGAGCGTTTCACGCACCTGGTAGCCGATTTTCCAGACCGGGTTCAGGTTGGACATGGGATCCTGCGGGACCATGCCGATGCTGTTGCCCCGCAGTTCGATCATCCGCTTTTCGCTGGCGTGCGAGATGTCTTCGCCGTCGAACAGGATTTGCCCGCCGGAGACCCGGCCGTTGGAGGGCAGCAGGCCGATGGCGGCCAGCGCGGTCGTGGACTTGCCGGACCCGGACTCGCCGACGATGGCGACGGTCTCCCCTGGCATCACGGTCAGATGGGCGTTGCGGACGGCGTTGACCTCGCCGCCGCTGGTGGCGAAGCTGATCGCCAGGTCCTTGATCTCGAGCAGCGGGCGCCGGGCGGCCGCGCCTTCTTCACGG
This sequence comes from Arthrobacter sp. JB02-1C, assembly GCF_057748045.1. Taxonomy (NCBI): domain Bacteria; kingdom Bacillati; phylum Actinomycetota; class Actinomycetes; order Micrococcales; family Micrococcaceae; genus Arthrobacter; species Arthrobacter sp. JB02-1C. Next base: position 129,248 of record NZ_CM173235.1, read on the forward strand.
ATTTCAACCGGGGCGTTCATGGCATCCCCTTTCATCGCTTGCGCGCTTTGGGATCGAGAGCATCGCGCAGGGCGTCGCCCAGCATGATGAAGCTCAGAACGGTGATGGAGAGGGCGATGGCCGGGTAGAGCAGCGGCATCGGGTTGGAGCGCAGCGACGCCTGCGCCGCCTGGATGTCATTGCCCCAGGACATCACGCTGGGCGGCAGCCCGATGCCGAGGAAGGACAGGGTGGACTCCGCCACGATGAAGGTACCGAGCGAGATCGTGGCAACGACGATGATCGGGGCGAGCGAATTCGGCATCACGTGCCGCATGAGGGCCCCGAACTTGGAGACGCCCAGGGACCGTGCCGCGGTCACGAAGTCCGCGTTGCGCACCTCGATCACGGCGCCGCGGGTGATCCGGGCGATCTGCGGCCAGCCGAAGGTCATCAGGATCAGGACCAGCGTCCAGGCCGTCCGGTTCGCGCGGAACATCGGAAGCTGCATGACCACAATGGCGCCGAGGATCAGCGGCAGCGCGAAAAAGATGTCGTTGATGCGTGCCAGGACGGCGTCCACCCAGCCGCCGTAGTAGCCCGCCAGCGCCCCCATGACACCGCCGAGGACCAGCACGCCGATCGTGGTGAACAAGCCGACGGTGACGGAGGAGCGGGTGCCGTAGATGACGCGCGCATACACGTCGCAGCCCTGCTGGGTGAAGCCGAGCGGGTGCCCTGAGGTGGGGCCGCCATCCGAGTTTGCCAACTGGCACGCCTCGGAGGTCGGATCAATCGGCGAGAAGAGCCCCGGGAAGATGGACACGGCCACCACCACCAGGATCAGGAACGCGGAAACCAGGAACAGCGGCTGCTTGCGCAGGTTCCGCCACGCTTCGGCCCAGAGGCTGAGCGGGGCCCTGTCCTCCTTGACTTTGTCCGTGGCCTGCAGCGGCGTCTCGGCAAAGTCGGCGACGAAGTGCTCGGTGTGGCGCGTGGCGGGCGTTGAAGCATCCTGCCGTGCGGTGTTGGAATCAGGAGTCATAGCGGATCCTCGGGTCAAGCCAAGCGTAGAGCAGGTCAACGAGCAGGTTGGAGAGGCAGTAGATCAGCACCAGCACGGTGACGATCGAGACCACGGTCGGGCCCTCGCCGGACAACACGGCCCGGTACAGCCGGTTTCCGACGCCGGGCACGTTGAAGATGCCCTCAGTCACGATCGCGCCGCCCATCAGGGCGCCCAGGTCTGCGCCCAGGAACGTGATGACGGGAATCAGGGAGTTGCGCAGGATGTGCACCCGGACGACGCGGAAGCGGGACAGGCCCTTGGCCGTGGCGGTACGCACGTAGTCTGCGTTCATGTTTTCGATGACGGACGTGCGGGTCAGCCGCAGCACATAGGCGAAGGAGCCCAGGCCCAGCACGATGGCCGGCAGGATGAGGTCCTGCACCGTGGCGGCCGAACTGACGGTCGGTTTCGCCCAGCCCAGCTGCACGCCGATGGTGAACTGCAGCAGGAAGCCGAGGACGAAGATCGGAATGCCGATGACGATCAGGGAGGCGACGAGCACCGTGGCGTCGAAGAACTTGCCTTTGCGCAGGCCGGCGATCAGGCCGAAGATGATGCCGAAAACGGCTTCGAAGATCAGCGCCATGACGGCGAGCCGGGCGGTCACCGGGAAGACCTCGCCCAGAACCGCGGCGATGGGGCGGCCGGAGAAGTCCTGGCCAAGATCGAACGTGAAGATGCTCTTCAGATAGAGCAGGTATTGGATCCAGAACGGCTGGTCCAGGTGGTACTGGGTCCGCAGCTTCGCGGCAACGGCCTCGTTGACCGGCTTGTCGCCGAAGAGGGCGACGATGGGATCCCCGGGGAGGCTGAAGACCAGGAAGTAGACCAACAGCGTTGCGCCAAGGAAGACAGGAATCAGTTGGAGGAAACGCTTAAGAATGTAGGGCGCCATCAGCGAAACACATCCTTGTCAGCAGGTATCCGGTCCAGGGATACGGCGGAGTTGTTCATCAAAGAACCTTTTCAGTAATGATGCGGTCCGACGCCGGAACAGTCACGGTCGCCGTGCCGCCAAAGTACGCCCGAGGCTTGGGCCGTCAGGGAGAAAGCTGGTGAAACAAAACGACGGCGGAGGCCCCAATCCAGGCAGCCCCCGCCGTCGTTCAGTTGTTACTTGCCGGTGATGTTGTAGTACAGCGGGACGCCGTCCCAGCCGTAGTCAACGTTGGTGACCTTGTCGCTCCAGCCGCCCTGGGCAACCTGGTACCACAGCGGGATGGCCGGAAGGTCGGTCAGGAGGATTTCCTGGGCCTTGTTCATGGCCTTGTTGCCCTCGCTGACGGAGGATGCGGCGAGGCCCTCGGAGATGGCCTTGTCGAACGCCGGGTTGGCGTACTTCGCGTCGTTGGAGCCGGCGCCGGTCTTGTAGATCGGTCCGAGGAAGTTGTACAGCGACGGGTAGTCGGCCTGCCAGCCGGAGCGGATGGCGCCGGTCAGGGTCTTGGCGGTCGCGTCGTTGCGTGCTTCCTTGAAGGTGGCGTAGGGCTTGCCCTCCACCTTGATGCCGAGAGTGTTCTTGAGCTGGTTGACGACAGCCTCAACCCAGGCCTTGTGGCCGCCCTTGTCGGCGTTGTAGGCGATGGTGAACGTCTTGTTGGCGTCCCACTTCTGGATCGCGTCCGCCTTGGTCCAGGCGTCCTTGGCCTTGGTGGCGTCGAACTTCAGGTTCTCGGAACCCGGGATGGAGTCGCTGTAACCGTCAAGGACGGGGGCGGTGAAGTCCTTGGCGGGCTGGCGGGCGCCGCTGAAGATGACCTTGGTGATCTCGTCGCGGTTGATGGCCATGGAGATGGCCTGGCGGCGGAGCTTGCCCGCTTCACCGCTCCACTCCGGCAGGTATTCCGGGATGGCGATGGTCTGGTTGCCGGCGTACGGCTTGTTGATGGTGCGGTCCCCCAGATCGGACTTGTAGTTCTTCAAGGCGCTCGTGGGGATGGTCTGCAGGATGTCCAGGTTGTTGGACAGCAGGTCCTGGTACGCGGCATCGTCGTTCTGGTAGATCTTGAACGTCACGCCGGCGTTCTTGGCCTTGCGCGGGCCGTTGTAGTCCGGGTTCGGAACGAGCTGGATCTGCACGTTGTGCTGCCAGCCGCCGTCGGCCATCTTGTACGGGCCGTTGCCGACCGGCTTCTCGCCGAAGCCCTTGGGGTCCTTCAGCGCGCCGGCGGGAACCGGGGAGAAGGCGGTGTAGCCGAGGCGCAGCGGCCAGTCGGATTCCGGCTGGGACAGTTCAACGGTGAAGGTCTGGTCGTCCACGACCTTCAGTCCGGACATGGTCTCGACCGTGGAGCCTTCGGCGCTGGCCTCGTCGTAGCCCTTGATGGACTCGAAGAAGTTGCCGCTGAGCTGGGCGTTCTTGGCGGCGGCGCCGAAGTTCCAGGAGTCAACGAACGTCTTGGCCGTGATGGCTTCGCCGTTGGTGAACTTCTGGTCCTTCTTGATCTTGATGGTGAAGTGCTGGCCGTCCTTGCCTTCAATGGACTCGGCGAGCTCGTTCACGGGTTTGCCGTTGGGGTCGTAGCTGACCAGGCCGGAGAACATCATGTCGATGACCTTGCCGCCGCCAACTTCATTGGTGTCGGCCGGCATCAGCGGACGCTGCGGCTCGGAGCCGTCGGCGATGATCACCTTGCTGGCGTCGCCACCGGTGCTGCCGCCGGCGGTGTTGGAACCGCCTCCGCCGCAACCGGTCAGGGCCAAAGCGGCGATCGCCACCATGCCCAGTGCTTTGGAAGTGCGCGAAAAACGCATTCCGCCTCCTAAGAGTTGTGGGAGTTCTGCGGGAGAGACTTATGCTTCCCGGCAGGCCAGGGCACAGGGCTATCCCCTGTGACGTGTCCTACATATGGAAGTAGCATAACCGCATTTTGCCCGAATGATGGAACTCCGTTGCCAACTCGTAACCGGCGAAAATTTCGGATTCTAGCGCCGCCGGAAAATTTTACAGGTCATAGCTACTTGCTGGTACGATTCGCCGGGCCCACGATTCCGGTTACTCGAAATTAACCGGCGTCGGCGGCGAGCAACTGGGCCCGCAGCTCCCTTCGCTCGCGCTGCTGCTCCGGGTCCGGCAGCGGAACGGCGGCCAGCAGCCGCTGCGTGTACGGTTCCTGGGGGTTCCGCAAAATTTGGTCCCGGCTGCCCTGCTCAACGATCCGTCCCCGCTGCATCACGCAGATCCGGTCCGCGAGGACATCCACCACTGCCAGGTCGTGCGTGACGAACAGGCAGGCGAAGCCGAGCTCCTTCTGCAGGTTCTGGAAGAGCTCGAGCACCGTCGCCTGGACCGAGACGTCGAGGGCCGATGTGGGTTCGTCGGCGACCATCAGTTTGGGCTTCAGCGAGAGCGCCCGGGCGATGCCCACCCGCTGCTTCTGGCCGCCGGAGAGTTCGTGGGGGTAGCGGTTGCGGTAGTCGCGGGGCAGCTCCACCTGGTCCAGCAGGGCCTCGATCCGGGCCTGCAGCGCGGCGCCCTTGGCCACCCCGGCCAGGAACATCGGTTCGCCGATGCTTTCCCCGATCGGCAGCCGCGGGTTCAGCGACGAGGACGGATCCTGGAAGACCATCCCGACGTGCCGGCGCATCTCGTGCAGCTGCCGGCCGTTTTTCTTGGCGGCGGAGATGTCCTGGCCAACGACCTTCATGATCCCGGCGGCTACCGGCAGGAGCCCGACGGCGGCACGGCCAATGGTGGTCTTGCCCGATCCCGATTCGCCCACGAGCCCGACGACCTGGCCGGGATAGATCGCCAGGTTGGCGCCCTCGACGGCGCGGAATGCCGGCACGCGCCCCTGCTTGGGATATTCGATGGCCACGTCGGTGAGTTCCAGGACGGGCTCGCCCTGCGGCTTCACTGTTGCCGCGGCGGCCAGCGCCTCCGCGTTTTCGCGTTCGCGCCGGAGCAGCTCAGAGCGCGGGACGGCGTCGATTTCGGCCTGTGTCGCCGCCGCGAGGGCGGCCGTGACGTCCACGTCCTGGCCGTCCTCCGCGCCGCCCTGTCCGAGGTGCGGCACGGCAGCCAGCAGCGCACGGGTGTATTCATGCTGCGGGTTGTGGAAAATCTCCGCCGCACTGCCGGTCTCCACGATCAGCCCCCGCCGCATCACGGCGATCCGGTCGGCGAGGTCCGCCACCACCCCCATGTCGTGGGTGATCAGGACGATCGCGCTGTCCAGCTTGTTGCGAAGGTTGCGCATCAAGTCCAGGATCTCCGCCTGCACCGTGACGTCCAGGGCCGTCGTCGGCTCGTCGGCGATGAGCAGTTTCGGGTCGCAGGACAGTGATTGGGCAATCATGGCGCGCTGGCGCTGCCCGCCGGAGAGCTGGTGCGGGTAGGACTTGAACGCCTTCTCCGGATCCGGCAGCTCCACCAGTTCGAGCATCCGCAGGGCGCGGTCCCGGGCCTGGTCGGGCGAGACCTCGTTGTGCAGCCGGATGGTCTCCACGATCTGAGCACCCACGGTGTAGACCGGGTTCATGGCGGTCATCGGCTCCTGGAAGATCACCGCAACGTCCTTGCCGCGGACCGCCCGGATGTTTGATTCGTTTGCCCCCAGCAGTTCGCGGCCGGCAAGCTTGACGCTGCCGCTGACCCGGCTGTTGGCCGGCAGTAGCCCCAGCAGTGCCATGGAACTGGCGCTCTTGCCGGAACCGGACTCCCCCACAATCGCCAGCACCTCGCCGGCGCGCACCTCGTAGTTCAGGCCGATGGCCGCCGGGACCCACTTCTTGTCGACGCCAAAGTCGACGCTGAGGTCCCGGACCGCCAGGACGGGATCACCTTTGCCGGGCGCGGGCACCGGTGCCGGGTCAACGGTGATGAAGTCAGTCATGATGGATGGTTCCTTCCGCCCGGGACGCCGTCGCACCGGAAATTAGTGCTGTGACCCGGAATACTGAATTATGGGGGGCATGAACACTGTGCCCGCCGCCGGAAACGTCGAAATCTTCAAGGCCCGCACGAACAAATGGTTCGCCGGCCTGTCCTGGGCCGTGGCGGCGGTGGGTGTGGGAGCGACCGTGGCTGCCACGGGTCCCGGCGGGCTGCCCAGTACCGGACCGCTGCTGCTGCTGGCGTTTGTAGGCTGGCAGTTCTTCTGGCTGCCGGCCGTCGTGGTCCACGATGCTGGCGTCACGCTGGAAAACCCGTTCCGTTCCGTGCTGGTGCCGTGGGCCGCCCTGGTCCACGTGGATACCCGTTACGCCTTGACGCTGGTCACGGCGCGCAAGAGCTATTCCGCCTGGGCCGCGCCGGCGCCCGGGATCTGGGGCGGCCGGAATGCCCGGCCCGAGGACCTGCATGGCCTTCCGGATACGAGCTACGGTCCCGGAAAATCCGTACGGCCCGGAGATCTGAAGACCACCGACTCCGGCCAGGCCGCCCGACTGGTGCGGGGTCGTTGGCAGACCCTCGTGGACAACGGTTCGCTCGCCATTGGCGAGGCCGCGACCACAGCCGTTACTGTGCGGCACCGCTGGGCGGCGGTCGCCGTCGTCGTGATCCTGCTGGCGGCCAGCTACTGGACGGTGGCAGCACTGTGACCGCAGCGGCCACGCCACACGGCACTGCACCTAGCTGTCCCTCGGGTCGTTCAGGGCGCTGACCGACACGGTGCCGGCCGCCGCCGAGGCATCGCGCGCCTTCTTGGCGTTGAATTTCTTTTGCCGCGGGTCGAAGGCGTCGCGCAGCCCGTCGCCGATGAAGTTGATGCTCAGGCAGATCAGCACGATGAACAGGCCAGGGAACCAGAACAGCCAGGGCCGGGTGGAGAAGGCCTGCTGGTTCTGCGAGATGAGCAGGCCCAGGGAGGTGTCCGGTGCCTTGACGCCGACGCCGAGGTAGCTCAGTGCCGTCTCGGTGAGGATCGCCGCGGACATGGTCAGCGTGACGTTAACGATCAGTACGCCGACGGCGTTGGGCAGGATGTGTTTGAAAATGATCCGCGCGTTGCTGGCGCCGGAGATCCGCGCGGCGTCGACGAACTCGCGTTCCCGTAGCGAGAGGAACTCGCCGCGCATCAGCCGGGCCAGGCTGACCCAGCTGATCAGGCCCAGGAAAATACCCAGGGCCAGGACGCCATTGGTGCTGGCGAAGGACGCGAACCAGCTGCCGGAGTCGCGCCGGCCGGCCAGCTGCGCCATCACGGCCGCGAGCAGCAGGGCGGGGATGATGATGATGACGTCGGTCAGGCGCATCAGGATGGCCTCGGCCCAGCCGCGGAAGTAGCCGGAGATGGCACCGACCACCACGCCGATCAAACCGGCGATCAGGCCGATCACAACCATGACGGTGATGGACTGCTGCGCGCCGCGCATGGTCATTGCGAACAGGTCGCGGCCGATCCGGTCCTGCCCGAAGGGGTGCTCGCCCCAGGCCAGCGGCCAGAGCGAGGACGTGGGCGCGCCGTCGTTGACCAGCGGCGAGACCTGCTCGTGGTTGTATTTCCACCAGCCCGGGATGCCCAGGTAGCCCACCGAGGTGAAGGCGAGCAGGAAGATCAGCGCAAAGACGACGAGCCCGATGATCGCGCCGGAGTGCCCGAGGAAGCGCTTGCGGACAATCTGGCCCTGGCTAAGGCCCTTGGCCTCGAGTACGGGTTCGATGCCGGCCGCGGGGGCGGAGCGCAGTGCGGCCTCTTCGGCCATGATTTCGTCCTGCTGGCTTGGCTGGCTCATGCTTTTACCCTTACGCGCGGATCAAGTGCGGAGTACGCGAGGTCCGCAATGAGGTTGAAACCCATGGCTGTGATGGCTACACAGAGGAAGACGCCCATCACCGGGTTGGGGTCGATGTGCGAGATGCCGTCCAGGAACAGGAAGCCCATGCCCCGGACCGAGAAGACCGTCTCGGTGATGACCGCGCCGCCGATCAGGCCGCCGATGTCGAACGCCACAATGGTGGCGATCGGGATCAGCGCGTTGCGGAAAGCGTGGCGCATCACGACGGTGCGTTCCGAGACGCCTTTCGCGCGGGCGGTCCGGATGTAGTCCATGTTCATGATTTCCAGCATCGAGGCGCGGGTGAACCGGGTGTAGCTGGCCAGGGAAATCAGGATCAGGGCCGTCGTCGGCAGGATCAGGTGGGTGAAGGTATCCAGCCCGAGGACCCAGAAATCGCCTTCGATGTTCGGCGTGTTGGCCCCGATGGTGGCGATCGGACGGCCGCGCACCCGGCTGTTGTTGAAGTAGCTCGGCCAGGCCTGCATGAAGCGGTCCAGCAGGATCAGGAATCCGACCAGGAATGAGGTGATCGCGGCGGCGCGCATGGACTGGCCGCGGTCGTAGCCGCCCATCACGTAGCCGATCGCCAGGCCCACCACGACGGCGGCCACGGCCAGCAGCACGATCATCAGGAACGTCGCTTCGTTCAGCAGCGGCTGGACCAGGAAGTACAGGACGACGCCGACGCCCACGGCGATCAGGGCCGACTGGAGCGCCTTGCGGTTCTTCAGACCGGCGGAGAGCAGGGTAACCGCGAAGGCGATGCCGACCCCGGCGATGGCGATGACCACCGGGCCCAGGCCGGGCGTTTTAAACCATTCCGTGGCCGAGAAGTAGATCAGCACGGCACTGACGAAGACGAACACCGCGCCGCCGGTGACCAGCCGGCGCCGGGTCGCGCCGCCCGTTGCGACCGCCGCCACGAGGCCAAGGCCGAGTCCGATCGCCAGGGCCACCGGCAACGGCACGTCCGGGTTCCGCAGGAAGTCGTTGAAGCCGATCGCGCCGAATTCCTTGAGCAGGACGGCGACCCAGAAGATCGGCAGTGAGAAGAACAGGAAAGCCATGAACGTCACGCCGTAGTCCAGGGTGCTGTATTGCCGGAGGGCGGTGATGATGCCGAGCGTGATGCCGATCAGGATGGCCAGCACCGTGGCGCCGGTGACAAGCGTCAGGGTCTGGATCAGCGCATGGCCCAGCGCGTCCGTCACGGGCTGGCCGGCGATGTTCTTGCCGAGGTCACAGGAGTTGGCAAACGGGATGAGGCACTGCGCGGCGCCGCCGAGCCACCGGAAGTAGCGGACCGGGGCGGGGACGTCGAGCTGCAGAAGCCGTGTGCGCGCATCCATCAGGGCTTGCTTTTGCGGGGAATTGTTGTCGCGGAACTCCTGGAGAGGGTCTCCTGACGCCGCTGTCAGGAGGTACACCAGGAAGGAGGCGCCGAGAAGAATGAGGGCCGCTGTCATCAGCCGCCGGACAATGTAAGTCAGCATGGAGTTGAACCTCGGTATTCGGGCCCAGGGATTGCCAGGACCGGTCGCAGAGTTCGGCCCGGTCCCGCGGGGATCCGGGGGCGGCCAAGCCAGTCGGGGTGCCGCTGGAAAGGCGTCGGGACCGCAGTTCCGTGGTCCCGACGCCTTCGCTGGCAAGTGTTACTTGCGGTTGCCGGCTACTTCTGTGCCCACTCCCAGAAGTTCCACCAGACACCGGTCTGGTTCGGCATGTACTTCACGCCGGTGACGCGGTCGCTGTAGGCATCCACGCCCACGGACTGGAACAGCGGCAGGCCGTACGCGGAGCTCCAGATCTTCTTGTCGATCTGCTGGATGAGGCCGTCCTGCTTGGTCTTGTCCGTGGTGACAATCAGTTCGTCCATCAGCTTGTCGGCTTCGGGATCGGAGAACTTGTTGAAGTTGGAATCGTTGCCGGACTTGAAGATCTGCGGAACGCCGGAGACGCCCACACCGGAGTTGATCCAGCCGAAGATGGTGGCGTCGTAGCCACCCTTGCCCAGGGCCTTGCCCCAGTCAGACTTGCCGAGGCCGCCGTCGACGATCTTGAAACCGGCCTTGGTGGCGGATTCGCGGATCAGCGAGAAGGCGTCAACGCGGTTGGGGTTGTCCTTGTTGTACATGATGCGGACTTCGGGAGTGGCACCGTTGAGGAGCTTCTTGGCACCCTCGATGTCGACATCCTTGTACGCGGCGGAGCCGTTGTCCTTGACCGAGTCTGCGTAGGGAGCCTGGTCCGGAACGAACAGCTGGGAATCCAGCGGAGCCGCCTTCGGGTCAAGCTTCTTGACGATCTTGTCGACGATGTCCTTGCGCGGAACGGCCTTCATGAACGCGTCACGCACGTTCTTGTCCTTGAACGGGCCGCTGTAGTTCAGGTCGATGTGGTCGTAGGAAAGCTGGTTTCCGACGTCGACCGTGACGCCCTGGCTCTGCAGAGCCTTGAGCTGATCAACGGTGTCCGCCGAGGCCTGCGGAGCGATGATGTCAGCTTCGCCGTTCTTCAGCGCCTGGACCTGGGCGGCCGAGTCACCGATGTAGCGAACGGTGATCTCGTCCAGCTTGGCGTCCGGACCCCACTTGTAGTCCTTGTTCTTGACCATGGTCAGGGACTGGTCCTGGTTGACGCTCTTGACGATGTACGGCCCGTTGGACAGATACAGGCTCGGATCAGCCGGCAGCGTCTTGGTGTCGAAGCCGGTGTCCCACATGTCAGCCATCGCCTTGAGCTGGGCGTTCGCCGGCTTCGGGGCCTTGGCGTCACCGCGCGGCATGCCCTTGAGCAGGTCGACGAACGCCTTGGTGTCGGCCAGTCCCGCCTTCTTGGCGAGGACGTGTGCCGGGATGTCAATGCCGGGGCCGCCGAGGGCGATTTCCCAGTCAGCGAAGGGCTTGGAGTACTTGATGGTCATGGAGCGGCCGTCGGCGCCCATTTCCGGGAAATCGGTCAACGCGATGCCGGTCGGGTCGCCGGCGTAGGAGAAGTACGACGTTCCGGTCTTCGCTTCCGGATCGGCGTCGTTGTAGTAACCGGAGAAGGCGGCCCACTGCAGCAGGAGGTCGGCGGCGGTCACCGGCGTCCCGTCAGACCACTTCACACCATCATTGATCGTGTACTTGACAGTCAGCGGGTTGTCGGAGACCTTTTCCATCTTGCCGAACTTCTCATTGCGTACGACGTTCAGCTTGTTGTCGATGTAGAAGAAGCCCGTGTGGGTGGCGTAGCTGATCTTCGAGTTGATGTCGGTGTTGCCGTCAGCCGTGTTGGGGTTAAACGTGTTGAACGCGTTAACCTCCACGACCGTTGCCGAGCCGCCAGTTTTGCCGGCCGCGGCAGACGACGACGGGGTTGTCCCGCCGCTGTTGCCCGCGCACGCGCTCAGTGCGAGGGCAGCTGCCGCCGCCACCCCCACTGCTTTCGAAATACGACCGAAGCGCATTCCGCCTCCTAGTTTTCTGTGATGTGGATGAGACCGGCACCGGGGGGTGCCAAAGACGTCCACACTCCCCCAGCGGCAGTGTGGCCCGTCTCACATGGCATGAAGCGTAGACCGGGGATGGTGGGGACGGGGACCAAAGTTGACCGGGAATAAAGTTTGTTATACACCTGCAACATTGGACCGCCTCGGATTGTAAACTCCTGTCGAATTTCATTGACGAATCCGGCACTGGCGACTAAGGCAATTGTCACCAAAAGGCTGCAGCGGTAAATCAGTGTTTCCCAGTTAACCGCCCATTACTGCAGCCGGAAACTGCCGCTGGCCGGGGACCGCTGCGGGCGGCGACCGTTGCGGGCGGCGGCGTCTTCGAGGGTAAACTCGCGCCCCCGGCTTCCCGGTCGGCCTGGACCCGGACCTAGTATGGGGTTCAGCCGCCCTCGCTCCCCCAAGGAAAACCCATGCCTGACTCGTCACGACCGCTACGCAAGCTCGGATTCCTCACCATTGGCCTGTTCAATCCGGCGGACCCCGCCGCCGGGCACGAATCCACCCTGGAAGTGATCGAACTGGGCGAGCGGCTGGGATTCGACAGCGCCTGGCTGCGGCACCGCCACCTTCAGTTCGGCATCTCCTCCCCCGTTGCCATGATGGCGGCGGCCAGCCAGCGCACCACCCGCATCGAACTGGGGACTGCCGTGACCCCGATGGCCTGGGAGAACCCGCTGCGCCTGGCCGAGGACCTGGCCACGGTGGACCTGCTCGCAGGCGGACGGATCAACCCGGGCCTGAGCGTAGGTGAACCTATGCACTACGCCACGGTCAAGGACGAGTTGTACCCGGATTCGGCGGAGCTAGAGGACTTCAGCTATGCCCGCGTGGAACGGCTGGCCCGTTTAATTGCCGGCGAGCCGGTACGCGACTTTTCCGGCAAAGAGGGAGTTGTGGAGGAATTCTCCAACCGCGTGGAGCCGCACTCTGTCGGCTTACGTGAACGCCTTTGGTATGGGGCGGCAAGCAGGAAATCGGCGGTCTGGGCCGGGGCGAACGGATTCAACTTGCTCTCCAGCAGCGTGGTCTTCGCCGAAAGGGACCAGGAACCGGCGTTTGGCACCATCCAGCAGGCGCAGATCCGCGCGTACCGCGAAGCGGCCGCTGGGGCGGCCCGGGCCCACGGCCCGGCCCGGGTCTCGCAGGGCCTGGTGGTGATCCCCACCGATTCGGCGTCGTCGCAACAGCGGGACAAGTACCGGCGATACGTCGATGAACGCACGCCCCGCACCCAGGCACCACAGGGTCCCAAGGGCATGCTGTTTGCTCCCGATCTCATCGGCAGCAGTGCACAGATCGCGGAACAGCTGTACGCGCACGCAGGATTCCAGGAAGTCGACGAGGTGGCGTTCGCGCTGCCCTTCAGCTTCGACCACCAGGACTACGTCCAAATCCTCACCGACATCGCCACGACACTCGGTCCTGCACTGGGATGGACCCCGGCGGCAGTTTGAGCCCGGCGCAGAACTGGCTGGCGGCGCCGTCGTTACCGCCGTGCTTCCACGCGCGGACCTCAAGCACATCCGGGTCGGGTTCGCCACCCGCGGAAACAACCCGGCGTCCCGCCCAGAGCTCCCCCAATGTTGCCCGCCGGGGACGACGGCGGCTCGTTCACCTCAACTCAGCGCGACAAGGAACGCGAGACCGGCCAGCACGAGCGACACCGGGACCATCACGCGCCGTTCATACTTGCTCTTCGACGCAAGGTTGGGCAGCACACTGAGCAACAGATAGGCCGCGACTACCCACATGGCAACCAGCGCAACAACGGGCGCCCGGAGGATCGAAATCAGCTCGGCACGCTCCAGGGCAACCACTGCGAAAGCCCCGTAGATCACAATGGCGGCTGCACTTCCGGCACGCTGCCTGGCCGGAAGCACCGGATGCTGGCCTCCCCACGCGAACCGGCCCAACGGAAGCCCGATGATGAGCAGCACCTGAAAAACGGCAAGGACGCCCAGCACGACACAGAAGGCTAGGGGGATTTCTGGCGACATGGGTGAAGCGTACAGGGCCGGGCGCGGACCCCAGCCAACCAAGCCGAGGCTTTGGGATTTGCCACTTCCCCCCCTTTGCTGACATGCTGTCGGAAAGATGCCGACACCATGTCAGCATCTTGCTCTGTCCCTCTCTTAACCTAGGACCGCAAATGTTCCTTGCACTCCGCGAACTGATCTTCGCGCGTGGCCGCTTCGGCCTGATGGGCGGTGTCATTGCCCTCATCGCCGTACTGATGGTGATGCTATCCGGCCTGTCCTCGGGCCTCGTCAACGACGGGGTTTCCGGCCTCAAGTCGCTGCCGGTAACCGCTTTCGCCTTCAACCAGGGCACCAAAACTGACAACGCGTTCTCCCGCTCCGTTATCGACGACCAACAGCTCAATGCCTGGCGCGGCGTAGAGGGCGTGGCCGCCGCGGAAAAGATGGGCGTTGGCATGGCCAATGCCACCACGGATTCCGGCAAGCAGATTGACCTCACGCTTTTCGGCGTCCAGCCCGGGTCCTTCCTGGAACCGTCCCGCTCCGGAGGCGCTGCACTCGGAGACTCTGACGGCATTGTCGTGTCTTCGACCGCCAAGGCTGAAGGCGTCGACGTCGGCACGGTCCTGACGCTGGACCGCATTGGCACGAAGCTCAGGATTATTGGCTTCACCGAAGGGCAGTCGACGTTCGGTCACGTCGATGTCGCCTACCTGCCCTTGAAGACCTGGCAGCTGATCGCCTCGGGCCAGGCCGCCCCAGGCGCCCCGGACGCGGCCCAGTTGTCCGCGCTCACGTTTGATACCGCCAGTGTGGTTGCCATCCAGGCGAAGCCTGGCGCCAAGCTGGATCTTTCCGCCGGTGACAGTGCGGCCGGCACGTCCAGCAAATCACTGTCCGCCGCCTTCAATTCATCTCCCGGCTATGAGGCCGAGACCATGACCCTGAGCATGATCCAGGTCTTCCTCTACGCGATCTGCGCCTTGGTGGTCGGCGCCTTCTTTACTGTGTGGACCATTCAACGCAAACACGAAATTTCGGTATTGCGGGCCATCGGGGCCTCGACGGGCTACCTGTTGCGGGACGGGCTGGCCCAGGCCGCCATTTTGCTGGTGGGATTCACCATGCTGGGCGTGGCCGCCGGCCTGGGGCTCGGCGCCGCCATGCCGGACGCCATGCCGTTCTCCCTTGAGGCCGCACCGATCGCCGTTGCCACGGCCCTCACCATTGGTCTGGGCCTCATCGGCGCCGCCGTGGCTGTCCTGCGCATTTCCCAGATCGACCCGCTGAATGCCCTTGGAGGACACCGATGACCAACCCCACAGTCACATCCGCCAACGCAGGCCTCGCCGGCACCCCCCGCACCACCGGCCTGTCCATCCGCCACGCGGTGATGGAGCTCGGCGACGGCGACACCAAGGTGACAGCTTTGGATGACGTCAGCCTCGATGTCGCCCCCGGCGAATTTCTGGCCGTCGTCGGACCGTCCGGTTCCGGGAAATCCTCACTGCTCGCTGTTGCCGGAGCGCTCGCCTCCCCGGATTCCGGAACGGTCAGCATTAACGGCCAGGACCTCTCCCGGTTGAGTCAGGGCCAACGTGCAGCGTTCCGGCTGGCGAACATTGGTTTTGTCTTCCAATCCGGCAACCTTATTCCGGCGCTGACCGCGGCGGACCAACTCCGGCTGGTCAACCGGCTTGCGGGCGGGCCAAAGAATTTCGACCCGGGCGCCCTGCTGGATTCCGTCGGCATGGCCCACCGGGCCGACAACCGCCCCGCCCAGCTCTCGGGCGGTGAACGGCAACGCGTTGGCATCGCGCGGGCGCTTGTCTCCGGGGCGAAACTCCTCCTCGTCGACGAACCGACCGCCTCCCTGGACCGGTCGCGCAGCCGTGAAGTCGTGGAATTGCTCGCCCGTCAAAGCCACAACCACGGCGTCGCGACCATCATGGTTACCCACGACCACGACGTCCTCGCCTACTGTGACCGCGTCGCTGAGATGGTGGATGGGCGCTTGGCGGCGCCGGCCCCGGTCCGCTAGTTTCGGCGGCTCCGAAGACGACGGCGGCGGCCTGCTCAGCGGGCCGCCGCCGCGCGCCGTACCCTTGGTGCGTAGGTAGTCAGCGTCAAAGGATCCCGTCATGCCCAGAATTAGCGCCGCCACCGTCGCGCAGCACCGCGCCGCCCAGGAGCGCGCACTGCTGGACGCTGCCCATGAGCTCCTGCAGGAAACCTCGGAGGCACCCACCATGGCCGACGTGGCGCTGCGGGCTGGCCTCTCGAGGCCCAGCGTCTATCAGTACTTCGACTCCCGCCAGGACCTTCTGCAAGCGCTGGTCCGCGATATTTTCCCGCGCTGGACCGAGCGCGTCACCGGAGCGATGGCGGAAGCCCCCACTGAAGCGGACCGGATCCTGGCCTACGCGACGGCGAACGTGGACCTTGTTGCCGAAGGAGCCCACGCCGTGGGGGCAGCGCTGGCCGCGGTGGCCCCCGGGGCCGAACTCGACGAGCAAGCCACGCGGATGCACCGCCAGCTCCAGGAGCCGCTGGTGGAAACACTCGCCAGACTCGGGATTGACGATCCCAACTCGGTCGCGGAAATGATCAATGCCGTCGTTCACGCCGGCACCCGCATGCTCGAATCAGGTCAAACCCTAAACCAGGTCCATGCCCACCTCAGGACGCTGCTCGGACCTTTCGTCGCAGCACACCAGACCACCGACAATGATTGACTCCGGGGAGACGGGCCACTTAGTTGGCCCTCGCCTCAAGAAACTCGCCGAGGCGCCGCGAACCCCCATGCGCCTAGAATACTGACATGCCTGCACGTCTTCATGAGTTTGCCTGGCCTGACCGGGTCGTCGTTGGCACCATCGGCCTTCCGGGGGCGCGCACGTTCTACCTGCAGGTGCGCGCAGGGACGCAGGTCGTAAGTGTTGCCTTGGAGAAGCAGCAGGCTGCCCTGCTTGCGGAGAAGGTCGACGAAGTTCTCGACCAGCTCATCACCGTAGAGGGAAACCCCTTCAGTATTCCCACGAGCACTCCCCCCGAACTTGTGGACGATGACCAGCTCGACGCCGTTCAGGAGCAGTTCCGCACCGGGGCCATGAGCTTGGGCTGGGACCCAACCACAGCCCAGCTCATTATCGAGGCCCACCCCCTCGACGATGACGATGCTGATGACATTGACGAATCAATTGCTGGCGACGGGACGGGCGAGTCCGAGGTGCTGCTGGTGCGCATGCCGGTCGGTACCGCCCGCGCATTCGCCAAGCGCACGCGTGAGATCGTCGGCGCCGGGCGTCCGACGTGCCCGCTCTGCGGTCATCCCATGGACGCAGACGGACATGTCTGCACCTTTCCCGAGGTCTGATGCAGCAATCGATGCAGGACGGTGTTCCAGCGGCCCCGCCGCCTAGGTGATTTTGGCTGTCCAAAGGTTCCGTTTAAGTCCCAGCTTTGCCAGGGCGCGGGAAATATCACGCCTTACTGATTTTTCAGAGAGCCGGGTAAGTTCGCTGATTTTTTGGTTTGAATAGGTATGCAACGCTAAGCCCAGAGGTCGCTCGGCCGCTCGAACTGACGGGCCATCGCAGACCGTACGTTGCGCAGGTGGGTGCGCATTGCCTCGGCCGCGCCTGCGCCGTCGGCGGCGGCCACGGCCGTGTAGATGGCTTCGTGTTCCACGAGTTCCTGCTCTGCTGCCAGGTGGGCGTGAAGGCCGGGCAGCACGCGGTAGGCACGGGAGGTCTCGTCGAGGCATCGGGCCAGGAACTCGTCAAGCCGGCGGTTTCGGGCGCCACGGCCTAAGGCCCGGTGGAACGAGGAGGCGTGCTCCATACTGACGAGCGGCTCAGTCACGGCCTTCTCGCGCTGCTTGTCTAGGAGCTCCCGCAGCGTGGTTAGCAGGGCGTGGTCTGCATAGGCGGCGGCGCTGGCGCACGCATGCGGCTCGAGGAGCATGCGGAGGTCCAGGACCTCGGCGACGTCGTGTGAGCTCATCGTCACGACAAGGTAGCCCTTCTTAGGGAGCACGGTCAGGAGGCCCTCCGTGGTCAGGAGGCGCAGCGCCTCCCGCACTGGGGTTTTCGAGACGCCGAACTCCTCGGCAAGCTTGGGCTCGACCACCAAGGACCCGGGGGCCAGGTCCCCGGCGAGGATCTGGTGGCGCAGGGCACCGGCGACCCTATCTGTCATCGACTCGGCCACGGTCCTCCCCTCGAAGATTCTTGTGAAGCATATCACTACGTGCTAGAAATATATTTCAGGCATTCCTGTTGTACTTTCGCGTCCCCTACCAAGGAGGAACCATGACTAGCAACACCGTCGTTGCCAACAGTCCCAGTCCCGCTAGGCTCACCCCTGGCGCTCGGCGTGCGCTCTTCGCCGCCACCCTCGGAACGCTCATCGAGTGGTACGACTACGCGCTCTACGGCGCAGCAGCGGGTCTCGTCATCGGGCCACTATTTTTCGCTGGCCCGGATGCATCGCTGGCCGCGTTCGCTACCTTTGCCGTCGGCTTCGTGGCCCGACCTTTGGGCGGGGTGCTGATCGGGCATCTGGGCGACCGCCACGGCCGCCGGCCGGCGATGGTCCTGACCATCCTGCTCATGGGCGCCGCGACGGTGGGCATCGGCCTTCTGCCGACCCCTGCCGCCATCGGGGCTGCTGCCCCGCTCCTTCTTGTCGTGCTGCGCCTCCTACAGGGCCTTGGCGCCGGCGCAGAACTTGCGGGAGCCATGACGCTCGTAGCCGAGTTCGCCCCCGTCAAGCGGCGCGGCTTCTTCACCGCCATCGTGCTGGCGACGCCGCCCGCCGGCATAGCCCTCGCGACGGTCGCTTTCCTCTGGGCCTCCTCCGCCGGCGACGCCGCGCTGCTCGACTGGGCATGGCGCATCCCGTTCCTCGCCTCCGCCGTCCTGTTCTTCGTGGCCCTGTTCATCCGCTCCAAACTGGAGGAGACGCCTGAATACCGCCAGGCGAGCGAGCACGCCAACGAGGCCCGCAAGCGCAAGCTGCCGGTGGTCGAGCTCCTGCGCAAGGACCCAATTTCTGTCCTGATCGGATTCTTTTCCATCACCGGCCACAATGCGTTGAATTACATCATGGCAGTGTTCGCGATCGGGTTTATGGCCTCTCCCGGCGTGGGGATGAGCCGCCCTGACGCGCTGCTCGCCGTCACCATTGGGTCCCTCGCGGGCGTCGTGGCGACGCCCGTGGGCGGCTGGGCTGCCGACCGCTTCGGAGCTGGCCGTGTACTCGCGATCGGCTCCGCGGCCGGTGCGCTGTTTGCGTTCCCGCTGTTCGCGGCCCTGACGAGCGGATCGGTCGCGGTGGCGACGGCCACTATCGCAGTGGGGTACGGCGTCGTGATCGCCATGACGAGTGGCGCCCAAGGCGCGTTCCTGACAAATCTGTTCCCGCCCGAGCGGCGCTTCTCCGGCGTGGGGCTCGCACGCGAGCTCAACGGTGCGATTGTTGCGGGCCTGAGCCCCCTCATTGCAGGTGCCCTTATCGTGGCCGCCCAGGGCAGCACGTGGTCGGCGGCGCTTTTCCTTGCCACATGCTGTGCATCCTCGGTCATCGCCGTGCTGCTGGCCCGGGGACGTGGCACCACCGCTGCCTGATTTCCACACAACCCTGGAGGTACCACCATGAAGCGCCAATTCCCCCGAGTGAGTGAACTTCATCCGCTGTTGAAGTTCGACCTGCCGACCCTGGATCGCCGGGCCGCACGCCTCGCCCACGCCGCAGATGTATGGGACCTTCGCTCGATCGCGAAGCGCCGTACGCCCACACCCGCTTTCGATTACGTGGACGGCGCCGCCCAGCGTGAGCTCACGGCCAGCCGGACCCGTGAGGCGTTTGACGCCGTCGAACTTCTCCCCCGCATCCTGCACGGGACCGAGAAGGTGGACCTCACGACCTCGATCGCCGGCGGGTCTTCGTCGTTGCCGTTCGGGATTGCGCCGACCGGGTTCACGCGGTTCATGCACGCCGAAGGCGAGGACGGGGGCGCAACCGCTGCCGCCGCGGCGGGCGTCCCGTTCTCACTGTCCACCATGGGCACGCGCTCGATCGAGCAGGTTGCTGAAGTCGCACCCGAGGGCCGGCGCTGGTTCCAGCTGTATCTTTGGAAGGACCGGCAGAAGTCGCTCGATCTGCTGTGCCGCGCCGAGGCCTCGGGCTTCGACACCCTGCTCGTCACAGTGGATACACCTGTCGCTGGACAGCGCCTCCGGGATGCGCGCAATGGTATGGCGATACCGCCCAAGCTCACGCTCAAGACCGTCCTCGATGCGTCGTACCGGCCAGAGTGGTGGTTCAACTTCCTCACCACCGAGCCGCTCACGTTCGCGTCGCTGTCCGGGGCGAGCCAAGACCTGCCGACGCTCATTAACTCGATGTTCGATCCGACGCTCTCGATTGAAGATCTCGAATGGATCCGGTCCGTTTGGAACGGGAAGCTGTTTGTCAAGGGCGTGCTGACGGCCGAGGACACCCGCCGTGCGCTCGATGCCGGGGCAGACGGCCTCATCGTCTCGAACCACGGCGGGCGGCAGCTCGACCGCGCGCCGGTCTCGCTCCGCGCGCTGCCCGAGGTGCGGGCCGAAGCCGGGGACAAGGTGGAGATCATCCTCGATTCGGGCATCATGTCCGGGGCGGACGTCGTCGCGGCGCTTTGCGCCGGCGCCGACTTCACTCTCATCGGGCGGGCCTACCTTTACGGCCTCATGGCCGGCGGGCGCCAGGGCGTCACCCGGGTGATCGAACTGCTCGCGAAGGAAATTGAGGTGACCATGCAGCTCATCGGTGCCGCAGCGATCAAGGACCTGGGACCGCATCTGCTGCGCACACAGCCCGAGCGAGGGCATGTCCCCTAAAAGGAGCCCAGGGCCGACTGAGAGACTGGCGGGGTGAGTCGTGCCGCCCCCATAGTGCACAGCGGCCGGTCCAAGCGAACGCGTCGCAACAGGCGAGCCGATGCCCCGACGGCGGGCATCGGCGGCCGGGTGCGGAAATCCCACCATTCCAATAACCCAAGGACCACTCAATGACCACCGTTTCCGCTGCCGTCGCCCACGCCGTCGCCGTCCACACCGCCGAAGTCTTCGCCCTGATGGGCAACGGCAACGCCCATTTCACTGATGCCCTCGCCCGGCAGGGCCGGGTCCGGATCACAGGCCTGCGCCACGAGGCGGGAACCGTCGCCTCCGCCGATGCCTACCACCGCATCAGCCGCAACATCGCGGTCGCCACCACCACCTACGGCCCGGGCTATACCAACGCACTAACCCCGCTGGCCGAGGCCGCCATGGCCCGCACCCCCTCGTCTTCGTGGTTGGCGGCGAGCCGACCCCCGGACCCAGAGCGTGGGACATCGATCAGGCGGCAATGGCTGAAGCCGTCGGCGCGCAAACGCTGACGGTCGACGCGAAAACCCCGCGGGCCACCACGCGCCGGGCCTTCGAAACAGCCACCACAGAGCGCCTCCCGGTGGTCCTCTTTATCCCCTACGACGTCGCCGCCGCGGACGCCACGACGAAGAAATTCCTTGGGAGCACTCACCACTGCCTGAACCTGCCGTCGTCCCCGTGGACGGCCAAGCTGCCACCGAGGCCGCCGACCTCCTCGCCACCGCCTGCCGCCCCCTCGTCCTCGTCGGCAGAGGCGCCCGAAACGCCGCCGCACAGCTTGCAGAGCTGGCCGACCGGATCGGCGCCCTGACCACCAGTTCCGCACCGGCCCGCGGAACCTTCTCCGGCCGGGAATGGGACCTGGGTGTCTGCGGAGGGTTCGCCTCAGAAGACAGCTCCAAACTCATCCGACAGGCCGACGTCGTCCTGGCCGTAGGCGTGGGACTGAACCAGTTCACTATCGCATTCGACGCTCAGTTCTCCCCCAATGCCACCCTTATCCAGATTGACATCGAACCATCCCCAACAAACCCCCGCGTGAACCGGTTCATCCACGGCGATGCGCACACCGTCGCCACACCTCTTCTCGACATCCTTCCGCCAACTCCCAGTGCCCGGGAACGATGGGACGGTATGGCCGCCGAAGCGCGCGACTCCCGGCTGACGTACAGCCGCGATGTCGGCCTGAGCCCGGCGGCAGACGGACGGCTCGATCCCCGCACGGCCATCTCCCGGCTCAACAGAATCCTTCCGGTCAACCGGCAGGTCGTGACCGACGGCGGGCACTTCCTCGGCTGGCCCAACTACTACTTCGAACTGCCCGCCCCGGACAGCCTCACCATGGTCGGAACACACTTTCAGCACGGAGAGGCAGATCTTGGGGTCTGGCCAACGCCGGGGATGCGATGGACCGCCGCCCGAAAGGGACCCGGCATCCGCGCGTTTGGTTTTGCCAGGGTAATCGTGTCGAGTCAGAAGTGGGAAGAAAGGGTGGCCAGGACAAGCGGGCCCCCGAGGAGAAGGGCCAGGAGCCATCCCGCGCGGCGGCGGCGCGCGCCGTCCACGAGAGATCGCAGCCTGGCGAATTCGTGCTGGAGGAACGCAGGGTCCACCACGGCCGGCGGATTCCGGTGCCACGTCCCGGGGCGTATGGCTGTAGCCCTAATCGCTGCTATCTGTCCGGGCGTCAGTAAGGGTGGGCGGTCTTTGAGCCACCGCAGGAGCTGCCGGTCCGTGACCACAGCAACGTCGGAGGGTCTCTCCTTGACCGTCATGATCTTCGGGGCAACGACGACTACAACACCGGTGACCGCAACTGTGGCATTCAGACCGCGGGTGAGGAGTTTCTCTGCGCGGGCGGCTTCGTGGCTGGCGTTGTAGAGGTGGCGCTGTTTCTTGCCCGACACCATCAGGGTCCGGCCTGCAACCCAAACGGATTGCCCGGCGTGGTTCTTGGTGTTGAGGGTGAATACGCCGGCCGGACCTATCAGCACGTGGTCAATATCGGATGTACCCGTGCCGACCGGCACGGCGTGCAGGACTGTCCAGTCTGGACCTAACCGTTCAAGGATCTGCCCGACGGCTAGCTCCCCGAGAGCTCCCTTGTACCAGGGATAATTGTCCGGAGTCAGCGGGTCGGCACCGAAAAAACGACTCAGCAACGAGCGTGGAGGCAGGCCCTTCCGATCGGCCAGGAGCTTCTCGATCACGGATTGCCCGGCAACGCGGCCATTCACCCCGACGCGCCTAACGGTGTAATCTCTGCCTGACCCAGATCGCTGCGACGCAAATTCAGACGTCATGGGGCTCCCTTATCCCAGATGTACTAAGGCCCGACGGCCCAGCTGCAACGAACCCTAGTCGAATCTGGGAAGGACGAGGGTGTCTAGGAAAAACAATGCGCTAAACTTTCGGGGCGAGGGACTCGGTAGTCTATTCCAACCGGATCGTGGGCTACTCCCTCGATTCCCGGATGAAAGGGTCCCTGGCTGTCTCGGCCCTCCACAACGCGATAGCACTCAGGGAGCCGGCAGGAACCGTGGTGCCCAGCGACCGCGGATCCCAATTCCGCTCCAATGCCTTCGTGCGGACGCTGAAGGGCAACGGGCTGAAAGGATCGATGGGACGGGTCGGCGCGTGCGCCGATAACGCCGCGATGGATTCGTTTTTCTCGCTCCTGCAGAAGAACGTGCTGGACAGCCAGCGATGGTCCACGCGGGCCGATCTTCGTCTGGCCATCGTGACCTGGATCGAGAAAACCTACCACCGGAAACACCGCCAGCGGCGCCTCGGTCGGCTCACCCTCGTCGAGTTTGAGACAATCAATACCGGCCTCAAAGCCGCCTAACAACACTCAACCCCGAGAGTCAACGAAATCCGGGGCAGTCCCATTTGCCGCAAAACTGCCGGGTGCAGGTGCCTAGACCGCAACGAGCGCGCAGTCCGTGGCTTGGGAGCTTCTTGGTACTGCGGGATGCCTGCGACATCCACGGCGCCAGTTCGCAAAAGCGATGGCGGCCAAGGACGCGTGTTCTTAGCGGCCGTCGCAGCAGGTTTCAGGGAGGTCGGGACCTACACATTGAAGCGAAACTCCACCACGTTCCGTAGCCGAACAACCTCTGCGCCATCGTGAACGGCTGCGTTCTGTACTACGTTCCGCGACCGTAAGAGCCGAGCTTCTCGACCGCGTAGTCGAGCAGGGCCGCGGCCCGCGACGTAAGAGTCATGTCCTCGGGCCAGAGGGGTGCCCGGCCGGCCGTTCTCGCACCATTGACGCCGCGCACCCCTTCGTTCGTTGCCGGGCTGGCTGGTCTCATGGTCCGCTGTTGCAGCGATTGCTGAAACCCCGACTTTCCCAGCGTCATCCGTTGGATCTCTTCAAGCGGACGTCTTGGAGCCTACCTGTGTTGTCCTGCGGAGGTCACCGCGGTGAGGGCAGTGAGGGCGCTCGTGTCCACATTCTCCGACGGACCCTGCAGGTAGCGCGCCAGGCTGTCATCCATGGCATTGATCCAACGAGTGTGGTGCCGCGCAGCCATCGTGCCTGTCATCACCGAGCGGTGCACATTGTCCCGGTAGCCGAGGATATCGTCCTGCTTGTCACGCATCCACTGCTTGAACAGCGCGGAAACAGTGTCCAGATCGAACTCCGGGTAGTCCGTCAGCGCGATGAGTTCGCGCAGATAGTCCGTCTGATAATCCGCCTCAGCATCGTGAGTCGCCAGGGCGTCCTGCCGCTCCAGCCAGACCGCGATGTCAGCCGCGCGCTCCTCAGCGTCAGGCAACTCAATACGGCCACACATCACATCGCGTGCCAACCACGCCTGCGCGTCGAACATGTTGAACGTGTAGTACTGGTCCTGAGCGCCGAGGTAAAACAAGTTGGTGTTGTCCTGCCACACCACACCCTTGTAAAGACCGCCCGGGTAGAGCACGTTGCGCGACTTCAGCGACAGCTCACTCGGCAGGAACGGGTACTTGTGCTGGTAACCAGTACAGAGGACCACGGCGTCGAAGTCGCCGGTAGTGCCGTCGCTGAAATGCGCCGTGCTGCCCTCGAAACGTGTCACCAGGGGGCGTTCCACCGTGTTCTCGGGCCAGTCAAAGCCCATCGGCGCGCTCCGGTAACTGAACGTCACGGACTTCGCGCCCATTTTGTGGGTCTGCATGCCGATGTCCTCGGCGGAGTAGCTGCTGCCGATCAGCAGGATGTTCTGGCCAGCGAAACGTTCAGCGCCGCGGAAATCGTGCGCGTGCAGCACCTCGCCGGGAAAGCTGCCAATGCCCTCGAACTCGGGGACGTTCGGGAAGGAGAAATGCCCGGTGGAGACCACAAGCTTGTCGAAGACGTGACTCTCGGTAGCCTCGGCGGCCAGATCCTCGACGGTTACGGTGAATTCCTGCGCCTGTGCGTCATAAGAAACCCACCGAGCCACCGTGTTGAACCGGACATACTTGCGCACATCGGACTTATCCACCCGGCCCTTAATGTAATCGAAGAGGACCTCACGAGGGGGATAAGACGAGATCGCACGGCCGAAATGCTCATCAAAGGTATAGTCCGCGAACTCCAGGCATTCCTTCGGGCCGTTCGACCACAGGTGCCGATACATGCTGCTGTGGACGGGCTCGCTGAAGGCATCCAGACCGATCCGCCAGGTGTTGTTCCACTGGCCGCCCCAGTCGTCCTGCTTTTCGAAGCACATGATCTCAGGAATGCTGGCTCCGGCCTGCCGTGCCGATTCAAACGCCCGCAGCTGCGCCATACCGCTGGGCCCAGCCCCGATGATTCCGACTCGCAATGCCATGCCTATCTCCTTGTTCGTTGGATCTTCTCCATCAGAATCGACGCTCGGAGGGAAGAGGGTGGCCGTAAGGCACACGTGCCGTACCGCAGAAGGCGCAAGGCGCACGGCCGCGAACGGCCTCTTCAATGACACTGCCAGCGCGCCTGCGCGCCGGGCCCCGATAATCAATCCCTGCCAGCCTGTGCCTGCAGTGGGAGAAAGGGCGACGGTTTTCTGCTACTAGGAGGAAAACGGTCCTGAATGACTGTCCCGAGCGGTCCGCCTGCGATCCAGTAAGCTCGGCGGTCCCCTTTCATTATGCTCATCCGGGCTGTGGATAAGTCAAAAGGGGGAGTGCAGAACCACGTGGTCATCCACGGCGTTGTGCAGGTAGGCGTAGCCTGGGCGGCGACTGGCTTCGGTCCCTGTTTCAATGTCGAACGTGGATATGTCGCCGGGCTTCTCGTGTTCGCAGCGTCGGATCACCCGTCCCTTGGCACGGTCCAGCCAGGAGAACTTACTCCAGACAAGCCCCTCTCCACCGCGGAGGTTCTTTTTTGTCACCTATCCACGCCGTCTGTCACTAACGTCCGCGGTTAATTCGGCTAGGCTTTGCAGCTTTCCCGGCACAGGTTGTGCGCGTTTGCCAACCGGTTATCCTGTGTCGATGAATGAACGCCAACACGACCAGGACGGACAGGGCGCAGACGGTGACCAGACGTTGAAGCGGAACTCCACCACGTTCCGTTAGGGAATAACCTCTTGGGGTTTGACGGGCTCATGGAACGCCGTCATGACCACATCCAGCGTGGACCCGTTGCTGCGGAACCGTTGTCAACCGATCATGTAGGCGAATCCGCGCCCGTCCGAGGCCACCGAGCGGACGAAGCCTCTGGCTCTATGCAGGAACGCGGTGGCATAGGCCGACTCGGACTCCAACAACCGACCAGACGAGTAGGACCCGCTTAGGCTGGCCTTGATGTCGTGGTCGTTGGTCGTCTCAAGATCCCGGGCGATCAGCGCGACCTCGTGAGGCGGAAGTGCGCGCACCCAGGGGCGCCATGTGAAACCATCGTCGGCGTAGGTCACCTGCCCTTCGAACATTCGGTAGGCCGCTCTGGCTGCCGCATCCGAAGAGCGCGGAGCCGTGAGCCGCTGCAGGTACGGCCACGCCTTGTCGAGGTAGAGGAGGTCGCGCTCCGGCAGGGACTGCCGGAAGTTTGTGACGCCTTGCGTGAAGCCAGGTTCGAGGCCACACGCGTCAGCGAGCGGGTCGGAGCCGATCACGGTGAGGGGGTCAGCAAGTGCCTTCTCGGTCTGGTCGCTCTCAAACGCGTATGCGTAGTATCTGATTCCCATACGACGATTTTGAGCGGACAGCATGCTTCCCAGCCCAGAATCCTGCCACATGTGGATAACTTGGGGCCACGGATCAACGGTCGCCAGACATTGAGCCGCGAGGCATCGAAGAGGAGGTGCCACCGGATGCGTCGCCGGACCGGGCCTCCGGCATAGGTGGTTCCGTCGCAGCCGCAGTTTGCAGCCACTTCCCGCGGACCTGCCCCCTCGCGCCCCTCCCCGGCGGACACGCATGCCCATTGGCCGCCTCGATCCACTGGGCATGCCCATACCCAGCACCCTTCATCTGGGATATGTCCACTCGTGAGCCGTTCAAGAGGACATGCACGCTCTTATTCTCTTTGCGGGTGGGACATGCTCGTTTGTCGACGATGCCCGCTGGACATCTAGACATTCTGTCTCGTCCTGTCCTCCAAAGGAGGACATGTCCAATCATCGCGAGGCGGAGCCAGCCCTCAGGCATGGACACGTTCCGTCCGGGCCTGACTGGAAAGCGTCCCTTCGACAACGCCGCCACGCGTCCCGTCCAGCAGGGTCAGAGAGATGAAGGCTTAGGAACGTCGGTGAATGACGTGCCGTTACAGATTGCTTGACCGGCGACTCCCAGCCCCGTTCGCCACATGATCCCAAGAGGCCGCCCGGTACTCGAACGTACCGGGCGGCCTCTGAACAGAATGAGCGTCAGGAACTAGACGTTGAAGCGGAACTCCACCACGTCGCCGTCGGCCATGACGTATTCCTTGCCCTCGATCCGGACCTTGCCGCGGGCCTTCGCCTCGGCCATCGACCCGGCGTCGATGAGGTCGTCGAAAGAGACAACCTCCGCCTTGATGAAGCCGCGCTGGAAGTCCGAGTGGATCACGCCGGCCGCCTGGGGCGCCGTGTCACCCTGGCGGATGGTCCAGGCGCGGGTTTCCTTGGGGCCGGCCGTGAGATAGGTCTGCAGCCCCAGCGTGTGGAACCCGACGCGGGCCAGCTGGTCCAGACCGGACTCGTCCTGGCCGTTCATCTCCAGCATCTCGCGCGCCTCTTCCTCATCCAGCTCCACGAGGTCGGCCTCCAGCTTGGCGTCAAGGAAGATGCAGTCGGCGGGAGCCACCAAGGCACGCAGCTCGTCCTGCTTCTCTGGACTGCCAAGGATGCCCTCATCCGCGTTGAAGACGTAGATGAAGGGCTTGGCCGTAAGCAGGCCGAGTTCCTTCAGGTGCTCCATCTCGAGCTTGTCGCTCTTGATTGAGGAGAAGATCGTGTCACCGCGTTCCAACACCGCCTGCGCAGCCTTGACGGCGGCCAGTTCGCCGGCCTCACGCTTTTTGATCTTGACTTCTTTTTCGATCCGCGGGACGGCCTTCTCGATGGTCTGCAGATCGGCCAGGATCAGTTCGGTGTTGATGGTCTCCATGTCGGACTGCGGGTCGACCTTGCCGTCAACGTGGATGACGTCGGGGTCGTCGAACACGCGGACGACCTGCGCAATCGCTTCGGCCTCGCGGATGTTCGCGAGGAACTGGTTGCCCAGGCCTTCACCCTCGGAGGCGCCCTTCACGATGCCGGCGATATCCACAAAGGACACCGGGGCGGGGAGCAGACGCTGGGAACCGAAGATGGCGGCCAGTTTCTCCAGCCGCGGGTCCGGCAGGTTCACGACGCCGACATTGGGTTCGATGGTGGCGAACGGATAGTTCGCCGCCAGCACCTGGTTCCGGGTCAGGGCGTTGAAAAGAGTTGATTTGCCGACGTTGGGCAGTCCGACGATGCCGATAGTAAGAGCCACGAGTATAGATTCTACCGGTAAACCGGTCCGGTCCGCCCACGGCGCCGTCCCGCCCCCGCCGCCGAACAGGCAGTTGGCGCACAAGCCGGTGAGCCCCTCGCGGAAAGTGTCAGTGCCCCGTGCCAGAGTGAATCCATGGACGCTTTCGGATTCATTCTTGCCCTGCTCATGCTGCTGATCGGGGCCGTTGCCGGCGCCGCCTTCACCTTCATCGTCTCCAGGCGCCGGGCGGCGGCCCTGGAGGAGGACTTCGACGGCGTCTCCGCGCGGCTCTCCGACGTCAGCGCCCAGTTCGCCGCGGCCGACGCCGAACGCCGCCTGCTCGCCGCACAGAACCGCGAGCTTGGAGACGCAAGAACTCAGGACGCCAGCGTCCTGCGCGCACTGGCACCCGTGGCGGAGAAGCTGACCTCGGTACAGCAGCAGGTCGCACTGCTGGAACGGGACCGGCTGGAGCAGTACGGCCAGCTCGCGCAGCAGCTGCAGGAGGCCCGGCTCTCCGACGAGCAGCTGCTGAGGTCCACGCACGCGCTCGAGTCCGCCCTGCGCTCCAACAGCGCCCGCGGCCAGTGGGGAGAAGTGCAGCTGCGCCGTGTGGTGGAGGCGGCCGGCATGCTCCGGCACGTGGACTTCCACGAGCAGCTGCACAGCCCCGGTTCGGAGAACACCGTCCGGCCCGACCTGGTGGTGCAGCTCCCGGGCGGTAAGCAGCTGGTGGTCGACGCCAAGGTTCCGTTGACCGCGTACCTCGAGGCGCAGGAGCTTGGCATGTCCGGCGGCGGCGCTGCCGGCCGGGGCACCCCGAACAGCCAGCAGTCACTGCTCGCAGGCCACGCCAAAGCCTTGAAGGCTCATGTCGATGCACTGAGCAACAAGAAGTACTGGGACATTCCCGGCAACGCCCCGGAGCTCGTGATCTGCTTCCTGCCGGCAGAGTCCATCCTGGCAGCCGCGCTCACGGCGGACCCGGCCCTGCTGGACTACGCGCTGTCCCGCAACGTGGTTTTGGCTTCGCCCGGAACGCTCTTGGCGGTCCTCAAGTCTGTGGCGTTCACCTGGCGGCAGGACGTCCTGACCGACAGTGCGCGGGAGCTCTTCGAACTGGCGCAGCAGCTCTACGAGCGGATGGGGACTCTCGGCGAGAACGTCACAAAGCTGGGCTCGTCGCTGAAGACCTCGGTGGACCGGTACAACTCGCTGGTCGGCACCCTGGAGGCCCGGGTGCTCCCGACAGCCCGGAAGCTCAACGCCCTGGACGCCACCGGCCTGGCGGCGCCCGCCGCCGTGGAAGTGACGCCACGCTCGGTGGCGGCTCCGGAACTGCAGCCAGGCAACGGTTCCCCACTCGGCGGCGAAGGATCCGCCGAAGACTCAGCAGCCCAAGAAGAGTCAGCAGCGTAGTGGGGCCGCGGACGGCACCCGGGCGAGCCCGGTCAAACGCGGACCCGGCAGCGACTGCCCAGCACTATTTGGCCGGGCGCGTCCCTCGGCCGCCGAGGGCCCGGGAGACGTCTCCGGCCTGCTTCAGCGTGGCACGGAGTTCCTTCGGCAGGGAAAACAGCAGGTCCTCTTCGGCGGTGACCACTTCCTCCACGGCGCCATAGCCGTAATCGGCCAGGAGCCGGAGCACGTCCTTGACGAGAACCTCGGGTACTGACGCGCCCGAGGTAACGCCGACGGTGGCGACGCCCTCGAACCAGGCCTCATCGACTTCGTTGGCGAAGTCCACCCGGTAGGACGCCTTGGCCCCGTATTCCAGCGCCACCTCCACGAGCCGCACCGAGTTGGAGGAGTTGGCTGAGCCGACGACGATCACAAGGTCGGCCTGGGGCGAGATCTTCTTGATGGCCACCTGGCGGTTGGTCGTCGCGTAGCAGATGTCGTCGCTGGGCGGGTCCTGCAGGGTGGGGAACCGCTCCTTCAAGAGCCGAACCGTCTCCATGGTCTCGTCTACGCTCAGCGTGGTCTGGGAGAGCCAGATGACCTTCTCGGGGTCCCGCACCGTGACCTTGTCCACCTCGTGCGGCCCGTTGATGATCTGGATGTGCTCGGGCGCCTCACCGGCTGTTCCTTCGACTTCCTCGTGGCCGTCGTGGCCGATCAGCAGAATGTCGAAGTCGTCCTTCGCGAAGCGGACGGCCTCGCGGTGCACCTTGGTGACCAGCGGGCAGGTGGCGTCAATGGTGCGCAGTCCCCTGTCCTCGGCGGATTGCACCACCGCGGGAGACACCCCGTGGGCAGAAAAGATAACGAGGGCTCCCTCGGGAACCTCATCGGTCTCATCGACGAAGATTGCGCCCTTCTCTTCGAGGGAGCTCACGACATGGACGTTATGGACAATCTGCTTGCGAACATAAACCGGCGGGCCATAGTGCTCGAGGGCCTTTTCCACGGCAATGACAGCCCGGTCCACGCCGGCGCAGTAGCCGCGTGGAGCCGCCAGCAGCACCCTCTTCGGCCCGCCAACGGGCGCGGCAGCCAGGACGTCCTCCGGCGTTCGCCGACGACGCGGAACGGAGGGCATCGGAATGGACACAGCGGTGGAGGTCATGTCCTCAATGCTACCGGGGATACTCAGGCCCGGACATTCGGACGCCGGCGCAGGGAACCTGCCGCCCGAAGGACTGCGCCGGCGACCAGCAACACCACGCCCACCACCACAGCCGCAAGAATCCACTGGCCGAAGCCCGTTGTCGACGCCGCGACAAATTCGCGTTTGAAGATTCCCGCCACATCATTGCCGCTGGCGGAGCCGAGGACTGCACGCCCTGCCGCGTCCGCGCCGAGCTTCCAGAGCGCGGCGAGGATGAGGGCACCGATCCCGGCACCGGCCAGGACGGTCCATTTTCGGCGGGCCGCCACCAATGCCAGGAGGAAGGCGATCGCCGCTCCGACGGCTACGGCCGAACCCATCGGGGCGTACGCCGAAACGCGTTCGATCAGCTGGCGCTGGTTGGACTGGCCGATGTTGATGTCCACGTCGTCCGGCGCCTTCAGCGGCACGGGCGACGCCTCCGTGACCCGGGAAACCACCAGCGCCACCAGCGGAGCGACATCCAGCGTCAGCGACGTGGTGCCGTCGGCGTCGGCCGGCAGTGTCCGCGGGTCGGCGAAGCTGAGCCGATGGCTCTTGCGCAGGGTTTCCGCCCACGCGTCCGGGTAGCCCGGCACCGCGGTCAGAGACTTCGCGGCTTCGTCCAGAATCGGCCGGACCATTGCGGCGAGCGCGTCCGGAAGCTGCTGACTGCCGAAGCCAATGTTGCTTACGGCCGCCGACGCCAGCCGCTGCTGGAAGGCCGGATCCTTGCCCAGCGGAGCCGTCAGCTCGACAAACCCGTCCTCTTGGACGATGTTGCGGTCCACCCAGATGGCCGGGACAGCGACAGCGGTCATTGCCAGGCCGATCAGGACTGCGACGGCCGAGACAAAAGTGCGCACGAAAGTCTCCTAGGGGGTTGGGAGTAGTGCCATCCTACGGGCGCCTTTGCGTGATTCGAAAAGCCGGACGGCGAAACGTCAGAGCCTGCTGGTATTGCTATGGATAGAGTTGAAGCAGATCCCCTCCACTTGAAGGACCACTTGAAGGACCACTCGAAGGACCCACTCCACATGCGCCAGCATCTGCACCAGGCACATCCCCTCGGCGGCCACCGGCATGTCTGAAAAAACCGCCGCAGCGAGCACAACCCTGCCTGCCACAGCGGCCGGCACCAGCCCGGACAACCCTTGGCCCCTGCAGTTGCTCTCCCAGAACCTCAAGATGTACATCGACCGCGCCCCCGCCGCGTGGGTCGAGGGACAGGTCATAGAGCTGAACCGGCGCGGCACCAACGCGTACCTGACCCTCCGGGACATTGACGCGGAAATTTCGCTCCCTGCTTCGGTCTGGACCAGCGTCCTGGACCGCCAGGCCACTCCGCTTGAGCGCGGGTCCCGGGTCGTGGCCCTGCTGAAGGCCGAGTTTTGGCTGAAGACCGGCCGGATGAACATGTCGGTCAAGGACATCCGGCCCGTCGGCCTCGGAGATCTGCTGGCCAGGATCGAACGCCTCCGCCAGGCCCTGGCGGCGGAGGGTCTCTTCGCCGACTCCCGTAAGAAGCGTCTCCCGCTCCTCCCCCACCGGATCGGACTGATCACCGGCAGGGACTCGGATGCCAAGAAGGACGTGCTGCGCAACGCGGCGCTGCGCTGGCCCGCCGTCGAATTCGAAATCCGCGAGGTTGCCGTGCAGGGCAACACCGCAGTGGCACAGGTCATCGGCGCGCTCCGGGAACTCGATGCCCATCCGGCGGTTGACGTCATCGTCATCGCCCGCGGTGGCGGCGCGCTGGAGGATCTGCTGCCGTTCAGCAGCGAAGAACTCATTCGTGCAGTGTCTGCCGCAGCCACCCCGGTCGTCAGCGCCATCGGCCACGAGGCGGACCGCCCCATCCTCGACGACGTCGCAGACCTGCGCGCCTCCACGCCCACTGACGCCGCGAAGCGGATCGTGCCCGACGTCGTTGAGGAGCTCGCTAGGGTCCGGCAGGCCCGTGACCAGCTCCGCCGCGGAACGGCGCGGCTGGTGGAACGCGAAGCGGACCGTCTTGCATCACTTCGTTCCCGCCCGGTACTGGCGGCACCCGAGGGCATGGTCACCACCCGGAGGGACGACGTCGAACGGCTCAAGCGGCGTTCGCACGCCGCGATCGACTCCGCAGTGGTCCGGGCCGCAGACCAGCTCGTCCATCTCAAGGCACAGGTGCGCGCACTGTCGCCGCAGAAGACCCTGGACCGCGGCTATGCCGTGGTGCAGCTCGACGACGGAAGGGCTGGCCTGGCCGGGCACGTTGTCGTCCGGGATCCAGAACAGGCGCCCACCGGCACCGACCTGGCCGTCCGCGTGGCCGGCGGTAGTTTCTCCGCCCGTTCCACCGGCGCGCCGGAATCGGCCGCAGACTGACCGGCCGGCGTGGCCCCCATATTCAACTTTCCGGCGCCGTTAGGCAAAACCACCGGGACACAAACAAGAGGAGAACCACAATGGCAGCCGAGAACAAGGCGGTCCCGACGCCCAACGCGGACCTGGACGCACTGAGCTACGAGGAAGCCAGGGAGCAGTTGGTGGCCGTGGTGGGGCGGCTCGAGGCGGGCGGCGCCAGCCTGGAAGAGTCGCTCGCCCTGTGGGAGCGCGGCGAAGCCCTCGCCAAGCGGTGCGAATCGTGGCTCGAAGGCGCGCGCAAACGCCTCGCCGCTGCCCGGGAGCACGCCGCCGGCGACAGCTAAACCAGCCGCCGGCTAGGAGCGCCGCACCAACTCGCTCTCCATTTCGACGTCGAGGTCCGGGACCGGCCACTCCAGCGCCAGTCCTTCCAAGGCTTCCAGGAGCAACTGCTGGACAGTGATCCGGGCGTACCACTTCTTGTTCGCCGGCACCACGTGCCAGGGTGCAAGCTCGGTGCTGGTTTGTTCGAAGGCTGCCTGGTAGGCGTCCATGTAGTCGTCCCAGAAAGCCCGTTCCTTGAGGTCGTTTCCGCTGTATTTCCACCTCTTCGCAGGGTCTTCCAGCCGGGCGAGCAGCCGTGCCTGCTGCTCGTCACGGCTCAGGTGCAACATGACCTTGACGATTTTCGTTCCGGCGGCCGTCTGCCGGGCTTCGAACTCATTGATGGCCCGGTAGCGGCGCTCCAGCTCTGGGGCATCGGCCCAGCGGTGCACCCGGTGAATCAGGACATCCTCATAGTGCGAACGGTCAAAAACCCCCACCATGCCAGCCGCCGGCACCTCTTTTTCGATCCGCCAAAGGAAGTCATAAGACTGCTCCTCCGGGGTCGGCGCCTTGAACGACTTCAACTGCACGCCCTGCGGATCCATTTGGCCCATCACGTGGTTGACGATGCCGCCCTTGCCGGCGGTGTCCATCGCCTGAAGGACCAACAGGACACGCTTCTTGCCGCCTGACCTGGACTCCGCAAAGAGTTGTTCCTGCAGCCGGGTCAGTTTACTGTCCTGGTCCCTGAGCAACTCCTCTCCGGCGGCCTTGTCGCCGGCATAACCCGGCGTGGACCCCGGATCGACGTCGCGGAGGCTGAACTTCTTGCCGACGACCAGGGTGTCGGAGGGATTCTTGTCAAAGTTGACGATAGCCGCCATCAAAGCCTCTTTCCGGTTCGGGCAGCCGGCCGGCTAATCCGCCCCGGCGCTGCTGTCCCGAATCCTAGTTGCCCTGGTAGCGGCTCAGGAAGTCCGCCATGCGGTTGATCGCCTCTTCGAGGTCTTTGACGCCGGGCAGGGTCACCATCCGGAAATGGTCCGGACGGACCCAGTTGAACGCCCGGCCGTGCGAGACGAGGATCTTTTGCTGGCGCAGCAGATCCAGGACGAACTTCTCGTCATCGCGGATGTGGTAGACCTCAGGGTCCAGTTTCGGGAACAGGTACATCGCGCCGCGCGCCTGCTGCGTGCTGACCCCCGGGATCGCGTTCAACATGTCGTAGGCCTTGTTCCGCTGTTCCAGCAACCGGCCGCCCGGCAAGATGAGGTCGTTGATGCTCTGGTAGCCGCCCAGCGCGGTCTGGATGGCGTGCTGGGCCGGGACATTGGCGCACAACCGCATGTTGGCCAGCAGGTTGATGCCCTCGAGGTAGTCCGCGGCGTCCTTCTTGGGGCCGGAGATGGCCATCCAGCCGGCGCGGAAGCCGCAGACCCGGTACGCCTTGGACAGGCCGCTGAAGGTAAGGCACAGGACGTCGTCGCCGGTCACGGCCGCCATGTTCACGTGCACGGCGTCCTCGTACAGGATCTTTTCGTAAATTTCGTCGGCGAAGACCACGAGTCCGTGTCTTTCGGCGAGGGCCACGATCTTCTTGAGCGTCTCCTCCGGGTACACGGCCCCGGTGGGGTTGTTGGGATTGATCACCACGATGCCTTTGGTACGCGGGGTGATCTTCGCTTCGAGGTCTTCCAGGTCCGGCTGCCAACCGGAGTCCTCGTCGCAGAGGTAGTGCACGGGCCGGCCTCCGGCCAAGGCAACGGACGCCGTCCAGAGCGGGTAGTCCGGGGTGGGGATCAGCACTTCGTCGCCGCCGTCCAGCAGCGCCATCAGGGACATGGTGATAAGTTCGCTGACCCCGTTGCCGAGGTAGACGTCGTCGACGTGGATGTTTTGGATTCCGCGGGTCTGGTAATACTGCGAGACAGCGGTGCGGGCGGAGAAAATGCCGCGGGAATCGCTGTACCCCTGGGCATGCGGCAGGTGGCGGATCATGTCGACCAGGATCGCGTCCGGCGCTTCGAATCCAAACGGGGCAGGGTTGCCGATGTTCAGCTTGAGGATCCGGTGGCCTTCGGCCTCCATTTGCTGCGCGGCCTGAAGGATCGGTCCACGGATGTCGTAGAGGACATTATGAAGCTTGGTGGACTGCTTGAATTCTGCCATCCATCAAATATGCCATATGGCGGATGTACTTCTGCTGTGAGACGTGTCTCACAGCAGAAGTACATCGTTTGGCTTACTTGACCAGGCCCTTGTCCTTGAGCCAGGCGGCCGCGGCGTCTTTCGGGTTCTGTTTCTGGCTGCCGCCGACCGCGCGGTTGAGGTTGATCAGGTCATCGGTGGTGAGCAGTTTCGAGACGTTGTTGAGTGCCTCTTTGGCCTTGTCCGTCATCTTGGCCTTGTTGTACAGCGGCAGGACCTGCTGGGCGATGAAGTTGTTCTTCGGGTCCTCCAGCACCACCAGGTCGTTGTCGGCGATGGCCGGTGTCGTCGTGAAGATGTCGGCCACCTGCACCTGGTCCGTCAGCAGGGCCTTGACGGTGACAGGGCCGCCGCCGTCACTGAAGGGTTCAAGCTTCTTGGGCACACAGTTGTAGTTCTTCTTCAGGCCAGGCAGGCCGTAGGAGCGCTCAGAGAACTCCGCGAGGGCGCCAATGACAACCTCACTACAGACCTTGGCCAGATCCTCGATCGACTTCAGCTTGTACTTCTCCGCGGTGGGCTTCGTGACCACCATGGCGTCCTTGTCCTCGGCTTTGGCAGCATCCAGCACGGCCAAGCCGTCGGGGAGCTTGGCCGGGAGGGCCTTGGCGATGTCGTCGGCGGAAACCTCGGTGGCTTCCTTGTTGACGTGCAGCAGCAGGTTTCCGCTGTATTCGGGGATCACGTCGATGGAGCCGTCCTGCACGGCTTTGAAATAGACCTCACGGGAGCCGATGTTCGGTTTGGTAGTGGCCGTGACACCGGCGGCGTTGAGCGCCCCGGCGTAGAGCTCCGCAATAACCTGGCTCTCGGTGAAGTTGGCTGAACCGATTACCAGCGCGCCCCCGCTGCCGCCGGTGGAGCCACCGCTGGCGGGAGCCGAAGACAGGGGGTTCGACGAGCCGCCGCAAGCGGACAGCGCCAAGGCCAGGCCGAGACCGGCGGCCAGCCCGCCGAATGTTCGTCTGCCCAGGGCTCGTTGGCGGTTTTCCTTCATGACGTACCTCCTTGAACAACAGCCTCCGCGGTCGCGGGGTCTGTGAGATCAACCGCGGCCTGCTGGCTGCGGCTGGGTTTGCGGGCGGCCCCGCCGGTCAGGACACGCCGCTGGATAAGACCGAGAACAAGGTCCACGGCGATGGCGATCCCCGCGATCAGCAGCGAGCCGCCGAGCATCTGCGGGAAGTCGGAGAGCGCGAGGCCGTCAAAGAGGTAGCGGCCCAAGCCGCCCAGATTGATGTAGGCAACCACCGACACGGTGGCAATGACCTGCAGGACTCCGGTCCGGAAGCCCCCGAACATCACCGGCAGCGCGTTGGGGAACTCGGCACGAAAGAGAACCTGAAGCTCGGTCATGCCCATCGCCCGCGCCGCGTCCACGACGTCGCGGTCCACGCTGGAGATTCCGGCGTAGGTTCCGGCCAGCAGCGGCGGCACGGTCAGGATCACCAGCGCCCAGACAGGCGGCATCAGCCCAATGCCGGCCAGCAGGACAAAAAGGGTCAGCAAGCCGAGGGTGGGCAGGGCGCGCAACGCGCCGGCAAGGGCCACCACAGCGACGCGGCCCCTTCCGGTGTGCCCCACGTACAGACCGATCGGCACCGCGATGGCGGTCGCGATGAGCATCACCAGGCCGGTGTATTGCAGATGCTCGGCGATCCGGACCGGAATGCCGGTGCTGGTTGCCCAGTTTTCCGGGTCGGTTAGCCACGCCAGGGTGTCGGTGAAAACGTTGCTCATGCGGTTGCCCCCGCGGTTACGTCGGAGCGTGTCCTGCCCTCTGCCGGCTGCCCGCCCGACTTTCCGGTACCGGCACGGGTCCAGGGTGTCAGCAGCCGTTCCAGCAGGACCAGGACCGCGTCCATCACCAGTGCGAGCACCAGGATCGCGATGATGCCGACCACGACTTCAGTGACGAAGTCGCGCTGGAGCCCGGAGGTGAAGAGCATGCCGAGGTTGCCGATGCCCAGCAGTGCCGCGACGCTGACCAGCGAAATGTTGCTAACCGAAACGACGCGGAGGCCGGCGAACAGCACAGGCAGGGAAAGCGGCAGGTCGATCTGCAGGAACCGGGCCAGCGGTTTGAAGCCCATGGCCACGGCAGCCTGTTCGAGGTCCTTGTCGACCGAGTCGAAGGCGTCCAGGGCAGCCCTGACCAGCAAGGCCACGGCGTAGATCGTCAGCGCCACCACAACGTTGACCGGGTCCAGGATTCTGGTGCCCAGCACGGTGGGAAGGATGATGAAGAGCGCCAGCGACGGGATCGTGTACAGCAGCGATGAGGCGGTCAGGACCACGGCGCGCAGGGTCCGGTTCTGCCTCGCCAACTGGGCCAGCGGGACGGAGATGATCAGGCCGAACAGCATCGGCAGGACGGCCAGGACGAGGTGCTGGCCGGCCAGGCCGAAGACTTCCCCGCTGTTGGCCAGGAACCATTCCATCAGAGCGCGTCCTGCCGGACCTGGCGGGCAGCTTCGATGACCGCGAGCACCTCGTCGGCAGCGATCACGCCGGCCACCCGGCCGTCGTCTTCCACCGCCACTCCCAGCCCGGACGGCGAGGACAGTGCCGCGTCCAGCGCGCGGCGCAGCGTCTCGCCGCGGCGGAAGAGCGAACCGCCCGGGACCTTGTTGGGGCCGGTGCCCGGTGCGCTCCAGCCGAGCGGGCGGTGGTCCGTGTCGACCACAAGTTGCCACTCGTCCGGCCGCGGGCCGCCGTCGCGCTCCAGCTCCTCGAGGCCGATCGTCGTGATGGGATGGACGGTGACGCCGGCCGCGGAGCTGAAGGCGAGGTGCCGGAATCCGCGGTCGCGGCCGACGAAGGCGGCCACAAAGTCGTTTGCCGGGGCCCTGAGAATTTCCTCCGGCGCGGCGTACTGCGCCAGCTTGCCGCCGGCGGCGAAGACCGCCACCTTGTCCCCCAGCACGGTCGCCTCGTCGATGTCGTGCGTGACGAACACGATGGTTTTGGCGAGGTCGCGCTGGAGGCGGAGCAGTTCCTTCTGCAGCTCATCGCGGACCACGGGGTCCACGGCACTGAACGGCTCGTCCATCAGCAGCACGGGCGGGTCGGCAGCCAGCGCGCGGGCCACGCCGACGCGCTGCTGCTGCCCGCCGGAAAGCTGTGAGGGGTACCGCCGGCCCAGCCCGGAGTCGAGGCCGACGACGTCGAGCAGTTCCTGGGCGCGTTTGCGGGACGCTGCCCTGGACACGCCGTTGAGCCGCGGCACCGTGGCGATGTTGTCCAGCACGGAACGGTGGGGCATCAGCCCGGAGGACTGCATGACGTAACCCATGGAACGGCGCAGCTGCGCCGCCGGGACGCTGGTCACATCCCGCCCGTCCACCGTGATGGTGCCCGACGTCGGCTCGACCATTCGATTGATCATCCGCAGGGACGTGGTTTTGCCGCAACCCGAAGGGCCCACAAAGACCGTGAT
Source organism: Arthrobacter sp. JB02-1C (assembly GCF_057748045.1). NCBI lineage: Bacteria > Bacillati > Actinomycetota > Actinomycetes > Micrococcales > Micrococcaceae > Arthrobacter > Arthrobacter sp. JB02-1C. The sequence continues at coordinate 168,232 of NZ_CM173235.1, forward strand.
GGCGCCCTTGTCGATGGACATGCTGAGGTTCTCGACCGCGGCCTGACCGCCCTGGTACTGCTTGGTGACGCTCTGGAACTCGATCATGGCCTCTGCCATTTCGGGCTTACCTAACTGTTGGCGGCAACAATGGACGGTCCAGCCAACTGATCATATGCATGCTGATTTTTGGCTGTAAAGCCGGTACGCCCGGCCGTAACCGTGCCGTTAGCGAACGGTCGGTCCCGGCCCGCAGGACGGAAGGTGCCGCGCACCCGGTTCCGTGGCGGCTATTCCTAGCCGAGCTTCCCGTCCAGGGGCCGTTCGCGGTACAGCCGCAGCGCGGCGTCCACGAGGGAGACCCGGTTCAAAGCGGCGACGTCCGGCAACGGGATCCACGCCGCGTGTGTGGTGCTGCCGCCCACCTCGTGGCGCAGTTCGCCGCCGACGATGCTTGCCTCATAAACCAGGCGCAGGGACTGGAAGTCGCGCTGGCCGCCGTCGAACCGGGCCTCCGCAGGCCAATGGCCGACGTCGATCCCCAGGATGGTGCCAATGTCGGCCTGGTAGCCGGTCTCCTCGTAAATTTCGCGCCGGCACCCGTCCACCGGATGCTCGGCGAGGTCCAGGCCACCGCCGGGCAGGGTCCAGCCTTCACGGCCGCCCTGCTTCCAATAGGCCAGCAGGAGGGAACCGTCGCGGATGATGACACCGTAGGCTGCGGGGCGGGTGTCGAAGGCCAAAGTCATTGATCAAGCCTAGCGGCCGGCCTGCCGCTTCCTCCCCGGCCCGCCGGTCAGCCCTCCTCGGCCACCAGTTGCAGCACGCCGAACACCGGTTCCTGCCGCAGGACGCGGACATCGGTGATCCCCGCTGCGGCCAGCCACTGGCGGAACGAGTCCTGCAGCCGCGGCACGTTCATGCCGAGCCCGCTGCCGAGGATGACGGGACCTTCGATGCCGAGTTGGCGGACGGTCTGCTCGGCCAGGCCGGCGAGGTCCCGCCCGGCCCGGTCAATGAGTGCCTGGCTTGGCGCGTGCCCGGCGTCGGCCGCTCCGACCACGAGCCGGGCCTGCTGGGCCCAGAACCGCCGCCCGGTCGCCGGGGAATGGAACAGCGCAATCAGCTTGTTCGGGTGGTCCACGCCGCAGGAGTCCAGCAGGGCCCGGGTGAGCTCATCGGGATCGAGCCCGAGGTTCATCCGGCGCAGACTGTGGCGGACGGCTTCCCGGCCCAGCCAGTAGCCGCTGCCTTCGTCGCCGAGCAGGTAGCCCCAGCCGCCGGCGCGGGCCTCGCCGCCCCGGCCGTTCCTGCCCCACGCCGCGGAGCCGGTACCGGCAATCACGGCGACGCCGGTGCTCGCGCCGCCGGCCGCCAGCAGGAGACGGGAATCGTGGACCACGGTGACCCTGGCTGCCGGAGCATGCGGTGCAATCAAAGCCGCGAGCGCCGCAGCATCCTCGTCGGTGTCGATGCCGCCCGCGCCCGCGTAGACCCGAGCGACCTCGCCGCCGCCGATCCGGGCGAAGAGCTCGGCCAGGTTGCGGGCGGCTTCCGCGGCGGTAACGTTCTGCACGTTGGCGCTGCCCACTGACACATCCGCCACCGGTACGCCGCCCTCGAAGCGGACCCCGCGGGTCTTGGTGCCGCCGATGTCGAGCCCGATCACGGCGCCGGCGGGGGTGGCGGAAGGGGCGTCCGGCGCGGCGGGGATGTCAGAATGGGTCACCGGACCAGCCTACTGAATCAACGTCAGGAGCGAGCCATGCCACACGGCATCTTCAACACCCGGGTCATCGCCGCGCCGATGGCCGGAGGGACCTCCACCCCGGACTTCGTCACAGCCGTGCACGCCGCCGGCGGTCTGGGCTTCCTGGCCGCCGGCTACAAGAGCGTGGCGGCCATGCAGGCCGAGATCCGCACGGTCCGCGGCTCCGGTGCACGGTTCGGCATGAATGTCTTCGTTCCGGACCCGGGCCAGCTGCCGCCGCCCGCAGCCGTACTGGCCGAGCTGGCGGACTACCGCCGGCAGCTGGACGCCGAGGCGCGCCGGTACGGGGTGGAACTGCCTGCCCTGCGGCTCGATGACGACGACGCCTGGCGCGGCAAGGTGGATGCCCTGCTGGCGGATCCGGTGGAGCTGGTCAGCTTCACCTTCGGTCTTCCCGGCGAGGACGTCGTCAGTCGTTTGAAGCGGGCCGGCTCGGCGGTTCTGGCCACCGTCACCTCGGTGGCGGAGGCACGGCAGGCAGCGGAGCAGGGCGTCGATGCCCTGGTGGTGCAACATGGCTGCGCCGGCGCGCACAGTGCAGCGTTCCTGGCGCGCCCCGGAGGGTCCTCGACGGCGCCGGCCACGACGGCGGAGCTCGTCGCGGCCGTCCGGGCGGCCGTGCAGCTGCCGCTGGTGGCAGCCGGCGCTGTGATGGACGCTGCCGGGCTGGCGGCGGTACTCGAGGCGGGGGCGGACGCCGCGCAGCTGGGCACCGCGCTGCTCCGCGCCGACGAAAGCGGCGCCCGGCAACTGCACAAGGACGCCCTGGCCAGTGCGCACTTCACCGGTACCGCCGTGACGACTGCCTTTACCGGGCGCCCGGCCCGTGCGCTGGTCAACGAATTCGTCCGGGACCACCCGACCGCCCCGGCCGCCTACCCGGCGGTGCACCATCTGACCGCGCCGCTGCGGGCCGCCGCCGCAGCCGCGGGCGACGCGGAACGGCTGAACCTCTGGGCCGGGACCGGGTGGCAGCGCGCGCGGTCCGGCTCCGTGGCCTCGATCCTGGCCGACCTGGTGGACTGACCGACGACGGAGCGTGCGCATTCGAAGCATCGCGATGCCAGGCCATAGGCTGGTTCCATGCCTCCCTCCCCCGCTGCCGGACCGCACCCCGGGGGCCGTCGGCCGACGCCTGACAGCTGGCCGGGACACGCCAAGGGCTCGGCGGCATACCGCCGGATCCTGGCCGGCCTTGCCTTTGCCGGCGTGGCCACGTTCGCCCAGCTCTATTCCACTCAGGCCGTGCTGCCGCTGATCGCACGCGAACTCCAGGTCACCGCGGCGGAGGCCGCTCTCACCGTTTCGCTGGCCACGGTGGGCCTGGCCCTGACGGTTCTGCCGTGGTCTTTCCTGGCCGACCGGGTGGGACGGGTCCGGGCCATGGCGTGGGGCATCTCCGCCGCGACGGTCCTGGGCCTGCTGACCCCGCTGGCGCCAAGCTTCCCGGTGTTGCTGGCCCTTCGGACGCTGGAAGGCATGGCGCTCGGCGGCATCCCCGCCATTGCCATCGCCTACCTCAACGAAGAAGTGAACAAGGCGCACGCCGCCCTGGCCGCGGGCAGCTACGTGGCGGGCACCACGCTCGGCGGGCTGGCCGGACGGCTCGTGGCCGGTCCCGTAGGTGAACTGTGGGGCTGGCGGGCGGCGGCGCTGGCCGTGTCCGTCATGGCAGCCCTCGCCGCTGCCCTGTTCCTGGTCTCGGTACCGCCGGCACGAAATTTCACTGCGGCGGCAGCCAGCGGACTGCGCGGGGCCGTCTCGACGCTCACCGGGCACAGCCGAAACCCCCGGCTGCTCGCCATCTACCTCCAGGCCTTCCTGCTCATGGGTGGCTTCGTGGCGGTGTACAACTACCTGGGCTTCCGGCTCTCGGGAGAACCATTCAGCCTGCCTGCCTCCCTGATCAGCCTGATCTTCCTGGCTTACCTCTCCGGCACTGTTTCAGCCCGGTGGGCGGCGGGGCTGACGCTGCGCTTTGGCCGCCGCAACGTGATGTTGGCCGGCACGGTGCTGATGATCGCCGGTCTCGCGCTGACCCTGGCCCAGTCCCTAGTCCTGATCCTGGCCGGCCTCGTGCTCTTCACCGGCGGATTCTTCGCGGCCCACAGCATCGGTTCCGGCTGGACCGGCGTGATCGCGAGTACGGGGCGGGCGCAGGCCGCCTCACTGTACAACCTCGCCTACTACCTCGGCTCCAGCGTCATCGGCTGGGCCGGGGGGCTGCTTTTCCAGTCCCTCGGCTGGGCCGCCCTGGCCGTGGCGGTGATGGCACTGGCCGGCACGACGGCGGTGGTCACCGCCGTCGTGCATCCCGCCGGCCCGGGCGGTCCGGTGGTCCGCGGAGGCGGGCCGGTGCCGGCACCCTAACGGGTCAGCGGGTCCCCTCGAGAGCCTGCACCAGGTCCGCAACAATGTCCGCCGGGTCTTCCAGGCCGACCGAGACGCGGAGCAGGGCAGCGTGCGGCTTGGCCTCGGCAGCCACCGGGCGGTGGGTCAAGCCGGCAGGGTGCTGGATGAGCGTGTCGACGCCGCCGAGCGAGACAGCGTGGGTGATCATGCTGACGGCCGACGGCATGCGCTCGGCGTGCTCGGCGCTGTGCAGTTCGATCGACAACAACGACCCCGGCCCCGCCATCTGCGATCCGACCAGGCCCTGCGGGTCGCATTCAGGCAGGCCCGGGTAATAGACGCGCCGGACGAGGTCGTGCCCGGCGAGGGCGGATGCGACTTTCTCGGCGCCGGACTGCTGTGCCCGCACCCTGACCGGAAGCGTCGCGAGCCCCCGATGCAGCAGGTAGGCCGGCCACGGCGTGAGGATGCCTCCGGTGATGGCCCGCAGCTGCCGCAGCCGGACGGCCCATTCCGGGGGGACCGCCACGACGCCGCCCATGGCGTCGCCGTGGCCGCCAATGAACTTCGTGGCACTGTGCAGCACCATGGCCGCGCCGTGCCGGAAGGGCCGCTGAAGGACCGGCGTAGCGAAGGTGTTATCCACCAGCAGCGGCACGCCGTCGGCCGCGGCCGCCATCGCCGTGATGTCCACCAGCTCAAGGCTCGGGTTGGCTGGGGTCTCCAAAATGACCAGGCCGGTATCGGCCCGCAACGTAGCGTGCACGCCGTCGGGCGTCGTGAACGTGACCTCGGTGCCGAGGACACCGGAGGCCAGCAGGTGGTCGCTGCCGCCGTACAGCGGCCGGACCGCCACCACGTGCCGTTTCCCGGTCGCGACGACGGCGAGCAACACTGCGCTCAGCGCGGCCATGCCGGTGGCAAAGGCCACGGACTCGGGGGCGTCCTCCAGCAGCGCGACGCCTTCTTCGAACCGGGACACGGTGGGATTCCAGAGCCGCTGGTAAACCGTGCTCTGGCCGTCCAGGTGCGGGCCGCCGGTCGCCATCTGCTCGTACGCGAGGCCGCCGTCGTGGACCGACGGCAACGGCGCCGTGGTGGAGAGATCAATCGGGACGGCGTGGACGCCAAGGCCGGTGAGACCGGCCCGGCCGGCGTGGACCGCCAGCGAATCTTGAGAGAGCACCTTACTCCTTACGAATATTCCTCATTGAATGCGATAACTATGTGGCAATAATTCGGAGCTTTATAGTGCCTTCGAATGGAAGTGTGGGATTCGACTGTTTATGATGAACTCACATCACATCGAGGAGGATCCGTGAGCAGTAGCACGAAGAATGTTCGGCCGGGGGCGGGCGCCGGCGAACCTCTGGACGCCATCGACGAGCGCCTCCTGGCCGCGCTGGTGGAAGACGCCCGCGTCTCCAACAAGCAACTGGCCGAACTGGTCGGAATCGCGCCGTCCACGGCCCTGATGCGCACCCGGGCCCTTTCCGAGCGCGGCATCATCGAGGGCTTCGAGGCCAAGCTGAGCCTCGCCGCGGTGGGCCGCTCAGTACAGGCGCTCATTGCCGTCCGGCTGCGGGCCCACGACCGCGAACAGATTGACCGCTTCACCGCGAGGGTCCCCAAGCTCCCCGCGGTGCTCTCCACCTTCCACACCTCCGGTTCGGTGGACTACCTGTTGCACATCGCCGTGGCCACGACGGAAGACCTCCGCGACTGGGTGCTGGACAACTTGGCCACCGACCCCGTCGTCGGCCACACCGAGACCACCCTGGTGTTTGACCACATCCAGGGAAACCACGGACCCCTGCCGGACTAACCTGGCGCACAGCAGCTCGAAGCCCGTCACGGCCGACCCGGGTCCGCCGACGCCGGCGGCCCGGTTCGGCAGGACACTGGCCGCTGCTGGATAATGTCCCGGTGACCATCATTGACAACGCCGTCTACGTCGACGGCGTCCGCCGCGCCGAGCCGAGCGACCTTGCCCAGACATTTGAAACGCTGACCGAACTTGGCGGCATGGCCTGGATCGGTCTATACCGGCCCACCGAGAAGGAAATGGCGGCTGTCTCGGCAGAATTCGGGCTGCACGGCCTCGCCGTCGAGGACGCGATCTCCGCACACCAGCGGCCCAAACTTGAGCGCTATGACGACAGCCTGTTCACGGTGCTCCGCCCCGCCCGGTACCTGGACGAGTCCGAGACCGTGGAGTTCGGCGAGTTGCACGTCTTTACCGGCCGGAACTTCGTGGTGACGGTCCGGCACGCTGAGACCTCCGTCGTCGGGAACGTACGGCGGCGGATGGAGGGACGTCCCGACCTGCTGTGCCATGGTCCCGAGGCGGTCCTATATGCGCTGATGGACCAGGTGGTGGACGATTATCTTCCGGTGGTCGCGGGGTTGGAAAACGACATCGACGAGATCGAGGACCAGCTGTTCAGCGGCGACCCGCTGGTCTCACGCCGCATTTACGACCTCGCGCGGGAAGTCATCCATTTCCAGCGCGCCATCCACCCCCTGCCCGCGATGATGCAGCAGCTGCGGGAGGGTTTCGAGAAGTACCACGTGGACACCGAGCTCCGGCACAACCTCCGGGACGTCGAGGACCACGTGGAGCGGCTGATTTCCCGTGCGGATTCGTTCCGCGACCTGCTGCAGAACGCGCTTACCCTGGACGGCACGCTGACCGCCAACCGCCAGAGTGAGGCCAGCGCCGAACAAAACGAGCAGGTCAAGAAAATTTCCTCGTGGGCCGCCATCTTCTTCGCGCCGTCCTTCGTGGCCGGCGTGTACGGGATGAACTTCGAACGGATGCCCGAGTTGCACTGGACCTTTGGCTACCCGATGGCGATCGGCATGATGGCGGTCACCGCTGCCGTCATGTATACCGTTTTCAAGCGCAAGGGCTGGCTCTAGGGCGGCGCCGGGTTCCAGGGCCGGGGCCTCTTCGCCGGGCCGGCCGGGACTACGGCGTCGGCCCGCGGCGGCGGGCCTGGGCCACCAGCCGGGCGAAAGCCAGGACAAACACGGTCTCGATCGCTGCCATCAGCGCCAGCCAGAGCCACTGCCCGTGCCCGATGAAGTAGACCGCCCCAAGCAGGACCAGCACTGTGCCGAGCACCAGGGCGTACACGGCGAACCCGACGGCGACGCGGACACTGCGCACTCCGGTCCGAAAACCGAAGCCATACGGCTCGCCGCCGGGAAAGCCGCCGACCCGGTCGCGTGCGGCCGGTGGGAGCCGGTCAAACTCCTCCCAGGGGTCACCTTCGTGTTCCCGATGCTGTTCGGCCATGCTCCTATTATCCCCGCGTTACCCCGCGCGTGCCGCCAGCCCGCCCTTCGCTCGCAGCCCACCCCGGGTGCTGCCTCAGCGGGTCAGGCGGCCTGCACATCGACCTCTCCCGGGGCACCGCCCGGCGTACCGAAAATGAGCCGGCGGGTGGCGATTTTCTCGGTAAAGAACCGGTCGTGGCTCACCACGACGACGGCGCCGGGGAAATGCAGCAGCGCCCGTTCCATTACCTGGGTACTCGAGAGGTCCAGATGGTTGGTGGGTTCGTCGAGCAGCAGCACCGAAGCCCCGGAGAGCAGGCACTGCGCCATCGCCACGCGCGCCTTCTGGCCGCCGGAAAGATTGCCGATCTTCTGCTTGAGGTCGGCCTCGGAAAACTGGAACATCGCCAGGAAGCGGTTGACGGACTTCTTCGTGGCGCTGAAGGCCAGGCTGTCCGGCAGGGCGTTAACCGCGTGCGAGACGGTGTCGCCGTCGTCGAGGTCCGCAAGCATCTGGTTGTACGAAACGAAACCGGGACCCTTGGCCCAGGTCACCTCGCCGGAATCGGGGACCTCCTCGCCGGTCAAAACCTTCAGCAGCGTGGATTTCCCGCTGCCGTTGGCGCCGAGGACGGCGATCCGGTTGCCCTTGCGGATTTCGAAACTCAAGTCGTCGAACAGCAGCTTGTCGCCGTAGGACTTGCCGAGCCCCTCCACCCGGCACAGAACGTCCTTCACATGGAGTCCGCCGTAGAGCTCCGTGACGATCTGGTCCACCGGCCGGGGGTTCCGGGATTTCTTGATCCTGGCGAGCTGGTTGCCCAGCCCCCGACCGGCGGCCTTAGCGGCTTCGCGGCGGTCCGCGATCCCCTCGGCCTCGAAGGCGAGGAGCTCGGCCTCGTGCACAAACTGCTGCTCGAGAGTCTTGAGCCGGAACTGCTTCTGGACGACGTATTCGCCGAAGTTTCCGGGGTATTCGTGCAGGTGGAAGTTCTCGACCTCGATGATCCGGGTGACGACGGCGTCGAGGAACTTCCGGTCGTGCGAGACGATCACCGCGGCGCCCTTGAAGTCGCGGAACCAGCTTTCCAGCCACTCCACGCCGGCCACGTCCAGGAAGTTGGTGGGCTCGTCGAGCAGCAGAACGTCCGGTCCCTCAAGCAGGATTTTGGCGAGCGCCGCCCGGTTGCGCCAGCCTCCGGAGAGATCGTCGATGGGACAGTGGCGGTGCGCGGTGTCGAAGCCGAGGGTGGTCAGCACGGTATCGATGCGGCGCGGGTAATCCCAGCCGTCAAGCCGGTCCATCTCCTCGAACAGTCCGGCCTGCCGGCTGATCAGACGGTCGAGTTCCGCTGCCGCGGGATCTTCGGCAATGGCGGCGTCGATGGCGGCAAGCTCGGCCTCCACTGCCTTGATTTCGGCGAACAGCCCGTCCAGCACCTCGGTGATGGTGGCGTCCCCGTTCAACTCGGAGAACTGCGAGAAGTACCCCACCCTGGTACCCAGCTCGACACTGACCGTGCCCGTGTCCGGGGCCACCTGGTCAAGGATCAACTTGAGGACGGTGGTCTTACCGGATCCATTCTTGCCGATCAGGCCGACTCTGTCCCCTGGTTCGAGCCGGAAGAACGCTTCCCGGAGGACTGGGGTGTTCTCAAAGCGGACACTGACGTCGTGCAGCCGGATTAGGCTCATGGAAAGGGTCCTCTCAAGGGGCGGGTGCGTTGTTCAGAATATCCCGGACCTGCCGGAGACATCCGCGGGCCGGGCTGAGCCCTCAGCCCACCGGGCTGCGGGGCGCGAACATAATGACGGACACCCCGGCGAGGCAGATCAGCGATCCGATGATGTCCCAGCGGTCTGGACGGAATCCGTCAAACGCCATCCCCCAGGCCAGCGATCCCGCGACAAAGACGCCGCCGTACGCGGCAAGTATCCTGCCAAAATGCGCATCGGGCTGCAGGGTGGCGACGAAGCCATAGAGTCCCAGGGCGATGATGCCCAGCCCGGCCCACCACCAGGCGCGTCCTTCGCGGACTGCCTGCCAGACCAGCCAGGCACCCCCGATTTCGGCAACGGCGGCAAGGGCAAAAAGGAGCACGGACTTCGCAATGGTCATGGCCTCATCATCCCGCACGGGGTGTTATACCTCGCGCCGTGGTGGTTGACTTTCAAGCGGGCCGCACCGCAGCCGAGCACTACCGGACGCCGCAGTGGCACGCCGGCCCGACCGGTTGATCCGTTTCATTGAGAAGGAGAGCACCATGACTGACATCACCATCATTGGTTCCGGCAACATGGGCCGCGGTATCGGGACCCGCGCGGTCGCGGCCGGACGTTCCGTCCAGATTCTCAGCTCCAGCGCCGAGGACGCCCGGAAGCTGGCCGCCGAGCTGGGGTCCGGGGCAACGGGGGCCGCCTCGACCGAAGCACCAGACGGCCGCATCGTCGTCCTGGCCCTGCCCTTCGATGCCGCCAAAGAGGTCGTGAGCAGTTACGGCGATGCCCTCGACGGCCGGATCATCATCGACATCACGAACCCCATCAACTTCGAAACCTTCGATTCGCTCGTGGTGGCACCCGGCACCTCTGCCGCTGAAGAGATCGCCAAACTGGCCCCCGCCGGGGCAACTGTGGTCAAGGCCTTCAACACCACCTTCGCCGGGACGCTGGTCGCCGGCGAAGTGGCCGGACAGCCGCTGGACGTTTTCATCGCCACAGACTCGGAGGAAGCCCGCACCGAGGTTGCCGACTTCGTGACGGCCGCAGGGCTCAGGCCGCTGCAGGTCGGAGGACTGCACCATGCCCGCGAGCTCGAAGGCTTCCAGCTGCTCCTGATGGGCCTGCAAGCCAATCCCGCCTACGAAGACTTCAACTGGGGCACGGCGCTGAAGATCCTGGGTTAACTGCACTCGGCAAACCGGCACCCGGCCGGGGTCGGCCGGGTGGCGGCTTGCCGGTTGGCCGGCGCGGGACCTAAGAACGCAGTCCTTGGGCTTTCGGCTTCCGGTCCAGGACCAGCGCGGCCGCGATCCCGAGCATCCAGACGTCCTTGGCCAGCGCCGTTCCCTGTGGAGTGGGCCGGATCCCGTCCTCCAGCGTCATGCCCGGCGTCTTCAGGTACGCGGCGAAGAGGGATCCGGAAAACATGCCCAGCCCCAGTCCGACCAGCCGGCTGGGCAGGAAAGGCGTCAGCAACGCGGCACCGAGCGTCATCTCTGTGTAGCTGAGCAGCTTGCCGAATTGTTCCGGTTCCAGCCGGCCGAACTGAGGAATGACCCTGACCGCCATTGACTGCAAGCCGGCGGCGCTGTCCGCGTCCAGATTGCGCTTGCCCAGTCCGGCGTTAAGGATGAACGCGCCCGTCACGGCGCGAAGAGGTATGTGGCTGAGTTGCATCGTGGCTCCCTTGGAATAGCCGGTACACGCGCCCCGGCCCGCCGTCGTTACATCCATCCTGACGCTGGCCCCGTCGCCGTCGCCGTGGGTTTCACCCTACCGGCGATGTCCGGCCTTGGAAATGCTCGGCGCAGGGTGGTGGGCGTCATCATGTGCGCCAGCATCGTCGGCGGGGTCGCAGTTGGTACGCCGGCGCCAGGGCTGGTTGCTGGTCGCGCGGGGCGCCGGCGTGGCAGCCACCCGTCGGCAGCGCCGACTGGGACCTGCGCAGGGTGCCGCCCAGAGCCCGGCGGCTTCCGTGCGGCTGTCCGCGGTTAGCTGAACTTGTGGGGTCCCTACTTGAAATCATGATCCTAAGTAGGCTTAGGATGGCTTATGGCCGTATTGATCGGCCGCCAAACCGTAGGAGGAAACACCATGGGACTAGGCGACAAGATTGAGAACGCAGCTGAAAAGGCTGGCGGCAAGGGCAAGGAAGCTGCCGGCACCGCGACCGGCGACGAAAGCCTGCGAGCCGAAGGCAAAGCTGACCAGGCCAAAGGCGACCTGAAGCAGGCCGGCGAAAAGGTCAAGGACGCGTTCAAAAAGGACTGACCCGAACCGAGCGAAGGGCGTACCCCCCGGGGGTGCGCCCTTTGCTCTGCCCGGCACCGAGCGCACGGCCCGGCGCACGCGCGGTCCTAGAACCTTCCGTATCGCGCACGGGCCATTGAGTAGACCCCGTAGCAGACCAGCCCTGCCGCGGTCGCGGCGAGCAGGAACACTCCGTACGGCTGGGAACCCAGCGTCTTCAGACCGCCGTCGAGTCCGGAGGATTTGGAAGGATCTGCGGTGGCGGCGGCTACGATCACGAGGATGCCGACGACGCCGAGCACCACGCCTTTGGCTGCGTACCCTATGGTCCCAATCCACTCAACCGCCTGGCGGGCCCGGCCCGGCTGCTCCACGTCCTCCATGAACTTGCGCGTGACTCCCCGGTAAACGTAAAAGACGCCGCCACCAACGATGGCGAGGCCAACCACGACCAGCAGCACCACCCCTGCGGGAGCCCCCATGAGCTTGCCGGTAAAGTCACTGGTTGACTGGCTGGAGTTCTTACTGCCGCCCGAGGCGAAGACGGCGAACGTAAAAGCCAGGAAGCCGAACACGATGGCTTTGCCCACCGCAGCGCCCGCCCCTCGCAGCTTCTTCTTCGAGTCGGTCTCAGAGCGGACCGCGAAGACCGCCTCGCTGAGCATCCAGAGGGCCAGCGCTGCACAGGCCGCAAACCCGGCCCATAGAAGAATCGTGCCGCCGGGCTTGGAAGCGATCGATCCGATGGCCCCGGACTGGTCCGCCTCACCGCCCCGTCCACCGACGACCTGCAGCGCAATGACCCCTATCATGATGTGGACCAGGCCGATAAAGACGAAGCCCCCGCGTGCGAGCATCCGCAGCGCGGGGCTCCGGCTCGCTGATGCTGCTTCGGATACCGCCCGGTTAGCCTTCTGCGAGGCGTTGCCCATTCCCAGACCCTCCCGATATGTACTTGATCCCCTGTTGTGCGCTGCCCGAACCATCGGCAGTTGCCCTGATGCATCAGTGTAGGTCCCCGCATGGCTGCGCGGACAGGTGTACCCGGACGCCCGGAGCGGACTGCACGATGGTCGCTTACCCGGGCGTCATTGCCGCCCTGGTGTGCTTGGCCGCGGCGCTCCTGGTTCATCGCCGGAAGACACGGTGGCCGCCGGGGAGCCCTCGAAGCCGAGCCTCACTTACTCAGGCCGAAGACGAGTAGCGCGCACTCTGGCGTGCACGACGGGTAGCCAATAGCCTGCGGTCAACCCGCGTGCGCGGGGTCTACCCGACGTTAGGAGCTTTCAAATGCGCCCTCTGAACCGCGTCCTCGCAGGCGTCAGCGTCGTGCTGGCAACAGCCCTTCCCGCCTCGGCAGCCATGGCGACCCCCGCCGAAGTCCTCCGAACCGGCCTCGTCGGCGGCTACTATAGTTGCGCCAACGAATTAGTCACCGTCGAGGGCACATACCAACAAGTCAGCCAGACCAAAGCCGACGGGACCGTCACCTACCACGTTTCCATCAAGGCCACCGGCGTCGGCGACAAGGGGAATGTCTACGTCCTCAATGAGAACGCATGGACGAATTTCAACGCCGACGGCAGCGTAGCCGTTCAAAGTAAGTTCCGCATGATCAGCAAAGGCCCGGCCAGGAACCTGCTCCAATTTGTCGGATTCACCATCTCGCCCAGCGGCGACTTCAACCTGACCACCGACCGAAGCGTCTGCGTGGGCTGATCCCCGGCGCCCGGCGGTTGCAACGGCCATGGAGTCACTCATCGACCCAAAGGGATATCAAAGTGTTTATTCCAGGCACTCAAGGGTTCAAAAACCCCTGCAAACTGTGGAGCTAAGGAGATTCGAACTCCTGACCTCTTCGATGCGAACGAAGCGCTCTACCAACTGAGCTATAGCCCCGTAAGAAAGCCGCTCCCGACGGGAACGGCGATTCCAACGTTCCTAGGCTACAAACTATCCGGGCGCAACGCCAGCCAGCGCTCAAAAGTCTGGGTACCGTGTCGCTCCTCGGGCGCCAGGTTGAGGCCGGCGCGAAGGTATCTTCCCATCGCCCCCGGCAGCGGAAACTCCAGCAGCCAGCCCCGCGACCCGGAGGACCGCTGCCAGATGCGGGCCAGCTCCGCCATGCTGTGGATCTCGGCACCGCCGATGGTCCGGACGCTGTGCGGCGCGGCCCCGGGCGGCGCCAGCGCCACCCGGACCAGCTCCGCCGCCACGTCAGCGGGAGCGATCGGCTGGAACCGGGCGCCTTTGATCACCGGCACCAGCCGCAGCCGCGCACCGGCCGCAAACAGCCGCGCGAGCAGGGAATGGAACTGGGTGGCCCGAAGCACTGCGGTCCGGAGTCCGGACCGCTCGTAGACCTGTTCCTTGGCAGCCTTGGACTGGTAGTAGCCGGAGGTGCTCCGGTCGCAGTTGACGATCGAGAGCAGGACGGCCCGGGGGACGCCGGCGTCCCTGGCCGCAGCGAGCAGCCGTGCACCGCCGTCGGCGAAGTTCTTCAGCGCCGTACCGGATCGCCCCTCCAGGCAGTCGATCACCACCTCGACTCCGGCCAGAGCCGCGGGCAGCCCTTCCCCGGTGGTGACATCGCCCCGGAAATACTCTGCGCCCCCAACGCGGCCGGGCGACCCTGCCGCGGGCGGGTTGCGGCTGAGCACGGCCACCCGGTGCCCGGCGGCAACGGCTTGGCCTACTACTTCCCGTCCAACTTGGCCGGTGCCCCCGGCAACACAGATTCTCACCATGAGGCTCAGGGTAACGCCGATTGCGACAAAAAAGCCCCGGACCGCCTACGTGTCGGCGGTCCGGGGCGGCCAAAGCGATCAGGCGCGGCGCCGCTGCAGGACGTCGTCGAGGTTGCTCAATGCGCTCTGGCCTTTGCCCAGCGGCTTGGACTCGGCGTCGGCCGCCTCCGGCTGCCGGACGGACGCCTGCTTGAGTGAGGGCTTGCCGGTTGCCTTCGGGGCTTCGGGCAGGTCCAACGGTTCCGGGGCGGGCCGCTCCGCCTTGGGCGCTGCTACGTAGCTCGGCTTCGGGACCTCCACGGGGTTCCAGCTCGTGCCGGTGGCGCCGGCCTCCTCGGCGTGCCGGACGGCTGTGTCGCCGGACGCTGCGGCCTCGGCCAGCGCCGCCTGCCGAAGGTCCGCTGCGGTGAGTGGCTTGACGGCTGGCACTGCGGCCCCGGCTTCCGCGTCGAAGAGTACGTTTTCTTTGACCGGGACGGCCGGAGTCGAGGCCCGGTCCGCGACGCGTTCCGCCGGCGCCTCACTCGGTGCCGCGCTCATTGCCCTCCGGAATGCTGCCTCAACCTTTCGGCGGCGGTCCCGCACCGCCAGCCGCCGGAGTGCGACGACGGCGGCAGCCGCGGTGAGCATACAGACGGCTGGCACCCATCCCGAGCCGATGCCAAAAAGCCGCAACGCGCCGGAAATGACGCCGGTGAGCAGGGCTGCCAATCCGAGCAACGCGAGGGTGAGCCTGCCGTACCGGATCCGGAACGCCGGCGCGGCCGTTGCCAGCTTCCGATCGCCGTCGATGTCCGGGGAACTCGGGGCGGACTCGGGGCGCTGCGTACTCGTCATCGGTTTCTCCTGCGGGACCGCCATTGTCATCATGTAACCGGCGTGAGGGTCTGCTTTTTCTACATCTGCGGCGTTGATCAGGAGTTCGCCGGCCGTTTGCAACCCTGGGCGGCCGTTCCGGAGCATGTAGGGAGCCACCCATACAATCCAGAGCGCAACAGCAATGACAAGGATCACTGAGCTGCTGAGAGGGAAGTCCACACTCAAAACGGTATGAGCAAGAAGGCGTCCCGGGCGGCATTGCCTGCGGTGTGTCGCGGCACAACTGCCAAATCACTGGATTTATGGCGAACCCGCTGGTCAGGGGCCGGTTTGTCGGGCGTTCAGGCGGGACGGATCCGCAGCCATTTGGCGAGCAGGCCCTCGGGTACTTCCTCGGCCGTGAGCGCGAAGCTGCGGTGGTCCGCCCACTGCCCGTTGATGTGCAGGAACCGGGGCCGGTAACCCTCGTCGCGGAATCCGAGTTTCTCCACGACGCGCAGGCTCGGCCGGTTTTCAGGGCGGATGTTAATCTCCATCCGGTGCAGCCCCAGTGTCCGGAAGCAGTGGTCCGTGGCCATGGCGACGGCGGTCGGTGCGATCCCCTGGCCCGCGTGGTCACGGTCCACCCAGTAGCCGAGCGTTGCCATCATCGCCGACCCCCAGACGATCGAGGAAACGGTCAACTGACCGACGATCACGGGTTCCTTGTGCCCGGGGGTCCAGGCGGTGATCACGAACGGCAGTGCGGTGGCCTGCGCGGCCTGCGCCTTGAGTGACCGCACCATCTGGCGGTAGTCGGGCAGGCCACCCCCGGGTGCCGGATTGGACGCTTCCCACGGCGCCAGCCACTGCTCGTTGCGGGCGCGCAGTTCGCTCCACTCCCGGCGGTCGCGGTACCTGATGGGACGCAGCACGAGGTCGCCGCACTCCAGCGTCACCGGCCACTGGAAGTTGCCCCCCATGGAACTAGCTCGTCAGGCTGGCAGCGAAGCCCGGCAGCCAATCGCGCAGCCCCGGGCCGAGGTCCTCGCTGTCGGCGGCAAGCTGGACACAGGCCTTGAGGTAGCTCAGCTTGTCGCCGGTATCGTAGCGGCGGCCGCGGAAAACAACACCGTACACGCCGTATCCCTCGCCCTCGCCGGCGGAAAGTTCCTGCAGGGCATCCGTCAGCTGGATCTCTCCACCGCGGCCGGGCTCGGTCCGCTCCAGGACCTCGAAGACCGCGGGGTGCAGGACGTAGCGGCCGATGATGGCCAGGTTGGAGGGAGCCTCAGCGGCGTCGGGCTTTTCCACCAGGTGTTTGATGCGGACGTAGTCGCCGCCCTCAACCGCTTCAACGTCGGCGCAGCCGTAGGCGCTGATCTGCGAGGGCTCGACCTCGATCAGGGCCACCACGGAACCGCCGGTCTTCGCCTGCACCTCGATCATGGTGCTGAGCAGCTCGTCGCGCGCATCGATGAGGTCATCGCCGAGCAGCACGGCAAACGGCTCGTAGCCGACGTGCTGCTTGGCGCGCAACACTGCGTGACCAAGGCCCATTGGGTCGCCCTGGCGGACGTAGTGGATGTCGCCGAGGTTGCTGGCGGCCTGGATGGACTCCAGCTTGGCCGTATCGCCCTTCGCCTCCAGCGTCGCTTCCAGGGTGGGAACCCGGTCGAAGTGGTCCTCGAGGGCCCGCTTGCTGCGCCCGGTGATCATCAGGATGTCATTCAGGCCCACGCTCACGGCCTCCTCCACCACGTACTGGATGGCCGGCTTATCGACGACGGGCAGCATCTCCTTTGGCATCGCCTTGGTGGCGGGAAGGAAGCGGGTGCCGAGGCCCGCAGCGGGGATGACGGCCTTACGTACCGGAGCGTTGGGTGTAGTCACTCGACTAATGTAGCGGAGGGGTCAAACATCAGGTAATTTGGCCCCGCTGGCGCGCCCGCAGCGAAGCGGACGGATCGGAGACGAGGGGAAGCTACGCAATGAACAGCAAGGACGAGATCCGGTCCAGCCACCGACGTGCCCGGGCGGCCCTTTCGCCGGCCGCCGTGGAGGGTGCCGGTGAA
This sequence comes from Arthrobacter sp. JB02-1C, assembly GCF_057748045.1. Classification (NCBI taxonomy): domain Bacteria; kingdom Bacillati; phylum Actinomycetota; class Actinomycetes; order Micrococcales; family Micrococcaceae; genus Arthrobacter; species Arthrobacter sp. JB02-1C. Next base: position 185,208 of record NZ_CM173235.1, read on the forward strand.
GCCCTGGCCAGCCATGGGGTGGCGTGGGCCGGTGGGTTGGCAGACGGAAAAGGCACCTTCGCGGCCTACCTCGGGGTCAACTCTGAGCCGCCCACCCACGCCCTCCTGGCCGCGCTGCACGGCTCCGGGTACCGCGTATTGCTCCCGGTCTGCGAACCCGACCTGGAGTTGAGCTGGGTCTATTGGACTCCCGCGACGGAATTCGTCCGCAGCCGCTTCGCTCCGATCCAGGAACCGGCCGGCGAGCGGCTGGGGACATCGGTGGTACTGGGCGCATCGGGCATCTTCCTGCCCGCCACTGCCTTGGACCTCTCGGGCAACAGGATCGGCCAGGGCGGCGGTTACTACGACAAGTTCCTCGCCTCCCTTCGAACGCTGCGGCGGGAGGCCGCCGGGACGGTCGCCGGGCAACTTCCGACGGCGGCCCTCGTGTACGACGCCGAAGTCCTGCCTGCCGGCAGCATCCCGACCGAGCCGTTCGATCAGAAGGTGGACAACGCCCTGACCCCCCGCGGGCTGATCGGGCTGCGGCAGGAATCGTAGAGCCGCGGATGGTAGCAGCGCGGATGCTGGCAGCGCGGGCCCGGGTGATAGAATTAGCACTCAGGCCCTCCGACTGCTAAGGGCGCGTAGGCTTCCTACGCGTTGGGGCGCAGCACGGTAGCGATCCCGCTTACCGTATGTGCACCCGTTTGCAGCCGACGGACCTGTTCGTTTGCCCCAGAGGAGGAACCCAGTGCCCACGTATGCCTATGCCTGCAAGGACTGCAGCCATGCCTTCGAAGTTGTGCAGTCCTTCACGGACAGTTCGCTGACATCCTGCCCGGAATGCCAGGGGACCCTGCGCAAGAAGTTCAACACCGTCGGCGTCGTGTTCAAGGGCTCCGGTTTCTACCGGACGGACTCCCGCGATTCCAAGGGGAGCACCGTCTCGCCCGCCCCGGCTCCGGCCGCACCCGCTGCCCCTGCTGCGGCTCCGGCGGCGGCTGCAAGCTAGGCCCAACCGCCGCCGCGGGAGCGGCGAGCCAACGGACCTCGGCCCGTTTGTCCACATAGCCCCGGCGGCGCTGCCCGGCCCACTGGGGACGCCGTAGCGTGGGCCCATGGCACTTCGCAGCCGCCCCCGCTGGTCTCCGCCAGGGTCCGGACCCCGGCAAGCTGGTACACGGTTCCGCTCCGGCATTTCACCCATGCAGCCGCCGTGGCGGCGGCTCCGCGGTTGGCTGCGACGGAAACGCCGCCTCACCGTAGCTCTGCTGCTCTGCCTCGCCGCGGGAGCGACCGTTCAACAGTTGACTCCCGCTCCCGAGGCAACGGTGTCTGCCTGGGCAGCGGCCAGCGATCTCCCGGCGGGCCGCCTGATCGCCGCCAATGACTTGGTCTCGCTTGAGGTCCCCCCGCCGCTGCTGCCTGCCGGGTCCCCCGGCCGCGCGGCACTGGTGGGAAAGCAGCTCGCCGTTGCCGTACGCCGGAGCCAGCTTTTCTCCGATGTCCAGCTCGTCGGGCCGGGGCTATTGGCCGGCAGTCCCGCGGGCGCCGCGGCGGTACCGCTGCGAATGGCTGACCCCGCCTCCATCCAGCTGGTCTCCCCCGGCCAGCTCGTCAATGTGGTGCTCTCCAGCGGGAACGGCTACGAGCAGGCTGCCACGTCCCAGCTCCTCGCCTCCGCCGTTCCGGTGTTGTGGACCGCCGCCCACGGGAGCAAAGCCGGCCAATGGCTCGACTCCGGGGAGACCGAAGGCCTGATGGTTGTGGCCGCGGACCCCGACCAGGCGCGCAAACTGGCCGGGGCATCGACGCAGGGCAAGTTGTTCTTTGTCCTCGTGGCCGCGCCACCCGGTTAGCGGTCCAGAGGGTTAGCGGTCCAGAGGGTTAGCGGTCCAGGGCCGCACGGTAGGTGACCGGTCAGCCCCAGTGCGGGGGACGCTGCTCGCGCAGCCATGCGTCGTGGTCGTAGTCGGCGGCTCGGTCGCCCCAGCGGCGCGGATCATCCTCTGCGGCTTTATTGGGCAGCAGCGGGCCCGGCTTGGTCGCGCGATGTTTCCGCCGGTCCTGCTGGGGTTCCGCTGGCTGCGGGCCTTCTGCCTGTGCCTCGCTGTCTGCGCTCATCGCTCCGGCCTCCTTGCTGCGGGTAGCTGTTCCTGTCCGGGATTTCCGCGCCGGTCAGCTTCGGTCGGCGGCCCCGGACGCCGCAAACACGTCGCGGTCGTCATCCACGCTCAGGTTTTCGATGTCATCGGAGAAGCCTGGCGAGGTCCGGAGCCGGCTCGGCGGCACGGGTTTCTCCAGCCCGAGGTAACCACCGATCCGGTCTGCGCAGGCGGATGGATCCGTGAACACCTCTATGGTCCATAGTGGCATGTACCGCCAGCCCATGCGCTCGAGCAGTTGCGGCCGCAGGCGGCTGCGTTCGCGCACACTCATCCGGCGGTACCGCTCCGTGCCGTCAGACTCGATCGCCACGGGGCTGGGGATCTCGGCGTCGTCCTGGCCAATGGTGTGCATCGGGTCGGCCGCGGCCACCATGTCCAGCACGCCGTCGTACTGGTGCCAGACCCGGGCGCCGCGGGCCCGGAGCCGGTCGCCCAGGTCTGCCACCAGCGGGTCGGCGCCGAGGGCCTGTTCGCTGGCCGCGGCGCGGGAGGCAGGGCTGCCCAGGTCGGAGTGGCCCGCAATTTCGCGGTTCAGGAGTTCGTAGAAATCCACTGCACCGTGGCTGAGCCGGGTGACGTCCAGGTCCTCCGGGCGGAAACAGGTCAGAACGTGCAGGGAGCGGCGGGCCCTGGTCATCGCCAGCGCGAATTTGGCGCGGCCGCCGTCGGCTGACAGCGGACCGAGGCTATGCAGCGCGCGGCCGTGCGGCGTGCGGCCGTAGCCGGGTGAGAAGATCACCCGGTCGCGGACCAGACCCTGTGCCCGTTCCAGGTCCACCACCCGGAAGGACTCGCCACCGGCGGTGAAAAAGCTGCCCAGCAGGGGGTGGTTGGGCAACTGGAGCCGGATCGCCTCGCCGATCCGTGCGGCGTGCCGCAGGCTGCCGGTGACGACCGCCAGCGAGGTGCGGGGGCGTAGCCGCGCGTGCTCGAACACCAGCTCGACGACGCGGTTCACTTCGGCGACCACCGACTCAACGCCGTCCTGGTCGGCGCTGGGCAAGCCCGTCCCATCCGGCAGATATTCCATCGTCAAGGCCCGCTCCAGCCCCGTCGCGGACTGCCCCTCGGGGAGCCGGCGGAGCTCGCCATCGTAGAACCCCTTGCTCAGCTGCCGCACCAGGTCCTCATCGACTGCACGGTAAACCGTCCTGAGCTTCCGCGTCGGCAGCACGGCGGACAGGGCCCGGAAGGCGCTGGTCACGCCATGGTGCGAGCTCTCGCCGGCCGCCAGCCGCTCCACCCCCACCGTGAAGCTGCGTGGACTGGCGATCCGGTCGTCGCCGAAGGCAATGACCTGACGCGAACGTGCGACGGCGGGCAGCACCGCCTGCAGCGACGTCGCCTCGGCGTCGAGGATCACCACCGCGTCGAAGCGTTGCTCTGCGGGCAACAGGCTGGTGAGCAGATACGGGCTGACCGACCAGACAGGCACCAGCATGGGGATCAGGTCCGGTGACTGTGCGGTCAGCGCCGCCGTCGTGACCCGTCCGTCCTTGAGCAGGCTGCGCAACAGTTCGGCCTGGCGGGGCTCCTCCTCAAGGCCGGCGCGCCACCGTTCGGACAGCTTCCAGCGCAGCCGCGCGGCTCCGCTGGCGATGTGGGCGTTGTCCGCGAGCCGGTACTCCGCCTCAAGCTGGCGGAGGGCGTCGCCGTCGGACATCGCGAGGTAGTCATCGCCGCTGATCATGGCTTCCAGTGCCGACTGCCACCAGGCGAGCTCGAGCTCGGCGGACACAGAATCCGCGGGAACTTCACGCTCTGCAAGGTCTGCGAGCAGTTCGCCCAGGCCGTGTTCGCGCATATTTTCGACGAGCAGCGTCCGTTCGGGCAGCGTCTCGAGCGTGCCGGTATCCGCCACAAGCCGGTTAAGGCGCTCAATCAGCTCGTCGTACGGAGTGTCATGGACCGCTCCCCCGGCGCTGGTGTGCCGGACCGCATCGCCCAGTTCGGTCAGCTCGGCTTCCAGCTCCCGGTACAGGCCGCTGATTTCGGCCAGCCCGGACGGCACCGCCGGGTGCCGCTGGGTGGTCGCGTACTCCGTCCAGGTGGCGCGCTGCTCCTGGACCAGCACCAGTGAACTGTGCAGGTCGGCGATGTGCACGCCTGGCCGGACATACTCCTTGGCGACGCGGCGCAGCCGGGAGCGCTGCATGGAGGGCATGTCGATGTTCCGCTCGCGCCGCCACGAGGACGGAGCGGTGGCCGAGATCAGGTCATGGACCGGCCGGTCGAAAATGTCCGGCGTGAACTTATCCAGGCTCTCCCGGACGGCGACCAGCAACTTGATCTGGTCCCCCCACTCGGTGAACGTTTCACCCAGCCGGATCTCGGCGTGCTCGGCCACGGAGTTCATCCGTTCCCGGAGCTGCGGGAGCTTTTCCGCGACGGACCGGGCCACCTGCTGGGCTTCCTCGGTTTCCTTGCGCGTCAGGAGCCGTGCGCCGTGCCAGGGGCTCGTGGTCGACGCGTGGCTGAAGCTGCCCAGTTCGGCCGCGCGGCGGAGCCGGCCGGCAAGCTCCTCCCGGTCCCGGATGCTGTCCAGGACGCTGCGTTTGAGCCGGACCGTGGTGGCCGGCGCCGGGTGGATCGCGGTCAGCGCCGCCAGGGACTGCATGGCCTCGTACGGCGAGCAGCCCCAGCGCTGCCGGACGTTGTGCAGGGAGGCGACATGGTCCATCAGGGCGTGCCGGTGCGCGGTCAGCGTGGCATGGAGGTTCTTCAGCTGCGGTTCGAGGGATTTTTCGTTGCGAACAATGGCCCGGACCAGCTGGCCCTTGAGCTGCAGCGGCGTGGAGTTACCGGAGAGCTGGACGAGGACGGATTCAAGGCCCAGCGTCTCCAGTTGCGCGGACAGCTCGCCGAGGCTGGCCCGGCGGTCGCCGACGACCAGGACGGTCTTGCCCTCATCGATCAGCGTGCCGATGGTGTTGACGACTGTCTGGGTCTGGCCGGTGCCGGGCGGGCTGCTGACCACCAGCGAGTCGCCCGCCCGCACGGCGTCCACCACGTACTGCTGGTCGGCGTCGGCGTCGAGCAGCAGGAGTTCATCGGCGGGGTCGCGTTCGTCGGTACCCGGGAACCGGCCGTCCTTGAGCGCCGGCACGTCCACCGGCTCCCCCGAGCCGGCACGCGCCAGCGCTGCCACCAGGGGGTTGCCCGGGTTGATCCACGGATCGTCCAGGTTCCCGGCAAGGTCGGCGAAGGTCGAGACCAGCAAGTTGTGTTCAATCTCTGCGCCATGGATCGGCTGGATCAGGGTGCCCAGGCGGTCCAGGACGGGCTGCGGATCGTAACGGGCCGTGCTGTAGGCCATCCGTGTGACGGCGTTGACGTCGAAAACGATGCCGTGGACGTTCTTCAGGTGGCGGACCAGAGCCGGATTGATGCGCGCCTGCTCGGTGAGTTGCAGCTCGTAATCGTCTTCGCCGGGGCGCACGGTCAGCGATATGGCGGTCAGCATGACGGGTGCGGACACACGCTGCGGCTTGCCCCCGACGGCCGAGGTCCACACGACGGTGCCCGCGGAAAAGTACCCGGCGTCAATGCCGCGGTCGTTGGCCAGTTCGAAAATCTTGGAGCGAAGGTTGCGGGAAGCCCGGGCGGCGACGACGTACTGCTGGCGGTCCCGGATCAGCGTTGACAGCCGGGTGCGGCGGCCCGCCATCAGCTGCGCCAGGCCTGAAGGGTGGGCATGCGTCAGGTCAATGGAGCCTTCAGGGGTTTTCGTGAAGCGCAGCATGGTGTCCGCTCCGGTGACGGGTTTAAGACCCGACAGCCATTTCCTGAACTCATCGGAGCCCTCGGGGTGGCCTTGACCAACTGACACTGCTGCCTTCTTTTCTGTTCTCGCGGTTTCTGAGTTCGCGCGGGACGCCCTTGACCATACCGGCATGCTTTCGAGCGTAGCCCGAATCGGGCCCGGGTGAGGGGCCGCAACACTGGAGCGGGCCAAATTCGTGCGGCGGGTCACTGAGGCGAAGTGGCGGGTAATGCGCAAATGGCCGGCCCCGAAGGAGGACCGGCCACTCGTCATGCTATTCCCACTCGATGGTTCCCGGCGGTTTGCTGGTGACGTCCAGGACCACCCGGTTGACCCCGTCCACCTCATTGGTGATCCGGTTCGAGATCCGGGCCAGCAGCTCGTACGGCAGCCGCGACCAGTCGGCCGTCATGGCGTCTTCCGAGGACACCGGGCGCAACACGATCGGATGGCCGTAGGTGCGGCCGTCGCCCTGCACACCGACGCTGCGGACGTCGGCCAGGAGTACCACCGGCATCTGCCAGACCTCGTTGTCCAGGCCCGCCGCGGTCAGTTCGGCGCGGGCGATCGCGTCCGCCTTCCGGAGCAGGTCCAGCCGTTCCTTGGTGACTTCGCCGACGATCCGGATGCCCAGGCCGGGCCCGGGGAAGGGCTGCCGGCCGACGATTTCCTGCGGCAGCCCGAGCTGGGCTCCGACGGCCCGGACCTCGTCCTTGAACAGGGCGCGGAGCGGCTCCACGAGCTCGAACTGCAGGTCTTCGGGCAGGCCGCCCACGTTGTGGTGGCTCTTGATGTTGGCCGCGCCCTCGCCGCCGCCGGATTCGACGACATCGGGGTACAGCGTGCCCTGGACCAGGAACCTGATCTTTTCGCCGTCCGCCGCTGCCTCGGCAACGATGGCGCGTTCGGCCTCCTCGAAGGCCCGGATGAATTCCCGGCCGATGATCTTGCGCTTGGTTTCGGGGTCGCTGACCCCGGCCAGGGCGGCCTGGAAGCGTTCCTGTTCGTTCGCGACGTAGAGCTTGACGCCGGTGGCCGCAACGAAGTCGCGTTCGACCTGCTCGGCTTCGCCTTCACGCAGCAGCCCGTGGTCCACGAAGACGCAGGTCAGCTGATCCCCGACGGCGCGCTGCACCAGTGCGGCGGCAACGGCGGAGTCGACGCCGCCGGAGAGACCGCAGATAACCCGGGAGTCCCCAATCTGCTCGCGGATGCGTTCGATCTGTTCCTCGAGGATGTTGCCGGTGGTCCAGTTGGGTTCGAGCTTGGCGCCCTTGAACAGAAAGTTTTCCAAAACTTCCTGCCCGTAGGCGGAGTGCTTCACCTCGGGGTGCCACTGCACGCCGTACAGGCCTTTTTCCTCGTTGGCGAAGGCCGCGACGTCGGCGCCTGCGGTCGTCGCCAGTACTTCGAAGCCGGCCGGGGCTTCGTGGACGGAGTCGCCGTGGCTCATCCAGGTGTTCTGGTGCTGCGGCATGCCCTCGAGGATGGAGCGGCCGCCGCCAATGGTGGTGGTTTCGGTGGCGCCGTATTCCCGGAGCCCGGTCTGCGCGACCTTTCCGCCCAGGGCGTTGGCCATGGCCTGGAAGCCGTAGCAGATGCCGAAAACCGGGACGCCGGCCTCGAACAGGTCTGCACCGACGCTTGGCGCGTCTTCGGCATAGACGCTCGCGGGGCCGCCGGAAAGGATGATTGCGGCCGGGTTCTTGGCCAGCAGCTGCTCGGTGCTGTAGGTATGCGGAACGACTTCCGAATACACATTCGCTTCCCGGACGCGGCGGGCAATCAGCTGGGCGTACTGGGCACCGTAGTCAACAACCAGCACGGGCCTGTGGGACGTCTGGGATGCAGTGGGAGTGGTCACCATCCCAGCCTACTTTGCGGCGCCGGGTGGCCGCATCCTGAGAAGCCGCGGGTAAGCGAACTCACAGCCGGAACCGTCCGGCTCAGTAGCGCTGCGGGGCCTGCGGATGGGCGGCGAGTTCCGCCTCCACCTCGGCGTGGAACTTCTTCTCCACGAAGAAGGACAGGAACGGTACGACACCGCCGAGCGCCAGGATGATGAGCTTGGCAAAGGGCCAGCGCATCAACGACCAGAGCCGGAAGTTGGAGATCAGGTAGACCACGTACATCCAGCCGTGCACGATCAGCACGGTGACGGACACGTTGACTCCCCCGATGACTCCCGGCGGCTCGGCGTCGGCGAACCCGAAGCCGAACGGCTTGCCGGTGACGGCGTCGGTGCCGCCGGCAAAAAGGTAGTGGCCGAAGCCGTAACGGGCGATCAGTTCCGCACAGAGCAGCAGCAGCATGCTGCCCGTGAGGTAGGCGAGGACCTTGTAAAACTTCAGTGCGGAACGGATCTGGGCCTCGGTGCCGCCGAAACGGCGTTTCTTTCCGCCGGGGTTGCCGGTTTCGTAGGGCTGCTGCGGCTCGATGGCCGGTTTGGGCTCGATCATGATTGCACTCTCGGATTGGTGGGATGCTGGTCGGTTTCGGAGGAATCAGCGTCGTGGGGGCCGGCTGCGGCCCGTCGGGCTGCGGCTTCGTCCTCGGCGTCTTCGAGGCTGCGCCGGTAGTCGTCCTTGACCAGGCGCCACCAGATGAAAAGCGCGAAGCCGGCGAAAACCACCCACTCTGCGGCGTAAAACAGGTTCAGCCAGTTGACCGTTTGGGCCGGGGGCTGCGGGCCAATATTCAGCGGTCTGACGGCGCCGACTGCGGCCGCGTCGGCACCGGCGGAACGTTCGGCGCTGGCGGCGATGAACCCGGGGTAGCTGCTGACCTGCCAGGCGTTGATCAGTTCTGCGACGGATACGGCGCTAGCGCGGCCGGGGCCGGCGTCGGTGTTGGGCAGCGGCGCCTCGGACGGGATGAGCCGGCCGGTCAGTTCGACGGTGCCCGACGGCGGCGCGGGTGCGTCAGCCGGATCGGCAACCCAGCCGCGGGCTACCGGGATCCAGGTTTGCGGCGAAGCACCGGCACCTGTCAGCGCCGGCGCGCCCTGGACAGCGAAGGCGGTGACAATCCAGTAGCCCTTGGCGCCGTCGTTGATCCGGCCCGCCACCAGGACCTGCTTCTCTCCGTCGTACCGGCCGGAAGCGGTGACCATCTGATCCGACACGGTGCCGGGAAAGAACTCGCCGGGCTTCAGGACAGCGGTGAGCGGGCGGGCGTCCTCGGTTCCGGTCGAAACCGGCGCTTCGGATTGCGTGGACCGGCCGAACTGCCACTGGCTGAGCAGCACAAAGACCGCGGAGATCACGAGCGCAAGCACGAGGCCTGCGATCCAGCGGGGTTGGAGGGCGGTTTTCAGCACCCCTTAACCGTACTTCGTCCGTGTGTAGAACAACGACACGGGCTGCCCTGCTGGCGGGGTCGCCTGCCCCAGAGCGGGCCTGCCCCGGTCCCTAGTGGTCAAAGAACACCAGGCTGGAGTTGATCAGCTCCGCGATGACCTCGGGATCGTAGGCCCGCCGGAGGGATTCCCGGAATGACTCCTTGGACAACGAGCGGGCCATGGTGGCAAGGACCTCCAGGTGGTCCGAGAAGGAACTCGCGGGCGTGGCGATCAGCAGCACGACGGTGGCCGGTCCGTCGGCCGCGCCGAAGTCCAGCGCCCGGCCGTACTTCGTGATGCCGACCGCGATGGAGGTGCGGGACACAAATTCGCTGCGGGCATGCGGAAGACCGATCCCGCCGGGAAGCCCGGTGGCCATCTGATGCTCCCTGGCGTCGACGTGGTCGAGGAATCCTTGCAGGTCGGAGATCCGGCCGGCGTCGTACATCCGCCTGGCGAGCTGCGCTGCGGCGTCGAACTTGTCTGCCGCGTCGAGCTCGAGGATCACCATCTGCGGGGTGGTGAGGTCGGCGTCGTACCGGTCCAGTGGTTCCGCCAAGAGTTGTCCCTTCAAATTGGCGTCCGTGCGCCGCCGGAGCCGCGCCGCGCCCGGTCAGCGTCACGCGACGATCAGCGCAGCGGAACGATGTCCTCGACGCCCAGCCGAGCGGCGTCCGCGGACTCATCATCGGGTTGTTCCTGGCTCAGCCTTTCGGCGTCGACCCGGGCCAGGTAGTGCTTGATTTCACTCTCGCGCTGCGCGTCGCTCCAGCCGAGAACCGCACCGATCAGTTCAGCCACCACGGGCGCCGCGGACACGCCACGGTCCCACGCCTCGATCGATATCCGGGTCCTTCGGGTCAGCACGTCCTGGACATGGCGGGCGCCCTCGAACCGGGCCGCGTAAACAGCTTCGGCGGCCAGGTAATCGTCGGCGCCGGGCAGCGGCTCGGCGAGGTCGGGGTTTTCGGCGATCAGCGCGAGCACCTCCGGAGCCATCGAACCGTAACGGTTCAGGAGGTGTTCGATCCGCGCCACGTGCACGCCGGTCTCCTCCGCCATCCGGTTGCGCTTGTTCCAGGCGGCCTTGAAGCCGCTCGCGCCGAGCAGCGGGATGGAATCGGTGCACGACGGCGGGACGCGCTCGTCCATGCTGCGGGTGGCTTCGTCAACGGCGTCTTTTGCCATCACCCGATAGGTGGTCCACTTGCCGCCTGCCACGACGACGAGGCCGGGGACCGGGTGGGCCACCACGTGCTCCCGCGACAGTTTGGCGGTTGAGTCATTCTCCCCCGCCAGCAGGGGGCGCAGGCCGGCATAGACGCCCTCGACGTCCTCCCGGGTCAGCGGCCGTTTCAGGACCTTGTTGACATGCTCCAACAGGTAGTCGATGTCCTTGCTGGAGGCGGCAGGGTGGGCTTTGTCCAGGTGCCAGTCGGTGTCGGTGGTGCCGATGATCCAGTGCCGGCCCCACGGGATCACAAACAGCACGGACTTCTCAGTCCGCAGGATCAGGCCGACCGTGGACTGGAAACGGTCCCGCGGCACGACCAGGTGGATGCCCTTGGAGGCCCGGACTTTGAGCTGGCCGCGGTCGGTCACCATCGCCTGGGTCTCGTCCGTCCAGACGCCGGTGGCGTTGATGACCTGTTTGGCCCTGATGTTGAAGCTCGAGCCGTCCTCGTGGTTGACCACCTTGGCGCCCACGACCCTTTCGCCCTCGCGCATGAAGTCGACCACCGCCATCTGGTTGACAGCGTGTGCGCCGTAGTACGCCGCCGTCCGCACCAGGTTGGCCACGTATTTCGCGTCGTCGACCTGGCCGTCGTAGTAGCGGATGGACCCGACGAAGGCATCGTCCTTGAGGCTGGGCGCCGCCCGCAGGGTGCCACGCCGGCTCAGGTGCTTGTGGAACGGTACGCCGCGGCTGTGGCCGCCGGTGATGGACATCGCGTCGTAGAGGGCAATCCCGGAACCGACGTAGGGCCGTTCCAGGAACCGCTTCGTCAGCGGGTAGAGGAACGGAACCGGCCTCGCCAGGTGCGGGGCGAGGACCGAGAGGATCAGGCCGCGCTCGTGCAGGGCCTCCTTGACGAGGGCGAAGTCGAGCATCTCAAGGTAGCGCAGGCCGCCGTGGATCAGCTTCGAGGACCGGGACGAGGTGCCGGCCGCCCAGTCGTTGGCCTCGACGATCCCGACGCTCAGGCCCCGGGTGACGGCGTCCAGCGCAGCACCCGCGCCCACGATGCCGCCGCCGACGATCAGGATGTCGAGTTCCTTACCGGGTTCCGTGCTGGCTTTGAGGACGGCAATGGACGCGTCGCGTTCGGCGGGTCCCAGCGCACCGCCGGCCATGGGAGCTCCACCGGGAAAACTGTTCATCTCATGCCTCCGTCTGGATCAAACGTCGTAGTGCACCACACTACTTCCAAGTGCTCCGGAAGGGCAGGGCTCCGCCGCCGCGCAGCCGCGGGGATCAGTTGCCGGCGTAAGGCGAGACGACGACGTCGACGCGCTGGAACTCCTTCAGGTCCGAATAGCCGGTGGTTGCCATCGACCGGCGCAGCGCGCCCACCAGGTTGGAGGTGCCGTCCGTGTGGTGGCCCGGTCCGAACAGGACTTCCTCCAGCGGGCCGACGGTGCCGACGTTGACCCTGTCGCCGCGGGGAAGCTCACTGTGGTGTGCTTCCTGGCCCCAGTGCCAGCCCTTGCCGGGGGCTTCGTCAGCACGGGCAAGGGCGGTGCCGAGCATGACCGCGTCCGCGCCCACGGCGATGGCCTTGACGATGTCCCCCGAGCTGCCCATGCCGCCGTCGGCGATCACGTGGACATAGCGGCCGCCGGATTCGTCCATGTAATCCCGGCGGGCCGCCGCGACGTCGGAAATCGCGGAAGCCATCGGTGAATGGATGCCAAGGGCGCGGCGGGTGGTGGTGGTGGCGCCGCCGCCGAAACCGACGAGCACACCCGCTGCGCCGGTGCGCATGAGGTGCAGGGCAGGGGTGTAGCCGGCAGCGCCGCCGACGATCACCGGAACGTCGAGTTCGTAGATGAACTGCTTGAGGTTCAGCGGCTCGTGGTCCTTGGAGACGTGTTCGGCTGACACCGTGGTTCCGCGGATCACGAAGATGTCGACGCCGGCGGCCACCACGGTTTTGTAGAACTCCTGGGTGCGCTGCGGGGTCAGGGAGCCGGCGACGGTGACACCTGCGGCGCGGATCTCGGCGAGCCGGGAGGTGATCAACTCCGGCTGGATCGGCGCCTTGTAGAGCTCCTGCAGGCGCCGGGTAGCCGACGGGCTGTTGGTCTCGCTGGCAAGGGCAGCGATCTGGTCGAGCACCGGCTGCGGCTCCTCGTAGCGGGTCCACAGGCCCTCAAGGTCCAGGACACCCAAGCCGCCCAGGCGGCCCAGGGCGCTGGCCGTCTCCGGGGACATGGCCGAGTCCATCGGCGCCGCGATCACGGGCATCTCGAACTTGTACGCATCGATCTGCCAGGAGACAGACACGTCCTTGGGGTCGCGGGTACGACGGTTGGGGACGATCGCAATGTCATCCAGGGAGTAGGCACGACGCCCACGCTTGCCACGGCCGATCTCGATCTCGTAAGTCACTGCTCTAGGTTATCCCAGGCGTGGCTCCTGGCCGTGGTTCTGGGCGGCCGGGAGTCTTTCCGCCGCAGGCTCGGGACGGACCCGCGCCTGCGCTCAGCGGGCGAGGCGGACCTGGCGGACTGGCACGATCCGCGCGACAGCGCCGGCTACGGTCCCCTGTAGCCGGTCGCAGAGCGCGGCCCAGCAGTTGCGTTGGCTACAGTGGCTCCATGGCTGAGCGCTGGGTCTTTGACGGGCATATCGCCGGGATCGGTGCTGCCTCAGGCTTCCGGGCCGTGATCGGCCTCTGGCATGCCTCCCCGTTCGCTGCCTTCGCGGACGTCATGGTCCAGGAAAGCTCCGGGCGCCGCCTGTTGCTGGCCCCCTCCGCGGAGGTGGCGGAGTTCGTCTCCACCACCTACCGCTTCGACGAGGTGCATGTCGTGGAGGTGGATGCCAGCCTGGACGACGGCCGGCTGGCAGTTGCCGCCGGTCCGCGGCGCATCGACGCCGCCGTCGGTCCCAGGACGGTGATGGGCCTAGGTCTCAGGGCCGTCCCGCACCGTCTGGCTGTCCATCCGGCGTGGCTGCGGGCCATCGACCCGCTGGCTGCCCTCCTCAGCCCGGGGGCCCGGACCTCCGGCGCCGCCGGGAACGGCCGGCGGGAGTCCTACGGCGTGACAGATCTGCACCGGATCACCAGCGCCCGGGTCGCCTGGGACGGCGCGGACCAGGGCACCCTGGTACCGATCCGGCCGGCCGTGACCTTCGGCTTCAGCAGCGTTCCCGCCCGGCCCAGCCTGGCGAGGGTCCGCACCACCGTGGTGGAGTCCGCCTCAGCCGGGGACAAGTCCCCATCGCCGCGCCGTTACGAATGACGTAGTTTGGGTGCAGAGCACATCACGGTGCAGTGAAAATTGGGGGACATCATGGCGCTTGGGATTTACGGCGCGGACATGGAACAGCTCCGGTCGCTGTCCACATCCTTGGGGCAATCAGGCACGCGGCTGAAGAGCGTGGAGACCGGGGCTCAGTTCCGGCATGAGCGGACACCGGCATGACGCGCACGGCAACGGATCCCCGCGCAACGGCGTTCGGCTTCGGTCAGCGCCGGTCCTGGGTCTTCTCGGCGTGGTGGTACCCCGCAGTGCTGGCGGTGGCCGGAGCAGTGCACGCCGGACTTGCCGCCGCCCTGGGACAAAGCGCGGAGATTGGGGTGGTCATGATGATCCTTGGCGGAATCTTCGCGGCCCTGGGCTGGGCGTTCACCGCCTGGCCGCGCTTTACCCGCAAGCCGCCGAAGCCGGCCTCGGACATCCCCCGGGTGGAACAGGGAATCCGGATTACCCCCGGCATGATCCGGACAATGCTCATCGCCAGCGCCGTGGGCATCGTGGCCTTGGCGGTGCTGACCCCTATGGGCGGTTCCGTGGACGCAGTCCCCCTGCTCGGCATGCTCGTGGCAGTGCCCCTGGGCGTCGCCGCAGGTCTGGCGTATACGGGCCGGCTCATGAGGAACAGCTCCGGGCTCTACTCCCGATGGCTCGACCGCCGTTAGGCACGTGGCGCCACCCTGACGGCACCGCGGGTCGGGTTACGGACCGCTTTGAGGGTCCAGGCTCAGCTGCGACTCGAACATCCTAAAGTAGCGGCCACGCAGCGCAACCAGTTCCTTGTGGGTGCCCTGTTCCACGATCTGCCCGTCCTCGAGCATGTAGACGACGTCGGCCTTCTCGATCGTGGCAAGCCGGTGGCTGATGGCGATGATGGTGCTGCCGCGTTCGGCGAACAGCCGGGTGAAGATCCGGTGCTCCGCGAGAGCGTCAATGGCTGAGGTGGGCTCGTCCATCACCATGAACTCGGCGTTCCGGTAAAAGTTCCGTGCCATGGCCAGCCGCTGCCACTGTCCGCCGGAGAGCCCGCTGCCCTTGCGGCCGCGAGGGTCTTCCATCCAGTTGCTGACGTAGTTGTCCAGGCCGTTGGGCAACTTGTCGATGAACTCCAGGGCCTCCGCGTCGGCCGCGGCCCGGCGGACGCGGCCGTCATCCCGGGGTGCGTGGACGTCGCCAAAGAAGATGTTCTCCGCCGCGGTGGCGAACTCGTATTTGAGGAATTCCTGGCTGAGCACCGCAAGATGGCGGTGCCAGGACTTTACGTCGATGGCGGCGAGGTCAACGCCGTCGAGCAGTACCTGCCCGGAGTCCGGGCGGTAGAGCCCGGCAAGAATCCGGATCAGGGTGGATTTTCCGGCGCCGTTCTCGCCCACGATGGCAACGTGCTGGCCCTGCCGGATGGTCAGCGAGATTCCCTTGATGACTTCCACCTCGCTTCCGGTGTACGAGAACCTGAGGTCCCGCAGTTCCACGGTCCGCGGCGTCTGGCGGAGGGCCGGGGCATGGCCGGAGTGCACCGGCAGCGCCATAAACAGCTCGTAGTCTTTCAGGTTCGCGAGGTCCTCGTCGATGGAACTGAGTGAGGAGACCAGGTTGTTGGCGGTGGACAGGGCGCGGCTGACAATTTGCTGGACGTAGAGGAACTGGCCCACCGGCTGGGCCCGGGCGATGACCTGGCCCACCACCCAGATCAGTGACACCAACTCCGCACCGTACTGCAGCGCGTCGGCGGCGAGTTGCTTCGGGATGTAGCGCTTCTGGAAGTCCAGCCGGCGTTTCTCGTCCGCGTCCCGGAGCCGGGACCGGAGCCCCATCAGGTAGCCGACAATCCCGTAGAGCCGCATCTCCGCGATGTGCTGCGGCCGCAGCAGGTTTGTTTCAATCATCCGGCGCTGCCGGCGCGAATCGACCTGGGTATTCCAGTGCGCGATCTGTTCCCGGGAGAGCTTGAACTGCAGGTAGACGCTGGGCACAATCGCGATCAGGACAATCACAGCGATCCACCAGCTGACGAGCAGGAGCGCCCCGATGGCCAGGATCACCGAGACCAGCTGGGTGAAGATGGCGGCGATCCGGTCCAGGACCCGCGCGTAGGAATCGGAGAAACGCTTGGCCCGGTCGTACAGGTCCACCGTCTCCTTGTCGTCGTAGCGCCAGAAGTCGAGGGCGAGGAACCGCTCGTACATCTGGTCCCCCACGACCGCCCCGACCCGGAAGCTCATCAGCTGCTGGATGTAGCGGTCCACGCTGCTGAACGCGCCCCAGAAGAGACCGAGGGCCGCCGTGATGACGACGTAAACGATCGCCCGCTGCCCGGCGGCGGCGTTGCCCGCATAGGCGGCCGCCAGCGCCGTCGTGGTCAGGGCGGCGAAGTAGGTGGTGACCAACGGCAGCACCGCCGAGATCAGGGAGCCGAGTACCTTCATCACAACGGCAGCCGGCGAGGCCCGGAAGCTGACCCGAAGCACCTGGGCAACCGCCCGGGCGTAGGGCCTCAGCGCGAGCTTTCGGCCGGGTTCCCGGGCGGGCCTCAGTTCCGACACGTGGGTTTAGCGGGAGCCGTAGTTCGGTGCCTCCACCGTCATCTGGATGTCGTGCGGGTGCGATTCCTTCAGCCCTGCAGCGGTGATCCGGACGAACTTTCCGCGGGCCTTCAGCTCGGGAATGGTCGGGGCTCCGGTGTAGAACATGGTTTGGCGCAGGCCGCCGACCAGCTGGTGCGCCACCGAGGCCAGCGGGCCGCGGTAGGCGACGCGGCCTTCGATACCCTCCGGGATGAGCTTGTCATCACCGGAAACGTCCGCCTGGAAATAGCGGTCCTTGGAGTAGGAGGTGTTTTTCCCGCGGGTCTGCATGGCTCCGAGCGAACCCATGCCGCGGTACAGCTTGAACTGCTTGCCGTTGACGAAGATCAGGTCGCCCGGGGACTCGTCGCAACCGGCCAGCAGGGAGCCGAGCATGACGGTGTCGGCGCCGGCGACCAACGCCTTGCCGATGTCGCCCGAGTACTGCAGGCCGCCGTCGGCAATCAGCGGCACGCCTGCCGGGATGGACGCCTTGGCGGACTCGTAGATCGCCGTGATCTGCGGAACGCCGACGCCGGCCACCACCCGGGTGGTGCAGATTGACCCCGGGCCCACGCCGACCTTGATGCCGTCGGCGCCGGCGTCGATCAGGGCCTGCGCCCCTTCGCGGGTCGCCGCCTGGCCGCCGATGATGTCGACGTGCGCCGCTGCCGGGTCGGCCTTCAACCGGGCGATCATGTCCAGCACGCCCTGCGAGTGTCCGTTGGCGGTGTCGACGAAGAGGGCATCGACGCCGGCGTCGACCAGCGTCATGGCCCGCTCCCAGCCGTCACCGAAGAACCCGATGGCGGCGCCGACGCGCAGCCGGCCCTCATCGTCCTTGGTGGCCAGCGGGTACTGCTCGGCCTTCGTGAAATCCTTGGTCGTGATCAGGCCCTTGAGCCGGCCCTGCTCGTCGACCAGCGGAAGCTTTTCGATCTTGTTGGTGGCGAGCTTGTGGGAGGCTTCCTCGCGGCTGATGCCGACATGGCCGGTGACCAGGGGCATCTTGGTCATCACGTCGCTGACCAGCCGGATACCGAAGTCCGTTTCCGGAACGAAGCGGGTGTCGCGGTTGGTCACGATGCCGAGCAGCCGCATGCCTTCGTCAACCACCGGCAGGCCGGAGACCCGGTAGTGCGAGCAGATCTCGTCCAGTTCGGCGAGGGTGGCCTGGGGGCCGATGGTGAGCGGGTTGGTGATCATGCCGGACTCGCTGCGCTTGACCCGGTCGACCTGGTCGGCCTGGTCGGCGATCGAGAGGTTCCGGTGCACCACGCCGAGGCCGCCTTGGCGCGCCATCGCGATGGCCATCCGGGATTCGGTCACGGTGTCCATCGCCGCGGAGAGCAGCGGGGTGTTCACGGTGATGCGCTTGGAGATCCGCGATGATGTGTTGGCCTCGGAGGGAATGACGTTGGTGTGCCCGGGCAGGAGCAGGACGTCGTCGTAGGTCAGGCCAACAAAGCCAAAGGGATCGTGTTCGGGCTGGGTCATGAGTGCGCCTCTTACCTTGGGTTTTCCGGGTTCACGGGTAGGGATTGCAGCAGATGACCAGCCCGTCATTACGGGCGTGGCCTGTGCAGAAGTGTTGAGTAAATAGTAGAACCTTGGCGGCGATCCCCATATTCCGCGCGGTCATTGTGAGCTGGGGCATGCGCCGGCGCCGGAACCGTCCAACCGGCGTCACTTCCAGCCGGTGGCAGCGAGCAGCCGTTCTTCAAACATCGGGATCATGGTCTGGACGTAGGTCTTGGTCAGGTGGTTGTCGTCCTTGTAGACGTAGACATTTCCGACCACAGCGGGGCAGGTCCCGTCGGCGCAGATGAAGTCGCTCATGTCCATCAGGTGGAGGCGGTCGACCTTTCCGCGGTAATCGTCAAGCGGCGAGGATGCGGCCAGCGACTCCTGCAGCGGGACGTTGCAGTCCGCCGCGTCGGCCCCCTTCTTCTGGACGCACTCGGGCATGTTGATGCTGAAGCGGGGGTTGTCACGGATGCCGACGACGTCGATGCCGGCGTCGGTGAACGGCTTGATCCCCGGCAGGTACTGCGGCACTTCTGTTTCGTAGGGAGCCTCCGCGTGGGTGAGCGAGGCAACCGTGAAGACGGCATCGGGTTGGTGTTCCAGGACGTAGTCGGCACTGGCCTTGTTGAAGGCGTTGCAGTCGGCGTCCCGCTCGGCGGCCTCGGCACCGAAGCGGCAGTTTCCCTTCAGGAGGGTGACCACTTCCCACCCGCGGCTCGCAGCGATCGGCCCGAGCGCCGCCATGTACTGCTGGGCGTGCGAGTCCCCCAGCACCACGATCCGCTTGGTCACGTGGTCAGGGCGGGCGTTCTGCAGGCACCCGGCCAGCAGCGGATCGTCCGGCACGTTGCTGTCCGTGCACAGGCCATCAATGTCGGCCCATTCGTTCTTCATCGCCCCCGGCGCCGGGATGATCTTGGCCGCCGGCGTCGGTTTGCCGGCGTTTTCCGGTGCCAGCGCCGCCGCCCCGGGCGTCAACTCCCTGGGCTGCGAGGCGGCCGCCGCCTCGTCGGCGCTCATGTGGGTCTGCCAGGCGCTGACGGGGACGGCCAGGAGGGCGCCGCAGGCGGCGATGACGACGGCGGTACGCCACGCTCGGCGCTGCGGCCAGTGCCAGTCGCGGAGCGGCTTTTCCACAAAGCGGGTGGTTACGACCGCCAGCAACACGGAAGCGGCGACAATGGCCAGGCCCTGCCACAGGTCCGGGGCGCTCAGTCCCAGGGCCGAGAGCGCGAGGACCAGGAGGGGCCAGTGCCAGAGGTAGAGCGCGTAGGAGTTGTCGCCGAGAGCCACCAGGGGGCGCCAGGTCAGGAACCGGTCCACGCCAAAGCGGCTGCCGCTGCGGCCCGCCACAATGATGGCTGCTGCGGCCAGCGTCGGCCACAACGCGATGAAGCCGGGGAACGACCGGTCCACGGTCAGCAGCAGGCCGCAGGAAAGCATCGCGGCCAGGCCGGCCCAACCCAGCACCACCCGGAGCGCCTTGCCCGGTTTCAGGTACGGCAGGCCCAGTGCCAGCAACGAGCCGAGGGCGAATTCCCAGAGCCGGGTCCGGGTGTCAAAGTAGGCATAGGCCTGGTTGCCCGCCGTCTGGTCGATCGAGTATGCGAGCGAAACGGCGAAGATCGCACCGAAAGCCAGGGCCAGCAGCAGCCGGTAGTTCAGCAGGCGCTCGTGCAGCCCGGTCCAGCGCCGCAATGCGCGGCGCAACAGCGCGGTCCCGGCGAAGACCAGCGGCCACAGCAGAAACACCTGGCCCTGGATGGACAGCGACCAAAAGTGCTGCAGCGGGCTTGCTCCCGAGTGGTCCTGCGCGTAGTAGTCGACGGCGGTGTCTGCCAGGAGCCAGTTCTGCCGGTAGAACAGCGAGGCCCAGGCCTGGTCGAGGATATCCGCCCAGCGGCTCTGCGGCAGGACGGCCCAGGTGCCTACCAGCACAGCCAGCACCACGACGACGACAGCGGGCAACAGGCGTTTGAGCAGGTGCAGCCAGTGGTTCAGGAGCCGCAGCGGCTTCCCGTCGTCGACCTTGCGGGCGAAGCTGAGCGTCATCAGGAAGGCGGAAATGAGCAGGAAAATGTCCACACCGCCGGAGACTCTCCCGAGCCAGACGTGGTAAGTCACCACCATGAGCACGGCGAGGGCCCGGAGACCTTGCACTTCGGGCCGGTAACCCGATTTTCGGCTCGCCGGAGAGCCCGCCGCCACATGGCGCGGGCTCTCTGCGGTCAGCCGGTTCGGCACGTTCGGACCCTTCACGCCGTCTTCCAAAGCAGCAATGTTACCGATCCGTAATGTTAACTGCCAATCGACGGGCAGCGTCTAAGCCAGGCTGTCGCGGCTTAGTTCCATCCGGTGGCAGCGAGGAGCCGGTCCCGGAACATGGGCGCCATGCTCGCTGAGTAGGTGCGGCTGAGGTGGTTGTCATCCAGGTAGACGAAGGTGTTGCCGACGACGCCCGGGCATTCGCTGCCGTCGCAGATCAGGTCGGTCAGGTCGAGCGGGACCACACCCGGCAGCGTTCCGAGCGCGTCGAGGGGGCTGGTGGCGGCGAGGAGCCCGTCCCGGGCCGGCCGGCACTCCTGCGCACCGGCACCCTTCGTCACCACGCACTCGGCCATGTTGAACCCGAATCTGGGGTTGTCGCGCAACACCACCACGGCGATGACTTCGTCCGTCCACGTCTTCAGGGAGGCCTCCAGGCCGGGGATCAGGGTCTCCTCTGGCGACGAGGGCGCCGCGGCAGTGCCGACCATCACCATGACGTCCGGCGGGTTCCTCTTGATCTCGTCGGTCACTGCGGCGTTGAACTCATCGCACTCGGCGAGTCCCTGCGAAGCCGTGGTGCTGGGTTTACAACCACCCTTAACAATCGTGTACAGCCGCCAGCCTTTGGCGGCGCTGACGGGCTCGACTGCGGGGAGCCATTGTTCGGCGTGCGAGTCGCCCAGCACCAGCACCGTTTTGGCTCCGGCACCGGCCAGGCCCGCTTGCTTGGTCTGCGTACAGTTTCCCTGCACGAGTGGATTCTGCGGCTTCAAATCCCCGCTGCACGGCTCCGGAAGATTGGCCCAGTCTTGCCCCAGCCGCTCCGGGGCGGGAAGCAGCGTCGCGTCGGCATCGGCCTGGCTGACAAACTCGGGCGTGAGCGCCTGGGCCCCGGGGTTGTTGCGCGCCGCTTTCGCCAGGTCCGCCTGGCTTTCGAAGTAGAGCTGCGTCTGGAGTCCGGCGAGCGGAACCGCCGCCACGGCCGCGGCAGCCACAATAGCAATGGCGGCGCGGCGGCGCCGCAGTTCCGGCCACTGCCAGCTCCGCCAAGGCTTCTCGATGAAGCGTGTGGTCAGATAGGCGAGGATCAGGGAAACGGCCACAATGACCACCCCGGTGATGGGTCCCGCCTGGTCCCGACCGGTAGCAGCCAGCGCGATGACCAGCACGGGCCAGTGCCACAGATACAGCGCATAGGACGTGTCACCCAGCCGGACCAGCGGACCGGAGCTGAGGAAACGGTCAACGCCGAGTCTGCTGGCGGTCTGGCCGGCGACAATGACGCACGCCGCGGCAAGGGTTGGCCAGAGCGCAACAAAACCCGGGAACGATCCCTGGACGTTGAGCAGGATGCCGCAACTCAGCATCGCCACAATTCCCAGCCAACCAAGCAGCACCCGCCAGCGCCGGGGTATCCGGAGGGCGGGCAGCGCCAAAGCCACCAGGGTACCGAGGGCAAATTCCCACAGTCTCGCGCGGGTATCGAAGTACGCCTCGGTTTGGTTCGCAGCCGTGAAAATAATGGAGTGGGTGAGCGAGGCCACGAAGACCGCCCCGAAGACGAGACCCAAAAGCGCACGGTATCTAAGCCTGAAGCGCCGCGCCACCAGCCCTGCCAGAACGAAGATGATCGGCCAGAGGATGAATACCTGGCCTTGAATCGACAGGGACCAGAAGTGCTGGAAAGGGCTGGCCAGGCCACGGTTGGCCGCGTAGTAGTCGGCGGCCTGCGATTGCAGCAGCAGATTTTCCGTGTAGCTCAGCGATGCCCAGCCCTGGCTGATGATCTCCAGCCAGCGCGTCCTGGGCAGGAACAGCAGGCTGGCGGCGAGGATGGCGACGATCACCACAGCGGCAGCAGGGAGCAGGCGCCGGAACAGGTGCAGCCAGTGCTTGATCAGTCCGGTTGGCTGACCCCGCTCATAGCGCCCGACGAATTGCAGGGTCATGAGGAAGGCGGAAATGAGGAGGAATACGTCCACACCGCCGGAAACCCGGTCCAGCCAGATGTGGTAGGTCATCACCATGAGGACCGCCAAGGACCGCAGACCCTGGATTTCCGGCCGGAACGACGATTTTCGGCCCGCTTGAGGCACCCGGCCGGTCAGGGCAGAGCTCGGTATGGACTTTTGCTGTGTCATAGAAAACGCCTCAGACAGATAACCAAAGCAACCATGTTACCCACTCGTAATATTTCCCGCCATTTGGTGCGCGTACCGCGGAGCTCCATTGAGCCATGCGCACATGTGAATTTCCGGAGAGCCATGCACTCGGTTGCGCCCCGCGCGGGCCGCGGCGGCCGGGCGAGCGCAGAAAAAAGACCGGGCCAGCGTACGCCGGCCCGGTCCCTTTCGCGCTGTTGCCTTAGTGCTGGTGGCCTGCGTGCTCGTCTTCCTCGGCAGGCTTCTCCACCACAAGGGTCTCGGTGGTGAGAACCAGTGCGGCGATCGAGGCTGCGTTGCGGAGAGCCGCCCGCGTCACCTTGACCGGGTCGATGACACCGGCAGCGATAAGATCCTCGTACTCGCCGGTCTTGGCGTTGAAGCCCTGGTTAAGCTGGGATTCAGCGACCTTGGCCACGACGACGTAGCCGTCGAAGCCCGCGTTCTGGGCGATCCAGCGCAGCGGCTGGGTCAGCGCCCGGCGGACGATGCCCACGGCAGCTGCCGCGTCGCCCTCCAGCGCCTGAACGGACGGATCCTCATCGAGGGCCTTGAGCGCGTGGATGAGGGCCGAGCCGCCGCCGGCGACGATGCCTTCTTCCAAAGCAGCGCGGGTGGAGGATACGGCGTCCTCGATCCGGTGCTTCTTTTCCTTCAGCTCGACCTCGGTGGCGGCGCCGACCTTGATCACACCGATGCCGCCGGCCAGCTTGGCCAGACGCTCCTGGAGCTTTTCCTTGTCCCAGTCGGAGTCGGTGCGGGTCAGCTCGGCGCGCAGCTGGGCAACCCGGGCCGCGACGTCCTCAGCGGAACCGGCGCCGTCGACGATGGTGGTGTTGTCCTTCGTCACGGTGATGCGGCGGGCGGTGCCGAGCACCTCGAGGCCCACGGTGTCGAGGCTCAGGCCGAGCTCCGGGGAGACCACCTGGGCCCCCGTCAGGGTCGCGATGTCCTGCAGCATGGCCTTGCGGCGGTCGCCGAAGCCCGGTGCCTTGACGGCCACGACGTTCAGGGTGCCGCGGATGCGGTTGACGATGAGCGTCGAGAGCGCCTCGCCGTCGACGTCTTCAGCGATGATGAAGAGCGGCTTGGAGCTCTGCAATGCCTTCTCCAGCAGCGGCAGGAATTCCTGGACCGAGGAGATCTTGCCCTGGTTGATCAGGATCAGGGCGTCTTCGAGGACCGCTTCCTGGCGTTCCGCGTCGGTGACGAAGTACGGGGAGAGGTAGCCCTTGTCGAACTGCATGCCCTCGGTGAGGACCAGCTCGGTCTGCGTGGTGGAGGATTCCTCGATGGTGATCACACCATCCTTGCCGACCTTGCCGAATGCCTCGGCCAGGAGCTCGCCGATCTCGTCGCTCTGCGCGGAAATCGCGGCGACGTTGGCCACGTGGTCGCCTTCGACCGGGCGGGCGTTTTCGAGCAGGCGGGCGGCGATGGCCTCAACCGAGACCTCGATGCCGCGCTTGATCTGTCCCGGGGCCGCGCCGGCCGCGACGTTGCGCAGGCCTTCCTTGACCAGGGCCTGGGCGAGCACGGTGGCGGTGGTGGTGCCGTCGCCTGCGACGTCGTTGGTCTTGGTGGCGACCTCCTTGGCAAGCTGCGCGCCAAGGTTTTCGTACGGGTCGTCCAGTTCGACTTCACGGGCAATGGTGACGCCGTCGTTGGTGATTGTGGGGGCGCCCCACTTTTTGTCCAGCACGACGTTGCGGCCGCGCGGGCCGAGGGTCACCTTGACGGTGTTGGCGAGCTTGTCGATGCCGGCTTCAAGTGACCGGCGGGCAGCGTCGTTAAACGCAAGCTGCTTTGCCATGGTTTTGTCCTTTCAAGACAGAACCCCGCGCTGCCGTTCCGTTCAAAGGCGAAGGAGCGGCGGCGCGGGGTCCAAGAGAGTTACTTTACGACGATCGCCAGAACGTCGCGGGCGGACAGTACGAGGTACTCGGTGCCGCCGGTCTTGACTTCGGTTCCGCCGTACTTGGAGTAGATGACGACGTCGCCGACGGCAACGTCGACGGGAACGCGGTTGCCGTCTTCAAAGCGGCCGGGGCCTACTGCTACAACTTCGCCTTCCTGCGGCTTCTCCTGTGCGGAGTCCGGGATGACCAGGCCGGAAGCCGTGGTCTGCTCGGCTTCGAGCGGGCGGACAACAATACGATCCTCAAGAGGCTTAATAGAGACCGACAAGGACCTCTCCTTTTCGTCAGCAAATTCATGGACTTTAAAAGCTGTGGTGCCATGGCGTACAGACCGTCGTCGCGGTGCCGGCAGCAGCCAGGCTGGTCAAGCTTCAGGGTTAGCACCCGCCTAGGCAGAGTGCTAATGATGACTCTATGTAAGTAGTTAGCACTCGGTCAAGGTGAGTGCTAAGAAATTACTCCGCCACCGGCGCCGGGACCCTGCCCTTCGCGGCCGGGGACGGCGGTTACTCCCCCGCGAGGTCCTCGTAATTCCAGTCCTGGCCGTCGTCGTCCTCGTCGGTCCGGACGTTGGCGTTCCGTCCGCGGTACAGGAGGACGCCGCCGGCCAGTGCGGCCACCGCTCCGAGGACCAGGAAGACGATGCCGCCCGCCCGCACCCCGGCGTAGGTGTCCCGGATCGCCCGCGCCTCGTCGGTGGGGTCCGTGACGTTCCTGCCGCCCACGGAATAGACGGTGGCGTTGAACGAGTCGAGGAAGAAGATGATGACCAGCAGCGCTACGCAAATGACGGCAACGACAGAACCGGCGATCAGTGCCGGCTTGGCGAAACGATCCGGTCCCCGGCGGACCGGGCTTTCACCGGCCGCCTGTCCGGTTTCTGCCGCGCCCGAACCGTTGCCCGCGTCCCTGTCATCCATAGCGTCCACCCTATCCGCCGGCCGAGGACGTCCGGTGCCTGAACTACGCTTGAAGGCATGGCTGAGACTCCGCAGGACCAGATCGCTCCGCTGCTCAATCCCGAAGGCTGGGAGCTGCTGGCGTCGCTGGGACCGTACCGCGAGGAAGAGGCTTTCCGGCTCAACGCGTCGCTAAGGAAGGCCGGGCATTCCGCCGAGTTGGTTTCGGCCGCCCTCACCCAGTCCCGGCTGCGGACCAAGGCGGAGGCGAAGTTCGGCGAGTTCGCCCGGCAGATGATCTTCACCCGCGCGGGCCTGGAGCAGGCGACCCGGCTCACCGTCGCCGCCCGGCATGCGCAACGGTTCGCGGCAGCGGGCATCACCCACGTGGCCGACCTCGGCTGCGGCCTGGGTGCCGACTCGATGGCGCTGGCCTCCCTCGACATCACGGTCACCGCCGTGGAGCGGGACGAAACCACCGCCGCCTGCGCCACCATGAATCTGATCCCGTTCCGGAACGCCACGGTGGTCCATGCCGACGCCGCCAGCGTGACGCTGGACGGTATCGACGGCGTGTGGCTGGATCCCGCGCGCCGCACCACCTCCAGTTCGGGCACGAAACGGCTCTGGGACCCGGAGGATTTTTCTCCACCGCTGTCCTTCGTGGAGTCCCTGGCCGCCGGAGGCCGTGCGGTGGGCGTCAAGATGGGACCGGGGATGCCCCACGATTCGGTGCCTGCCGACTGCGAGGCGCAATGGGTCTCGGTGGGCGGGGACGTCACCGAAGTGGCGTTGTGGTTCAACGCAGTGCGCCGGCCCGGAATCCGCCGCGCCGCTCTGGTCCTGGGTCCGCAGGGCGCGGCGGAGCTGACCAGCACGGAGGACTTCGGCGCCGGACCGGCGGCCCCGGTGGGCCCGGCCGAGGGCTACCTTTACGAACCCGACGGCGCCGTGATCCGGGCCGGGCTGGTGGCCGACGTCGCCCTCCAGTTGGGCGGCCACCTGCTGGACGAGCACATCGCGTACATCTGCGCGCCGGAACGGCGTGACACTCCCTTCGCCCGGGCCTACCAGGTCCTCGAGGTGATGCCGTTCAACGTCAAGGCGCTCAAGGCCTGGGTCCGGGACAACGGCGTCGGCGTCCTCGACATCAAAAAACGCGGTGTCGCGGTCACGCCAGAGGACCTGCGCAAACAGCTGTTGCCCGCTGGCCGGAGCGCGAAGAACTCCGCCAACAAGACGGCCACCCTGGTCCTGACCAGGATCGGCGAAGAGCGGGTGGCCATCTCGGTGCAGCCGGTCTAGGACTCGGCGGACGGCGCTACTGCGCGCGCATGAACTCCTCGGCGGCCCGGACCTGCTCGTCTGCCGGCCGGATGCCGGTGTAGAGCACGAACTGTTCCAGGGCCTGGATGGTGGCAACTTCGGCTCCGGTGATGACCGGTTTCCCCGCGGCGCGGGCGGCCCGGATCAGCGGCGTCTCGGCGGGCAGCGCCACGACGTCGAACACCATCTTGGCGGCGGCCACCGCGTCGGACGGGAACGGCAGCGCGTCGGCGTCCGGGCCGCCGGCCATCCCGATCGGGGTGACATTGATGAGCATGTCGGCCCGGTTGCCCGGATCCTGCCCGGCCGGGATTTTGGGCAGCCACCCGAACCCGTACTGCGCCGCCAGGGCCCGGCCCGCGTCCTCGTTGCGCGCAACGATGGTGACCTGCCGGAAGCCCGCGTCCCGCAGGGCCGCGGCCGTGGCCTTCGCCATCCCTCCTGCGCCGAGCAGCCAGACGGTGTAGTCGGTGGGGACGCCGTTGCCCCTGAGCAGCTGTGCAATCGCGGTGTAGTCGGTGTTGTACGCCGTGAGCGTGCCGCCGTCGTTAACGATGGTGTTGACCGAGTCGATGGCTTTCGCGGACGGGTCCATCACGTCCACGAGGGCGATCACGTCTTCCTTGAACGGCATGGACACCGCGCAGCCGCGGATCCCCAGACCGCGCACGCCGGCGATTGCTTGCGCCAGGTCAGTGGGCGCGAAGGCCTTGTAGATCCAGTTCAGGCCCAGCTGCTCGTAAAGGTGGTTGTGGAAGCGGGTCCCGTTGTTGCTCGGCCGGGCCGAGAGCGAGATGCAGAGGGTCATGTCTTTATTCAGGATGGGCACGGCACCATTAAACGCCACCCGCCGCGGCCACCGCTGCGGGGCCGCCGCGGGAGCAACTGCGCGGGTCGGTTGTGAAGACTCTCACGGCCCGCCCGTTCGCGAGCCGCCGGCGCGCTGCTGCCCCTGCACTAGACTGAAACTCGCCGTCGGCCCGCCGCAGCAGGCCGCGAGGCGACACATTCACGGCAGGCACCGCCAGCAGCCGAAACAGCGAAAGGACCGCATGAAGATTGATTTTGCTTCATCCAGGCAATCAACTCTTGGTGTGGAATGGGAACTAGCCTTGGTCGACGCCGACACGGGCGAGCTGGCGTCGGTGGCCGCGGAGGTGCTGCGGGGTGTGGTGGCACGGCACCCTGAACTGAACGAGGATGATGAACATCCGCACATTAAGCAGGAACTGCTGCTGAACACGGTGGAACTCGTCACCGGCATCTGCACCACGGTGGCAGAGGCGAAGGCGGACCTGGGCAGTTCGCTTGCCGCGTTGCGCGAGGTCACCGACCCGATGGGCGTTGAGGTTTTCTGCGCCGGCAGCCACCCGTTCAGCCCGCCGCAGCTGCAGCCGGTCACGGACAAGGCCCGGTATGCCAAGTTGATTGACCGCACCCAGTGGTGGGGGCGCCAAATGGTGATCTACGGGGTCCACGTCCATGTGGGTCTCGACCACCGCGACAAGGTCCTCCCGGTCCTGGACGGGCTGGTCAACTACTTTCCGCATTTCCAGGCCCTGTCCGCCTCCAGTCCGTTCTGGGGCGGCGAGGACACCGGCTATGCTTCCCAGCGCGCCCTGATGTTCCAGCAACTGCCGACGGCGGGGCTGCCGTTCCAGTTCGGAAGCTGGGCCGAATACGAGTCCTACGTCCAGGACATGTTCACCACCGGGGTCATTGACACGCTTTCCGAGATCCGCTGGGATATCCGTCCGGTACCGAACCTCGGGACCATCGAGATGCGTATCTGTGACGGGCTGGCCACGCTGGAGGAAGTCGGGGCCATCGCGGCACTGACGCAGTGCCTGGTGGAGGAGTTCTCGACGATTTTGGATCAGGGCGGCACCATTCCGACCATGCCGCCGTGGCACGTCCAGGAAAACAAGTGGCGCGCGGCCCGTTACGGGCTGGACGCGATCATCATCCTCGACGCCGACGGCCATGAACAGCTCGTCACCGAGCACCTCCGTGAGACGCTCACCCGGCTTGAGCCGGTAGCGGCCCGGCTTGGTTGCAGTGCCGAACTGGCCGACGTCGAAAAAATCATCCAGCGTGGCCCGGGCTACGCGCGCCAGCGGCGGGTTGCCGCCGAACACGGCGGTGACCTTCGCGCCGTCGTCCTCGACCTGGTCCAGCAGATGCGCCGGGGCCCCGGCGCCTGACTGCTAGGCCGACACCGAGGTCACGGGCATCGACGAATCGGGGGCGAAACCGAGGCCGCTGGGCGCCGTTCCTGACATCACCAGCTGCGCCCCGAGCGCGGCCACCATGGCGCCATTGTCCGTGCAGAGCACCAGTGGCGGGACCGTCAGCCGGATTCCGGCCGCGCTGCAGCGCTGCTCCGTCAGCTGGCGCAGCCGCGAGTTGGCGGCCACTCCCCCGCCCAGCAACAGCTCGGTGATGCCGTTCTCCTGGCAGGCGAGCACCGCCTTGGCCGTAATCACGTCCACCACAGCCTCCTGGAAGGCCGCCGCGACGTCCGCGACCGGGACCGCTTCGCCGCGGGCCTCGAACTGCTCCACGCACCGGGCCACAGCCGTCTTGAGTCCGCTGAAGGACCAGTCGTAGCGGTGCGGGCCCGGCGCTTCTGCCGTGCCCATGTACTTGGGCTGGGTCAGGCCGCGCGGGAACCGGATCGCCTTGGCGTTGCCGGTACCGGCGAGCTTGTCGATGGCGGGGCCGCCCGGGTAGCCAAGCCCCAGCAGCCGGGCCACCTTGTCATAGGCCTCGCCGGCGGCGTCATCGATCGTGGAGCCGAGCAGCTCGACGTCGTCCGTGATGTTCCGGATCCGGAGGATTTCGGTGTGGCCGCCGGAGACCAGGAGCGCGCCGAGATTTTGCGGCAGCGCCTTTGCCGGGGAATCGGTGTCCGGGGCGTGGCTGCCCGGCGCACCGGTGTCCGGGGCGTCCGCGTCGGACTCGAGCAGGCCGACGCCGACATGGGCGACCAGGTGGTTGATCGCGTACAGCGGCTTACCGGTGGCAACGGCGAGCGCTTTTGCGGCACAGACTCCCACCATGAGGGCCCCGGCGAGGCCCGGGCCTGAGGTGACAGCGATGGCATCGACGTCGTCGAGGGTCACCTCAGCCGCGGCGAGGGCCTCATGCAGCGTGGGAACAAAGGCGTCGAGGTGCGCGCGCGAGGCGATCTCGGGGATCACGCCGCCGAAGCGGACGTGCTCCTCCATGGACGAGGAGACGGTGTTGGCCAGCAGCCGGGTGCCGCGGACGATGCCGACGCCGGTCTCATCGCAGGAGGACTCGATCCCCAGTACCAGCGGCTGGTGGTGCGGGTGGCGGTTCATGGTCGGATTGTTCCCCTCGGCGGTGTCTCGGGCAGTATGGTCCCCGGCGGTGCTTCCGCGGGCGGAGGCCCAGGCGGCGGTTCGTGGCCTGCCGCGAGCCGCCGGCGCATGATGAGCGCGTCCACGCCGTCGCGGTAGTAGCGTTGCCGGACGTGGATCTGCTCGAAGCCGAAGCGGCGGTAGAGCTCCTGGGCCCTGGGGTTGTCCGCCCGCACCTCCAGCAGCACATCCTCGGCGCCGCGCCGCCGGCTTTCCCGAATGAGCTCGGTCAGCAGTGCCGAGCCGATGCCGCGGCCCTCCTGTGCGGGCACCACGGCGATGGTCTGCACGTCCGCGATCGGTTCGATGCACATCAGGCCTGCGTAACCGACGATGACGCCGCCCACCTCCGCCACCAGGTAGCGGCGGGTTCCGGCTTGGGCCAGTTCGTCGATGAACATCTGCAGCGGCCAGGCGTCCACCGGGAACAGTTGACACTCCAGCGCGTGCACGGCAGGGATGTCCGCGGGCACCATGGACCGCAGCGTCACGCCCTCGGGGGACGTCCCCGGCGCCAGCTCCGTCGCGTTCACAGCGCGCGCTTCCGCGGGCCGGGTACCTGCGCGTCGGACTCTCGCAGGTACAGCGGGGTGGTGTCCGGCAACTGCTCCCCCGCGGCGAGGCGTGCGAGCGTGAACTGTCCGAGCGAGAGCGCCTCGGGCTGCCGTGCCGAGAATTCGGGGACGGCCGCGAGGACGTCTGGATACAGGCCTGCGCCGGCGCCGTAAACGGGAAGCCGGGGCACCTCGGCCGCGGAGCCAACGTGCGGTCCGTCCAGCAGGCGGGGCAGCTGGCCCTGGGCGAGGACATAGCGGGCCCAGTACACCTCCCTGCGCCGCGCATCGGTCGCCACGATGAACTCTGCGGATGACTCGGTGGACTCGGCAACTTCCAGGGCGATCGCGTCGAGGCTCATCGAACCGTAGAGCGGCTTCTGCCATACAAAGGCCAACGTGCGGGCTGTCACGATGCCCGAACGCAGGCCGGTGAAGGGGCCGGGGCCGACGCCGGCGACAATCGCGTCGACGTCGGCGCCGGTCAGGCCGGCGTCGCTGAGCAGCTGGTCGATCCCCGGGGCCAGTACCTCGGCATGGCTGCGGGTGTCCTCGGTGGCGAAGCTGCCGACGACGGATTCCAGCGAATCGTCGGACAACAGCGCGGCGCTGGCGACGGCCGAGGTATCGATGGCGAGGATGAGCATCTTTAGTCCGTTTCCGGGGTCGCGGATAGTTCAGGAAAGGCGGCCAGGGCTGCGGGGGGTTCGGTCCAGCGCGGGCCGAACCCGCGGAAGACCACGGTCCGGGGCTCGTCGACGTCGTCCGTGTCAAAGTCCAGGACGTCGTCCCCGCCGTCGGCAGGCGCGGGGCCGGTGGCCGGGCTGGCGCCGGCCGCGGGGCCGGGTCCGCCCAGCCGGCGGTGGAACTCCACGTCGAGCCGGCTCTCGCTCAGGTGTTCCACCCGGCCGCGGCCCCACTCCACCACGGTCACCGAGCTGTCCAGGGTGTTTTCGAGATCGATGTCGTCGATCTCGGAGGCAGAGCCCAGCCGGTACGCATCGACGTGGACCAGGTCAGGGCCGCCGGGGCGCGGCCCGTCCGGCAGGTTCGGGTGGATCCGGACGAGGACGAAGGTGGGCGAAATGACGCCGGCCCGGACGCCGAGGCCCTCGCCCAGCCCCTGGGTGAAGGTGGTCTTGCCGGCACCGAGCTCGCCGCTGAGGACCAGCAGGTCGCCGGCCTGGAGCTCGGCGCCGAGACGGGCCGCGAGCGCGTGCGTCTGTTCGGCGGTCCCAAGGACAAGGCTGCGCCGCCAGGGGTGCCCGTTCACTGCCCGTCTCCGCCGTCGGCCGCGGGTTCCTCGTTGATGTAGCGGCGCGGAACCCGGGGGCTGATGCGGGTGACGACTTCGTAGTTGTTGGTCCCGGCGGCACGGGCCCAGTCATCGACGGTGGGGCCGCCGTCGGTCCCGTCGCCGAACATCACGGCTTCAGCACCCAGCAGGCTGGTGCCTCCGGCCGCGACCTCGAGCGGACCCAGATCGATGACCATCTGGTCCATCGCGATGCGACCCACCACGGGGTAGGTCACGCCGCCGACCCGGACCGGGCCGCCGGTGGCGATCCGCGGGACGCCGTCGGCGTAGCCCAGCGGGACCAGGCCCAGGGTGCTGCGGCCGGAGGTACGGTAGTTCAGCCCGTAGGAGACGCCCTGGCCGGCGGGCACGTCCTTGCAGTGCGCGAGGACGGTCCGCAGCGTCATGGCCGGCCGGAGACCCACCTCCGCGGAGCTCTGCCCCTCGAAGGGTGAGAGCCCGTAGATGCCGAGGCCCACCCGCACCAGGTCGAAGTGCGTGTCCGGGCGGGACAGGGTGGCCGGGGTGTTGGCGAGGTGCCGGACCTCGGGATCGACGCCGGCGTCCTGCGCCATCGCCAGGACCTCGCGGAAGGCGGCGAGTTGCTGGTCCGTTTCCGGGCGGTCGGGTTCGTCGGCGACGGCCAGGTGGGAGAAGATCCCCACCACGCGCAGCAGCCCTTGGTCCTGGTACTCCATGGCCTCGCCCAGCAGCGCGTCCCAGGCTTCCAGGGTGACGCCGTTCCGGCCCAGTCCGGTGTCAACTTTCAGGTGGATCCGTGCCGGCCGTTCCTGCTCGCGGGCGGCCGCCACGATCCGGCCGAGCTCCCAGCCGGAGCAGCCGATGTCAATCCCGGCAGCGACGGCGGCGGCAAAGTTGCTCTCCGGGGTGTGCAGCCAGGCAAGCATCGGGGCCTCGATACCGGCCGCGCGCAGGGCAAGCGCCTCGGAAATGTGGGCCACGCCCAGCCAGCTGGCACCGGCATCCAGCGCGGCACGGGCGACCGGGATGGCCCCGTGACCGTACGCGTCCGCCTTGACCACGGCCATCACCTTGGCGGGTGAGGCCACCGCGGCCAGCCGCCGGACGTTGTGCCGGATCGCCTCGAGGTCCACGACGGCGGAACGTTCCTCGCGATGGTGGTCGGGGGCTGCCTCTGCCAGGGGCTGGAAATCACCTGTTGCTGCTGGGTACATCACCTGACGATTCTACGGGTGGCGCCGGAGGCCTCTGAATTTCTCCCCGGCCGGCGTCCACGGGACATGCCCATCCGTCGTGTCCGGACATGCCCATTCTTCGCGGCCACGAGTGCGCATCTCCTGGTTCTGCCCACTCCCCGGCCCGCCCACCGGACATGTCCATCCGTCAGCCCAGCCCTCGGCCCGGCCCACGGGACATGCCCACCCGTCAGCCCAGCCCCCGGCCCAGCCCACCGGACATGCCCACCCGTCAGGTCCGGACACGCCCATTCTTCGCGGCCACGGGTGCGCATTTCCTGGTTCTGCGCATTCCCCGGCCCGCCCACCGGACGTGCCCATCCGTCAGCCCGGCCCCCGGCCCAGCCCACGGGACATGCCCATCCGTCAGGTCCGGACATGCCCAATCTTCGCGGCCACGGGTGCGCATCTCCTGGTTCTGAGCACTCCCCGGCCCGCCCACCGGGCATGCCCAGCCGCCGGCCCACCCCACGGGACAGGCCCACCCGTCAGGCCCGGATGCCCATTCTTCGCGGCCACGGGTGCGCATCTCATGGTTCTGCGCACTCCCCGGCCCGCATACCGGACATGCCCATCCGTCAGCCCAGCCCCCGGCCCAGCCCACCGGACATGCCCACCCGTCAGGTCCGGACATGCCCATTCTCCGCGGCCACGAGTGCGCATCTCCTGGTTCTGCCCGCTCCCCGGGCCGCCCACCGGACATGTCCATCCGTCAGCCCGGCCCAGCCCCAGGCCACCGGCGCACCGCTGCCCGACCGCTGCCCGACCTCGCCCCGACGTTGCCGGCCGGCGGACACCCCGCGGACCGGTCCGCAGTTCAGGAGTAGTGTTTTATCGGATCCGTGTGTTGCGCCGAGGAAGGGAGACAGGATGCCGCTGGCCCGCCGTGTCGCATTTCTCTCCCTGCACACCTCACCGATGGAGCAGCCCGGTTCCGGGGACGCCGGCGGCATGAACGTCTACATCCGCGCCCTCGCCGCCGCCTTGGCGGAGACCGGCGTCGAAGTCGAGATCTTCACCCGCTCCACTGCGGCCGGCCAGGCCGCCGTCGAACACCCGGCCCCGGGCGTCTGCGTCCACAACGTCCTCGCCGGGCCGCCGCGGAAGCTGCCCAAAGAGGAACTGCCGGCACTGCTGCACAGCATGGTCGCCGAAATCGACCGGATCAAGGAACTGCAGCCGCACGGCCGCTACGACCTGATCCACTCGCACTACTGGGTCTCCGGCGTCGCCGGGCTGGAACTTTCGCAGCTCTGGGGAGTGCCGCTGGTGCACACCATGCACACGATGGCCAAGGTCAAGAACCTGCTCCTCGCGTCCGGCGAGCGGCCCGAGCCGCGGCGCCGCGAGGACGGCGAGCACCGGATCGTCGACGGCGCCACGCGCCTGATCGCCAACACCGGCGCCGAGGCCGCCGAACTGGTCTCCCACTACGGGGCCGACCCGGACCGCATCGACGTGGCACCCCCCGGCGTCGACCTGGCGGTCTTCACCCCGGCGTTCCGCGGCCGCGCCCGGAAGGAACACGGCGTGCCGCAGGGCCGCTTCCACCTGCTGTTTGCCGGCCGGATCCAGCGGCTCAAAGGCCCGCAGATCCTGATCAAGGCCGCCGCCCTGCTGCGTGCCCGCCGCCCGGACATCGATCTGCAGCTGACCATCCTGGGAGCCGTGAGCGGGGCCAAGGACTTTGACCTCAAGGCCCTCGTCACCGCCGCGGGGCTGGACGACGTCGTCACGCACCATCCGCCGGTCCGCGCTCCCCAGCTGGCGGCCTGGTACCGCTCCGCCGACGTGGTGGTGATGCCCTCCTACAGTGAGTCCTTCGGCTTGGTGGCCCTGGAAGCGCAGGCCTGCGGCACCCCGGTCGTCGCCACGAAGGTGGGCGGTCTCGCACGGGCCGTTTTCGACGGCCGGACCGGTCTGCTGGTGGAAGGGCACAAGGCCGCGGACTGGGCCGACGCCCTGGAAGCGCTGCACGATGACCCGTCCACCCGGGAGGACATGGGCCGCGCGGCCTCGGTGCACGCCGAGGGTTTCGGCTGGCAGCGCACCGCCGCGATCACGCTGGAAAGCTACCAATCAGCCTTGGTCCAGTATTTTGGAACCATGAGCATCCCGGCGGGGCGCACGCCCTGACCGGGGACCGGACGGAGGTCCGGCCGGAACCGCCGGCCGGAACCGGACGACGCCCTGAGCCGAAGGACAACGATGTCTGAGAACAGCACGGAAACCGCAGCCGCCGGCACCGCCGTCGAGAGCCCAGCCGAGGAAACCGCTGGGCACGCAGACCGGCCGCCGGCCCTGAGTGATCTGGACATCGCGCAGCGGGCCACCATGCGACCCATCGAGGACATCGCCGCGGCGGCGGGCATTAACCCTGAGGCGCTGGAGTTCTACGGCCGGTACAAGGCGAAGATCGATCCGGCCAAGCTCAACCGGACCGGTACGCGCGAACCGGGCAAGGTGGTGCTGGTCTCGGCAATGTCCCCCACCCCGGCCGGCGAGGGCAAGTCCACCACCACCGTGGGCCTGGCCGATTCCCTGGCCCGCGCCGGACACCGCGTCATGATCGCCCTGCGCGAGCCCTCACTGGGACCGATCCTGGGCATGAAGGGCGGCGCCACCGGCGGCGGCTACTCCCAGGTCCTGCCGATGGACGAGATCAACCTGCATTTCACCGGCGACTTCCACGCCATCACCTCCGCCAACAATGCGCTGATGGCGCTCGTGGACAACCATATTTACCAGGGCAACGCGCTGAATATCGATCCGCGCCGGATGACCTTCAAGCGGGTGCTGGACATGAACGACCGGGCGCTGCGGGAAGTGGTGATCGGCCTCGGCGGCCCGACCCAGGGCGTGCCGCGGCAGGACGGCTTCGACATCACCGTGGCCTCGGAAATCATGGCCGTGTTCTGCCTCGCCACCGGCCTGGACGACCTGCGCGCCCGGCTGGGCCGGATCACCTTCGGCTACACCTACAACCGTGAACCGGTCACCGTCGCTGACCTCGGCGCCCAGGGCGTCCTCACCATGCTGCTCAGGGACGCGCTCAAGCCCAACCTGGTGCAAACCATCGCCGGCACGCCGGCGCTGGTCCACGGCGGCCCGTTTGCCAACATCGCGCACGGCTGCAATTCGCTGATCGCCACGCAGACCGCGCGGAGCCTGGCCGACATCGTCGTCACCGAGGCCGGCTTCGGGGCGGACCTGGGCGCCGAAAAGTACATGGACATCAAGTCCAGGATCGCCGACGTCGCACCGTCCGCCGTCGTGGTGGTGGCGACCATCCGGGCGCTGAAGCTGCATGGCGGGGTCGCCCTGGACCAGCTGACCGAGCCCAACGTCGGCGCCCTGGCGGCGGGCGCGGCGAACCTGCAGCGGCATGTGCGCAACGTGGAGAAGTTCGGCATCACCCCGGTGGTGGCGATTAACAAGTTCGGCACGGACGCCCAGGAGGAGCTGGACTGGTTGCTGGAGTGGTGCGCCGCGGAGGGTGTGCAGGCCGCCGTGGCCGACGTTTGGGGCCGCGGCGGAGGCGGCGACGGCGGCGACGAACTCGCCACGAAGGTCGCGGCGGCGCTCGGCGCCCCGCACAGCTTCCGTCCCCTGTACCCGCTGGACATGCCTGTCGAGGACAAGATCCGCACCGTTGTGCAGGAGATCTACGGGGCCGACGGCGTGGAATTCTCCGTCCCAGCGCTGAAACGTCTGGCGGAGATCGAGAAGAACGGCTGGTCCGGCCT
Organism: Arthrobacter sp. JB02-1C; assembly: GCF_057748045.1. Lineage (NCBI taxonomy): Bacteria > Bacillati > Actinomycetota > Actinomycetes > Micrococcales > Micrococcaceae > Arthrobacter > Arthrobacter sp. JB02-1C. The sequence goes on from NZ_CM173235.1 coordinate 221,814, forward strand.
GCCGGTCTGCATGGCGAAGACGCAGTACTCCTTCAGCGACGACGCCACCAAGCTGGGCGCACCGAAGGGGTTCACCGTGCACGTCAGGGACCTGATACCCAAAACCGGGGCCGGCTTCATCGTGGCACTCACCGGGGCCGTCATGACCATGCCCGGGCTGCCCCGCGTGCCGGCAGCGATGCGGATGGACGTCGACGCCGCCGGAAACCCCGTCGGCCTCTTCTAGCCCCGTTGCGCTATCAACGGGTCCTTGTGGATATCCGGAGCAGGGATCCGGCGTCGGATAAGAATGGTTCCTCATGCGACCACCTGTTGCGTTGCCGGCCCACGGAGCTCCACGGCCGTTAAACGCCGGTTGCCCTATCACATGTGGCGGCTAAACCGGCTGTTTAGGCGCCACATGTGATAGGGCAACTCGGGGTTTGGGTCGGGCTTAGCGCTCCAGGTCGCCGCGGATGAAGGCCTCGACCTTTTCCCGGGCAAGGTCGTCGTTGAACTGCTCCGGCGGGGACTTCATGAAGTAGCTCGACGCCGAGAGCAGGGGGCCGCCGATACCGCGGTCCAGGCCGATCTTGGCGGCACGGATGGCATCGATGATTACGCCGGCCGAGTTGGGTGAGTCCCAGACTTCGAGCTTGTATTCGAGCGACACCGGGGCGTCGCCGAAGTTGCGGCCTTCGAGGCGGACAAACGCCCACTTGCGGTCGTCCAGCCACTGCACGTAGTCCGAGGGGCCGATGTGGACGTCGCGCGGGGCGATGTCGGCTTCCACGTTGGAGGTCACGGCCTGGGTCTTGGAGATCTTCTTGGACTCGAGCCGGTCGCGCTCCAGCATGTTCTTGAAGTCCATGTTGCCGCCGACGTTCAGCTGGTACGTGCGGTCCAGGGTGACGCCGCGGTCCTCGAAGAGCTTCGCCATGACCCGGTGCGTGATGGTGGCACCGATCTGGCTCTTGATGTCGTCGCCGACAATCGGCACGCCGGCGGCGGTGAACTTGTCTGCCCACGCCTTGGTCCCGGCGATGAACACGGGCAGCGCATTGACGAAGGCCACGCCGGCGTCGATCGCGGCCTGTGCGTAGAACTCGGCAGCTTCCTGGGAGCCCACCGGCAGGTAGCAGACCATGACGTCGACCTTGGCGTCCTTGAGGACCTGGACGACGTCGACCGGTTCCTCCGGGGACTGCTCGATGGTTTCGAGGTAGTACTTGCCGAGGCCGTCAAGGGTCGGGCCGCGCTGGACGGTGACACCGGTCGGCGGTACATCGGCGATCTTGATGGTGTTGTTTTCGCTGGCGAGGATCGCGGCGGAGAGGTCCTGGCCCACCTTCTTGCCGTCGACGTCGAACGCTGCGACGAACTCCACGTCGTTGACGTGGTACTGGCCGAACTGCACGTGCATCAGACCCGGGATCGTGGCCTGGGGGTCGGCGTCCCGGTAGTACTGGACACCCTGGACCAGCGAGGTGGCACAGTTACCCACGCCGACGATTGCTACACGAATCGGATTTGCAGACACGAAACTCCCTTTGAGAACAAACTTCAGGCACCCGGCCCGGACGCACTCTGATGTACGACGGCCGCAAACGGGCACAGCGCCATACGGCACCCTTGCATTCTAGCCAACGCCACCGGGAGGCGGGTTGTTCCCGCTCCCGGCGGCGAATCTGTTACGGACGGTGCGGTGCCGTCCGTCCGCTCCGGTTCACTTCTGCGCCCAGAGGTTGATCCCGGACTCGACGGCGAACTCGTCGATCGCTTCCAGCTCCTCGGCCGTGAACTCGAGCCTGTTGACCGCCGCCAGGGTGTCCTCGAGCTGACCGACGCTGGAGGCACCGACCAGCGCGGAGCTCACGGCGGTGCCGTTGGCTTGCGGGCGGAGGATCCAGGCGATGGCCATCTGCGCCAGGGTCTGGCCGCGGCCCTCGGCGATCCGGTTGAGCCCGCGCACCCGGTCCAGTTTGTCGTCGCTGATCATGGCCTGGTCCAGGGACTTGTGCTGGGCGGCACGGGAGTCCTCCGGTACGCCGTTGAGGTAGCGGTCGGTGAGCATGCCCTGCGCCAGCGGCGAGAAGGCGATGGATCCGGCGCCCACCTGTTCCAGCGCTTCGTAGAGGTTCGGGCTGCCGTTCTCGGTCCAGCGGTTGAGCATCGAGTAGCTGGGCTGGTGGATCAGCAGCGGCGTGCCGAAGTCCTGCAGGATCCGCGCCGCTTCGAGAGTCTGCTCCGGCGTGTAGGAGGAAATGCCGGCGTAGAGCGCCTTCCCGGACCGCACTGCATGGTCCAGGGCGCCCATGGTCTCCTCCAGCGGCGTCTGCGGGTCCGGCCGGTGGCTGTAGAAAATGTCGACATAGTCCAGCCCCATCCGTGTCAGCGACTGGTCCAGGCTCGCCAGCAGGTACTTGCGGGATCCCCACTCCCCGTAAGGTCCCGGCCACATGTTGTAGCCGGCCTTGCTGGAGATGATCAGTTCGTCCCGGTAGGGCGCGAAGTCGTCCTTGAGGTGCCGGCCGAAGTTCGTCTCGGCCGAACCGGCCGGCGGCCCGTAGTTGTTCGCCAGGTCAAAGTGCGTGACGCCCAGGTCGAAGGCGCGCCGCAGGATCGCCCGTTGCACCTCGAAGGGCTTGTCGTCGCCGAAGTTGTGCCACAGGCCCAGCGATATGGCCGGCAGTCTCAGGCCGCTGCGGCCCACCCGGCGGTACGGCATGGCGTCATAGCGGTTCTCCGCTGCAAGGTATGTCATGGGTCTATCCTGCCTCCATCAAGCATCGTTCCGGTGTGTCAGTGGAATCCGCGCGCCACGACGGCGGCGCTGTGGCCGGGCAGTCCAAGCCGGCCGGCCGCGAGGCTGACGCCGTCGTCGGTGGTGAGCAGCAGCGATCCGCCGCTGACGGGCAGCTGCCGCGGCTCGGCGGAAAAGTTCAGCGCCACCTCCACGGTGCCGCGGCGCAGCAGCAGCCAGCCTTCGTCCTCGCTGACGTCGACGGCGGTGTCCGCGAACCCGCCGCCGGCCAGTTCCGGCGTCGCCCGCCGCAGCGCGATCAGTTTGCGGTACAGCTCCAGCAGCCGGGCGTGGTCCCCGGACTCGGACTCGGCCCAGTCCAGCTTGGAGCGGGTGAACGTGGCCGGGTCCTGCGGGTCCGGGACGACGGCGGGGTCCCAGCCCATCCGTTCGAATTCCTTGATCCGGCCCTCCGCGGTGGCCGTGCCGAGCTCCGGTTCCGGGTGCGAGGTGAAGAACTGCCACGGCGTGCTGGCGCCGTACTCCTCGCCCATGAACAGCATCGGTGTGAACGGCGCGGTCAGGGTCGCGACGGCGGCGAGCGCCAGCGGCCCGTAACCGAGGCTCTGCGAGAGCCGGTCCCCGGTGGCGCGGTTGCCGATCTGGTCGTGGTTCTGGCTGCAGACCACCAGCGCCGACGGGTGAACCAGGGAGGCGTTGATGGGCCGGCCGTGGTGCCGCCCCCGGAAGCTGGAGTAGCTCCCGTCGTGGAAAAACCCCTTCTCCAGGACCTTGGCCAGGGCGCCCAGGGAATCGAAGTCGGCGTAGTAGCCGGTGGTTTCCCCGCTGACGTTGACGTGGACCGCGTGGTGGAAGTCGTCGCTCCACTGCCCGGCAAGGCCGTAACCGTTCGCGTCGCGCGGGTAGAGCAGGCGCGGGTTGTTCAGGTCGGACTCCGCGATCAGGGTCGCGGGCCGGCCGGTCTCCGCCGCCACGGCATCGGCCAGGGCGCCGAAGTCCTCGAGCAGATGGACCGCACGCTCGTCCTTGAAGGCGTGCACCGCATCGAGCCGGAGCCCGTCCACGTGATAGTCGCGCAGCCACATCGCCGCGTTGTCCAGGATGTAGCGGCGGACGACGTCGGAGCCGGGCCCGTCCAGATTGACCGAGTCACCCCAGGTGTTGCCTTCGCCGGCCTTCAGGTAGGGCCCGTAGCGGGGCAGGTAGTTGCCGCTCGGACCGAGGTGGTTGTAGACGACGTCCTGGATGACGCCCAGGCCGGCGGCGTGGGCGGCGTCCACGAAGCGCTGATAGGCAGCGGGACCGCCATAGCCCTCGTGCACGGTGTACCAGAGGACGCCGTCGTAACCCCAGTTGTGGGTGCCGTTAAACCCGTTGACCGGCAGCAGTTCCACGAAGTCGACGCCGAGCCGGGCCAGGTAGTCGAGCTTCCCGATCGCCGCATCAAGGGTTCCCTCGGGCGTGAAGGTGCCCAGGTGCAGCTCATAGATCACGCCGCCCGCCAGCCCGCGCCCGGCCCAGCCGGCGTCCGCCCACTCATGGGCGCCGGGGTCAAAGGTGCGCGAGAGCGTGTGCACGCCCTCGGGCTGCCGGCGGGACCGCGGATCCGGCAGCGGCGTGCTGTCCCCGTCCAGGAGATAGCCGTAGTCGGTGTCCCCGGCAGCCGGGGCCTGCGGAGCGGTCCACCAGCCCGGTGCGCCGTCCCGCGCGGTGCGCGTCATCGGGTACGGCTGGCCGCCGGCGAGCAGGGTCACTTCCTGCGCGTCCGGCGCCCAGACGTCGAACCGTTCGGATCCGTGTGCGGCGAGTGTCATTGCCGTTCCCCCTGGGTCGGTTTTGGTCAGTACGGGTGTGTCAGGCGACGGGTGCCAGCAGGGCCACCGGGTAGTCCCGGAGGATCTCCGCCACGGCCGCGCTGCCCGGGCCGAAGGTAGCGCCGGTCAGCTCGTCCGTCATGGCGACGGGCAGGTCCACGGCGGTGTCCTGCCAGCCGCCGCTCCGCTCGAGGCCGCGCGGCAGCCGGGTCGCCAGGGTGATCGCCCCGGGTGATGCCGGAGCCCCCGCCCGGCGGTCAGCACCGCGGTCAAAGGCGAGCAGGTGCCCGGCCGCGGGGCCGGTCGCTGCCACCGGGGCGTAGCCGCCGAAGAGGTCGGGCCTGTCCCTGCGAAGCCGCAGCGCCCGGGAGGTCACCAGCAGTTTCGCCTCGTCCGCCCGGTACGACGCCGGCCGCTCACCGGCGTCGAGCCCGTCCAGGGCGGCGCGCCGCGCCGCGAAGTCGAACGGCCGCCGGTTGTCCGGGTCGGTCAGCGAACGGTCCCAGAACTCGGTGCCCTGGTAGACGTCCGGGACCCCGGGCATGGTGAGCTGGACGAGCTTGGCGCCCAGGGCGTTGACGGCGCCGTAGGGATCGAGCAGGGCCACCAGCGCGTCAAGCTCGGCGCGGACCGCCGGGTTGTCGAAGGCCGCGTCGACGGCGGCGGCCAGCTTTGCTTCGAAGTCCGGGTCCGGGTCGAGCCAGTCGGTCGAGTTACCGGCCTCTCGGGCGGCCTTCCGGGCGTACGACTGGAGGCGTTCCCGGCTGGCCGGCCACGCTCCGGCCACCGCTTGCCAGAGCAGGTTTGCCAGCGGCCCGTCCGGCAGCGGCGCGTGCCCCTGCAGCCGCCCGAGCGCCGCCGTCCACTCCGGAGCCGCTTCGGCGAGCACCGAGATCCGCGCCCTGGTGTCCTCGCTGCGCTTGGTGTCGTGGGTGCTGAGGGTCGTCATGGACAGCGGCAGCCGGGCCTGGCGGCGGCCCATCCGGGCGTGGAACTCCTCGACGGGCAGAGCGAATTCGGTCGGGTCGGCGCCGACTTCGGTCAGGGTTCCCAGCCGGGTGTACCGGAAAAATGCGGTGTCCTCGACGCCCTTGGCCATCACCATGCCGGAGGTCTGCTGGAAGCGGCGGCCCAGTTCCGCGTCGGCGCCGGGACCGGCGTGCAGCAGCAGCGGCAGCAGCACCGCCACGGCCGGTTCCAGCTCGGGGCGGCGGCGGCCCGCGAGCCCGCACGCTTCGCGCAGCACGGCCTCGCCCTCGGGCAGGTAGCTGCGGTAGACCGGGAACGCCGCGATGATCTCGGACAGGGCGTCGACGGCGGTCTGCTGGCTGAGCCCCGCGGTGTCCGGCACCAGCCGGCCGAGCCGGCGCATTTCCGAATGCAGGATCCCGTCGGTGATGCGGCGCTTGGTGTTCCGGATCATGTCCTCGTAGTCGGCGGGCTTGCCGCCGCGAAGTGAAGCGTCCAGCGCGTCCAGGCCGGACTGCCCGGCGGGGTCGATGAACACCCGGTCCACGTCTGCGAGCGCGTCGTAGCCGGTGGTGCCCTCGCAGGCGAAGGCCGCCGGGAGCTCTTCACCGGGCTCGAGGATCTTTTCGATCAGCAGGTAGGCCCCGCCGGTCACCTCGCGCAGCCGCGTCAGGTAGCCTGCCGGGTCGGCGAGGCCGTCCGGATGGTCGATCCGGAGCCCGTCGACTAGGCCTTCCCGGAACCAGCGGACAACTTCCTGGTGCGCTGCGTCGAAGACTTCCGGGACCTCGACCCGGATCCCGGCCAGGGTGTTGACGGCGAAGAACCGGCGGTAGTTCAGGTCGTTGTCGGCCCGCCGCCAGCCGATCAGCTCGTAGTGTTGCCGGTCGTGGACCTCGCGCGGGCTCTCCCCCGTCGGGTCACCGGCGGAGTAGCTGCCCTCGGCCAGCGGGAAACGGTGCTCGTAGTAGCGCAGTTCGCCGTCGCGGATCTCGAGGGCATCCAGGTCCGAGTCCTCTCCCAGCACCGGGATGCGGATCCGGCCCCCGCCGAAGTCCCAGTCGACGTCGAACGCCGGGGCGTAAGGGGACTGCCGGCCCTCCTTGAGCAGCGACCACCACCACGGGTTCTGGGCCGGTGTAGCCACACCGACATGGTTGGGCACGATGTCGACCAGGACGCCCATGCCGGCAGCCCGGGCCGCCGCGGACAGCGCCGCGAGCCCGGCAGGTCCGCCACGGTCCGGGTCGATCTCGGCGGGGTTGGTGACGTCGTAGCCGTGGTCCGAGCCCTGCTCTGCGGTGAGGATGGGCGAGAGGTAGACCCAGTCCACGCCAAGGTCCTTGAGGTAAGGGACCTTTTCGGCGGCGTCGAACAGGGTGAAGCCCGGCCGGATCTGCAAACGGTAGGTGGAGACCGGGGTCCTCATCCCTTCGTTGCCCTTTCCTCGCTTGCTTCCGCGGCCTTGGTCTGGGCTTCCACCATCTCCTCCTGGGCTTCCTCGTGCTCGGCCATGGAGGCCAGCGACGCTGCGGCGGAGTGGTCTACTTCTACTTCGGGGCCCGAATGTGCCCGCAGAACCACCATGGACTTGGCCGCCAGTGCCAGGACGGACCCGGCCTTGAGCGGTTCGTCTTTGTCAGCCTGGTCTGCGGTGTCCACCAGCAGATCCCAGAACGGCGAATACTCATCGTTGGGCAGGGCGAAGTCTACGTTATCGTCGTGGGCGTTGAACGCCAGCAGGAAGCTGTCGTCGGTGATCCGGCGCCCGCGGGAGTCCTGCTCCTGGATGCCCTCGCCGTTGTAGAACACGCCAATCGTCCGGCCGAAGCCGCTGTCCCAGTCCTCCGGCAACATTTCGCTGCCGTCGGTCTTGAGCCAGACGAGGTCGGGCAGCTTCTCGCCCTCGCCGCGGACGACTGGCCGGCCTTCGAAGAACCGGCTCCGGCGGAACGTGGGATGGTCGTGGCGGATCTTGTTGACGAAGGCCGTGAACTCGATGAGCGGCTGGTCCATGGCGTCCCAGTGCACCCAGCTCAGCTCGGAGTCCTGGCAGTAGGTGTTGTTGTTGCCCTGCTGGGTGCGCCCGAGCTCGTCACCGTGGAGCAGCATCGGCACGCCTTGGGAGAGGAGCAGCGTGGCAATGAAGTTCCGCTGCTGGCGGGCACGGAGGGTGAGGACCTTGTCGTCGTCGGTGTCGCCCTCCACGCCGCAGTTCCAGGAGCGGTTGTGGGATTCGCCGTCGTTGTTGCCTTCGCCGTTGGCCTCGTTGTGCTTCTCGTTGTACGAAACCAGGTCGCGCATGGTGAAGCCGTCGTGGGCCGTGACGAAGTTGATCGAGGCCACCGGCCGTCGGGCAGAGCTCTCGTACAGGTCCGCCGATCCGGTCAGGCGGGAAGCGAATTCGCCCAGCGTGGACGGTTCGCCGCGCCAGAAGTCGCGGACCGTGTCCCGGTACTTGCCGTTCCACTCGGTCCACTGCGGCGGGAAGTTGCCCACTTGGTAGCCGCCGGGACCGACGTCCCACGGCTCGGCGATCAGCTTCACCTGGGACACGATCGGGTCCTGCTGGATCAGTTCGAAGAAGGTGGAGAGCTTGTCGACGTCGTAGAACTCACGGGCCAGGGTGGAGGCAAGGTCGAAGCGGAAGCCGTCCACATGCATCTCGGTGACCCAGTACCGCAGGGAGTCCATCAGCAGCTGCAGGGAGTGCGGGTGCCGCACGTTGAGCGAATTGCCGGTGCCGGTGTAGTCCATGTAGTGCTTCAGGTCGCCGTCGACGAGGCGGTAGTAGGCCTGGTTGTCGATGCCTTTGAAGGACAGCGTGGGGCCCAGGTGGTTGCCTTCGGCGGTGTGGTTGTAGACGACGTCGAGGATGACTTCGATACCGGCCTTGTGCAGCTCCCGGACCATGGCCTTGAATTCCTGGACCTGGTGTCCTACGTCGCCGGAGGAGCTGTAGGTGTTCTGCGGCGCGAAGAAGCCGATCGTGTTGTAGCCCCAGTAGTTATTGAGGCCCTTCTCCACCAGGGTGCCGTCGTTGACGAACTGGTGCACCGGCATGAGCTCGATGGCGGTGACGCCCAGCTTCTTCAGGTGCTCGATGACCGCCGGGTGGGCCACGCCGGCGTAGGTGCCGCGCTGCTCTTCGGGGATCTCCGGGTGGAGCTCGGTCAGGCCCTTGACGTGCGCTTCGTAAATGACCGTGTGGTGGTAAGGGATCCGCAGCTGGCGGTCTCCGTCCCACTCGAAGAACGGGTTGATGACCACGCCGTGCATGGTGTGGGGCGCGGAGTCGGCGTCGTTGCGGGAGTCGGGGTCGCCGAAGTCGTAGGTGAAGAGTGCCGGGTCCCAGTCGATCTGGCCTTGGACAGCCTTGGCATACGGGTCCAGCAGGAGCTTGTTCGCGTTGAAGCGGTTGCCGCTCGCCGGATCGTACGGGCCGTGCACCCGGTAGCCGTACTTCTGGCCCGGCTGAATCTGCGGCAGGTAGCAGTGCCAGACGTAGCCGTCGACCTCGGTCAACTCAATCCGGGTCTCGCTCAGGTCGTCGGCCAGGAGGCAGAGCTCGACCCGCTCTGCCTGTTCGCTGAACAGGGCGAAATTGGTGCCGGTGCCGTCAAAGGTGGCTCCCAGCGGGTAAGCCGTACCGGGCCAGACTTCCATGTGTACTCCTCATGCGTGGCGAACTATCTCTAGATAGACTACTTGTAAGCAGGGTTAGTATTTGACCGGCCGCGGCACTCGGGGCCTTTGTTACCGCAGCGCCATGACCCCGGGCAGCTGTTCCGCTATGGCGGACGCCCGGAGCGGGCCGCCGCCGGAAGCGAGCGCTCCGGCCCGGCCATGCAGGCTTGCCGCCATCGCCGCGACGGCGGCCCAGCGGTCCGGACCGGCGATGCCGCGGCGGCTGAACGGCGCGGTCACGTCCGCCAGCTGGGCCAGCAAGGCGCCCAGGATCCCGGCCAGGACGTCCCCGCTCCCGGCGGTGGCCATCCAGGGGCTGGCCTCGGCCTGGCTGAACAGGGCCCCCGAGGGTGCGGCCACCAGGGTGGTGGCTCCCTTCAGCAGGACGGTGGCGCCGGTCAGGGCGGTCGCCTGCCGGACGGCAGCCAGCGTGGAGTCCTCCACACCGGAGCGCGGCGGCGCCTCGCCGTAGCGGCCCAGCAGCGTGGCCAGTTCACCGGCGTGCGGCGTCAGGATGGTGCTGGGCGCCAGCTGCCGGGGCAGGGCCGGGAGGGCGCCGGCGTCGGCCACGGTCGGCAGCCCGGCGTCCGCTGCCTCCCGGACCCGGTCCAGTTGTTCGTTCGCGCCCTCGTCAAGCCCGGAGCCGAGCAGCCAGGCCTGGACGTGGGCGTCCGCGACGCTGGTTCCGCAGACCACCTCCGGGCACGATTGCCGGACCAGGTCGGCCACGGCCGGGGGCCCAATGTAACGGACCATGCCGGCGCCCGCGGCGAGGGCACCGCGGCAGGCAAGCACAGCTGCGCCCGGGTAGCGCGTTGATCCGGCCACCACACCGAGGACGCCGCGTGAGTACTTTTGGGAGCGCCGGTCCGGGCGCGGCAGCAGCGCGGAAAGGTCGCCGGCCTCGAGCCGCCGCAGCTCCGGGTCACCCAGCGCGTCCTCGATCCCGATGGGGATGATCCGCAGCCGGCCGGTGAAGTCTGCACCGGGGTCGGCGAGGAGGCCGGTCTTGGCAGCGCCGAACGTCACCGTCACGTCCGCGGGCAGGATGGGTTCGTGCGCCTCGCCGGTGTCCGCATCGACGCCGCTGGGAAGGTCGCAGGCCACCACGAGTCCGGGACGGGCCTGTCGCAGCTCGTCGACCAGGAGTGCGGCGGCCCCGCGCAGCCCGCCGCTGGCGCCGGTTCCGAGCACAGCATCGATAACGACGTCGGCCCGGGCGGCGTCCGCGGCCAGTGCCTTGGCGTTGGCATCGGTCAGGTCCGCAGCCCGGCCGCCGGCGGCACGGAACGCCTGCAGCGCCCCGGGGTGCGCGGCCGCCGCGGTGAGGATCGCCGTCGTCCGGAGCCCGCGGCGGGCCAGCAGCGCCGCGGCGAAAAGCCCGTCGCCGCCGTTGTTGCCCTTACCGGCGAGTACCGTCACGCTGGAGCCGTAGGGCCGCAGCCCTCTCCCCTGCAGCTCGCGGATCACCGCGTGGGCGAGTCCATAGGCGGCCCGCTGCATGAGAACAGCGCCCAGACCGGCGTCCGCGGTTGATTCGAGGAGTTGTTGTTCGACTTCTCGGACGCGGGTCCCGGTGTAGGCGCTGATCATCAGGTCTAGCCTTCGGCGATCACCGTGGCGGTGGCGATGCCGCCGTCGTGACTGATCGACAGGTGCCAGCGCTTGACGCCCTTGGCGTGGGCCACGGCCAGCACCGTCCCCTTCACCTGCACGGTGGGGCCGTTTTGGTCCAGGCCGATCCAGCAGTCCTGCCAGTTCATCCCGGCGGGCGCGCCGAGCACCTTGGCCACCGCTTCCTTGGCGGCGAAGCGCGCCGCGAGCGAACGGGTGTTGAGTTCCCGCTCGGCCGGGACGAACAACCGGTCACGCAGCCCGGGGGTGCGCTCCAGCTGCCGGCCAAAACGTTCAATGTCCACGACGTCCACGCCGATGCCAACAATCATGGGGCTACTCTACGGTCACGCTCTTGGCCAGGTTCCGCGGCTGGTCCACGTCGTAGCCCTTGGCGCTGGCCAGAGCGAGCGCGAAGATCTGCAGCGGCACGGTGGACAGCAGCGGCGCCAGGAGCGTCGGCGTCGGCGGGATGTAGAAGACGTGCTCGGCGTAAGCCTTCACGGCTTCATCGCCTTCCTCGGCGATCACGATGGTCTTGGCACCGCGGGCGCGCACTTCCTGGATGTTGGAGACAACCTTGGCGTGCAGGGAGTCCCGGCCGCGCGGCGAGGGGACGATCACGAAGACCGGCTGGCCTTCTTCGATCAGCGCGATGGGGCCGTGCTTGAGCTCGCCGGCGGCAAAGCCCTCGGCGTGGATGTAGGCCAGTTCCTTGAGCTTGAGCGCGCCTTCCATGGCGACCGGGAAACCGACGTGGCGGCCCAGGAAAAGCACCGATTTGGCGTTCACCATCTGGGTCCCGAGGTCCTTGATCTCGCCCTCGTGGTCCAGGATCGTCTGGATCTTGGCCGGGACTTTTCCGAGGTCCGCGAGGACGTCCTTGATCTCGCCCTGGAACATGTTGCCCCGCAGCTGCGCCAGGTACAGGCCCAGCAGGTAGGCGGCGGTGATCTGGGCCAGGAAGGCCTTGGTGGAGGCCACGGCGATCTCGGGGCCGGCGTGCGTGTAGAGCACCGCGTCGGACTCGCGGGGAATGGTGGAGCCGTTGGTATTGCAGATGGACACCGTCTTGGCGCCCTGTTCCTTGGCGTAACGGACAGCCATCAGCGTGTCCATCGTCTCGCCGGACTGGGAGATGGACACCACCAGTGTGTTCTCGTCCACGATCGGGTCGCGGTAGCGGAACTCGTGCGAGAGCTCCACTTCGGTGGCAATCCGGCACCAGCGCTCGATCGCGTACTTGGCTACCTGCCCGGCGTAGGCCGAGGTGCCGCAGGCCAGCACGATGATCTTGTTGATGTGCTTGAGCAGTTCCGGGTCGATCCGCATCTCGTCAAGGGTCAGCTTGCCCTCAAGATCGGAGCGTCCCAGCAGGGTCTGGGCCACGGCGTCGGGCTGGTCGTGAATTTCCTTTTCCATAAAGGACGGGAAGCCGCCCTTTTCCGCGGAGGCCGGGTCCCAGTCGACGTGGTACTCCTTGCCCTGGGCGGGGGCACCGAAGAAGTCGGTGATCTCGACGGAGTCCGCGGTGATGCTCACGATCTGGTCCTGGCCCAGTTCCACGGCGCGGCGGGTGTAGTCGATGAAGCCGGAGACGTCGGAGCCGAGGAAGTTTTCGCCTTCGCCAAGGCCCACCACCAGCGGGGAGTTCCGGCGGGCGGCCACGACGACGTCGGGCTGGTCCGCGTGCACGGCCAGCAGGGTAAAGGCGCCTTCCAGCCGCTGGCAGGCGAGCTGCATGGCCCGGGTCAGGCCGCCGTTGGCGTTGTCGCCGCCGAGCTGGTTGCGGTAGATCTCGCCGAGCAGGGCAGCTGCCACCTCGGTGTCGGTTTCCGAGCTGAAGGTCACACCCGCGTTGAGGAGTTCCAGCTTGAGCTCGGCGAAGTTTTCAATGATGCCGTTGTGGATGAGGGCCAGTTTGCCGCCGTCGGCCAGGTGCGGGTGGGCGTTCTGGTCCGTCGGGCCGCCGTGCGTTGCCCAGCGGGTATGGCCGATCCCGGTCGTGGCGTCGGCCAGCGGGTTGGCCTCCAGTTCGGCGATCAGGTTGCCCAGTTTCCCCGACTTCTTGCGGGAGTCGATCGCGCCGTCTGCGACGACGGCGATGCCGGCGGAGTCATAGCCGCGGTACTCGAGGCGCCGCAGCCCTTCCAGGACGACGTCCAGGGCTTTGTGCTCAGCATTTACCCGACCATTCGAATGGCCTACATATCCAACGATTCCACACATGGAGATTAGCCTAGCGGGTTTACCGGCCCTCCGGCGTATGGAGATCCCGCCGCACCCCGCCGTTTAGGCTCCGCCCGGCTGTCCATTTCGCTCTCGGCTGGTCAAAGGGCAGAATCTCTAGCGTGACTGTGCAACGCAACGACGCGAACGGCGAGGGCGTCTCCCCGTTCGTGGAGCTGGACCGGCAGACCTGGTCCCGGCTCGCTGCCCAGATGGAGCAGCCCCTCAATGAAGAGGATGTGCTCCGCCTCCGCGGCCTGGGCGACCCCCTGGACATGAAGGAGGTCCGTGACGTCTACCTGCCATTGTCCCGGCTGTTGCACCTTTATGTCGAAGCCGCGTACCAGCTGCACGCAGCCACCACCACGTTCCTGGGCGAGAAGACGCGCCGGACCCCTTTCGTGATCGGCGTCGCGGGTTCGGTCGCGGTCGGCAAGTCGACCATCGCGCGTGTGCTTCGGGAGATGCTGCGCCGCTGGCCCGGTACCCCGAACGTGGAGCTCATCACCACGGACGGCTTCCTCTATCCCCTCGCTGAGCTCCAGCGCCGCCAGCTCGTGGACCGGAAGGGCTTCCCGGAGTCCTACGACCGGCGCGCCCTGCTCCGCTTCGTCAGCGAGGTCAAGGGCGGCGCCGAGGAAGTCACCGCGCCCTGGTATTCGCACGTCACCTATGACATCGTGCCCGGCCGGGAGATCGTGGTCCGCCGCCCGGACGTGCTGATCGTCGAAGGGCTCAACGTCCTGGCGCCGGCGCGGCCGCGCAGCGATGGGCGGCAGGGCTTGGCGGTGAGCGACTTCTTCGACTTTTCCATCTACGTGGATGCCAAGACCTCCTATATCGAGGAGTGGTACGTGGACCGCTTCCGCAAGCTCCGCAGCACTGCCTTCGCGCAGCCCGAGTCGTACTTCCACCGCTACGCGACGCTCTCCGACGATGAGGCAGAGCGGACCGCCCGCGACATCTGGAAGCGCATCAACGAACCGAACCTGGAAGACAATGTCCTCCCCACCCGGGGCCGCGCCCAGCTGGTGCTGACCAAGGACGCGGACCACTCCATCCGCCGCATGCTGCTGCGCAAGGTCTAGCACAGGTGTGCCAGGACGCTGGGCACCGGCCGGTGAGCCTCAGCCGGCGCAGCTTCGGACGGGCCGTCGCGGCCGGGGCGGGTCTCGCCGGGCTGGCTGCCGTGGCGGGCTGCAGTCCGCAGGGCCCGCCCGCCTCCGGCACCGGCACGGCCGCGCCAACGGGCGCCCCGGGTTCCAGCGCCGCATCCGCCGCCGCATCGGGCCAGCCCGGGACGACGCCGGCGCCCAGCACCCAGGCTGACCCGCCGGTTCCGCCGGCGGGCAGCTCCCCTGCGGCGGCGGCCCCGGGCCCGCAGTATTCCCTGACGGATCCGGCGAGCCGGTGGGTGGTGGTCAACAAGCACCGGCCGCTCAACCCCGCGGACTACGCGCCGGCGGACCTGGTGCAGCCCGCGGTGCAGCTGGCGGTCAGTGGGGAGGCGGCCCTGCTGAACCGCACGACGGCGGCAGCAGCGGAACAGATGTTTGCCGACGCGGCGGCGGCCGGCGTCGTCCTGGCGCTGGCGAGCGGTTACCGTTCCTACGCAACCCAGGCGGTGACGTACAACAGCTATGTGGACTCCCGGGGACGCGCGGAGGCGGACACCGCCTCGGCCCGGCCCGGGTACTCGGAGCACCAGACGGGCTGGTCCTTCGATATTGCCGACGGCGGGGGCGCCTGCAGCTTCCTGCCGTGTTTCGCGGAGCAACCGGCCGCGGTGTGGGCCCAGGCCAACGCCTACCGTTTCGGCTTCGTGGTCCGTTACCCCTGGATGCTCCACCCCATCACGGGCTACTACTTTGAGCCGTGGCACCTGCGGTTCGTCGGCCCCGAAGCCGCCGGCGACATGCACCGCCGCGGCATCGCCACCCTCGAAGAGTATTTCGGCCTCGAACCGGCCCCGGCGTACCCCTGACCGGCCGAAGCGTCAGTCGTTGACGAGGTCCAGGGCCAGTTCGGTCCGCACCACGCCCGCCAGGCTTTCGGCGACGTCCTGGGCGGTCTGCAGGTCGGCGGCTTCCACCATGACGCGTACCACGGGTTCGGTGCCGGATGGCCGCAGCAGCACGCGGCCGGTTTCACCCAGGAGTGTCTGCGCCTTGGCTACCGCGTCGGCGACCACGGCGTCGCCCTTGACCCGGCTGCGGTCGACGTCCTTGACGTTGATCAGCACCTGCGGGAGCTTGGTCATGACGTCGGCGAGTTCCTTGAGCGGACGTCCGGTGAGTGCCACCTGGGCGGCCAACTGCAGGCCGGTCAGCACGCCGTCCCCGGTGGTGGCGTACTCGGAGAAGATGACGTGGCCGGATTGTTCGCCGCCGAGGCTGAAGCCGCCTTCGCGCATGGCCTCCAGGACGTAGCGGTCGCCAACGCCGGTTTCCCGCAGCGTGATGCCCGCGTCCTGCAGGGCCAGCTTCAGCCCGAGGTTGCTCATCACCGTCGCCACCAGGACGTCGTCCTTGAGCTTGCCGGCATCCTTCAGCGCGAGCGCGAGGACTGCCATGATCTGATCGCCGTCGATCTCATTGCCTTCGTGGTCCACGGCAAGGCACCGGTCCGCGTCGCCGTCGTGGGCTATGCCCAGATCCGCGCCCTGGGCCACCACTGCGGCTTTGAGCGGTGACAGGTGGGTCGAGCCGACACCGTCGTTGATGTTGAGCCCGTCGGGTTCGGCCCCGATGATGATCACCTCGGCACCGGCGGTCTTGAACACCTGGGGTGAGCAACCGCTCGCCGCGCCGTGGGCGCAGTCGACCACGACCTTGAGGCCTTCGAGGCGGTGCGGGAGGGTGCCGAGCAGGTGCACGATATAGCGGTCTTCCGCGTCGGCGAAACGCTGGATGCGGCCAACGTCGCCGCCCACGGGACGGAAGGGCTCCATGCCAAGGCGCGCCTCGATGGCGTCTTCCACCTCGTCGGGCAGCTTTTGACCACCGCGGGCGAAGAACTTGATGCCGTTGTCGGGGGCGGGGTTGTGGGAGGCGGAGATCATGACACCGAAGTCGGCGTTGAGGTCCGCTACCAGATAGGCGGCGGCCGGCGTCGGCAGTACCCCGGCGTCGTAGACGTCGATCCCGGAACTGGAGAGCCCCGCTTCCACGGCGGCGGCCAGGAACTCGCCGCTGGCGCGCGGGTCACGGGCCACGACGGCGCGCGGCCGGCTGCTGCCCGGGTTGCGGTCGTGCCCCAGCACGACGGCGGCGGCCTGCGCCAACTGCAGCGCCAGCTCGGCGGTCAGCAGACCGTTAGCCAGGCCTCGGACACCATCTGTTCCAAATAATCTAGACATCGCGTCCCAGTTTAGCCGATGGCGTCCGCGGCCCCCGGCGGGCCGGCCCCTCGGCGGGCCATGAGCTGGCGCCTATCGGGCCCGCATCGGGCTTTACCGTAGCGCTTAAATGACGGAAACCCGCCCCGCAGAAGCGGGACGGGTTTCCGGGAAGCGCGGGTTAGCGCTTGGAGTACTGCTGAGCCTTGCGTGCCTTCTTGAGACCGGCCTTCTTACGCTCGATGATGCGAGCGTCGCGGCGCAGGTAGCCGGCCTTCTTCAGGGTGGCGCGGTTGTTCTCGACGTCGATCTCGTTCAGCGAGCGGGCGACGCCGAGGCGCAGTGCACCGGCCTGGCCGGAGATGCCGCCGCCGTGGATGCGGGCAATGACGTCGTAGGCGCCTTCGAGATCGAGGATCTTGAAGGGCTCGTTGACGTCCTGCTGGTGCAGCTTGTTCGGGAAGTAGTTCGCCAGGTCGCGGCCGTTGATGGTCCACTTGCCGGAGCCCGGCACAACGCGGACGCGTGCAATGGCTTCCTTGCGGCGGCCAACAGCTGCGCCGGCGACGGTCAGTGCCGGCCGTTCCTTCTTCGGCGCCGCTGCGTCCGCAGCACCGCTTTCCGAGGTGTAGCTGGTCAGGGTTTCCTCGGCCTCAACGGCTTCGGTGGTCTCTTCGTTCTGAGCCACGGTTCTCCTTGTATTAACTAAGTTGTTTGGTGGCCAGGACTACTGGGCGACCTGGGTGATTTCGAAAGTCTTGGGCTGCTGGGCGGCGTGCGGGTGCTCGGCACCGCGGTACACCTTCAGCTTGCCCAGCTGCTGGGCAGCGAGGGAGTTCTTCGGGAGCATGCCTTTGATGGCCTTCTCCACGGCGCGGACCGGGTTGGATTCCAGCAGCTCCGCGTAGTTGACGGAGGTCAGGCCGCCCGGGTAGCCGGAGTGGCGGTATGCGCGCTTCTGCTCCAGCTTGGCGCCGGTGAGGGCAACCTTTTCAGCGTTGATGATGATGACGAAGTCGCCCATGTCCATGTGGGACGCAAAGGTGGCCTTGTGCTTGCCGCGCAGCAGGATTGCGGTCTGGCTGGCGAGACGACCAAGGACAACGTCGGTGGCGTCAATGACGTGCCACTGGCGGTTGATATCGCCGGGCTTCGGGGTGTACGTACGCACGGTGTTTGCCTCGTTCTTGTTCTGGCGTTCTTGTTTTAGGCGTCACTCGGGGGTGCACCTACTATCTATGCGCTACCGGAACAGAGGTGAGGACTCCATGTAACCAGTCATCCAGTGGTCTCGAATGTGCCCGTTGAGTAGTTATCCTGCAACCGGATTCTCAGGCGGGCACGCATCATCGAGATAGGACACGCACAACGACTACCAAGAATAGCGGAAGCCGGGGCCGTGGGTCAAAATGGGGTGTCCGGGCGCCCGCGTCCCCGGGTGCCGGGCAATGCACCGACACGGTCTGGGTCAGTGCCATGGACGTCCCCAGCATCCGGGGCCTGCGGTCCGGACTGGAGATCCTGCGGCGCCTGGACCTCCTGCCGGAGAGCCGCCACGTGGTGCTGAACATGGCCGACGCCAAGTCCGGCCTCAGTGTCCAGGACGTCGAAGCGACCATCGGCGCCTCGGTGGACGTCAGCATTCCCCAGTCCAAGGCGGTCGCCTACTCCACGAACCGCGGCATCCCCGTGCTGCAGGACAGCCGCAAGGACCCCGCCGTCAAGGGCCTGCGGCAACTCGTCACGCGCTTCGACCCGGCCTGGCGTGCTACCGCGCAAAAGAAGCTGCACCGGCGGGTGGTGGTTTAGGTGAAGCTCTCCGAACGCCTTTCCGCCGCCGAAGCCGGGCAACAGGCCGCCGCCGCTCCGCCGTCGGCACCGGCCGCTCCACTCGGGACGCGGGCACAGCTGCACGAGACGGTGCCCGTTCCCGGCCGGCGCGAACCCACCCGCCTCGCGGCTGCCGCCGCACAGGCCCTTGCCGAGCCTCCCGAAACTGCCCGGGCGAAGGGACACCCGGTCGACGCCTTCGCCGCGCTCAAGGAACGCGCCGCTACCGCCCTGTTTGAACGGACGGGAGCGCGGTTCAGCGACTCTGCTATGAAGGAGGATGAGCTGCGCACCACGGCGCGCGATGAGCTGATCCGCATCATCGACGCCGAACAGGTGCCGTTGTCCAGTGAGGAGCGTACCCGGCTGGTCCGGGACGTCGCGGACGACGTTCTGGGTTACGGTCAGCTGCAGCGCCTGCTGGATGACCCGGCCGTCACCGAGATCATGGTGAACCGGATGGACCAGATCTACGTCGAGCGGAGGGGCAGCTGACCCTGACCGATTCGCGGGACGCCGTCGCCCGCCGGGAAGCTCTGGTGCTGATGGCCGGCACGGACCTTCCGCTGCGGGCCATCCGTGAACAGATCGCCTCCGCTGTAAACCTGATCGTACAGATTTCCCGGATGCGGGACGGCACCCGCCGCATCACCCACGTCACCGAGGTGCAGGGGATGGAAGGCGACATCGTCACCCTCCAGGACGCGTTCGTGTTCGACTACTCCGCCGGTGTGGACGCGACCGTCCGGTTCCTCGGCCGGCCGGTTGCTACCGGCATCCGGCCACGCTTCATCGACCGCTTCGAGGACCTGGGCATTTTCGTCTCGCCCAGCGTCTTCGCGACCCCGCTGGCCCCCGCCGGCACGGGGTGAGCACGCCATGACCCTGACACTCGGCGCAGCATTCCTGGCCGCCGCGCTCCTGCTGCTCGCTGTGGCTGTTTTGTCGCCGGGGCCGGCCCGTATTCCGCTGGATCGACGGCGGCCGGTCCAGGCATCCTCGGACTCCTCGCTCAGCCGGTTCGCCGGAACTGCGGTCACGCTGGCCGAAGGCTTCTTTGCCCGCCGGAAAGTCGGGTTGTCTAGCCGGGACGCGCTGGAACAAGCCTGCCTCCGGCTGGGCCAGGGCGACTTCTATGGGCTGCTGCTGTTCCTGCTGAGCCCGCTGGCGGGTCACCTTGTGCTCACGGTCCTGGCCGGCAAGTGCCGCGCCCGGTTCGACGAGCAGCTGGGCGACACCCTGCAGTTGCTGTCCGGCGGCCTCCGGGCCGGACACAGCATCCTGCGCGCCATCGATGCGGCGGGCAACGAATCGCAGAGTCCCACCGCGGAGGAGATGCGCAGGGTCATCACCGAGACCAGCCTAGGCCGGGACCTGCTGGCTTCGCTCAATGACACGGCCGAACGGATGCGCAACGAGGACTTTGTCTGGATCGCCCAGGCCATCCAGATAAACCGCGAGGTGGGCGGCAACCTTGCCGAGGTCCTGGACCAGGTGAACGAAACCATCCGCGAGCGCAGCGAAATCAAAGGCCACATCAAGTCCCTCGCCGCCGAGGGCAAGTTCTCGGCCTACATCCTGATGGCGATGCCGGTCGGGATCGTCCTGATGCTGATGCTCGCGATCCTGGGCCCGGCCGTCATCAACGCCATCACGACCTTCAGCGGCCAGTAAGCCCGCCCGATGACCACCCTGCAGCCCGTCCGGCAGCATCCCAAGCGGACCCACAAGGATAGCCGCAGGGTTTACGCAGAATGGCCCCGGAGCGTCCGGCAGGGGTCCGGGCAGCTAGTACCGTAGAGCCATGTCACTCTTAGCTGCCGGCCCCGAAGACGGAAATGCGGCCCCTTTGGTCGCAGCCGAAGCCCCTGGGGCAGGAGCCGGCCTGACAGAGCCGGCCCCGGTCGCCGCTACCGTCCCGGCCCCGTCCGGTGCCCTGGACGCTACCCCCGCCGAGGCCCCGTTGGTGGACCCGGCCGCACTTCAGGACCTGGGCGAGCAGCTGGACAGCGCGGCCGTCGCCCACGGCTTCGCCCGCGATTACGCCCGGATGTGGGACCGGCGCTATGCCGCGCTGGCCACAGCCCTGGACCGCGGGGACCAGTCCGCGGCGCTCGACGCCGTGCTAAGTCTCAAGACGTCATCGTCGATGGTCGGCGGTCTGCTGCTGGCCGAGCTCGCCGGCGAGCTCGAGGAACTCATCCGAGCCGGCCAGCTGCCGCAGGCCGCGTCCCGGCTGGGTGACGTCGCCGCCCGCGGCAACGCCACCGTGGATGAGCTGCAGTTCGCCGGCCTCGTCCTGGACGATTAGCTCCGGGCTGGAGCCAGACGGTAACCAACACCGCGGACCGTCTGAAGCCAGCGCGGCCGCAGCGGGTCCTCCCGCAGTTTCCGGCGCAGGTTGCCCATGTGGACTTCGACGGCGCGCTCATCAGATTCACTGATGTAGGCATCGGGCCGGTAGTACTCCCCGCGCACCACCCGCACCAGCTCGGCCTTGGACCTGACCGCCCCGGCACCCCGAAGGAGGGCGTGCAGCAGTTCAAACTCACTGCGCGTGAGGGCGAGCGGTTCGTCGTCCACCGCCACGGAACGCGTGTCCGGGTTCAGTGCCAGCCCGTTGTGGCGCATCACGTTGTCCGGAACCGCAGCCGCCGCGGCCGGGCCGCCGGCCTGCCCCGCGGCTCCCGGCGTATCGCGCCGCGGCCGGCGCATCATGGCTGCGACCCGGGCGCGCAGCTCGCGGGGGCGGAAAGGTTTGGTCAGGAAGTCGTCGGCGCCGGCGTGCAGGGCCGTCAACGTGTCGAGTTCGTCGGTCCGTGCGGTGAGCATCACTATGTACGCGTCACTGAATTGGCGGATCCGGCGCAGCACTTCAAAGCCGTCAATGTCGGGCAGGCCCACGTCCAGGGTGACCACGTTGGCGTCCCGCTGCCGGACAATGTCGACGCCTTCCCGGCCGTCGGCCGCCGAATGCACCTCGAAACCGGATTGCCGGAGCACCGCCTCCACCAGGTTCCGCACGTCGGCATCGTCCTCAACCACGACTGCCACCCCAAGGTCTGTCATGCCACCCCTCACATCCGTTTGATGCCTTGCCGACACCGGCCGAAGCGGCCGAGTGTTGGCATCTCCTGTCACCATACCTATCCGCGGCGCTGTTGACGGGCTTCGGCGCAGTAACACAGGCGACATTCATGCTGTTCGTGTCAAGTTAGTGTGACAGCCATGTAAACTCCAGATGCGAGGAAGGGGGCGCCTGTCTTGAGTGAACAGCGGCTGATGCCTGACGCGGGAGTGGACCGCGGCTTTGGTGCGCACCCTCTGCCTGCCCACGCCCTTGCCCCTTCCCGTGTGCGCGTGCTGGCCAGCCAGTTGCCCCTGACGCTGCTCCTGGCTGCCGGGGTATCGGCGGCACCGGCGGCCTGGGGCCTGCACCTTTCCAGCGGCTGGGGCCAGATTGCACTGGTGCTTCACGCCCTCATTTTCCTCGCCTCCGGACTGGTGCCCTGGCACCGGCTCGGGCGGTCGGCCTCGCTGCTGATCCCGGTGCTGGACCTGGCTGCCATCGGGCTAAGCCGGCTGGCCGCGGCGACGGAACTGCCGGGCCTCGGCGTCCTGTCGGTACTTCCCGTGGTCTGGATTTCCGCGTCCCGGCTTTCGCCCGCCGTCATCGTCCCGGTGAGCTTCCTTGGGCCGCTGCTGGCCGGCCTGCCCTGGTGCCTGACGGCCGACGCCGGCGTCCGCCCCGGGCGCCTGGCCTCGATGGTGCTCCTATCGCTGGTGACGCTGGCGGTTTCGCTGGCCATGCTGTTCGTCCGGGCGCAGGTCCGGCGCCAGCAGCGCAGGGTCGAGTACAAGGAGGCGGAGCTTCAGGAACTCCTGAGCGCCAGCCGGGAACGCGAGCGGCTGCTCAACGCCATCCTTGACACGGTGGACGTCGGCATAATCGCCGTTGACGCCGACGGCCGCCGCTTGCTGACCAACAGCTGGCAGGCCACGCTGGAGGACTCGGCTGCACCGGCCGGGAGCACCAGCCACCCGGATCCGCAGTCGGAAGAACAACTCCTGCTGACCGGCCGCGACCAGGTGACACCGCTGCCGCCCGGCCGGCGGCCGTTGCGGCGCGCCCTGGCCGGCGAGACCTTCGCAGATCATCTGGTGTGTTTCGGCGAGGCGCCGGGCAGCCGGGTCGTGTCCACCGCCGCCCGGCCGCTGAAGGACGACGACGGCGACTTCCGCGGCGCCGTCGTCGTCTACAACGAGGTGACCGAACTGGTCCGGGCGCTGGCGGCCAAGGAAGACGTCGTCGCGACCGTTTCACACGAGTTCCGGACCCCGCTCACGTCGATCATCGGCAACCTTGACCTGGTGCTGGTCGAGGAGCTGCCGCTGCTTGTCCAGCGCCGGATTGAAGTGGCGCAGCGCAACGCCGAGCGCCTGCTGGCCCTCGTCTCGGACCTGCTGATGTCAGCCAACTCCATGGTCCAGGTGCAGCCGCGGAAGACCGACCTTGCGGGCCTGGTGGAAGCCACCCTGGGCTCCGCGCAGGCGCACGCCCAACACGCGCGGGTTTCGTTGGCAATGGACGTCTGCGCTCCGCTGTGGGCGGACGTGGACCCGCTGCGGATCGGGCAGGCACTGGACAACCTCGTGTCCAACGCGATCAAATACTCGACGGCGGGCGGCGCCGTGACGGTGTCCGCCCGGGCCGAGGACGGCCGGGTCCTGCTGCAGGTGGAGGACAGCGGCATCGGCATGACGGCCGCTGATGCGGCGCAGATTTTCACCCGCTTCTTCCGCAGCCCGGCCGTGCGGGACGGGTCGATCCCCGGCGCCGGGCTGGGGCTGTCCATCACCAAGGCAATAGTTGAGGGCCACGGAGGAACCATCTCCTGCAGCACCTTGCCGGGCCACGGAACGACCTTCACGGTGGAGCTGCCCGCGGACGGAACGCTGCGGGCCTTCTGAGCCTTGCTGGCTCCGGCGGCCGGCTTACACCCGCCGCGCGCGCGTAAGTTCGGCCCGGGCCAGCAGGCCTGCGCCGGACGGATAGGCCACTTCTTCGAGGACCAGCGGGTGCGGGGCGGCCAGCACAGACCTGGCATCGCGCTGCCGGGCCAGCAGCCGCTCGTACAGCCACTCAGGTCGCTCAGCCCCGGCCCCCACGTAGAGCGCGGACCCCACCAGAGACCGCACCATGTTGTGGCAAAACGCATCAGCCTGAACGGTGGCCACAATGACGCCGTCCTCGCCGCGGGCGAATTCGAAACGTTGGAGTTCGCGGATGGTAGTTGACCCTTCCCGCGGCTTGCAGAAGGAACGGAAGTCCTGCAGGCCGAGCAGCCTGGCCGCCCCGTCGTTGAGCAGAAAGGTATCCAGCCGCTCCTTGTGCCAGAGCGTGGAGTACCGTCCCAGCGGGTCCCACAAGGCGGGGCCGTCCGCGATCCGGTAGCTGTACCGCCGCCAGAGGGCCGAGAAGCGGGCATCGAAGCCTTCCGGGGCCAGCGAAGCACGGTGAACCTCGATCGCGCCGCTCAGGCCGCCCAGGCCCCGGCTCAGGGCGCCGCGGAGCCGGCGCAGCAGGGCCACCGACGGGTCCAGTGCGGCGCCGCGGTTCAGGCCGCGCCATTCGTCCTCGCCGAGGTCCAGGTGGACGACCTGGCCGCGGGCATGCACGCCGGCGTCGGTGCGTCCCGCCACGGTCACCCGCACCTGGCGTCGGATCACCAGGGCGAGGGCCTCCTCAAGCACCCCCTGGACGGTGCGGAGCCCGGGTTGCACGGCCCAGCCGCTGAAGGGCCCGCCGTCGTAGGACAGATCCAGCCGGATACGCAGAAACCCGCCGCCCCCCAGGTCGGGCGCGGCGGGCTTGAGCTCGTTCATAGACTTAAGTCTATAAGAAGGTTTTAGCGAACTACTTCGCGTCCTTCTCAGAGTCGGCAGCAGCTTCCTCGGCGGCGGGAGCCTCTTCGGTCTCCGCTGCTTCGGTCTCGACGACGTCGGCCTCGGGAGCCTCTTCGGTCTCCACAGCTTCGGTCTCGGCCACCGGGGCGGCCTCAGCCTTCTCGGCGTCCTTCTTCTCGGCGTCGCGCTGCGCGGCCGAGGTAGCCTCGGCTACCACAGCCTGCTTTGCCGAAACCGGCTCGAGGACCAGTTCGATGACAGCCATGGGAGCGTTGTCGCCCTTGCGGTTGCCGATCTTGGTGATGCGGGTGTAGCCGCCGTTGCGGTTCTCCACTGCCTGGGCAATGTCGGTGAACAGCTCGTGGACGACGCCCTTGTTGCTGATCAGGCCGAGCACGCGGCGACGCGATGCCAGGTCGCCGCGCTTGGCGAAGGTCACCAGGCGTTCGGCGTAGGGCTTCAGTCGCTTGGCCTTGGTCACCGTGGTGGTGATCCGCTTGTGCTCGAACAGTGCAGCAGCCAGGTTCGCGAGCATGAGACGCTCGTGAGCCGGGCCGCCGCCGAGGCGCGGACCCTTAGTGGGGGTAGGCATAACTATTTCTCCTCATATGGAAGCCGGCGGGCCGTGCACGCTGCGGTGCGTCCGGCCTGCCGGCCAAGATCTGTTTTAGAGCTCGTCGTCGCTGAACGCGGCGTCGTCCTCTTCGATGGCTGCGGCACGGGCTGCAAGGTCGAAACCGGGAGGGGAGTCCTTGAGGGACAGACCCAGCTCGACGAGCTTTGCCTTGACCTCATCGATGGACTTCGCACCGAAGTTACGGATGTCCATCAGGTCAGCCTCGGAGCGGGCAACGAGTTCACCCACGCTGTGGATGCCCTCACGCTTGAGGCAGTTGTAGGAACGGACCGTGAGGTCCAGATCCTCGATCGGCAGTGCCATGTCTGCTGCCAGGGCAGCGTCCGTCGGCGACGGGCCAATCTCGATACCTTCAGCTGCGGTGTTCAGCTCGCGGGCCAGACCGAACAGTTCCACCAGGGTGGTACCGGCCGAAGCGACCGCGTCACGCGGTGCGATGGCCTGCTTGGTCTCGACGTCGACAATGAGCTTGTCGAAGTCGGTGCGCTGCTCAACACGGGTGGCTTCCACGCGGAAAGTAACCTTCAGCACCGGCGAGTAGATCGAGTCGACCGGGATGCGGCCGATCTCGGAGTCGCCGGACTTGTTCTGAGCTGCCGAAACGTAGCCACGGCCGCGCTCGATGGTCAGTTCGAGTTCGAACTTGCCCTTCGAGTTCAGCGTGGCGATGTGCAGATCCGGGTTGTGGAATTCGACGCCGGCCGGCGGAGCAATGTCCGCGGCGGTGACGACTCCCGGGCCCTGCTTGCGCAGGTATGCAACAACCGGCTCGTCGTGCTCGGAGGAGACCGACAGGTTCTTGATGTTCAGGATGATCTCGGTGACATCCTCCTTGACACCCGGAACCGTGGTGAACTCGTGCAGCACGCCATCGATCCGGATGCTGGTTACAGACGCACCGGGAATGGAAGAGAGCAGGGTACGGCGGAGGGAGTTTCCGAGGGTGTATCCGAAGCCCGGTTCCAGCGGTTCAATGATGAAACGCGAGCGGTTTTCGGAGACGACCTCTTCGGAGAGGGTGGGGCGCTGTGCAATGAGCACTTAGGTTTCCTTTCGGCGAGCATCCGCTATATGACGCAACACAGGTGGTGGAAAGATCGGTCTGAAGGCTTAACGCGGCTGGGCTTGCCCGGACCGGTGAGGGTCCGGGCAAGCTCCGGCAAAACCTTAGACGCGGCGGCGCTTCGGCGGGCGGCAGCCGTTGTGCGCGCTGGGGGTCACATCCTGGATGGATCCCACCTCGAGGCCAGCGGCCTGCAGCGAACGGATGGCGGTTTCGCGTCCGGAACCCGGTCCCTTGACGAACACGTCAACCTTGCGCATGCCGTGCTCCTGGGCACGCTTGGCGGCGGCTTCGGCGGCCATCTGGGCAGCGAACGGGGTGGACTTGCGGGAGCCCTTGAAGCCAACCTCACCGGAGGAAGCCCAGGAGATGACAGCACCGTTCGGATCCGTGATGGAAACGATGGTGTTGTTAAAAGTGCTCTTGATGTGCGCCTGGCCCAGCGCGATATTCTTCTTGTCCTTCTTACGCGGCTTGCGAACCGCGCCACGAGTCTTCGGGGGCATTTTTTCTCCTACAGAAAAGTTATTGGGGAAAGACCGTTAGCGAGGCCCACCTTGCGGGTTCCCTGGAATCGCGCCAGCGATTTAGGGAGCAAGTGGGGTCTAGCGGGTCTTCTTCTTGCCTGCGACGGTGCGCTTCGGACCCTTGCGGGTACGTGCGTTCGTCTTGGTGCGCTGTCCACGCACTGGCAGGCCCTTGCGGTGGCGGATACCTTCATAGCTGCCGATCTCAACCTTGCGGCGGATGTCAGCGGCTACTTCGCGGCGAAGGTCACCCTCAACCTTGTAGTTGCCCTCGATGTAGTCACGCAGCTGGACGAGCTCGGCGTCGGACAGGTCCTTGACCCGAATGTCCGCGCTGATGCCGGTGGCAGCCAGGGTTTCGTGTGCACGGGTCTTGCCCACGCCGTAGATGTAGGTAAGCGCAATTTCCAACCGCTTTTCGCGGGGAATGTCTACGCCAGCGAGACGAGCCATAGAGGCAGTGCTCCTTGTATAAGCCGGAGGTCGTAGGCAGTACACCCGCGCGTTCTGCGCGGCCCCAGCCTCCGACCGGGGGTTAGCTGTCCGGACTCGTTCCTGCTCAATGTCCCAGATCAGCTTGTGCTGCCTTTTATTTACTTGCGTGGGTTAGCAACCCAGGGATTCCCTGACGGGAATTAGCCCTGGCGCTGCTTGTGGCGCGGGTTCTCGCAGATCACCATGACCCGGCCATTACGGCGGATCACTTTGCACTTTTCGCAGATCTGCTTAACGCTCGGCTTGACCTTCATGGCGTTCCTTTGCGTGTTGCAGTTGGTCAGCTGGAGCGGCTCCTGGCTGATGCCCGGGCCGCCCAGTGTTTACTTGTAGCGGTAGACGATACGACCACGTGTCAGGTCGTAAGGGCTCAGCTCCACCACTACGCGGTCCTCAGGGAGAATCCTGATGTAGTGCTGACGCATCTTTCCAGAGATGTGTGCCAGAACGATGTGCTTGTTCGTCAGCTCAACGCGAAACATCGCATTGGGCAGCGCCTCAGTCACAACGCCCTCGATCTCAATGACCCCGTCCTTCTTGGCCATACCCTCCGCTAACTGTTGTTGCCACAGCCCCCTACGGCTCGCGCCGGAGACTGCTGTGGACGTTTTTGATTTCTTGGCTGCAGCCGACGGGCCACAAAAGGGCACACCGGGGCAGACAACCAACAGACAACACTACGGCATCGCGGGCTGAATGTTAAATCCAGCCATGCTAGCGCACTCCGTCCCCGTATGCACTAAAGCGCCCCGCCGGAGTCTCCACGGCGGCCGCAGCGGCGACGCCATCCAGGATGGCCAGCCGGACGACGTCGGCCGCCGCGCTCTGCAGGGAAATCAGGCTCAGCTGGCGGGCAGCCTCGGTACTGCGGTCCAGTGCGACGGCCCCGGTGGCGAGGCAGAAGACCGTGTCCCCATCCGCCAGGGTGTGGCTCGGGTTCAGGGCCCGCGCCAGGCCGGCATGGGCTGCAGACGCCGTCCGCTTGCACTCGGCTTTGTCCAGGATGGCGTTGGTCGCGACGACGACGAGGGTTGTGTTGAGCGCGGGAGGCGGTCCGGCTGGCGGCCCCGGCTCCGGATCCGGATCCGGCGCGGCTTCCGCCGCCGCGGGCGCAACCCTCGGCGTGCTCGCTCCTTCGTCGCTTAGACGCACGCTGCCGGGTTCCACCCGTGCCGGCGATGTGCCAAAGGGCAGTCCGAGTGCGTTGACTACCGCTATCGCTCCCACGACCACTCCGATGTCGAGCGTGATCGAGGCGGTGCCGATTCCGCCCTTGTAGGTGCCCCGGCCGATCAGCGCGCCGGTGCCGGCGCCGACGTTGCCGCGTTCGACGTCGTGCCCGTCCGCGCGCGAGGCGGCATCCGCGGCGGCCGCGTAGCCCATGGCGTCGTCGGGGCGGGCGGCGAAGTTTCCACCCCGGCCCAGGTCGAAAATGGCCGCCGCCGGCACGATCGGGACTACTCCCCCGGCAACGGCGAACCCACGGACGTTTTCCTCACACCAGCGCTGCGCGCCGTGGGCCGCGGCGAGCCCGAAGGCGCTGCCGCCGGTGAGGACGACGGCGTCGACGGCGGTGGTCAGCGTGGTGGGGTCGAGTGCGTCTGTCTCGTGCGTGCCCGGGCCGCCGCCGCGGACGTCGACACTTCCGACTGTGCCGGGCGGGGGCAGAACCACGGTAACGCCGCTGAGCCAGCCTTCGCCGGTCCTGTAACTATGGCCGACCCGGATCCCGGGCACGTCCGTGATTGCTGTCATGGGTCCATTGTGCGCCACGCGGGTGCGCCAATTGGTTTCCGCGGCTTCCCGGTCCGTATCCAGACGTTGTGGAATACTGCAACCAACAAGGGGGTAAACGGGCAGGGAAACCTTGCATAACAAAGCTCTGACAAGGCCTTGTGCAGGATTCCGGGCTTTACCGGTGTGGTGAAGTGATGTTGATCCTCCGCCCAATTGCCTGTCATTGGCAGGCCCGGATCCGTAAGAGACCACCCATGACACGACAACTCGCTGACAGTCCGGCGCCCACGGCCGCGGCTGTCGCCCCGGA
Source organism: Arthrobacter sp. JB02-1C (assembly GCF_057748045.1). Lineage (NCBI taxonomy): Bacteria > Bacillati > Actinomycetota > Actinomycetes > Micrococcales > Micrococcaceae > Arthrobacter > Arthrobacter sp. JB02-1C. Next base: position 250,713 of record NZ_CM173235.1, read on the forward strand.
CCGGCGCAGGGCACGCTGGTCGGCCCGCAGCCGCCGGGATTTCCTCGTCTTCCTTGCCCTGGCCCTGCCGAACCTGGCCCTGATCGCGGTGTTCACCTACCTACCGCTGATCAACAACATGTATTACTCCACGCTGGACTGGACCTTGGGGTCCGCCTCGGCCACCGTGGTCGGCCTGGAGAACTACGTCACCTTCTTCACCAGCGCCGACGCCCCGAAAGTGCTGGGAACCACCGCCGTCTTCACGCTCATCACCGTCGGCGGCTCGATGCTGCTCGGCATGCTCGTGGCCCTCGCCCTGAACTCCAAAGTGCGGGGCACCACGTTTGCCAGGTCCGCGGTGTTCGCACCCTACGTACTGAGCGGCGTCGGCGTCGGGCTGGTGTGGCTGTTCATCTTCGATCCCGGATACGGGGTGCTTTCCTGGCTGCTCCGCGGGATCGGCCAGCAGAGCCCGCAATGGATTAACGACCCACAGCTGTCCCTGGTCATGGTCATCATCGTCTACGTCTGGAAAAACCTCGGCTACTGCGCCGTCGTGTACCTGGCGGGTCTCCAGTCGCTGCCCCAGGATGTCATGGAGGCCGCGGCGCTGGACGGCGCCAACGGATTCCGCCGCTTCTTCAGCATGTCGGTCCCGCTGCTCTCCCCCACGACGTTCTTCCTGCTGATCACCACCATGCTCAGTTCCCTGCAGGCCTTCGACCTGATCCGGATCATGACGCCGCTGGGCAACGGCACCAGCACGCTGATCTACGAGGCTTATCTTCAGGCCTTCGGCGCCTTCAACCGCGCGGGCTACTCGGCTTCCATCTCCGTGGTGCTGTTCGCCATCCTCCTGGTCATCACCGTGCTGCAGGTACGGTTCGTCGAGCGGAAGGTGCACTACTCATGAGCACGCTCTCCCCGGTCAGCCCCGATCCAGCCACGGCATCCGGAACCGCCCCCGCCCTGCCGGAACCGCAGCGGCGGCCCCGCCCGCTGTCCCGCGCCAACCTGGTGCAGACCATCGCCGGCGGCTACCTCCCGCTCATCCTCGCCACGCTCGTGGTGGTGCTTCCCCTGCTGTGGATGGTGCTGAGCTCCTTCAAACAGCCCGGCGAAATCATCACGATGGACCTGAAAATCCTGCCCGAAAGCGTCAACCTCGACAACTACCGGGCCGCCATGACCACAGTGCCGTTCGGCCGGTTCTTCCTGAACAGCCTGATCGTGACCAGTGTCGGCGCTACCGTGAAGGTGATTCTGGCCATCCTGACCGCCTACGCCCTGGTTTTTGTCCGCTTCCCCTTCAAGAACGCCATCTTCATCATCATCCTGGTCGCGTTGATGGTGCCGCCGCAGGTCTCCATCCTGCCCAACTACATCCTGATCGCCGGCATGGGCGGGAAGAACACCCTGTGGGGCATCATCCTCCCCGGTCTCGGCACGGCCTTTGGCACCTTCCTCTTGCGCCAGCACTTCATGACGCTGCCCGGCTCCATCCTGGAAGCGGCGGAGATCGACGGCGCCGGGCACTGGCGCCGGCTGTGGCAGGTGGTCGTTCCGGTCTCCGTTCCCTCCATCGCCACCGTTGCCCTGGTCACCGTGGTGAGCGAATGGAACGACTACATCTGGCCCCTCATCATCACTGACCGGCCCGAAACGATGACCCTTCCGGTCGGATTGACGCTGCTGCAGAACTCCGAAAGCAACGGCGCCGGCTGGGGCATCCTGATGGCCGGCGCCGTGCTGGTCATCCTCCCGATCCTGCTGGTCTTCGCCGCCCTGCAGCGCTACATCGTGGCAGGCCTGACGCAGGGAAGCGTCACCGGCTAAGCCTCCCCTTTACCGCACACACCATTCAGCATCACGAGTCATTACCCTTTGAGAGGATCCACCATGGCACCAAACTTTGACCGGCGACGTTTCCTGGGCCTGGCAGGCGCAGGCGCAGGCGCTGCGGCCTTGGCCGCATGCGGCGGCCCGTCCACCGGCGGCACCACCGCCGCGTCCGGCGCAGCCGACATCGACTTCAGCGGCGTCAAGCCGGCAGCATCCTTCGACTTCTGGACCAGCCACCCGGGCAAGTCTCAGGACGTGGAAAAAGCGGTCATCGAGAAGTTCCAGGCAAAGCACCCCGAGATCAAGGTCAACCTGGTGACCGCGGGCGCCAACTACGAGGAAATCGCGCAGAAATTCCAGACCTCGCAGGCGGCCAAGTCGGACCTGCCCGGCCTCGTCGTGCTGTCCGATGTGTGGTGGTTCCGCTACTACACCAACGGCAACATCGTCCCCCTGGACGGGCTGATCAAGCAGTTGGACATCAAGATGGACGATTTCCAGAAGTCGCTCGTCGCCGACTACAAGTACGCGGACAAACAGTGGGCGCTGCCCTACGGCCGTTCCACCCCGCTTTTCTACTACAACAAGGACCACTTCAAGGCGGCCGGCCTGCCGGACCGCGCGCCGAAAACCTGGCAGGAATTCGGCGAGTGGGCGCCCAAGCTGAAAGCCACCTCCGGCGCACAGTACGCCTACATCTACCCCGCCCTGGCCGGCTACGCCGGCTGGACGCTGCAGAACAACCTCTGGGGCTGGGGCGGCAGCTGGTCCAACGGCTGGGACATCACCTGTGACTCCACCGAGTCCGTGGCAGCCCTGCAGTGGGCGCAGGACTCCATCTACAAGGACAAGTGGGCCGGTGTCTCGTCGAAAGAAGCCGCCGACGATTTCGCCGCCGGCATCACCTCCACCACCATCTCCTCCACCGGTTCGCTGCTGGGCGTGCTGAAGTCGGCCAAGTTCAACGTCGGCGTAGGGTTCCTCCCCGGCGGCCCGAAGAACGAAAGCGGCGTCTGCCCTACCGGCGGCGCCGGACTGGGCATCCCGAGCGGGGTCAGCAAGGAAGTCCAGCTCGCTGCCGCGACGTTCCTGAAGTTTATGACCGAACCGGAGAGCACCGCGGAATTCTCCGCTGCCACCGGCTACATGCCTACCCGGCTGTCCGCTGACATGGGCGCGGTGCTGGCGAAGACGCCGCAGATCAAGACCGCCATGGACCAGCTTGCAGTGACCCGGGTGCAGGACAACGCCCGGGTGTTCCTGCCGGGCGCGGACCAGGAAATGGCCAAGTCCGCGGCGAAGATCCTCACGCAGCAAGGCGACGTCAAGGCAACCATGACCGAGCTGAAGACCACGCTCGAGGGCATCTACACCAAGGACGTGAAGCCCAAGCTCAAGAGCTGACGCTCCGCTCCCTGCCTGGTGATACGACGAATCGATGGCGACGCTGGTATCCCAGCGTCGCCAGGGATTCGTCGTATCACGCGAGGTTATGCGCGTCGTGCGCGCCGCTGGGTCGCGTCGACTCAGGGAATCGGGACGGGCACGACGCCGAGGGGAGCCAGCTTTGCTGCTCCCCCGTCGGGCGCGGACAGCACCCAGATGCCCTTTTCGTGCACCGCCACGGAGTGCTCCCACTGGCAGGCCCGCTTGCCGTCGGTGGTGATGACCGTCCAGTCATCGTCGAGCACGGCGGTCTCGATGCTGCCGCGGACCAGCATCGGTTCGATCGCCAGGCACAGGCCCGGACGGATTTTCGGCCCGCGGTGGCTCGTCCGGTAGTTCAGCACGTCCGGGGCCATGTGCATCTCGGAGCCGATCCCGTGGCCCACGTAGTCCTCCAGGATGCCCAGCGGCTTGCCGGGCACCGAGGAAACGTAGTCGTCCACGGCGTTGCCGATGTCGCCCACGAACTTGCCGGTCGCCAGCGCGGCGATGCCGTGCCACATGGCCGCCTCCGTGACGTCGGAGAGCCGCTGGTCTTCCGGATCGGCTGTTCCGACAATCACGGTCCGTGCCGAGTCGGAGTGCCAGCCCTCGACGATCGCTCCGCCGTCGATTGAAATGATGTCGCCGTCGGCCAGGACGCGGTCGCCCGGGATTCCATGCACCACTTCTTCGTTCACCGAGGTGCAGATGGTGGCCGGGAAGCCGTAGTAGCCCAGGAAGTTCGATTTCGCGCCGGCGTCCTGCAGCACCCCGGCGAACACGGCGTCCAGGTCGCGGGTGGTGGCCCCCGGAACGGCGGCCGCTACGGCGGCGTCGAGGGCGCGGCTAAGGACCAGCCCTGCGTCGCGCATGGTGCGCATCTGGGCGTTCGTTTTGTACTCAATGCGGGTCTGGCCGAATGCCATCCTCAGCGTCCTTTCGGTGGGGCTGCCCGGCCCGGGCGGGGTCTGGGCGGATAAATGCCTGAGGCCCCTCCCGGCACTGCGGGAGGAGCCTCAGATGGTGCACGGGCCTAGGCGGACTGCGCCGCTTTGATGGCTTGCATGACCCGGTCGGTGACCTCGTCGATGCCACCGATCCCGTCGACCCGGGTGAGGATGCCGCGCTCGGCATACTTCGCGACCACGGCCTCGGTCTGGCCGTGGTACAAATCCAGCCGGTGGCGGATCACGGCTTCGTTGTCATCGCTGCGGCCCGTCTCCCGGGCGCGGCCCAGCAGCCGCTTGACGAGTTCCTCGTCGTCGGCGGTGAGCTGCAGGACGACGTCGAGCTTCTGCTCTCCGTCGGCGAGGATCGCGTCCAGGTAGTCGACCTGCGCGGTGGTGCGGGGGTAGCCGTCGAGCAGGAAGCCCGGCTCGACGTCGTCCTCGGTGAGGCGGTCACGGACCATCTTGTTGGTCACGCTGTCCGGGACGAAGTCGCCGGCATCCATGTACTTCTTGGCTTCGATGCCGAGCGGCGTCTCACCCTTGACATTGGCCCGGAAGATATCACCGGTGGAGATCGCCACGACGCCGAGGCGCTCCGAAATGCGTTCCGCCTGTGTCCCTTTGCCCGAACCGGGAGGTCCGATAATCAACATTCTCGTCATCGCAAAAGCCCTTCGTAGTGACGCTGCTGTAGCTGCGCATCAATCTGCTTGACGGTCTCCAAACCTACGCCCACCATGATCAGGATCGAGGTGCCACCGAACGGGAAGTTCTGGTTGGCGTTGATCAGGACCAAGGCGATCAGCGGGATCAGGGCAACGAGGCCCAGGTAGACCGCGCCGGGGAGGGTGATCCGGGACAGCACGTACTGCAGGTAGTCTGCGGTCGGCTTGCCGGCACGGATACCCGGAATGAAGCCACCGTACTTCTTCATGTTGTCAGAAACTTCCTCGGGGTTGAAAGTTATCGCGACATAGAAGTACGTGAAGAAGACGATCATGGCGAAGTAGAGGGCCATGTAGATGGGGTGGTCGCCGCGGGTCAGGTTGTTGTTGATCCACTCCACCCAGGGGGCCATCGACTCCCCCGGCTTGGGCTGGTTGAACTGCGCGATCAGGCCCGGCAGGTACAGCATCGAGGAGGCAAAGATGACGGGCACGACGCCGGCCATGTTCACCTTGATGGGGATGTAGGTGCTGGTGCCGCCCACGGTGCGGCGGCCAATCATGCGCTTGGCATACTGCACCGGAATGCGGCGCTGGGACTGCTCGACGAAGACCACCAGCGCGACGGTCAGCAGCCCGATGACGAGCACCATGAAGAACGTGCCCGGGCCCTGGGCCTTCCAGATCGCTCCCAGCGAGGCGGGGAACCCGGCGGCGATGGAGGTGAAGATGAGCAAGGACATACCGTTGCCCACGCCCTTTTCCGTGACCAGTTCGCCCATCCACATGATCAGGCCGGTGCCGGCCGTCAGGGTGATGACGATCAGGATGGTGGTGACAATACTGGCGTCCGGAATGATCGGCAGCTGGCAGTTGGGCAGCAGCTGTCCGGAACGCGCCAGCGACACCAGCGTCGTGGCGTTGAGCAGACCGAGGGCGATGGTGAGGTACCGGGTGTACTGGGTCAGCTTGGACTGGCCCGAGGCGCCCTCTTCGTAAAGCTGCTGGAACCGGGGAATGACCACCCGGAGCAGCTGCACGATGATGCTGGACGTGATGTACGGCATGATCCCGAGCGCGAAGATGGAGACCTGCAGCAGGGCACCGCCGCTGAACAGGTTGACGAGCTGGTAGATCCCGCCCGTGGTCTGACCATTCTGCAAGCATTGCTGGACATTCTGGTAGCTCACCCCAGGCGAGGGGATGAACGCACCCAAGCGGAAGATGGTGATGATTGCCAGCGTGAACAACAACTTGCGTCGCAGATCAGGCGTGCGAAAGGCCCGGCCAAATGCGCTAAGCAAGCGTCCTCCTGAGGGATAAGTAATGTCTTGTGAGCCAGGTCAGATAAACCCAACAACCGAGTCTAACGGGTGGATGCGCCCGGCGAACAATTCGGCGCCGGGAAAATGAAAAAACTCCCGGCACCGGGGCCTGAGCCCACGGTGCCGGGAGTTTCACAACGAGGCAACTGCCCCACCGGCTCCCTAGAGCGCGGTGGTGCTTCCGCCCGCTGCAGCAATCTTTTCTGCGGCGCTGGCCGAGAATGCGTGGACGGTGACGTCAACCTTGACGGTGATGTCGCCGGTGCCCAGCACCTTGACGGGCTGGTTCTTGCGAACGGCACCCTTTTCGACCAGGTTCTCCACGGTGACTGCGCCACCTTCCGGGAACAGCTCGTTGAGCTTGTCCAGGTTTACCACCTGGTACTCAACCCGGAACGGGTTCTTGAAGCCGCGCAGCTTCGGCAGGCGCATGTGCAGCGGCAGCTGGCCGCCGGCAAAGCCAGCCTTGATCTGGTAGCGGGCCTTCGTACCCTTGGTACCGCGGCCAGCGGTCTTACCCTTGGAACCTTCACCACGACCGACGCGGGTCTTGGTGGTCTTGGCACCCGGGGCGGGACGCAGGTGGTGCACCTTCAGTGCGTTCTGCTTCTCAGCAGCGGCGCCCTGTGCCTTCTCGGCGGTGTTCTTCTCTGCCATTTACTTCGCCTCCTCTACCTGTACCAGGTGCGGAACCGTGTTGAGCATGCCAACGGTCACGGCGTCGGCGGTGCGGACAACAGTGTGCCCGATCCGCTTCAGACCGAGGGACCGCAGGGTATCGCGCTGGTTCTGCTTGCCGCCAATGACGGACTTGATCTGAGTGATCTCCAACGTGGCGTCGGAGGGAATCAGGTTCTTAGCCATGACTCAGACACCTGCCTTCTGGTTCATGAGGGCCTTCACCAGTGCCGGCGGGGCGATCTCATCGAGCGGGAGGCCGCGGCGTGCTGCCACTGCTGCCGGCTCTTCGAGGCGCTTCAGCGCATCAACGGTCGCGTGAACGATGTTGATGGCGTTCGAGGAACCGAGCGACTTGGAGAGGATGTCGTGGATACCGACGCACTCCAGTACTGCACGGACCGGACCGCCGGCGATAACACCGGTACCGGCGGAAGCCGGACGCAGCATGACAACGCCTGCGGCGGCTTCACCCTGAACACGGTGCGGGATGGTGCCGCCGACGCGGGGAACGCGGAAGAAGGACTTCTTGGCCTCTTCAACGCCCTTCGCGATGGCTGCGGGAACTTCCTTCGCCTTGCCGTAGCCGACGCCGACCATACCGTTGCCGTCACCGACGACGACGAGGGCGGTGAAGCTGAAGCGACGACCACCCTTGACGACCTTGGAAACACGGTTGATGGTTACGACGCGCTCTACGAACTGGTTTTTCTCGGCTTCGCGGCCGCCGTCGCGGCCACCACGGCCACCACGGTCGCCACGGCCCTGGCCGCGGTCGCCACGCTCGCCACGACGGGCACCGCCGCGGCGGTCGTCAGTGGTAGCAGGCGCAGCGGTTCCGGTTGCCGGAGCAGCTACAGCTTCAGTCACCTGAATGTCCTTTTCGTTATTTTCGGTCACAGTGCAAGCCCACCTTCACGTGCGCCGTCGGCGACGGCGGCGATCCGGCCGTGGTACTTGTTACCACCGCGGTCGAAGACAACAGCTTCGATGCCGGCAGCCTTGGCACGCTCGGCGACGAGCTCGCCAACGCGTTTGGCCTTGGCGGTCTTGTCACCCTCGAATGCACGAAGGTCGGCTTCCAGGGTGGACGCGCTCGCCACGGTCAGGCCCTTGGTGTCATCGACAACCTGGACGAATACGTGGCGGGCCGAACGGTTGACGACCAGACGCGGGCGTACAGCCGTACCGGAAATGCGCTTGCGGATACGAAGCTGGCGGCGGCTGCGCTGGGCAGACTTGCTCTTGTTCGAACGCTTCTTGTTAATTGCGATGGCCATGGTTACTTACCAGCCTTTCCGACCTTGCGGCGGATGACTTCGCCGGCGTAGCGGATGCCCTTGCCCTTATAGGGGTCCGGCTTCCGCAGCTTGCGAATGTTGGCAGCAACCTCGCCGACCTGCTGCTTGGAAATACCTGAAACAGAGAGCTTGGTCGGGGTCTCAACTGCAAAGGTGATGCCGTTCGGAGCCGAGACGTTGACCGGGTGGCTGTAGCCCAGAGCGAACTCCAGGTCAGAACCCTTGGCCTGGACGCGGTAACCGGTACCGACAATCTCAAGCTTCTTCTCGTAGCCTGCGGTAACGCCCTGGATCATGTTGGCGATCAGGGTGCGGGTCAGGCCATGCAGCGAACGGGAGGCGCGCTCGTCGTTCGGGCGGGCGACAGTCAGGGTGCCATCTTCCAGGGAGACCTCGATCGGGCTGGCCACAGTGTGGCTCAGCTCGCCTTTGGAACCCTTGACGCTGACGACAGAGCCGTCAACCTTGACCTCAACGCCGGCAGGAACGGTGATGGGGAGACGTCCAATACGTGACATTATTCTCTTCCTTTCCCGTTACCAGACGTAAGCGAGGACTTCGCCGCCCACGCCCTTCTTGCCGGCCTGCTTGTCAGTCAGGAGGCCGGAAGAGGTGGACAGGATTGCGACACCCAGGCCACCGAGCACGTGCGGCAGGTTGGTGGACTTCGCGTAAACGCGGAGACCCGGCTTGGAAATACGACGAACGCCAGCGATGGAACGCTCGCGGTTCGGACCGAACTTGAGCTCGAGGGTCAGCTTCTTGCCGACCTCCGCGTCTTCTTCCTTCCAGGAGGCGATGTAGCCTTCTGCCTTCAGGATGTCAGCAACGCGTGCCTTGAGCTTGCTGTAAGGCATAGACACGGATTCGTGGTATGCCGAGTTTGCATTGCGCAGACGCGTGAGCATATCTGCGACAGGATCTGTCATGGTCATGGTGGGCTCTTGCCCTTCCTCATAACGGTTTCCGCCGCCGTGGTTCAATACCCGGCGGCCGGACCTTTTACGTAGCTAGATTAATCTTCGGTCTTGAACGGGAAGCCAAGCGCCTTGAGCAGCGCACGGCCTTCGTCGTCGGTCTTGGCAGTGGTCACGACGGTGATGTCCATGCCGCGGACGCGGTCGATGGAATCCTGGTCGATCTCGTGGAACATAACCTGCTCGGTCAGACCGAAGGTGTAGTTGCCGTTGCCGTCGAACTGCTTGCCGCTGAGGCCCCGGAAGTCGCGGATACGCGGCAGAGCCAGCGTGACCAGACGGTCCAGGAATTCCCACATGCGGTCGCCACGCAGGGTTGCGTGGGCACCGATCGGCATGCCTTCGCGCAGCTTGAACTGTGCGATCGACTTGCGGGCCTTGGTTACCTGCGGCTTCTGGCCGGTGATCAGGGTCAGATCGCGGACAGCGCCGTCGATCAGCTTGGAGTCCTTAGCGGCATCTCCAACACCCATGTTCACAACGACCTTCACCAGGCGGGGAACCTGGTTGACGTTCTGGTACTTGAATTCCTCAGTCAGCGAGTTCTTGATGGAATCGGCGTACTTGGTCTTCAGACGAGGAACGATCTTGCTTGCCGGAGTCTCGAGAGTCTCAGTCATTAGATGTCCTTCCCTGAGCTCTTGGCCACGCGGACGCGCACTTCACGCTTCACGCCATCGCGCTCAACGGTCTCGGTGCGGAAACCGACGCGGGTGGGCTTCTTGGTGGAGGGGTCAACCAGGGCCACGTTGGAGATGTGGATCGAAGCCTCGACGACCTCGATGCCACCGGTCTTGGTGCCGCGCTGCGACTGACCGACCTTGGTGTGCTTGGTTACGCGGTTAATGCCTTCGACCAACACGCGGTTGGTTTCGGGGAAGACGCGCAGAACCTTGCCCTGCTTGCCCTTGTCGCCGCCGCGCTCAGCCTTGGCGCCAGTGATGACCTGAACGAGGTCACCCTTTTTGATCTTAGCCATGGACTAGAGCACCTCCGGAGCCAGAGAAACGATCTTCATGAACTTCTTGTCACGAAGTTCGCGACCAACCGGTCCGAAGATACGGGTACCGCGGGGGTCCCCGTCGTTCTTCAGGATGACGGCTGCGTTCTCGTCAAACTTGATGTAGGAACCATCCGCACGGCGGCGTTCCTTCTTGGTACGGACGATGACCGCCTTAACGACGTCGCCCTTCTTTACGTTGCCGCCCGGAATTGCGTCCTTGACGGTAGCGACGATCACGTCGCCAATGCCTGCGTAGCGACGGCCAGAGCCACCGAGAACGCGAATGGTAAGGATTTCCTTAGCACCCGTGTTGTCGGCAACCTTGAGTCGCGACTCCTGCTGAATCACTATTTACTCCTTGCGTCGCGCCGGTTCTCAGACCGAAAATCTTCCTACGGAATGAGCCTTGCGGAACGGTTGATCGGGGTGTCTCTTGACCTGCCTGGATTTTGCCAGACCAGGCCTAAACGCCCGTGCCAACAACAGTTGCATCCCGGCCGCGCGAGGCGCGAGGGGGCACTATGCCGTGGCACGATTGTTTACGAGGTTGACGATGACGCACGAACGGCGCCATACAAACTCAAAATCTTAGCACGATTCCGCCGGATCCCCATATCACACCCTTCCGGGGAAACGAGGAAACCCCCGCTCCCAGGAGGGAACGGGGGTTTCGGCACAACCGCCGCCGACGCGGAGTTGCTGGTGTTACTTGGCCTTCTCGAGGATCTCCACCAGACGCCACCGCTTGGTAGCGGACAGCGGGCGGGTCTCCGCGAGGAGAACGAGGTCGCCGATGCCGGCGGTGTTCTCTTCGTCGTGAGCCTTGATTTTCGTGTTGCGGCGGATGACCTTGCCGTAGAGGGCGTGCTTCACGCGGTCTTCGACCTGGACAACAATGGTCTTTTCCATCTTGTCCGAGACGACGTAGCCGCGCTTCGTCTTACGGTAACCGCGCTCGTCAGCCTTGGCTGCGCCGGAAACAGTTTCCGTCACGTTCTCGTCCTTTTCACTCACTTGGCATCCTCCTCGGTTTCAACCGTTTCAGCCTTGTCAGCCTTCTTGGTTGCAGCCTTCTTGGACTTCTTTTCTTCCTTGGCTTCCACAACCGGTGCGGCAACCTCGGCACGAATGCCCAGCTCGCGCTCACGGAGAACGGTGTAGATGCGTGCGATGTCCTTCTTGACCGCGCGCAGACGACCGTGGTTCTCCAGCTGGCCGGTGGCGGACTGGAAACGCAGGTTGAACAGCTCTTCCTTGGACTTGCGGAGTTCTTCAACGAGACGCTCGTTGTCGAAACCGTCCAGCTGTGCGGGTGCGAGATCCTTCGACCCTACTGCCATTTCTACTCACCACCTTCGCGACGCACAATGCGTGCCTTCAACGGCAGCTTGTGGATTGCCAGGCGCAGGGCCTCGCGAGCTACCTCTTCACTGACACCGGAGAGTTCGAAGAGAACCCGGCCCGGCTTGACGTTTGAGATCCACCATTCCGGAGAACCCTTACCGGAACCCATGCGGGTTTCGGCCGGCTTCTTCGTCAGCGGGCGGTCCGGGTAGATGTTGATCCAGACCTTTCCGCCACGCTTGATGTGGCGGGTCATCGCGATACGGGCAGATTCGATCTGACGGTTGGTGACGTAGGCCGGGCTCAGAGCCTGGATACCCCACTCACCGAACGAGACCTCGGTGCCGCCCGTGGCAGCGCCGGAACGACCCGGGTGGTGCTGCTTACGGTGCTTGACTCGACGTGGGATAAGCATTTAAGCCTGTCCTCCTTCTACTGCAGCACGTGCAGCCTCAACTGCCGGAGCTTCGGCGGCCGGAGCTGCCTCCGCTGCCGGACGGTCGTTACGACGACGACGGTCACCACGGTCGGCGCCACCCGGGCGTCCCGGACGATCGCCGGCGCGGCCGCGGGACGGAGCAGCAGCTGCCTGCTGGGCCAGTTCCTTGGCGGTGACGTCACCCTTGTAGATCCAGACCTTCACGCCGATGCGGCCGAAGGTGGTCTTGGCCTCGTAGAAGCCGTAGTCGATGTTCGCGCGCAGGGTGTGCAGGGGCACACGGCCTTCGCGGTAGAACTCCGAGCGGGACATTTCTGCGCCGCCCAGTCGACCGGAGCAAGCGATCCGGATGCCCTTGGCACCGGCGCGCTGCGCGGACTGCATGGCCTTCTTCATCGCACGGCGGAAGGCCACGCGGGAAGTCAGCTGCTCGGCAACACCCTGGGCAACAAGCTGGGCTTCCTGCTCGGGGTTCTTGACCTCGAGGATGTTCAGCTGGACCTGCTTGCCGGTGAGCTTTTCGAGCTCGCCGCGGATACGGTCTGCCTCGGCGCCGCGGCGGCCGATCACGATGCCCGGACGTGCCGTGTGGATATCCACGCGGACGCGGTCGCGGGTGCGCTCGATCTCAACCTTGGCGATGCCGGCGCGCTCCATGCCCGTGGACATGAGCTGGCGGATGCGGATGTCTTCGCGAACGAAGTCCTTGTACCGCTGGCCGGCCTTGGTGCTGTCGGCAAACCAGTGCGATACGTGATCGGTGGTGATGCCGAGTCGGAACCCGTGCGGGTTAACTTTCTGTCCCACTTAGCGAGCCTCCTCTTTCTCCGGGGTAGCGACTACCACGGTGATGTGGCTCGTGCGCTTCTTGATCTGAAATGCACGACCCTGGGCGCGCGGCTGGAACCGCTTCATGGTCGGGCCTTCATCAACAAACGCTTCGCTGATGATGAGGTCACCTTCGTCAAACGCCACGCCGTCGCGGTCCGCGAGGACCCGGGCGTTGGAGATTGCCGACTGAACTACCTTGAATACCGGCTCAGAAGCTGCCTGCGGGGCAAACTTCAGAATTGCCAGAGCCTCGTTCGCTTGCTTACCACGAACAAGGTTGACGACGCGCCGGGCCTTCATAGGCGTTACGCGGATGTGACGCGCAATTGCCTTGGCTTCCATTGCTTTCCTTCTCTCGTCTTTGACGTAGGTGCAGGCGCCTAGCGGCGCTTGCCCTTACGGTCGTCCTTGACATGGCCGCGGAAAGTCCGCGTGGGAGCGAATTCGCCGAGCTTGTGCCCGACCATCGACTCGGTGACAAACACCGGAATGTGCTTGCGTCCGTCGTGCACGGCGATCGTGTGCCCGAGCATGTCGGGGATGATCATCGAACGGCGAGACCAGGTCTTAATGACGTTCTTGGTGCCCTTTTCGTTTTCCCTGTCCACCTTCACAAAGAGGTGCTGGTCAACGAAAGGACCTTTTTTCAGGCTGCGTGGCATGTGTCCAGGCTCCTATCGCTTGTTCTTGCCAGTACGACGGCGACGAACAATAAGCTTGTCGCTCTCTTTGTTGGGACGGCGGGTGCGGCCTTCGCGCTTGCCGTTGGGGTTGACGGGGTGACGTCCACCGGACGTCTTACCCTCGCCACCACCGTGCGGGTGGTCGACCGGGTTCATGGCGACACCACGGACGGTCGGGCGGACGCCCTTCCAGCGCATACGGCCGGCCTTGCCCCAGTTGATGTTCGACTGCTCGGCGTTGCCGACCTCGCCGACGGTTGCGCGGCAGCGCACGTCAACGTTGCGGATTTCGCCGGAAGGCAGACGCAGCTGGGCGAATCGGCCTTCCTTTGCGACGAGCTGGATCGATGCGCCGGCGGAGCGGCCCATCTTGGCGCCGCCACCCGGGCGCAGTTCGACTGCGTGGATTACGGTACCGACCGGGATGTTGCGCAGCGGAAGGTTGTTGCCGGGCTTGATGTCAGCCTCGGCACCCGCTTCCACGGTGTCACCCTGGACCAGCTTGTTCGGCGCGATGATGTAACGCTTGGTGCCATCAACGTAGTGCAGGAGCGCGATGCGAGCCGTGCGGTTCGGATCGTACTCGATTTCGGCAACGCGGGCGTTGACGCCGTCTTTGTCGTGGCGACGGAAGTCGATCAGACGGTACTGGCGCTTGTGGCCACCACCCTTGTGACGGGTCGTGATCTTACCGGTGTTGTTACGGCCACCCTTTTTCGGGAGGGGACGTACCAACGACTTTTCCGGCGTCGACCGCGTGATCTCGGTGAAGTCCGCTACGCTCGAGCCGCGACGGCCCGGGGTAGTCGGCTTGTATTTACGGATTCCCATGATTTATTTCCTCGTTAAAGTGGTCTCCGCTACGAGAGCGGACCGCCGAAGATGTCGATAGTGCCTTCTTTGAGGCTCACAATGGCACGCTTGGTGCTCTTGCGGGTGCCCCATCCGAATTTGGTCCGCTTGCGCTTACCGGCACGGTTGATGGTGTTGATCGATTCGACCTTGACGGAGAAAATCTTCTCCACGGCCAGCTTGATCTCGGTCTTGTTGGCGCGGGGGTCCACCAGGAAGGTGTACTTGCCCTCGTCGATCAGGCCGTAGCTCTTTTCCGAGACGACGGGTGCAAGCACGACGTCGCGCGGGTCTTTGATGGTGGCTGCACTCACTTGGCATCCTCCTCGTTCTTTGCAGCCTTGTCAGCAACGAATGCTTCGTAGGCAGCCTTGGTGAAGACTACGTCGTCGGAAACGAGCACGTCGTACGTGTTCAGCTGGTCTGCGTACAGAACGTGAACATCCTGGAGGTTGCGCACGGAGAGTGCAGCAACATCGTTCGCGCGGTCGATGACAACGAGCAGGTTCTTGCGCTCGGAGACGCCACGCAGCGTAGCCAGTGCTTCGCGGGAGGACGGCTTGGTGCCGGCAACCAGTTCAGCAACGACGTGGATGCGGCCGTTACGGGCGCGGTCGGAGAGTGCGCCGCGCAGGGCAGCAGCAATCATCTTCTTGGGGGTCCGCTGGCTGTAGTCACGCGGCGTCGGGCCGTGGACGATGCCACCACCGGTCATGTGAGGAGCACGGATGGAACCCTGACGGGCGCGGCCGGTGCCCTTCTGCTTGAACGGCTTGCGACCGGCACCGGAAACCTCGGCGCGGGTCTTGGTCTTGTGGGTACCCTGGCGTGCAGCAGCGAGCTGTGCAACGACGACCTGGTGCAGCAGCGGCACGTTGGTCTGTACGTCGAAGATCTCTGCAGGCAGGTCAACCTTGACAGTGCTAGTCATTGAACTAGGCTCCCTTCACGGCGGTGCGTACGAGTACGACCTGGCCGCGGGCGCCGGGGACGGCACCCTTGATCAGGAGCAGCGACTTCTCGACGTCAACCGCGTGGACCGTGAGGTTCAGCGTGGTGTGACGAACGGCGCCCATGCGGCCGGCCATTTTCATGCCCTTGAAGACGCGGCTCGGGGTGGATGCGCCACCGATTGAACCGGGCTTACGGTGGTTCTTGTGGGCACCGTGGGAGGCTCCAACGCCGTGGAAGCCGTGACGCTTCATAACACCGGCGAAGCCCTTACCCTTGGTGGTGCCAACGACGTCGATCTTCTGGCCGGCTTCGAAGAGCTCTACGGAGAGCTCCTGGCCCAGCTCGTAAGAGTCAGCATCTGCAGTGCGCAGTTCTACGACGTGGCGGCGAGGCGTGACGCCTGCCTTTTCAAAGTGACCAGCCAGCGGCTTGGTGACCTTGCGGGGGTCGATCTGGCCGTAGCCGATCTGAACGGCGACGTAGCCATCAGTCTCTGCGTTGCGCAGCTGAGTGATGACGTTTGAGTCAGCCTGGACCACAGTGACGGGGATGAGCTTGTTGTTCTCGTCCCAGACCTGGGTCATGCCGAGCTTCGTGCCCAGCAGGCCCTTTACGTTACGGGTTGCGGTCATAGTCTCTCAGCACCTCCCTACAGCTTGATTTCGATGTTCACGTCGGCCGGCAGGTCGAGACGCATGAGCGAATCAACAGCCTTGGGCGTGGGATCGATGATGTCGATAAGACGCTTGTGCGTGCGCATTTCAAAGTGCTCGCGGCTGTCCTTGTACTTGTGCGGAGAGCGGATTACGCAGTAAACGTTCTTCTCCGTCGGCAGCGGCACGGGGCCAACTACAGTTGCGCCTGCGCGCGTGACCGTCTCAACGATCTTCCGTGCTGAAACGTCAATGACCTCGTGGTCGTATGACTTCAGCCGGATGCGGATTTTTTGTCCCGCCATGTCGCCTGACTCTCTTTCAGTCTGTGCTTCCCCTGGTTAGGGCTGCCCTGTTCACTTACCTGTTGTGCGGCTGCCGAAGCATTTGAAGTCGTAACTACCACCCGCCGCACAAGCTGAATCCGAAGTGATCCGGGTTCCTCAACCTGCCGGCGCAAACCGACCCCCGCGGTCGGGCGTGTCGCGCTTTCCGCGCGTACTCGTCCGCAATTCCTTGGGATGTGGGTTATGTTTGGGCTCTTACTTGGACCCTGACACCCGGCATTATCCGGATCGGGACACGAAAGAGCGCTTGAACAACTCATCTAGTATGCCGGAATTAATCGGCAGAAGCGAATCAGCCCCTCCCGCCGGCCGCGAGGGGGCCCGCGCGGGTCATTGCCTTGCGCAATGGCCGATACGAAGATAGGGGAATGACCCTGCAGGACGTTCCGGCAGTCCGAACCCTTGCGGCGATGCTGCGCCCCGGCTTCCTGCTGGGCGTCGCGTCCGCCGCCTTCCAGATTGAAGGCGCCCTTACGGCCGGCGGCCGCGGACCATCGGGTTGGGATGCCTTTGCCGAAAGGCCGGGGAGCATCCTCGACGGCCACTCCCCCGCCATTGCCTGCGACCACTACCACCGGTTTGACGACGACGTCAGGCTGATGCAGGACCTTGGCATCGACTCCTACCGTTTCTCGATTTCCTGGCCGCGGATCCAGCCCGATGGCACCGGCGCGTTCAACCCTGAAGGGCTCGACTTTTACGACCGGCTGATCGACCGGCTCCTCGAGGCAGGGATCGCCCCGATGGCGACCCTCTATCACTGGGACACTCCGCTGCCGCTTGAACAGCAGGGCGGCTGGATGAACCGGGCGACGGCGGAACGGTTCGCCGCCTACAGCGCCGCGGCCGGTGCCCGCTTCGGCGACCGGGTGGCCCAGTGGGTCACGCTGAACGAACCGGCTTCGGTAACTCTCAACGGCTATGCCCTGGGGGTGCACGCGCCGGGAAAGGACCTGCTCTTCGATGCCCTGCCCTCGGTCCACCACCAGCTCCTCGCCCACGGCCTCGCGGTCCAGGCGCTCCGGGCGGCGGGGGTGACGGGCGGGGTGGGAGTCACGAACCTGCACTCCCCGGTGCGGCCGGCCACCGGCTCGCTGACCGACCGCCTGCTGGCCAGGGTGTTCGACCTTGCCCTGAACCGTATCTACGCTGATCCGATCCTGCTGGGCCGGTATCCCCGGCCACCGCTGCTGGCACGGCCCTGGTTCCGGGCGATGGGAAAAATCGCCGAGGCGGACCTGCAAACCATCCACCAGCCGCTGGATTTCTACGGTGTCAACTACTACTACCCCGTGAAGGTGGCCACCGGGCGCGGGCCCGCCGACAGCCCGGTGGGCTCTGCCGACGCCATGGTCCGGCTGCCCTTTCATCTGGCGGCCTTCCCGGAATATGAGACCACGGGCTTCGGCTGGCCGGTCGCCCCCGGCCACCTGGGTCCGCTGCTCCGCGAACTGAAGGACCGCTACGGCGCTGCCCTGCCGCCGCTGTACATCACCGAGAGCGGCGCCAGTTTCCCGGAACCGGACCACGTGAGCGGCCCGATTCCGGATACGGGCAGAATCAGCTATCTCGCCCACCACCTCGGCCAGGCGCTGGCGGCCACCGCCCCCGGCGGCATCGCGGACGACGTCGAGCTGCTGGGCTACTACGTCTGGACCCTGATGGACAACTTCGAATGGGCGGCCGGCTACTCCCAGCGGTTCGGCCTGGTCCACGTCGACTTCGAAACCCAGGAGCGGACCCCGAAGCAATCCTTCTACTGGTACCAGGCGCTCAGCCGGGCCAGACGGTCCTGACCCGGGCCGGCGGCTGGCACTACTGGTTCTTGTTCGCCCGGTTGATCCGCCTGGCACGCTCTATTTCATGCCGGAAATGCTTTTTCGCCCATCCGCCGGCCGCTACCACGGCGACGATGAGCAGGAGGATGATGATCCACTCCATGCCGGACTCCTTTCTGTTCCTGCCACGGTAGCAGGGAGTTAAAAGGAACAGCCCCGCTGCTGTGCAGCGGGGCTGTTCCTCACCTCTCGGGGGCCGGCGTGCGGCCGACGATCGGCGGTTCAAGCAGGGATCAGCAAGTGGTTACTTGATGATCTTGGTAACGCGTCCCGAACCAACGGTGCGGCCGCCTTCGCGGATAGCGAAGCCGAGGCCCTCTTCCATGGCGATCGGCTGGATCAGCGCGACGGTCATTTCGGTGTTGTCACCGGGCATGACCATTTCCGTGCCTTCCGGCAGGGTGATAACGCCGGTCACGTCCGTGGTGCGGAAGTAGAACTGCGGGCGGTAGTTGGAGTAGAACGGGTTGTGACGTCCGCCTTCGTCCTTGGAGAGGATGTAGACGTTGGCCTCGAAGTCGGTGTGCGGGGTGATGGAACCCGGCTTGACGACAACCTGGCCACGCTCGACATCGTCGCGCTTCAGACCGCGGAGCAGCAGGCCACAGTTCTCGCCGGCCCATGCTTCGTCGAGCTGCTTGTGGAACATCTCGATACCGGTAACCGTGGTCTTCTGGACCGGGCGGATGCCGACGATCTCGACCTCGGAGTTGATGGCGAGGGTTCCACGCTCGGCGCGGCCGGTAACAACGGTGCCGCGGCCGGTGATCGTGAAGACGTCTTCGATCGGCATCAGGAAGGGCTTGTCACGGTCGCGTACCGGGTCCGGAACGGACTCGTCGACGGCTTCCATGAGGTCCTCGACGGACTTGACCCATTCCGGGTCGCCTTCCAGGGCCTTCAGGCCGGAAACGCGAACCACCGGGGCGTTGTCGCCGTCGAAGCCCTGCGAGCTGAGCAGCTCACGAACTTCCATTTCGACCAGGTCGAGGAGTTCCTCGTCGTCAACCATGTCAGCCTTGTTCAGCGCGACCAGCAGGTAGGGAACGCCAACCTGGCGGGCGAGCAGAACGTGCTCACGGGTCTGGGCCATCGGGCCGTCGGTTGCAGCAACCACGAGGATCGCGCCG
The DNA here is from genome assembly GCF_057748045.1 of Arthrobacter sp. JB02-1C. Lineage (NCBI taxonomy): Bacteria > Bacillati > Actinomycetota > Actinomycetes > Micrococcales > Micrococcaceae > Arthrobacter > Arthrobacter sp. JB02-1C. Next base: position 269,935 of record NZ_CM173235.1, read on the forward strand.
TCCATCTGGGCAGCACCGGTGATCATGTTCTTGATGTAGTCAGCGTGACCGGGGGCGTCTACGTGGGCGTAGTGGCGCTTCTCGGTCTGGTACTCAACGTGGGAGATGTTGATGGTAATGCCGCGCTGACGCTCTTCGGGAGCAGAGTCAATCGACGCGAAGTCACGCTTCTCGTTGAGAGCAGGGTACTTGTCGTACAGCACCTTGGAAATGGCGGCCGTCAGCGTCGTCTTACCGTGGTCAACGTGACCAATGGTACCGATGTTAACGTGCGGCTTAGTCCGCTCGAACTTTGCCTTTGCCACAGGTTCCTCCTAGAACGTTTTCAAATGACTTGCCCTTCGCCCGCGCTTGTCGCGGCCGAAACTTCAGCAAGTCTACTTGGGGGGCTTTGGATTGGTGAAATTGCAGATTCAGGAACTAATACTAGTGCCTAGCGCCTGTTCGTGTTGGCGGCCGGAGTCCGGCCGCCAACACCAGGTGAATCCCCTTTGGAGGAAACGCACCCGAGTTTTTGTCGCTGCTGCGGCAGTCCTGGGGACTACTCGCCGCGGCTCTTCTGGATGATCTCGTCGGCGACTGCCTTCGGGACCTCCGCGTAGCTGTTGAAGGTCATGGAGTACACAGCGCGACCCTGGGTCTTGGAACGCAGGTCACCGATGTAGCCGAACATGCCGGACAGCGGAACGTGCGCGCGGATGACCTTGACGCCCTGGGCGTCCTCCATGGACTGCATCTGGCCACGGCGGGAGTTGATGTCACCGATAACTTCACCCATGTATTCCTCAGGGGTGCGGACCTCGACATCCATCAGCGGTTCGAGCAGGACAGGGTTCGCCTTGCGTGCGGCTTCCTTGAAAGCCATACGGCCGGCGATCTTGAACGCCATTTCCGAGGAGTCAACATCGTGGTACGCGCCATCGATCAGCGTGGCCTTGATGCCGACAACCGGGTAACCGGCCAGGACGCCGTCGTTCAGCGCATCCTGGATACCAGCGTCGACCGACGGGATGTACTCGCGCGGAACGCGGCCACCGGTGACCTTGTTCTCGAACGCGTACATCTCACCTTCGGAAGTGTCCAAAGGTTCGATCGCGATCTGGATCTTGGCGAACTGGCCCGAACCACCGGTCTGCTTCTTGTGCGTGTAGTCATGACGCTCCACAGCACGCTTGATGGTTTCGCGGTAGGCGACCTGGGGCTTGCCCACGTTCGCTTCGACCTTGAACTCGCGGCGCATGCGGTCCACCAGGATATCCAGGTGGAGCTCGCCCATGCCGGCGATGATGGTCTGGCCGGTGTCTTCGTTGAGGGAAACCTGGAAGGTCGGGTCCTCAGCGGAGAGCTTCTGGATGGCGGTGGAGAGCTTCTCCTGGTCACCCTTGGTGTTCGGCTCGATCGCGACCGAGATCACGGGCTCCGGGAAGCTCATGGACTCGAGGACAATCTGGTTCGCCGAATCGCACAGGGTGTCACCGGTCGTCGTGTCCTTCAGGCCGATCGCTGCATAGATGTGGCCCGCGGTAGCGCCGTCGACCGGCATTTCCTTGTTGGCGTGCATCTGGAACAGCTTGCCGATGCGCTCCTTCTTGCCCTTGGTGGAGTTGACCACCTGGGCGCCTGCTTCCACGTGACCGGAGTACACGCGGATGAAGGTGAGCTGGCCGAAGAACGGGTGTGCCGCAATCTTGAAGGCCAGGGCGGAGAACGGCTCGTCAGCCGAAGGCTTACGGGTCAGTTCCTTCTCTTCGTCGCGCGGGTCGTGACCGACCATCGGCGGGACGTCGAGCGGGTTCGGCAGGTAGTCCACGACCGCGTCGAGCATCGGCTGCACGCCGCGGTTCTTGAACGCCGAGCCGCAGAACACCGGGTAGAGCTCGGAGTTGATCGTCATCTTGCGGATGCCGGCCTTGAGCTCGTCGACCGAGATCTCTTCGCCCTCGAGGTACTTCTCCATCAGCTCTTCGGAGGACTCGGCCACGGTCTCAACCAGGTTGGCGCGGTACTCTTCGGCCTTTTCCTTGAGGTCAGCCGGGATCTCCTGGATCACGTACTTGGCGCCCATGGTGACGTCACCCTTGGAGTCGCCGGGCCAGACCAGCGACCGCATGTACAGCAGGTCGACAACGCCAATGAAGTCGTTCTCGGCGCCGATCGGCAGCTGCATGACGAGCGGCTTGGCACCGAGACGGCTGACGATGGTGTCGACGGTGAAGTAGAAGTCGGCCCCGAGCTTGTCCATCTTGTTGACGAAGCAGATGCGCGGCACGTTGTACTTGTCGGCCTGGCGCCAGACAGTCTCCGACTGCGGCTCCACGCCTTCCTTGCCGTCGAACACGGCGACGGCACCGTCGAGGACGCGCAGGGAGCGCTCAACCTCAACCGTGAAGTCCACGTGGCCGGGGGTGTCAATGATGTTGATCTGGTTGTTTTCCCAGAAGCAGGTCACGGCGGCAGACGTGATGGTGATGCCGCGTTCCTTTTCCTGTTCCATCCAGTCGGTGGTCGACGCGCCGTCGTGCGTTTCGCCGATCTTGTGGTTCACACCCGTGTAGAACAGGATGCGCTCGGTAGTAGTGGTCTTGCCGGCATCAATGTGGGCCATGATGCCGATATTGCGGACCTTGCTAAGGTCGGTAAGCACGTCCTGTGCCACGGGGTCTCCCTTTCGGATGGACTGCACGATCGCCGCCGGCTCGGTGGAGCCGGCGGCGTCCGGGAAGTATTACCAGCGGTAGTGTGCGAAGGCCTTGTTGGACTCGGCCATCTTGTGGGTGTCTTCGCGGCGCTTCACAGCGGCGCCAAGACCGTTCGAAGCATCCAGGATTTCGTTCCGGAGACGCTCGGTCATGGTCTTCTCGCGGCGGGCCTTGGAGTAGCCGACGAGCCAGCGCAGGGCCAGCGCCGTGGCGCGGCCCGGCTTGACCTCGACCGGAACCTGGTAGGTGGCGCCGCCGACGCGGCGGGACTTGACCTCAAGGCTGGGCTTGATGTTGTCCATGGCCTTCTTGAGGGCGGCAACGGGATCGCCGCCGGACTTTTCCTGAGCACCGGCAAGGGCACCGTAAACGATGCGCTCTGCGGTGGACTTCTTGCCGTCGACGAGGACCTTGTTGATCAGCTGCGTGACCAGCGGGGAGCCGTAGACGGGATCAATGACTAGCGGCCGCTTGGGGGCCGGACCCTTGCGAGGCATATTACTTCTTCTCCATCTTTGCGCCGTAGCGGCTGCGTGCCTGCTTACGGTTCTTCACACCCTGGGTATCGAGGGCGCCACGGACGATCTTGTAACGGACACCGGGAAGGTCCTTCACACGGCCGCCACGGACGAGCACAATGGAGTGCTCCTGCAGGTTGTGGCCAACACCGGGGATGTAAGCGGTGACTTCAACGCCACCGTTCAGGCGTACACGTGCAACCTTACGCAGAGCCGAGTTCGGCTTCTTCGGGGTGGTCGTGTAGACGCGGGTGCAGACACCGCGGCGCATGGGGCTGCCGTTAAGCGCGGGGGCCTTGGTGTTCTTCACCTTCGGCGTGCGGCCCTTGCGGACCAGCTGGTTAATCGTAGGCACTCTCGTGTTCTCCGTTTTATCCGGAACGGCCGTTGGCGGCCGCTCTCTTGTCGCTGCGCCCCGCCGCTCGAGCTTTGAAGTGTTCTCCAGAGCAGCTGAGGCGAAGCCTTAATAGTCGGACCGCACGCAGGAGCTCCGGACTTCTATCCCGAACTGCCCCTAGGCATGCGAAAATGTGGCATACGTTGCACAAGAACCCTGCAAACCGGAAACGTCGTCCTGATCCAGCCCGTCAGCTCTGTGCTGACCAACTGCGACCGGCGCCCTCATCCACTGCCACAATAACAATTACTCACAAGTCTACCACGCCGGCTCCCCCGCCCTTAATCGGCGCGGAACCCGGCCTCCCGTCGTCGCCCCTTAAACAGCAACGCGGGGTCACTTTGAGCCCAATCCAAGATGCGGATTGGGCCGTAAGTGACCCCGCGTTGCTGTTAGCGGTTAGCGGAAGTCGCTGCCCAGGTCGTAGTCATCCAGCGGGATGGCGTGGAACTCAGGAGCTCCGTCGCCGCCCAGGGAATCGTAGGAGAAGTCGCTGAACGCGCTCGGGCCGGTGAACAGGTTGGCCTTTGCTTCTTCAGTCGGTTCCACCGTGACCTCGGTGTAGCGCGGGAGACCCGTGCCGGCCGGGATGAGCTTACCGATGATGACGTTCTCCTTGAGGCCCAGCAGCGGGTCGCTCTTGCCTTCCATGGCCGCCTGCGTCAGGACGCGGGTGGTTTCCTGGAAGGAAGCAGCGGACAGCCAGGACTCGGTCGCCAGCGAGGCCTTGGTGATGCCCATGAGCTCGGGACGGCCGGAGGCCGGCGTCTTACCCTCGGACACCACGCGGCGGTTGGCATCTTCGAACCGGCTGCGCTCGGCGAGCTCGCCGGGCAGCAGATCCGATTCGCCGGACTCGATGACCGTGACGCGGCGCAGCATCTGGCGGACGATAACCTCGACGTGCTTGTCGTGGATACCGATGCCCTGGCTGCGGTACACGCCCTGGACTTCGTCCACCAGGAACTTCTGCGCAGCACGGGGGCCCATGATGCGCAGCACCTGCTTGGGGTCGACCGGACCGTTGATGAGCTTCTGGCCGACGCTGACGTGGTCGCCGTCTTCGATCAGGAGACGTGAACGGCGCAGCACCGGGTAGGCGATCTCTTCGGACCCGTCATCCGGGGTGATGACCAGGCGCATCTGGCGCTCGGACTCTTCGATGGTGATGCGTCCGGCTGCTTCCGCAATCGGCGCGACACCCTTCGGAGTACGGGCTTCGAAAAGCTCCTGGATACGGGGCAGACCCTGGGTGATGTCGTCGCCACCGCCGGCGGAGACAGCACCACCGGTGTGGAACGTACGCATGGTCAGCTGGGTGCCCGGCTCACCGATGGACTGTGCGGCGATGATGCCGACAGCCTCGCCGATGTCCACGGTCTTGCCGGTGGCCAGCGAACGGCCGTAGCACAGGGCGCAGGTACCGACGCTGGACTCACAGGTGAGTACCGAACGGACCTTGACCTCGGTGATGCCGGCTGCGAACAGTTCGGCAATGACCACGTCGCCGCAGTCGGTGCCGGCCGCTGCCAGGACCTTGCCCTTGGCGTCGACGACGTCGACGGCGAGGGTCCGGGCGTAGGCGCTGTTCTCGACGTTCTCGTCAAGAACCAGCTCGCCGTTGGAGTCGGCAACCGCGATCGGGGTGACGAGGCCGCGCTCGGTGCCGCAGTCCTCTTCCCGGACGATAACGTCCTGCGAAACGTCCACCAGGCGCCGGGTCAGGTAACCCGAGTTGGCGGTACGCAGGGCGGTGTCGGCCAGACCCTTGCGGGCACCGTGCGTGGCGATGAAGTATTCCAGCACCGACAGGCCCTCGCGGTAGGAGGACTTGATCGGGCGCGGGATGATTTCACCCTTCGGGTTGGCCACCAGGCCACGGATACCCGCGATCTGACGGACCTGCATCCAGTTACCACGGGCACCGGAGGACACCATGCGGTTGATGGTGTTCATCGGGGACAGGTTGTCGCGCATCGCCTGGGCGATTTCGTTGGTTGCCTTGTTCCAGATCTCGATGAGTTCCTGGCGGCGCTCGTCGTCGTCGATCAGGCCCTTGTCGTACTGGCCCTGGATCTTCGCTGCCATGGTCTCGTAACCGGCGAGGATCTCAGGCTTGTTCGCCGGGACCTCGATGTCGGAGATGGCCACCGTGACGCCCGAGCGGGTCGCCCAGTAGAAACCGGCGTCCTTCAGGTTGTCCAGGGTTGCCGCCGTGACGACCTTCGGGTAGCGCTCCGCGAGGTCGTTGACGATCCGGGACAGTTCGCCCTTGTCGGCAACGGCTTCGACCCACGGGTAGTCCGCGGGCAGCGTCTGGTTGAAGACAACCTGGCCCAGGGAGGTCTCGACCAGTGCGGTCTGACCCGGCTCCCAGCCCTCGGGAGCTTCCCAGCCGGCGTAAGGCACGAAGTCCTCAAGCCGGATCTTGACCTTGGAGTTCAGGTGCAGCTCACGCAGGTCGTAGGCCATGATGGCTTCCGCAACCGAGGAGAAGATCCGGCCTTCGCCAGCTGAACCGACACGCTTGGTGGTCAGGTGGTAAAGACCGATGATCATGTCCTGCGAAGGCAGCGTCACCGGGCGGCCGTCGGACGGCTTCAGGATGTTGTTCGAGGACAGCATCAGGATCCGGGCTTCGGCCTGGGCTTCGGGGCTCAGCGGCAGGTGCACTGCCATCTGGTCACCGTCGAAGTCGGCGTTGAAGGCGCCGCAAACCAGCGGGTGCAGCTGGATGGCCTTGCCTTCGACCAGCTGCGGCTCGAACGCCTGGATGCCGAGACGGTGCAGGGTAGGTGCACGGTTCAGCAGCACCGGGTGCTCGGTGATGATCTCTTCGAGCACGTCCCAGACCTGCGGGCGGTAGCGCTCAACCATCCGCTTGGCCGACTTGATGTTCTGGGCGTGGTTGAGGTCAACCAGGCGCTTCATCACGAACGGCTTGAAGAGTTCCAGGGCCATCTGCTTGGGCAGGCCGCACTGGTGCAGCTTCAGCTGCGGGCCGACGACGATCACGGAACGGCCGGAGTAGTCAACGCGCTTACCCAGCAGGTTCTGGCGGAAACGACCCTGCTTGCCCTTGAGCATGTCGCTCAGGGACTTCAGCGGGCGGTTGCCCGGTCCGGTGACCGGACGGCCGCGGCGGCCGTTGTCGAACAGGCTGTCAACGGCTTCCTGAAGCATGCGCTTCTCGTTGTTGACGATGATCTCCGGCGCGCCGAGGTCCAGCAGGCGCTTGAGGCGGTTGTTCCGGTTGATCACGCGGCGGTAGAGGTCGTTCAGGTCGGAAGTCGCGAAGCGGCCGCCGTCCAGCTGGACCATCGGGCGCAGTTCCGGCGGGATGACCGGGACGGCGTCCAGCACCATGCCGAGCGGGCTGTTGTTGGTGGTCAGGAACGCGTTGACCACCTTCAGCCGCTTCAGGGCGCGGGTCTTGCGCTGGCCCTTGCCGTTGGCGATGATGTCGCGCAGCAGGTCGGACTCGGCCTGCATGTCGAAGGTTTCCAGGCGCTTCTTGATCGCTTCGGCGCCCATGGAGCCCTCGAAGTACATGCCGTACCGGTCGCGCAGCTCGCGGTAGAGGCCCTCGTCACCTTCGAGGTCGGCGACCTTGAGGTTCTTGAAGCGGTCCCAGACCTGCTCAAGGCGCTCGATTTCGGCGTCTGCACGCTTGCGGACGTTCGCCATCTGGCGATCGGCGGAGTCGCGGGCCTTCTTCTTGTCCGCAGCCTTGGCACCCTCGCCTTCGAGACGGGCAAGCTCGTTCTCGAGGTCGCGGGCGATCGTGGCGATGTCCGAGTCCCGGTTGTCGATCAGCTGCTTCTTCTCGACGTCGTGCTCAACCTGGAGGTTGGGCAGTTCTTCGTGACGGGCGTCAGCGTCAACGCTGGTGATCATGTAGGCGGCGAAGTAGATGACCTTCTCAAGGTCCTTCGGCGCCAGGTCGAGGAGGTAGCCCAGACGGGAGGGCACACCCTTGAAGTACCAGATGTGCGTGACCGGGGCGGCCAGCTCGATGTGGCCCATGCGCTCACGGCGCACCTTTGCACGGGTGACCTCAACGCCGCACCGCTCGCAGATGATGCCCTTGAAGCGCACGCGCTTGTACTTGCCGCAGTAGCATTCCCAGTCGCGGGACGGGCCGAAGATCTTCTCGCAGAAGAGGCCGTCCTTCTCGGGCTTGAGCGTGCGGTAGTTGATGGTTTCCGGCTTCTTAACCTCGCCGTAAGACCAGCCACGGATGTCTTCCGCGGTGGCGAGGCCGATCTGCATGAGGCCGAAGGAGGATTCGCTGGACATATGGTCCCTGTTCTCTCTTGTTCTCTAAATTCTGAAGTCTTGGGTTACGGGAAGAGGGAGGTGAAGTCCGACGGCGGGCGGTGGCCCGCCGTCGAACATCGCCTGCTAGACCTCTTCTACGGAACTGGGCTCTGCACGAGACAGATCGATGCCCAGTTCTTCCGCAGCCGTGAAGACTGCGTCATCAGAGTCACGCATTTCAATTGTGGTTCCGTCCGTGGAGAGGACTTCCACGTTCAGGCACAGCGACTGCATTTCCTTGATCAAGACCTTGAAGGACTCGGGAACGCCCGGCTCCGGGATGTTCTCGCCCTTGACGATGGCTTCGTAGACCTTCACGCGACCGTGGATGTCATCCGACTTGATCGTGAGGAGTTCCTGGAGCGTGTAAGCGGCGCCGTAGGCTTCGAGCGCCCAGACTTCCATCTCACCGAAGCGCTGGCCACCGAACTGTGCCTTACCACCCAGCGGCTGCTGCGTGATCATGGAGTACGGGCCGGTGGAGCGTGCGTGGATCTTGTCGTCCACCAGGTGGTGGAGCTTCAGGATGTACATGTAGCCGACCGAGATCGGATCCGGGAACGGTTCGCCGGAGCGGCCGTCGAACAGGCGGGTCTTGCCCGTGGAGTTGATCAGGCGCTCGCCATCGCGGGTGAGGTTGGTGGAGTCGAGCAGGCCCGTGATTTCCTCTTCACGCGCGCCGTCGAAGACCGGCGTCGCGACAGTGGTCGAGCCACTTTCGCGCGGCAGGTTCGGCAGCTGCTTGACCCACTCGGGCTCGCCCTCGATCTTCCAGCCGGTCTTGGCCACCCAGCCGAGGTGCGTTTCCAGCACCTGGCCGACGTTCATACGGCCCGGAACACCCAGCGGGTTCAGGACGATATCAACGGGGGTACCGTCGGCAAGGAAGGGCATGTCCTCGATCGGCAGGATCTTGGAGATAACACCCTTGTTGCCGTGACGGCCGGCGAGCTTGTCGCCGTCGGTGATCTTGCGCTTGGCAGCCACGTACACGCGCACCAGCTGGTTGACGCCCGGGGGCAGCTCGTCGTCGTTGTCGCGGTCGAAGACGCGGACACCGATGACGGTGCCGGACTCGCCGTGCGGCACCTTCAGGGAGGTGTCGCGCACTTCGCGGGACTTCTCACCAAAGATGGCGCGCAGCAGGCGCTCTTCCGGGGTCAGCTCGGTCTCGCCCTTGGGGGTGACCTTGCCGACCAGGATGTCGCCGGCCTCAACCTCGGCACCAATGTGGATGATGCCGCGCTCGTCCAGGCCTGCCAGGACTTCCTCGGACACGTTCGGGATGTCACGGGTGATTTCCTCGGCACCAAGCTTGGTGTCGCGGGCATCGATCTCGTGCTCCTCGATGTGGATGGAGGACAGGACGTCCTCGGCCACGATCCGCTGGGACAGGATGATGGCGTCCTCGAAGTTGTGGCCTTCCCATGACATGAATGCCACGAGCAGGTTCTTGCCGAGGGCCAGTTCGCCCTGGTCCGTTGCCGGGCCGTCGGCGATGATGCCGCCGACTTCGAGGCGCTGGCCTTCGTTCACCAGGACACGGTGGTTGTAGCAGTTGCCCTGGTTGGAGCGTGCGAACTTGTTGATCCGGTAGTTCGTTTCCGTGCCGTCGTCGTTGAGCATGATGACGAGTTCGGCGGAAACCTCGGTGACGACGCCGGCCTTCTTCGCGATGACAACGTCACCGGCGTCGACGGCTGCGGCGCGTTCCATACCGGTACCGACGAACGGCGCCTCGGAACGGACCAGCGGCACGGCCTGGCGCTGCATGTTCGCACCCATGAGGGCACGGTTGGCATCGTCATGCTCGAGGAACGGGATCAGGGCGGTCGCCACGGACACCATCTGGCGCGGGGAGACGTCCATGAACTCGACGTCGGCGGCGGGAACCAGCACGGGCTCGCCTCCACCGCCGCGGGCACGGACCAGCACGGTCTCTTCGGCGAACTTCTTGTTCTCGTCCAGCGGCGCGTTGGCCTGGGCGATCAGGACGTCGATCTCGTCGTCGGCCGTCAGGTACTGGACGTCGTCGGAAACGACGCCGTCCTTGACCAGGCGGTACGGGGTCTCGATGAAACCGAACGGGTTGATCCGGCCGTAGGACGCCAGCGAACCGATCAGGCCGATGTTCGGGCCTTCAGGAGTTTCGATCGGGCACATCCGTCCGTAGTGGGACGGGTGCACGTCGCGGACTTCCATGCCGGCACGGTCACGGGACAGACCGCCAGGGCCAAGCGCGGACAGGCGGCGCTTGTGGGTCAGGCCCGAGAGCGGGTTGTTCTGGTCCATGAACTGCGAGAGCTGGGACGTTCCGAAGAACTCCTTGATCGCGGCAACCACGGGGCGGATGTTGATCAGGGTCTGCGGCGTGATGGCCTCGACGTCCTGGGTGGTCATCCGCTCGCGGACGACGCGCTCCATCCGGGACAGGCCGGTGCGGACCTGGTTCTCGATGAGTTCGCCGACGGCGCGGATGCGGCGGTTGCCGAAGTGGTCGATGTCGTCGATTTCGACGCGCAGCTCGTGGTCCTGGCCGTCACGCTTGCCCATGAGGGTCTTCTCACCGGCGTGCAGGGCTACCAGGAACTTGATCATGGCAACGATGTCTTCAACGTGCAGCACCGAGGCTTGCTTGTCGCCAAGGGAGCGGTCGATGCCGAGCTTGCGGTTGATCTTGTAACGGCCAACCTTGGCCAGATCGTAGCGCTTGGAGTTGAAGTACAGGTTGTCCAGCAGGGACTGGGCAGCCTCAACCGTGGGCGGCTCGCCCGGGCGCAGCTTCCGGTAGATGTCCAGCAAGGCATCTTCGCGGGTTTCGGTCGCGTCCTTCTCCAGCGTTGCGCGCATGGAGTCGTACTGGCCGAACTCTTCGAGGATCTGGCCTTCGGTCCAGCCGAGGGCCTTCAGCAGCACCGTGACGGACTGCTTGCGCTTGCGGTCGAGGCGGACGCCGACCTGGTCGCGCTTGTCGATTTCGAGTTCGAACCAGGCGCCACGCGACGGGATGATCTTCGCGGTGAAGATGTCCTTGTCACTGGTCTTGTCCGCGGTGCGCTCGAAGTAGGCGCCCGGGGACCGGACCAGCTGGGACACGACGACACGCTCGGTGCCGTTAACGACGAAGGTGCCCTTCTCGGTCATCAGCGGGAAGTCACCCATGAACACGGTCTGCTGCTTGATTTCGCCCGTGTTGTTGTTCATGAACTCGGCCTTGACGTACAGCGGAGCGGAATACGTTGCGTCCCGGTCCTTGCACTCGGCCATGGTGTATTTGGGATCAGCGAACTCCGGCTCGGAGAAGCTCAGGGACATGGTGCCCTGGAAGTCCTCGATCGGGGAGATCTCTTCGAAGATGTCAGACAGGCCGGAGGTGGTGGCGACACTGAGGTCGCCTTCCTCCGCGGCTTTCGCGACGCGTGCCTGCCAGCGTTCGTTTCCGACCAGCCAGTCGAAGCTGTCCGTTTGCAGGGCAAGCAGATTCGGAACGTCAAGCGGTTCGTGAATCTTTGCGAAGGAGAGCCGGCGGGTTGCACCGTCGGTGCTGTCGGCATTGATAGCGGTAGCGTTGTTTACATTAGAGGTGCTCGAGGCGACCAAGAGGGATCCTTCCACAGACCTTCAGGCGTTTTCAGATCTCCCCCGTTATGCAGTCTGCGAAGTGACTCCGCAGTGCTACCAGTCCGGTTCCGCTATATGACCCGGGACCCATGCCGCCCATGCTGGTGCACGTTGTAGACGGCACATTGATGGAGCAGCTGTCAGGCTAAGCCCACCGCTATATGAAGGCTGAAGGTAAACAGGGAAGACGCAAATATCAACAATACGGGAAAGCAACCCTCTTGTCTACCCCACTTCCGCGGTTATTGCAAGCACCGGGCCTCCGCCTGCGCGGATCCGGTGGCACGCCGGAATGGGAAGGGCCCTTCCGGCGTTTTAATTCAATAGCTGGTCGGCCCGTGAGGGTGACCGGGCCCACGGTAGCCTGTGAATACGCCATTAGAGATCGGAAGAGACAGCCATGAGTAACCCCACGGACAACAATGATGTTGTCATCCTCGCCGCCGCCCGCACCCCGCAGGGCCGGCTGAACGGCCAGCTGGCGAGTTTCACCGCCGTCGAGCTTGGTGCCCATGCAATCCGGGCGGCCCTCGATGCCAGCAGCGTGAAGCCAGACCAGGTCGATGCGGTCATCATGGGGCAGGTCCTGCAGGCCGGCGCGGGCCAGAACCCGGCCCGGCAGAGCGCCATTGCCGCCGGCATCGGCTGGAACATTCCGGCGGTCACGATCAACAAGGTCTGCCTGTCCGGGCTGACCGCGGTGATCGACGCGGCCCGGATGATCCGCAGCGGCGACGCCACCGTCGTCGTCGCCGGTGGCCAGGAGTCCATGACCCGGGCACCGCACCTGCTGCCGGGCTCGCGGCAGGGCTGGACCTACGGCTCGGTCCAGGCGCTCGATGCCGCCGCCCATGACGGCCTCACCGATGCCTTTGACGGCCAGTCCATGGGACTCTCGACGGAAAGCAAGAACCTCACCCTCGGCATCGACCGGACGGCCCAGGACGAGGTGGCGGCGGCCTCGCACCAGCGTGCCGCGGTGGCCGCCAAGGAGGGCGTCTTCGACGGCGAGATCGCCCCGATCAGCGTCAAGCAACGCAAGGGCGAACCGATCCAGGTCCGTACCGACGAGGGTGTCCGGCCGGACACGTCCGTCGCCTCCCTGGCAGGCCTGCGGGCGGCCTTCGCGACCGACGGCACCATCACCGCCGGCAATTCCTCCCCGCTCTCCGACGGCGCCGCCGCCCTCGTGGTGACGTCGCGGAAGTTTGCCGAGGAGAACGGCCTCGAGTACCTGGCCGTGGTTGGCAAGCCCGGCCAGGTCGCGGGCCCGGACAACTCGCTGCACTCCCAGCCGTCCAATGCCATCAACGCCGCCCTCGCAAAGGCCGGCTGGACCACCGCTGATTTGGATTTCATCGAGATTAACGAGGCGTTCGGCTCCGTCGCCGTCCAGTCCCTCAAGGATCTCGGCTACCCCCTCGAGCAGTGCAACATCCACGGCGGGGCCATCGCCCTGGGCCACCCGATCGGAGCTTCCGGAGCCCGGCTGGCGCTGCATGCCGCGCACGAACTGAAGCGGCGTGGCACCGGCAAGGCTGCCGTGTCGCTTTGCGGCGGCGGCGGCCAGGGCGAGGCCCTGTTGCTGTACCGCGACTGATGACGGAACTGACCGGCGGCCAGGGGCGGGGCGGCAGCGCGGGCCGGGAGCGATTCCTGGCCGACGCCGCCGCCCATGGCCTCACCGTGGAACTGGTGGAGCGGTTCGCCGCGAACAGCCTGGCGGAAGCAGCCGCCATTCTGGGCATCCGACCGGCCGACATCGTCAAGTCGCTGGTGGTCAAGCACAAGGACGGCAGCTTCCTTTTCGCGCTGATCCCCGGCGACCGGCAGATTTCCTGGCCCAAGCTCCGCGAACTGCTCGGCGTGAACAAACTCTCGCTGCCGCACGCCGACGTCGCTCTGGCCGCGACCGGGTACGAGCGCGGCACGATCACCCCGCTCGGAAGTACCACCGCGTGGCCGGTGTACGCCGACAGCAGCATCAGCGGCCGGCGGATCTCACTGGGCGCCGGGGAGCACGGCTACAGCGCCTTCGTCGATGCGGACGCCTTGACCGCGGCCCTCGGCGCCGTCGTCGCGGACATCTCCGAACCCGCCTAGCCCGAACTCGCACAACCGGGTTAACAACCGGGTTCATAGCCGGGCCAGGTACAGTGCCCTCTCTGGCAGCTGCCTCACCCGTCGGCTGCTCCGTAACTGCCGTTATCAGCGCTCAGAAGGGCACTTACGGAGCAACCGATGGTGATGGGCGGGGGGTCAGGCGGTCACGGTCAGCGGCTTGCCGTTGACCGTGAGCCGCCAGTTGTCCTGGCTGAAGACCGCGGCGTCCAGGCTTCCGTGGGCTACGACGTAGTCGATAATGCGCTGCCGGATTTCCTGCTGGCTGTTCGACAGCACCGGTGCCGTCTTCACGGCCGGGAAGTTTCCGCCGCCGCTCTGCCGGTAGTTGTTGATCGCCATCGCAAACTCCTGGTCCGCGGGCACCGGGACACCGCCATAGCTGACGTTGGTGATCCTGTCCCCCACCGGCCGGGCCAGGTCGATCTCGTAGTTCAGCGGCGCGTCAAGGCCGTAGACGGCGTCGTAGTTGTAGTCCGGGGTGCCGTTCGGAGCCAGCGCGGTTGCGGCGTTGGTGACGTCCTGGGCCCGGGCTGTGGTGGCCGTGACCGGCTTGAAGTACTGTGCGGACCACTCCAGATAGGCCTTGAGCTGGGCGCCCGTCACCTCGATGGAGAGCAGGGTGTTGTCAAAGATGTAGAGCCCCGCCACATCGCGGATGGTCAGCGGGCCGGCCGGGATATCCACCGAACGCGAAAACGCGGCGGCAATCGAGAGCACCGGCAGCCCGGCGGCCGGGCCGTTGGCCAGCTCCGCCTTGATGGTGGTTGCCTGGACGTAGTTGATCGCGTCGATGGCGGCCGAGTCTGCCCAGCACGCCGTCGCGGTGGAGAGCGGCGCGGTCGAGGAGCCGATCACCTGGTTGACGTACTGCACTGTCGCCTCGTGCCCGGCCTGCACTGCGGTGACGACGGCGGGATCCGCGTCCACGGTCTTGGCGTCGAGCAGGTGGGAGTGCGCCGAGGTGACGGTCCACCGGCCGCGTTCCTTGACGAGGTCCAGGTCGATGACGGCCACCCGCATGCCCCACTTCAGCGGTTCGGTCAGGAGTATCTGCCGCCCGGTGGCCTTGTTGGTGACGTACCGCTGCGGGATTTCGAGGTGCGCGTGCCCGACCAGGATGGCGTCGATGCCGGGAACCTCTTCGGCCAGCTGGGTTGAAGCGTTTTCGGCGAAGGGCAGCGCGTCACCGTAGGAAGATCCCGGCGTGGCGCCCGAGTGGCTGGAGACGACGACGACGTCGGCCCCGGCAGCCTTCATCTCCGGGATCACGGACCTGGCCTCCTCGACAATGCCGTTGAAATCGAGCTTGCCCGCGACATTGTCCCGGTCCCAAAGCGCGCAGCCGGGGGTGACGAAACCGACCAGGCCGACGGTCAGCCAGCCGTTCTCGGTCTTGACCCGCTTGAGCACGTAGGGGGTGAAGGCGCGCCGGCCGGTCCCGGCGTCGTGCACGTTCGCACCGAGCAGCGGAAAGTCCAGCTGCTTCTCCCAAGTGCGCAGGAGCGGGATCCCGTAGTTGAATTCGTGGTTGCCCAACGCCACGGCGTCATAACCCACGGCGTTCATGGCCAAGGCCATCGGATGCTTGACCGTGCTGGAAATCGGGTTGATCTTGGCGAAGTAATAGGCCAGGGGTGTCCCCTGGATGGTGTCGCCCGCGTCGATGGTGAGGGTATTGCCCGCCCCGCGTTCTGCCCGGACGGCCTTGATCAAGGTGGAAGCCTGGGCGATGCCGATCTTGTTGCCGGCATTGTCCGCGTAGGTCTCGTCTTTGAAGTAGTCCCAGTTGAAGACGTTGTTGTGCAGGTCCGTGGTGCCGAGCACCGTCAGCGTGAACTGCTTCCTGGTGTTCGCGGGTGCGGCCTGTGCCGCCGGCGCGCCGGAGAGGGCGGTGGCCGCGGCACCGCCACCGACGAGGGCCGCGGCGAGCATGGTCCGGCGGGAGAGTGCAGGGTTCGGGTCGATCATTGTGTGAGCTCCTCAGGGGTGGGCGGCCGGTCGGCACAGTGCCAGAGTCTATGGGCTGCGGGCCGCCGGGGAAGGGAGAACGCCCCCTCGTTTTCCCTAAGTTCACCAAATCATTTCCACAGGTCACGCAGGAAATCCCCGCCCACCGAAGTGGACGGGGATTTCCGGTAAAGAACTGGGCCGCTCCGCGGAGCCGCCCGGGCAGCGCGAGTTACTTGAGGGTAACCGTTGCGCCGGCCTCTTCGAGCTGAGCCTTTGCCTTCTCGGCAGCTTCCTTGGTGGCGCCTTCGAGAACAGCCTTCGGAGCGCTGTCAACAACGTCCTTGGCTTCCTTCAGACCCAGGGAAGTGATGGCACGAACTTCCTTGATCACTGCGATCTTCTTCTCGCCAGCAGATTCGAGGATAACGTCGAATTCGGTCTGCTCTTCAGCCTCTTCAGCAGCAGCGCCACCGGCGGGGCCGGCAACTGCGACAGCAGCAGCGGTGACTTCGAAGGTCTCTTCGAAGAGCTTGACGAACTCGGAGAGCTCGATGATGGTCAGTTCCTTGAAAGCTTCAATGAGCTCTTCGTTGGTGAGCTTCGCCATGGTTGGCGTCCTTCCTATAGTGGTGCTCGGCGGCCGGAGCCTAGCGTTCGCACCGGAGTCTGGTCTGAAAGAGAGTTAGTTCTCTTCGGTAGCTGCGGCGTCGGCCGGAGCGGCAGCTTCGGCTTCCTCAGCGGCGGGTGCTTCGGCTTCTTCAGCGGCGGGTGCTTCGGCTGCTGCCGGCGCACCGTTCTCTTCTTCAAGCTTGAGGCGCAGAGCATCAATGATGCGTACAGCGGCGGCAGCAGGGGCCTTCAGGACGCCTGCAACCTTGGCGAGCTGCAGCTCGCGGGACTCGAGTGCTGCCAGGGCGGCAACTTCGGTGGCGTTCAGTGCCTTGCCCTCGAAGTAACCGGTCTTGATGACCAGCTGCTTGTTGGCCTTGGCAAAATCCGTCAGGCTCTTGGCAGCGGCAACTGCGTCACCCTTGATGAACGCGATTGCAGTGGGGCCGGCGAACTGTCCGTCGAATGCTTCGACGCCAGCTTCCTTGGCTGCAATGGCGGTAAGGGTGTTCTTGACGACCGAGAACTTGGTTTCCTGGCCGAGAGAAACACGCAGCTGCTTGAGCTGTGCAACGGTGAGCCCACGGTATTCGGTCAGGACAGCGGCGTTCGATTCCTTGAAATCGTTAGTGATCTCAGCTACTGCTGAAACCTTGCTAGGCGTTGCCATAACCCTCCTTCCGGGGATAATGCCGGTTTGTCCGGGTCCCCGCTCAGAATGAGCTAAAACTAAAAACGCCCCGCGCAGATGCACGGGGCTTGTCTCGACGCGGGCTTGCCGCGGAGCTTTGCTCGTTCACCTGCGCCGGCCGCCCTACGTTGAGGGTCCTTCGTCCGGAGACCCACTGGGCCTCCCCGCGCGGCTGCAGAAGTGAGCCTTGCCTGGGAGAGTGGATTTCCAACAACCGACGGTCTTTGGTTTCTCCAGCTTACGGGACGGCACCGTGGTGCTCCAAATCGGGCTTAGCTGACGCTCGGTCCGAAGTCCGGCAACTCTTTCTGCCAGATGCCGGTTACGCCGGCCGTGGTGAACCCCAGTTGCCGGTTAACCGTCAGCAGGTACCGGTTTTCCGGGGCGTTCCAGGTGTACAGCACGCGCGCGTCGGGGAACTGCTCGCTGAGCCGTTGCATGTTGCCCACCTTGATCAGCAGGCCGAGCTTGTTGCCCCGGTGTTCCCGCAGGATCACCGTATCGTCTTGGAACACGACGTCGGGCCGCAGCGCCAGGACGCTTATGGTGGTCAGCCCCACCAGCGCGCCGGAGGCGAGGTGTTCGACGGCGGTGACCACGGTCCGGCGGCCCTGTGCGATGGCTACGTCCTCGGCTTCGCGCAGGATGCCGCCGTCGAAGACCATGTCGCCGTCGTCCGCGCCCGGGACCCCGTCCTCCCGCGCATGGTTCTCCAGTGCCGCCACCGCCTCGAGCCACTGTTCCGGGCACCGGTCTGTCCAGTGGTGCAGCCGGTACCGTCCCGCGTTGGCTTCCTCGGCCTCGGCGTTGAGGTCGGCGACCAGCACGCTGTCCAGCGGCAGCGTGCAGGAGCTGAACTGTTCGATGTGCTGCAAGGTGTAGCCGGTGTGCTGCGCGAACTCGACCTCGCGGCTTTTCAGCGGGACGAAGCCGAGGCCCGAGCCGGGCATCAGTTGCCCGGCAGCGTTGTCTGCCAGCGTCGCGCCAGGGTGGTTGGTGTCGACCAGGATGGTGCGCCTGCCCTCGTCCCGGGCAAAGTGTTCGGCGGCCTCCAGCAGTTGCCGGCCCACGCCCCGGCCCTGGAACTCCGGCAGGATGTCGAGGGTGAATTCGGCGACGTCCAGGTTGTCCGCCAGCGGCAGCGCGATGTCTACGGTACCCACGATCACGCCGCCGACCCTGGCCACCAGGATGACCTGGCGCTCGTAGGGGTCGGCCATTTCCAACAGCTTCTCCAGCGGGGCGTAGGCGAGATCGTCACTGCCCCAGGTCTGCATCCGCACCTTGCGGCCCACCTCGACGGCGGCAATAAAGTCGGCTGCATCCGGCGTGTCCAAGGAATCCGGGATCCACAGCTGCTCGACGCGCACCTCGTCTGCCGTAGCGGGCATCTTCCCAGCCGATCTGCCGCCCAATGCTCCACCCCCAATGAGTGGCCCGGCTAGCGTCGGGCTTCAAGCGCCAGCATATGCCCGTTTCGGCGTGCATTCCATGCCCGGTTTTGTGATTGGACCGCCGCGGCCCCGGAGCGTCCTCAGCGGGTTGCGGTCTCCTTTTTGCTTGCGGTCCGCTGCCATTCGCCGTCCCAGCCGGCCGGCCGGAAGCCGAGCGCGGTGTTGATCGCCAGCATGTGGCCGTTTTCCGCCGCGTTGTAGGTAGCGACGCGTTCCACGGCCGGGAACTCCGCCAGCCGCCGAAGGTTGGCGATCTTGACCAGCATGCCCAGCCGGTGGCCGCGGTGGGTCGCGGCGACCAGGGTGTCATCCTGTTCGGCAAGCCAGGGTTTGCTGGGCGCGAGTTCCAGCACTGAGTAGGCGGCCAGTTCCCCGCTGTCCCGATGCCGGGCCGCGGTCACCAGCGAGACGTTTCCGGCGCGCTTCCAGGTGTCCTCGACGTGCCGGACCCGTGCCTCATCCCACTGCTCCGCTTCGAAACGGAGTCCGCCGGAAGGCGCGTCGGTGCTCATCCGGGACATCAGCTGGGCCAGCTGGGCCACGTATTCGTCCGGGCAGCGGTCGGTCCAGGAGAGCAGCTCGTACCCGGCCGCCTTGCTGCGCGCCTCGCTCTCGAGCCTGTCGAGGTCCGGCACTGCCGCCGCCAGCTCCAGGCTGCTGTACCTCTCGACCTGTTCCAGCCGGTAGCCCGCCGCGGCGGCGAAGCGGACATTCCGTGCCGCCGCCGGCAGGGCTCCCGTGCCGGTCAGCGGCGTGAGCACCGCCGGGCCGTCCGGGTCGAAGTCCGCGGGGTGTTCGGTGAAGCTCATCAGCGTGCTGCGTCCCTCGGCTTCAGCCAGGGCCTCCACATGCGCCAGCAGCGTCCGGCCGATGCCCCGGCCGGTATACCCGGCGAGGACAGCCACGTGCAGGAGCCCCACGTCCAGGTTCTCCTGCTGGTCGAACCGGATCCAGGACCTCGCGACCATGTCGCCGTCGACGCGGACGAAGAAGAGCCTGGTCCGCGAGTAGGCGGTGTCCCGCCAGAATTGCAGCCGCGCCGGCGCCGGCGTCGCCCGGTCCAGGCTGCCCCAGCTTTCCAGCGTGAGCGCGTCGCAGAGGCGCCCGAATTGGAGAAATTCGGCGGCGTCCGGCCCGGCAAGGGAGTTGGGCAGCTTCAGGGGCTCGATGAGGTGTGTGCTGGCAGTCACCCGCACAGCTTAACCGCCCGGAGCGCGGAAAAGGCCGCCCCGCGGAGGCGGGACGGCCTTTTCCTGGTACCTGCGGAGGATTACGCCTCGGTGAGGACCTTGGTGACCTGGGGGTCGACGGCAATGCCGGGACCGAACGTGGTGGCGACGGTGGCCTTCTGGATGTAGCGGCCCTTGGAAGCGGACGGCTTGAGGCGAAGAACCTCTTCCAGTGCGGCTGCGTAGTTCTCGGCCAGCTTCACGGCGTCGAAGGAAACCTTGCCGATGATGAAGTGCAGGTTCGAGTGCTTGTCGACGCGGAAGTCGATCTTGCCGCCCTTGATGTCGTTGACAGCCTTGGTGACGTCGGCGGTCACGGTACCGGTCTTCGGGTTTGGCATCAGGTTGCGCGGGCCCAGAACCTTACCGAGGCGGCCAACCTTGCCCATCAGGTCAGGGGTGGCGACGGCGGCGTCGAAGTCGGTCCAGCCGCCCTGGATCTTTTCGATCAGGTCGTCGGAGCCAACGAAGTCGGCGCCGGCGGCGATAGCGGCCTCAGCCTTGTCGCCCGTGGCGAAGACGAGGACGCGGGCGACCTTGCCGGTGCCGTGCGGCAGGTTGACGGTGCCGCGCACCATCTGGTCCGCCTTGCGGGGGTCCACGCCGAGGCGGAAAGCGACCTCAACGGTGGCGTCGAACTTGGACGGGTTGGTGTCCTTGGCGAGGGTTACGGCCTCGAACGGCGCGTAGAACTTCTCCGCGTCGATCTTGGCGGCGGCTGCCTCATATGCTTTGCTGCGCTTTGCCATGCTGCTTATTCTCCTTGTGCAGTTGTGGTCTGCGGACCGCGCTGGGCCCTGCCACAGTCGGGACTCCGGAAGGGAATCCCAACATCTATGTTTAGGTGGTGCCGGTTGCCCGGCGGTGCTGTTCGGCGTCGTGAGCGGTATCCCGATCCCTGAACCGCATCAGCGGTGGGGAATTACGCCTCGACGGAGATACCCATCGAGCGGGCGGTGCCGGCGATGATCTTCGCGGCGCCTTCCAGGCTGGTGGCGTTGAGGTCGTCCATCTTGGTGGAGGCGATCTCGTTGACCTGGGCCTGGGTCAGCTTGGCCACCTTGACGGTGTGCGGGGTAGCCGAACCCTTGGCGACGCCGGCAGCCTTCTTGATGAGCTCTGCAGCCGGCGGGGTCTTGGTGATGAACGTGAATGAACGGTCCTCGTAGACCGTGATTTCCACCGGAATAACGTTGCCGCGCTGGGCTTCCGTCGCAGCGTTGTACGCCTTGCAGAATTCCATGATGTTGACACCGTGCTGGCCAAGCGCAGGACCGATCGGCGGGGCCGGGTTGGCGGCACCTGCCTGGATCTGCAGCTTGATGAGGCCGGTGACCTTCTTCTTGGGAGCCAATGTAGGGTCCTTCTCTCAATTTCGTCCTGGGACACAGGAGCGTGCCTCAGGTTGGTGGCCGCCATGGCGAGGCGGCCGGCCGCTCCAAGGCTGCTAAGCGGGCAGCCCGGAACGAATTCTGGGGGGAAAGCTAGATCTTGCTGACCTGGTTGAACGCCAGCGTGACCGGGGTCTCGCGCTCGAAGATGGAGACCAGCACCACGAGGGTCTGCGAATCCACCTTGATTTCGGAGATCGTGGCCGGAAGGGTCTCGAAGGGGCCTTCCTTGACAATGACCGACTCGCCGACCTCGAAGTCGACGTCGACGGCGGCCGCAGCGTGCTTGACCGGCTTGCCCTTCTCCGCCTGCTCTTCTTCGAAGACCGGTGCGAGCATGGAGAAGACCTCGTCGATGCGCAGCGGCACGGGGTCGTGGGCGTTGCCCACGAAGCCGGTGACACCGGGCGTGTGCCGGACGGCACCCCAGGAGGCATCCGTCAGGTCCATCCGGACCAGGACGTAACCGGGAATCCGGACGCGGTTGATGACCTTGCGCTGAGCGTTCTTGATCTCAACGACTTCCTCCATCGGGACCTGGATCTCGAAGATGTAATCTTCCATGTCCAGGGTCTGGATGCGGGTTTCCAGGTTGGCCTTCACGCGGTTCTCGTACCCGGCGTAGGAGTGGATGACGTACCAGTCACCCTCCTGCCGGCGCAGCTTGGCCTTGAACTCTTCCGCCGGATCCACTTCGGCCTTGGCGGCCGCAGCAGCCAGGGCGTCTGTCTCTTCGCCGGCTTCGGTTTCCTCGGCAGCTGCGGCTTCGGTTGCGGACTCGTCGTCGGCGTCGGCTACGGGCGCAGCAGATACAGCCTCGGACTCGTCCGTGGTTTCCACCGCGGCGGCCTGGCCCTTATCCAGCTCAGTCTCAGTTACCTCGAGCTCCTGCTCAGACACTTGGTCTCCTGCTTCCTCATTGCCTAACATGCCTATTTAAATGACTCAATTCCGCAGACCCCGGCGAAGCCCCGATTCCGGGTGTCAACGCGGTCTGCGGACCGGTCGCCTTAGCGGTCCGTGGCGCCGGTTCCGCCGAAGATCCAGCTCACTCCGGTTCCGAAGGCCAGATCCAGCAGGGTGACGATCACCATCATGATGACCACGAACACCAGCACGACGAGCGTGTAGTTGATCAGTTCCTTGCGGGTTGGTGCAACGACCTTCTTCAGTTCGCCGATGACCTGGCGGACGAAGAGTGCAATCCGAGCGAAGAATCCCGCCTTGGGGGCATTCCTGGCGGGGCGGCCTTTGGAGCTGCTCGCAGCTGTTTCGGTCACCTGATTCTCACTCATCCTCGCGATGTCGGATACCCGGCTCTGAACTGAACCATGGTTGCTGCGCCTGCCCCGGCGATAAACCCCGGAACAGCTTGCGCAGGGCAGACAGGACTCGAACCTGCAACCTGCGGTTTTGGAGACCGCTGCGCTACCAATTGCGCCACTACCCTATGGATCGAAAACCGGTCAGACCGCGCTACTCCGCAGGCCAACCTGAGGCGCACGCTATCGTCGTGTTTTCAACACCGGAGAACCAGTCTACGCAACAACTGCGCCTGCGTCGAACTGGCCCGCCGTCAGCCTAGGCTGACGGCGAAAATCCGCGGCGCTTGCCGCCTCATTTCCGCGTTGGGTCACATTTGCTGGCCCGGCACCTCTAAGGATCCGCTGAACAGCATAGAGTGGATCCCGTCGAATCCCGCATCCAGCCCCGAGCTGCACGAAGAACGGACCCGCAATGCCAGCCCGCATTTCCCAGCGCATTTCCGCCATAGCCGAATCCGCCACGCTGGCTGTCGATGCCAAGGCGAAGGCGCTGAAGGCGGCAGGCCGTCCGGTCATCGGTTTCGGTGCCGGCGAGCCTGACTTTCCGACCCCGGAGTACATCGTCCAGGCCGCCATCGAGGCCGCGAGCCAGCCCAAGTACCACCGCTACTCCCCCGCCGGCGGCCTGCCCGAACTCAAGCAGGCAATTGCGGAAAAGACCCTCCGGGATTCTGGTTACAAGGCGGAAGCGTCCCAGGTGCTGGTGACCAACGGCGGCAAGCAAGCGGTCTACAACACGTTCGCGACTTTGCTCGACCCGGGCGACGAAGTCATTGTCCCCACGCCGTTCTGGACCACCTACCCGGAGGCGATCCGGCTGGCCGGAGGAGTTCCGGTGGAGGTCTTTGCCGGCCCGGAACAGGGCTACCTGGTCAACGTCGAACAGCTCGAGGCGGCCGTCACGGAGCGCACCAAGATCCTGCTCTTCGTCTCCCCGTCCAACCCGACCGGCGCCGTTTACTCGGCCGAGCAGGTCAAGGAGATCGGCCGGTGGGCTGCCGCCAAGGGCCTCTGGGTCGTCACCGATGAGATCTACGAGCACCTGACCTACGACGGCGTCCCGTTCACCTCGATTGCCACTGCCGTCCCGGAACTCGGCGACAAGGTGGTCATCCTGAACGGCGTGGCCAAGACCTACGCCATGACGGGCTGGCGCGTGGGCTGGATGATCGGCCCGGCGGACGTGATCAAAGCAGCCACCAACCTCCAGTCACACGCGACCTCGAACGTCTCCAACATCATGCAGATCGCGGCCCTCGCCGCCGTATCCGGGCCGCTGACCGCCGTGGATGAGATGAAGGTGGCCTTCGACCGCCGGCGGAAGGCCATCGTGGCCGGGCTCAACGCGATCGAGGGCGTGGAGTGCCCCACCCCCAAGGGCGCGTTCTACGTCTACGCGGACGTCCGGGCGCTGCTGGGCAAGGAATTCCCGAGCGCTGCGGGACCGGTCCGGCCCTCGACGTCGGCCGAACTCGCCGCGCTGATCCTCGACGAGGTGGAGGTTGCCGTGGTCCCCGGCGAGGCCTTCGGCCCGTCCGGCTACCTGCGGCTCTCCTACGCGCTGGGCGACGAGGACCTCGCCACCGGCGTCGGCCGGCTTCAGGACTTCCTGGGCAAGGCCAAGTAACCCGCCCACCCCCGATGCGCTATCACTTGTGGTCCCTAAGCCTCCGGAATAAGGACCCCAAGTGATAGCGCATCCGTGGTTTAGAGGAGGCGGCGTTCGGCGGCCCACCGGGTCAGCTCGTGCCGGCTGGAGAGCTGCAGCTTACGAAGCACCGCGGAGACGTGGGTCTCGACCGTCTTGATCGAGATGAACAGCTCCTTGGCGACTTCCTTGTAGCTGTAGCCTCGGGCAATCAGCCGCATGACCTCCAGTTCGCGGGCCGAGAGCCGATCGAGTTCGTCGTCGGCGAGGTCGGCGGGTGCCGTGCCGAACGCGTCGAGGACGAAGCCGGCCAGCCGCGGGGAGAACACCGCGTCTCCGCCCGCCACGCGGCGCACCGCGTCGCTGATCTCGGCGCCGGAAATGGTCTTCGTGACGTAGCCCCGAGCGCCGGCGCGGATCACCGCGACGACGTCCTCCGCGGCGTCAGAAACGCTCAGCGCCAGGAATTTGGTGGTGCCCAGCAGCGGCGCGGAACCTGCCAGCACTTCCCGGCCGCCGCCGCCCAGGCCTCCGGGGAGGTGGACGTCGAGCAGGACGACGTCGGGCCGCATCTCGGCGATGACAGCAACCGCTTCCTCCACCGTCCCCGCCTCGCCAACGACGACGATGGCGGGATCCAGGTCGGCCTTCAAACCGGACCGGAAGATCGCGTGGTCATCGACGAGCACCACCCTCGTGGCCCCGGGTGTTTGCCCCGGAAGCGCTCCGGGCCTGTTGCTGCCCGGGAACTGGTTGTTCACTGGCTGTCCTCTCCGCTGGTTCCGTAAGGGCCGCCCGCCCCGCTGCCGGGGCCGGCGGCGGTGCGCGGCAACCTGAGCCGGACTTCGGTGCCGCCCGGGCTGCTGGAAATGGTCGCAGTGCCGCCATGGCGCCGCATCCGTCCGATCATAGATTGCCGAACCCCGAGCCGGTCTGCGGGGATGGACTCGGGGTCGAAGCCCGGCCCGCGGTCCTTGACGAAAACTTCGGCCACGTCATCGCGCACTTCCAGATACACCGAAACGGCACCACCGCCGTGGCGGGCCGCGTTCAGCATGGCCTCGCGCGCGGCCTGCACCAGGGCTTCGAGCCGTTCGGTCATGGCGCAGTCCCCCACGGCAACGACCTCGACGGCGTGCCCCAGGGCGTCTTCCACCTCCGCGGCGGCGGCCTGCAGCCGGGCCGAAAGCTGCCCCGAGTCCCGGCCCCGGTCCCGGTAGAGCCAGCGCCGCAATTCGCGCTCCTGGGCGCGGGCCAGCCGGACGACGTCGTGCTCGTTGCCGGCGCGCCGTTGGATCAGCGCCAGGGTCTGCAGCACCGAGTCGTGCAAATGGGCCGCGATCTCGGCGCGTTCCGTAGCCCGCACCAGGCCGGCGCGTTCGGCCTCCAGGTCGCGCCAGAACTTCAGCCCCCACGGCAGCAGGACCAGCACGACGCCGCCCAGCACGGCGACCGAGGCCAGCAGGGCAAGCCAGGTCTGTTCCCAGGAACCCGAGCCGGAGACCATCAGCAGCACCCCGGCCACCACCAGGCCCAGTCCGGCCGCGAGCCGAGCCCAGCCGCCGGCCTGGTTCGCCTTGGTTTTGTCCACGATGCCCGCGCGGCGGGTCTCGTCCAGCTGCATCCACGCGATCGCGGCGCCGCCCAGGATAGCTGCGACCGGGATCAGTGTCCCCAGCGGGACGTCCAGGCCCAGGAGCCGGGCGATCAGGATCGCCGCGGCCAGCAGCAGGCCGGCGCCCAGCAGGATTTCCTTGCCATAGGCCATTCCGGGGAACCAGGCCCGCCACGGCCCGGGCGGGTTCCCTGCGGGCCGGCCTGCGGGCACCTGGCCCAGCGCGGGTTCGCTCACCGCCGGGGCGATCGGCGACGCCGGCTGGCGGGCGTTGCGGGTGGCGCTCTCATCCGAGGTGGGAACCATGATCCAAAGCCAGGCGTAAAACGCGACGCCGGCGCCCCCGGCGAGCGCGGCCACCACCATGCCGATCCGGACCATCCGCACCGGCAGGCCCAGATGGCGGGCGAGGCCGGCGCAGACGCCCGCGATCACACGGTCGCTGCCGCGGGTCAGCGGCGGACGGGAAACGGCTGTGGTCATAGGTCAATCCAAACATGGACCGGGGTTTCCCGGAGCCGTTTTCCGGCCGAACCGGGGTCCACTCAGGGATCGTTCAGGGTGTTCCCCAGTAGTGCGGCTGGCCCCGGAGGCGGGAGGATCGAAGTATGAATCCGCACTCTCCGCACCCAGATGACGATCCGAGCGCCGCAGGCCGCCCGGGCACCACTCCGGACGCCGAACCCGGCGTCACCGCAGAAGGCGCTGCTGCCGGCGCGGCGCCGGCCGGTGAGCCGGCCCCGGAGCCGCCGCCGCTATATCCGCCGGGCGGCCCGTACCCCTCGCAGTCCGGGGCCGGCTATCCACCTCCCAACGACGCCGCGTCCGCACCCTTCGGCGGCGGCCAGCCCAACAACTTTTTCGACTGGGTCCGCAGCCAGGGGATCTACCGGGGCCGCGAGCGCTGGATCGGCGGTGTCGCCAGCGGGATCGCGCACCGGTTCGGCGTCGACCCGTTGATCGTCCGTGGCGTGCTGATTGTTCTGACGGTGTTCGCCGGCGTCGGAGTCCTGCTTTACGGGGTGGCGTGGGCGCTGCTGCCCGAGCCGGACGGCCGAATCCACGTCCAGGAAGCGGCCGCGGGCCGTTGGTCCTCGGGCATGACCGGTGCCCTCATCACCTCCCTGATCGGCTTCCCCAGCCTGGGCGGCGGCGTCTGGGGCTGGGACCGCCACGGCTTCGGCGCCTTCGTCTGGACCGTGTTCTGGGTGGGTGCCGTCATCTACGTCATCTACTACTTCAGCCAGCGCAACAGGGCACGCCACGGCGGGACACCACGGTCCCAGCGTCCAGCACCGGGGACAAGCTATGCCTTCCCGGAGGCCGGAACCGCGGGCGGTAGCGGCACGGCCGGCAGCACCGGCTACGCTGCGGCCCCCGGCGGCACCGGCTACCGTACCGACGGCACGAGCACGTACGGCGACGCCCCGGGCTGGTCCGCGCCGCCGCCCTTGGACCCCCTCCCGCCCTACGGCAGCGGCTACCGGCCCGTGCCTCCGCCGGCGCCGAAGAGCCGGCCGCTTGGGCCCGGGGCACCGGCGGTGGCCGTCACCGCCGGCCTCGCCCTCCTGGTGGGGGGTGGCATTAAGGCCCTCGACGCCGTCCACGTGATCAGCCTGGGCGCCGCCGGCAACGCCGTCGTGTGGGCCAGCGGCGCGGCGGTCCTGGGACTCGGCATCCTGGTGGGCGGCCTGCGGGGCCGGACGTCCGGGCTCCTGGGCTTCCTCGCCGTCGTGGCCCTGCTGGTGGGCGGCCTGTTCAACCTGGTGCCCAACGCCGACAGCGCACGCTTCCAAAACGTCAGCTGGACCCCGGCGAGCATCGAGCAGGCGCGGGACGGTTTCGAGCTCACGGGCGGCTCCGGCGCGGTGGACCTGACCAAAATGAGCCTGAATCCGCCGCTGCGCACGGACCTTGTGGTCCGGATCGACGCGACCGCAAGCAATGTCACGGTGACGATCCCCAGCAGTGTCCCGGTCCAGGTCCAGGCGGACCTCACCATGGGCAATCTCAGTGACGGCCGGGGCAACCACGGCGGCACGACCAGCCAGCAAACCAACTACAACACGGACCAGCCCGGCAGCCGCCTCATCCTCAAGGTCTCGGGCACCCTCAGCAACATCACCGTGAAGGAAGGGAACTGACCATGAGTAGCTATGATCCAATGCCGGAGCCGGCTGACGCCGCCGGGGCGCACCCCGTGTCCGGCAGCCCGGGGGCCAGGGTGGGAACGGTGGTCTGGGGGCTGATTGTGCTGGCCCTCGCCGCGCTGATCATCATCTCGCGGCTGGGCCTGGTGGCCCTGAACGGAACCTACGTTTTGATCGGCCTCATGATTGGGGCCGGCGCTGCCCTGGTTATCGGCGGACTGCTGTCCGCGCGCAGGCGTGACAATGACACCACGACAAGGAAGTCTTGAGCCATGGATAAGTTCTTCAGCATCGTCCGGGGCCTCGGCCTGAACCGCGGTCCGCAGCGCTGGCTCGGCGGCGTATGCGGCGGAATCGCCGTGAAACTCAACGTCGACGTCGCGTACGTCCGCATCGCGTTCCTGCTTTTCGCCCTGCTCCCGGGACCCGCCTTCGTGTTCTACCTGGCGGCGTGGCTGATCCTGCCGGACCAGCGGAACGCGATCGCCCTGGAATCCTTTTTGGACAGGCGGGCGTCCCGGCCCTGACCCGCCCGCGCGCCGGCCGCCCCGCCCGTCGCCCACGGCCAATGCCCCCGCCCAGCCGGCAGGGGCATTGGCCGCTGGGCGGTTTGTGTGCTGCCCCACATCCACCAGTAGACTGCCACTGAGCTCAGCGTGGCGCTCTGCCTGCACCCCCTTCGAACCAGGATTTGAGCCGAGACATGAAAATTGGAATCCTCACCAGCGGCGGAGACTGCCCCGGACTGAACGCCGTCATCCGCGGCGTCGTCCTCAAGGGAATCGCCGTTCACGGCCAGGAGTTCGTCGGATTCCTGGACGGCTGGCGCGGCGTGGTCGAGGGCGACGTCATCGACATCCCCCGCACCCTGGTCCGCGGCATCGCGAAGCAGGGCGGAACCATCCTCGGCACCTCCCGCACCAACCCGTTCGAGAACAACGGCGGGCCTGACGTCATCAAGGCCAACATGGACCGGCTTGGCATCGACGCGATCATTGCGATCGGCGGCGAGGGCACCCTGGCCGCCGCCAAGCGGCTGACCGACGCCGGGCTGAAGATCGTGGGCGTGCCCAAGACCGTGGACAATGACCTGGACGCGACCGACTACACGTTCGGCTTCGACACCGCCGTGGAAATCGCCACCGAGGCCATTGACCGGCTCCGCACCACCGGTGAATCCCACCACCGAACCATGATCGCGGAGGTGATGGGCCGCCATGTGGGCTGGATCGCCCTGCACGCCGGCATGGCCTCCGGCGCCCACGCCATCCTGATCCCTGAACAGCAGGCCTCGATGGAGCAGATCACCGACTGGGTCCTCTCCGCCCGCGACCGCGGCCGGGCCCCGCTGGTGGTGGTCGCCGAAGGCTTCGTGCCCGAGGGCCAGGAATCCCCGCACTCCGAGCGCGGACTGGACACCTTCGGCCGGCCGCGGCTGGGCGGCATCGCCGAACTGCTGGCGCCCGAGCTGGAGGCCCGGACCGGCATCGAGACCCGGGCCACCGTGCTGGGACATATCCAGCGCGGCGGCGTCCCGACGGCGTTCGACCGGGTCCTCGCGACCCGCCTCGGCCTGGCCGCCATCGACTCGGTCGTCGAAAAGCGCTGGGGAACCATGGTGTCGCTGAACGGCACCGACATTGTCCACGTCGGCTTCGACGCTGCGCTCGGCAACCTCAAGAGCGTGCCGCAGGACCGCTACGACGAGGCGGCGGTGCTCTTCGGCTGACGCGTTCCGGGCTCCGGCCCGGCGCTGGGTAGGGTTGGAGCATGACTCTTGAGCCCGGTTCCGCCGAAATCATCCAGCTTGCCTGGGCGCGCAACCTGGGGCTGGACGACGGCGCTTTCGGCGCCGCCGCCGGCCGCCGGCTGACCAGGGCCGACGACGGCGCCGGCACCGTGCAGTTTGTCCGGCTGTTCGGCAGTTCAGCCCTGGTGGGACCGCAATGGGCCCTCGACGCGGCCGCCGGCTACACGGATGAAGAACTGGCGCAGCACGTGACGCTGCTGACCATCACCCGCGCGCACGGCGGACACGGGCTCGGCGCCGCCGCCCTGTTCTTCGCCGATGACCTGCCGCTCCGGCAGCCCGCCGAGGAGTTGACCGTCTCCCAGGGGAACCAGGAGGCGATCGAACTTGAGGCGTTTTGCCCGCCGGACGACGTTAACGAGGTGGGCCTGGCCGACCTCGAGCACCGGTTCACGATCATGCACGTCGACGACGGCCGGCGGACTCCGGTCGCGTGCGGCGCCTACACCGAATGGCAGGGCCTCCTGGCGCAGCTCGGAGTTTTGGTGGCGCCGGAGTGGCGGCGGCAGGGCCTCGGCACGCTGGCGGCCTCGATTGCGGCACACGAGGCGCTGGCGTCAGGGCTGACCCTGCAGTGGCCCTCCGACGTCAGCAACAAGGGCTCGCTGGCCCTGGCCCGCAGCCTGGGCTTCACCGCCGGCGGAATCCACACCAGCGTCCTGCTGGGCTGACCGGCACCTGCTGCCGGGCTGACCGGCACCTGCTGCCGGGCCAGCCGGCCGCGCTAACCGCGCGTGGCTTCGGCTCCGTCCGTGGCCGCCGACTCGCGGTCCGCCGCGGGGGCAGGACGCGACTGCGCCGCCGGCCCGGTGCCCTGGGCGCCCCAGCCCGGCTGCGGCTGGGGTTTAGCGAAGAACAGCGCCACGGCGGTGCCAATCAGAACCACGGCCGCAGGCAACAGGATGGACTGCCCCATCGCCGTCGAAAATCCTTCGTGCAGCGCCGGCGGCAGGGCTCCGCCAAACGCCATCGGGCTGGCCCCGCCGGCCCCCGGCGCGACCGGGAGCTCTGCCGCGAGCCGTGCCTGGATCAGCACCGCGACCGCGGCGCTGCCCAGCACGGCACCGATCTGGCGGGTGGTGTTGTAGACGCCGGAACCCGCGCCCGCCTGCCGCGGCGGCAGGTTCCGGGTGGCCGTGGAGCTCAACGGCGCCCAGATGCCGGCGTTCGCGAAGCCCAGCACGGCGCTCGGCAGCAGGAAGAGCCAGATCGGGGTGTCCGGGTGCATCAGCGCGGCGTTCCAGAAGAGGGCGACCGACATCAGGGTCAGGCCGGCGGCGGTGATGAACTTGGGATTGACCCGGTCGATGATCTTGCCGACGACCGGCGCCAACCCACCCGAAATGACGGCCATCGGCACCATCATCAGCGCGGACTGCGTCGGGGTCAGGCCGCGGACGATCTGGTAGTAGAAGATCAGCGGAAGGCTGAAGGCCGTCACAGTGAATCCCACCGTGGTAATGCCCACGTTGGCCAGGGAGAAGTTGCGGTCCCTGAACAGTCCCAGCGGCAGGAGCGGTTCGCCCTTGTTCACCCGCTGCCAGACCACGAATCCGGCGAGCACCACGATGCCGCCAATAATCAGTCCCCACACCGTGATGGGGCCGGTGATCGTGCCCCAGTTGTAGGTCTCGCCTTCCTGGATTCCGAAGACCAGCAGGAACAGCCCGACGGCGCTGAGCAGCACCCCGGGGATATCAAATTTGTGCGGGTGTGTGCTCAGGGACGGGACAAACCGGAGCGCCAGGATAAAGCCGACGATGCCGACCGGGATGTTGATGAAGAAGATCCATTCCCAGCCCAGCCCGTCCACCAGGACGCCGCCAAGGATCGGGCCCACCAGCGTGGCGACGCCGGCAGTGGCACCCCAAATGCCCATCGCGGCGCCGCGCCGGTCCGGCGGGAAGATGCGGGTGATGACGGCCATGGTCTGCGGCGTCATCATGGCGGCTCCGAGCCCCTGCAGCACCCGGGCACCGATCAGGGTCTGGACGTCGCCGGAGAGCCCGCACCACAGCGATGCCAGGGTGAAGACCACCAGGCCGGCCAGGTACAGCCGCTTCGGCCCGAAACGGTCGCCCAGGCGGCCGGTGATGAGCAGCGGGACGGCGTACGCCAGCAGGTAGGCGCTGGTGACCCAGATGACGGAGTTGATGTCCGCGTTCAGGCCTTCCATGATGCGCGGGTTGGCCACCGAAACAATGGTGGTGTCGATCAGGATCATGAAGAACCCGATCACCAGCGACCAGAGTGCGGCCCACGGCCTCGCTACGTTTTCCATCGGTTTTCCTTAGGGTGCGTGTTGCCGGGTTCGGGGGTGGTGAAAAGGACGTGGCGCCGGCGGCATTGGTTCACCCGCCGCGGCGCCGGTGGCCGAGCGGCCGGCGGCTGAATTAGCCCAGCAGCGTCAAAATATCGTGGTGGCCGAACATTTGTGCCGCCGCCCGCGCCGAGGGGCTGCCTGTGTCAGGATCGGCACCGGCGCCCATCAGCAGCTTCACAACGTCGGCATAGCCTTTGAAGACCGCCCCGGCGAGCGGGGTCTGGCCGCGGTCGTTGGCAGTGTTGGCGTCCCCGCCGTGGGCCAGAATCAGCCGGACGGTGTCCGCGTGGCCGTGGTAGGCGGCAAGCATGAGCAGCGAGTCGCCGGCCGCATTGGTGAGCGTTGCCGGTGCACCGGCTGCGAGGTACCGGCCCAGCAGGGCCGAGTCGCCCTCGCGTGCGGCGTCGAACAGGGCGTGCGCCAAGGCGAGGGCTTCGTCGTCGGGCGCCGGAACCCCGCCCTGCTCCGGCGGCACCGGGCCCGCGCTCACCGGGGCCCCCGCAGGAAGCCCGTCTGGCGGCCCACGACCTGGCCGGCGTCGGGCGCCACGATGAGCTCCTGGGCCGCGGTGTACGGTTCCTCGCCGTCCATCACGGTCAGCACCTCGTCCGGGGCGACGGACCGTTTAATGACGGCCAGCGCCACCGGGCCCATCTCGTAGTGCTGCCCCACCGAGGTGACGGTGCCGACCTTCCGGCCACCGGCCCGGACCTCGCTGCCGGCCGCCGGCATGGTGTGCTGTGAACCGTCCAGTTGCAGGAACACCAGGCGCCGCGGCGGGTGGCCCAGGTTGTGGACCCGGGCGATGGTTTCCTGGCCCTTGTAGCAGCCCTTGGCCAGGTGCACGGCGGTGCGCAGCAGGTCCAGCTCGTGCGGGATGGTTTTGTCGTCGGTCTCGGCGCCCCAGCGGGGACGCCAGGCCGCTATGCGCAGTGCCTCGGCGGCCAGGACGCCGGCCAACGGGCGGCCGGACACCCTTTCGACCAGCTCAGGCGCGGGCACCAGGTATTCGAACCACGGCCGTTCGAGGCCGGGGTGGGCGTCCTCACCGACCACGGCGTAGGAGTAGCCGCCGGCTCCGACGTGCGGCCACGGGTCCTCCCAGACCAGCAGCCCCTCCCATTCCGGGACGGCCCGGGTGGTGGCCAGCACCGCCCAGTCCGCGGAGGCGTCGGCTACCTCGACCCGGAGCATGAACTTCATCCGGGCCAGCCATTCCGCCAGCGGTGCCGCCTCTGCTGCTTCGACCATGAGCCAGGTGGTGGCCCCGTCGTCCAGGACCCGGGCGTCGAACTCTATCCGGCCCTGCACGCTGAGCAGCAGCAGTTCGGTGGACTGGCCGGGGGCCAGCCCGGTGAGCTGCTGCGAGGAGAGGGTGCTCAGCCAGCTCAGGCGGTCGGGTCCGGTGACGGTGACCACGCCGCGGTGGGAATAGTCGACGACGGCGTTCCCGGCGGCGAGGGCGCGCTGCTCCGGCAGCGGTTCGCCGTAGTGCGCCGCGACGCCGGCGTCTGGCCCGGTGGCTTCGACGGCGCCCGGACGTGCGAGCAGGGGGCTCTTGGTTGTCATATGTAGTAGAAGTCCTCGGTGCTTAGCGGTATTCCGGATTTTCGAAGCCGAAGTGGGTGCCGGCTTTCCAGGCCTCGGGCAGGTTGCCGTGAAGTCGCTTTCCGGTCCGCCGGAGCCGTCATCCAGGTAGCCGGGCCCGGAATTCGGGGCGCCCCGGCACCGGCTCGGGACGGGGGGTCAGCCGACCTTGCTGAGGATCGCGGAGGCGTGGGCCTCCAGGCCGCCGCCCGGCGTCGAGCCCTTGCCGGCCGCCACGTCCCAGCGCCACAGCAGCTTGCCGTCCACCAGGCCGAAGATCCGGGTGGCCGCCGCGTAGTCCTTCGAGTGGCTGCCGCGCATCACCATGTCCGTACTGAGCTGGATCTGCGGGCCCTTGATCTGGCCGTAGTAGAGCTCGGAGATGCCGCCGGGGTGGGCGATGGAGACGGAAATGTCGAAGCCGCCGTCGCTGTTGCGGAGCTCTTCGACTTCATCGGCGCTCTTGAGGACGGGGACGATGTCCGCCGGGACCAGTCCCGGACCGCCGTCCTCCTCGCGTTGTTTGCGTTCGAGCGCCCAGAACCCGGTTTCCACCGTCAGCGGCCGGAGCTTGGTTCCCTCGTCATCGGTCAGCCAGGACTCGGCCCGGTACTGCAGGTACGGGAGGCCGTTGTGGGTGAACGAGACGTGCTGGCGGAAATGCTCGGAATCCTCGTCGCCGGCGCCGAGCCGTCCCCGGCCCTCCCATTCGCCGATGAGCCAGGACAGTGGAACGATTTCAGGGGTCAGATCGACAGGAATTTCAATAGGCACAGCTACCTCTGGAAAACGTCGCGTTCTGGACGGAGCGGGCCTGGTGGCCTACTTCTGTCCCTTGAAGAGCCGGTACACCACGAACCCGGCGAACCAGGCCATCGACAGGCCGGCGACGGCGAGCAGGACAAGGAAAAAGATTTCAAATGCAAGTACGGACATGGTGCCATCCTAACGCGTTAGTGAATGAGGAGTTTGTCTATGAAGTAGGCCAGCGAGCCCACCGCCGAGACGGGCGCCAGGCCCATGCCCAGCACGGCCGGCAGGTTCAGCGCCTCGCCGCGGATGATCACCAACCGGCGGAAGCTGACCAGCACGGCGCCGACGACGACGCCCACCAGGGCCGCCGGCAGCACGGCAATGTCGGAGAGCACCAGGCCGGCGAGCGGGCCGGCGAGCCCGGCACCGACGATGCCCAGCGGCGCGACGATCCGGTCCGGCCAGCGGATCAGCCCAGCCAGCAGGGCGATCGCGGCACTGACGGCGGCGATCAGCAGCATCTCCCGGACCCCGTTGAAACGCGAACAGGCGATCCAGCCTGCGCCCAGGCAGGCCAGCAGGACCCCGGCGCAGGACCCCAGCGTTGATTCCAGTCGTTGCGCCTGGCCGGTGCCGCGGATCAGCTGCATGACGAAGATCGCCATGACGCCGGCGGCCACAAACCCGGGGGTCCAGTCGAGGAAGCCCGGGGCGGGCAGGTACGTCGCGGCGATGGCGGAGCCTATCCCCGGCAGCCCGATCAGCGCAGCCAGGGTCTTCTTGGCGGGGATGCCCAGGAAATGCGGCCAGCCGATGCCGACGCAGGCAGCCGTCACCACGGCCACGGCCAGCAGCACCTCGGGCGCCGCGTAGGTCCCTGCGACGATAGCGGCGAGCCCGGCAAGGCCAGCGATCCCGACACTGCGCGACCTCACGGGATTATCCCCGGCGCTTGCCCAGCCGTCCGCCCGGGCAGGACGCCCACTCCGCGGTCCCCCGCGCTCAACTTCGCCACGATCACCGGCACCTTCGCTCACTGCGGGCCTGGCTCGGCCCGCTCGACTCGCCGCGACTGAAGGCCCCGACGCATCAATCCTGCCCTATCTGAAAGTTTTGTGTCGCACGGAAACCACGGTGGCGCGGCCGGACAGTGTCCGCGAGATGGCGTTTGGGTATACTCAAGGCTCAGCTAGGCTTCCTCCGGCACCCCGGGTGAGGGCCGGAATCGGGACGCCGCCGGGAAGCCTGGTACCGGCCGGTGCGAGCCCGGCTCAGACGCCCAACGATGCGCGGACACCCCTTGGAGGAACCATGTCGCACATCCTGCTCTTGACGAACAGCACCGGGTCATCGGTGGACGTCCTGCCTGCGTTGGAACTGCTGAACCACCGCGTCCATATCCTTCCGGCCGAGCCGACCGCCCTGCTGGAGACCGAGCCCTGCGACATCGTGCTGCTGGACGCCCGCAGGGACCTCGTGGGGGCCCGCGCCCTGACCCAACTGCTCAAGGCAACCGGCCTCAGCGCCCCCCTCATGCTGATTCTGACGGAAGGCGGCATGGCCGCGGTCTCCTCGGCCTGGGCCGTGGACGACATTCTGCTGGAATCCGCCGGCCCCGCCGAAGTCGAGGCCCGGATCCGCCTCGGCATCGCCCGGGCGCTGCCGGACCATGACGACACCCCGGCGGAGATCCGCGCGGCCGGCGTGGTGATCGACGAGGCCAGTTACACCGCCCGGGTCAACGGAGCGGTGCTGAACCTGACGTTCAAGGAATTTGAGTTGCTCAAGTACCTGGCCCAGCATCCGGGCCGCGTGTTCACCCGCCAGCAGCTTCTGACCGAGGTCTGGGGCTACGACTACTACGGCGGTACCCGGACCGTGGACGTCCACGTCAGGCGGCTGCGCGCCAAGCTCGGCGCCGACCACGAGACCCTGATCAGCACGGTGCGCAACGTGGGGTACCGGCTGACCCTCGTCCGGCAGCCGGACGGCGAACTCTCGGAAGCCTGAACAAACAGGAAAGCCCCGGACCTGGGGTCCGGGGCTTTTCTGGCGTTGCCACTTCGTGGTGGAGGACATACGGGTCGAACGTATCGAGGCCACCCCACTGGTGGATCCCCCTCGCATCCGGTCGGTGAAGCACTCTCCCGGACGAGTTAACGACTATACGTTGCCGGCACCGGCACGCCAAATCGGCTGTCCGCCCCCGCGCGGACGCCGGCCGGGCCGTATAGCCTTGCACCATGAGTCCCGCGAATCCGGAGAATTGGCCCGTACTCACCGTCCGGGGAACTGCCGACCCGCAGCTGCTGCGGGACGTGGGGAATCTCGTGGCCGCCGCCGAAGAGGCCGACGGCAATCCGCCGCTCTCCGAGCAGACCCTGGTGACCCTGCGCGCGGCGGAGCCCGGGCCGCACACCGTCCTGGCGCTGGCCCTCTACTCCCCCGACTACTCGGGCAGCGCGGAGAGCAACACGGCGGGCGCGGCCCGGGGCAACGACCTGGCCGGGTTCGGCGTCGTGGTTGAAGAACCGGACGGGACCGGAGTGCTGGAGGTGGCCGTCCATCCGAGCTACCGCAACCAGGGCGTCGCCGACCGGCTGGTCGGCGAACTCCGCAGGGTGCGCGGGTTCGAGGGGCTGAAGGCGTGGTCGCACGGCAACCACGAGGCGGCGGCAGACCTGGCCGCCCGCTACGGCTACGCCCCGGTCCGCGAACTGTGGAAAATGCGGCTGGCTACTGCCGCGGCCAACCTCCCCGCCGCCGGCTTCCCGGCCGGCACTACTTTGCGCAGCTTCGTCCCCGGGCAGGATGAGGAGGCCTGGCTGGCGGTGAACCGGGCCGCCTTCGCCCACCACCCCGAACAGGGCGGCATGACCCGTGCCGACCTGGACGCCCGGATGGCCGAGCCGTGGTTCGATCCCGCCGGCTTCCTGCTCGCGGTCGACGACGCCGGCCAGATCCTCGGTTTCCACTGGACCAAAGTGCACCCGCGGCATGGCGAACACCCGGCGATCGGCGAGGTATACGTCGTCGGCGTCGCTCCCGAGGCGCAGGGCACCGGCCTGGGCAAGGCCCTGACCATTGCCGGCATCGAGCACCTGCAGCGCCAGGGACTGCACGCGGTGATGCTGTACGTCGACGGCGACAACATTCCCGCCGTCGCACTTTACCGGCGGCTCGGCTTTACCCGCTGGGACATGGACGTCATGTACGCGCCGGCGCCGGGACGTTAAACCCTGCCGGCTGCGGCGTCCGGAACGCGCCGAATCCGGGCTCATCCGGACTGGAATGCTTGTAAGGTTGAAGCTAAATCGCGCCAGCACTAGGAGAGACCATGCAAGGGGAATCTGCCCGGACGGCCACGTTTGAAAGCACTGCAGCGGAGAAGGCGGCGCGTCCCGCGCGTGCACAGTTCGGCTCCTCGGAGGTTCCGGCCTCCCGCGCCACCCAGGACCGGATCGACATTCCCGAGTTCGCCCCCAACCTTGAGCCGGAGGGCGACATCAGTCCGGACCGGTTCCTGGACCGGGAACTGAGCTGGCTGGCGTTCAACGCCCGCGTCCTGGAACTGGCCGAGGATCCGGAGCTCTACCTGCTGGAACGGGTCGGCTTCCTGTCCATCTTCGCCTCCAACCTGGACGAGTTTTTCATGGTCCGCGTCGCCGGGCTCAAGCGCCGCATCGCCACCGGCCTGGCCGTTCCGTCGCCGGCCGGGCTGAGTCCGATCCAGGTCCTGGAACAGATCGGGGAGGCAGCCCACCAGCTCCAGCAGCGCCACGCACGCGTCTACGCCGAGCAGATCCGGCCCGCGCTGGCCTACGAGCACATCCACCTGGTGCAGTGGGACGAACTGGACGACCAGGCCAAGGACCAGCTCAGCGCCATGTTCGCGGAAAAGGTCTTCCCGATCCTGACGCCGCTGGCCGTCGACCCGGCCCACCCCTTCCCCTACATCTCGGGGCTCTCGCTCAACCTCGCCGTGGTGGTCCGCAATCCGGTCAGCGACAAGGAGCTTTTTGCCCGGCTCAAGGTCCCGGACCAGCTTCCCCGCCTGATCTCCATCGACGGTCCGCGCGCAGGCTCCGTCCCGGGCCGGGTGGCACGGTTCATCGCGCTCGAGGAAGTCATCGCCGTCCACCTTGACCAGCTCTTCGCAGGCATGGAGGTGCTGGAGCACCACACCTTCCGCGTCACCCGCAACGAGGACGTCGAAGTCGAGGAGGACGACGCCGAGAACCTGCTGCAGGCGCTGGAAAAGGAACTGCTGCGCCGCCGTTTCGGGCCGCCCGTCCGGCTGGAGGTCACCAATGACATCAACCCCAATATCCGGGCGCTGCTGATCCGCGAACTCGGCGTCGAGGAGTCCGAGGTCTATTCCGTGCCGGCCCCGCTGGACCTGCGCGGCCTTTCGGTGATCGCCGGCATCGACCGGACGGACCTGCACTACCCCAAGCACGTCCCGCACACCTCCCGGTACCTCAACGAATCGGAGACGGCGAAGCCCGCCAACGTCTTCGCCGCCATGCGCCGCCGCGACATCCTCCTGCACCACCCGTACGATTCGTTTTCCACCTCCGTGCAGGCCTTCCTCGAGCAGGCCGCCGCGGACCCGAAGGTGCAGGCCATCAAGCAGACCCTGTACCGCACCAGCGGCGACTCGCCCATCGTGGATGCCTTGATCGACGCCGCCGAAGCCGGCAAGCAGGTGCTGGCCCTGGTGGAAATCAAGGCCCGTTTCGACGAGCAGGCCAACATCTCCTGGGCCCGGAAACTCGAGCAGGCCGGCGTGCACGTGGTGTACGGCATCGTGGGCCTGAAGACGCACTGCAAGCTCTCCCTGGTGGTCCGGCAGGAGGTGGACGGGCTGCGCCGCTACTGCCATATCGGCACCGGCAACTACCACCCGCGCACGGCCCGCTACTACGAGGACCTGGGCCTGCTCACGGCCAACGAACAGGTCGGCGAGGACCTGTCCAAACTCTTCAACCAGCTCTCCGGCTACGCCCCGAAGTCGACCTTCAAGCGGCTGCTGGTTGCCCCGCGGTCGGTGCGCTCCGGGCTGATCGACCGGATCGAAACGGAGATCCGCAACGCCCGGGCCGGGATCCCCGCCCGGGTCCAGATCAAGGTGAACTCGATGGTGGACGAGGCCATCATCGATTCGCTCTACCGCGCCTCGCAGGCCGGGGTACCGGTGGACATCATTGTCCGCGGCATCTGCTCCCTGCGCCCGGGGGTGCCGGGGCTGAGCGAGAACATCACCGTCCGCTCCGTGCTGGGCCGCTTCCTGGAGCACTCGCGTGTCTTCGCCTTTGCGAACGGCGGTGATCCGGTGGTCTACATCGGCTCCGCAGACATGATGCACCGCAACCTGGACCGGCGGGTGGAGGCCTTGGTGCAGCTCAGCAGCGGGGACGACACCACCTACGTGCTGGACCTGTTGCGGCGCTACATGGATCCGGGCACCGCCAGCTGGCACCTGGACCGGAACGGGGAGTGGACCCGCCACCACCTTGCCGACGACGGCACCCCGCTTCAGGATGTCCAGTCCTGGCTGCTCGCCTCCCGTTCGCGGCAGCGCTCGGCGAGCCTGCGCTAGGGCCGCCGGTTGTGAGCAGCGATGCACTGATTGCGGACCAGCATGACCATCCGGGCGAGGCGGTCGCCGTCGTGGCGGCCGGAGCGTTGCCGTGGCGCGTCAACAAGGATGAGCTGGAGGTCCTGCTGATCCACCGTCCACGGTACGACGACTGGTCCTGGCCGAAGGGCAAACTCGACCCTGGCGAGACGATCCCCGAGTGCGCGGCGCGCGAGGTGGAGGAGGAGATTGGGCTCAGGGCCCGGCTCGGCATCCCCTTGCCGCCGATCCACTACCACGTCCAGGCCGGGCTGAAGGTGGTGCACTACTGGGCCGTCGACGTCGACGGCGCACCGCTGCACCCCGACGGCAAGGAGGTGGACAGCGTCCTCTGGTGCACGCCGGCGAAGGCCGCTGAACTGCTGAGCAATCCCAGCGACCGGGCCCCGCTCGAGCATCTGGTCGCAGCCCACGCCCGCGGCGAACTCGATACCTGGCCGCTGCTGGTGATCCGCCATGCCAAGGCGAAGCCCCGCTCGTCCTGGTCCAAGGCCGAAGGTGACCGGCCGCTGGCCGCCACGGGCACCCGCCAGGCGCAGGCCGTCGGTCGGTTGCTGGTTGCCTGGCGTCCGCCCCGGCTGGTGACCAGTCCGTGGCTGCGCTGCGTTGCCACCGTGGCGCCGTACGCGAAGGCCGCCGACCCCAAGGTCAAGCTGGACGATTCGTTCACCGAGCACCGGCACGGCCGCAGCCCGCACAAGACCGCCAACGCCGTCGAGTCCCTCCTCGACAAGGAGCGCGCCGTGGCCGTGTGCACCCACCGCCCGGTCCTGCCGACGGTTTTCGCGCAGCTTGCCAAGCACATGAACTCCCGGCTGCGCGCGCAGCTGCCCGCCGCCGAACCGTTCCTTTCGCCGGGCGAAATCCTGGTCTGCCAGGTCGCGCACGGCAAGGGCAAAATTGTGTCGGTGGAGCAGTTTCGTCCCTTCGACGACTAGGTCTTGACCCGGCGCGGCCGAACGTCCAAGCTTGTATCAAAGCGTTGATACATAACGCGCGATTTGGGGGACACCATGCCGGGCCAGTTTTACCTTCCACCGATGCTGCTGCTCGGCCCCATCGTCGCGGCCCTGATCGTCTATGCCGCACTCCGCTTCGTGATTTGGTCGCCCAAAACGGGAACCTCGCCCTCGACGGTGTCCCAGCACGCCCTCTGGGTCGGAGTCATCGGATGGCTGGCCAGTTCCCTCCAGGGTGCCGTCAATCTGGGTATCCTTCCTGCGTTCCCGTACACCGGCTCGCCGAATACCCCGGCGGAGATCCTGCCGGCCCTGGCCTGGCCCGTCCTCGGCTGCCTCGGAGTGCACGCACTAGGGCAGGTCAGCTATCCGGGACCCCTGCGGATGCGGCGTCAGACCGTTCTCAGCGTACGGCGGATCCGGGACTTCCTGCCGCGCCGCCTGGCGGCCGTAACGGCCGCCATCTTCGCGGCTGCCCTGGCGATGATCCTCTGGACGGCGACCTTGCCGGGGTTCCCGCGCGTTCCCCCTGCCCCCCTGCCGGAAGGTTCACCGCCGCAACGCGTGACGGGGATGGACGGCCGGATTCCGGGGATCGAGCTTGCCTTCTGGCTGGGCGGTGCCCTGGTGGTCCTCGCCGCGGGAACCTGGCTGGTCCTGCGGCTGATTGCGGGCCGCCGGCAACTGGAGGCCCTCGACGCGGCGGACAACGCGACCCTGCGCACGGTCGCCATGAACCGGCTGCTGCGGACCGTGGCCACCGTGGCCTCCGGGCTGGGCGTCATTGCCGGGAACTACGCGGCGCGGCCGGACCCGGCCGCCGGCGCTTCGTCCTGGAGCAACCCCGCGGGCCTGGCGGGCTCAGCAGTGCTGTTGGTAATGCTGTGCTGGCGCCCCCCGGTCCTGGCAGCGGCCCGGCTGGGAGCTGGAAACCGTCCCGTTGCCGGGCTTGACGCCGGCCGCCAGCACCCTGCGGTGCGCCTGGTCTCCGCATTGGGCCCCGTCCTGGCAGTGGCAGCCGCGGTGCCGCTGCTGGCCGGGGTCTTCGTCCTTCCGGGCCTTGCAGGCGCCGGCGCCTTCGGGATGGCAGGGGTCGTAACGCTGATGGCGGCCGCCGTGCTTCTGGTGCTGGCCGGCGGCGAACTGCTCCTGCACCGCAATTACGGGGACCCCGCCGCGCCGCGCAGCTGGCCGCGGCAGCCCGCCGGCCCGGCACTGCTGAGCACCGCCGTCCTGGCTGCGTTGCTCTTCGCTGTGGCCCTGGCGGTGGCCACGGCGGGCCAGCTCCGGC
This sequence comes from Arthrobacter sp. JB02-1C, assembly GCF_057748045.1. Lineage (NCBI taxonomy): Bacteria > Bacillati > Actinomycetota > Actinomycetes > Micrococcales > Micrococcaceae > Arthrobacter > Arthrobacter sp. JB02-1C. Next base: position 312,040 of record NZ_CM173235.1, read on the forward strand.
TGCACGCCGAGACCACCTGGCTTGTCCCGGCCCTCTTAGCGGGCGCGGGGACGGCGGCTGCCGTGCCTGCCGGCCTTGCCGCGCGACGCCGTCAGGCAGTGTCCGGGCTGTCACCGGGGATGGACGCGGCACTCCGTGCGATCACGGTGCACCGGTGCGTGCGAACCCTGGCTGCAATGTTCACTGCCCAGGCCGCTGTCGTGCTGCTGACGCAGGGCCCGGCGCTGGCCGCGGTCTTTGCCGCCGGCGTGTTCGGCGGTCCGTTCAATCCTTCGGCAACCACCTGGTGGCCGGCAAACCTGGCCGGCGCGGTCCTCGTCGTCGCCGCGGCGGGCATCGCCCTCGTCCCCGTGGCCGGTGCCACCCGCCGTGTGCCTGCTGTGCCGGCGCCGGACCGGGAGCCCGCGGCGTGACCGCGGGGATTTCCATCGATCTACGCTCCGCCACACCGCCATACGAGCAGATCCGGGTCCAGATCGCGGCGCTCATCGCCGTCGGAACGCTGCCGCCGGGCGCCCGGCTGCCCACCGTCCGGACGCTGGCCGCGGACCTGGGCATCGCCGCCGGAACCGTCGCCCGGGCGTACCGGGAACTGGAACAGGCCGGGCTCCTGAACACCGGCCGGCGCAATGGCACCGTGGTGGCCGAGCGGACCGCCGGCACTCCCCCGGGCACCCCCGGCGGGACCGCGTCATCACGGTTTCCCGGCGTGGTTGCCGCCGTCGACCGGTGCATCGCGGAGGCGCGCGCCGCCGGTCTCGACGACGCCGCCCTGCTCGCCGTCGTCAGGACCCGCCTGGGCGGGCGCGACGGATACGGCGTACGGGGCCCTTCTCAGTAGACTGGGCCTGTGAGCATCCCAACGCCCTATGAAGACCTTTTACGCGATGTCCTGGAGCACGGCACGCACAAGTCCGACCGCACCGGGACCGGCACCCGCAGCGTGTTCGGCCGCCAGCTCCGCTTCGACCTGGCCCGGAGCTTCCCGCTGATCACCACCAAACGGGTGCACTTCAAGTCCGTTGCTCTGGAACTGTTGTGGTTCCTCCGTGGGGACAGCAACGTGCGGTGGCTGCAGGACCAGGGCGTAACGATCTGGAATGAATGGGCCGACGCCGACGGCGAACTGGGCCCGGTCTACGGCGTGCAGTGGCGTTCCTGGCCGACGCCCGACGGCGGCCACGTCGACCAGATCGCCGAGTTGGTGGACAACCTCAAGAGCAACCCCGACTCGCGCCGCCACATCGTCTCGGCGTGGAATGTGGCCGAACTGAAAAACATGGCCCTGCCGCCGTGCCATGCCTTCTTCCAGTTCTATGTGGCCGACGGGAAGCTGTCCTGCCAGCTGTACCAGCGCTCGGCGGACACCTTCTTGGGCGTGCCGTTCAACATCGCTTCCTACGCCCTGCTGACCTGCATGCTGGCCCAGCAAACCGGGCTGGCGCCGGGCGAGTTCGTCTGGACCGGCGGGGACGTCCACATCTATGACAACCATCTGGACCAGGTGCTCACGCAGCTCGACCGGGAGCCGTACGAATACCCGCAGCTGAAGATCACCCGCAAGCCGGAGTCCATCTTCGACTACACCCTGGAGGACTTCCAGGTGGTCGGCTACCAGCACCATCCCACGATTAAGGCCCCGATCGCCGTATGAGCAACGAAACCAGCAAACCCACCGAACCGGCCGGCTTCACCGAACAGCTCCGCGGCTCCCTCTCCGGGCTTGGCCTGGTGTGGGCCCAGACCAGCACCGGGGTGATCGGCCAGGCTGGCTCCATGCCGTGGCACCTGCCCGAGGACATGGCGCACTTCAGCCGGCTCACGGCCGGCCACCCGGTGGTCATGGGCCGTAAGACCTGGGAGTCGTTCCCGGACAAGTACCGGCCGCTGCCGGGCCGGACGAACATCGTGATCACCCGGCAGAAAGGCTGGGGCGACCGGCCGGAGGCCGACGGGGCCGCGGCGGTCGGCTCACTCGACGAGGCCCTGCTGGAGTCCCAATTCGCGCCCGGACCGGAAATGGTCTGGATCATCGGCGGCGGTGATATCTTCACCCAGTCCCTGGACCTGGCCGACCTTGCGGTGGTCACCACGATCGACGCCGCGACCGAGGGAGACACCTTCGCCCCGGAGCTCGGATACGAGTGGACCGCCAAGGCAAGCCTGCCAGCCGACGGCTGGCTGACCGCCGCTAACGGCACCCGGTACCGGATCACCCTGTGGCGCCGGACGGAGGCGAAGTAATGCTGCGTAAACCGGAAACGCTCTTTGTCCTCGGCTACATGCTGCTGCCCCTGCTGGCGCTGCTGTCCGCAATCGTCGGGCTGACCATGATCCTGGGCGGCAACAAGATCGCGGGGGCAATCGTGCTCGTCATCATCACCCAGGTGTTCGCCTTCGGCGCCGTCTTCGCCCTCCGCCGGCGGAAGAGTGCCCTGCTGGCAGAGTCCGACGGCGAGTAGCCGGCTGGCCCGGTCGCCTGCTCGGCGGCGCTCCGGCGCGCCGGCGCTCCGGCACCGATGGCTAGGGCTGGCACTGATGGGCAGATCAACCCATCGCAGGATCCGGACGGCCGGGTTAGATTGGGTCGGGCCGGGAAATGCGGCCCGAATGTATGTGGTCTTGGCGATGGCCGGTTAGGCTGTTGCCCGTAAAAGGGGGGGTGCCACCATGGCAGCTAACGTGTGGGGTGCGGACGTCGCCCAACTGCGGGAGCTTGCGCAGCATTTCGGCAAAACGTCGGAGACGCTGCTGCAGCAGTCGGCGGCTCTGACCTCGGTCATCAACAACAACACCTCCTGGAAGGGCGCGGACAGCGCCCGGTTCACGTCCGAGTGGAACGGCAGCCACCGCGCCCTGATCCAACAGACCGCCCGGGCCCTCAAGTCCGAGTCCAAGCGCCTGATGACCAACGCGGATGAGCAGGAGCGGGCCAGCAACGCTGCTCCCGGCTCCGGCGGCGGCCCGCGACGCCCCGGAACGCTGGGATCCGCCGGCAGCTGGGCCCTCCTTGGCGGCGCTGCCGCCCTGGGTGGCCTGCAGAATTTCATGGCCATCCAGAAGAACATCAAGGCCCCGCTCACCCTGGCCAAGCATCTTGGCCAATACGGGTGGGTCTTGAAGAACCAACGGGCCGATCTGGTCAAGAGCATGCTGACTAAGGGCCGCCACCGGCTCGGCGGACCGACTTTCGATCCGCGCCACCTGTACCAAAACACGACTGGCAACAAGGCCCTCGAGGATCTGCTGAAGAAATCCAGCGCAAAGAGCCCAGCCCTCAAGCTGGTCGACCAGGCGTCCGATATCGCTTCCTTGAAGAACCTGCAGGACATCAAGGGACCACTGGACAAATTCGTCCCGGCGCTGAACAAAGTCGCCAGCCTCACGGCGGAGAGACCGTGGCTGGACGCGGGCGGCAAGTATGAATGGCTCGGCAAGGCCGGGCTGGCCCGTGGCCTTGGCTGGGCCGGGGTGGGCTTCAGCGCCTACGACTCCGTGCAAGCCTTCGCGAAGGGCGACATCGAACAAGGCCTCGGCAGCGCGTTCAAGGCCGGCCTCGGGGTCGGCTGCTTCCTGCCGCCGCCGGCCGGTACTGTCTGCCAGGTCGCCAGCGTTGGCATCGCCATCTATGAGAACTGGGACACCATCAGCAGTGTCGGCAAGAACATCGGAGAAGGCGTGGTGAACGCGGTCAAGGATCCCGGCAAATTTGTCAGCGATACCGCCAATAACCTCAAGGATGCCGGCAAATCCGTAGCCAAGTTCCTTGGCTTCGGGGGTTAGGAGACCCGCATGACTGTTCAGGACGAGACCACCCAGGAACCCCGGCTCGGAGTCGACGTGATCGGCTTCGGTATCGGCGAATTCGCTTATCTGCTCAATGTTTTCGACGGCCCGGCACGCGACCGCTCGGTCGGGGTGTTCCGTGCGGAGGAGCTCGTGGACGACGACGCGCTGTGCACGGCCGGCGCGTCGTCCTTGGTCGCCAGGGATCTGGCAACGCTTGATGATGATGGCGACCTCGCCGTGAAGGGGGTGGCTGCCGCCGTCGCCACCGCCCTGGGACACGCCACGCGCTGGACCGAAATCTCCCTGCTGACCCGGGACGGCATGGATAACGTGGTGCTCCTCGAAGCGCCGGAAGGTGCGCTGCTGCTGCAGCCCAGGATGCTGGGGACGTGGTTCGTCTTCGCCCAGGACCCCACGATCAGTTCGGCCGAAGCGACCTTGCGCGTCGTCCGCCGGCATGTCGAGCAGCAGCCCGAGGGCACCGCATATCTGGTCTTCAAGACCGCCGACGCCGAGCAGCACCTGCTGGTCCGCCGCGACGAAGACTCCTGGACCACAGGTGTCCCCGACTTCGCCACGGACGAGGTCGCCGAAGCCGGCGGCCTTGACGATTCAGGCCTGCTGCGGGCACTCGAGGAGTCACGTGGCCAGGCGTAGCCGGGACGTGCCCCAGGAACCGGGCTACCAGGAGCGGGTCGTTCACCGCGCGGAGAACGGCGAGCTGGTCGCGTACACCGGCGAGGAATACGGCGTCCGCAAGGATGACCGCCTTAGCCTCGTCAAGCCCGTTAACTCCTCGCGCGGGCTGCTGTTCCTCGCGGTCCTGATCAGCCTCGCGTTCGGCGGGATGCTGTACGGCCTGGCGCAGATCGCCATCACGGGTCAATGGGACATCCTCGGCCGCACCTGGTGGATGTTCCTGCTGATCCAGGTTCCGCTGATAGCGAGCTGGGCCGGCTACGCCTCGGAACGGAAAGCGGAAAAGTTGCGCCGGGCCCGGAACCTGCCGCGGCCCGTTGACTGACCCCGCAGCGTCCCGGCCCGTGACGTAACCAACTGCGGGCCAGCGGCCGCAAAGTCTAAACTGGCCCAATGACTACAGCAGCTATCCCATCCGTCGGACTGGTCGGTTGGCGTGGCATGGTCGGCTCCGTCCTGATGCAGCGCATGCAGGATGAGGGCGACTTCGCCAACATTAACCCGGTCTTCTTCTCCACCTCGAACGCCGGAGGTGCCGCCCCGGACGTCGCTGGAGCCGCGGCCGGTGCCGCGGGCAAGCTGGAGGACGCGTTCGACGTCGAAACGCTGGCGAAGCTGCCGATCATCGTGACCGCCCAGGGCGGCGACTACACCAAGCAGGTCCACGGCGAGCTGCGCGGCCGCGGCTGGGACGGCCTCTGGATCGACGCGGCCTCCACGCTGCGCATGAGCGAGGACTCGATCATCGTGCTGGACCCGATCAACCGCGACGTCATCGACGCCGGCCTCTCCGGCGGGGTCAAGGACTACATCGGCGGCAACTGCACGGTCTCCTGCATGCTGATGGGGCTGGGCGGACTGTTCAAGAACGGCCTGGTCGAATGGGGCACCTCGATGACCTACCAGGCCGCCTCCGGGGGCGGCGCCCGGCACATGCGCGAACTGCTCAGCCAGTTCGGCACGCTCAACGCCGAGGTCAGCAGCGAACTGGACGACCCGGCGTCGGCCATCCTGGAAATTGACCGCAAGGTCCTGGCGCACCAGCGCACCGGGATCGACGCCACCCAGTTCGGCGTGCCGCTGGCCGGCTCGCTGATCCCGTGGATCGACGCCGACCTCGGCAACGGCCAGTCCAAGGAAGAGTGGAAGGCCGGGGTGGAAACCAACAAGATCCTGGGTACCTCCGGGACGGACCGCGTCATCATGGACGGCCTGTGCGTCCGGATCGGCGCAATGCGCTCCCATTCGCAGGCGCTGACGCTCAAGCTCCGCGAAGACCTCTCCGTCGAGGAGATCGAAAAGCTGCTGGACGCGGACAACGAGTGGGCCACCGTGGTGCCCAACACCAAGGAAGCGTCGATGGCTGACCTCACCCCGGTGGCCGCGTCGGGCACCCTGAAGATCCCGGTGGGCCGCATCCGCAAGCTTGAGATGGGCCCGAAGTACATCAGTGCCTTCACCGTGGGCGATCAGCTTTTGTGGGGTGCTGCCGAGCCGCTGCGCCGGATGCTGAAGATTGCCACCGGAGCCCTCTAGGACCCGCTAGGGGGCGCCCGCTCCAAGGAACCGCCGGTACTTCGCGGCCTGCAGCTCAAAGGACCGACCGGCTGCAGGCCGCAGAGCGTCCGTTCCGCCGAACGGCTCCGGCACGACGGCCAGACCGTGCCTGGTGGCGCGCGCCGACCAGGTGCCGACCACTTCGCCGCCGGCCACCATGATTTTCTTGAACACCCCGTTGCCGCCGGGGACCACCAGGTCAGCGTGCTCGGGCTGCAGGGTGATGGACCGGTCCGTGTAGCCCAGCAGGAACTCGTCGAATCCCGGCAGCGCGAGCACGCCGCGCTGGCCGGGTACGCCGTCGTCGAGCAGCGCCGCCGTCTCCGGCGAGAGCCAGTAGGTGCACCCGTGGAACTCAAGCCCCACCAGCTGGTCCTTCACCCCGGACAGGGCGGCCCGTGTCTCGGTCAGCGGGATCCCGGCCCACCAGGCGAAGTCACGCTCCGTGGCGGGGCCGTGGCTGCGGAAATACCGTAGCAGCCACTCGGCGATCCCTTCAGACCGCGGCAGGACCCGCGACCGCGGAACCCAGTCATCGAACGCGACCACCAGCTGCTGGTTCCCGGCCAGCGGACCCTGCACCAGCAGCGCGCGTTGGCAGAGCATGGCCAGCAGGTGGATGCCGCGCTGGCCCTGGGTGGGCTGCCCGGCTGCCTCGAAGACCTGGAACAGCTCGGCCCGGCTGACCGCCGCCCCGCCGGCGACCCGCGACAGGGCCGCCTCCGCGGCGGCGTCGACGTCCCCGGCCGTGATGCCCAGGTCCCGGTGCCGGCCGGCAAGGCCCCTGACCAGGCGGCCCGAGGTGATCTCCAGGATCCACTTCAAATCCTCCGGGGCGAGCAAGTGCAGGGTTCCCCGCATCGGCCAGGAGCGGACGATTTCGCCGCTGTCCAGGGCTGCCCGGACGTCGGCCGCGCGCGACCCACGGACGCGTTGGCCGACGGCCCATATCGCGGCCGGGAGGTCCTGCGCCTGCATCGCCGTCATGGCCCGGACCGCGGCGGCAGCGGAACCGAACCCTGCTCCGGCCAGGCCCTGCGAGGCGAGCCGGAGCCTGGCCAGGATGCCGCGGCTCAGCCGCGCACGTAGCACTGTTGGCATGGCAACATCCTAGGCCCGGGCTGCTGGACCCCCGGAGTGCACAACCTCCTCCCAGCCTTCGCCCAGCGAGCTTCCCTAGGGTGGATGCATGACTTTGGGTGATGTGTGGCCGCGCCTGCGGCCCCTGTGCAGGAGGCTCGCCCTGCTGGGCTGGGCCGCCAGCGCGGCCGGCATGGCCGCGGGCCTCGCCGTGGCAATCGCCAGCGGCACCCGGCTGTCCCCCCTGATGACACTGTTCCAGGCTGTCGCCACCGGCTGCATGGCCGTTGCCGTCGTGTGTTTCGCCACGGCCACCATGCTGCAACCGCGGCGTCCGGGGCTGCGGGAAGGCGAGCGTCACGAACCTGAACTGGACCTTTCCGGCGAATTCCCGGCCACGGTGCAAAGCCTGCTGCTCGGCTCCCTGGCGCTGCTGGGCGGCGCGGTGGCGTTCGCGTGTGCCGGCCTGTTGCTCCGAAGCGGGCCGAGTGCGCAGTCCGTGGCCTTCTGCCAGGTATTCCTGCTCGGAGCAGCCGCCACCGGGTTCACGTTCATGCTGGTCAGCAAGGTTTCCCCGCGCCGGGCTTCCGTCCGCCGCACCGGGACCCGGACGGGGCCGTAGCGGCTGGCGCCGGTCTTACAGCTCGACGCCGATCAGCAGCGGCTCCGGCTGCAGTTCGATGCCAAAGCGCTCGACGACGCCGCGGCGCACCTCGCGGGCGATGGCCAGCAGATCCTCGGTGCTTGCGGCACCGCGGTTGGTGATGGCCAAGGTGTGCTTCGTGGACAGCGCCGCCCGGCCGGCGGACACGCTGCCTGGTTCGAGGCCGAAGCCCTTGCCGTAGCCTGCCCGGTCAATCAGCCACGCGGCGGACAGTTTTGTCTGGCCGTCGGCTCCGCCCGGGTAGCGGGGGGCGTCCGCGGGCAGGCTCGCGGCGGTCTCGGCCGGCACGATCGGGTTGGTGAAGAACGAGCCGGTGGAGTACGTGTCCGGGTCCTCCGGGTCCAGCACCATACCCTTGGCGGCCCGGAGCCGGAGTACCTCACGGCGGACGTCGTTGGCGTAGGCCCGCCGGCCCACCTCGACCCCCAGTGACTGGGCCAGCTCGGCGTAACGGATCGGCGCGCTCATCCGGCCCAGCGGCAGCTGGAATTCCACCGTGAGCACCACGTACCGCGGGGACCCGCCCGACGTCGTCTGTTTCAGGAGTGAATCGCGGTAGCCGAACTTCAGTTCCGAGTTGGTGAACGTCTGTACCGCGTTGCGCTCCCGGTCCCAGGTGCGGACGGCGGCAATCGTCTGGGACACGTCGGCGCCGTAGGCACCGACGTTCTGCACCGGGGTCGCGCCGGTGCCGCCGGGGATGCCGGACAACGCCTCGATGCCGGACCAGGCGTGCTTGACGGCGTGCTCCACGAGCGCGTCCCAGTTGTGGCCGGCCTGGACGACGACGGCGACCCCGCCGCAGGAATCCTCGGCATTCACCGCGAAACCCTCGGAGGCGATCTTCAGGACGGTTCCCGGGAACCCTTCGTCGGCCACCAGCAGGTTCGAACCGCCACCGATGATCAGCAGCGGCTCACCGCTGGCGTCGGCCTCCCGAACGGCGTCGATGATCTCCGCCTCGGTCCGGGCTTCAACGTAGTTCGCGGCGGGCCCGCCGACGCGGGCCGTGGTCAGGGCGGAAAGCAGTGTCTGGGTCACCTCTCCAGCCTAATACGAAAGTAAGGGTTGTCAGGCTGCGGCGGCCGGGGTGATGGTGACGTCGAAGCCGAGGCTGTTGAGTTTCTTGATGGCGTTGTTTTTAGCTTTGATCGGGTCGAGGCGTGTGAAGTGGTCGGCGCCGGGGTCGGCGTAGCATTCGCCGTCGGCGAGTAGGTGCCACGCCGCTGTGAGAATGCAATGTTCCAGCGCAACGATGGCTTTCATCGGGCCTCGGCGGGCTGCGATGCGCCGGAATTTGGCGGCCAGGTAGGTGTCCTTGCTGCGGGAAGCGGACAGGGCCGCGGTGCCGAGGGCAGCTTTGAGGTATTTGTTGCCGGGCAGGATGTGTGCGGATTTGATCCGGCCGGCGGATTCGTTGGAGCCGGGACAGACGCCGGTCCAGGATGCGAGCCGGCCGGGGGTTTCGAAGCGGGACATGTCCGCGCCGGTTTCGGCGATGATCACGTCGGCGACTTTGAGGGAGACTCCGGGGATGGTGGCCAGGAATTCCCTGGCGGCACGAAAGGGTGTCATCGCCTCTTCGATCCGGCCGGTGAGTGCGTCGACGATGCGGGACTGGGCATCGATCTGGTCCAGATGCAGCCGGGCCATGAACGCGTGGTGGGCCTTGAACCGGCCGGTGAGTGCGTCGACGAGCTCGGGGATTCTTGAGCGCAGGGTGCCTTTAGCGAGGCCGGCGAGGACCTCCGGGTTGCGTTCGCCGTCGATGAGGGCTTCGAGCATCGCCCGGGACGACACGCCGGTGAGGTCCGAGACGACGGAGGAGAGCTTGATCCCGGAGCTCTCCAGGAACTTCTCCAGCCGCTGGATCTCACGGGTCCGGTCACGGATGGCAATGGCCCGGGCCCTGGTCAGGTCCCGCAGTTCACGGATCGGTTCGGGTGGGACGAACGAGGCCCGGAGCAGGCCATGGGCGCCGAGCTGGGCGAGCCAACCTGCGTCAGAGACATCGGTTTTTCGGCCCGGGATGTTCCTTGCGGCCTTGGCGTTGACCAGCATTACCGGCAGCGTTTCTTCGAGGAGATAGAAGAAGGGTTTCCAGTAATCGCTTGTGGCTTCCATGACGACCGTGGTGACGTGTTCGCGTTCCAGGAAGTCCCGCAGGGCAAGGATCTGGCCTGTGGTTGCGCCCCAGGTCGTGACCGTGGAGGTGTAGGTTCCGGCCCGTTGCCCGGGAAGCCGGAGACAGACCTTTGCGTCGCGTTTGGAAATGTCCATTCCCGCGGCCCGCTCGTGGACGATATCCATGACTGTTCCTCCTGACACCTTTGATCTCGTCATGTCGGCGTCTGCCGAGGGGAGGACAGGGAAAACAGAGGAATCTAACACTCGTGCTCCAAAGGCAACAATCCACGGTTCCCGTGGGAGCCCTCCGCGCCACGCTAGCCGACAGGCTCAACCACAGCACCACAGACCAACCGGCGTCCACCGCGGCAGACACCTCCATGATCTGCCCGAAACCTCATCCGCGGCCAGAGCCCGAGGCGAGGCAACCGCATACTTTCTCCCACCACGGCGCGACAGCGGCTCTGGACCGCTAGCCGGGTTCGTCAGCCGGCCTTGCGGGCCACCGGGGAGAGCAGGAAGCTGACCACCAGCATGACCATGACGGCCAGCAGCGAATGCAGGATCCCCACGTGTTCGGCGAGCAGGCCCAGCAAAGGCGGCCCGCAAAGGAACGCCCCGTACCCGATGGTGGAGACCACCGAGACGCGGGCCGCTGCCCTTCCCGGGTCGTCAGCGGCGGCGGACATGCCCACCGGGAAGCCCAGCGAGGCGCCCAGCCCCCACACCGCCAGCGCCACGTAGGCCAGCCACGGAACCGGCGCAAAGACGAACAGCCCCAGCCCGGCCACGGCCAAAGCGGCGCACCAGCGCATCACCGGGACCCGGCCGTAGCGGTCCAGGACAAGGGTTCCGGCGAAGCGGCCGATGGTCATGAAGGAAACGAAGAGACCGTAACCTGCGGCTCCGGCGGCGTCGGACTGGCCATGACCGTCGGCGAGCGCCAGTGCCACCCAGTCCCCGGCTGCACCCTCCGCCAGTGCCAGCCCCAGCACCAGGACGCCCAGCAGCAGGGTCCGGCGGTCCCGCCACGCCTGGGCGATCTGCCGTTTATGGTCCAGCGGCGCCGCGGTGCCCTGCGTTGCCTGGCTGATAATGGGCAACGGGCCGGTGGAGGGATCATCAAACGTGTCCGGGCTGGCCGGGCTGAACACTTTTTCCTGCTCCACCGGGGTGACGTCGGCACGGAACCAGCCGGCGGCGGTCGCGACGGAGCCGGCGACCAACACCCCAGCAACGGCCAGGTGCCAAAAAACCGGCACGCCGCTGCCTGCCGCCCAGGCGCCGGCGCCGGCACCGGCGACCGTGCCCAGGCTGAATGAGCCGTGCAGCCGCGGCATGATGTGCCGCCGCACCGCACGCTCGACGGCGGCGCCCTCGACGTTGGAGGCCGTGTTCCAGCTGGCCGTGCCCAGTCCGATCACGGCGAGCCCCGCAGCCGCAGCCAGCGGATTGACCAGGACGGAGGTGCCGAACCCGGTCAGGACCAGCCCGGCGCCGACCATGATGCTGCCGATCCGGATCGTCTGTTTCGACCCGAAGCGGAGCACAATCAGCCCGGAGGCGGTCACCGAGACGAAGGATCCGAGGGTCATGCACAGCAGCAGCAGGCCTACGTTCCCCGGGGTCAGGCCCAGCCCGTCACGGATGGCCGGCAGCCGGGAGACCCAGCTGGCGAAGGCGACGCCGCTGAACGCGTACGCGACCACCACGGCGTTGCGCCAGCGGGTGACCTCCGCGGAGGCGGCTGCCGGGCGCACGCTCACCGGTGCAGCATCGGTCAGGCCAGCCTCACGACGGCCTGCGCCTTCATCAGGACTTTCTGGCCGGCCGAGGTCACGGTGAGGTCCACCCGGGCGGTGCCTGCGTCGGCGTCGAGCGCGCCGATGGCGGCACTGACGTCAACCACCGCGCCCGCCTCCGGGGTTCCGGTGGTGTCGGGCACGGGGACCGGTTTGGTGAAGCGGGTCTGGAAGTCGACGACGGCGGCCGGGTCCCCGGCCCAGTCCGTCACGAGCTGGACGGCTGCACCCATCGTGAACATCCCGTGGGCGATCACGCCGGGCAGGCCGACGCCGGCGGCGAACGCCTCGTTCCAGTGGATCGGGTTGAAGTCGCCGGAGGCGCCGGCGTATTTGACGAGGTCGGTGCGGGTGACCTCGACGCTGCGGCTGCCGAGGTCCTGGCCGACGGTCAGCTCTGAAAGCGTGGGGCGCATGGCCTACTGCTCCTCTCCGCGGACCAGGATGGACGAGGTGGTGGTGGCGACGGCTTCGCGGGCGGCACCCGGCCCGGTACCCGCTTCGGCGAGGGCGAAAATCTCGGAGCGGGTGGTGATCATGGCCCCGCCGCCCATGGCGCGGACGCCGTCGACGTGCAGTTCGGCGACCAGCCGGTCCCCGGCGATGATCGGCCGGTGGTGCACGAACCGCTGGTCTGCGTGCACCACGCGGGAAAAATCAATGCCGGACTCGGGGTCCCGGATCAGCTGCGCATCGGCGCGCTGGGCGACGATGATCGCGAAGGTGGGCGGGGCCACCAGGTCGCCGTGGCCCAGGGCCCGGGCGGCGTCCACCTCGAAATGTGCGGGGTGGGTGGCCTTGACCGCGCGCGCGAACTCCCGGATCTTCTCGCGGCCGACGTCATACACCTCCGCGGCAGGGTAGCTGCGGCCCTGCAGGGCCGGATTGATAGTCATGGCTCCAGCCTAGCGCCCGGCCCCGGGCGGCCGGTCCGCGTTACGCTTCCGCGCCGGGGGCGCCCCGCGGTATGATGAAAACATCAATCCATTAATCCGTGGGGGTCGTCCGGCGCACGCGGAGAGAGCGAAGGTCCTTCCGATGATGCCCGCAGCACAGGCTCCGCTGTACGAGATCAAGGCCAATCTGTTCAAGGCCCTCGCCCATCCGGCGCGGATCCGGGTGCTGGAACTGCTGGCGGCCGCGCCGGGCACCGCGGCCCCGGTCAGTCACCTGCTGGCCGAGACCGGGCTGGAGGCCTCGCACTTGTCCCAGCATCTGGCCACGCTGCGCCGGCACCGGGTGGTGACCTCGGTCCGGACGGCCAACGCCGTGACTTACCGGCTGGCCCACCCGAAGATTGCCGAGCTGCTGGCCATCGCGCGGATCTTCCTGCTGGACAGCCTCGCGGAGTCGGGCGAGCAGCTCCGGCTCGCGCAGGAACTGCCGGCCGCGCCCCTGCAGGGTTCCGCCTCGTGACTGCCGGGACCGCGACCCGCGGCGCCCGGGGCTACCTCGCCCGTTTCCTGCCCTCCCGCCGCGACTACGACGGGCTGCGCAGGTCCTGGCGGACTGATCTGCTGTCCGGCGCCACCGTGGGCATTGTGGCCCTGCCGTTGGCCCTCGCCTTCGGGGTGAGTTCTGGCGTAGGCGCCGAGGCCGGGCTTATCACGGCGGTGGTCGCCGGGCTGGTGGCCGCGGTGATGGGCGGATCGCATGTGCAGGTTTCCGGCCCCACCGGCGCCATGGTGGTGGTCCTGGCCCCGGTGGTGGCTGCCCACGGTGTCGGCAGCATCGCCCTCGTGTCCGTGCTGGCCGGGCTGCTGGTCATTGTCCTGGGCGTCAGCGGCCTGGGCCGGGCCGTCGCTTTCATCCCGTGGCCCGTAGTGGAGGGGTTCACGCTGGGCATCGCGGCCACCATCTTCCTGCAGCAGGTGCCCATGGCTACCGGCACCGAGGGGGTGCCGGGCCACAACACCGTGCTGGCCGCCGTCGAGAGCGCATCCCGCGCCTCGGCTCCGGTCGCGCTGCAGACCCTGGCCGTCGTGGCGGCCGTCGCCGCGGCAATGGTCCTGCTCCCCCGGCTCAACAAGGCCATCCCGGCAAGCCTCGCAGCGGTGCTGCTGGCCACCTTGGCCGCCGAAGTCCTGGATCTGCAGATCCCGCGGATCGGCGCTTTGCCCCATGCGCTCTCCGCCCCGTCCCTGCCGTCCGTGGACCCGTCGGCGCTGGGCGGGCTCCTCATGCCGGCCGTGTCCATTGCCACGCTGGCAGCCATCGAGTCCCTGCTGTCCGCGCGGGTGGCCGCCGGCATGGTGGGGCCGGACGGCCGGCCCACCGGTAGGTACAGCCCGGACCGCGAACTCACCGGGCAGGGTCTGGCGTCGGTCGCTGCGGGTCTCTTCGGCGGCATGCCGGCCACGGGCGCGATCGCCCGGACGGCCGTAAACGTCCGTTCCGGAGCCAGGACCCGGCTTGCGGCGATCGTGCATGCGCTGGTGCTGCTGGCCATCATCTACCTCGCGGCCGGGCTGGTCGGCAGGATTCCGCTGGCGGTGCTGGCCGGGATCCTGATGGTGACGGCCACCCGGATGGTGTCGCGGCAGACCATGGCGGCGGTGCTGCGGTCCACCCGGTCCGATGCCTTCGTTTTTGTCCTGACCGCCCTGATCACCCTGGCCCTGGACCTGATTGTGGCGATCGAGATCGGGCTGGTCGCGGCGGCGGTGTTCACGCTGCGGAAGTTTGCCTCGCTCAGCGGTGTACAGCGCGAGGAGATCCCGGGTCCGCCCGCACCCGGCGACCGTCACATCGCGATCTTCCGGCTGGACGGCGCCATGTTCTTCGGCGCGGCGGAGCGGGTCCTGCAGGAGATCAGCCAGGTCAGGGACATCCAGGTCGCGATCATCCGGCTCTCGCAGGTGCGCATGCTCGACGCGACCGGCGCGCACACCCTGGTCGACGTGATCTCGGCGCTGGAACTCCGCGGGGTCACGGTGCTGCTCAAGGGCGTCCAGCCCCAGCACCTGGACCTGGTGACCAATGTGGGCGTGATCCGCTCGCTGCGGCACCACAAGCACTTGTTCGGCAGTCTGTCCGAGGCCGTGGAGCATGCCCGGAGCCACGTGGCGCGGAACGCCGCCGCTAACGCCTGAGGTTTTTGCGGATCGTCTGGCCGCGGACCACGATGCCGGCGATGTGCAGGACGAGTCCGAGCCCGATCACGGCCAGCGATGCTACGGCCAGGGCCTGGTTGCCGGTGTTGTTGCCGAGCAGGTTGAGGATGATGCCGGCGGCGATCAGCCCCATGGCGCTGAAAACGAGCACCTTGTAGGGAGTTGGCGCGGTGGCCCAGAATTCGTTCAACACCGTGCCAGTCTACCGTGGCCCGATTGCCCGGCCGGAGGGGCTAAATTGCTGGCGACACTAAAATTTTCTGCCGACACCCATACTTCCTGACGCACCCGGAATACCAGGGGCGCCAGGTATTTTGCGCGTCGCGGGGCAAATACGGCGCTGGCGACGTAGCCGGGCATGACGGCGCCCTGCTCCGCGAACCGGCGCCATTTCCGCAGCTGTGACGCGGTGCCGATCTTGCTGTCCGGCGTCGAGCGCCACGTCGGTGAAGGCACCGGCGGAGTTCAGGAGGCGCAGGGCCGCGAGGACGGCGGCCGGCTGGACGGAACCCGCCAGCGCCGGACCATCCCAAAAGACCCCGAGGACCAGATAGCGGGTATCGGCCACGGGGGCTCCTTACTGGACCGGGAACCGGCTACAGGGCCGGCTGCACCCCGAAGGCTACCGCGAGCTTCATGATCTTCTCGGCGCGGCCGAGGCGCGGCAAATCGGAGCCGTCGCGGATGACACGGCCATTGGCTTCGAAGTCGGCCATGAAGTCCGTGGCCCAGGCGACGTCCGAGGGTGTCGGGCTGATGACTTCGTTGATGATGTGGGTCTGGTCAATCTGCAGGCACAGCTTGCCGGTCATGCCCATCGTCACCGTGATGCCGGTCTGCTCCCGCAGGATCGGGTGGTTGGTGCCGACCGTGGGGCCGTCGATCGGTCCGGGCAGGTTCCCGACGCGGCTGGCGACGACCAGCTTGGCCCTCGGGTAGGCCATCGCCTCCGGGGTGGCCGCCATGCCGGTATCGCGGCGGAAGTCTCCGGAGCCGAAGGCCAGCCGGTACGCGCCCTGGGCCTTGGCGATGTGGTTGGCTTCCTCAATGCCGACCGCAGACTCCACCAGCGGGATGACCGGGGTCTTGCCGTCCATGCGGTGGAAGCTCTCGGTGACCTGGTCCGCAGACTCGGTCTTGGCGAGCACCACGCCGAGCAGGCCGGGGGTGCCGCGGAGGCCGGCCAGGTCATCGGCCCAGAAGGGGCTGGTGGCGTCGTTGATCCGGACCCACGCGCTGCCGCCGGCGGTGAGCCAGTCCACGACGTGTTCACGGGCCGCGTCCTTCTGCGAGGGGTCCACCGCGTCTTCGATATCCAGGATGATGGCATCGGCGCGGGACTCCGCTGACTGACCGAAAAGTTCCGGCTTCATGGCATTGACCAGCAGCCAGGAGCGGGCAATCTCGGCCGGGATGTTGCGCTGGGGCCGGACGATCCCGGCGGTGGTGGTAGAGGTCATGCCTCTACGCTAGCCGTCCGGGGGCGCCCGCCGCCAAGTAATAGCCTGGTTACGGACGACCAATACGACCAAAATCACTCCCGGCCCCTGCCGCCTACGGGAGGTTGCTGCCGCGGGCGGTGATCCAGAGGCGGTACCACTGGGCCCGGGTCATGGCGGCGGCCACGTCTGCGGCGCCGGCACAGGCCCGGATTCTTTCCGGCTTTGCGGTGCCGATCACCGGTGCTATCCCGGCCGGGTGCTTCATCAGCCAGCCCAGCAGGACGGCTTCGGCCGTGGTGTCCATGGCGGCGGCCATCGTGGTCAGGAGTGCCGCGGTGGCCTCGTCGGCGGCAGCCGGGGCCGGCAGCTTCGCGCCGGTGTACCGGCCGCGGGCCAGCGCCCCGTAGGCCTGCAACCTGATCCCGCGCCGGAGGCAGTGCTCCACGGTCCCGTGCGGGAAGCTGTAGTCGACGCCATCGGCGTGGTTGACCAGCACGGTGCTTTCCAGCCAGGCCCGGGCAGCCAGGCTCATCTCCAGCTGGTTGGCCGTCACCGGGACGTCCAGGCGGTCCTGCAGCATCTCGATCTGCGCCGCCGACATGTTGGACACGCCCAGCGCCCGGACTTTGCCTTCGGCCATCAGCTGCCCGACGGCGGAAGCGACCTCGGCGGGGTCCAGCAGCGGGTCGGGCCGGTGCAGCATCAGCACGTCGACGTAGTCTGTCCGCAGCCGCGCCAGGCTGGCGTTGACGCGTTCCAGGATGCCATCGCGGCTCAGGTCGTAATGCGCCTCAAGGCCCTGCTCGTTGAGGCGGATCCCGCACTTGGTCTGCAGCCGGATCCGTTCCCGCAGCGCCGGGGTCTGCGCCAGGACCTCCCCGAACACGGCTTCCGCTTTGCCGTGGCGGTAGATGTCGGCGTGGTCAAACAGGGTGATGCCGGAGCTGAGCGCGGCATCGACGGCGGCGGCCGCCTCATCCACGTCCGCGGACGAGTATGGCGCCGGCGACCAGCTGCCGCCCAGGCCCATGCACCCGTAGATCAATTCCTGCTCCGCGGCCGCGGCCGGCCCGGCGGCCGGCACGCTCAGCGCAGCCAAACGGTGGTGCTGCCGGGGAGCAGCTGCCCCTCCAGCGGTCCGCTGCTGAGGAGCACCTCGCCGGCGGGCAGCTCGACGGCTTCGGTCCCGAAGTTGGTCACGGACTGCCAGCCGCCGTGCCGGCGGAAATGCAGCACGTCGGGCCGGCCGGAGTCCAGCCATTCCAGCTCTTCGGAGCTCTGGAGTTCGCGGCGCAGCCTGAGCGCTTGGCGGTAAAACTCCAGGGTGGAGCCTGGAACGCCGTCCTGGGCCGCCACGGCATAGCGGCTGAACCACGCCGGTTGCGGCAGGTGGGCGGGGCCGGCTCCGAAGCCAAACGAGGCACCCTCCGTGGTCCAGGGCAGCGGCACCCGGCAGCCGTCGCGGCCGATCTCGACGCCCTTGTTGCGGAAGAAAGTGGGGTCCTGCCGGTCCGCGTCAGGAATTTCGGCAACCTCCTGCAGACCCAGCTCTTCGCCCTGGTACAGGTACGCGGAGCCGGGCAGTGCCAGCATCAGCTGCGTCGCTGCGCGGGCCCTGCGCAGGCCAAGGTCGACGTCGAGCTCTTCGGCCGGTCCGCCGGCCAGGAGCCAGCCCTTGCCGTCCTGGCCTTTGGCATGCCGCCCGCTGCCCTGCGGCAGGCCATAGCGGGTGGCGTGCCGGACGACGTCGTGGTTGGAAAAGACCCAGGTGGACGAGGCACCGGACTCTGCCGCCTCGGCAAGGTTGCGGGTGATGATGTCGTGGAACTCGGCGGCATCGAAACCGGCCTGCAGCAGGTCGAAATTGAAGGCCTGGCCCAGTCCCGCGGGACTGGCGTAGCGGGCGCGGCGGCTGGCGTGCACCCAGGCTTCGGCGACGGCGGTGCGCGGAGGCGTGTACTCGTTGAAGACCTCTCGCCATTCGACGTAGATCTCGTGGACTTCGTCGCGGTCCCAGAACGGGTGCGAGCCGTCGAGGTGGCCGTCCGCGCCGGACCCCGCCGGGCTGAGTTCGACCTTGGAGAGCAACGGCTCGGTGAGGTCCTTGGTCAGGGCATGCGCGACGTCAACGCGGAAGCCGTCCACGCCGCGGTCGGACCAGAAGCGGAGTGTTTTGAGGAAGTCATCGCGGATCTCCCGGTTGGACCAGTTCAGGTCCGGTTGTTCCTTGGCGAAGATATGCATGTACCACTGGCCCGGTGTGCCGTCCGGCTCGGTGATGCGTTCCCAGGCCGGGCCGCCGAAAACAGACTCCCAGTCCGACGGCGGAAGCTCGCCGTGCTCACCCTTGCCGTCCCGGAAGATATAGCGGTCGCGGGCGGCTGACCCGCGCGGGGCGGCGAGGGCTTCCCGGAACCAGAGGTGGCGGTTGGAGGAGTGGTTCGGCACGATGTCCGCGATTAGCTTGATGCCGGCGGCGTGCAGCGCGGCGGACATGTCATCGAAGTCGGCCAGCGTCCCGAGTTTCGGGTCCACGGCACGGTAATCGTCCACGTCGTAGCCGCCGTCGGCGAGCGCTGACGGGTAGAAAGGCGAGAGCCAGACGGCGTCGATCCCGAGGTCTTTCAGGTACTGGACCTTGGCCGTGATGCCCTTGAGGTCGCCGAGGCCGTCGCCGTTGGAATCGGAGAAGCTCCGCGGGTAGATCTGGTACACCGTCGCCTGGCGCCACCAGTTCGGGTCGGCGGCGGAATCGGAACCGGACAGGGTTGCCAGCGTGGCGGTGTGGGGCAAGGGGAAATCCTTCGGGCCGGGGTCTGGTGCTGCGTTCGGGTCGTAGAATTTAGATAGAACCTAAATCTAATCTGGGTACCATCATGCGTGCGCGTTCATGGGGAGGTCAAGATTCAACAGCCGACGGCGGCCGCCAGGCCTCAGCTGCTGCGCCGGGTCAACGCCCAGGCGGTCCTCTCGGCGGCCCGCGCCGCCGACGTGATCACCGGCACCGACCTCATGGCGCAGACCGGGCTCACCCGCGCCACCGTGATCGCAGTCTGCGAGGACCTGATCAGGCGCGGCTGGATGCGCGAACTGGATGCCTCTCCCAGGGACGCCCCGCCCAGGGATGCCGCGCCCGGGGATGGGCTGCCCCCGAAGGCGCCGGCGGCCGGCGCTCCGCAGAAGGGCCGTCCGGCCAGGCGCTTCGAACTCAGCGCGCGGGCCGGCGTCGTCCTGGGCCTTGACATTGGTGCCGCCACCACCACCGCCGTGGTGGCTGACCTTCGCGGCCGGGTCCTGGGGCGGGCCAGTCACCGCTTCCGCGCGGCCGACATTCCGCCCGAGGAACGGATCAGCGTCGTGGACCAGGCGTGCCTCGATGCGCTGGCAGCTGCGGCCGAAGACCCCGGCAAGGTCCTGGCAGTGGGCGCGGGGATCGCCGCCCCGGTGGACCGGGGTGGAAACGTCCTGTCGTCCCGCCCGTTTTGGAGCCTGTTCGACGTCGGGCTCCGCTCGGCGCTGCAGGAACTGCACGGCTGGCCGGTGCTGCTGGAGAATGACGCCAACCTGGCCGCTCTCGGTGAACGCTGGCGCGGATCCGGGGCCGGCGTGGAGGACCTGGTGGTGCTTTTGGCCGGCGAACGCCTCGGTGCCGGCGTGCTGGAGTCCGGCCGCCTGCTGCACGGACACCGCGGTGGAGCCGGCGAAATGGGATTCCTGGAGATGGTGGAAGGGGTTGGTTCCAGCGACGGGATCGCGCTGCTGGCCAGGCGCTGGCGGGCAGCCGGCAGCGGCTCGGCGGCTGCAGACGCGGACGCGCGCCAGGTCTTTGCGGACGCCGCGGGCGGGGACCGTGAGGCGCTGGCCATCCTTGACCGGCTCGCGGAACGGATGGCCAGGGTCATCGCGGCGGTCGCAAGCCTCATCAACCCCCAGCTGGTGGTAATCGGCGGCGCGGTCGCGGAATCGGCCGCGGCGCTGCTGCCCGGCATCAACGCCGCCCTGCCGCGTTTCACCGCCACTCCCCCGCAGGTCACGGTTTCTCCGCTCGGCGATGCCATTGTGACAGTGGGTGCGGCCAGGCATGCCCTCGATTTCGTCGAAGCCAACGCCTGGGAACTGGACCTCACGGTCTCCCCTGCGGGTTCTTTGACCCAGCCGTCAGGTACTGCTCCAGAACGGTCGTGACGTACCAGGAATTAGGCGGCCCATCGAGCCGGCGGCCGTTCAGGTATAGCTGTGGCCGGTCCGGCAATTCAGCTGCCTCGGCGTCCAGGTTGTCGTCCTCCACGCGGGCCAGCTGCGCGGCGTTGTCCACGTCGTTGACAAACCGTTCGACATCCAGCCCCACCTTGCCGGCCAACTCCTCGAGGTCCACTTCTTCATCGGGCGGCACCGGTTTGGAAGTCAACTCGTCGTACATGTCCCAGAAGTGTCCCTGGGCGCCCGCGGCCTCCAGCAGGAGTGCAGACGCCACCGCTTCGTCGGTGACGGCATGATGGCGGAAGACCAGCGCCACCTGCGGACCAAGATGCCGGAGCACCTCCGAGAGCACTTCAGCGGTGTTCTGGCGGTACAGCGGGCTCAGCGCCGCATAAACAACGATGCTCCCCGGAGCATCGGACGGGCCGCGGACGTGGTCGCGGCTGGGGTCCACCGGCCTCTGCAGCATTTTTCCCGCGGGCGCTGGCAGCGGACGGAGCCGCACCCCAGCCTTGAAGACAGCCCAGGCCAGAATGAGTGCCAGCAGCGACGCGAGGAGCACCCCGACGCGGGCTTCATCCTGCAATTGCGACTTCGGCAGCGCAATCCCGACGACCAGCAGGGAGATAGTGAAGCCCATTCCGGACAGCGAACCAACCCCGAGAATCCGGGGAGCGTCCAGTCCAGGAGCCCGGGCGGCCGGGAGCAAACGGAGCACCGTTTCGGACGCGGCCGTGATGCCGATCAGCTTGCCGAGGACAAGGCCCGCCACGATGCCCCATGTCAGGGGGGAGGTCAACGATGCCGCCAGCATCGCGCCGGAAAGGTGAACGCCCGCGTTCGACAGGGCGAAAAGCGGTACGACGACGAAATTCACGTAGGGCGGCAGCATTTCGCTGAGCCGCTGGTTCATGGGAACCGAGCGTTCAATGCTCAGCCGCGCGGCGCGTGCCATCTGTGGCCGCGGAGCCTGCCGGAAGAGATGCACGACCTTGGCCGCCCGTTCAACGTCGCGGCGCCGCGTCGGGTAGACCGGAATCAGCAGCGCCACCAGCACGCCGGTAAGCGTTGAATGCACGCCGGACGCGAACATGGCTAACCAGGTGGCGACGGCGGCCACGAGGTAGGGGGTTACACGCCATACCTTGGCGCGCTGCAACCACCAGATGACGAGGAGCCCAAGGCCGGCCCCGCAAAGAGCAAGAACGTTCAAATTCTCCGTGTAGAAGAAGGCGATGACTGTCAGTGCCCCGATGTCATCCACCACGGCCAGAGTCAGCAGGAATACCTTGAGTCGCGGCACGTTCCTGGGCCCGACCAGCGCCAGCATGCCGACGGCGAAGGCCGTATCGGTGGAGATCACGGCTCCCCAGGCAACCGCACCTTCCGTGCCGGCATTGATGAGCAGGAAGATGACGGCTGGGACGATGAGCCCGCCCAGCGCTGCGCATACGGGCAGCGCAGCCCGCTCGGGCTGATGCAGCTCGCCGATGCTCAATTCGCGGCGCACATCCAGCCCGACCGAAAAGAAAAACACCGCCATCAGCGCGTCGTTGACCCATGATTCGAGCGTGAGTGTCAGCCGGACGTCCCCGACGCTGATGCCGGCATCCAGGGACCAAACCGCGTCGTAGCTGCTGCCCATATTGGCCCACACCAGCGCAGCGATCGTTGCGCCCGCGAGCACCACGGCGGCGATCGTGTCCGTGTGGGGATTCTGGCCGCTGGCCCGCCGGCGGAGTCTGGCCGCGATCGTCTCTGACATCAGCGGTGCGGCCTCCTTCTGAAGTCACGGGCACGTCAGGGTTACTGCCATTCCGGCCGCCTCACGCTCCGTACAAGAGGGAGGATACTCCCCCTCGTTCCGGTCCGGACCGGCGGATGGCATCCGCCGAAAAAAATGCCGTCCGGCCGGCGCCCAACCCGGGTCCGGAGCGTATCCTCAAATGATCCACGCACATACGACAAGGTGATCCGGGAGGGTCCCATGACAAGTGTGACTGCAACGGGGACACCGGCACCGATTGTCAGCTTGATCCCCGCCCGGATGGACCGTCTCCCGTGGACCCGCTTTCACTGGTCCGTCATTGTGGGACTGGGCGTGTCCTGGATTCTCGATGGCCTGGAAATCGAATTGGTGGCCTCCGCCGGCTTCCAGCACACGCTGCACATGAGTGCGCAAGAAGTCGGGCTGACGGGGACCGTCTATCTGGTCGGCCAAGTGACGGGCGCGCTGGTCTTTGGGCGGCTCTCCGACCGGCTTGGCCGGCGGAAATTCTTCATCATCACGCTGGCCATCTACCTCATCGGCAGCGGCGTCGCCGGGCTCTCCTTCGCCGTCTGGTTCCTGTGGCTTTTCCGCTTCATGGCGGGGATGGGCATCGGCGGCGAATACACAGCCATCAACTCGGCGATTGACGAGATCATCCCCTCCCGCTACCGCGGGCGGGTCGATATCGCGATTAACGGCACCTACTGGGCAGGAGCCGCCATCGGCGCCTTCGGCAACCTGTTCCTGTTGAACCCGGACGTCATCCCGGTGGACTGGGGCTGGCGGGTCGGATTCTTCATCGGGCCGGTACTAGGCCTCATCATCATCTATTTGCGCCGCCACATTCCCGAGAGTCCCCGCTGGCAGCTGACCCACGGGCATGCTGAGGAAGCGGAGGAAAACGTACGCCGGATTGAAGAAGAAGTCCAAGCCGAGGGCTACGAACTGCCGCGCGTGCCTGAAAAGAAGGCCATCGCCATCGTGCCGACGCAAAGCATCCCGCTGCGGCAGGTGCCCGACGTTTTTCTGCGGCAGTATCCGCGCAGGACCTTTGTCAGCTTCGTCATGATGGTCACCCAGTCGTTCCTGTACAACGCCATCTTCTTCACGTACGCGCTGGTCTTGCAGAACTTCTACGGCCAAAGCCCCAGCTCCACGCAGTACTACTTCTTTCCGTTCGCGATCGGCAACTTCATCGGTCCGCTCGTCCTCGGCCGGCTCTTCGATACCATCGGGCGCCGCAAAATGATCTTCGCAACGTATGCCTTCGCCGGCGCAGTGTTGGCAGTTTCCGCCGCACTCTTCAACGCGGGCGTCCTGAACGCGGTGACGCAGACCGCCCTGTGGTGCATCAGCTTCTTCTTCGCCTCAGCGGGGGCGTCCTCCGCGTACCTGACGGTAAGCGAGACGTTCCCGCTGGAGCTGCGGGGCCAGGCGATCTCGTACTTCTTCGCCACCGGCCAGGTTGCCGGCGCCATCGCCCCGGCGATCTTCGGAGCACTGATCGGCGACGGCAGCAGCAGGGGTCCGCTGGCGGTCGGGTACTACTTCGGCGCCGGCATGATGATCTTCGGGGGCATTATTGCCCTGTTTTTCGCTTTCGACGCCGAGCAAAAGTCGTTGGAAGACATTTCCGACCCACTCTCCAAAGCACCCGACATCGAGAAAGCCCCCAACAATGAATGAGCCAGAGCCCCTTGGCGACGCGGAGCAGCAGGGAGTGGCGGAACGGCAGGCCGGGCCCGGAGACGCACCGAGCGCCCAAACCAGCACGCCGGAGATCGTTGTGGTGGCCGTGAGTCCCCGGACGGGTTCTGTCGCGTCCCTCCGCTGGGGTGCCATTGAAGCCAGCCGCCGGAAGGCGGAGCTCTACGCCGTAAGCGCCTGGAGCGGCCCACGACCTCCAATGACCAGCGGCGCCCGGCTCCCGGGAGTGTTTTATGATCCCGATGCGGCCCTGGAGCAAGTGGTAGATGACCTGGAGCAGCACGTACAAAAGGTTCTGGGCCCGGATCGCCAGGTCGTCTGCAGGGTGGTACACGGCAGCGAACTGGAGGTGCTGGTCAAAGCTTCCCGCCGGGCCACGGTGCTGGTGACGGACGCCCCGCGACGTACTCAAAGGTCCGCGGCTGCCCCCGGCCGGCGGTGGTTCGCCCAATTGCTGCGCCGGGCCGAGTGCCCGGTGGTGGTCCTGCCACCGGCCCTGCAGACCGATATTGCCCTCTACACCGGCATCCTTCCGGCCCGACGTCGGACAGCGCAGCAGCAGGTGCCGGAACCATAGCCGGCTGCGCCGATCGCTAGTCTGTCGGCCCCAGCGCTGCGGCCAGTGGGAGAGTTCCGTCCCGGAACTCAATGGTCCGCCCAGCCGTCCGTGGCAATCCCAGGACCGCGGCGGCCACCATGGCTACATTGCTGCGGGAGGTTTCGGTGCCGTCGGAGGTGTCCGCCGGGTTGACGTCGATGAGTCCGTTGCCGGGGCCGTCGGTCAGCGCGCCGGGGCCCAGGATGGTCCAGTCCAGTCCGGTGGTCCGCAGGTGGCTGTCGGCGGCCGCTTTGGCTTCGGCGTAGGTGTAGAAGCTGTCCTCCGCCGGAACCCCATGGTCCGCCCGTGCGCCCAGATAGGACACCATGATGTAGCGCCGGACGCCAGCCTGCGCCGCGGCGTCCATCGAGCGGATGGCTGCGTCCCGGTCGACGGCGTACGTCCGCTGCGGGTCGCCGCCGCCCGCCCCGGCGGACCACACCACAGCGTCGTGGTTCTTCAACGCGGCGGCGATGTCCGCCGTCGACGCTGTTTCCACGTCCAGGACCAGCGGGCTCGCTCCCGTCGCGGCGACGTCGGCGCTCTGGGCAGGATTGCGGATGATGGACGTGACGCTGGCCCCGGCCCTGGTGAGCCTGCCGGAGAGTTCCAAAGCCACCTTGCCGTGACCACCAATGATTGCGATTCGCGTCATCGCCCCATTCTGTCCCAACTGTCCCGTGCCCGCACCCCTGGGTCCGCCCGGTTCATCGGCCAAGCCGGTCCGGATCGCCGGGCACTGCGGCTTCGAAGACGTCACGGTGTTCGAGGTGAGTCAGTCAGGATGGGCTTCTGTAGCGCTTTTCGGGGCGGCCACCCCCTCCGTACCGCGGTGTGAGGGTGGCGCGGCCGACGTCGACCAGGTGCTCCAAGTACCGCCTGGCACCGACGCGCGACATGCCCACCAGTTCAGCGAGCTCGGCCGCCGAGAGATCGGTGCCCGCGGAGTGGAGCGCGATGTGGACGCGCTGCAGCGTCGCATCTGAGAGTCCCTTGGGCGGCGGCGCATAGCGACTGCCGGTGCCGGTGCCGGCAATGATCGAATCAACGGTTCGCTGGTCGAGGAGTTTTCCACGGGATGTCCGGCGCACGGTGTCGTGTTGCTTGAAAACTTCGTCGAGCCGTTCAAACAAGGCGGATGCCATATACGGCTTGACCAAATAATGGCGCACGCCTTTTGCCCGGGCTTCCCGTACGCTTTCCAGGTCCCTCGCAGCGGTGACCGCGATGACTTCGAGGTTGCTCCCGCGGTCGAGGCTGAGTCGGGTGAGCACTTCCAAGCCGCTGAAGTCCGGCAAATAAAAGTCCAACAGCACGATGTCGGGCTTAAGCCTCTCGAGCATGGATACGGCTTCTCTGCCTGTATGTGCCTCACCGACGACGGCGAAGCCGGGATGCGACGAGACGAACTCGCGGTTGATCTGTGCCACGCCAATGTCATCTTCCACGATGACCGCTCTCAGTTTGACACTCATGGATTTCCGCCTGCCGACGCCTCGAGCCTCTCGACCGGTGCAATGTGCCCGCCCACGATGCGCAGTGTCACGGTGATCCGGGCGCCGTGGGTGGCACCGTCACCAGCGGATTCGCCAGCAGACGGGAGTCCATTATCAACCTCCACCGTGCCGGCGTTCCGGGTGGCTATTCGTTTAACCAGGGTCAGGCCGATGCCGCGGCCGGTGGAAACGGACCCGGGCCGGGCGGCCTTCGACGAGTATCCGGGGGTGAAGACGCGCTCCCGTAACGCGGGCGCGATTCCCTCGCCGGAGTCGGCCACCGAGATAACAAGTGCTCCTGCGCCGTTGGCAGCCGTCCCCGTGTTGAGGGACACCGAAATCCGGCCACCGGCGCCTGTGGCTTCGACGGCGTTGTCGAGCAGATTGCCGATGATCGTCAACAAGTCCCCGCGGAGGATTTCCGCTGACGGCCGCGAGGCCAGCTGGGGCAGCCTTGAGTCCGGTTCGATCGTGATGTTAATGCCGAGTTCTTCCGCGCGTGCCTGCTTCATCATGAGCAGGGCCGCGATTTCCAGTTCCTGGATACCCGATCGCCCGGCCACTCCGGACCCGGTTCCGCCGCTGCGTTCGTTGGAAATAAAGGTAACGGCCTGCTCCACGCGGCCGAGTTCGAGGAGTCCGGAGATTACCTGAAGCTTATTGGCGAAGCCATGGGCCTGGGCGCGCAGGCCGTCAGCCAAACCCTGCACGCCGTCAAGGTCACGTAGCAGTGCGTGCAGTTCGGTGTTGTCGCGCAGGATGAGGATTGAACCGATGGTGTGGCCGCTGATCTTGGCAATGTCGCGCCGCACCAGTAAGACTCGCTCACCCGAGAGCACCAGGGATTGTTCGGCGTCGCCGTCATCCAGGAACCCCACCAACACGTCCTCAAGGGCGTCCTTGGCAGGTGTGCCTACCAAACCCGGCTCATCCTCGAGGGAGAGCAGGCGCAGGGCAGCGTCATTGATCAACGCGATGCGGCCGCGGTCATCAACGGCCACCACGCCTTCGCGGACACCGTGCAGGATGGCCTCACGCTCTTGGAGCAGCCCGGCAATCTGTTCGGGCTCCAAGCCAAAGATCCGCTTTCGGATCACCACCGTCACCCTGGCAGCCCCGACAACGCCAAAGATCGCCGCGATGCCTATGGTCACGAACAACCAGACCGAATTCGAAAGGTACTGGCTGCGCAGGTCCGTTTCCATGACCCCGACCGAAACCGCACCTATCACGGCATGGTCGGCGCTGAATATTGGCACTTTAACCCGCCAGGATTCCCCCATCGTTCCCTTTTGGGTGCCTATGTACAGGCCACCCGAAAGGGCAGGTCCGGGATCGGTCGAGACGCGCTTTCCGATCTCTGCGGGGTCGGGATGCGAATAGCGGATGCCTTCCTTATTCATCACCACCGCGTAGGCGATCCCGGACGACTTGCTGATCAGCTCGGTGATCGGTTGGATCGTTTTGCTCGGGTCCTTGTCACCGAAGGCGTCCACTATGACCGGCATCGTGGAAACTGATTGCGCGACTCCAAGCATCCGGTCTCGATAGTTTTCCCTGAGCTGGCGCTCCTGCAGGAAGCTGGCGACGGCACCTGTCCCCACAACTGTGATGAGCACAATGGCAACCTGCAGCAGCAGCAACTGTGCCCGCAGCGTCATCCGTCGTCCCATGCCCCGATCTTGCCAGAATTTGGCGCTGCCTTTAGTCGCGGGAGAGTTCACCGGCGGGCTCCTCGCCGTGGGCCGCGCCGTGGGCCGCGCCGATGGCCGCCCCCGACCAGGCACCGCCAACCAGCATGATCCCGGTGGCGACCAGGACGCCGGCAGCCCCCGTTGCGGCCGAAAGCGCCCCCAGTAGGGGCGGCAGCAGGGTTTGACCAAAACGGTTGCTGGCTAGGCGCAGCGACATCGCCAGTCCGCGGGTCCCGGGTGTCGCCAGCTCCGCGATCCAAGACATCGTGAGTGGCTGGCAAGTACCGACGGCGAACCCATAGATCGCCGAGAGGACAATCAGCATGGCGACAGGCACGGGAAGCGCGAAGGCGACCAGGCCAGCTGCGGAGACCCCGATGGCCCACACCATTAGCCGGCGGCGTCCCAGGACATTGACCAGGGAGCCAAGGAATAGGCGCGAGAACATCGAAAACATCGACCGGGTCACCAACATGGCGCTGACGAGCACCGCAGCAATCCCGCGTTCGTGACCGAGTGCTGGCAGGTATGCCAAAAACAGGTCGACCGAGGCCAGGACGATACCGCCCGCCAAGAGCGCCCGCACCAGGCCGGGGATGCGCAGCAAGGCTGCGGCCTCGGTCAGCATCCGGACCCGATTCTCCGGCGCGTGCAGTTCCGAGCTTGGGATGAGGAAGGAGATTCCGAGCAGTACGACGCTGAGTGCGCCGCAAATAACCAAGATCAGCCCCACCGGTGGCGTATCGATGGTGCCGCCAGGAAACGCCAGCAGCAGCGGGCCGATCGTTTGGCCGAGCGCCGATGCGAAACTGAAGTACCCGAACTTGGCGTCAAACTGCCCCCGATTCGTCGTATTCGCGACCATGGCCTGCTCCCCGATCACGGATAGCAAATGGCCCACGCCCAAGAACATGGTGGCGAGCAGCAGTGCCGCCACGGAGCTTCTGCCCAATGTGGCGATGAGCGCCGCCACGATCAGCGCAGCCGCACCGGCGAGCAGTGAAGCTCGTTCGCCTGTGCGGTCTATGACGTGGCCGGCCGGGAGCGCCAGCAGGAGTGCTGGCACAGCAAACGCAGCGACCAAAATGCCGAGCAGCGCCTGTGAACCTCCTGCGTCCAGGACGGCATACGACAGCGTGGGCCGCATGGCAAACGTGATGACCTGGATGACGACGGCGTGGGCAAGCAAGAACGTGATGGTTCGGGACCGCCTCGGCAGACCCCTCATGGCCGATCGGTCATGAGGCTACCGTCATGAGTTCCTGGGCCTCGGCTGAGGGAACATTCGAGCCGGCGTAAAGGAGGGCATCCTCCGCATCGAAAACGAGCCGGACGTCGCCGTCGAGGTCTCCGGTCGGTGAGATGACCTGGACCACGTTGGTGCCAAGCTTCAGTCCGTATTCGTAGCGGGAACCGACATAGGAGCGCGTCAGCACCGAGGTGTCGAGCACGTTGGCCCCCGTGACATCCGCCGTCGCGGCCGTGATCGTGAGTCGCTCAGGCCGTACGGCCACTGTTACGGAATCACCATGGCTGAGTACAAGGTCGCTGGCGACCTTCACTACGAGCCCGGTGTTGTCGAGGCGGACGTGAGCGATTCCGCCATGCGCTTCCTCGAACCGCCCAGTGAAGAAGTTGCAGCTGCCGACAAATGCGGCGACGGCGGCAGTGGCAGGTTTTTCGTAGATTTCGGCCGGCGTGCCGATCTGTGTCATTTTCCCGTCGAAGAGTACCGCGATCCGGTCGCTCAACGAGAGGGCCTCGTCCTGGTCGTGGGTCACGTACACCGTGGTGATGCCCAGTTCCACCTGCAGGCGCTTCAGCCAGGCCCGGGACTGTTCGCGCAGCTTCGCGTCCAGATTCGACAGCGGTTCGTCCAGCAGAAGGACCGACGGCGAATAGACCAGCGCACGGGCGAGGGCAACCCGCTGCTGCTGGCCCCCGGAGAGCTGGTGGGGGTAGCGGTCCTTCAGATGCGCCAGCCCCACCGTGTCGAGCGCTTCATGGATGCGGGCCGCCTTCTCGTCCTTGGACACCTTGCGGATGGCCAGGGGCATCACCAGGTTCTGCGCCACCGTCATGTGCGGCCAAAGCGCGTAAGACTGGAACACCATGCCGAGGTTGCGTTCCTCGGTGGGCAGGTAGAGCTTCGAGGCCGAGTCAAAGAATGGCACGCCGCCAACGGTGATGGCACCCGAGCTGGGCGACTCGAGCCCGGCGATGCAGTTCAGTGTGGTCGACTTTCCGCATCCACTGGGCCCCAGAAGGGTGAAAAATTCCCCTTCCCGAATGGTGAAACTTATGTCGTTCAGCACTGAAACGTCGCCAAAGGTCTTGTGTAGCCCTGAAACGTGTACCTCAGGCATCGGTATGTCCCTTCATGAACCTGTTCGCCACGGCGACGAACACGGCAGTAATTGCAATTTGGATGGTGGCCAAAGCCGCGACGGAACCGGTGTTGCCCTGAACCCACAGATCGAGCATGGTGGTTCCAATCACGCCTGTGTTGGCCGAGGACAGGAACAGTGCGGCGGAGTATTCCTTCATCATGGTGACAAACACCAGGATGAGCGCTCCGACAAAGGCCGGGCGCAGGAGCGTGCGAAGAATACGGAAGAAGGTTCCGAACCAGTCCGCACCTGATGTCCGCGCCGCGTCATCAAGTTCGCGGCCAATCTGCATGATGGCCGGGGCGATGGACCCGAACGCCGTGGGCAGTGCGCGGAGGCCAAAAGCGATGATGATAGCCATCAGGGTTCCCTGCACCCACCCGCCGCCGGGCATCAGGGCGAACGCCCAGAAAAATCCTATGCCGACGATGATTCCCGGCATGGCTTGGGGTGCCAGCGATAAGTATTCAACGCTGCGGGCAAATTTGAACGGGGAACGCCGTGCGATCAGGACGGCCAAGAGCGCCAGGACGCTGACCAGGACTGCCCCCACCGCCGCCACCACCACACTGTTTGTGATGGACTCCACATAGACGGGGAAACTGAACACGCGCTCGTAGTTGGCAAACGTCAGAGTCTGAAGCGGGTTCTGCAGCGGAGTGAAGATCATGGTGAATGACCTGAATACGAGCCCAAGGATCGGCAGCAGCGCGCCAAAGACAACATAGATGACGATCGCGGCGGTGGCCACCCAGCGGATCCAGCCCAGCTCAAGCAGCCGCGGCCGGACGGCCTTGCCCCGGACAGAAATGAACCGCCGGGCATTTTTGAGGACCTTCGCCTGGATGGCCACGGTGCCAATCGTCACGGCCAGAATGAGGGTCGAGGCCGCGCCCAAGATGCCGTAGTCGGGCTGGATGGACTGCAGACCGTTCGTGTAGAGGAAGGTGGAGAACACCTCGATGTTCACCGGCGTGCCGTAAAGCAATGGCACGCTAAGTGTTTCCAGCGACACACTGAATACCAGGATTGAGCTGTACACGATCGGCGGCCGCAGCATGGGCACGACCACCGTGAAGAGGATTCTCAGCGGGCCGGCACCACACACGCGTGCGGCACTCTCCAACGATGCATCCGCCTGGCGCAGGGCGTTGGCACAGAATACGTACGCGATCGGGGCAAGTCCGACAGCCTCGGTGACGGCCATCCCACCCAGCGAGTACAGGTTCCACGGCACAAACCCCAGGACCTGGCGGAATTGAACGCTGATGAAGCCAGCCGGCCCGTAAAGGGTGATCCAGCCAAAGCCCAGAATCAGAGTGGAGATGAAGAACGGCCACTGCATGGACAGACCGAGCAGCCGCCCGAACGGAAGCTTGGTGCGCACCACCAACACTGCCATGGGGATGGCGATCACCAGCGTGAGCACCGTCGTGGCAAGAGCGAAGATCGCCGTGTTCAGCATGACCTGGCCGAAGCCGGCATCGGTGAATAGCTTGACGTAATTGCCGGTTGTCAGGAATCCGCCGGCCTCATAGAGGGGCCGGTCCCGGAATGACTGGTAGAAGATCGGGACGATTGGCGCGAGAACAAAGAGGGCCAAAAGGACGAAGATGCCGTATTGCACGACCCTGCCCCGGCCGACGCCGAAGACCCTGGGGTACTTCGGAGCCGGCAGGGCGGACCGGCTGGCCGGCGGTTTAGTTGCACGTTCCGTGCGGGTGGTTGTCATTGCTTAGCCTGCCTGGTCACAGTCGATGATGCAGAGCGCGTTACTTGCCGAGCTTGTCGTTCCATTTGGTGACGAAAGTGGTGACATCAGCGCTCGGAACCACCTTGTAGGGCACGCGGATGATGCCGTCCTTCCCGACGGCTTTCTCCACTTCCTGGTAGGTGTGGCGACCCTCTGTCAGCTTGACGCTCTCCCGGTACGAGCTGAGGCCGCCTTCAGCGACGGCGTTCTGGCCGGCCTCGGAAAGTACAAAGTCGAGGAAAAGCTTGGCCGTAGCGGGGTGCGGAGCCTTGGGTGTGATGCCAATTCCACGGCCCAGGACAACAGTGCCGTCCTTGGGCAGAACAAACTTAAGCAACCCGCCGCTGGCCTTCTCGGCCGGGTACCCCACGGCCGAACTGATGAAGAATCCAGCCATGTATTCCCCGGAAAGGATCTTCTCCTTCTGGGTGCCGGAGGACGTTTCCTTACGAGCCGCGGGCAGGATGCTGTCGAGGCTGTTCCAGGCTGCGGAGTTTCCTTCGGCGAAGGCGCGGGAAACACTGAAGCCCCACGCGCCCTTCACGTCGCGGGTGGTGATTTTGTTCTTGTAGCTGCCCGGATCGGCCGAGACGGTCTTGGCGAGATCGGCGATGCTGGTTGGTGCTTCCTTCACGAGCGCTGAGTTGTAGGCGATGCCTACCGGGTCCAGTGACATGGCCCACACATTCGGCATCAGCTGAGCGAATTCAGGCAGCTGCTTCGTTTCCGGGGAATCATAGGCCATGAGGGTGTCGGGCTTTGAGGCATAGTTCGACCAGGCCTGCACGGCGTTGGAGACGAGCATGTCCGCCGGAGCCTTGCCCGTGGCGGTCTCACTCAGTTGGCGCTGGAAGACCTCGTCACTGTCCAGGTTGTCCGCCGAGACCTTGGTCCAGGGGTACTTGGCTTTGAAGTCCCGAAGGATTGGCGCCCAATTCTCTTGGTCTGTGTTCGAGTAGATCGAGAGGGAGCCGCCTTCCGCCTTCGACGCGTCAATGATCTTTGCGTAGTCGGCCGGGTAGTAGCTTGGCGTGCCAGCGCCGGCGCTCCCTGGTGTTGCACCGCCGCTCGCCGGGCCACCGCAGCCGGCAAGGGTGACCACCAGGGTGACGGCGGTGAGGGCGCCGAGGCCGGCAAAGCCCCGGCGGCTCAGCAAACCCGAATTATTGATGGAAGTACGGAACATTACTCACTCCTTTGTGACATGAAACATGGGCTGATGCTTTGTTCATGTTCTTGGCACGCACACAGGACATCAATCTTTTGGTCGTATTGGTAAAATCCAGGCTGCTTCTGCTCGTATTGGCCACACGGCCGACTGGCTCTGTCAACTCGAACGGAGCCCACCAGGACGGCCCGAACGGCACCCACGTGCGGGCCTCGCCCGCAGTGCGCTAGCTGGGAAAGCGCGATAGCCGCCTGAACAGCCGGCGGCTGGGCGGGCCGGCTGGCGAAGTTGTTAGAGAATGGGCTGGATTTCAGGAGATTCTGAAGGAGCGCTTCCAATCCTCGCTTCTACCTGCACAAAGAAAAACCCCCGGAAATCTCAAGGATTCCGGGGGTCTTATCTGGTAGCGGTGGGGAGGCTCGATCTCCCGACCTCACGATTATGAGTCGTGCGCTCTAACCAACTGAGCTACACCGCCACGAATGAGGAAAGCCTGTGTCAAGCCGGTCAAAACCGCCTTGACACAGGCCCTCATCCAGAGCCCCCCACCGGAATCGATCCGGTGACCTCGTTCTTACCAAGAACGCGCTCTACCACTGAGCTAGGGGGGCAACGAGTAAATACTTTACCGGAAGATTCGGCTCCCAACAAATCGGTCCGACCGCCGCGTCCTGTGGGCCGGAATCCGCGCCATCCCGGGGAATCCCGGCCCGTCACGCGGGGCCGCAGCGGTGCCCACGCCGCTCCGGCGGCCCGGATGTGACGAAGCAAACTCGTGCACCGCCGCCGGTTGGCGCAGAACGGGACGCCGCGGTTAAAGCCGAACGGGCCGGCTCACCCGAGCCGGCCCGTTCTGTTGCCTAGGAACTAGGAGTTACCACTTGTTGCGCGGCTTGAAGCCGCCCTCGTGGCGCGGCTTCCGGGTATCGGTACCGACGCCGCGCTCGTTGCGGTCGCTGAAGGAGCGGCCGCCGCGGTCCGCGGAGGAACGCTCGCCGTCCTGCTTGCGGAACTCACGCTTGAAACCGCCGTTGCCCTTGAAATTGCCGCTGCCGCCGGAGTAACCGCCGCGCTCTCCCCCGCGGTTGCCCTGGTAGGCGCCCCGCTCGCCCGAAGGCTTGCGGCCGTTGTCCAGCTCGAGGTGGATCAGCTCGCCGCCGATCCGGGTGCGGGAGAGGGCACGCAGCTGCTCGGGGCTCAGGTCGGCCGGGAGCTCCACGAGGGAGTGGTCCGAGCGGATGTCGATTCCGCCGATCTGGGCCGAGGAGATGCCGCCTTCGTTGGCGATGGCGCCGACGATCGAACCGGGCATGACGCGCTGGCGGCGTCCGACCGCGATCCGGTAGGTGGCGTTGCCCTCGGTCAGCGTGCGGGTCGGCCCGCGGGAGCCGAAGCCGTCCTTGGAACGCTCGCGCTTTTGGAATTCCGGCGCGGCCGGGAGTTCCTTGACCAGGAGCGGCTGGCCGCCCTGGGCCATGACGGCCAGTGCGGCGGCGATCTCGGCGGCCGGCACGTTGTGCTCCGCCTCGTAGGAGGAGATCAGGTCACGGAACGAGGCGACGTCCTCGGATTCCAGGGTCTCGGTGATCTTCTCGGCGAACTTGCCCAGCCGCAGGGTGTTGACCGTCTCGGCGGTGGGCAGGTGCATCTGCTCGACCGGCTGGCGGGTCGCCTTCTCGATGGACCGCAGCAGGTACTTCTCCCGCGGGGTCATGAAAAGAATGGCGTCGCCGGAGCGGCCTGCGCGGCCGGTGCGGCCGATGCGGTGCACATAGGACTCGGTGTCGTGCGGGATGTCGTAGTTAACGACGTGGCTGATGCGCTCCACGTCCAGGCCGCGGGCCGCGACGTCGGTAGCAACGAGGATGTCGATGCGGCCTTCCTTAAGCGCCTCAACGGTCCGTTCACGCTGCTGCTGCGGGATGTCACCATTGATGGCTGCCGCCTGGAAGCCGCGGGCCTTAAGCTTGTCGGCCAGGTCCTCTGTCGCCATCTTGGTCCGCACGAAGGCAATGACGCCGTCGAACTCTTCGACCTCGAGGATGCGGGTCAGTGCGTCGAGCTTGTGCGGGCCCATGACCTGCAGGTAGCGCTGGCGGGTGTTGGCACCTGTGGTGGTCTTGGACTTGACCTGGACCTCGGCCGGGTTGTTCAGGTACTGCTTGGAGAGGCGGCGGATCTGGCTTGGCATGGTGGCGGAGAACAAGGCGACCTGGCGGGATTCCGGGGTCTGCTGGAAAATCTGCTCCACGTCCTCGGCGAAGCCCATGCGGAGCATCTCGTCGGCTTCGTCCAGCACCAGGTACTGGAGTTCGGAGAGGTCGAGGGAGCCCTTGGCGATGTGGTCGATCACGCGGCCGGGGGTACCGACCACCACCTGCGCGCCGCGGCGAAGGCCGGCCAGCTGCGGACCGTAGGCGGAGCCGCCGTAGACCGGCAGCACGGTGAAGTCGTCGATGTGCTTGGCGTACGAGGTGAAGGCCTCAGCAACCTGGAGGGCAAGCTCACGGGTGGGGGCCAGGACCAGGGCCTGCGTCTTGCGCGACGGGCCGTTCAGGTCGTGGAGTTCGGCGAGCCGGGACAGCGCCGGTACTGCGAATGCTGCAGTCTTACCGGTGCCGGTCTGGGCCAGGCCCACCACGTCACGGCCCTCGAGCAGCAGCGGAATGGTTGCCGCCTGGATCGGGGACGGCTTCTCGTAGCCGACGTCCTGCAGGGCTGCGAGAACGCGGCCGTCGATGCCGAGGTCGACGAACTTGACGCCTTCCTCCTCGTCGGCGGCCTTGTCGGCGGCGGCAGCGGGGGCGGCCTTGTCGGCGGCGGGAGCGGGGGCCTCGGCAACCTTGTCGGCGGCGGGAGCCTTGTCGGCGGCGGGA
Organism: Arthrobacter sp. JB02-1C; assembly: GCF_057748045.1. Lineage (NCBI taxonomy): Bacteria > Bacillati > Actinomycetota > Actinomycetes > Micrococcales > Micrococcaceae > Arthrobacter > Arthrobacter sp. JB02-1C. The sequence goes on from NZ_CM173235.1 coordinate 347,966, forward strand.
GCGGCGGCGTCGGCGGGGGCCTCGGCGGGCTTGTCCGCGGCGGTTTCCGCGGGCTTGTCGGCGGGAACGGCGTCAACGGTGGTGTTGCTCTCGGCGGCAGCCGTTTCGGTAACCTCGACGTCGGCCTGAGTGTTCTCGGTGTCGACGGAGTTGTCCTGATTTTCGGGCATAGGGGAATCTTCCTCATCCATAGGGGCCAGGCGGCACTACCCGAGGTGAGCGGAGCCGCAGTACGCGTGACACGGAATGCCGGGCATACGTTGACCGGCCGGTCACAGAAGCCCGGCGCTTTCGCAATCCCGTGGCAGGACTTCCCGCTGCATCTCTTGGCTGCTATCCCAGCAGTCTGTACAGCGTTTTCTTTAGCCGGCTCTCCCTATGAAAATGCCCGCATCACATTTGCGGGCCCCAACACTTGCCAGTCCTGCCTCAAAAATTGGGCAGGAATAAGGGATTTCCGGAGTGGGGGATGCTTCAAGTGTAAGGCATGCTGCGGCGCGGACGCCACTGCAGCGGCCGACGGCGGCGGTGAGCTTGCGCACACAGGCCGGGTTTGGTCCTACACCCCCAGCTGGCGCTGCCGTTTCTTGAACTCGGCGGCATAGTCGGGCTGGAGGCGGATCTGCCCGCCGGCGTCGGCGTCCCGCAGCGCCGCGATGTCCTCGAGCGCGGGGTCGCTGAACCACTTGCCGATGGTCACCCCGTGGGCCGGGATGTGGCTCCGGTGGATGTGGTCTCCGGCCTGGATGCTTCCGGGCCGGACCACCCGGAGGTAGGTACCTACCCGTCCCGCCTCCGTGAACCGCTTGACCCAGTGCGGTTCCTGCATCCGGCGCTGGAAGGTGGCGCAGGGGACCCGCGGGGACGTCACCTCCAGCTCGACATCGAGCCCAATCCTCCAGCGTTCGCCGATGACCGCACCGGTCGCGCTGATGCCCGCCACGCGCAGGTTTTCGCCAAAGGTTCCCGGCGGAAGCTCACGCCCCAGCTCCGCAGCCCAGTAGTCGGCGTCGTCCTGGGAGTAGGCGTAGAGGGCCTGGTCTTCGCCGCCGTGGTGCAGGCGGTCGGCCTGCACGTCGCCGTACAGGCCCAGCCGGCGGACCTTCACCAGGCCGTCCACGGGGCGCTTATCGATCGCCGTCACACCCACGTTCCCGGCATCGGCGTGCAGCTGGTGCACCCGGCAAATGGCCAGCACAGAAGCGGTCTCCATGGCACCAGTGTAGGTGGGCAGCCGCGGCCGGCCGGCAACCCGCACCGAGGCCGGCGTTCCTGCCCAGTTACACCCCCGGCCCGGCCGGTTAAGCCGCCCGACACCGGCGGGTCGGCCGGATTCTTCACCCGGCTGCCGGAGTAACTGGGCAGGAGCGCGGCGTGGTCGGCGTGGCCCTCGGGAGCGGAGCCGGTGCCGTGCGCTGCCGGTTAGAAGGGGCCCGGGGTCAGGCGGAGAAGCCGCCGTCGGCCTTCACCAGCTGGCCCGAGACCCAGCGGCCTGCCGGCGAGAGCAGGAAAGCCACCGTCTCCGCCACGTCTGCCGGAGTGCCGAGCCGGCCGCCGGGCTGCCGGCCGGCCAGTTCCCGGCGCAGCCGTTCGTCCATCCATCCGGTGTCCACCGGCCCCGGGTTGAGCGCGTTGGCGCTGATCCCCTGCGGCCCCAGCTCCCGGGCCGCGGCGATCACGATCCGGTCCAACGCGCCCTTGGAGGCGCCGTACGGCAGGTTGAATGCGGTGTGGTCGCTGGTCAGCGCCACGATCGCACCGCCCTCGGCCGGGGCCTGCCGGGCAAATGCCGCGATCAGTTGCCAGCTGGCGCGGGTGTTTACGGCAAAGTGCCGCTCGAAGCTCTCCAGGCTGGTGTCCAGGATGCCTGAGTCGACGGATTCTGCGTGGCCGAGGACCAACCCGTGCAGGATGCCGGCCCCCGCCGCCGCCGCAGCCATCAGCCGGTCGACGGCGGCCGGATCCTGGAAATCTGCGGGCACTGCAACCACGGCGGCCCCGATCGCTTCCAGCTCGGCGGTGAGGCGTTCGACGTCGTCCGGCTGGACTCCCCAGGGCATCCGCGCGTCGTAGTCCTGCCAGTAGGTCAGGACCAGGTCCCAGCCGTCGGCGGCGAGCCGGCGGGCGATTCCCGCACCCAGCCCGGCGAGCCGGCCAACGCCGGTCACCAGCGCGGTCCTGCGCGGCCCGGGCGGGGTGGGCGGGACCGGCGCGCCGGGTTCGGGTGCGGGGCGGGAACCGGGGACCGGCGGAGGGGTGACCATGGCGTTCAGCCTAGTGCCGCGTTACGCCGCGGCCGGAGCAACGGCCGTCCGGCCGGCGTCCTTGCGGATGGTCGCGCTGATGACGGCCGCGATGGTGCACATCGCGGCCGCAGCGAACCAGGCATAGGTGTACTGGCCGGTGGCGTCCCGGACGGCGCCGGCGGCCAACGCGGCCGCCGCAGCGCCAAGCTGGTGCGCGGCGAAGACCCAGCCGAAGACCACGCTGCCGTCGGGACCGAATTTTTCGCGGCAGATCGCGGCCGTCGGCGGGACGGTAGCGACCCAGTCGAGCCCGTAGATGACCACGAACACCAGCATGCTCGGGTGGACTTCGGCGCTGAGCAGCAGTGGGAGGACGAGCAGTCCGATGCCGCGGAACTGGTAGTACACGGCCAGCAGGATCCGCGGGTTGAACCGGTCGGTAAGCCAGCCCGACGCGATGGTGCCCAGGATGTCGAAGATCCCGACGACGGCGAGCAGGCCCGCCGCGGTGGTCTCGGGCATGCCGTGGTCGTGCGCCGAGGGGATGAAGTGGGTGCCGATCAGGCCATTGGTTGTCGCCCCGCAGATCGCGAAGCCGGCCACCAGCGCCCAGAAGGTCCGGACCCTGCTCGCCCGTTTTAGCACCTGCAGCGCCCGGACGGCGGCGTTCCGGCGGGGTTCGGCCGAAGCCCCGCCCGCGGGCACCGCCGAGGCTCCGCCCGCTCCGGGATCCGCCGTGGCCGGTTCGGCTCCGTACGGCAGTGCGCCGACCTCGGCCGGGGAGTTTTTCAAGAACTTCAGCACGAGCGGGACCACCGCGAGGGCGCCGGCGGCGATCAGGAGCGAAGCCTGGCGCCAGCCCGGGCTCTGTGCCAGGGCGGCGATGAACGGCAGGAACACCAGTTGCCCGGCCGCGCTTCCGGCGGTCAGGATGCCGACCACCAGGCCGCGGCTCTTCGCGAACCAGGAGTTGGCGATGGTGGCGGCGAAGACCAGCGCCATGGATCCGGTGCCGAGCCCGATCAGCAGGCCCCAGGTCAGCAGGATCTGCCAGGACTGGTTGACCAGTACCGTCAGGGCGCTGCCGGCCCCGATCAGGATCAGCGCCACCGAGGTGACGGCGCGGACTCCGAAGCGCTCCATCAGGGCCGCCGCGAACGGCGCCGTGAGTCCGAAGAGCACCAGGTTGATACTGACGGCGGCTGAGAGGACGGTCGTGGACCAGCCGAACTCGTTCTGCAGCGGCACCATGAGGACGCCGGGCGCTGCCCGGAACCCGGCCGCCCCGACCAGGGCAAGGAAGGCGACGGCGGCGACGACCCAGGCCGGGTGCAGCTTGCGGCGCGCCGGGGGCAGCCCGGCCTGCCGCGGCGTGGACTGGCCCGCCTTGGGTTGGCCCGCCGAGGGTTGGCCCGCCAGAGGTTGGGCCGCCTTGGCCTTGCCAGCAGCGGCCTTGCCCGCGACGGTCCGGGGCGCGCTCATGCGGCGTCCCCTGCGGCCCGGGGAGTCAGCGCGGTGGCGAGGGGCACCGGGTCAGCTGTCCGGGTGAGGCTGTGCCAGCTGGTGTTTTCGGCCGTCAGCCGTTCGCCGCAGCGCGTGCAGGTGTCGGCCGACGTCGTGCGGTGCCCGCAGCCGCTGTGGATCACGAACATATGGGCCTTTGCGGTGGGCGCGGCCAGATGCTTTTCGGCCCAGATCACGACGGCGTTGAGCACTGGCAGGGCATCCTCGCCCTTGGCGGTCAGCACGTACTCCTGGCGGCGCCGGCCGCCGTCGTCGTAGGGACGGCGGGTGAGCATGCCCGCCTCGACGAGGGAGGCGAGCCGGCGGGTGAGAACGGAGTCGGACGCGCCGAGCCGGGCCTTCATCGCGTCGAAGCGGCCGTTGCCCAGGAAAATCTCGCGAAGCACCAGAACGCTCCAGGGATCGCCGAGAATGTCCAGGCCGCGGGCCAGGCTGCAACTGCGCCGGGACCAGTCTGATCGAAGTGCCATTCCGGCAGACTAGCTGGCTACCTTGAAGAAAGCTAGGGTCGGCCGGTGAGATGGCATTTCACGGCAATGTTCGACGAATGAACTGCCGTGAAATGTCACTTCGACGCGGGGTGGCCGGAGGCGGGGCGGCCGGCCCAGCCGTGACCGTGCAGCCGGGTGCGGGACGGCCGGTAGGCCAGCGCCCAGTAGATCAGCATCGCCATGCCGCACAGCACGCCCAGGCTCCCGGCGGTGAGCTGCCATTGCGTGACGGGCGTCTTGCCCCACTCGCGCGCTCCGGCCAGGACCGCCAGGTACTTGGGCGTGAGGTAGAAGGCGACGGCGGACGCGGCCACAATGATCCAGCCCGCGAGCCGCATCCTGCCGTTGCGTGACGGAACCCGGTGGATGGCAAAGCCCATACAGGGCAGCGCCACGGCCATCCAGACCCAGTGATGCGACCAGGACACCGGGCTGATCAGGAGCATCAGCAAGGCGGTGGCGGACACGGCGACGAAGTTCTCCTCCGCCTCGACCGCCCATTTGATCACGAGCGCAGCCACGGCGGTGAGGGCGAGGGACATCACCAGCCACACCAGGGTGGTCAGGGAGGTATCGGGCAGCCCCAGATGCAGAAGCAGGCCCTTGACCGAGAGGTTGTCCACATACCCCGGGCCGCCGATCCTGCCGGTGTCCGGCAGGATTTTGGTCCAAAACGTCCAGGAGGCGTTGGGCAGTACCGCCCACGCCAGCACGATCGATCCGAAGAACCCGGCAGCCATCCAGCCGAGGGCCTTGAAATCGCGGCGGACCAGGAAGTACAGCCCGAAGGCGAGCGGGGTCAGCTTGATTCCGGCCGCCACCCCGATCAGCAGGCCGGCCGGCCAGCGGAACTCCCCCGCCCTGGCCTTACCGTGCAGCGCGAAGTCGGCCAGGATCAGGCCCATCAGGATGACGTTGATCTGGCCGAAGTCGAAGGTGTCCCGCCACGGGCCCAGCAGCAGGATCGCGGCGGTGCCCGCGAGCGCCGCTGCACGGGACCGCCAGTCCACGGCCGCGTCCCGCCAGCGGCCCAGACCGAAATAGTGCCGGGTCAGCCAGGCGGACACGACGGCGGCGCCCAGCAGTGCGGCGGCAATGAAGACGAGGCTCCCCACGCCTTGCCCCAGGGTGGCCAGCGCGGCGAAGAGCAGGGCGGCGAACGGCGGATAGGTGAACGGCAGTCCGTCCCGCGGCGCGTAGAGTTCGTTGACGCCGGTCTCCCCCGCCTGCAGCACCCGGTTTCCGCCGTAGAAATAGACCTCGAAGTCGTTCATCAGCGGGATGTAGGCGGAGTAGAGCACCGCCAGCGCGGCCACCACGGCGGCTGCACCGGCGGCCGTCGCGATCCAGCCGCCGGTGGCGTTCCGGGCTGCCCGGGCAGTGACCGTCACCGGGGGCTAGCTGCCCTGCTGGAGGCGCGCGAACGCCTGCTCGAGGTCGGCGATCAGGTCTTCGACGTCTTCGATGCCGCACGAGAGCCGGATGAGGTTCTCCGGGACGGCCAGTTCGGTGCCCTTGACCGAGGCGTGGGTCATCTCCGAGGGGTAGTTGACCAGTGATTCGATGCCGCCCAGGGATTCCGCGAGGGTAAAGACCGAGGTGGATTCGGCCACCGTGCGCGCCGCGGCTTCGCCGCCCTTGAACTGCACGGAGACCATGCCGCCGAACTTCTTCATCTGCCTGCCGGCCAGTTCGTGGCCGGGGTGCGAGGGCAGCCCGGGGTACAGCACGGCCTCCACCTCGGGGCGTTCCAGCAGCCACTCGGCCACCGCCTGGGCGTTGTCGCTGTGCCGGTCCATGCGCACGCCCAGGGTCTTGAGCCCGCGGGTGGTCAGGAAAGCGTCCATCGGGCCGGAGACCGCGCCGACGGCAAACTGCACGAAGCCGATCTTTTCGGCCAGCTCGGCATCGTTGACGATGATGGCGCCGCCAACGACGTCGGAGTGCCCGCCGATGTACTTGGTGGTGGAGTGGACCACGACGTCGGCGCCGAGGGCCAGCGGGTTCTGCAGGTACGGCGATGCGAAGGTGTTGTCCACCACCAGGAGGGCACCGGCGTCGTGCGCTACCTTGGCGAGACCCGCGATGTCGGTGATCTTCATCATCGGGTTCGACGGGGTCTCCACCCACACCAGGCGGGTCCGGCCGCCGCCGGCTGCCGTGCCGCCGGCCGCCACGGCCTTCGCGACGGCGTCAAGGTCGGACATGTCCACCGGGGTGTTGCCGATCCCCCAGCCGCCCAGGACGCGGCTGATCAGCCGGTAGGTGCCGCCGTAGGCATCGTTGCCGAGCACGATGTGGTCCCCGGGCCGGGTCAGGGCGCGGATCATCGAGTCCTCCGCGGCCAGGCCGGAGCTGAAGGAGAACGCCGCGGCGCCGCCTTCCAGTGCGGCCAGCTGTTCCTGCAGGGAATCGCGGGTCGGGTTGGTGCCGCGGCCGTACTCGTAGCCGGACCGCAGGCCGCCGATTCCGTCCTGCGCATAGGTGGAGGAAAAATGCAGCGGCGGCACGACGGCTCCGGTGCGCGGCTCGAAGGCCTGGCCGGCGTGCACGGCGCGGGTGTTAAAGCCGGTGGTCGTGGAAGAGCTTTCTGGCTGGGTCATGGGGCTCCTTGGACTGGTAACTGGTCAGTTGCTGAGGTAGGCGAGGAGGTCGTGGCGGGTGAGGATCCCTACCGGGGCGCCGAGGTACGTCACCATCAGGGTGTCCGCGCCGGAGAGAAGTTCGCGTGCGGTCGAGATCGATTCGAGTGATCCGATTACGGGCAGCCGGGCCTCCATGTGCTCGGAGATCTTGTCCGTGAGGCGGGCCTCGCCGCGGAACAGCTTGGCTGTCAGGGTGCGTTCGTCCACGGCCCCGAGGACCTCGCCCATCACCACCGGCGGCTCGGCCGACAGCACGGGGATATGCGAGACGCCGTACTCGTTCATGATGTTGATGACGTCACGGACGCTCTCGTTGGGGTGGATGTGGACCAGGTCCGGCAGTTCGCCGGTCTTGGACTTGAGCACCTCCTCCACCAGGGCTTCGTCCCCGCCGGACAGGAAGCCGTAGGACCGCATCCACTGGTCGTTGAAAATTTTCGCGAGGTAGCCGCGGCCGGAGTCGGGCAGGATGACCACCACGACCGCGTCCGCCGGCAGCTCACGCGCCGCCCGCAGCGCGGCGACGACGGCCATGCCGGAGGAACCGCCCACCAGGAGGCCCTCTTCCCGGGCCAGCCGGCGGGTCATGGCGAAGGAGTCGGCATCGCTGACGGCCAAGACCTCGTCAGGAACGGCCTTGTCATAGTTGACCGGCCACATGTCCTCGCCGACGCCTTCGACAAAGTACGGCCGGCCGGTGCCGCCCGAGTACACCGACCCGGCGGGGTCGGCCGCGATGATCCTGACCACGCCGCCGTCAGCCTCGGGGCGGTCGGCGGAGACCTCCTTGAGGTACCGGCCGGTGCCGGTGATGGTGCCGCCGGTACCGGCGCCGATCACGCAGTGCGTGATCTTGCCGTCCGTATCTTGCCAGATCTCCGGCCCGGTGGACTCGTAGTGGCTGGCGGGCGCGGCCGGGTTGGAGAACTGGTCCGGCTTGTAGGCGCCGGGGATCTCGGTGACCAGGCGGTCCGAGACGCCGTAGTAGCTTTGCGGGCTGTCCGGTGCGACGGACGTGGGCGTCACCACCACTTCCGCGCCGTAGGCCTGAAGCACGGCCCGCTTGTCCTCGCCGACCTTGTCCGGGACCACGAAGATGCAGCGGTAGCCTTTCTGCTGCGCCACCAGGGCCAGGCCGACGCCGGTATTGCCGGACGTCGGTTCCACGATGGTCCCGCCGGGGAGGAGTTTGCCGCTGCGTTCAGCTTCATCGATCATCTTGGCGGCGATGCGGTCCTTGATGGACCCGCCGGGGTTCAGGTATTCGAGCTTCACCAGCACCGTGGCGGCGATGCCGTCGGTCACGTGGTTGAGCTTGACGAGCGGCGTGTGACCGATGAGGTCCAGGACGGACTGCGCGTACTTCATAGGTACAAAGTTACCGTCTCCGCGGACACGGGCAGTCCGCACGCCCGGTTGCCGCCACCGGTGCGACGATGGGGCAGTGAGTCCGACGAGCCGCTGGAAGTCGCTGCGCAGCTACCTCGTACCCGTCGCCGTATTGCTGGCGGGCGCCGGGGTGCTGGTTGCCGGGCTGCTGCCCTGGCCGGCGTTCCAGGCCCTGGCCGGGCGTACGGCGCCGGTGCTGGGCTTCGTGGTGGCTATGTCCTTCGTTACGGAATTGGTCGACGACGCCGGACTGTTCCGGGCGGTGACCGGCCGGCTGGCCGCCTTCGGGCGGGGCCGGGTGGGGCTGCTTTGGCTGCTGGTGATCGCGCTGGCGGCAGTTTCCACGGTGTTCCTGTCGCTGGATACGACGGCGGTGCTCGTGACCCCGGTGGTGGTTTTGCTGGCCGTGCACGCCCGAATCCCGCCGCTGCCGTTTGCCCTGACCGCCATCTGGCTGGCGAACACGGCCTCCCTCCTGCTGCCGGTGTCCAACCTGACGAACCTGTTGGCCCAGGAGCGCCTCGGTTTCACCCCTGCCGGGTTTGCCCGGCTGGTCTGGGCACCCGCGCTGGTGGGCATTCTGGCGCCGTTGGTGCTGCTGTGGCTGGCCTTCCGGAAGGAACTGCGCGGACGCTACAGTCCGCAGCCGGCGAGACGGGCGCCGGACCCGCTGCTGCTGTATGCCGCCGGCGGGGTGATGCTGGTGCTGTTGCCGGCTTTGGTGTCCGGCGTCCCGGTTTACCTTCCCGCCGCGGCCGCCGCGGGCGTACTCCTGGTGCTGTTCCTGTGGCGCCGCCCGTCCGCACTGCGCTGGTCCATGGTCCCGTGGCGGTCGCTCATGCTTACCGTCGGCCTCTTCATCCTGGTGGACGCCCTGCATGCCCACGGGCTGGGGACGCTGCTGGCCGGCGTCGCCGGGACCGGGGAGGGGCTGCCGGAGCTGCTGCGGCTGGCCGGGCTGGGCGCGGGCGCGGCCAACGCCGTCAATAATCTGCCGGCCTACCTGGCCCTGGAACCGGTGGCCGGCTCGCCGGTGCGGCTGGCGGCGCTGCTGATCGGGGTCAACCTTGGCCCGCTCGTGACCCCTTGGGCGTCGTTGGCGACGCTGCTGTGGCACGAACGCCTGCGGGTGCTCAATGTCGGGATCCGGTGGGGCGGCTTCGCGCTCGCCGGGTTGGTCGCCGCCGTTGTGACCGTGCCGCTGGCTGTCCTGGCCCTGTGGCTTGGCGCCGGAATGCCCTGAGCCGGGCGCGGGGGCATCAGGCGCCGAGGTCGTCGCCCGCGGAGCCGGTGGCATCGCCGCCCGGCGCGCTCTGCCAGAGTCCCACGACGTTGCCTTCGGTGTCCCGGAAGTAGGCGGCCCAGCCCATGGTGCCGACTTCCTGCCGCGGTGAGACCGTGCTGCCGCCGAGGGACCCTATTTTCTCCAGCGCCGCGTCGATGTCGTCGACGTCGACGGTGATGACCGGGGAGCGGAGGTCGCCTTCGCGCCGGAACATGCCGCCGTTGATGGAGCCCGGAGCCGAGGGCATGCCGGCCGCATCCGTGGGCGTCGTCTTGATCATGGAATAGCTCATCTCCGGCATGGAGGTGACCTCCCAGCCGAAAGCCGAGGTGTAGAAGTCGCGGGCGCGGCGTTCGTCCTCCGCGGGGATCTCGAAATGTACCACTCCACCAGCCATCACAGGCTCCTGCCAATCAAGGGGATGCGCTCCCGGTGCGGGGCGCGGGATTCCGCGTCCACAGCCGGATTCTAGTCCCGCCCGCGGCTGCCGATAAGGGCCGGCGCTTATCGGCAGGAGGCCCGCCTGCGCGTTCCCGATGCGTCCGCCGTCGGCCCTGCGTGGGAACATGTTCGGGTGACCACCGCAGAGCTTCCCGCCGGGACCGCCGCCGCGGCGGACGCCTCGTTGCGGTGGTATCCCGAGGGCCCGTATGACCTGCTGCAGAGCCTCGGCCCGCTCCGCCGCGGACACGGCGACCCGTCGGCCCGGGCCGACCCGTCCGGACTCTGGATGGCCTTCACGACGCCGGCGGGTGCTGCCTCGCTGCGGCTCTCGCCCGGTGGCTCCGCGGCCGCGCCCTGGGTCGACGCCTACGCCTGGGGACCCGGCGCCGGGGCGGCCGTCGACGCCGTGCCGCGGCTGCTGGGCGGCGACGATGACTGGACGGGGTTCGATGAGCCGGCCTTCCACGCCACCCTCCCCCCGATGGTGGTCGAGGCACGGCGCCATAACCCCGGCCTCCGGCTGCCGGCGACCGGCCGGATGGTCGACGCGCTGGTGCCCACCATCCTGGAGCAGAAGGTCACGGTGCTGGAGGCCCGCCGTGGCTACCGTTACCTGATGTACCGGTTCGGTACGGCCGCGCCCGGGGCCGGTACCGTGGCCCCTGCGAACCTGATGATCCAGCCGACCCCTGCGCAATGGCTGCGGATCCCCTCCTGGGAGTGGCACCGTGCCGGGGTGGGCCCGCAGCGTTCGGCCACCGTAATGCGTGCCCTGCGTTCCGCCTCCGGGTTGGAACGGTTGGCGCTGTTGCCGGCGGCCGAAGCGGCCGCGAAGCTGCAGACCGTCGCCGGCATCGGCGTCTGGACGGCTGCCGAAGTGGTCCAGCGCACGCACGGCTGTCCCGACTCGATCGCTGTGGGTGACTATCACCTGGCGGCCTACGTCGGGGCGGCGCTGACCGGGCGGCGGACGGACGACGCCGGCATGCTGAGCCTGCTGGCCCCCTGGGCGGGCCACCGCCAGCGGGTGGTGCGCCTGATCGGTTTGACCGGTTTCCGAAAACCGGTGTTCGGCCCCCGGATGACGGTCCAGGACCACCGCGCGCACTAGCCCCGCTGAAGAGCAACGCGGGGTCACTTCCGGCCCATCAGGAACAACTTTATGGACGCGATCTGACCCCGCGTTGCGTCAGGTTGAGCGGAACCGGGCTGTCTTGATCCGTGCGATGAGGCCTTCGAAGCCGTTGGCAAGGTCATCTGCGTTGGCTTTGAAGTACGCCCAGCCGGCGCCACGGAACGCTTCGTCCCGCCGGATGTCCCTGGATTGCTGTTCCCGGGTGAGGTGGTGGGCGCCGTCGTACTGAATGGCGATGCGGTACCTGCGGTAGCCCAGGTCTGCGGACGGCGAGCGCCCGTCGTCCGGATCGAGCCTGATCTGAAGCTCCGGCTCCGGCAACCGGGCATCCGTCAGCGCGAGTCGCAGGAAAGTCTCCGGAAATGAGTCCGCCCCCACCCGCATCTGTTCCAAGGCAAGCCGGGCCTTCTCTACACCCTTCATGTTGGGATGCTGCCGGATGATCAGCCGCAGTCCGTCTTTGTAGGCGTACGGCTCCGACCTGGCCTCCAACGCCGGCCGGGGTATCCGAATGATCTGGTCGCCCAGGGCGATGAGGTAGTTGAGCGGCAGGACCGCGGCGAGATCCAGCCAGGTCCGCGGCGGTGCCGTTACGGGGACGCCGTCGACGTCGGTTAGCTCGCCGGGGATACACCGCACGCGGTGTCCCGTGATGCCGGCACGGCGGACTCTGGGCAGTTCATGCGGTTTGCTGAGGTGGATGGTGGAACACCCGCCCAGCCACGGTGGCAGTCCGAGCCGAGTGAGGACTGCAGCGGTTTCGTGCGAGATCCAGGCACCGGGTGTTGCGGAGGTCAGCACACGGGCGCGTTCGATGACTTCAAGGTGCCGACCGGCGGGCAGGTAGATGAGCCGGCCGCCGTCGGACAAATCTCGCGCCCGCAGACGTTTGGGCTGAACCCCGAGCGCGCGTGACTCGTACACGGTGAACGGTGTCCGGACGAGGCTTTCGGGGAGTGGCACGATGCGGACCATGCGCACCATTGTGACCGCAGAGCAGCCGCCGCGCTGAGGTTATCCACAGCCACGAAAGACCCTCACCAACCCGGGGTCACTTCCGGTCCGTCCAAGGTCCCGGGACGGGCCTTAAGTGACCCCGCGTTGTGGTTAGAGATGCAGCCGGGCGACGGCCTCCTGCCGCATGTCCACCTTGCGGATCTTGCCGGACACCGTCATCGGGAAGCTGTCCCGGACGTCCACGTAGCGCGGGATCTTGTAATGCGCCAGCTTCCCGCGGCAGAAGTCGGCCAGGCCGGCGGCGTCCAGGGTGGCTGCGCCGGGTTTGAGGATCACGCAGGCCATCAGCTCTTCGCCATAGGTGGGATCCGGGACCCCGATCACCTGCACGTCCTGGATATCCGGGTGGGTATAGAGGAACTCTTCGATCTCGCGCGGGTACACGTTTTCGCCGCCGCGGATCACCATGTCCTTGATCCGGCCTTCGATCACCAGGTAGCCGTCCTGGTCCATCCGGGCAAGGTCCCCGGTGTGCATCCAGCCGTCGGCGTCGATGGCTTCCGCGGTCTTCTCCGGCTGGTCCCAGTAGCCCTGCATTACCGAATAGCCGCGGGTGCACAACTCGCCGATCTCACCGCGCTGCACCACCTCGCAGGTGGCCGGGTCCACGACCCGGCTCTCCAGGTGCGGCATGGTGCGGCCCACGGTCTGCGTGCGTTGGAGCATGGTGTCGCCGCCGCGGGTCATCGTGGACACCGGCGAGGTCTCGGTCATGCCGTAGCAGATGGCCACGTCGCGCATGTTCATGTCCGCGATCACCCGGTTCATCACCTCGATCGGGCACAGCGACCCCGCCATGACGCCGGTCCGCAGGGTCGAGAGGTCGTAGGAGGCGAAGTCCGGCAAGGCGAGTTCGGCAATGAACATCGTCGGCACGCCGTACAGCGACGTCCCGCCGAAGTCCTGCACCGCTTCAAGGGTTGCCGCCGGCGAGAAACCGCGGCCGGGGATGATGGTGGCGGTGCCGTGGCTGAACGCGGCCAGGTTGCCGATCACCATGCCGAAGCAGTGGTAGAACGGCACCGGGAGCACCACCCGGTCGCGCTCGGTGTAGTCCAGCAGTTCCCCGATCGAGTAGCCGTTGTTGAGCAGGTTGTGGTGTGTGAGGGTGGCGCCCTTGGGGAATCCGGTGGTGCCGGAGGTGTACTGCAGATTGATCGCATCGTGCGGGTCCAGTTCGGCCATCCGCGCCTTCAGCCCCGGATGCGGCACGTCGTCGGCGCGCTTTAGCAACTCGCCGTAGCTCTGCTCCGCCGCGCGTTCGGGGATCCCCGCGGCGAGGTCCGGCGAACCGGAGGCGGGCAGGAAGACGAGTTCGCGCAGGTCCCGACATTCGGACAGGGCCCGCCTGGCCATACCCACGTAGTCGCTGTTCCTGTCGGAGGGAGCCGCCACCAGCATCCGCATGCCGTTCTGCTTGACGACGAACTCCAGTTCGTGGCTGCGGTAGGCCGGATTGACGTTGACCAGGATGGCCCCGACTTTTGCGGTGGCGTACTGCAGGATCGTCCATTCGGCGCAGTTCGGGCTCCAGATCCCGACCCGCTCCCCCTTGGCGACGCCGACGGCGAGCAACGCCCGCGCGAGCCGGTCGACGTCGTCGTTCAGTTTGGTGTAGCTCCACCGCCGCGCTTCTTCGCCGGGGACGAGGGCGGCCTCAATCAGCGCGTCATGGTAGGGGAAAGCGGCGACGATCCGTTCGAAATGGTCTCCGATGGTTTCATCGATCAGCGGGACGTCAGTGTCCCCGGCTGTGTAGGCGAGCATGGTGTGACGCTACCAACGCCGCGGCACCAAGAGAAGGGCAGCCTGCGGATGCCGCGCGGAAGACACGGGAGCTTTTCGGCAGCGGAGCGGCCGCAGGTAGGGTGAAGGCCATGAGTACACCCCTTGACCTGCGGGCCACTTTCATTCCCAACGAGGGAGAGTTCTTCCGCGTAAAACTCGCCCTGGAAATCGCGATCGAGGAGGTCGTCAACGAGCCCGGCTGCATCCGCTACGAACTCACGGAGGCAAGCGAGGACAAGCTGGTGCTGACCGAGCAGTGGGCGAGCCAGGCCGATCTGGACAAGCACGCCAAGGGCAGTGCCGTGCAGGACCTGAACGAATCCCTCAGTGCGCTGCTGGCCGAGCCGGTCCGACTGGACCGGCTCTAAACCTTTCCTGCTTAAGCGTCCGGGATCTGGGTGCCGTCCTGCGGGGCGGCCGCGGCTTCGGCCTGGGAGCGTGCCACGTGCGCGTGGACTTCCTCCATGTCCAGGCCCTTGACGGCATCGACCACCTGCTCGAGCTGCTGGGCGTTCAGGGCGCCGGGCTGGGAGAACACCAGCACCTTTTCGCGGAACGCCATCAGCGTGGGAATCGAGGTAATGCCGGCCTCGGCGGCGAGCTGCTGCTCCGCTTCGGTGTCAACCTTGGAAAAGACGACGTCCGGGTGCTTCTCCGAAACGGCCGCGTACGTGGGTCCGAACTGCTTGCACGGGCCGCACCATTCGGCCCAAAAGTCTACGAGCACAATGTCGTTGTCCTCGACGGTTGATGCGAACTGTTCACCTGTAATGTCTACGGTAGCCATGGGTCAACGGTACGCGTGGCCGGCGCGGTTGTCCCCCGGGTTTCGCTGATGGCACATCCTTGGCCGCTTAGGCCCAGACGTGCGGGGCCGGACGGCGGGCGCCCGGCAGCGCATTGCTTTCACGCCAGTCGTGGATCCACTCCGGCAGCTCCAGGTCCGCCGGCGGGGCGCCGAATTCGCGGAGAATCTCCTCCTGGCTGACGGGCTTGCCGCGGCTGACCAGCCGGGTGGCGATGTGGGCCCGGGCGTAGATTTCGCCGTCCACCACCATCCGCTGTTCGAAGTAGATGGCCTTCTCGTCCAGTCCGATGATCCTGGACTCGATGGTGTAGGCCTGCCAGAGCTGCAGCGAGCGGCGGAAGGCGATGGTCTCCCCCGCAACGACCGGCGTCCAGCCGCGCCGGCGCATGGCCTTCCAGGTGCCGCTGCGTGCCATCAGGTCAAAGCGGCCCAGGTCCATCAGCGAGAAGTACATCCCGTTGTTGACGTGCAGGGCGATATCGATGTCCGTCGGCAGGACGCGCAGCGGCAGCGACGATGAATCCCAGATACTCAGGCGCGCGCGCCGGGCGGACGTGATCAGCAGGAGGAGGGTGCGGAGCAGCAGGTGCATAACCCTGATGTTACCCGCCAGTAACAACGCTTGCCAAGGAGCCATGCCGCTCAGGGCGGACTGGCCGCCGGGCCGCCGGGCCCGCCGAAGCGCGCGGGTAGACTCACAGCATGTCCGCCCCGGCCGGAGCACAGACCCTGCGCGCGGCGGTGACGCTGCTGGTGCTCACCGCCGCCCTGGCGGGGTGCGAGTACGCCCCTCCTGAGCCGCCGCAGTCCCCGCCGGCCCACCCGTCGACCGGCCCCGGCCACACCGCCGGCTCCGCCGTGTTCCTGGCCGAGGTGACCCGGCAGCTCGGGGGACCGGCCGCCAGCGCCGCGACCCCGTACGCCACCGGACAGGGCGCGGCATGGACTGGGGAACTCCCCGCCGGCGACTACCTTTTGACCGCTGCCTGTTCCGGCGGCACCCGGCTTGAAGTGCGGCTGGCTGCCGGGGATGCGCTCCCGCAGACCTGGGACTACCCGTGCGGTGAGGCCCGCGCGTCCTTCATCCGCCACACCGGCGGAACCCTCACGGCACGGGCTACCGCCCTGTACGGGCTTGAGGCGGGAACGGCCGGGATCAAGATCGAACCAAACAATGACGCAGCGCGGCGCGACAGCTTTGAAGCGGACGTCTGGGCTCGGAACATCCTGGGCCCGCCGGTGCCCGGGGAGATTCGGGGCGCCGCCAGCTCCGAAGCATCCACCAGCTCCGGACTCGCGGCACCCGCCGGCCACTACGAGCTCGACTTCGCCTGCCGCGGAGCCGCCTGGGTCCGGCTCGCCATCAGCAGCTGGAATGGCGCCGGCGCACTCGCCGAGGTGTCCGTTCCCTGCGGGGAGCCTATCCGTACGGCGCTCGTGCTGCCCTCCGACGGCGCCGAGCTGACGCTGGAGCCCATGGGCGGAGCCGGACAGTACTCCTTCCGGCTGCGTCCGGCCGGTACTGCGGACTAGGCGAGGTCCGCACCGGCCGGGTCGTCCGCACCGGTCGGGTCGTCGGCACCGGCCAGCGCCACCACCATGCGCTCCATCCGGGCGAGACCGGCAAACCGGCCCGCGTTGTCCGTCACCAGCAGCGAGTCAAACCTTTGCGCCCTGGACCTGGTCATGGAACGGGCCAGGGCCTGGCTGAGCGGAGTATCGAGGTTGACCCGCATTCCGGGGCTCACCACGCCGAGGGCCGCCGCTCCGGTGTCCAGCACGGCTACCGGCCGCAGGTGCTCCCCCAACAGCACCACGGCCTCAAGCGACGGGTTCGCCGCAAAGGCATCCGCTGCGCCGGTGACACTGGTCGCCGTCGTGGCCGGCTCGACGACGTCACGGATCACCGTCTTATGGGCAACCGGCCGGGCACTGGCAAGGCGGTGCGCCACATCCAGGTCAATGCCGGCCCACGGGGCAGCCGGCCGGGCGAGATAGTAACCCTGCACGAGCGGGACACCCAGGGACACCAGGGCATCCAGCTCCTCGACGCGCTCCACGCCTTCGGCCAGGATCCAGGCATCGACCCGGCTCGCGAAGGCCCCCATCATTTCGATCAGCGCGCGCTTGGCCTCATCCCGGTCCACGTCCATGATCAGCGCGCGGTCGATCTTGATCAGCGACGGCCGGAGGACCAACAGGTGCCGCAGACCCGCGTAGCCCGCACCGGCGTCGTCGACGGCGATCAGGGCCCCGGCGGCGCGCAACTGGTTAAGGTCAGGTTCGAGTTCCAGGTACGACTCGATCGGAGTCTGTTCGGTCAGCTCGACGATGAGTCCGTCCAGTTTGCCCTGCTCGCGCCACACGCTCCGGATGCACTCGGAGGTGAGTAACTCCGGCGACACGTTCAAAGTGAGAAAGCAGTTCGACGGCAGCGCATCGCGGGCCTGCAGCGCCGTCCGCAGTGCGGCTGCCTCGAGTTCGGCCGCCGTGCCGTGGTCACGGGCGGCCGCGAACCAGACTTCGGGGTTCTTTTCGGTAAAGCCGGGAAAGCGCGCCAACGCTTCGTAGCCCACCACCGTGCCCCTGGAGGTGTCCACGATCGGCTGGTAGGCCGCCGCCAGCCCGTCGCCCCGGCAGGCAGCGGCCAGCAGGGTCTCCCAGTCGGGTGGCTGCGGCCCGGCAGCACCGTGGCCCGGCGAGGCGGGCGCGGGGTTCAACTAACGGTGTGGATGGCTTTGTGGACCGAGTCGACCAGTCCGGAGGGCAGTTCCGTCAGGCCATGCACGGACGCGGCGTGGGCACCGACCTGCACCAGGATTTCATCCTCCGTGCTGCACACCCAGCGCGCTTCGCAACCGGGCACGACGTCACCACACGCAAACGACTTCACTTCTTCTCCTCAGGCTCGACGGCTCATGACACAACGATCAACGCGCTTTACCCTACTCGGCGGTAATACGGATTCCGTGTGACGCGCGCAGGGTGTCGCCGGGAAGCGTCCGGGCGCGTAGGGTGCCGCCATGGACGTCGAGGACCTCGTCGACCTGGACGACGCACGCCGCGCCGCGTTCCGGGCCAGCGCCGTCCCGGAACCCAAGGGGGTCGCCTACGACCGGCAACGGCTCCACGACGACCGTCGCTACGACGTGCCGGCGACGGTTATCGCCTGTGAATTTCCTTCGTCCCTGCTGCGTCAATGGATCGAAGGGGGCCATCCGTACGTGGCGGAGCTGGCCCGGATCCGGGACGTCGAGTACGTGGATCTTCCGACCGGGCACTGGCCCCAGTTCACCCGTCCGGCTGAGCTCGGCGCGGCCATCCTCGCAGCCGTCGACCGCACATCGGCTGCTCCGTAACTGCCGTTGTCGCCCCCGGAGCGGCCGTGCCGGAGCAATCGTTTGGTCCGAAGCGGGCATCAGCGGCGCGGACAAACGAAAAGCCTCCGAAACCAAGTGGTTTCGGAGGCTTTTCGAGGGTGGCAGATGAGGTGTCTAGTTTCACGACATAGTTCACACCTGAGTCGGGACATCGTTCTCAGTTGACCCTTCACCGGTGAGCCGGGACATCGTTCACACTGCGGGGGGTCGAGCATGGTTCATGTCGAAGCAGAAAGTCATCGTCCTCGCCGTCCGTGACCAAGGCCTGACCGTCACGGGCCGCAGCCCGCCGCTACGGAGTCAGCCGCCGCTGGGTCCACGAACTGCTCAGGCGCGAAGCAGAGGGAGGCATCGACGCCGTCGAGCCCCGGCCCAAACGCCCGCTGAGCAACCCGCGCCGAACCACCGAAGCCGCCATCAACCGAATCCTGTCCGTGCGCCGCGAACTGGCCGCCGCCGGCTTGGACGCAGGCCCCGTCACCATCGCCTGGCACCTTGAACGCGAAGGACTGCAGCCGCCCTCGACCTCGACCATCCGCCGCATCCTGCACGCCCATGGCCTCATCACCCCGGAACCGAAGAAACGGCCCAAAGCGTCCCTGCACCGCTTCGAAGCCCATCAACCCAACGAAACCTGGCAGTCCGACTTCACCCACTGGGCCCTCGCCGACGGGACCGACATCGAGATCCTGAACTTCCTCGATGACCACTCCCGCTACCTGCTCGCCTGCACCGCGTTCAAACCCGTCACCGTCACCGCCGTCGTGAGCACGTTCCTGGCCTGCGCCGCCCACTACGGGCTCCCGGCCTCGACCCTGACCGATAACGGCATGGTCTACACGACCCGCCTGGCCGGCGGCCGCGGCGGCCGGAACGCCTTCGAACACCAACTCCACACCCTGGGCATCACCCAGAAGAACGGCTCCCCGAACCACCCGCAGACCCAGGGCAAAATCGAACGCTTCCACCAGACCCTCAAACGCTGGCTGGCCGGCCAGCCGGCCGCCCACACCCTCGAAGACCTGAACGAACAGCTGGAAAAGTTCCGGCACATCTACAACCACGAACGCCCACACCGGGCCCTGGACCGACGCACACCCGCCGCCGCCTACACAGCCACACCCAAGGCAGCCCCAGCCGGAGCGAAACAGGGCGACCACTGGCGCCGCCGCATCGACCGCGTCGACCAGTTCGGGAAACTCACCCTCCGCCACGCAGGACAGCTCCGCCACATCGGCATCGGCCGCGCCCACGCCCGCCGGCACGTCCTCATGCTCATCCACGACACCGACGTCACCATCAGCGACGCCACCACCGGAGAGATCATCCGCGAACTCACCATCGACCCCACCAGGGACTACCAACCCAGAGAACCCGGGCAAAGAAAAACACCCCGGTCCGAAGACCGGGGTGTAACCGATGACCCGACTCATCCGTGAAGGATGTCTCGACTCACCACAAGGGTGGCAGATGAGGGATTCGAACCCCCGTAGGCGTTGCCAGCTGATTTACAGTCAGCCCCCTTTGGCCGCTCGGGTAATCTGCCGAACTTCAAAAGAAGATCACTCGCGGCGACGTGTTCGGAATGGTCTGTTTCCAGTCCTTTCCGCTTCAGCAACCGCGGGCAAGACAACTTTACAGAACTTCCGCCGAAGAATCGAATCGGCGGCGCGGGCTGCGTGCACGCGGGGAATATCAGGCGCCGCCGAGGATCCTGCCGGCAAGTTTCGCCTCGAATTTCGCCGCCTGCTCCGGGGTCACCTGGTTCAGTTGGACCGCACGGGCCAGGTCTGCCTGCACTCCGTCGAGGCGCACGGAAGCCTCCGCGGCCGGGCTCAGGATGATCGAGGCGGCCAGGGCGGCAGCAGCCATGGACGCCGCCGCGGCCGTGAAGCTACCGGCTGCGGCGGCGGTGGAACTGGTGACGTACTGGATGGCCCTGCGGTTCATGTGCCTTGCCTTTCACGCGTTACTTCCAAGGGCTACAACTCTGCCGGGCGAAGCTTCGTTCCCACCGGGACTGAGCTAGGAGCAGACTGTGAAGCCCGGCCCGCCCACGGCAGCGGCAAGGGCATCGGCAGGGGCGGGCCATCCGTATTAGGCTGGAATTCAGAAAGCACCGCCCTACCGGAGGGCGCCCGACAACCAGCAGGAGGACAGTCATGGCAGGCGAATCCACATTCGACGTCGTCAGCAAGGTCGACAAGCAGGAAGTCGCCAATGCGCTGAACCAGGCCCAAAAGGAACTGGCCCAGCGGTACGACTTCAAGGGCGTCGGCGCCGAAGTCGACTTCAGCGGCGAAAAGATCCTCATGAAGGCAAATTCCGAAGAGCGGGTGCTGGCGGTGCTGGACGTGCTCCAGTCCAAGCTGATCCGGCGCGGCATTTCGCTGAAGTCACTCGATACCGGCGAGCCGTACGCTTCGGGCAAGGAGTACCGGCTCGAGGCCAGCATCAAGGAGGGCATCGCCCAGGATCTGGCGAAAAAGATCAACAAGCTGATCCGGGACGAGGGCCCGAAGTCCGTCAAGTCCCAGATCCAGGGCGACGAACTGCGGGTGACGTCCAAATCACGGGACGACCTGCAGGAAACCATGGCGCTGCTGAAAAACTTCGACGAGGCCGATCTCCAGTTCGTGAACTTCCGCAGCTAGGGTCGGTTCGCCGCGTCATTACCGGGCTGTTGCGTCCGTAGTCCGCACAGAGTCGCAGAATACCCCGAGGACCGCAGCGATCAGCCTTGATCCTGCGGTCCTCGTCTTGTCTCCGGCGGCCCGGCCGGCGCGAACACGGCCCTGGATGCGGTCACGACACCGTCCAGCATGGGGATCACGTTGACTACCTCCACGACGGGCACCGCCACGCCGTCCACAGCGACCACTACGACGAGCACACCGGCTGAACCCGGTAGGGCGTCGCCACATGACCGGTGCAGCCCTGCTCTCAGGCTCGGCGCTCCAGGGCCGCCCGGTCCCAGTGCGCGCAGCTCGCGGCGGCCTCGTAGGTGCCCTGCAGGAACCCCAGGAGCAGCGTGTCCGGATCGGCTGCGGTCCGCACCAGCCGGTAGGGCAGCACAAATTCGCCGAGTTCCGCGCTGAAGTAGGCGCCGGGAGTCTCCACCGGAAACTCCCGGTATCCCTGAGGTTCCGGGTACGCGTAGGAATAAAAGACACCCTCGGCATCGCCCCCTGGCCAGTACCCGGCACTGCACACCTCATGGGAGTACGCCTCGAGCATCACGTGGGGCCCGCAGTTCGGCGCACCGCCGGGATGCGCCGGGGCGGTCCGGCCGGAGAATCGGCTCACCGCCAGGTCCAGCGCTCCCCAGAACAGATGGATGGGGCTGGCCTTGCCCACGAAGCGTCCGCGGAACATCGTCAAAACGCGGTCGGCCTCGACCAGGGTGAGCCAGAAACGGTGCACCGCTTCGGTGTCATAGTCTGCATGCGTCCGGTCTTCGGCGAAGGGGATCGCACCGGCGATTTCTACCGGAACGGGCCAGAATTCCGTCGTCAGGTCCAGTTCGTCCAGGCAGTGCCGCAGGGAGTTGTAGAAGCCCTCAACAGTGAGGGAGCCGAGCCCAAATGAGCGGGCCGCGCCGGACGTACTCACAATCTCGACGCGGTGCGTCTGGAAGTTGAAGTCGATCTGGAAGCGCTGGCCCCCGGGGTGGGGCATGAGTGGGGTGGTGAGTCCACGGGCTGTCACACGGAGGGCGCAGTTCCACCAGTGGTTGATCAACGGCGTGTTGGCGAGGCAAACCTTTCCGACAACCTGGGTGAACAATTGAAGGGTGTCGCGGGTTTCCTTCCACTGGTCGAGGGGCAGATATGGCCAGGCCCCTGAAGCTGCAGTGTTCATTTCGCCTCCGCCGGGGCGCCGGTACCCCGGCGGTCAGTTTCCCACCGGGGCCGGGGATGTTCAAGGCTTCCGGGCGCTGAAGGACGTTCCGGTCGCTTCCCGGTCAGACCAGCGGACGGCCCGCCATCCGCTCCAGCCGGACAATCCGGTCCTGCATCGGCGGGTGCGTTGAGAACATCCGAGCCACCCCTGCACCGCCGCGGAAGGGATTGGCGATCATCAGGTGCGAGGCGTTGACCAAGCGCTGGTCCTGCGGCAGCGGAGCGAGCTGAACCCCCTGCTCGATCTTCCGCAGGGCGGAGGCGAGCGCCAGCGGGTCGCCGGTGAGGACCGAGCCGTCCTCGTCGGCGTCGTACTCCCGGGTGCGGGAGATCGCCATCTGGATCAGCGACGCCGCGAACGGTGCCAGCAGGGCCATGGCGAGCAGCGCCAGCGGATTCCCGTTACGGCGGTCGCCGCCGCCGAAGAAGAGCAGCATCTGCCCCACCGAGGTGATCACACCCGCCACGGCAGCCGCCACCGAGGAAGTGAGGATGTCCCGGTTGTACACGTGCATCAGCTCGTGGCCGAGAACACCGCGCAGCTCGCGGGCGTCCAGCAGCTGCAGGATGCCCTGGGTGCAGCACACGGCTGCGTTCTGCGGGTTGCGGCCGGTGGCGAAGGCGTTCGGGGCCATGGTCGGTGAGATGAAAATGCGGGGCATCGGCTGGTTTGCGCGGGCCGATAATTCACGGACCATCTGGTGCAGCTGCGGCGCCTCGGCCTCCGTCACGGGGTAGGCCTGCATGGAGCGGATCGCGATCTTGTCACTGTTCCAGTAGCCGTAGGCCGTGGTACCGACGCCGATCAGCGCCATGATCCAGATCGGCGCCGCGCTGCGCGTGCCGGCCCCGATCAGTGCGCCCAGGCCGAGCAGGACTGCCCACAGGACGCCAAACAAGGCCGCCGTCTTCAGTCCGTTGTGATGGTTGTGCACTGATCCTCCCAAGCCTTGCCGTGGATGTCCGCGTGGATCATACATCTGAGAAACGAACTGTTAGGGGACCGGGTTCCGCGCGTCGTAGGCCAGAAAACCGGACTGCCAGCGGGCGACGAGCCAGGCAACCAGCGCGCACAACGCGCCGCCGGCCAGCAGCACCCACCCCTCGCTGAGCAGCCGGGTTGCACCGCCTGCGAGCATGTCCCCGACCCGGGGGCCGCCGGCTACTACCACCACGAAAACGCCCTGCAGCCGGCCACGCAGGTGGTCGGGGGTGGCCGACTGCAGAATCGTGGTGCGGAACACGGCGCTGACCGAGTCGGCGATGCCGGCGAGCGCACAGCAGACGGCGGCGGGCACCAGCCACGGGCCGACCTCCCCGCCGCCGGACCGCCCGGCCAGTACCACCACCAGGCCCAGCCCGGCAATCGAGGCGCCCCAGCCCATGACCGACCAGACCACCGCGGTCCCCTGTTTGTGCACCGCTCCCAGCGGCCCGGAGAAGAGCCCGGCCAGGAAGGCGCCGACGGCGGTGGAGGCCAGCAAAAGACCGACGGTGGCGTCGCCGCCGCCGATCATGAGCGCGGCGATGGCCGGCAACAGCGCCCGCGGCTGGGCCAGGATCATGGCCACCAGATCGATGATGAAGGTCATGCGGAGGTTGGGCCGGGTGCCGAGGAAGCGGAAGCCCTCCACGACCGAGCGCAGCCCGGCCCGGTGCGCCGTCTCACCGGGCGGCATCGCCGGCAGTTTTAGCAGCGCCCAGACCACAAAGGCGAAGCTGGCCACGTCGAGCGTGTAGGTCCAGGCAAAACCGACCGAGGCGACCAGCACACCGGCCAGCAACGGGCCAGCCGTCATGGTCAGGCCAAAGCTCATCATGCTCAGCGCGTTGGCAGCCGGCAGGAGCTGTTTGCGCACGAGGACCGGGATGATGGCGCTGCGGGCGGGCTGGTTGATCGACTGCGCGCCGCTCTGCACCGCGATCAAGGCATACAGCAGCCACACGTTGCCCAGCTGGAGCCACGCCTGCAGTGCCAGTCCCGCAGTGGTCAGCCAGAGCACGGCCGAAGCGAGCAGCGCGACTGCCCGGCGGTCGTGGGCATCCGCAATGGAGCCGCCCAGCAGGCCGCCGAACACCAGCGGAACCAGGGCGAAGATGCTCAGCAGGCCGACGTACAGACTGTCCTGGGTGAGGCGGTAGACCTCCAGGCTCACGGCCACCAGGGTGAGCTGGCTGCCCAGGGCCGAGACGGCGGAGCCCAGCCACAGGCGGCGGAACGCCGGGCTCTCGCGTAACGGCGTGATGTCCGCCAGGAATTTCCCCACTGGGCAACTCTAGTGGCGCACCGGAACGAAACACGCCGCAGCTTATTATGACCTGCTCAAAATAAGTGCTTGAATGGAGGCATGACAGATCACGCGGGGAGCCATGAGGGATGGGCCGCGGCGCTGCGTGCCCACGGCCGCCGGGTGACCAAACAGCGGCTGGCCGTGCTGACCGCCGTCGAACGTCACCCGCACGCGCCGGCAGAGGGCATCCTCGCCGCCGCCCGCGAAGAGCTTCCCGAACTGACCGCGCAGTCCGTCTACGTGGTCCTCGGCGACCTCACCGAACTGCAGATGCTCCGCCGCTTTGAACCGCCGCACTCGCCCGCGCTGTACGAGACCCGGGTGGGCGACAACCACCACCACGCTGTCTGCGTCAGCTGCGGCCGGGTGGAGGACGTCGAATGCGCCGTCGGCCACGCGCCCTGCCTGACTCCGCACTGGGACCCGGACTCCCGGCCGATGACCATTCAGATCGCGGACGTCCTGTACCAGGGCATCTGCGAAGAGTGCCAGCGGAACCAAAAACTTCCCGACCGAACCTAAGTTAGAACCGAAATAGGAGAATGATGACTCAGAACATCTCTGCGCCCGCAGTATCCACGACACAGTCCGGCGCCCCCGTCGCGTCCGACGCCCACTCTCAGACCGTCGGCGCCGACGGCGCGATCATCCTGACCGACCACTACCTGATCGAGAAGCTCGCCCAGTTCAACCGCGAGCGCGTGCCGGAGCGTGTCGTGCACGCCAAGGGCGGCGGTGCGTTCGGTACCTTCAAAACCACCGAGGACGTCTCCGCCTACACCAAGGCCGCGCTGTTCCAGCCCGGCGTTGAGACGGACATGCTCATCCGTTTCTCCTCCGTCGCCGGCGAAAGCGGCTCCCCCGACACCTGGCGCGACCCGCGCGGCTTCGCGGTGAAGTTCTACACCACCGAAGGCAACTACGACCTGGTCGGCAACAACACCCCGGTGTTCTTCATCCGCGACGGCATCAAGTTCCCGGACTTCATCCGCAGCCAGAAGCGGCTTCCGGGCACGCACCTGCGCGACGCCGACATGCAGTGGGACTTCTGGACCCTCTCCCCCGAGTCCGCCCACCAGGTCACCTGGCTGATGGGCGACCGCGGCCTGCCGGCCTCCTGGCGCGAAATGCAGGGCTACGGCTCGCACACCTACCAGTGGATCAATGCCGCCGGCGAGCGCTTCTGGGTCAAGTACCACTTCAAGTCGAACCAGGGCGTCAAGGCCATCACCGGTGACCAGGCTGAAGAACTGGCCGGCTCGGACGCAGACTTCTACATCCGCGACCTGTCCGAGAACATCGAGGCCGGCAACTTCCCGTCCTGGGACCTGCACGTCCAGGTCATGCCGTACGAGGATGCCAAGACCTACCGCTTCAACCCGTTCGACCTCACCAAGGTGTGGCCGCACGCCGACTACCCGCTGATCAAGGTCGGCACCATGGAGCTGAACAAGAACCCGGAGAACTACTTCGCGCAGATTGAGCAGGCCACGTTCGCGCCGTCGAACTTCGTGCCGGGCATCGCTGCCTCCCCGGACAAGATGCTGCAGGCCCGCATCTTCTCCTACGCCGACGCACACCGCTACCGCGTGGGCACCAACCACGCCCAGCTCCCGGTGAACCTGCCCAAGAGCCAGGTCAACAACTACAGCCAGGACGGCGCCGGCCGGTACACCTTCAACGCCCCCAGCGTTCCCGTGTACGCACCGAACTCGTTCGGCGGCCCGGCTGCCGTGGAGCCGCAGAGCCCGGCCGGCGGCTGGGAGAACGACGGCGAGCTGACGCTTTCCGCGCACTCCCTGCACGCTGAGGACGGGGACTTCGGCCAGGCCGGGACCCTGTACCGCGAAGTGTTCGACGACGGCGCCAAGGCCCGCCTGCTGGACACGATCACCGGCGCCGTGGGCGGCGTGAAGAGCCCCGCCATCAAGGAACGCGCCATCCAGTACTGGACCAACGTGGACGCCGAGCTCGGCGCCAAGCTGCGCGCCAACCTCGGTGCGGGCCAGGCAGCATCCGACGCCGAGGCAGCCAACAAGCTGTAGCCTCCGCCGTCGGCCGCTGGCCGCAACGAAACACCCCGCCACGGACTATCCGTGGCGGGGTGTTTCGTTTGCTTCGGGGCCTTCGCGGGCGACGCCCTTAGCCTGCGGTTGAGCCGGCGGCCGAGCCCGCTGCCGCGGGACGGTGGCCCTTCTTGGCCAGCTGGATCTGCTCGTACACGTGGTGCCGAAGTTCGGTGAAGCGCGGCAGCGCCCGCGTGTTCAGCTGGTCGCGGTCCTCGGGAAGGTCGATCACGATGTCCTCCTGCACCACAGTCGGGGAGCTGGACAGGATGATGACCCGCTCGCCAAGGTAGACCGACTCGTCGATGTCGTGCGTGACGAACAGGACCGTCACGCCGAGCTTCTTCCAGACCACCCGGATGAGGTCTTCCAGGTCGGCCCGGGTCTGGGCGTCCACCGCGGCGAACGGCTCATCCATCAACAGGACCTCGGGCTGGTAGGCAATGGCCCGGGCAATCGCCACGCGCTGCTGCATGCCGCCGGAGAGCTGCCAGGGGTACGAGCGCGGGACGTGGGCCAGTCCCACGGCCTCGAGAGCCTCGTCGACGAGCCGGTCGCGTTCCGCCTTGGGCACTCCCTGGTTCTTCAGCGGCAGTTCCACGTTGTCCCGGACCCGCATCCAGGGGAAGAGGGAACGGCCGTATTCCTGGAAGACCACGGCCATCTTTTTCGGCGGCCCGGAGACGCGCTTGCCGTCCAGCAGGACTTCCCCCTCGGTGGGGGCCATCAGACCGGAGATGCACTTGAGCAGCGTGGTCTTGCCGGAACCCGAGGGACCCACCAGGCAAGCCAGCTCCCCGGCGCGCAGATCGAAGGTGAGGTTGCGGACCGCCTCGATGTCGCCGCCGTCGGTCTGATAGACCTTCTTCAGGCCGCGGACGGAGAGCATGGCATCGGGCTGCGTCGTCGCGGCTGGCTGCGTCGTCCCGGCTGGCTGCGGAGCGGGGTCAGGCTGCATTTTCTACCTCTTTCTGGCCGTGGTACCAGCGCAGGATGTTCCGCTCGGCCCACTGGAAGATGAACGACATGGCCACGCCCAGCAGGCCAAGCACCACGATGCCGGACCACATTTCCGGGATGGCGAAGGAGCGCTGGAACTGGACGATGGTGAAGCCAAGCCCCGAGGACGAGGCAAACATCTCGGAAATGACCATAAGGATCAAGCCGAGCGAGAGTGACTGGCGCACGCCCGCAAGGATCTGCGGGCTGGCGGAGGGCAGCACCAGGTACCGGACGCGGGCCCAGCCATCGATGCCGTAGGTGTGCGCGGAATCCGAGAGGACGCCGTCGACGGCGCGGACTCCCTCGATGGTGTTGAGCAGGACCGGCCAGACGCAGCCCGAGATGATCACCGCGATCTTCATCGAGTCGGTGATGCCCATCAGCAGGATGAGCACCGGAACCAGCACCGGCGGCGGAATGGCGCGGAAGAACTCCAGCACCGGTTCCAGCAGCGCGCGAAGCCAGCGGACGGAGCCGATCAGGACACCACCCACGACGCCGATCACGACCGCGGCGATGACGCCGACCAGGAGCCGGCCGACGCTGGGCAGGACGTCGGTAAAGAACCGCTCACCGAACCAGACCTTGCCGAACTTGTTGACCAGCGTGGCCGGGGTGGGGACGAAGAAGTTGACCGCGCCCAAGGTGGACGCCCACCAGAGCAGGACCAGCAGCACCGGAAGCGCCAGGACATAGCCGAGGGTCTTCAGGATCTTCATACGATTACCTCGGAACGGACGGAGGAGTGCCAGGCGAGCGTCTTCTTTTCGATCAGCCGCATCAGGGCATTGATCAGCACACCGATCAGGCCGGTGGCGAGCACCAGGGCGTACATTCCGGAGATGGCGCCGCCGGACTGCGCGAGCGCGATTTCCCGTCCCAGCCCCGGGGAGCCGATCACCAGTTCCGCCGTAATGGCCAGCACCAGCGCCACCGTGGCGGCAAGCCGGACGCCGGTCATCAGATAGGGCAGGGCGGTGGGGAACACGACGTAACGTATCCGCGCCATCGGGCCCAGCCCGTACGTCTTGGCGGTGTTATTGGCGACCATGTCCACATCGGCCACGCCGTAAAGGACCTGGATGAGGACCTGCCAGAAGGCCGCGTAGGTGATCAGCATGAGCGACGACTCGATCTTCACACCGAAGAGCAGCACCGCCAGGGGGATCAGCGCCACGGACGGGATGGGCCGCAGGAACTCGATGGTGGAGTTGGTGGCGCGGCGCAGGAAGTCGCTGGAACCGATGATGAAGCCCAGCAGCACGGCCAGAAGCACCGCAAGGAGCAGACCCAGGAACCAGGCCGTCATGGTTTCGCCCACCGAGACCCAGAAGGCGGTCAGGCCGAGGTCACGGACAAGGGCCAGAATCACTTCGCTGGCAGGCGGCAGGTAGCGCGGGTCGATGATGCCCAGCCGGGGAATCAGTTCCCAGGTGGCCAGGAATCCGATGATCCCGGCCAGGCCAAGCAGCTGTTTGGCCGGCAACTTCGTGCTGCCGCTGCGGTCCCGCCCCGTACGCGGGGCGGGACCGCCGGAGACCGGAGAGTCGGGACTCACGGGAGCAGGTCGCCCGCGTTCGGCGCCTTGGTGAGCGTGCCGTACTTTGTGGCGGCATCACCGAGGGTCTTGAAAGCGTCTTTGTCGAAGTTGACGGTCCAGTGCGTCAGTGTCATCTTGGCGCGGGTGGCCTCGTCGATCTTGGTGTAGGTACCCACAATGTCACGGACCTCCTGCGGGTGCGCCTGCGCGTACTCGAGGGACTTGTTCATGGCCCGGGTGAACTTCTGGGTCAGCTCGGGCTTGTTCTTGACGGTGTCCGACTTCGTGAAGTAGCCGGCAATGTCAAGCTTCGGGCTCATCTCCACGAAGTTCCAGTCGACGACGGTTCCGCCGGCGGCCACGGCCTTGGACATGAACGGCTCCAGGATCCAGGCGGCGTCGACCTGCTTGTTGGCCAGGGCGGCGGGCGCGTCCTGGAAAGCCACCTCGACGAACTTCACGGTGGACGGGTCCCCGCCGTCCTTTTCGATGGCGGACTTGATGGTGGTGTCACCGATGTTGGAGAGGTTGTTGACGGACACCGTCTTGCCGGCCAGGTCCTTCGCGGACTTGATGCTGGAACCGGCAGGAACGACAACGCCGCCGACGTCCTTGCCCTTTTCACCGGTGGTGGAGGCACCGTTGGCGACAAACTTCAGGTCCAGGCCCTTGTCCTTGGCAACCATCACCGAGATGAGGTTGGAGAAAGCGAAGTCAAAGCTGCCGCTGACGACGCCGGGGACAATTGCCGCGCCTCCGGAGGCGGTCTGGATGTCCAGCTGAAGTCCTTCGTCCTTGAAGAAGCCCAGTTTGCTCCCCAGGTAAATGGGAGCGCAGTCAACGATCGGAATGACGCCGACGCTGACCTTGGTCAGGTCCCCTCCGCCGGTGGCCCCGCCGGAGGCGCCGCCGCCGGTGGAACTGGGCGTCCCGCTGCCGCAGGCGGACAGGGCCAGGACCGCGACGGCCGCCAGCACCGTGGTAATTCGTTTCATGGTGACTCCTTTGTGCGTTGGCATGGGAGCCCAGGGGCCCAAAACCACCGAATGTTCGCTTGTCGAACAGTCGTTCAGGTACCAGTCTTAGCTTAGAGTACTGTGAGCCCGGACACATCGGGGGCATTGTCACGGCTTCCAGACGGGGCGGCGGCGCAAGGAGCCCCGAAATAGCAGCGCGGGGCCGCCTGCGGCCCATCCGGGTGTCCGGACAGTCCGCGGGCGGCCCCGCGCTGGGGTGCGGCTTTGTGCTGTTTAACGGCGGGCCAGCTGCTCCGCATCCTGGTGTTCCGCCGGCGCCGCGGGCGCACCGTTGACGGACTCCCGGGCCTCGGCGAACTTCTCGTTCAGCCGCGAGTGGCTCCGGCCGTAGGAGAAGTAGATGGCGATGCCGATAACCAGCCAGAGGGCGAAGAAGACCCAGGTCTCCACGGCCAGGTTGGTCATCAGGTACAGGCATAGCACCGCCGAGACGACCGGCAGCACCTTGCCGAAGGGGACGCGGAACGCAGGCTTCAGGTCCGGGCGCTTCCGGCGCAGCACCAGGATGCCCAGGCTGACCATCACGAACGCCGACAGCGTGCCGATGTTGATCATCTCTTCGAGCAGGTCAACGTTGGTCAGCCCGGCGACCAGCGCGACGGCGGAGCCGCAGATAATCTGCAGCCGTGCGGGGGTGGCCCGGCTCGCGGAGGTCTTGGAGAGCGAGCGCGGCAGCAGCCCGTCGCGGCTCATCGCCAGGACGACCCGGGAGAGCCCCATCAGCAGCACCATGATCACCGTGGTCAGGCCCACGAGTGAGCCGAAGGCGATGACTTTGGCGGCGTCGTTGTTCCCCACGGCTTCGAAGGCCGTGGTCAGGGTCGGGTTCTTCGCTTCGGCCAGCTGGGTGTAGGACACCATGCCGGTGAGCGCCAGCGATACCAGAATGTAGAGCACGGTGACGATCGCCAGGCCGCCGAAGATGCCGCGCGGCAGCGTCTTCTGCGGGTTCTTGACCTCCTCCGCGGAGGTGGCGACGACGTCGAAGCCAATGAACGCGAAGAACACCAGGGCCGCACCGGCGAAGATGCCCAGCGTGCCGTACTGCGCCGGCGCCGCACCGGTGAGGAAGCCGAAGAACGACTGCTTGAGCACGTCGGTGGCCCCGGTGCCACCGGTGGGTTGCGCTGCGGGGACGAACGGGGTGTAGTTCTCGAACTTCACGTAGGTGAAGCCGACCACAATCACGAAGAGAACGACGGCGATCTTGATGATGGTGAAGACGTTGCCGACGCGGGCGGACAGCTTGGTCCCCAGCACCAGCAGGACGGTGAAAATCGCCACGATCAGGAAGGCGCCCCAATAGAGATCGACGCCGCCGATGGCGAGCGCCGGGGGGACGTCCAGGCCCGTCAGCGCGAAGACCTTGCTGAGGTAGATCCCCCAGTACTTGGCGATCACCGCAGCGGCGGTGAAGAGTTCGAGGATAAGGTTCCAGCCGATGATCCAGGCGAGGACCTCGCCCATCGTGGCGTAGGTGAAGACGTAGGCGGATCCTGCCACCGGGATCGCGGTGGCGAATTCGGCGTAACACATGATGGCCAGCGCGCAGGTGACGGCGGCAATCGCAAAGGAGACAGTGACGGCGGGGCCGGCAAAGTTGGCGGCCGCTTTGGCGCCGACCGAGAAGATCCCGGCGCCGACAGCGACGGCGACGCCCATGATCATCAGGTCCCATGTGCTGAGCGAGCGTTTCAGCTTGCGTCCGGGTTCATCGGCGTCGGCAATCGACTGCTCGATGGGTTTCGTCCGGAATAGGTTCATAGGAAGAGTCCAAGATCTCGATAGCGGGGTGGAAACGGACCAGTTAATAGTAGTGTCCATCCACTGGACGGCCGTTTTAATCCCACATCGTGAGACGGAAGCGCTTCCGCCTGAGCCGTTCCGCGGTAGCCCGGGGGCCGCTTCAGACCGGCCAGTCCATCAGCGTCGAGCGGATCAGGAAGCGTTTGCCTTCTGGTGCCTCCACAGAGAAGCCGCTTCCCCGGCCCGGCACGACGTCGACGGTCAGGTGCGTGTGGCTCCAGTAGTTGAACTGCTCCTTGGACATCCAGAACTCCAGCGGCTGTGGGTCGCTTCCGTCCGAAATGTCGAACCGGCCCAGCAGCACGTCCGAGTCACCGGTGAGGAACTCCCCCGCCGGGTAGCACATCGGCGAGGACCCATCGCAGCAGCCGCCGGACTGGTGAAACATGAGGGGCCCGTGCCGGAGCCAGAGCGTGCGCAGCAGGTCCACGGCCGCGGGGGTGAGGGCCACGCGGGAAAAATCTTCGCCGGACAGCGTGACGGCGGCATCAAGCCGGGGGTTGGGCAAGGGGATCTCCTCGGGAGGTGCGGTGAGAGGGCAACGGCGGGACGGACCAGGCAGGTCCGTCCCGCCCGGTGGCCTAGAAGAAGCCGAGCTTGTTCTCGTTATAGCTGACCAGCAGGTTCTTGGTCTGCTGGTAGTGGTCCAGCATCATGGCGTGGTTTTCGCGTCCGATGCCGGAGGACTTGTAACCGCCGAACGCGGCTCCCGCCGGATATGCGTGGTAGTTGTTGACCCACACCCGGCCGGCCTGGATCTCGCGGCCGGCGCGGTACGCGACGTTGCCGTTCCGGGACCAGACACCGGCGCCGAGTCCGTAGAGGGTGTCGTTCGCGATGCCCATGGCGTCGCTGTAGTCGCTGAACCGGGTCACGGAGACCACCGGGCCGAAAATCTCCTCCTGGAAGATCCGCATCTTGTTGTGCCCCTCGAAAATGGTGGGCTGGACGTAATATCCGTCGGCCAGGTCCCCTGACAGTTCGGCGCGGGCGCCGCCGGTGAGGGCCTTGGCCCCCTCCTGCTTTCCAATGTCGATGTAGGAGAGGATTTTCTCCAGCTGGTCGTTCGAGGCCTGCGCGCCCAGCTGGGTGTCGGTGTCCAGCGGGTTGCCCTGGATGATCTTCTGGGTGCGGGCCAGCGCGTCTGCCATGAAGGAGTCGTAGATGCCGTCCTGCACCAGGGCGCGTGACGGGCAGGTGCAGACTTCGCCCTGGTTGAAGGCGAAGAGCGTGAATCCTTCAAGGGCCTTGTCGTAGAACGCATCGTTGGTGTCGGCGACGTCGTTGAAGAAGATATTGGGGCTCTTGCCGCCCAGCTCCAGGGTGACCGGGATCAGGTTCTGCGACGCGTACTGGCTGATCAGCCGTCCGGTGGTGGTCTCGCCGGTGAACGCGATCTTGCGGATCCGCGGGCTGGAGGCGAGCGGCTTACCGGCCTCGACGCCGAAGCCGTTGACGACGTTGATCACGCCCGCCGGCAGCAGGTCGCTGATGAGTTCCATCAGCACCAGGATCGAGGACGGCGTCTGCTCGGCGGGCTTGAGCACGACGGCGTTGCCGGCGGCGAGCGCGGGGGCAAGTTTCCAGACCGCCATCAGGATCGGGAAGTTCCACGGGATGATCTGCCCGACGACGCCGAGCGGCTCGTGGAAGTGGTAGGCGGTGGTGTCGTCATCGAGCTGGGACAGCCGGCCTTCCTGGGCACGGACCGCGGAGGCGAAGTAGCGGAAGTGGTCCGCGGCGAGCGGGATATCGGCGTTGAGCGTTTCACGGATCGGTTTTCCGTTGTCCCAGGTCTCGGCGACGGCCAGCAGTTCGGTGTTCTCGTCCATCCGGTCGGCGATCTTGTTCAGGATGGCGGCACGCTCGGCCACGGAGGTCTTGCCCCACGACGGTGCAACCTTATGGGCGGCGTCGAGCGCGAGTTCGATGTCCTCCGCGGTGCCGCGGGCCACTTCACAAAAGGCCTTGCCGGTCACCGGCGTGATGTTTTCGAAGTACTGGCCCTTGACCGGGGCGACCCATTCGCCGCCGATCCAGTTTTCGTAGCGGTCCTTGAAAGTGACCTTCGAACCATCGGTACCGGGCTGTGCGTAGACGGTCATTGCGAGCTCCTTTGCTGGGCAAGATGGGTGGCGGGCGCTGCACAGGTGTCCTGTGGCCGCCGCTGGCACCAGCCTAGGAGCGTGGAGGTTGCAGGAAGGTTGCAGCCATGTGAACCGGATCACTCCGGAGCCTGGCCTCTGGCGCGGGTCAGGCCCGAAGCTCCGCTTCGAGCCGTTCGAGGTCCGCGACGACGGCGGCACGCCTGGGTGAGCGCGGCGGCAGCAGCTTGAGCGCGGCGGTGCGGACGCCGACGTCGTACTGCGCTTCGGGCAGCCCGGCGTACTTCAGCAGCGAGTCGGCGCTGCCGTCGGCGAGCACCGCCTCCCGCAGCAGGGACGAGACACGGCGGCGCAGCGCAATGATGCCCGGCGCCTCGGAGCGGGGCAGGACGGAGCCGCGGTAGATTTCCAGTGCGATCCGGTGGGCGCCGCGCTGCAGGCAGCGGAGGACCTGGCCGGAGTCCGCTACCAGGTCCATCGGGAGCCGGTAGGGGCGGGATCCCGGAACAGCATCGGGGCTGAGTTGTTGCAGGACCTTGCGCAGCCGCACCATCTCGGCGCGCAGCGTCATGGCGGACCCGTCCCGTGGGTAGAGCAGGGCGCTAAGTTCCTCCGCGGAGAGCCCGGCCGGGTGGCTGCTGAGCAGCGCCAGGATCTCGCTGTGCCGGGCGGACAGTGCGACCGTCCGGCCGTCGATACTGAGCAGCGCCTGGTCGCGTCCCAGCACCTGCAGGCTGTTCCGGTACAGGCTTCCGGTCCCGGGGCGGCTCGGTGCGGCCGGCCGAGCCCCACCGGAATGGCCGGCCACGGCACCGGCGGCCCGGCGTCGGCCCGGTGCGCCCCGCCGGGCGGCGGCGAGCTGGAGCCGCTCCACCCTGAGGTGGGCCTGCGCGGCGGCGACGGTCGCCTCGACGAGGGACAGGGTGTGCGGCGCGACGGCGGATTCGGTGCCGGTGATGTCGACAACGCCGAGCAGGGCTCCGGAATCCGGATCGTGAAACGGCACGGCTGTACAGCTCCACGGGTGCACGGAGCGCTTGTAGTGCTCGGCGCCGGCGATCTGGATGCCGCGTCCCAGCGCCAGCGCCGTCCCGGGGGCGCTGGTGCCCACGGTGGCTTCGGACCAGTCGGCGCCCGGGACGAACATCATCCCCTCGGCGCGGCGCTGCAGGGCGGGGTCCCCTTCGACCCAGAGCAGCCGCCCCACCTCGTCCCCGACGGCCACCAGCATCCCGCTGTCGTGGCTGGGCAGGACCAGCAGCTGGTGGATCACCGGCATGATCGCGGCCAGCGGATGCTGCCGCCGGTAGTCCTCAAGCTCGTCGCGGGCCAGGGCGAGCGGCGCTTCCGGGTTGTCCGGATTGGCGTGCAGCTCCACAGAGCGCTGCCACGATTCCCGGATCAGGCTGCGCAGCCCTGGCAGCCGTTCCATGTCAAAGCCGCGGCCGCCGGCACGGGCATCCAGCTGCTCATGCCCGGCCCGGGCGGCTTGCTCGCGCAGTTCCGGGCCGGGTCCCTGCTGCGGGGTGCCGGGTAGGCACTGCTCGACCGGATTCCGCATTGAATCTCCCGCCTGTCGGGCCCCATCGCCGGCCCACGACCGTATGCCGGGCACCGTCACGTCCGCCGAGTCTACGGGGCCTTTCCGCCCGCCGCTAGGGCGAAACCGCAGCGACCAGCGGCCGGGTCAGCCGCGGGAGATCCGGATCATTTCGTCCCGCGGGACCACCTTGATGCGCTCCCGCACCACACCGTCCGCGTTGCCGCTGCCGGACCAGGCCGCGCCGAGGG
Organism: Arthrobacter sp. JB02-1C; assembly: GCF_057748045.1. Classification (NCBI taxonomy): domain Bacteria; kingdom Bacillati; phylum Actinomycetota; class Actinomycetes; order Micrococcales; family Micrococcaceae; genus Arthrobacter; species Arthrobacter sp. JB02-1C. Next base: position 383,658 of record NZ_CM173235.1, read on the forward strand.
CAGCCTCGTGCGCATCCAGCTTGTTCCAGCCCTCCCAGGTGGTGTATTCCACGCCGCGTTCTTCGAGCAGTTCGATGACGGCCTGGGGATCCGGGTTCCGGGCCGGCGGAAGGGTCAGCCGGTCCTCCAGCAGGAAGCCGATGGTCTCCAGGGCGTCCCCCTTGGTGTGGCCGATCAGGCCGACGGGGCCGCGCTTGATCCAGCCCGTCGCGTACAGGCCCGGCACCGGGTTGCCATCGGCGTCGAGGATGCGGCCGCCCTCGTTAGGGATGACACCGCGGCGGGCGTCGTACTCAAGCTCGTCCAGCGGCGAGCCATGGTAGCCGATCGCCCGGTAGACGGCCTGGACCGGGTAGTCGAGGAACTCGCCGGTGCCGTTGACGTTGCCGGAGCCGTCCAGCTGCATGCGCTCGAACTTGATGCCCGCCACCTTGCCGGACTGACCGTCGCCGCTGTTGTCCGCGTATATCTCCACCGGGTTGTGCAGGAAGTGCAGGTGCAGCCGGCGGGACGACGGCGTGTCCGCCTCGGTTTGCTCCTCGACGAGCCAGTTGCCCAGCGTGTTCACCATCGTCTTGATCTGGTTGTTCGTGCGGATGGCTTCGTCGGAGGCCTCGTCGAACTCGAAATCCTCCGGATAGAGCACGATGTCCACGTCCCGGGCGTGGCTGAGCTCGCGCAGCTCCAGCGGGGTGAACTTGACCTGCGCCGGCCCGCGGCGGCCAAAGACGTGGACATCGGTGACCGGAGAGGCCTTCAGGGCGCGGTAGACATTGTCCGGGATCTCGGTGACCAGGAGGTCATCCGCGTGCTTGGACAGCATCCGGGCCACGTCCAGGGCCACGTTGCCATTGCCGATCACCGCGATTTCCTTGGCATCCAGCGGCCAGTCACGGGGCACATCGGGGTGCCCGTCGTACCAGGAAACAAAGTCCGCGCCGCCGAAGGAGCCCGCAAGCTCAATCCCCGGGATGTTGAGGTCCGCGTCCTTGATGGCGCCCGTGGCGAAGATGACGGCATCGTAAAAGGACCGGATATCGTGCAGGGTTATGTCCCGGCCGTAGGTGACGTTGCCGAGGAAGCGGATGTCGCCACGGTCCAGGACCTTGTGCAGCGCGTTGACGATCCCCTTGATCCGCGGGTGGTCCGGTGCCACCCCATAGCGGATCAGGCCGTAGGGCGCCGGGTAGGCCTCGAACAGGTCGATGCTGACGTCGAAGTCGCCGTCCTTGACCTGATTGGATTTGGTCAGGATGTCGGCGGCGTAGACACCGGCCGGTCCGGCGCCGACGATCGCGACACGGAGGGGACGTTGGGACGGGGTTTCGGCCGAGCTGGACACGGGAGCCCTTCTGAGTCTTGGCGGGTGCGCCGGCACATGCGGCGCACAGTGCCCCATTCTAAATGTCCCGGCCGGAGACGCGGAAAACGTGCGGCACCCGCCACTGCACGGATCAACACCGGATCCGGCCCGCTCGGCGCGGCGGTGCCGGGTGGAATAGGGCCATGGGGCGTGGTGTTATTGGCTACGTGCCTACTCCCGACGGATACCATGCCCCCGCAGCGTTGACGCCTCCGGGCAGGTCCGGGGTGGAAGGACCGCCGCCGGCTTCCGCCGCGCCCGGGCTCAAAGCGGTGGACAAGGATACGACGGCGGGTGTCCTCTTTGGCATCGGCGCCTACAGCCTGTGGGGTCTGCTGCCACTGTACTTCTACGTGTTGGCGCCGACCGGTGCGGTGGAAATAGTGGCCAACCGCGTGGTGTGGTCGCTGCTGTTTTGCGTCCTGCTGATCACCGTGACGCGCTCCTGGCGGGTGCTCGGCGCAGCTTTCCGGAACCGCAGCATCATTGTCCCGCTGAGCATGGCCGCCGGCCTGATTGCGGTCAACTGGCTGACCTACACGTACGGGGTCACGACGGGGCAGGCGGTCGAGGCCTCGCTGGGCTATTTCATCAACCCGCTGGTGTCGGTCCTGCTGGGCGTCTTCGTCCTGAAGGAGAAGCTGCGCCCGCTGCAGTGGGCCGCCGTCGGCATCGGATTCGTCGCCGTCGGCGTCCTGACCTTTTCCTACGGCAAGCTGCCGTGGATCGCCCTGACCCTGGCGTGCAGCTTCGGACTTTACGGCTTCTTCAAAAAGCGCGTCGGTCCGCGCGTGGATGCGCTGACGAGCCTGACCGTGGAGACCGTGGTGCTCACGCCGTTCGCCGGGGCCACGATGATTGCCTTGGGCGTGAGCGGGGCGGCGACGCTGGGGTCCAACGGAGCCGGGCACTTCTGGCTCCTCCTCGCCTCAGGTGTCATCACTGCTGTCCCGCTGCTGTTTTTCGGCGCCTCGGCGCGGCGGCTGCCGATGACGACCATCGGGCTGCTGCAGTACTTCGCCCCGGTCCTTCAGTTCATCGTGGCCCTGACCGTGTTCCGGGAGGCCATGACCACGGAACGCTGGATCGGTTTTGGTGTGGTCTGGCTGGCGCTCCTGGTCCTGACCCTGGACATGCTTCGGGCGGCCAGGAAGAGTTCCGTTGGCCGCAAGCTGGCCCGCCTCTCCGCCTCCGCCTAATCCCGGCGGCGTTCCGGCCCGGCGGCGTTCCGACCCGGCGGCTGTCCTACCCGGCGGGGTCCGCTGCGATGTCTTCAGCCCACAGGGCGGGCTGATCCTCGATAAAGGTACGCATCATCTCGACGCAGCGCTGGTCGTCGAGGATCACCACCTCTACCCCGCGTGAGCGGAGAAGGTCGAGTTCGCCGTCGAAGGTCCGCGCCTCGCCGACCACCACGCGGGGGATCTTGAACTGGATGATGGTTCCGGCGCACATCGCGCACGGCGCGAGTGTGGTGTAGAGCGTACTGTCCCGGTAGCTCTTTTGCCGGCCCGCTGCCCGGAGGGCGGACATTTCGCCATGCGCGACCGGATCGCCGTTCTGGACCCGTTCGTTGTGTCCGCTGGCGATGACCGCACCGTCGCGGGCCAGGGCTGCGCCGATCGGAATGCCGCCTTCGCGGAGGCTCCGCCGGGCAGCTTCGTAGGCGGCCTCGAAGGCCGAGTGCTCCGGCCCGGCCGCTGCTTCCTGGATCATGCACCCATCGTCGCACGGCCGGGCGTTGCCGGGGGGCAGCGGCACCCGCTCAGTCCTCGGGATAGCTGTCGATCCGGACGTAGTCCCGGGGCACCACCACCATGGGGACCGGCAGCGCGCGGAGCACCTTGTTGGCAGTACTCCCGATGAAGAGCTTGTTCTTCTCCGCCAGCCGCGATGAACCGACGATGAGTATTTCGGCGTCATCCCAGGCGAGGTCGTCGATGGCCTCCTCGATGTTCCGGCCGTGCGCCACCTCCACCGTGACCGGGTGCCCTTCGGGCAGCCGCTCGGCTGCGGCCTTGAGGACCGTGTTCGCGTGGACATGCGCCGCATTGACATTTTCTCCGCCGTCGCCCGCGGCGTCGAGTTCCACCAGTGACACCAGCCGCAGCGGCACGCCGCGGCGTCCGGCGGCACCGATTGCGACGTCGATCGCGGCTTCCGCCCCGGTGCGCTGGCCGACGGCGAGCGTCAGGCCGCGGACCGGTTCGGTCCGCCTGTAGCCCCGGGGGGCCAGGGCCACCGGGACCGGGGACGCATGCAGCAGCGCGTTGGCCACGCTGCCCACGCTGTAGCGCTTGAACAGGCCGTTGCTCGCGGCGCCCACGACGATCAGGCCCGCGCGGTACTCCAGGGCCGCGTCAATCAGGCCAGCGGCAAAAGAGTCCGCCTGGCGCACGTGGAACCTGGCAACCAGGCCTTCGGGCACCAGGGCCAGGCCCTGCCGCTCGGCTGTCAGCACGGACTGCTCCGCGACGCTCACCCGGTTGCCCTGCGGATTGAGTGCGACGTAGGGGGTGTGCCGGTCCACCACATGGACCAGGTCCAGGTGGGCGCCCTGCGCGCGGGCCAGGGCCGAGGCCAGGGCGACGGCGTCCGCGCCGCGGTCGTTCGGGGTATAGCCAACTACGTATCGCATCGATGAACCCCTCGTGGGTCTGGGCAGAATCCAGCGTGCCTCCCGGGATTCCGGGCGACGTCGGCCGGGCTGCGTTCCTGCAGTGGTAGCACGACTCTAGCCCAGCCGGGTCCGGAATTGCGCCGGTCGTCGGGTGGTCCGTGTCCGGCGCCCTGTCCGGCGCCTCGGCCGGGCGCCGGACAGGGGTGTCGCTACGCGTGGGCGCGGATCGCCGCGGCCAGCACCTCAAGGCCGTCAAGGAGCAGGTCGTCGCTGATCACCAGCGGCGGCAGCAGCCGGATCACGTTGCCGAACGTGCCGCAGGTAAGGATGATGACCCCTTCCTGCAGGCACGCGGCGGCGACGGCCTTGGTCAGCTCCGGGTTCGGTTCCTTGGAGCCGGCCTGGACGAGTTCGATCGCCAGCATGGCGCCGCGGCCACGGATGTCGCCCAGCACGGATCCGTTGCCGAGCGCTGCCGCCAGCTCCCGGAGTTTGCCGAGGGCAAGCTCCTCGATGCGCCGGGCACGGGCGTTGAGGTCGTACTGCTCCATCGAGCCGATCGCGGCCAGCGCGGCCGCACACGCCACCGGGTTGCCGCCGTAGGTGCCGCCGAGGCCGCCCGGGTGCACGGCGTCGAGCAGGTCGGCGCGGCCGGTGATGGCGGAGAGCGGCAGGCCGCCCGCGATGCCCTTGGCCATCGTGATGATGTCCGGGATGACGCCTTCGTGGTTCACCGCGAACCATTCGCCGGTGCGGCAGAAGCCGGACTGGACCTCGTCGGCGATGAAGACGATGCCCTTGTCCTTCGCCCAGGCGGCCAGGGCCGGCAGGAAGCCCTCGGCAGGGACGATGAAGCCGCCTTCGCCCTGGATGGGTTCGATGATGATGGCGGCAACCTGGTCGCCGCCGATCTGCTTCTCGATCATGGTGATGGCGCGCTGGGCGGCCTCGGCACCGGTGATCGCCGGGTTTTCCTCGCGGAACGGGTAGCTCATCGGCATGCGGTAAACCTCGGGCGCGAAGGGGCCAAAGCCACCGGCAGGGCCAGTTTTGTACGGCATGGCTTTGGCGGTCAGGGCCATGGTGAGGTTGGTGCGGCCGTGGTAGGCGTGGTCGAAGGCGACGACGGCGTCCCGGCCGGTGGCCAGGCGCGCCACCTTGACGGCGTTTTCGACGGCTTCGGCGCCGGAGTTGAACAACACGGTGCGCTTCTGGTGGTCGCCCGGGGTGAGGCGGTTCAGCTGCTCGGCGACGGCCACATAGCCTTCGTAGGGCGTGACCATGAAGCAGGTGTGGGTGAAGTGCTCCACGGCTTCCTTCACAGCACCGACGACGGCGGGGTCGGAGGCGCCGACGCTGGTGACGGCGATACCGGCGCCGAGGTCGATGAAGGAGTTGCCATCGACGTCCTGGATGATGCCGCCGTCGGCGTCGGCGACGTAGACCGGGACGCTGGAGGCAACGCCGGCGGCTACGACGGCCTTGCGGCGCTCGGTCAGGGCGATGGACTTGGGGCCCGGGAAGTCGGCCTGGACGCGGCGCTTCTGCTCCAGCCGGAAGATGATGTCGTGTGCTGTGGTGGTCATGGAAGGGCCTTTCTAAGTGTGGAGGGGAGACAGAGCCTGCGTTAAGCGTCGAGTGCGCTCATCACATGCTTGATCCGGGTGTAGTCCTCGACGCCGTACATCGAGAGATCCTTGCCGTAGCCGGACTGCTTGAAGCCGCCGTGCGGCATCTCCGCTGTGAGCAGGATGTGCGTGTTGATCCAGACGGCGCCAAAATCGAGGTCGCGGCTGACCCGCATGGCGGTGCCGTGGTCGGTGGTCCAGACGCTGGAGGCGAGCGCGTAGTCGACGTCGTTGGCCAGCTCGATGGCCTCCGCTTCGGTGCTGAATTTCTGCACCGTGATGACCGGGCCGAACGTTTCCTTTTGCACGATGTCGTCGCTCTGCTTTGCGCCGGAGACGATGGTGGGTTCGAAGAAGAAACCCTTCTCCCCCGCGCGGTGGCCGCCGGTTTCGACCCTGCAGTGCTCGGGCAGGTGCTCCAGCACCGCGGTGACCGCGTTGAAGTGGTTGACGTTGTTCAGCGGCCCGAAGTAGTTGTCTTCGTCGTTTTGCGAGCCGGTGCGCAGCGTCTTGGTGTGTTCGACCATCGCGGCCAGCAGGTCATCGTAGGCGGCGTCCTGGACCAGCACCCGGGTGATCGCAGTGCAGTCCTGGCCGGCGTTGAAGAAGGCGAACTCCGCGATGGCCGCGGCGCTCTTCTTGATGTCGGCGTCCTTGAAGACGATGGCCGGGGCTTTGCCGCCGAGTTCGAGGTGTGCGCGTTTGAGGCCCTTGGCCGCGCCGGACGCGACGGCGATGCCGGCCCGGACGGAGCCGGTGATGGAGACCAGGCCGGGAACCTTGTGCTCGACCATCAGGGCGCCCGTCTCCCCCGTTCCGAGCACGACGTTGAGCACGCCGGCGGGCAGGATGTCGCCGGCGAGCCGGGCCAGGACCAGGGTGGATTCCGGTGTGGTGTCGGAAGGCTTCAGCACCACGGTGTTGCCGGCGGCGAGGGCCGGACCGATCTTCCAGATTGCCATCAGGAACGGGTAGTTCCACGGCGCCACCTGCGCCACCACCCCGATCGGTTCGCGGCGCACATAGGAGGTGTGTCCCTCGAAGTATTCCCCGGCGGACTTGCCCTCCAGGAGGCGGGCGGCACCGGCGAAGAAGCGCAGCTGGTCCGCTCCCGCGGCGACTTCCTCGGACGCGATCAGGGACCGGACCTGGCCGGTGTTCCGATGCTGGGCCTCGACGAGTTCGTCGCTGTTGGCCTCGACGGCGTCCGCGAGCTTGAGCAGCATCAGCTGGCGCTGGCCGGGCGTGACGTGCTTCCACGTGGCGAAGGCGTCCTTGGCGGCAGCCATGGCGGCATCGACGTCGGCCTGCAGGGAGATCGGCGACTTGGCCACCACTTCGCCGTTCGTCGGGTTCACGATGTCCAGCATGGCCGTACCGGCGGGAGTGACGAACTCCCCGTTGATGAAGTTCTGCAAGGTCTGGACCACGGTGTGCAACCTCTTTCGTGCTGGCCCCCGGCAAAGGCTGGGACGCGGGGATCTGGATTGAACCGAGCCTATGTCAGCCGCCCGTACGGGGGAATAGGCAGCTGCACATCCAGGGCCGATTCCTTTGGTGCGATTGACTAGCGCGCGCGGTTATCCTGACTCCATGGCAATTTCACTCGCGGCCCTGCTGGGGGTCCCGTCCCTGCGGCTGACGAAGGCGGGCCTCGCGGAAACCACCTGGCACCAGGACATCCACTGGGTCGCGGTGACCGAGCAGGAGGATCCGCAGCGTTTCCTCAACGGCGGCGAACTCGTGCTGACCACCGGGATGCGGCTCCGCTCTGCTCCGGAGCAGCGGCGTTTCGTCCGTCAGGTCCAACGCGCCGGCGCCGTCGGCATTGGGTTCGGCGTGGGGCTGACCCACGACGCGGTGCCGCCGGCCCTGGTCGCCGAAGCCAACCGCTGGGGCCTGCCGGTCGTGGCCGTGCCGTACGAAACGCCGTTTATTGCGATCGGCAAACTCGTCGCCGACGCCCAGTCCGCGGACCACTACGCCAAGCTGGAGCGCCTGATTGCCGGACACCAGGTCCTGGCCCGCGCCCTGCTGACCGGCGGCGGCCTGGCCGAACTCCTCAAGCAGCTGGGTTCCATGCTGCGAACCGAGATCGTCCTGACCCAGTTCACCGCGCAGCTTTACAACAGCGCCGCCGGCAGCCCCTCCCCCACTGCGGAGGGCTGGGCGTCCTACCCGGTCCCCACCGGGCGCCGGGATGCGTGCACGCTGTGGGTGCGGTATCCGTTCGAGGATTCGGGCATCGTGGGCTACGCACAAAACCTGATCAGCGTCGAACTGAACAACATGGTCAAGCAGCGCCAGTCCCAGCGGGCCCTGGCCGGGCAGGTACTTGAGGACGTCATCCAGGGCACCCTGGATCCCAGCGAGGCCACCCGCCGCCTGGCCGGCGTCGGCGTCAACAGCACCCGCAAGAATGTTGTCCTGCTGGCAGAGTCGGCGCCGCACCCCGCGCAACTGGCGAGCACCTCACTGCCGCAGCCGCTGCGCACGGCGGTGACGGCCGCCGTCGGACGGGATTTGGTGGCGGTGGTCCCCGACGACGGCAGCGGCGCCGGCGCCCTGGCCCGCAGCCTCAGTGACCACCTCGCGGAAGCGGGAATCCACGCCACGATCGGCATCGGCGGAGCGTATACGAAGCCGAACGGACTGCGCTGGAGCTACTTCGAGGCCCGGGACGCGGTCCGGCACGGACTTCCCGTCAACGAGCCGGAACGGCTGAGCCTGACCTCACTGCTGCTCGCCAGCGAGGACGTGCCACTGGCGGACATGGCGAACGAATCGCTGAACCCGCTGCGCGAGTTCGATGCCGCCCATGGCGCGGAACTGCTGGGCACGCTGGAGAGCTATCTGGCCAACAACGGCTCGGTGGCCGCGGTGGCCGAGGAATTGACCCTGCACCGGAACACGGTCCGCTACCGGCTGGGGCAGATTGCCGAGCTGACCGGCTACGACCCTGCCCAGACCGCGGACCGGGTCCAGCTGTGGCTCGCCCTGGCGGTCCAGCGGCTCGGCGCGCGGCATCCGGGCTGAGCAGCTCCCCCCCGGCCGCGGCGGACGCAGGCCGACACAAATTCGTGCGGCAAACGTCAGACGTCTAACCTTTGGGAATGACACGAACGACGCCGGCAACCGCCGCTGCCGCCTCCTCCGCTCCGCCACGGGTGCGGACGCGCACGGTTGCCGTGTTCGGGACAGTCGCGATCGTCCTGATCGGCTTGAACCTTCGGGCGGGCATCAGCGGCGCTTCGGCCCTCTTTCACGACCTCCAGGCGGTCCTTGGCTACGGAGCGTTTGTCGCCGCCGTAGTCCCGTCGGTTCCCACCCTGTGCTTCGCCGTGGCAGGGGCGGCAACCTCCTGGCTGAGCCGGCGGCTCGGCGTCGAAAAGGCCATCCTGCTCTCCCTCCTGATGCTCGCCGGCGGCCTCCTCCTGCGCGGCGTGCCCAGCACCGGCATGCTGGTGGCCGGCACCGTGGTCGGCATGTCCGGGCTGGCTGTCTGCAACGTGGCGATGCCCACGTTCATCCGCGAATATTTTCCGGACCGCACCTCCCTGATGACGGGCCTCTACACGATGACGATGACCACGGGAGCCACCGCCATCTCGGTCCTGATCGTGCCGGTGGCCGCGCAACTCGGCTCTCCGTCCGCAGGACTGGGCTCGATTGGCGTCCTCGCCTTTGCCGCCTGCCTGGGCTTCCTGCCAATTGCGCTGCATGCCCACCGCAATGCCCCGGCGGTCAAGGGCGCCCACGTCTCGCCGTGGCCGCTGCTGCGGACCCGCACCGGCCTCATGATCACCCTGGGTTTCACCGTCCAGGCGCTCCTGGCCTATTCGGTGCTGAGCTGGTTTCCGTACATGCTGGCCACCGAGGGCGTCAGCCCGTCCCAGGGCGGCCTGTTGTTCGGGCTCATGCAGCTGGTCTCGGTCCCGGCGGGCATGGCGTTGATTGCGCTCGGGGCGCGGCCGGGGATGTTGCGCCCGGCCTTCTACCTGGCCAGCCTGGCTACCGTGCTGGGCATTGTCGGGATGCTCCTGCTGCCGGCGGAGCTGGCGCCGCTGACCGCCGTATTCCTTGGATTCGGACTCGGGATCTTCCCGCTCATCATGGTGATGATCAGCCGCAGCGGGCGGACCGGCAGCGAGACCACCGCGCTGTCCACGCTCGCCCAGTCGGTGGGCTACCTGCTGGCTACCGCCGGCCCCTTCGGCGTAGGCCTGCTGCACAGCGCTACCGGCAGCTGGACGCTGCCGCTGGCCCTGCTGCTGGCGGTGGCCGCGGTCCAGGTCGTCGTCGGCCACCTGCTGACGGTCCGGGCCCCGCTGCCGGGCCCGAAAGCGGCACGCGGCCGGAATGCGGCACGGCCATGAGCCTCAGCAGCTCGTCCAGGACCCCGCTGATGGCGGAGATCACTGCCAAACTCAGGGAGCTGATTCATTCCGGCGAATGGCCGCTGCAGCAGCGGATCCCGCCCGAACCGGATCTGATGGCGGCCCTGGGCGTCTCCCGCGGCACGCTGCGCGAAGCCATTAAGGCTCTGGCGCACACCGGAATGCTGGAGGTGCGGCGCGGCGACGGGACGTACGTCCGGGCCACCAGCGAGATACCGGGGGCCGCCCAGCGGATGCATCTGGACCATAGCCAGGAGCACATCCTGGAAGTCAGGCTGGGTCTGGACACCCAGGCCGCACGGCTCGCGGCCCGCCGCGCCACCGCCGAGGACATCGTCGCCATGCAGGATCTGCTCGCCGCTCGCCGGGCCGGGTGGCAGGCCGGCGACTTTGCCGCCTGGGCCCGGGCCGACTGGGACTTCCATGTCCTCGTGGCACAGGCGTCCGGAAACCCGCTGCTGCATGAGCTGTACACGGCTTTCGGCGCCGTGCTGCACGCTGACCTGCTCCGCCAGCAGCGCCGCGGCGGATTCAACGGCCTGCCGCACCAGGGCCATGAGGAGCTTGTCGCGGCGATCGAGGCGCGTGACGGTCAGGCCGCCGTCGACAGCGTCGGCCGGAACCTGGACTCCTGCGCCGAATGGTTCCGGGATGAATCGGAACCATTCGGCTGACCGGGCCGGGAGCTAGCGCCGCAGCCCCTTCGCGACATTCTTCGGACGCTGCATCTCGCCGTGCTTGGCGCCGAGGACGATGACCCAGCCGGCGAAGAACGGTATCGCCCACTGCAGGATCTTGAGCTGCTGCTGGGCCGCGCGGAGTTCGTCGGACGCCGCGGGCGCCGGCTCGGTCGCACCGCTGCCGCCCTCGTGCGCGAGCTTGTCCACCTTCCCGCCCTGCAGGCCGGCATACAGTGTCACAGCGGCTCCGGCGAGCGTGACGACCGTCTTATAGATGCTCAGCCGGGTCACACCCTCCTGCTTGGCCATCCTGCCCTTGTTTTCCCAGATGATGGCCAGGCCGGCGAGGATATGGGCACCAAAGGCCGCCGTCTGGTACGGCGCCCACTTCTTCCAGCCCAGGCTGGAAAGCCTGGTCCGCTCGGCAGCGTCCTTGGCTTCAGCTGCCGCCCCGTTCAGTCCAATGGCCCCCATCAGGGACCCGCCGAACCAAGCACCTGCGGTGAGGTCATGAATGGATCGGGCAACAAGATTTCCTGCCATGGCGAGCTTCCTCTCGTGTGTCATCCGGCTTCGGGAGAAGCGTAACCCAGCTAGAGTAAGCACACTTACCAATAACCGGCTACCCCCTGGCGTATCCCCGGAAGCCGCCCCGGGCCCGGAGCGTGGAGCGCGTAAAGTCATCGACATGAACGAAACCGGTCATCTTTTCGGCTGGGCCTTCGGCGACCCGACCAGGGCCCACGTCCACCAGTACCTTGAGTCGGTGCAGGCGGCGGCCCTGGAAAACGCGAGGCAGGAAGCTGCCGCGCGGGGCTTCGAGGTCATACCGGCCTCGGAACATTTCGCTGTAGTGGAGCAAGGAGGGACCCTCATCGACATCGGCGGCGCCCCCGGCGGCCTGGTGGTCCGCTGCACCGTCACGATTGTGGGGGCAGATGCCGCCAGAGTGCATCCGGAGGGCCCCATGAATGGCTAACGGCAAGCACTGGAGCGAGGCACTGCGAGAAACGCGAGAAGGATCAGGAGGGCCCAGGGGCGATGCCGCAGAACGGGACCACAATCGAAGAGGCTGCCGACGCAGCGGAAGCGGCATCAAACAGCAAGGCACTCGACGTCGTTGCACGCTGGGGGTTCGCGGTCATGGCCGTGCTGCACATCGTGATCGGTGCCATCGCCGTCGCGCTGGCGCTGGGCGCGCCCGGCCAGGCCGAGCCGACCGGCGCTGTTGAGCAGCTCGCCCGCAACCCGTGGGGTCCGGCCGCCATGTGGTCGGGCTGCCTCGGTTGCGCAGGACTCGCCCTCTGGCAGCTCAGCGAAGCGACCCTGCGCGCCCGCCACCTGCCGCGCGGCGAACGGGTCGGCAAGTTCGTCTCCTCGGGCTTCCTGGCCGTCGCCTATGCCAGCGTCGGCGTCACCTTCGGCAGCTTCGCCGTCGGCGTCCGCACCGACTCGGGCGAGTCCACCGCCGCCCTCAGCCGGACCGTGATGGACCGCCCGCTGGGCGCCCCGCTGCTCATCGGCCTGGGCCTGACCGTCGCCGGCGTCGGCATCTATTTCGTGGTGAAAGGCCTGGGCAAGAAGTTCAAGGAGGAGCTGCGGCACTTCGAAGGAACCCACCGCGGCCACCTGGTCAGCGGGCTGGGCGTGGCCGGCCATGTCGCCAAGGGCTTTGCCTTGATCCTGACAGGATTGTTGTTCGTCGTGGCCGCCGCCACGAATGACCCAGACTCCTCCACCGGGCTGGACGGCAGCCTCAAAGCGTTGCAGCACCATCCGTTCGGCCCGTACCTGCTGCTGGCCATCGGCGCCGGCTTTATCGCCTACGGCGTCTTCGCCCTGATCCGCGCACGGTTCGGGCGGATGTAAAACGTTCCGCCTCTGCACCGCCGTCCGGCCGCAGCGGCCGCCCGGGTGCCCGGTCAGCGCAGCCGGATGACCTCGCCCTCCTGGTAGAGCAGCGCCCGGACCTCCGACTCGGCAGAGTCCAGCCGCTTGGGATCGATGGTCTCCCCCGCCGCGAAATGGTCCAGCAGCCGCGGGTCGACGTAGCTTTTTCGGGCGATCGACGGCGTGTTGCCCAGGACCGCCGCGGCGTCGACCATGGCACGGCTGATCGCCCGCTTCCGGGCAGCGACCTTCGGCTGCGGTCCGCTCCGGGCCAGGCTGACAGCGGCCGCGACGGTCCCGCGCAGCGTGCGGAAGTCCTTGGCGGTGAAGTCGGCGCCGGTGCGGTCTTTCACGTAGTCGTTGATCTCGGCGCTGGTGACCGGGTGCCAGCTGCGGCCGTTCCGGTAGGCCAGCAGGCGGGCCTGGCCGCCGCGGCGCTTGAGGGAGCGGACGACGGCGGCGAGGTCGGCGTCGTCGATCCGGGACTCCCACGTCTTGCCGCTCTTGGCCGGAAAACTGAGCCGGAGTTCGTCCTTGCGGACTTTGACATGGGCGCACAGCAGGGTGGCCAGGCCGTGGCTGCCGTTCTCGTTGGTGTAGCGCTCCGAGCCCACGCGCAGCGAGCCGCAGTCCAGCATCCTGAAAGCAGCCGCGAGTACCCGGTCCGGGCCGAGCCCCTCCGAGCGGAGGTCCAGGGTCACCCGCCGCCGGGCAGACGGCAGTGTCTCGGCCAGCTGGAGCGACCGGTCGAACTTCAACCGGTCTTTCCGCTCCCGCCAGCCGGGGTGGTAGATGTACTGGCGCCGCCCGACGGCGTCGAGTCCGGTGGCCTGAATATGCCCGTTTTCATACGGGGCTATCCAGACATCCGTCCAGGCCGGCGGGATGCCAATGCCCTCCAGCCGGTCCCGCTCCGGTCCGGGCGGCAGGGTTGATCCGTCAAGTCCGCGGTAGCTGAACCCGGTCCCCGCCCGGACGCGGCGGTACCCGCGGCCGGACGCATTGCTGTGACGTAGCCTCATCCGCCGGCCCCCGGGCGCCTCGTGTCCATGACGGTAAGCCTACTGACTAGCCGGCCAATTTCCGACGTCGACGGCCGTGCGCAGGTTTTAGACCTCCGCGGCCACGCCACCGCGGGAGATTTGCACCATGTCGGCGCGCGGGACCACTTTGACGCGCTCGCGCTGGACGCTGCCGGTGCTCGCCCGCTCGCCGAGGAGCCGTTCATGGGCGTCCAGGGCCAGCCAGCCTTCCCAGCTGGTGAAGTCCACGCCGCGGTGCTCCAGCAGTTCGATGATGCGCTCCGGGGCGGGCGCCGGCGCCGGCGGCAGGGCGTCGCGGTCTTCCAGCAGGTGTGTCACGGTCTCCAGCGCGTCGCCCTTGGTATGGCCGATCAGGCCGACGGGGCCCCGCTTGATCCAGCCGGTCGCGTAGAGGCCGGGAACGTGGGTGCCGGCGGCGTCCAGGACGCGGCCGCCGTCGTTCGGTACGACGCCCCTGGCGTGATCGAAATCGACGTCCGGCAGTGCGGAGCCGAAGTAGCCAATGGCGCGGTAGACGGCCTGGACCGGGTAGTCCACGAACTCTCCGGTGCCCTTTGCGTTGCCGGTACCGTCCAGCTCGGTGCGCTCGAACCGGATGCCCGCGACCCGGCCGGGACCGCCGTCGCCGGCGTCGGCGCCCAGGACCTCAACGGGGCTGTGCAGGAAGTGCAGGTGCAGGCGGCGGGAGGCCGTGAGCCTGGAGAGGTCTTCGGGCTGCTCGGCGATCCAGTTGGTGAGGGTGCCGACCATGGTTTTGGTCTGGTTGTTCGTGCGGATGGCCTCGTCGGAGGCTTCGTCGAATTCGAAGTCCTCGGCGTAGAGAATGATGTCGACGTCTTTGGAGTGCGACAGTTCGCGCAGTTCCAGCGGGGTGAACTTGACCTGCGCGGGACCGCGGCGGCCAAAGACGTGGACATCGGTGACCGGTGAGTCCTTCAGGGCGCGGTAGACATTGTCCGGGATCTCGGTGACCAGGAGGTCATCCGCGTGCTTGGACAGCATCCGGGCCACGTCCAGGGCCACGTTGCCGTTGCCGATCACCGCGATTTCCTTGGCATCCAGCGGCCAGTCACGGGGCACATCGGGGTGCCCGTCGTACCAGGAAACAAAGTCCGCGCCGCCGAAGGAGCCCGCAAGCTCAATCCCCGGGATGTTGAGGTCCGCGTCCTTGATGGCGCCGGTGGCGAAGATGACGGCGTCGTAGTGCGCGCGAAGGTCTTCGAGCGTGAGGTCCGTTCCGTAGTCCACGTTGCCGAAGAAGCGGATGTCGCCGCGGTCCAGGACTTTGTGCAGCGCGTTGACGATCCCCTTGATCCGCGGGTGGTCCGGCGCCACCCCGTAGCGGATCAGCCCGTAGGGTGCGGGGTAGCGGTCGAAGAGGTCGATGCTGACCGCAAGCCCGGCTTTCACGGCCTCGCTCTTGGTCAGGATGTCCGCGGCGTAGACACCGGCGGGGCCGGATCCGACAATGGCAACGCGCAGCGGGCGCGCGGGGCTTCCTACGGGAGTGCTGGTTGACACGGCGGAGTTCCTTTGGTTCGGTCCGTCCCAACCGACTCGGACTCGTTGTCGTGCCGGGCCCAGATCGACAACAACTGCAAGCCAGTTGGGTGCTACCTTCTACGATGCCAACCTGCGCCCCGGGTCGCAAACCGGCGGCGGCCGGCGAAGCCGCAAAACCGGCGCGGCCGCCCGGCGCCATGACCAGAATCACGGGCGGGCCACGGCCACGGCAGCCGCTAGCGTAATCTGAGACCGTCCTATCCGCCCGCCAGACCGAACGACCGGGGCCCATGACTTTCTCCTTCGATGCCGTGCTGGTATGGCTGGACCTGTCCGGCGTCTTCTTCTTCGCCGTCTCCGGTTCGCTCCTCGCGGCGCGGAAACATTTCGACATTGTCGGTTCGGTGCTGCTGGCCGCCCTCGTGGGCCTGGGCGGCGGCGTCATCCGGGACCTCATCATCAACGCCGGCCCACCGGCGGCGTTCAGCAACCCCGCCTATCTCGCTCCGCCCCTGCTGGCCGCGGGCCTCGTCTTCTTCCTGTTCACCGGCGTGCAGCGCTACACCTCCCTGCTCTTCCTCTTCGATGCCGGGGGCCTCACCCTCTTCTGCATCACCGGGAGCCTGAAGGCCCTCAACGAGGGGATGCCTCCGGTGGCAGCCATGCTGCTGGGCGCCACCACTGCCGTGGGCGGAGGCCTGCTCCGCGACGTCACCGCCAATGAGGAACCGCAGCTGTTCGACCCGCACGACCTCTATGCCCTGCCCGCGTTCGCCGGCGCCGCGCTGACGGTACTCCTCTCGGTTACCGGCTCTTTCAACGTGCTGACGGCGGTGGCTGTGGCGGCCGCGGTCTTCGCTTTCCGTGTCACGGCCCACCGGCGGCACTGGCAGGTCCCCCTCGCCGTGCGCGGATGGCACCGGCGGGGCTCCGACACGGCCGGAGGGGCACCCCGGAATTAGCTAGGATGTGAAGCATGACTGACATGTTCCTCGAGAAGTTCCGCGCACTTGTTCCGAAGTATCTCGAAGACGAATGGCAGGAAGAGGACGGGCTGTCCGACGGCGAGCTGGACGAGGCCCTCGCCGAGCACCAGTTCCAGATCCCCCTGGTCCTGCGGGAGTTCTACCTGGCCGTGGGCGGCTGCGAGGACCTGATGGAGGCCTACCACTACTTCTGGGATCCGGAGGAGCTCGAAGTTGATGACGAGGGTTTCCTGATGTTCCTTGAGGATGAGGAAGAGCAGTTCACCTGGGGCTTCCGCGTCGGCGATCTCGGCGTGCCGGATCCGATCGTCTACCGCCGCAACAATGCCCGCGGCCAGTGGAAAAGCGAGGAGGGCACGTTCTCCGAATTTGTCTTCGACATGTTCGAATGGGCGTTCAACGACGAGGACGACGACTAGCCCTGCCGGCGGGCCACCCTCCCCCAAACTGCGTAAAGCCGGATTTACAAATTCCCTAGACAACATGACAGAACTGTCATATGCTCGTTCATGGGTTCACTAAATGCCTCCGGTGGATCTGATGCGAACGGAGAAATGGCCCCGGTTCCACACAACGGATGACTCGTACGTTGTGAGGAACCGGGGCCATTCCGGTTGGTGCCTGGGTGAGCCGGCGCCTAGCTGCTGCGGTCCACCACTGCGCGGGCAAAGCTGCTCAGCGAATCCTTGACCACACCCTCCGGCAACGGAGCCAGCGCCGCGATGGCTTCGTCGGCCCAGGCACGCGCCACGGTCCAGGACTCGGCGGTGACCGCATGGTCGCGCAAACCGGCTACCGCGGCCGCCAACGCCTCGTCCGAGCTCAGGTCGCCGTCAATCAACGCAAGCAGCTCTACGGCGGACCGGTCACCCTCGGCCGCGGCCTTGCGCAACAGCAGGACGGGAAGCGTCGGCACGCCTTCGCGCAGGTCGGTGCCCGGCGACTTTCCGGACTTGACCTTGACTCCGGTGACATCGATGACGTCGTCGGCGAGCTGGAAGGCAACGCCGACCTTCTCGCCGTACTCCACCAGCAACGCCTCGTAGGAAGGATCGGCGTCGGCAAAAATCGCACCCAGCTGGCCGGACGCCGCCACCAGCGAACCGGTCTTGTCCGCGATCACGGAGAGGTAGTGCTCCACCGGGTCCTCGTCCGGCCGGGGGCCCACGGTCTCATGCAGCTGGCCAAGGCAGAGCCGCTCGAAGGTGCGGGCCTGGATGCCGAGGGCGCGGGATCCCAGTTCGGAGACCAGGATGGAGGCCCGGGCGAAGATCAGGTCGCCGGTCAGCACGGCCACCGAGTTGCCCCAGACCTCGTGCGCGGTGGGGGCGCCCCGGCGGAACGGCGCGGAGTCCATCACATCGTCGTGGTACAGGGTCGCGAGGTGCGTCAGTTCGACGACGACGGCGGCCTGCACCACCGCGGGCAGCGAGGCGTCACCCAGGTGGGCACAGAGCAGCGCCAGCAGTGGGCGGATGCGTTTGCCGCCCGCCTCCACGAGATGGCGGGAGGTGGCGTCGGCCAGCGGATCCGAGTTGGCGATCGCTTCGCGCAGCTTTTTCTCCACCCGGGCCAGGTTGGTCGTGATTGCCGGGCCCAGTTCGGGGTCCCCGGCGATCGCCGCGAAACCGGCGGGCAGCTGGAGGCCGGTTGCGATGGCGGTGGTGTTGAGATCGGGTTCGGCGCCCCGCAGGCCGTGTCCGGCGTGCGTCCAGCTGTGGTCTGCAGAGTTGGTCACGGGTTAACCCTAACTTTTTGTTGCGGAGTCCGCGGTTTTGAGATCGGAACGGTCCCGGTGTTGGATGTCGCCGGGACGAGGGCTTCCAGGACCCGGATCATCCGATCCTCGATGCCCTTGGCCGAAGGGTCCGTCAGATTGGCCAGCAGCCGGACCACAAACTTCATCAGCAGCGGCAGGGGCATGCCGGTCCGGAGTGCCAGTTTCATCACGGCCGGCCTGCCGATCAGGGCCGCGAAGGCGCGGCCAAGGGTGAAGTGTGAGCCCCACTGGCCGCGGACGAAGTCCGCGTAACCGGCAAGGCGTGCATCGGCGTCGTACGTTTCGCCGGAGTACGCCGAGCGCGCGGCGGCGTCGATGATGTACTCGGCTGCGAAGCGGGCGGACTCCATGGCGTAGGAGATGCCCTCCCCGTTGAACGGCGAGACCATGCCGCCGGCGTCGCCCAGCAGCAAGAGCCCGGGCGCGTAGTGCGGGGTGCGGTTGAAGCCCATCGGCAGCGCCGCGCCGCGGATTTCGCCGACCTGGTTCGCCGGGGTGAAGCCCCACTCCGCGGGCATGGCGCCGGTCCACTCGCGTAGCACCTGTTTGTAGTCCAGTTTGCCGAATTCCTTGGAGGAGTTCAGGATGCCCAGGCCCACGTTGGAGGTACCGTCGCCGACGCCGAACACCCAGCCGTAGCCGGGCAGCAGCTTGCCGTCGCGGCCGGGAAGCTCCAGCCAGCCTTCCATCCAGTCGTCGTCGTGGCGCGGACTGGCGAAATAGGTGCGCACGGCCACGCCGAGCGGACGGTCGTCGCGCTTGTGGATGCCGAGCGACACGGCGGTCCGGGTGGAGTTCCCGTCCGCGGCGAGCACGACGTCGGCGCTGAAGTCCCGGGTTTCGCCGGTCTTGCGTCCGGCATTGTCGAGCAGCGCGGCGCGGACGCCGGTAACCCGTCCGTCGTCGGAGCGGAGCGCCTCCGTGACGCTGTGGCGTTCGAGCACGACGGCGCCGGCGGCCTGGGCGTGCCGGGCCAGCTCCTCATCGAAGCCCAGCCGGGTCCGGATCAGGCCGTACTGCGGGAAGTCGGAAACCTCCGGCCAGGGCAGCTCGACGGTGCGGCCACCGGCGATGAGGCGCAGGCCTTTATTCCGGCGCCAGCCCTCGGTCTCCGGGTGCAGCAGGCCGAGCTTCTGGATTTCCCGGACGGCGCGCGGGGTCAGCCCGTCGCCGCAGACCTTTTCGCGCGGGAAGCTGGTCTTTTCCAGCACCGTCACGTCGACGCCGGCCTGGGCGAGGTAGTACGCGGCAGTGGATCCGGCCGGCCCCGCCCCGACGATCAGTACTTTCACAGCAGCTGTCAGCTACCGCTCGGCCGGGTGATGTTGCGGCGCAGTTTGGCCACCGGACCGGTGTGGTTGGCCAGCGCCGCGGCGCCCGCGGCGGGGCCGGTCACGGGGCCCGCAGCCGGTTTCCCGGCACGGTGGACGGCGACGATGCCGCCACTGAGGTTGCGGTACGAGACGTTTTCCCAGCCGGCTTCCTGCAGCCAGGCCGCGAGGTGGTCCTGGTCCGGCCAGGCGCGGATCGATTCGGCGAGGTAGACGTAAGCGTCCGGGTTGGAGGAGACCTTGACCGCGATGGCGGGCAGCGCGCGCATCAGGTATTCGGTGTACATGGTGCGCCAGAGCGGCACCACAGGCTGGGAAAATTCCGCGATGACCAGCCGGCCGCCCGGCTTGGTGACCCGGAGCATCTCCGCCAGGGCCTTCTTGGGCTCATTGACGTTGCGCAGGCCGAAGGAAATCGTGCTCGCATCGAAGGTGTCATCGGCGAACGGCAGCCGGGTTGCGTCGCCGGCCACGAAGTTGATGTCCGGGCGGCGGCGCTTGCCGACCTTGAGCATGCCAAGGGAAAAGTCGCAGGCGATCACGTCGATCCCGGCGTCGGCGTACGGTTCGCTGGAGGTGCCGGTTCCCGCGGCCAGGTCGAGCACGCGCTGGCCGGGCTTCGCGTCCATGGCATCGACAACAATCCGGCGCCAGCGGCGGGTCTGCCCCATGGACAGGACGTCGTTGACGACGTCGTATTTCGGGGCCACGTCGTCAAACATCGTGGCTACTTCGTCCGGACGCTTATCCAAGGATGCTCGGTTCACCCCGTCATTGTCTCAAATCTTCGACCCGCCCCCTAACCGCGGGCGCGGCCGGGGCGCGGCGCGGGTCCGGAGTACTGTTGTCTCATCATGACGAGCGCCCCCTCCAGCAGCATTATCAGAACACTGACGGTCCCCCTCGACGCAGAGTCGTTCCCCGGGGGCCTGCCGTCCTTCCTGGTCCGTGACGACGTTTTGTGCTGGACCCGCCGCGAGGCCGGGCTGGTCGGCTTCGGGGAGGTTGCACGCTTCACGGCCACCGGCCCCGAGCGCTTCCTCGAAGCGGACATCTGGTGGCGGCACCTGGTCCTTGAAGCGGAGGTCAGCGACGCGGTCAACTGCCCCGGGACCGGCCCGGTGGCCTTCGGCTCGTTCGCGTTCTCCAAGGTGTCCGCCCACGCCTCCCGGCTGATTGTCCCCGAAATTGTGGTGGGGCTGCGTGACGGCACCGCGTGGCTGACCCAGCTCACCTTCGACGACGGCGAGCTCACCGAGGCGGGCGCCCGCGCGGCCCTCCGCCGCTGGCTGGACGTCCCGCGCGCAGCGGCAGCGGGGCTCCCCGGCCAGGCCGCTGGCCTTCCGGCGGAAGCTGCGCAGCCGGCGGAAGCTGCGGGGCGGGAGGAAGCGGCGGGGCGGGAAGCCAAGCTGAGCACCGGCTCGCTGAGCGAGTCCGACTGGATGGCCGCCGTCGCCCAGGGCGTGGCGGAAATCCGCACCGGGGCATTGGAGAAGCTGGTGCTGGCCCGGGACATCGTCGCTACCCTGCCCGACGGCGTGAACGCCGCGGAGGTTCTTCGCCAGCTTGCGGTCCGGTACCGCGAATGCTGGACCTACGGCGTCGATGGCCTGGTGGGCGCCACCCCGGAGATGCTGATCCAGGTGGAAGGCCGGACCGCGCAGGCCCGGGTGCTCGCCGGCACCCTGGACCGTCGCGATGCGCAGGGCATGGCGGGCTCGCCGCTGGAATTCGCCGAACGTGTGCTCGCCGGCTCCGACAAGCAGCGGCACGAACACGACATCGCCATCCAGTCACTGACCACCCAGCTGGCACCCTTCTCCGAGGCCATGAATGCGCACAGCGAACCGTTCATCCTGGAACTGCCGAACGTCTGGCATCTTGCCTCGGATGTGAAGGCCGAACTGACCGAGGTGGAAGGACATGTGCCTACCTGCCTTGCCTTGATTAACGCGCTGCATCCCACTGCTGCGGTCTGCGGCACCCCGACCGCCGTGGCTGGGGAGCTGATCCGCCGGCTCGAGCACCTCGACCGTGGGCCCTACGCCGGCCCGGTCGGCTGGCTCGACGCCGCGGGCAACGGCGAATGGGGCATCGCCCTGCGCGGGGCGGTAATCGAGGGACCGGACTCGATCCGGCTCTATGCCGGCTGCGGCGTCGTGGAGGGGTCCGTTCCGGAGGCAGAACTCGCCGAGACCTGGGCGAAGTTCAGGCCGATGCTGGAGTCCCTGGGCATCGCGAGCTGAGCCGCGCGCCGGGGCACCGGGTCTGTAATTGCAGACGGCGGCCCTGCGAGTACGCTTGAAAGCTGATTCCATTAGTTATCCAATAGTGAAACTTCGTATTCTGTGATGCACATCTCTTATTCGGCGATAGACTAAAACCCGTTTTAGTCACGCATGCCCCTGCAACAAAAGGTAAAGAAATGCTGATCTCCCGTTCCTTCCTGGCCGGCTCCGCGGCCAAGGCGGCTGCCGTCGTCGCCGTCGGCGCCCTTGTCCTGACCGGCTGCAGCACTTCCGGCGGCTCGACGACCACCGATTCCGGCGTCAAGCTGATCGAATCCGGCAAGCTCACGGTCTGCTCTGACATCCCCTACGAGCCGTTCGAATTCGTCAAGGACGGCAAGAACGTCGGCTTCGACATGGACCTGGCCTCCGAGATCGCCAAGGACCTCAAGGTCGAGCCGAATGTCCTCACCGTGGCCTTCGAAGGCATCCAGTCGGGCCAGGCGCTCAACACCAACCAGTGCGACGTCGCCATCTCCGGCATCTCCATCACCGATGCGCGCAAGACCGTCATGGACTTCTCCACCCCGTACCTCGATGATGACCTCTCGCTGCTCGTAACCAAGGCGTCCGGACTGAAGACCCTGGCTGACCTCAAGGGCAAGAAGGTCGGCGTCCAGCAGGGCACCACCGGCGAGGAATACGCGAAGTCCAAGGGCCTGGAGACCATCCAGTACGAGAACACCGGCCTCCTGATCCAGGCGATCAAGACCGGCGGCGTCGACGCGGCCATCAACAACCAGTCCGTGCTGGGCTTCGCGGCCAAGGGCGACAACAGCCTGGTCTTCGCAGAAACGTACAAGACCGGCGAGAAGCTCGGCGTCGCGATCAAGAAGGACAACAAGGCCATGACCGACTCCGTCGACAAGACGCTCAAGCGCCTTGCCGACGACGGCACCATGACCAAGCTCAAGACCACCTGGTTCGGCGAAGCCGCCAAGTAACCCACCCGCCGGACCGACCACAGCAGGGCGGTTCCGGATCAGTCGTTGGCTCCGGCCGGCGGCTGGCCCGGAACCGCCCCGCAACATGTAAAAGGCAAATCACATGGCAATGACTGTTCGCCAACGGGCCCGCGTCAGCCGGTCCGTTCAGTACGGACTGCTGGCACTCGCCGTCGTCCTCTTCATCCTCTTCGCCGACTGGGCCTCCATCGGCAAGGCGTTCTTCAACTGGGATTCCGCGGTTAAGCAGTTCCCGGAGATCATCACCCTGGCGCTGAAGAACACCCTGATCTACACGGCCCTGAGCTTCGTTGTGGGCCTCTCCGGCGGCCTGCTGCTGGCGCTGATGAAGCTCTCCTCGGTGGCCGTGTGGCGCTGGATCGCTACGCTGTACATCGAGTTCTTCCGCGGCGTCCCGGCCCTGCTGGTCTTCATTGCGTTCGGTTTCGGCATCCCGACGGCGTTCGGCGTCCGCTTCGACATCTACGTCACCGTGATGCTCGCCCTGGGCATGGTCGCGGCGGCGTACATCGCCGAAACCCTGCGTGCCGGCCTGCAAGCTGTGCCGAAGGGCCAGCTTGAGGCCGCCCGGTCGCTGGGCATGCCCCACTGGCGCGCCATGGTCTCGATCGTCATCCCGCAGGCTTTCAAGATCGTCCTCCCGCCGCTGACCAACGAGGTCATCCTGCTGACCAAGGACTCCTCCCTGGTCTACCTCCTGGGCCTGGCAGCCTCGCAGTACGAGCTCACCAAGTTCGGCCGCGACGGCATCACCCAGCCCAACGCCGGCCTGACCCCCCTGGTGATCGCCGGCGCCTGCTACCTGATCATCACCGTTCCGCTAGGAATTCTGGCCCGCCGCTTTGAATCCCGCACCGCCAAGACGAAGGGCTAGGACCATGACTGACTCAACGTCATCGGCTGCCGCGAAGCAGACCCAGGCCGCCGGGGTCTCCATCAAGGACCTCCGCAAGTCGTACGGCGCCAACGAGGTCCTGAAGGGCATCGATCTCGAGGTCGCTCCCGGCGAGGTGGTGTGCCTGATCGGGCCCTCCGGCTCCGGCAAGTCCACCCTGCTGCGCTGCGTCAACCTGCTGGAGAAGCCCAACGTGGGCACCATCCACGTCGGCGGTTTCGAGTCGACCGACCCGGATGTGGACATCGACAAGATGCGCCGCAAGGTCGGAATGGTGTTCCAGCAGTTCAACCTCTTCCCACACCTGAGCGCGCTGCAGAACTGCACGATCGCGCAGACCAAGGTGCTCAAGCGCAGCCAGGCCGACGCCTCCGACGTGGCCCGCAAGAACCTGGCACGCGTGGGCCTGGACCACCTCGCGGACCGGTTCCCGGACCAGCTCTCCGGCGGCCAGCAGCAGCGCGTGGCCATTGCCCGCGCGCTGAGCATGGATCCCGAACTGATGCTGTTCGACGAGCCCACCTCGGCCCTGGATCCGGAGACCGTGGGCGACGTGCTCGCCGTCATGCGGAACCTGGCCAAGGAAGGCATGACCATGCTGGTGGTGACCCACGAGATGGGCTTCGCCCGCGAAGTCGCCGACCGGGTGGTCTTCATGGACGGCGGCGTCGTGGTGGAGGAAGGCGCGGCCGAGCAGGTCGTCGGCGCCCCCACCCAGCCCCGCACCAAAGAATTCCTCCGCCGCGTGCTCGACCCGACGCACATCGACATCGCGGAGTAAGCGCGGCGGAACCCGCTGGGCGACACGCAAAAGCCCCGGCGCTACCGGAATTCGGTGGCGCCGGGGCTTTTGCGGGTCGTGGGACGGTTTGCGCATCACATTCAGCGGGCAGACCGCGCACGACGGCGGGGCACCCCGGCCGCCGCCAGCTTTCGTTCCAGGCGGGCCGACTCCATCAGGTCCGACCAGACCCACCGGACCACGCCGTTTCCCTGTGCGCGGATCCGGTTCTCCCTGTCCTTTTCGTCGACAACGGCCTGCGACGGGGTCCGCCCTTTCAGATACTCAGGCTTGACGTACTTCTCGACGCCGTCGAACTCACCGGCAAGCCGCACGGATTCCCAGTAACAGTCTGCGTAGCCGACGAGTCCCGCACCATCGCGAATGGCGTACTGGAGTTCCGGCGCTTGGAATCCGGCTAACCGCATGAGCGCCCGGCTATAGGATTCGCCAGCGGATCCGGATCTCGGATCCGCAAAATCCAACGCCGTCAGGATCCGCCGTTGTGCCGCCGCGGTGAAATTTCCTTTGATTCCGGCCAAAAGCTGCTCTTTCGTCAGGGCCGGCAGGCGCTGCTCGACGTCGGGCCCAAGGACGTGGTCAAGCGGCACCACTGCCACGGCGAACGGTGTAAAGGCGGCAATGTCCAGCACTGTCCGCACCCTTCCGGTCACCAACAGCCCGTCCCGCTCGACGTACTCCAACCCGGCCGACGGCGCATAGTGCCGCAGCACGCCCGCCCGGGATCGGCCGCCGTCGTTCTACAGGGTTAAGGCGTGAACGGGGTGCCGGAGTCCAATAATCGGAATCCTCCACACGGAAGCGGCCGAATGCCGGGCAAAGATCGTCGGCGCAACAAATGTCTCCGCGGCCGCACTGACCCGGACCCGGTATTGGTCCCAGGGACTCAACGCCCGCCAAGCACTGCCATCGACGTAAACGCCCTGGCGCACCCGGACCAATGCACCCGCCCGGCAGCGGCTAGCCAACTCCTTGGGAGCCATGCCCCGCTGGATGTGCTCGCGGGTGAGGATCAGCCTGGGCAGTTCATTCATGGATCGACGGTCCCAGTCCTGCGGCGGCCGCACCATCCCGCAGCATCGGCATGTGGACAACCCGACGCGCTTCCGGTTTCGCGCTGCGCAAAAGAGCTGACGCGGCGGGTATTCGGGCCGCGCAAGGTATTTCGCGCGTCGCCAGGCCCGGGGCGCCTCGTCAGGCCGAAGGCGAGGCGCCGGTTATCCCCCGGCGACTCCGGTCACGGCGGCGGACACGGCGGCGCGGATGCGGCCGTGCAGCTCGCGCAGGCCGCGCCGGTCTGTCCGGACCTCGATGATGCTGCGGCCCGCGACCGGCTCGGACAGCGCCGCGGCGAGCTCCGCCGTCGTGCTGACCGCGCGGTGGTCCACGCCGTAGGCGGTGGCGAGCGCGGAAAGGTCCACCGCGTGCGGGGTGCCGAACAGGCGTTCGACGGCGGATCCATACTGCCCGGACCGCTCGACGGCACCGTGCTCCAAGAGCCCGAAGATAGCCCCGCCGGCGTCGTTCAGGACCACGATCCGCAGCGGCGGCGCCGTCTCGCCTGCGCCCAGCAGCAGGCCCCCGACGTCGTGCAGGAAAGTCAC
The DNA here is from genome assembly GCF_057748045.1 of Arthrobacter sp. JB02-1C. NCBI lineage: Bacteria > Bacillati > Actinomycetota > Actinomycetes > Micrococcales > Micrococcaceae > Arthrobacter > Arthrobacter sp. JB02-1C. The sequence goes on from NZ_CM173235.1 coordinate 409,433, forward strand.
GTCGCCCAGCAGCACCGTGGTTTCCTGGCGGCCTCCGACGGCGATCCCGGTCGCCGTAGCGACGGTACCGTCGATGCCGGCCAGCCCGCGGTTGGCGAACACCGTGGCGTGCGGCTCCTGGGCCGGGACGCCCGCCAGGTCGACGTCGCGGATCCCGTTCGAGGACCCCAGGACCAATTGGCCGCGGGCGTGCTCCCAGACCAGGGCGCCGACGGCGGGGCCGGTGGCAGGGGTTGGTCCGCCGCCGTCCGGGGATCCGGCGAGCACCCGGTCCAGGGCGTGCTGGGCGGCGGCGCCGGCCAGCAGCCAGGCGTCGAGCCAGGACGCCGGGCCGCGGCCGGCGAAATCGGCCAGGTCCGCCAGGCTGGCCAGCGGCAGCTCGGTTCGCCGGCCGGGCTCGTACCAGGCCACCGGAACCGGCTGGTAGAGGGCGGACGGCACGTCGGCGCGGGCGAGCAGGGCGGACACCGGACGGGACAGGGTGGGGCGGCCGAACAGCACGACCCGTTCGATCGGTTGGCTGGAGTCCGGGCCGAAGTGGTCGAGTAGCAGCCGGTACGGGCCCACGGCATTCGGGCCGAACCGGGCATTGGAGGATGGTTCGGCCAGGAGGGGCAGCCCGTGGGCGCGGGCGAACGCCTCGGCAACCGGGCCGGCGTCGTGGCCCGCGAGGACCACGGTGCGCCGCAGCGGCAGCGAGGACGGCGCCGCCGGGAAGTCGAGCACCAGCGGGTGCCGGGGGGCGTGGTACACCCGGCGCCCCGCCGCGCCGCCCAGGCTGTCGCCGGCTGCCGGGACGAGCGGGTCGCGGAAGGCGAGGTTCAACTGCACGGGGCCGGGCGGGATGTCCGTGAAGGCGCCGGTCGCGGCGCTCAGGGCGGTCTCCACGGCCCGCAGCGGATTGTCGCCGGCCGGGACGTCCGCGGCGAACCTGACATGCTCGCCGAACAGGTCGGGCTGGACGGTGGTCTGGTTGGCTCCGGTGCCCCGCAGCTCCGCCGGGCGGTCGGCGGCGAGGACCACCAACGGCACGGCGGCGTGGTTGGCCTCCATCACCGCCGGGAGGAGGTTGCCGACGGCGGTTCCGGAGGTGGTCAGCACAGCGGCGGGCGCTCCGGTGGCGAGCGCCAGGCCCAGCGCCGTGAAGCCGGCGTCGCGCTCATCGATCCGGACCAGGAGCTCGACCCGGCCGCCGGCGTCGGCCTCGGCCAGGGCGTAAGCCATCGGTGCCGAACGCGAACCCGGTGCGACCACGACGTACCGCACGCCGCCGCCCACCAGGGCTGCGACGGCCACCCGGGCGGCCTCAACCGCGCCGAGCCCGTCGCGCCGGGCCGGCAGGGCCGGTGGCTGGTCCGGGCTCACATGTTCTCCGGCGTCTCGATGCCCAGCAGGTCCAGGCCGCCGGAGAGCCGCCGCAGGACCAGGCCGCACAACGCCAGCCGGGATTCCCGGACCGGCTCCTCCGCCTTCAGCACCGGGCACTGGTCGTAAAAGGCGGTGAACAGCTGGGCCAGTTCGAACAGGTAGCCGCACAGCCGGTGCGGTTCGAGCAGTTCGCCGACCCGCTCCAGCATTGCGTCGTACTCGAGCAGGTGCAGCGCCAGCGCCCGCTCGGTCGGCTCGACGACGGCGATGGCCGCCTTCGCGGCGGCGGTGCCCCCCTCGTGCTGCCGGCCCAGGGTTCCGGCCTTGCGCAGGATGGAACGGATCCGGGCTGCCGCGTACTGCACATAGGGTCCGGTGTTTCCGCTCAGCGCGAGCATCCGGTCGAAGTCAAAAACATATTCGGTGTCGTGGCCGGTGGAGAGGTCCGCGTACTTGACGGCCCCGATGCCGACCTGCCGGGCCGTGACTGCACGCTCGGCGTCGCTGAGTTCCGGCCGGCTGGCGTCGATCACGGCGCGCGCCCGGTCAACGGCTTCCTCCAACAGCGCCATCAGCTTGACCGGGTTGCCGGCCCGGGACTTGAGGATCTTGCCGTCCGCGCCGAGCACGTTGCCGATTTGGACGTGCGCCGCGTCCACGGTGTCCGGCAGCCAGCATGCCTCCCGGGCGGTGGCCATCACCATCCGCAGGTGGAGGTTCTGCGGCGCACCCACGACGTACAGCACGCGGTCGGCCGCCAGTTCGCGGACCCTGTACCGGATGGTGGCCAGGTCGGTGGTGCCGTAGCCGTAGCCGCCGTCGGACTTGCGGATGATCAGCGGCAGGGGGTCGCCCTCGCGCCCGGTGAAGCCTTCCGGGAAGGTGCAGAGCGCGCCTTCGCTGATCCGGGCGATGCCGCGCTCCTCGAGTTCCTGGCACAGCTGTGCCAGATGCGCGTCGTAGGAGCTTTCGCCCGCGATGTGGTCGTCGGTGAGGCTGATGCCGAGCATCGCGTAGATGGCGTTGAAGTAGCGCTTGGACTGTGCAACGAGCCGCTGCCAGACGGCGAAGGTGTCCGGGTCCCCGCCCTGGAGGGAAACCACCCGCCGCCGGGCGCGGGTGGCGAACCCGTCCGGGCCTGTGGCGGAGGCGTCGAACTTGGCCCGCGCCGCCTGGTAGAAGGCGCTCGGGTCTTCGACCAGCAGGGCGGCCTCGGGCGAGTCCTCCCCCACTTCGAGCCAGTGCTCGATCAGCATGCCGAACGGGGTTCCCCAGTCGCCGATGTGGTTTTGCCGGATGACCGTGTGGCCAAGGTTTTCGAGCACCCGCACGATACTGTCGCCCACGACCGTGGTGCGCAGGTGTCCGACGTGCATCTCCTTCGCGACGTTCGGCGAGGAGTAATCGACGACGACGCGCTGCCGGGCCGGCCGGGCGCCCGCACCGGCAGGCACCCGGGCGTTCAGCAACTCCTCGATCCAGGTCCCGTCGTAGGTGAGGTTGATGAAGCCCGGGCCGGAAATCTCCACAAGGCTGCAGACGCCGTCGAGGTCGAGGGCAGCCACGATCCGGGCGGCCGCCTCGCGCGGCGGCAGGCCGACCTTTTTGGCCAGCGCCATCGCGGCGTTGATCTGGATGTCGGCGAACTGCGAGGGCCGAACCACGGGGTCGGTCTGGCGGAACTGCTCGCCAAAGGCCTGGGCAATAGCTGCCTGAACGCGGGGAACTACCAATTCGGCCGGATTATTCACACTGTTCAAATTATCAGTTCCGCCCGTTCCCCCGGACGTTCCCTCAGATCCTGCCGCCCAACCGCAGACCCTCCCGCACGTTCGGCCAATAATCCGCCAACGCTGCCGCACGTCCGGCCGGCAACCCGTCGAACGTGCGGGAGCGTCAGGCGGCGGTTAGTCGCCGGCGCGGAAGACCTGCACCACCGACGGGCGGGGCAGGCGGGCCTGACCCGCCTTGACATCAGCGCCGGCGGCAACGTAGTCCGGGAAGGCGGAGTGCTGCGCCTCAAACGACCCATCCTCGCCCGGGTGCTGCACTGCGACGAAAACGGTCCGTTCCTCGTCGTGGATGATCGGGCCGCAGGTCTCCGCCTCGCGCGGGACGGCGAGGAACTGTTCCACCCGGCCGCGCTCGGCGCCGTCCAGGGTGACCTTGAACAGGCCGTCGGCGTAGCCGATCGAGGACGGGGCTCCGTCGGTGGAGATCCACAGGTTGCCGACCGAGTCGAACGCCACGTTGTCCGGGCAGGAGATGGGCGAGACCTTGTCCTTCGGGAAACCGGCGAAGTAGGTGGAGCTGTTCTTGGCCGGATCACCGCACACCATGAGCAGGGTCCAGTTGAACTTCGTGGACGTCTGGTCGCCCGTTTCGGTGATTTCGACAATGTGTCCGTCGCGGTTCAGGGTGCGCGGGTTGACCTCGGTGGCGCCTTCCTTGCCGGCCTTGCCACGGTCCGAGTTGTTGGTGCAGACCACGTACACCTTGCCCGTGTGCAGGCTCGGCTGGACGTCTTCGCAGCGGTCCATCTTGGTGGGACCGACCTTGTCGGCGGCCAGGCGGGTGTAGACCAGCACCTCTTCGACCGACATGCCTGGCACCATCGACTTGCCGCCGACGACGAGCGGCAGCCATTCGCCGGACCCGTCGAAGGCGCCGTCGGCGGGAAGCTTGCCGGATCCGTCGATCTCGGCGGCCGGGGAATCGCCGGTGAACTTCGCCACGAAGAGGTCGCCCTCAGCCAGGAGATTCATGTTGTTCTTGCGGTCCCCCTCGACGTACTTGCCCTTGGAGACGAACTTGTACAGGTAGTCGAAGCGCTCGTCGTCGCCCATGTACGCCACGACGTGGCCGGACTTGGCAACGATCACGTTGGCGCCTTCATGCTTGAAGCGGCCCATCGCGGAGTGCTTCCGCGGCGTCGAGGTCGGGTCGAACGGATCGACCTCGACAATCCAGCCGAAGCGGTTGCTTTCATTGGTGTACCCGGGGTTGCGCGTGTCGAAACGCGGGTCGTCGAGCTCCCACTGCCGGGCGGTGGGCTTGCTGGTCAGCCCGTAGCGCTTGTCCTCCGCTGAGGTTCCGGCCGCCACGAAGTAGCCGTTGAAGTTTTCCTCGCCGGAGAGGATGGTGCCCCAGGGGGTGGTCCCGCCGGCGCAGTTGCCCAGCGTGCCCTTGATGGCCCGGCCGGAGGGATCGCCAACGGTGCTGACCAGGGCGGAGCCTGCCGCCGGTCCGGTCAGTTCGTACGTGGTGTCGGTGAGGTACCGGCGGTTCAGCGGGGCGCCCTTGACGTAGCTCCACGGCTTGTTCTTGTTTTTGCGCTCCAGTTCCACCACGGTCAGGCCGTGGGCGGCGCGGCCGATGCCCCGCGTCTCGGCGGCGTCGAAACCGGCCGGAACCATGATGTTTTCATTGGTGTATTCGTGGTTGGTAAAGAGCACGGCCCGGCGGTCCTTGGATCCGTCGATCGGCAGGATGTCGGTGTAGTCGTTGTTGTAGCCGAACTGGCGGGCCTGCGCGGCGGCGCTCTGGTGCTCGGCGTCGAAGTCCGGCGAGTCGCTGAAGAGCGGGTCGCCCCAGCGGATGATCGGCTGCCACGCGAAGCCTTCGGGGACGGTGAACGCGTCCACCGCGGCGTCGACCGGGGCGATCGCCGTGAATTTCAGCTTGGACTTGCCGAATCCTTCCTTGGCCGCGGCGGCCAGGCCGGGTCCCCCGGCGGCGGCCGGTTCGGCGGAAACGACCGCGTTGCCGAAGACGACGGCGAGTGCGCCGGCGGCACCGAAGCCCAGGGCGGAGCGTCGGGACATCGTGGCGGAGGCGATGTCGCGGAAGTAGCCGTTGGAGCTGCTGTTGCAGACCTCGCCCGAGCAGGCGTTGTCACACTTGAGCGCGCAGGTCACGGGACTGCGCTTGCCCTTGGTGTGGCCGAGCATGGGCAGCAGCGCGAACTTGCGTCCGGAGGAATCAGGCATGGGGAGAGAACCTTCCAAGGCAGGGGTGAGTGTCTTCGTCACCCTGCCAGCGCCTAACGACGCGGAGCGGTCCCGCCGGTGAAGTCCCGGTTAACTCAGGGGGCCGGTGGTGCAGCTGTGGCTGATGCGAGCACGGCGTAGGTGCGCCGTAGCCGGTCCAGCCACCAATCAGTGCGTTCCGGCGGCGCGGCGTACTCCTCCAACAGCTCCGGGTCGGCCACCACATCGCGGAGCCGGATGGCACCGTCGTCGGACACGAGTGGGTCCCGGGTGATGTCGGCAGCGAGCAGTGACACGGTCCCGAGCCCGCAGGCGTACGGCAGCTCGGGCAGGGCCGCGGCGAGCGCCAGCCCGGCCCGGATGCCCACGGAGGTGTCCAGGGCGGAACTGACGACGGCGGGCAGGCCTGCCTCCGCCACGATGCTGAGGGCCCGCCGGACACCGCCGAGCGGGGCAGCCTTGACGACGATCAGGTCGGCGGCCCCGGCGCGGGCAACCTTCAGCGGGTCCTCTTCCTTACGGACGCTTTCATCGGCGGCGATCGGCACGGGCACCCCGGCGGAACGGAGCCGGCGGCGTACCTCGGCGAGTCCGGCAATGTCCGGCACCGGCTGCTCGGCGTATTCCAGTCCGACGCCGGCCAGCCGGGTGAGCGCCGCGACCGCCGTCGGGACGTCCCAGCCGCCGTTCGCGTCGACCCTGATTGCGGCGTCCGGCAGTGCGGCGCGGACGGCTTCCACCCGGGCGGCGTCGGCGTCGAGCGATTGGCCGGGCTCGGCCACCTTGATCTTGACGGCGTCGACCCGGCCGAAGCGGGCCAGTATCTCCGGAACGCGGCCGGCTTCGACCGCGGGGACGGTGGCGTTGACCGGGATGCTGATCCGGCGGGCCGCCGGGAAACCGTGCCAGCCGGCCTCCACGGCGGCGGCCAGCCAGCGGGAGGATTCGGCGTCGCCGTACTCGGGGAAGGGGCCGAATTCAGCCCAGCCGTGAGGTCCCTGGAACAACAGGGCTTCACGCTGGGTGATGCCGCGGAACTTCACGCGCATCGGCAGGCTGACCACCCGCGCCAGGTCCAGGAGTTCTTCCAGCCCGCCGGGGTTCAGGCCCCTGGCAGGCGGGGTGTCGGCGCGGGGAGGCATGGAGTTACTCTACCTGCGGGCGGCGCTCCCCGGCGCTCCCCGCGGGGCGGCGCGGGCCGCTTCCGGGGCGGAACCGCGGCAGCAAGTCCTCGGACGGGCCGGCGTCGACTGGGGGTGAGCGCCTGTTTTAGGACACTCGTCTGCAGCGGCCCGCCCAAGGGCCCCCGGGGCAAGCCACTCGGGTTCTGGAAGTCTATGGACCGGCCCGCCGGTGAACACGAGTAGCCGCTACTGGTCTTGGGCAGTGCCGCTACGCGTCCTACAGCCGCTCCGGTCAGCGGCAGCACGGCCGGCTGTCAGTCTTCTATGGGACCCTAGAACGATGAGTTTCCGGCAGCCACGCAGCAGCGGTCCGACCGAGGCTGATGTGCGCCGCCGGGGCCCCCGGGCGCACGCTGCCGGGGTCCGCCGGAAGCCCGGTCCCGGATGGCCGGGAGCGGCCGCCGGCGTCCTGTTCCTGATCGGCACGCTCTGTTGCGCTGCCGGGCTGGCTGCCACGTACTACTTTTTTGTGCGCACCACCACCGGGCAGTTCATCGATGAGTCGGCCTTGGTGGAGGCCATTGAAATCCACGGGGCGGCCGGCAGGGCGAGTACCCAGCTGCTGGACTGGCTGCCGGCCCTGTCGGTTCTGATCGCGTCCGTCGTTGTGGTGGTCGTGGCGCTGGCGCGCCGCCGCTGGGCGGCGGCGGGCATTGCCGTCTCGGCCGCCGCTGCGGCGAACGTGGCGACCCAGGTCATCAAGGAGCTGGTCCCGGTGCGGCCGTTCCGCGGGATCGAAACCCTGGAACTTAATTCGCTCCCGTCGGGCCACACCACGATGGCGGCCTCGGCGGCGATGGTGGTCTTCCTGGTGGTGTCGCCGCGTTGGCGGCCGCTGGCCGGCTTCCTGGGCGGCAGCTTTGCCGTGGCCACCGGCGTGTCCACACTCATCAACCAGTGGCACCGCCCGGCCGACGTCGTGGCCGCCTTCTTGGTGGTCGGAGCGTTTACGCTGCCCGCGGGCTGGCTGATCATGCGTACCGGCCGGCGGTGGAATGTCTGGGCTGGCTACAGCAGGCACTGGGCATCCGCCGGTGTGTGGGTTGTTCTCCCGGTGGTGGCCGGGCTCGGGTCCGCCGCAGTCGCCACCTACTCCCTGCTGAAGATCGCGCCCGGGCCGGGGCAGGAAGGCAGCACCACGAACTACTTCTGGGCGGGCACCTCGCTGATCGTCATTGCCGGTTACCTCGCCACCGTTGCCGGGATCTGGCTCTTCGGCCACACCGCGCGCCGCCGGGCTATTCCGGGCGCCCTGGTTCAGTAGTTCCGGCGGTGCCGGAGCCTCGGGATGGTGACGGCGAAGACGCCGGCAGCGGCGAAGCCGATGATGCCCGTGGCGCCCACTCCTGCGCCCAGCGATGCCGCGGCGGTCACCACGGAGAGCAGCACCGGGCCGCCGGTGGAACCGGCATCGGCCATGAACCGCCAGATGCCGAGGAACTGGCCACGGCCGTTGTCCGGAGAGAAGTCGGCGCCGAGAGTCATGTTCAACCCTGAGCTAATGCCGTTGCCGAACCCGACCAGCAGGGACGCAAGGAGCAGTCCGGTGAACCCTGCACTGAGCGGGATCAACAGCATGGCGGTGCCCATGATGAGCGTGGACGGTAGCGCCACCCACAGCCGGCCCTTGCGGTCCATCAATTTGCCGGCGGGATAGAAGACCAGCATGTCGATGGCCCCGGAGATGCCGTAAATCAAGGACGCCTGGGTTGCATCCAGGCCCAGGTGGTCAGCCCAGAGCGGGATGACGACCTGGCGTGAGGCGCGCAGGGCACTGAGCAGCAGGACGCCCAGGCCCACGCTGAGGAAGACCCCGGCGTGGGAGACGGCGACGCTGCGCAGGGTGGCATCCGCCGTCGCGACGCCGTCTGCCGGGACGGGAGCGGCCACCAGGTCTGGAATGGTGACGGACACGGCGGCGGCCGCTGCCATGCCCACCGCGCCGGCCCAGTACGCTGCAGGGATGCCGCCGAACTGCATGACGGCGGCGCCGAGGAAGGGCCCGATGAAGATGCCGATCCTGTTGACCCCGCCGAGGGTCGAGAGCGCCCGTGCCCGCAGCATGACCGGCACGGCCTCGGTCAGGTACTTCTGCCGGGCCAGGCTGAAGACGCTGGCGGACATGCCCACGACGACCATCGCCACGGCCAGCAGCCAGAGTCCGCCCGGCACCAGGGGTGCGAGTGCGGCGGCGGCGAGGGCAAGGGCGCTCGCCGCCGCCGCGCCGACGATGGCCCAGCGCTCTCCGAACTTCAGCGTGATCAGCGACGCCGGCAGGTTGAAGAACCACGACCCGAGTCCGATCAGCATCACGACCAGGGCCGCAAGCGCCACCGATGCGCCGAGTTCCCGGGCGGACAGCGCCACGACCGGCAGGATCGCCCCTTCCCCGACGCTGAAGAGCAGGGCGGGTCCGAACGCCGGGACGGCGATGCTGCGGAGGGTGAAGGGTGCGGAGTCGGTGGCGGTCATCCCTTTTATCCTAGGGCCGGGAGGAGCCGTGGCCCCGCGGCCGTCGGGCGGGCGGGTCAGCCGTCGAAGTGGGTGCGGATTTCCTGGCCCGTGACGTTCCGGAGGACATCCCCGGCCACATCGCGGAGCTTCTGGTTGCGGTTGCTGGAAACCCTGGTGAGGATGCGCATTGCTTCGTCCTGCGAGCACCGGTTTTGCGCCATCACCACGCCGCAGGCCAAATCGATGGAGGTGCGGTGCTCCATCGCGGCCTGCAGGTCCTCGGCCCGGGCCTGCGCGCTACCGATTCTCACGGCGAGGCGCAGGGCACGCCCCGCGAGGTCGGCGAACCCTTCGGCCTCGGCAACGAGCGCGGGGCTGAAGACGTTGGTACCGGAGGCAAAAAAGTTCAGCGCAGCTGCCGAGTCGGGCCCGATTTCCAGCGGCACGCCGAGGGTGCTCTGGCAGCCGTTCGCGGCGAGCTGCCGCTGGTACTCAGGCCAGCGCGGATCGCTGTCCACGTCGGCCAGGAGCACGACGCTTTTGGTCCGGAGCGCCTCGATGCAGGGCCCATCGCCCAGGCTCTGCTCGATCCGGTCGAGCATCACCGCGTTGCTGCTGCTGCCGGCCACTGTCATGGTCTTCTTGCGCCGCTGGAGCGTCACGCCGCATTCGATCTCCGCGCCGACGGAGTGGCTCAGCGTGGACGCCGAGAATTCGGCGAGGCGCCCGAGAAAGTCCTCGACGTTTTCGGTGCCGACGATCAGGTCCTGCAACTGGATGGCTGCGTCGTTACCGGCGTAGTTGCTCATTGGCTAAATGTAGTCCCTAGACGTAGCCGTCGACGATTGCGGCGGCTATCTCGCGGTAGGCCCGGCGCGTTTCGGGCCGAAGCGCATCAAGGGTGACAAGGTCGCCGTCGGCGACGCCGCGGTCGTGCGGGACGGCGATCAGTTGGCGGCAGATGCCGGCGAGGTGGTCCTCAATGGCATCCTTGTCCACGCGTGAGGACACCTCGTCCTTGTCCGTGATGACCACGACGGCGTTGCGCGCCAGCTCTTCGTAGCCGTGGCTGGCGAGCCAGTGCAGGGTGCTCCGGGCGCGCTTGGCGCCACTGACGGCGTATCCGGCGGCGATAATGAGGTTGTCCGCGGACTGCAGGATCCCGCTCATGGCATTGTGGGTGACGCCGGTGCCGCAGTCCGTCAGGGCCACCGAGTAGTACCCGGAGATCAGTTTCCTGATCCGCAAATACTCCTGCGCGGTGAGCGAGTCGGAGACCTCCGGGTCCTGTTCACCCGCGATCAGGTGCAGGCGGCCGGCGTGGTGCATGTACCGGGCGAGGGCGGTCAAGGAGTCGATGGATTCGACGTTGCGGAGCAGGTCGCTGATGGTCCGCGGGGCCTGTTGCTGGTAGATCCCTTCGCCGAGGGCACGTTCGACGAGGTCACCCGAGTCCGGGTTGGCGTCGATGGCACAGGGCGGGTCGCCCCGGTATTCGGCCAGGGTCAGGCCGACGCCGACGGTGGTGGAGGTCTTTCCGATGCCGCCTTTGAGGCTCAGCACGGCGGTGTTGTAGCTGCCTTGCAGTTGCCGGGAGATCCGGCGCGCGAGTTCGTCTTCTTCGCGCTGCCGGGCGCTCGGGCCCAGGTTCAGGCTGCCGCCGGTCATCTTGTAGAGCGCACCCCGGAAGCCGCCGACCGGGCGCGGTTTCTGCTCCCGGACGAAAAGGCCGGGGGAACTGATGAAGTCCGGGGCCGGTGCGTTGAGCGCCGCGGCCCGGTTCGCCGAGCGGGCGGCGCGGGTGGGCAGCGGGGGCACCGGACCGGGCCCGGCATCCGTGGCAGGCGGTTCGCCGGCCAAAGCGGACCCGGGGTCAGGCGAAGCCGGCGCCGTTTCGTCGGCCCGGGCGGCCGACGTCGGCGGGGTGGACGGCCGCTGCGGAGCGGAGGGCTGCTGCGGGGCGGTCGGGACCTGACTGATCACCGGAGTGGCCCCGGTAGCGGGGTATCCCAGACGTTCGTCGGCGGCTTCCGCAGCCTGGGCCCAGGAACTGCTGCGTAAGGGAGCGGGGCGGGCGGCTGAAGCCGGGGCTTCGGCGGGGTCGGCGCGGGGGTCGATAACCGGCATGGTTCCTGTCCGGGCAGCCTGGGACTGGCCGTCTGCGCGACGCAGGTCGCGGCGACGGCGGAGTTCGGGCTGGCCTGAGTTTTCAGTGGCAGCTGAGTTGTCTTCCACCGGTTCGGGCATCTTTTGGTTTCTCCCCCAGTACTCACAGCGGAGCACGCTGCGGCGCTTGATCTGACTTCTTCCAAGGTGCAAGTCTAGGCGCAGTCGGTGGCCGACCTTTCGCCGCCGGGCTTTTGGACCGGATCAGCGCTGCCCGTGGGTTTCCTGGAGCCGTTTGATGAACCAGCGGGACTGTTCCGGCCCGTAGGGCAGGATGGGGATTGCCTTGGTGGCATCGTTCGGCGTTTCGCGGGTGGCCTGGACCGCCTGCCGCGCCGCGGTCTTCATCGTGTTCGCCATCGTCTTGACGAACTCGTCGCTGCACGGCGCCCCGTGGCCCGGGATCAGGAACTCATAGCGGTGCCGCAAGGCGGACACGTGCCGCAGCACATCGGCCCATTCTTCCGGATAGGAATCCTCGAATGACGGGTGGGCCCCCTGCTCCACGAGGTCCCCTGCGTACAGCGTGGTCCCCGTGCCGACCAGCAGGTCACCGTCGGTGTGCCCGCAGCCCAGGTAAAACAGCGTCGCGGTCTGGCCGCCAAGGTCGACCAGTACCGGCTGGTCGTCAACCAGGGCGTTCGGCACCACCAGGTCCACGGGTCCGCCGGCGCCCGCTGCCATCTCCGGTTCGGCGGCCGCGACCAGGTGGCGTTGGGCGTCGCCGTCCTTCTCGATGCCCGCGGCGCAGTTCCGGTGCGCCCAGAACTCGGTCACGCCGTCGTCGGCAAATAACGCGTTGCCGAAAAAGTGATCGTAGTGGGCGTGCGTGTTGACCACCACCAGCGGCAAAGCGGTCTTTTCCCGCACGGCGTCAAGGATTTCGCGGCCCTGCCGTGGCCCGCCGCCGGTATCGATCACCATGGCCCGCTCGGCGCCCACCACCAGTCCGGTGTTGAGCAGGGATCCTTGCGTCGTCAGCACGTAGTTGTCTTTGCCGACCTCGAGCCATCGTGACATGAAATCTCCGTAGTCCGGCGCCGCGCCGGCATGGTTGGTGCGATGTTCAGTCCCCGATTCTACCTACCGGGCCCTAGAGATCCGCGAGCACCGAGCCGGGGTTTTCGATCGCGTCGGCAACGTAGCGCAGGAAGCCTCCGGCGGTTGCACCGTCGCAGACGCGGTGGTCGAAGGTGAGCGTCAGCTCGGTGACCTTGCGGACGGCCAGCTCCCCGTTGACCACCCACGGCTTGTCGATGATGCGGCCGACGCCGAGGATTCCCACCTCCGGATGGTTGATGATGGCGGCCGACCCGTCGACGCCGAAGACGCCGTAGTTGTTCAAGGTGAAGGTGCCGCCCCCGAGTTCGGCGGGCGTTGCCTTGCCGTCGCGGGCGACGGCGGTGAGCCGCCGGATCTCGGCGTCGAGTTCGCGGGCGCTGAGCTTGTCCGCGTTGCGCACTGAGGGAACGACGAGTCCGCGGTCGGTCTGGGCGGCGAAGCCGAGGTTGACCCCATCGAAGGCCAGGATCTCCTGGCTGGCGCCGCCGGTGGTGTCCTCGGTGGTGACGATCCGGGAGTTCAGTTCGGGGAATTTCCTGAGCCCTGCGGTGACAAACCGGGCGATGAACGCCAGCAGTCCCGGGGTGTGCTGCGGATCGGATTTCTTCAGCGCGGCGCGCAGTTCCACGAGCGCCGTGGCGTCCACGTCCACCCATACGGTGGCTTCGGGGATCTCGGACCGGCTCCGGCTCATGTTGGCGGCAACGGCCTTGCGCACACCCCGCACCGGGGTCCGCGCGGAGATACCCAGCCCTGTCCGTGCGTCCGTGCCGGCAGCCTGGGCCGGAGCCGCAATGGGGGCTGCAGCAGGTGCCACCGGGCGCTCAACGGACGGCGTGGGCTGGATGGCGGCCTCGACGTCGCGCCGCATGATCAGCCCGCTGGTCCCGGACCCCTGCAGCTCCCCCAAATCCACCCCATGGTCCCGCGCCATCCGCCGGACCAGCGGAGAAATCACAGCCCCCAGCTTCCCCGGAACCCGCGTCCGCATCAGCAAAAGATCATCAGCAGCCTTCTCCTCCTCCGAAACCTGCACCGACGCCGCAGCCCGCTTCGGAGCCCGACTCCGCCGCGCCACCCCATGCCCGCCCGGAGTCCCATACCCAATCAACACATTCCCGGACCCAGCCTTCTCCTCCTCCCGATAAACCTCAGCGGCAACAGCAGCCGGCGAGTCAGAAGCAGCGGCAGGCGAATCAGGCGTCAAATCAGCAGCAGGCGAGCCATCAACGGCGGCAGGTGAGTCAACAGCGACACCGGCCGACGCGGATGATGCCGCCCCGGGAGTGGCATCGGGCCTTCCGGAGCCGGACGGCATGCTGCTTGCAGCAATGCCGTCCGGCGAAGGGGCGGGGGCGGCATCATCCGCGCCGGCCCCAACGGAAGCCCCAACCGGAGTCACGGAAATCAGCGGCTTCCCGACGTCGAGCGTCTGGCCGGGCTCGCCGTGCAGCACGGCCACGGTCCCGGCGTACGGCGAAGGAACCTCGACCATGGACTTCGCAGTCTCCACCTCGGCGATCGGCTGGTCGACCCGGATCTCATCGCCGACGGCGACGAGCCAGCTGACCAGTTCGGCTTCGGTGAGGCCTTCGCCGAGGTCCGGCAGGAGGAATACTTTCGGTTCGCTCATGGTCAGTCTTCCCATTGGAGGTCGTCGACGGCGTCGAGGATGCGGTCCACGCCGGGCAGGTAATAGTGTTCAAGTTTCGGCGCCGGGTAGGGCACATCGAAGCCGGTGACGCGGCGGATCGGCGCGGCGAGGTGGTGGAAGCAGCGCTCCTGGACCCGGGCCACGATCTCGGAGGCCACGGAGGCGAAGCCGTGCGCTTCGGCGATGACCACGGCCCGGCCGGTCTTCCGGACGGAGGCGCAGACGGTTTCATCGTCGAACGGCACGATCGAGCGGATATCGACCACCTCCAGGGATCGGCCCTCCTCGGCGGCGGCCGCCGCCGCGGCGAGCGCCGTCGGGACCGACGGGCCGTACGCGATCAGCGTCGCGTCGGTGCCGGGCCGGGCGACGGCGGCGCGGCCCTCGGAGGAGATGCCGCGTTCGGTGTTTGCCGCATGTTCGCCGCGCAGGGCGGCGAGGTCCACCTGGTCCTTGGACCAGTAGAGCTTTTTCGGCTCCATGAACATGACGGGGTCATCCGAGTCGATGGCCTCGCGGAGCATGCGGTAGCCGTCGGCCACGGTTGCCGGGGTGAAGACCTTGAGGCCGGCGGTGTGTGCATAGTAGGCCTCGGAGGAGTCGCAGTGGTGCTCCACTCCGCCGATGCCGCCGGCGTACGGGACACGGATGACGATGGGCAGCTTCACGGTGCCCTTGGTCCGGTTGTGCATCTTGGCCACGTGGCTGACGATCTGTTCGAACGCCGGGTAGGCAAAGGCGTCGAACTGCATCTCGATGACCGGGCGCATGCCGTTCATGGCCATGCCGACCGCCATGCCGACGATCCCGGATTCGGCCAGCGGGGTGTCGAAGCAGCGGCTGGTTCCGAAGGTCCTGGTGAGGCCGTCGGTGATCCGGAAGACGCCGCCGAGCATGCCGACGTCCTCCCCGAAGACCAGGACCGAGTCGTCCGCGTGCATGGCGTCCGCGAGTGCGGTGTTCAGCGCTTTGGCCAGCGTGACGGTTTGCGGGCCGGCTGCCTCGGCGGCGACTGCGGCCCGGGCAGCGGCCCGGGCCGTGGCAGCGCTGACGTTGCCGTTTGCCTTGGAGGAGGTGGTGGCGGTGGGGCTCATCGGGAGGCCTCCTCGGAGGTGGTGGCGGATGCGGCGTCGCGCGCCAGTTCGTCCGCGAGCAGGGCGGACTGTTCCTGCAGTTGCGGGGTCGGCGTGGAGAAGACGTATTTGAAGAGCTCCTGGGGGTCCACGGGCACGTCCTCGCCCAGTCCTTCACGCAACTGGGTCGCCACGGCCTCGGCATGTTCGGCGATCCGGGCGGCACCGCCGTCGTCGAGCAGGGCGCGTTCGGTGAGGTAGGTCTTGATCCGGCTGAGGGGATCCTTGGCGGCCCATTCGGCCACTTCGCTGTCCTGCCGGTAGCGGGTGGCATCGTCGGCGTTGGTGTGGGCCTGCATCCGGTAAGTGTGGGCCTCGACCAGCAGCGGGCCGGAGCCTTCGCGGGCCAGCTTGACGGCCCGTCCGAGCACGGCGAGCAGCGCGACGACGTCGTTGCCGTCCACCCGCTCGCCGGCCATGCCGTAGCCGACCGCCTTGTGCGCGAGTGACGGCGCGACCGACTGGTGGGCCAGCGGGACGGAGATGGCGTATTGGTTGTTCTGGACGAAGAAGACCACGGGGAGGTGGAATACGGCGGCGAAGTTGAGCGCCTCGTGGAAGTCGCCTTCGCTGGTGGCGCCGTCCCCGCACATGGCCAGAACGACGGTGTCCTCGCCACGGAGCTTAGCGGCGTGGGCGACGCCGACGGCGTGGAGCAACTGGGTGGTCAGCGGCGTGCACTGGATGCCGACGTGGTGCACGGCCGGGTCGTAGCCGCCGTGCCAGTCACCGCGGAACAGCGTCATGGTCTGGACCGGGTCGACCCCCCGTGCCATCACGGCGACCGAGTCACGGTAGGTGGGGAACAACCAGTCGCCATCGGACAGGCAAAGTGCGGCGGCCACCTGGCAGGCCTCCTGCCCGTGGCTGGAGGGGTAGACGGCCATCCGACCCTGCCGTACCAGGGCGGAGTTCTGGTCGTTCACCCGGCGTCCGACGACGAGCTGTTCGTAGGCGGCGAGCAGTTCCGCATCGCCGGGCAGGCTGTACTCGTGGCCGGGCTGGGCGCCCTGCTCCGTGTGGGGGTTCAGGCTGCCGTCCGGGCCCACGATCTGGATAGCGTGCCGGGCCGGCAGCATGTAGTCCTCCACGGTGATGCCGAACTTGCGCACAGCCTCACTGGCTGCGTTTTCGGCCGGGAGGCCGGGGCCGCCGGACGCGGCGGGTCCCGCGGGTTGCCGCCCGGTCTGGTCTGCGGAGATCGTCATTGGTCCGTCCTTCGGTAGCCACTATTCGCTCCCAGTATGAGACGGTGAGCGGTTTCGTATCCACCGGGCCGGAATATCGTGGAGGTTTTGCCAGCATTGCCCTAGTCTTGGAGACAAATTGTAAATGTGAGCTGGATTACCACCGGGAGTTGTAGACGAATGGCAGAGTCAGGGGCCGAGCAGGCGGTGCCGCTGGACAGCGTGGACCGGAGCATCATCACCGAGCTCGTCCGGGACGGACGGATGTCGGTGACCCAGGTGGCCGAGAACGTCCACATCTCCCGGGCGCACGCCTATACCCGGATTGCCAGGCTGACCGGCGAGGGCGTGCTGACTAAATTCACCGCCCTGGTGGACCCGGCCAAGGCGGGGTTGAAGTCCTCCGCCTACGTGACGCTCAAGGTGCGCCAGCATTCCTGGCGGGAACTGCGGGAGCTGCTGCGTGCCATCCCCGAGGTGCACCACATCGCCCTGGTGGGCGGGGATTTTGATGTCATTCTGCTGGTGCGCGCCGTGGATAACGTCGACCTGCGCCGGGTGATCTTCGACCAGCTGCAGTCTATGCCCGGCGTTCTGGACACCCAGACATTCCTGGTCTTCGAGGACCTGGACACCCGCTAGGGCATCCGCCCTGCTAGGGTCACGCGGAGTAAATCCCGGACAGCTGAGCGGCAACCCTGTTGATGCTGAACGTTGTCGACAGCCCCACATACCCGTTGGACACCAGACTGTCCCTCAGCTGCTGACCACTTAATATGCGCGCCACGGCGTCAGCTAAGTCCTCGGGCGAGCCGTCGGTAAGTTCAGCTGCCTTGAGCGACGCCAACTGTGGGGCAATTCCCGAGTCGCGAGTAGTGACGACGGGGGTTCCCGATGCAAGGGATTCGAGTACGGTCATAGGGAAAACCTCTCCCGTGCTGGGGAGCACGTAGACGCCTGCCTGCGCGAGACGACGGACAGCGTGCCCAGTCGGGAGAACTCCTTCGTAGATCAACGCATTTTCGAGGGAATGTTCCTTTATGAAGGCACTGAGCAGCGGGAGATCGCCTTCGTCAGGGCCTACGACCACGCAGGTAAGGGCAACACCCCGGTCCACCAGGATCTTGCTCATTTGGGCAAAGCTCATGACTCGCTTTCTCGGATGTAGCCTCGCCAGAAACAGGACCTCGTTTGGCCTTCGCGCCAGTTGCGGGGCCGATTGAAGGGAAACCCCGTTGGCGATCTTTTCCACGGCAATGCGCCGGCCGGCAACCTCCTGGAGGCCACGCCGTTCCCGTTCGGTCAATGCCAGCACGCGACGCGCGTGCCGCAGAATTCCCCCGGTCAGGAAAAAGTCCAGAAGCCGGGCCTGAAGCCGGTTGTCCGGCATGACCATGCCATGCGTCTGGACTACTGGCCGGGCATACCGGGAAACTGCCCGCGCGGCTGAAAGCGTGACAAGGTCGCGGGCGAGATGGAGGTGAATCACTGCGCCGCTTCGGGCACGCGTGCGGGCGGCCCGCGCCAGACCGGGCGCCCACAAGCCGCTAAATCCGCGCGGCCACAGCCGGCGCGCCTCGAACAGGCTGATCTTGACTCCTTCAGCCTCCAGCACCGCCTTGCCATCCCAGCCGGCCAGCAGCTCAACGTCGTGTCCCTGGCGGGCAAGCTCCGTCAGCTGGGCAATAGCTACGGCGATGGGTCCGCCAAAAGCCCCGTCTGCAGACACGTAGGTGACGATATGAACGATTCTCATTGCCGCTGTCCCAGTCCATGCGCTGCCATGCCGCCCCTAACTCTGTCGGATCGCCAATCGAGCACCATTCTTGCATCTAAAAACGAATCGGGCGTCTGACAGAAGTAAATGCAGCCGGATGGGTGGGAAGCACCCGAAAAACAAGTAGTAGGTACTCGTGCCGGGCGTCGCCGGCCCTTCCTAAGATCGTCAGCAACACGCAATTGCATTGGTGTCGAGAAGGGCGTCGCCAGTGCCACTCCGCGGTAATTCATAACCAGTAGTTGGCGGTCTCAATGACAAGGATAACTATAATCGGGCTCAATTATGCCCCTGAGCGGTCCGGGAATGCCCCATACACGACGAACTTAGCGCGAAACCTCGCGGCTGCCGGTCATTCGGTCAGTGTCGTCACCGGCTTCCCTCACTACCCTGAGTGGCATCGTCAACAGGGGTACGACGGCTGGCAAATGATCGAGGACGTAGATGGCGTCAAGGTAAAGAGACTCCGCCATTACATTCCGGGTAAGCCACGCGGTTTCCGGCGAATTCTCCTGGAATTGACTTTTGGGCTTCGGGTTCTTACTGCCAGCTGGAACAAGCCGGATGTCATTATCCTGGTCAGCCCTGCCCTCATCTCCACGGGCCTTGCCGCTGCACGAGCCAGGCTGGCCCCGCGGAGGGTACCGTGCCTTATCTGGGTTCAGGACCTGTACAGCCGGGGCGTTGTGGAAACTAATATGACAACAGGACCCTTCGCCCGTTTGGCGGTACGTCTCGAAGCAGGGATCCTACGCCGGGCGGACGGCGTGGTGGCGATCCATGAGCGGTTCCGCACCTACATCACCGGCACTTTGGAGGTCTGCAGCCCGGATATCCGTGTGATCCGGAACTGGACCCACCTCCCGCCGGCTCCGGCATCCGGACAGCAAGACCTTCGGGAAAAGCTGGGCTGGAAAGCCAGCGAGACGATCGTCCTGCACGCCGGGAACATGGGGATGAAGCAGGGACTGGAAAATGTCGTCGCCGCTGCCCGGCTCGCAGAGGCAGGTGACAGTCCGGTGCGGTTCATACTGATGGGCGACGGCAACCGTAGGCGGGCCCTGGAACTGGCTGCCGAAGGGCTACGGAACATATCCTTCGTCGATTCACTTCCGGACGCCGAATTCCAAATGGCGCTTACTGCTGCCGACGTCCTCCTCGTGAACGAACTGCCCGGCGTGAAAGAAATGTCGGTGCCGAGCAAACTCACATCCTACTTCAACGCCGGCGTTCCGGTACTGGCGGCGACCGATCCCGGCAGCGTCACCGCCGAAGAGATCGCCGCCGCAGCAGCCGGAGTCCGGGTCGATGCGGGCAATCCGGCCGCGCTGGTGGCGGCCGCCGAGGCGCTGGGTACCGATAAGAGTTTCTCCCAAGAGCTCGGGGAAAACGGCTTGAGGTTCCGGCAGCTAACTCTTTCAGAAGCCACGGCAATGGCAGCATACGACGATTTCATCCACAGCCTTATTCCGGTGAGCGGCCTAAAGCCCGTGCATCTTATTCTTTCGCATCTATGGGGGGCTAAATGAGCAAGCGCGCGCTTATCACCGGCATCACGGGGCAGGACGGCTCGTACCTGGCAGAATTGCTTCTGAGTAAGGGCTACGAGGTGCACGGCCTGATCCGCCGCGCATCGACCTTCAACACCGCTCGGGTCGATCACCTGTACGTCGATCCGCACGATCCCCGGGCCAGGTTGTTCCTCCACTACGGCGACCTCAGTGATGGGGCCCGGCTCGTTACTCTCCTGGCCCATATTAGGCCGGACGAGGTCTATAACCTGGCAGCACAGTCCCACGTCCGGGTCTCGTTCGATGAGCCCGAGCACACGGCCGACACGACCGGCGTCGGCTCGGTTCGCCTCCTTGAGGCTGTGCGGATGTCGGGAATAGAAACGAAGTTCTATCAGGCGTCCTCTTCAGAGATGTTCGGTGCCACACCTCCTCCCCAGAGCGAGGAGACTATCTTCTATCCGCGGTCCCCGTACGGTGCGGCGAAGGTCTACAGCTACTGGATCACCAAAAACTACCGTGAGGCCTACGGCATGTTCGCGGTCAACGGCATCCTCTTCAACCACGAGTCCCCCCGCCGCGGGGAAACGTTTGTCACCCGCAAGATCACCCGTGCCGTGGCCGCCATCAAGGCCGGCAGGCAGGACCTGCTCTACATGGGAAACTTGGATGCCGTCCGAGACTGGGGATATGCCGCGGAGTATGTCGAAGGCATGTGGCGGATGCTTCAGGCCGACGAGCCCGAGGATTTCGTGCTGGCGACCGGCGGCAGCTACACGGTCCGCGACTTCCTGCAGATCGCCTTCGACCACGCCGGTCTGAACTGGGAGGATCATGTCCGGTTCGACGAACGCTACCTCCGGCCCACGGAAGTAGACGCCCTGATCGGGGACGCCTCCAAGGCCTTGGAAAAGCTTGGCTGGAAGGCCTCAGTCCATACGCCGGAACTTGCCCGCATCATGGTCGACGCCGACGTCGAAGCTTTAAAACACGCCGGCGATAGCTGGATCGACAGCGTGGACCTCGAGAGCTGGCATAGCTAATGGGGACTGAGGCCTCCTTCCGGCCCGCGCCCCTGGACCGTTCAGAGCGGTTCTATGTAGCTGGCCACCGGGGGCTTGTAGGTTCGGCTATCTGGCGGAATCTTGAGAACGAAGGGTTTGGCAATCTCATCGGCCGCACGTCGCAAGAACTCGATCTAAAGAACCGAACCGACGTTTTCGACTTCTTTGCCGCCACCAAGCCACGCTACGTAATTCTCGCCGCTGCCAAAGTGGGTGGCATCCTCGCCAACGACACTTATCCGGTCGATTTCCTCAGCGACAACCTGCGCATCCAAGTGAACGTCCTGGACGCGGCACGCGAATACGGCGTCGAGCGGCTCCTGTTTCTCGGTTCGTCCTGCATCTACCCCAAATTTGCCGAGCAGCCCATTCGAGAGGAATCGTTGCTGACCGGTCACTTAGAGCCCACCAACGACGCCTACGCGATAGCGAAAATCGCTGGCATCACGCATGTTCAGGCTATCCGCCGCCAGTATTCGTTGCCCTGGATCTCAGCGATGCCTAGCAACCTGTACGGTCCGGGGGACAACTTTTCCCGGGAGGGCTCGCACGTTCTGCCTGCCCTGATCCGACGCTTCGACGAGGCCGCTACGGCCAAAGCAGTCGGTGTCACCAACTGGGGAACGGGCTCCCCACGGCGTGAGTTCCTCCACGTGGACGACATGGCGTCGGCCTGCCTGCATCTGCTGGAGCACTACGACAATGCGGCACAGGTGAACGTGGGGACAGGATCCGATATCACGGTCAAGGAGCTGTCCTCCATCGTGGCGGAGGCTGTAGGTTACGACGGACAAGTTTCCTGGGACACAACTAAGCCCGACGGTACGCCCCAAAAGCTTCTAGATGTCTCCAGGCTGGCCGGGACCGGGTGGTCTGCACGCATCAGTTTGAGTGACGGAGTAAAGGGAACCGTCGAGTGGTATCGGAACAACATCGCTCATCTTCGAACCTAATCCGGTCAGTTGACGAAGGCCTTCAGCCAAGCCTTGAGTTCTTCGGCGAACTCGACGCGTTCGGAGGCGATTGAAAACACGGCTTTGAGGTAGCCGAGTTTGTCGCCCGTGTCGTAGCACCGGCCTCGGAACACGACCCCGTGGACCCCGCCACCCGCAACCTCGGACCCGGCGAGCAGCTGCAGGGCGTCCGTGAGCTGGGTTTCCCCGCCGCGGCCGGGTCCGGTGTTTCCAAGACGCCGACGACGGCCTGGTGCAGCACGTACCGGCCGATCACACCCACGTTGGACGGCGCCTCCCCGGGCGGGCTTTTCCACCAGGCAGCTGACCTTGAAGTACTCCTCGTCCGGCACCGGCGAGATGTCCGCGCAGAGGTAGACGCTGATTTGTGACGGGTCCACCTCGATCAGTGCGATCACCGAGCCGCCGGTCCCCTGCTGTACTTCCATCATGGTGGTGAGCAGTTCATCGCGTTCGTCGATCAGGTCATCGCCCAGAAGCACTGCGAAGGGCTCGTCCCCCACGTGCTGGCGGGCGCACAGCACCGCCTGCCCCAGCCCCTTGGGTCCCCTACCGGAGGTAGTGGGGCGGTCCCAGGCTGGAGGCGTATTTGACCTGCCTCGAGCCGGTCCAGATCGTCTTTGCCCTCCAGCCCGCGCTCGAGGGTGGGTTCACGGTCGAAATGGTCCTAGAGGGCCGCTTCTGCCGGCCCGGGAAATGAGAATGGCTGGCAGTAAGGAGAAGTGCCCTGTCCGGGCGGCCCGCCGGGCCCCTCCGAACGTGCGTTCAGCCCTTGAAAACCGGCGTGCGCTTCTCCTGGAAGGCCAGGAAGCCCTCGGCGTAGTCCTCGGTCTTGCAGAGCCGGGCCTGTTCGGCGTTTTCCTCCGCCATGGATTCCCAGAGGCCGAGGCGCTGGTCACGCAGGTGCGCCACCAGGTCCTTGCTGGCGTTGAAGGCTTCGGTGGCGCCGGTGGCGACTCTGGCAACGATGCTCCGGGTGTTGCCCAGCAGCTCCTCTGCGGGCATCGCTCGGCTGAACAGCCCCTGCGCCACGGCCTCGGCGCCGCTCATCAGCTCCGCCGTGTAAATCAGGTCGAGGGTGCGGTGCATCCCGAGCCGCTCGGTGAAGTACCAGTGGCCGCCGGAATCCAGGGTGGCGCCCAGCTTGGCGAACGGCGAACCGAATTTCGCGCTGTCGGCGACGTACACCACGTCGGTGGCCAGCAGGAGTCCCAGGCCCACCCCGAGGCAGGCGCCCTGTGCCGCAGCGAACGTGGGTGCCGGGAAGGAGCTCATCTTCTGCAGCAGCGGCTGGACCAGCCCACCCAGGTACCCCTGGACGTCGTCGTTCGACGGGGTCACGCCGGCGATGTCCCGGCCGGCGCAGAACGCGCGGCCCTCACCGCGTAGCAGCAGCGCGCGCACCTCGCCCCGGGACGCGGCGTCCGCCGCGTCGTCGTACGCCTGTGCCAAATCCCGCAGCGCCTGCTCATCGAGCGAGTTCAGTTTCTGCGGTGCGTCCAGGACGATCTCGGCGACGCAGTCGGCGATGGTCAGGGAAATCATGCGGCTCCTTGGGGTTGGTGCGGGCTGGCGGCGAAGAAACTTACACGTCGAAGTCGACGCTGACTTCGGGCGTGGTGGGGTGCGACTGGCAGGTCAGCACGTAGCCCTTGTCCAGTTCGTCCTGTTCCAGCGCGTAGTTCTCGTCCATCGTGACCGATCCTGCAACCACCTTGGCGCGGCAGGTGCCGCAGACGCCGCCGGCGCAGGCGAACGGCACGTCCGGGCGGACCCGCAGGGCCGCGTTGAGGATCGATTCCCGGGCGTGGGTCGGGCTGGCCACCTCGCCCTGCAGGCCGTCAAGTTTGAAGGTGATCTTGTAGGTCTCCTTGGACTCGTCCGCGATCACCGGGCGGCCGATGTTGCCCTCGGGGCGGTCCGGCTTGCCGGAGGTGAACAGTTCAAAGCGCACATGTTCCGGCTTCACGCCGCGCGCGGCGAGGGTATCCCGGCACAGCTGGACGAGTTCGAACGGGCCGCAGAGGAACCACTCGTCGACGTCGTCGCTGTGGATCGCGGTGCCCAGCAGCGCCTGCAGCTTCTCCGCGTCGATCCGGCCGCTGAGCAGCGGGGCGATCCGCTGTTCGCGGGAAAGCACATGGTGCAGCGCGAGCCGGGACGGGTATTTGTCTTTCAGGTCGGCGAGTTCCTCGAGGAACATGACGTCCATCGCGGCCTTGTTCGCGTAGACCAGGTCGAAGCGGGTCTCCGGGTGCGCGGCGAGCAGCGTACGGGCGATCGCGATCACCGGGGTGATCCCGGAACCGGCGGCAATCGCGACAAAGTTGCCGGGCTCGGCCGCCAGCTCCTTCGGATCGTTCATGGAGGTCATCAGGTTTTGTTCGACCGACTCGCCGTCCCGTCCATGCCGGGACACGAACGCCCCCATCGGGCTCATGACGTCCAGCACGTCGCCGGCCTTGAGTTCGGCGTTGGCCCAGGTGGAGAACAGGCCGCCCAGGTCCTTCTTGATCGCGACGCGGATTTCACTGCTGCCATCGGCAAAGCTGCGGGGTTCGGCGCAGATCGAGTAGCTGCGTCGGATTTCCTTGGGCTCGCCGTTCTCGTCCGGCAAGGTGGTGCGCAGGGCAACGTATTGTCCCGGGAGGTAGTCGAACTGTCCCGCCAGCGCCGCGGGAACACCGAAGGTGACCTCGATCGCGTCGTCGGTGAGGCGGCGCACCTCGTCCACCGCCAAGGGGTGGAAGGACGCAC
The DNA here is from genome assembly GCF_057748045.1 of Arthrobacter sp. JB02-1C. Classification (NCBI taxonomy): domain Bacteria; kingdom Bacillati; phylum Actinomycetota; class Actinomycetes; order Micrococcales; family Micrococcaceae; genus Arthrobacter; species Arthrobacter sp. JB02-1C. The sequence continues at coordinate 433,713 of NZ_CM173235.1, forward strand.
GACGGCGGCCGGTCGCGGCGGCCGTTTCGGCGGCGGTCTGGCGGACAACAGTCATGGGAGCACCTGTTCCTTACAAAACTTTGAAATAGTCGAACGGTTCCTTGCAGTCCTGGCAGACGTAGAGCGCCTTGCAGGAGGTGGAGCCGAAGCGGGTGAGTTCCTTGGTGCGCAGCGAGGAACACTGCGGGCATTTGACGGCGAGGGAGAGCCGGACCGGGCCGGCGTGGCGGACGGCCGCGGAGTGGCCCGACGGCGGGGCGATCCCGTACTCCTCCAGCTTGGCCTTTCCGGCCTCGCTCATCCAGTCAGTGGTCCAGGCCGGGGACAGGACCAGATTGACGTCGACGCGCGGGTAGCCCTGGGCAACGAACGCCGTCGTGAGGTCATCGCGGATGGCGTCCATGGCGGGGCAGCCGGAGTACGTCGGCGTGATGGTGATCTGGACCGCGGGCACCATGCCGTCGTCGGCGCCTGGCTCCTTGGTGACCCGGACCTCGCGCAGGATGCCGAGGTCCTCGATGGTGAGGACGGGGATCTCCGGGTCGCAGACCGTGGCCGCGAGCTCCCAGGCTTTCTGTTCCGCCGTCTGCTGCGTTCCGCCCGCATCGGCGGTGGGGTGGCTGAGGTACATCTCCGGCATGGGTTACCAGCTCGCTCCGGGAAATTGACGGGCCAGGACCTGCATCTCGGCGAGGATGTAGCCCAGGTGCTCGGAGTGCTGGCCCCGGCGTCCGCCGCCCGGGGCGGGCTGGACCTGCGGAACGTCCAGTTCGGCCTCCGCCAGCACCTCGCCGGTCAGCCGGTCGAAATCGACCCGGAGGGTGGACGGCTCGACGGCGACACCTGCTGCGCTGAGCCGGCCGGTGAGCTCGTCGTCGCGGAACAGTTCGTCGACGTAGGGCCAGATGACCTTGAAGCCGTGGATCATCTTCTCGCGGGACTCGTCCGTGCCGAGCGCCAGGCGCAGCACCCACTGGGCGCTGTGGTCGCGGTGGTAATCCACTTCTTTGACCGCCTTGGCGGCGATGCCGGCCAGGGTCGCGTCGGTGGATTCCGCCAGCCTGCGGTACAGCTCAAACTGGTAGTAGCTGACCACGAACTGGCGCGCGATGGTCACGGCGAAGTCGCCGTTGGGCTGTTCGAAGAGCTGCACGGAGCGGAACTCGGGTTCGCGGCGGAAGTACGCCAGATCGTCCTCGCTCCGGCCATCGAGGCCGCCCGCGTAGCTCAAGAAGGACCGGGCGTGGCCCAGTTGGTCCAGCGCAATGTTGCCCAGTGCGATGTCCTCCTCAAGCTCCGGCGCCCGGGAAATCCAGTGGCCGAGCCGCTGCGCGAGGATGAGGGCGTCGTCGCCGAGCCGCAAGGCCAACTCCGCGGCGTCTTCGCTCGGCTTGGCGGTGCCCTGGCTGACGGCCAGGGCGATGTCCTCCGGGCGGAGGGCGTTGCCGGGAGTGATGCGGGTGGCGCTGGCCGCGCCGTCGCCGCCTGCTCCTGCCCCGGCGACACCGACGGAGATGGCGCCGTGGCCGGCGTCGTGCGCGTTGACTTCGGTGTTCGCCGGCGAGTTTGTTTCGGGGGTGCTCACAGGTGCTTCACGCCCTCGCTCTTGGTGTAGTAGGTCGCATGCCGGTAATCCTTGCCCTGGGGCGACTCGAAAAACGCGCCCTTTGAGTCGGGGTCGGACGAGGCGATGGCGTCGGCCGGGACCACCCAGATGGAGACGCCCTCGTTGCGGCGGGTGTAAAGGTCCCGGGCGTTGCGCAGGGCCATGGCGGCATCCGGAGCGTGCAGGGACCCGGCGTGGACGTGGGAAAGGCCGCGGCTCGAACGGACGAAGACTTCCCAGATGGGCCAGACGTTACCTGCGTGCGGTTCGCCGGAGCTTGCCGTGAGCGGGGCCGGGGCCTTCTCAGCTGCCCGGTCCTCGGCCTTGTCGATGGAGCGGGAATCGCTGTCTGCGGTGCTGGCCGGGAACTCCGGGTTGCCGTGGGGGGCCTCGACGACCGGGGTCCCCGGCCGAGCTTGCGAGGTTGGGGTGTCGGTGGGGAGGCTCATGCTGCAAATTCCTTCTCTGCGTGCTTCGTGGCCTGCTTCTGCGCGTAGGCCGCTGCGGCCTCACGCACCCAGGCGCCGTTCTGGTGGGCTTCGCGGCGCCGTTCCAGGCGCTGGGCGTTGCAAGGGCCGCGGCCGGCCAGGACTTCGTGGAATTCGTCCCAGTCCAGCGGCCCGTGCTCCCACTTCTTCGTTTCCTCGTTGAAGCGGATGTCCTTGTCCGGCAGGGTGAGCCCCAGGACCTTGACCTGTTCCATCATCATGCCGACGAAGCGGTTGCGGAGCTCGTCGTTGCTGAAACGCTTGATGTTCCAGGCCATCGACTGCTTGGAGTTGGGCGAATCGTCATCCGGGGGGCCGAACATCATCAGGGCCGGCGCGTACCAGCGGTTGACGGCGTCCTGGGCCATCTGCTTCTGCTCCGGAGTTCCGTGCGAGAGCTCCAGCAGGATTTCGAAGCCCTGGCGCTGGTGGAAGGATTCTTCCTTGCAGACCCGGACCATGGCGCGGCCGTACGGGCCGAAGGAGGCGCGGCACAGCGGCACCTGGTTGGCGATAGCGGCGCCGTCGACCATCCAGCCGATGGCGCCCATGTCCGCCCACGTCCGGGCCGGGTAGTTGAAGATCGAGGAGTACTTGGCCTTGCCGTCCATCAGGTCCTGCATCATCTGGTCGCGCGGCTGGCCGAGGGTTTCGGCGGCGGAGTAGAGGTACAGGCCGTGGCCGGCCTCATCCTGGACCTTGGCCATCAGGATGGCCTTGCGCTTGAGGCTCGGGGCGCGGGAGATCCAGTTGGCTTCGGGCTGCATCCCAATGATCTCCGAGTGGGCGTGCTGGGAGACCTGGCGCAGCAGCGTCTTGCGGTAGGCCGGCGGCATCCAGTCGCGTGGCTCAATCCGGGAGTCTTCAGCCATGACCTTGTCGAAGTACGCCTGGCCCTCGGCATCGCGGCGGGCCGCGTCCTCGGGGCTCATTTCTTGCCCGGATTCGTGGCGAGCGGGCGTGGGCCCGGCGGGCACTGACTGCAGGGTCTGCGATGCCATGGTTGCTCCTATGCGTTTCCGATAAATAATTACCGACCGTTCGTTCAGGATATGCGGAAGGCCGGAAGCGAGTCAAGCACTCGCGGCGGATCTACGGCTCAGAATCGCGGATTCTCTGGGCATGTCCCGGGCGGGCCGGCACTCCGCCGCCGGGCGGAACACGGGTGCCCGCGGAGCCCGGCGCCCGCGGACCCAGGGCTCGTGAGGCCGGCCCCCTAAGTGGACATGCCCTCCGTTCGGGCCCGCCACTGGACACAATGACCCCGTGTTCGCCCCTTGCCCCCAAAGATGAGCATGTCCCGCGAGCCCGGGGCCGCATGCCCGCGAGGAGCTGTGAAAAGTGAGCATGTCCCCCGGGGCCTGCCGCGCAGCCCGGACCACCTGCGGAAAACGAGCATGTCCCGCGGGGGCCTGAACCAGGAACGACGACACCCAACTGGACATGCTCACCGCTCAGATTGGCAACCGGCCACAATGCCCATATGTGCACCCCCCTCAAAAAATGAACATGCTCATCGTGTCGTGGCCCGAACCCCGCCTGAGCGGAAGCGCGCCGGCCGCCGACACCCTTGGTCACCCGGTCGCTGACAGCCCTTGGTCACCGGACGCCGGCGGGGTGCCTCCGCGGCCCGCCGCGGGCACCGTGTTAAGTTTGGGGGTCACGGATTATACCGGTCCTGCACCAAGCTCGGAAAGAGTTCTTAAGTGGAAACGCACTCCCCCGTCCGCATTCTTACCGTCTGCACCGGAAACATCTGCCGGTCCCCAGTGGCCGAGCGCTTGCTTCAGGCAGGCCTGGACCAAGTGCAGCCAGGGGCTTTCATAGTGCGGAGCGCCGGCACCCGCGCCATGGTGGGCGAACCCATCCAGCCACCGTCGGCGGACATCATTCGAACCTACGGTGGCTCTCCTGAGGGTTTTTCCGCGCGGCAGCTCACCAGCGCAATCCTCCGCGAGTCCGACGTCGTCCTCACCATGGCCTCCACTCACCGCGGCGAAGTCCTGCGGCTGGACGCTTCGCTGCTGAAGCGGACCTTCACCATCCGGGAATTCGCCCGGATGCTGGGCCAACTGGAGTTACGTGAGGGCCTTCCGGAACGGGGTACGGCCGACCCGCAAGGAGCGGAGGGCTGGCGGAGCCTTCCCGTGCGCGCCGCTTCCGTACGGCACCTGGCGCTTGCCGCGGAGCCGGCGGACAACGACGTCGTGGATCCTTACCGGCGGCCCCAAAAGGTGTACGACGAGATGGAGGACCAGCTGGCCCCGGCTATTCTGGCTGTGCTGCGATTCGCGCGTCTCACCTGGCCGGCATAGCCCAGCGTTTGCCGTCCACTGGCTTGAATCCGGACACTGCCCACTTATTTTCCAGGAAGCTATGACGCACCCGCTGGACACCGTACCGCCGACGCCGGAGCAACCCCGCCCGGGCCAGCACCCGCAACACACCGGGGCCGCAAAACGGGAGCTACCTCTTTGACCTGGCCCAGACGTTCGATAACCGGTCAATATCCTGATGATGGGAAGCGGCAGCCGCGGCGCCACGGAAGCCGACGCGGTAAGCGGCGTGGCCACCGACCAGCGGGCAGACACCCCCATGCTGGTGCACATACCGGGGACCGGAAGAATATCTACACCATGTCCGTGATGCTCGACCTCTGGGTCGACATCCCGGGCCACGGCCAGGCAAAGAGCAACGCTTCGCTTGCCCTCGGCGGGACGCCCCTAATGGTGCAGACCGTCGAATCAATCTTTATGCAGCGAATTGACCACGTGGCCATGGTCGACTTCCAGGGCTTTAAAGGCCTCAAGGATGCGCTGGGTGGCGTCGGCGTGGACGTCACCGGGCATATTTCCGAGGCCCTGACCTCCGATACGCTGGGCGACTACGTAAACTACCGGAACCAACAGAAGTAGCCGCAGCTGGTGCACCGGGCGGGGCACACCGCCGTCGGATTATTCTCGCTATCATCGCCGGGCTGGCGGTCCTCGCCGTCGCCGCCGCGGCATTCTTACTGAATCGGCCCCGCACCGAAAACCGCTGCCCCGGTGCCGGGCTCCGCCCCGGCGCCCACGCCAACATGCCGCACGTCTCGGTGACTCCGGGGCTGCTCCCTGGACACCCTGGAACGCCTAGCCTTCACCCTGCGCAGCATGCCGGCCGGCAGCGGAGTGTTTTTCATGCTTCCGATGGCGGCATCGGGACCAGCGCGGACGGCCAGTCGCTTGTGCCGCCGACTCCCGCCGCACCGCGGACGTGGCCGCGGCGTGGCATCGGAAGGGCCCGGTAACTACGTGGGGCCACACCAGCTGCAGAACGAAAATTGAGGTGCGCCCGGTCCGACTCACGGGTCCGGTCCTGTCACTGCCCGGCGGTAGATTGGGTCCATGACCCAGACTTCCGTACACGTGACCCCGCAGCCTCCGGTAGCCAAGAAAGTCCCCGCCCTTCGCACCCACCATGGCGACGCCTTCGAGGACAACTATGAGTGGCTGCGGGACAAGGAATCCGCCGAGGTGGTGGAACTGCTGAAGGCCGAAAACGCCTACCAGGAAGCAGTCACCGCCCACCAGGAACCCCTCCGCGAGGCCATCTTCCAGGAAATCAAGGGCCGCACCCAGGAGACCGATCTTTCCGTGCCGCACCGCAAGGACGGTTGGTGGTACTACTCCCGTTCGGTGGAGGGCAAGGAGTACGGCATCCGGTGCCGGGTGCGCGCCCAAAACAGTGCGGACAAGGTGGCGGACTGGACTCCGCCGGCGGTCGGGGCCGGCGTCGAAATTCCGGGCGAAGAAGTGCTCCTGGACGGGAACGTGGAAGCCGAGGGTAAACCCTTCTTCGCTGTCGGCGGCACTGCCGTGACCGTGGACGGGACTTTGTACGCCTACGCCGTGGACAACGCCGGTGATGAACGCTTCACGCTGCGGGTCAAGGACCTCCGCACCGGAGAACTGCTGCCCGATCAGATTGAGAACGTCTTCTACGGCATTTCCTTCTCCCCCGACGGCAGCCGGATTTTCTACACCGTCGTCGACGCCTCCTGGCGCCCCTATCAGGTCAAGGTCCACGTCCTGGGCACGCCGGTCACCGAGGATGAGGTCATTTACCAGGAGGACGACGTCGCCATGTGGCTCGGATTCGAGCTTTCGGCGGACCGGCGGCACCTGGTCCTGGGCATCGGCTGCTCGGAGTTCAGCGAGACCCGGCTGCTGAGCTTCGATGCACCCGCGGCCGGCCTGACCACTGTCATTCCCCGCTCGGAGCGCATCCTCTACGAAGCCGAGCCGTTCCTGCTGGCCGGCCCGGACGGCGCTAGCTCCGAAACCATCCTGCTGACGCACAACAAAGATGCGGCCAACTCGATGGTCTCGCTCGTCGACCCGGCCGAGTTGGGCAAGCCCGTCGCTGAGCAGCGCTGGCGGACCGTCGTCGAGCATTCCGAGCAGGTGCGCGTGAACGGCGCGGGCGTGACGTCAAGCCATCTGGTGCTGTCCGTCCGCAAGGACACCATCGAACGCGTCCAGGTCCTGCCGCTGGCGGGACTGGGTACCCCGGCACAGGGCGCCGCCGTGGAGCCGGCCTTCGACGAGGAGCTGTACACGGCCGGGGTCGCCGGCTCCGATTACGAGGCACCGCTGATCCGGATGGGCTACACCTCCTACTTCACGCCGTCGCGGGTCTACGATTTTGTGCTGCCGACGGCGGAGCAGCCGGCCGGGGAGCTGCTGCTGCGGAAGGAAAGCCCGGTGTTGGGCGGCTACTCGCCGTCCGACTACGTCGCGACCCGCGAGTGGGCGGAAGCTGCGGACGGGACCCGGGTTCCGCTGTCCGTTCTCCGCCACGTCTCAGTCCGGCAGGATTCGACGGCGGCTGGCCTGGTGTACGGCTACGGCTCCTACGAGCTGAGCATGGATCCCGGCTTCGGCATTCCCCGGCTCTCGCTGCTGGACCGCGGAATCGTTTTCGTGATCGCGCACGTCCGCGGCGGAGGGGAACTGGGCCGGCACTGGTACGACAACGGCAAGAAACTGCATAAGAAGAACACCTTCACGGACTTCATCGCAGCCACGGACTGGCTGGCCGGGTCAGGCTGGGTGGATCCGGCCCGGATCGCTGCCATGGGCGGGTCTGCCGGCGGGCTGCTGATGGGCGCCGTGGCCAACCTGGCGCCGGAAAAGTACGCCGCGATCGTCGCCGCTGTGCCGTTCGTGGACGCGCTGACCACCATCCTGGATCCGGAGCTTCCCCTTTCGGCACTGGAGTGGGAGGAATGGGGTAACCCCATCACGGACCCGGACGTCTATGCGTACATGAAGTCCTATACCCCGTATGAGAATGTCCGGGCGGTGGCTTACCCCAAGATCGCTGCGGTGACCTCTTTTAACGACACCCGGGTGCTGTATGTCGAGCCTGCCAAATGGGTGCAGCGGCTGCGCGAACTGAATACCGGCAGCGAGCCGATCGTGATGAAGATCGAGATGGAGGGCGGCCATGGCGGAGCCTCGGGCCGCTACGTGCAGTGGAAGGAACGTGCCTGGGACTACGCGTTCGTCGCGGACTCCCTCGGCGCCACCGACCTGCTGCCGGGCGCCGGGCTCAAGTAACCGCGGTCTTCCCCCGATCGGTTGCTCCGTAGCCGCCCTTTTGGAGGGTCAAAACGGCCCCTACGGAGCAGTCGATCGGGATTTCGGGCCCCGCGTGCACCAAAATTTCATCATCATGCTTACTATTGACCTGCACTAGGCACGTCGGTGGAGACACTGCTCACTGGGGGCAGCAGAAAACGGTGCCGGAACTGGAGTCATTCGTGAGTAACGACCGAGCCATGAACGGGTTGTCCGACGAGGAACTGCTGGCCGAAGGCGCGACCGCCCTTCCCGACAAGGAAGTGGCTTCCGTCCTGGACCTGAATGCCGACCTCAACCTCGGGATCAGCGCCGCAGCACCGATCGACCTAGGCGTCGCGGCAAACGCCAACGTTGCGGCACCGATCGGCGCCGCCGCCTCGGCCAACGTCCTCTCGTTCGGGTCCGAATCGCAGGCCCTTGCCGATCAGGGCACCATCATCAACCAGGGCATCACCGGCGATGCCACAGCGCACTCGGTGCAGGACAGCGGAATCGACCAGGGTACCGCTGCCGGGACCGCGTCCGATCCGGCCGCCGCACCTGCCACCACCACCGGTCCCGCCTCCGGAGGCGTGTCCGGCGTCGTGGATGCCGGCGCCGTTCCCGGCGCAACGACCGGCGGCGCAACGACCGGCGGTGTCCTGCCGGACGGCGCCGTTCCGGGCCTGGGCCAGGCGCTGCCCGCAGATCTCGGCGCGGCAACCGCCGGAGCCGCGGGAGCGCTCAACGGCAACTTGCTCAATGTCGATGTGAACTTGGACGCCAACGCCGGCATCGCGGCACCCATCAACGGTGCCGTCGCCGCCAACGCCAACGTTGCCGCGCCGATCGACGCCGCCGTCGGCGCCAACATCGGCTCCATCGACAGCAACGCGTACGCCGTCGCACAGCAGGATGCCATCATCAACCAGGACATCCACGGCAATGCCTCGGCTTCGGCCGACCAGCAGTCCGATCTGAAGCAGTAGCCCCTCGATGAGCACCGCACACGGAGGGCCGCCCGCGCAGGGCGGCCCTCCGGTCCGCTCCGCCACGGCAGCGCCAATGGCCGGCAGCCCGACGGCGGGTCCTACCGCCGAAGGCACCCTGCCGCCCCCCGCCCTGGCCGCCGGGGTCCAACTGATCGGCGAAACGAAAGGCTCCGGCTACAAGCAGGCGCCCTCCCTGGTCCGGCGCGCCGACGGCCAGACGCTCCAGCTGACGCGCCTGCTCTACCTCGTACTCGAGGCCGTGGACGGGCGCCGCACCCTCGAAGAGATCGCCCGGCACGCCGGCGGTGCCTACGGCAAGCAGGTCACGGCCGGGAACGTCCAGTCCTTGATCGAATCCCAATTGCTTCCGTTGGGACTGCTGCGGCTGCCGGACGGCTCGCAGCCCGAGGTCAGGAAGTCCAATCCGCTCCTGGGTCTGCGGTTCCGCTACTCCGTCACAGACCCGGAACGCACGCGGAAACTCACCGCGCCGTTCGCCACACTGTTCAACCCGCTGATCGTCGTCGCCGTGACCGCCGCCTTCCTCGCCACCTGCTGGTGGGTGCTGATGGTCAAGGGACTGGCCTCGGCCACCCATGAGGCCTTCGCCAACCCCGGGCTGGTGCTGCTGATCCTCCTGGTCACCGTGCTTTCCGCCGGCTTCCACGAATTCGGCCATGCCGCCGCGGCCCGCCGCGGAGGCGCCACGCCCGGGGCCATGGGCACCGGCCTGTACCTGATGTGGCCCGCGTTCTACACCGACGTTACCGACTCCTACCGGCTGGGCCGCGCCGGCCGCATCCGGACCGACCTGGGCGGTCTGTACTTCAACGCGATCGTCGCGGTGGCCATCATGGGAATCTGGTGGGCGACCGGTTTCGACGCGCTGCTACTGGTGGTGGTCACCCAGATCCTGCAGATGGTCCGACAGCTGCTGCCGATGGTCCGCTTCGACGGCTACCATATCCTCGCCGACGCCACCGGCGTGCCGGATCTGTTCCAGCGGATCAAGCCGACCCTGCTGGCGTTGATTCCTTGGCGCAGGACCGATCCCGAAGCCCAGGTCCTCAAGCCGTGGGCCCGGGCCGTTGTCACCGTCTGGGTGCTCGTCACCGTTCCGCTGCTGGCCTTCAGCCTGGTCACCATGGTCCTCACCCTGCCGCGGGTGCTCGGCACCGCCTGGGACAACGGATGGAAGCAGCAGGCCATGCTGTCGCACAGCGTGGCCGTCGGAGACTGGGCCGACGCCGCCGTGCGTGCGCTCGCCATCATCTGCCTCGCCCTGCCCCTCCTGGGCATCTTCTACATCCTGCTGCGTCTGGGCCGGCAGTTCGTCACCGGGCTCTGGCAAAAGACCCGGGGCAAGGCGCTGCAGCGCGGCGTAGCGATGGCGGCGGTCGCGGCCGTCACCGCGGGCCTGGCGTGGGCCTGGTGGCCCGGCGCGGAGAGCTACCGCCCGGTCCAGCCCTATGAACGCGGCACCCTGGCCGACGCCACCACCGCCATCTTCCCCGCCGCCACGGCCAGGGGAATGAAGCAGGGCCAGGCCGGCCGGACCGTGGCGCTCTGGCCCCAGGGCGCCCGCAAGCCCACCCGCGAGGAACCCCAGCTAAGCATGGTGCTGGTCCCCCGGTCCGCGCCTGCCCCGGCCACCGGAGCCGGCACGCCTACGACCGCTGCGCCCGCGCCCGCCTGGGTGTTCCCGTTCGACCGGCCGGCGGCCCCCGACGACGGCGGCAACCAGTCGCTCGCCGTCAACACCACCGACGGCTCCGTCACCTACGACGTGGCGTTCGCCCTGGTCTGGGCCGAGGACGGCGAGGATGTCCGGAACCGCAACGAGGCGTACGCGTTCGCCAGTTGCGCGGATTGCGCCGCCGTTGCGGTCGGTTTCCAGGTGGTGCTGATTGTGGGCCAGGCTGATGTGATCGTCCCGGAGAACCTGTCCGCGGCCGCCAACTACAACTGCCTGCGCTGCCTCACCTACGCCCTGGCCAGCCAGTTGGTCCTCACCTTGGATGGTCCCCTAAGCCCGGACGGCATGACCAAGCTCCAGGGGCTGTGGCAGCAGATAGCGGAGTACGGCCGGAATCTGCGGAACGTCCCGCTCTCGGAGATCCAGGGGAAACTGGCGGGGTTCAAGGAACAGATCATGCAGCTCGTCCGGACCGACCCCAGCGCCACCCACGGCGGCACCGGCGCGCCGACCACACCGCCTGCTGCCCCACCCGGTGCCACGCAGTCCTCGTCGCCCGGCACCACGGCGCCGCCGTCGACCGGTGAAACCGTCCCGCCCGCGCCGAACCCCACCCTGGCGCCTGAGCCCACGACGGCGCCGGACCGCAGTCAGTCTGCCGCCCCCACGGCCCCGGCCCCCGCTCCGAGTCCTAGCGGGGGGACGGTCCCGCCGCCTCCGGCGAGCACTGCCCCGCCCGCGCCGTAAGCCGACCGGGCGGGGGGGTGCCGGCGGCGGCGCTCCAGCCCAGTTACCGGTGCTGGAGCCTGGCAGCGGGCCCCGGGAGCCTTGCAGCTGCGCGGGGTGCCGCAGGTCCGGGGCGGGACGGCCGGAGGTAACTGGGCGGCAGCGTCACCGCGCCCGCCGCGCCTGCCATTCCTCCGCGAGCAGCGCGTACACCAGCTCGGTGGCCCACTGGCCCTTGTAGTGCCACTTGTCGACCTGCGTCGATTCCAGCCGCATGCCGAGGCGCTGGCACAGGGCGGCCGACGCGGTGTTGAGGGCGTCCAGCTTGGCGTCGATGCGGTGGAAGCCGAGGTCTTCGAAGCCGAACCGCAGCATCTCCGTCGCAGCCTCGCACGCGTAGCCCTTGCCGCGGGCCGCCGGCGCCAGGCTCCAGCCGACCTCGGCCTGGCCGCATCCGGCCAACCACTTGAGCACCACCTCGCCCAGCAGCCCGGGCACGTCCGCGGCCTCGATCGCCAGACAGACCCAGTCCCCCTCCTTCTCGAACTCGAAGTTGGCGTACTTGCCGACGGATTCCATGGACTGGGTGTAGCTCTTGGCCTCGCGCGGCAGGAACCGGGCGGTGTCGGGCAGCGAGTGGTAGGCGTGGAAAGCGTCCAGGTCGCCGGCCTCGAACCGGCGCAGCACCAGCCGCGGGGTGCGAAGAGGCAGCCGGAGGGGACGGTTCATCTCGGTCATGCCCCAACGCTACCCGTCCGCCGCTGCGGAGCCGCCGGTGCGGGCCTGGTGTCAGCTAGGAAGCAACCGCTGCACGGCTGACGACGGCGGCCGTCGCCTCGGCGATCGCCCGCTCCTCATCCGTGGGCACCACCAGGACCGGCAGCGCAGACCCGGGCGTCGAGATTACCCGCGGTTCCGTGGACCGCTCCCGGTTCAGTCGGCCGTCGAGCTCCACCCCGAGCGCTCCCAGCCGTTCCGCGACGAGGCTGCGGAACTGGTGTGAGTTTTCGCCAATCCCGGCGGTGAAAACCAGGGCCTTCGCCCCGCCGACGGCCACGTGGTAGCCGCCGATGTACTTCGCCAGCCGGTAGGACGCCACCGCCAGCGCCATGCCGGACCTTTGATCCCCGGCTTCGGCCGCCTCCACGACCGAGCGCATGTCGTTGTTCCCGGCGAGGCCCTTGAGCCCGGACTGGCGGTTGAGCAGCGAGTCGAGGTCCTCCGCGGACCAGCCGGCCCGGGCCAGGAAGATCAAGATCGAGGGGTCCAGATCCCCGGAGCGGGTCCCCATCACCAGGCCTTCGAGCGGGGTGAACCCCATCGAGGTGTCAATGGAGGCGCCCCCGCGGATCGCGGTGACGGAGGCGCCGTTGCCCAGGTGGGCGATCACGGCGTCGAACTCGTCCGGCGGCACATCCAGCAGGGCAGCGGCACGGTGCGCGACGTACTCGTGCGAGGTGCCGTGGAAACCGTAGCGCCGGATGCCGTGGTTCGCGTACAGCTCGTCCGGCACGGCGTACCGCCAGGCGTGCTCGGGCAGGGTGCGGTGGAAGGCGGTGTCGAAGACGGCCACCTGCGGCAGGTCCGGCCACTTCTTCGCAATCGCGCGGATGCCGAGAACGTTCGCCGGGTTGTGCAGCGGCGCCAGCGGGTTCAGCCGCTCGATGGCCCGAGTAATTTCGTTGTTGATGAGAACGGGCTCAGCGAACCGTTCGCCGCCGTGCACCACCCGGTGGCCAACGGCGTCCAGGGACCGGTCGCCGAGGGCTTCGTGGAGGACGCCGCCCACCTGCTCCAGGGCCTCCGCGTGGTCACGGGGCCCCTGGACCTCACCGTCGCCATCCCCGCCGTTGCCCACCCCGATCTTCTCGACCAGGCCCTCCGCGAGGACGCTGCCCGCCTCCACGTCGCGGACCTGGTACTTTAGCGAGGACGAACCGGAGTTGATGACGAGTACGAGCATGCTGGCCTCCTAAGCCTTGGCTTCGACGGGCTGTTCGGCACCGGGCACAGCTGCGGCGGGCCGGGCACCCGAAATCTCCGGGGCACCCGGTGCGGTCACGTCCTGGACCGACTGCGCCTGGACAGCGGTGATCGCCACCGTGTTCAGGATGTCGTCCACCGTGCAGCCGCGGGACAGATCGTTGACGGGTTTGCGGAGGCCCTGCAGCACGGGCCCGACGGCGACCGCGCCGGAGGACTGCTGGACCGCCTTGTAGGTGTTGTTGCCGGTGTTCAGGTCCGGGAAGATGAACACGGTCGCCTGTCCGGCCACCGACGAGCCGGGCATCTTGGACGCGGCAATCGCGGCGTCCACGGCGGCGTCGTACTGGATGGGCCCCTCCACCGCCAGGTCCGGGCGGCGCTGGCGCACCAGCTCGGTGGCCTGCCGCACCGCGTCGACGGCCTCCCCGGCGCCGGAGCCGCCGGTGGAGTAGGACAACATAGCCACCCGCGGCTCGACGCCGAACTGGGCCGCCGTTTCGGCCGAGGCCAGCGCGATGTCCGCCAGCTGCTCAACGTTCGGTTCCGGGTTGACGGCGCAGTCGCCGTAGACGAGCACCCGGTCCGGCATCAGCATCAGGAACACGGAGGAGACGATCTTGACGCCCGGACGGGTTTTCACGAACTCCAGGGCTGGCCGGATGGTGTGCGCCGTGGTGTGCGCCGCGCCGGACACCATGCCGTCCACCACCCCGAGCTGGACCATCATGGTGCCGAAGTAGCTTTCGTCCTGCATCACTTCAAGTGCCTTGGCCAGGTCCACCCCCTTGTGGGCGCGCAGCTCCGCGTAGGTCTGCGCGAACCCGTGCCGGAGCTGGGAGGTGGCTGGGTCCACGACGTTGATGCCGTTCAGGTCGATTCCCTGGGTGGCGGCGAGCTCGCGGACGTCGGCGTCGCGGCCCAGCACGGTGAGATCACAGACGTCGCGGCGGTGCAGGATCTCGGCGGCGCGCAGGATCCGGACGTCGGTGCCCTCGGGCAGGACGATGTGGCGGCGCTCCGCCCGGGCCCGTTCGATCAGGTCGTGCAGGAAACGCAGCGGCGTCATCCGCTCCGGCCGCGGCAGGTGCAGGCGTTCGAGCAGCTCCGCCTCGTCCACCCGTCTGGCCCAGAGCCCCAGCGCGGAGGCTACCTTGCGGCGGTGCCCGGACCAGATCTCACTGCGCACCTCGGAGACCCGCTTGGCGGTGACGTAGGTGTCGTCGGGAGACGCAAAGATCGGGAACGGGGCCTGTGCCAGCAGGGAGTACACGGTGGGGTCCGGCGCCAGGCCGCCGGAAAGGATCAGCGCCGACGGGACCGGGAATTCGGGCGAGAAGGAGGATGCCAGGCAGGCCACCAGCACGTCCGCACGGTCACCGGGCACGATCACCAGCGCGCCGTCGTCGAGCACGTGCAGGAAGTTGGCCACGTTCATCGCCGCCACTTTCACCGAGCGGACGTCGCGTTCCAAATCCGGCAGCCCGGCGACCTGGCCCAGTCCCAGCGCGGCGGCGACTTCGCCGGTGGTGGGACGGGCGATGTCCTCGAGCTCCGGGAAGACGTAGACCGGGCGGCCGGACGCGCCGGGGCGGACCGCGGCGGCGATGCTGTCCAGGTCCGCCGGGTCGGCGCGGTTGACCATGATGGCCAGCAGGGTGCACCGTTCGGCGGTCAGTTCCTTACGGGCCACCTCGACGGCGTCCGCGGTCTCGGCCACGGTGCGGCCCTTCGCGCCGACGACGGCGACCACCGGCGCCGCGAGGTTGTTGGCCAGGCGTGCATTGAGGTCGAATTCGACGGCGGCGTCCTGGCCGGTCAGGTCGGTTCCCTCGATGATGATCACGTCGCAGTGCCGGGCCATCTCGGCAAAAATCTCGACGCAGCGGGAGTCGATTTCCTCGCGTTTCCCCTCCGCGAGGAGGCCGCGGACCTCGGCGAAGGTCAGCCCGCCGCGGCAGCGTTCGTCGTCGAGGTCGAAGCGCGTTTTCATCAGGGTGACCATGGGGTCCGCGTCGGTCCGGGTGTGGACCACCGGTTTGAAGAAGCCGAGCCGGTCCGCGTGCCGGTGCAGGGTGTCCGCCAGGCCGAGGGCAATGAGTGACTTGCCGGATCCGGGTGTCGTTGCGCTGACGTAGATTCCTTTGGCCATGTGTCCCAGCATACTTACCCCCTTGACAGCGGGCACCCGCATGGGATTACCTAATGAACATTCGGTAAATAAGGCTGGAGGCAATGACGCATGGCTGAAGTGACAATTTCCGGGCCGGCCCACCCGGTCCTGAAGGACGATTACGCCTCCGAATGGATGGGTATTGAAGTCTTGGCGATCGAGGACGGCCACGCCACCATCCGGATGCCGCTCCGGCAGGAAATGCTGAACGGTTTCGGGATGGCCCACGGCGGCATGATCTTCGCGTTCGGTGACACGGCATTTGCCCTGGCCTGCAACCCGGCGAACCCCGCACCCGGCGAGGAAGGCAACATCACCGTCGCTTCCGGCGTCGACATCAACTTCATCAAGCCGGCCTTCCGCGGCCAGATCCTGACCGCCGTCGCGAACCGCCGCGCCAGCACCGGCCGCAGCGGTCTGTACGACATCCAGATCTATGCCGCCGCATCCGGCGCCACGTCCGGCCCGGCCGCCGCCCCCGTCACGCTCCCGGGCGGGCTCCCCGCCGACGACGCCGCAGCGTGGGAACTCGTCGCCGAGTTCCGCGGCCGCAGCCGCACCATCTCCAAAAAATAGAACCCTAGGACTCCCAGATGACCACCCCCACCGCTGAATCCTCCCGCTCCACCAGTGACGCTGTCCTGGACCGTGAGGAAACCATCTCCCGCGACGAACTGGAAGCCCTGCAACTCAGCCGGCTGCAGCACACCGTGGCCTACGCCTACGACCGTGTTCCGCTGTATAAGCGCAAGTTCGACGAGGCCGGGGTGCACCCGAGCGATCTGCGCGAACTCTCGGACCTGGGCAAGTTCCCGTTCACCACGAAGGAAGATCTGCGGCTCGAGTACCCGTTCGGCATGTTCGCCGTGCCGCAGCAGGAGGTGGCCCGGATCCATGCCAGTTCCGGGACCACGGGCCGCGCCACCGTGGTGGGTTACACCAAGAAGGACCTTGCCGACTGGGCCAAGCTCGTGGCCCGTTCGCTGCGCGCCTCGGGCGTCCGGCCCGGCATGAAGGTGCACAACGCCTACGGCTACGGCCTGTTCACCGGCGGCATGGGCGCCCACGCCGGTGCCGAGGCACTCGGCTGCACGGTGATCCCGATCTCCGGCGGCCAGACGGAACGCCAGATCACCCTGATCCAGGACTTCAAGCCGGACGCCATCCTCGCCACCCCCACCTACCTGCTGACCATCGCGGACGCCATGATGAAGCAGGGCATCGACCCGGCCTCGACGTCGTTGAAGTATGCGGTGCTCGGTGCCGAGCCGTGGACCGAAGAGATGCGGCACGAGCTCGAAGTGACCATGAACATCAAGGCCTGCGACATCTATGGCCTGTCCGAGGTGATGGGCCCCGGCGTCGCCGGCGAAGCCGTAGAAACGCAGGACGGCAGCCACATCTGGGAGGACCACTTCCGCCCGGAAATCATCGACGCCTTCGACTCCTCCGTGGTCCTCGGCGACGGCGAACCGGGCGAGCTCGTGTTCACATCGCTCACCAAGGAAGCCCTCCCGATCATCCGGTACCGGACCAAGGACCTCACCCGGCTGCTGCCCGGAACCGCCCGCCCGGCACACCGCCGCATGGGCCGCATCACCGGCCGCAGCGACGACATGATCATCCTCCGCGGCGTGAACCTGTTCCCCTCGCAGATCGAGGAGATCGCGCTGCGCATCCCCGAGCTAAGCCCGCACTTCCAGCTCGAGCTCACCCGGCCCGAGGGCCAGCGGATGGACCAGCTCACGGTCCGGATCGAGCGCCGTGAGTCGGTCACCGTCGAGGGGATCGCGGCCGCGGCCAGGGTCCTGAAGGAACAGATCAAGATCCACGTCGGCTCGTCCTGCGCCGTCAATGTCGTCGAACCGGGTTCGCTGGAGCGCTCCAACGGCAAACTGCGCCGGATCTACGACATGCGGCCCAAGGCCTAAACCCCTTCGGCCGGCCTGCCCTGACGGCCCCGCGCGACCCGGCTCCGGACCAGGCTCCGGGCCACGCGGGCAGGACAGGGCCGGCCGACCGTACATGAGAAACTAGCGAGTATGCCCAGCACAGGAACCACCGCCAAGCGCGGCCGCCCCGGCTATGACCAGCGGTCCGTCCTGCTGATCGCCGTCGACGTCTTTAACCGCCACGGCTACGATGCCACGTCGATGGGCATCCTCGCGGAGAATCTGGGGATCTCCAAGTCCGCGATCTACCACCACGTCCCGTCCAAGGGCGACCTTCTGAAGCTCGCCCTCGACCATGCCCTGGGCGGCCTGGAAGCCATCCTGGACCAGCCAGAGGCCACCAGCGGCACCGCCGATGCCCGGCTGGAATTTGTGCTCCGCGAGACCATCTCCGTGCTGGTCGAGCGGCTGCCGTTCGTCACATTGCTGCTCCGGCTGCGCGGCAACACCGAGGTGGAACGGGACGCCCTGGAGCGCCGCCGCGCCTTCGACCACAAGGTCGCCGCCCTGATCTCGGCGGCCCGGGACGAGGGTTCGCTCCGCCAGGACATCGACCCCCGCACCGTTACCCGACTGCTCTTCGGCACGATCAACTCGATCGTCGAATGGTACCGTCCGGGCGGCTCCCTCTCCCCCGAGAAGCTGGCCGACGACGTCATCACCATGGCCTTCAACGGTCTCCACGTCCCCGCCTAGGCGAAGCACCGGACATGCCCTCCGTTGCCGCGGACCGATGAGCATGATGGTGAAGTGTCCACTCGCTCCAGCCATCTAGGGGCATGTCCCTCGCAGGTGCGGGGTCCGGCGGGCGGAGTCATTGACGCCGCAGGGACGCACGCCCACCCTTGAGGCATGGCCATCAAACTTTCCCAAATGATCTTCGGAACCCTCCCCGAACTGCGCTACGAGCCCACCGCCAAAAGGATTCGGGCCAGCCGTGCCGGAGACGCCGTCGTCGACACGCGACAGGCCTACCTGGTCTGGGAGCCTCGCCGGGTCACCCCAGTTTTTGCCGTGCCGGAAGCGGACCTGCTGGCGGAACTCAATGCACCGGCCGCCCCGGGCCTCGACGTCCCGGAGGTCGGGTTCAGGATGGTGCGGGACGCACTCCCGGTGTTCGATCCCCGGACCGGCTTCGGCAAGCACACGACCGCCGGTGAGGAACTCGACGTCGTGACCGCGTCGGCTTCCGTCCCACGAGCGGGGTTCCGGCCCGCGGACCCGGATCTGGCGGGCTACGTGGTGCTCGACTTCGCCGCGTTCGACTGGCTCGAAGACGACGAGGAGATCATCGGCCATCCGCGGGATCCGTTCCACCGCGTGGACGTCCGGGCGTCGTCCGTGGCCGTGGAGGTGGCCCTCGGCGGCGTCACGCTGGCCAGCACTAACGCTGCGCAGCTCCTGTACGAGACAATGCTCCCGGTCCGCTACTACATACCGCCGGACGACGTGCGGCTGGACCTGATGGAACACAGCCCCACGTGGACCGTCTGCCCGTACAAGGGCAAAGCCAGCTACTGGACGTACCCGGGCGCGGAGGGCGGCCAGGACATCGCGTGGAGCTACGACCGTCGGCTCCCGGACGCAGCCCAAATCCATGGGCTCGTCAGTTTCTTCAATGAACGGGTGGACCTGACCGTCAACGGTACGCTCCAGCCCCGCCCCGTCTCGCCCTGGTCGCGTCCGGATCCGGAGCCGGACAGCCACGGGACGGCCGTGCCTGGCCCAAGCGCACCGGAAGCATTCTAACGACCCCGCGTGCTGTTGACGCGCGTCCCGGGCGCGTCCGTGCCAATGACTCCCCGCCAGGCCGCCGGCGAAGCCCCTGACGGCGCGGGCCCGGGGGCATGTCCAGTCTTCAACGCCTGTCATCAACATGCCCTCCGCTCCCGGCTCGTCCCACGGGACATGCCCTCTCCTGCCGCCGACGGATGGGCATGCTGGGGAAATGTCCACTCGCCACGGCCGGCAAGGGACATGTCCCCCCGTAAGCTCCGTCCGCGGGCCGTGGGTGCGCAGCGGTGTCCCCGGGCTGTCTGCCGCTGAAGACGCCGCTGAAGCAAAACGCACAGCAGCACCCCGGACCGGTCCGGGGTGCTGCTGGTGTGCTCCGGCTTAGAGCTGGTAGTCCGCCGCCGTGGAGATGTTCTCGTGCACGCAGAGGATGTTGTGCTCGGTGTCCATGAACCAGGCGCACTTCTCCGAATTCGTTGAACAGATGTGGTTCTCGGTCTTGAGATCCGGGAGATCGTAGTCCTGGAACGTCACGCCCCTGGCTTCCATCTCCTGGACCGTGCGTTCAATCTCGCTGACTTCGAAACTCAGGGTGGTGTGCTCTGAATGCGTTCCATCCTTGACTGGCATCAGCTGCAGCATCGGGCCGCCGTCTGAGCCGAACAATTCGCTTCCGTCCTCTGCCACACCACGGTGCGGGAGCCCCAGGGTGTCCGCGTAAAAATACCGGGCACGGGCCGCATCATCGACTGGCAGGACTGTTGTGGCTTTATTGAGGACAAGTGTCATTTCGCCACCTCCTACAGGGAGAATTTTACGCCGGAAGCGGGCGGAAAGAGCCTGCCGATTGCGTCCCCAGTCCTGACGCTCCCTCAGTGTCTGAGGGAGCGTCAGGAACGGACCCCCGTAACCTGAGGGAGCGTCCCTAGGGGCTACTTTTCGACCAGGGTCAGGACGTCGTAGGTGGCGACGATCTCATCGTTCTGGTTGGTCAGGACGGCGTCCCAGGCCACCTCGCCGTACTCGTCGGTCTCGCGCGGGGTGATCTTCTTGGCCGTCAGGGTCACGCGGATGGAGTCGCCGGCCGCCACGGGGGTGATGAAGCGCAGGTTCTCGAGCCCGTAGTTGGCGAGGACCGGGCCCGGTGCGGGCTCCACGAACAGCCCCGCACCCCAGGCCAGGAGCAGGTACCCGTGCGCGACGATGCCGGGGAAGAACGGGTTGGCCTCGGCCGCTTCCTGGTTGGTGTGGGCGTAGAACGTGTCGCCGGTGGAGTTGGCGAACTTGGTGATCTCCTCCAGCGTGACCTCGCGCAGCTCGGAGCGGATGGCGTCCCCGATGTGCAGGGTACTCAGGTGCTTCCGGAAGGGGTGCTGGCCCTCGGTGTCGAGGGTGAAGTTGCGGTCCGCGCCGGTGTGCCAGACGCCGGTGACGGCGGTGAGCATGTTGGGCGAACCCTGGATGGCGGTGCGCTGCATGTGGTGCATGACCGAGCGGATGCCGCCCAGCTCTTCGCCGCCGCCGGCGCGGCCGGGGCCGCCGTGGATCAGGTGCGGGACCGGGGAGCCGTGGCCGGTGGAGCTGCGGGCGTCCTCGCGGTTGAGCATCAGGACGCGGCCGTGGTGGGCGGCGATGCCGGTGACCAGTTCGCGGGCCACCTCGGGGTCGTTGGTGCAGACCGTGGCGACCAGTGAGCCGCCGCCGCGGGCGGCGAGCCGGACGGCGTCGGCGAGGTCCGTGTACCCAATCACCGAGGAGACCGGGCCGAAGGCCTCGAGCGAGTGGACCTCCTCGGCTTCCGGGTCGGCCCAGCGGAGCAGCACCGGGGACATGAACGCGCCGCCGTCGACGACGCCGATGTTCCCGTCTGCGCTGGTGACCTTCGGGGCATCGAGGGTGCCGTAGGCGAGCTCGCCGCCGGCGTCGAGCATGGACTGGACGGCGGCGCGCACGTCGGCGAGCTGCTCGAGGGAGGCAAGGGCGCCCATCGTGACGCCCTCGGCGCGGGGGTCACCGACCACGACGCGTTCGGTGACCCGCTCCCCCACCGCGGCGACGACGTCGGACACCAGGTCCTGCGGCACGATCGCGCGGCGGATCGAGGTGCACTTCTGGCCCGCCTTGGAGGTCATTTCCGTGACCAGGGACTTGATGAAGGCATCGAACTCCGGGGTGCCCTTGATGGCGTCCGGGCCCAGGATCGCGGCGTTGAGGGAGTCCGTCTCGGAGGTAAAGCGCACTCCGCCCGTCACCACGTTGCGGTGGGACTTGAGGGTGTTGGCCGTGGCTGCGGAGCCGGTGAAGGCGACGAGGTCGCGGTAGTCGAGGTGGTCCAGCAGGGTGCGGGCCGAGCCGGAGACCAGCTGCAGCGACCCCTCCGGCAGGATTCCGGATTCGTCGATCGCTTTGACCACGGCCGCGGCCACGTAGCCGGTGGGGGTGGCGGGCTTGACGATGGTGGGAACGCCGGCGATGAAGGCCGGGGCGAGCTTCTCCAGCATGCCCCAGACCGGGAAGTTGAAGGCGTTGATCTGCACGGCAACGCCGGGGATCCGGGTGTAGATGTGCTCGCCGGCGAAGGAACCGTCCTTGGACAGCACCTCCATGGGGCCGTCGACGACGACCTGCGCGTTGGGCAGTTCACGCCGGCCCTTGGAGCCGAACGTGAAGAGCACGCCGATGCCGCCGTCGATGTCGACCATCGAGTCGATCTTGGTGGCGCCGGTCTGGGCGCTGAGCGCATAGAACTCGTCGCGGCGGCCGTTGAGATACTGGGCCAGCTCCTTGAGCTTGAGGGCGCGCTGGTGGAAGGTGAGCTTGCCCAGTTCCGCCTGGCCGGTGGTGCGGCCGTAGTCGACGACGCCGGCGAGGTCCAGACCCTCGGTGCTCACCCGGGCCAGGAGTTCTCCCGTGCTGGCGTCCAGGACGGAGGCGGCGCCGGCAGCGGCGGCGGCGTCGGGGGTCCACCAGGAATTCTTGATGAAGCTGGGGACAATCCCCACGGTATCGACCGAGGAAACCGGAGCTGTTGCAGTGGTGGTCATCGTTGACGGGTCCTTCCAACGGGGGCAAGATCACACGGCCAGAGCATTACTGACCGTCCGTTCGGTAATATGTCTACAGTACATGACGCGGCTCTGCGGCACACTAGTAGCGGCAGGCCCGGCAGGCCCGGCCGGCCCGAGACCCCCCAGAATCCCAGGAGACCTTATGATGCCTGAGCCCCGCAGCACCGATCTTTGGACGATCACCCTAGGCGAGCTCGACGAGAAGATGGGCGTCAAGATCGTCGAGCAGTCGGTGGAACGCGTCGTGGCCACCATGCCGGTGGAGGGCAACCGGCAGTCGTTCGGCCTGTTGCATGGCGGAGCGTCGCTGGCCGTCGGCGAGGCGGTCGGCTCCTGGGCCGCGGTGATTCACGCCAGTACCCTGGGCAAGACGGCGGTTGGGGTCGACGTCTCGGCCACACACCACAAGTCCGCGCGCAGCGGCCTCTTGACCATCACCGCCACCCCGCTCCACCTGGGCGGCACCGTGACCACGCACGAGGTGCTGATCACCAACGAGGCGGGCGAGCGGCTGTGTACGCTTCGGATCACCAACCTGCTGCTGGACCGGAAGGCCTGAGCCTTTCCCGGCTGCCGTCGGGTAGCGGCCCCGCCGCTAGCGGACCGCCCGGCGCCGGGCCAGCACGATGAAGAGCGCGCCGAACAACAGTGCTCCCGCCCCGATGCCGGCGGCAGGCAGCATCCCGGCGGCTCCGGTGCTGGCGAGCCCCGGCGTGCCGCCCGATGCGGCCGGAGCCACCGCCGGACCGGGCGAATTCGGCGCCGAAGCCGCGGGCGACGCCGGCACCGAAGCGGTGGGCGACGTCGACGCCGGCACCGAAGCGGCGGGCGGAACCGGCACCGAAGCGGTGGGCGGAACCGGCACCGTGACGGCGGGCGGAACCGGCACCGTGACGGCGGGAACGCTGATGGTGAAACGGGATTCGGCCGTGCCCGAGGCGACGCCGTCGACCGCCTGGGAGACGGCGAGGGTGTGCGTTCCCGCGGCAAGCGCCGCGGGGAACGGCACGCTCCAGTTCCCGGCCGCGACCAGAGCCTGCGGGACCAGTGCACCTGCCACGGCCTTGGCCCCGGTTCCGGAGCCGCCGCCCGTCAGCGCGCGGACCGGCTCCCCGTCGATCAGCACGCTGACCTCGGCGCCGTCAACGCCGGATCCGGAGATGGTGGCGGGCAGGGAGTCCCGGTTCAGCTGCTGGCCCTCCCTGAGGCTGGTGACCGCCGGCGCCGGCGGAACGACGGTGAAGGTGACGGTGACCGGCGCGCTTGCAGCCGCACCGGGGGCCGACTGGATGGCGGTCACAGCCACCTTGCCGTAGGCCGGCTGCCCGGTCGGCTGCACCTTCCAGCGCCCGTCCGGGGCCACCTGCCCGGTCCCGGAAACGTCTCCGGACAGCATGACGAGGGCGCCGGGGGTGCCGGTCCCCTCGATGCTGCCCAGGGCCGGGCGTGGAGCGGCGGCCGGCGTGGTGATCTCCGCAACCGGCAGCCGCGCCTGGGCCACGTCCATGCTAAAAGTTTCCGCTGCCGAGTGGCTGAACCCGTTGATGGTCTGGGCCGTGAAAGTCAGCGGCCCCGCCGGCAGCGGCGCCGGGAAGGACCAGTTTCCTGCGTTGTCCACCGGCACGTCGATTATTTGGGTGCCGACGGTGATGCGCACCTGGGAGCCGGAGGCCACCGCGGCGGCGGGCGCGGCCGGCACGTGTCCCCGGATCAGTTCCCCGGCCACGACCGGGTTCCCGCGCACCGGTGCGAGCAGCTGGGGCCGGTTGAGGAACAGCTGCAGCTGAACGCCTCCGGGGATGTAGTCCAGGGCATCTTTCAGCGTCGTGGCCACGGCGAAGTTCTGCGATGCCCCGCGCGGTTCCCCGGCAGAGTGGGTGCCGACAGCGAAGTTCCCGCTGATCCAGGGTCCGCCGGAGTCGCCGCCACTGGACTGGACATCGTAGGACAGGAAGCCCTTGAAGGCACGCAGGCCGCAGGGATTGAGGACCCGGCCGGTCTCGTCCGTGCAGCTGGTGCCGGGGGTCGGGGCGCCGCCCACCACGTAAATTCCGGTCTCGGCCACGGTTCCGCAGGACCAACCCGTGGTGCGGCCGGACCGGCACACGGCCTGGCCCTGGGAGGGCTCGGTGGCGCCGATGATCTTGACGGAGGTCTGGTCCGGCGCGCCCATGCTTTGCCAGGTGGTGGCCGACGCTTGGACGGCCAGCTCCTGCCGCAGCCCCTTGATGACGGCGATGTCCGTGCCGATGTTGCCGGGACTTCCCTCGGCGCCGGTGATCGGTGAGTTGTTGCGGCCACCGAACTGGCTGAAGCCGAATGTTCCCAGCGCTTCGAGGACCGCAGGCAGGGCCGACGTGGCACCGCCGGCCGGTGCGGCGGTGGCGGGTTCGACGGCAGCGGTCTTCGCCCGGCCGTCCTGGGCGCAGTGTCCGGCGGTCAGCACCACCGGCAGCCCGGCGGGGTCAAAGGCGCCGAAACCGGCAGAGCAGATGTTCAGGCTGTCGACCACGAGGCCCTGGCCGCCGAAGTAGTCCTCTTCGGTCGTGATCGGAGCGCCCTTTTCGAGTTTCACGTTCGCGTACCGGGACACGAAGTCGGCGGCGGAGACCTTACCGGGGGCTGGTGGGGAGCCGGCCGTCGCCGCGTCGTCGTGCCGGCTGTCGTCGTGCCGGGCGGCGTCGCCGGGGCTGCCGGGTGCGGGGGTGGCGGGCCCGGGCGCGGCGGTCTCCGGCGCGTTAACGCCGCCGGTGCGGATGATGAACTGGCCGTTAGCGTAGGCCACTGCCTGCAGCCCGGCCGCCCCGACCTCGCGGACGTAGGCTTCGAAAAGCTGGTCGGCGCTCCCGGCGACGAGCTCGGGTCCTGCGGCGGCCGTGGCGGGCAGCGGCGCGGGCTGCGCGGCTGGCGGCGCGGCCAGCGTGAATACGGCGCCTCCCGCCGCGTTGAGCGTGTCGACCCGTGCGCTGAGCTCCGGGCCGCTTCCGTCGACCACGATCGTTCCGTCCTTCAGGCCGATTCCCTGATAGCCGGGGAGCACGCTGAGCGACGATACGGCGTCGGCGGCGCGTCGGCCCAGCTCCCCGGCGGCGTTGAACTCCTCCAAGGTCATGCCCAGGTCCCGCAGGGTCGCTTCGGCAAGTCCGGCGTCGCTGATTCCCTGCTGCGCGGGCGTTGCGGCTGGCACTGCCGGCGTCGGTGAACCGGTCTGAGCCAAGGCGGGCACGGCCACGGACGTCCCAGCGAGCGCGACGGCGACGGCCGCCGCCACCCGCACCGCCAAAGCGTATCTAGGAGTCTTCACCCGGTTACTTTAGCGCCCCCATTTGTCCAGGATTGCGGCGACCGCCGGGACCGTTACCCCATTGTGGCCCAAAAATGCGGGAGTCTTGAGGTTTGGCTGCGCCAGGCCACGGGCAGGGTTCGGGCAGGTCCCCCGCCATCTTCGCGACGGGACCAACGGCCCGGGCCAGGCCCGGGGCCTCGGGCGTAGGGTGGCGGTGAGCCCGCCGGGCTCCTTTTCAGCTCGCCTGCCGCCGGGACCGACACCCCTTGCGGTACGGGGGGCTGAACCCGCGTGCTGCTACTGAGGGGGAACACCATGGGAACTCTGAAACTTCGACGCCGCCAGACGGCATTCGCCGCCGGCCTCGCCGCCATCGCCATGGCGGTCGGTGTGGCGGCGGCCCCGGCGCAGGCTGTAGACAAAACGAAGTACATCGCGCTCGGAGACTCCTACGCCGCCGGCCAGGGAGCGGGGCCGTACCTGGACGCTTGCTACCGCAGCGATAACAGCTACGCCGAACTCGCCGCTGACGTGAAGGCCATCAAGCTGGTCACTAACGCCGCGTGCAGCGGCAAGACCACGCAGGACGTCATCAGCAGTCAGCTAAAGAAGCTGAATCCCAGCACGGAGCTCGTGACGATCACTGCCGGCGGCAACGACCTCGGCTTCGGAACGATCGTTACGAACTGCGTCACCGCCGTGTTCAATCCCGCTGCGGCCGGGGCCTGCGCAAATGCCAGCGCCACGGCGACTGCCCTGATCACCAGCGGAAAACTGGCCAGCAACGTGGCTGCAATGATTCACCGGGTGCACGAGGCGGCCCCCAACGCCAGGATCGTAGTCACCGGCTACCCCTACCTCTACGACCCGATCCCGGCCGGCCGGACCGATTCACTGTCGCAATTTATCTACCGGGCCACAGAACTGGCTGACGGCCTGAACGGCTCCATCGCCGCAGCCGCCGGCAAACAGTACGTCGAGGTCCGGGGAGCTTTCCTCGGCCACGGCATCAACTCGACAGACCCGTGGATCAACCTCGACCTCGCCAACCCGGGCAGCGCCGACAACTTCCACCCGAATGCCAAGGGCTACCAGGCCTACTACCGGGCACTGAAGTCGGCCGGCGCGTACCCGGGGTCCTAGCGCTCCCTGGCCAGCCGGTACTCCAGGCCATTGCGGACCATCGGCCACTCGTGTTCCAGGATCGAGAACACCACCGTGTCGCGCAGCACGCCGTCGGACGTCCTCGTGTGGCTGCGCAGCACGCCGTCCTGCTTGGCGCCCAGACGGGCGATCGCCTCGCGGGACTGGTGGTTCAGCCAATGCGTGCGGAATTCGACGGCGGGGCAGCCGAGCGTTTCGAAGGCGTGCCGCAGCAGCAGCAGTTTGGAGTCCGGGTTGCTGCCGCTGCCTTGCGCGGATGCGGCGTTCCAGGTGGAGCCGATCTCAAGGCGGGGCGTGGCGGCGTCGATGTTCATGTAGGTGGTCATCCCGATCACCTTGCCCGGCGTGCCGGTAGCCGGCTCCAGCAACCTGGTGGTGAACGGCAGCATCGAGCCGGCCTGCTGCAGGGCAAGCCGCCGGTCGATTTCGGCCGCCATGGCGTCCGGGCGGGGCACCGAGGTGTACCAGAGTTTCCAGAGGTCGCCGTCGCGGACCGCCTCGACCAGCCCGTCGTGATGGTCCTGGCTCAGCGGTTCCAGCACGACGTACTTGCCGGTCAGCGTCACGGGAGTGATTGCGGTATGGTCCGGGAAAGTCACCGGATCATCGTAAGCCAGCCGGCCGGGCCACAGGCCGCCGGGTCTCGGGTTTGCCCCGACTTTTTCGTTCCGTCCCCGGTCCAGGGGCCGTGATTCTCGGTAGGCTAAGCCCATGATCACTGTCCGTGGTACGGTCCGCTCCACCCTCGACCCGGCCCGGGCGCTCGCCTATCTGGCGGCCTTTGAGCACACACCTGAGTGGGACCCCGGAACTCCGGTGGTCAACAAGCTCTCCGCGGGACCGGTAGCAGTAGGCCACCGGTTTTACGCCGAGGCCGAGTTCCGTGGAAAGCGCCAGCCACTGACGTATCAGGTTACTGCGCTGACGTCGGGCCGGATCACGTTGCGGGGCGAGAACAAGGCCGTCGTCTCCGTCGACACCATCGAGGTAGCGCCCGATGATGCCGGGTCAAGGGTGAACTACACGGCCGAGTTCACGCTCAAGGGCTGGCGCAAGATCGCCGAGCCTTTCGCCCGGCCGGCGTTCCGGTCCCTGGCCCGCCCGGCGATGGACGGCATGAAGAAGGCCCTCGACGCCCAGGCTTAGCGCTGGGCAGCGTTTCCTGGCACAGGGACGGCCGCGGCGAGCCGCCGTGGAACTCACGTCCAGTCGAAGAATCCCTTGCCCGTCTTCCGGCCAAGTTCGCCGCGGGCCACCTTGTCCCGCAGGATCTGTGGCGGCGCGAAGCGTTCGCCGAGGGTGGAGGCCAGGTATTCGGCGATGCCCAGCCGGACGTCCAGGCCCACGATGTCGGTGGTCCGCAGCGGGCCCGTGGGGTGCTTGTAGCCCAGGACCATGGCGTTGTCGATGTCCTCGGCGGAGGCGACGCCTTCCTCCACCATCCGCATGGCCTCGAGCGCGATGGCGACGCCGAGCCGGGAAGAAGCGAAGCCCGGCGCGTCGTTGACGACCACGGCGGTCTTTCCCAGCGCCTGAACCCAGCCACGGGCAGCCTCCGCCAGCGCCTGCCCGGTCTGCTCGCCGAGTACCACCTCGATCAGAGTGGACGCCGGCACCGGGTTGAAGAAGTGCAGTCCGAGGAAATTCTGCGGCCGCTTCAGCTCCCGGGCCAGCCCGTTCACAGAGAGCGAGGAAGTATTGGAAGCCAGGTAGGCGCCGTCGCCCAGACGTTCCTCGATGCCGCGCAGTGAGGAAACTTTCAGGTCCCAGTCTTCGGGGACGGCTTCGATCACGAGCTCGCGGTCCTTGAAGTCGTCATAGTCCACGGTTACGGCGAGCCGGGAGACCAGTTCGTCGAGGTTGCCGTCGATGGCTCCACGCTCGATGCTCTTGGCCGCGGCGGACTCGACCCGTTCGCGGGCAGCCTCGGCGGACTCGTCATCGCGTTCGACGACGACTACGTTGGCACCGTTGATCAGGAAGGCGTGCGCGATGCCGGCGCCCATCCGCCCGCCGCCGAGCACGCCGACGGTAGCGGGGAGGTTCGCGGGGAGTACGGAGTTGCTCATGTCTACTGCTTCTTCCGGTCTGGGGTCGTGTCGGCGTCGGTGGCCGGAGATGGTACGGGCTTTTTGGCGGATTTCTTATCCAAAAAAGCCTGCATGCGGTCGAACTTTGCCTGCGACTCGAAGAGGATCCCTTGGGCCAGCTGGTCAATCAGCGGGTGGGACTCCGCAGGGGCGTGGAACACGGATTTGGTGATCCGTACTGCGAGCGGGTCCTGGCCGCCGATCCGGTCTGCCAGGGCGTGCGCGGCGTCCATCAACTGGGCCGGCTCATGGATCTCGGTGATGAGCCCGACGGCGAGGGCCCGGTCGGCGCGCAGCACCGCGCCGGCGAGGAGGATCTCCTTCGCCACGGGTTCGCCCACGAGCTCCTTGAGGCGCCAGCTGGCCCCGGCGGCGGCGAGGATGCCCAGTCCCGTCTCCGGGTTTCCGATCCGAATCCCGGGTGTGCCGATCCGGAAGTCCGCAGCGTAGGCCAGTTCGGCGCCGCCGCCGAGGCAAAAGCCATCGAGCGCAGCGATGACCGGCATCGGGAGCCTGGCGATGCGGACGAAGATCGTCGAGTTGATACCCTGCAGCGCGTCGTCGCGGCGGCGTTCGCGCAGCTGCGCGATGTCTGCCCCGGACGCGAAGACCCCCTCAGAGCCCGCCAGGATGAGTACCTTGGGCGTTTGTTCCAGGTAGGCGCAGACAGCGTGGAGTTCGTCCACCATCTGCTGGTCGATCGCGTTGCGGACCTCGGGCCGGTTGAGCCGAACCACCACCCGGTCATCGCGTTCCTCGACCAGGAGCATCGCGAAGCCGGCGGTGTCCAGGCCGGCGGTGTCCAGGCCGCCGGGCCGGGCCGCCATTAGACGCGCTCCAGCAGCATGGCCGTGCCCTGCCCGACGCCGATGCACATGGTGGCCAGGCCGATCTTGGCGTTTTCTCGTTCCATCCGGCCCAGCAGGGTGATGGCGATCCGGGACCCGGACGATCCGAGCGGGTGTCCCAGCGAGATGGCGCCGCCGTCGCGGTTCACGATCTCGGGGTCCAGCCCGAGCCGGCGCATGCTGGCCAGCGACTGGGTAGCGAATGCTTCGTTGAGTTCGACGGCGCCAAGGTCGCCGGCAGTGAGGCCGGTCCGGGCGAGCACCTTCTGGGTGGCCGGGACCGGGCCGATGCCCATGATTTCCGGTTCGCAGCCCGCCGAGGCGCCGTCGATGATGCGGGCGCGCGGGGTGAGTCCGAGCTTCTGGATGGCTGCCTCGGAGGCGACAATGATGGCGGAGGCGCCGTCGTTCAGGGTGGAGGAGTTACCGGCGGTGACCACGGAACCGCCGGCGACAACGGGGCGCAGTCCGGCGAGTACGTCCATGCTGGTTCCGGCGCGCGGACCCTCATCGGTGTCAACGATCGTCTCCGCCTTGCGGGTCTTTACCGTCACGGGGACAATCTCGTCAGCGAAGCGGCCGGCGGCGATCGCGGCAATCGCGCGTTCGTGCGAGCGGACCGCGAAGGCGTCCGCGTCCTCCCGTGAGATGCCGTCGACGCGGGCGACTTCCTCCGCGGTTTCCGGCATGGAATAGGTCATTTTTCCGCCGCGGGAGAGTTCGCCCTTCTGGAACAGCGGGTTGACGAAGCGCCAGCCGATCGAGGTGTCGAAGATCTGGCCCGGCTTCGCGAACGCGGTTCGCGGCTTTTCCTGGACCCAGGGTGCCCGGCTCATGGACTCGACGCCGCCGGCAACCGCGATGTCCGCGGCGCCTGACTTGATCATCTGGCTGGCCATGATGATGGCGCTCAGGCCGGAGGCGCACAGCCGGTTGACGGTGATGCCGGGAATGTGCAGCGGCAGGCCGGCCAGGAGGGTGGCCATCCGTGCGACGTTGCGGTTCTCCTCGCCGGCGCCGTTGGCGTTGCCGAGGATGACCTCCTCGATGGCGTCCGGGTCGACGCCGGCACGGGTCACGGCCTCCCGGACCACCAGAGCCGCCAGGTCGTCGGGCCGGACTGCGGACAGCGCGCCGCCGTACCGGCCCACGGGAGTGCGGGCGCCGCCAACAAGAAAAGCCTCGACCATGAGAACATCCTTCACCAAGGGAGCAGGGTCGGCTGAATAAATTACCGACCGTTCGTTCTATAACGATTACACGGCGGCTGGTGGCGGTCAACCGGGAGTCAACCGCAGAGCCGGCATGACGCAGCCGCTCAGGCCACCGTAATGCCGAGGTGTCCGGCCAGCAGCGGCGCCAGCAGGGCAAGCTGCTGCTCGTCCACCACCAGCCCGGCGAGGCTGCCAAAGCCGCTCAGCGACCGGAAGTCCGTGCCGCGGAGGTCAAGGTCCTTCAGCCGCGCACCGGTGAGGTCCAGGGTGCCAATGCTGCAGTTCTTCAGGGCGACACGGGTGGCGGTGCAGGAGCCGAGATCGAGTTCGTTGATGATGCAGTCGCTGATCTGGACGTCCACGAGCCTGGCGCCACGGAGGTTGACATAGTCCAGCTTGCCGCCGTCGATCCGCACCGACTGCCAGCTGCCTTCGTAAAGCTGGGCGGAACCCCACCGGGGATTGCGGATTTCGACGTCGCGCAGGCTGGAGCGGGCGGCGGTGAGCACCGGCGCGTAGGACTCTGCCAGGATGCAGTCCCTGAAGCTCGCGCCGCGAAGCTGGGTTTCGTTCAGCGAGACGCCGCTGAACTCGCACTCGGAGAAATTCGTGCCGCTGAGTTCCAGACCGTCCGCCGACGCGCCGCTGTACGCGACACCGTCGTAGCGCTCGCCGCGCCGAAAGTCCGGCTCCGGGTCCGGGACGAGCCCGGTGAGCCGGACCGGGGTAAGGCGTGGACCCGTGGCCCCGGGCTTACCGGCGGCAGCCATCGGGGCATTCCCGCCGGGCCACGGTGCGGGGGTCCCGGCCTGCGGCGCGGGTGTTGAGCTTCATGGTTTCGAGCCTAGCGCGGGCGGGAGTCATTGCCGCCACCCGGACGCCCGGATGCCCCACTGCCCCAAGATAGTAAGTATGCTTTGTGTTAGGCTGAATGTGCGTTGAATGACAACCGGAAACGAAAGGTGGATCACACCATGGGTATCGGAGACAAGATTCAGAACGAAGCGGAGCACCTTGGCGGCAAGGCCAAGGAAGCCACCGGCAACGCCACAGACAATGACCGGCTGAAGGCCGAGGGTCAAAAAGACCAGGTCGTCGCCGACGCCAAGAAGGTTGGCGAGAACGTCAAGGACGGCCTCAAGCGGGACTAGTTTTCACGGTCGACGGCGTCGGACTTTCCTTTGGGGGATGTCCGGCGCCGTCTTTTGTGTCTGACTCGTCACCCTGATCGTCGGCCGGTCAGCTGAAGAACTCGCTCTTGGGTTCGTTGTGCTTGACCTTCTGCCAGCCCAGCCAGAGGACCAGCGCGAAGAACGGGATGGTCGCCAGCGTCCAGAGGCCCAATTGGAAGACCTCGCCGGTCGTGCTGGTCATGGTGTCGAAACCAATCAGCACGGTAATGGCCAGCAGCGCCACGAGCCCCAGCCAACTGGTCCACGGCGAGCCCGGCATGGGCAGCGACGAGACTTTGCCCTTCTTCTTCCGCAGCGCAATCTGGCTGGCGAAGATGGAGCCCCACGTGAAGATGACGCCGATCGATGCAGAGTTCAGGGCCAGATCAAATGCATGCGAACCGCCGAGCCAGATGTTGAGGGTGATCCCCGCGAGGTACACAGCGGCGATGGCCAGGATGGCCGCGTACGGCACGTGCCGGGACGACATCTTGGTGAGCCACTGCGGCGCATGCCCGTTGTTGGCCATGGTGCGGAAAATCCGGCCGATCGAGTACAGC
This sequence comes from Arthrobacter sp. JB02-1C, assembly GCF_057748045.1. Taxonomy (NCBI): domain Bacteria; kingdom Bacillati; phylum Actinomycetota; class Actinomycetes; order Micrococcales; family Micrococcaceae; genus Arthrobacter; species Arthrobacter sp. JB02-1C. The sequence continues at coordinate 466,071 of NZ_CM173235.1, forward strand.
CCGGTGTTGCAGGAGGACAGCGCCGCGGTGATCACGATCATGTTCATGACGTCACCCGTCCAAGCCAATCCCATCTGGCCGAAGACCGTGACGAACGGAGACGTGCCGGCGTGGTACTGGTCCGACGGCAGGAGCATGGCCAGCAGCGAAACCGAACCCACATAGAACACCACGATGCGGATGACCACGGCGCGGATGGCCCTGGGTACCTCGCGTTCGGGGTTCTCCATTTCGCCGGCGGTGATACCGACCAGTTCGATCGCGTTGTAGGCGAAGATCACGGCGTTCAGGACCAGGATCATGACCAGGGCGCCCTTCGGGAACATGCCGCCCTCGGCGTGGAACAGGTTGCTGACCGAAGCGTGGCCGTCGCCCACCTTGGCATTTGTGACCACCATAAACGTGCCCACGGCAAGGAAGGCGACGATGGCCGCCACCTTGAGGCACGACGCCCAGAACTCAAACTCGCCAAAGACCTTAACGCTCAGCAGGTTCACGGCCACCAGCAGCACCAGCGCGGCGATAGCCGACATCTCGACCGGGACATTGGGGAAGAAAAACTGGAAGTACAGGCCGATCGCGATCAGTTCGGCAATACCGGTCATCGCCCAGTTGATGAAGTACATCCACCCGGACAGGTACGCGCCCTTCTTGCCGAACATTTCGCCGGCGTAGCTGACAAACGAACCGGACGTCTGCCGGTACATGATGAGCTCGCCGAGGGCCCGCATCAGCAGGTAGGCGAGGACGCCGGCGATGGCGTAGGAAAAGATCAGCGCCGGCCCGGTGGAGGCCAGTCGTCCGCCCGCGCCCATGAAGAGGCCGACGCCGATGGCGCCGCCCATCGCGATCATGGTCACGTGGCGGCGGCCCAGAGTTTTTTTGTAGCCCTCGGCGCTGAGGGTCGGGTCCGCGGCGGCGGCGGTTGTTGCCGTAGCGTTTTGGGGTCGGGTGGAAATACTTTGCGGCACAGCGGTTTCCTTGCAGATCGGGGTCTTGCCGGGACGGACAGACGGGTCCGGGCGCACCAAAGCGCGTTCGGCCAGAGTCCGGGGGTCAGCGTCGGGTAGGGCCCGCGGCCCCCGCGCGGCTGAATTATTCTATCCGCTTTCGAGACCAAACCGTGACCGGGGCAACAGCGCGGCCGGTGCCGCCGCTAGGCTGAGGGAATGGATTCTGCTCTCCGACAGCTGCCGGCGCCGCGTCCGGACCTCTACGCTTTTTCCCGGTTGGATCTGGTCACGGCGGGGCTCTACGTGGCGGTGGCGGCGTTTTTCGCCACGGCGTCGGGTGTGCTGGCCCCGCTGTTGCTGCAGTTCTCGCCCAGTCCGGCGGTGGCATCCTATGCCGTCAATCTGATCTTTTATGCCGGCATTGGCCTCCTGGCGTTGACCGCGGCCCGGCTGGTGGCGGGTCGGGATCTCCGGGTGCTCGCCACCCGGCCCTGGTTCACGTTGCTGATGGTGCCGCTTGCTGTGGTGGCCATGCTGATCCTGACCGCGGTGCTGGTGGCGCTCACCGGTCCGCCCCAGCTGTCCGTGAATCAAGCCGGGCTGCAGTCGCTCATGCAGCAGGTCCCGGTCTGGCTGATGGTTCCGCTCCTGGTGGTGGTGGGCCCGTTCGTCGAGGAGTACATCTTCCGGCATTTGCTGATCGGAAAGCTGAGCCGGCGGCTCAACGTCTGGCTCTGCTGCGGGCTTTCGGTCGTGTTGTTCGCGGCCCTGCACATCGTCGGCCAGGAGGCGATTACCCTCCCGGTGCTGGCACCGTATCTCGCCATGGGCGCCACTCTGGTGTTCGTCTACATGTGGACCGGAAAGAATGTGATGTTCTCCTACTTCGTGCACGCCACGAAGAACCTGCTGGCCGTCGCCTTCATCTACGCCATCCCGCCCCAGCTCCTCGGGGCGCTGCAGTAGATCCGGGCGTCCGGAAGGCCGGCACACCCCCCTCTGGCGCCGGGGCCGCCGCCGTCGTAGGTTTCTCCCATGGCATTGAACATCCAGATTGCTGTCGACTGCGCCGACCCCCACGCCCTCGCCGACTGGTGGGCCGAAACCCTGGACTGGGCTGTCGAAGCGCAGGACGAGGACTTTATCCGTTCCATGATCGCCCAGGGCTTCGCGACCGAGGCAGAAACCAAACGGCACCAGGGGAAGCTGGTCTGGCGGACCGGGGCCGCGATCCGGCCGCCCGAAGACCTCAACGCCAAGCCGCCAACCCGGCGGATCCTGTTCCAGACCGCACCCGAGGGCAAGACCGTCAAGAACCGGGTCCACTGGGACGTGAACCTCGCCGGCGGGGACAAGGACAAGGTCCGCGCCGCGCTCGAGGCCCGCGGCGCCAGCTTCCTCTGGACCGCCAACGAGGGCCCGCATTCCTGGCACACCATGGCGGACCCGGAAGGCAACGAGTTCTGCATCAGCTGAGCCGATTACTAGACTCGGACTGTGAGCAACGAAATCCCCGCCAAGGTATCCGACGTCTTTGACCCCACCCGCTGGCGCACCGTGTCCGGCTTCGACGACTTCCAGGACATGACCTATCACCGGCAGGTGGAGCGCTCCGACGACGGCACCGTGGTCCGGGACCTGCCGACGGTGCGGATCGCGTTCAACCGGCCCGAGGTCCGCAATGCCTTCCGGCCCGGCACCGTCGATGAGCTCTACCGGGCACTGGACCACGCCCGGATGACCCCGGATGTTGCCACCGTCCTGCTCACCGGCAACGGCCCCTCCCCCAAGGACGGCGGCCACAGCTTCTGCTCCGGCGGCGACCAGCGGATCCGCGGCCGGGACGGTTACCGCTATGCCGACGGCGAAACCCAGGAGACCATCGACCCCGCCCGCGCCGGCCGGCTGCACATCCTTGAGGTCCAGCGGCTGATGCGGACCATGCCCAAGGTGGTCATCGCCGTCGTGAACGGCTGGGCCGCCGGCGGCGGGCACTCGCTGCACGTGGTCTCGGACCTCACGATCGCGTCGCGCCAGCACGGCAAGTTCAAACAAACGGACGCCACGGTGGGCAGTTTCGATGCCGGCTACGGCTCCGCGCTGCTGGCCCGCCAGATCGGCCAGAAAGCCGCCCGCGCGATCTTCTTCCTGGCCCGCGAATATTCCGCCGAGGACATGGTCCGGATGGGCGCCGTGAACGAGGCGGTGGACCACGAACGGCTTGAGGAGGTGGCCTTGGAGTACGCCGCGGACATCGCCCGGCAGTCGCCGCAGGCCATCCGGATGCTCAAGTTCGCGTTCAACCTCGCCGACGACGGCCTGGCCGGCCAGCAGGTGTTCGCCGGCGAGGCGACGCGGCTGGCCTATATGACGGACGAGGCGGTGGAGGGCAAGGAAGCTTTCCTGGAAAAGCGGGATCCGGACTGGTCCGCCTTCCCGTACTACTTCTGAGGTTGCCCATGACTGCCGGAGCCGCCCACATCGAACCCGCCCTCTCGGCCCTCGCTGCCGCCCTCCGCGGCGAGGGGGCCGCCGTCGAGCTGTCCGCAGGGCCGAACGGCTCGCCCGTCGTCGCTCTCGTGGAAACCCCCGGATTCGAGGGCGCCGCCGTGGTGGTGCGGACGTCCGGCTCCACCGGAACGCCCAAGGCCACCGTGCTGACGACCGAGGCGCTGGCGGCATCCTCGATGGCGACGGCAATGGCGCTCAAGGGGGAAGGCCAGTGGCTGCTGGCGCTCCCGGTGCAGTTCGTGGCCGGCGTGCAGGTGCTGGTCCGATCGCTGTTCGCCGGCACCCGGCCGTGGGCGATGGACCTCTCCGGCGGGTTCACCCCGGAGGCCTTCACCGCTGCCGCGCTGGAGCTCACGGACGCAATCCGTTTCACCTCGCTGGTACCCACGCAACTACAGCGCCTGCTGGACCGGCCCTCGGCCGAAACCCTGGCCGTGCTGCGGCGCTTCAATGCGGTCCTGCTGGGCGGCGCCCCCGCGCCGGCCGGGCTGCTCGCGGCGGCCCGTGACGCCGGCGTCCGGGTGGTCACCACCTACGGCTCGGCCGAGACCTGCGGCGGCTGCGTGTACGACGGCGTTCCGCTGGACGGCGTCGAGGCGAAGCTGGGCCCGGACGGCCGCATCCTGCTGGGCGGCGAGACCGTGGCCGCCGGCTACCTCGACCAGCCAGAGCTGACCGCTGAGAGCTTCTTCGAGGAAGACGGCATCCGCTGGTACCGCACCCACGACCTCGGCGAGTTCGGCCCGGACGGCCGGCTCGCCGTGCTGGGCCGGGCGGACGACGTCGTGATCACCGGCGGCGTCAAGGTTTCCGCCGCGCACGTGCAGCGGGAGCTGGAGACGCTCGACGGCGTCCGGGCGGCCTTCGTGGCCGGCGTACCGTCCGCCGAATGGGGACAGGCCTTGGCGGCCTACGTGGTCCTGGCGGACGATTCGCCCGCCTCGGCTGCCGCGTTCGGCGCCAGCCTGGCTTCCGCCGCCGGAACCCTGACCGGAGCCGAGGTGCCGAAAACGGTGCTCACCGCCGCGGAGCTGCTCATGCTCCCCAACGGCAAACCGGACCGCGTGGGCATGACGGTTCGGCTGAATGCGCGGCATCAGGGAAAATAGAGAAGCACCAAGCATGCCCGACCGACCAGAACGTCACCGAATCAACGAGGTACTGAACGTGGCCACAGCCGCACAATGGATTCAAGGCGCCCGTCTGCGCACCCTGCCGGCCGCGATCGCGCCGGTCCTCATCGGGTCGGCCGCCGCCTATGCGATGGAGGCGTTCCGTCCCGTCAATGCCGTGCTGGCGGCCCTGGTGGCGCTGCTGCTCCAGCTCGGCGTGAACTACGCCAACGACTACTCCGACGGCATCCGCGGCACCGACGAGGACCGGGTTGGCCCGCTGCGGCTGGTCGGCTCCGGGGCGGCGAAGCCGGAGCACGTGAAGCGTGCGGCCTTCGCGGCGTTCGGCCTGGCGATGCTGTTCGGCCTCGCCCTGGTCATCATTACGCAGGCCTGGTGGCTGATCCTCGTGGGCCTGGGCTGCGTGTTCGCTGCCTGGGGCTACACCGGCGGCAAGAACCCGTACGGGTACCTGGGGCTGGGCGACTTGTTTGTCTTCGTGTTCTTTGGGCTGGTGGCAACTCTGGGCACCACCTACACGCAGGCCGGCCGGCTGAGTTTGGAAGCGGTGGTCGGTGCGATCGGCACAGGGCTGATCGCCTGCGCGCTGCTGATGGCCAACAATGTCCGGGACATTCCCACCGACCGGGTCGCGGGCAAGAAGACCCTCGCAGTGCGGCTCGGCGACAAGCACGCCAGGGAAAGCTACGTGCTGATGCTCGCAGTCGCGATCCTGCTGGTGATCGTGCTGGCGCCGGCGCGGCCGTGGATGTTGATTGTGCTGCTGCTCATCCCGGCGAGCCTGATGCCATCCTGGCTGATGATTGCCGGGCGGCGCCGCAAGAGCCTGATCCCGGTGCTGAAGCAGACGGGGCTGATCAACCTCGGTTACGCCGTGCTGTTCTCGCTCGGGCTGGTGCTAAGCAGCCGGTTCTAGCCGTATCCGGCCGCTGGGCGCCGCGGGAGACGCGGTTCAGGAGTCCTTGGGGCGGCTGTCCGTCTGCACCGTGACGTCGGGGTGCTCGTCGACGAGGCGGTCCTCCGCGGCGGCGTCGTCGATCTCGCGCGCGCTCCGCAGCGGCTTTGCCTTACCGGAGAACCGGTTGTGGATGGAAGCCGTGGCTTCGTCGCGCTGCCGCTGGAAAAACAGGAAGCTGATCGCGAAGGCCATCATTCCGGCGCAGAGCGCGGCGAGCAACCAGCCCAGCTGCAGATAGACAAACAGTGCGAACAGCGGCAGGAACAGCGCCAGGCGGATCAGGGAGTATTTCAGGAATGCCACGGTTCCAGTTTAGCCGCTGGGCACTGCCCCGGACCGCCCAGTTCGCCGGGCGCTGGAATGCCCCGTGAAGGCTAAACTGAAGCTATGCTCCGTGTTGTGGTACCAATCATCGTGCTAGTCGTATTTGTCTACGGATTGATCGACCTGATCCGAACTGATGCACGCCAGACCAAAGGCATCTCCAAGGCCGCCTGGATCGTGGTGCAAATCGTCCTTCCGGTGATCGGTGCTGTGCTGTGGTTCCTCATCGGAAGGCCGCGCGCCGATGGAGGCTCGTCCGCGCCAGTCACCTACCGGCACCCGACGGCCCCGGACGACGACCCCGAATTTCTTCGCAATCTCGAACAGCGCCGCCGCAACCAGGCCGAGGCCGACCGGCTGAAGAGGCTGCAGGCGGAGCTCGACGCCAAGGAACGCGGGCTTCGCGACGGTGACTCCCGCGGACCGGGCACCGGCGGGGCCCAGGGCAGCGGGGACCCCGCCCAGGGCACCGACGAAGTCAAATAGTTCCGTCTGCTAATTCCGTCTGCGCGGCCAGGACCGGCAACAGATTCAGCCGGCATCACATGCAGCAGGTTGGCGAGGCGTAAGCGGGGCGCATCTCCCCGAGTGCCCGGCAGCCGAACGGTCAGAGGCCGGACTCTAAGCCTTCGATCTCGTAGTGTCGATCGATGTACGCAGTTGCCCTGCCCCATTCGCTTTCAGCGACGCGTTGCTGATGTGCTCGGAACGACTCGCCGTCCTGGAATTGCTCGTCCACCTGCCAGACGAGCGGGTTCTGAGTCGGGTTCACCTCGAACGACAGGCATCCTGGCTCGGCGCGTGTCAGCTTGATGTGCAGGGGAAGGTGCTGCGCCACCACCGCGACCTGCTCTTGGTTACTGCAAACAAGTTGGCCGGTGAGGAAGACATTGCTCATAACTCATCCTTGCATCGCCGAACTCAGCGCCCGACATCGTCCCGGTGCAGCCTCCCTCACCGGGCGTTTGCTGACAACGAACCGGAGATTTTCAGCCGGATAGGGTCTTTTCGAATATGTCGTCCGTTTCAGTTGCCCACTGCTTGCGCCCGTCTTGGTCAACGTATCGGTACGTTGTCGTGGTCGTCCGCCCCGCAAATGAGAATCCCAAGCGTTGATAGAGTCGACGGGCTCCAAGATTATCGACGCCAACGCCAAGATAGAGCTTGCCGAAGCCCCTCCGCGCCGCCTGCGTTTCAATCCATCGGCACATGGCTGTACCTGCCCCGGCGCCCCGAAAGGCTTCGTGAACGTAGAGGTGCTTCAGTTCCGGGGCGTCGTCGGAGCCGAAATCTAAGACGACGGTGCCAAACAACTGTTGATCCCGCCACGCAGCTGCGAAGACAATGTTTCCGGCAGCCTGCTCACGCAGAAAGTGGCGCGCGATACCCGAACCTGGTGGTTCGCCGGCTTCTAACGCAGCCAAGTCCCGATCAGTGCACCTTCGAACCTCTGGCTCCGTCCTCATTCAGTCCCCCACTGTACGTTTCGTCGAGCGTACCGACTCGGCAGACGAAATGTGGACTGAGCCCCGTCTGACAAGGGGATCGACCCCTCTACGGGACAGTTCAGGTCTCTATCGGTTCGTTTGTCAATGGCCAGTAGTTTCTGCCCACGGGCGGCCAGTTGATGTGCCCGCTGGTGGCCAGTAGAACTGCCCGGTGATGGCCAACAGATCTGCCCACTGATTTGTTCGGCGGGGTTGGCCATCGTTTGGTTTGGTTAGTTCAGTCGGGTTACTCCTTTTCCTGCGAGGGCTTGGGTGAGGCGGACGGAATCGCCGCTGGTCTGGCAGACGTGGGCGTGGTGCAGCAGCCGGTCAACGGTGGCGGTGGCGAGCGTCTTGGGCATGAGCTCATCGAATCCGGCCGGGTGGAGGTTGGAGCTGATCGCGACTGACCGTTTTTCGTAGGCGGCGTCCACGACCCGGTAGAGGCCTTCGGCGGCGTCCGTGGCCACCGGCAGCAGGCCGATGTCATCGATGACCACGAGTTCGGCGCGCAGGATCCGGGCGACGGCGCGGGTGACGGTGTCGTCGGTGCGGTGCGCTCGGATCAGGACGCCGAGGTCCTCGAGCCGGAACCACGCCACGCGCATCCCGGCTTCCACGGCCTGTTGGCCGAGGGCTTCGAGGAAGAACGTCTTGCCGGTGCCGGAGGGTCCGCAGACGACCAGGTTCTCCCGCCGGCTGATCCATTCCAGGGTCCGCAGCGCCTGCTGGGTCGGGGCCGGGATGGAGGACACGGCCGGGTCCCAGGCATCGAAGGTTTTCCCGGTCGGGAAGCCCGCGGCCTTGCGGCGGGAGGCGAGCATGGACCGGGCCCGCCCGGCGGATTCCTCGGCGAAGAGGGCCTTGATGACCTCGACCGGTTCCCACCGCTGCGCGCGGGCTGTCGCGATCAGCTCCGGTGCCAGCGCCCGGGCGTGAGGCATCTTCAGGGACCGCATCAGGGCCTCCAGGTCCGGCGGCAGCGGCGGGGCCGCGGTGTTGGTCGTCGTGACGGGGCTCATCGGGGCTCCTCCGGGGTGGTGTTTGTGGCCGCGGTGTTCAGGGCGGGGTTGCCGATCGCGGCCCACGCGCCGGTTCCCTGGGTCAGGGAGGTGGCTTCGTTAGCGGCGTGGGTGGTGGTGCGGCGGATGTTGGCGTTCAGGATGGAGGCGAGGTCCGGGTGCGCGAAACGGCCATGCAGGGCCGCGTCGCCCAGTGCCCGGTCCACTGCCGCGGTGCCGGCGATTTTCGCCAGGGTCACTGCCTCGGCCATCTTCACGTTCATCCGTGTCGTCCCGGCCGCGGCGGCCTCGACCAGCCAGGTTCTGGCGCCGTCACCGATGGCCAGGAACGCGGCTTCGTCCGCGCTGCGGGCCCTGACCTCGTAGTCGCCGGGGATCCGGGTCCTGGTTCCGGGGAAATGCTCATCGTTGATGGCGGGGCTGCCGGGCCGTGCCCGGTCGTGGCGGGCGACTTCGACCGGGCCGGAGGCGCCGGGGTGGACGATGATGACCTGTTCGCCGGGTCCCGTCCCGTGGGTGCGCACGAACACCCGGGCCCCGAGCAGGTGCGCCGGGACGGAGTATTGGGCGTTCTCGAACGTGACCATCGGGGTGTTCTCCGGGACGGTGCGCGCCAGTCCGAACGCGACCGTGTGGGCGGTATCGGGGATCCGGTGCAGCCTGGGGGCTTCTTCGGCGAGCATGGACTCCGGTTTGCGCCGGGTCGCCCGGTGTTCACGGTTGTTGACCTCGTCCATGAACGCCGCGCAAGCAGCCTCGAGTTCCGCGAAGGAGGAATACTCGTCGCGGAGGTTGGTGTCTTTGGGCACGATGTCGGCCTTGGCGAGTTTCACGGACGCTTCGACCCCGCCTTTGGTGGCAGGGTCCGCCGGCTGGCAGGTCAGGACCGTGACACCGTAGTGCCGGGCGAAGTCCAGGGTCTGTTGGTTCCTGATCGGGACCCCGGCGACATGGGCGGTGGTGACGGTCTTCTCGTTGTCGGTGAGCACATACGTTGGTGCCCCGCCCAGGATGCGGAAGCACCGGTCCAGGGCAGCGAACACGCTCGGCGCGGTCCGGTCTTTGAGCGGGATCACGATCCGGAACCGGGAGAACGCCAGCCACGCCACAAACAGGATGGTCTTCACCCCGCCAATCCGGGGCCCGTCGCCGAAGTCGTACTGCAGCCACATCCCCGGCTCGGTGATCCAGGGCCGGTGGACCCGGGTATGGCCGAGCCGCCACGCCGCTTTGACCTGCGCGATCGCGCGGCGGGTGGAGCGTTCCGAACCCGTGTAGCCCAGGGCAACGAGCTTTTCGTGGGCTTTGTCCGCGCGGATCCGGCCCTTGGATCCTTCGATCCATTCCTCGATCTTGGGCAGAAACGCGTCCGTGACCCGGCCCCGGGCCGCGGGTTCCCCGATCGGCCGGCCAGCGTCCCTGGCAGCGACGTGTTTGGCAACGGTGTGGTGCGAGCAGCCCGTGAGCTCCGCGGTGGCGCGCAACGATCCGGTCAGATCGTAGGCAGCAAGAATTTCCATGATTTCTCCGTCAGACTTCATACAGGGCCTCTTCCTGGTTCGCTTTTGGTGCGCTTAGACACCGTCATCAAACCCCAGGGAGAGGCCCCCACCGCTTAAGACGCGGTCGGTTCAGTAAGGAAGTGGGCAGATCTCATGGCCACCGTCGGGCAGTTCTACTGGCCGTCAGTGGGCACTTTCGTGGCCGCCTATTACGAAAATTAAGATGATGCGGTCCGCATCGAAGAAGTGAGGGTGACCTCGTAGCCGAGTTCTCGGAGCTGCTTTAGTGCGCGAGCCTTCACTGCTCCCGGATTTGATCGAGCTTCGTAGTCGGCGCCCAGGTCCACATAACACTGGCCATTGCTGAGCATGTTCCAGATTGCGTTCAGAAGGGTATGTTCTATGGCGACGACAGCCTTGACCGGTCCCCGTCGTGCAGCGATTCGCCTGTACTTTACCGCCAGGTAGCTGCTCCGATGGTGAGAAGCAGCCAAAGCAGCGATGCCCAGTGCCGCCTTAAGATATTTGTTTCCTGGCAGTGTCTTGGACGACTTAATTCGACCGGCGGACTCGTGCGCGCTGGGACATACTCCTGCCCAGGACGCCAAGTGACCGGCATCGGAGAAGACAGCCATGTCGGCTCCGGTTTCGGCGATAATTACGTCAGCAACCAAAGTCGAGACGCCCGGGATCGTGACAAGGGCTTCACGCGCGGATTCAAAAGGCTTGATAGCCGACTCGATCCTTTCGGTGAGCGCATCAACTGTCCGCGTGTGAGTGTCGATCTCATCCAGATAGAGCTTTGCTAAGAACCCGTGATGTTCACTGAACCGTCCCGTGAGCGCTTCGACAAGTTCAGGGATCTTGGATCTCATCCGCCGCTGCGCAAATTGCGCGAGAATCAGAGGGTCCCGCTCGCCCCGAATCAATGCGTCCAGCATCGCCCGGGACGACACTCCAGTGAGGCTTGCGACTGTCCCGGAGAGCTTGATTCCAGAGCTTTCCAGCATCTTCTCGAGTCGTAGAACTTCGCGTGTTCGGTCGCCTACGGCTAGTGCCCGGGCTCGCGTAAGGTCCCGTAGCTCACGGATCGGTGGAGGGGGGACAAACGATGCCCGCAGCAGGCCATGGGCCGCGAGTTGGGCCAGCCAGGTCGCATCAGAGACGTCCGTTTTCCTGCCCGGGATGTTCCTGGCGTGCTTGGCATTGACCAGCATCACCGGCAGCGACTCCTCCATGAGATAGAAGAAGGGCTTCCAGTAATCGCTCGTTGCTTCCATCACGACAACCGTTGCCTGGGTTTCCGCGATGAACTGACTCAGTTTTAGAATCTCGTTCGTCGTCGAACCCCATGTCGTGACCGTCGAGGTGAACTGCCCCTGACGCTTGGCTGGCACACGGACACAAACCTTTGCGTCCCGTTTAGATATGTCGATGCCGACCGCACGTTCATGCACAACATCCACGATGCTCCTCCTTTGGCTCGAATCCAGAGCGTCCGCCAAGGGAAGGACAGGGATAAATCAGGAATCTATTACTCGTGCTCGAGGCAACATTCCACGGTTCCCGTGGAGGCCCTTCTCACCACGCTATGGGACGGGCAAAAGCACCAAGGCGGATCCGGCGATTACCGTGACGGACACTATCCATCATTCGCCTCCAGCCCAGACATAGCCACAAGCCAAGAGTGACCCGCGCGCAATTTTCGACGGGCACGGAGCGGCAGTGCCGCTCAGCCGCTATGGGCAGTTTTTCATGGCCGCTAACATTCGTTTGACGAGAGTACGCACGAATCCTTCCGGCGGGCTCGGCCCGGTCAAAGATATGAAGTGAAGCTTGAACGCCCCAGAAGAGGGGCCGACCACCGCTACTTGACGAACTGCTGGATGGCGCCGGGGGGTGAACATCAGTGTATTAATCAGCGCCGGCGCGCCAATGCCATCCCCAACGATCAAGGCGGCAATAGCCAGACCGCGTCCACGTTCGCGCTTCAAAGCAATTTGATTTAGGGCCACGTGTCCGATTCCCACGGCAAATACGGCAAGAACAGCCACATGGTCGTTCAAGGAATCCCGCTTGGCACTACGGTACGTGAACCTTTACGGTTCCTGATGGTGGATGTGTGCCCAGGCGTGCGCGAGGATGCCTTGCGCTTCTTCCAAGGTAAGGCCCTCACGATCCGCTCGATTGGCAAGTTCTTCGGCTGCTCTTACAAGTGGCCTGGTAGTGGCATGGCCGGGATTTACTCTGGTCCCGGCAGCTCGCGCTGTACGGATGAGTCCCGCGCTCTCGAGTTCCTTGTAGGCCTTGGCTACGGATCCTGGCGCAACCCGGAGGTCCGCGGCGAGCTGCCGCACAGTGGGCAGTCGGGTGTCTGGCCCGAGGTTCCCCGACCGTATCTGTGCAGCCAGCTGGGATCTTATCTGTTGGACGGGGGAGACCGCCGATCTTGGATCGAGTGTGATCATCGAGCAGATTCCTGGCGCGGGCGGGCGAAGTTTCGCGCGAGGGATCTCATGTCCGCACTCGCCGCAACGGCCTTGGCGAGAAGGGCAAAGCCAAACGCGGCAAGAGGGAGTGCTGACAGGAGCAGAATCAGCGCGAGGGTGTGCCCAGGTTCAACTGGGATCGTCCCGGCTCCTGCGGTGAGATCGACTGTCGGAATGGCGTCGCGATGCGCGGAACGGAGGACATTGCCGGTAATTGCGGCCAGTCCAGCCATTTGCAGGGCAAGTGCGGAACTCGACGCCGCCATAATGAAAGTCGTCCGCATTTCCCGAAGCGCCGTATCTGCAGCAAACAGTGCGGCTGACTGAGGGCGAGGTGCCGCCGCGATGCGGCTCAGTGACCAGAAGACGGCAAGGAGCATCAGAACCGTGCAAATCATGACCGGAACGCCGTAGTACCACCCGGGGAAGGGCCCGGTGGACGAAAGGGTGTACTGGATGTCTATGACTTGGCCGTTCTTAACTCCCCAGCCCGTCAGGCTCCGTCGCTGAAAGACACGGTGAAGGCCGTTCCCATCCGGGGAGGAGTAGAGCCCCGTCAGCACCAGGCCGAGCACAAGGCTGATCGCAGCCACTGCCGGCAAGACGAACACCCACTGACGGGCGAAGGACGTGGGCCGGCGTGGCGTGAGATCAGCGATTGCGCCCGCGCCGAGGTCCGAAGTCCAGAGCTTTCGCGGATATACCGCATAGACAAGCAGTCCCACAACGGCGCCTGCGCCGCTTGCAAGGGAAATGGGAAGACCGTAGCCCTGCGCCCACAACATGCCCCACGCACACAGGAGAACTGTGACGCAGCAACCCAGGGCCAGCGCTGCCAGCGAGGCCCGTGATTCGCTCTGATACACCAAGACCACATCTTCTCGGCTCGCTGGCGAGGTCACGCCAACGCCGAGAGGTCGCCGTGCAGAAGAGCCGACAGCCCGCCTCACAACTACCCAAAGCCCGCTGGCGAGGAGAGCCGCGGTCACTATCGCCACCATTGCTGACGCCACCATCAAACCCCCAAGCGCTTGTATCGTTACTGAGATACAAGCGGTAATGCTTGCTTGTGTCAAGCACGAAGTACAAGGAAGTGGTCGGTCGCTCGCCGGGGATTACATCCGAGCAGTACAACTAGGACGGCCCGGTTGGCACCCGGTTGGCACCCGGGCCCGGGCGGCGCCTTAGAGGCCTGAGTAGGAGTGCAGGCCGTTAAAGAACTGGTTGACGATCGTGAAGTTGAAGACGACGCACAGGTAGCCCACAATCGACAGCCAGGCCGCGCGGGTGCCGGTCCAGCCGCGGGTGGCGCGCGCGTGCAGGTAACCGGCGTAGACCACCCAGATCACGAACGTCCAGACTTCCTTGGTGTCCCAGCCCCAGAACCGGCCCCAGGCCTTCTCGGCCCAGATCGCGCCGAACATCAGGGTGAAGGTCCAGCCCACGAAGGCGATCGCGTTGATCCGGTAGGACAGGTTCTCCAGGCTCAGGGCGGTCGGTACCAGCCGCATGAAGCCCAGCTTGTCGGCGCCGCCGGCTGCAATGGTCTTCTGCCGGTGCGACTGGACCAGCTGCAGGGCCGACATCGCGAACGTCAGGGTGAACAGCGCCGAGGACAGCACCGCGATTGAGACGTGGATGATCAGCCAGTAGCTCTGCAGCGCGGGGACCAGGTGGCCCACCGGGGTCCAGTAAGCGACCGAGGCGGCCACGAGCATGATGATCGCCAGGCCCACCACGAAGGTGCCCAGGAAGCGCAGGTCACGGCGGATCAGGACCAGCAGGAAGACGGCGACGGCCACGAAGGCGCCGGTGGTCAGGAATTCGTACATGTTGCCCCACGGCACCCGGCCGGCACCCAAGGCCCGGGTGATGACGCCGGCCGCGTGGATCGCGACGCCCAGCACCGTCAGGGCCACCGCGATCCGGGCCGGAACGCGCCGCTCGGCAGAGTAGCGCATGGCGCCGTCGGCGGTTTGTCCTGCGCCGGAACCCGCGGTGGACACCGTGGACGACGTCGGGCGTTCGGCGCGGCCTGCAGGCCCCTTGAGATCCGAATCGTCGCGGTCAACGGCTGCGGAGGCCGAACCGACGCCGGCGCCCACCGGGACCCGGATTTCGGCGCCGGAGAGTTCTGCCGCCTTGAGGTCCACCGCCCGCAGGGTTTTGCTGCTCTTGGCCAGGTCCCAGGCGAACGCGATGAAGGCCACCGTGTAGGTGCCGGCGGCAAGCAGCATGAAGAGCTCGCTGTACTGACCCATGGTTTCGTTGATCATCGGCATTACTGATCCTTCTTTGACTCGGTGGAGTCTGCTGTGGACTGGGTGGAGTCTGCTGTGGCTTGCTTCTGGGCGGTCTGCGGGCTGGCGCCCGCGGCGACGCCGGTGCCGGCCCGGCCATTATCCGCTGCGCCGCTGGGAACAGGCTGGGAAACGGTCTCGTCCAGCGGCCACGCTGCGGACAGCAGGGCTCGGATGGCCGCGGCCTCGCCGGCCAGCCGGTGGTCCTCGCCGCGGGCCAAAAGGCCGTACTCCACCATGGTCCGGCCGTCCTCATGGGTTCCGGTGCGGACCCAGACCCGGCGGCGGTTGACGTACAGCGAGGTGACGAGCCCGGCGACGGCGAGCAGCGCAAAGAACAGTGCGTAGCCCTGGCCCGGGTTGTGGTGGATGTCGACGCCGACGTAGCGTTTCACGCCGTCGAAACTGATGGTGCCCTTGCCGTCCGGCAGGGTGTGCGTGGCGCCGGGCGTCAGGACAATGCCCTTGGTGGCGAGGTTGCGGGCGTTGAGCGGTGTCAGCTTTTGGACATCGAGCTCGAAGACGTTCTGGGGTGCGCCGCCGTCCAGGCCGAGGTCGCCGTAGTAGGAGTTCAGGGTCAGCTGCGGGTTGAAAAGATCCGGATCGCCGCTGAACGAGACGCCCTCCGGCGTGACGAACGCGGTGGGCAGGAAGAATCCGGCGAAGGCCAGCTGGTCCGGCTTCGCGTCGGGAACCTTGATCACCACCGACGAGTAGTAGTTCTCGCCCTGGAGCTTGGCCACCACGGGTCCCTGCATGGCGATGTTGCCCGCTCCGTCGCGGACCGTGACCACCGGGGCGTAGCCGTTGCCGGTCAGGTAGATGCTCGTGCCGCCCAGGGTGATCGGGTCGTTGACCTTCAGCAAATCCTGCTTGGCCGGCGCGCCGGGATTTTCCCTGGTGGTCACGTTGGCCGTGAAGTCGATCGGCTGGCCGAACTTGCCCTTCGATTCGCGGTCGAAGGTGATCTGGAACTTGTCGAGCTGGATGGAGTAGGGCTGCAACTGGCTGCTCTGGAAGTTCGTGCCCGGGGTGAACTGGTCGTAACCCACCAGGGTGTTCACGAACGTGTCGCCTTCCACCAGGATCCGCTGGCCGCTGTAGCCGAACAGCCCGCCGGCCGCGACGGACACCAGCACCCCGATAAGAGCCGTGTGGAAGACGAGGTTGCCGACCTCCTTGAAGAATCCGCGCTCCGCGCCCAGCGAGGGCCGGGCGCCGTCGCGGTCCCGGACCTCAACCCGGTAGCCGCGCTTCTTCAGCAGGGCGGCGGCGTCCTCGATGGCGCGCGACGCCGGGATTCCGGCATCCGCGGGGACCACCAGGGTTCCGTATTCGGGCAGCCTGGACAGCCTGGCCGGGGTGCGCGGAGGCTGGGAACGCATCGCCCTGTAGTGCGCGATGGCACGCGGCACGACGCAGCCGATCAGCGAGATGAACAGCAGGATGTAGATGGCCGAGAACCACGCGGAAGAGTAGACATCGTAGAGCTGCAGCGAGTCCAGGACCTTCCCATAATCCGGGTGGTCCTTGATGTACTGGGTGACGATCGACGGGTTTGCCGGCCGCTGCGGGAACAGCGATCCGGGCACCGCCGCGACCGCGAGCAGCAGCAGCAGGAACAGCGCGGTGCGCATGCTGGTCAGCTGGGTCCAGGCCCAGCGGAGCATGCCCATCGGTCCGAGCGAAGGCAGGACGGCGTCGGCCTTGGCTGCGGAGACGGGGTCGGTGGAGACCGCGCCCTCAGGGCCGGAACCGGTCCCGCGGGTACCGGCGGCCGGGGTTTTCTTCGTTACGTTCACTCGCTCGCTCATCAGATCGGCAATGTCACATCGGTTTGGAACCAGTACTGCAGCCCGGACACCCAGGCCCCCCACACCCCGCTGGCCATCAGCACGCCGAGCACGATCAGGATGCCGCCGCCGGTGCGCTGGATCGCGAGCCGGTGGGTCCGGAAGAAGGACAGCACCCCGATGCCGCGGCGCACGGCCAGGGCGATCAACAGGAAGGGGATGCCGAGCCCGAGGCTGTAGACGAAAGCCAGCAGGGCGCCCTTGGCGGCCGAGGATCCCCCGGACAGGCTCAGCAGCTGCACGGCCGAATAGGTGGGGCCAATGCACGGCGCCCAGCCCAGGCCGAAGGTGATGCCCAGCAGGGGCGCCCCCCACAGGCCGGCGGGAGGCTTGGCGCGGATTTTGGCGTCCCGCTGCAGCCAGCCGAAGCCGCCCAGGAACACGATGCCCATGGCGATCACCAGCACGCCCAGCAACTGCGTGATCCAGGCGTTCTGCGAGCCGGTAATCAGCGTTCCCAGCTGGCCGAAGGCTCCGCCGAGGAGGACGAAAATGACCGAGAAGCCGAGCACGAACAGCCCGATGCCCGCAAGCATCCGGCCGCGCTTCTGCCGTTGCAGGTCGACGCCGGTCAGCCCCGTCACGTACCCGAGGTATCCGGGCACCAGCGGGAGCACGCAGGGCGAAAGGAAGGAAACCAGTCCGGCCAGGAGCGCCACCGGGACGGCGAGCAGCAACGAACCGTTCAGGATCGCTTCGGCGAAGGGGCTATTCACGGCGTCATCTGCCGTCTACTCGGCCACGGCGGCGGCGATGAGGGACTTGAGTGTTCCCTTTTGGATTTCGCCGAGCACGCGCGAAGCGACTCGGCCCTGCTTGTCGAGCACCAGCGTGGTGGGGACCGCGCCGGGAGGCACCAGCCCGGAGACTGCCAGCAGCACGGCGCCGTCTTTGTCGTTGAAGCTGGGATACGTCAGGTTGAAGGTCTTGTCGAACGCGTCCGCGGTCGCTTTCTCATCGCGCAGGTTGACTCCGAAAAACTGCACGCCCTGGTCCTTGAACTCCTGGTGCAGGGCCTCGAGCGACGGCGCCTCAACCCGGCACGGGGCGCAGGCGGCGAACCAGAAGTTGAGCACCGTGACCTTGCCGGGGAAGTCCGACGCCGTCACGGCGGTCCCGTCGAAGAGGTTCCCCTTCAGTTCCACCGGCTTCTTCCGGTCGGCCGCGGCGAACTCGGTCACCGAGCCGTCACCGGCGACGTAGTTCTTGTTGTCCCCGGCCTTGGCCTGCTTGGCGAGATCGTCCGCCTGGGCGCAGCCGGACAGTCCGAGCACGGCGGCCAGCGCTCCGCCGCCGGCAGTGAGGAGGCCGCGGCGCGTCAGTTTCGGGTCGATTCCGGGCATGGTCAAGCCCCAGGGGTGCTGGAGGCACCGGGCAGAAGGGCGGCTGCGGGCTCGCTGTAGTCGACGCGCAGCAGTTCACCGGCGTCGTCGAAGGTGAGCGATGTCAGGGAGGTCAGGGTGCATTCGCGTTTCCGCGGGTCATGCCACAGCGGCCTGCCCTCGGCGCTGAGCCGTGCCGCCCAGATCGGCAGCTGGTGGCTGACCAGGATGGCCTCCGCCCCGTCGCCATGTTTGCTGGCCCGCAGCCGGGCGTCCTCCACCGCGGCACTCATCCTGGCAGCCTGCTCCCGGTAGGGCTCGCCCCACGACGGCCGCAGCGGGTTGCGCAGCATGGGCCAGTGCTTGGGCTTGAGGAGCTCGGCCCTGGAGACCCGTTGCCCTTCAAAGTAGTTGGCAGCCTCGATGATCCGGTCTTCGGTGGCAATATCCAGATTCAGGGCCTGCGAGATCGGTTGCGCCGTTTCCTGCGCCCGGGTCAACGGGGAGGCGGCGAGAAACACTATCCGGGCGCCCTGCGCCGCCCGTTCGCTGAAGTGCTCGGCAAGCGTCTGCGCCATCTGCCGGCCGAGTTCGGAGAGGTGAAATTCCGGCAGCCTGCCGTACAGGACGCCGTCGGGGTTGTGGACCTCGCCGTGGCGGAGCAAGTGAACAGTGGCTTGGGGCATGTGTACCAGTTTCTCAAAGGGCAGGGGCAATGACGAAATCTTCTACAAAGGGTAGAACTGAAACTTTTTGCGAAATGTTCCCAAACGCCGGAATAAAAGATGCATACGCATGTTTATACTGATCACAGCAGTTGGTTGAGACTTCAACAAATGGTCCCGGCCGACGATCATACGAACGTTTCCGCACGACCCACCCACGCTAGGAGAACCACCATGGCACTTCCCGAGAACCTCACCACCGGCACCTGGACCCTCGACCCGTCGCACAGCGAAATCGGCTTCAGCGTCCGCCACGCAGGCATCAGCAAGGTCCGCGGCCAGTTCAAGGAGGCCGACGCCACCCTCGAACTCGCCGAAGACGTCACCGATTCCAAGGTGAACGCCAGCATCAAGGCGGCGAGCTTCGACTCCGGCGATGCCAACCGCGACGGCCACGTCCGCGGCGAGGACTTCTTCGACGTCGAGAAGTTCCCGGAGATCTCCTTCGTTTCAAGCGCCATCGTTGCCAAGGGCGACAGCTACGAACTGGTGGGTGACCTGACCATCAAGGGTGTCACCCGCCCGGTGGCACTGGACACCGAGCTCAACGGTGTGGCCGTCGACCCGTTCGGCAACACCCGTGCAGGCCTGACCGCAGAGACCACCATCAGCCGCAAGGACTTCGGCCTGACCTGGAACGCAGTCCTCGACGCCGGTGGAGTCCTGGTCAGCGACAAGGTTGCCATCAACCTGGAACTGGCCTTTATCGCCCCTGCCGCGTAACCAGCCGCCTAAATCGCGCCGCCCCGGCGCAGGCGGCTGGCCGCCTGCGGCGGACCAGCCCCGAACACCCCGCACCGTCCCGTGACGGTGCGGGGTGTTCTTCTTAATCCGGTTTTGCGGCCCGCTCAGCGGATCTTCAGACCGGATGTGGGGACCTCCGGTGAGCCGCTGGAAGGCCCCCGCACCCGCGGTCTAAAGTGAAAATCATGAGCAGCACCGGCCAGGTCCCCGAGCCCGACGAGCCCGGCGGCGGGCCAGCAGGTCCGGGTGACGGCGCGGGCGGCCCACCGCCGGGACCGTCGAATAGGTCCGGCTTCCGGTGGCTGGCCGGGACTCCGCGGAACTTCCAGGGGTTTCTGCCGGCCGGCGGATATTCCGGTCTGTTTCTCGTCCCCGCCATGCCCACGCCGCTGAAGGTCTCCTACTGGGTTTGGGTGATTGGCGGCCTGCTGGGGCTGCTGGTCGGTGTTATCGGACTCTTCGGGACGGTGGTCCTATTTGCCGTGTCGCCGCTGTCGGGCATCCTGCTGCTGCTGCTGGTGCTGGCGGCGGTCACCCTGGCGGCAGCCCAGATCACCCTGGCCATGAAACTCAAAGAGGGCTGGGAATGGGCCCGGTCCGCCCTGACGCTGACGGCTGCCGCCAGCCTCGTGCTCGCGGCGCTGGGCACGGGCATAGCCGGCGGCGGCAGCTGGCCCGGTTTCATCATCAGCGCCGTCGCCACGGTGCTGATGTGGTTGCCCCGCTCGCAGCCTTGGTTCGACGGCTTCAAAGGGTTCTGACGCACCTGTCGGACCCCGGCCGCATGGGCCCTCTTTACCGCCCCGAGAATACGTCTGAGGAATGACCCCAACGGTCATACGGCCGGGGTACGGTGGAGGTAGATCACGCTGGGGCAGGGTTCTGGTCCCGGCACCCCATCCCGTCATCGACATGCAAAGGACCGCCATGAGTAACCCGCCAGTCGAGCCTTCCGGTCCGGAGGGACCTGAGTCGGGCCAGCAGGCTCCGCAGTACGGCCAAAACGCCCCGCAGTATGGGCAGCAGGCTCCGCAATACGGCCAAAACGCCCCGCAATACGGGCAACAGGCTCCGCAATACGGGCAGAACGCCCCGCAGTATGGGCAGCAGGCACCGCAATACGGCCAAAACGGGCCGCAGTACGGACAGTACGGACAGAACGCACCCCAGTACGGGCAGCAGGCACCGGGCTACGGCCAGTCCCCCTATTCGCAGTACCCCGCCGGGCCGCAGACCTCCGCCGGCGTGCCGAAGCTCGTCAACATCGCGTTCTGGCTGATCGTCGCCTCCGGAGTCATCTGGCTGATCTCGCTCCTGTTGTCGATCGGCAGCCTGGACTCCCCCGCCCTGCGGAGCATGTTCCAGGAGCAGATGGCCGCCAGTGGCGCCTCCATCGACTTCAATGAGGTCAAGCCGGCACTGGTCGGGACCATCGTGGTGTTCGCCGTGATTAGCGCGGCCGTGTACGCACTGGTGGCCTTCAACGTCCGCAAGGGCAAGAACTGGGCCCGGATCCTGGGCACCGTGTTCGCGGTGCTGTCCCTCTTCAGCTTGTTCCCACTAAGCATTGGCACCCTTGCCGTGCTGGCGGGCGTCGCCGGCATCGTTCTGCTCTACCTGCCTGCGACGTCCCCGTACTTCCGCAAGCAGCAGCCGTTCGCCAACCCGTACGCGCAGAATCCCTACGGCCGGTAGGCCACTGGCCCGGAACGGGCGCGGGACCCGGAACGACCGGCTGAAGCTAGTCGGCGTCGTCCGGGTCCTGCGCCCTTTGTGCGTGGTAGGCGAGAATCTGCAGTTCCGTAGCCATGTCCACCTTGCGCAGGTTGACGCCGGGCGGCACCTGCAGCATCACCGGGGCGAAACTCAGAATACTGCGCACCCCCGCAGCCACCACCCGGTCGCACACACCTTGCGCGGCCGCGGCCGGCAGCGCCAGCACTGCCATATTCGCCCCGGTGCGGTGCACCACGGCCTCAAGATCCGCAGAGTCACTCACGCGGAGCCAGCCAATCTCACTGCCCACCACCATCTGGTCGGCGTCGAGGATCGCCACGATGTCGAACCCGCGGGATTCGAAGCCGCCGTACCGGGCCAGCGCCTTGCCGAGGTTGCCCGCGCCCACGATTGCGACCTTCCAGTCGTGGGTCAGTCCCAGGGCGGCAGCAATATGGCGGCTGAGGTACTGGACGTCATAGCCCACGCCTCGGGTCCCGTACGAGCCCACGTAGGAGAGGTCCTTGCGGAGCGTCGAAGAACTGACGCCGCATGCCCCCGCCAAGGACTCGGAGGACACCCGCTCCACGCCCTCGGCCAGCATCGCGGTCAGGGCGCGGAGATAGAGCGTCAGCCGTGCCACGGCCGCGGGCGGGATTTGCTTGGCAGCACCCGCTCCCCCGGGCAGGGCGTCCGGAGATGAATCCAGCGATGTCACTTATGCTCCGTAATGTCGCGTTTCTGACTCCACTCTAGAGCCAGCGCCGTTCGCGCCCCAAAGCCACCGGCCTGCCTGCGGGCGGCGTCCGGCCGCGGCGCGGCTAGGCCGGAGCGTCCAGCGCACGCCGCAGGGTCCGGGTCAGCCGCGTCTCATCGATCCGCCAGAAATCCCGCTGCACCCCGTCCACCAGGAGCACGGGAATCTCCTCGGCGTAACGCTCGCGGAGGGCGGCGTCGTCGTCGATGGACTGCTCCGACCAGCCAAGCCCCAGCGCAGCGGTGACACGCCCGACGGCGTCCCGCGCGTCGGCGCACAGGTGGCAGTCGGCCTTGGTGATCAGGACGACCTGGGGAAGCGGTGCGGAAGTTGGCATGCCTCCACGGTAGCCCGGCGCTTTGCCGTGCGTCGACTGCACGCCCGGACCTCCACCATTGACTAGACTCGTGGCATGCCCGAGGAGAAGATCGTCGCCGTGGCCGTCCGGCCGGCTGCGTCACCGCAGCACGGCGAGGCCGCCTTC
Source organism: Arthrobacter sp. JB02-1C (assembly GCF_057748045.1). Lineage (NCBI taxonomy): Bacteria > Bacillati > Actinomycetota > Actinomycetes > Micrococcales > Micrococcaceae > Arthrobacter > Arthrobacter sp. JB02-1C. The sequence continues at coordinate 488,351 of NZ_CM173235.1, forward strand.
TTCGACGTCGACAACACCCTGATGCGCGGCGCCAGCCTGTTCCACGTGGCCCGCAAAATGCATCAGCGCGGGGCCTTCACCATCCCGGAGGCGGCCGGCTTCGCCTGGAAACAGCTGATGTTCGTCTGCCGCGGCGAGAACATCGACGATGTCCACGCCGTCCGCGACAGCGCCCTCAGCCTGGCCTCCGGGCTCACCGTCCGTGACATTGAGGCTCTGGGCGAGGAAGTCTATGACGAGATGATCGAGTCACGGATCTGGCCCGGGACCAAGGCACTGGCCGAGCAGCACCTGCGGATGGGCCGCCAGGTCTGGCTGGTCACGGCCACGCCGATTGAGGTGGCCACCGTTATCTCCACCCGGCTGGGCCTCACCGGTGCGCTCGGCACCGTCGGGGAAGTACACGAAGGTTCCTACACCGGCCGGCTGGTGGGCGAAATCCTGCACGGGCCCGCCAAGGCCGTGGCCGTCCGCGCCGTGGCCGAGGCGGAGGGCCTGCAGTTGGATCGCTGCTGGGCCTACAGCGACTCGCACAATGACATCCCGCTGCTCAGCATGGTGGGGCATCCGGTCGCCATTAACCCCGACGCACGGCTCCGGCGCCACGCCCGCGAACGCAACTGGCCGGTCTATGACTTCCGGTCGGGGCGGCGGGCCGCGACCCTGGGCCTCAAGGCAGCGACCGTGGGCGGAGCCATCTACGGCCTGTGGCGCAGCTACTCACGCTTCCGCGGCCCCTCAGCCTAGCCGCCGGGGTTTCCCCGGCGGTTGGACCCAGGCGCCCGGGACCCGGCATGCCGCGGTACGGATCCGGCACATCATGGCGCAGCCAAAGAAAATGCCCGCCGCCGGATGGCAACGGGCATTGACGCTGTGTGAAGTATCGCTACTTCTTGTTGCGACGCTGGTGGCGCGTCTTGCGAAGCAGCTTGCGGTGCTTCTTCTTGGCCATACGCTTGCGACGCTTCTTAATAACTGAACCCACGAAAGTTCCTTACCGGCTAGATGCATTACCTGCCGTTGGGAAGGGTCCGCAGGCTAAGCAGCAGACTGCACAACTGACAGGTTCTTACAATGACGTAAAACGTTCATTAACAGGGTACCGCCTATCGGGGCACACCTTGACCGCAGGCCCCACGACGGGAGCCTGCTGCGGCCCGACCCGGGCCGACGGCTTAGCCGGTCTCGGTCCTGCCGTCGACCACAGCACCTTTGAGGTACTGCTCGACGGCGGTTTCCGGAACCCGGTACGAGCGACCGAAGCGCACCGCCGGCATTTCGCCGGAGTGCACCAGGCGGTACACGGTCATCTTTGACACCCGCATGACATCCGCGACCTCAGCCACGGTGAGAAAGCGCGCGTTAGAGAAGTTGGCCTCCGAAGACATTTCCCTTATTCCTTTTGCTCAAGCGAACGGCTGCCCCGTCTGATCGACATGGCGGTGTGCCGATGCTGAGCCATCAAACAACCATGTGCTAGATACTCTAGGGGTTCATGGTGCCAATGTGAAAGCTTTCCACAGGAATTGACCAAGGTTTTCCGCAGGAATTCCGCAGCGGCCTGCTCCAAGTCCGCCCGGCTCCGCCCCGGACCGGTCCACGACCTGCCCGGGGGCCGCCTCAGCCCTGCAGCCGACGGGCTCGTGCCGACGCAGCCAGCTGGCCGAGCAGCGAGGCCGTGACGTCCCAGTCCATGCAGGCGTCCGTGACGCTCTGGCCGTACTCCAGCCGGTCCCTTCCGGCGGCATGCTCGGCAACGTCCAGGGCCTGCGCCCCGCCGACCAGGAAGCTCTCCAGCATGATCCCCGCGATGGCGGCAGCCGAGGCGCCGCCGTCCTCCAACTGGGCGCCGATCTCCAGGGCGACCTCGGCCTGGCGGTGGTGGTTTTTTCCGCTGTTGGCGTGGCTGGCGTCCACGATCAGCCGCGGGTTCAGCTGCCGGGCGGCAAGACGGCCGGACGCGTCCTCGACGTCGGCGGCCGCGTAATTCGGGCCGTCGCTGCCGCCGCGCAGGATCACGTGCGTGTCCGGGTTGCCGGCCGTGCTGACCAGCGCGGCCTGCCCGTCGCCGTCGATCCCGAGAAACGCCTGCGCCGCGGCGGCCGCGCTGCAGGCGTCCAGCGCCACCTGCAGGCCGCCGTCGGTCCCGTTTTTGAACCCGATGGGCATGGAAAGGCCGGACGCGAGCTGGCGGTGGATCTGGCTTTCCGTGGTGCGGGCCCCGATGGCACCCCACGCGATGAGGTCTGCAACGTACTGCGGGCTGATCGGTTCGAGGAACTCCGTAGCGGTGGGCAGCCCCAGCGCCGTGACCTGGGCCAGGAACTGGCGGGCAGCACGCAGGCCGGCGGCAATGTCATGGCTGCCGTCGAGCCGCGGGTCGTTGATTAGGCCCTTCCAGCCCACGGTGGTGCGCGGCTTTTCGAAGTACGTCCGCATCACGATCAGCAGATCCTCGCGGTGCTTTTCGGCCTGGCTGACGAGCCGGCGGGCGTATTCGAGCCCTGCCTTCGGATCGTGAATGGAGCACGGGCCGACAATCACCAGGAGCCGGTCATCCACGCCGTCCAAAATGGCGCGGACTTCGTCCCGGCCACGTCCGACCACCTCGGCACCTCGCGCGTCGAGCGGAAGTTCGGCGATCAGCTCCTGCGGGCTCGGCAGCGCGGTGAAGCGGCTGACGCGGAGGTTCGAGGTGGACTGTCGGCTTTCGGGGGATGCTTCGATGCTCATGGTGGTCCTGTTCCGGGTGCGGAGCGGGCCCAGTTCAGAACCCGCCGGAGAAATGGCGAAGGGCAGAGAGTGATCTCTGCCCTGTTGGCTCTGAAGGTGGTTGGATGCGTGTCAGTTAGACGCGGGCCCCTCCAGAGCCAACGAAAAATACGCATACCAACGGTTTGTCATGCCACGACCCTAGCGCCGTCTCCCGGCGGCGGGCAAAGCGGCCTCGTAATATTCCGACGCCGGGCCCACCCGCGAGGCGCGCCGGGCACGCCAGTCAGGCACCGCGGCCCAGCCCCGCCTCCGCGTAATATCCCTCGATGTGCGCTGCCACGAGGCCGGCCGCCCCGGCGCCGTCGTGTCCGCTGATGGCCGCGAGAATGTCCCGGTGTTCCTGCCGCAGCCTGGCCGAGGTGGTTTCCCAGTCCGGCAGATTCGCGGTGAGCCGTTCGACATACTCCTGAATGGCTTCGCGCAGGGATCCCATCATCGCGCTGACCACTGCGTTGCCTGCGGCGTCAGCCAGGGCCAGGTGGAACCGGACGTCGAGGGCCAGGAACTCTTCCATGCCCGCGCAGGCATCCATTCGGTCCAGCAGGGCCGCCGCGGACTCCAGCGCGGGCGAGTCCGGCCTGGCCCTGGCCGCAGCCCAGGACTCGAGCAGGACGCGGGTCTGCACGATGTCCTCCAGCGGGAGGTGGGACGTGGCCACGTGCAGCCGCAGCGCCGACCCGAGCGCCGCCGCCGGGTCCGAGATCACCACGGTGCCGGCATCAGGGCCGGACCCCACGCCCGCCCGGACCACCCCCATCGCCTCCAGGACGCGGATGGCCTCACGGACAGAGGTGCGCGAGACGCCGAGCTGCTCGGCCAGGCTCCGTTCAGCGGGGAGCCTGCCGCCCACCAGCAGCTGTCCGCCCGAGAGCTGCTCTTCGATCCACTGCAGGACCAGCCGGTGCGTGCGCATTCCCACATTCTAGTTGATGTGGTCGGACCACATGCCCTAGAGTGTGGTCCAACCACAGCGTCGGATCGAGAAGCCCGGAGGCAGCAGTGACCGAAACCATCGACCCCGGCAACCCGGAGGCCCCCACCACGCCGGAGGACGCGGCGGCCGGAGCTCCCGCCCGCGGTGAACCGGCCGGCCCGGAAACCGCGGCTGCCGGGACCCCGGCGGCGGGGCGAATCGTGCCCGCAGCCCTGAAATGCCGAGTGCCGAAGTACGCGGACCTGGCCCCGTTGATGCAGTTTCGGAAGCCTGAGCTCGGCCGCGACGCGCGGCTGCGCCGGGCCAGTACCATCTGGGACCTGCGCGCCATGGCCAAGCGCCGCACTCCCAAGGCACCCTTCGACTACACCGATGGCGCCGCCGAGGCCGAGATCACCCTGCAGCGGGCCCGGCAGGCCTTTCTCGACATTGAATTCCGTCCGGGCATCCTGCGGGACGTCTCGGGCGTGGACCTGAGCACCGAGATCCTCGGCAAGCCTGCCCGGCTGCCTTTCGGGATTGCGCCCACCGGCTTCACCCGGATGATGCAATCCGAGGGCGAATACGCCGGTTCGCGGGCCGCGGCGGCCGCGGGAATCCCGTACACGCTCTCCACGATGGGCACCGCCTCCATCGAGGACGTGGCCGCCGCCGCACCCGAGGGCCGCAACTGGTTCCAGCTCTACCTCTGGACCGACCGGGACCGTTCGATGGAACTGATCGACCGCGCGGCGAAAGCCGGAAACGACACTCTGATGGTCACGGTGGACACCGCGGTGGCCGGCGCACGGCTCCGCGATGTCCGCAACGGCATGACCATCCCCCCGGCGCTGACCCTGAAGACCGTGCTGGACGCCTCCTACCGGCCGGCGTGGTGGTTCAACTTCCTGACGCATGAGCCGCTGACCTTTGCCTCACTCTCGCGATACACCGGAACGGTCGCGGACCTGATCAACTCCATGTTCGACCCCACCCTGACGTTCGCCGACCTCGACTGGCTGCGGGACACCTGGAAAGGCAAGCTGGTGGTCAAGGGCATCCAGACTGTGGAGGACGCCCGCCGGGTCGTCGACCATGGCGCGGACGGCGTCGTGCTCTCCAACCACGGCGGCCGTCAGCTGGACCGGGCCCCCATCCCCTTCCACCTGCTTCCCGAGGTGACTGCAGCCCTCGAGTCCGACCACAGCCGCGCGGCGGTCATCCTGGACACGGGCATCATGAGCGGCGCCGACATCATTGCCGCGTTGGCCATGGGCGCGGACTTCACCCTGATCGGGCGCGCCTACCTTTACGGCCTGATGGCGGGCGGCCGCGCAGGGGTGGACCGGGCCATCGACATCCTGGCGACGGACATGAGGCGCACCATGGCGCTGCTTGGGGTCAGCCGGATCTCCGACCTCACCCCCGACCACGTGCGGCTGCTGCACCGCTAGCGCGGCCACATGACAGATGGCGGCAGTGTTCCCCAGGAACACTGCCGCCATCTGTCGTCTCGGCGCCGAGGGGGCGCCGAGGGGGCGCCGGCGTCGCGGGCTAGATCAGCCCCTGGGCCAGCATCGCGTCGGCAACCTTCACAAAACCGCCGACGTTGGCGCCCAGCACGTAGTTGCCGGGAGCCCCGTATTCGTCGGCGGTGGCGGCACAGCGGTCATGGATGCCGACCATGATCTCAGTGAGCCGGCGTTCCGTGTGCTCGAAGGACCACGAGTCCCGGCTCGCGTTCTGCTGCATCTCCAAGGCGGAGGTCGCCACGCCGCCGGCGTTGGCGGCCTTGCCCGGGCCGAACAGCACCCCCGCATCCTGGAAGACGGCGACGGCGTCACGGGTCGAAGGCATGTTGGCCCCCTCCGCCACCGCCACGAGGCCGTTACGCACCAGCCGGGCGGCAGCGTCGCCGTCGAGCTCGTTCTGGGTGGCGCAGGGCAACGCCACGGTGGCGTCGACGTCCCAGACGGAGCCGGTCTCGACATAGGCGACAGCGGAGCGCCGGGCCTCGTACTCCTTGAGCCGTCCGCGTTCGACTTCCTTGATCGTGCGCAGCAGCTGCACGTCGATCCCGGCCTCGTCCACGATGTAGCCGGAGGAATCGGAGCACGCCACCACGTGCGCGCCCAGTGACTGGGCCTTGGCAATCGCGTTGATGGCAACGTTGCCGGAGCCGGAGACCACTACGCGCTGGCCGTCAAAGGACTGTCCGCGGGTCTTGAGCATCTCCTCGGCGAAGATCACGGTGCCGTAGCCGGTCGCTTCGGGCCGCACGAGCGAGCCGCCCCACGAGATCCCCTTGCCGGTCAGGACGCCGGATTCGTAGCGGTTGGTGATGCGCTTGTACTGGCCGAAAAGGTAGCCGATTTCACGTCCGCCGACACCGATGTCACCGGCCGGGACGTCCGTGTATTCGCCGATGTGGCGGTACAGCTCGGTCATAAAGGACTGGCAGAAGCGCATGACCTCGCCATCGGACCGGCCCCGGGGGTCGAAGTCGGAGCCGCCCTTGCCTCCGCCGATGGGCATGCCGGTCAAGGCGTTTTTGAAGATCTGCTCGAAGCCAAGGAACTTGATGATGCCCAGGTAGACCGAGGGGTGGAACCGCAGGCCGCCTTTGTACGGGCCGAGGGCGGAGTTGTATTCCACCCGGAAGCCCCGGTTGATCTGGACGCGTCCGGTGTCGTCCACCCACGGCACCCGGAAGATGATCTGCCGCTCCGGTTCGCAGAGCCGTTCCAGGATGGCGGCCTCCAGGAATTCGGGGTGCCTGTCGTGGACGGGGCCCAGGCTTTCGAAGACTTCGGTGACCGCCTGGTGGAATTCGATTTCCCCCGGATTGCGTGCCAGTACCGTGTCCCGGACAGCTTCAAGCCGTGCGTCCATGTAACTTCCTAACCCTCGGCGCCCGTGCTCGGCGCAGTAAACAAGCCTTTCCATACTGCACCCCGGGCAGGCGTCATTGCCATTCGGGGCCGCGCATGTGACGCCGGCCCGGCGCGGCGGGTGCTACTTTTTCCGGCCGAACTTGGGCAGGTTGGCCAGCAGGTCCGCGGCCCGGGTAGCGGCGCGGCCCACGCTTCGGCCGATTTGCTGCGGCCGGTTGTCCTCCCCGTGGGTGCCGGCGGGGAGAGCGACGGCGGGGCTCAGCGCTCCCGCCGTCGTCCGCGGCGGCGCCCCGGCGGCCGGCGAACCGGGGGCGGCGGCTTCGGCCAGGGTGGCGGGTGCGGGCACCGGCGCACCCGCCGGCACGGCAGCGGTGGGCACGGCAGCGGTGGGCACGGCAGCGGGGGCAGGCTCCGCAGCCGCGGCGCTGACGACGCCGAACGTCTCCAGCCAGCTGGCGACGCCCGCAAGCGGCTTGGGGTTGAGGGCGTAGTAACGCTTCTGCCCCTGCGCCCGCATACTGACGAGGTCCGCTTCACGCAGGACCTTAAGGTGCTTGGAAATGGTGGGCTGGCTCGCTTCGAGTTCCTGGACCAATTCCCCCACCGCTTTGTCCCCGTTGCTGAGGGACACCAGAATGTCCCGCCGGGTTGCTTCAGCAATGACGGCAAATACGTCGTCTGTCACCATGCCCTCCACACTAGCGACATATACGTGCGATGGCATCCAGTAGTTGCCCGGGCCGGCCTGGAGGCCGGGGCAGCTCCTTGGCTCCGCCGGCACGCCCTTCTAGTCGAACCACGGATCCAGCCCGTAGAGCGGGAAGACCTCTTTGCGGGTGGCCATGACCGTGCGGTCCACGTCGTCGTTCGGGTCGAAGCCCACCTCCCAGGACCGCCACCACAGGTCCACGTCGTCGCCCATCAGGGCCGGCGGCTCGACCCCGTATTTGTCGCCGAACCGCTCCCGCACATAGGTCCGCCAGTCGTCCGGTACCGGCGTCCGCAACGGTATGGGGCGGCCGGCCGCGAGCGCGATGAGGTGGCTCCAGGAGCGCGGCACGACGGTGATGACGTTGTAGCCCCCGCCGCCCGTGGCGATCCAGCGGTTCTCGCAGTAGCGGGCCGCCAGGCTGCCGATCGCGGCGGCCGCCTCGCGCTGGCCGTCCACGCTGATGTTCAGATGCGTCAGTGGGTCCAGCCGGTGCGAGTCGCAGCCGTGCTGGCTCACGATGACTTCGGGCGCGAACGCGCCGACAAGCTGCGGGACGACCGCGTGGAAGGCCCGCAGCCAGCCGGCATCGCCGGTCCCGGCCGGCAATGCCACGTTCACGGCGCTGCCCAGGGCGTTCGGGCCGCCGATCTCGTTCGCGAAGCCGGTGCCCGGGAACAGCGTCAGGCCGGTCTCGTGCAGGGAGATGGTCAACACCCGCGGGTCGTCCCAGAAGATGCTCTGCGTTCCGTCGCCGTGGTGCGCGTCGACGTCGATGTAGGCCACCCGCTGCACACCGCCGTCGAGCAGCCGCTGGATCGCCAGGGCCGCGTCGTTGTAGATGCAGAAGCCGCTGGCCCGTTCCCGGGCCGCGTGGTGCATGCCGCCGCCGAAATTTACCGCCCGTACCGCGCTGCCGTCCAGGACCGCGGCGGCCGCGAGCAGGGAGCCGCCGGCCAGCCGGGCGCTGGCCTCATGCATGCCGGCAAAGGCGGGGTCGTCCTCGGTGCCGAGGCCCCGTTCCAGATCGGGGCTGTCCGGGTCGGCGCTGACCCGGCGGACCGCGGCAACATATTCGGCGCTGTGCACGGCGCCCAGTTCCCCGTCGGTGGCCACCGGCGGCGCGGCCACCGTGACATGGTCCAGGTCGAACAACCCCAGGCTGCCGGCCAGCTTGGCCGTGAGTTCCAGCCGTTCCGGCGCCATCGGGTGGCTGTGGCCGAAGTTGTATGCAGTCATGGCCGGATCCCACACCACCGTCGTCGGCAGTGCGGTCGGGGCGGGTCCGGGCAGCAATGTCATCAGTCACAGGCTACCGGAGCCAGCCGCCCGTCCCCGTCCGTGCGCGGAATATAGTGGGTTACTACATCATGTAGCCCTTCAACCGAGGACACCCCGCCCATGACGCAAAGCCAGTCGAGGTCAGCCGATCCGACCACCTGGCACCCCGGCCAGCCGGAGCGCGAGGGCCTGTGGATCTTCACCCGGCTACGCGACTTCGTCGACAACATCGCCAACACCTCCCCCGCCCGCCTGGCGGTCTCCATCTTCGCCGTCGTCGTCCTGCTCTTTGCGGGCCTGCTGTCGCTGCCGATGTCCTCCGCGGCTGGGCAGGCCACCCCGCTGCATCAAGCTCTCTTTACCGCGGTTTCCGCCGTTTGCGTGACCGGGCTGACCGTGGTGTCGACCGCCACGCACTGGTCTTTTTTCGGCCAGCTGGTGATCTTGGTGGGCATCTTCGTCGGCGGCCTCGGCACCCTGACGCTGGCGTCGTTGCTGGCCCTGGTGGTCAGCAAGAAGCTGGGGGTAAGGGGCAAGCTGATCGCCCAGGAGGCGATGAACAACGCGGGCCGCCTCGGCGAGGTGGGCGCGCTGCTGCGGATCGTTATTGTCACCTCCGTCGTGATTGAGACCACCCTCGCGTTGGCCCTGGTTCCGCGGTTCCTGGCGCTCGGCGAGAGCTTCGGGGACGCTGTCTGGCACGGCGTGTTCTACTCGGTGTCCGCCTTTAACAATGCCGGATTTACGCCGCACTCGGACGGCATCGTGCCGTATGAGACGGACCTCTGGATCCTGGTCCCGCTGATGCTCGGTGTCTTCCTCGGCAGCCTCGGATTTCCGGTGGTCATGGTGCTGCAGCAAAACGGCTTGAACTGGAAGAAGTGGAACCTGCACACCAAGCTGACCATCCAGGTCTCGCTGATCCTGCTCGCGGCCGGCTCCGTGCTGTGGGGGCTGATGGAGTGGGACAACGTGCGCACCATCGGAGCCATGAGTGTGGGCGACAAGGTGACGCACTCCATCTTCGCCTCCGTCATGACGCGCTCCGGCGGCTTCAACCTGGTGGACCAGAACCAGATGGATTCAACCACCATGCTGCTCTCCGATGCCCTGATGTTCGCCGGCGGCGGCTCCGCGTCGACCGCGGGTGGCATTAAAGTCACCACCATCGCGGTGATGTTCCTGGCCATCGTCGCGGAGGCCCGCGGCGATACCGATGTCAAAATCTACGGGCGCACCATTCCCGAAGGCGCCATGCGGGTGGCTATTTCCGTGATCGTGGCCGGCGCGACCCTGGTGGCCGTTTCCGCCCTGTTGCTCCTGCAGATCAGCGGCGCCTCGCTGGACCGCGTGCTCTTTGAGACTATTTCCGCGTTCGGCACCGTGGGCCTGAGCACCAACCTCAGCGCCGAACTGCCGCCTGCCGGAGTCTACGTCCTGACCGCCCTGATGTTTGCCGGCCGGCTCGGCACCATCACCCTTGCCGCCGGGCTGGCCCTTCGTCAGCGCAGCCAGCTGTACCACTACCCGGAAGAGAGACCAATCATTGGCTAGTTCCTCAAGCGCCGTCAACCGCCCCGCCCACAACGCCCCCGTGCTGGTGATCGGGCTGGGCCGTTTCGGCGCGTCCACCGCAGAACAGCTGGTCAAGCAGGGCCGCGAGGTGCTGGCCATCGAACGGGACCGGAACCTGGTGCAGAAATGGGCCAGCGTGCTGACCCACGTGGTGGAGGCCGATGCCACGAACATCGACGCCCTGCGTCAGCTCGGGGCCCAGGAGTTCAGCTCCGCCGTCGTCGGCGTCGGAACCTCGATCGAATCGTCGGTGCTCATCACCGTCAATCTGGTGGACCTCGGCATCGAGCACCTCTGGGTCAAGGCGATCACGCCCTCGCACGGCAAGATCCTCACCCGGATCGGGGCCAACCACGTGATCTATCCGGAAGCCGACGCCGGGGTCCGGGCCGCGCATCTGGTCTCGGGCCGGATGCTGGACTTCATCGAGTTCGACGACGATTTCGCGATCGTGAAGATGTATCCGCCGCGGGAAACCGTGGGCTTCACCCTGGACGAGTCCAAGGTCCGCTCGAAGTATGGCGTCACGATCGTCGGCGTGAAGTCCCCGGGCGAGGACTTCACGTACGCGCGGCCCGAGACCAAGGTCTCCGCCCGGGACATGCTCATTGTTTCCGGCCACGTGGACCTGTTGGAACGCTTCGCCGCTCGGCCGTAACACCGCCGCAGCACCGCCGTCGCGCCCCGGAAGCTAGGCGTCTCCGCCGGCGGCAGCGGGACCGTCCAGGGCCGGACTGGGAGCCAGGTTCCGCGTGGCCGGCCCCTGGATGACGGTGCCGTCAGTGCCGAACCGCGAGCCGTGGCAAGGGCAGTCCCAGGTGATGTCTGTCGGGTTGAACTCCACGGTGCAGCCAAGGTGCGTGCAGACGGCCGAGACCGCGCGCACCTCCCCCGCGGGGCTCACGTACACGGCCGTTTCGGCCCCTTCCACATTCACTACCCTGCCCTCGCCGGGAACGACATGGCCCAGGTCCACCTCCCGCGGGGCAGCGGCCGGCGGGGCAGCGGCGGCAGCGCCGTCGGCGCCCGGAGCCCTCTCCGCCGGGCGCGCCGCCTCCGCTGACGTTCCGCCCCCGCTCCGGGTGCTGTCGAACACCGCGGCCCACGGGTTGTCCCGGCCGCACAGCGTGTCCCGGAGGATTAAGGCCGCGGCGGTGCCGTTGGTGAGGCCCCATTTTCGCAGGCCGGTGATGACGTGGAGATGCCGGGCTTCGGGCGCCATGCGGCCCACGTACGGCAGCCCGTCGGCAGGCATGGCGTCCTGGGTGGACCAGCGGTAGTCGATCTCACCGGCGCCCAGGCGGTCGCGGGCAAAAGCCGCGAGCCGCCGGTACCGTTCGGCGGAATCAACGCTCTCGGTGGCCCGGTGCCCTTCCCCGCCGACCAGCACGTACCCGCCGCTCTCGACGTCGGCGGTCAGGATGGAGCGCATCGGTTCGTCAACGCTGATAAAGGTTGCGTCCAGCGCCGGAACCGAGCTCCGGGCGGCGACGACATACGAGCGGTGCGGGTAGCATCGGCCGGCGAACCGTCCGTTGTCCCCGAACGGCAGGTTTGTCGCCACGATGGCTTCCTTCGCCCGGACTGATCCCCGTTTTGTGGCCACCACTGCCGGAGAGCCGTCCCGCACACCCGTAGCAGGCGACTCCTCAAAGACGAAGCTGCCATCCCCGTCCACGGCCCGGGCCAGGCCCTGGACGTACCGGAGCGCGTGGATCTGGGCCTGGCCGTCGAACCGGACGGCACCCCTGACCGCGAAGGGCAGCGGGACGTCTGTGGTGAAAGTTGCCGGCAGCCCCAGCCGCCCGGCCAGCACCGCTTCTTCCCGGACCAGCGCAAGCGCGGACTCAGACTCGGCATAGGTGTAGTTGGCCACCCTCCGGAACCCGCAGTCGATCCCCTCCGCCGCCACGACGCCCGCAACGTGTTCGATTGCTGCCTCGTTGGCCTGCCCGTAGGTGCGGGCGGCGTCGGCGCCGTGGCGGGCGACAAGGTCGGAGTAGGCGAGCCGATGCAGTGAGGTGACCTTGCCCGTGGTGCTCCCGGTGACGCCGGTGCCCACCCGCGCCGCCTCCAGCACGGCCACCGTCTGGCCCGCCCGCTTCAGGGCCAGCGCGGCGGTCAGTCCTGCGATACCACCGCCAATCACGGCCACATCCACGTCCAGCGACGCGTCGAGGGACTTATAAGTGGCCGTTCCGCCGGTGGCAGCCCAGAGGGAAAGGAATCGTCCTGCCGGCTGTTCATTCACGGTCACGACCTCCACGCGCTAGGTTCCTCCGCCGTCGAGCGCGTTCCTTCCGGCGTCGCTGGCTCAACTACCGCAGGGTCAGGACCCGGCGGTCTTCCCGGCCTTCGCGGCGGCCTTGGCTGCCTGCTTGCTGGCCCGCACCTTGCCCAGCGACTCCGGATCCACAATGTCGGCGACGGACAGGAAGGAGTTCTCTTGGCCGTAGTGGCCCGCGGCGTCGCGCCAGCCTTCGGCCTGGAGCCCACACTGCTTTCCCAACAGCGCCAGGAAGATCTTGGCCTTTTGTTCGCCGAATCCCGGCAACGCCTTGAGCCGCCGCAGCACCTCCTGGCCGTCGGGCTCCCCTTGCGTCCAGATGGCGGTGGCGTCGCCGTTCCAGTCACTGTGCACCGTCTCGGCGAGGGCTTGGACACGGCCGGCCATGGACCCGGGGAACCGATGGACGGCAGGGCGCTCTTTGAACACCTCGACGAACCCTTGCGGATCGTAGCCGGCGATCGCGGCCGGGTCCATGGACCCCATGCGCGTCCGGATCTTTTCGGGACCCGCAAAGGCCGATTCCATCGTCACCTGCTGGTCGAGCAACATGCCCGTGAGCAGGGCAAACGCGTCGTCGCTGAGTAGTCTGTCTGCCGCGGGATCCCCGGTGATGTGCAGTTCCATGGGACCTATCCTGCCACCCGGTCCGGCCTTCGTCATGAGTGCGGCTGCCTTGCGGCTAGCCCAGCTGCTTGGTGATCTCCGCGGCCCGCTCGGCTGCGGCCCGGGCGCCGGCGCTGATGATCGAGGGGAGGCCGCGTTCATCGAAGGTCGCGATGGCCCGTTCGGTGGTGCCGTTCGGGCTCGTCACGGCCGTGCGCAACGCGGTGGGATCGGCGCCCGGTTCGGCGAGCATCATCCCGGCACCGGCCACGGTTTCGCGGGCCAGCAGCAGCGAGAGCTCGGCGTCGAGGCCCAGTTCGACGCCGGCTGCCGCCATCGCCTCCGCCAGGTAGAAGGCGTAAGCCGGCCCCGAGCCGCTGATCGCCGACAGCGCGTCCACCTGCTCCTCGGGAATCTCCACGACGGTACCGACGGCAGCGAGGATGTCCTTCACCCGCTGCAGCTGCTCCGCCGAACAGTGCTTCCCGGCGGAGACAGACACGACGCCGCGGCCCAGTTTCGCCGGAGTGTTCGGCATCGAGCGGATCACCGGCTGCCCGGCCGGAAGCGCAGCCTCCAGTTGTTCCAGCGACACGGCGGCGGCGACGCTGACCACAATGGTCTCCGGCGAGAGTGACCCACTGATCTCGCGGGCCAGCTCGGCGATGCCCACGGGCTTGACGCCCAGGATCACGACGGCGGCGCCGGTAGCGGCCTGCGCGTTGTTCTCCGGTTCTTCTTCGCCCGCGATGGCCGTAATTCCGTGATGCCGTTCGGCCAGTTCGGCGGCCCGTACTGCCCGTCGGACGGTGGCGACGATGTCCGCCGGGTCCGCCCCGCCGGCGATCAGGCCACCCATGATTGCCTCGTTCATTGACCCACAGCCCAGGAATGCGATTCGGTTGCTCATGCCCCCATCATTGCAGTCCGCTCCGATTCACAGCCAGCTCACATCTTCAGCGCAGGTTGTTCTCAAACTTGGTGATTAACGTAGTTATCACCTCATTGAGGGGTGCGAGTGATGATATGGCAGTCATGCGGATGTCTGCCGGCACCGGTGGTTTGCAGCGGGTTTCCCCCATTTTCCCGCAGCTGACCCCCGGTGCCATTCTCTTTTAACTTGGTTCTAAGCCGGCGTTGCTTGATCCGGTTCAGTCCCCGGAGCCTGCTTCGCCTCAGCGTCCCGCACGCGGGCTTCCAGGAATCTCCGGTCGGCCGCGTTACCGGCCAGCCGCAATGCTGCGCTGTACGCTGCGGCCGCTTCGGCAGGGCGGTCCAGCCGGCGCAGGAAATCGGCCCGGACGGCGTGGAAGAGGTGGTAGCTTTCCAGCCCCAGCCCGTCGACGAGACCCAGGGCAGCTTCCGGACCCTCCACCTCCGCGAGGGCCACGGCGCGATTGAGGGCCACGACCGGCCCGGGAGCGACCGCGACGAGCTGATCGTAAAGCCGGAGAATCTGGCGCCAGTCCGTCTTTGCGGCCTCAGGCGCGTCGGAGTGGACCGCATTGATCGCGGCCTGAAGCTGGTACGGCCCGGGCTGATTTCGCCGCAGGCACTGGCGCACCAGTTCCTGGCCTTCCCTGATCAGGGCACGATCCCAGAGCCCGCGGTCCTGATCGGCCAAGAGGACGGGCCCACCGCCGGCCTGTCGCGCGCCCCGCCGTGATTCGGTGAGCAGCATCAGGGCCAGCAGGCCTTTGACTTCGGGTTCGTCCGGCATCAGGGCCGTCAGCAGGCGGCCCAGCCTGATGGATTCCCGGCAGAGGTCCTGCCCCGGCCCGGGGCCTCCGAAGCCGGAACTGTAACCCTCGTTGAAGATCAGGTAGACCACCGCGAGCACCGGCGGCAGGCGAGCCGGGAGCTCCGCTCCGCGCGGCACCCGGTACGGAATCCTGGCGACCCGGATCTTTGTTTTGGCTCGGACGAGGCGCTGGGCCATGGTGGCTTCGGGCACCAGGAACGCCCGGGCGATTTCCGCCGTCGTCAGTCCGCCCAGCAGCCGCAGGGTCAGCGCCACCTGGACGTTGACGGCCAAAGCCGGGTGGCAGCAGGTGAAGATCAGCCGCAGCCGGTCATCGTCCACCATGCCCTCCCTGGAGAGTTCTGCAACCACGTGCTCCTCGGGCGTCGGTACTGCCGGAGCGAGAGCTTCAGCCAGCAATGCTGCCTCGATCTGTTTGTCACCGCGGCCGGACTCGCGGCGCAGCCGGTCAATGGCGCGGTTTCTTGCCGTGGTGATGATCCAGCCCGCGGGGCTCGGCGGCAGACCGGTTGAGGGCCAGCGCCCCGCCGCCAGGGTGAACGCGTCCTGAACGGCATCCTCGGCGGCGTCGATGTCGCCCAGCACGCGGGTCAGAACGGCGACCGCACGACCGTATTCGCGCCGGAAGACGGCCGCGACGTCCGCCTCCGCCGCGGGTGCCCGGGCGGGCTCCGGCGGCGGGGCGTCGGACAGCGATTCGCTGGCCATCCGCGGTGGCACCTAGTGCTGGACGGGCCGCACTTCGATGGGCAGGGTGGTGGCGCGGGCCAGCCTCCCGGCCCAGCCGAGTGCGGCGTCGAGGTCCGGAGCCTCTATGACGGTGAAGCCGCCAAGGTGCTCCTTGGCTTCGGCGAAGGGGCCGTCCGTGATGAGCACCTCGGTGCCTTGCTGCCGGACCACGGTGGCGGTGGCGGTGGCGGTGGGGTGGAGCCCGGCGGCGAAGACCCAGACACCGGCGGCCCTCATGTCACGGTTCAGAGCCTCAAGGTCCTGCATGATGGGCGCCAGGACTTCCGGGGCCGGGGCCGGTCCGGCGGGCTGGTAAACGCTGAGCAAGTACTGTGCCATGGTGCTGTCCTCCTCGACAATGGGCCGGCTCCGTGCCGGCCTTTCACCTACTAGACGAACGGCGTGCGTCCGGATCGACAGGTACGCGGCCGGCTGGCCGGGCGCCGGCGGAATACATTCACCGGACCGGCACCGAGGCGTCGGGCGTCTGCGGCTCGGCGGGGACACGGGTCTGGGTGACGTGGGGCGCGGGCTGCAGCGGCCCCTCGGAGACCAACTGGTCCAGCCTGCGCAGGATGAGTCCCTCCCGCAGCGCCCACGGGCAGATCTCCAGGCTGGGGAATTCGAAGAGTTCGAGTGCGGCCTCGGCCACCAGGGCTCCGGCCAGCAGTTGCGGCGCCCGTGCCTCCGAAACGCCGGGCAGGTGAAGCCGGTCCTCGACCTCCATCGCGGAGATCCGCTGCGCCCACAGGCCAAGGTCCGTGGCCAGCAGTTCCCGCCTGACGTAGGGGCCTGAGGCGCTGGGCGCCGCCCCGGCGATGCGCGCCAGGGACCGGAAGGTTTTGGATGTGCCGGCTACGAGGTTGGCGCGGCCGAGTTTCTCGAAGCGGCGCACGGCGGGTTTCAGTGTGGCGCGGATGTACCGGCGGAGTTCTTTCACGCTCTGGGCGGACGGCGGATCCTCGTGCAGCCAGTCCCGTGTCAGCCGGCTCGCCCCCAGTGGCACGGACAGCGCCAGCTCGGGCAGTTCGTCCTGCCCGAACGCCATCTCGAAGGAACCGCCGCCGATGTCCAGGTCGAGGATGGGACCGGCTCCCCAGCCGTACCAGCGGCGGACGGCGAAGAATGTCATGGACGCCTCATCGCTGCCGGTGAGCTCGCGGAGCGTCACCGTGGTTTCGTCCTTGACGCGGGCCAGGACGGCGGCCCCGTTGGTGGCTTCCCGGATCGCCGAGGTACAGAAGGCCAGCAGGTCCTCGGCCCGGTGCTTGGCCGCGAATTCCCACGCCTCCAGCACGAACTCGATCAGCTCATGCTGGCCGGCGTCGTTGATGTTTCCTTCGTCGTCCAGGAACTGCACCAGTGAGAGCGGGCGTTTATGCGAGGCGAACGGCACCGGGCGCGCGCCGGGGTGGGCGTCCACCAGGAGGAGGTGGACAGTGTTGGACCCAATATCGAGGACGCCTAGCCGCATGCTGCCATTATTCTCCTCGGACCGGCCGCACCCTAACCGGCACCTGGATAACCCGTCCCGTGACGCTTAGGCCTCGGGGCCGCCTTCGGCAGCGCCCGGTTCCTCCTCGGAGGGTTTGAAGTCGCGGCGGATGTTCGCCACGCCCTCGGGGTCGATCTCAAAGCCGTAGACGGCGCCGGGGTTGATGACCATCCCGAGTTCGTCTCCGAGGTTGCCGATGATCGCCGCGCCCTGGGTTCCGAGCACGTTCGGCGCCGCGGCCAGGTACTGCTCGCTGACCCGGCTGGGGTGCGAGAACACGGCCAGGACCGGCTTCCCCTCGGCGTTGGCCAGCACCAGCGGTTCCACCTGCGAATCGGGGCCTTCGACCGTGTCGGAACTGACGATGTAGACCTCGTTGTTGAGGAAGGACAGGACGACGTCCACCGGGTTGGCGTCCGGCTGCTCCCCCCGGGCGAGCTTCTCTTCGAGGTCGTTGAGCGGCTGGGACTCCATGGGGTTTGGCTGTTCAGTCATCTCCCTACTCGATCACGATGCGCTCCTCGCCGCAATTCCTCACCCCTGGTTCGGGCAGCACCCTCTACTTCTTGGCGGCGGCCTTCCGGGCAGGCGCCTTGCGCGCCGTCGTGCGCTTGACCGGCCCCTTGGCACGCTTTTCGGCGAGGAGTTCCACTGCCTGTTCCCGGGTCAGTTCCTCGACGGCGGTGCTGCGCGGCACCGTAATGTTGGTGACGCCGTCGGTGATGTACGGGCCGAAACGGCCTTCCTTCACCACGATGTTCTTCTCCGAGACCGGGTCCGGGCCGAATTCGGCCAGCGGCGGAACCGCGGCCCGCGCCCCGCGCTGCTTGGGCTGGGAGTAGATCTCCAGGGCCTGCTCGAGCGTGATGGTGAAGATCTCTTCCTCGGAACCGATCGACCGGGAGTCAGTGCCCTTCTTCAGGTACGGGCCGAAGCGGCCGTTCTGCACCGTGATGGGATTGCCCTCGGCGTCCTGGCCGAGTACGCGCGGCAGGCTCATCAGCTGCAGGGCCTCGTCCAGGGTGATCGTGTCCACACTCATGGACGCGAACAGCGATCCGGTGCGCGGCTTGGCCTTGACGGGCTTCTTCGGCGGTTTCGGTTTGCCGTTCTTGTAGTACTCCACCGGCTGGTTGGCCAGCTGTTCCTCGGTCATCTCGGGGATGATTTCGGTGACGTAGGCGCCGTAGCGGCCGTTCTTGGCCACCACGGTGTGTCCGGTGTGCGGATCCTGGCCCAGCACCCGCTCCTCAGGGGCAGCCGTTTCCATCAGTTCGATCGCCTTGGCGGCCGTGAGCTCGTCCGGGGCCAGGTCCTCGGGCACGTTGGCCCGGGCAGACTCGACCACCTCACCGGTTTTCGGGTCAACGGTCGCGACGGAGCTTTCCAGGTACGGGCCGAACTTGCCCACCCGCAGGGTGATCCCGTCTGCGACCGGGATGGAGTTGATCTCCCGGGCATCGATCTCGCCCAGGTTGTTGACGATGCTCAGCAGCCCGGGCTCGGAGTCGGCGCCAAAGTAGAAGTGCTTGAGCCAGGCCGGTCCGGCCGCCTCACCGTTGGCGATCTTGTCCAGGTCCGCTTCCATGTCCGCGGTGAACTCGTAGTCCACGTAGTCATGGAAGTGCTGCTCCAGCAGCCGGATCACGGAGAACGCAATCCAGCTCGGTACCAGCGCCGAGCCCTGTTTCCGGACATAGCCGCGGTCCTGGATGGTGGAAATGGTGGAGGCGTACGTCGACGGCCGGCCGATGCCCTTCTTTTCCAGCTCGGCGGTCAGCGACGCTTCGGTATAGCGCGGCGGCGGCGACGTTTCGTGCCCGACGGCGGTGATCTCCGAGGCGGTCAGCGCATCGTCCTTGGCGACGTTCGGCAGCCGGCGGGCATCGTCGGAGTCGTCGTCCCCGCGGCTTTCGTCCTTACCTTCTTCGTACGCCGCAAGGAACCCGGGGAAGGTGATGACGGTGCCGGAGGCGGAGAACTCGGCGTCGCGGCCGGCGGCGGCCCCGCCCACGGTGACGGCACCGAGCCTGATGGTCGCGGTGGAGCCCTTGGCGTCGGCCATCTGGGAGGCCACGGTGCGCTTCCAGATCAGTTCGTAGAGGCGGAATTCGTCGCCGGAGAGCTGCTTCGCGACCTGCGCCGGGGTGCGGAAGGAGTCACCGGCGGGCCGGATGGCCTCGTGCGCCTCCTGCGCGTTGGCTGCCTTGCCGGAGTAGACGCGCGGCGAGGCCGGGACGTACTCCGGGCCGTACAGCTCGGAAGCCTGGCGCCGGGCCGCGGTGACGGCCTCGTTGCTGAGCGCGGACGAGTCCGTACGCATATAGGTGATGTAGCCGTTTTCGTAGAGCCGCTGCGCCACCTGCATGGTGCTCTTGGAGGAGAAACGCAGCTTACGGCCGGCCTCCTGCTGCAGCGTGGAGGTGGTGAACGGCGCCGCAGGACGGCGGGTGTACGGCTTGGTGTCGACCGAGCGGACCCGGAAGTCCGCGTCCTGCAGGCCGGCAGCCAGGGCCGTGGCGAGTTCTTCGTCCAGGTGCACGACGCCGCGCGAGGTGAGCGCGCCGTCGTCGTTGAAGTCCCGGCCGCTGGCGACCTTGGAACCGTCGACGGCGGCCAGCTTGGCCTTGAAAGAGCCGGAATCCGCGCCGAACTGGCCGGTCAGATCCCAGTAGGAGGCCGACTTGAAGGCCATCCGTTCGCGTTCGCGGTCCACGACCATCCGGGTCACGACGGACTGCACCCGGCCGGCCGACAGGCCGCGGGCCACCTTGCGCCACAGCACCGGCGAGATCTCGTAGCCGTACAGGCGGTCCAGCACCCGGCGGGTTTCCTGCGCATCCACCAGGTCCTGGTCCACGTCGCGCAGGTTGTCCATGGCGCGGTGGATGGCTTCCTTGGTGATTTCCCCGAAGGTCATCCGATACACCGGAACCTTCGGCTTGAGGACCTCCAGCAGGTGCCACGCGATGGCCTCGCCCTCGCGGTCCCCATCGGTTGCGAGGTAGAGCGCGTCAGCGTCTTTGAGTGCGGCCTTGAGTTCGGTGACTTTTTTCTTCTTGTCCGGGGAGACGACGTAGTACGGCTTGAAGTCGTTTTCGATGTCGACGGCGAACTTGCCCAACGGCGTTTTCTTCAGATCTGCAGGGAGCTCCGAGGGCTGCGGAAGGTCGCGGATGTGACCGATCGAGGCCTCAACGATGAAACCCTCGCCGAGGTACTTGGCGATGGTCTTGCTCTTGGCGGGAGACTCCACAATCACGAGTTTCTTGCCGGTGGGGGCCTTGCTTGGCACGGTGCTCCTACAGAAAATGATGGTTCGGGCAGATGCGCCCATACCCGCCTAGTTCACCATATTTTGCTGGATCCCGCGCATCCGGGCCCCGAAAACCCTGCGGCTCCGCCGTTCGTTTTGGCTGCTGCTGCCACCGCTGCCGATCTGGAAAGACGCTTTTGGTCATCGTACATTCGTTGCATCGAGCAACCCCTCCCGGTGCTACCTCCACCCAGCAGCCGGCGGCGGATGCTTTGCTTCTCGGGGGTGTTGCCTGCGGCCGCCACTCCCTTTGCGGGGCATTTGTTCCCGGGCTGGTGCCAGCGCCCAGGAGCACCGCCGGGTAGCGCACCGGGCCCGGGTATTTTTGGGCGAGGGACCCTGTACGGCGGGTCCGCTTGCTGATACACCTTGACGCGGGCAACGATCCGTCGGCCGGGCCCGGCCGGAATGGGAGGACGACCATGGTGGACCGCATTGCCGAGATCTGGGGCGCGAGGACCCCTTATCAGCGGGACGGGCTGTGGCCGGTGCGGGTCGACCAGGCCATGGCCGAAGGCGTTCCCGAGTCCGACGTGGACCGCTGGGTGCAGTCCGCGTGCGTGCTCTGCAGCAACGGCTGCGCCTGCGACATCGCGGTCAAGGACGGCGCGATGGTCGGCATCCGCGGCCGCGCCGGAGATCTGGTGAACCACGGGCGGCTGGGACCGAAGGGACTGTTCGCCAGCTGGCAGGGTGTTGCGCACCGGGACCGGCTCACGCGGCCGATGATCCGGGTGGACGGCCGGCTGGTCGAATGCGACTGGGACACGGCCATGACCCGGATCACCGAACGGAGCCGTGAGTTGCTGCGGGAGCGCGGTCCCCTGAGCCACGGGTTCTACACCAGCGGGCAGCTCTTTTTGGAGGAATACTATGCCTTGGCCATCATCGGCAAAGCGGGCGTCGGGACCCCGCATATGGATGGCAACACCCGCCTGTGCACCGCCACCGCAGCAGCGGCGCTGAAGGAAACCTTCGGCGCCGACGGCCAGCCCGGGTCGTACACGGACATCGACAGCTGCGACGCGATCTTCCTGTACGGACACAACATGGCCGAAACCCAGACCGTGCTGTGGTCCAGGGTGCTGGACCGCCTTGCCGGACCGGACCGGCCGAAGGTGGTCTGCATCGACCCGCGGGAGACGGAGGTGGCCCGGTACGCGGACGTCCACCTCGCCGTCCGGCCCGGGACCAACCTCGCCCTGATGAATGCCCTGGTCCACGAGGTCCTGGCGAACCGCTGGCTGGACGAGGAGTACCTGAAGGCGCACACGGTGGGCCTTGAACAGCTCCGGGCGACCGTCCAGCCGTGGACCGCGGAGGCCGCCGCCGGGGTCTGCGACGTCAGCGCGGCGGACATCAGGGAGGCGGCCCGCATCTTCGGGACGTCGGGGCGGGTGCTGTCCACCGTGCTGCAGGGTTTTTACCAGTCCGCGCAGGCCACCGCCGCCTCCTGCCAGGTCAACAACCTGCACCTGTTGCGCGGGCTGATCGGCCAGCCGGGCTGCGGAATCCTGCAGATGAACGGGCAGCCGACGGCGCAGAACAACCGTGAGTGTGGCGCGGACGGCGATCTTCCCGGCTTCCGGAACTGGGAGAACCCGGAACACATCCAGGAACTGGCTGACCTCTGGGATGTCGATCCGCTGACCATCCCGCACTGGGCGGCGCCGACGCACGCGATGCAGATTTTCCGCTACGCCGAGCAGGGCTCCATCGAGTTCCTCTGGATTTCGGCGACCAACCCGGCCGTTTCGATGCCGGACCTCCCCCGGATCCGCGGCATCCTGGCCAAGCCGGAACTCTTCGTGGTGGTGCAGGACCTGTACCTGACGGAGACAGCGCTGGCCGCCGACGTCGTCTTGCCCGCTGCGGGCTGGGGCGAGAAGACCGGCACCTTCACCAACGTCAACCGCACCGTCCATCTCTCGGACAAAGCGGTGGAACCCCCCGGGGAGGCGCGCAGCGACCTGGACATTTTCCTGGATTACTCACAGCGGATGGGCTTCACGACCCTGGAGGGCGGCCCGCTGCTGGACTGGACCGGCCCCGAGGACGGCTTCAACGCCTGGCGCGAATGCTCCCGCGGGCGGCCCTGCGACTACAGCGGCATGAGCTATGACCGGCTGCGCGGCGGCAGCGGCATCCCGTGGCCCTGCAATGAGCAGAACCCGGACGGACGGGTCCGGCTCTATGCCGACGGGGTTTTCCCCACCGACCCGGACTACTGCGAAAGCTACGGGCACGATCTGCTGACCGGCGCCAGCGTGGGCGCGGAAGCCTTCCGCGCCGGCGTCCCGGCCGGCCGGGCGATCCTCAAAACCGCCGATTACTCCCCGCCGCATGAGGAACCGGACGGCCGCTACCCGCTGCGTTACACCACGGGACGGACGGCCTACCATTTCCACACCCGCACCAAGACCGGCAGGTCCCGTCCCCTGACGCGGGCCGCGCCGAGCGCCTGGGTGGAACTCGCGCCGGTCGACGCCGAACGGCTGGGCATCGCCGAAGGCGACCTGGTCCGGGTCACCTCACGGCGGGGCCGGATCGAGGTCCCGGCGCGCGTCAGCGACATCCGCGCCGGCACCGTCTTCGCCCCGTTCCACTACGGCTACTGGGACGGGAACGGCACGCCCGGGGAGCACCCCACGGCCGCCAACGAACTCACCCTCACCGAATGGGACCCGGTGTCCAAACAGCCGGTGTTCAAGAACGCCGCCGTGCAGGTGGAAAAGATCGCCGACGGCGCCGGCCCGGCCCCGGCGCCGACCACAACGGCGTCCCGTCCGGCCCGGTCGCGCACGACGGCGGTCCCGCCCACCCGGGGCGGCAGCGCCGCTGAAGCGACGGAACGTCTCGATGCGGCGCCACCTCCCCGTTTTCCCGAGGCAATCAACGCCGGCGCGGCCGCCGGCAACGGACAGGAGCATCGGGCATGAATCTGAGCATCTACCTGGGTATGCTGCACCAGGCCGAGGTCACCTTGGCGGCGTCGTTCCGGCAGGTGGCAGACGGCCACGGCGCCGAACCGGACGTGCATTTCCTCTGCCATACCCTGGCGCTGCAGTGCGAGGAGCACAGCAGGCTGCTGCTTCCAGTGGTCCAGCGCTACGGCGAGGACCCTTCCGACAACGAACCCGAACGGCTGCATGCCGAGGGGCTGTCCAGCACCCGGCAGGGCCCGGTGGGGCTGCTGCGGGACCTGCAGGACCTGTATCTGCTGGCGAGCCTGGTCGACGTGACCTGGACCATGGTCAAGCAGGCGGGCTCAGCCCTGCGCGACCGCGAACTCCTGGCCGTGGTCTCCCGGTGCGACGGCGAAACCGCTGTGCAGTTGCGCTGGCTGCAGACCCGGATGAAGCAGGCCGCGCCGCAGGCCCTGGTCGTGGCGCGCTAGACGGATTGACAGCTAGGCACTCCCGCCGTCGCCACCGGCGTCGTCTTGGATCCGTTGGCGTTGCCGTTCGATTTCTTTTTCGCCTTCGTTCTCGGCGTCATACAGCTTGGCGTTGCTGACCTGGAGCTCAAGCATAAGGGCGTCGAGCTTCAGGTGCAGGGCAGCGGTGTCCCGGTTCTGCGTGTTCTGGATGATGAACACCATCAGAAACGTGACAATGGTGGTTCCGGTGTTGATCACCAACTGCCAGGTGTCCGAGAACCCCAGCACCGGCCCGGTGCACGCCCAGATGATCAGCGCGGCCACCGCCGCGATGAAAACCCAGGCGTGGCCGAGGACCTTCGCTGTCCGGGTGGTGAACCGGGTGAAGATGTCGGGCCGGTCGTCGTTAGCTTTTCCGGGTCGCGTCACTTCCTGCCTGCTTTCCTTCATGCCGGACCCGCTGGCTCATCAGGAGCCCGCTTGGTCAAACGCCCGCTTGGCCGCAGCCTGGGCATCGGCGAGGGCCTTGTCCGGGGCTTTGGTGCCCAGCAGCGCCGAGGCAACCGCGTTGTTCAGTTCCGTCTTGATCGTCTGGCCGGCGGGTGACGCTCCGAGGCTCTTCCCGGACGGAAGAACGTCGTAGTAGGTCTGGATGGCCTTGTCGAACCCCTCGTTGCCGCTGGGCTTGACGTACTTGTCGCGGATAATTTTGTCAGCGGAGGGGGAACCGGTAAAGAGGCCGGTGTTGATCCCGCCCGGCGTGCCCGCAATCTTGTCGGCCCGGGCCGCGCCTGCCGCGGACCAGGCGTCGTCGGTCACCAGCGAGGTCATCCAGGCGCACGCGGCGTCGGCATTCTTGGCTCCGGCGGGGATCACGAACGACGTGCCTCCGGCGACGGTCAGCGGCTTGCCGTCCTTGCCCTTGAACGGCGTCGCCGAAATGTTGAGGGTCTGCGAGTAGGGGGCCAGGACGTTCACATACCACTGGGCATTGACCTGCGCGCCGACCTGGTTCTTCACGAACTGGTTTTGCTTCCCGAACGTGTCGAACGAATCCGAGAAGCTCTTGGCCTTGGCATAGCCGCCCTGGGCGTCGTAGATCTGCTTCAAAAAGGACAAGGCCCCGACGTTGGCCGGGTCGTCAAGGGCCGGAGCGCCTTTGTCGTCCATCAACCGGCCGCCCTGGCCCAGGATCCATAGCTCGGCCTGGCCGCCGGCGACCGGGTCAAACCCGAGGGTCGCCGGATTCCCGCCGTCGGCCTTGGAAGCCTTGGCCACGGCCGCAAGCAGCTTGGCCTGGTCCGAAGTGTCGATATCCGCCGGGGACACGCCTGCCGGCTGCAGGACGTTCTGGTTGAGGATGATGGCTGCCGGCTGGTAAAACTGCGGAACGGCCCACACCTTGTCCTGATACCTCACCTGCTGGGTGACCGCCGGGTAGAACTGCTTGGCGGGATCCATGTCATGGGCCTTGAAGCAGCCGTCCAACGGCTTGATCAGCCCCTGGGCGGCGTAGGTGGCGACAAAAGCCCGGTCCATTTGCACCACATCCGGCACCTCACCGCTGGCAGCCCGGGTGGTGAACTTCTGCGCGTCGAAAGGCGTCTGGTCCATCGTGACTTTGACGCCGGAAAGCTGTGACTGGGCGTACTGCAGGCGGGCCTTGCCGACGTCGTCGGCGTTGTCGAAGGCCCAGGCGGTCATGG
Source organism: Arthrobacter sp. JB02-1C (assembly GCF_057748045.1). Classification (NCBI taxonomy): domain Bacteria; kingdom Bacillati; phylum Actinomycetota; class Actinomycetes; order Micrococcales; family Micrococcaceae; genus Arthrobacter; species Arthrobacter sp. JB02-1C. The sequence goes on from NZ_CM173235.1 coordinate 513,778, forward strand.
TCCCGCTCGCATCCTTCTTGAAATCCGCCGTCGCGGCGGGGCTGGCAGCGCCGCCCCCGCAGGCCGTGAGCCCTAGTACCGCCAAGGCCAGGACCGCAACACTCTTCTCCCGGACGCGCATCCGCATTCTCCCTTTCCCCAATGACTCCGTGGTCCGCAGGCCCTCGGCCAATCGCACTTTAACTGTCAAACTGTAAGTAAGCTTGCTAAATCGAAAGCTAGCCGAAGCCGTGGGGGGAAAGCAAGGGCGCGCCGGACCAGGCGCACCCCGTCCTGCGGCAGGCTACGCTGCAACTGTCGCAACGATCGGGGGCCCGAGTGGGAGTCAAGTCTTCAGGAAACGCCTCGCGCGGACCGGGCGCCAGGAAACGGCCCGCCCGGAACAAGTACAACCGGCGTGAAGCGCTGGCCGGCTACCTGTTCATCTCCCCCTGGATCATCGGCTTCGTCGTGTTCATGCTCGGCGCGATGGCGTACAGCCTGGTTATCTCGTTTAGCCGCTACAACCTTGCGACGAACGTTGCCCGGCCGGCGGGCACGACGAACTACCAGCTCCTTTTCGCGGACCCCAAGGTGGCATCGTCATTGGCCAACACGCTGTTCTACGCGGTGATGGCCGTGCCCCTGGAGATCTGTGTGGCCCTGGGCCTCGCACTCCTGCTCAACCGGGTAGGACGGGGAGCCGGCTTCTTCCGCACGGTGTACTACCTTCCCAAGATGACGCCGTCGGTTGCGACCGCCGCGGTGTTCCTGCTGCTGCTGAACGGCAACACCGGTGCGATCAATCAGGCGCTGGGATTCTTCGGCATTTCCGGTCCGCAGTGGCTGATTGATCCGGCGTGGGTGAAACCCTCGATTGTCCTGATGACTCTCTGGGGCGTCAGCGGCACCATGGTCATTTTCCTCGCGGCACTCAAGAGCGTGCCGAAGGAGCTTTACGAGGTCGCCTCCCTTGACGGCGCCGGCCCCGTCCGCAAGTTCTTTTACATCACGGTCCCGATGATTTCCGGCGCCTTGTTCTTCAACGTGATCGTGCTGACGATCGCAGCGCTGCAGGTCTTCGACCAGGCCTACCTGCTCTTCTGGCGGGACCAGACGAGCACGTCTCCCGAAGCGTCATTGTTTTACGGCATCTACCTGTTCCAGCAGGCGTTCCGCGAGTTCAACTTCGGCTTCGCCGCGGCCATGGCCTGGGTCCTGTTCGTCTTGATCCTGCTGATCAGCCTGGTCCAGGTCAGGGTAGGAAACCGGTTCGTCTACTACGAGGGGGACAAACGCTGATGGCAACCACTGGCACCCAAGCTGCCGGCGCCGCATCGCCAGGCGCCCACCAGCAGGCACCCGAATCGGAAAACCAGCCCGCCAGCGCCCGGCGGCGGCGAGCTTCCCTGCCGCCCCGGGCAAAGGCCGCCTGCGTGGTGCTGTGGACGGCGTTGATTGCCGTCAGCGCCGCGTTTCTCTACCCGCTGGTGTGGCTCATTGCCGCCAGCCTTAAGCCGCGCTCCGAGGTCTTTGACAACGCACTGATCCCCCGCACCTTTACGCCGCAGAACTACCTGCAGGTGTGGGACCAGCTGCCGCTGGTGCACTGGGTGACAAACAGCTTCCTGATCGCCGTACTGGCGGCGTCGCTGGTGACCGTCTCCAGCGCCATGGTGGCGTTCGGCTTCGCCTATTTCCGGTTTCCCGGGAGGAATATTCTCTTCGGACTTGTCCTGGCCACGATGATGCTGCCCGGCGCAGTGACCATGGTCCCGCAATACCTGATCTGGAAGAACCTGGGGGTGCTCGGGACCTGGATCCCCCTGTTCGGGATGAACCTGTTCGGTTCAGCGTTCTACATCTTTTTGCAACGGCAGTTCTTTCTCGGGCTGCCCCGGGAACTGTTCGAGGCGGCGCGCATCGACGGCGCCAGCTACTTCGGACTCTTCCGGCGGATCGCCCTGCCGCTGTCGATCCCTTCGCTGGTGGTGATCTTCATCTTCGAGTTCCAGGCCAGCTGGAACAACCTGCAGTCCGCCCTGATCTATCTGAACGCCGGATCGGTGGAAGGCTTTACGGCACCTCTCGGCATCGCCTATGCCATGACGAAGTACAGCCCCACCAACGGCGGCCAGGGCGACTACCAGTACGTGATGGTCGCCACCCTGCTCATCACCCTGCCGATGCTCATCCTGTTCGCCTTCGGACAACGGCACTTCATCGAGGGGGTCGCCACGGAAGGGCGTAAAGGCTGACCGACGCCTCCGATCCCCTCTGGCCAGCGACGGCGTCTCCCGATACAGTAAGCCTACTGATGATTTTCATCCAGCCGGTTCTGTCCCAAACCAAAAGGAGACATCTATGAGCACCAACGTTGAAAAGCGCATCCTGGTCAACGTCCCCGTGAGTGTGGCCTATAACCAGTGGACCCAGTTCGAGGACTTCCCGCAGTTCATGGGCGGCGTGAAAAGCGTGAAGCAGCTCAGCGACGACCGCCTCGAATGGACCGCAGAAATCGCTGGCGTCCGGCGGCAGTGGCAGGCCAGGATTGTGGAACAGGTCCCCGACCAGAAGGTGTCCTGGGCGGCCACCGAGGGCGCGACAAATGCCGGCGCCGTGACTTTTGAAGACCTGGGCGGCGGCCAGACCTCAGTACAGCTGACACTCGAATACGAGCCCGAGGGAATGGTGGAAAAGGTCGGCGACAAGCTGAACGTGGTGGAGAAACAGGCGGAGAACGACCTCAACCGCTTCAAGGAGTTCATCGAGGACGCCGGCTACGCATCCGGAGCATGGCGCGGAACCGTCGGCGAAGGCTCCGCCAACGGCTCGCCGGGCGTTGACGACGCCGCGGCATCACGGGGCGACAGCGGAAAGGCGGGCGTCTCCGGGAAGCTGATAGCCGGCGTCGGGGTGGCCGCCGCGGCGGCCGTCGGGCTCGCCGCTGCCTCCGGCCGCAAGGACGACACCGACGCCGCGCCCGCAGGCCCGGTCCAAACCCCTCCGGTAACGCCCCGCACGACGCCTCCGACGACCATTCCACCCACCGGCACCGCGGGAAGCGTCTTCCCCGGCGAAGGGCTCGAGCAGGGCCGCGGACCGGGCGCGAGCGGGACCGTCCCCGCCGGCTCCGCCGCCGACCGGCCCGATGCTGCTCCCTTCGACCAGACGAATGGCCTGGTTGACACCGAAGGCGACTCGGACGGGACCGCCGCGAGCGACACCGCCAGCGCGGCAGAGCGCGAGGCAGGTACCAAGCGCGTTTCCGACACCCTGCCTCCGGCCGGCGGAAGCCTCGGCCAGCACTAGGCAAAAAATTCATAAGTATGCTTGCCAAGAATGTACTAAGCATGCTTATGGTTAATCCGGAGGCCCCGCAGTAAAGCCTTCATTCCATCGCAGAATCAGATTGCAACTCCAAGGAGACACCATGATCGCCAAGGAACACATCGACGAGCTGCTGAACCGCAACGGCCACATTCTTTCCACCGACGGCGACAAGATCGGGTCCATCGGACAGGTCTACGCCGACGACGAGACCGGCCAGCCCAGCTGGGTGACCGCCAAGACCGGCCTGTTCGGGACATCGGAAAGCTTTGTCCCGCTGGAAGGCGCCCAGGTCCGGGGAGACGACCTCGTCGTCCCCTACCCCAAGAACCTGGTTAAGGACGCGCCGCGGGTGGACGTGGACGGCCACCTGGAACCGTCGGAGGAGGACCGCCTCTACCAGCACTACCAGCTCGGCGGCGGCGTCCGGACGTACACGGAGGCCACCGACGACCGTGACAGGGGGGTGGCCGACTCCGGCCGCACGGACAGCCGGACGGCGGCCGGCACCACCTCCGGCCGTGACACCGTCGGGCATGACACCTCCGGCCCCACCACGGACGACGCCATGACCCGCTCCGAGGAACGCCTCAACGTGGGCACCGAAAAGCAGGAGGTGGGCCGGGCCCGGCTGCGCAAGTACGTGACCACCGAAAACGTCACCCAGACTGTCCCGGTGCAGCGCGAGGAAGTCCGGCTTGAGCGCGAACCCATCACCGAAGGCAACCGGGGCCAGGCCATGTCCGGACAGGACATCAGCGAGGAGGAACACGAGGTGGTCCTGCACGAGGAACGCCCCGTCGTGGACAAGGAGACCGTGCCGGTCGAACGCGTCCGCCTCGGCACGGAAACCGTCACCGACGAGGCGACCGTCGAGGAGGAAGTCCGCAAGGAACACATCGACACGGACGACGCCGGGGGCACCCGCCGCTAGGCCGCTCGCGGCGGGACAGCCGCGAACCCTGGACAAGGGCCGGGGCGGGGACGCAATCCCCGCCCCGGCCTTTCCGTGCCATATTTCCGCCCGGCGCTGGTCCCGCACGGCGTTCTGTCCGCCACCCGCGGCGGGCAGCGCGGGCCGCCCCACACCTTAGCCGGCAGCTCCCGGGCCCCGGTCGTCCGGGATCAGGGACCACATGGTGGCCACCCGCTGGGCACCTTCCGGGATGCGGTCCGGATCCTCGAGTTCGTAGTCCTTGAGCAGGTCGAACAGCCGCTCGTTCAGTTCTGCTCGCTGCGCCGGCGTCAGGTACAACAGATTGCTCGCCAGCACGACCGAGGACGGCGCTTCGCCGGCCTCCCCGCGCTGGCGCCGCTCATCCCTGCTTCGGGCGTAGGCCCTGACCCGCCGGCGGTAGGCGTCCAACTCAAGGTCCAGCACCGCAAACTCCGGACTGGCCGCCCCGCCCCCGGAATTGATGGCGAAATCGGTACCGGCAGCCTTCCACCGGCGCTCCCTGGCATCCCCCGCGGTGGCGGCCGGCACCACAATGCCCCACTTCTGCAAGGCCCGCAGGTGATAGCTCATGGCGCTCGGCGTCAGGCCGGTCTGGGCGGCCAACTCGGTGGCAGTGCGGCTGACCTGGGTCGAATACAGCTCCGAGATGACCTCCAGCCGCGCGGCGTGCGCCAGCGCCCGGATCGCCTTGGGATCGGTGATCTCCACCTTTTGTTCCAGCCGGCCCCGGCGCCGTGGGGAAGCCGGAGCCGCGTCCGGCGTCGGGTTGTCTGCATTCACGGTTCCAGTCTAGCCGCGGGACCCAAACTATGAAAGAAATGCTTGACACTGGGCGGACAGGCCGTTAACTTCCCTATTATGAAGCATTCATTTCATAGCTCGTCCGGTTCCGCGGCCGGTTTCCCGCTCTGGCGCCAGCGCGACTTCCTGCTCGCCAGCAGCTCCCGCTTCCTCGGCACCGCGGGGATGGGCGCCGTCGTTGTGAGCGTGATGCTGCGCCTGCAGGAGGAGTCCCCGGACGCCGCGGGGCCGTGGCTTGTGGCCGCCTACCTGCTGTGTTCGGCCTTGCCGCTGGTTCTGCTTGCGCCGTGGGCCGGCCGGCTGGCCGACACCCGCGATTCGCGCACGCTTGCGACGGCGGCTTCGGCCGTGAGCGCACTGGCCGTCACGGGTATGGGGCTGGGCCTGCACTTTCTCGACAACCCGGTTCCGGCGCTGTTCGCCATGACGTTCCTGCTCGACGCGGCGCAGGCCGTGGCGGGTCCGGTCTGGCAGGCCCTGCTTCCGCGGATTGTCGGGGAGGAGCGGACGCCGCGGGCGATGGGCACCATGCAGGCCACCATCATGATCGCCGGAATGGCCGGTCCTGCCGCCGGCGGCGTGCTGACCGGGTGGGGCGGCTCCGGGCTGGTGTTCGGCGCCGCCGGCGGCTGCTACCTGGCCATGGGCGTCGGGGCCAAGCTGATCCGGGCCCGCCGCGGAACGGCCGCCGAACGGGCGGGCCGCGAGGCACCGCAGCTGCTGGACGGGCTCCGGCTGATCCGGCGGGACAGCCTGGTGTGGGCGTTGGTGCTCGGCGCCCTGTTCTTTATCGTGCTGGGCGAGGCCACCAATGTGCTGGAAGTCTTTCTGGCCAGGCAGGAACTGGGCGCCACCGAGGCCGAGTACGGACTGCTGGCGGCGGCCTTCGGACTGGGCATGGCGGCCGGCGCTGCCCTCGCGGGCCGGCTCAGCACGTCCGCGGCCCGGCTGCAGGTGCTCTGCGCTTCGATGGTCCTGACCTCGGCGTTCCTGGCGGTCATGGCGCTGGTCCCCAACGTGGGCTGGCTGTTTGTGGCCTACACCGCGCTGGGCCTCGCCTGCGGGTCCCTTAACGCGTGCTTTGGCGCGATCGTCATGTTGCGGATCCCCGAAGGCAGCCGCGGCCAGGGGATGGCCATCATCGGGGGCATGACGCGTGCTGTCTCCATTGCCGCGCTGGCTCTGGGCGGATTGCTGGGCGCCCTGTTGCCGGTCCGGGTGGGCTTCCTGCTCACGGGCGCCGGCGGCGTGCTCGTGGCCCTGGCGTTCGCCGCGCGGATGCTGCCCCGTTTTGCCCGAAGAGGCCTCCAGACCCTTCCCGAAGCGTGTGCGGTACTCCCGGGTTCAGGCGGGGAGCAGGAAACCGTCGCGCACCAGGTTGCCGACGTCGTCAAGCAGCACCCGGCGGAAACTGCCGCCGTCGTAGCCATCGAAGCCGCCCAACAGGGCATCAAGGGCCCCGATGATCTGCCCGACGGTGAGCTCGCCGTCGCAGGCTGAGACGAACCCGGCCAGCTCCGTGCTCAGCAGGTTCGTGCGCCGCAGCCCGGCGCCCTGGCGGAGCAGGATGACGCCGGGGTGCTCGGCACCGGGCCGCTGGTGGCGCTCTTCGGTGACGTCGTCGGCGACGAGCAAGTGTGCGGCTTCCAGGTCGTGGGCCGCCAGCCAGTCCGCCCGCTCGACGGCGGCGGCCAGGTGCGGCCCGACGGGTTGTTCGATGGGATAGGTGATTTCCTCGAAGCGGGAGATTACCGGGGCGGCGCCGTGGGCAGGCCGCCGGAGCCAGATCATGCCGAAGCCGATGCCGTCCACGTTCCGGGCAGCAAAGTCGTCCAGGTAGGCGGCGTACGAGTCGCGGTAGAGCTGCCGGTCACGGGCCTCGGAGGCGTCCTGCAGCCAGGTCTCGGCGTACTGTTCCGGGCCGACCTGTTCGCGCTGGATAAACCACACGTCGGTGCCAGGGGCCGCCCAGCTCCGCGGCCGGTCCGACCAGCCGGTGCCGGCGGGAATTTCCCAGTTGCCCAACAGCTGGGCGGTCCCGCCCGGTGCCAGGACCGAGGGCAGGTCCCGGACCAGGGCGGCGACGATGTCGTCGCCCGGCAGGCCGCCGTCCCGGTAGGTGAACCGGTCTGCGCCGTTCTCCCCCGCCCCTGTCCGCGGGGTAATGACGAACGGCGGGTTGGAGACCACCAGTTCGAACTCCTCCCCGGCCACGGGGGCCAGCAACGAGCCCTGCCGCAGGGTCACCCGCGAGGCCAGGTCGTCAGGATCCAGTTCCAGCGCCGCGGCGTTGAGCAGCAGGTTGAAGCGGGTGAACGCGAGCGCCCGGGCGGAGATGTCGGTGGCGGTGACATGCTCGGCGTGGTGCAGCAGGTGGAAGGTCTGGATGCCGCAGCCGGTGCCGAGGTCCAGGGCCCGCGCCACGTGCCGCCGCGCGGTGACCTGGACCAGGGTGGTGGATGCCTGGCCGATGCCCAGGACGTGGTCGCGGCGCAGCACCCCCGGGCGCTGGTGTGCTGCCAGGTCGCTGGCGACCCAGAGGTCGGCGCCCCCGCTGACGGTTCCGTCGTCTGCCTCTGCCGGGTCCCAGCCGTAGGGACGCAGGTCGGCTTTGGCCCGGATAAGTCCCTCGTCCGGCTCGACAAGTCCCAGCCGGAGCAGCCCCTGCGCCCCGAGCCGGGGCATGGCGGCGTCAACGGTCCCGGACTCCTGCGGCTCGGCCAGCAGCCAGAGCCGGACGACGGCGGCGAGCGCGGCGGTCGCCGCCCCGCGGCCTGCTGCCTCGGTGACGATCAGCGCGGGAACCAGCTGGTCCCGGGCCAGGGCTGCGTGGGCGGCATCGCCGAGCAACTCCGCGACGCCGTCGACCGTGTAGTGAATGGCAGCCAGATCAGCGGCGAGCGCCTCCAACAGGGCGGGCAGGTCGCTGCGCGGGGCGTCCGGGGTGTTGCCGGCAGTAAAAAGCGTCGAGGGAGTCACCGGACAAGTTTAGGGCGCCCGGCGCCGGCCCCGGGTGTCAGCGCAGCCGGCGCGCGTAGGCGAGCAGCGCGTCCCGGACGAAGACGGCCCCGCGCTCGCCGCCGTAGTTCGCCGCGAAGCGCGGGTCCGCCACATACATCTTGCCGAGTCCGACCAGATAGTCCGGGAGCTGGGCCCCGCCGGAAGCTGCCGGGGTGCCCGGGATGCCGGCCAGCCATTCGGCGTGCCGCCGCGCGAGGTCCTGCGCTTCCGGGCTGTCCGGCGAGGCGCCCGCCTCCGCCGCTGCGCGCCAGTCTGCGGCGAGTTGCCGGGAGCGTACCGTCCAGGCCTCCCGGTCAGCCGTGCTCATGCCCCGCCACCAGGTGTCGCCCTGGGCATAGGCGTCCTTGCCCCAGCGTTCCTGCACCTCGTCCTTGTAGTGGGTGTGGTCGAAGCCGTCGAACATGTTTTCCGCCATGATTTCCTTCCCTTCCTGTACCGCTTCGATGGTCCGTTGGACCGACGCAATCTGCCGGGCCAGCCTGTCCTGTTCCTGCTGCAGCCACTCAAGGTGGCCGGCCAGCGCCTTTTCAGCCCTGCGCTCGTGCTCCAGCACCTCGGCGACGACGGGCAGCCCCAGCCCCAGCTCCCGCAGCAGCAGGATGCGCTGAAGCCGCAGCAGGGCCGGCTGGTCGTAGTACCGGTAGCCGTTGGCTCCGGTGCGGCTGGGCTTGAGCAGTCCGACGCTGTCGTAGTGGCGGAGGGTCCGGCTGGTGGTGCCGGCGATTTTCCCGATCTGCTGTACGGACCATTCCATCTGGCCCCTCCTTCTGGCTGCTGGCATCCGGCTGCTGGCACCGTTTGTGGGCCGCTGTCTTGAGCATAAAGCTTGACGTTGCGTCAAGGTCAAGGCGTCCTGCTGGTCCGTGGCGGCTGTGGCGCCCCCGTGCTTCCGGGAGGGAACGCGCCGGCAGGCGTAGCATGGACGGATGCAGAAGCAACAGCGATTTATCAGCCCTCGGCCGCTTCCCGGCCGCACGGGCTTCATGTTGCGCGCCTAACTGCCGCCGGGGTCCGTCCGGCGCAGCGGCTGAGGGTGATCTCCCCTCCCGCCCTGGATATTAAGGACCCCCGCCATGAAGACGTACCTTGCCTTGCCCGAGTTGAACGCTGCCCTCACCCTGAGGGACCTCTCCGATCCCGCCCAGGGACCACATGCCGTCCAGCTGTTGTTGGATGAAGTGGTCGGCGGCCTGACCCGGCTCTGGGACCTTCCCGTCTCGACGCACCGCAACAGCCCGCTGGTAGCCACCGCCGACAACTATGACCGCCTGGGCTATTCGGCCGACGACGTGACCCGGGACTCGCGCTACTCCCGCCATGTGAGTCCCACGGTGATGCTGCGCAGCCACACCTCGGCCGGAGTGCCGGCGCTGCTGGACACCCTTCGCGGGGAACTCGGCTACTACGACCGGCTGCACGTGCTGCCGGGCCTGGTGTACCGGCGCGACGCGGTGGACCGGACCCACACCGGCGCACCGCACCAGCTGGATGTGTGGCGGCTGAAGGCCCGGGGGCTCCTCGGTCCCGCCGATCTGGACGCCATGATGGCAGCGGTCGTGGAGGCCGTTCTGCCCGCCGCGCAGTATCCGGACGTGCAGTGGCGGGCGACACCGGCACGGCACAGCTACACGGCACTCGGTCAGCAGCTGGACGTCCTGGTCACCGGCCCCGGCGGCGGCCAGGAGTGGCTTGAACTGGCCGAGTGCGGGCTCGTGGCGGCACAGCTCCTGCGAGCTTCCGGCCTGGACCCACGGCGCTGGGGCGGCCTCGCGCTCGGCCTCGGCCTGGACCGTGCCCTGATGCTGCGCAAGGGGATCGGCGACATCCGGCTGCTGCGCGCGGAGCATCCGGAGATCCAGGCGCAGTTGCAGGACCTCCAGCCCTACCGGCCGGTCTCGGCCATGCCTGAGGTACGGCGCGATCTGTCGTTGGTCCTTGGCTCGGCAGCGGACGCGGACGGTGAGCTGCTGGGCGACCAGGCCCGGACGGCGCTCGGAGCCGACGCCGAGCTGCTGGCCTCCCTCGAGGTCCGCGCCGTGACCGCGGCGGCGGCACTCCCGCCCGCCGCCGCCGGGCGCCTCGGGCTTCGGCCGGGCCAGGTGAATGCTCTGGTGCGGCTGGTCCTGCAGCCGCTGGACCGGACGCTGACCGACGCCGAGGCGAACCGGCTGCGGGACCGCGTCTATCTGGCGCTGCACCGGGAAAAGGTGCTGGAGCTGGCTGCCGGTTGACCGCGGAGCATGTCCAGCGGCGGGGTGGGTCCTGGGGCGGAGCACCCGGTAGGTTGGAGGCATGCTTTTCGCCTTCCCGCTGCAGCCCCGCCGGCACGCCGCCCGGCACCTCTTCGGCGCCGCCGTGGGCGCCGCCGTCGTGATTGCCGCCTCGGCCTGCTCTGCCGGCGGTTCCATCGAATCCACCGATGTGGACGCCTGGAAGGCGACCGCGTTGCCGTCCCGGAGCGGGACCGTCCTGGCGGACGCCGGCAAGATCCTCAACCGCGACCCGGTCAGCAAGGACGCTCCGGTTTCCGCCGGCAGCTACACCCTGACGATGACCTGCGACGGCGGGGGCAAGGAATTCTTCGACGTCGTCCTCGACGGCAAGCGCCTGACCGAAGCCGGCGCTGCGTGCAACGGAAGCCGCGAAACGGCACGCATCACGGTTCCGGCCGCAGGCAAACTGACGATCAGCGCCTCCAGCGTGGACGCCCCGCTTATCTTTGCCTATCAGCTGGTGCCCGCCACCTGAACCGTGCCGGCGGCCGCTGCCAGTAGGCTCTGGGCATGGTTGCTCGTTGGGGAACGCGAAGGGTCCGCTCGGTGCTGGCGTTGGCGCTGCTGGCAGCGGCGCTGTCCGGCTGTGAAGTCGCGGACGACGTCGGGCCGCCGGCTGCACTGCGAAGCCCGGCAGCCGCGCCGTCGGCCAGCAGGGCGCCGCTGCCGTCCTTCGATCCGGACGTAGCGGCCAAGGAATCCCGGAACCGCGCTGAAGTTGAGCGGGTTCTTGGAGCACCGCCGTCTGCACTGGTCAGCGGAAGCGGCGGCGGGATCGGAGGGATCGGCGGGACCGGCCTCCGTTCGTCCTTCGGCGGCCTGGATAAGGGCAGCTACGCCGTGACGGTCGCCTGCGCCGGAACGCCGAGCGCCTTCCTGGTGGTTTCCCAGGACGGCCAGCGGGACGGCGGCCGCACGGAGCTCAATTTCGAATGCGGACAGGCCGTCGAGGCCGTGGTGGACCTCGAACCCTGGCGGGCCACAGTGTCGATCTTCCCCAGTACCCGAAACCCCGGCCTAGGCGCCGCGGCGGGCTTCCGGCTGGAGCGCCGTCCGCCGCCGTAGAACCGGCGCGGACCGGCGCCGGAGCGTGCTGTCCTGCCGGGGTGCTGGTCCGGCAGGGAAGGCAGGCTTAAAGTCGGAGTATGCCCACCGCGCAGGCATCCCGGCTGCGCCGGTCACGCGGCGCAGCAGCCGCCGCGCTGGCCGCCGGTTTGGTGTGCGCTGCGGGGCTCTGCGCGTGCGAGTACCAGTACGACGACGGCCGGTCCGCCAGCACGGTGCCCTCCCCCACCGCGAGCTTTAGCGACGCCGCGCTTCCTTCGGATCCGCGCCTTAGCCAGCCGGTGAGCGGGGAGGCACTGAGCCGCTGGGTCACCGAGGCGTTGCCGGACACCCAGGGCCAGGTGTTTCACGCCGGCTCCGGGTTGCTGGGCGCCGCGGCGTCGCGCACCGAGAGCACGACGCAATTGCCGAGCGGCACGTACGCCCTCACGCTGGCCTGCCGGAGTACGCGGCGGGTGTCCTTTACCGTCGGTGACGGGAACAGCGCGCTGGTGGACTTGAGCCTGCTGTGCGGAGCCTCGCGGGTCAACGTGGTGCAGCTCGCCAAGGACACGGTGCTATCGGTCCGGATCGACTCGGTGGCGCCGGCCGATTTCGCCTACCGCGTGGTCCGGCTTTAGCCCGGCTGCCTTCTCAGCCGGCGCAGCCGCCAGGGCAGCGAAGCGTCGCCGGGTCGGAGGCACAGTCGGCGCAGTACAGGGTGAGTGTGCGGCAGCTGGGGTTCGAACAGTTCTCGAACTTGCTGGTGGGCGCCGCGCACCGGACGCACCGTCCGATGGTGGCCGCGTCCTCGCTGAACTCGAGATGCATCCGTTTATCGAACACGTACAGCGAGCCCTCCCACAGGCCCTGGTCCTTGAAGGTTTCGCCGTAGCGGACAATCCCGCCGTCGAGCTGGTAGACCTCCTTGAAGCCGCGGTTGACCATCAGGCTCGAAAGCACTTCGCAGCGGACGCCCCCGGTGCAGTAGGTCACGACCGGTTTGTCCTTCAGCGCGTCGTACTTGCCCGATTCGAGTTCCCTGATGAAGTCGTGGGTGGTCGCGACGTCGGGCACCACGGCGCCCTTGAACCTGCCGATCTGGGCCTCGAAACCGTTGCGCCCGTCGAAGAACACGACCTCGTCGCCGGCCTGCTCCTTCTGCGCGACCAGCCGGTGCAACTCCTCCGGGGCCAGATGCGTCCCGCCGCCGACGACGCCGTTCTCGTCCACTTTCAGCTCGCCGGGGGCGCCGAACGAGACGATTTCGTCGCGGACCTTGACGCTGAGGCGGGGGAAGTCCGCCGCCCCGCCGTCGGACCATTTCACATCGATGCCGCGGAAGCCCTGGTACTCGCGGGTGGTCTTCACGTACTGCTTGACGGCGCCGATCTCGCCGCCGACGGTCGCGTTGATGCCGTCCTTGGAAATAATGATCCGGCCCGTCAGGCCGAGCTTTTCGCAGAGCGCCCGCTGCCAGAGCCGGACGGCCTCCGGGTCCGGGAGCGGGGTAAAGCCGTAAAAGAGCACGATTCGATTCAAAGCCACGTCTTTAAGCCTACTGGGCGGGGCAAAACCTGCCTGCGGAACGGGCCTCTGTTGCTTGCGCCGGGGCTGGAATACGCTCGTCTCATGAGTCTTGACGCCATGGTTGGAGACACCGCGCATCTCCTCGAGCTTTGGGTTGCCGGGTGGGCTGGTTGCCGGGGTTATGAGACGCGCCGGGAGGGCCGCTTTCCGGCGGTCCTGCGGGCGGACACGACCCACGAATGGGAATATTTCGCCCATGATCCCTCGGATGCCGAATTCGCCGCACTGGCGGCCAAGACGGCCGAGGCGCCTGCCCGGATACTGACGATCCTCACCAACGACGCCGCCCGCTACACCGCCCTGGCGGAGCGGAGCGGGCTGAAGGTCACCTCGGCGTCGCAGACCATGATGGTCGTGGATATGGAAACCCAGGACTCCGAGGACCCCTGGCTGCCCGACGATGACCTGCGGTGGGTTCCTTCCGGCGCGGGCGGGTCCCATCAGGCCGTCGTGTACTCCGGGGAAGAGGTTGCCGCCAGCGGGCAGGTCTTCGTCGCCGATCACACGGCGGTGTTCGACAAGATCGTGACTGAGCCAGGCTTCCAGCGGCGGGGCCTGGGCAGCTTCATCATGCGGGCATTGGCCGCCCAGACCTTCGAGCACGACGTCGACGCCGGGCTGCTGCTGGCGTCGCTGGACGGCCAGCAGCTTTACTCGCACCTGGGCTGGACCACGGTGTGCCACGTGCTGATGCTTTCCTCCTCGGACGAGGGCGCCGACCTGTCCGTGGAGTGAGGCGGACCCGGCCTGCCCGGGGGGCGGCGTGCCCGGTGCCCGGCGGCGATTTGAGCCCGGGTGAAACAATGTTGAAGTGAATCCACACGAGTCCCTGATCCCGTTGCTGGGCCGCGGCCCGGAGCCGGAACAGTTGCGGCACGTCCGGATTATCCCGGCCCGTCAGGCCGTCAATGAGCCATGGCCGGCCTGGGTCCACCCGGATCTGACCCAGGCATACGGGGCACTCGGCATCCACGAGCCCTACCGCCACCAGGTGCAGGCGGCCGACCTGGCGCACGGGGGCGAACACGTAGTGATCGCCACCGGCACCGCCTCGGGCAAATCCCTGGCCTACCAGCTTCCGGCGCTGGACGCGGTCCACCGCTCCGAGCTGCGGGTGGCGGCCGATCCCGGCAAGATCCACGACGACGGCGCCGTCGCCCTGTACCTGTCACCGACCAAGGCCTTGGCTGCCGACCAGCTGGCCGCCATCCGGGCGCTGCAGCTCCCCACAATCCGCGCTGAAACCTATGACGGCGACACCGACCCCGCGTCCCGGCGCTGGATCCGGGACCACGCCAACGTCATCCTCGCCAACCCGGACATGCTGCACTTCGGCATCTTGCCGAACCACGCATGGTGGGCCCGGTTCTTCCGCCGGCTCCGCTACGTCATCGTCGACGAGGCGCACAGCTACCGTGGCGTGTTCGGCTCGCACGTGGCCAACCTGATGCGCCGGCTGCGACGGATCTGCGCCTACTACAGCCCCGCGGGCGGCCCCGGACCGGTATTCATTGCCGCCTCCGCCACGGCCTCGGACCCCGGAACCTCCTTCGGCCGGCTCATCGGCGCCCCGGTCCGGGCGGTGGCCGAGGACTGCTCGCCGCACGGCGCCACGACAGTGGCTTTCTGGGAGCCCGCCCTGACGGAACTCCGGGGCGAAAATGGGGCCAAGGAGCGGCGGACCGCCGTCGCCGAGACCTCGGACCTGCTGGCCAACCTGGTGTCCTCCCGGGTCCGGACCATCGCGTTCATCAAGTCCCGCCGCGGCGCCGAAACGATCGCGTCCATCACCAAACGCCTCCTCGACGAGGTGGATCCCAGCCTGCCGCAACGGGTGGCGGCCTACCGCTCCGGGTACCTGCCGGAGGAACGCCGGGCGCTGGAACGGGCGCTGCGCTCGGGCGAGCTGCTGGGCGTCTCCAGCACCTCCGCCCTGGAACTGGGCATCGACATCTCCGGCCTCGACGCGGTCCTGGTCGCCGGCTGGCCGGGGACCCGCGCATCCTTGTTCCAGCAGATCGGCCGCGCCGGGCGGGCCGGGCAGGACGCCGTCGCCGCCTTCGTAGCCAGCGACGATCCGCTGGACACCTATCTGGTCAACCACCCGGAAGCGATTTTCGACGTCTCGGTGGAGGCCACCGTCTTCGACCCGTCAAACCCGTATGTCCTGGGCCCGCACCTGTGTGCCGCCGCGGCGGAACTGCCGCTCGGCTACGCCGAACTGGACCTGTTCGGCGCCACGGCGGAGAAACTCCTGGCCCGGCTGGTGGCGCAGGGCTACCTCCGCAAGCGCCCGGCGGGCTGGTTCTGGACCCACCCGCAAAGCGCAGCCGCGATGGTGAACCTCCGGGCCGACGGCGGCGGACCGGTCAGCATTGTGGACGCGGACACCGGTTCGCTGCTTGGCACGATGGATTCTCCCCAGACCCACTACCAGGCCCACACCGGTGCAGTTTATGTCCACCAGGGTGAGAGCTACGTCGTCGAAGACCTGAACGAAGACGAGCACTGCGTCGTGGTGCGGCGGGCCAACCCGGACTACTACACGACCGCCCGCGACGTGACCCAGATCGAGGTGCGGGAGACGCTCCGCACGACCCAGTGGGGAGACGTGGCAGTGCATTTCGGCGACGTCAAGGTAACCACTCAGGTGGTCTCCTTCCAGCGCAAGGCGCTGATTTCGAACGAGATCCTCGGCGAGGAACCGTTGGAGCTGGGCGCCCGTGAGCTGTTCACCAAGGCGGTCTGGTTCGTGATGGACAACCGGTCCCTCACAGGTGCCGGCCTGATCGAGGCACAGTTTCCCGGCGCACTGCACGCGGCCGAGCACGCCGCCATCGGGTTGCTCCCGCTCGTGGCCTCCAGCGACCGCTGGGACATCGGAGGCGTCTCCACCGCCATCCACGCCGACACCGGGGTGCCAACGATCTTCGTGTACGACGGCCATCCCGGCGGTG
This sequence comes from Arthrobacter sp. JB02-1C, assembly GCF_057748045.1. Taxonomy (NCBI): domain Bacteria; kingdom Bacillati; phylum Actinomycetota; class Actinomycetes; order Micrococcales; family Micrococcaceae; genus Arthrobacter; species Arthrobacter sp. JB02-1C. Next base: position 529,731 of record NZ_CM173235.1, read on the forward strand.
CCGGCTTCGCCGAACGCGGTTATGACAAGGCCAAGGTGTGGCTCTCTGCGACCCGCGATGCCATCAGTGCCTGCGAGTGCGAGTCAGGCTGCCCGTCCTGCGTGCAGTCCCCCAAATGCGGCAACAAGAACAACCCGCTGGACAAGGATGCGGCGGTCCTGCTGATCGAGGTGCTGTTGACCGACGCCACGGACGCCATGGGCAGTTCCGCCGTCGGGCCCGGCGGCGCGGCCGGGCCAGCGCCGGCCGGGCCAGCGCCGGAACCCGCCACTGGCCGGAGCGCGGGGCAGGTGGCCGGCCAGGCGGCGGAGCGGCCGGCTAGTCCGGCGGCTAGTCGGGCGGGCCACTAATCGGGCGCCCCAACGGGTCCCTTTCCCCACCGTTCCAGGGCGCAAGACAGCTATGCCGGCGGAGGTCCGGCGCGGGCCCGGCCCGATGCCGTGCCGAAGACAGCCCGGAACTGTAGTTCCGTCTCGACCTGGACGGTGTCCCCGGATTCGATCAAACAGCCCACCAGCCGGGCACCGTGTCGGCCGGCGACCTCGGCGGCGACCGTGCAGGGCTCACCCGGGGTAAGCCCTCGGGCGCTGTCCGCCGCGGCGAGCGCCGCCAGGTCCGCGGCCGTCGCGGCCTTCGCCGCCATCACTGCGCCCTGGCCGAGGGCCACTACGGCGGTCATCGCCAGCAGCAGCACCAGGCCTAAGCCCAGCGCGAGGACGGTGCCGGCACCGAGCTCCGGGTTGGGCGCGCACTCCACGCTCCGCGCCGGCTTCGCGGCCCCCTGCTGCTCCGCGGTGCGCACCGACAAGCCGTCCACAGCCGCCCTGACGCGCCGCTCCGTCATCACGCCGCCAGTTCGAGGGCCCGGAAGGTCGTCCGGGGAGCGCTTACTGCCGCGGCCCCGGCGGCCTCGCTGCGGGCCCAGGCCCGCGCCGTGAGGGACCACGGGATGACTGAACCTACAGACCCTTCGACGCTTCCGGTCACCGTCACGCTGAGCCAGCCCCCGTCCGCTGTCACGGCGGCCCGCGCCGAATCCCCCGCGAGCTGCCTGACGATACCGGCCACCGTGGCAGCGTCCTCGCCGCGGGCGAGCGCTCTGGCGCCCGCCCGGGCGGCTTCTTCGAGCCGGAGTTGCGTCAGCCCCGCCGCGGAGCCGGCCAGCAGCAGGCCGAGGACCAGCAGGACCGCGGGCAACGCGACCGCAAACTCGGCCGTCACAGCGCCCCGGCTCCGCCCACGACGCCCGCGACGGAGAGCCTGCGCTCCGTGGTTGGCTGGCCGGCAGGCTGGGTGGAGTCCCGTGCGCCGCAGGAGGCGGGAGCCGGTGCGGCAACCCACGGGACCGATCGGCCCGCGGATCATGGCATCGCCAGGGCAGTGCGGATCACGTTCAACAGGAATCCCCGGACCTCCTCGCTGCGCATGATCAGCACCAGCAGGCCGGCAAATCCGACCGCGGCCAATGTGGCGATGGCATATTCGGCCGTCGCCATTCCGGCTTCGGAGACTCGCCGCCGTCCCTCGGCCGCTGCCGGCGCCCGAACGGGTGGGTCCTGCCGGGCGCCCGGATAGAGCTCGTGGACGTCCGCGTCGGCCCCGGCGCCAGGGATGTCAAGGCCGGGCGAGGCGTTGGGGTGATGTGTCATTGGTGATCCTCTCAGGAGTCGCCGGCGCAGTCACCGGCTGTTTCCAATCTGCGTCTCCGCGTCGGGGCGGGTAAGTCGGCTCCCGGGCCAAGTGGAAAAACCCGGGTGTGGAGGACGAGTCGGGCCGGTCAGGAGCTGAGGGGAAGCATGGCGAGCAATACCGGCACGATCCCCAGGCAGACAAAAGCCGGCAACGAACAGAGACCCAGCGGAACCACGAGTTTCACGCCCAGGGCGGCGGCGCGCCGTTCGGCGGCGCGGAAGTGTTCACGGCGCAATCGGGCGGCCTGGGCGTACAGGATGGCCGACGACGGCACCCCGGTCAGCGCAGCGAACCCGAGGGCATCGCGGAGCGCCAGCACCTCCTCGGGTGCGTCCGCGGCGTTCCGCCACGCGGTGTCCCAGTCGGCGCCAATCGCCAGGGCGGACACGACCGGGCCCAGCCGGCGCGCGAGGTCAGGTGCCACATCCGACGACACCAGCTCCAGGGCCCGGCCCAGCCCGGCGCCGGCATCCAGCATGGCGCCCATCAGTTCGAGCAACAGCGCCGGGTCCCGCAGTCCGGCGTTCGGGTCCGGCCCCGGTCCGCCGCGGCCGCATTCCCCGGGCTGGCCCCCGGAGTTCGATCCGCCGGGACCTGCGCAGCTGAGCCGAACCCAGCGCCGACGCGCGCGGCCCGGGCCTGCGAGCGCGATGAGCACGGCAACTGCCAGCAACGCCACCACGCCGAGGCTGCCCGGCTGCACGTTCACCGTTGCTGGCCGGCAGCCGACCGGATAAGCCGTGTAGACCAGATCCGGGCCACGACGGTGAGGGCGATCCCGGTAACCAACGACGCTAATCCGAACGGGCTGCCGAGCAGGACTGCCCAGGGGTCCGCACCGAGCAGCAGCCCGAGCCCCAGGCCCAGAAAGGGCAGCCAGGTCAGGATCCGGGCCGTGGCCCGTGGCCCGGCGAGCGCTGTCTGCCGGGCGTCTGCGGCGTCGTCCTCCGATTCCAGATGGGCGGCAAAGCGCGTGAGGACGTCGGCGAGCGGACAGCCGCTGGATTCGGCCACGTCGAAGCACGCCGCCAACTCCACCCAGACCGCCCGTTCCCGCCGATCACGGCTGCCGGCTGCGCGCCCGCCCGACCCTGGCTTGCCGGGCGTGGCGGCGCTGCTCCGAATGGCCGCGGCCACCGGGGAGCCCCGAAGCGCCGCGGCCCGCGCGGCGGTGAGGATCTCCTGTGACGCAGGGCCCAGGCATCCGCGACGCCCGGCATGGCGGAGCCTGGCCGCACGACGGAGCCTGGCCGCACGAAGGGGCGAACGGGGCGGGACGGGCGGCTGCTGCGGCCGGCCCGCGTACAGCAGCCACACTTCCTCCCACAGCCGGGCCGGTGAGCGGCCGCCCGTCAACAGCGCCGCCAACTGGTGCACCAGCACGGTCATGGAGATTTCCGGTCCGGCACGGTTGCCGAACCACACCGGGAGTCCCGGAAAGCGGCCCGTCCGCCGGAAACCAGCCGGCTGCTGGCGGCCCGGGGCCGGCCGGCGTGAAAGCAACCGGCGAAGCCTGCGGGCCGAGCCGCCCGACGGATCCAAGGCCAGGCACAGGGCCAGCGCCAGAAGACAGGCAACAACCGCGGTCATGGCGGACCATCCCCGGTGGCCGGCAGGCCGGCTCCGGCGGCGCCGGGCAGGGCAACCGGGTCAATGCCCAGCCGGGCCGCCAGCTCCGGCCAGGCGGGGCCGGCCCGGGTCTCGCCGCTGGCGGTTTCCAGCGCCGCTGCCACAGCCAGCCCGGCCCCGCTCCCCCTGAAGACACCGATCGCTGCCACCCGCCGGCCCAGCCTGCTGCGTTCCAGATGCACCACGGCATCCAGCGCGCTGGCCGCCTGAAGGCGGACGGCGTCCGGGCTCATGCCGGCAAGCGCCCCCAGCGCCGTCAGGCGGGCAGGGACCGCGGCAGCAGCGTTGGCATGGATGGTCCCCCCGGCCCCGGCATGTCCGGTATTCATCGCGGAAAGCAGCTCACGGACCTCGGCGCCGCGACACTCCCCCACGACCAGCCGGTCGGGGCGCATCCGCAGTGCCTGCCGCACCAGTTCGCCCAGGTCCACGGTGCCGCCGCCCTCGAGGTTGCTGTGACGCGATTCGAGGGAGACCACATGCGGATGAACCGGGTTAAGCTCCGAGGCGTCTTCGATGAGCACGAGCCGCTCTGCCGGCTGGCACAGGCCCAGCAGGGTGGCGAGCAGCGTGGTCTTCCCCGAGCCGGTCGCGCCGCTGACCAGAAAATTCAAGCGGCAGGCGATCATCCGCGCCAGGACCTCCCCGACAAACCTGCCGAACATGCCGCTGCGGCCCAGCTCGTCCAGCGAGAACACGGATGCCCTCCTGATCCGAACGCTCAACAGCGTGCCGGCAGTGGAGATTGGCGGCAGCACGGCATGGACCCGGTAGCCGCCGTCGAGCCGGACGTCCACGCAGGGCGAGCCGTCGTCCAGCCGTCGGCCGCCGGCTGCAACAAGGCGGGCCGCCAGCGCCCGGACCTGCGCCTCGCCGGCGAACATGACGGGGGCGCGTTCCAGCCCGCGGCCCCGGTCCAGCCACACGGACTCGGGGCCGTTGACGAAGATGTCCGTGACCAGCGGGTCCCTGGTTAACGGCTGCAGCGGTCCCAGTCCGTTCAATTCGGCGCTGATGCTGTCCACCGCTGCCAGCGCGCCGGCGGTGCCCAATACCCTTCCGGTTGCCTGCACGGCCGCCGCGACCCGGGAAGCGGTCACGGGACCCGCCTCGGCCATGACCGAGGCTCGGACGGCCTCGAGCAGCCGCGCATCCACCCGCTGCTGGGGGCCGCGCAGCTGCCGCCGGGGCCGCGGGCTGTCGGCCGCCGCCGTCTCCCGCGGCTCCGGTGCTGCCGGCGGGCTCACGGGTAAGCGTCCACGCTGAAGTCAAGGACGGCGTCGGTGAAGCGCTGCACGGGGCGGCCCCGGGCGGTGTCGAGCAGGCGGCCGAGTTCGGTAGCCGCGGACGTGCCGCGCACCTCAGGCAGGATGGCCTGCACCGGCAATCCCACGGCGTCGGAGATGAGCTGCACGTCCAGCGCGGCGCCGGGCTTCGCCCTGATCACCAGGGCAGTGTCCACCGGCGGGAGCTCCGTCACCAGGCGGGCGGACGCCACGGCGGCACGGAGCTGGGCCGGCAGAACGACGAGGACGCGGTCGCATTCCCAGGCGAAGGCACGCACGGCATCGCATCCGCGGCCGATGTCCAGCACCACCAGCTCGTAGCAGCGCCGTGCCGCGTCGAGCACCCCGGCAACGGTTGCCGGGTCGATGCCCCTGGCACGCTCCCGGTTGCCGGGCCAGGACAGGAAGGAGAAGCCGCCGGCTTCCGGCAGGGCCTCATGGAGCTGATCGGGGTCAATGCTGCCGCTGGCTTCGGCGAGGTCCGGCCAGCGCAGCCCCGGCACATCTTCGGCAGCCAGGGACAGTTCGAGGCCGCCGCCCCACGGGTCACCGTCGACCAGGAGCACCCGGGCACCGAGTGCTGCCGCCGCGCGGGCCAGCCAGACCGCGCCGGTGCTGGCTCCGGCCCCGCCACAGCCGCCGACCACCCCGAGGACGTGTCCGCCGGGATCGGGTGCCTGTGAGCGGCTGAGGTACTCCGCCAGCCATGGGCCCCCGTCCGGGAGGACAGCCACGCGTTCAGCTCCCAGGGCGGCGGCCAGCTGCCACAGGCTGCCACCTTCACCGCTGAGGCCGACGAGGACAGCGGGAGCACGGCGCCGGGGTGGCAGTTCCCGGACGTCACTGCCCAACAGCACGGTGCCGGCGGAATCCCAGTATGGGGCCGCCTCCGCCGCATCCTGCGTCACTTTCAGCTGCCGCCCGGCGGCGGCGGCGATCCGCTCCACCTCATTCCGCAGGAGCTCAGAGCCGCTGACCAGGAGCGTTTCCGTGGCGCTGCCGGGAAGCCACGGCCCTGGCGCCGAATGGGACGGCCCGGCTGACGGCCCGTCGAATCCGGGGGCGGCGGGTTCAGGTAGCTGGTGCCGGCTCATGGCCCCAGTCTGCGCGGGTCCGGCGCCGTCCGGGGCCCTGGCGCACAGCTATGTGGACAACCGCCGACCGCTGCCGGCAACTGCCGGCCGGTCGGCAGGGCAGAATTGAGGCTATGCATCTGCTGCTCGCCGCCCACCCCGACGGCGCAGTCCTGCAACGGCTCACCCGCGGCGGCGCCCCCGATCCCGCCGCGCCCACCCCGCGCATCGTCAGCAAGGCCGAATTGCCCGGCGTCGTGCGTGCGCTGGAACAGGGCCACCCGCGCTGGATCTGGCGCCGCACTCAGGACTGGTACCCGGACCTGCTCGCCGCAGGCGTAGAACTCGAGCGCTGTTACGACCTGACCCTGTGCGGCGCGATTCTGGCGCACTCGGAGTTCACCGCGCATACTCACTACGCGCGCAATGCCGAGAAGCTGACCCAGGACGACGACGTCGAGCAGCCGCCGCGGGCGCTGCGGCCGCCGCCTCCCCCAGCTGACCAGGGCGCGTTGTTCGGTGACCCCGGCGCGTCCGCGGCGCCCCGGCTCTCAGCCGAGGACCTCCGCGCCGAATACGCGGCCCAGCAAGGCGCTTTGGCCGACGCCGACCCCGGCGCCAGGCGGCAGCGGCAGCGCCTCCAGCTCCTGCTCGCCGCCGAATCCGCGGGGGCGATGATCGCCGTCGAGATGCAGCACGCGGGTGTGCCGTGGCGCGAGGAGCTCCATGAACAGATCCTCGCGGACCAGCTCGGCCCGCGGCCGCCGCACGGACACCGGCCCGCGAAACTGGAAGCCCTCACCAGCGACTTGCGCCTGCTGCTGCAGGCCCCGGCGCTGAACCCGGATTCCCCGCAGGAGTTGATGCGTGCGCTGCACCGCAACGGCATTGAAGTAAAGTCCACCCGCCAGTGGGAGCTGAAGGAGTCCCGCCACCCGGCGATCGAGCCGCTGCTGGCGTACAAGAAACTCGCCAGGCTTCACGCCGCCAACGGGTGGGCATGGCTGGATGCCTGGGTCCGGGACGGCCGGTTCCAACCGGAGTATGTGGTGGGCGGCGTGGTGTCCGGGCGCTGGGCCTCACGCGGCGGCGGGGCGCTGCAGATTCCGCGCCAGATCCGCGGCGCTGTGCACGCCGATCCGGGCCACAAGCTGATCGTCGCAGACGCGTCCCAGCTGGAACCGCGGGTGTTGGTGGCGTTGGCGCAGGATTCACGGATGGCCGAGGCCGCCCGTGACAAGGACCTCTACGCCGGCATCGCCGCGCAAGGCTTCGGCGGCGACCGGGCCAAAGCCAAAATGGCGCTGCTGGGTGCCATTTACGGCGCCACCACCGGCGAATCGGGCCGGTTGATGCCCCAGCTGGCCCGCACCTATCCGCGCGCCGTCGGGTTTGTCGAGCAGGCCGCCCGCGCCGGCGAGGCCGGGGCAATAGTCACCTCCCGGCTGGGCCGGAGCAGCCCGCCGCCGTCGGAGCGGTGGCGGCAAAGCCAGCGTTCCGCCTCCGCGGAGGAACAACGCCGGGCCGACGCGCTGGCCCGGTCACGCGGAAGGTTTACCCGGAACTTCGTGGTGCAGGGCTCCGCCGCCGACTGGGCCGCGTGCTGGCTGGCGGAACTGCGACGTCGGCTGCGGACCCTGCGGGCCGCGGGTTCGCCGGCCGGTGAGCTGGTCTTCTTCCTGCACGATGAAGTCATGGTCCACTGCCCGGATGATGCCGTTGCCGCCTGCCGTCAGGCCATTGAGGAATCCGCAGCCGCCGCCAAGGAACTGCTGTTCGGCACGATCCCGGTGGACTTCCCCGTGAGCATCGCCGTCGTCGACTCCTATGACAACGCGAAATAAACCACCCGGACCGGGTGCGGCACGACCGCTGTGGACACCACTGTGGACACCGGGGGTAATGTACCCGCCAGTAGCGTTGCCGCCGCAGAACTAGCCCCGATACGCTCAACACGCCCCGGCCGCGCGGTCCGCGTCGGCGGGGCAAGAGGCACTGAGGCAAGGAACTGGGGAGGCAGCAAAGTGGCTGGCGTATTCGAGATTGCAGCAACTGAGGACGAGTCGTACTTCTTTAAGCTGACTGCACCGGACGGGACAGTTCTTGCTGTTTCACCACCGTTTAATTCGGTCCGCGGCGCGGCCGCAGGCATCACCGCGGTACGGGAAAACGCCGCGACCGGGCTGGTGGTTGACCGGTCCCGGCACTGAGCCCCACGCGGGTTACGCGTCGATGTCGTGGAGCCGGCTGCGGTCCCACGGCACGGCCCAGCCCAGCTGTTCGAACAACTGGTTGAGAATCATCCCGGTGAACCCCCAGACCACGACGCCGTTTACCGTGAAAGCCGGACTCTGGAACGTCTGTCCGGCGCGGCTCACGGTGGCCATGACCCGGTTGTCCGGGTCCAGCAGGTCCCGGACGGGGACCCGGAACACCTGGGCGGATTCCCCGTAATCCACCACCCGGACCGGTGACTGGGCGGCCCACCAGCCAAGCACGGGGGTTACCAGGAAGTTCCCGCGCGGCAACGCCAGCTCGGGCATGACCCCCAATACCTCCACCCCGGCGGGATCCAGGCCGGTTTCCTCCTCGGCCTCCCGCAGCGCGGCCTCGGTGGCCGACTCGCCCGGGTCAATGCCGCCGCCTGGGAACGCCACCTGGCCCGGGTGGTCATCCAGGGTCTGGGCGCGCTGCAGCAACAGCACGTCCAGATCGGCCGGTGCCAGCAGTTTCACCGACGTTGCCGGGACGTCGTCCAGTGACCCGAACAGCATCAACACCGCCGCCCGGCGCACCCGCGCTCCCGGCTCAACGACGAGTTCACGCCAGCGCGGATCCGGCTCGGGCGCGGTGCCGGCCAGCACTGCGGCGGCGTGGTCAATCAGGTCCTGGCGGGCGGTCATTGTGGCCTTCTTTGGGATTCCATCCGGATTTCCGCGGCGCGGTGGGTTTCCGCGAGGAGCTTCGCGAGCAGTTCCTCCTGGCCGGGGGCAAGTTCGTACTTCAGCAGCTTCCGGGCCCGCTGCGGGTCGGTTTCGCCGGCGCCGTAGCTGGGACACCAGTTCGCCACCGCGCACGCGCCGCAGGCAGGCTTGCGGGAGTGGCAGACGCGGCGGCCGTGGAACACCACCCGGTGCGAGAGCATCGTCCAGTCCCTCGGTTCGAAGAGTTCGGCGACGTCCGCCTCCACCCGGACCGGATCCTCCGACTCGGTCCACCCGAAGCGCCGTGCCAGCCGGCCAAAGTGGGTGTCCACCGTGATGCCGGGGATGCCGAACGCGTTGCCGAGCACAACGTTCGCGGTCTTTCGGCCCACCCCGGGCAGCTTCACCAGGTCTTCAAGCCGGCCCGGAACCACGCCATCGTAGTCGTCGACGAGCTTGGTGCACAGCGCCATCAGGTTGCGCGATTTAGCGCGGAAGAACCCGGTGGGTTTGATGATGGCTTCCAGGTCGGCCGGCTCGGCTTCGGCCATGCTCCGCGCATCCGGATACCGGGCGAACAGCAGCGGCGTGATCTGGTTGACCAGCACATCCGTGGTCTGCGCGGACAGCACCGTAGCCACCACCAGCTCGAACGGGTTGCGGAAGTCCAGCTCGGCGTGCGCATAAGGGTATTGCTCGGCCAGCGCCCGGTTGATCCGGCGGGCGCGGCGCTTGAGCCCCAGCGGTGATTCCCCCGTCCGGGCCGTCAGCCCGGAACCAGACGCCGGGTCCACGCTCCCGGGTTCGATGGCCACGGTCCTGCTAGCCGCGTTCGACGTTGCTGAGGTCCCGCAGGACGCCGACGCGGCCGTCGGTGTGCTGGACCAGGAACTCGTGGCCGCGGTCTTCCAGCGCCAGGACCCAGCCGCCGGGCTCGACGACGAACGCCGGGGCGCCGGTGCGCTCGTCCACCGCGGTGCGGGGCTGCGGGACAGCGAACCAGAAGGCCTCATACGCCGGCTGTGACGCTTCGGGCCGGCTCGCCGGGTCCACCGTGGCGCCGATCGGCTCCGCCGAACGCACCTGCGAGGTGAGGGCGGTGGGCAACTCCTGGCGCGCGGCCGGCGCTCCGGCAGCGGTCGGCACAACCGGGGCCGCCTGGGTTTCTTCGGGACCGGCAGCAGCCGGCACGACCGGGGCCGCCTGCGTTTCTTCAGGACCGGCAGCGGCCGGCGCGGCTGACGGGTGCGCCGCGCCCGGGGCGGCGGCGGCCGGGGGGACGACTCCCTGCGCCTGGGTAGCGGGCTCTTCAGCCGAGGGCCGGGCGCCGCCGACGCCGGCAGCGGCACCTGCCGCCGAAGCACCGGCGGCGCTCGCTCCGGCGGGGGCATTGCCTACCGCTGTGGCGCCGGCGCCCTTGTGGGCACCTGCGAATTCATGACTGGCCGGAACGTGTTCCGCCGCAGCGCCGGACTTGCCGGGAACCATGCGTTTGGCCCAGCCGGCGAGCGTGCTGTTCCCGGTCTTGGCAGCCGCCGGACCACCGGTGGCCTGCTGAGTCTTGGGGACTTTGGGGGCACGCGGCCTGCGCAGCGGGGCGGCAGCTTCCCGGGCGACGACGTGCGCCGGGGTCTCCGCGCGGTGCAGGAAGTCGCCGGCGAGGGCGGGGATCAGCCGCGCGAGCACGGTAGCGGTGAAGAGTCCCGCCGCCCCGAGCAGGGCCAGCAGCAAGCTCGGCACGAAGGCGCCGGCGGCCGCGAGGAAGAAAAAGGCGAGGCTGAAGGACGCCACGACGGAGGCGAACTGGTCAATGGAGAGCGACCCGATCCGGATCCTGGTGCCGGGGCTGACGCGGCGCGCCACAAAGAGGGCCGCCACGATCAGCGGCAGCACGATTCCCAGTCCCAGGAAGAAGAGGCTGCCCAGGTTCCACAAGTTGTACTGGATGGCGAACATCGGGATCAGGGAGGCGACGAAGAGGAGCAGCGTCGAGCCAAAGACGGTGAGGTCCCGGACGGTGAATGAACCCAGGACGGCTTCGTTGTTCTTGATGTTTGGCTTGTCGACCGTAAAGCGCGGCTCGGCGCCCTGCGCGCTGCCCTGCGGGGCGCCGGCCGGTCCTTCGCCACGGAAGGGCGCGCGGAGCTGCCCATTGCCTTGTTCGTTCATTCTGTTCTCCTTAGCGTGGCCGCACTCCGAACTGCGCTGCCTGGCGGCGGCGCACACGGGACGGCCAGCAGTCCTGCCGCGCCCTTCGGATGTCACAACTTCATCTCAGCCTAGTCACCTGCCGGGGCGATCACTAGCTGGCCCGCCGTCACTCCAGCACCAGCGGCGGCTGCTTTCGCCCTCCGCGTAAAACCGGCTGTGCGGGCTTGGGTTGGATGCCGTGGCAGCTTCCGTGGTGCGTGCCGGGATCCCCAGCTGCGGGCCCGTGGCGTGCCGGGCGAGGTAGCCCTCGCAGCCGCCGGCGTCGGGCAGCGGATCTGCCATTCGTCGCTTAACACAGACCGTTCACTGCGGCCCCGTGTGACGGGGCGCACGTTCTGTCGGACCTGCGCGTTAGGGTGTATTCCGGAACAGCTCTTTGCGGTAGACCCGTGACCAGCCGCTGTCCGGTGCCGTGCAGGCGGGCCGGAACGGCGGCCGCAGCGGGCCGTCCGCGCAGCACGGATCGATGAATGATGAGGTCACCCATGTCCCAGCAGGCCCCCGGCTCCGCCCCGACCACGCCCTCGCAGGGCGATGCGTTCGAAAATCTGTCGCAGGAGAACCGCAGGTTCGCCCCCTCGGCAGAGTTCGCCGCAAACGCCGTCGTCACCGCCGCCGACTACGCGGAGGCGGACGCGGACCGGCCAGCCTTCTGGGCCAAGCAGGCGCGCGGACTGCTCAGCTGGGACAAGGACTTCAGCCAGACGCTGGACTGGACGAATCCACCGTTCGCCAAATGGTTTGTCGGCGGGGAGCTTAACGCGGCGTACAACGCGCTGGACCGGCACGTGGAGGCCGGGAACGGGGAACGGGTCGCGATCTATTTCGAAGGCGAGCCCGGCGACACCCGCACCTACACGTATGCCCAGCTCACTGAGGAGGTCAAGAAGGCGGCCAACGCCTTCGAATCCCTCGGCGTCGCCAAGGGCGACCGGGTGGCCGTGTACCTACCAATGATCCCCGAGGCGGTCATCACCCTGCTGGCCTGCGCCCGGATCGGCGCCGTCCACTCCGTGGTGTTCGGCGGCTTCTCCGCCGACGCGCTCCGCTCCCGGATCGACGACGCCGAAGCCAAACTGGTGGTCACCGCCGACGGCACCTACCGCCGCGGCAAACCCAGCGCACTCAAGCCCGCCGTGGACGAGGCCCTGGCCCACGACGGGCACACCGTGCAGAACGTTGTGGTGGTCAAGCGCAACGGCCAGGACGTCGACTGGCACGAGGGCCGCGACCACTGGTGGTCCGACACCGTCGATGCGGCCTCCGCGGAGCACACCGCCGTCGGGCACGACGCCGAGCACCCCCTGTTCATCCTTTACACGTCCGGCACCACGGGCCGGCCCAAGGGCATCCTGCACAGCACCGGCGGCTACCTCACCCAGACCGCCTACACCCACCGGGCGGTCTTCGACCTGCACCCCGAAACCGACGTCTACTGGTGCACGGCCGACGTCGGCTGGGTCACCGGCCACTCCTACGTCGCCTACGCCCCGCTGCTCAACGGCGCGACCCAGGTGATGTATGAGGGCACACCGGACTTCCCGCACCAGGGCCGCTGGTGGGAGATCGTGGAAAAGTACAAGGTCTCCATCCTTTACACCGCCCCCACCGCCATCCGCACCTTCATGAAGTGGGGCAAGGAGATCCCGGCCAAGTCGGACCTGTCCTCGATCCGAGTCCTCGGCTCGGTAGGGGAACCGATCAACCCGGAGGCATGGATGTGGTACCGGGAGGTCATCGGCTCCAACGCCGGGCCGCACGGCGAGAAGAAGGAGCACCCGGCGCCCATCGTGGACACCTGGTGGCAGACCGAAACCGGCGCGCAGATGATCGCGCCGCTGCCCGGCGTGACCGCGACCAAACCCGGCTCCGCGCAGGTCCCGCTTCCCGGCATCGCCGTCGACGTGGTGGATGAGGCCGGCGAATCGGTGCCCAACGGCCACGGCGGTTTCCTGGTCATCCGGGAACCGTGGCCTGCGATGCTGCGCGGCATCTGGGGCGACCCGGAGCGCTTCAAGGAAACGTACTGGTCGCGGTTCGACAACATGTATTTCGCGGGCGACGGCGCCAAAAAAGACGAGGACGGCGACGTCTGGCTGCTCGGCCGGGTAGATGACGTCATGAACATTTCCGGGCACCGGCTCTCCACCGCGGAGATCGAATCCGCACTGGTGTCCCACCCCGCGGTAGCGGAGGCCGCCGTCGTCGGGGCCGCGGACGAGACCACCGGGCAGGCCGTCGTGGCGTTCGTGATCCTGCGCGGCGACGCGACGGATTCAGGCGACGCCATGGTCCAGGAACTGCGCGCCCACGTGGGCAAGGAGATCGGGCCGATCGCAAAACCCAAGACCATCCTGATCGTCCCGGAGCTGCCGAAAACCCGCTCCGGCAAGATCATGCGCCGGCTACTCAAGGACGTCGCGGAGGGCCGCGAGGTGGGTGACGCCACCACCCTGGCGGACAACACCGTGATGACCCAGATCGCGCAGTCGCTCCGGAAGTAGGCGGCACCCCCCGGCCCGGGTGCGGGCCGGGGGCTGCCGTGACGCGATACATTGGCTGGCATGAGCGAAGTCACCCCCGCGGGCGCCCCCCGCGCCACCATCCTGGTTCTGAACGGACCGAACCTGAACCTGCTGGGCACGCGGGAGCCAGAAAAGTACGGCACGGCGACGCTGGCGGACGTCGAACAGCTTGCCAAGGACGCCGGCACGGCGTACGGAGTCGACGTCGAGTGCTTCCAGTCCAACCATGAGGGCGCCCTGGTGGAGGCCATCCACGCAGCCCGTGGAAAAGCCGCCGGCATCGTGCTGAATGCGGGCGCCTACACGCACACCTCGGTGGCCATCCGGGATGCGATCACCGCGGTGCAGCTGCCCACTGTCGAGGTTCACATCACCAACGTGCACGCCCGCGAAGGGTTCCGGCACCACTCCTATCTCTCCGACGTCAGCGCCGCGGTGATCGCCGGCGCCGGAATCCTGGGCTACCGCTTTGCGGTCGAATACCTCGCCGAACGGCAGGCCGCCAAGGCCTGAGGCCTTCCTGGGCCACGGAATCCGTTACTTCTTGATGCACTGCCCCGGTGAAACGGCACTGCTCAGCCCGGCGGCTTGCGCCGCCACCGGTCCAAGGTCGCTCATGGTGATGGCGAAGCCGAGCGAGGCTTCCGAAGTGGACTTGGCGAAGACCACTCCGGCGACCTGGCCGTCCGTGGTCAGGAGCGGGCCGCCGGAATTTCCGGGCTGCACGTCGCCGGCCAGCCGGTAGACGTCCTCCGCCGCGGCGTTGTTGCCGTAAATGTCCGGCACCAGGACGGTAGCAATGTCCCGGACGGTGGCGGGTTTGGACTGGAACGGTCCGCCATGCGGATAGCCGGCAAACGCCGCCGGGCTGCCCGGGGGAAGATTGGCGCTCAGCGGCAACGGCGCGGACGGCAGCCCGCCGACGGCCAGGACTGCCAGGTCGTGGCGGCTGTCGAAGTAAACAACCCGGCCCGGGAGCGCGCCGCCGCCCGGGACCTCCACGACCGGCTCGGGCACCCCGGCGACCACGTGGGCGTTGGTCACCACGCGGCCGGGCGCAACCACGAATCCGGTTCCGGTCTGGTTTTGCCCGCACTGGTAGGCCGTGCCGGCGATTTTCAACACCGAGGTGGCTGCCTTGTTGAGCGCGGGGGTGTCGGTGCTGGCGTTCGGAACCGGAACCGGCTGGCCGCCGATGCCCTCGAACAGGGTCGGGATCCCATCGCCGATGACGGCAGAGCGCAGCTGCGCCATGGAGGTCTTCAACGGCTTGGGTGTCACCCCGTCGATGAAGCCGATGACCCTGGAATCGGCCAGCTGCTGGGACACGAACGGAACGCCGAGGGCGCTGATGCTGAACGCCAGCATGGACATGACGAGGGCGGAAACGGCGACGTTGACGCCGCCGCCCGCCACCCGGTCCACCAGGCGGAGCGGGCTGATCTTGACCACGCTGCGGAGCCGCCGCCCGATCGCGGTGCCGAGGCCGTGCCCGAGCATCATGAGCACGACGGCCGTGGCGATGATCGCGGTGAGCCGCCAGGTGGGGTCTCCGACCAGTTTGCTGACGAGCGGCACGGACAGGAACGCGGCCACGGCACCGGCGGCGAATCCGGCCAGGCCACCGAGGGTCACGAGGAAGCCGTTGCGCAGGCCGTAGATCAGGTAGGACAGCAACGTCAAAATCAGCGCCAGGTCCAAAATGGTCAAGCCGAACACGGGGCTCCTTAAGACTCGTAAGACCCACATTCTACCGGCGCACTCCGACAGTTGTCCGTGAGTCCCGGCTGCGGGCGGCACTCCCGGCCGGGGCAGACTCCCGGCCGGGGGCGTGCTATGGGGCGTGCGGTGGGCGTGCTTCGGGGCGTGCTACGGGGCGTGCGGTGGGCGTCGCGGACCGGTGTGCCACGATGGTGCTGCGGCGGCGTTTGGCGCGGCTGGGTGCCAACTACGTCACAGAAGCGGCAAAATTCTGAAACAATGGCTGGAGCGCCCCAGCCGACACAGCAAGTCAGGAGTTTTCATGGATATCGAGGTATTGCGCCGCGCACCCCTTTTCGCCACGCTCGACGACGAGGCCTTCCGTCTGTTGACGGACGAACTCACCGAGGTGGACCTCTCACGCGGAGCCTCGGTTTTCCGGGAAGGCGACCAGGGTGACCAGCTGTACTTCATCGTCTCCGGCAAGGTGAAGCTCGGCCGCACGTCCCCCGACGGCCGCGAGTCCCTGCTCGCCATCCTGGGCCCGGGCGAACTCTTCGGCGAAATGGCCCTGTTCGATCCCAGCCCGCGCACGGCAACGGCCACCGCCGTCTCCGAAACCCGCCTGGCGGGGCTCAAGAACGAGAGCCTGAACGCGCTCCTGCGGACCCGTCCGGAGGTCTCCGCGCAGCTGCTGCAGGCCCTCGCCCGCCGCCTGCGCCGCACCAACGACTCACTCTCCGACCTGGTCTTCTCCGACGTTCCCGGTCGTGTCGCGAAGGCGCTGCTGGATCTGGCCGACCGCTTCGGCCGCCCGGCGACCGACGGCGTCCTCGTTGCCCACGAGCTGACCCAGGAAGAACTGGCGCAACTGGTCGGCGCCTCCCGGGAGACCGTCAACAAGGCCCTGGCCGAGTTCGTCCAGCGCGGCTGGCTCCGGCTCGAGGCGCGCGCCGTCGTGATCCTCGACATGCAGCGCCTCCGCCAGCGCTCCCGCTAAGCATCTGCGCAACGCAGCAGAGGCCGGCCCGTGGCAACGGGGCGGCCTCTGGCGGTTAAGCGGGTCTGCGCGGGCAAGGCACGAGTGGACATGCCCACCCTGCGGGCAGGGGCGTGGACATATAACCATCCTGTCCACCGGTCCGCGCCAGCGTTGGACATGTCCCCACTCCCGCAGGGCCAGAGACGAGTGGACATGCCCAGCGTGCGGGCAGGGGCGTGGACATATAACCATCCTGTCCACCGGTCCGCGCCAGCGTTGGACATGTCCCGACTCCCGCAGGGCCAGAGACGAGCATGCCCAGCCTGCAAAAAGCCCGAGCAGCATGCCCAGCCTGCGGAACGCCCGAGCAGCATGTCCAGCGGCCAAACGCGTGGCGCGTGGCAAACGGCCGGTGCAGGCGCGGTCCAGGTGCCGTGTCAGGCCTTGCCGACCCCGCGCGGGGGTTCGCCGACGACGGTGTTGGCCGCTTCGACGGCGAGCATGAGTTTGCCGTCCTGTTCCAGGAGCATCGGCTGATAGGCATGGGCGGTGCGGTTGTGGCTGAGGTAGGCGATGCACCCGTTGGCTGCGGCCATCTTCTCCAGCATGATCTCCGAGCCCGGGACCAGGAGTTGGCCGAGGGTCCGGCCCACGGTATTCGGCTGGCCCACCTCGTCGCCGAGGGCGGTGCTGTCCCGTTCGGCGACCACCTTGCGGACGCAGACCCAGCGCGCCCAGAGGCCCTTGCTGGCCAGCAGGGATGGCTGCTGGTTCACCGGGACTGTCGCGGCGAAATAGCGGGTGTTGAACCGGCGGTGCGAGAAGTCCGGGCTGAGCCAGTTCACCAGCGGCTTGAGCAGGTCGGTCCGCAACGACAGCCCGCGCTTGGTGAGCACGTCGATGAAGGAAACTTCCTGGCCGGCCACCGCTTCCCGTGCCCGCATCCATTCGGCAGTGGAGTTCGCCTCCACCGTCGCGGACAGGTCCGGACCTGCCAGCAGGACGCCGGTTTCCTCGAAGAGTTCGCGGATCGCCCCAACGACGTGCCGGCGCGCCAGCCCGACGTCGGCGGTGCCCATCTTCTCGGCCCACTGCTGCGGGCTGGGACCCAGCCAGCCGACGGCGCCGTCGTCGGATGGTTCCACTGAACCGCCCGGGAAGGCCAGCACCCCCAACGGGGAGGTGCCCGGCCGGTAGCCCAGCCAGGTCTCAAGCCCGGTAGGCGAGTCCCGGAGCAGCACCACGGAGGAGGCATAGCGGGGTGCCCGGGGCGTCCGCTCGCCGTTTTCAAGCCAGCTGCGGGCTGCTCCCTCGAGATCCGGGGGGAGCACAAACAAGCGTCGTGCGAGGTGCGGCAAGGGAAACTACCAGGCCTTTAGGTAAATTCAGCGATCAGTTCGACCTCGACCGGCGAGTCGAGCGGCAGCACCGAGACGCCCACGGCGGACCGCGCGTGCTGGCCGGCGTCGCCGAGAACCTTGCCCAGCAGCTCCGAGGCGCCATTGATGACACCGGGCTGCCCGGTGAAGGAGGGATCGGAGGAAACGAAACCCACCACCTTCACGATCCGGGTGATGCGGTCGAGGTCGCCAATGACGCTCTTGACGGCGGCCAGCGCGTTCACAGCGCAGACCTCGGCGTAGCGTTTGGCGTCTTCGGGGGAAACGGTGGGTTCATCGGTGGCGGCCTCGGAGCCGGACGAAACCTTGCCGGTGGCCTCCAGCTGGCCCCCAATGAAAGGCAACTGGCCGGAGGTGTAGACGTGGTTGCCGGAGACCACGGCCGGAACGTAGGCGGCCACCGGAGCGGCAACGGCCGGAAGGGTCAGGCCAAGTTCTGCGAGGCGCTGTTCGACGGCGGACGACGCGCCGGAGGCGGCACTGTTTTTGCCCGCGACCGCGGTGTCCCCGGCCCGCTCGGAGGGGGCCGTTGATGCCGCCGGGGCGGCCGTTTCGGGGGTGCTCATGACTGGTTCTTCTCCCGCTTCAAGTAGGCAACGAGGCCGTTCCCGTCGGGGCCCTTGACGACCTGCACCAGTTCCCAGCCGTCGTCACCCCACTGATCCAGAATCTGCTTCGTCGCGTGGATAATGAGCGGAATCGTGGCGTACTCCCATTTGGTCATGAAGTAAAGCCTAGTCCTTGCCGGTAAAGTGGAAAACATGGCGACTGGCAAGAACCCTTTATTCGACACGGCCACCACTCTCGGAAAGATCATTCTCTTCCTTGGCGTGAGCGCTATTTGTGGTGTCCTCGTCGCGGGCCTGCTGGTCCCGGCAGCTGCCCTGTCGGGCAACACGGCCAGCGGCTCGATCAAGTTCTTTGAAACCCTGCCGGCCGAGCTGCAGGTCGATCCGCCGAGCCAGTCCACCACCGTCCTCGCCTCCGACGGCAGCGTCATCGCCAGCGTCTACTCGGAGAACCGCACCCGCGTGGCGCTGGACCAGATGTCGCCGTTCATCAAGGACGCGGTGATCTCCATCGAGGACAGCCGCTTCTACGAGCACGGCGGCGTGGACACCACCGGCATCCTGCGCGCACTGGTCAGCACCGCGCGCGGTAACAAGCAGGGCGCGTCGACCATCACGCAGCAGTACGTCAACAACGTCATCAACTCCTCGCTGGAGTCCGAAGGCAAGAGCGACCAGATCCTGCTCAACGGTGTCAACAAGGGCGTCGGGGACAAGCTCCGCGAGATGAAACTCGCGATCGCGCTGGAGAAGAAGTTCAGCAAGGAGCAGATCCTCGAGGGTTACCTGAACATCGTCTTCTTCAACCGGGACGCGTACGGCATTGAAGCGGCCTCGAAGTTCTTCTTCAGCACCAGCGCCAAGGACCTCAGCCTCCCGCAGGCCGCCCTGCTGGCCGGGCTCGTGAACAGCCCGTCCTTCTACGACCCGATCACGCATCCGGACAACGCCAAGGTGCGGCGCGACCTGGTGCTCAGGGCAATGCTGAACCAGGGCAAAATCAAGCAGGCCGACTACGACGCCGCGGTCGCCACCCCGGTGGAGACCAAGGTCACCCAGCCCAAGCAGGGCTGCGCCAACGCCGCCATGGCGCCGTATTTCTGCGACTACGTGCTGCACCTGCTGCAGAACAACCCCGCCTACGGCGCCGACCCCGACGCCCGGCAGCGGAAGATCTTCCGCGGCGGCTTGACCATTAAGACCACCCTGGACCCGAAGGCCCAGGCCGTGGCCCAGGAGCAAGTCAACGCGTCCGCCGGAGCCAACCCGGACAAGTGGGGCGCCGCCCTGGTCTCGGTCGAGCCCGGCACCGGCAAGATCACCAACATGGCGCAGAACACGTCTTTTCTGGCCGCCGATGGCAAGTTCAACACCGAAGTAAACTTCAGCGTCGACCAGCTCGATGCCAAGGGCAATGACCTCGGCGGCCTCGGCGGCGCCCAGCCCGGTTCAACCATGAAGCCGTTCACGTTCGCGGAGTGGCTGAACGAGGGCAAGTCGATGAACACGATCCTTGACGGGTCAGTGCGTCGGTACCCCTTGAACTTCCCCTGGCGGAACTCCTGCGGTGTGACCACGGGAGCGTACAGCACCCCCGAGCACAATGCGCAGCTCGGTGCCGCGGAAGACCTGCAGAACGCCGAAGAGACCTGGTACCGTCCGCTATCTGTGCTCGAAGGCCTCTACAACTCGATCAACACCATCACCTTCGCGTCCGCCGCCCAACTTGACTTTTGCGGCATCCAGAAGACGGTTGATGCAGTAGGGCTGCACTCCGGCCTGCCGGCTAAAGACGCGGAGCAGAAGATCATTCTGGACGCGAACGGAAACATCGCGGACCCGCACCCGAAGATCAACATGTTCACCACGGCGAACCTGCTGGGCTCCACCCAGACCTCACCGCTGACCATGGCCAGCGCCTTCGCGACGTTCGCGAACGACGGCAAATACTGCGAGCCGATCGCCATCACCTCGGTGACGGACGCCACCGGGGCGCAACTGCCCGCCCAGAACACCAACTGCCGGGACGCGATCAAGCCCGAGGTTGCGCGCGGCGTCAATTACGCGCTGCAGGAAGTCCTCAACCGTGGGTCGGGCGCGCTCATCCAGCCCCGGATTTCCACCCGGACCAGCTTCCCGATCGCGGCCAAGACCGGTACCTCGAACAACAACGGCTCCACCTGGGTGGTGGGCCACACGACCGGCCTGGCGACCGCGTCCTGGTTCGGCGACGCGCTGGGCGACCAGAGCCGTGCGGGCCAGAACGTCACCATCAACGGCCAGTTCTACAAGGGCATCGACGGCTACATGATTGCCGGCCCGCAGTGGTCCAATTTCATGGCGCAGGTCGCCCCGGCGTATGGTACCAACCCGTTCCCGGCCCCGCCCTCGAATATGGTTTCCGGACCTTACACCGCGCCGCGGGCGACGACGCAGGCCACGGCGCCTGCCGCGCCTGCCGCGCCTCCCGCCCCCGCTCCCGCCCCGCCACCGGCCCCGAGCGACAAGCCCGCACCGCCACCGGCCCCGAGCAACAAGCCTGCACCGGTCCCGAGCACCACTCCGGGCCAGGGATAGCGCATGGCCGCAATCAACGTACTGGCAAGCCGCGCCCGGAGCATCGGGCGCGGCTTCGCCGTCGGCACCGCCGTCGGAGCCGCCGCAGGAGCCGCCGCAACTGGCTATGGTCTGTGGGAAATGAACCAATTCACGCTGCGGGAAGAGACCGTGCCGGTCCTGCCGCCGGGCTTCGGGCCGTTGCGGGTGCTGCACCTCAGTGACATCCATTTTGTTCCGGGCCAACGGCGCAAGGCCGCGTGGCTCCGGTCGCTGGCCGAGCTGCGGCCGGACCTGGTGGTCAACACCGGGGACAACCTCAGCCACCCCAAGGCCGTGGACCCGGTGCTCGAGGCCCTGCAGCCGCTGCTGGAGTTCCCCGGCGTCTTCGTCCCCGGATCGAACGACTACTACGCCCCCACGCTCAAGAACCCGGCGTCCTACTTCCTTGGTCCTTCCAAGCGGCCGGCAAGCCCGGTGGAGCTGGATTGGCCGCGGCTGCGTTCCGGCTTCGGCATGGCCGGCTGGGTGGACCTCACCAACCGCTGCCAGTCCCTTGCCTTCAAGGGTCTGCGGGTGGATTTCTCCGGCGTGGACGATCCGCACCTGGGCCTCGAACGGTATGCCGGCTGGCCCCGCGGCACCCGCGGGCAGGACTCCGTACCGCACCTTCGGATCGCCGTTGCCCACGCCCCCTACCAGCGGGTGCTGGACCACTTCACCGAGGACGGCGCGGACCTGCTGCTGGCCGGCCACACCCACGGCGGACAGATCTGCGTCCCCGGCTACGGCGCCCTCGTATCCAACTGCGACCTCCCCACCTGGCGCGCCAGGGGGCTGCACGACTGGGAAAGCGACGGGCGGACGACGCCGGTCAACGTCTCCGGCGGCATCGGCACCTCACGCTTCGCCCCGGTGCGGATCGCCTGCAGGCCCGAGGCTGTTCTGCTCACCCTCACCGCCCGCGCCTAGTACGGGGCGGCCGGCCGGGGCCCCGCACGTGTGAAGCTGGTCACTCGATGGCATAGGGTAGTTGCTACAGGAAACTACCCCCAGTTGCGTGAACCCTTTCGCAGTTGCATCGAAGAAGCAGGCATGGCCAAGCAGACCTCGTTTTTCTCCTCCGTCAGCCGTCTCTATCCCCACGTCAGGCCGATTTTGCCCCGGCTCATCATGGGCCTGCTGTGCGCACTGTTCGCCAGCGTCGTCGCCCTGGCCGTTCCCCAGGTGCTGCGGGTGCTGATCAACAGCTGGCTGACCCCCGGCGGCAACGGCCAAGCCGTGTGGGTGGCGTCCGGGGTGATCCTGCTGCTGGGCATCGCCGAGGCAGGGTTCGTGGCGCTGCGGCGCCAGTTCGTCATCAACCCGGCCACCACCGTGGAGAACCGGATGCGGGTCTCGCTCTATGGCCACCTGCAGGACCTGACGGTTTCCTTCCACGACCGCTGGGGGTCCGGTCAGCTGCTCTCGCGTGCCATGACCGACCTGAATTTTCTCCGCCGCTGGATGGCGTTCGGCGCGATCATGCTGGTGGTCACCACGCTGACCGTGGTGATCGGCGTCGTCGTGATGTTTTCCATGAGCTGGCAGCTGGCGCTGATCTTCCTGGCCGCCGCCGTACCGATCATGCTGTACGGTTTCCGCTTCCGCACCCGGTTCAGCAAGGTGGCCCGGCGCAGCCAGGACCAGGCCGGTGACCTCGCAACGACGGTTGAGGAATCCGTGCACGGCATCCGCGTGCTGAAGGCCTTCGGCCGCAGCCAGGAGGCGCTGGAGAACTTCAACGAGCAGGCCCAGGAACTTCGGCTCACGGAGATCGCCAAGGCGCGGCACCTGGCCGTTTTCAGTATGGTCGTCACGCTGCTGCCCGAGCTGGCCCTCGGAGCCGGGCTGGTTGCCGGCGTCCTGCTCACGGCCGACGGGCAACTCAGCATCGGCGCCCTGGTGGCGTTCTTCGCCACCGCCGCCGTGATCGCCGCACCGGTGGAAGCCTGCGGGCTGCTGCTCGCCATGGCGCTCACCGCGAAGTCCGCGGTTGACCGCCACTTCGAAGTGATGGATGCCGTCAATACCATTACGAGCCCGGATCGGCCGCGCCGGCCGGGACCGGTCGAGGGTGCCTTGAGCTTCCACAATGCCAGCTTCGGCTATGAGGACGCCCCGGAGAAGCCGATCCTCCGGGACATCAGCCTCGACGTCCTGCCGGGCGAGACCATGGCCTTGGTGGGTATCACGGGCAGCGGCAAAAGCGCCCTGCTGCAGCTGGTGCCGCGGTTGTTCGACGTCACGGCGGGTTCGGTCACGATCGACGGGGTGGACCTGCGCGACTTCGACCTGGCGGAACTCCGCAGCATCGTCGCGGTGGCCTTCGAGGACACCACGCTGTTTTCAAGTTCCGTCCGGGACAACGTGTTGCTGGGCGTGCCCCCCGATGAACCTGCAGAGCAGCGGGAACAGATCCTCACGGAGGCGCTGGAGACCGCCCAGGCCCACTTCGTGTACTCCCTGCCGGCTGGCCTGGACACCCTGATCGGCGAGGAGGGCCTGAGCCTGTCGGGCGGCCAGCGGCAGCGCATCGCCCTGGCCCGCGCCGTGGCGGCCCGGCCTAAAGTGCTGGTCCTGGATGATCCGCTCTCCGCCCTGGACGTGAACACGGAGGAACTCGTCGAGGCCCGGCTTCGGGAGGTGCTGGCCGATACCACCACCCTGATCGTGGCCCACCGGCCGTCCACCGTGGCCCTGGCCGACCGGGTGGCTTTGCTGGAAGACGGCCGGATCGCCGCCGTCGGCACGCACACCCACCTGCTCGCCACGAACAGCCACTACCGCTACGTGATCGCCAGCCTGGACCCGGAGCCCCGGGATCTGGACTCCGAATTGTCCGGCCTCGGCGCCGAGGAGATGTCCCAATGAGTACCGCAACCTTCGGCACCGCCAATGAGGACAACGCGCACCTGTCCAAGGCGGAGAGCAAGGCGGTCCGGCGCCGCTCCCTGGCGCTGCTGGGTTCGCTGATCCGTCCCGTCCGGCTGCGCTTCTGGCTGACCATCGCCGCCGTCGTGCTGTCCCAGGCCGCCCGGGTGGCCGGGCCTGCCCTGATCGCGTTCGGGATCGACCGGGCCCTGCCCGCCCTGCGCTCCGGCGACAGCATCCCCCTCGTGCTGGCCGGCAGCGCCTACCTCGCCGCGGCCGTCGCCACGGCATGGCTTACCGCCCTGTACGTGACCTCGACGGCGCGCCTGAGCCAGGCGATGCTGCTGGACCTGCGCGTCCGGGTCTTCCGCCAGACCCAGCGGCTGAGCCTGGAGTTCCACGAGAACTACACCTCCGGCCGCATCATCGCCCGGCAGACCTCGGACCTGGAGGCCCTGCGGGACCTCCTCGACTCAGGGGTCAGCTCGCTGGCCTCCGGACTGCTATTCATGCTGTTCACCGCCATCACGGTCTTCGCCCTGGACTGGCGCAGCGGGCTGCTGGTGCTGGCCGCCGGCGTGCCGATGTATGCCCTGTCGCGCTGGTACCAGAAGCACTCGCAGATTGCGTTCCGGGAATCCCGGGTGGTCTCGGCCCGGCTGATTGTGCACTTCATCGAAACCATGACCGGCATCCGCGCGGTCAAGGCCTTCCGCAAGGAGCGCCAGAACGCCGGGCGGTTCGCGGAACTCTCGGAGGAGTACCGCAAGGTCACGGTCCGGTCGATCAACCTCAACGGCATCTTCCAGCCCGGACTCGTCCTGATCGGCAACGTGTGCGTCGCCGTCGTGCTGCTTTTCGGCGGCTTCCGGGTGCTCAGCGGTGATCTGGCGGTGGGCGTGCTGCTGGCCCTGATTCTCTCCGCCAAGCGCTTCTTCCAACCGGTGGACCAGATGGCCATGTTCTACAACTCCTTCCAAAGCGCGCAGGCTGCGCTGGAAAAGGTTTCCGGGCTGCTGGAGGAAGTTCCCACCGTCCGACCGCCCGCCAGCCCGGTGGCACTGCCGGAAGCCACCGGCCGGATCAATTTCGAGCAGGTCGAGTTCCGTTACGGCGACGGCCCGGTCATCATCCCGCCCCTGGACCTGCACATCCCGGCCGGCCAGACGGTCGCCCTGGTAGGCCAGACCGGTGCGGGGAAGTCCACGCTGGCCAAGTTGATCGCCCGGTTCTACGACGTCTCCGCCGGCTCCCTGACGCTCGACGGCGTGGACCTGCGGCAACTCTCGACGGCGGACCTGCGCCGGAACATCGTCATGGTCACCCAGGAAGCGTTCCTCTTCAGCGGCTCCGTCGCCGAAAACATCGCCCTCGGCCGCCCGGACGCAACCCGGCAGGAGATCGAAGACGCCGCCAGGGCCGTGGGCGCCGACGGTTTTATCAGCGCCCTGCCGGAGGGTTATGACACCGACGTCAACAAGCGCGGCGGCCGGGTCTCCGCCGGGCAACGGCAGCTGATCAGCTTCGCGCGCGCCTTCCTGGCCCGGCCGGCCGTCCTGATCCTCGACGAGGCCACGTCCTCCCTGGACATTCCCTCCGAGCGCCTGGTCCAGGCCGGGCTCGCGCGTCTGCTCCGCGGCCACGGCGGGGTGGCCGACGGCGCCCGCAGGGTGACCGACGGCGCCGACAGCGGCCCCGGAGCCGACGGGACCGCCACGCACAGCCGCACGGCGCTGATCATCGCGCACCGGCTCTCCACAGTGGAAACCGCCGACCGGGTGCTGGTGGTCCATGACGGGCGCGTGGTGGAGGATGGCACACCTGCGGAACTGATCGGCGGCGGCGGCCGCTTCGCCAGGCTGCACGGGGCGTGGAAGGAATCGCTGGTCTGAGCTCCCCGGGGGCCGGTTCGGCCCCGGGCCCGAATTCGCATCCGGGGCCGGAATCGGATACTCTTGTGAAGTTGCTTTTGAAGTAACGGATCGGGATGTGGCGCAGCTTGGTAGCGCGCGTCGTTCGGGACGACGAGGTCGCAGGTTCAAATCCTGTCATCCCGACCAGTCAAAAGAGGGCCCTCCATTCGGAGGGCCCTCTTTTTTGTCCCCCGCCTCAATCGGGAAACGCAGCGGGTTATAGGACAAAACGTGTGTAAATCCCGGGTGTGTCACGGGCGTCCTGCCCAGCCTGTTCGGGCCCAGAGGCCTTCTTCTGCGGTAGCGGCATTGCCGTATTCCGCGGGTCCGTGGGGTTGTTCGACGGCGGTCTGAGCCGGTGGGCGTGCGGGGGTGTGGTGCGCCGGTCGGATGAGCCGGGCCGGCGGGACCGGGCTTTCGCTGTGGAGGTAGAGGTACCACTCGATGGCTCGTTTTTGGTGTTCTTCGCTCATGCCGCGGTGGGCCCGCAGCAGCAGACGGAGCTGGGCGTTGGTGCCGCCTTCGATCCGGTTGGTCGTGGCAGCGATTTCAAGGCCCGCGAACTCGGTACGCAGGTAGGTGAACAGCGTCCCGGCCTGGCTGAGCCGCTCCAGGAGGCGGTAGGCCTTCCGGAGCCGGTCATGGGTGAACCACCAGGTCTGATTCGCCCGCACCCACGCCGGGGCGATGGTGTTGCCATTGCGATAGGTCCGGGCTTTGACCAGATGCCCGTAGGTCTGGTGCCAGTCGTTCAGGCCGCCCAGCCACGCCGCCGCTTCCGCCCCGGTTGTGATCCTTGTCAGAGCCCGCCCCAGCCGCAGCAGCGCCTTGCCCGCCTCGGTCCTGGGACGGCCGGTCAGGTAGGTGCGGACGTTGCGCTGGACGTGGACGAGGCAACGCTGGACCGCGGTCGCGGACCAGCACTCAGACAGGGCTGCGGCGATCCCCGAACCACCGTCGGTGATCACCACGGTCGGGGCCGGGAAGCGTCCCAGCAACGCAGCCCACGCGGCCTTTTTCTCGGTGTCACACCACTGCCAGCCCAACACGTAATCGCCGCTGACGGCGATCAGGCAGCACCACGAGCCCACGTAGATCCCGTCGACCTGGATCTGGTCATGGACCTCGCCCGTGACCGGGATTTGCGGGGCGATGTTCCAGCACCACGCCGTGCGGCGCCGGAAAGACCGGGCCGTTCCGAACGAGTCCACCAGCGACTGGCTCCCGGTGCCCAGCAACCAGCCGAGAAACGCGTCCAGCTCCGCCCGCCGGCTCACGTCAGGACGCGCCCCCGACCGGCTCCCACCGCAGCCCAGACACCGGTAACGCTGCTTTCCGGCAGCCGTTTTCCCGTTCCGAACCAGCGCACGACCACAAATCAAACACTCAAGAGATATGCAAGCACCCCAGCCACCTTAAGCTCCAAAAGCTTAGCTACCCCTGATTTCCCCCGCCGTCGCTGGGAAGCGGGCCCCGGCCATACACACGTTTTGTCCTATAACCCAACGCAGCAGCCCCGGGACTCGTGGCCGGATCCCGGGGCTGCTGCGGATTGCGGTTGCTTCTGGCTACATCGGGTCGGGCCAGTTTCCGATATTGGTCGAGTAGGTCATGGGGTCCGGCCAGTTGCCGATCGCGGACAGGCTGCCCTGGCCCGAGCCCATCGGATCCGGCCAGTTTCCAATCGCCTGGCTGCCGGTACCCATGGGATCCGGCCAGTTACCGATGGCGCTTACTGACAGCACTGCGGGAGCCGCAGCGGAGAACGCCAACGCCCCAGCCAGGGCGACAGACGCGGCAATCTTCTTCAACATGTGGGTTTCCTCAATACGAGTCGGAAATACGAGTCGGATAGTTACAAAGCCAGCACGAGCCCTTGTTGACATACATTGTAAAATTACTTGCACAGACAGTGTCAAGCATTTAGTACAAAGACTGTCCGGAATGAGGAGGAAGCCGTGGGGAACGGATTCGGGGAGAAACTCCGGGCGGAGCGGCTGGAGCGCGGCCTCACGCAGGCGGAACTGGGACGGGACAAGTACTCGCCCAGTTACATCTCGCTGCTCGAAACCGGCCGCCGCGAACCGACCGCGGACGTCATTGAGGAGCTGGCCAGGCGGCTCGAACTGGCCCCCAAGGCCCTCGAAGCGTGGAGCCAGCCCGTGTCCGTCAGCGACGCCGAATACGTCCTGGCCGGACTGTACGCACGGCAGGCGTGGGACCTGCGCGACTACCCGCTGGCCGCCAGCCACGCCGCCACCGCGGCGCAGATCGCGCTGGAAGGAAAAAACACCAGCGCCTGGTGGAACATGACCTACATGCAGGCCGAGTGCCTGATGAAGCAGGGCCAGCTCAAGGAGTGCCAGGACCTGGTGCAGCGGCTGCTGGACCACCCGATGGCCGCCGAGTCGGCCGGCCTCGGCGTGCGTGCCCGGCAGATGCTGGCCGCGGTGTGCCACGGCCAGGGCCAGCTGGCGGTCGCCGTCGAACACGCCCAGGAGGCGGTGCGGCTCTGCGACCAGTTGCCCCAGGGATCCACGCTGATCATCGGCGCGCTGCGGGCGCTGATCGGGGCGCTGGCCGAAAGCGGCCGGCTGGACGAAGCCTGGCAGTACTGCCAGGAAATGAATGCGCAAATGGACGACCAGTCGATGTCCCAGCTCGCCGGCGAGGTCGCCTGGGTGATCGGGAACGTGGCCTTCATGCGCCACGACTACGCCGAGGGCATCAAATACCACGAGAAGGCGGCCACGCTGCTCTCCCCCGCGCATGACATCGACCTTTGGGCCCGGTTCAACAAGGCGTCCGCGGCCGTCCGCCTCTCGTCCGGCATCGTGGAACCGGAGACCCTGTCCTCGATCGAGCGCGCCGAACTGGCACTTTCGATCGTGGGCGGCAACAAGACCGACTACCTGGAAGTCGCCTTCATCCGGGCCCGCTGGCTGTACCTCACCGGCGACATCGTCGGGGCCGTGCAGAAGCTGCGCGAAATCCACAGCGAACGCGACGCACTGGCCAAACACGTGGCCGGCGAGGTCGCCCTGCTGCTGGGCAAGGCGCTCAAGGCAGCCGGCGAAGCCGAGGAAGCACTCGTCTACCTGGCTGAGGCCCAGCAGGAGTTCAGCGCGGCGGGCGCCTCGGACCGGGTCCAGCAGGCGATGGACGCCGTGCTGGAGATCCGGCTGGCCCAGCGCCGCGCCGAAGCCGCCGCCACGGGCAGTTAGGCGAAAGCGCGCCCGGTCAGCAGCTCGTAGGCCTCCACGTAGCGGCTCCGGGTGCGGTCGACGACGTCGGCCGGCAGGGGCGGCGGCGGCGTGTCCGAGGAACGGTCCCAGCCGGACGCCGCGGAGGTGAGCCAGTCGCGGACGTACTGCTTATCGTAGGACGGCTGCGCCCGGCCGGGCTCGTAGGTGCCCGCGTCCCAGAAGCGGGAGGAGTCCGGGGTCAGCACCTCATCGCCGAGGGTGATCACGCCCGTGGCCGTGTCGAGGCCGAATTCCACCTTCGTGTCGGCCAGGATGATGCCGCGGCCGCGGGCGACTTCCTCGGCCTTGGTGTAGATCTGCAGCGTCAGTTCACGCAACCGGTCGGCGATATCCTCACCCACCAGGTCCACGACGGCGTCGTAGGTGATGTTTTCGTCGTGGTCGCCGACGTCGGCTTTGGCGGACGGCGTGAAGATGGCCTGGTCGAGCCGGGACCCGTCCACCAGCCCGGCCGGCAACGGGATGCTGCACACCGTGCCGGACTGCCGGTATTCTTCCAGCCCGGAGCCGGTCAGGTAACCGCGGGCGATGCATTCCACCGGGAACATCTCGAGTTTCTTGCAGATCATGGCACGGCCCTCGACGGCGGCGGGAACCCCGCCGTCGACGGTGGCGGCAAGGACGTGGTGCTCGACGCCGAGCTGTTCGAACCACCAGAGGCTCAACTGGGTGAGGATGCGACCCTTGTCGGGGATCTCGCTCGCCAGGACGTGGTCGTAGGCGCTGATCCGGTCGCTGGCCACCACCAGGACGCACTCGTGGCCGAGGCGTTCGGTGACGGCCGAATCCGACGGGATGTACAGGTCCCGGACCTTGCCCGAGTACACGTGGGTCCACCCGGGGAGGTCCTGCGCCGGGGTGGCGAGGCCGCCCGGGCGCCTTGCTGCTTCGTTTCCGGGCATGTTCACGCCTTTCCCTTGGCGCCGGCCGCGGCGGCCGGCCCGGAGACCCGGATTTCGCCGCGCGCCGCTTTGCCGGCAATGTCGGTGCGGAACTGCGCCCCGTCAAGCTGGACGAGTTCGACGCCGTCGTACGCCCGTTCGCGGGCTTCGACGAGGTCGGAGCCGAGTGCCACCACGGCCAGGACGCGGCCGCCGGCGGACACCACCTTGCCTTCGCCGTCGAGCCGGGTGCCGGCGTGGACCACATGGACGCCTTCGACGGCTTCGACCTTCTTAAGGCCTCGGATCCGGTCCCCGGTCCGTGGCGTGCCGGGGTAATTTTCGGCGGCGACGACGACGGCGACCGCGGACTCCCGGGCCCAGCGCAGCGGCTGGACCTTGTCCAGGCCGCCCTTCGCGGCGGCCATCAGCAGTCCGCCCAGCGGCGTCTTGAGCCGGGCGAGGACGGCCTGGGTCTCCGGGTCACCGAAACGCACGTTGAACTCAATGACGCGGGTACCGCGGGAGGTCAGGGCGAGCCCGACGAAGAGCACTCCGACGAAGGGCGTGCCGCGGTGGG
Organism: Arthrobacter sp. JB02-1C; assembly: GCF_057748045.1. Classification (NCBI taxonomy): domain Bacteria; kingdom Bacillati; phylum Actinomycetota; class Actinomycetes; order Micrococcales; family Micrococcaceae; genus Arthrobacter; species Arthrobacter sp. JB02-1C. The sequence continues at coordinate 559,832 of NZ_CM173235.1, forward strand.
CCATCTGGTTCACGGTGGGCTGCGCCACCCGGTCGATGACCTCCTGGAGCAGCCCTTCCGGCGCCCAGTCCAGCGGCGTGTAGGCGCCCATGCCCCCGGTGTTGGGGCCCTCGTCGTTATCGAAGATCCGTTTGAAATCCTGGGCCGGGGACAGCGCCAGGGTGGTGGTGCCGTCGCACAGGACAAACACGGACACCTCAGGCCCGTCGAGGAATTCCTCGATCAGCACCGTGCCGCCGGCGTCGAAGCAGGCCTGCGCGTGCGCCAGCGCCTCGTCGCGGTTGCCGGTGACCACCACGCCCTTGCCGGCAGCCAGCCCGTCGTCTTTCACCACGTAGGGGGCGCCGAAGGTGTCCAGCGCGTCTGCGGCTTCCTCGGCGTTGGACGCCACCCGGGCCATCGCGGTCGGCACTCCCGCCTCGGCCATGACTTCCTTGGCGAAGGCCTTGGAGGCCTCCAGCTGTGCGGCGGCCTTGCTTGGCCCGAAGACCGGGATCCCGGCCTCGCGGACCGCGTCGGACACGCCGGCGGCGAGCGGCGCCTCGGGGCCCACGACCACCAGGTCGACGGCGAGCCGGGTGGCCAGGGCGGCGACGGCGTCGGGGTCGTTCGTGTCGACGGCGTAGGTGGGGACCAGCTTGGCGATGCCCGCGTTGCCCGGGGCCGCGTGGACCTCGGAAACGTTCGGGTCGGCGAGCAGGGAACGGACAATGGCGTGTTCTCGGCCGCCGGGGCCGATGACGAGTACCTTCACAGTTCCCAAGGGTACTTTGTGGACCCGGCAGGCTCATAAGCCGTGACCCCCGCGGGACATGCCCAGTCCTGGCCGCCCGTTCCACGCCATCCCCGCGGGACATGCCCAGTCTTGGCCGCGGCCACTGGACATAGGGCCCAGATGCCCAGTCCTGGCCGCGGCCACTGGACATAGCGCCCACATGCCCGGTCCGACCCGCGGGACATGCCCAGTCCTGGCCGCGGCCACTGGACATAGCGCCCACATGCCCGGTCCGACCCGCGGGACATGCCCAGTCCTGGCCGCGGCCACTGGACATAGTGCCCACATGCCCATCCGTGCCACCCAGGGGAGCGCATGTCCACCTCGCCGGACAATCCCAACACCCCGCCGCTCCGAAGACCGGGTATGAAGACGCTCAGCACACAGAAGCCCGGCAGCAGCCCGCAGCACCGGAATCAGGCTGCGGGCCGGTCCGGTTCCACAGCCCTGGCCGCGCTGGCCGGGGTGGTCTCGGCCGGCGTCGTCCTGTCCGTCGCGGAACTGATCGGCGCATTCTTCACTACGCGAGCCACCCCGCTGATCGCCTTGGGTTCCACCTTCATTGACTTCACGCCGCTATGGATGAAGAACTTTGCCGTTGAAACGTTCGGCACCAATGACAAGGCCGCGCTGTTCGTCGGGATGGCTGTCACTATCCTGCTCCTCGCCTGCGTGCTGGGCATCGCGGCGTACCGAAAATGGGCGCTGGGCGTGGCCGGGGTGCTGCTGATGGGCGCCGTCATCATCGCGAGCGTGGTGACCCGGGCCGGCGTGAAACCCTACGACGCCATCCCTTCCCTCATCGGCACGGTGGCCGGGCTCATCGTGCTCCGGCTCCTGACCACCAGGCTCTGGCGGCTGCGGACGTGGCCGGATGCCGCGGCGTGGCCGGATGCCACGGCGGACCGCGGCGCCAAGGAACCGGACCGCCCCGCCACCACCCGGCGCGCCTTCTTCACCGCCACCGGCATCACCGCCGTCGCTGCCGGCGCGGCCGCCACCGGCGGACGGCTGCTGAGCGCCGCCCGCAGCAACGTGGCCCAGGCCCGGGAGGCCCTGAAACTGCCGGCTCCGGCCAGGGCTGCCGCCGCGGTACCGGCCGGCGTGCAGTCCCAGGCTGCGGGGGTCACCCCATGGCTGACGCCGAACAAGGACTTCTACCGGATCGACACGGCGCTCAGCGTGCCGGAGATCAACGCCCCCGACTGGGAGCTGCGGGTTCACGGCCTGGTCGAACAGGAGCTGCGGCTTAGCTTCCAGGACCTGCTGGACGCGAAGCTGATCGAAGCCCATGTCTCGCTGACCTGCGTGTCCAACCCCGTCGGCGGCAACCTGGCCGGCAACGCCAAGTGGCTGGGCATGCCCCTCCGGGACGTGCTCAGGATGGCCCGGCCAAAGCAGGGTGCGGACATGGTGCTCTCCACCTCGATCGACGGTTTCAGCGCCTCCACCCCGCTCGAGGTACTCCAGGATGACCGGGACGCGATGCTGGCGATCGGTATGAACGGCGAGCCCCTGCCGCTCGAGCACGGCTACCCGGTGCGGATGGTGGTGCCCGGGCTGTACGGCTTCGTCTCGGCCACCAAATGGGTGGTGGACCTGGAGGTGACCCGGTTTGCGGACCACAAGGCCTACTGGACGCAGCGGGGGTGGTCCGAGCGGGGCCCGATCAAGACGATGGCCAGGGTGGAGGTGCCCAGGTCGTTCGCCAGGGTCCCCGCGGGACGGGTCGCGGTCGGTGGCACGGCCTGGGCGCAGACCCGCGGCATCACCAAGGTGGAGGTCCAGATCGACAACGGCCCGTGGACCGAAGCGGTGCTTTCCGCGGAGGCGTCCGTGGTGACCTGGCGGCAGTGGTCCTTCGACTGGACCGCCACCCCGGGCCCGCACTACATCAAGGCGCGCGCCACCGACCGGACGGGCGAAGTGCAGACGGACAAGCGGGCGGATCCGGTGCCGGACGGCGCCTCGGGCTGGCAGTCGGTCATGGTGACCGTGGAGTAACCGGGCTGGACGGGGACGGCACCATAGACTTGCAGCATGCCCCTGAACCCGCACGCCACCTTCACCGTTGAGTCCGCCGTCGAGCTCGCAGTCGTTGAACGCAGCGGCTTCGTTGAGTCCCGGCACATCGGCTCCGCCGTCGTGCTGTCCGCGGACGGCCAGGTTGTTACCGAACTTGGCGACATCAGCACTCCCATCTTTGCGCGTTCCACGCTCAAGCCGCTGCAGGCCCTGGCCTCGATGCAGTCCGGCGTGCCGCTGCGCGGCGCCCAGGCGGCGATCGCCTGCGGCAGCCACGTCGGCTCACTGGACCACATGGACGTGGTGGAAGGCATGCTCAAGGCCGCCGGCGTCAAGGAAGACCAGCTGCAGTGCCCCGCGGCCTGGCCCGAGGATGAGACGGCGCGGACCTGGCTGGTGCAGACCGAGCGCGGCAAGACCCGGCTGGCCTTCAACTGTTCGGGCAAGCACGCCGCCTTCCTCTGGGCCTGCACCGAAAACGGCTGGGATACGCACAGCTACCTGGAACCAAATCACCCGCTGCAGCAACGGATCCGCTCCGTGATCGAGGAGTACTGCGGTGAGCCGATCGCGCACCTCGGAATCGACGGCTGCGGGGCCCCGGTCGCCGCCGTCTCGCTCACCGGACTGGCCCGCGCCTTCTCCCGGCTCGCGAAGGCGCCCGGGGACAAGAATTCAAACGCCCGCGCCGCCACGATCGCCACGTCCATGCTGGACTACCCGTGGGCCGTGCAGGGCCGCGGCCAGGCCAACACGATCGTCATGGACGAGCTCGGCATCATCGCGAAAGTCGGGGCTGAAGGGGTGCTGGTGATGGCCACCCCGCAGGGCGTGTCGGTGGCGATCAAGGTCCTCGACGGCAACATCCGGGCCACCACCCTGGTGGGCCTGACCCTGCTCGCCGCCGCCGGCGCCGTGGAGATCCCGGAGGTCTCCAGCGTGCTCGAAAAGGTCGTCGAGCCGGTACTCGGGGGCGGCCGTCCGGTCGGCAAGATCCGCCTGGGCCGCGCCGTGTCGGCGCTGCTGGACTAGGCCGTGGCTGTCTCCCGCCGGCGGATCCCGCTGGAGGAGGGTGCCGCGGCGCTGGCGGCCTGGCGCGAGGCCACCGCGCCCGCGACGGCATCCCCGGGCCCGCCCGCGACGGCATCCCTGGAGGCGGCCTCAACGGTGCCGGCAGCCCAGACCGCGGCACCGGTGTCCCGGAGCACCCTCGCGACGGCGGTGCGCTACACCCTGGAGGAGGTCACCGCCCGGGCTCCCGGGAACTCGGTGGAGGTCCGGGTGCCCCCGTTCGGGGTGACCCAGTGCGTCGAGGGCCCGCGGCACACCCGCGGCACCCCGCCCAACGTGATCGAGTGCGACGCCGCCACCTGGCTGGCGATGGTCAGCGGCCGGCTCAGCTGGGCGGACGCAGTCGAGGCCGGCCGGGTGGCGGCTTCGGGGCTCCGCGCGGACCTGTCCCGGCTGCTGCCGCTCTAGCCAGGGGCCGCCTGGCCGCCCACGTTACTCAGCCGCGGCCGATAAAAGGCATCCCCGCGGCGGTGATCACCAGCGAACCCACGCTCGCGGACGCCGGCATGCCGGCCATCAGCACCACGGCGCGCGCGGCGTCCTCCACCGGGAAGGTCGGCTCGACCCGGCGGCTGCCGTCGGCCTGGAGCGCCCCCTCGCCGACACCGAGCGCGGTCATCAGTTCCGTCGCCGTGTTCCCGATGTCGATCTGGCCGCAGCTGATCCCGAAGCCGCGGCCGTCCAGGTCGATGCTCTTGGTCAGTCCGGTGATCGCGTGTTTCGTGACCGTGTAGGCGACGGTGCGTGGCCGGGGTGAGTGCGCCGCGATGGACCCGTTGTTGATGATCCGGCCGCCTTGCGGCGATTGTGCCTTCATGGCCCGGACCGCGGCGGCGGCGCACAGCAGGGAGCCGGTCACGTTGACCGCCAGGGTGGCATCCCAGTCTGCGACACTGATTTCGTCGACCGAGGCAGCCGGGCCGACGACGCCGGCGTTGTTGAACAGCACGTCCACCCGCTCCCAATGCTCAAGCACCACGGCGAAAAGCCGCTCGACGTCGTCGGCCTGGCTGACGTCGCAGGTCACCGCGAGCGCCTGCGCATGGCCGGCGCCGGTCTCCAGCAGGGGCGCCTCCCGCCTGCCGACCAGCACCACACGGTAGCCCTCCGCCAGCATGAGCCGGGCCACGGCCCGGCCGATCCCGGAGCCTGCTCCGGTCACGACGGCGACCCGGCCGGGGCGGTGCTGGTGCTGGTGCTGGTGAGTCATGGGGGCTCCTGATGTGCGGACGGCGGTGCGGTCCCGCCAGCCTATGCCTGGTCGGGCTGCCGCGGCAGGATGCGCGAAACATTAACCCACAACAGCCGCCGGGAGGCGCTGCGCACGCCCTTCCGGCGACGTACAGTGAAGCGTGGCAACCACCGCCGGTGAGGCCTTGCTGGCCTACCTTGAGCAGCAGTTCAGCGAACTGTGCCGCCACGCTGCCGGCGTCCGCGCCGGGCAGGCCGAAGAGGTCCACCTGATGCGCGTCGCCGCCCGCCGGCTCCGGTCATTACTGGCCTCCGGCCGCCCGCTGTTCGAAGCCGACGCCGTCGAACCGGTCCGGGCCGAGTTGCGCTGGCTCTCCGGATTGCTCGGTGCCGCCCGGGACCCCGGCGTGGTCCGCGACCGGCTCAGCCCGCTGCTCGAGCACGAGCCCGAATCGCTGCGCTTTGGTCCGGCCGCGGAGCAGTTCGATGCCGAGCTTGGAGCGCTGGCGGAGGCCGGGATGGCGGCGGCCCGGGAGGCGCTGCAGGGCGGGCGCTACGCCCGGCTGCTGGCGGACGCCCGGCAGTTGCTTGCCGAGCCGCCGCTCTCGGCCAAAGCCGCCACGGCCCCAGGAGCGCGGATCGCGAAACTGACGGCCAAGGACGACCGCCGGCTGCACCGCGCCGTTGATGCCCTGCCCCCGGCGGGCGGGGACGCCGGCGCCGCGCACGACGCCGGCCTGCACGAGGTCCGCAAGGCCGCCAAACGACTGCGCTACTCGGCCGAACTGGCCGCAGTGACCGGCCGGGATGGCACCGCGCGGGCCGGAAAACGGCGCCGCCGCGCCAGAAAAGCGGCCAAGGCCGCGGGCAAGATCCAGCGCCTGCTCGGACAGCACCAGGACAGCGTCGTGGCCCGGGCCCGGCTCGCGGACCTGGCCCGCCGGACGCCGGACGGCGGCGCCGGCTTCAGCTTCGGCCGGCTCCACGCCAAGGAAGAGGCCCTGGCGGCCGACGTGGAACGCAACTTCCTCAAACTCTGGAAGAAGCGGTTCCGCGGCCGCTAGGCCTGCCCGCCGCTAAACGGGTCCGCAGGCCCCGTGCCGTCAGGGCTTGAGCACCACTTTGATGCAGCCGTCCTGCTTCTTCTGGAACTTCTCGTACATGGCCGGGGCCTCATCGAGGCTGGCCCGATGGGTCACCAGGTCCATCACGCCCAGCGGGTCGGCGTCGGCCTCCACCAGCGGCATCAGGTCCTCGGTCCAGCGCCGCACGTTGCACTGGCCCATCCGCAGCTGGATCTGCTTGTCGAACATGTGCATCAGCGGCATCGGTGAGGCCGAGCCGCCGTAGACGCCGCTAAGCGAGACGGTGCCGCCCCGGCGGACCGCGTCCAGTGCGGTGTGCAGCGCGGAGAGCCGGTCAACGCCCACGGTTTCGAAGGCCTTCTGCGCCAACTTATCCGGCAGCAGTCCGGCCGCGTGCTGCGCGAACGACGCCACCGGTGAATCGTGCGCTTCCATGCCGACGGCGTCCACCACCGAGTCGGCCCCCCGGCCCTCGGTCATCGAGCGCAGCTCGTCGGCGGTGTTCTTGGAAAAGTCCAGGGTCTCGACGCCGTGCCGCTCCGCCATGGCCCGGCGCTCGGGTACGGGGTCCACGCCGATCACGCGCAGGCCGAAGTGCTTCCCGATCCGGGAGGCGAACTGCCCCACCGGGCCCAGTCCGAGGACCGCCAGCGTGCCGCCGTCGGGCACGTCCGCGTATTTCACGCCCTGCCAGGCGGTCGGGAGGATGTCCGAGAGGAAGAGGTAGCGCTCGTCCGGGAGTTCGGAGCCAACCTTGATCGGCCCATAGTCCGCGTGCGGCACGCGCAGGTATTCTGCCTGGCCGCCGGGCACCGAGCCGTACAGTTCGGAGAAGCCGAAGAGCGCAGCTCCGGTTCCCTTTTCCTTGACCTGCGTGGTCTCACACTGGGACTGCAACCCGTGGCTGCACATGAAGCAGTGCCCGCAGGAGATGTTGAACGGGATCACCACCCGGTCCCCCTTTGCCAGGTTGGTGACCGCGCTGCCGACCTCCACCACGGTGCCCATCGGCTCGTGGCCGATGATGTCGCCCTTGTGCATGTAGGGGCTGAGGACCTCGTAGAGATGCAGGTCGGAACCGCAGATGGCCGTGGACGTGATCCGGACGATCGCGTCGGTGGGGTTCTGGATGACCGGGTCGGGGACTTCTTCGACGCCGATGGAGCGTTTGCCCTGCCAGGTAAGTGCCTTCACGTGGATGCCTTTCGATGGTGGACGGAAATCTCGGGTGCCCGGGACCTGGACACGGAACGCCGGGAGGCGCGCCGCTGCCCGGGAGGTCAGTGGCCGTGGACGCGGGCGGCGAGCCTCCCGATGGCGCTGCCGGCCAGGTTCTGCAGCAGTGCGCGCGGGCTGTCGTAGACCTCGGCGGCGCCGGCGGCGCGGAGTTCCGCCTCGCTGGTGCCGCCGCAGGTCAGGCCGATCGTCGGCATATCCAGGGCACCGGCGGCCATGACGTCCCAGACGGCGTCGCCGACGTAGACGGCGTTGTCGGCGGGAACGTCGACGGCCTTGAGCGCAGCGATGAGGATGTCCGGCGCCGGTTTGCTTTCCTTCGCGTCGGCCGAGCTGGTGGCCGCGTGGATGTAAGCGTCCGCGCCGATGGCGCCCCTGAGCATCTCCAGGTCCCGGTCCCGGGCGGAGGAGGCGAGGGCGACGGCAAGCCCGCTGTCGAAGCACTGGGCCAGGAGTTCCCGCGCACCGTCGAGCCGGCGCAGGGCGGGCCAAAAGGTAGAGAACACGGCCGCGTGGGAGGTCATGATGTCCGGGTCCGCGGCCGTGTCGCGGTCCTGCGGCAGGAGGTGGTCCAGGACCCGGTCCCCGCCCATGCCCACCGCACGGTGGATGCTCGCCATCGGCACGTCGTAGCCGGCCTGCCGGAACGCCTGCCACCAGGCAAGGGTGTGGAGGTAGGACGAATCGACCAGCGTACCGTCGACGTCGAAGAGAACGGCCGCCCGGTGCTGCCCGGCGGAGGGCGTGTCAGTTGTGGGCACGGGTGCGCTTCACCGCCGCCAGGGTTCCTCCGGTCAACGATGAGCCGCGTCCCGCGCCACCGCCGGTCCGCCGCTTGGCCAGTGCGGTCACGACTGCTGACTGGCTCTCGCCGCTGCGGTCCCGGACCAGTCCGGTCCCGGCGATTTCGCGGGTCTGTGCGATGCCTGCAACGGCTGCCCGCTTGGTCGGAAACGTCACGGAGACAGCCATCAGGCTACCCACCGCGTCCATCATCCGGATCCGGTAGCCGCCGTCGGGCGCGTCCACGAGCTCGAAATATCCAGCCATCGCATACTCCTTCAATCCACACCCCAAACGGGGGTGTTAGTAAGTATACTTATCTATGCGCTGGATAAAAGTCCTGGCCCGCCAGTAACAGTCCAGTCAGGAACAGTCCAGTCAGGAACAGTCCAGTCACCGTCCAGTGCCGGGGCCGGGACCGGCCCGTGGCGGCCGCCAGTCCCGGGCGGAGTGCCCGGTTCAACCGTCGGCCTCGAGTTTCAGCGCGCTGTGTACCAACGCAAAATGGCTGAACGCCTGCGGCACGTTGCCCAGTTGCCGCGCCTCCTCGACGCCCCATTCCTCGCTGAGGAGACCGACGTCGTTGCGCAGCGCGAGCAGCCGGTCAAACAGCTCCCGCGCTTCCCGGCGCCGGCCGGCGCCGAGCAGGGCGTCGACGAGCCAGAAGGAACACGCCAGGAAGACCCCCTCGTCGCCCGGGACGCCGTCGTCGCTTTGATCCTGCCGGTAGCGGAGCAAGAAACCGTCCTGGTTGAGCTCGCGCTGTACGGCGTCGATGGTGCCGACCACCCGGGGGTCGTCCGGGGGCAGGAAGCCCACCCGCGGGATGAGCAGCAGGCTGGCGTCGAGTTCGGGGCGGCCGTAGGACTGCACGAAGGTATTGCGTTCCGCGTCGAACCCGTGGGCCATGACCTCGGCATGGATGGTGTCCCGGAGAGTTTCCCAGCGGTCGGCCGGGCCGGGCAGGCCGAAGTCCCGGACGCCCTTGACCATCCGGTCCGCAGCGACCCAGGCCATCACCTTCGAGTGGGTGAAGTGCCGCCGCGGACCACGCATCTCCCAGAGCCCGTTGTCCGGTGCGGTCCAGGCGGTCTCCAGATGCTCCATCAAGGCGATCTGGACGTCCCAGGACTCGTCTTTTTGCCGCAGCAGCGAGGTCCGGGTGAGGGCCAGGCCGTCCAGGACTTCCCCCCATACGTCCAGCTGGAGTTGCCCGGCGGCGGCGTTTCCGATCCGCACCGGCGTTGACCCCTCGTAACCGGGCAGCCAGTCCAGGGTCATCTCCGGCAGCCTGCGCTCTCCGTGCAGCCCGTACATGATCTGCAGGTCGGCGGGGTCCCCGGCCACCGCGCGCAGCAGCCAGTGCCGCCAGGCCGCCGCTTCCCCGGAGTATCCGGAGGCGAGCAGGGCCTGCAGGGTCAGGGTCGCGTCCCGCAGCCAGCAGTAGCGGTAGTCCCAGTTCCGTTGGCCGCCGAGTTCCTCCGGCAGGGACGTGGTCACAGCCGCCACAATGCCGCCGGTCGGGGCGAAAGTGAGGGCCTTGAGGGTGATCAGCGAGCGCAGCACGGCGTCGCGGTAGGGACCCGTGACCCGGCATTGGGACGACCACTGCCGCCAGAACGCCTCCGAGTCTTTGAGGACCTGCTCGGGGTCCACCGAACGCGGGCGGGCCAGGTGGCTGGGCGACCAGGTCAGCACGAACGGGAGGCGCTGGCCGGCGGTGACGGTGAAATCACTGGTGGTCTCCATGTGTTCACCGCGCAGCGGGACATCCGTGACAAGGTAGGCCGCATCCGGGCCGGCGACGGCGTGGATCCCGTGCTTGTCGTGCCTGACCCAGGGCACAACATGCCCGTAGTCAAACCGCAGGACCAGTTCGCCGCGCATCCGGACGGTGCCGCGGAGCCCGACGACGATCCGTACGATGTCCGCGGCCCCGTCCCGCGGCGTCATGAAGTCGATGACCCTGACCGCGCCGTCGGGGGTTTCCCAGTCCGATTCGAGGATCAGCGTGTCGGGACGGTAGCGGCGCCGGGTGCACTCGCCGCCGGTGGCCGGGGCCAGCAGCCAGCGCCCGGCGTCCGGGCCGCCCAGCAGGGAACTGAAGCACGCCGGCGAATCGAAGCGCGGCAGGCAGAGCCAATCGATGGAGCCTTCCGTGCTGACCAACGCGGCGGTGTGCAGGTCGCCGACCAGTGCATAATCCTCGATCCGAGCCATGCGTCCTACAGTGCCATATGACGCACCGCCGCACGAGGACGCCGCGGCAGGCTAGGATCCCATCATGCCGGAACAGGACGCGGGGGCGGCGCCAGCATCGCCGCAGGGAGCTGAACCGCAGCAGACCCGGCGCGGCGTGGCACAGATCGGCACGAGCGGCTGGAGCTACGACCACTGGGAGAACGTGCTGTACCCGCCCGGACTCCCGGCCCGGGACCGGCTGGCCCGCTACGTGTCCCGGTTCAGCACGGTGGAGCTGAATGCGAGCTTCTACCGGTGGCCGCGCGAAAGCTCCTTCGCCAGTTGGCGGCAGCGCCTCCCGGACGGCTTCACGATGTCCGTCAAGGCCCCGCGCGGACTCACCCATGGCAAGAAACTCTACGAACCGGAGGTGTGGATCGAGCGGATTGCCCGGGGCTGGCACGAACTGGCGGACAAACGCGCCGTGCTGCTCGTTCAACTTCCGCCGGACCTGGCCCGCGACGATGCCCGGCTGGACTACTTCCTGGCCCGGCTGCCGGACTGGATCCGGGTGAGCGTGGAGTTCCGGCATGCCAGCTGGGACCACCCGGCGGTGTTTGACGTGCTGGAACGGCACGGCGCCGCGTACTGCATCATGAGCGGCGCAGACCTGCCCTGCATCCTGCGGGCCACCGCACCGTTTGTCTACGTCCGGCTGCACGGCCCGGACCGGAACCAGCTGTACGCCGGCTCCTACTCCGATCACGATCTGGGCTGGTGGGCGGACCGGATCCGCGAGTGGCAGGGCAACGGCCAGGACGTCTACGCGTATTTCAACAACGACGGCGGCGGCAACGCCGTGCGCAACGCCTTCACCCTGCGCGGATTCCTCGACGGTCGGTGACCGGCCGGGCAGCCGCCGGCGGTGCCACGACGCGGGCCCCGTGGGGCTACCGTGCGGCCGCCGGGGGCCGCTGCGGGAGAGCCGTGGGGCCGCTGTGGGAGAGTGGAGCTATGGAATTGGCGTCGCAGCAACCAGCCCACGAACCGCCTCCGACCGGGAAGGTCTCGGGTGGCAGGGCCTTCCGGCTGGCGCATCTGGTCTCCGACACGGTCAACCACCTGCGGCTGAAGGCTGCGAGGAGCTGGAAGTTCGGTCCGCAGACCATCGCCTACCAGGGCTACGGCTCCACGGAGTGGGTCCGCGTGCTGGGCCGGGTGGTGCTCACCAGCAGGGCCGCCCCCGGGAGCCGGGCGGAGCAGGCAGCCCAGAACGGAAACCAGAATGTCCGCGGCTGGCGCGCTTTTACCTCAGTCCCGATCCAGTTCGCCGAGGTGGACATTGAAATCGGCGGCACCACCACCCGGGTAAGCGCGGACCGGGGCGGCGTTATCGACACCATCGTTCCGGTATCCCTGGCACCCGGCTGGCACACCGCCGTGCTGCGCGCCGAGGGCACGGAGCCGGCCGAGGCGATGATCTTCGTGATCGCCCCGGACACCGAACTCGGCATCGTCTCCGATATCGATGACACGATCATGGTCACGGCCCTCCCCCGGCCGTTCCTGGCCCTGTGGAACACCTTCGTGCTCAACGAACGGGCCAGGATGGCCACCCCGGGCATGGCCGTGTTGCTGGACCGGCTGCTCGTGGAGCACCCCGAGGCGCCGGTCATTTACCTGTCCACCGGTCCCTGGAATGCGGCGCCGACGCTGGCGCGCTTCATCGCGCGCAACATGTACCCTTCCGGCACGCTGCTGTTGACCGACTGGGGCCTGACCAACGACCGCTGGTTCCGCAGCGGCCAGGAGCACAAGCGCCGCAACCTTGAACTGCTGGCCCAGGAGTTCCCCAACATGCGCTGGCTGCTCTTTGGCGACAACGGCCAGCATGATGAGGCGATCTATTCGGAGTTCGCGAAGCAGCACGGCAACAGGGTTGCCGCGATCGGCATCCGCCAGCTCTCCGCCGGCGAGGCCGTGCTGGCCGGCGGCCATTCCGAAAACGGCGACCACACCGGCTCGGCCGTCCCCTGGGTCTACTCGCCCGACGGCGCGGGCCTGGCCAAGCGGCTGCGGGAACTGGACATCCTCTAGCCGGCGGGGGCCGCGGCGTCGGCGCTTCCCGCCTCGTGCTCCGGCTCGGCCACGGCTTCGGCGCTGCCGGTGTCCGCCGCGGACTCCGGCCGGTTGCGGGCCGCCAGGAGTTCCCGGAGCCAGTGGAAGGACGCCTTCGGGGTGCGGACCATTGTGTCCCGGTCGACGTGCAGGAGGCCGAACTGCTGCTTGTAGCCGGCGGACCACTCGAAGTTGTCCAGCAGCGACCACACGTAGTAGCCGCGCAGGTCAATCGATTCGGCCGCGCCGCCGGGCGAGGTCGCCGCCAGGGCGGCTTCGAGATGTTCAGCCAGGTAGCGCACCCGGCGCTCATCGGGAACGATCAGGCGGCCCTCGGCGTCGTGGATCTCCAGGTCCTCGAAACTCGCCCCGCCCTCGGTGATGTAGACCGGCGGCAGGTCCGGGTACCGTTCCGCCATTTCCGCGAGTGCCACTGCCATGTAGTCAGGCTTGATCGGCCAGCCATAGGCGGTGATCTCGGTGTCGGGGAAGCTTTGAATGTGGAACGGGGTGCCGGCTCCGCCGTTCAGGTCGTTCCCCATTGCCTCGGCCATCCCTTCAGGGACGGTACCGTCCCCCGGACCGGCACCGACCCGGGTGGGCATGTAGTAGTTCAACCCGTAGAAATCCACCGGCTGCGAGATGAGGTCCATATCCTCGCTGGACGGGCTGAACGAGGAGAAGAACGTGGCGGCGCGGACGGCATCCGGGTATTTCCCCAGCAGCACGGGGTCCGCGTACAGGCGGTTCTGGGCCACATCCATAAGCCCGGCGCTGACCTTGTCCAACGGGTTGATCGAGGCCGGCACCATCGGGGAGTAGACGTTGGTGAGTCCGACGTCCCCCGGGACCTTGGCTGCGCGTAGCGCCTGCAGTGCAAGCCCGTGGCCCAGCAACTGGTGATGGACGCTCGGCAGGGCCTTGAGCATGTGCGCCTTCCCGGGCGAATGCAGGCCCAGCATGTAGCCGTTGGCGCTGACCGTGGCTGGTTCGTTGATGGTCACCCAGCGCGCCACCCGGTCGCCGTAGGCCGCTGCCGCGATGGCGGCGAACTCGCCCAGCCGGTAGGCGGTGTCCCGGTTCATCCAGCCGCCGGCCTCGTCCAGCTCCAGCGGGGTGTCCCAGTGGTAGAGGGTGGCCATCGGGGCAATGCCGTTGGCGAGCAACAAGTCGATCAGCCGGTCGTAGAAGTCCAGCCCCTTAGGGTTCACCGGCCCGCTTCCGCCGGGCTGGATGCGCGGCCAGGACAACGAGAACCGGTAGGAATCGACCCCCAGCTCCTTCATCAGTGCCACATCTTCGGGCATCCGGTGGTAGTGGTCGCAGGCTATCGCCGGGCTGTGGCCGTTCACGATCGAGCCCGGCTTGGCCGCGAAGACGTCCCATCCGGAGGGTCCCCGCCCGTCTTCGTCCAGCGCTCCCTCAATCTGGAAAGCGGCGGTGGCCACCCCCACGGTGAAGCCGGCGGGCAGCAGGGCGGCCAATTCGTGGGCCGAAGCGTTCATGTAGCGGATCCCCTATGCAGTTAGTGGCAGTTGGTCGATTTTAGGCTGTGGCAGGGTGCCGCGCCACAATCGGCGCGCTGCCGCGCCGAACGCAGCCGTGGCACAGCGTCAGGGCGCCAACGGTTCCGGCCCGAACAGGAACTCCTTCGCGTGCGCCACCGCCTTCTTGAAGGCATCGTTTCGGAGGGTCAGGAGTTGTTCCGCGTCACCCTGCGCGGGTTCCAGGTAGCCGGTGAACCCGGGCCTGAGCACCCAGATGTCGCCGGCCGGCGGCAGATAGAAGACGCCGAAGGACCGCTGTTGGCTTTCATCGTCGGACCAGATGGGCACCACAGCCAGGGCCGCCCCGGTGTCGACGTTGATCCACTGGGCCCGGGGAAGCGGCAGTTCGTGGGCTTCGGGGTCAAGGAACGGCGCGGTGCCCGCGCCCCATCGCTGCTCGAACCTCTCGTGGAACGCCGGGATCAGATGCGAATCGTAACGCCGCCATCCGCTCATGGCCTGCCTCTTTCTCTTCCTGCTTCACTGTGAACTCCGCTCAGGGCGCGCACCGGGCTGCCTCACTCCGGGCCGCGCTCCCAGCGGACCGGGGTCACGCGCAGAACCGGCTGCCGGCCGCGGTGCAGCCGAACCGGGATGTCCCGTCCCACGGCCGCGGCGGGCCCGGGCTGGCGATGCGCCAAAGCCGGGTCGTAGGCCGCACGCGACTGCGGATTCCTGAGCACCGCGAAGGACTCGAGGATGCGCCCCACCGCCTCCCCGTCCGGGACGCCGCCGGCGGATGCACCCGGCACGCCGTCGGCGGACGCGTCAAGATCAGGGTGGTGGCGCCGCATCAGGGCACGGAAGGAGCGCTGGATCTCCGCCGGTGTGGCGTCCGGCGTGACCTGCAGCGCAGCGTAAAAGCCCTGTGGATCGCGGTTCATCACTTCCCCCTGCTGGCGTGGCTGCTGGCGGCGCGGGTGGGATCCGGTGCTGCCAGCCGCTTCCACGCCGGCCGGCCGCACCGGATCCCGTGCTGCCTTCACTTCGTGCGGCAACCCCCGCGGGCTACTTCCCGATTTCCTGCATCTGCTCCTGGCTGTGGGTAATTTCAATTTTCCGTGGCTTCGCCCGCTCCAGCACGGGGATGCGGAGGGTCAGCACCCCGTCGGCGTAGGTCGCCTTGACCTTCTCGGTGTCGAGCGTGTCGCCCAGAATGAGCTGGCGGCTGAAAACGCCGCGCGGCCGTTCGGACGCAATCAGCTCTACGTTGGGCTGCGTCGGCTCCCGCCGCTCCGCCTTGACAGTGAGGACGTTGCGCTCGATGTCGAGGTCCACCGAGTCAACGCTGACACCGGGCAGGTCGAAGGCGACGACGAACTCGCCGTCCTCCTGCCAGGCATCCATCGGCATGGTGGCGGGCCTTGCCGCTGTTCCGAAAACCTGCTGGGTCAACCGGTCCAGTTCACGGAACGGGTCCGTACGCATCAACATCATTTCCCACTCCTTCACACCTGAGTCTTGAGATTCTCTTTCCGTATCCACCGCTCTGTTATCTATGGTGGTGGATATAGATTTTTTATAGCACCAGTGCGAGACTGATGCAAGAGAAATACCGGGCCGATGCCATGGAGCACGGCCCCGGCAGGACGGACGACAGCGGGGAGCACCGTGACGGAAGACGGCCAGAAGCTGGGCCTCTACGCGATTTCGGTAGTGGCCGACCTGGTGGGGACGGGTCAGCAGAACATCAGGCTTTACGAGCGGAAGGGGCTGCTGACGCCGGACCGCACCGCCGGAGGGACGCGGCAGTACAGCAACGCAGACCTGGCCGTGCTGCGGCGGATCGCCGAACTCCTCGAGGAGGGGCTGAACCTGGCCGGCGTGGCCAAGGTGCTGGAGTTGGAGGCCGCAAATGCCAAACTCCGCGCCGAACTTAAGCGGCGCCGCCAGCCATAGCCGGAGGGCCTACTCGGCGCCGGTCTCCTGTTTGGATAGCTTGCCGGTGACCTGTTCCCCGGGAATCCGCACTGTCCGCCAGGTGTCCAGGAGGATCACGGCACCGAGAATCACGAAGGACAACGAAAGCGACGCCAGCGCGTCGGTGGTCCAGTGGTACCCCAGGTACAGCCGGCTCACCGCCGCGAAAAAGATGCCGACGCCGGCCAGCAGGAAGCCCGCGACGGCCGCCTTCGGGTTCTTGCGCCGCGAGAAGACCAGGAAGGCTGTGATCAGGAGGAAGTCGCAGGCCCCCAGGACGTGCCCGGACGGAAAGGAGAACGTGGTGTCTGCGCCGAAGAGCATCAGGTCCACGGGCGGCCGGTGCCGTTCGACGCTCCGGCCGATGATCTGCGCCAGGATGACGCCGGTCAGCATGCCCCCCGCCAGCACCATCGGCCGCCAGGCGTGTTTGGCCAGCAGGCCCCAGGCCACCGTAACCACGAGGATGATGATCGGCAGGCCGATCGGGCCAAAGATGATGGCCAGGATGATCATGATGGTCGTGGCCGGTTCGCTGCGCAGGGAAACGAGTCCGGATCGCACCGGTTCGTCGACGACGCTGAGGCCGTCGCGCTGCAGCACGCTGACCAGAATGACGGTGAACAGCACGGCGCCGAGGGCCATCAGGGCGACGCCTGTCCGGTACAGGTTTCGCCGCGATTCCACGCTTAGGTAGCGCTCTTCGACCACAAACTTGTCGTGGAAGACCTGCCACCACCCGGACGATGTTCCCGATCGATCCTGAGCCATTGCCCGCGTCCGCCTTTGCGCAGAGAAATTGAATACTGAGTCAGTGAACTTTACCGCGCCTGGCTGGGCGCACGGCCGCCTCAGGGCGTGTGCCGGCCCCGCGGCTGCCGCCGGCGGCACGCCGTGCAAAATCTCCCTGCGTGGTGAGTTGACTCACGTTTAAATCAGACGTTATCCTCGAGGCAGCCGCCGGTGGTCACCCGGCATCACTTCCAGGAAAGACAGTACGATGACGACTGCTAGCGAGTGCATTGAGATCCGGGTCGACAGCCGCCTGCTGCTGGATGAGCGCCTCAACGAGGCAGTCCTGGGGCTGCAACAGGTCGCCATGGCGGCGGGCACGCACGGCATCCTGCTGACCCGGCACAAGCCCGGCCACTACACCGCGGCACTCTCGGACCAGGTCCCGTTCGGCCTCACCCGGGAACTCATCCACTAGGCCCGCGCCCCGCGGCCTGGGCCGCGTCGGCCCGCAAAGACCAGGTCCCGGGCGGCTGAGCATCGACTCGCCGCCCGGGACCTTTTTGTACCCGCGGCCGTCCGCACAGCCGCTGTCAGCGGCCGCGCGGACGGCAACCCTGCCGGGCTTACCAGTCGTGGACCGTTCCGTCGACGAGGCGGTTGTAGGGCAGGTAGGCCTGCTGGTAGGGGTAGGCTGCGGCGGCTTCCTCGTTGAATTCCACCCCGATGCCCGGCGCCTCGCCCGGGTGCAGGTACCCGTCGGTGAAGGTCATGGACTGCTCGAAGACCTCGTTCGTCGCGGCCGAGTGCTGCATGTATTCCTGGATCCCGTAGTTGTGAATCGCCAGGCCCACGTGCAGCTGCGCGGCGAACCCGACCGGGGAAATATCCGTCGGGCCGTGGAACCCGGACTTGACCTGGTACTGCGCGGCATAGTCCATCACCTTCTTCAACGGGCTGATCCCGCCAAAGTGCGTCGACGCGGCCCGGACGTAGTCGATCAGCTGTTCCTTGATCAGGGCCTGGAAGTCATAGACCGTGTTAAACACCTCACCGATCGCCAACGGCGTGGTGGTGTGGGAGCGGACCAGCCGCAACGCCTCCTGGTTCTCCGCCGGCGTGCAGTCCTCCAACCAGAACAAGTCATACGGCTCCAGCGCCTTGCCCAGCTTCGCGGCCTGGATCGGCGTCATCCGGTGGTGCCCGTCATGCAGCAGCGGCAGCTCCGGACCGAACTCGTTCCGGACCGCCTCAAACACCGACGGCAGGTGCCGCAGATACGCCCTCGTATCCCAGTCCTCCTCCTGCGGAAACGCCCCCCGCCCGGCCGGCTCATAGTCATACCGCTCCCCCGACGCCTGCGCCTGCGCCGCGACCCCGTACACGGCCTTGATTCCCGGAATCGCGGTCTGGATCCGGATCGACTTATACCCCAGCTCCAGGTGCTCCCGGACCGAATCGAACAACGACTCCAGATCCGAGCCCGACGCGTGCCCGTACGCCCGCAACCCGTTCCGCGACGCACCACCGAGCAACTGGTACACCGGCAACCCTGCGACCTTGCCCTTGATATCCCACAACGCCATGTCCACCGCCGCGATCGCGGCCATCGTCACCGGGCCCCGGCGCCAATACGAGGACCGGTACAGGAACTGCCAGGTGTCCTCGATCCGGTGCGGGTCCTTCCCGATCAGCAGCTGCGCCACATGCTCCTTCAGATACGCCGCCACCGCCAGCTCACGGCCGTTCAACGTCGCATCCCCGATCCCGGTCACGCCATCATCGGTAGTAATCCGCAACGTCACGAAATTACGGGACGGACTGGTCACAAAGACCTCAGCGGCAATAATCTTCACAGCTGTTCCAGCTTTCTGTCGGTCGGATCCGGGTCCGGGTTCGGAGACGGGGGTGGTGCTTAACGCTGGGTGCTTCCGTCCAAGGCGGCACCCAGCAGGGTCAGTTCGGCGGCACTGGGCAGGCCCTCGCAGTCGCCTGCGGTGCTGACCGCGAAGGCGCCGGCGAGGGTGCCTCGCCGCAGCCGCGCGGCGACGTCGCCGCCGTCGAGCAACGCGGAGAGGTAGCCGGCGGTGAAGGCATCCCCGGCACCGACGGTGTCGATACTGGTCACGGCGACGGCGGGGGCTTCCCAGCGGCCCCCGGCAGTGTGCACCCCTGCCCCGGCCGCGCCGCGCTTGACCACGACCTCGCGGACGCCCCCGTCCAGCAGTTCGGCGGCCATGGCCAGCTCGGCTGCCTCCGGGCCGTCCGTGCCGTCCGCCGCGCCGCCGGCGACGAGATCGAGCTCATCGTCGGACGCGATCAGGACAGCGGCGTGCCGGGCAAGCGGGGTGAGGACTGCGCGGGCCTCCTTCCGGGACCACAGCTTGCTGCGGTAGTTGACGTCCAGGGACACTGAAACGCCTTCGGCGGCGCCGCGCTCGGCCGCGTACTCGACGGCGCGGCGGGCGTCCGGGCCCAGCGCTGCCGTGATGCCGGTCAGGTGCAATGCCTTGGGCGCGGCGGCAAAAGCCCGGTCCACGTCCTCACGGCACAGTGCCGAGCCGGCGGAACCGGCCCGGTAATAGTAGGCGCGGCTGACGTCGGCCGTGCGGCGTTCGAGGAACATGACTCCGGTGGGGCGGTCCGTCGTTACCCGGTGCTGTACCGCGATGCCCTCCGCCCGCAACTGGCGCAGGATGAACTCCCCGTGCGGGTCCGCGCCGACCACGCCGGCCCAGCCCACGCTGTGGCCCAGCCGGGCGACACCGACGGCGACGTTGGACTCCGCCCCTGCCACGTGCATGCTGAGGCTGCCGCCGGCGGACAGCGGCCCCGCGGACCGCAGCGAGACCATGGCCTCGCCGAGCGTGAGCAGGTCCACGCTCACCGCAGCGGCTGTGCGGCGCTCCGCCGCTCGTAGTCGGCGGCGAGGCCGAGGAAGGCCCGGGCGCGCTCCCGCATCCGGTCGAGTCCGCCGCCGGACCCGGCGTCGCCGAAGAGCGGTCCGCCGAGCCCGACGGCGACAGCGCCGGCGTCCCAGTAGCCGGCGGCGCCGTCGAGGCCGACGCCGCCCACCGCGATGAAGGGAATGCCGGGGAAGGGGTCCCGGAGCGCTTTAAGGTACCCGGGGCCGCCGATCGATGCGGGGAAGAGCTTGACGGCGGTGGCGCCGCGGTTCATCGCCTCGTAGGCCTCGCTCGGGGTCAGCGCCCCGGCGAGGACCGGGAGCCCAAGCCGGGCGGATTCCTGGATCGACGCCGCGAGTGAGGGTGTCACCGTGAACTGGGCACCGGCGGCGGCCACGGCGGCCACATCGGCCTCCGTCAGGACGGTGCCGGCGCCCACCAGGCAGCCGTCCGGCGCCGCGGCCCGTACGGTGCGGATCGCCGCCAGCGCGTCCGGGGTGGTCAGGGCGATTTCGACGTAGCGGAACCCTTCCTCCATGGCCGCGAGCGCGGCCCTGGCGGCGGCGCCGCCGTCGGTGCCGCGTACGATCGCCACGAGGCGGGTCCGGCGGATGCCGGCGAGCAGCTCTTCGGGAGTCAAGGCGGGGGCCAGTTCGGCTGTCATGTCGTTCACCATTCTGCGAAAGCGCCGTCGGGGTGCCGCCAGACGGGGCCGCGCCAGGCGTGGCCGCGCTTGTCCGCGGCACGGACCACGGCCTCGTCGATCTCGATGCCGAGACCGGGGCCGGTGAGCCGCTCAATGTGCCCGTCGACAAACTTCAACGGGGTCTTGTCCAGCACGTAGTCCAGCACCTCGGCGCCCTGGTTGTAGTGGATGCCGATGCTTTGTTCCTGGATCAGGAAGTTGGGCGTCGCGAAACCCACCTGCAGGCAGGCGGCCAGCGCCAGCGGGCCGAGCGGGCAGTGCGGAGCCAGTTGCACCTCGTAGATTTCGGCCAGCGAGGCGATCTTGCGGACCTCGGTGATGCCGCCGGCGTGCGAGAGGTCCGGCTGTGCCACGGCGATGCCGGCCTGCAGCGCCGGCAGGAACTCCTGCCGGCTGTAGAGCCGCTCGCCGGTGGAGACCGGCGTCGTGGTCGAGGAGGTGAACTCCCGCAGCAGGTGGGTGTTTTCCGGGACCACTGGTTCCTCGAGGAAGAACGGCCGGTACGGCTCCAGCAACGGCGCCACGCGCCGGGCGTTGGCCAGGCTGAAGCGTCCATGGAAGTCGACGGCGACGTCGCGGTGCTCCCCGAGGACCTCGCGGGCGGCGGCGACCCGGCGGACGACGCCGTCGAGCTCTGCCACCGAGGCGATCGGGCTCATCCGGCCGCTGGCGTTCATCTTCACCGCGGTGAGTCCGACTTCCAGCTGCGCGCTGATCTGGTCCGCCACCTCGTTGGGTTCGTCGCCGCCCACCCAGCCGTACATCCGGATCCGGTCACGGACGTGGCCGCCCAGGAGCTGGTGCACGGGGGTGTTGAAGTGTTTGCCGGCGATGTCCCACAGGGCCTGGTCCAGGCCGGAGACGGCACTGGCCAGGATGGGCCCGCCGCGGTAGAAGGAGCCCTTGGTCATGACCTGCCAGTGGTCCTCGATCCGCAGCGCGTCGTTGCCGATCAGCAGCTCGGAGAGCTGGTCGACGGCGGTGCGCACGGTTTCGCTGCGGCCCTCGCAGCTGGCCTCGCCCCAGCCGACGATCCCGCTCTCGGTTTCGATCCGGACGAAGAGCCAGCGCGGGGCGACCAGGAAGGTTTCAATCCTGCTGATGCGTGTCATCGGTGGCCTAGCCCTTGGTGGCGCCGGCGGTGAGGCCGGAAACGATGTACTTCTGCGTGAAGAGCGCAATGATCATGATCGGGATGGTGACCACGGTGGCCGCCGCCATCAGCCCGCCCCAGTCGATGCTGGCGTAGGAGACGAAGTCGAAGATCGCGACCGGAAGGGTCTTGGTCTTGGACCCGGAGAGCACCAGGGCGAACATGAAGTTGTTCCACGAGAAGATGAAGGACAGGATCCCGGCGGTGGCAATGCCGGCGACGGACAGGGGCAGCGTGATGCGCCGGAACGCGCCGATCGGGGTGAGGCCGTCCACCTGGGCCGATTCCTCAAGTTCGAGCGGCATGGAATCGAAGTAGCTCATCATGATGTAGACGATCAGCGGCAACGCCACAAACATGTGGCTGAGGATCAGCACTTCGAAGCCGCCGACCATCTTCAGGTTGGAGAAGACGTAGTACCAGGGCACCAGGAGCGAGACGCCGGGGATGACGCGGGCCATCAGGACCACCAGGGCCGAGCGGTGCATGGTGAACCGGCTCATCGCGTACGCCGCGGGGACGCCGAGGACCAGCGAGAGCACGGTGGACGCGAAGGCCACCCAGAAGCTGTTGAAGATGAAGACGAAGTAGTTGTTCCGCTGCAGCACGTTCGCGTAGTTCTCGCCCGTGGGGGTGAAGACGAACGATTTTGCCGTGTCGTAGATGTCCACGTTGGTCTTGAAGGAAGCCAGGAGCATCCAGAACAGCGGGGCCACCAGGAAGAGAACCACCGCGATCAGTGCCACGACCCGGAATACCTTGTAGGCGCGGACCGCCAGCGGCTTGCGCCGGCGCGGTGCCGCCGCCGGGGCGGCGGTCCGGGATGCAGTGTTTTCAGTGTTTTCGTTCAGGACGGTCATTTGCTTCCCGCTTTCTTGCGCATGGTCAGCAGCCACATGGTGATGATGATGAGCATGAAGAACAGGATCAGCACCGCGGAGGACAGCCCGTACTGGTTGTAGTCAAAGCTCAGGCCGTAGGCGTAGACGTTGAGGGTTTCCACCTCGTGGAAGGATCCGCCGCCCTTGCCCTTGGTGGCGTAGAGGATGTCGAAGGTCTTCAGGGCGTCGATGCCGCGCAGCAGGATGGCCACAATCACGGTGGGCATCATCAGCGGCAGGGTGATGAAGAAGAAGCGCTGGAACGCGTTGGCGCCGTCCATCCGGGCCGCCTCGTCCGGTTCCTCCGAGAGTGAGGTCAGGCCGGCCAGCAGGATCAGCACCACCATCGGAGTCCACTGCCAGATGTCCATGAAGATGGTCGTGCCCAGGGCGGTGTCCTGGCCGGAGAGCCACGGCTGCGGCGGAATGCCGATCATGCCGAGCAGCTGGTTGACGAAGCCGATGTTCGGGTCGAAGATCAGCCGCCACATCATGCCGACGGCCACGGGGGTGGCGACCAGCGGCAGCAGGATGGCGACGCGGACCCATTTTTCGCCGCGGAAGGGGCGCCAGAGCAGCAGGGCGATGCCCATGCCCAGAACAACTTCGCAGACCAGTGCGACGCCGGTGAAGGTCAGCGTGCGGCCGACGGCAGGCCAGAACCGTTCGACGTCGGAAAGCACGGTCAGGTAATTCTCCAGGCCGATGAATTCAGACGCGGCGCGGACCGAGCCCTGCGAGTCGGTCAGGCTCAGGTAGAGCGTCCAGGCCAGCGGGAAGACGATCAGGACGCCGACGAAAATCATGGCCGGGGCGGCGAAGAGCCATTTGCGGTGCCGGTTGGCCCAGGCGGAAAAAGTCTTCCGGCTGCCGGGCGTGCGGGGCGCGCCGCGGCCGGCGGTCCGGGAGGCGTCCCCGGTGCTGGCGCCGCGGGAGTTGTTCAGTACAGACATGGTTCACCTAAAGAGTTGGGGGTGAAGTGAAGAGCTGCCGCGGCGGGACGGCGTGTGGGCCGTCCCGCCGGGCGGTGGTGCGGTTGCCTCAGGCGCGGTGCGCCGGGGCGTTATTTCTTTTCGCTGTCCAGGAACTTCTGGAAGGCATCGTTTGCCGAGTCCGCGGCGGCCGACGTGTCGGCCCCGGTGATGGTGGCAACGATCGGGGCGCCGACGATCTCGCGGGCCTTGCCGACGGTGACAACCTCGGGACGGTCGTGGCCGACGCCGGTCTTGGCGCTGGCGGCGATGGCCTCGGCCAGGTCCTTCGGGTAGGTGGAGGTACCGGCCGGGTCAGCCCAGACGGAGGCACGCGGTCCGGGAACGCCGGCCTTCTGTGCGGCGAGGGTGCGGTCCTTGCTGGTGGCCCACTGGATGAACTTCCAGGCGTTGTCCTGGTTGTTGGACGCCTTGTTGACGGCCAGGCCCCACGACGGGATGTTGTACGGCTTGGAACCGGCCGGCCCTGCGGGCAGGGCGGCGAAGCCGACCTTGTCGGAGACCTTGGACTTGGCCGGGTCGGTGGCGTTCTTGTAGAGCGAGTCGGCCTCGGTGTAGAAGGCTGACTTGCCCTGGGTGAAGATGGCCATCGCCTCGGGCCAGCTCATGTCCGTGCTGACGTTCTTGGGGCCGTAGTTCTTGATCAGGCCGCCGTAGAAGGAGTAGGCCTTCTTCGCTGCGTCGCTGCCGACGGCGGACTTGCCGCTGGCGTCGGTGAAGTCGCCGCCGAAGCTGTACAGGAAGCTGGAGAACTGGGTGACCGCGGCGGACTTGCCGGTGCGTGCCACGAAGCCGGCGGTGTCCGGGTTGGACGCGGAGATCTTCTTGGCGGCAGCCTCGAGCTCATCCATGGTCTTCGGGACCTGGAGGCCGGCCGCCTCCAGCAGGTCCTTGCGGTAGTAGAGGACTTCGCGCTCGGTGATGATCGGGACGCCGACCACCTTCCCGTCCACGGTGCTGGCCTTGACGGGGCCGTCCTGGTAGTCCTTCCAGTCCCAGTTGGAGTCCGCGGACACCTTGGACGTCAGGTCGGCCAGGTAGCCGTTCTTTGCGAACGCCTTGCCCTCCTGGAGCGGGCGGTACATCATCACGTCGATCTCATCGCTGCCCGCGTTGAGCTTGACGTTGTACTGGTCGGACAGCTGGTCCTCGCCAAGCTGCGTGAGCTCGACCTTGAGGCCGGTGGACTTTTCAAACTCCGGGATGGCGGCCTTGATGCCGTCGGTCCACACGTGGTTCGCCAGCGTGACCCGGACCGTGCCGGATGACTTGGCATCGCCGCTGCCGCTGCCGCCGCCACACGCGGTGACGCCGAGCGACAGCGCCGCCGCTACGGCCGCGTACTTCACAATTGAACGCCGCTTCATTACGACTCCCTTGCCTTCAGGGCCGGTTCATCCCCAGCCGTCTGCCGATGCATCGTTACATCTGCTCTGGAGCGATCTTAGAGAAATAAAGCAGACATATACAACCCCCTTGCGCTCGTCCGTATGATTTATTTATGCAAACCCCAAAGGCGGAGTCTTCGGCTGACCTGCACTCCGCGCTTGTCCAGACCCTGGGGCTCGCGATCGCCGAGGGGGACCTGGCGCCGCACTCGATCCTCCGGCTGGACGAACTCGAAGCCCAGCACGGCGTATCGCGGTCCGTGGTGCGCGAGGCGACCCGGGTGCTCTCTTCGATGGGCATGCTGGAATCGCGCCGCCGGCTTGGGACCGTGGTGCAGCCGGAGGAATCCTGGAACCTCTACGACCCGCAGGTGATCCGCTGGCGCCTCGCCTCATCCCGACGGGTCGACCAGCTGCGCGCCCTGAACGAGCTTCGCGGCGCCGTCGAGCCGCAGGCCGCACGGCTGGCGGCCGAACGCGCGTCTTTGGACGCAGCCAGCGACCTGGTCTCGCAGGCCGCCCGGCTGTGGGCGGCCGGCCAGCGGGGGGACCGGGATGAGTTCCTGCGGCTGGACATCGAGTTCCATGCCGCCGTGCTGCAGGCCTCCGACAACCCGATGTTTTCGCAGCTCCACAATCTGGTCGCGGAGGTCCTGACCGGCCGGACCGAGCACGGCCTGATGCCCCAGCTGCCGCAGCACGAGGCGCTCCAGCTGCACGTGGACGTCGCCAGCGCCATCCAGCGCGGTGACACGGACGCCGCGCATGTTGCGATGCGCCGGATTGTGGAACAGTCCACCGAGGAGATCGGCGATATCTGGTCCAGCCATCAGGGGTCCGAAGCCCCGGTGCCGCTGCGCCGTGAGGTCGGCTAAGTCCGTTCAGGCACGCTCCGGCGTTTGCCCGAAAGCCGTCCCGCGTCAGTCCTCGGTCGGGGTGGTGCGCAGTGAATGGAAGTTGCGCCAACTGTGCTCCGGCGCGTACCCCAGGACCCGCATGGCCTTGTCGATCGACAGCAGCGTCTCGTGCTCGCCCAGGTCCTTGACCACGGTGACGCTGGGAAAGACTTCGGCGGCCAGGTCACTGCTGGGCCGGCTCATCACCGTGTCCGCGGCGGCAATAATGAAGGCTTCAAAGCCCGGGCGCCCCTGCTCCAGGGCGCGCGCCACGGCCTGGGCCCCGTCGCGGCCGTCGATATAGGCCCACAGGTTCCACTTGCGCGCCCGGGCATCGGCGTCGAACGACGGGAACTGCTCGTAGTCCTCGGGGTCCATCACGTTCGAGAACCGCAGTGCGGTGATGCTCAGGGCGGGATCCCAACGGGTGAGCTGGGCCGCCATCTGCTCTTCGAGGTGCTTGACGAGCGAGTAGGTGCTCTCCGGCCGTGCGGGGTACTCCTCGTCCACCGGAAGGTACGGCGGGTCGACGTCGAACGGGAGTCCCAGCACCGTTTCACTTGAGGCGTAGACGACCTTCTTGATACCGGCACGGCGCGCGGCCTGAAACACGTTGTAGGTGGCCTGCATGTTGTTTTCGAACGTCGCCGCGTCCGGGGCAAGGCCGGGTGCCGGAATCGCGCCCAGGTGGACGATCGCGTCGAACCCCGCGTGCCGGTCATCCAGGCCGAGGATGACGTCGAGAACCTGTCCGTAGTTCCTCAGGTCCACCCTGGTGAATCCGGGGCCGCGCTCCCCCGCCTGGTCCAGGCTGGTGACCTGATGGCCGTCATCACGAAGCCGCCGCACCACACTCCTGCCCAGCTTTCCGCTTCCTCCGGTCACTGCAATTCTCATCAGGCTCTCCTCGGCGTGGGACAACGTTGTCCGTTCAGCCTAAAGCGGAGCCCTCCGCGACACGCCAGTCCGCGCGGCCCCGGCGTATGCTGATGGTTCGTTCCGCGTTTGCGAGTTACGGAGGGCACCGCCATGAGCACCTACCATCCCGAAAACGACCCGGCCAACCCGGACCCGCCCCGGCCCGCGGGCGGCACCAAGCGTCCGGAGGAGCCGAAGCAGCACGGGGACGGGGCCGATCCGGCCGCCTCGGCGAACCCCGATCCGCTCAGCGGCAAAATCACTGGACTGGAACCGGGCGGTGGGGTGCCCCCGGGAGAGACACCCCCGGCCGAAGACCAAATGAGCGGCGACCAAGGACACGAAGAGTAGGGCCGGCCTGATGAGCCCGGCGCAGGGGTCTTCCGGCTCGTTCCGGAGGCCCGAGCCGCACCGGCCCCGGGCCGGCCAGGAATCGGTGTGGGACTACCCCCGCCCGCCACGGGTCGAGGCCGGCCCGGAGCGGGTCGTGGTGCGGCTCGGCGGCCAGGTCATCGCCGACACCACCGACGCTGTGCGGGTCCTGGAGACCAGCCATCCGCCGGTTTACTACTTGCCCCTGGCTGCCTTTGCGGCCGGAACCCTGGTGCCCGTCGAGGGCACCAGCTTCTGCGAGTTCAAGGGGGAGGCGCACTACTTCGACGTGGCCGCGGGAGGCGTCCGGGCGCGCCGCGCGGCGTGGACTTACCCGGAGCCGGCCGCGGGTTTCGAGGCGCTCAGCACCAGGGTGGCGCTCTATCCGGAGCGGATGGAGGCCTGCGAGGTCGACGGCGAGCAGGTGACGTTTCAGGAAGGCGATTTTTACGGCGGCTGGATCACCAGCCGGATCGTGGGTCCGTTCAAGGGCGGACCCGGCACCGCGGGCTGGTAGTTCAGGGAGCTGCTAGTTCAGGGGTCTGCCGGGCCTGCGGCATCGTCCGCCGCATGTCCTTCTGCCGGTTCCTCCGCGTGGACGCGCTCCGCCTCCGAGGCTTCGGCCGCGTCGGTGTCCTCGCCTTCGGCCGGTGCCTCCGAATGGCGGCGTTCGTTGGTTTCCGGCGTTTCACTCATGAGAATTCCCTTCGGTACGGTTCGAGCGTGTTTGGCACGCAGGGTTCACCCCGGTCCGGCCGGCGCGCCTGGCGGCACCAGGAATTCGTTGAACCAGTCCCGGGCCAGGATGGCAGCCGCTGCCAAGGTGCCGGGTTCCTCGAACAGGTGGGAGGCGCCCTGGACTACTGCGAGTTGGCTGGGGCAACGCATCGCGGCCTTGGCCCTGCGGTTGAGCTCCAGGACTTCGGTGTCCAGGCTTCCGACGATCAGCATGGTGGGCGCCCGGACGGCGGACAGGCGCGGGCCTGCCAGGTCGGGACGTCCGCCGCGGGAGACGATGGCGCTGACGCGGGCGGCAGGCTCTGAGGCGGACCACAACGCGGCCCCGGCTCCCGTGCTCGCGCCCAGGTAGCCGACGGCACTGGCGGCGGTGTCTGCCCGGCTGCTGAGCCAGTCAGTGGCCGAGGAGAGCCTGCGGGCGAGCAACTCGATGTCGAAGACATTGGCGCGGTCGCGTTCCTCGGCCGGAGTGAGCAGGTCCAGCAGCAGGGTGCCGAGGCCGGCGCGTTGCAGGAGTCCGGCCACGAAGCGGTTCCGCGGGCTGTGCCGGCTGCTGCCGCTGCCATGGGCGAAGAGCACGACGCCGCGGGCCGGCAGGGTCAGGTGCAGCTGGCCCTGGAGCCTGACGCTGCGCGACGGGATCTCCACTTCCTCATCGAATTCTCCGGGGTCCTCGTCCGGGCTGGCGGTGCGGTTCGGCGGTGCATCCTGCAGGCGCCGGGCGGCGTCGTCGAGGAGCTGGACCACTTCTTCGTCCTCAGTCGGGGAGAAGTCGCGGTAGTGGTAACCCACGGCGGAGAACTCCCGGGGCGTCGCCAGGCAGACTATCTCGTCGGGTCCGCTCAGCTCCGCCAATGTGTCGGCCGGGGCCACCGGGACGGCGAGCACCACCCGGGCGGCGCCCAGTTGCCGGGCTATCCGGCAAGCCACGCGGGCCGTGGACCCGGTGGCTACGCCGTCGTCGACGATCACTGCGATCCGTCCGGTCAGGTCCTGCCGCGGGTGCCCTTTTCGGAACCGGGCCACCCGGTCCGCCAGGACGGCCCGTTCGCGGTCCTCGACCGCAGCCAGCTCCCGGTCGCCCACCCTGGCCTGGGCCAGGACGTGCTCATCGAGGACCCGTGTCCCGCCCTCCCCGACTGCCCCCATGGCAAGCTCGGGCTGGTACGGCAGTCCTAGTTTCCGCACCACGATCACATCCAGCGGAGCATCCAGGGCGGCCGCAACCTCGAACGCAACCGGCACGCCGCCCCGCGGCAAACCCAGGACCACGACGTCCTGGCCGCGCAATCCCGCCAGACGCCGGCCGAGTTGCCGCCCGGCATCGACCCGGTCTTCAAAAACGCTCATTGTCGTGGCTTCCCCGTCAAATGCGGGCCAAGGTTCGTCCAGCGCTGCAGGGGGCTGGGAATCGGACCAGAGGGCCGTTTCTTCCACTATCAGTCAGGAACCATGGCGATGTGAGGGCCCTAATACCCGGTTTGTTTTGCCGCCCCTCGGCCCGGCTGCAGCAGGAAAACCGGCGAGGCAAAGCATGCCAACTCCTGTATATAATCTGTCTCGGTACGGTTTAGCAGAAAGCCGTTGGATAGTTCTTCGATCCGGCTTTGCTGCCTCCGCCGCCGCCAGCTGACGCCGCTGCGGGTGTCGCGCCGCCGGATCGGTTTGACCCGAGCGAAACGGCATCAGGCATAGTGGTACGCGAGTCACCTGCAGAATCGATCACAAAACACCTACATCAACTGGTGCTAAACAGCGCCGACGTCGAGGAGTTCCTGGGGGAACTGGCCCGGGTCTCGGCGCGCAGCCTCTCGGAGCCTGACGACGACGTTCTGTGCGGGATAACGCTGCTCCGGCAGCGCAAGGCCGCCACCGTCGTCAGCAGCAGCCCGGCGGCCCAGGCCATGGACGAGATTCAATACGCCTTCGGCGACGGTCCCTGCGTCACGGCATCCCGGGAACAAGTCACGGTGTACATCGCGGACCTGGCAACCGACGGCCGGTGGCCAGACTCTGCCGCGCAGGTCCGGAAACACGGAATGCGTTCCATCCTTGCGGTGCCGTTCCTGCTCGACGGCGACACCCAGGCCGCCCTAAACCTCTATTCGCACCGGCCGAACCGATTCGACGGCCGGGCCGGGGAGCTGGCGCAGATTTTCGTCAGCCAGACGTCGATGGCGCTTCGGCTGGCCGTGCGCTTCGCCCAGTTCAGTGAAACAGCGGAGAATCTCAAGGCCACCCTGGAGACCCGCACCGGGGTCGACGTCGCCGTCGGCATCATTATGGCGCAGAACCGGTGCAGCCAGGACGAGGCCTTCGAGCTGCTCAAGGCGGCGTCGAGCTCACGGAATGTCAAGCTGCACGCGGTGGCTGCCAGTGTCGTGGAGGCCCTCGGGCGGGGGCCGGCCCGGACCCACTTCGAGGACTAGCGTCTTCAGCCGGCCTCTGCCAGCACGGTGCGGAGCGTGATCTCGTGGGCCAGGACGCGGAAGTGGCCGCCGGTCTCGAGCCGGACGTTCCGGGCGCCCGGCAGGACGCTTCCCTCCGGGATATGCGGATCAAAAATTCCGTAGATGGACGTGATGCGCTCGTTGACCTGCTGCTCGCGCGCCAGCTGCAGCGTGACGGCGTTGCGCGGCGAGAGGGCCCGCAGGCTCGGCAGGAGCATGAGGCTGGCGTAGCGCGAGCCGGAGAACGGCGCGCCGACCGCCACCATCCGGGCGATGCGCCGTTCGGGATCGAGCGCGGTCATGGCGTACTTGCCGATCAGCCCGCCTTTGCTGTGCGCGACGATCAGCGCGTCCTTGAGGTCCCGCTCGGCCAGGTAGTCGGCGATCAGGGCGGCGGCGTCCGGGACGGCGAGTCGGTTGCGTTGCAGTACGGTGACCACGTGAACCGGGTGGCCCGCAGCATGCAGTTCCCGGATGAGCGGCAGCATGAAGCGCCAGTCCTCAAATATTCCCGGGATCACCAGGACGGGCCTGCCGGTACCGCCGGCGAACTGGTCGGGGCGTGCCCGCGAGGCAGCGCTCCGTACCTGCCGGCCCAGGGCGTAGGCGTAATCGAGGGCCCACCAGCCGGCGGCCCGGAACAATCCGCTCACGCGCTGAATCCCCGGGGTGCCTGGCTGGCGGGCGCGCCGGCGCCGGCGAACGCCACGATGGACTCGGCCACCTGTACCGCCCGGTTGTGCTGGACCACGTGCCCGCTGCCTTCGATTTCCCCGCACCGCGCCTGTGCCTTGGCCGCCAGACGCCGGCACCAGTCCGCCGGGGCTACCGGATCGTGGCTGCCGCGCAGCACGAGCACGGGTGCTTGCACGCCAGTGACCCTGTCTTCGATGCGGTACTCCATCATGAGCCTGAGGTTTTTGAAGTACCAGGTTGGCCCGCAGCGCAGATAGTCCGTCAGGACCAGAACGTTGGAGCTGGGACTCTCGAAGAACAGGCTGTCACGGCCGAGGTCCAGGGCCTGCCGGACCACTGTGCGGCGCCGGTCGTTGACCACCGGGCCCATCAGGACGGCATGCGAAACCCGCTGCGGCTGCTGCAGCGCGGCTTCAACCGCGAACTGGGCGCCCATCGAATGGCCAACGATTACGAACTCCAGCACCCCAAGCTGCTCCAAAGCACCGAGCAGGTACGTCGCCTGTTCCTGCACGCTCAGCGTTTGTTTGGGTCTGGGCGTCGCCCCGAAACCCGGCAGGTCGATCGAATAGGTGTCCATGGACCGGGCCAGTTCCCGGTGGAGCCGCTGGAGGTAGCGGTGCGAGGCCCCGATGCCGTGGATAAGGACGACGGAAGCGGCGGTGCCGGTCCTGCCGGCGGGGCCCTTGGAGGCAAAGACATGGCCGACCGCACCTGCTGCCTCGACCTCGAGGCGCCCCGGTCTGCCCCTGGATGATTCTCGTTTCCGTGCGGCACTCATAACCCATACTAAGCATACTGACGATGCGGCGGGCTTCGGCCACTTCGACGGTTGCCTGCACAGAAGGCGCCTGGAAGCACCGGGTGCGCAGGGAACCGTCGAAACGGCTGCGGCCATGAGTATTAGCTGGCGGCCGGACCGAGGCGCGCCGGCGTTTCTGACGGGTCCGGTCGCGGTTCTTTGAGCTCGACGAAGACCGTGTGCGTCTCCGTGGCGCCGGTGTTTTCGCCGGAATGCGTCTGTGCCGGCAGCCACCGCGCCAGGCCGGAGGCGAGTTCGACGTCGAGGTCCTGGCCGTTGGCGGAGAGTCTCCGGCGGAAGCTGCTCAGTGTGATCATCACACTGTCGGGGTGGGCGTGTTCCACGCTCTTGTCCCCCGGAGCGTCCAGGTATTCGAGCACGCGGACCCGTTCGTTTTCGAAAAGCACGCGGTACAAGCCGGGGTTTGTGTCCACCGGATCGAGGTTCATGGCCGTATCCTAGCCCTGCGCGTGGCGGGCCGCCATCCCAGGGGGCTCCCCCAATCGGCGGCCTGTACTCCGACGCCGGGGCCGCTGTAGCTTGGAAGCGAGGTACGGAAGGTACCAGCCCACCGAAGCCAGCATCGGAGGAACCTATGAGCAACCAGCCGAACGATCCGAAAGACACCGTGAGCGACGGGGTGCAGGATGACCGGCGGCCCGTCCCCCGCGACGACGCAGGCGAAGGAACGGCTCCGACGTCGTCAGCTCCGGAGGACCGGGCGGCGAGTGAAGCCTCCGCCAAGCGGGACACCCAAAAGGTGCCCGGCCCTGCGGAGGAACAGGACGAAAAGTCCGCGGATGACCGCGGACTCACCACTGACACCACCCCGGACTAGATCCGGCACCGCCCGACACAACGGGGCCCGGCCGATTCGGCCGGGCCCCGTTGTGCTGTCGGTTAGTTCGCGGTTCCGGTCTCGGGGGAAATGTTGACCAGCCAGTCCACGCCGAACTTGTCCTTGCACATGCCGAACGTGTCACCCCACGGCGCCTTTTCCAGCGGCACGGTCACGGTGCCGCCGGCGGACAGCTTGTCCCAGTAGCCGCGCAACTCGGCCTCATCCGCGCCGCTCAGGGACACCGAGAAGTTGTTGCCCGGCGTGTAGTCCATGCTCTTGGGCGTGTCCGCGCCCATCAGCACGAGCCCCTTTTCGCCGGTCAGCATGCCGTGCATGATCTTGTCCTTCTCGGCAGGGTCGTCGCTGGCGTTGAACTCGGCGAAGGTGCTCATAGTCAGCTCCCCGCCAAAGACGGACTGGTAGAAGGTCATGGCTTCCCTGGCATTGTCACGAAAGCCAAGGTAGGGGTTGAGCATGGTCATTTCCGGGCTCCTTGCTAGCTGGTCGCGGCAGGGCGGGCGTCACGGGCAGGCCGCGCTCTGGTGCTTACACGGCATATCCTGCCCGATATCCGGGCCGCTTCATAGGGTTGCCCCGGACCCGGTCCCGCGGCTCAGGCGGTCTGGCCCGCGTGCTCGCCCTCGGCAATTTCCTCGAGCATCTTGTCGTTGAACGCCGGCAGGTCGTCAGGGTTGCGGCTCGTCACCAGCCCCTGGTCCACCACCACTTCCTGGTCCGTCCAGTTGGCTCCAGCATTCTTGAGGTCGACCTCCAGCGTGTAGTACGAGGTCAGATTGCGTCCGCTGACCACGCCGGCGTTAATCAACAGCCACGGGCCGTGGCAGATGGACGCCACCGGCTTGTGCTGCTCGAAAAAGCTTCGGGCGAAGGTCTGCGCGGCCTCGTCCACCCGGAGATGATCGGCATTCACTACGCCGCCGGGAATCACCAGGGCGTGGAAATCGGCGGCGTCGGCCTGATCGAGGGTGAGGTCGACGTCGAACGTTTCGCCTTTGTCGGTGCCGTCATAGCCCTGCAGTTTGCCGCTCTTGGGCGCCACCAGCGTGGGTTCTCCGCCGGCGTCCTTGACTGCGTTCCAGGGGCTGGTCAGCTCCACCTGCTCGACGCCGTCAGTGAGCAGGAATGCGACCTTCTTGCCTGCAATGTTGTGTTCCGACATAGGTCCTCCTTCAGCCTGCGCGAGGGTCCGCCAGCCCTTCAGCCGGCCGTGTCCCACGCGGTGAGATTGGTGCGTTACAGCTCCAACTCTAGGAAGCCCAAAAATAATAAGCAAGCTGACCAAAGGGGTTGGGCTGCAGCCGCCAGGCGACCAGCCGGTCGGCGGACGGCGCCGCGGCCTGTCGGCCGGGGCGGCCTCTGGCCATGGCCGTGGACCGTGATTACGCTGGCGGTGACCATAGTTTCAGGATCGCAGGAAGCAGGACACCATGGACGAACAGGACATCCTCCAGCGCATCACCTCCCTGGTCGAAGAAGAGCGTGACCTCCGCGAACGGGCCGAAACAGCCAGCGCGGACCATGACCACGTTCCCGACCGGCTTCGGCTCACCCAACTCGAGCAAGACCTCGACCAATGCTGGGACCTGCTGCGGCAGCGGCGCGCCAAGAAGCAGTACGGCGAAAACCCTGACGAAGCGGCAGCGCGGCCGGTCACGCAGGTGGAGGGCTACAACGGCTAAGCCCCGGGCGGGACGGGCACCTCCCGGGACCGCCGGCGCCGATCACCTCCTGATTTTTCTCCGCCGCGGGCCTACCATATGGACGGGGGGCACTCGAAAGCGACAACGCTTACTGGAGGCCGCAATGTTCACCACTGCCCGCAAGTATCTTCCGCAATTGCTTAAAACATTGGTGGCCTCCGTGTGGCGCCATCCCGGGCCCGGCGCCGCTTCGCCCCCCGCCCGGCAAGCCCTGCCCCGGCACGCGCTGGCGGGCCTGACCGCCGTCGTCCTCGCCGCAGCCGGAGGCACTGCCCTGGCCGCGCCCGCGGCGGCGGACCCGGAACAGAGCTACATTGTTGTCCTCAAGGACGGGGCGGGGGACGCCGGGGCAATAGCCGCCGCGCAGCAAGGCAGGTTCGGGGTTTCCGCCACCAAGGTCTACCGGGACGCCGTCAGCGGCTACGCCGGCACCATGACCGCGTCCCAGGCCAAGGGCGTCGCAGCCGACCCCAGCGTGGACTTCGTTACGCTCGCCCGGCAGTTCGACAAGCCCTCGGCGCCGCAGGCACCGAATACCGAGATAGCGCCTTTCTGGTGGCTACGGATCGGCGGGGACATCGACCGCGCCAGGGAAGGTGCGACCAAGCGGGCCAGCGACTCGAATTCAAACGTCAACGTGGCGGTTATCGACAGCGGCATTGACAGCACCCACCCCGACCTCAACGTCCGGGGCGGGATCGACTGCACCTCGGGCGCCCCGGTCAAGGTAAAGCCGGTCGACGTGCTGGGCCACGGGACCGCGGTGGCCGGCGTGATCGGGGCCCGCAACAACGGCTCCGGCATCGTCGGTACGGCGCCGGGAACGCCGCTGTGGTCGGTCCGCGTCGTGTCCGACGCCGGGACCATCTCGGAGGCGAGCCTGATCTGCGCCATTGACTGGGTGACCTCGACCCGGCGCGATCAGGACAGGTCCAACGACATCGACGTCGCCAACATCAGCATCGCCGGGCCCGGCTCCAACACCGCCAACTGCGGCAAGGGCACCGACCCGATGCACTACGCCATCTGCCGCTCGGTCCGGGCCGGCGTGGCGTACACCGTTGCTGCCGGCAACGCGGCCTCGGACCTTGCCGGTACCGTGCCCGCGGCCTACCACGAGGTGATGACGGCAACTGCCATGGCCGACTTCGACGGACACCCCGGCGGCCTCGCGCCAAGCACCTGCGGCAAGGATGACTGGACCGTCCTGGGCCAGCGGGACGACCAGCCCGCGTTCTTCTCAAACTTCGCCGTCAACGCCGCAGACCAGCGGCACACGGTCGCGGCGCCGGGCGTCTGTATCCTGTCCACGGCGCGGGGCGGAGGCTACGGGGTCAACCACGGCACCAGTTTCGCCAGCCCGGCTGTGGCCGGCGCGGTGGCCCTGTGCATCAGCCAGGAGGTCTGCCAGGGTTCGGGCGCCGATGTCAGCGAGCAGTTTATCGAGCTCGCCGAATCGTACAACCAGCGTCACCACGACTTCGGCTTTGCCGGGGACCCACTGCGCCCCGCAGGGACGAAGTACTACGGCTACCTCACCACGATCAGCAAGTTCTAGGAGGCCCCGGTTTCGCGGTTCACGGCGGGCATGATTTCGGTGGCCAGCAGTTCGATCGAACGCGCGGTTTCAGCGAATGGCAGCCCGCCGAGCCCGATTTGAGCCAGGTACCGGCTGTTGCCCAGGGTCGCCTGGATCTCGAGGAGCTTTTCGGTGATTTGCTGCGGGCTGCCCACCAGGAGTCCGCCGCCCGGTTCGGTCCAGTCGTCGAAGGTCGAGCGCGGGAAGTGGTCCACCGGTCGCGGCATGTTCTGCTCAAAGTAGGCAGCGTAGTGCGGGTAGAACGTGTCACGGGCCTGTTGCGAGGTTCGCGCCGCATAGAAGTGTCCGCCGGCCCCACCTGCAGGGCGGCAGCCTCGTGACCGGCGTCGGCGGCGCTTTGGCGGTACAGCTGCACAAGCCGCCGGAAGCGCTCCGGCCCGGAGAGCAACGCGACGAACAGCGGCAGGCCCAACCGGCCGGCCCGGGCAAAGCTCGCTGGCGTGCCGCCGACCCCCACCCAGACCGGCAGCTTGTCCTGCAACGGGCGCGGAACGACGTCCAGTCCCGTCAGGGTCTGCGTCAGTTGCCCCTGCCACTGCACCACCGCATCATCCCTGAGTTCCAGCAGCATCCGCAGCTTCTCATCAAAAAGGGCGTCATAGTCCTCCAGGCGGTGGCCGAACAGGGGGTACGACTCCACGAAGGCGCCCCGGCCCGCAATAAGTTCGGCGCGCCCGTCGGAAATCAGGTCAAGGGTGGCAAACTGCTCGAACAGCCGGACCGGGTCCTGGGTGGACAGGACGGTAACGGCGGTCCCCAGCCGCAGGTTTTTGGTCTCCCGGGCGACCGCGGCCAAGACGATCTCCGGGGCCGAGAGCGCGAAATCCCGGCGGTGGTGCTCCCCCAGGCCGAGGAAACCGAGGCCCGCCTGGTCCGCAAGTTTAGCCAGTTCGATGATGTCCTTCAGGCGCTGCTGCGGGGAGAGCGCCGTGCCGGTGCCGGGGTTGCGGGTCAGTTCGCCGAAGGTAAAGATGCCAAAGTCCATATTGATTGAACATTCAAGCAGTGGGTTTCATTCCAAGCCCGCGGCGCCGGCTGAGAGAATTGCCAGATGGAACTCGCACTTGGTTTGCTGGTCCTCGTAGCGGTGGTCTGCGCCGGGAGTGCGCTGGGCCGGAAACTCAACATATCCGTGCCGCTGCTGCTGGTCCTGGCCGGGATCGCGGGGTCGTTCCTGCCCTTCATCCCGCCGGTGGAGCTGAATCCCGAGCTGGTGCTGGTGGGTCTGCTGCCGCCGCTGCTCTACGCCGCCGCGCTGCGCGCCTCGCTCTTCGACTTCCGCTCCAACCGGCGGGCCATCGCGTTGCTCTCCGTGGGCTACGTCATTTTCGGGACGCTGGCGGTGGGCGCCGTGGTCTGGCTGCTGTTCCCGGAGATTCCCCTGGCCGCGGCGATCGCCCTCGGCGCCGTCGTCGCGCCGCCGGACGCCGTGGCCGCGACCGCCATTGCCCGGAAGGTGGGGATGCCGCGGCGGATCGTCACCATTCTGGAGGGTGAATCGCTGCTCAATGACGCGACAGCACTGGTCTGCCTTCGCGCCGCCATTGCCGCGCTGGCAGGTTCCGTGTCAGCGGCCGGGGTCGCCGGCGGCTTCTTGGTCGCAGCCGGCGGCGGCCTCGTGGTGGGGCTGGCGGCAGCCTTCGTCCTGACAGCACTGCGCAAGCGGATCCGGAACGTCGCGATCAACACCTCGACGTCGCTGATGGCCCCGTTCGTCGCCTACCTCCCGGCGGAGGCGATCCATGCCTCGGGCGTGCTCGCCGTCGTCGTCGCCGGGCTCGCGATGGGCACGAAGGCGCCGTCGATGCCCAACGGGGCCGCCCGGCTGAGCCAGCGCAGCAACTGGGACACAGTGCAGTTCCTGCTGGAAAACTCCGTGTTCCTGCTGATCGGCCTGCAGGTCCGGACCATCATCAACGGCGTCCAGGACGACTCCCTCGGCCCCGGCCGGATCTGGGCCGGGTGTGCGGTGATCTTGATTGCGGTCCTGCTGCTGCGGCCGGTCTGGGTCTTTCCGGCGACGTACCTGCCCCGGTTGATCCCATCCGTGCAGCGCGCAGACCCGGCGCCGCCCTGGCAGTTTGCCGCCATCGTGTCCTGGGCGGGGATGCGCGGGGTGGTCACCCTTGCGGCGGTCCTGGTGCTGCCGGCCGGACTGGAACACCGGTCGGTGCTGATCCTGGCCGCCATGGTGGTGGTGGCGGGCACGCTGACGCTGCAAGGATTCACGCTGCCGCCGCTCGTCCGGCTGCTGCGGTTGCCCGGGCCGGACCAGCGTGAGGACGCCTTGCACCAGGCGGCCTTGATGCAGCAGGCCACGGCAGCCGGGGTGCGGCGATTGCAGGAGCTCCGCACCGACAACGACCCGCCGGAAGTGGTGGCCATGCTAAAGCGGCGCACCCAGGAGCGGGGGCTGGCCTCCTGGGAACGGCTGGGCCGGCCGAACGCCGAGGCCGCCACTCCCAGCCAGCGCTATGCCCAGCTCCGGCTCGCCATGCTGGAAGCCGAACGCGCCAAGGTCCTGGAGCTGCGGCGCGGCGGCGGATACGCGCACGAGGTCCTCAGCGAAGTCCTGGAGCGCCTGGACGTGGAGGAATCCATGCTCGACGTCGCGCTGGTCGAGCTGGAGTCCCCAAGCGAAGATTCCGGCGAGGGGATCGCCCGCCCCGGCGGGGCCTGCGGGCACCTGCAGGCGGCCCCGCAACCGGAGGTTCCGCTGGAGCCGTTCTGCCCCGACTGCCGCCGGGAAGGCACGACGCCGGTGCACCTGCGGATGTGCCTGGCGTGCGGGACTGTGGGCTGCTGTGATTCCTCACCGGGGACCCATGCGACCCGGCACTTCAGGGCGAGTGGCCATCCGGTGATGAGGAGCATCGAACCGGGCGAGAACTGGCGCTGGTGCTACGAGGACGAGCTGCTGGGGTGATGCCAAGGCCGTCCGGCGCGGCGTAACCTCGGTTTGTGGACATCGTTGAGTTCCTGTCCGAGCGCATCTCCGAGGATGAGGCGGCGGCCCGGACGGTGCTCAGCGACCGGGCCGTCTCCAAATCCGGCGAATGGTACGAACAACGGCTGCTCCTGGAATGTGAGGCGAAACGGCGGCTGATCGGTGTGGTCGAAGCGGCCCGACAGTCCGCGCTGGCCGCGATGGTCAGCGATCCGTTCCAGGAAGCCGACTGGGGTCCACGGTCACTCGATTGGATGGAGCGTTCGCTGCAGGCCCTGGCGCTGCCGTATTTCGACCACCCGGACTTTGAGCAGGACTGGCTGCGACGCTAGGTCCCGCGCTGGGCTTCCGGCGCTTGGGCTTCCGGTGCGGGGGTCCCGTGCCGAAAGGTCCCGCGCCGGGCGCTGAAATATCCCCGGCCGCGCAGCTGTTGGCGCTGGTATGACAACAATTGGAATCATCGGCGCAGGACACATTGGCAGCCAGGTCGCACGCAAGGCGGTGCAGCTCGGCTACGACGTCGTGATCAGCAACTCGCGGGGCCCGGAAACCCTGAGCGATCTGGTCGACGAGCTGGGACCGCACGCCACGGCGGCAACGGCAGCCGAGGCCGCGGCGGCGGCCGACTTCGCCGTCGTCACCGTTCCGCTGAAGAACCTCAAGGCCATCCCGGTCCAGCCGCTGGCCGGCAAGATCGTGATCGATACCAACAACTACTACTGGGAACGCGACGGCCGGTACCCGGAGCTGGACAACGGCGAGGCCACCACCTCGGGCCTGCTCCAGGAGCACCTGCCGCAGTCCAAGGTGGCGAAGGGGTTCAACCACATCATGGCCGCCCAGATCACCACCGACGGCAGCCCGGCAGGCACCGAAAACCGCCGCGCCCTGGCCACCGCGAGCGACTTTCCGGAGGCTGCGGAACTCGTCACGCGGTTCTACGATGAGTTCGGCTTCGATACCGTCAACATCGGCCCGCTCTCGGAGAGTTGGCGGGTGGAACGTGACCGTCCCGCGTACGGCGTCCGCCAGAACGCGGCCGAACTGAAGGAAAACCTGGCGCGGGCGCCGCGCACTGTCTAAGCGCGGCTCCTTCGCCGAGGTGGCAGTTCACGGCAATGTTCGCCGCGGACATTGCCGTTAGCTGCCAACTCGAACGGCCTTGTTCCGCCAGGAAGCGGCCAGCAACCACACGGACCAGGCCAGGATCAGGGCAATTCCGGCCAGGGTCGGGACGGTGTTGGCCGGAGAAAAGCCTTCGGCCCCGATGATCCAGCCCTGGGCAAGGTACGCGACGCCGGACAGCGCCATGACGTACCCGGCGGCCCTGGCGGGCAGAGCGCTGCGGGCCAGCGCGACTCCGGTCAGGAGCAGCGCTGCGCCAAGCAAGTAGGTTTGGTAGCTCCGCATTCCCCACTCAAGCCAGCGGATGCCCTCCGCCGTCGCATAGCGGGCGGACTTTTCCGGCCCGTCGGCGGCAACCCAGGCATCCACGGCATGCTTGAGCGCGACGCCGTCGACCGCCTGCAGGGCCGCGTAGAGGGCCAGTGCGGCGACGGCACACGCGGTAGCAGACCGGACCAGCAAGGCACCGGCGCCGTCCCTGGTTTGCAGGACGGCCAGCAGGATCAGCAGACCCGCGATGAGTAGTGCCATGCCCGCGAACTGGCCCAGGTGGACAGCAGTCCACGTGCTGCTGCGGGCGTACTCGGCGAACGCTGCCGGGTGGTCGTTTGCGTTCGCCGAATCCGGATGAAACAACCCAGCGACCACGGACACCGCGAACCCGGCAAAGGCCAATCCGGCGGCCAGGCGCAACTGCGCGCGCGCCAACGGTTGCGCTTCTGTGGCCGGCCCGGCGGGGACCCGGCCGTGACCACCCTCGGTTTGGGAATTGCTCATGGACATGGACCACCTCGGTCCGGCGCGTCGGAAGATCTCTTCTGAGGGCAGGCTACGCCCCTTGCCCCGGCCGGACCAGCGGCACCGGCACCGAGGTGGCGCTTCACGGCAGTGCGGGCCGCGGACATTGCCGTGAACTGCCAACTCGGCGCGGCCGTGCGACGCTAGAGGCATGGATCTCGAGGTGTCCCCCGCGCTGACAATTCCGGCGTCGGAGCTGGCCTGGCGGTTCTCGCGGTCCTCAGGTCCGGGCGGACAGCACGTCAACACCACGGACAGCCGGGTTGAGCTGTCCTGGGACGTCGGCGCGTCGGCTGCCCTGTCAGGTGAGCAGAAGCTGCTGTTGCTGACACGCCTCGGAAAGCGACTCAGCGAGGGGGTGCTCACGGTGGCCGCGTCGGAGCAGCGGTCCCAGTTCCGCAACCGGGAGCTTGCGCTGGCCAAACTCGCCGACCTCATCGCGGACGGCCTCGCTCCGGCGCCGGCCAGCCGTCGGGAAACCAAACCCACCCGTGGCTCCAAACGCCGGCACCGGGTGGCAAAGCAGCAGCGGGCAGCGACAAAACTGCAACGAAGGCGGCCGTCCGCCGAATAGGGTCCGGCGTCAGCGCCGCCGGAACCGCCGCCACCACCGTTGCTGTGGCTCCGGGTCGGGCGGGGTCGCCGCCGCGGCTGTTGCACGGCGGTCGCGCCACCGGGCCACCTCGGCGTCGACATCGCGGGTCTTGGTGATGACCGGCGGGCCGCCCTGGAGCTGGCGGCGGG
Source organism: Arthrobacter sp. JB02-1C (assembly GCF_057748045.1). Taxonomy (NCBI): domain Bacteria; kingdom Bacillati; phylum Actinomycetota; class Actinomycetes; order Micrococcales; family Micrococcaceae; genus Arthrobacter; species Arthrobacter sp. JB02-1C. The sequence goes on from NZ_CM173235.1 coordinate 601,170, forward strand.
CTTCAATGACCCGGGTGTTGAAGTCGGTGAGGATTTCCCGCACCTGCTGTTCCGAGAACAGGGTATCCAGGCGCGCGTCGAGCCCGGCGTCTTCGGTCCGCAGCAGGATCGCCGCCGGGCCCAGGCCGGTGACGTTCTCGCGCTGCAGCAGTCCTTTCACCCACCAGTCCGGGTCGTAGACTTCGCCGAGTCCCGGGATGGGTTTGCTGGCGTATTGCAGGTTGTCGAACTTACCCTGCGCCATGGCGTCGCGGATCAGATACTCGGCCTTGGCGGCGTCATCCACCTTGGCCCGTTTTTGCCGGAGTTCCTCCTCCGCGGCGGTCAGCTGGTCGTGCTCGTGGACAGTGCTGCCACTGGACCGGATGGATCTCAGTTCGGCCGCCCGTTCCACCCGGCGCCGGAACGCCGAGCTTCCCCCGCTGGTCATCGGCCATCACCCTTCCGCTGCCGCACGTTCAGATCTGTCTTCCAGTATGCGCAGCCGCCCGCCCCCGCGAAAAGACGCGGTCCGCTAAAGGCGGCCCCGGCGCCGGAAATGGTGGCGCCTCTGCGCGGGGCTGCCCCTGCACCGGCCGCCCCTACAGCCCGGGCAACACCTGGTCGCGCACCTGCTTGCGGAGGATCTTGCCGAGCATGGACCGCGGCAGATCCGCCACCGGGACGACGCGGCGCGGGACTTTGTAACCGGCCAGGTGCTCGCGGCAGTGGGCGCGCAGCGCGTCCTCGTCCAGCTCGACGCCGGGTTCGAGTTCGACGGCGGCCACCACCATTTCGCCGCCGCGCTCGAGCGGCTTGCCCACCACGGCCGCGTCCTTGACGTCCGGGTGCAGCCGCAGGACGGCTTCCACCTCGGTGGGTGAGACGTTGAAGCCGCCGGTGATGATCAGTTCCTTGGCCCGGTCCACCACGGTGGTGAAGCCGTCCTCGTCCACGGTGACGACGTCGCCGGTACGCAGCCAGCCGTCGGCGGTGAGCGCCTTCGCTGTTTCCTCGGGGTTGTTCCAGTAACCCTGGAAGACCTGGGGACCCTTGAGCAGCAGCTCTCCCGGCTGGCCCTGCGGCACCTCGACGGCGGGGTCGTCGACGTCGACCACCTTCATCAGGGTGGACGGGAACGGAACCCCGATAGTGCCGGTGCGGCGGGTGGGATGGAAGGGGTTGCCGAGCGCCACCGGGGAGGATTCGGTCATGCCGTAGCCCTCCACGAGCAGGCCGCCGGCGACCGATTCCCAGAGTTCCACCACATGGTCCGGCAGATTCATGGCCCCGGAGATGCAGTACTTGCAGGACCGCAGCGAAACGCCCTTCTCCCTCGCGGCCATGGCGGTGCGTTCGTAGATCGGCGGGACGGCGCAGTAGACGGTGGCGGGCGATTTCTTCATCGCAGCCAGGACCAGGTCCGGGTCGAACTTGGGGAAGAGCACCAGCAGGCCCTGTTTGCGGATGCCGTAGGTCAGGTAGAGCGTCATGCCGAAGGCGTGGAACATCGGCAGGATCGCGTAGAAGACCTCCTTGCGGTACTCGGCGCCGGCCATCCAGGCCTCGCCCTGCAGTGCGTTCGAGTACAGGTTGAAGTGCGTGAGCATCGCGCCCTTGGGCCGGCCGGTGGTCCCGGAGGTGTACTGGATGGCGGCCAGGTCGTTCACCGAGGGGCGCGGGTGGGCGGCGTCGATCCTGCCGTGGCCCAGGAGTTCCTTCCACGGCATGGTCCCGGGCGCCGGGGCGGTCAGCGAGGCCCGCGTGGCGCGCAGTTTGGGCAGCGGCAGCCCCAGCGCCGCCCGCTTGGCGGCCGGGAACGCGTCGAGCAGGTTCACGGAGACCACGTGGTCAATCTCGATGTCGGACGGAAACTCCCGGACCGCTGCAGCGGCCTTGTCCCAGGCGATCACCACGCGGGCCTGGTGGTCCTCGAACTGGTGGCGGAGTTCGCGGGAGGTGTAGAGCGGATTGTGTTCGACCACGACGGCGCCCAGGCGCAGCACGGCGTAGAAGGCCACCACGTGCTGCGGGCAGTTGGGCAGGATCAGCGCCACCCGGTCGCCGGCCCGGACGCCGAGCCGGCGCAGTCCCTCGGCTGCCCGGTCCACCTGCTCACCGAGTTCGGCGTAGCTGGTGCGGCGGCCGAAAAACTCGAGCGCCGGGGCCTTCCCGGCCTCGGCCACCGACCGTTCCAGCATTGCCACCAGCGATTCGGTGGGCAACTCAATCTCGGCCGGGACACCCGGCTGGTAGTTCCTGACCCAGGGCTGCTGGTCCGTTTGCTTCATGCCCACATCATTTCGCGATCTCCGGCCGGGGGCGAATCACGGCCCGGTACGCCCCGCCCCACTGCGAGTTAGTGGGGTGCCCGCAGCGCGGAACCGTGGCCGGTCCAGGCGGCCCCGAACCAGGTCGGCAGGTGGCGGAGCAGGTCCTCCTGGTCGTCGCCGATCCAGGCGACGTGCCCGTCGGGCCGGAGCAGGACCGCCGGCACGCCGAGGTCCGCGCCGGAGTCCGTGACCAGGTCGATCCGGTCGGCCCAACCCTGGACCGAGAGTTTGCCGGTCCGGTCCAGCAGGAGTCCGCGGCCTGCGTGGGTGAGCTGATATAGCCGGCCCTGTGACAGCGTGATGTCGCGCAGCCGCCGGCCGAGGAGCTCCGGTCCCTCGCCAAAGTCATAGCGGACCCCGATCGAGGTGACCTTCTCGGCCAGGAAACGGCGCACGTCGTCGAAATCCATCAGCTCCGCCAGCAGCCGGCGCACCGCCTGGGGCCCCGGCTCGGGCGACAGCAGCTCGCTCTGGGCCCGGGTGATGGTCAGGACCCCTTCCGCCACGGGGCGGCGCTCGGCGTGGTAGCTGTCCAGCAACCCGTCCGGGGCCCACCCGTTGACCTCTGCGGCGAGCTTCCATCCGAGGTTAAAGGCGTCCTGGATGCCGAGATTCAGCCCCTGTCCTCCCAGCGGCGGGTGGACGTGTGCGGCGTCGCCGGCGAGGAACACCCGGTCTACCCGGTAGTGTTCGGCAAGCCGGGTGGCGTCGCTGAAGCGGGACAGCGAGCGCGGCGCATGGGCGCCGAAGTCGGTGCCCGCATACGCCCGCAGCTGGTCGCGGAACTCCTCCAGGGTGGGCGGGACAGTCCGGTCTTCAGCCACGGTCGCCGCCGGTACGACGGCCCGGTACAGCCCGTCGCCGGCCGGCCCGATGCCGAACCCCTGGTGGGTCTGGCGCACCTCCGCCGCCACCGTAGCGAGTTCGTCCGGCGGGGTGGTCACCGCCACCTCGCCCAGAAGCCACTCGGTTCCGGCCGGTTCGCCGGGGAATCCGATGCCGAGCAGCCGGCGCACCAGGCTCCGGCCGCCGTCGCACCCCACCAGCCAGCGCGACCGCAACGAGCCGCCATCGGCGAGCTCGACGGTGACGCCGTCGGCGTCCTGGCTGACCCCGGTCACCTTGGCGCCGCGGCGGATCTGGGCGCCAAGTTCGTCGGCGCGCTCGGTCAGCAGCCGGTCGGTGACTGGCTGCGGGATGCCCAGGATGTAGCTGTGGGCCGTGTCCAGGTCCGCCGGCGGTTTGTCGATGCCGGCGAAGCGGCCGACGCCGCCCGGATACTGCTGCCCGTGGGTGAGGAAGCGTTCCAACAGCCCGCGCTGGTCCATGATCTCGATGCTCCGGGGATGCAGGCCGAGCGAACGGACGGCCGGGCTCGGCTCGGCGCTCTGCTCCAGCACCACGACGTCCACGCCGTGCAGCCGAAGCTCGCTGGCCAGCATCATCCCGGTGGGCCCGCCCCCGCTGATGGTCACGTCAAACATGCAACGCCCCGTCTCTGCCGCCCGGCAGGGAGGACGACGGCGGGAGGTCCCGCCGTCGTCCTCCTCCTGTTCCTGTTTGTTGTGGCCGCAGGTCAGGCCGTGGCATGTTCGGCGAGGATGGCGTCCACCTGGCCCAATGCCTGCATCATGCCTTCCTCCATGCCCATGGCCACGATTTGCTCCATCTGCTCCTCCGCCTCGAAGGTGGACAGCACTGTCATCCGGGTGCGGTCCCCGATCGGCTCCAGCGTGACCACGCCGTGGATGGTGCCCATCTCCGCCACCGGGTTGCCGTCGTCGTCGGAGAATCCGTCGTCGAATTCGAGGCGGTGCGGGGCTTCGATGGCGGTAAAGCGCCACCAGCCACGCGCTTTTTCCCCGTCCGGGCCGGTCATGTAATAGCTGGCTTCGCCGCCCGGGACGAAATCATGCTTCTCGAAGGTGGCCGGCCAGGTGGGCGGTCCCCACCAGCGCTCGAGCTGGCGCGGGTCCTCCCAGACCTGCCAGACACGCTCGACGCCGGCATCAAACTCGGCGACGAGGCTGAGGCTGAGTGCCTCCAGGTTCTTGATTGAATCGATAACGGTCATGTCCAACCCTTCCTATCCTGCTGCTTCGCTGGTTCTGGATGGCCTGCTGGTCTATGGACTCTTGTCGGCCGGGTTTTCGGAGAGCAGGCCTGCGATCCGCTCACTCCGCTGCCGCCAGATGAGTTCGTACTCATCAAGCAGCCGCCGGGCCCGCTGCAGTCCGTCATGGTTGGCCCGCACGATCTGTTCGCGCCCGCGTTTCTCCTTTGTCACGAGGGCAGCGCGTTCGAGCACCGCCACGTGCTTCTGGACTGCGGCAAAGCTCATGGCGTAAAGCGCTGCGAGCCCGGAGACCGAGTACTCCGCCCCCGTCACCCGCCGCATAATGTCACGACGGGTGGCGTCGGCGAGCGCCTGGAACAGGCGGTCCACGGTTTCGTCATCCAACTGATCTACAACCATTTGGTTGTAGGCTAGTCCGGCCGCCGCGGGGTGTCAATGAAAAATTCCTGGCGCCCCAAACCTCATGGACGCCAAACTCTTCCTGGTCCTCGACCTAAACGACATCGACGAAACGCTGATCCCGGCGATCTGAATCGGGCAGCGCCTACCGCGCCCCGGGGGTGAGGACAGCGATTCTCCCGTTGTCCGCGCCACCGGCCGCAGCAGCGTCCGGGCCGGCATCCGCGTCGCCGTCCGCGGCGAGGAAACCCTGCAGCCAGGCGAGGGCCGCCTCACGTGAGGTGAAAAACTCGTGCGGGTACCGGGTGTCCCTGCTGGTCGCGGCGGCCACGACGCGGTCCACCGCGCTGGATCCCAGGACGGCGATGGCGGTGACATCGACCGACTTGGCGAACTCGTACCTGGCCGCGGCGCTGATCTCGACGTCGGTCATCACCGAAAGCATTGGCCGCTGGCCGCCCTGGCAAACCAGCTCTGTGGCCCGCATGGCATCGCGGGCCTCCTCGACGTCGACAAAGGACCCGGGAACCCAGACGGATTCGATAATGCCGCCCCGCACGGTCAGGGTGTTTTTCCCGTTCGCCGCGAGGAGCGGTTCCGGCCCGGTGCCCGGCGTCACCGCACACCCGCCCGCTTGCGGCGGTCCGTGCTGCCGCGGAGGTCCCGGTTCAGCCGGCGGTCGCCGTGGTACAGGATGGACTCCCAGTCAACCTCGGTGGGCGACTTCGGGATGATCTGCGGCGGCGCCGGCGCGGCCTGCTTTGGCTTGACGTAAAGCCAGCCCAGCACTCCCAGGAACATGTCGACAATCGAGTTCCGGAGTCCGATGTAGGCCCGGATGGCGTAGGCGGCCATGACCGCGTTGAACGCCGCGAAGGCCGCGTTCGTCCAGTTCTGCTGCGCCAGGTCGCGCCACACGGTGAAGAGCGAGAACGCCACGATCGCGAAGGGGGCGAGGACGTACAGGGCCGGTGCCGCCGTGCGGTCCTTGACCTTCGGGGTGCGCGCGAACGGGATCTTGTCGCCCGTCAGGGCCTGCTGCAGGGACTTCACGACGCCGGCCAGGTTGACCGGCATCAGCACCAGATTGAAGCCGTAAATCCGGAAGATGTCGCTGAAGCGGTGGCCGGAGTCGCGCAGGTCGCTGCCCATCGCGAGGAAGTACGGGAACGCGGCGGCGAATACCAGCGGGCTGAGCAGCCTGCTGTCGTACGGGTAGGCCAGCAGGAAGAGCAGTCCGAAGCTGGCCCAGGTGATGGAGGCCATGTAGTTCACGCGGAGCATGACTTCGCGCGACCTGACCGCTTTGTCGCCGCCGCGCCGCTGCCGGATGGTTTCCCAGAGTTTGGGCAGGATCAGCAGGCCGCCGTTGGCCCACCGCCGCCGCTGCACCACCAGGGAGCCGAAGTCGGGCGGGGTGGCGCTGTAGCTCAGGCGTTCCGGGTAGTTCACCAGGTCCCAGCCCTCACGGCCCAGGTCGACGCTGGATTCGGTGTCTTCGATGACGGTCCGGTCCTGGATGTAGGTCCGCACCTCGAAGCCGCCCTGGGCGGAGACCTCCACGATGTCTTCGAGCGCAATCTTGCGGATGACGGCGTTGGCCCCCACCCAGAAGGTGGCTCCGTACCGCGTCATGCCCTGGTGCTGGATGTGCTGCAGGTCCGTGGTGGCCCCGGCAACACGTTCGATCCGGGTGGGCGCGCCTCGGAAGGACGAGTACGGCGTCTGCGTCACCGCGACGCGTTCGTTGCCGGGTGACTCCAGGAAATGCACCAGCCGCAGGCAGTAGTCGCGCAGCAGGAGCGAATCGGCGTCGAGGGTCAGGACATAGGTGCTGTCCTCGATCACGAGGTCATCGGCGGCGGGTTCGACGGCGGCGCGGAGCACCGTTCCGTCCGCGGTCTGTTCCCGGCGCCACCGGTGCCCCATGAGGCTGATGTAGGCGTTCAGGTTCATGGCCTTGTTGGCCTCGTGGGACAGGCTGACGAATCTCTTGCGTTCGAAGGTGGAGACCCGGACGTTGAAGATCCAGGTCAGGCGGGCGTAGAGCTCCCGCATCCGGGCCTGCTCCGGTTGCGCGCCCTGCGCCTGCGCCGCGTGCAGGGCGGTCAGGACCAGCCGCAGTTCGCGGGCCAGGCCCATGAGGACGAGATCGACAAAAAATTCGTCGACATGGTCCTCGACCCGCTCTGTCTCGGCCATACCCTCCAGCCAACCGGCGGCATACTCGTACTCGTTAATGAGTGCAGCCAGCTCGCCGGACATGTCTCCGTCGCCGACCCGGCGGTTAAAGGCGTCGCTCGCGGCGTTCAGGCGCGAGGCAGGCTCCTTCAGGGTGGCGGTGATGTCGGCGGCGAGATCGCGGGTGGTTTGCAGCCGGCGCTGGTCCTCCGGGTCGGTCGGGGACGGCGGGTCGTCGACCAGCAGAACAACGGACAGGTCCGGGAATTCCTGCAGCGCGGCGGACCAGAGGGTGGCCCGGACCACCTGCGGCTCCTCGGCGTAGGAAGGGACCAGCACGGTGATGCCGTGCTGGTAGTCCGTGAAGTGCCGGTCCAGTTCACCGCGCGGCACCCGGCGGTGCTCACGGAAGCGGGTCAGGGCGCCCTGGCGGGCGAGCAGGTACATGAGCGCCGAAAAAGTCAGGAAAGTGACGACGATGACGTAGGACACGGCCTCGGCGCGGAACCGGAATCCCGCCGTCGGGTCATCAACCAGGGTGCGGATCACGGTGGTGACGACGTAGGCTGCCCAGGCGAGGACTGTGATGACGATGCCAAGCCGGCCAAGAATGATTTTCCGGGGCGACGGTTCGGGATGCACAATGGCGAGTGGTTCCGAGCGGCGCTCCGCACCCCATTGGCGCCTGCGGCTCTTTGTTGCCGGATCGTCGGCGACAGCATCGTCAGGCCGCGGCACGACCAAGAGGTCAGACATATTTCCCCATCCACATCATGTGTACCCCCAGCGGACACACGGCAGACCGGCTACTTCCGTCCATCTCGGATGCGGTCTGCCATTATACTAAGCGCACGACCCGAAAAAAGTTGTCCTCCGGCGCCACTATGTTGTCGGCAGGAAACCAATTTGGCCGCGAATCCGCGTGGATGGGTTGGAGCACGTTCTCTGACAAGTATTGGGGTACTTCTGTGTCGAATCGATTTCCCGGGCGCCGCCTCTCAAAGTTGCGGCTCGGGATCCTGCTCATTGTTCTCATCGCACTGACCGGAGGGTCCTACCTGGGGCTGCGTTCGTTCCAGGACGCCACCGCGGCCTCCTCGATTCCGTCGGTCTTTTCCGGGTACGTGGACGTAACAGCCACCCCCCGGTTCGCCTTTGAAGCGCCCACCAGTCCGGAGGCCAAGGGCGCCGTCCTGTCCTTCATCGTCTCGGACCGCCAGAGCCCCTGCACCCCCTCCTGGGGCGCCGCCTACAGCCTTGCCGGAGCGGAATCAGAGCTGGACCTGGACCGGAGAATCGCCCGACTCCGCCAGATCGGCGGGACTGTCTCGGTCTCCTTCGGCGGCCTGAACAACAACGAACTCGCCGTGGACTGCACTGACCAGTCCAGGCTCACCAGCGCCTACCGTGAAGTCGTCAACCGCTACGACCTCCGCTCGATCGACCTTGACATCGAGGGCACCGCTATGACGGACGCCGCATCGATCGACCGCCGCGGCGCAGCCCTGGCCGCCGTTCAGCAGGACCGGAAGACCAGCGGAAAACCGCTGGACGTGTGGCTGACGCTGCCCGCGGACCCGGCCGGCCTCACCCAGCCCGGCCGGGACCTGGTGCTGAGGACCCTGCGCACCGGCGTCGAACTGGCCGGCGTGAACATTATGACGATGGACTTTGGCGGCAGTAAACCGGCTACGCAGAACATGTACCAGGCGTCGGTCTCCTCCGCCGACGCCGCGCACACCCAGTTGCAGGCCATCTACCGCCAGAACGGCCAGGACCTGGGGTCGGACACCGCCTGGCGCAAGCTCGGGATCACCCCGATGATCGGCCAGAACGACATTGCCGGCGAAATCTTCACGCTCGACGACGCGGCCGCCTTGAACGGATACGCCAAGGCCAAGGGCGTAGGCAGGGTCTCGATGTGGTCGCTCAACCGGGACCGGACCTGCGGCAGCAACTACCCGGATGTCACCAAGGTCTCGGACAGCTGCAGCGGCGTTGCCCAGGGCAGCGCCTTCTTCTCGACGGTCCTCGGCGCCGACGTCATCCCCACGCGCGCGGCACAGGCGCCCGCCCCGACCAAGGCTACGGCCACCCCGACGGCAATCGATGATCCCGCCACCAGCCCTTACCCGGTCTGGAAGGAGTCCGCCCGGTACGTCTCCGGTGACCGCACGGTGTGGCACGGCAACGTCTATGAAGCAAAGTGGTGGACCCAGGGTGACAGCCCGGACAATCCCGTGGACCAGGGTGCCACTGTTCCGTGGAAGCTGATCGGCCCGGTCCTGCCCGGTGACCGGCCCAGCCCGCAGCCGACCATCTCCGCGGGCACCTACCCGGACTGGTCCCCCACCGCCGCGTACCAGCGCGGCTCCCGCATCCTGTTCGACGGCAATGCCTTCGAGGCGAAGTGGTGGACGCAGTCGAACAGCCCCCAGGCGGCGCTGGACGGCGCCCCGGACTCGCCGTGGCAGAAGCTGACCGTGGCACAGCTCCAGACCCCTGCGGCGAAGTAGGCCACCGGTGCCGGCAACCGGACCGGAACCCGGCGTGCGGGACGGGTTCCGCCACGTTCGCCCGGCGTTCACGTTTTGTTTGCTCGCCGCGGGTAGTCAGGATCGGTGACCACTGAATCCGGCGAATCGGGCCGGCCTGCGCGCGCCGCGGCGCCCACCCTTGGCGATCTCGGTCAAAGGGCCCTGGTCCTGCCCGGCAGCACTCCGTCGCGCGACATCGAGGCGCTCTTCCGTGAAGACCGCAGGCTGCGCGGCGTCGCGGTGGACGTGGACGGGTCACTATCCCTGCTGACCCGTGACCAGCTCGACCATGAGATGACCGGCCGCCTCGGGTATGGCCGGGCGCTGAACTCCCGGGGCTGCGCCGCGGCGTTGCTGTCGGAGGCCAACCAGGGCCTGCCGCCCGGCCTGGACCTGCAGGCAGCCGCCGTCGCCGTGCTCAGCCGGCCGGAAGCGAGCCGCTATCAGGACCTGCTGGTCCTCACCCCGGAGGGCCCGCGGATCGTCCCGGTGTCCGAAGTGTTTGAGGGCCTGTCCGACGTGTTCCGGCATGCTGCCCTGCATGACCCGCTGACCGGGCTTGCCAACAGGCGCCACCTGGAGGAGCGCGGGCCGGCCCTGCTGGGCGGCCACGGTCCGGCGCAGGCCGCCGTCCTGTACGTCGACCTGGATGACTTCAAAGTCGCGAACGACACCTTCGGACACCGGGCCGGGGACGCCGCCCTGGCGGACTTTGCCGTTCGGCTGCAGGCCTGCACCCGGGCCGCGGACCTGGTTGCCCGGATCGGCGGGGACGAATTCGCCCTGGTGATGGTCGGCATCGACGAACCCACGGCGCGCTCGGTGGCCTACCGGGTCCTGCGCTGCCTGGAAGATCCGTTCCGGCATGAAGGGCACGAATTCCGCCTCTCGGCCACCCTGGGACTGGCGATGTGGGCCGACATTGCGGCCGACGACCCCGAGGCCCGGCTGGAGCTCATGTTCAGGCACGCCGACGCCGCCATGCTGCAGGCCAAACTCGAAGGCAAAGGCCGTCTGGGCAGGATCGACCCGTTCCGGCCCGTCACCCGGTTCGCCCGCCAGGCCCTGATCCGGCGGCGGCTCCCCCACGTCCTCACCAACGGGGGCCTGAGTCTGCACTACCAGCCGCTGATGGACATCGCCACCGGCACGTGCCCGGGGGTCGAAGCCCTGCTGCGCTGGGACGACGTCGAACTGGGCAAGGTGGGGCCGGACGAATTCATCCACGTTTCCGAACAATCGGGCGATATCCACGAGATCGGGCGTTGGGTCATCGACCAGGCCTGCGCGCAGGCCCGGCGCTGGGCCGACGCCGGGACACCGCGGGCGATCTCCGTGAATGTCTCCCCGCTGCAGCTGGCGGCAGGCAGCCTGGTCCAGGACCTTCGCTCGGCGCTGCAGCGGCACGGGGTGCCGACGTCGTTGCTCAACATCGAGATCACCGAAAGCACCGCCGTCGTCAATCTGCAGTCCGCCACGGAGCAGCTGCGCACCCTGATCGACGGCGGGATAGCGGTGGCCCTGGATGACTACGGCACCGCCTACTCCTCGCTCGCCATGCTCCGCGACCTCCCGCTGACCGCGCTCAAGCTGGACAAATCCTTCATTGACACCATCGACACGGATCCCGCGTCCGCCATCCTCGTGTCCGGCGTCATCGGACCGGCCAAAGCCATCGGGCTCAGGACCACTGCGGAGGGCGTGGAGCGGGAAAGCCAGCTGGCCGTGCTGCGTGAACTGGGTTGCGACACCGCCCAGGGCTACCTCATCTCGCGCCCGCTGCCGGCGGCGGAGCTGGACCAGTGGGCCCGGGCTAGCTCAGGGGAATCGGCTGCGTACGCACCGGCGCCAGGAAGCTGACCACCACGACGGCGGTGATCGAACCGGCCGCCATGATGGAGGCCAACACCACGATCTGGAACATCCCGGCCTGGAGCGGTGAAATGCCGCCGAAGATCGCGCCCACAAAGGCCCCCGGCAGGGTGACCAGTCCGGTGGTCCTGCTCTGGTCGGTGGCCGGGATCAACGCGGAACGGACCGCAGCCCGGGCGAGTTCGGCCGTGGACTGGCGCGGGGTGGCGCCCAGCGCCAGCCAGCCCTCCACCTCGTCCCAGCGCGAGAGGACCGTTTCGTTGAAGTGCCGGCCGGCGAGCGTGGCAATACTCATCGCGTTTCCGATAACGATCCCGCCGAGCGCCAGGGCGTACCGCGGTGTCAGCTCGACGGCTCCGCTCGCGAAAACGATCGCAAGGGTCGCCACGACGCCGGCGCCCATGGCCGCGCTGACCCGGCCGAAGCTCCGCCAGTCCTTGCCGAGGCGCCGGCTGGCCGTCGCCGAGGCCACCGTGAACATGACCAGCAGCGCCACTGCCACCCAGACCGGGCTGGTGATGATGCCGCTGAGGATCAGGCTGATGGCGGCCAGTTGCACGGCACCGCGGAGAATGGCCCAGGCGGGGGCGAACCTCCGCGGCACGCGGTACAGCGCCAGCACGCCGATAGTGAGCAGCACCAGCAGTCCCACGCCCAGCAGGGTGGCGGCAAGATCACCGGGGCTGATCATGACGCCAGCCTAGCCTTATCAGGCGGTGGGCGAGCCCACCTCGGCAGCGGCCTCGCTGAGCCGCCGCCCGTTGTCGATCGGATGGACGCCGCTACGATCAATGCTCGGCTGAAAACCCAGATGCGTCCCAATGGGGTCGCTCTAACGAGAAGGGCTAACCATGTTGCTCGTGATCAGTGAAGTCAGCCATGAGGGTTCAGATCGAGCACGTAGTGCAGTAGTTCGTACTCGATGCCGTTCTGCAAGACCGTTGCCGGATTTTTTGGCACTCGGCTAAAGCCCGACCGCTCCAAGACTCGCTGTGATGCAGCATTGGCGAGCGTCGTCATCGCGGTGATGGTCTGCAATCCACGCTCGCGCGCAAATACGCCAACCATCCTGACTGCGCGTCCAGCATGTCCCAAGCCCGCCGCTTCCTCTGCCATGCGGTACCCGAGCGAGGCCGAACCGTCTTTGACATCGACCAGGTTGACCCGCCCGACCAGCCGGTTCGTTTCGTCGCGCACAACGAAGAAGAAGCAGTCTCCCGCTGATTGTTCGTCCAGGAGCGACTGATGGCGCGCCTGGAACTGCGAGAAGTAGTCGTCACCGCGGTCCGGCACCCACTCGGCGGAATACTCGCGGTTGTCTCGTTCGAAGGAGAGCAGTTCCGAACGGACTCCGACGCTCAATGGTTCTATCGTCGTCGAGGTCCCGAATGCTTGTGGCATGTCAGCATGCTATCCCTACCCCGGGCGGCAGCGCCCTGACCGCTGCCGCCTGTCTGGCCAGCATCCCGGCATGCTCTGGCCAGACTCATCTTCCACGGCAGGAGAGGCCAGATACGGCAGTCCTACCGGGAAGGCCAGGAAGACCAGCTCGGCGCCTTGGGCCTGGTCCTGAACGCCGTCATCCTGTGGAACACCCGCTACACCTTCACGGACGATCCCGCCGGAGCGCCGCTTCGACCCTTCCGCCACCCGGACGAGGACCGGGAGACCTGACCGGGAAAACGGTGAACCGCTCTGCTGTCCCGCAAGGCGGATCCCTTACCGTCCGCTCGCAGCATTCTGCTTAGTCGGCGGCTACGAGCTCTATCTCGAAGCCGTCGGAGTTGAACAAGTAAGCGGCATAGTGATCAGGGCCGCCAGCGTGCGGGTACTTGTCCTGGAACAGCTGCATCCATCCATAACGAGGGCCTTCCACGGCAAGCGCATCTACGTCTTTCTGGCTTCCCGCGTGGAACGCCAGGTGGTTGAGGCCTGATGCCGTGCGCTCGTATTCACTGCCACTCAAGGCTGGTGACTGTTCGACCACGATGTAGGTCGCGCCCAGGCGCCAACTGATTCCTGAGTCCCAGCTTTGGAAAGCGGAGTATCCCAGTCGGGCCAGAATCCAACCCCACTCCTGCTTGGCGCGGTCGATGTCAGGGACCCATAGCTCGACATGGTGCAGGGTGCCCTTGGAAGGCGTATTCACGAATGTGAGTCTTTCATGCTCGATCACAGCCTTCCGCAAGCCGATCCTCTACCGAACCCGACGAGGGTGGCTAGTAGCAAGTACCGAAACGGTCTGGCTGGGGTGCCTGCCCAATCCCGAGCAGAGCAACGGCAGGTAACACCACTTTTCCACCGCTAGTCATGGGCGCGACGAGGCGCAAGTATTCGTACCGCATTGTGGACTGCATCGACGGCGACTGACTGGTTACGATTTTGCCGATTCCTCCCACGCCACCGGCCGGGCCCGCCCACAAATCCTCAGCATCGATAGCAAAATCCCAGGCAAGAGTCTCCGTCCGCACCCCGTCCAGACCTGCACCCACAAGCAGTTCATTCAGTCCCCGGTCGGTACGGTCAAAGTCCTTATCCGCCGGCAGTCTCTGCTGGCGTGGAGCAGCTGCCCCGCTGGCTTCCACCACGTCTGACCAGAGCCTGTTAATGGTGGAGAGTTCAGAGGGCCATATCGTCACAGCGACGGCGCCGCCCGGTCGGCAGACTCGCTTGAGGTCAGCCACAGCGGCACGAGGGTCGTCGACGTGATTGACGACAAAGTTTGCCACAACTGCATCAAAAATATCTGGGGCGACGGGCAAATTCGGTACCCCAACTAAGAGCAGTTCCGCTTGAGGTGCCGTTACGCGGGCTAAGGCGAGCATCTCGACATCAGGATCGATGCCGGTCACCTCTGCACCTCGACCGATTGCACGGGCCGTGAGGTTACCGGTTCCACACCCGACGTCCGCCAGACGGCAGCCTGCGAAACTGCCTAATACAGCTTCTGTCGCGTCCAGCAACGGCACAATTGCCCCGGCGCACAGGTGCGCAAAGCTCTGTGAGTATGGGCGGCCAACGCCGGCCCAGTTGCTAACGCCTCGTTGATCCGTACCAATGGTCGTCAAGTGATTTCCGCCCCTAGGACTAGTCATCCATTCCTCGGCCCAAGTCTGGGCCAACACGGCTGAGACTCTTGCTCACGCCTTGCACCGGCGCGTCGGACAACACACCCCGAGGAGGATTCCTGACCGGACGCAATTAGGGTTCGACCCTCTGGTGTCTGGCGTTGGCCGAATGAGAGACCTATATGCCCAGGATTAGTTTAGTGAGCCTCTTAGGTTGGCTGATGAAGGGTGAATGGCTCGAGTTCCAACTGACATTGTTGGTGCATCGGCGGGCCATACGTTCCTGAAGGACGGGGCTGAGCGCCTTGTCCAGTTCGCAGTTGATATATGTGCTCTCGGTGGTTGCCCAAGCAATACGGCTGGGTACGCCACGACCATGACCAGGTTGTTGAGGCACGAGGAGCGAGGTTGCCCATGCGCTGTCGGCTTCGGAGCAATCGTCGTAGAGAACCTCGCGAGCCCGTTCCGGATGGATGCTGGTCGACCGGTCCTCGTTGTGCCGGACGGCGTCGTGGACCAGCGCTGAGGGCCCACCTAACATCGCGCCGCTTTCACCGGCTGCTGGCACGAACGCCGCAACATACAAGAGGTGCCTGGCCCGTTCGAGGCCCGTGATGACAGATCCACCGTACGAATGGCCAAGAACAACTGGCATCCCCAAACAGCCATCGACTACTTCCTGTACGACTGCAGTGTCCGCAGCCAGCGAGCCCCTGCGCAGACGAGGAACATGGACACTCGTGCCTTGGCTGCGTAAGTCGTCCGCCAACCGGTCGAAGTGGGCCGGCTGATGCCATAGCCCATGGACGAGTACGACTTCGTTCCGCTGATTCATTCAGCCAGCCTACGTTCGGAGACGCAGCTTGTAGTGAGAATGGGAAAGCATGGATAGGTCATTGAGCTAACTGACAGGCCGCAACGACCTGCCCGTAAG
This sequence comes from Arthrobacter sp. JB02-1C, assembly GCF_057748045.1. NCBI lineage: Bacteria > Bacillati > Actinomycetota > Actinomycetes > Micrococcales > Micrococcaceae > Arthrobacter > Arthrobacter sp. JB02-1C. The sequence goes on from NZ_CM173235.1 coordinate 616,550, forward strand.
CCGGTCCGCAGGAGGAACGGCGGATTCAGGCGGTCATTGCAACAGGAGTCCTTCGATCAATTCGATCGGTTTTCTGAACTCTAGTCTTTTCCGTGGCCGGTCGTTGAGCTCCTGTGCGACCCAGTCGAGGTCTTCGGCGCTGTGGATGCTCAGGTCCGTGCCTTTCGGGAAGTACTGGCGCAGCAGGCCATTCGTGTTTTCGTTGATGCCGCGCTGCCACGGTGAGTGCGGGTCGCAGAAGTAGATGTCGATGCCGGCGTCCATTTTCACGGTTTTCCAGTCCTGCATTTCGATGCCCTGGTCCCAGGTAAGGGAATGCCTCAGCGCCTCGGGGAGCGTCTTGATCTTGGCAGCCAGGGCGTCACGCATTTGTTCAGCTTTGTACCCGTCCGGCAGATGAACGAGCATCGTGTAGTTGGTGGTTCTCTCCACGAGGGTCCCGATCGCGGACTGGTTGCCTTTGCCGATGATGAGGTCGCCCTCCCAATGCCCCGGCACCGCACGGTCCTTAACCTCGGGCGGGCGTTCGGAGATATTGATCATCCCCGGGATCCGGTTCTTCCGCTGGCCGGCCTTCCTGCAGGGCTGCCTGAGCGCACGTCCGGTGCGTAAACACGCGGCCAGATCACGGTTCAGCGCTCCGCGGGACTGAACGTAGAGGGACTGGTAAATGGTCTCAGGTGACACCCGCATCTCCGGCTCATCGGGAAACTCAACCCGCAGGCGTCCTGCGATCTGCTCCGGCGAGTACTTCTTTTTCAGGTCCTCTTCCACCTTCGCACGCAACACCGCGTTCGTGTGCAGTTTCGCCGGTTTCGGCCGCGAAGCCCGCTCATACGCCAGAGCATGAGCCGACGTCGCCCGGTAAGGCAACCCCGCCACCGAATTGCGCCGCAGCTCCCTGGACACCGTCGAGGCCGACCTGCCGATCACGGCCCCGATCCGGCGCAGCGACTGTCCCTGGGCGCGCAGCACCGCGATCTCCTCACGCTGGGCGAAGGTCAGGCACCTGCCCTTCAGATCCCGGCCCCGGCGTGGCCTGACACCCCCGGCCTCGGCCAGGACCCGGCGCCCGGTCCGCCGGCTCGTATTGATCGGCACAACCGCGTCAGTGATGAAATCACCGGCCTGCATCCCGGCCCAAAACAGCTGCAAAAGATCCGGCCTTACGTAAATCGAATACCTCGCCACGACAACACCCATCCGCTAAGTGTTGCAATCACCGCAAGAACCCAAGGAACCTTCTGCGGGACACCCCACCATTCCGAAAGCGGCGCGGCTTACGGGCAGTCCAGGGCGAACGCTACAGATAACCCCGTGCCGCAGTCTACGGGTTGACCCCATGACGGAAGAGTCGCGGGACCCCCAGAAGGCCGTTGAACTTATACGAATAGTGCGGCGTCGTCTTGCCCTCAAAGGATCGCTCACCGGAGAATTGGCGGCGCCTCAGAATATCGTGAAGGCCTCGCCCTCTCTTCCCTCTAACCCCGGGTTACCCTGCCAAATCTAGGGCAATTCCGTAGTGGCGTTTGCGGGTCTTAAGCGGGAGATGGCGTCGTAAGGACGCCTATTAAGGCGTAGAGAAGAAGACCAATCGAAATGACCGTGGCGATCGCAACAGCAGTTCGACCTCGGAAAGGTTGGCCGTCTGATGAGCGCTTGGATCGTGTGTAGAGCATGCAGGCCCCAAGGATTAGGAGACCTGCAAACAGCGGAATCAGGGGCCAATACGTCATCAAATCACCGTTCCCCGTTTTTGGCGCTCCGGCGAGCACCTAATGATCATCAGTCACGTTTTCTTTCGGGGCAAGATCTAAACGCCATCGCTCTTGCCACCATCGATGAACTGGTAGCGGCGAGGATCCCCGTCTCATGACCTGCCGGAGCAGCACCTAGCCGGCGGGACAGCCCACGTAAAGCGCTAAGCAGGCCATTTCAAGTTGCGAGGGGCAGTTCTCAGCTACGCGTCCTCCCGTTAGCCGGTGGTCCAGCCGGCGCTCCTGCGTTCGATAGGGGATCCCTCTACGGGACGCCTTCGTGACGCGGTGGTGCCCTCGATGGCTCGTACGGCGCCGGTTTACTGCTGCTCACGGGGAGTACACCAGAGCGATCCTGTCGTCTGGCGGGTGCTTCGGCTGTGACTTGCGTTCGAGGCCCGAGCGGGTAGGCTCGCGGCATGTCACGAGATTGGGCTGTATCTGGAGCCGGACAACCGACCCAGGCAGTACACCGAGAGGAAACCAATGAGTAGTCGACCCGCACTTCCGGGGCTTGTTGCTGGGGTGTTCTTCCTGGTCTGGGCGGCAATCTTTCTGACGTGGGCGCCAGTGGACACTCTGCGCCTGGTCACTGGCATTGTGTTCGTGCCGATCGGTGTGGCTCTGATCCTCAAGTACTTCATTGGGCGCCGACCCACGAAACGCGGGTACTCCGCCGGTGGAATGTTTGGATGGAAAGTAACCCGCGTCTTGTTCTCCGTCGGCACCATGTCGGTTCTGACCGGGATTTTCCGCATCGCGCTGGATGGGTCACAGGTGTTCCCGTGGGTTATGGCCGCCGTCGGTCTTGGGTTGGTGGCACTTTCAACCCGTGGCCCGTGGGACAGCGAAACCAGCGGTCGAAATCGTTCGGTTCTGGGTTTCAGGGCGCGCTCTGGTAATCCTCTGGCGAGGTTCCACAAAGGCACGATCCACCAGCCCACAGAACGGGGGAAATGATGACCGCAGGACGATGGGGACTCCTCGTCGTTGCCGCAGTGCTCCTGATCGTCTCCGTAGTTCTCGCCCTTCAGGGATCAACGGGTCTCTGGTTCACCGCAGCGGCTATGGGCATCCTGATCTTCGCTACCCTGCGTTCAGGACTCAAAGAATATCGCCGGTCCCCAGACAGCCATAGGTAGACCCGATCCGGCAGCTTTCTGTCAAAGGCCTCCGTGTGAGTACGTCAATCTGATGCAGCACCGGTCGGTCTGATTCAGGACGTCCCTGGAGACCGGAGGACGGTAGGCACTCCTGCGGGTGCCCGCATGCCGATCGTTGATCGGGACGCTCGGGCGGTGTTACCGTGAGGGCGATTGGGGAGGCATAGTGCTATTGCTCGGGTGGGTGTTGTTGGAGCGCTTTGTCCACGCCGACGTTGCGGTCCGCACGACGGTCAGCGCGGGTGTTCCCCCGGTCACGGCTCTCCTTCTCGTTGCTCTGGCCGTGGCCCTGACGATCCTCATGGCTTGCGCCTTGCAAGCGCTACTTTGCACCCTTCTGGCTACAAGGGCCCACTCCGACCCCCCGGGACTGGAGGACCAGCACGGCCTAGTCTCCTTGTCTTTGGTTCGGTCCGCACCCGTCGGCGGGACAGGTCCTCGCGCTCCAGGCAGATCTCGCCGCCGCCCCGGGAGCCTCCGCACAGCCCTCTAGAATCCAACCTTTGCCGGCAATCCGGCCACGGCTGGAACATGCCTACGCGCTGCGTGCGCCACTGCTCCCGGGTGACCTCAGAACACTTCTCTGACTGCCGCCACAAGGAGCCCATTGCCATGTCCCCTAATACCCTCGCCGTCTCACTCCGCAACACGCCCCCGCGATACCGCTCAACTGCTCACCGTCGCCTTGGACTGCTGTGGACGCTCGCCCGTCGGGCAATCCGCCGGGTGGCTATGCGAGCCACTCTGTTCGGTGGGTGGGTCTGGTTCGCGGCCGGCTCGCTGATTGGGTTTGAGGCGTTCGACATCGTCTTCGGCACGTTCGCCCTAGCCCCCGAGCTGCTTCCGCTCGTTATCCTCGGCCTCGCACTCGCTTGGTATTTTCGCGGTCAGATTCGACGAGTTTCAGCACGTGCCCGCGCGTACCGGCGCCTCAGGCGCATGAATCGCGATCTCAGCTGACTCTGCCGGCAGTCCCAATGGTCGGCGGCACGGTCCGCTAGGCTCCGGACTATGCCTTCCTCCTGGACCGTTCTGATCTCACTTCACGCAATCGCAGCCAGCTACTCACTGATTTTCGGGGCCGTGAACCTGCTGCGCCGGACCAAAGGCGGCAGCGTTCACCGGGTCGTGGGCCGAATCTGGGCCGTTGCCATGTACGTCGTGGTGCTGACCTCGCTCGGCATCAGAACCATCGACGGAGGGTTCAATTGGCTCCACGCACTCTCGTTGTTGACGTTCTGCACACTAACAGCAGGGCTGTGGGCCATCTGGAAGAGAAACATCCGGGCCCACCGCAGTTTCATGACCGGTAGCTACTTCGGTCTGGTCGGCGCCTTTGTGGGCGTTCTGGCAGTGCCCTCGCGCCGCATTCCGCAGCTCGCCATCCACGAGCTCCCGCTGCTGGGGCTGTTGATCCTGGTCCTGCTGGGCACAGCCGCACTCACTATCATCGGCATTGCCCAGCTCCGCAAGACAAGGGTCCCCCTCGCCTAGCCCGGCCGAATACCCGCGACAGGGACCAAAGGCAGGAACAGGCCATTGGCGGACCGCGTCGCTGCAAAGAGTCCATGGCACGTAAGCCGATCGGCTGGCGGGACGTTTCGAAGCTGAATTTCATTTGCGGAACTCGCCTGCACGGAACGTCCCGCGTCGCCTTCACCCGCGGGCCACCCCGAACCACCCCACTTCCGGGCAATCGCTCAGCCCAGCCAGGTCCGTGGATTCACATGAACCGAGTTGCTGACACGTGACTCGTCTAGAAGACTGCAGAGATGATGCTGGGGGAAGACTCGAAACCTGTGGAATTCCGGACATTTACACCTCGGCGGTACCGTGCCGTGCTGGCTGCTGTCGGAATTGCAGCTGTGTCCATTCTCTTGACTGCCACTCCTTGGCCCGGGCTGGCGGTGCTTGTGGCGGCGGTTTTCGTTGCTGTTATGACGATGTCCGTCCGGATTCGACTGGACGAAGAATGCCTGTCGATCCGCGTTGCCGGTGCCTTCGCGACCACGATCCCGTATCGGGACATATCAGGAGTCTCCGCGGGACGAAACACCGGTTTTGTCCAAGGCATGGGTTTGCGCATTCTCCCCGGTGGAGGCACGGGCTACCTCGTTGGCGGCCCATCCGTGCGGATCCAGTGCGGCAACACCGCGGTGTTGGTCTCGTGCGCTGACCCCCAGGGGCTCGTCACCCGGATCGGCGCCCACATTCCGTGATGACGGCTTCCTTGCACGGGGATGCGGTGATGACTCTCAGTTGAAGGGTGGGCAGTGCTAGCCTCTGAGACTTGCGCCGTAGATCGGGCGCACCAAATAACTGGGGGCTTAGCGTGGTGTCGTTTGGAATACTCGGAATTCTTTACTCGGTGGTGATGGTGGCAATCGCTGTGCTGGCTGGGTACGCCTTGGTGCTCGTCATCATCTTCCTCCGCCTCCGTATCAAGGAGCTCCGGAGAGCACCCCTTCTGGGTCCGTACAAGGAACCCTAGGACACCCCTGAATCGCCAACCCGTACCCGCTCACTGATGTCCGGCGGTCAGGTTGGACCCTGCCAGTTGTGCCGGTTGGCAGTCTGCTTCCTTCCAAGGGAGCCTCCTTCCTCGGGTTCGCTGGAGGATCGGCCACGGGCTCGTGCCCATCTTGAAGGTTCGCACGCAAGTCGGTACGACCGTCGCTGTCCCGTAAGAGGACCGCCCGCTAACTGTCCCGTAAGCCGGTCCTCCACCGGTCGCACACCCCGCTGAACTGCATCATTGCGAATTGGGATCCGTCATCGTCCCGTAACCCCCATCCAGTGAAGCAACCGGTGACGGGGCGTGAAAGTGAACGCCGGCTAGACCCGACGCGCCGGCCAGGGCGGTGGGGCCGGCCGCCGCTGGTATAGGCGGGGCTACTGCGACTTGAGGAGCTTCGTGCCGTCGGGCCGCAACTCCCCTGCCGGCGAGACGTGGCGGTAGGGGGTTTGCCTGGTGATACCCAACTCTTCGCACAAGGCGCCGGCATTCATGCCCTTCAGGCAGGGCGCCAGTTGAGGGCGGTCGTCCTTCTTCCCCGGGGCATGGTCCTCGGAGAGCTTCAACGGGTCGACGCCCGCGGCCAGCAGTGCGTCGCGCTGCACATTGCGGCGCTCGGCGTCGCATCGCAGGCGGTTGGTCGTTTTCGACGCAGTAGTCGCGATCGCTCTCTGCTCGATCGTTCGGACCAATGCCGCTTCATCCACTTGCGCCTCCCGCTCGTGGAGCCGCGCCAAGGCGTGCCTGTGCTCGTTGCGCGCCCGGTACCGGAAATAGCCGAATTTCCGCCCCCGCGTTCCCGCTGTGATGAGAGTCACCCGCAATAATCGCCATCTGGCTTGAGCCGGCAGGCCCGCACTCGGCATCATGAAAAAGCACGGAGGGCACCGACGCCCACGCTGCGGGACACCCGGAATCACGAATGGAACTCTGAACAATGACGTTTGAAACTGCCCACTCTGTCACCCACAAGCTCTGGGACCGCGCCACGATGCACCACGAGCTGGACGCCCTGATCCATGACCTTTCGGTCCGGCACAACACGGCCAAGTCCAACATCGCGGTCCACGCCAGCGGCCCGAACACCTTTACGCTCAGCCTCAACGGCGCCCCCGCCGCCCTGGACGGGGCTTCCGCCTAGCAGCAACAGCGCGAACCAAAACGACGACGGCGGGAGTCTTCCCGCCGTCGTCGTGTCGTATCTGGTTAAGCGGCGCTTAGAGTACCTTGCTGAGGAAACCTTGGGTACGGGCATGGCGAGGCGACGAGAAAATCTGCTCCGGCGTGCCCTCCTCGACAATCAGCCCCTGGTCCATGAACAGCACCCGGTCCGCGACTTCCCTGGCGAAACCCATCTCGTGGGTCACCACCACCATTGTCATGCCTTCGCTGGCCAGGTCCTTCATCACGGTAAGCACCTCCCCGACAATCTCCGGGTCCAGAGCGGACGTGGGCTCGTCAAAGAGCATGATTTTCGGATTCATGGCCAGCGCACGGGCGATGGCGACCCGCTGCATCTGCCCGCCGGACAGGCTCCCCGGGAAGACGTCCATTTTGGCCGCAAGGCCGACCTTCGCCAGGAGGATCTCCGCTTTCGCCCGGGCTTTTTCCTTGGAGACTTTGGCTACCTTGAGCGGTGCAAGCATGACGTTGTCGATAACTCTTAGATGCGGGAAGAGATTGAAGTGCTGAAAGACCATGCCGGCCTGCTGCCGCACCAGGTTGATATTGGTTTTTGAATCATCGAGCCGGTGCTTGTTGATGACGATGCTGCCGGAGGTGATTGACTCCAGTCCGTTCATGCACCTCAGGAACGTACTCTTTCCCGAACCCGAGGGTCCGATGACACACACGACCTCCCGCTCGCGGATGTGGCAGTCAACTCCCTTGAGCACGTGGACGGGTCCGAACTTCTTGTTCAGGTTCTCAACGAAAATCACTTATATCCACCGATCTAGAGGCCCGCAGGCTCTGGGAGTTTGAGAGGGTCGACGTGGATGCCTGTCCGTTTCTCATACAGCCGTCCCAACCAGGAGATGCCGTAGCAAATGACGAAGTACATGGCCGCCACGACCAGGAACGTCTTAATCGGGTCGCCGGTCAGATTAGTGACAACGTTCCCTGCGTGGGTCAGTTCCAGCAGGCCGGTGACCGTGACCAGTGACGAGTCCTTGACCAGACCGATCAGGAACCCAATTCCGGGCGGGACCATGATCCTCACGGCCTGGGGCAGAATCACATACCGGAGCTTCCGCCAATAATCGAGGCCCAAAGCATCGGCCGCCTCGCTTTGTCCCTTGGCGACGGCTTCGATGCTGCCGCGGACAATTTCTGCAACATAGGCGGCGGCGAAGCAGGTCAGCGCTATGACAGCCGAGGAGAACTTGTCCGGTTCGAGGCCGGGGAACAGCAAGGGAATTCCGAAGAAAACGAAAAAGATGATGACCAGGACGGGGATTCCACGCACAACGCTGATGTAGGTGGTGCTGATCCAGCGGGCGATTTTGCTCGGGGAGGTCCGGGCGATCCCCAAAACCAGGCCAAAGATGACGCCGAGGATTCCGGACAAGAAGCAGAGCTGGATTGTCAGCCATGCCCCCTCCGCCAGGGGAACGAGGTCCTGCCAGTCAAAGGGCCTAAACATGGGAAGTCACCGCCCAACGGAACAGCGTTGTTTCGGCACGTTTGGAGGCGAGCGACATCAGCGCGGAGACACCCAGGTAGAGGAGGCCGCCCACGGCGAGCACCTCAACGGTCCGGTACGTGGTGTTGCTTACGCTCATGATCGCGTTGGTCAGTTCGGGAAGCGAGATGATGGATCCGATCGACGAAGCCAGGAACAGCAGGATGAGCTGGTTGGTCAGTGCCGGAAAGACGCTCCGCGTGGCCGGCAGCAGGACGATGTAGCGGACAATCTGGGACGAAGTCATCCCCAGCGCCCGGCCGGCCTCCCGGAGGCCGAGGGGCACGGATTCGAACCCTGCCCGGTAGATCTCAGCGGTGTAGGCGGCATTGTTCAGCGTTAGGCCGATCACGGCAGCCCAGACCGGCTCAAGGTTGATGCCCAGCGACGGCAGGGCAAAGTAGATCAGGTACAGCTGGACGAGCAGGGGCGTGTTGCGGATGGCCTCGATGTAGCAGGTGCAGAGGATGCGAACCAGCCGTCCGGTGCCCACCTTCCCCAGATAAACGAAGATGCCGAGGGCACTCCCAGCCACCATGGCCACGACAGTGATGTAAAAGGCAGTCCAGAGCCCCTCCAGGAGCAATGAACTGTAGGGGAGAAGGTCTCCGAAATATAAAGCCATGAGCAAAGGGTCCTATCCGTGAACAGCAGCATGGGCGGAGAATTTCCTGTCCTCCGCCCACGCCGGCGGTCGCGTCCGAATACTGTTAGTGGGCTAGGAAGGGCGGAAGACTCAGCCCGAACCACTTCTGCAGGGAGGCCTCGTTCTGTCCGGAAATGTTGTAGTTCCGGATGAAATTGTTGAGGTAATTAAGCCACGTCTGGTCGCCCTGCTTGACCCCAATGGAGAACAAAGCCGGCTTGATGGGGTCACCCTTAAGGAGCCTAAAAGCAGAGGGGTCGTTCTTCACCAGCCCGCCCACGATGGCGTTGTTCTCGATCAACGCATCGACTTTGCCGCTCTTCAGCGCCTGGATAGAGTCCGCGGTCGTGTTGAACCCGGTGATTTTGGCATTCGGGAAGGTGGACTTCAGGATTTGTTCGCCGACGCTTCCGCGCGAGGTGGCCACGGACTTGCCGTCCAGGTCAGCGTAGCTGTTGATCTGGCTGCCGGACGGAACCATGAAGACGGTGGAGCTGGCGGCATAGGGGTCGGACATTTCCACGACCTGGGCGCGGGCATCCGAGGCGGTGAACGTCGCGATTACCGCGTCCGCCTTGTCGGTCTGCAGGAGCGGTATCCGGCTTTCGTTCGTGGCGGTGACGAACTCGATTTTCGCGCCCAGGGAGGCCCCGAGGGCGTTGGCGAGGTCGATGTCGAAGCCTTCCCGGGCGCCGGACGAGTTCATTACTCCGTAGCCCGGAGAGTCGGCGCTGACGGCAATCTTGATCGTCTTGGACTTCAGAATCTGAGTGAGGCGGCTATCCGCGACGGATGTCGTCCCGGCACCACCGGCGTTCGCCGCACCGCCGGACGTGCAGCCCCCTAGCAACAGGGCCAAAGCGACAGCCGGAACAAGAAGCAACTTCGGTGTTGCTCTGAACATGGGAACTCTCCTGTGATTGTTACTGCGAAATCGGAAATAGGCGCTTGGTATCCCCTGGTTCTGCTCCATCCGAATCAGAATCATATAGGAATAGGTAGTATCATATATGCAATGTGACGCAGGTCAAGCCTTGTCCATCAAGGGGCCCATTACAGCGCCATCAGGCAGACAACACCGGACCACAGGGCCGCAGGGCAGCGAGGGGAACACACATGACGGCACCAACCAGGAGCGCCTCAAAGACGTCCAAGGCAGCTGCTGGCGCAGTCCATACAACGCTTCGCCAGGCGATCCTTGACGGACAGATCACGCCGGGCACGCGGATCAACATCGACGCCGTCGCCCGGCAGCTCGGCGTCTCCCACACCCCTGTCCGAGAGGCGCTGCAGCGCCTAGAAGGCGACAATTTGCTGACGTATTACCCCGGCAGGGGTTACAGCACCACGCCTCTGCTCAGCCTCACCGAGCTCCGTTCCCTGTTTGAGTTCCGGCTTCTCGTTGAGCCCTGGGCGGCGCGCTCCGCCGCGGTCGAACGGCTGTCCAATCCCGCGGCGTCCTTGCGGGTGGAACTGGCGGAGCTCGAACGTCAGGTCGCGGATCCGGAGAATCCCGGCCAGGGCCTCTGGGCCCACGATGCGCGCTTTCACGGCCTCATCCTGGCCTCCGCCGGCAACGAGATCGTCCAGCAGGCCTACGTCCAGACCCACTGCCATCTCCACATGTTCAGGCTCTACCCCGCAGACCTGGACGGCCGGGTGACCCTGCAGGAACACCAAGTAATCCGGGACGCCATCGCCGCCCGGGAACCAACCGCGGCGGAGAAAGCGATGAGCGAACACCTTCGCAACTCGTTCGGCCGCTTCGCCCGGGCCTTTGACGAGGTCCCCGTGGCGCTGGCCGCAAGCCGGACAGTGCAGATGACCTCCTAATCGGTGATCGTTGGCGTGAAGTCAAAGCATCACGTCCAGCCAGACCAGCGGCCCGGGCAGGACGGCTAACGGGCCGCGCGCAGCCGCAACGCCTGCATGCCGCCGTCGACCGCGAGCTCGGTGCCCGTAGTGGAACCGGCGAGCGGACTGGCAAGGTAGGCGATCGCTGCGGCGATTTCTTCGGGGGCCACCAGCCGGCCATGCGGCTGGCGGGCCTCGAGCGCCGCGCGCTCCGCCGCAGGGTCGGCTGCCTGGTCAAGCAGCCGGCCGACCCATGGGGTGTCGGCGGTGCCTGGGTTGACGCAGTTAATCCGGATGCCTTCCCTGATGTGGTCTGCCGCCATGCTCATCGTCAGGGCACGGACGGCCCCCTTGGTGGCCGCGTAGAGCGCCCGGGCCGGCAGCCCCGCGGTCGCCGCGACAGAGGCGGTGTTGACGATCGCCGCGGCCGGCGACTGCCGGAGATACGGCAGCGCAGCACGGCTGACCCGCACCGCACCCAACACGTTGACGTCGAAGACGCGGTGCCATTCGGCATCATCGTTGTCCTCGACGGTGCCCTGCGCCCCGATTCCGGCGTTGTTCACGACGACGTCGATTCCGCCAAACTCCCGGGCGACCAATTCGACCGCCCGCCGCACGGAGGCATCATCGGAGACGTCGCACACGATCGGAAGCGCCGGGGCAGGCACTGCCCCGGTATTCAGATCCAACACCGCGACCCTGGCGCCGCGGCGCAACAGGTGCGACGTCGTAGCGGCACCGATTCCCGAGGCGCCGCCGGTGACGATGACCCGAATACCCTCGAACTCGTCCGCTGGCTGCCCGCTCATGCTACGAACTCATGGCGCTGGCGGCCCAAGCCTTCAATTTCCAGTTCCACGACATCTCCCGCTTGCAGGTACGGGTAGCGGCCGGAAAGCGCGACCCCTTCCGGTGTGCCCGTGCAGATCAGGTCACCCGGCTCGAGGACCATGTATTGGCTCAAGTTCCACACAATGGTGTCGACGTCAAAGATCATGTCGGCGGTGGACGAATCCTGGCGGAGTTCGCCGTTGACCCAACTGCGCAGCCTCAGATCCCCTGCAGCCACCTCGTCCGGCGTGACGAGGTATGGCCCGGTGGGGCAGAATCCCGGCGAACTCTTGCCTTTGGACCACTGGCCGCCGGAGACGCTCAGCTGGAAGTCCCGTTCAGAGAGATCGTCGACCACCACGAACCCGGCGATGTGGTCCCGCGCGGCTTCCGGGGAGTCCAGGTAGGAGGCGCGCTTGCCGATGACCACCCCGAGTTCAACTTCCCAGTCGGTCCTGGTTGATCCACGCGGGATCTGCACGGTGTCATCCGGGCCTGAGACCGTGTTGGGGGTCTTCAGGAAGATGACCGGGTGCACCGGGGGCTCCGCACCGGATTCCTTAGCATGGGCGGCGTAGTTCAGGCCGACGCAGATCACAGCCGAGGGCCGCACGATGGGGGCACCGTAGCGGACGTCCTCGGCGCTCACTTCCGGAAGCGTTCCCGCTGCCAGGGCGGCGGCCGCGGCAGCCGGACCGCCCTGGGCAAGGAAGTTTCCGTCGATGGCCGCGGTCACGCCGCTCAACGAATAGTGCTTCTCCTCGTGGATGACAACGGGCTGTTCGACGCCCGGAGCGCCGATCTGGGCAAACCTCATGAATAGTCCTTTCGTGCAGTGGTGGTAAGGCAGGAGCGCTGCTCCTGCAGGTAGCAAAAGAGGTCCCGGAGACCGTAGGACCATTCCGGCAACTCTTCGGCCGCGCCCACCCGGTTCACCAGGGCACCCAGGTGGTTGCTGCGGATGGTTACCAGGTCACCGGGCCGGTGCGTGAAGCCCTGGCCGGGCTCGTCCCGGTCCTGCGTGGGTGCGAACAGTGTCCCGGTGAAGAGTGCGAACCCGTCGGGGTACTGGTGGTGTTTACCGAACGTCGCCGCGACGAGTTCTTCAAACGGGCGGCTGATCCTGGCCAGGGAGTTTCGTCCCTCCAGTGCGTAGCCGTCTTCTCCTTCGACGCGAAGCGTAATCTCTTCGTGCCGCAGCGTCTCCAGGGTGAACTCGTCGTCGAACAGCCGGATCAGGGGGCCCAACGCGCTGGACGCATTGTTGTCCTTCGCCTTACCGAGCAACAAGGCACTGCGGCCTTCCACGTCCCGGAGGTTCACGTCATTGCCGAGCGTTGCCCCGACAACGGCGCCCTTGGAGGTGACGATGAGCACCAGTTCCGGCTCCGGGTTGTTCCAGGAGGAGAAGCAGGGAATGCCTACGCCCGCACCGAGGCCCACCGAGGAGAGTACGGGGGCCTTGGTGAATACTTCGGGGTCCGGCCCGATGCCAACCTCAAGGTACTGCGACCACATCCCCTCAGCCAGCAGCACCTTTTTGGCCTCGGCTGCCTCCGCGGAACCCGGGCGGATGGCGCCAATGTTGCCGCCGAGTGCCCGCCCCACGAGCTGGCGCATTTCGAGGGCGCGGCTGGCGTCTCCGCCGCAGCGTTCCTCGATGACGCGCTCGATCATGCTGTCGACGAAGGTCACCCCGCAGGCTTTGATGACCTGCAGGTCCACCGGCGCCAGGAAATGCGGACGGTCCAGCTCCTGCGCCAGGGAGGCGCTGACGACGTCGGCGGTCGCCCAGCGCGGCTGCGCCAGGGCGGCACGCACCGCCGCGGCCAGGTCCGGAAGTTCCAGCAGTTCGGAGACCGTTCCGGCCAATCCGGTCAGGTCATAGACGTCCTCCGCCTTGACCACGACCACTCTTGGCCCTCCCGTTGCCGGGTCCCAGAGCCGGCCGACCAGCAGGGCAGAGGCGGCATCTGCGGGCAGGACCGCTGCCAGGGCATCATCCACCGGCGCGTTCACTGCTCCCCCGCATTTCCGCCGGCGCCGCCGGTAGCGGCGGCCCGCCGCCAGGCCCCGTCGACGCGCTGCGGCACATTCCAGGGGTTGCTGTCGCGGAGCGGTTCCGGCAGCTGGTTTTCCGGGAAGCTCTGGTACGCCACGGGACGCAGGAAGCGGCGGATCGCAGCCGTTCCGACCGAGGTGGTGGCCGAGGTGGTGGCCGGGTACGGGCCGCCGTGGTGCTGGGCGTAGCTGACGGTGACGCCCGTGGGCCAGCCGTTCCAGAGCACCCGCCCGCTGATGTCCACCAAGCGCGCCGCGAGCTCCGGGAGGTCATCCTCCGGCTCTGCCTGGAGCGTGGTGGTGAGCTGGCCCTCGAGGAGTTCGGCGAGCGCCGGGAGTTCGGATTCGTCGCCGTACTCCACCAGTATGCTGGCGGGTCCGAACATCTCCTGCCGCAGGATCGAGGGATCGTGACGCACGGCGGAGGCTGTGGTGTGCAGCAGCGTGGGCGCCGGCGTTTCGGCGAAGTCACCTTCGATCAGGACGTCGACGCCGGCCTCGCGTTGCAGGGCGTGCACCGCTTCGGTGAACCCCTCGTGAAGCCGGTTGCTGAGCAGCCGGGCCGGCGCGAAGCCTGCCAGGGCCGCGCTGAGGACGTCCCTGACCTTCTCGGTCTGGCCGCCGGGGACGAAGAGCAGCCCCGGTTTGGTGCAGAACTGGCCCATCCCCAGGGTGAAGGAGCCGGCGTAGCCCTGCAGGATCTCGTCGCGCCGTGCGGCCCAGGCCTTCTCGGTCACGAAGACCGCGTTGATGCCGCCGAGTTCACCGAAAAACGGGATCGGCTCGGAGCGGGCGTTGGCGCGGTCAAACAAGGCCCGGCCGCCCGCCGTCGAGCCGGTAAAACCGATCGCTCTCACCAGCGGATGGTCCACCAGGGCCTCCCCGGCTGCCCTTCCGGTGACGAGCGAGAACAGCCCCGAGGGTGCCCCTGCCGCGTCGAGCGCATCGACGACGACGGCGGCCGTGCGGCGGGCAAGCTGCCGGTGGGCGTCGTGGGCCTTGTGCACCACGGCGCAGCCGGCGGCCAGTGCGGACGCGCTGTCCCCGCCCATCACGCTGAAGGCGAAGGGAAAGTTGGAGGCCCCGAACACGCCGACGACCCCGATCGGCACGTTAACCCGGCGCAGGTCCGGCCGGGGACCCATGCCCCATTCCGGGTCCGCGTGGTCAACCGTGGCGTCGAAGTGTTCGCCGGCGCGGATTTCCGCTGCAAAGAGGCGGAGCTGGAACACGGTGCGGTTCAGTTCGCCCCGCAGGCGCTGCTCGCCGAGGTGTGTTTCCTCGACGGCGATCTCCACCAGGGCGTCGGCATCGGCTGCCAGTGCGTCGGCCACCGCCTCCAGCCAGGTTCCCCGCGTGCGGGGGTCCGCAGCCCGTCCTTTCTCGAACGCCGTGTGGGCCGCTTCTACTGCCGTGTTGAGTTCCGCCACCGCCGTCGTCATCGGATCCCCCCGGCGGCCGTCGGCGCGCCGCCGGTGACGGCGGCCCGGTTTCCGACCTCCAGCCAGCCGGCGCCGCCGGGGAATTCCCACCGGGAGCGGGATGCGGCGAACATTTCCGCGCCGGTGCCGGGAAGCTGCGGGGCTGCATAGCGGCCGTTGACGATCCGCACCGGCTCGGCGAAGTGTTCGTGGAGGTGGTCGACATACTCAATCATGCGGCCGTCCTGGCTGCGGCTGATGGCCGCGTAGTCGAAGAAGGAGAAGTGCTGGACGAGCTCGCACAGCCCTACCCCGCCGGCGTGCGGGCAGACGGGCACGTCGAAGCGGGCAGCGAGCAGGAGGTTGGCGATGTTCTCGTTTACTCCGGCCACCCGGGTGGAGTCCAGCTGGAGCACGTCGATGGCCCCGGCCTGGAGCAGCTGCTTGAAGACGATGCGGCTGGCCACGGCTTCGCCGGTGGCAACCCGCACGGGGGCAACGCCTTTGCGGATCTCGGCGTGACCCAGAATGTCGTCGGTGCTGGTGGGCTCTTCAATCCAGTACGGGTTGAATTCCGCGAGCTGGTTGACCCAGTCGATGGCTTCCGAGACTTCCCAGCGCTGGTTGGCGTCGATGGCGATGGGCAGATCGCCGACGGCCTGCCGCGCCAGGGCCATCCGGCGGCGGTCATCTTTGATGTCGCCGCCCACCTTGAGCTTGATCATGGAGAAACCGTCGGCAGCTGCCTCCTTGCTGAGCCGGACCAGCTTCTCGTCGCTGTACCCGAGCCAGCCGGGCGAGGTGGTGTACGCCGGAAAACCGTCCACTTTGAGGGACGCGATACGTGCGGCCTTGCCGTCCTCACCGGCACGCAGGATGTCGAGCGCCTGCTGCGGGCTCAGCGCATCGCGGATGTGGGTGAAGTCGACGACGTCGACGATCTCCTCGGCGGGCATCTCGCTGAGCAGGAGCCACAGGGGCTTCTTTTCGCGCCGCGCGCGGATGTCCCAGAGGGCGCTGACCAAGGCGCCGCAGGCCATCTGGGTCACGCCCTTTTCCGGGCCCAGCCAGCGCAGCTGGGAATCGTGGACGAGGCGCTTGGAGGCCGCGCCGAGGTCGTAGATCAGTTCGTCGATGTCGCGGCCGAGGAGCAGCTTGGCGTAGGCGTCGATGGCGTGGGTGAGGATTTCGTTGCCGCGGCCGCAGCTAAAAATGAAGCCGTGGCCCTCGTCGCCCGCGTCGGTGCGGATGACGACATAGGCGGCCGAGTAGTCCGGGTCCACGTTGACCGCGTCGGAGCCGTCGAGCTCAAGGGACGTGGGGAAGCGTACGTCCTGGGTATGGATGGAAGTAACGGAAGGCACGGTTCTCTTCTCTCTGGGGGTCGACGCAAGGGAGCGCAGTTCCTATATGAATCTCTACAATCATATAGGAACTGTGATCTGGATCAAGGCCAAAGAAAAACCCCGGCCAAAAGGCCGGGGCTTCGTTTTACTCGACGATGTGCCTGCGCGACGGGCCGCCGGCTTCCAGCGGCGGGAGGTCTTCATCCCCGTCGAAAGCCTTGGAAAACCGGCTGAACGAATTCCTGATATGTTCCGCCATCGCCTGCTCCGCCTGGTCGGGGAGGCATGCCGAGATGGCATCACGGACGGCCGCGTGTTCCGCCACCGTAATCGCCCCGTCGATGTCGGCAGGGTAGAGCCGGAAAGTGTGCAGGTGGCAGTGGGTCTGGGCGAACGCATGGCGCACCACCGGATTGCCAGCGGCGGCAAGGATGGCGTCATGGAAACGGGTGTCGTGGGCCACCAGTTCCTGCCGCAGCTCCCCCGCCGTGTCCATGGTGGCGCGGAAGGCGGCCAACTCGCTTTCGAGGGCGGCGGCCGGATTGGCGAGGCGGTCAACGGCCACCGAGCGCGCCGCCCACGGTTCCACCAGGAGCCGGAACTCAAAGAGGGCCCGCAGCGCCGGCAGGTCCAGCAAGGGCGTGGTGCTGTACCCACGTCCCGGGCTGTACACCACCAGGTTGTCGCCTTCCAGGCGCTGAAGGACCTCCCGCACCGGGGTC
Organism: Arthrobacter sp. JB02-1C; assembly: GCF_057748045.1. Taxonomy (NCBI): domain Bacteria; kingdom Bacillati; phylum Actinomycetota; class Actinomycetes; order Micrococcales; family Micrococcaceae; genus Arthrobacter; species Arthrobacter sp. JB02-1C. Next base: position 633,552 of record NZ_CM173235.1, read on the forward strand.
TGCGAGACGCCCAGGCTCCGCGAAACCGCATCGATATTAATGTGGGCCCCGGGCTCTAGGTCGCCCTTGAGAATGGAAGCCCGCATTGAAGCGTAGACGTCGCTGACGGCCGGCTTACTTTTCGACGGAGCAGACAGGGGACGTTGGGGCACGCGGTTACCTCTTAATGCTGGTTGGACGAAGTCGCTGGAGGAATCATAAGGCACGACTCTGGGAGACGACCCGAACCGTCCGCCCGAAGGGCCTAGCGCTGGCGGGCCAGCGGTGCTCCGGCCGGCGGGGCGCTGCTCATCTCGGTCTTCACGCGGTACATGTCCTGGTCCGCGGCCAGCAGCAGTGCACTGTACAGGGCCTGAAGGTCCGCGTCCCCGGCGTCGGCTGCGACCGTGGTCTGCGCCTGGCCCACGGCCATCCCGAGGCGGAGCTGCCTCCCGCCGGCCGTCACAGCCTCGTCCAGGCACCTTCGCACCCGCCCGGCCACGGCGTCGAGCTCCTCCGGCTGCCGGATCCGCGGGACCAGGACCACAAACTCGTCCCCGCTGTAGCGGGCCACCAGGTCAGCGCCGCGCACGGTTCCGGCCAGGCGGGCCGCCACGTGTTCGAGCACCTGGTCCCCCACCGCGTGGCCCAGCGTGTCATTGACCTGCTTGAAGCTGTTCACGTCGCAGAACAGCAGGCCCACCCCGTGGCCCTGTGCACCGGCGCGGGCCAGCGCGGCCAGCAGGCTCTCCCGGAGCTTGCGCCGGTTCGGCAGTCCGGTCAGCGAGTCATGCAGCGCCCGGTGCCGTGCCTCCTGGAGCAGCCGGGCGCGTTCGGCCGCCGCGTCTTCGAGCTGCCGGTGCGCGGTGGCCAGTTCGCGCTCGTAGCGCCGCCGCTCGGGCGCCGCGAAGAAGATCATCAGGTCCCGCGGCTCCGGCCCGTCCGTGCTGCGGGTGACCGTGAGCAGGACCGGCCGACGCTGACCGTCGGAACCCAGCAGTTCGACCGCGAGTTCGGCCAGGCCGCCGTCGCGTTCCAGCTTCGGCCCGGCGTGGGTGCGGAACATCAGCCGGTCGCCGGCCGGCATGAGATCCAGCAGGCGGGTGCCCTCCAGGCTGTCCACGCCGGTCCAGGCGCGGATCGTGGCGTTCGCCGCCAGAATGGTTCCGTCCGGCCCGGCCACCAGATAACCGGCGGGCGCCCGGTGGAAGAGCTCGCCGTAGTCGAGGAGCTCCCCGGCTGACCGGGTCAAGGCTGCTTCAGGTAGTCGAGGATGGCCCCGGCGGTCTCCGCCGGGGCGCTGCTTTGCGGGAAGTGCCCGGTGGCGGCGAGCCGGACCAGCGTGCTGTTGGCGAGCTCCGCGTGCAGGTAGGTGCCCACGTGGTCCGGCGTGACGACGTCGTCGGTGCTCTGCAGGATCAGCACGGGAACCGTGACCTCGGGGAGCAGGTGCCGCACGTCGGAGAGGAAGGCCACCCGGGCAAAGTCGCGCGCGACGCGCGGGCTGATCCGGCCGAAGCTGCCCTGGATTTCGTGCTCAAGTTCGGGCGCGTGCGGGGTGTTCATATAGACCGGCGCCATGGAATCGGCCCAGACGAGGTAGTTGGCGTCCAGGGATTCGAACACGTCGTCAAGATCCTGGCGCGAAAAGCCGCCCTCGTACCCGTCCTCGGGGTAATCCATGTAACTGGGTGAGGCCGTCAGCAGGACGAGGCGGCCGATGCGGCCGCCCTGGTCGCGGACAGCGGCGCTGACGGCCATCATGGATCCGACGCTGTGGCCGATCAGGGTGGCGTCCTGCAGGTTGAGTTCGGCAAGGACGTCCAGCAGGTCATCGACGTAGGTGTCGAGGCTGGCGTAGGCGGCCGAGTCGTAGGCCGACTGGTCGGAGCCCCCGGAGCCGACATGGTCCAGCAGGACCACGCGGTAGCGGTCGGTGAACCACGGCAGGACCCGGCCCCACATCGTCTGGTCGGTACCGAAACCGTGCGCGAACACCAGCACCGGCGCCTCCGCCGGCCCAAAGACCTTCACGTTGTTCCGCGCTATCGCACCAGACACCAGCTGCCTACCCACGCTCATTTCACCCCACCCGTTGACCCCCAACAGCACCTCAGGCCCCTCCGGCCCCGTCCATCCTAGCCGGTCGGTGATCGGGGACATATGCAGGGCTCTGCGAACTTCAACTGGATCCTGCGCGCTCCCGGGGCGATGATGGGAACATGATCGCCGAGCTGCGCATTATCCCCGACTGCCCCAACGGGCCGGAGTCCCGTGAGCTCTTTGCCACGGCCCTCAAGCTGGAGGGATACGACGCCGGGACCCTCACCGTCCGCAGCGTTCACAGTGACGAGCAGGCGCAGGCGCTGGGCTTCCACGGCTCGCCAAGCTTCGTGCTCGACGGACGCGACTTGTTCCCCTCGGACGCCGCGCCCGCCGTCGCCTGCCGGGTCTACCCGACTGAACTGGGGCTGCGCGGTACACCCTCCCTGGAAACGCTGCGCCGGGCTCTGGCCGACGCCCGGCCCGGTGAAAGCAAGGCGGACGCCGCTGCGCCAGGTCGCTAGAACCGGAACTAGGCCTGCAGCCTTGAGTCGAAGAGCTCTTCGGCCAGCCGGATGAGGTGTGACGGGGCATGGGATTCTTCACCGTGCGGCCCGTGGCCCAGGAAGACGGCGGTCCCGTTGAACGCGTCCTCCAGATCCTTGCCCGCCTCGCGCATGAGGACTTCGGCGCGGTTGTTCTGCGGGAGGCGGCCGCCCTCGTCGTTGACGTAGACATGCCAGCCCCTGCTGGCGATGGCCTCGACGTTCCCGCCCACCAACTCCTGCAGGACATCGACGTCGGGATCCAGCCTTTCAATGCGCACCGGCTGGGTCAGTTGCGCCGGGACGATCAAGGCGTCGTACGTGGTATTCATGGCTCTGGTTTCTTGTGTCCTTGTGACGTACCGGAAGAAGCGGCGGCCAGCCCGGCTACAGTGCCGTGGCGGCAGAAGTGGGAGCGGGCGGCCGAAGGGCTAGGAGTCTCGCAGCGGCCGCCCGCGGCATGTTAGCGCTGGTTCTTGCGCGGCTTGGCGAAGAGGCCGTCGCTGGATTCGCTCTTAGCCTTTTTTTCGGCCCGCTTTTCGAGAATGGTCTTTCCCGTTTTTTTGGCACTTCCGCCCTTGAGCGATTTTCCCGACAAAGGAATCACACCTTTCTGTGCTTGCGTGTACCCAATACCATACACACTTATATTTTTTATGCCAGTTTCCGGAAAAAGCCTCAGAACCGGGGGTCGGGAGCCTCACAGCGAACAGCGCGGCGGCGGTGCAGCGGCGGCACAGCCCAGCAACGGCGCGGCGGCTGGACCCGCAAGCGCTTCCAAAGAAATTGCCCGGCAGAAAAAAGGGAAATTCATCAAAAGATCGTGGCTTGGGGCACAAAAGCAGCCCCCGCAAAAGTGCAGGGAGAAAACCGGACATGTTTACCTAAGGTCTACTCAACAATGCCTTTAGGAAACGGGATCGCTGCGAATTCTTCCGGCTTCCCGGCCGAGCCGCTGCAAAATGTGGCGCAGCAAACCCTTGTCGCGCCACATTCACCGATATATCGTTAACTATCGTCGAACATCGGCGATGTTACAGCCCATCAGTCATTCGGAAGGACGATGCCGCTATGAAAGGCATTCACGACGACAAATTTTCCGGCGCCGGACCCGGTGAGGGACGCTACGGGCGCGGCCGGAGCAGGCGCGGACCCCACGGGCACGGCGGCTTCGGACCGGGCCGCGGCTTCGGCGCAGGCTTCGGTCCCGGATTCGGTCCCGGATTTGGTCCCGGCGGCCCGCGCCGCGCCAACCGGGGGGACGTCCGCTCGGCGATCCTGTCCCTTCTGGCCGAGGCGCCCTCCAACGGCTACGGCCTGATCAAAACCATCGCCGAAAAGACCTCGGGAGCCTGGCGCCCCAGCCCGGGGTCGGTGTATCCGACGCTGCAACAACTGGTCGACGAGGAGCTCATTGCGCCCGTGGGCGACGGACGGCGCACCGAATTCACACTCACGGACACCGGCAAGGAGTACGTGGCGGCGCACGCGGAAGAACTCGAGAACGCGTGGAACACCGAGGGCCAGGGTTCGGGGCCAGCGTTCCACCAGAGCATCGCCAAGCTGATGGGCGTCATCCACCAATTCCGATTTTCGGCAACGGAGGAACAGCGCACCGCCGCGATCGAAAAGATCGACGAAACGCGCCGCGCCCTCTACCGCATCCTCGCGGACTAGCGCGTTCCGCCGCCGCGTTATCGTTGATCAACCACATCACTTCAGGAGGGCACATGCCGTACGTAGTTGACTTCAAGGACGTTTCCACTGTCGGCCTGGAGTCCTCCCCGGTGGCCGACGCCCTTGCCGGTCTGCGCGCCAACGAGGCCCGCTATTACAGCAACAAGTACGCCCATGCCTTCACTGTCAGCCCTGCCGGCGAGGTGCCGGAGGTGGTCGAGCGGGTCAGCCGCATCCTCAAGGAGGAACGCGACATCGTCATTGGCTCCCGCCCGCTCGAGGCGACGAGTTTCGAGGTCGACGGACTGCGGATGGACTACGTGTTCTATGAGTCCGGGCTGTCCATCAACGTCATGTACAGCATCGAGGACGGCGGCAAGCGCGCCGTCGGATTCAAACTGTCCGATGGGATGGACGTCCCGGAAGAACTCGAAACGCGCTTCAAGTTTGCCCGGCAAAAGTCCAAGCTCGCCGGCACCATCCGCGGCTCCTACTTCGTGATCAAAGGCGAGTACTAGCCGGCTGCGGCTCAGGCCGGATACCGGCCTGCAAGGCGCCGAGAATTAGTTCCAGCCCGGAGGCGAACTCGTTTCCGTAGTCGTAGCCGGGCTGCATCACCACTTGCGTGGCGATCTCCACCATGTGCGGGTAATCCCCCGTGGCGAACCGCTCCATGATGGGACCGGCCACCTCCGCCATGGGTTCACCGCCGGCTATCGGCAGGGCGGCCTCCTGGAGGGCGAACCCATAGATATAGCTGTCCAACAGCGAGTAGGCCCGCGCGGTTTGCTCCACGGTAAAGCCGCCCGCGCGCAGGGTGGCGAGGGTGGCCTCATGGTGCTTCAAGGTTGCCGGCCCCGGAGCCTTGCGGGATTCCAGCAGCCCGATCGCCCACGGATGCCGGCGCAGCGCTTCCCGTGCCGAGTGGGCACGGCGGCGCATCTGTTCCTGCCACGCCGCCCCGGCCTGCGGCGTATCGATTTCGGCAAACACCAGGTCCACCAGCCCGTCCAGGATCTGGTCCTTGTTGGCCACGTAGTAGTAGAGGGTCATCGGCTTGGTGCCCAGACTCCGGGCGAGAGCGCGTATTGACAGTGCCGCTATACCGTCCCTGTCGGCGAGCTCCAGCGCCGTCTGCAGGACCTTCTCGCGGCTCAGCTCGGGCCGTCCCCCGCCGCCCACGGCTGCTTCAGTCATGATGTTCCTCCCGCACCCTTCCGCTTTCGTACATCGTACGGTACCGTGCGTCGTACAGTGTACGAAGCGGCGGGAACGAAGGAGCAAGATGACTACGCAGGAGCAATCTCTTGAGAACAACCACAGGGCCGTGGATGGCATGCGCGCCCTTGTCCGGGAGACCTACGGGGGGCCGGAGGTGCTGCGCCTTGCCGTGGTGCCGGCCCCGGTGGTCAAGGGCGATGATGTGCTGATCCGCGTCCATGCGGCCGGCGTCGACCGGGGCGTCTGGCACATGATGACCGGCCTGCCGTACCTGGGCCGGCTCGCATTCGGTCTCCGGAAGCCCAGGCGCACGGTGCTGGGACTGGATTTGGCAGGAACCGTTGAGGCTGTGGGTCCGGACGCCAAGCGTTTCGCCGTGGGCGACGCGGTGTTTGGCAGCGGCCGTGGTTCGTACGCCGAGTATGCGCTTGCCTCCGAAGCCACCCTGGCGCCCAAGCCTCAGGCCCTCTCCTTCGAGCAGGCCGCTGCTGTGCCCGTTTCCGCGGCCACCGCCCTCCAGGGACTACGGGCCGGGAAGATCCGCGAGGGACAGAAGGTGCTCATCACCGGCGCCTCCGGGGGCGTCGGCAGCTATGCTGTCCAGCTCGCCACGGCGTTCGGCGCGGAGGTTACCGGGGTGTGCAGAACAGACAAGGTCGAGTTTGTCCGCTCCCTCGGGGCGAGCCATGTCATCGATTACACCCGGGACGACTTCGCAGCCGCTGGCCCGTACGACCTCATCCTGGACGTGGCCGGCAATCCGCCGATCTCACGCCTGCGCCGCGCCCTCACCCGCACCGGAACCGCGGTCATCACCGGCGGTGAGGGTGGCGGCAGGCTGACCGGAGGCCTGCACCGCCAGTTGGGCGCCCTGGCGTTGTCACCCTTCATCAGCCAACGGTTGACCATGTTCCTGGGCCTGGTCCGTGCCGCGGATCTGCAGGACCTCGCCCCGTTCCTCGAGGCTGGCACAGTGGTCCCGGCCCTGCACCGCTCCTTTCCCCTGGCCGAGGCGGACAAGGCAATCCGCTTCCTGGAAAGCGGCCAGGTGCTCGGCAAGGTGGTGATCACGGTCTGACGGAAAATGAGGCAAGTCACGCTACCGTGGGGGCATGGATTTGCAGCTGAGGGACCGCGTCGTGCTCGTTGTCGGAGGAACCGGGGTGATCGGCGCGGCGGTGGTGGCCCGGCTTCGTGCCGAGGGCGCCGTCGTGGTGCCAGCGTCCCGCAGCGGCCGCGACGGCGTGGTGCTGGATGCCCGTGACGATGCGTCTGTCACCGCGGGCATCGCCGAGGTGCTCGACGCGCATGGGCGCCTGGATGGCGTCGTTGTCGCCGCCGCGCCCAGTGCGCAGACGCTCGACCCGGCCCGCAATTCCGACCCTGCGCAAGTGTTGGAAGCGGTCGACGCGAAGGCGCTGGGCTTCCTTCGGGTCGCGAACGCAGCGCTGTCTGTCATGACCGAGGCCGGCTTCGGCCGCGTCGTCGGCGTCTCCGGCCAGAATGCCTTCCTCACCGGCAACGTCACGGGGTCGGTGCGCAACGCGGCGCTGATCATCACCGCGAAAAACCTCGCGGACGCCGTGGCCGGTACCGGGGTCACGGTCAACACCGTGAGTCCCGGCGTCGTTAGTGAGGATGCGGCTCCCGGAGCGGAGCCCGGCAAGGCGGGTGAGGCCCGGCCTTCGGAGGTCGCCGATCTGATCGCCTTCCTCGTTTCCCCGATCGCGGGGGCCATCTCCGGGGAGTCGATCGCCGTCGGCCACCGCGTCCGCGGCGTGACCTCCCTGTGAGTGCAAGCGGCCGGGGACGGCATTGCAGGCGGCACCAGGTTCGGCCCGACACGGCACCTGCAGGCCAAGCAAGGCCGCAGCTTCGTAGACTCTAGGGAGATCCGACCGGTCTCCCCCTCTGGAAGCCGGTCCGCCACAGGAAGAGCATCGATGAAGATTGTCGTCCTAGTAAAAGAAGTCCCCGACACCTACGGGGATCGAAAACTGAACCTCGAAACAGGCCTCGCCGATCGTGACGCCAGCGAAACAGTGATTGATGAGATCGGCGAACGGGCCCTGGAACTCGCGCTCAAATATGCCGACGCAAATGAAGCCACCGAGGTAGCCCTCCTGTCCCTCGCGCCCGAAAGCGCGACGGCCATCATCCGCAAGGGCCTGGCGATGGGGGCGGGCAGCGCCACCCACATCTGCGACGAAGCGCTGCGGGGCGCCGACCTCGGACTGACCGCGGAGACCCTGGCCGCAGCGGTCCGCCGCATCGGGTTCGACCTGGTGATCACCGGCAACGTCTCCACCGACGGATCCGGAGGCATGATTCCGGCGATGCTTGCCGAACTGCTGGACGTCCCGCATGCCACCGGGCTCAGCACCGTGCAGCTCGGCGAAAGCGCCGTGTCCGGCACCAGGCCCGTTGATACCGGCGTACAAAACGTGTCCACGGCTCTGCCCGCGGTCATTTCGATTACCGAGGCGCTTCCCGGGCCGCGCTTCCCGAATTTCAAGGGCATCATGGCGGCAAAGAAGAAGCCGCTGGAAACGCTGACGCTCGCTGACCTCGGGATCACGGCGGAGGACCTGGAGGCGGCGCGCTCGATCATGTTGGCGGTTGCGGAAAAGCCCCCGCGCGCGGCAGGTGTGAAGATCGTCGATGCGGGTGACGCCGGCGAGAAGCTGGCTGATTTCCTGATCGAAAACCGGCTGGCATAAGGAGCGAACGACATGGCTGATTATCCTTCTGACGCAATCCTCGTCGTCGTCGAAGCCGGGGCTGCCGGAGAACTCGAGAAGGCAGCGGCTGGACTCTTCGGCGCCGCCGCCGAAGTCGGCACCCCGGTTGCGCTGGTCCTGGCCGCGCCCGGCGCCGGGAGCGCCGCCGCCACGGAGGCCGCCGGTTTAGGTGCCGTCCGTGCCCTGGTGGCCGAGACCACGGATCCCGCCGCGCTCGGCGTGCCTGGCGTGGACGCGCTGGCCGCCGCCGTCGAACGGGTGCAGCCGGACGCCATCCTGATCTCGCACTCGCTGAATGGGCGTGACCTTGCCGGCCGGTACGCCGCCCGCTCAAGGGCGGCGGTGTCCGTGGATGCCGTCGGCGTCTCCCGTGACGACGAGGGCGTCGTGGCATACCACTCGGTCTACGGCGGGGCTTACACCGTGACGTCGACCGCCACGTTCGGTCCGCCGGTGATCACGGTCCGGCAAGGCTCCATCGAGGCGCGCGCCACGGCCCAGCCGGAGGTCGCGGAGACGCTGGCCGTCACGCCGTCCGGGAAGCCGGCCGCGCGGATCGATTCGTTCGAGGAAGTCGTGGCCGCCACCTCGCGGCCGGAGCTGCGCGGGGCCGCGAAGGTGGTCGCGGGCGGCCGCGGCCTGGCCTCGAAGGAACAGTTTGCGCTGGTCGAACAGCTCGCCGATGCCCTGGGCGCAGCGGTGGGCGCGTCGCGTGCCGCGGTGGATGCCGGCTATGTCCCGCAGACGGCGCAGGTGGGCCAGACCGGGGTTTCGGTGTCCTCGCAGCTCTATATCGCCCTCGGCATCTCCGGCGCGATCCAGCACCGCGCCGGCATGCAGACGGCCAAAACGATCGTCGCCATCAACAAGGACGCGGACGCGCCGATCTTCGAGATCGCGGACTTCGGCGTCGTGGGCGACCTCTTCAAGGTTGTCCCGCAGCTGATCAGCGCCCTCGAGGCCCGGAAGAAGTAGCGATGGCACCTCAGTCTGGGTCCATCCGGCGGGGCCTGCCGCGCGTTCCCGGCGGCGAGCCGTGGCCCCCGGCGGGCGAGACCCCCGCCCGCGCCGTCGCTGCAGCAGCCGCGCTTCCGGTTGCGGCGGCGGTTCGGGAACCGGTGCAGGCCACGACGACGTCGGCGTCCGCTCCGCCCCCCGCGGCTCCGTCCGCAGCAGCCGTGCAGTCCGGCAGCGCCGGGGTGCAGAAGCTGCGCCGTGGCCTGCCGCGCGTACCGGGTGGTGAGCCGTGGCCCCCGGCGGGCGCAGCGTCAGTGGCAGCAGCGGCTCCCGTTACAGCCGCCCAGCCCCAGCCCGCACAAGTCCCAGTTGTTGCTGCCCAGGGGGCGCCGCCACCTGCCGTTGCCACGCCGGCCGCGGTCCCGGGCGCTGCACCATCCGCTGCGCCGGGTTTTGCACCGGGTTTTGAGCCGGGCACGACGACGGCGCGAACCGTTGCGCTGCGCCGCGGGCTCCCCCGCGTCCCCGGCGGTGAACCCTGGCCGACCGAAGGATTCGCGCCCGCCGCGGCCCCAACGGCTGCCACCCATGCAGCCACACCAGCCGCCGCCGAGGCACCGGCCGCAATGGTGCCCGAAGCCCCAACGCCCCAAGCCCCGGCGCCCGCTGTTGCGCAGACGCCTGTCCAGGCGGCACCTGCACCCGTGGCGACTGCCGGCGTCGTACCCTCAGCAGCGCCGGCCGCGCAAGGGGCAGCGGCCGCGCAACGGGCGACGGCCGAAAAACCGGCCAAGGCCGCAGCCGGGGCAAGGCTTTACCGGGATCGCACCCTTGGCCAGTGGATCAAACGCGTGGTCCTCCTCGCGCTGGGGGCCGTGGTTGCCGCCGGAATCCTGGTGCTTGCAGCCCGCGGCGTGACGACGCTGCCCGGCGTGCCGGGCTTCCTCGAACGGTACCCCGGCCTGTATGCCCTGCCCGCTGCGGCCGAGCCCGGCTTTCCGTGGTGGGCGCAGTGGTCGCACTTCCTGAACCTCTTCCTGCTGGTGCTCATCATCCGCTCGGGCTACCAGGTCCGCACGCAGCAGAAACCGCCGGCGTACTGGACGCCGCGGCGCGGCGGCAAGAAAATCAGCATCACGCTGTGGCTGCACCAGTCGCTGGATGTCCTGTGGCTGGCCAACGGCCTGATCTTCGTGGTGCTGCTGTTTGCCTCCGGGCACTGGGTGCGGATCGTGCCGACCAGCTGGGACGTGTTCCCGAATGCGCTCTCCGCGCTGCTGCAGTACCTGACGCTCGACTGGCCCGCGGAGACCGGCTGGGTGAACTACAACAGCCTGCAGCAGCTGATGTACTTCATCGTGGTGTTCATCGCCGCCCCGCTTGCCGCCCTCACCGGCGCGCGCATGAGCGAGTTCTGGCCCAAGGATGCCAAGCGGCTGAACCGGATCTACCCGGTGGAGGCAGCCCGGGCAGTGCACTTCCCGACCATGCTGTTCTTCGTGCTGTTCATTCTCATCCACGTGTTCCTGGTGTTCGCCACCGGGGCGCTGCGCAACCTGAACCACATGTTCGCCGGCACCGACGAGCTGAACTGGGTGGGATTCTGGCTCTTCGCGGCCGCCATCGCCATCACGGCGGCCGGCTGGTACGCCGCCCGTCCCCTCGTGCTGGCAGCCATCGCCCGGGCGTTCGGCTCGGTGAGTAGCCGGTAACGCCGGATCCCGGACGGCGGCCTGGCCTGGGCCGGGCGGGGACCTGACCGCGGACGCAGCCGGGGCCGGCGTCCTAAAATGGGCGGATGAAGGCTACGGTACGGGGAGTGCCGGTGCATTACCTCGAATTCGGCAGCGGTACGCCGGTTCTGGCGCTGCACGGCGCCGGCGTGGATCACCGCGAAATCGCCGGCGCCCTCGAACCGATGTTCGCGGCCGCTCCCGGCTACCGGCGCCTGTACCCGGACCTGCCGGGGATGGGCCGCACCCCGGCACCCGCGACGATCGCCAGCAACGACGACGTCGTGGACCTCCTACTCGGCTTCATCGACTCCACCATCGGCAGCGGCCCCCTCCTGCTGATGGGCCACTCCTACGGCGGGTACCTGGCGCGGGCCATCGCCCAGCACAGACCGGGGCAGGTCATCGGGCTGGCGCTGGTCTGCCCGGTGGGCGCGCGGACCGGCACCGTACCCGAACACGAGGTTCTGGTGTCGACGGCGGAGCGCGCCGGAGACCTCGGCCCCGAACTTGAGGCCTCCTACCGCGGCTACTTCGTGGTCCAGACAGCCGAGACGCTGCGCCGGTTCCAGGACGTCGTCGCGCCGGCAGCGTCACTGGCCGACGAGCCGGCGCTGACGCGGATCTTTTCACGCTGGGAGCTGCAGGACAGCGCGACCGCCGCCTATCGTCATCCCGTCCTGATCCTGGCCGGTCGGCAGGATTCCACCGCGGGCCATGCCGCCGCGGCGGAACTCGCCGGCCGCTACCCGCGCTGCACCCTGGCCGTCCTCGATCACGCCGGCCATGGCCTGCTCCATGAGCAGCCGGCCCTTACCCGGGCGCTCGTTGTTGACTGGCTCGCACGGGTGCGCGGGCACTCCCCCGCCTGAGCCGCCGCCCTCAAGCGGACGGCTGGCCGCCGGCCGCTGGATTCCCCCTCCGCGTCCGCCGCGCCTTAGGCGGGCTTTAAGGTGCCGTGTTCCAGACTTCTTCAGAAACGGGGATCCACCAGTCCCGGGCCTTGCCTTCGCCGATGTAGGCAGGCCAGCGGAAGTCCGTGGGCGCCGTGAATTCGGCGGGCAGGAGTGGGGCCACCGAGCCGCGGCGGATCTTCTCAGTCTCAAACTCGGCCTTCGCCGCGGCCAGGAGGTCCGGCCGGGTCATCAGGTCCAGCACCATCCCGGCGATCATCTTGCCGGTGGCGGTGATGGTGGGATCGATGGTTTCCGGGATGCCGCCCAGGGCTGTCATGGCCCAGCCCGGATACGCAGTGCCCTTGCCGTCCGGGGCAAGCGTCGGCCTGGCCGTGTAGAAGCGGATGGTAGGGGCGTACCACGTCATCTCCACATAGTCGTCGCTGGTCCAGTTCTGCTGCGTCGCCGGAATGTGCCGGCGCAGTTCCGTCTCGGCCTCCTGCGGGCTGATCAGTTCCGCCGTGGCCGGGTGGAACGGGTTCTCCATGGGCTCCACCCCGCACGAGGCCTGGATTTCCCGGCCAATCTCCCGGGCCCGTTCGTCCAGGACCGGCGCCCCGACGGCGGCGATGTTCTCCCAAGCCAGCTGCGCCACTGTGTGGTTGGCGATGCCCGGCCGGTTGCGCGCCACCCAGCGTGAGCTGACGGTGCAGTGCGAGGCCGCCGCGGCCAGTTCGGCATTGCGGTCCAGCACTGCGAGTACTGAATCCGCTTCAGCCAGGCTCGGGCAGCGCCAGGAGTACTGGATCTGGGCGATCCCGGCGGGCTGATTGTCGGCGGTTGCCTGTCCGGCGGTGAGGATCGCCTCGGACAGCGACCAGCCGCCGGCCTGCGGCAGCATGGAATCCTGCGTGGTCTTGGTCAGCGAGAACATCGTGAACAATGCGGCGTCGGCGCCGGGAGCACGCGCCGCGGAATGCGAGGACGGGATGGGGCTGTCCCCGTAGGTGTTGTTCCAGCCTTCCGGGTTGTCGCAGGTAAAGGTGTAGATCTTGCTGTAGTAGGAGCCGCAGTGGGTGTCCCAGCGCGCGGTATTGCACAGCGGCATCATGTAAAACGGGTGGTACGAAATGATGGCGTCGAGGTTGTCGTAGTAGCCCCGCAGTCCGTGGACCACTTTGGATCCCTGGACCTTTTCGGCCGGCTCGCCCGTATACACCAGGGTGCCTGGGATGTTGTGCCGTTCCATGGCGTCCTTGGCCGCCAGGAACCCGGCGAGCGTCGAGATGCCGAGGGCGGAGTGGGGGTCCGTGTGGCCCGGCGCAAACCGGGACATGCCGGCGCGGGGCTCGCGCTTGGTGGACGCGGCCTGGCAGTTGCCGGGGATGGCGTCGTATTCGGCGTAGCCCAGGATCCGGGCGCCGGCTCCGGCCGGGCTGGTCCACTCGGCGGCGAAGGCTGTGGGCATCCCGCCGCTGCCTTCCTCCACGGTGAAGCCGTGCTCGCGCAGCGTCTTCACGTACCAGGCGCAGGACTCGTACTCGCGCCATGCCGGTTCGGCCAGTTCCCAGATGTTCGTGTGCCAGGCGGAGAGCTGTTCCTTCTGCCCCTCAACCCATTCCCACGCGCTGGACTTCGCTCCGGCGTTCTTGGTCTCGCTCATTGCGTTCCTTTCTCAACAATTTCAAAGATTCACAGGCCGCTTCAGCGGACCAGCAGCTTCCGGTTCACGAATTCGTCCATGCCAAGCGGCCCCAGTTCCCGTCCCACGCCGCTGTTCTTGATCCCGCCGAAGGGCAGCGCGGCCGACGACGGCGCCAGCCGGTTGACGCTGACCATGCCGACTTCCAGCCGCTCGGCGATGCGCTCCGCCCGGCCGGCGTCGGCGGTAAAGACCGAGGCGCCCAGACCGTACGGGGAATCGTTGGCCAGCCTGACGGCGTCATCCTCGTCTTCGGCCCGGTAGACAACGGCCACCGGGCCGAACAGCTCCTCGCGGTAGGCCCGCATTCCGGGCTGGACACCAATCAGCAGTGCCGGTAATACGTAGGCCTCCCCGGCCGCTGAGCTGACCCCGCCGCAGAGGAGCGTGGCACCTTCGGCCACAGCGCCCTCCACCTGGGCCAGCAGCGTCCGGGCCGCCGCCGCGGACGACATCGGGGCCAGCCGGGTGGCCGGGTCAAGCGGGTCACCGGGCACGTACTCGGTCAGCGCGGCCGCCAGCCCGGCGACGAAGTCCTCGTACAACGCGGCGGCCACAATGAAGCGCTTGGGCGAGGTACAGGCCTGGCCAGCGTTCTCCATCCTGGCCGCCGCGGCCAGGCCCACCACGGAATCGAGGTCCTCACTGTCCAGCACGATGAAGGCGTCCGAGCCGCCGAGTTCCAGGACGTGCTTCTTCAGTCCGGCCCCGGCCAGGGCACCCACGGCTGCGCCGGCCTGTTCGCTGCCGGTGAGCGAGACACCCTGGATCCGGGGATCGGACACGATCGCGGCGGTCTGTTCGACGCCGGCAAGCACGGTCCGGTACACCCCTGCCGGCAGGCCGGCGTCGAGCAGCAGTTCTTCGAGGGCGAGGGCCGACCGCGGACAGGCCGGCGCCGGCTTGATCAGCAGCGTGTTGCCCAGCATGAGGTTCGGCGCGGCGAAGCGGGTGAGCTGGTAGTACGGGTAGTTCCACGGCATGATGCCGAGGATGGGCCCCAGCGGGCGTCGCTGCAGCGTTGCGCCGGGGTAGTCCAGTGTTTCGCCGGCCAGGAATCCCGGCCCGTGCTCGGCGTAGTACGCGAAGATCTCGGCGCAGAGCTCCACCTCGGCGACGGCTTCGCCCAGCAGCTTGCCCATTTCCTCGGTGGCGAGCCGGGCGAGCTTCTCCTTCCGTTCAAGCAGCAGACCGGACGCGGTCCACAGCACCGCGGCACGCTCTTCCGCCGTCGCCGGTCCCCACCGGGCAAAGGCACGGAGTGCGGAGTCGATGGCGTCTTCCACCTCCGCTGCCGTAGCCTCCGCGTGTTTGGCGAGCACCTCGCCTGTGGCGGGGTTCAGCACCCGGAACGCGGTGCCAGCCGTGGTCTTGGTGTTCACGGGATGCTGACGTGGACGAGGCTGGGGCCCTTGACCGCGAGCGCCTTGGTGACGGTGTCGGCCAGGACGTCGAGGGAGTCGACATTGAATGCCGTGAGGCCGAAGCCTTCCGCCAGCCGGACCCAGTCCGGCTGGGTCAGGTTCACCCCGACGGGCGCAAGATCGCGGTCCTTCATGTTCTGCCGGATTTCGCCATAACCGCCGTTGTTGATGCAGATGATCGGCAGGTCCACGCCCTGTTCGACGGCGGTGATGAACTCCTGGACCGCGAACATGAGTGCTCCGTCGCCGATGAGGCCCACCACGGGGCGGTCCGGCGCGGCCAGCTTGGCGCCGATCGCGGCCGGCAACCCGTAACCCAGGGTGGCGTACGCCGGCGTGTACAGGAGCTGGTGCGGCTGCTGCATGGGGAAAAAGGACGTGGTGCCGAAGTAGGTTACCTGCGAGGAATCGCCGGCAATGACGGTGTCGGCCGGCAGCACAGCGGCGAGGATCTCGTTGATCCGGGCCAGCACGGGCGCCATGGACCGGGCAACGCCCTGCAGTTCCCCCCGCAGCGGGGCCAGGTCCGGCGCCGCGGCCGGCACGTGCCCGGCGAGGGCCGCGAGCAACTGGGGCACCACGGCGGCCGCGTTGCCCAGGAGTTCCAGATCCGGGCTGAGGTTGCAGTGCAGCTGGCCCGGGTCAATGTCGATGCGGATGCTGCCGCCCTGCGGGAGGATCTTGCCGCCCCACATTTCGGACTCGCCCAGTTTGCTGCCGATGACCAGCAGCGCATCGGAGGAGTTGCAGAGGTCCTGGGCCGCGGCGAGCCGGATCTCCGAGCCGAGGGACAACGGGTGGGCTTCCGGGATGGCGGCCTTGCCGTTGATGGTCGTGACCACCGGGGCCTGCAGGAGCTCTGCGAGCTGCACCAGGGCCGGTCCGGCACCGAGCGACCCGCCCCCGGCCAGGAACACCGGGTTGGAAGCGTTCCGGAGCATGGCAGCGGCCGCGGCGACGGCATCGTCGTCTGCTTTCTTCGGCGCGCCCAGGGGGCGGGCCTCCAGGGCTGCGGGCGCGACGTCCGAGGCGGACTCCAGCACGTCCAAAGGGATCTCGATGTGGACGGGGCGCGGGCGGCCGTGGGCGAAGGACGCGAACGCCTCGTGGATCAGTTCCACTGCCTCCGTGCCGCTGGCCACCCGGGTGCTGCGCCCGATCAGGGCCCGGACGGCCCCGGTGGGGTCCTTCGTCTCGTGCAGCAGTCCAATGTCCGAAAATTCGCTGCCGCGCGGCGCGCCCGGGGACAGGATGATCATGGGCCGAGATTCACAGTACGAGGTGGCGGCGGCGGACATCGCGTTCAGCAGCCCGGGTCCGGAGGTGGTGATCACGACGCCGGGCAGCCCCTTGAGCTGGCTCCAGCCGTCGGAGCCGTACCCGGCGCCCTGTTCGTGGCGGGTGGTGACCGCGCGGATGCCGAGCGGCTGCAGGTGCCGGTAGAACTCGAGGTTGTGCGTACCGGGGATTCCGAAGATCGCGTCGATCCCGTAGTTCCGCAGGGTGGTCATCACGGCGAGGCCGACATTATTGGTGGGAATGGCAGTGGTCACGGTTGGGTCCTTTGTTTGTGGGAGGGCCGGTGGGCTAGCGCTTGTAGACGCGCGTCCCGTCCACCCAGGTCTCCACGACGTCGATGCTGCTGATGTCTTCGGCGGGCGCCGCCAGCGGGTCCTCGGCGAGGATCACGAAGTCGGCGAACTTCTGCGGTTCCAGGGAACCGAGGTCCTTCTCGCGTCCCAGGGCGCGGGCACCGTTGATGGTGTGGGCGCGGAGGGCGGCCGTTGCGTCGATCCTGAGCGTGTCCGGGCCCAGCTGCACACCGGAGCGGGTCTTGCGGGTCACGGCGGTCTGGATGGCCTCAAGGGGGCGGGGATCAGCTACGGGGGCATCGGAGCTCATGGTCACGGGAAGTGCCGCAGCCACGAACTCACCGAGAGGGTTGAAGCGCTCCCCCGGGCTGCCGATCGCGTCAAGCACGCCGGGACCCCAGTTGAAGTAGTGCTGGGGCTGGTTGACCGGGAGGATGCCCAACTCGGCCATCTCTGTGATCTGTTCCGGCGTGGGGAGGCCGCAGTGCTCCACCCGGTGCCGGTGGTCCGCCCGCGGTGACTCGGCGAGGGCCTCCTTCACGGCGTCGATGACCAGCTGGATCGCGGTGGGCGACTGGGCATGGGTGGCGGTCTGCAGCCCGGCGCTGTGGGCCCGGAGCACGAGTGAGCGGTATTCCGCCGGCTCGTGGTACAGCGAACCCGTGCGGCAGGGGTCGTCCCGGTAGCCCTCGGGGAAGTAGGCCGTCCAGCCGCCCAGGGTTCCGTCGGCGTAGAGCTTGATGCCGGCGAAGGACAGGAGGGAATCACCGAAACGGTCCACGAGCCCCAGCTGCAGGACCTCGTCCAGGAGGCTGGAGAGGAAGTAGGCATTGATGCGGGTCACCAATTCGCCGCGCTCCACCAGGTCCAGGTAGGCCGCGAATTCCCGCTTGGTCACCTGGGCGTCGCCGATCATGGTGACGCCGTGGCTCAGGAACTCACTCTGGGCCCGGAGCAGCTGGCCGCGGTGCTGTTCCTTGCTGTCCGCGAGGTGGAAGTTGGGTCCGTGGTGCCCGAGCTTCACGCCGTCCTCGCCCGTGAGGATGTCGCAGGCGGCGTCCGAAAGCTCACCGGTCAGCCCGCCGTCGGAGTCGCGGAAGAACGTGCCGCCGGGCGGGTTGGGGGTGTTCGAGTCAATCCCGGCCTTTGCCAGGACAAAGGAGTTCACCACGCCGCCGTGGCCGCTGGCGTTCATGACGTAGACCTCGCGGGTGGTAGAAACTGTGTCGAGTTCCTGCCGGGTCGGGTGGCGCTGCTCGGCCAGGTTGCGGTGCTCATACCCGTAGCCCCGGATCGGGCCGTCGCCGGGATGCTCCGCGGCGGCCCGCGCCAGGCGTTCGAGCATGGTCGGGATGTCCGGCGCGGCAACGGGACCGCAGTCCACCCAGGACAGCAATTGCCCGTACATCAGCGGGTGGGCGTGCGGGTCCACGAAACCGGGAACCAGGGCGCGGCCCTCGAGGTCCACGAGCTCCGGAACGGAGGTGCTCAGTTCCCGCGCCGCCGAGCGGCACTCCTCGGCGGTCCCGACGGCGGCGATGCGGTTGCCGATCACCAGCATCGCCTCGGCGACGGAATCCTCGGCGTCGACAGTGCGGACGGGGCCGCCGAAAAACAGGGTGGCCGGCGGTGCTGCCGGGGACGTTTCAGGGGAGGTGGGGAATGACACGGTATGTCCTTACGTGTAGGAAGAGGGCGGTGCCGCAGCGGGCAGGTGGGCACTCAGCGGGCGGGTTCCAGTTCGAACAGCGCAGTGTCCGGAACGCCGGTGCGCGCGTGGGTGATGACGTTCTGGGCCTGGATCCTGATGTACTCGGCCAGGGTGTGGTCCGAGAGGAAGCCGATGTGCGGCGTGACGAGGATCCGGGGATGGCCCATGAGCGGGTGGTCGGCCGGGGCGGGCTCGACGTCGAGCACGTCCAAGGCCGCCGCGCGGATGTGTCCGGCGTCGATGGCTGCGCGGAGCGCGCGGTCGTCGATCAGTTGTCCCCGGCTCACGTTCACCAAATAGCTGCCTGGCCGCATGACAGCGAGGCTTTCGGCGTTGATGATGTGCCGGGTTTCCGCCGTGAGCGGCACATGCAAGGAGACAACGGCGGATTCTGCAAGCACCTCATCCAGGCCGGCCCGGCGGATGCCCGCCTCGGCCAGCATGTCCCGGGTGGCCGGGGTGTCCGGGAGATAGGGGTCGTAGCCGACGACTTCGCCGAAGACGCCGGAGGCCAGCTGGCCGAAGCGGCTGCCGATGCGGCCCAGGCCGATCAGGCCAAGCCGCTCCTGGCTTAGCCGGAAGACAGTGGACCCGGGGCGCGCGTTCCAGTCGCCGGCGGCCACGCGGCCCTGGAAGAACGGGATCTCGCGGGTGAGCGCCAGAGCCAGGGCCAGCGCATGCGAGGCCACTTCCTCGGTAGCGACGCCGGGAAGGTTCGTGACCCAGATGCCGCGCTCCTTGGCGGCGCCCAGGTCCACGTTGTCGAACCCCATGGAGACCAGCGCAATGATCTTCAGTCCCGGGATAGCATCCATCACCTCGGCGGTAACGCAGGCATAGCCCACCAGCAGGGCTTCGGCGTGCCGGGCCTGGTCCATGATGACGGCAGGGTCCCGGGTGCCTAGATACCGGACCTCGTAGCCGTTCTCCTCCAGCAGGGCGACGCCCGCGGAGTAGTCGATGTCCTCCATGTCCGTGTAGACGGCCAGCGGCCGGGATGCCTCCTCGCCGTGAGGACTGGAATCAAGGGATGCCTTAGTGGACATGGCTGAGGAACTTTATAGTGCGCTGGTGCTGTGGGTTGTCGAAGAACTCATCCGGGGAGGCCTGTTCCACGATCACGCCGCTGTCGAACAAGGTGACCTGGTCCGCCACGCGGCGGGCGAACCGGACCTCGTGCGTGACCACGATCATGGTCATGCCGTCGTTGGCCAGACCCTCCATGACGTCCAGCACTTCGCCAACCAGCTCGGGGTCCAGGGCCGACGTCGGCTCGTCAAAGAGCAGCACGGACGGATTCATGACCAGGGCCCGGGCGATGGCCACGCGCTGTTGCTGGCCGCCGGATAGCTCGGAGGGGTAGTGCCCGGCGCGGTAGGACAATCCAACGCGTTCAAGCATGGCCATCGCGCGTTCCTCGGCTTCCTTGTGCGGAACGCTTTGGACCGAGGTGAGGCCGAGCATCACGTTCCGGCAGGCGCTGAGGTGCGGAAACAGATTGAACTTCTGGAACACCATGCCGATGTCGCGCCGTTCCTTCGCAAGTTCCCGTTCCGGCAGCGGCACCGTGCTGGTGCCGCGCTCCCGGACGCCCAGGCGGCGGCCGCGGAGCAGGATTTCGCCGCCGTCGGCCGGTTCCAGCAACGCCATCAGGCGCAGCATGGTGGACTTGCCCGAGCCCGAAGGGCCGAGGACGGCCTTCACCTGGCCCTGGTGGATGTCGAATTCAACGCCGCGCAGGACGTGCTGGTCCTGGTAGCTCTTGTGCAGGTTGCGCACCTGGAGCACGGGCTCGGCAGGGGTCCACACCGCGGCTTCAGTTGGCTGTGGCATCTGGCTCATGCGGGCACTCCTTGACCGATCGGTTCCAGCGTGGAAGGCTTCTTGGATTTTGACCGTGAGGTCCATAGGAATTTCTTCTCTACGTAGTTCTGGAGCAGGGTCAGCAGGCTCACGATGATCAGGTAGTAGACGATGGCGGCCGCATAGTATTCCGCGTACCGGAAGGTGATGTTGACCCCTACCTGGGCCGTGGTCAACAGTTCCTGCAGGGAGATCACGGAGGCCAGGGAGGAGAATTTCACCAGGCCGATGAACTCGTTGCCGGTGGGCGGCAGCGCGATGCGGATGGCCTGCGGCAGCACGACTTTGAGCATGACTTTCGCCGGCGACATGCCCAGTGCCCGGCCGGCCAGGTTCTGTCCCTCATCGACGCTCAGCAGGGCGGAACGAATGATTTCCGCCATGAAGGCTGCTTCCACGGCACCGAGGCCGATGAACGCTGCGATGAACGGGGTGAACCAGTCCTGTCGCAGCACCGGAAACAGCTGCGGCAATGCGTTCCAGATGATGAGCAGGACCAGCAGCGCCGGAATGGCGCGGAAGAACCAGGTGTAGAACCCGGCCGCGCCCTGGGCCATGCGGTTCCGGGACGTACGCCCGAGAGCGACGACGAACCCGACTGCCGTGGCCAGCAGCAGCGACAGCACGGCTACCGACACGGACAGGAAGGCACCATAGAGGTAGCTCGGGTTTACGAGCTGCTGGCCGAAGATACCGATATCGAATTCCATCGGAGTCCCCTTTCGAGTGGGGCCGGGACCACGGCACCGTGGTCCCGGCGCGATAACTAGGGAACGTCGACGATTGCCGGATCGAGCTTGTTGTCCTTGGCGATCTGGGCCAGAGTGCCGTCCTTGTGCAGAGCCTTCAGGGCCTGCGCGAGGACCGGGGAGATGGGATCGTTCTTGCGGGTGAAGACGCCAAAGGTGGTGTCCGCCTTGAAGACGCCCGGGGCCACCGCCAGCTTGCCCTCGTTCTGGGCCGCCATGTAGGCCGCGGCAACGTTGGTCTCGATCAGGGCGTCGGACTTCCCGTTGAGGACGGCGAGGACGGTTTCGGCCGTCTTCGGGTATTCGGTGAGCTTGGGCTCGTCCTTGCCCGCAGTCTTGCACTCATCTTTGAGTGCCGTGATCCGCGCCGCGTTGGAGGAGGCCGACTGCGCGGCGACGCTGTGGCCACAGAGGTCCAGGGGCTGCTTGAACTGACCCGCCCGGGCGGGCGCTGCCAGAATCGAGGGGCCGGCGTTCATGACGGCGGCAGCGTCGGCTACGGCCAGGCGTGCCTCGCTCATGTAAAGGCCGCCAAAAATGGCGTCACAGCGGCGGGACTGAAGTCCAGGCATGAGGCCGTCAAAGGTGGTTACCTCGAATTTGGCTTCCAGGCCCCAGTGCTTGGCGAGCGCCCGCGCTGCGTCGGCGTCGAAGCCGATGATGTTGCCGCTGGAGCCATTGGCGTAGTACTCCAGGGGCGCGTACTCGGGGTCGATGCAGAGGGTGAGTTTGCCGCTCGTGGTGAGCCCCTTGGGGGCCTCGGCGGCGGCCGGCGCCTTGGTCTCGGAAGTCGTGGATGCGGCTGCGGAACAGCCACTCAACAGGATGACCAGGGCGGCTGCCCCCATGGCGGCTTTCGTGAACTTGAGCATGTGCAGATCTCCAATGATCAGCTGATACGCGGGTGGGTAGGAAAAGCTGTCGCGCCGATGTGGCGCTGGTCACGATACTAGCCAAGTTCAGTGTTTAAGCAAGCGATTCCATCGTCTACATGGGCTTCTACGCGCAATTCGCAGAATTATTACGGCTGTACGCATCAAATCCGCTGAAAGTGGCCAAGCGAGTGGAACAATTGTGTTCAGTGAAGGTTCTGCTTTACCCGCCTGCCCTGGTGTGCCGCGGCAGCGCCCAAGGAGAAGAGGCGTCTATCGTGAAGACCATGCATGACCTGGACAATCAGCTGATCCGGCTGCTGCAGGCGGACGGCCGCGCGTCGTTCAGTGACCTGTCCAAGCAGCTCGGCGTGACCCGCTCCGTGGCCACGGCCAAGGTCAACGAACTCATCTCTTCCGGGGAGCTGCGCATCGTTGCCGCCGTCCATCCCCGGCTGCTGGGCCTCAACGCCGTCGCGCATGTCTCTATTCAACTCAATGGTTCCTCCCGGCCGGCTTTGGACAAGCTGAGCACCCTGGACGGGGCCGTCTTCGCCTCGCTGACCACTGGCAGGTACGGGATCATCGCGGAGCTGCGGCTGCCCACCGTGGAGCGGCTCTACGAAAACGTGGAAGCAATCCGGCTCTCCGAAGGGGTGGCAGGCGTCGACGTGCTGATGTACAAGGAAGTAGCCCGCAGCCTCTTTCTCGGCAAGGAGCCACCGGATCCAGGACTGGAGCTGGACGACGCCGATCTGCTGATTCTGGGCGAGCTTCAGCTCGATGGCCGGCTGGGCTTCGAGGCACTCGGCGAACGGGTTGGGCTGTCGGCCAGTGCGGCAAGGAACCGTGTCATGCGACTGCTCGACGCCCGGGTCATGCAGATCGGCCCGATCCGCAGCCGCTCCGGTTCCTCCCGTGCCATGGCCTTTGGGTTTGGCATCTCGACGTCGACCGGCACGGAGGAAGCCATCGCCTTCTTTTCCGCCACCCCCGGCGTGGAGTTCATTGCCAGCTGCTTCGGCCGGTTTGACCTGGTGGCCACCGTCGGCGTGAGCTCGCTGGATGAGATGCAGGAAATCCTGGACAAGGCGCGCGCTATGGCGTCCGTGGCCAGCGTCGAGTCGTGGCTGCACCTGAAGATCGTCCAGGAGCGCTACGCCAAGCCCCTGGACAAGATGCTGGCCATGCGCGCCCACGCAAACGGCCAGCCACGGGCTTAAGGTCGCACTGCCCGGACTAAGGCGCGGGGTGCCAAGTCGGCTTTGCCTAGAATCGCCCTTCAGAGTCCATCCTCGCTAGCTGGCTGGACTGATTGAGCCCGACGACGGCAGCCAGCCGGCGCACCCCCTCGACCAACCGCTCCTCAGTCTCGAAGGAAAAGGCCACGCGCAGCTGGTTGGTCCCCGCAGAGGTGGAAAAGAACGCACTTCCGGGCACGAAGACGACGCCTGCGTCGATGGCGGGCTGCAGGAGACTCTCAACGGAGTGCCCCGCCGGAAGCGTAATCCAGGTGAAGAATCCGCCAGCGGGGGTGGTCCAGCTGGAACCTGCAGGCATGTGTTCCTCCAGCGCCCGCATGACAGCCTGGCCGCGGCCGGCGTATTTGGCGCAGGCTTCTCGCAGGTGCTCGCGCCAATCGAACTGGGAGATATAGCGCTCCACCAACATCTGGCCCAAGACGGAGGGGCAGATGGTGGTTGCCTCCGCTGCCAGTTGCAGGCGCCGGCGGACGTCTGTCGGGGCCAACACCCAGCCCACACGCAGCCCGGGCGAAAAGATCTTGGAGAACGAGCCCAGGTAAAACACGTTGTCCGGGTCCAGGCAATGCAGCGCTTCGTTGTAGGTGCCGTCAAAACTCAGCAACCCATAGGGGTTGTCCTCCACGATGGCGATCCCCTCGGAACGGCAGATGGTGACCACCTCCCGGCGCCGATGCGCGGCAAGAGTGATACCTGATGGGTTGTGGAAGTTGGGGATGCAATACAGGAACTTGATCACCCTTCCCTGGGACTTCAACTCATTGATGGCCGCCTGCAAGAGAGCAGGTACGAGCCCATCGCTGTCCATGGCGATCTGGACCACGTCAGCCTGGAGTCCCTCGAAGGTTCCCAGCGCTCCGACATACGTGGGACCTTCGGCCAAAATCACGTCGCCCGGGTTGCAGAACAACTTCGTGACGAGTTCCAGGGCCATCTGGGAACCTGAAGTGACCTGGACGTTGACCGGATCCGCTGCAATGCCCTCCAGCGCCATGACTTGGCAGATCAACTCTTGCAACTCCGCCGTTCCGGCGCCTGAGCCGTACTGCAGCGAGTCCAGACCATGTTCAGCAACAATCGCCTGGACCGAATCTGCAATGCCCCTCAACGGCAACGCGGTAAGGTCCGGGTTGCCGCCCGCCAGGGAAATCATGCCGGGGCGCATGGATACCTCGAACACCTCCCGCACAGGGGAAGGGCGATAGCCCTCCGCCCGGTCTGCGAAACGGCCGGCGTGCAGCGAGTTGGTTACGACGGTCATGGCTTCCTTCGGGTCGTTGTATCTGTAGCTGCGGGCCGCCTTACCACTCGGACGGCGCGTCGCCCGTCAGGCTGCACTGGGTTTACGGCTGCGCTTGTGCTTCACGAATTCCGTCACGTCGATGCCGCACTCGTGCGCGGCGAAACGCTGCAGCGTTTGGATCATTGTTCGCGGACTGTGGTCGTAGATGCCGTTGAGTGTCTGCATCGCGAGCCCATCGACAACGGCCAGCAGCAGGGTCGCCAGCGACTCGGCGTCGTGGAACGGGCTGATCAAGCCCTCGGCTTCCGCCTCCTTGAGGAGCTCGACGAAGATCCCCCGCCAGGCCAGCAGCGCGTTGGCCACGTGGACGCGGATGTTGGCATCCTTATGGGCAGCGGCGTAGACCTCCACCCAGAACCCCCAGGCGTCTTCAAAACTCGCTTCCCCTTCAACGGCAAACGTCAGAAGATCGTGCAGCCGTTCCACCGCACTGCTCCCGGCAGCATGGAGGTCCTGCCATTCCCGGACCGATGCGTTGGTCCGGTACTCCACGGTCGCCAGCAGCAGTCGCTCACGGGTACGAAAATGATGCTGGATCATGCCGATGCTAAATCCAGTCGCATCTGAGACGGCACCGAAAGAGCAGTTTTCAACCCCGGCACTGGCAATAATCCGAGCCGCCGCAGCGACGATGTGTTCCCTTCGCTCGGCGATGGCTTCCTCCGTCACCGCATGCGTGCGCTTCCGTGGTTCGGTCGACATGGTCCCTCTTCCCTGCCGGAGCCCGCATGGATCGGGCGGCCTGGCGGCAACAGCTAAAAATCCTTGACAGGTGTTCCCCATCACACCAATAATAAGTCCAACATATTATTTTCACAACCCATTCCCTTGACTCCGGAGACAAGATGACCAAGCGAATCATCCTCACCAAGTTCAGCCTGATTGCCGCATCAGCCCTGCTGGTCGCCGTCTCAACCGGCTGCACCAACTCTGAGACGCCCGCGGCGGCGGCGAAGCCCTCCGGCACGGCGCAGCCGGCGCTGGGCGAAGGCGGCCAACAGGCAGCACAGGCTGTGAAAGCCGATCCCGCCGTGGAGGCTCTCGTGCCTTCGGACATCAAGTCCAAGGGCACCATGCAGTTGGTCACCGATCCGACCTACGCACCGATCGACTTCACGGACAACAGCGGAGAGATCATCGGGTTGGAGCCGGATCTGGCCTTGGCCGTGGCCAACAAGATGGGGATCAAGATCAGCATCACCAAGGGTGACTTCAACGGCATTCTGGCCGGGCTCCAGTCCAAACGCTACGACGCTTCCTGGGCGGCTTTCTCCATCACCCCCGAACGGACACAGGTTGTGGACATGGTCAGCTTCATGCAGAGCGGAACCTCCGTGATGGTTAAGAAGGGGAATGAAGGCCAGTATCACGAAGTGTTGGACCTCTGCGGCAAAACCGTGACTGCGCAGACCGGTACGACACAGGCCCTGAGTGTCCTGCCCAAGTTCGAGAAGCAGTGCGCCGACGCGGGCAAGCCGGCCATCACACCGCTCCTCCTGCCCCAGCAGGACAGCGCAAACCAGTCCATCGCTTCCAACCGCGCTCAGGCCATGCTTGCCGATAACGCCCTGACCGCCTATTACTCCCAGATCCAGCCCGATGCCTTTGCACAGATTGACTCCATACTGGTGGAACCGTCGCTTGCCGGCGTAGCCATGCCGAAGGGCGACGGAGGACTGTCGAAGGCCTTCCAGAAGGCCCTCCAGTCACTAATTGATGACGGCACCTACGCCAAGATCATGTCGGCTTGGAACCTCACGCCCTCCGCGGTCAAGACCGCCCAGATCAACCCCCGCGTGGAGGGCTAAGTGGGAAACCCGCAACTGCTCAGCTCTGCGGACACGGACCACGATTATCTTGCGCTGACCAGGAAGCCGGTGCTGCGCCGGCGTCGTCCCGGTCAGCTCATCGCCGTGGTCGTCGTACTGTTCATCATCATTTACGGCGTCTGGACCCTCATCACGAACCAAGGGTTCGGGTGGCCGATCGTCGGCAAGTACCTGCTGGATACGCGCATTCTGGGCGGCCTCCTGGTCACGCTGGAACTAACCGTGATCGCCATGGCAATAGGCTTCGTGGTCGGCCTCGGCGTGGCAGTGATGCGGATGTCCGATAACTGGCTATTGCGCGCGGTGGCGGGAGCCTACATCTGGTTCTTCCGGGGCACACCGCTCCTGGTCCAGCTCCTGTTCTGGGGGTTTTCGGCCGTCCTGTTTCCGAAGATCCGGCTGGGCATCCCCTGGGGCCTCACGTTCGTGGAGTGGAACACCAACGACGTCATCTCCCTCTTCGGCGCAGCGATCCTGGGCTTGGGTCTCAACGAGGGGGCCTACATGGCAGAGATCGTGCGCGCCGGGCTGCTCAGCGTACCCCCGGGACAGTCGGAAGCCTCCCGGTCCATGGGGTTCAGCCAACTGCACACCCTGCGCTTCGTCGTCATTCCACAGGCCATGAAAGTCATCATCCCGCCGGTAGGCAACGAGGTCATCTCGATGCTGAAGACCACCTCACTGGTCATCGTCATCGGCGTCGGGGATCTGCTCTACAACACCCAGCAGATCTATGCGCAGAACCTCCAACAGATCCCGCTGCTGATCGTCGCCAGCATTTGGTACATTCTGCTGACCTCCATCCTGACACTGGCCCAGACCCGGCTCGAAAAGAAGTATTCCAAAGGCAACGCCCTCCTGCTTGGAAAGGTCCAGCGCTGATGTCCGAAGTCAAATTCCTGAACGTGCACAAGAGCTTCGGCCAGGTCGAGGTCCTCAAAGGAATCGACCTGACCGTGCGGAAACAGCAGGTGGTGTGCCTGATCGGACCTTCCGGCTCCGGAAAATCCACACTGCTGCGATGCGTCAACCACTTGGAGGTCACTGCATCCGGCGCGATCACCGTCGGCGGTCGCATGATTGGCTACGACGTCCGCGGCGGACAGCTTCAGGAGGCCTCCCAGGCGGAGATCAACAAGCGGCGGTCCAAGATCGGCATGGTTTTCCAGTCCTTCAATCTTTTCGGCCACATGACCGCCAAGGAAAACGTCATGTTCGGACCAGTGAAACTGCTCAAGATGGCTAAAAAGGACGCCGAAGCCCATGCCCGTGAACTGTTGAGAAAGGTGGGCCTGGCGGACCGGATGGACAACTACCCCTCCCAGCTTTCCGGCGGCCAGCAGCAGCGAGTGGCGATCGCCCGGGCACTGTCAATGAACCCGGAAGTCATGCTGTTTGACGAACCAACCTCGGCGCTGGACCCGGAACTGGTCGGCGAAGTCCTGGATGTGATGAAGCAACTGGCACGCGACGGGATGACGATGATCGTTGTCACCCACGAGATGGGTTTTGCACGCGAAGTGGGCGACGTCGTGGTCTTCATGGACGACGGTGTGATCGTAGAGCAGGGTGACCCGCGTGAGGTCCTCAGCAACCCCCAACACGAGCGCACGAAGTCATTCCTCTCAAAAGTCATTTGAGCATTCCTGCAGAAAGGCCGGCCGCATTGAGCACCGGAACAATCGAAGGCCTTAAGGCCGAAGCGGAAGAGGTCCTCCGCAAAAACCTTGGCGTCGTGCTGGACTTCAGCCACAGGCTCCATGAGCATCCGGAGACCGGGTTTGAGGAATACCAAGCGGTGCAGTGGCTGGCCCGGGAACTCGAAAACGTCCCGGGTGCAAAGGTTCAGGTCGGGTTGGGGACATTGCCCACTGCCTTGCGGGCCGAAGTGGGAAGCGGGGACCTGGTTCTGACCATCTGTGCCGAATACGACGCCCTGCCGGGGCTTGGGCATGCCTGCGGGCACAACATCATTGCTGGCGCAGCCCTCGGAGCCTTTATCGCGCTGGCCCCGGTGGCCGATGAACTGGGTATCACCCTACGGTTGCTGGGCACGCCCGCCGAGGAAAACGGTGGCGGGAAGGTCCTGATGCTTGAGCAGGGCGACTTCGACGGAACGCATGCAGCGATGATGATCCATCCGGGCGACGTCGACGAAGTGGAGATGCTCCCTTACGCCTGCGCCGGCTACCGGGTGAGCTTCCATGGCCGCAGCGCCCATGCATCGGCCCGTCCTTGGGACGGGATTAACGCCCTGGACGCGATGACCGTGGCACTGACCGCGCTCGGTCTGGCCCGGCAGCAGCTGGAACCGGGTCAACAGATCCATGGCTGCGTGCAAAGTGCGGGAACGGCACCGAACGTCATCCCGGAGTTGGCGACGGGCCTTTGGATGACCCGCGCTCACGACGTCGATTCACTCGGCCGGGTTACCGCGGTGATGCGCCGCTGCCTCGAAGCCGGCGCTTTGGCCGCTGGTGCACGGCTGGAAATTGTCCAGGAAGGACCGGACTATGCCGAGCTACGCACTGACGCCCCCATGGCCGCGATCTTCGCCCGTAATTCCGCCGCTCTGGGCCGGCCGATGGAACCAGCCAGCCGCCGTGGAGGCTCCACCGATATGGCCAACGTGTCGCACCTATTCCCGACCATCCACCCCATGGTCAGCCTCGGACCGGGGTGCCCGCCCATCCACAATGCGGCCTTTGCCGATGCCGCCGCATCGACCGACGGAGACAAGGCACTGTGGGACGGTGCCCTGGCGATGGCCTGGACCTGCATCGATCTGGCCGCCGACGCCGCAACACGGGAGGGGTTGCTTAACCCGACGGGCGCGCGAGTCTGACGATGTGGAAAGTGGGCCGGCGGTTTCGCTGGAACGGTAGGTCTGGAGCGTGAGTGCAAGTTAGGGGCAATGAACTGGCCAGGGTCGTTCGTTACGGGCGCGAGGCCCCCGGCCGTTCGGACACGCCGGCCTCGGCGATGGCGTGGAGTGGCCCGCTGCTGTGGATGGTGTCGATCAGTTCGCCCGTGCGTTCAATGAAGTTCGTGCGTCCGGCCAGCTCCCCTCCCAGCAGGTGGTGGTCGCTCAGGACTCGTGCCGCCAATTCGCCGCCGGAGCGCGATTGGGCTGCCAAGTCAGAAAGCAACTGGCGGGCGGGATCCTGCATGGCATCTGCCTGCGGCCCGGGGGCGAAGCCGTTTAGCGGCGCGATGCAGGACAGGTACGCGGCGACGGTAAGGGCCAACAGCTGAGGCATCCGGCCTTCGCCAAGCATTTTCAGCGCCGGAAGCGGGATGCGCTGGCGGAGCTTAACGGATCCGTCGGAGCCGACCTGGCTGGTCCGGTGTCCCAGAGCGGAATTACGCCAGCGGGAGAACAGCTGTTCCTCATAGACACCGACGTCCACTCCGGCCGGCACCGAGACGCTGGGCAGGTAGTCGTTGCGCAGTACCAGGTGCGCAGCTTGTTCGATGGGCCTCTGCGCCACGGAGTCCGGGATGGTTGCGGCGCCGGAAAGGGCGCCCAAGTACGCGATCAGGGAGTGGGTACCATTGAGCAGCCGGATCTTGAGTTCCTCAAAGCTGGCCACCTCGTCGGAGAAGACGGCGCCCCCAGCTTCCCACGCCGGGCGCCCGGCGATGAAGTCGTCTTCCATGACCCACATGGAGAACGGCTCGGCCGGAACCGGGATGGCGTCCAGGTACCCTCCCTGGTCGGCGACCAGGCTCCGGTAGTACTCCGTTGTGGCAGGGACGATCCGGTCCACCATCGAGGCCGGGAAACTTGTGTGGGTTTCGATCCAGGATAGTGTTTCTGCTGCTTCAGCAGCGGGGAGCAGCGAGGCGAACTCACGGACGAGTCGCTGCGTGTGGCGGCCGTTTTCAGCGAGATTGTCGCAGCTGAGGACGGTGATGGGCTCGGAGTGGGTCCGGGCCCGCTGCTGCAGCCCGCGGACGATCTGGCCGATGGGAGTGCGCGGCGCCGCAGCATTGGTGAGGTCGTACTGCACGGCCGGGTCCTGCACGTTCAGCGCACCTCCGGCCGGTGCGTAGGTGTAGCCCTTCTCGGTAACCGTCAGCGTGACGATGCGAGTGGCGGCGGCCCCTATGACCGCGGGAACGCGCTCCGGGTTGGCCGCAGCCGCAAAGGCGTCCGTGTGAACGCCCGGGACACTGAGCTTGGAGCCTTCGGGCGAGATCTCCACGACCGTGTAGCGCATGTCCTGGGCGTGCATGGCGTCGGGAATGACCGCGGAGCGGCTGGAAACGCCGATGATGCCCCAGTCTCCGCCGTTGGCCGCGATTGCGGCGCGAGTGTAGACGGCTTGATGGGCGCGGTGGAAGTTGCCAAGGCCGAGGTGCACGATTCCTGGGGCCGGTGCTTCCGGCCGGTTGTCGATGCGGTCCAGAGTTGCACTGGATGGCTTGTGGCGGAGCATCGCGGAGCTCGCTTTCTCCGCGGTCAAGCGGTGAGATGTGTGTGGCTGGGTTGGTTTACTGTGGGCAACCGGAGGTGCCGCACGGCGAACCGAGGTGCAAGCACCCGGGCCAGCGGAGGCGCAGCCCGGGAAACCCTCAGATGAAGCTGAGGAGCACTTTCGATGAACCGGTCTCGCGGTCTGCAGCCACAGCAAAAGCCTCCGCGACATCACCAACGTCGAACGTATGCGTCAGCAGAGGTTCGATGTCCAGACCGTCGGCCAGGTACGCCAAGGCTTCGTCCATTTCCTCTGCAAAGCGGAACGTCCCGCGGTAATCAATCTCTCGGAAGACGAGTGCGGCGAGTTCGGCCGTCACCGCCCCTGCGGGCAGGTTGCCCACCTGGACCACGGTGCCCCCGCGGCGCACGGCAGCGAAGACACCACCGAGGCTGCCGGGAGCGCCTGAGGCCTCGAACGCGACCTCCACCTCGGGGAGGTGCGCCCCGGAACCCACCAGCACGACGTCGTCGGCTCCCATGCGTTTGGCAATCGCTAACGAGGTCTCCGAGAGGTCGCTCGCGATGACTCTGGACGCGCCAGCCCGCCGGGCCGCGGCCACCACCAGAGCGCCGATTGGCCCGGTGCCGTTGACCAATACCTCCTTGCCGGTGACGCTACCGGCTCGGCTGACGGCGTGGATCGCTACGGCGAGCGGCTCGGCGACCGCAGCCTGCCGGGTGGTCACGCCGTCGGGCAGTCTGCGGAGCTGACCTGCCGGTACGGCCTTCCGGGAGGCGAACGCACCGTCAGTGTGGGGGTCGAACGCGGCACTCCCGTAGTAGGTGGCCTGCTGGCATAGGTTGGTGCGTCCTGCGCGGCAGTCACCGCAGTCACCGCAGTAGACAGCCGGGTGGACGGTTACGGCGTCACCCACTTCGAAGCCGGCCACGCCGTCGCCTAGTACGGAGATCCGGCCCGCCACCTCATGGCCCAGGACCATCGGATGGGTCAGGATGCTGAGGCCGGAGGCCCCGTGGCTCACGTAGTGCAGGTCTGAGCCGCAGATCCCGCCGTATTCGACGTCGACGATGACCGACCCAGCCGGGCAGGCCGGGTCCGGGCGGTCCTCAAGACGAAGGTCACCGACCGAATGGACAACTACGGCCTTCATACAGCGTCTTCCACGAGGGTCAGGTCGCGGCCCTTGGTTTCCGGAGCCAAGAACGTGGCCACAAAGGCGATGGCCGAGTAAAGGACCATCATTCCGGCAACCGGCCACCAGGAATTGGTGAACAGGGCCAGTAGACCCGCAGCGATAATCGGGGCGAGACCGCCGGAGAGCACGCCACCGATTTCCTTGGCCATAGCCAGCTGGGTGTAGCGGTTGCGGGAGCCGAAGAGTTCGTTGACGTAGGCGGACTGGACCGAGAACATGCCCAGCACCGAGACGGAGAGGCCGATAATGAGGGCCAGAGAGACCAGGAACGGGTCACGGGACTGCATCATCAGCAGGGCCGGGATGGCGAAGAGCATCTGGAAGCCGGACAGGGCGCGGTACATGGTGCGGCGGCCGAGCTTGTCGGACAGCCAGCCGGCCAGTGGGACCGTGGCGAAGCCGAGGAACGAACCGATCAGCAGTGCGAAGGTACCCACGCTCTTGTCCATGCTCAGGCCGGTGACGATGTAGCCGATGAGGAAGGTCTGGATCATGGCCGAGTTGCCCGATTCGCCGATCCTCAGGGCCATGGCCAGGAAGAACGCCTTACCCTTGCGCGTGGTTTTGGCAGCAGGCGCAGCGGGGTGCGCCGTGGACTGCCCTGCGACGGCGGCGGGGGTCGCAGCATTGGCGGCGGCAGCGGCGGCGTCGGTGATTCCCTGCTCCCGTGTGGCCTCGAAGACGGGGCTTTCCTTCAGGTTGCGGCGCATCCACAGGGCGTACAGGGTGATGCCGATACTGGCGATGAAGGGCAGGCGCCAGCCCCAGCTCATGAGGGCCTCTTCGGGCAGGAGGGTCAGCAGGACCCACAGGCCCGAGGCCAGGAGCGTTCCGGAGTTCGTTCCGAGACAGACGAAAGAGGCGATGAGACCGCGCTTCTTGGGTGGGGCGTATTCGGCCAACATGACCGAAGCACCGGACAGCTCAGCGCCAGCGCCGAAACCCTGGGCAAGGCGGAGGACCACTAGAAGGATTGGCGCTGCGAGTCCGATCTGGGCGTAGCCGGGCAGGAAGCCGATGAGCATTGTGGAGATGCCCATCATCATGATGGTGATGACCAGGACTTTCTTGCGTCCCACGCGGTCGCCCATGCGGCCGAAGAACCAGGCGCCCACCGGGCGGGCAAGGAAGCCAACGCCGTAGGTGATGAAGGCAACCAGCAGGCCCACCACGGGGTCAAAGTTGGGGAAGAAAATCTTGGGGAAGATGATGGCTGCAGCCAGCGAATAAAGCTGGAAGTCCATGTATTCCATGGCGGTTCCGAGCCAACCGGATACTGCCGTTCTGATCAGGTCTTTGGATGAGCGCTGGGTGGCGCCGATCTGGATTGTTGCCGTCATGAACCCCTCTGTTCTACGGGTCTGGCCCATGCCCAGCTTCTCTGATGCGGCACGGCGAGACGTGTTTCATTGTCCCCACGCTGGAACAACGACTGCCATTCAAGCACTGCCATACCAGACTGTCAATGGAAATGGGACTTTTGAGCGGCTGCCCACACGGCGGTACCGGTGGGCAGGCCCGACTACTGTGGAAGCATGCCTGAATCCAACACCACCCCGCGTATCTCCGCCCGGATGATGGCATACGCGCAGATCCGCGAACGCATCATCACCGGCGAGGACGCGCCAGGCACCCTCCTCTCCGAAAACGAGTTAGCACACCACCTGGGCACCAGCCGGCAGCCCATCCGGGAGGCGCTGCTGCTCATCGCCCAGGAAGGGCTGGTGGAGATTCGTCCACAGCGCGGCACATACGTCACCTACCTCGACCCCGACACTGTGGCGCAGGCCCAGTTCATCCGGGAAGCCATCGAAGTCGCGTCGCTGTCCGACTGTGCCCGCAATATCACCCCGGACGCGGCGGCCGCACTCTATGAACTCCTGGACCGTCAGGATGCCTGCAGCAGCCGTGACGAGTTCTATCCACTGGACGAGGACTTCCACCGGGCGCTGTTAGCCATAGCCGGCCACGAAACAGCGTGGGCCACCGTCTCAAACGCCAAGGGCCACCTGGACCGCGCCCGCTATCTGGGGCTCAGCGGCTATCGCGGCATCACCGAATATGCGGCCGACCACCGCCGCGTTCTCGACGCCATCCTCACCGGCGACCTCACGGCCGCCGAAGATGGCCTGCGCGGCCACCTGCGTTTCGTCCTGGACGACGTCACGAGCATGCGGGCATCGCGGCCTGAACTGTTCTCGGCGCCTTCCACACCGGAGCGCCGAACGGGACGTCCAGCCCGGGCCTGAGCGCTGCGGGCCTTCGACGCAGCGCGTCGAGATTTCATGGCGGGTTCGGTGGCGGTGTAGCAGCAAGGCTCGCGTGTCGCATGGTTTCTAACCCTGTGGAGGGGCGCCTGCCCCAGGCTCCGCCCTGCAGCTCGGGGCCAACAGGTCAGCGGTGCCCGGCCAGGGCTTCGGCGGATTCCTCGAGCACCGCCTCGAGGTCGTGGTGTTTCGGCTCGCGGATGGCAGTGATGACCAGCACGGCGACGGCGGCGCAGAGGGCCGCCGCGACCCACAGGCCACCATGCATGCCGTCGACAAAGGCACCGTTCACGGCCGGAAATCCGTCGAAGACAACACCGGCGGAAGCACCCTCGATGGCACCGGCGGGAAGCGTTGTCTTTGCGACGGCAGGGATCACCTGGCCGGCGACGATTGCGGACAGGATGGCCGTACCGATGGCACCGCCGACCTGGATGCAGGTGGTCTGGAAGCCGCTGGCCACGCCGGCCAGGTGAACCGGAGCGCCGCCGACGATCAGGTCGGCCCCCGACGGAATGGCGAAACCGGAACCGAAGGCGATGACAACGAACGGGACCGCCATCATCCAGTAGGGCGTGTCGACGTCGACCAGCGTCAGCAGCGCCAGGCCCGCCGCCATCAGGCCGAGGCCCAGGGCCGCAACCCTACGCGGACCGACCTTAGCGGTAAGGAACGCCCCGAGGGGCGCGGACGGGATCGCGAAGAAGCTCATGGGCAGCATCATCAGGCCTGCCGTGGCCGTGTCCCTGCCAAGCGAGTTCATCAGGAACAGGGTCAGCAGGAAGGTGACGCCGAGGACCGAGAAGAAGTTGGCCACGAAAACCAGTCCGCCAACGCTGACGCCGGCCGATTTGAAAAGATCCAGCGGGAGGAGCGGGTTCGCC
The DNA here is from genome assembly GCF_057748045.1 of Arthrobacter sp. JB02-1C. Lineage (NCBI taxonomy): Bacteria > Bacillati > Actinomycetota > Actinomycetes > Micrococcales > Micrococcaceae > Arthrobacter > Arthrobacter sp. JB02-1C. The sequence goes on from NZ_CM173235.1 coordinate 668,442, forward strand.
ACGCGGCTCTCAACGATGACGAACCAGGCGAACAGCACGACGGCGCCGGCGAAGACGCCGATGGTCGCGCCGCTCCCCCAGCCCCAGCCTTGCGCCTGGACCACGCCGAAGACAACAGCAAACAGCGCCGCCGCCAGCAGGATGATACCGAGGACGTCGATGCGGCCGCCCTTTTCGCTGGCTGTTTCCCGAACGACCAGGGCTGCAATGACGATGCCGATGACGGCGATCGGGACGTTGATGTAGAAGACCCACTGCCAGCCGGCACTCTGCACCAACAGGCCGCTCACCAGCGGGCCGCCGGCGATGGATACGGACGAGACGCCGCCCCAGATGCCCACAGCCATGCCGAACTTCTCCCGCGAAAACGTCGACCGGAGCAGGGCGATTGTCTGCGGCATGAGCAGCGCCGCACTGACGCCCTGCAGGGCACGGAAGACGAGCACGCCGTCAATGCTGCCGACGAGGCCGATCGCGACGCTGGTGACGGCGAACAGGAAGACACCCAGGATGTAGATTTTCTTGCGGCCGAAACGGTCCCCGAGCTTGCCTGCCGGGATGAGGCAGACGGCCAACGCCAGGAGGTAGGCGTTGATGATCCACTGCAGCTCGCCGAAGGTGGCGTGGAGGTCGGCCTGGATTGCCGGGTTGGCGATGTGTACGACCGTGGAGTCGAGCCCCACCATGAAGAGGCCGAAGCACACAGCGATGAGGGTCAGCGCAGGGTTACCCTTGCGCTGGGAAGGTGGAAGGCCGATTTCGGGGGGAGTGGATGCGGACGCGACAGACATACTCTTCTTTCCTCAGCAATGTATATATAGTTATATAACTATAACTGATTGATTGGACGCCATGACAACCCCGCCGCCACCCACGCCCGAACAGCTGGCCGCATTGGCCGACGCCATCCTTGACCTCGCGCACAAGCTCGACATCCGAAACCCCCTGCTGCGCGACGTCATCCCGCTGACCGGCACGGAGATCGCCGTGATCCGGGAGCTCCACCGCACCCCCCACATGACGTCGTCGCAACTCGCGGCAGCGACCGGGCTGCGGCGGAGCAACATCAGTACGACGGTGCGCACGCTCGAGGCGGCGGGCCTGGTGGTGCGGGAGCAACTCCCCGACGATGCGCGCTCAAGCACCCTCGCGCCGACCGAACTCGCCGCCGCGAGCATCGCGCGGATCAACGATTACTGGGTCGGCCGCCTTTCCGAGGCGCCAGCCGATTCCCTGGCCGATGCGGTGGCAGCCCTGGATTCACTCCGGCATATCGCTCAGGCGGTCGGCGAGCGTCAGGCGTAACCGCCGGCCCCACTGCGGGCGAACCGGACGCCAACGCGCACTAGTCTGGGCCTCACAGGCTTAAACGGAAGGATCGGAACCATGAGCTTTACCTCCTTTGGCCGCGTCCGGACTCCTGTCCTGGACATCGGCTATGAGTCCGCCGGTGATCCGCGCGGGACGCCGGTCATCCTCCTCCATGGGTTTCCGTACGACGTTCGGGCCTACGACGACGTCGCCCCGATCCTCGCCGCCGAGGGCGCCCACGTGCTGGCGCCCTACCTTCGCGGCTTTGGCCCCACCAGTTTCCTAGACGCGGCGACGGCGCGCTCAGGACAACAGGGCGCCCTCGCGCAGGATCTCCTCGACTTCATGGATGCCCTGGCGCTCGGGCGGTCCGTCGTGGCCGGGTACGACTGGGGCGGCCGGGCGGCGTGCATTGTGGCGGCGCTGGAACCCGGCCGGGTCACCGGGCTAGTGTCCGCCAACGGCTACAACATGCACAACCTGGCCCGTTCCGGCGAGCCCACCAGGCCGGAATGGGAGCGAAGCTACTGGTACCAGTACTACTTCCACTCCGAGCGGGGTCGCCGCGGGCTGGAACAGAACCGGGACGAACTGTGCGAGCTGCTGTGGCGCACCTGGTCGCCCGGCTGGGCAGCGGCGCACCAAGCATTTTCGGCCAGCGCCCCGAGCCTGCACAACCCCGATTTTGTGGACGTCGTCATCCACTCCTACCGCCACCGCTATGGACTGGCCGACGGCGACCCCCGGTACCAGCGGCTCGAGGACCTGATCGCCAAGGAGCCGAGCATCACCGTTCCCACCGTGGTGCTGGAAAGCGGGGACGACGGCGTCGGCGGCCCCGGCGCGGCAGCCGGTCGACACCACTTCACCGGCCCCTACCGCGAAATCCTGCTGCCACGCATCGGACACAACGTGCCTCAGGAGGACCCGGGCGCATTCGCCGAGGCCGTGGTGGGCATGCTCGAGTAGCCGCTAGTGCTTCGGTTCCAACGCTTGCTCGATCCGTTTAGCGGCCTCGATCACTTCCTTGCCGTAATCCCTTCCCGGGGACTCGGCGACCCGCGCCAGCGGCATGGCCAGGCACACCGCGGCGATGATTCCCTGGCCGGTTTGCACAGGGGCACTGACCGAGCCGAGGCCAGGTGTTCGCGCTCCGACGGACTCGGTCCAACCGACCTCTGCGAGCCGGGCGAGGGCATCGTCGTCCGCTGCGAGAATCCCTCCGGCGGACCCTTGAGGGAGGGCCAGCCGAGAACCGGCCGGCAGGGTCGCGCGGAGCTCCTGGCGGCTATCGGCGCTCAGCAGGCAGACGCGTTCGTCGCCTCTCCGCGCCCATAATTGGACCGTCTCACCGGTGAGGTCCCGGAGGTCTTGGAGGACAGGCAGGGCTGCTGTCTCGAGCGCCGACCGCACGAAGCGGTCACCAAGCCGGAACGCCCCATTCTCAGTCCGCCGAAGGAATCCGTAGTCAGCCAACTGCAGGGCAAGCCGGTGAGCCGTCGAAAGTGACAGACCGGTCCGACGTGACAGCTCACTAGCCGACGCGGAGGACCGGCCAACGGCGTCGAGAAGAGCAGCCGCTCGTTCGAGCGTGCGGTTGCTTCCATTGGTGTCAGGAGAAGTCATGAGGCCAGCCTACGATGGCACCGGTTGCCTACTTTGTAGCGCTCATCGACTCGGCCATGTATTCGGCCACTACTTTCTGCGAAATAGCCGCGTCCAAGACAAATACGCCTTCATCGTGGGAGGACAGCCAGCTTTGAAGCCGATCCAGGTCCGCCAGCCCGTGAGCCTTGACCCCAACCGCACCAAGGGCCCGCCCGATGGCCGCGAAGTCCACTTCATCGATGAGCATCGCCTGCTCGTGGAGGCCTCGGGCCGCGTACTGATGGAGCTCGGCGCCATAGGCGGAGTCGTTGAGTACGACGACCACACCTCTGCGGGTAACGCGGATGAACGTTTCGAAGTCGGCAAGCCCCATTAGCCCGCCGCCGTCGCCGCTAACCAGGACAGTGGTGCGCTCCGGCCGTGCCACGGAGACGCCGGCGGCGGAACCGAAGCCAAGGCCGATGGACTGGAAGGCGGTGCCTACCAGGATCATCGCCTGCGGGTCGGGTACCGACAGGTACATCGGGGCCCAGCCGATGAAGTGTCCGCCGTCCATCACTACCGAGCGTTCGGCCGGCAGGATGCGGTCCAGGGCGGCGACGACGGCGCGGGGGTTGAGCCTGCCGTCGGGGCCGAACTCGGCAGGGTCTTCGTCCGGTTCGGAGGAACGAAATTCTGCTGTGGCGACCTCCGGGACGCGGTCCCGCCAGGTGGACGTGGCGGCGGGTATCTCTTGCAGGAGTTCTTCGACGAATGGGAGGATATCGGCTCTGATGTACTCGACCGTTGCCGAGTGTGCCGCGTCCGCTTCATTGTCGATCCGGATAATCCGGGTGCTCTCCGGGAACAACGTTCCGTAGCGGGTCTGGAACTTGTTCAGGCTGGCCCCGACCACCAGGACGAGGTCGGCTTGGCGTGCGACAGCAAGGCGGTGGAGGCGGGTGAAGCCGCCGGCGATGCCCAGGTCCCATGGGCTGTTGAAGGCGTTGGCTGCCATCACCGAGGTCATGAAGAGTGCGCCGAGCCGGTCACCGAGTTCCCGTACCGAATCGGCGGCGCCGGCCAGGACTACGCCGCGCCCGGCCAGGAGGAGGGGACGCTCGGCCGCGGCCAACAAGGCCGCCACGCGCCGCAGTTCGCCAGGCTCGGCGTTCCTGGGGGCCTTGGCGGGCAGGGGTTCCAAGGGTTGTGGGGCGGCAGGCGCGGCGGTGGCCAGGTCATAGGGAATGGCCAAGACAACCGGCTGGACAGTCTGGAGGGCGAGGTCAAAGGCACGGTGGGTGATGGCGGCGGCATTCGCCTTGTCAGCGACCAAAGTAACCACCCCCGCGGCTTCTGCTGCTTTCGTCTGGTCGACATCAAAGGGCCGCCGGCCCGTCGATGGAGCATCACCGACAACCATGACCAAGGGGATACGCGCGATGCGAGCCTCGGCGAGCGTTGTGTAGGCGTTTGTGAAGCCCGCCCCGTAGGTGGTGGTTGCGGCCGCGATGTTCCCCGTTGCCCGGTAATAGGCATCAGCCATCGCAACAGTCGAGGCTTCGTGCCGGGCGGCCGAAAACGGGAAGCCGCGGCGGGTCAACCGGCTGATCAGATGGGCGTTGCCGTTACCCAGCAATCCGAACAGATGCCCGGCGCGCTCCGCAACCACGTCAGCGATGACGGCAGCTACATGGCCTTCGTCGGGGAGGGTAGAAGTCTTTTCAGTGCTCTGGGACTCGATAGTCGTGCTTGTCATGGCTTCTTTCACGGTTGACGCTGAACAGAGTTGGTGGAGCTTTTTGCGCGCAGGGCAAGCAGCGCTGACCAATCGAAGGTTCCTTAGGTAAGGAACGGGACGATCAGGGAGGTGACAAAGAGGACGAGTGCGCCACCTAAGCGGTTTGTCAGGGCGGCGAAGGGCATAAGGTGCATTCGGTTGGCGGCGCTGAGGACAGAGACGTCTCCGCTGCCTCCCGTGTCTGCCATGACCAGGCCGGGCGTGATGGAAGCTTCTACGAAGTTGAACTTCACAAGCCATCCGAGGATGCCGGAGGTCAGGGTCGCGATGATCACGGTGCAGATCGTCAGGAGTATGAACAGGGGGTTGCTCAGCGAGGCGAGGACATCGGTGATGTTAATGTAAGTGAGACTCACGCCCACCAAGAGCGCGGGGACCAGGACGGCGCCCAGCAGATCACCCCAATCTGCCGTGGAATCCTCGACGTCTTGGGGAAGCAGCCCGAAGATCTTAAAGGCCGCCGCTGCGATGATGGTCCAGGCGTAAGGGTGCAGCCCCGGAACGAAAGCGCCCAGCAGATTCCCAAAGACGAACAGGCTGCCGGCGATCAGCAGGCCCTTTCCCAGTGCTATAAACGAGGATGCGTCGCGCTTGGCCGGCAGAGTGAGCTCGTCGGAACGACCCTTGATCCGCAGCAGCTGGCCGTGTCCGTTGAAGCCGACGAAAAGCTGCTTTTTGCGCTTCCCCAGGCCGTTGTAGATGCCGGCGATGAGGATGCAGACGACATTGGCCATGACGACGGCGGACATCAGGTCGCCCATGAAACTGGCGGAGTCGACACCGGTCTCGGAAGCGTACATTTTGGACATCGGCAGGGCCCCGACGCCGAGGCCACCCGCCATGATGGGCGCAGCCACGAAGAGGATGCCTTGAATGAACCCGAAGCCCGTACCGGCGGCGATGAGCCCCACTAGGACGAACGTAGCGATGAGGCACCCGACCACAGGTACCGCAAAACGTGGCCCTGCCTTCAGGAGGAGCGCTCGCGGCATGCCGAGGATGGAGCCGGCGATGATGCCAACCACAAAGAAGTCCAGGAAGCCGTGGCCGTCGATAAAGTTGCGGACCACTGTGACCAGGTTTTCCGGCATTAAGCCGAGGTACGCCAACGTGGCGGGGGCGAAGGTACACAGGATGGTAGGCAGCCCGAAGTCGCGAACCACCGGGAAGAGGTTGCCGATCCAAATGAAGAGTCCGCCAAGCAGGATGGTGGCGGCAAAACCAACCACTATGGTGTCCGGCAGGTTGCCTGTGATGGCAGCGATAAGAACCAGGGCGGCGAGGACGAGATAGAGCGGGGCGGGAAGGCTGGCGATCTTTGACCCGAGCCGGCCTGGGTAGTGGGTACCGGGCCGGGGGCCGGCCGTGCGGGCTACCGGATATTCGATGCCGACCACCGGGCCGGCGGTGGTTTCGCTCACGGCACTGTCTGCTCCGCCGCGGGCGCGTTCCGTGGTGCCTGTACCTTTAGACATCGTTGTCTCCATGCTTTGAATGAGAATTGGCAGCCGCCGGGGAATAGGCGACTACGTCGCGGGCGAGGCGAACAGCCTCCGCCAAGCGGTCCTCGTCGACACCAGTCTCGTGCCCAGCATCGTGCAGGTGCCTTACAAGCTCTTCGGTAGCTATGTTGCCATGGGCGCCCGGGGCGAACGGGCATCCTCCGTAGCCGCCGAGCGCCGCGTCAAAACGGAGGACGCCGGCATCCACTGCCGCAATGGCGGTCTCGAGGGCCTGTCCGTGCGCGTTGTGGAGGTGGAGAGAGTAACCCAGGTCGGGCTCGGCAGCACGGACTTCTCCCATGACGGCCAACACCTGCCCGGTCGGAGTGGTGCCGATGGTGTCGGCAAGGCCAATGTCGTGGATGCCCATCCCTTTGAAGGCACGGACAACCCGCAGGAGGTATGCCGGGTCAATATTGCCCTCGAACGGGCAGGTGAAAGCCGTGGAAATACCGGCGACAAAGCGCGTCTCCGGAAACCTGGCAACTGTAGCGGCCAGTCCGGCCAGGGCTTCCTCGATGGACTGCCCCGCGTTGGCGCTGCTGTGGGCCTGACTGGCGGAGGCAACCACCGCAACCTCCGTTGCACCGGCGCCCACCGCACGTTCGATACCCTTGCCGTTCAGGGCCAGGCTTGTGTAAGTGACGCCCACGGCCTTCGGCAGGGAGGAGATCACGTCGGCGGCGTCTCCCATCTGCGGAACCCGCTTCGGGTTTACGAAGGACGCAGCTTCGATCCGCTTGATGCCGGCGGCGATGAGTGCCTGGGCGACTTCCAGCTTGTGGGCTGTGGAGACGATGACCGGCTCGTCCTGGAGCCCGTCGCGCAGGAAAACGTCCGTGATTTGAACCTTCATTTAGCGAACCTCCTGCAGTCCAAGGGCAGCGATCGCGTCGGCGTCCATGCCGGCCAGTTCGCGCAGGACCTCCTCCGTGTGCTGTCCCAGCTCCGGACCCATCCACTTAACCTGGCCCTGGTGGCCCGGGATCTTGGGTACAACGCCAGGAAAACGAATCAGTTCGGGTTCCTTGTCGATGACAACTTCGTGGGTCTGAATCATGTCCCGCGCCAGATAGTGCTTGTCGACGGCGATGCTGGGTGCGTCGTAGACCGGACCAGCGGGAACGCCGGCTTCGTCCAGCTTGTCGAGCACCTCGCTAAGGGGCAGGCTTCCCGTCCAGGCCGAGATCGCGCCGTTCAGTTCTTCTTCACGTCCGCCGCGTGCTTCGGTGGTGAGCAGACTTTCGTCCTCGGCGAGATCACCGCGGCCGATGGCCGTCATGAGGCGGACGAAGACAGAGTTCGAGTTGCCCCCGATGACCACCTCAAGGTTGTCCTGGCAGAGGTAGGAGCCCGTGGGTACGACGCCGGGGAGCGCGCCGCCGGTTCGCTTACGGATCATGCCGTAGGCGTCGTAGTCGGGGACGAGAGATTCAAGCAGACTGAAGATGCCTTCGTAAAGCGCCACGTCCACGACCTTGGCCGTACCGGCGTCGATTCCGCGGGCCTTCTGGAACATCAGCATCAGGGCCCCGATAACGCCGTAGAGACCGGCAACGGTATCGCCCATGCTGGCTGCGGCACGGCCGGCAGGGCGGTCCGGTTCGCCGGTGATGTAGCGCAGGCCGCCAAATGACTCCGCGGAACTGCCGAACCCGGCGCGGTTCTTATAAGGGCCGGTCTGCCCGTAGCCGGAGATCCGCACCATAATCATCTCGGGATTGAGTTCCTGCAGAATGTCGGGGCCCAGGCCCCACCTTTCCAGCGTTCCCGGCCGGAAGTTCTCGATGACGACGTCACAGTGGGCTGCAATCTTTTTTACTGCCTCGCATCCGGCTTCTGAGCGCAGGTCCAAGGCAACAGACTTCTTATTCCGGCCGATCGTGCGGAACAGCATCGATGTAGTGCCGCGGGTCTTGCGCCAGTCGCGCAACTCGTCACCGCCCTGGGGCTTTTCGATCTTTATGACCTCGGCACCGAAGTCACCAAAAAGACGTGCCGCGAAGGGCGCCGCGATGAAGCTGCCAAGCTCCAGCACGCGTATGCCTTGGAGCGGGAGGGTGTTTCCCTCCAGATGAAGTTCCTGCGTCATGTCATTCCCTGCCTGCGTCGTGGAGCGCAATATTCCCACTGTATGGGAGCTATATATCATTGGGCGGAGAAACAATAGCAGTGCTTCACTGTGACCGCAACGCCGACCGGCGTCTCATGCACCCAGGCCGGAGGGACGGTCGCGCCAGCCTGGGGCGGGGTTGAATGCATGGGCGGCATCAGGTTGCGCGTGTCTTGCATCACTGCTACTGTCTGGTCGCCAAATGACACACGCTTCCCATTCAGTGGGAATTGCGGCGTGAATCGACAACGAGAACCAAGCCCGATGGGCCGCTGGGACCCTCGCTGGTAGCGGCGAAGAACACGGAATGGGCGCACCGTTGCGCCCCTCAACCGGCGAATTATTCACAACAGAAGTATCCGGAACAGGAGAACCATGAATCACGTCCGTTTCGGACTGAGGGGGGCCCGACCATGACGCAGATCCTCCACCGGCGCCAGGTGAAGACCCAGAGGAGCCCGCAAGGGGCACCGGCGCCCATGAGGTCGGTAGGAGTTAAGCCCTGGGGTCAGTGGGCCGCCGCCGCCGCCGTCGCCGTCCTGCTCGCGAACGTCCTGGTCTCGCTGGCCAAAAACAAGAATATTCACTACTCCACTGTCGGGGACTTCCTCTTCTCGCAGCCTGTCCTGGAGGGGCTGTACAGGACGTTCACCCTTTCGCTCATCAGCATGCTCGTGGGCGTGTTGCTCGGCGTCCTCATCGCACTCATGAAGATGTCCCGTAACCGGGTCCTGGAAGGCATCGCTTCCGGCTACGTCTGGTTTTTCAGGGGTGTGCCGTTGCTCGTGCAAATGCTCGTTTGGGGCAACTTTGCACTTCTTTTCCCGCAGCTAGGGATCGGGATCCCCTTCACGGACATCATGTTCCTCCAGGTCAAGACGAACAGTGTCATCGTGCCGTTCGTCGCAGCCTGCCTCGGGCTCGGGCTCCACGAAGGGGCTTACATGGCCGAGGTGGTGCGCGGTGGCTTCCTCGCGGTCGATCGCGGCCAGCAGGAGGCCGCAGCCGCAATCGGAATGAAGCACAGCATGATGATGCGCCGCATCGTCCTGCCCCAGGCGATCCGGGTGATCATCCCCGCCACCGGCAACCAGTTCATCTCCCTCGTGAAGGCCAGTTCCCTCGTCTCGGTTATTGCCGGCGGCGAACTCCTAACCGCCGTCCAAAACATTTCCGCCTCCAACTACCAAACCATCGAGCTGCTGTTCGTCGCCAGCTTCTGGTACCTGGTGTTCGTGACCGTGCTCAGCATCGGTCAGTTCTTCCTCGAAAAGCGCGCCTCGAAAGGCCATGTGCGATGACCGAAATCTCTCCCAAACCGATGGCCGAGGCGATCGGCATCCATAAATCCTTTGGTCCAGTGCACGTCCTCAAGGGTGTCGACCTGCAGATACCGGACGGCAAAGTCGTCTGCATCATCGGCCCGTCCGGCTCCGGCAAGTCCACGTTCCTGCGCTGCTTCAACCGTCTCGAGCAGCCGGACAACGGGGAAATTTGGGTCAAAGCCGAGCTCATGGGCTACCGCAAGGACGGCGAGCTCTACCGCGACCTCTCCGATGGTGAAGTGGCCAGACAGCGCCAAAACATCGGGATGGTATTCCAGCACTTCAACCTGTTCCAGCACATGACCGTCCTCGAAAACATCATCGAGGGGCCCGTCAGAGTCAAAGGCATTCCCCGGAGTGCGGCCATCGCCCATGCAGACGAGCTTCTTAGGCGGGTCGGGCTCACCACCCACCGTGACCACTATCCGATTCAGCTCTCGGGCGGCCAGAAGCAGCGCATCGCGATCGCGCGCGCGCTGGCCATGCGGCCGAAGCTCATGCTTTTCGACGAGCCCACATCTGCACTCGACCCGGAGCTCGTCGGAGAGGTCCTGGACGTCATGAAGGAGCTCGCCAAGGAGGGGATGACCATGCTCGTGGTCACCCATGAGATGGGCTTTGCCCGCGAAGTAGCTGACGAACTCGTGTTTATGGACGGCGGAGCCGTCGTCGAGCGCGGAACCCCGGAGGAGGTCCTGGGCAATCCCCAGCAGGAGCGAACCCGCAAGTTCCTCGCAGCCGTCAAGGCCTAACGCCCGCGGAGTGATCCTCCAGGCATCCGAACCAACACCAACCACGCATTAACCAGAGAGGCTGACAATGTCGTCAAAGAAGAAGAACAGCGTGCTCACCGCAATTACCGGCCTAGCGGCGGTCGCGATGATGCTGACAGGCTGCGGCGGAAGTTCCCCGGCCGACGCCGCCCGCCCCGCGGAGAGCGGAAGCGCCGCAGACCCAGCGATCCGCGACCTGCTGCCGAAGAACATTAAGGACGCGGGCGTGATTCGGAATGCCATGCCGGTGAACCTGCCGCCATACGCGTTCAAGAAGAACGGCACTGAGCTGACGGGTCTCATCCCCGAGCTCACAGCAGCCGTCGGGAATGTGCTCGGTGTGAAGTTTGAGGCGGTGGATACAGCCTTCCCCGGAATCGTCCCAGCTCTTAAAGCGGACCGCGCGGACCTCGTCTGGTCCGTCATGACGGACTCACCAGCCCGGGAGAAGGACCTCGACTTCGTCAACTACTTCCTCGCCCCGGCCGGGTTCATGGTCCCCAAGGGAAACCCCAAGAACATTCACTCGATCGACGACATCTGCAGTCTTCAGATCGGTACGCTCCGCGGGAACTCGAAACTCCCGGCACTGGAGGAACAGGGTAAAAAGTGCGAAGCAGCGGGCAAGCCGACGGTGAGCGTCAAACTTTACGATGAGACCGGCGCCGGACAAACCCAGCTGCGCTCGGGGAACATTGACGCCTGGTTTGGCGGAGTCACTGAACAGGAGTACCTCGCCCAGGCGGTGGACAACGGCTCGGTGTTCGAAGTAACCGACGCCAAGGTCGGCCACACCGCCTATGGCGTCGGCGTGCTCAAAGGCAACGACGCGCTCGTGAAGGCCGTACAGGCGGCCACGGTCAAAATCATCAACTCCGGCGAGTACGACAAGATCCTTGCCAAGTGGAACGCCAAGGCCGGCGCGCTCAAGGTCGACGGAGTTGTGGTCAACGGTGCCGGCAAGGGCATCTACGAGTAACGTCGGGCAGCCGCACCCGGCACCGCGCGATGCTGCTCTCCATAGTCGGGGGAAGTTCGCGGCGCGCCGGTGGCTAAGTCCCCGGATGTGACGGGCGAGGGCCTCTCGCATCGTTTGAGTGATCCCACTCCAACGATGCATGAGGCCCTCGTCTTTTTGCCAACCCTTCTGCGCGAGCTGCCGGTGGGTGCGGTCACTTCCTCACACGGAAGCCACGCCGTGAGGCACTTCGAAGCGAGCTGGCAGCCGGTTATGTGGAGCACCGAGCCCTGCGAAGACTGGCGCTGATGCTATCAGGACGACCTGCTGGGATGACGGCAAGGGGTGCTGGAGGCTGCGCAGACCGTCGACCGCCCAGCGCCTCCCGGTAGGGCCGGAGGGCGAATGCGCGACGGCGGGAGGTCCCGCCGTCGCGCATCGCTCCGCTAAGTGCGCCGTGACGGGACTATTCGCCGCGAAGCTGACCGTTGATTCGAAGTGGGACGCCCAGCGGGCTTTCGTCCCTGATGGCCTCCGGCAGCAGATGCTGGGGGAACCCCTGGTATGCCACCGGGCGGAGGAAACGCGTAATGGCGGCGGTCCCCACGGACGTGCTCTGGGAAGCCGATGTCGCCGGGTAAGGGCCGCCATGCTGCTGAGCGTAGGTGACGGACACGCCGGTAGGCCACTGGTTCCACAGGATGCGTCCAGCGCGTTTGGCCAAAAGCTGCAGGAGGTCCTGCACGTCGTCGTCAGCCTCGCCGTGAACGGTCGCCGTCAACTGCCCTTCCAAGACACGGGCCACAGCGATGAGCTGAGCTTCATCCTGGTAGGTGACCACGAGGGATGCCGGACCAAAGCATTCGGCTAGCAGCGTGTCCGGATCCCGAAGGAGGTCCTCGACAGTGGTGGCGAGAATTGCGGACGTGGGGAGCTGGGCGGCTGTACCGGGGGTTTCAGCGAGTACTTTTACGCCTGCGTGGGACACCAATTGCGTGAGAGACTCGCTGAAGCCCCTCGAGATGCGGTCATTGAGTAGCGGGCCAGGTGCCGGCAAGGACTGGGAGCTGAGGTGGGCCAGAATGTCGGATTCCTCGGGCACCAGCAGCACGCCTGGCTTCGTGCAGAGCTGGCCGGCGCTGGAGGTGACAGAGCCGATGAACCCCTGGGCAATCTCCTCCCCCCGGTCCGCGGCGGCGGAGCGCGTGACGAAGACGGGGTTGACGCTGCCCATCTCGGCGAAGAAGGGAATGGGCTCGGGACGTGAATTTGCCAAGTCCAGCAGCGCCCGGCCAGCCGAAATTGACCCGGTGAAAGACGCTGCCTTCACGCGCGCATCAGTGAGTGCGCTCCTGCCGGCGTCGGTCCCGAAAATTAGGGAAAAAAGGCCGGAGGGTGCGCCGGCTGCTGCTAGGGCGCCAGTGATGACCCTGCCGGTGGCTTCTGATAGGTCAGGGTGACCGGAGTGAACCTTGAGCACCACTGAACAGCCGGCCGCCAGGGCCGACGCGGTGTCTCCGCCCGCGGTGCTGAAAGCGAAGGGAAAGTTGCTCGCTGCGAAGACAACCACGGGACCAAGCGGTATGAAGACGCGCCGCAGGTCGGGACGAGGGGCCCCCATGGGCCACTGTGCGTCAGCGGGGTCAATTCGCGCTTCAAGGTAGGAACCCTCGGCGAGGACTTCTGCGAAGAGCCTCAACTGGAACGTCGTCCGCTTAAGCTCGGACTGGAGCCGTGCTTCCGCGAGGTGAGTCTCGCGCTGGGCGATCGGGATCAGGTCCGAGGCTGCCTCGCCCAGGGCATCTGCGACTGCCGACAGGGCTTTTCCGCGGGCAGAGGGCGACGTCGCGGCCCATTCATCGGATGCCGCGGCGGATGAAGCCAGGATTTTTTCGAGTTCATTCGGTGTAGTTTGCGGGAAGGCCATGGGTTTAGCTCCAATTCAGGGTGTTGATTCGGCAGGACATCTGGTTGCATGGCGACGCCGGCCTAGTTCATTCGTTAGTGGCGCTCTTGGCGCGAGCGGCTAGGCCTTCGCCTCGGTCAGCCGGCCGGCCGCGGCGGCTTCCAGTTCCACGAGGTCGGTAGCGACCGTGACGAAGGTGAACCCCTGCTGCACACGACGCCGGGCCGTGGCCGCATCCAAGGTGTGGATTCCGGCGATCTTCCCGGCTGCCTCGACGGCAGCGAGGACGCGCTTCAGCCCCTCCTCCAGGGAGTTCTCGACGTCGGGGTCAAGTGGGTACCGTCCGCCGAGTGCCAGCGAAAGATCGTAGGGTCCCACGTAAATGCCGTCCAGATCGTCCACGGCGCAGATCTCGTCCAGATTGGCAAGTGCCTCTGCCGTCTCCACCATCACCAGCACGAGCACGGCGTCGTCCGCCTCGGCTGGCGTTGGACCAATCCGAACCCCGGAGCGCATCGGGCCGAAGGAGCGTTGCCCGGTTCCGGCCGCACGGGGATAGCGAGCTGCAGCCACTGCGGCTCTGGCCTCCTGGGCGTTGTTGATCAGCGGGACGATAACTCCGCGGGCGCCGGCATCCAAGGCACGGCCAATGGCGGCTGCGTCATTCGCTCCCACACGCACGACTCCGGCCGCCCCATGGCCAGCATCGATAGCCATCAGATTCTGCAGAATGCCTGCATATCCCATCAGCCCGTGCTGGGCGTCCAGGCACACGTAGTCGTATCCGAGTCGGGCGATCCGTTCGTTGGACGCCGGCGCGTCTAGGACGGACCAGAACCCGAAGATCGGCTGCTTGTCCTTCGCACGCCTTATTGCCTCGGCTGCGGGGTGGGTGGTTGCCGTCACTGAATTTGCTTTTCTCTGGGGGCGCCGGCACTGGTGTCGTCCCGTTGCCGTTTGGATGGGTGGATGGCTAGGTGCGCTCGGGATGGTCCCTGCGGGCGGAGCAGCCTTGGCGGCTCCGCCCGCAACCGGTTAGTCCAGTTCCTGGTTGTGCCGATCCTTGGAGAAGGACACTGCCACAAGCGAGACACAGCCGCAAACGATCACGAAGATGCCAACCGGAACAAAGCTCCCGCCGTAGGCGGCCATGAGCGCAGTGGCGATCAGAGGTGCCGGGCCGCCTGCGATGGCTGCGCCGAACTGGTATCCCAAGGAGGCGCCCGTGTACCGCACGTCCGGCGTGAAGCTTTCGGCAATCAGCGTTCCGAGGATGGAACCATAAGTGGGCCAGATGATGGTAAACCCGAAGAAACACGCGATGGCGAGGTGCAAAACCGACTGCTGATTGATCAGCCAGAGGTACGGCAGGATGAACACCATAACGGCTACTGTGCCGGCCAGGAAGACCTTCTTGCGCCCTATCCGGTCCGACAGGGCACCGGCCGCAAGCATGGACGGAACTCCGAGCACCGCTGTGATGAGGAGTGTGGTGAGGACCTGGCTGCGCTCATATCCGAGCGATACGGCGTAGGACACGGTGAACGTGGCGAAGATGAAGAACGTGGACGTCTCGATAACCTTCGCCCCCATGGCGATCAGGACTGCGCGCCAGTGGTGGCGGAGCGTCTCGACGAGCGGAACGCGCTTTTCGTTGCCCTCTGCCTTTACCTTACGGAACGACGGCGTTTCATCCACGCGGTGGCGGATCCACAGGCCGACACCGAGCAAGACGGCGGACAGAAGGAACGGGATGCGCCAGCCGAAGGTGAGGAACTGCTCCTTGGGGAAGATACTGTCAGCAAAGACCGTGGCAATATTGCCCAGGGCCAGGCCCAGAAGAGCGCCGGTCTGGGGAACGGCGCCGTAGAATCCTCGCTTTTCCTTGGGAGAGTACTCAACAGCCAGGAGCAACCCGCCGCCCCATTCGCCGCCCAAGGCCAGCCCTTGCATGAGTCGCAGGACGGTCAAGAGGATCGGCGCCCAAACACCGATGGCAGCGTAAGTCGGCAGCAGACCCATGGCCACAGTGGCAACGCCCATAAGACTCAGCGTGACGACGAGCGTCTGCTTGCGCCCGATACGGTCACCGATGTGGCTGAAGATCACCCCGCCGAGCGGGCGGACCAAGAAGGCGAGGGCGAAGGTTGCGAGGGCGAGAAGCTGACTGACTGTGCCGTCCGCGGACGGAAAGAACAGCGGTCCGAAGACTATGCCGGACATGGTTCCGTACAGGAAATAGTCGTACCACTCGATGGTGCTGCCGACCGCACTGCCCCACAGGGCCCTGCTTCTATCCTTCTTCGTTACGGTGAGGGCAGGTGCTAGTTTTGTTTGAGTTTCCAAGATGATTTTCCTATTCCAACGCCACTGTTGAATATCAAATGAGGGCCGCTACTTGAAGACAGCGGCTAGTTTGGGACTATGACCGAGCGGCCGACGGACCCCGAACTGAGGTCAACGAGCGCTTCCTGGACCTGATCCAGCCGGTAGGTTTCTCCGAGCAGCTTGTCCAGCGGGAGTCTGCCGGAGCGGTACAGCTCTAGAATTTGCGGAACCTGCACCCAAGTGTTTGATGAGCCGTACAGGCTGCCCTGTAATGATTTTTCGGACTGCACCAGGTTGTTAAGCGGCACGTTAACCACATCGTTGGGGTTACCCAGCCCGACTGCGAACGTGGTTCCTCCGGTGCGCAGGCTGGCCATGGCCTGCTGGATGGTGGCCTGTTTCCCGATGGCTTCGATGACCCAGTGGACGCCGTCACCGGTAATGTCCTTCACCGCTGCGACGAGATCTTCCGTGCTGGAATTGATTGCGTGAGTGGCGCCGAGTTCCAGTGCCTTATCGAGCTTGTCGTCCGCGATGTCGGCCACGATGATGGGCGAGGCACCCACGAGTTCCGCGCCGATCACGGCAGAAAGTCCGACTCCGCCGGCACCGATGATCAGCACTCCCTGGCCGGCGGCGCCCGTCATCCGGTTCAGGACAACACCCATGCCGCTGATGACCGCGCAGCCGACGATGGCTGCGATCTCCGAGGGGATGTCGTTGGGGATCTTGATAATCGACTCTTGCGACACCACGCACGCCTCGGCGAAACAGGAGACACCCATCAGGTGGTGCACCGGGTCACCGCCAAGCGAGAGCCGGGTGCCTCCTCGAAGGAGGCCGTTCGACTCCCCGTGCACGCTGCCTTGAACGCAGAGCGCCGGTTTGCCACTGGAACAAAACTCGCACTGCCCGCAACGCGGACGCCAGGTCAGCACCACTTTGTCCCCCGGCCGGACGGAACTGACGCCCGGACCGATTTCTTCTACGATGCCCGCTCCCTCGTGGCCAAGCACGATCGGTGTCCGGCAGGCAAGGTCACCCTTCGTGTAATGCAGATCGCTGTGGCACACGCCGGCCGCCTCGATCCTCACCCGCACCTCGCCCGGGCCTGGGGCGGCCAGGGCAAGATCTACCACGCTCAGCGGCTCATTGGGTGCACGCATTACGGCAGCTTTCACCGTTTCTCCTTCATAGTCTGAACCCGTCAGGACTGCGGCTGTGATCCGCGTCATTCGGAGCTGGTTCCGAAACTATGGGTGAGTAGATCAGGTGGCGTCAAAACATCGTCCCGCTCACCGAGACACCAAATCAGGCTCCGGGGTGGCCGCGTGGATTTGGTTACAGGCCGTCAGAGCTGGCCGAGGAATGTGCTGGCGCGCAGCTGCCGGTTCAGTCCAAGCGTGGCCGCCTGAACGGCCGGGCCCACCAACCTCATGTCGATCGTTCCCACGGGCGCGGTGATGGAAATTGCGGCGATGGGCGAGGAGTCGCCGCGGAGCAGTGGGCTCGCGGCGCAGGCCAGCCCTGGACTGGACTCTTCCTGCTCGTAGGCGATTCCTTGGTCGCGTACCGTTACCAGCTCGGCGCGGAGCGCCTCTTCGGTAGCCAGCGTGTTGGGGCCGATTTTCCGCATGCCGCCTGCGAGGGCCCGCTCAAGCACGGCGTCGCCGGAGAACGCCAGGAGTGCCTTGCCTCCAGCTGTGGCATAGGAAGCCACCCTTCCGCCGACCCTCGACGGAATTACCAGATCGGCATGCTTGCCGCGGAGGATTTCGATGTAGACAACGTCCGACCCATCGAGGACTCCCAGTTGCACGGTCAGCCCCGTCGCCTGGCGAAGATCGGCCATGGTGGCCAGCGCCATCCGCCGAAGATCCTTGGGCTTTTGCGCCAACTGGCCCAGCTCGAAGCACTTGATGCCGACCCTGTACCCGCCCGGGGTCCGCTCCAGAAAATCGAAGTCCACCAGATCCCGGACGATGCGTGCGATGGACGCCTTCGGCAGGCCAACGCGCCGGGCTATTTCGGACGCGGACAGCTCCGGCTCTTCCGGTCGAAAGGCGCCGACGACCGCCGAAATCCTGGCAATCATGGACGATGGGCTGTCTCGCTCAGTAAGACGCATGGTCGAAGTATGGAAGAACCGGCGTGCGGATTCAAATTGCTAGTCGCGGCCACGAGCCCGGCGCAGTGCGGCAACGATTTCACGGACCGCGCACGTCGCCTTCGTCGCCTCCAGGATTTCCGCCTCGGAAGCGCCGCGTACGCGCCACCCGCCTCCAGCAGTGAAGCATGATTCCCCTGCTCGACGATCTGGCCGGTTTCCATCACCAGGATGAGGTCGGCGTCGCGGATGGTGGAGAGGCGGTGGGCGATGACGAATGACGTCCGGTCGGACGGCCGGGCCGGGAACACCGCCCGCGCAATCGTCAGCAACGGCTTTCCCCAGGGATTTATCGAACCGGTCCACGTACGTCGCCTTCGCCGCCTCCAGGATCTCGGTTTCCGTAGCGGAAGGCCGGCCGTAGGCGATGTTGTCCCCGATGGCCCCCCGAACAGCCAGGTATCCTGCAGCACCATGCCATCCGTCAGCGCAGCTCGTGGCGGGACTTCGCGGCGACGTCCACGCCGTCGAGCACGATCCGTCCGGCGTCGAGCTCGTAGAAGCGGCTCTCTGCGGGCCAGGCGGCGAGAAAACGCCTGCCTTACCAGTTCACCTCGCGCCTGAAGGCATTTCCGTCCCGCTTACTACCGCACCGCCACGTAGGACGGCCACAAGCCCAAAGTCCTGGTCAACCACAACTACGTCAGCTCGCATGCCGGCGCGGAGGCTGCCGATCTCGGCTTCTTGGCCGAGGACCCGCGCCGGAACACAGGTTGCGGACGCGACGGCCTCACCGGGGCCCACGCCCGCTTCGATGGTCCGCCGCACCACGTCCAGCAACATGGCGGTGCCTCCGGCCAGGGTTTCGGTTCCCTGCAACGTGGCCGTGCCGGCCCGCACGGAGACGGCTGACCGCCCCAGAGCATAGTCGCCGTCGGGGAGCCCGGCCGCAGCCATCGAATCGGTCACCAGAAGGATGTTGTCCGCTCCGATCAGCGCGAAGACCATCTGCACCGTCTCAGGGGCCAGATGGACGCCGTCGGCCACCAGCTCGACGGCCACCGTGCCGGCGCCGGCCAGCCGGAGACACGCAGCCAGCGGTCCGGGTTTCCGGTGGTGCATCGGCGGCATTCCGTTGAACAGATGGGTCACCGTCGGCCGCGCCGAACGCCCCTCCCACAAATCGAGCCCGGCGGATGCCGCTTCCAGCGAGGCGGCGGCCACCGAGGCGTCCGCGTCGCTATGTCCCAGTGAGGGCGTGACGCCGCTGTCGATCAACATCCGGACGAGCTCGTCGGCACCAGGCAATTCAGGAGCGTAGGTCATCGTCTTCAACCACCCGCCAGCCTCCTGGAGCAGCTGGTGCAGCAACTCGGGGCCAGGATTCCGCAGCCACTCAGGGTTCTGCGCGCCGCACCGGGCTTGGGACAGGAACGGCCCCTCGGCATGGATGCCGGCAATTAGCCCCTCGTCCGCCAACCCCTTCAGCGTCCGGACACCCCTCAGCAGGTCCTCCGACGCTGCCGTGACCAGGCTTGCCAGCAGCGTGGTGGTCCCGTTCCGGTGCAGGAAGTCCACCGCGGCACGGCTGCCGCCGTCGTCCCCGGAAGGAAAGTCGCCCCCGGAGGCCCCGTGGCAATGCAGGTCAGGCGAGGAACAACAGCGTCGCCCAAGTGACAAATAGCGCCGCCAGAACGCCGCCATTTATCGTCGCGAGTCACACCTGTTGCTTTTCGGAGGCTCCCGATGGCGGGTCAAAAACGGTCGTTATTGATGTTCTCGACGAGCCCGTTCCCCTGGCGTTCCAGTGATGGCGGGATCGCTGTGGTCTTGCCGTCCAGTACGCAAACCAGACGTTTACGCTCGCCTCAGGCGAGTAGGGTCAATCCCACTTGATGTATCTGCGACGATATGGTTAGACAAACTTGAAGGAGAAGTGATCGACCGTGGCAAGGGCTGACCTCCTGCTGGCCCTCGTTAAATCCGGGGCTGGTACCGATGACCTTGCTTTCAGGCGCGCAGCTGAGGCCTTGATTGCAGAAGAAGAAGCAAAAAAACATGGTGTTCTGGCGCACCAACTGACCGATGCACTCACGCGCAGACGTCCGTCCGCTTCGAAAGTGACCACACTCGGTCGAAGTGACGAAGCGTCTGGCCTCCTCCACGAGCGAGAGCCGGAACGACGCCTCGCTGATTTAGTTCTGCCGGGGCTAGTTCGTCAACAGTGCGCCGATCTCCTGGAGGAGCATCACCGCAGAGATCTTCTACGTAGTCACGGCGTAGAACCCCGTCACCGACTCCTATTCATAGGCCCTCCTGGCGGCGGTAAAACTTCCCTTGCCGAAGCCGTTGCCACAGAGTTGGCGGTCCCGTTACTGACCGTGCGCTACGAAGGCCTTATTGGCAGCTTCCTCGGCGAAACAGCTTCAAGAATGGAAGCTCTCTTTTCCGCAGTTCGAGTGCGCCCCTGCGTGCTGTTCTTTGATGAGTTCGATGCCGTTGCCAAAGAACGAGGTGATACGCACGAAACGGGAGAAATCAAGCGTGTGGTCAGCTCATTGCTTCTTCAAATCGACAAGCTCCCAAGCCACGTAATTGTCGTAGCCGCCACCAATCATCCTGAACTACTCGACCGCGCTGTGTGGCGCCGGATGCAAATACGCGTCGAGCTTCCTCATCCAACTCGGGCCGGAAAAGTTGAATGGTTGAAATCGTGGTCGGCTAAGACCGGACTCGATTTTGGACTCGCAGCCAGAACAGTTGCGGACCGTCTGCCCGACATCAGCTACGCGGAACTCGAAGAGTTCGCCTTGGATGTGCAACGGAAGACGATCCTGAGCGGACCAGACGCCAGTAGCGGACGAGAAGCGACGCAGCAGCTCTTGGAGCAGTGGACAAAGCGGGCAGGAGCCGACATTGAGTCTTGATGCCACGGGGTCACCGTCCAGCCGGCCTGTTCTCTTCGGTTCCGTAAGTCGGCCACGGTCGGTGAAGGTGACGGGTCGGGGCTCATCCAAAGTTGCATTCCACAACCAAGGTGACCGTATTAGGCGCCTCGGCGAACGTTTCGAAGAAGCAATGGCGGACTTCGGGACTCAGGTTGCGCTCTCTCAGTCCCTCCACGCCACAGACCCACAGCTGGTCCTTGTCTTCGAAGCTCTCGATGAGCAGACAGACCTGGGCAAGGTTGCTGACAGACTGGGATTTGAGATCCTGAACGAGTCCGAAGGTTCCATGTCACCAACTGATGACTTTGGCTTAATATCGGATTCCCCTAGGGATCCTGAGATCAAAACTTGCCTCCATGCTGTCTGCCTAAATCAATCTGCAATGACGCGGTTACTCGCTCTCTGGAAGGAGTGGACCAGAACCGGGCGCGTTGAACGCGGCTATGGCCCGCTCAAGGAGCTTTTCAGTCATCTGAAAGATGTCCGGCCCTGGGGTCCTGCGGACAGATTGAAAGCAATCGATTGGGACCAATACTTCGCCGAGCGTCTGCCGGATCAACTGCATACGTTAGAGATTGAACTTTGGTATAGAAAGTCGCCTGCGCTGCGGCAGAATGCCCAATTAGAAGTCGGAGAACTTGTCAGAGCCGCCGGCGGGACAGTTCTTACTTCGGCAATCATCGGCGCGGTTGGCTATCACGGAATCAAGTGCACCGTTCCCGAAGACTTTGTGCAGAAACTGGCCCAACGCGAGTTCACTCAGGTGCAGGTGGTCAAGTCAGCAAACGTGATGTATCTGCGACTGTCTGGTCAAACTGTTCGGATCGAATCTCCGTCTACAGATGCCGAAACCCCGGATGTGCCGATGCCAACCGGAGTTCCGGTTGTGTGTCTTTTGGACGGCGTACCCGCAGCCAACCATCTCTTGCTATCCGGCCGCGTCATAGTGCACGATCCCGACGATTTGTCATCCGATTCGCAGAACACAGTCGAAGATCGCAAGCATGGCACGTGGATGGCCTCCACAGTGGTGTGGGGCGACAGAGGGGCCAATGAAGCTCCGCTGAATAGGCCTGTACTTGTACGCCCAATATTGTCACCGGCCGCCGACACCGTGGATCGTATTGAAGAAATCAAAGCAAACGATCTAACCCCGGATCTAATGCAACGCGTCTTCCGCGAACTGTATGAGGGCATCGATGGGCAGAACGCAGTGGCCCCCGAGATCGTCGTAATCAATCTGTCAGTGGGAGACCCGACGACGCCCTTTGACTCCGTTCTGTCCTCGTGGGCCCGAACTCTCGACTGGCTAAGTTTTCGATATGGCGTCTTAGTTGTCGTGTCTGCGGGCAACTACGGTGAACTTCCCCTCGGGCCGCTGAAATCGGATTCCATCCAAGAATTGAAGGGCGAAGATCGTAGAGAATCCATACTTGCAGCCCAACACCAGGATCAAGCAAACAGAAGGCTGCTCTCCCCCAGCGAGGCCATCAATGCTCTGACCGTGGGAGCGATGCACGACGACGCGTCTGATCTGAAGCCTGTCGGATACGTGTTTGATCCAAGTGATGGGCTTGCGACCGTAAGCCCTGTAAGCGCGCTTGGGGGAGGATACCGAAGGAGTATCAAACCAGAGGTAACAGCCCCAGGTGGCCGGGTGCTCTTTACCTCGCCCGTGGTCCCCAAGGGGTCACTCACAGTTGCCCGAGCCACCTCGAAAGGCCCAGGTATTCGCGTCGCTTCGTCCACTATTGGACAGGAGTCTTTCACCACCGGCACGAGCCCCGCCGCAGCGCTCGTCACTCGGCAGGCATCACGACTTCATGATGCACTAGACGAAATCGTCAATGGCGTCCCTCTTTCCCGCCATGAACGCGCGGTGGCTATCAAGGCGCTACTGGCGCACGGCGCTCGTCACCCGGAGGGA
Source organism: Arthrobacter sp. JB02-1C (assembly GCF_057748045.1). Classification (NCBI taxonomy): domain Bacteria; kingdom Bacillati; phylum Actinomycetota; class Actinomycetes; order Micrococcales; family Micrococcaceae; genus Arthrobacter; species Arthrobacter sp. JB02-1C. Next base: position 691,028 of record NZ_CM173235.1, read on the forward strand.
TTCAAAAGCAATTCCTTGCCAGTTGAGAGGGCAATAGGCTTCGGTTCGATCAACCGAGACTACTCGCTGGGATGCTCCGCCAATGAGGCGGTAATTCTTTACCTTGGTAGTTTGGGGGCCGCTGAAGAACAGGATCTTCTGTTACCACTTCCCGAAGGGTTGAATGTCAGGGAAACGAAACGCATCACGGCAACTCTTGCATGGCTGAGTCCGGTCAACTGGCAACATCGCCAATATCGGAGGGCCGCCATGAGTTTCACTAAGCCCACGGGAACGCCAAAATTGGACACTCCTGTCGACCTCTCAGACGATGACGCTAAGCGCGGCAGTGGCACCATCAAGCATCTGACATGGGAGACCGAGAAGGCCTTCGCCACGGGCCAAGGATCCAATGTGGCCCTCAAGGTGAAGTGCTTGGAGCAAGCCGGTGGACTGGCGGGAGAACGAATACCCTACGCGGTGGCGCTATCGCTGTGGGTGGCGCCAACGCTAAACGTTGACGTCTACGCCCAAGTCAGACAACAAGTCATGCCTCAAGTGACCGTGCGTCCAGGCATCTGAGCAGGACAAGTGCTGTTCCGTATCGGGCCGGCGCAAAAATTGAAGCAGGGCCGACTTGAGCCTGCTCGGCCCTGAATTTCGGTCGCGCAGCAGCTGCGCGACGCGCAGGAGCTGATCGGTTCGTCCATGATGACGGATTCCAGTTCCTAGGTCGCGTCCTAGTTCCCGTCAAACTCGGCCATGATGAGCGCCTCATCGATGGTGTAGCCCTTGCCGAGGGCACCGGATTAGTTCTAATGCGATGGAACGTGAAATTCTTCGACCTAAAGATGCGCCTGTGCCACTTCATGACGCATGTCGTAAGCGCTCAACTTCAGCACCGCGGCGGTCAGGTTCAGTGGGGTCAAACAGACAGATATGCTGGCTGGAAACAGCATGGCTACAGGTAGCCGGTAGCGTTTCCCACTAAGAGCCCTGTGCTCGTGCGTCAAGGAGAGTCAGAGACGTGGTCGAAAAGTCCTGGGTGGATTTTGCCCAGTTCAGCCTTAACCTTTTCCTTGCGATAGTCACTGTCTCTTTGTTCATCCAAGGACAGGGGGACAGACGACGGATAGCTGAGGATCGCAGGCGTGAACAGGCCTCCAAGGTCAGTGTCCACCGGTTTGATCGCTCAGAGCAGTCAAGATCTGATTCTTATCGCATACTTGGAACGCGTGTCGAAGTTCGCAACGACTCGGACGCTTCAATTTCGAGAGTCCATGCAGTCCACATGACTCTGCCATGGTGGCACGACGTTAAGAACGCTCGCGGTAAAGACCGCGTTGACCCCTGCCGAAGGCAAGACATACGCTTCGCTGGCCATGCCGAACCCGGTTTCAACGACATTTCGATCCCCCCGGGACAGAACGTTCACTATGACGGCGCCCCTCTTTCCGGCCAAAGCATCCTGCTGTACTTCACAGACGGGGCGGGTATTCAGTGGGTCAAGCGAGACGGCCAACTCTGGAGATTTACCACGGACACACACTGGCTAAGTCGGCTGTACCAGTGGATTTATTTCAGACGGGGAACGCGATGGCTTGTTGGTTGGCTACTTCCCTACGCGCGACTGAGGTTCAACAAGATGGCGCCGGCTGTCCCGTTGTCGGCCCGGGCGGCCACGTTCCTTCTAGGCACAACCCCTGTCCCAGGTGGCGTGAGTGAGCCGTGGCTGATGCCTCTCAAGGCTCCAGAGAAGGACTGGCCGTACGAAGAGTGGATCAACGCAATTTACGTCAACCGGGCAGGCAGCGCAGATGCCGCTGCCGATCACGTCGACGCTGGCGAAACGCCTCAACCCTAAACGATTGCAAACACTGTCCTATCTCCCTGGAACTGGAACACCCAGTGAGACGACGATCCCCGCGGAACGGGTCCGCGATATGACTGGTAGCCCCAAGGCGGTTAAAACGCAGCTTGGAATCGTTGAAGAGAGTAGGAGACCCAATGTGTGCTTCATATTCTCAGTTTGACGATGGAAACTGTCGGCCCGCGGGGAAGAATCAGGCTGCCAGCAACGAAGACCTGGGAACCAAACAGACCTGCCTTGGTGCGTTCGGAAAGCCCGTTCCCCTATACTCGGGCAAGGCAGGCGAAAGTGTCGAAATACGATCTTCCCGCAAGGAGCTCGGCGTACTCAGCCGAGGCTCCGAGGGAAGGGGAAAGCCCATCACCTCTCCCCTAGCAGCTTCACAAGGGCGGCAACGCCTCGGCTTCGTCCCCGTTCTTCATCGATCTGCAGGTCTACTTCTGCCTCAAGTTCAGCTGCGAGCTCGCTAAGGATCCGCTCGAAGTCTTCGAACTCTGACTCGAAGTCCGCCAGGGATTGAAACGCGGTCAGCGCATCCGGACACCTTCGTGTCCCGCCGGCCCACTCGTCCCATCGCCTGAGGATGGCCCAGGTTGGAATTCTTGGTTGCGGACCGAAACCTGCAGGAGACCGGTAGGCCATGCGAATGATATCCATCTCCGAGAAGTCCGTGCGACGCAATGCGGCCAGAAATTGTCGAGAGTATCCAAGCATTTCGTGTGTGCGCCCGACCCTACTTGCGATGTAGTCGGCAATCAGCAACGGCAACTCCTCCAACACAAGATCTCGCCGCAGCGCCATCGCCATCTGAGCCTGCAACTCGGAGCCAGAGTCGTAGGAGCCATCCGCTAATGCCGGAGGTTCCATCTCCATACGCTCATAGATGCGAGCCCGTGTGGCCAAAGAATCGCGACCCCAAGAACGGGTCCGCGGCCTGAGCAAGTCCAGGAACTCCGCCGTAATCGACGCATATAAGTGCGCTACGATTCGCAACGCTTCCGGACGGCGTTCTTCGCGGTGATACATCTCATTGCGGTACTCGTGAAGCCGTGAGATAGCCCTGACGTATTCAGCAGGAATGTCGCCGTGCCAGGCAAGGAAGCGAAGCTTCTCGCTGAAGTCCTTTTCAATCTTTCCGATCTGGCTCTTCGATAATGACCAATGAACGTGCTCACCCTCACCGCGCATTGCCTTCTCTGACTGAATCTGCGTCGTATCCCTCAGGTCAGCTTTCACTTGCCGATCCGGGGGGATCCAGCTGGGCGTAACGGAAGTAAACTGCCATCGAGACAGCTCTTTGATCTTCCGAACCATCAAGGTTTCGATAGCACTGTCAAACAAGAGAAATCCCACGCGAAGATCCTCCGGTGTGCCCCGTCGTATCAGGTCCTTTGCGGTGAAGACCTGAGCTGAAATTTCGGCTGCTCGTTGCATATGCCCTGTTCCTATCGACAAATCCCGGCGGCGAGAGCGCTGGGCACCACCACCGCATCGGTGATCGCCATCGTCGACACCCTTTTTTGGTGAGCCTCTGCACCACGGACCGGAGTGGTTGGGCCCCCGTTAGCAGTCCAGCGTCTATGCGATAGCTAATTGGTTTTCTTGGGTCCAGTTTTCCCAGTAGCGTTTCGGCGTCATGCCGTCCAGGGATCCGTGGGGCCGTTCATGATTGTAGATAGCTTTCCATTCCTCGGCCAAATACTTCGCTTCGGCCATGGTGTCCATGATTTCTCCGGCGAGTTGTTCCCTTCTGAATTGGGCGTTGAAGGATTCGATGAAGCCGTTCTGCCAGGGTGAGCCCGGGTCGATGAATGCGGTGTCGACCCCGGCGGTGTTGCACCACTCGATCAGTGCGGCGGCGGTGAATTCCGGACCGTTGTCGCAGCGGACGTATGTCGGGGAGGTGCCGGTTTCGGCGATGATGTTCTCCAGCACCGCGACCACGTCGGTGGCTTTGAAGGACCGGCGCGGGATGATGGCCAGCGCGGTGCGGGTGTACTCATCGATGACGTTGAAGAACCGGATGTGCCGGCCGCAGGAGGTCACATCGGACTGGAAGTCGAAGCTGACCACGTGCATCGGGTACTCGGCCGTGAGGCGCTTCTGTTCACCGGCGCCGGGCCCGGTGCGGCGCTTCTTCCGCGCCCTGGGTTTACAGACCAGGCCTTCGTCGCGCCAGAGCCGCCGCACCCGCTTCCGGTTCAGCGCCACGCCGTCCCACTCTGGCTGGGCGAGCAGGTGCCAGCGGGCCTTCCGCCAGCCCCACGCGGGGTGCTGCCCGGCGACGGTGCGCAGGGCTGCGCGGAGCCGGGCTTCCTCAAAGCCCATGTCGGGTTTCTTCTTGCGGAACGCTGACCGGTTCTGGCCCAGTAGCGCGCACGCGAAGCGTTCGGACGCCCCGAACTTCTCCACCGCCATGCGCACGGCACGGCGGCGGGGTTCGGGGCTCAGAATTTTCCCTTGGCCACCTCGTTCAGGATGTCGATGGCCAGTTCCTTCTCCGCCAGCAGCCGCTTGAGCCGGGCGTTCTCCTTCTCCAGCTCCTTGGTCCGTTTGGACGCCTCGGCGTTCTTCTCGGACCCGTACTGGTTCAACCAGCGGTACCAGGTCGCCTCGGTGATTTGGAGCTCCTTGATGACTTCGACCATAGGGCGCCCGTCGTTGAGCATCTTCTGGCCCTGCCGGACCTTGGCGATGACCTGCTCGGGGGTATGTCTGCGTGCCATGATTCGTGAATTTCCTCCTGTGTCCATTCTCGGACACGAAACTCACACAAACACTGGACTCCTACCCGGGGACCCAACCAGGAGGTCGTCCAGGTTCTCCGGGCGAGGTGGTCCATACTGTGTACGACGAGGGTATCGCCTTCGCCGCTGGAAGGAGGACGTTCCTCGAGCTGGGGCCGTTCGGTGTCCTTGTCCGTGAAGATTCCGTCTCGCTGAACACCTTCGAGCCGACGCTGCGTTTCGGTAGGCTGGACCGTGATGTATCCGATGTGCTGCCCGGTCATTTTCGATTCCTGGCGAAGAGTGTCAGGTTGAAATCTGAGATGCCGGGTATCAAGCGTCAATAAATGTCCAATGTCAACCCAACCTGACACCGATGACTGCACCTCCCTGACGTCCAGCTGAGATATGCCCTAACCAAACAGCCACGAGATGGAAGAGCCGGAGTGCCGATCCGGGGCGGGTGAGAGCATTCGCCCAAGTGGCTGCCCGTTGGAAAAGACCAGCAGAGTGCCGATCTCGCCTCCCGCCCGCTGTCGTACCGTGGATACACTCTCGTGCATCGCACCTGACGGGCAGGCGGCCCAGCGGTCCACCGCTTTAGACCTCCGCCACGGGAGCCGCGAACTGGGCCTCGTACAGCGCGGCATACGCCCCGCCCGCCTCCAGCAGTGACGCGTGCGTCCCCTGCTCCACGATCTGGCCGGCCTCCATCACCAGGATGAGGTCGGCGTCGCGGATGGTGGAGAGCCGGTGGGCGATGACGAACGATGTCCGGTCCGAGCGAAGTGCGCTCATCGCCTTCTGCACCAGCACCTCGGTACGGGTATCCACCGAGGACGTCGCCTCGTCCAGGATCAGCACCGAGGGCCGGGCCAGGAACGCCCGGGCGATGGTCAGCAGCTGCTTCTCCCCCGCCGAAACGTTGGCTCCCTCGTCGTCGAGTACCGTGTCGTAGCCCTGCGGCAGGGATTTCACGAACCGGTCCACGTAGGTCGCCTTCGCCGCCTCCAGGATCTCCTCCTCCGAAGCGCCGGGACGGCCGTAGGCGATGTTGTCCCGGATGGTCCCGCCGAACAGCCAGGTGTCCTGCAGCACCATGCCCATCCGCGAGCGCAGCTCGTGCCGGGCCATCGCGGCGACGTCCACGCCGTCGAGGGTGATCCGCCCGGCGCCGAGCTCGTAGAACCGCATCATCAGGTTCACCAGCGTGGTCTTGCCCGCCCCGGTCGGGCCCACGATCGCCACGGTCTGCCCCGGCTCCGCCACCAGGCTCAGGTTAAAAATCAGCGGCTTGTCCGGCGAGTACGCAAAGGACACGTTCTCGAACACCAGCCGGCCCCGGCCCCCAGAAGGCGCCTCACCGGGGACCGGATCCGCCGACTGCTCCTCGGTGTCCAGCAGCTCGAACACCCGCTCCGCCGACGCCACCCCGGACTGCAGCAGGTTCGCCATCGAGCCCAGCTGGGCCAGCGGCTGGGTGAACTGCCGCGAGTACTGGATGAACGCCTGCACATCCCCCAGCTGCATCGCCCCGGACGCCACCTGCAGCCCGCCCACCACGGCGATCCCCACATAGACCAGGTTCCCGATGAACGTCATGGCCGGCATGATCAGGCCGGAAATGAACTGCGCACCGAAGCTGGCCTGATACAGCTCCGCGTTCTTCTGCCGGAACCGCTCCTCCACCTCGCGCTGCCGGCCGAAGACCTTCACCAGCGCATGCCCGGTGTAGGTCTCCTCGATCTGGCCGTTCAGCTCACCGGTGTTCTTCCACTGCGCCACGAACAGCTTCTGCGAACGCTTGGCGATCACCGCCGTCGTCACCAGGGTCAGCGGGATGGTCACCAGGGCAATGATGGCCAGCGTCGGCGAGAGGATCACCATCATCACCAGCACGCCGGCCACGGTCAGCACCGAGGTCACCGCCTGGCTGATGGACTGCTGCAGGCTCTGGGAGATGTTGTCGACGTCGTTGGTCACCCGGCTGAGGAGCTCGCCGCGCTGCACGGTGTCGAAGTAGCGCAGCGGAAGCCGGTTGATCTTCGCCTCGATCCGTTCGCGCAGCCGGTACACCGTCCGCTGCACCACGCCGTTGAGGATATATGCCTGCATCCACATAAAAGCGGACGCCAGCACGTAGAGCGCCAGCGCCCACAGCAGCACCGAGGACAGCGCGGCGAAGTCGATCCCGGTCCCGGGGGTCAGCGCCATGGCACTGAGCATGTCCGCCTTTTGGTTCTCCCCCGCGGCCCGCAGCTGCGCGACCAGCTGGGCTTTGCTCACCCCGGCAGGCAACTGCTTGGACACGACGCCGGAGAAGATCAGGTTGGTGCCCTCCCCGAGCAGCCGCGGCCCGATCACGGAGAGCGTCACGCTCACGACGGCGAGGAGCAGTACCAGCGTCAGCCAGATCCGCTCGGGGCGGAGTTCGCCCAGCAGCCGTTTCGCGGACGGGCCGAAGTTCATCGCCTTCTCCGCCGGGACGTTCATCCCGGCGAACGGTCCGCCGCGGCCCGGACCGCCGACCGGACGCGGAATCCGGGGCGGCGGCTCGCTCGACGCCGCCGGAGCCGGCGCCTTATCGACCTTGCTCATGCCGCCTCCTCCGCCGCCAGCTGGGAATTCACGATCTCCTGGTAGGTCTCCGAGGTCTCCAGCAGCTGCTCGTGCGTGCCGTGCGCGACGATCCTGCCGTCGTCGAGCACCAGGATCTGGTCCGCGTCCGCGATGCTGGAGACCCGCTGGGCGATGATCACCAGCGTCGCGCCGGCGGTGTGCTGCTTGAGCGCCTGCCGCAGCCGGGCGTCCGTGGCCGTGTCCAGTGAGGAAAACGAGTCGTCAAAGATGTAGAGCTCGGGCCGTTTCACCAGCGCCCGGGCAATCGCGATCCGCTGCAGCTGCCCGCCGGAGACGTTGGTGCCGCCCTGTGAGATGGGCGCGTCCAGCCCGCCCTCCATCGCGCGGACAAAGTCCTCGGCCTGCGCGATCGCCAGTGCCTGCCAGAGTTCGTCCTCGGTGGCGTCCGGCTTGCCGTAACGCAGGTTGCTGCGCACCGTGCCGGAGAACAGGTACGGCTTCTGCGGGACCAGGCCGATGTGCCCCCAGAGCAGGTCCGGGTGCAGTTCGCGCACGTCCACGCCGTCGATCCGCACCGCGCCGGAGGTGGCGTCGAAGAGCCGCGGCATCAGGTTCACCAGGGTGGTCTTGCCGGAGCCGGTGGACCCGATGATCGCCGTCGTCTGCCCGGCGCGGGCGGTAAAGCTCACGTCCGAGAGCACCGGCGCCTCGGCACCCGGGTAGGCGAACCCGACGTCGCGCATCTCCAGCTCGCCGCGGGCAACCCGGCCGGACAGGCTGACGGGCTGCGCGGGCGGCCGGACACTCGATTCGGTGCCCAGCACCTGCCCGATCCGGTCCGCCGAAACCGCGGCCCGCGGGATCATGATCGCCATGAACGTGGCCATCATGACGGACATCAGGATCTGCATCAGGTAGCTCAGGAACGCGATCATGGTGCCCACTTGCATGGACCCGTCCTCGATCCGGTACGCGCCGAACCAGATCACCGCCACGGACGAGACATTCAGCACCAGCATCACGGTAGGGAACGCCAGCGCCATCAGCCGGCCGGCGCGCAGCGCGGTGTCCGTGACGTCCTCGTTGGCGCGGGCAAAGCGGGCTGTTTCCACCTCTTCGCGGACGAAGGCGCGGACCACGCGGATGCCGGTCAGCTGCTCGCGCAGCACCCGGTTGACCGAGTCGATCCGGGTCTGCATCAGCCGGAACAACGGCACCATGCGGGTCACGATCAGGCCGACTGCGATCAGCAGCACCGGCACGCTGACCGCGATCAGCCAGGACAGCTGCACATCCTGCCGGATGGCCATGATGACGCCGCCGATGCTCAGCATCGGCGCGGTGACCATCAGGGTGGCGGACATCAGCACCAGCTGCTGGACCTGCTGGACGTCGTTGGTGGACCGGGTGATCAGGCTGGGCGCGCCGAACCGGGTCACCTCCTGCTCGGAGAACTCCGCGACCCGGCCGAAAATGGCTCCGCGCACGTCCCGGCCCAGGGCCATCGCGGCCTTGGCGCCGAAGTAGACGGCGGTGATGGTGCACGCGATCTGCAGCAGCGTGATCATCAGCATCATGCCGCCGGTGCGCAGGATGTAATCAGTGTCCCCGCGCGCCACGCCCTGGTCGATGATGTCCGCGTTCAGGGTGGGCAGGTACAGCGAAGCGATGGACGCCGCCAGCTGGAAGACGACGACGGCGAGCAGCAGCCGGCGCTGCGGCCTCAGGTATTCAACGAGCAGTTTCCAGAGCATCCGGTCTCCACTTCACGCGTCCACACACCATGCCGCCAGCCCCCACACGGTGATCCGGAGGTCAGTTTACGTCCGGAAGCTGGGCGTGTGCCGGGTTCCTCTCAGGGCGGATTCCGGCGGCCCTTGCCGGTCCGCAGCCGTGGTGCTACTACGTACCTATCGGCCGGTACACCGCCGCCGAGCACAAAGTCTTTGGATGTGGTTTCCGATGGATCAGGCCACCCTTCTGCTGTACGCAGCAGGTTACGTCGCGGCGGTGGTTACGGCTTTTCTGATCTATCTGCCGCTGCTGCTGGGCGTCGTCCTGATGCTGGCCGTCACCGGCGTGATGTCCCTGGCGGTGGTCCTGGTCAAGGCCGTCGCCGTCGGGCTGTTCCGGCTCCTGGCCCGCGGGTTCCGCAGCATTGCCGCGCACCTGCACGGCGTCCCGGGAGGCCACGGACTGGCGCCGCGCTGACGGCGGCCCTCTTGCGCGCCTCCCCATGGCGCCCTAGCGTGAGGGGTCCCGGCCGGAACACTACCCTCCGCAAAGGACGCGCGATGCAAGACACCAGCAGCTTTGAGCCTGCCCCCGCGCTCGTCACCGGCTCCGACCGGCGGGACAGCTAGCGTGGCGCTGCGCATCGGGTCCATCGTGATCCGGGTGGACAACCTCGAACGCCAGCTGGATTTCTGGCAGGCCGCCCTGGGCTATGTGCCGCGGCAGGAACCGGAGGACGGGTTTGTGATTCTGCAGCCGCCGGGCGGGAACGGCACCTGCATCTCGTTGGACCGCGTACCCGCGGCCCGGCAGATTCCGCCACGCCTGCACCTGGACCTGTACGCGGAGGACCAGGCCGCCGAGGTGCAGCGGCTCCTCGGCCTGGGGGCCACCCGCGTGCAGTGGGATAAGCGGCCCGCGGACGCGGACTACGTGATCCTCGCCGATCCCGAGGGCAACCGGTTCTGCGTGGTGGACACCGCCGGCACAGGCACCCCGCCGGGATAGGATCGGGCCGCATGACGCTGCGACTGGTCCAGGTGAACTTCAAGGCCCGCGACGACGACGCCCTCGGCCGGTTCTGGGCGGCGGCGCTCGGCTGGAGTGTCTCCAGCGAGGGGCCCGGCGTGACCAACGTGGAACCGGTGGGGTTTAACTGGCCGGACCCCTCGGCCGTCTGCGTCGATGTCGTCACCGTGCCGGATCCCGACACTGTGCGGTACCGCGCGCAGCTTGGGCTCGCCAGCACATCAGCGGCGCAGCACGCGGCGCTGGTGGCCCGGCTGCTGGAGCTGGGCGCGACACGGCCGGATGCCACCCCAGCCGGTGCAAACCCAGCCGGTGCGACCCCTGCCGGTGCCGCCGACGGCGAGTTGCCGTGGACCGCACTGGCCGACCCGGAGGGCAACCTGTTCCGGGTGCTGGCGCCGCGGGAGGTGTACCGGGACACCGGACCGATTGCCGCCGTCGTGGTCGACTGCGCGGAGCCGACCGTCCTTGCGGAGTTCTGGGGTGAGGCGACGGACTGGGTGCTGCATGAGCTGACGCAGGACCGGGCGCGGCTGCGCTCGGCGCAGGGCGTCGGCCCGTACCTGGAGTTCCGCCGCGTGCCCGCCGCGGAGCCGGCGCCCGGCCGGGTCCACCTCGACCTCAAGCCGTACCCCGGTGCCGACCAGGCCGCGGAAGTGGCCCGGCTGCTGGCGCTGGGCGCGATGGAGGCCAACGTCGGCCAGGGTGACGTGTCATGGGTGTGCCTGGCCGATCCGGAGGGCAACGAGTTTTGCGTCCTTGCCCCGGGCTGAGCCCGCCGGCTTAGCCGTTCAGCACCACGTTGACCGGCGGTTTACCGGCCAGCATCAGGTCGATCTGGCGCTGCAGCAGCCGGCCCATCCGTGGGGGCATCGCCGAGCTGGCGCCGCCCACATGCGGGCTGATGATGACCCCCGGAATGTCCCAGAGCGGGTGGTCCTGTGGCAGCGGCTCCGGGTCCGTGACGTCCAGGGCGGCGCGGAGCCGGCCGGAGGCGGTGTGCCGGACCAGCGCATCGGTGTCCGCGACGGGCCCGCGGGCCACGTTGACCAGCAGCGCGCCGTCGGGCATCGCGGCGAGGAAGGCGTCATCGACGAGGTGCCGGGTGGAGTCGCTGAGCGGCACCACGACCACCACGATGTCGTGCTCCGGCAGCAGGGCGGGCAGCGCGGCGATGCCGTGGATCCGGCCGCGGTCGTCGGTGCGCTCCCTGCTGGCCACCCTGGTCACGGTGGCCTCGAACGGCAGCAGCCGGTCCTCGATCGCCTTGCCCACGCCGCCGTAGCCGATGATCAGCACGCGCTGGTCCGCCAGGCTCGACGTCGGCCGGCTCTCCCAGATCCGCTCGCGCTGGTTCTGCAAGGTCCGCGGAAGGTCCCGCTGGCTGGCCAGGATCAGGGCGAGGGTCAGCTCTGCGGTGGCCGTTTCATGGACGGTGGAGGCGTTGGCGAACAGCCGGCCGGCGGGCAGGAACTCCTCCACGCCGTCGTAGCCGATTGACTGGCTCTGCACCAGGCCGCTGTCCACGGCGTCCAGCGCGCGCAGGACCTCCTTGGATCCCATGTACGGCGGAACCACGATGTCGATGCGCGGCTGCGGCGGCGCTCCGGTCAGGTCCCACTCCAGCAGGGTGACCTCCGGCTGCGGGGTGAGATACTCGCGCAGGGTCGGATCCGGCAGGCTAACAGTAATATTCCTCGGCATAGCTGCCAGCCTAGCGGCACCCAGCGGTGCTTTTGGCGCAAGGGGGGTGACGCGGGCCCCGTCGCAGGAGCACCATGGGAGGACACCGGATCCATCACCACTCACGGATGCCGGACCTCGCACACGGATGATCGCCATGTCCGCACTACGCCCGCCTGATGGGCAGACCGGGGCTGCTGGGGCCCCTGACCTTCCTCCCAGCTCATGCAGGAGACGCCACAGATAGCTAGCAGGCCTGACGTTCCGGGGCCCGCGGGGAGCACCGTCCGGTGCGCCCGGCGGCCCATCCCGGAGCCGGGCATTTCTCTGGAGTCGACGTGATCCGCATCCTTATCGCCGAAGACGAAGAACGCATCTCCCGGTTCATCGAGAAGGGCCTGCGCGCCGCCGGATTCGCCCCCACGGTCGTGACCGACGGGGTGGCGGCCGTGGACTACGCCGCCAGCGGCCAGTTCGATCTCCTGATCCTGGACGTCGGACTCCCCCGGCTCGACGGCTTCACCGTCCTGGCTGCGCTCCGCAAGAACGGCGTCGACCTTCCGGTCATCATTCTCACCGCCCGGGGCTCCGCGGCGGACACAGTCGCCGGCCTGGACGGCGGCGCGGACGACTACATGACCAAACCGTTCCACTTCGACGAACTCGTTGCCCGGATCCGGCGCCGGGTCCGCCCCGGGGAGAACAACGACCCGCCCGCGGACCACCTCCTGCGCTACGGGGTCCTGGAACTGAACCTGCACACCCGCACGGTCAGCGTCGGGGACAAGACCATGGAACTCTCGGCCCGCGAGTTCGCCCTGGTTGAAATGTTCCTGCTCAATCCCGGACAGGTCCTGAGCCGGCAGCAACTGCTCAGCCACGTGTGGGGCTATGACTTTGACGGGACCTCCAATGTGGTGGACGTCTACGTCCGCCAGGTGCGGCAAAAGATCGGCGCGGACCGCATCGTCACCACCCGCGGCGCCGGCTACCGGCTCGCCGGGGAAGCGAACCCGTGACGGCGCCCGACCCCGCCGATCTGGGCCCGTCCGGCTGGAGCGCGAAGTTCCACTCGGTGCGCTTCCGGGTGGTGGCCGCCATGCTGGGCATGATGTTCGCCGGACTGGTCACGGCCGGACTGATCGCCTTCATTGTCCAGTTCCAGGACTCGGACGCCCGCGTTGACCAGGCGATCCTGGACAAGGGCAACACCCTGATCAAGCTCGTGAACGCCAACAGCGACGGCAGCAGCACTTCCTACAGCAGCCGGCTGCGTGACGCCGCCGAGGACATCGCACCGCGCAGCAACGAGGTGATGGCCGCCATCGTCGACGGCCGCGTCGCCTGGATCATCGAGGGGAATCCGGACAAGCCCCTGCTCGGCGATGCCCTGCTGCCCGCCGTCGCCCGCCTCCCGGACCCGGCCGGCGCAGCCTTCGACGCCTACGATTCGGACGGCGATCCGCTCCGGACCGTGGTCCTGCCGGTGAAGGGGACGGCGGGTCAAAGTACCGGCACCTTCCTGCTGCTGGGCCGGGACGCCGTGGACCAGCGGGACCACAACGTGGCCTCGGTCCAGACCTATTCCCTGGTGGCCGCGGGGACCCTGCTCGGCGCGGCCCTGATCGGCGCACTGGTGGCCGGCCGCCTGCTGGACCCGCTGCGGCGGCTGCGCGAAGCGACCCAGGTGGTCAGCCATGAGGACCTCACCCAGCGGGTGGACGTGCGCGACGGCGAGGACGACGTGACGCTGCTGGCCAAGACCTTCAACACCATGCTGGAACGACTCGATGACGGCGCCCGGCAGCAGCAGCAGTTCCTCGACGACGCCGGCCACGAGCTGCGGACGCCGCTCACCATCCTGCGCGGACACCTCGAACTGGTGTCCGTCGAGGACCCCGCCGATGTGATCGCCACCCGGGAGGTACTGCTCGAAGAAGTGGACCGGATGCAGCGGCTGGTGGACGACCTGCTGGTACTCGCCAACGCCGGCCACCCCGACTTCATCCGAAGAACCCCGGTCCTGGTCCCGGAGCTCCTGCACCAGGTAATGGAGAAGGTCCGGGTCCTCGCGGACCGCCGCTGGCAGCTCGACGAAAGCGCCGACGTCGTGGTGGAGGCAGACGGGCAGCGCCTCACCCAGGCGCTGGTCCAGCTGGCTGCCAACGCGGTCAAACACACCGGGCGCTCCGCCACCATCGCCCTGGGCAGCCGGATCGAGGGGCCCGCAGCGGCCGGTGGCGACACCCTGGCGCTGTGGGTCCGGGACACCGGGGCGGGCATCGCCGAAAAGGACCAGCAGCGGATCTTTGAGCGTTTCGGCCGCGCCGGGACCGGCCGCGGCGAGGAAGGCTCCGGCCTTGGCCTGGCGATCGTCACCGCCATCGCCGAAGCCCACGGCGGCACCGCCAGCGTCGAATCCAGCTCCGGCGAAGGATCCCGCTTCCTGATCCGGATCCCGCTGCAGGCCGCCCGCGCGAAGCTCTGACCGGCAGCCTGCCCGCCCCGCAGACATTATGAAGACTCCTTAATCCTGCCCTCATCCGGTCCTCACGATCGCGGAGCACGCTGGTCCTTGAGATCAACTTCCGCCGCAAGGAATGCCCCTGTGCCGCGGACCGTGGGTACGGAGGACCACCATGGAGCCGATGCGAATAGTGCTCTACTCCCACGACTCGGTGGGGCTGGGGCACATGCGCCGGAACCTGGCACTGGCGCACGCGCTGTCCAACCAGCTTCCAGGGCTGACCGGCCGCGCCGTGACCGGCATCCTCATCACCGGCACCGCGCATGCCCCCGCGTTCCAGGCGCCGGACGGCTGGGACTGGGTGCTGCTGCCCGGCGTGGGCAAGAGCCCGGAGGGCTACCTGCCACGGAACCTCGCCGTACCCATGCACGAGCTCGTCGCCATCCGCGCCCGGCTGCTGAAGGCGGTCCTGGCCGGGTTCAGCCCGCAACTGGTGATTGTGGACCGCCACGCCACCGGGGTGCACCGCGAACTGGAGTCCGCGCTGCGGCGTGTGCGCGCCCGCGGGCCGGTGCGGGTGGTGCTGGGCCTTCGCGAAGTCCTCGACGCCCCCGATGTGGCCTTCGCCGAGTGGGCCCGGTTCGGCGGGCCGCGGCTGGTCAAGTCCCTGTTCGACGAGATCTGGATCTACGGCGACCCCGCCGTCCACGACCCGGTGGCGGCCGGCGAAATTCCGTTCTCGCTGCGCAAACTCATCCGCTACACCGGCTACCTGGCCGCCGGCCGGCCGCCCGGCTCCGGCACCAGCTGCATGCCCGGGCCGTACTGCCTGACCACGGTCGGCGGCGGCTCCGACGGCCATGCCCTGGCTAGCATCGCCGTCGCGGCCCGGGTGCCGGAGGGCCTGGGCCACCTGATCGTGGCCGGGCCCGAAATGCCCCTCGCCGAGCTCCACGACCTGCAGCGGCAGGCCGGCCCCGGCGTCAAGGTAGTGCCCACCGTGAACGACCTCATCTTCCATCTCCGGCACGCCTCCGCCGTCGTGTCGATGGGCGGCTACAACACCGTGTGCGAGATCCTGAGCACCAGCGTCCCCGCCCTGATCGTGCCGCGGACCCAGTCCCGGGCCGAACAGCGCATCCGGGCGGAGTCCCTGGCCGACGCCGGGTACCTGGAACACCAGGACATCGGCACCCTGACCCCCGAGGTCCTGGCCGGCTGGATCGCGGCGCGGCTCGGCACCACGGTGGACCGCCGCCGGGCCGTCCTGGACGGCCTGGTCCGCGCCCCGCAGCTCGCGGCCCAGCTGCTCCAGCCCCTGCTCCGCGCCGAGGCCGGCGAACCTGCGCTCAATCCAAAGGAGAGTGCCAGCCGTGTCGCAGTGTGAACCGGCCACCGCGTATGTCCTCAAGATGTACCCGCGCTTCTCCGAGACCTTCATCGTCTCGGAGATCCTGGCGCGGGAAGCTGCCGGCGACAGGATCGAAATCTTCTCCCTGCTGCCGCCCAACGACGCCAGGTTCCACGCCGAACTCGCCAGGGTCCAGGCACCGGTGACCTACATCGACCGGCCGCTGAAGACCTCCGAACTATGGGACTGCTTCCGCGCGGCCGAATCGGCCGGGCTCACCGGGGCGCTGGGCAGGACTTTCGGCGAGCTTACTGCCGCCCCGGTCGACGACGCCGTCCGCGCCGTCAATCTCGCCGTCGCCCTTCAGGCCCGGAACATCCGGCACATGCACGTGCATTTCGCCTCCGGAGCGACCAGCGTCGCCCGGCTTGCATCCGCCGTTACCGGGATTCCCTTCTCCTTCACCGCGCACGCCGTGGACATCTTCCATGAATCGGTCAGCAGCGACGACCTCAGGATCAAGCTCGAACAGGCGCACCACGCCGTCACCATCAGCCGGTTCAATCTGCGCTACCTCCGCCGCCGGTTCCCCGCCGCCACGGCGCGGCTGCACCTGGTGCGCAACGGCCTGGACCTGGACCGGTTCCCGTACCGGGATCCGCGGCCGGCCGGGACCACGGTCCGGGTCGCCGCCGTCGGGCGCCTGGTCGAAAAGAAGGGCTTCCAGTATCTGCTGCCGGCCGCGGCCGAACTGGTGGACGCGGGCTTGCGCCTGGAGGTCCGGATCGCCGGAACCGGCGCGCTGGCCGAAGAGCTCGAGGACGCCATCGGGGAGCTCGGCCTGGACGGCCAGGTCCGCCTGCTCGGGGCCCAGACCCAGGACCAGGTCCAGGAACTGCTCGAATCGTCCGACATCTTCGTCGCCCCGTGCGTGGTCGGCGCGGACGGCAACGCGGACGGGATGCCCACCGTGCTGCTGGAGGCAATGGCCACCGGCGTTCCCTGCATCAGCACCGCCGTCACCGGGATCCCCGAAGTGGTCCGGAATGGTTCCACCGGAATCCTGGCCCCGCCGGCGAACGCCCACGCCCTCGCCCGGGCAATCCGGCAGCTGAGCTCCCCCGCCACGGACCGGGCGGCGATGGCCCGGAACGCCCGGGCCCTGATCGAGCAGGACTTCGACGTCCGGCGCCAGGCCGAACTGCTCCGGGCCCTCGCCCGCCCGGAAAGGAGCGTCGCCTGATGCGTGTGGCCTATATCTGCGCGGACCCCGGGGTGCCCGTTTTCGGCACCAAAGGCTCCTCCGTGCACGTCCAGGAAATCGTGCGGGCGTGGCGGCAGGCCGGCGCCAGCGTCTCCGTCTACTGCACCCGGCTCGGCACCGACCGCCCCACAGACCTGGACGACCTCGACGCCGTCGAGGTCCCCGCCGCCGTCGTTCCGGGCCGGGCCCGCGAACAGTCGCTCGAGGACGCCGCGCTTGCCCTGGTGGACCTGGTCCTGCACCGCGGCTGCGACCTGGTCTACGAACGCTACTCCCTGTTCAGCCCGGCGCTGGCCGTGCTGGCCCGGGTCCTTTCGGTCCCGTCGGTCCTGGAGGTCAACGCCCCGTTGATTGAGGAACAACAGAAGTACCGCCAGTTGCTGGACGTCAGGAAAGCCGAGACGGTGCTGCGGCGCAACGCCGGGACGGCCGACGTCGTGGCCTGCGTGTCGGAGCCGGTGGTCCGCTGGGTGCGGCAGCGGGTGCCCGGGGCACGGACGGCCCTGACGCCCAACGGCGTAAACGTGGACCGCATCACGGCCCGGCCGCCGGGCCGGCAGCACGCGGGCCATCTGACCGTGGCGTTCGTGGGGACGCTGAAACCCTGGCACGGGGTGCCCGATTTGCTCGAGGCCGTCGCGCTGGCCAACTCCTCCCCCGCGTTCCCCTGTCAGCGGTGGGCGGTGCGGATCATCGGCGATGGGCCGGGCCGGCCCGAACTGGAGCGGCTCGCCGGCGCACTGGGTGTCGAGGCGGAATTCACCGGAGCCGTCCTGCCCGCCGACGTTCCCGGCCTGCTGCACGACTGCGACGCCGCTGCGGCACCCTATCCGGCAGAGGAGCAGGGGCAGGACGACTACTTTTCGCCGCTCAAGGTCTACGAGTACATGGCCGCCGGGATGCCGATCATCGCCAGCTCCGTGGGCCAGATCCCCGCGATCGTGGATGACGGGCGCACCGGCATCCTGGTCCCGCCCTCGGATCCCGCGGCCCTGGCCGGGGCGTTGGCCCGGTTGGCGGGCGATCCGGCCCTGCGCCGCGCCCTGAGCAGCCGGGCCCGCGACGACGCCGAACGGCGGTTCAGTTGGAGCGGGGTGCTGTCGCGCATCACCTCCGGGCTGCCGGCGCCGCGGCAGGCGGCCCGGCCATGACCGGCGCAAGGCAGCCAGCCCCCGGCAGCCCGGCCTCGGGGCTGCGGCGGACCCTGCGATGCGTCTGGCCGCACCTGCGGGAACACCGGTTACGGATGGCCATCGGTTTCCTGGCGCTCGCCGCCGACGTGCTTTTCCGCCTGCTGGAGCCGTGGCCCGTGAAGCTGGTGATCGACGCTGTGACACGCTCGCTCGGCGCGAGCATCCGCCGGCCCGGACCGGCCCTGGAAGCCAGCATGCAGACGCTGCTGCTGTGCGGCGGCGCGATCGTCATCATCAGCGTCCTGCGGGCGGTGGCCAACTACTGGTCCGCGATCTCCTTCGCCCTCGTAGGATCCCGGGTCGCCGCGGACCTCCGCGCCCGCACTTTCCGGCATGTGCAGGGCCTGTCCATGCGCCACCACACGCGGGCGTCCGCCGGAGACACCGTCCAGCGGCTCGTCAGCGACGTCTCGCGCCTGCAGGACGTGGCCGTCACCGCCGGCCTTCCGATGCTCGGCAACGCCGTGACGCTCGTGGCGATGACCGTGATCATGTTGTGGCTCGACCCGATGCTGGCGCTCGTCGTCTTCCTGACCGCCGGCAGTTTCGCCATCCTGTCCCGCCGCAGCTCGGGCTCCATCACGAAGGCGGCGGGCCGGTCCCGGAAAGGCGAGGGAGCCCTGGCCACCACCGCCGCGCAGACCCTCGGCGCCATGCGTGAAGTCCAGGCCTACGGGCTCGAGGACACCATCAGCTCCAGCTTCCGGAAGAGCAACGCGGCCACCCTCGGCACGGGCGTGGCCGCCCTCCGGCTCGCTGCCGGCCTGGAACGCCGCACGGACGTGCTGATCGGCGTCGCCACCGCCGTCGTCCTGGCCGGCGGCGGCTGGCGCGTGCTGGACCACTCCATCAGTCCCGGGGACCTCGTCGTCTTCCTGACCTACCTCAAGACCGGCATGAAGCCGCTGAAGGATCTCGCCAAGCAGACCAGCCGGATCGCCCAGGCCACCGCGTCCGGCGAGCGCGTCGCGGACCTGCTCGAGGCCCAGACGGACCTGCCCGAACCCCCGGACGCCCGGCCCTTGGACAATCGCCACCCGGACATCGTGTTCGACGACGTCTCCGCCGGCCACGGGGAGGGAACCACCGTGCTGCACGGGATCAACCTGACGATCCCGGCCGGCGAACGGCTCGCCATCATCGGCCCGTCCGGCGCCGGCAAATCAACCCTGGCCAGCCTGATCCTGCGGATGATCGACCCGACCACCGGCACGGTCCGGGTGGGCGGGGAGGACCTCAGGCAGCTGCAGATCGCCTCGGTGCGTTCGCATGTCTCGATCCTGCTGCAGGATTCCGTCCTGTTCGGCAACACGGTGCGGGAGAACATCAGGTTCGGCCGCCTGGACGCCTCCGACGAGGACATCGAGCACGCGGGCGCCCTGGCGCAGGCCGACGACTTCATCCGGGCCCTTCCCGCCGGCTACGACACCGTCCTGGGCGAAGCGGCCAAGGACCTCTCCGGCGGCCAGCGGCAACGGATCGCGATCGCCCGGGCCATCCTCCGTGAAGCGCCGATCGTGATCCTGGACGAGGCAACCGCCGGGCTGGATCCTGCCTCCCGGGAATCCATCCTGGCTGCCCTGGACGTCCTGACCCGCGGCCGGACCTCCATCACCATCACCCACGATGCCTTCGCCGCGCGCCTGTCCGACCGGGTCATCTGGCTCGAGGACGGGCGCATCCGCGAAGAAGGCAGCCCGCTGGAACTGCTGCGCGACCCCGACAGCCGGTTCAGCAGGTGGCTGGGAGGTCCGCCCGCCGCCCGGGCAGCGAAGGAGGAAACGGCCGAGGAGCACGGGCAGCGGGTGGAGCTCCGGGACGTTGAGGTGCCGACGTGAATGCGGTGCGAAGGCCCTTGCGTGAGGCGGACCTTGAGCTCGCCCGCCGGGACGGGCGGCTGCCGGGGCTCGCGGTAGTGCTCGACGACGACCTGCTCTCCGAGGTCCTGGGCGAGGCCGCCCACGTCACCCGGGTCCGCTACAAGCCGGGTACGTCCGCCCTGGTGGCCTTTACCCGCACCCTGGAGGGTAGGGAAGAGTACGGCTGGGCCCTCACGACCCGTGGGAACGTCAAGCTGGAGGGACGCGCCCGGACGTCGGCGCGGCGCGGCGGGGGCCTGCGTCTCCTGCGCGCTCCCCCTCCCCACACCGACGCCGTGATCGCGGTCGGCGGCATCGAAGACGACTGGGCCCTGTACAAGAACCTCCGCTGGCTGGCCGGCCGGGGGCTGGCAGAGCTCGGCGCCGTGCCGGGTCCCGGGACCGGACCCGTAGGCGCCAGGGTGCTGCGCTACAAGCCGGAGCGGCGCGTGGTCCTGCTGGAGCAATCCCGGGATGCGCCGATCGTGATCAAGCTCGCGGCCCGTCCCGCCGCCGGAAACACTGACCGGTTCCACCAGCGCCTGCGGGACCATGACGTTCCCGTGCTTCCCGCGCTCGGCGGCGCTGATTTCCAGGACCACGGCACCAGCGCCAGTCCCCACTGGGGTGACCGCGATCTGGCGGCCAGCCACGACGCCGAAAGCGCCCGCCGGGCCGGTGAGGCCCTCGCCCGGCTCCACCGCATCCCGGCGGACGACGACGGCGGACCCGCCGCCGGGTCCGGGACCCTCGTGGAGCGCCAACTGGCGGTGACCTGCGCCATGGTTACGGCCCTCGCCCCCGCACTGGAACTGGGCGCCGCACGAGTGGCAGCCCGGATCCGACGCAGTCTGGACGGCGCCGATCTGAACGGCGACGACCTGAACGGCCCCTACGGCGGGCGTCCCGCCGTCGTCGTCCACGGGGACTTCTCCGCTGATCAGGTCCTGGTCAGCGGGTCCGAGGTCCGGCTGATCGACTTCGACCGCGCCCGGGCCGGACTTCCGGAGAGCGATCTCGGCTCCTTTACCGCCGTCGAGGAGATGGCGCGCTGGCGGGAGGCCACCCGCAAGGACGTATCCCTCCAGCCGCGCTTGGCACCCCTGCTGGCGGGATACGTGCACGCGGGCGGCCGGTTCGCCCCCGACGCGGTCGACGCCTGGGCGGCGCTGAGACTGTTCGCCAGCAGTGTCGATCCTTTCCGGGACCGTTGCCCTGACTGGGCCGCCGATCTGGCCCGGCATATCGACCGGGCCTGGGAGCTGGTGGCATGAGCTGGCTCCCGCCGCTCCCCAAGTCCGCCGTCGACGACCGCGGCCGGACCTGGCACGTCCGCCGGGCGTGGCCGGACAAGATCCCGGGGGACTACAAACTCGAGGTCACGGTTCCCGGCCGGCCGGGCGTCAGGGCAGGCCACCTCCGGTCCGGACACTTTGAGCTGGTGCCCCCGGACGACCCCGGGCTGCCGTCCCTCCTAGCCGCGGCGCGGCAGGGGGAAATCATCGCGCACCGGCCGCACACCCGCGCCGTGGTGCGGGCCGAGTCGTGCTACATCAAGGTTTTCCGGCCCGGCGAGGCGGCCGTCCCTGCCGCACGCAGCGCGCAGGTCCAGGTCCTTCTGGGCGACGGCACGTTCGCGGCGCCCCGGGTGCTCCGAAGCTCACCGGATGTCGTGGTGGCCAGCCCGCTGCCCGGCCGGACCTTCGGCGAGCTGGGCCCGGACCAGGCTGCCATCAGCGATGAAGCGTACGCCCGTCTCTGGGGCGACTGGTCCCAGCGCTGGTCCGCGCTGGTCGGCGCCCTGCAGGATGGCGCCCTGCATGACGCCGTCCGGCTGGATGCCCTGTCCGCGCTGCCGGTCCGTTCGGCCGCGGACGAGGCGGCCGACCTCCAGCGCTGGCTGAAGCGGTGGCTGCGGCACTACGGGAACGTCCCGCAGGCGTCGGCAGCGCGCGTGGCCTTGTGCGCCCGGGCCGAGGACGTGGTGCAGAGGCTGGTCCGGCAGGCCCCGGACCCGCTGGGGTGGGCCCACGGGGATTTCCACGACAAGCAGATCATCGCGGTCGACGGCGGCGGCCTGGGCCTGCTCGACTTCGACGACACAGCCCGGGCCGAGGCCGCCCTGGACATCGCCAGCGTGGATGTGCACCTGGAGTTCCTGGCCCGCCAGCAGCGGCTCGCGCCGGCCCGGTATCTCGCCGCCCACCGGCAGGTCCTGGCCGCCGCGGACCGGCTGCGGGTGAGCCCGGAGCGGTTCACCGCCTATTCGGACGCCGCCTGGCTGCGGCTGGCCTGCTCTCCCCTGCCCGGGCGGCTGGCCCTGGCCCTCGCCGCACTTCAGGAACGTGCCGCGCAGCCGGACGGGACCCCGGACGCTCCGCCGGTCCAGGAGCTGACGGCATGAGCTGGCACCCGGAGGTCCCCGCCGCCGTCCGGGACCCGGACGGCGCACCCTGGCAGGTCCGGCGGGCGTGGCCCCAGCCCGCCGCCGGGGATTACACCCTGGAACTCGCGGGCCCTGGCGGCACCGGCGTCCGCGCCGCGCACCTCCGTGCCGGAGCGCTGGAGCTGTTGCCCGCAGGTCGTGACCGGCGGCTGCCCGGGCTGGCCAAGGTGGAACCGCTCGGCGAGGTGCTGGTGCACCGGGCCCACAAACGGGCGGTGGTCAGGGCCGGTGACCGGTATTTCAAGATCTTCCGGCCCCGCCAGTCCGACGACGCCGTGCAACGCCACCTCCGGTCGACCACGTTCCTGGCCGTCGGCGACTTCCGCAGCCCCGCCGTCGTGTCCTATACCGAGGGCTGCCTCCTCCTGGCCGCGCTTCCCGGCCGGTCCCTGTTCGACCTGGGCAACGACCCCGCAACCGACGACGCCGAGTTCGCACGGATCTGGCAAAACTGGGCCCAGGGCTGGGCCCGGCAGCAGGCCCTGGCCGGCACGCCCGGGTACCGGGCGTCGCTGGCGGCCCTGACTCCCCACACCGCCGCCGTCGAACTGGAAAGCCTGCAACGGATGGTGGGCCTGTGGCTGCTGCATGCCCGGGACATCCCGGCGGCCCGGGTCCAGCGGGACGCCATCCGGGACGCGGCGGCGGGGATCGCCGAGGAGCTGGTCCGGACCCCGCCGGATCCGCTGGTCTGGTTCCACGGAGACCTCCACGACAAGCAGATTTTCGCCACCACACCGGATGCTCCCGTGGGCCTGCTGGATTTCGACGACGCCGGGCTGGCGGAAGCCGCCGTCGACCTCGCCAACCTTGCCGCGCACCTTCACTTGCGGCTGCGGCAGGGGCGCCTGACGGCGGAGCGCTACCGCGCCGCCCGCGGCCAGGTCATGGCCGCCGCCGAGGAACTGCGGGTCACCCCGGCCCGCTTCAATGCCTATGCCAAGGTGGCCTGGCTCCGGCTCGGCTGCCTCTATTCCTTCCGGCCCCAATGGGCAACGCTGGCCGAGGATCTCCTCCGCGAGGCCGCAGCGGACCAGGCACCTGTCTGCGCTGCCGGGACCCCGGACGCCAGGGTCTGACGGCCGCCGCGGGCGTGCTTTTCCCTTTCCGGGCTGTCACCAGCCTCCAGTGGCGATCAGTTCCGCCAGGCCGCGCTTGAAGTCGGCCCGGCCGCCGTGTGCCGGGTGCCTGATTTTCGGAGCCTCGAACCCGGTCCGCTGCAGGCTGCGGTGCGCCACGTTGCCGACGGCCACCACCGTCCGGATCGAGAACTCCTCCGCAAGCGCCTGCCAAAACGGCGTCCCGAGCGCCGCCTCCGAGGTTGTGGGAGTGCGGTTGGACAGCGGCAGCCCGGGCCGGTGGGTGTGCCACGGGCAGGCGCTCCAGAGCAGCGGCAGGAAGTCGAGCTCTGCCAGGACCTCCCACATCACGGTCGCGGTCGGTTCGGCGGCGATACCCGCGGCGTCCGGCGGCAGCTCGTACCCCTTGCCCGGCCCGAACAGGCCGAGCCGGTTGGCGGGCGCCTCGAGAATGGTGCGGCTGGTGAAGGGGACCCCGGTGATCTTCATGCCCCGGAAGCCCGGCGCCTCGCCCAGCAGCAGCACCGTCGGGGAACGGCGCAACATCTCCTGCAGGTAGATCGTTAGGTTCCGCCGGCGCACGGCGTTCGCGGGCACCGCATGATCGAAAAAGTTGGCGCAGGCCGGTCCCGTTTCCACCGCGGCAAGCCGGTCCACGAAGTTCTCGATGGCGGCTGAACCCACCGGGGCCCTCCTCACGGCGACTGGTAGATCACCCAGAGTATCCAACGGCCCCGGCCCGCCGCTCCGGTCGCTGCTACCGTTCCGGCGGTTCCGGCCGGCTCTGGCCGGGGTGCGCCTAGCATGGGCAGATGACGGACATCACCATCCATACGGTGGGGCACTCCACACATCCCATCGACGAGTTCATCGGCATCCTCAAGGCCCACGGCATCAAGAAGCTCATCGATGTGCGCACGGTGCCGAAGTCGCGGCACAATCCGCAGTTCGCCGAAGAGGCGCTCGCCGCGAGCGTGCGGGCCAGCGGGATCACCTACCGGCGGATGGCGTCCCTGGGCGGCCTGCGGCACACCACCAAGGACTCTCCCAACGGGGCGTGGCGGAATGCGTCGTTCCGGGGTTACGCGGACTACATGCAGACCGAAGAGTTTGCCGCCGCCGTCGACCAGTTGCTCGAACGCGGCCGGAACAGCGACGCGGCGATCATGTGCGCCGAAGCGGTTCCGTGGCGCTGCCACCGGTCGCTGATCGGGGACGCCCTGCTGGTCCGCAACGCCACGGTGCTGGACATCATGACGGAGAAGTCCGCGAAGCCCCACACCCTGACGTCCTTCGCCCGGGTGGACGGCCTCCGGGTCTGGTACCCGCCGGAGTAACTGCCCGGCGCGCGGCGACTGGAGGCTGACTTGCGCCGGCTTGCTAGCCTGAAACCGTGAGGTACGAGTCGCTGTGGATCGGCATGCTGGTTGGCGCGGCCATCGGTTTTGCCGTCGGCGTAGCCACTGTGGACAAGCCGTTCACCGGGATGCTGATCGGACTGGGCATCGGGGCGCTGGTAGGCCTCGCCGCCCGGAAGGACCCCACGAAAGGCTAGGACACCCGCTTACGCCGGAAAGAACCCATGACGTATACCGTGAACTGCTCCATCCTGCTGACCGAACTGCCACTGCTGGAACGGCCAGCCGCGGCGAAAGCGGCCGGCTTTGACGCCGTCGAGTTCTGGTGGCCCTTCGCCGGCGCCGTGCCGTCCGACGCCGAAGCGACCGCCTTCGAACGGGCCATCACCGACGCCGGGGTGCAGCTCACCGGGTTGAACTTCGCCGCCGGCGACATGCCCGCCGGCGACCGCGGCCTGGTGTCCTGGCTTGGCCGGGACACCGAATTCCGGGACAACATCGACGTCGTGGCCGGCATCGGCGCGCGGCTGGGCTGCACCTCGTTCAACGCGCTTTACGGCAACCGGGCCGACGGCGAAGCACCGGAAAAGCAGGACGAGCTCGCCCTGCAGAACCTCGCCGCCGCCGCTGCCGGCGTCGCCCCGCTCGGCGGCACCGTCCTGGTGGAACCCGTCAGCGGTGCGCCGCGCTATCCGCTGCGCACCGCGGCCGACGCCCTGGCCGTGGTCACCCGGGTGCGGGCCGAGACCGGCGCGCACAACATTGCTTTCCTCGCGGACTTCTACCACCTCGCCGTCAACGGCGACGACGTCGGCGCGGTTGTGGAGCGGCACGCCTCCGAGTTCGGCCATGTGCAGATCGCGGACGCCGCTGGCCGCGGCGCCCCCGGTACAGGCTCCCTGCCGCTGGGACGATGGCTGAGCCGCAGCCGTGAACTGGGATACGACGGTCTTGTTAGTCTCGAATGCATCGGTCCCGCCGATGCTGCGTTCGACTGGGCACGCCGGCACGCTCTTTGAGCCGCGAGTCCCACGGGCGCCGGGACGCCTGCCCTCGCATGTCCCGGCCGCGGCGGCTGTCCTCGGTGGAATACCGAAACGACGAAACGTGTTCTCTCCCACAGACGATTTTCCCACCCCCAGCGAAGGATTACCCATGAGCCAGAACGCCACCGTGAAGCTGCAGCCCGGTACCGCTGCCCCTGATTTCACCCTCCCCGATGCTCAGGGCAAACCGGTATCCCTGGCCGACTACCGCGGCAAGAACGTCATTGTGTACTTCTACCCGAAGGCCGCCACGCCGGGCTGCACCACCGAAGCCTGCGACTTCCGCGACAGCCTGGCCTCGTTGCAGGGCTCCGGCTACGAGGTCCTGGGCGTCTCCCCGGACGCACCCGCGGCCCTGTCGGAGTTCACCGGCGACTACGCCTTGACGTTCCCGCTGCTCTCGGACGAGGACCACGCCGTGGCCCGGGCGTACGGCGCCTGGGGCGAGAACCTGATCCGCGGCGAGATCACCGAAGGGCTGGTCCGGTCCACCGTGGTGCTCGATCCCGAGGGCAAGGTGCGGCTGGCCCAGTACAAGGTCAAGGCCGAGGGCCATGTCGCCGCGCTGAAGGACGAGCTGGGGCTCTAGCGTCCGCCGGCCCTACCCCCGCGTGCCGGCCACGATCGTGGCCGTCGACCGCAGCCGGAGCGCGCCGGCGTGCTCGTAGCGGCCCAGCAGCTGGAACACGTCCGAGCGGACCAGCGCCCGGGCTTCCTTGTCCGCCGTCGCCAGGCCCATGGCCACCGTCGTGGCTAGATCCTCCATGAACTCCCAGTAGCCCTCCGGGGAGGCGTGGACCAGGTCCGTGCTGACGGTCCGCTCGGCCACCTCCAGGAGGCCGGCCTCCCGAAACATCCGGGTCATGAACCCCGGCGCCGAACAGCGGAACAGCCCCGGCGTCCCCGGGGGCGGCTGCGGCAAGTCCGTGTGCTGCGCGAGCGTGCCCAGGATCAGGCTCGCCCACGGATTCCCGGCAGCCTTTCCCCAGACGGCGGCGCTGATCCTCGCCCCGGGCTTCGCCGTCCGGACCATCTCCCGCAGCGCGGCCCGCATCTCGGGAAAGTAGGTGAACCCGAAGCGGCACAGCACGGCGTCGAACGTGGCGTCCTCGAAGGGCAGTTCCGCTGCCGGGCAGACGTTGAAGCCGACGTTCACGAGTCCCCGGGCCGCTGCCTTTTCGGCGGCCACCTGTAGCATTCCGGCCGAGATGTCCGTCAGGATCACCTCGCCGTCGGGCACCAGTGCGGCCGCGGTGAGGCCTGGTTCGCCGGAACCCGCCGCGACGTCCAGCACCGCCGAGCCGGGGCGAAGCCGGGCCTCCGTGATCAGGGCGTCGCCGAAGGGGCGGTGCCAGCCAAGCACCTGGGCGTCCCACTTCTTCCAGCCCGCCGCGAACTGGTCCCAGATGATGCGCTGCTGGTCACGGATATTGTCCGCTGAGACTGACATGGTGCGTCCTCACAACCTGGACCGCACCCTCCCCCATCCCATAGTCTGCACCGCCAGCCGCGTTCCCGCTAGGCTTCCCGGTTTCGGCGGCAGGATGGGTCGGCGGCGGCCCGGATCCGCCCGCCGTGGGCCCGGGGCAGGAGCGAAAAGGAGCGGGTCCCCGGGCAGTAGGCTTAAGGGCATGGCTTCCGAAGAAACCCCCGACCGCCGCGCTGTCACCGTCCGCCGCGCACCGAAATACGTGCCGTTCCTGATCGCCGGTGCCCTGGTGGGTGTGGCCGCGGCCGCCGTCATCGCGTACGGCATGCCCGCCGACGAGGGGTACAACGCCAACGCGGTCTTCGGCTTCTTCGTGACCTTCTGCGCCGCGGGAGGCGCCGTCCTGGGCGCCGTCGCGGCCCTGTTGTTGGACCGGCGCAGCGTGCGCCGCTCCGAGCGCGCCGTCGTCGAGTCCGTCCCGGATTCCGTGCCGGATACCGACGACGACGGCCCCGCCTAGCTGGGACGAGCCCCTCTTCCAGCGCAGCCGTTCCGTTCCAGGTGCGGATGGATGGTCTCTGACCTCGTGCATCAGCGCAGCGGCTGGGGAAGAATGGGCCCATCGGCCTAGTGAAATCGGCCCAGTGAAGAGGAGAACGAAATCTCATGACATCCCGCGACCCTTACGAAGCACTTCCCCAGCTTCCGGAATTTCAGCTGACCAGCACCGACATCCAGGACGGTCATACGCTTCCCCCGGCGCAGCGCAGCGGGAAGATGGGCATTGAAGGCGGCCAGGACCGCTCCCCGCAGCTGTCGTGGTCGGGGTTCCCGGCGGAAACCAAGAGTTTCGCGGTCACCGTCCTGGACCCCGACGCTCCCACTGGCAGCGGTTTCTGGCACTGGGCTGTCTTCAACGTGCCGGCGTCGACCACCTCCCTGACCTCCGGTGCAGCGGAGACCGGCTTGCCCGCCGGCGCCGTCCAGCTGGCGAACGACGCCGGCTTCCGCGGCTTCGTGGGCGCAGCGCCGCCCTCCGGCCACGGCGTGCACCACTACCACGTGGTGGTGCACGCGCTGGATGTGGAGAAGCTCGACATCCCCGCTGAGGCCAGCCCCGCCTACCTGGGCTTCAACCTCTTCTCGCACGCCATCGGCCGCGCACGACTGGTGGGTACCTTCGAACAGCCCTGACCCATTCCCGTCAGCGGTCCGGCAGGTCATAAACCGGCCGCCGGAGAAGACCTACCGCACGACGTGAGATAATCGACCAGTGGCACGCGGCGATGGAAAACTTTCTCATGATCTTCTCCCTGGCGAAAAAGGCCCGCAGGATGCCTGTGGCGTCTTCGGCGTCTGGGCTCCCGGCGAAGAGGTAGCAAAACTCACCTACTACGGGCTGTACGCGCTGCAGCACCGCGGTCAGGAGTCGGCTGGTATAGCCACCAGCGACGGCAAGCGGATCAACGTCTACAAGGACATGGGCCTGGTGTCCCAGGTCTTCGACGAGACCACGCTGAACACCTTGACCGGGCACCTGGCCGTCGGGCACTGCCGCTACTCCACCACCGGCGCGAGCCACTGGGCCAACGCGCAGCCCACCCTCGGCGCAACCGCCACCGGCACGGTGGCCCTTGCGCACAACGGCAACCTCACCAACACCGCCGAGCTCAAGGCCATGATCACGGACCGCGACGGCGACCAGCTCACCGGCGAGATGAAGCAGGGCAACACCTCGGACACGGCCCTGGTCACCGCCCTGCTGGAGGGCGAGGCCGGCAAGACCCTCGAACAGACCGCCATGGACCTGCTGCCCAAGATCAGGGGTGGCTTCTGCTTTGTCTTCATGGATGAGGGCACCCTGTATGCCGCCCGCGATACCTACGGGATCCGCCCGCTGGTCCTGGGCCGGCTGGAGCGCGGCTGGGTGGTGGCCTCCGAGCAGTCGGCCCTGGCCACCGTCGGCGCCAGCTTCATCCGCGAAATCGAGCCCGGCGAATTCATCGCCATCGACGAGCAGGGCGTCCGCTCGCAGCGCTTCGCCGAGCCGACGCCGGCCGGTTGCGTCTTCGAATACGTCTACCTCGCCCGCCCGGACGCCGCGATCGCCGGCCGCTCGGTCTACGAGTCCAGGGTGGAGATGGGCCGCCAGCTGGCCCGCGAAAACACCCAGGAAGCCGACATCGTCATCCCGGTCCCCGAGTCCGGCACCCCGGCCGCCGTCGGGTATGCGGAGGAATCCGGCATCCCGTTCGCGCACGGCTTCGTCAAGAACGCCTATGTGGGCCGTACCTTCATCCAGCCCTCGCAGACCCTGCGACAGCTCGGCATCCGGCTCAAGCTCAACGCGCTGGAGTCCGTGATCCGCGGCAAGCGCGTGGTGGTGGTGGACGACTCGATCGTCCGCGGGAACACCCAGCGCGCCATCGTGCGGATGCTGCGGGAGGCCGGCGCCGCCGCCGTGCACATCAAGATTTCCTCGCCGCCGGTGAAATGGCCCTGCTTCTACGGCATCGACTTCGCCTCCCGCGCCGAGCTGATCGCCAACGGGGCCACGATCGACGAGATCTCCCAGGCCATCGGCGCCGACTCGCTCGCCTACATCTCCGAAGACGGCATGATCGGCGCCACCCGGCAGCCGCGCGAACGCCTCTGCACCGCCTGCTTCACGGGCCAGTATCCGATCGAACTGCCCGGCGCGGACAAGCTTGGCAAGAACCTGCTCGAGCGAACCGACTCTGTCGGACAACCTGTCGGCCTGCCCAAGGGCACCGCCGGCCAGGTCGCCGCCGGCACGGACCCGGCGGAGAAGGCCGGCGCCACCGGCTGCGACCCGGGCCCGGACGCCGAATTCGAACAACTGCTCACCGACGCCGACCGCGTCCCCGCCGACAAGCCTGATGCCGACAAGAAAGAGCCAGTATGACTTCCGCCTCCCCGGCCGCTGACACGAACGACGCCGCCAACACCGGCATCACCTACGCCTCCGCCGGCGTCGACGTGGAAGCTGGCGACCGCGCCGTCGAACTCATGAAGGACGCCGTCAAGGCGACCCACAACGCCTCGGTGATCGGCGGCGTCGGCGGCTTCGCCGGGCTGTACGACGTCTCGAAGCTGCTGACCTACAAGCGTCCGCTGCTGGCCACCTCCACCGACGGTGTGGGCACCAAGGTGGCCATCGCGCAGGCCATGGACATCCACGACACCATCGGCTTCGACCTGGTGGGCATGGTGGTGGACGACATCGTGGTGGTCGGTGCCGAGCCGCTGTACATGACCGACTACATCGCCTGCGGCAAGGTGGTCCCGGAACGGATCGCCGACATCGTCCGCGGCATCGCTGCCGCCTGCTCAATCGCGGGCACCGCCTTGGTGGGCGGCGAAACCGCCGAGCACCCCGGGCTGCTCGGCGAGCACGAGTATGACGTTGCCGGTGCCGCCACCGGCGTGGTGGAAGCCGACGCCCTGCTTGGCCCGGACCGGGTCCGTGCTGGCGACGTGGTGATCGGCATGGCGTCCTCGGGCCTGCACTCCAACGGGTACTCGCTGGTCCGCCGCGTGATCAACCATGCAGGCTGGGCCCTGGACCGCGAGGTCTCCGAATTTGAACGCACCCTGGGTGAGGAGCTCCTGGAACCCACCCGCGTGTACGCGGCGGACTGCCTGGACCTGGCCCGCACCTTCCCGGTGGACGGCAGTGCGTCCGGCCGCGCCGTCCATGGCTTCAGCCACGTCACCGGCGGCGGCCTGGCCGCCAACCTGGCCCGGGTCCTGCCGCAGGGCCTGCTCGCCACCGTGGACCGCAGCAGCTGGGAACTGCCCGCCATCTTCAAGCTGGTCTCGGAGCTCGGCAACGTCCCGCTGGCCGATCTCGAGCGCACGCTCAACGTCGGCGTCGGCATGGTGGCGATCGTCTCCGCCGAAGCAGCCGACGCGGCAGTGAACCACCTGAACGCCCGCGGCCTGCCCTCGTGGGTGATGGGCACCGTCGGGACAGATTCCGACACCGGCCTGAAGTCTGGTCCGGACTACGTCCAGGGCGCCAAGGGCGTCGACGGCGGCGCCGTCCGGATGGTCAACGCCTACGCCTAACCCCTCATCGAGTGCTCCAAAGGTGCCGTTTAGACCCCTCATAACGGCACCTTTGGAACACTCGATTGGTTTTTAAACTTCCAGCAGGCTGAACACCCCGCCCTGCGGGTCCCGCAGCGTGGCTACGCTGCCGTCCTCCCCTGCCCCGTCCGGTTCCACCAGCACGACGCCGCCCGCCGCCCGGGCCGCCGCCACGGCTTCCGCCACGCTGGGAACGCCGAAGTAGAGCTGCCAGCCGGGCTCAAGTTCGCCCTCGGTCGCTGGCACTCTCGCGATCCCGGCCACCTCGGCACCGTCCACCATCAGCGTCGTGTAGGTCCCGCCGTCGTCCTGTGGATATTCGGTTACCTCGTGCCGGAACAGCTGCTGGAAGAAGCCGACGGCGGCTTGGGGCTCGGCCGTCAGCAGCTCCACCCAGGCCAGGGCCCCCGGTTCTTCGGCTCGGGCCGCGCCGAAGTGCGATCCCGGTTGCCATGCCCCGGTGCTCCCGCCGCCGGGCGGAGTAAAGAAGACCATGACGCCGGTATCGCCGATCGCCTCTGGGCCGAAGTCGAGGGCCCCGCCGGCCGGGCTAATTTCGCTGGCCAGCTGGCCGGCGTCGTCGACGGAAAAATACACATTCCAGTGGCCCGGCCCCCCGGCCCGCTGCTGCGGCGGGGTTTGCGGGGCGATCACCGTCACCAGTTCCCTGCCCAGGAAGGCCCGGGAAAAGGTGCGGCCGTCCGGAGTGGGCTCATCCTCGTAGCGCCAGCCGAAAAGTGCAGCGTAGAACTCCTTGGCTGCCGCCACATCCGGGGTCTGCAGGTCAGCCCAGCAGACTTCACCGACGGCGTAAGCGGAACGAATGGCCATGGAGGTCCTTCCCTAGTGGGGCGCCGGCGATCCCGGCAGGTCCAAGCTAGCCCGGCGCCAGGGATCGGGGCAACCGGCCGGCTGCCCCGACACCGGGTGCACGGCTTCCCGATTCGACGGTTCCCTACCCATTCGACGTCGGCCGCCAGCGAGTGGGCAGGGAACCGTCGAAATGGCCGGGGAGGAGGGCCTTCGCCAGCGGAGCCGCCGCGCCATCTGCACGCAAGAAACCCGCCGGCCGCACCTCAAGGGATGCGACCGGCGGGTCGAGAATGCTAAGGGCGGCACTCCACAGGGAAGGAGCGCCGGAGAAGGATCGACTAACCTATCCGACGAGTGTTTACCTCGTCGTCGTCTTCTTCCACATCGTCCGCGTACTTATCCACGTAGGCCGAGTAGTCCGGGTCGACCGGGTCGTCAGCGAAGTGGCTCGTGGCACGACTTCCCGGGCCCCTGAGCTCACGCTGGAGGGCCGAATAGTCAGTGTTCGGGGAATAGTACTTAATGTCCCGAGCCTGCTTGGTAGCTTTTGCCTTTTGACGGCCGCGCCCCATGGCGTGACCCCCTTTTGTACTTGGACCGGAGGTGGTCACCTTGGCTATCGGTGAGGCCCCGGAATGTTTGGTCAATTTGTCGTACACCTAGATTACATGCTTTCGGCCGGGACCGCTCGCCGCCCGCGGCGCTGTGGACAGCGGCGCGGGCCGGCAGCACGCACGGCCCGCCGGACAATCGCCATACTCCCCTGCCCGGCTTGTTGGGTAGAGTTCTGGTTGGGCCGCTGCATTCGGGCCCGGCCGGGCGGCCAGCCCCGGCAAAAACCGCACGAAGAGGTGAGTTCTCCAGTGACTGAAGAGCCTGCGAGCGCCCCGAAAGTCAGGCCCGACGTCGACGGGCAGCCTTACGGTCCCGGCGACGGTGACCACGACTCCGGGCGCGTCCCGGACCAGGCCACGGCGGCACCTCGTTCCGTGCACGTGCCTCCCCGGCCGTCCGCGCCACCGACCTCCGCCCTGCCTGTCGCGTCCGGCAGCGCAGCCCCCGCGGCCCGGCCCGAGAGGACCGGCGGCGCAGCCCCCGCGGCCCGGCCCGAGAGGACCGGCAGCGCAGCTCCGGCGGCGCGGCCCGAGAGGACCGGCAGCGCAGCTCCGGCGGCGCGGCTCGAGAGGACCGGCGGCTCGCACCGCAGAGTCTCCGGCGCCGCGCAGGTGGGCAGGATGCTTTCCGCCCGGGCAAGACAGCTGCAGGCTGGACAACTCGGGCCGCGGGCCCGGGAAACGGCGCGGACCGCCTGGGCCGGGACCCAGCGCCTCGGGCCGGCGAAGCTCGGAGCGGCCGCGGCCGCCGTCGTGCTGCTGGCCGTCCTGATCTGGTGGCTGACCACCCTGGGGGCCGGCTCACAGGCACCGGCAGGCACCCCGACCGCCCCTGCCACCGAGGCCTCGTCCACCCCCGCTGCCCGCGGTGCGCTGCCGCTGGCAGGGGTAAATCCGATGGATTTCCGGCTCGGCGACTGCTTCAAGGACTTTGACCCGAACGCCCCGTCCTCCACGGTGGTGGCCTGCGACACCGGGCACTCGGCGCAGTTGGTGGCGGTGGAGTCCTACGCCGCCACGGACGCCTACCCGGGGCGTGATCCGCTCAAGCAGCGGGCGCTGGGCGCGTGCAAGGCCGCGGTGCTGACCGAGAAGTCCAACGACTACGCGCTCAGCTACAAGCTGGCCTATCCGAGCTCGTCGAGCTGGGGCAGCGGCGACCGGCGGGTGGACTGCTACGTGGCCGCCGACGGCGGAAACGTCCTCAAGGAGTCCTTGCTTCCCTGACCGTCCTCCGAACACGCCAAGGGCGCCGGCCGCACACCGCGGCCGGCGCCCTTCGCGCTTCCTGGACTCTCAGTCCTTGCGGCGGACGGACAGGCCGCTGCCGGTGGATGCTCCGCCGTCGGGCCGCGCGGAAGCGTCCGGGCCGCCCATGGTGAGTTCCATCAGGTCCGGCGCGGTATCCACCAGCACGGTGTCGCCGTCGGTGATCTCGCCGGCCAGGATGGCCTTGGCCAGGCGGTCGCCGATCTCGCGCTGGACCAGGCGGCGGAGCGGCCGGGCACCGTAGGCGGGGTCGTAGCCGGTGACCGCCAGCCACGCGCGGGCCCCCTCCGTGACCTCCAGGTTGAGGCGGCGGCCCTTGAGCCGTTCGCCGAGTTCCTTGACCTGCAGCTCGACGATTTCGGCCAGCTGCTCGACGGTGAGCGGATCGAACAGCACCACCTCATCGAGCCGGTTGAGGAATTCGGGCTTGAAAGACGCGTGCACCGTGGCCATCACCGCCTCGCGTTTGGCGGCGGCGTCCAGGCCCGGGTCCACGAGGAACTGGCTGCCCAGGTTGGAGGTCAGCACCAGGATCACGTTGCGGAAGTCCACGGTGCGGCCCTGGCCGTCGGTGAGGCGTCCGTCGTCGAGCACCTGCAGGAGGATGTCGAAGACCTCCGGGTGGGCCTTCTCCACCTCGTCCAGCAGCAGCACGGAGTACGGACGACGGCGGACCGCCTCGGTCAGCTGGCCGCCCTCCTCGTAGCCCACGTAGCCCGGAGGGGCACCGACCAGGCGGGCCACCGAATGCTTCTCCGAGTACTCGGACATGTCGATCCGCACCATGGCGCGTTCGTCGTCGAAGAGGAAGTCGGCCAGGGACTTGGCGAGTTCGGTCTTGCCCACGCCGGTGGGGCCGAGGAAGAGGAAGGAGCCGGTGGGCCGGTTGGGGTCGCTGATCCCGGCACGGGCCCGTCGCACGGCGTCGGACACGGCGGTGACGGCCTTGGTCTGGCCGATCAGCCGTTCGCCCAGGACGTGCTCCATGTCCAGCAGCTTCTGGCTTTCGCCCTGCAGCATGCGGCCGGCCGGGATGCCGGTCCAGGCCGAGATGACCTCGGCGATGTCGTCCGCGGTGACCTGGTCCGCGACCATCTGGCCGGATTTATCCGGCACGGCGGCCTCGGCTTCGGCCGCGGCCTTGAGTTCACGTTCCAGGGCCGGGATTTCGCCATAGAGGATCCTGGAGGCTGCCTCCAGGTCGCCTTCGCGCTGGGCCTTGTCCGCGGTGGAGCGGAGTCCGTCGAGCTTGGCGCGCAGGTCGCCCACCCGGTTCAGGCCGGCCTTCTCCGCCTCCCAGCGGGCGTTCAGGGCCGCGAGCTCTTCCTTCTTGTCCGCCATGTCGGCGCGCAGAGCCGCGAGGCGTTCCACCGAGGCGGGATCGGACTCGCCGCTCAGCGCCAGCTCCTCCATGGTCAGCCGGTCCACCTGGCGGCGCAGCTGGTCGATCTCTTCCGGCGCGGAGTCAATTTCCATCCGCAGCCTGGACGCGGCCTCGTCCACCAGGTCGATCGCCTTGTCCGGCAGCTGCCGGCCCGAGATGTACCGGTTGGAGAGGGTCGCGGCCGCCACCAGGGCCGAGTCGGAGATGGAGACCTTGTGGTGCGCCTCGTAGCGTTCCTTGAGCCCGCGCAGGATGCCGATGGTGTCGTCCACGCTTGGCTCACCGACGAAGACCTGCTGGAAGCGGCGTTCCAGGGCGGGATCCTTTTCGATGTTTTCGCGGTACTCGTCCAGGGTGGTGGCACCGATCAGCCGCAGCTCGCCGCGGGCCAGCATGGGCTTGAGCATGTTGCCGGCGTCCATCGAGCTGTCCCCCGTGGCGCCGGCACCCACCACGGTGTGGATCTCGTCGATGAACGTGACGATCTGGCCTTCGGATTTCTTGATTTCCTCCAGCACCGCCTTGAGCCGCTCCTCAAACTCGCCGCGGTACTTGGCGCCCGCCACCATCGAGGCGAGGTCCAGGGCGATCAGGGTCTTGCCGCGCAGGCTTTCGGGCACGTCGCCGGCCACGATGCGCTGGGCCAGGCCTTCGACGACGGCGGTCTTCCCCACCCCGGGTTCGCCGATGATCACCGGGTTATTCTTGGTGCGCCGGCTCAGGACCTGGATGATGCGCCGGATTTCGGCGTCGCGGCCAATCACCGGGTCCAGCTTGCCGGAACGGGCGATGGCGGTCAGGTCGGTGCCGAACTTTTCCAGCGACTGGAAGGTGTTTTCCGGGTCGGCGTTGTCCACCTTGCGGTCGCCGCGGACGCCGGGCAGCGCCGCGAGCAGGGCTTCGTGCGAGGCACCCGCGTCGCGCAGCAGCCGCCCGACGGCGTCGTTGCCGGCGGCAAGGCCCAGCAGCAGATGCTCGGTGGAGACGTACGAGTCGCCGAGGCGCTCGGCCTCGTTCTGGGCGTTCTTGATGGCCTGCATGGCCGTCCGGGACAGCTGGGCCTGCTGCACTGAACTGCCCGAGGTGGACGGCAGCGCCCTGATCGCACTGCTCGCCTGCACGCTGACTGAATCCGGGTCCGTCCCGGTGGCCCGCAGAAGCGCGACGGCGACTCCCTCACGCTGGTCCATCAGCGCCTTGAGCAGGTGCGGCGGTTCGAGTTGCGGGTTGCCGGCGGTCGAGGCGTTCATGGCCGCCGCCGAAAGAGCCTCCTGGCTCTTGGTGGTGAATTTGGTGTCCAAAGAGAGCTCCTTCCGGGAACAACGATCGTCAAGCTTGAGTCTACTCCGCTCAACTTTGGATTTTGTGCCGCTAGATTCCATGTTTGCCCACGGCGAAACGGCTGTCTAGGGGCCCGCGGCGCGGCGGGCGCGCCGGACATGCCCAACCCTGAACCGCAGGCCTGGACATGCTCCTCCCTGGCCCGGACCACTGGACCTAATCCGAATATGCCCATCGCTCGACCCTGGGGCCGGACAAGCCCCGCGTGCGACCAGGGCCGAAGGATGGGCATGTCCCCCCGACGGCTGCTAAAACCGGGATGCGCGATGCCAAATCACTTAACGTTGCTTAACGTTGCGAAGGCTAATTACTGTAACTGAGGTCACTACGACCGCAACCAACGCGAAGGAGGGTCAGAATGCAGGAACAAGCCACCACCGTTGCCGCCGACGGCCCCGTCGCGCCTGTCTCCGCGGCAGCTGTGGCCCGCGCGGCAGGGGTGTCCTCCGCAGCGGTGTCTTACGTCCTCAACGGCAAGGGCGGCGTCTCCCCCGAGACCCGGCGCCACATTATCCACGTGGCGAACGAGCTGGGCTTCAGGCCCCGTAAGTCCTCCCAGTCCACCGATCTGCAGCGCACCCGCGTGATCGGCCTGATCCTGCCGAACATCATCAACCCGATGTTCCCGCGCTGGGCCCAGGGCGTTATTTCGGCGGCCGCCGACTCGGGCTACGAAGTCTTTGTCGCCACCACGCAGGACGATCCGGAGGTCCTCGCCCAGGTCACCGCAACGCTCGCGAACCGCAACGTGGACGGCGTCATCCTGGCCGCTTCCCTGCGCGACGACGCACGCGCCCTCCGCACCCTGAGGGCCGCCCGGATCCCCTACGTCTGCCTGTCCCGGCGGGCAGATTTCCTCGATTCCGATTTCGTCGGGATCGACGACGACGCCGCGGCCACCCTGCTGATGCAGCACATGCTTGGCCACGGCTACACCGAGATCGCCACCGTGATCGGCCCCCGCTTCTCGACCGCTTCGCTGGCCCGGGAACAGGCCTTCGTGCGGACGGCGGCCGCCGCCGGCGTCGTTATCAGCGGGGACCGCAAGATCAGCACCCGGGTCAACAACGAAGGCGGCCAGCTCGCCGCGGAACGGATCTTCGCCTCCGGCACGCCTCCGCAGGCTGTGGTCTGCGGCAGCGACGAGCTCGCCATCGGCGTGATGGAATACGCGATGACCCGCGGGCTGCGGATCCCGGAGGATGTGGCCGTGGCCGGTTGCGACGGGCTGCCGCACAGCCGCTCGGGACTGATCAACCTGACC
The DNA here is from genome assembly GCF_057748045.1 of Arthrobacter sp. JB02-1C. Classification (NCBI taxonomy): domain Bacteria; kingdom Bacillati; phylum Actinomycetota; class Actinomycetes; order Micrococcales; family Micrococcaceae; genus Arthrobacter; species Arthrobacter sp. JB02-1C. The sequence continues at coordinate 728,919 of NZ_CM173235.1, forward strand.
AGCATTGTCCAGCCGCAGCAGGAGATGGCCGACGAGGCCTTCGCCATGCTGCTCAGACGCATCGAAGCCCCTTCCCGCAGCTACACCTCACTGGTGTGCCGGCACCGCTTACATGTCGGCCGTACCTGCGGCTGCGCTCCCGCCCGTACCTAGACCACCACACCAACCGAATCACCCGAAGGCACCACTCTGGCAGCGTCCACTGCTGAGCGAAACGCTGCCGGCTGTCCACCCTGACCATCAATCCTGACCCCAATTCGAGGACGAAGACCCATGTCAGTTGTATCCGCACCAACGAAGATGCGCACACCGCAGGAAATTAACGGCGTGATCCTCCGCCGAGTCATGCCGCTGCTGATCGGCGCCTACATCATGGCGTTCCTGGACCGCACCAATATTGGTATGGCCAAGGACCGCCTGCAGATCGACCTCGGCATTTCCGCCACCGCCTTCGGCATCGGCGCCGGCCTGTTCTTCCTGACCTACGCCCTCTCCGAAATCCCCTCGAACCTGATCCTGCACAAGGTCGGCGCCCGCTTCTGGATCATGCGGATCATGATCACCTGGGGTCTCATTTCCGCGGGCATGGCCTTCGTCCAGGGCGAGTGGTCCTTCTACATCATGCGGATGCTGCTGGGCGTCGCCGAGGCCGGGCTCTTCCCCGGCGTGATGTACTTCCTCACCCAGTGGTTCGTGGTCAAAGACCGCGCCAAGGCCAACGGCATGTTCCTGCTGGGCGTCTCGATCGCCAACATCGTCGGCGCCCCGCTGGGCGGACTGCTGCTGACCCTGGACGGCCTGGCCGGGCTGCACGGCTGGCAGTGGATGTTCCTGGTCGAAGGCCTCCCCGCCTGCCTCCTCGCCTACGTTGTGTGGAAGAAGCTCCCGGACCGGCCCAGCCAGGCAAAGTTCCTCAGCCCCGAGGAAGCCGCCGACCTTGAAGCCCGGATTGCCGTCGAAGAGCGGGCCGGCGCCGAGGCATCCGGCAACCACCGCCTGCGCGACGCACTCAAGGACAAGCAGATCCTCCTGGTGGTGGGCGTCTACTTCACCCACCAGATCGCCGTTTACGCCCTGTCCTACTTCCTGCCCTCCATCATCGGCACCTACGGCAAGCTCAACCCGCTGCAGATCGGCCTGCTGACCTCCATTCCGTGGATCTTCTCCGCGGCCGGCGCGCTGCTGGTGCCCCGCTTCGCCACCGATGGCAGGCGCTCCCGGCTGCTGGTCACCGGCACCATGATCGGCATCGTCGCCGGCTTCGCGCTCGGCGCCGTCGGCGGACCGGTGCTGGGCATGATCGGCTTCTGCCTCGCCGCGTTCAACTTCTTCGCCCTGCAGCCGATCCTCTTCACCTACCCCGCCACCCGGCTCAGCGGCGCCTCCCTGGCCGGCGGCATCGCCCTGGTAAACACCATCGGCCTGCTCGGCGGCTTCCTCGGCCCGTACGTCATGGGCTTCATGCAGGATGCCACCGGCTCCAAGCTGTCCGGCCTGTGGTTCATCGTGGGCATGTGCATCATCGGTGCGCTGCTGTCCCTGATGCTCAAGCGCGGCACCGAGAAGCCCGACGTCGTCCCCGCCGCCCACTAAGACCCCACCCAACGCATCACCGTTACCGCTCCGCCGGCGCCCTGGCGCCGGCGGAGCGGACCCCCGAACCACCACTGCAAGGACTACCCCATGGATTTCACAGCAAAGCGCGTCCTGGTCACCGCCGGCGCCAACGGCATCGGCCTGGCCATCGCCCAAAAGTTCCAGGAACTCGGCGCCGCCGTGTTCGTCACCGACATTGACGCCGACGCCGTCGAGAAGGCACGCGTCAACGGCCTCGCGGCCGCGGTCAGCGACGTCTCCGACGAGGCCCAGGTCCGTGAACTCATGGCCACGGTGGCCGAGGAACTGGGCGGCCTGGACGTGCTGGTCAATAACGCCGGGATCGCCGGGCCCACCGGTCCGCTCGAAACGCTCGACGCCGCGGCATGGAAGGCCACCTTCGATGTGAACATCCACGGACAGTTCTATTGCATCAAGCACGCCCTGCCCCTGCTCCGGCAGGGCTCCGGCGCCTCGATCGTGAACCTCTCCTCCGCGGCCGGCCGGCTCGGCATGGCCGGACGCAGCGCCTACTCGGCGTCCAAGTGGGCCGTCGTCGGGCTGACCAAGACGCTCGCGATCGAGCTGGGTCCGGACCGGATCCGGGTCAACGCGATCTGCCCCGGCGCCGTCAACGGGCCCCGGATCGACGCCGTCATCGCCGCCAAGGCGCAGATGCTGGACCTCCCGGCGGAGCAGGTCTCCGAGCTTTACCACAACCAGTCCTCCCTGGGCCGGCTGATCGAGGCCGAGGACATCGCGAACATGGCCGTCTTCGCCGCGAGCGACCTGGCCCGCAACGTCAACGGCCAGGCCCTCGCCGTCGACGGCAACACCGAAAAGCTTTACTGAGCCCCGAAGGAGCAAGCCCCATGGCTGCTGTACGCAAAGTCATCATCACCAGCGCCGTCACCGGCGCCATCCACACGCCGTCGATGTCCCCGCACCTGCCGGTGTCGCCGGATGAGATCGCCGACGCCGCGATCGGCGCCGCCGAGGCCGGCGCCGCGATTGTGCACATGCACGCCCGCGACCCCAAGGACGGCCGGCCCTCCCAGGACCCCGAGCACTTCGCGCCGATCCTGGACAAGCTCAAGCGCAACACCGACGCCGTCATCAACATCACCACCGGCGGCTCCCCGCACATGACCGTGGCGGAGCGGATGCAGCCGGCGGCCCTCTTCAAACCCGAGCTTGCCTCGCTGAACATGGGGTCGATGAACTTCGGCCTGTACCCGATGCTGGAACGGTTCACGGAGTTCGGCCACGAGTGGGAGCGCGAGGGCCTCGAGAAGAGCCGCGACCTGGTCTTCAAGAACACCTTCCAGGACATCGAAACCATTCTCGGCATCGGCAACGAAAACGGCACCCGGTTCGAATTCGAGTGCTACGACATCTCGCACCTGAACAACCTGGCCCACTTCCACGCCCGCGGTCTGGCCCGCGGCCCGCTGTTCGTCCAGTCCGTCTTCGGCCTGCTCGGCGGGATCGGCGCCCACCCGGAAGACCTCATGCACATGCGCCGCACCGCGGACCGGCTGCTGGGCGACGACTACGAGTGGTCCATCCTGGGCGCGGGCAAGAACCAGATGCCGCTCGCAACGATCGGCGCGGCCATGGGCTCGCACGTCCGGGTGGGTCTGGAGGACTCGCTCTGGATCGGCCCGGGCCAGCTGGCCACGTCCAATGCCCAGCAGGTCACCCGGATCCGTACCATTCTGGAGGCGCTCAACTTCGAGATCGCCACCCCGGACGAGGCCCGCGAAATGCTGCAGCTCAAGGGGCGCGACAAGGTGGGATTCTAGGCCAGTGAGCATCCTCGTTGCCCCGGACAGCTTTAAGGGGACCTTCGCGGCCGCGGAGGTCTGCGCCCACATTGCCGCAGGGATCCGGGCTGCCGGCGCGGCCGCCGTCGAACTCCCCGTGGCCGACGGCGGCGAGGGGACCTTCGAGGTGCTGGTCCGGGGGCTCGATGCCCGTCCGGTCCGGGTCCGCACGGTGGGCCCCTGGGGCGACGACGTCGAGACTGTCGTCGCGCTGGCACCGGACGGCACCGCCGTCATCGAACTCGCCTTTGCCAGCGGGCTGAACCTGCCCACCTCCGGCGAGCGGGACCCCGTACAGGCCAGCACCTACGGCACCGGGGTGATGATGGCGGAGGCCGTCCGGCTCGGGGCGCGGCGCCTGCTGGTGGCCGCCGGCGGCTCCGCCACGACCGACGGCGGGGCGGGGGCCATCGCCGCCATCGAGGAGCGCGGCGGTCTCCGCGGCGCCGAGGTGGTGGTCCTCAGCGACGTCACCACCCGCTTCGCCGACGCCGCCCGGGTCTTCGGCCCGCAGAAGGGCGCCGACCCGGCCACGGTGGAAGCGCTCACCCGCCGGCTCGGGGAGCTGGCGGACGGATTTGCCCGCGACTTGGGCCGCGACCCGCGCCCGGTGGGACGCACCGGGGCTGCCGGCGGGTTCTCGGGCGGCATGTGGGCGAAGTACGGCGCCCGGCTGGTGTCCGGCGCGGACCTCGTCCTGGACCTGCTCGGCTTCGATGCCCAAGTCGCCGCCAGCTCCGCGGTGGTGGTGGGCGAGGGCCGGCTGGACTCCCAGACCAGCCAGGGCAAGATCATTGCCGCCATCCTGGCCCGGAGCGGCACGACGCCGGTATACGCCGTCGTCGGCTCCGTCCATGAGGACCTGGGTGACTACGCGGATAACTTCGCGGACGTCATCGTTGCCAGCGGCGCCGACGCCCTGATGGCAGCGGGGTCGCGGCTGGCCCGCGCCAGCGGACTCGCCCAGAGCTGACTCCGGCAGATGGACCTGCCCGTCACTGCCCGCGCCCCTTTGGACACAATCCGCATATCTCCGCTCGCCGAACACAGGGGTTAACATGTCCGGCGGAGGCCGCCGCAACTGCGCATGTCCAGCGCAAAAGGCGCGATCCGGCGACCGGGTCCCCCAAGGAACCGGTCGCCGGATCGAAGCACGGCTACGTATGGAGTTTGTCATACGTGTGACACGTTTGTCACATCAGCGGTGCGGGACGCGCCGGTATCTGCCGCTGGAAGATCGGTACTCTGGGAGGCATGGATGAGACTTCGGCCCCCGCGCCCAGCAACCGCAGCGTTTTCCTGGACAAGGAGCACCCCGCCGCCTGGCGCGCGCTCAACGGGCTCGGCCTGAAAGCCAAGGAAGCCGCCACCGGCGCGGGCCTGGACCAGAGGCTGGTGGAGCTGCTCAATGTGCGCATCTCGCAGATCAACGGCTGTGCCTACTGCCTGGACATGCACGTGACAGATGCCGTAAAGAACGGCGAGTCCGGCCAGCGGCTGGCCGTCCTCCCGGCCTGGCGTGACACCACGCTTTTCAGCGAGAAGGAACGCGCCGCCTTGACGCTGGCCGAGGCCATCACCAACATCTCCGACGCCGCCGCACGGGAACACGAAGGCCGGCAGGCGCGCCGGCACCTGAACGAAGCCGAGTTTTCCGCTGTCAGCTGGCTCGCCATCACGATGAACGCCTTTAACCGGGTGTCGATCGTCAGCCAGCACCCGGTGCGTGGCAAGGACTAAACGCAGAAACTGAGGAGTGCCGGCCGGAACCTGCCCCCGCACCGGCACCGGAACCGCCCCGCCCGCTCCGCACGGACTACGCGGGGTAGATCGCTACCGCGGCTGCCTTGACCACAAAGTAGGCCCGCGTCCCGGGCGCCAGGCCGAGGTCCGCCGACGCGGCCGGCGTGACGTCCGCGGACAGCTCGCCCGCCCGGACCCGGATCTGGTCGCCGTGTGGTTCCAGGTCCGTGACCGTCACCGCGAATGAGTTGCGCGGACTGCCGTGGGCCTCGCTGAGGAAAATGGAAACGGCCGACGGTGGGAAGGCCGCCACACCGTCCTGGCCGGGCAGCAGCGGTTCCTCGTGCCGGCCGGCGAACTCCAGCCCGGTATCCGTCACCAGTCCGGTGGCGGTGGCGGTGCCGGCCACGAGGTTCAGTCCGGCCAGCCCGGCGGCGAAGCGGCTTCGGGGCCGGGCCAGAACCTCCCTGACAGGACCTTCCTCGGTGATCCTGCCGTCTTCGATCACGATCACCCGGTCAGCGAGCATGTAGGCGTCGAGCACGTCGTGCGTAACAATGATCGCGCGGCGTCCGGCCAGGACCCGCTTCAGCAGCCGCCGGAGCAGCGGCGCGGCGTGCACATCCAGGGCCGACATCGGCTCGTCCAGCAGCAAGAGTTCAGGGTCGGCGGCCAGGGCCCGGGCCACCGCGACCCGCTGGGCCTGCCCGCCGGAAAGTTCTCCGGGGCGGCGCCGGGCGAGGTCGGACGCATCGACTTCCGTGAGCCAGCGCCGCGCGATCTCCCTTGCCTCGGCCCGGCCAGCCCCGGCGCTCCGCGGCCCGAAGGCAACGTTTTCAAGGGCGGTCAGGTGCGGAAACAGCAAAGGCTCCTGCGCCAACAGCGCGGTACCGCGGCGGTGCGGCGCGGTCCACGTCCCCGCCCCGCGGCCCAGCTCGAACAGCAGCCGGCCGTCCACCTCCGCCCGGCCCGCATCAGGTCGGAGCAGTCCGGCAATGACCGAAAGCAGGGTCGATTTTCCGGCACCGTTGGGCCCGAGCACCGCCAGCGTTTCGCCCGCGCCGAGGCTCAGCGAGACGTCCAGGCCACGGGCCGCGACCGCTGCCGAAAGTGTGAACGTCATGGCCGTGGCCGTCCGGCTTCGGTGCGGCCATCCGCCGGGCGGTGTTCGGGCCGGGCCGGCGGACTGCCGGGCACGCCGCCGCTCCGGCGGCCGCTGGCCGGGCGCCGCACGGGGCTGCCGGCCGACCCCGCCCCGCGGTAGCTGAGCCGGACGACGATCACCGCCACCGCGACCAGCAGCAGCGAAAGGGCGACGGCGGCGTCGGCGTCGGTCTCGCGCTGCAGGTAAATCTCCAGCGGCAGGGTGCGGGTGACGCCCTGCAGGCTGCCGGCAAAGGTGAGGGTGGCGCCGAATTCGCCGAGGCTGCGGGCGAAGGAGAGGACCGCACCGGAGGCAAGGCCCGGCAGCACCAGCGGCACGGTGACGCGCCGCAACACGGTGGTGGGGCGGGCGCCGAGGGTCGCCGCCACGGCCTCGTACCGGCTGCCGGCGGAGCGCAGGGCCCCCTCCAGGCTCACCACCAGGAACGGCAGCGCGACGAAGGTCTGGGCGAGCACCACCGCCGTCGTCGAGAACGCGATCTGGATGCCGGCGACCTGGAGGCTGCGGCCCAGCAACCCCTGCCGGCCGAAGGTGTAGAGCAGCGCGATGCCGCCCACCACCGGGGGCAGGACCAGCGGCAGCAGCACGAAGGAGCGCAACAGGCGCTGGCCGCGGAAGCTCCCCCGCGCCAGCACCAGGGCCAGCGGAATGCCGAGCAGGACACAGAGCGCGGTGCTTGCCGCCGCCGTGCGCAGGCTCAGGGCCAGGGCGGTGAGGGACGCCTCGGAGCTGATGAGCGGGATGAACTGCTGCCAATTGACCCGGAGCACCATGGCGGCCAGCGGCAGCAGGACGAACAGTGCCCCGGCCGCGGCGACCCCGAGCACCCAGCGCGGGATCCCGCTGTAGGCAGGCACGTTCCGGTGATTCACGGTGCCTGCGGGGTGCCGAAACCGGCGTCGGCCAGGACTTTTTTGCCCTCGGGTCCGGTGACGGCGGCGATGAACGCGGCCGCCAGGTCCTTGTTCTTGCTGCCACGGACGGCGGCGATCGGGTAGGTGTTGACGGCCCTGGCCGCTTCGCTGAACGGGACCTCCTTCACCCGGTCCCCGGCGGTCCTGACATCCGTGACGTAGACGAGTCCGGCGTCGGCCTCTCCGGAGCTGACCTTGCCCAGCACATCGGTCACGGATGACTCCTCGCTGACCGGCTTGAGGGTGACTCCGGTGGCCGTTTCGATGCTTTTCGCGGCGGCACCGCAGGGGACCTGGCTTGCGCAAACGACGACTTTGACGCCCGGCCTGGCGAGATCCGCGAAGGATTGCACCGCTGCGGGGTTCGACGGCGGCACGGCGATGGTCAGCAGGTTGGTAGCGAAGCCGGCGGGGGTTCCGTCCAGCAGCGAGGCGTCGGAGAGCTTGGCCATGTTCTTGGTGTCCGCGGAGGCGAACACGTCCGCCGGCGCACCCTGGCTGATCTGGGTGGCCAGGTCTGAGGAGCCGGCGAAGCTCAGGGCCACCTTGGTCCCCGGATTCCTGGCCTCGAATTCCCCGGCCAGTTTGGTGAAGGTGGCCTTGAGCGAGGCCGCAGCGAAAACCGTGATGCTCCCTGACTGCTTGCCCGGCTCCGCGGCCCCGGCCGTCGCGGCGGCAGCGGTCGCGGCGGACGAGCCCGGCGGCGCCGCCGGTCCGCCGGCTCCGCACCCGGCGAGGCCGACAGCCAGGGCCACGCAGCCGAGCAGGACCCGCGGGCCGGCTGCCCGGGCACCTGGGGCGCGGGCACTCTGAACGCGGCCACCTCCGGCGCGGGCACTGTGGGCGCGGGCACTGTTCACAGGACGCTCTTCCCCGTCGAGGTTTCAATGATCACGGTGGTGGCTTTGACGACGGCGGTCGCCACCCCGCCCAGCTCCAGGCCCATCTCCCGGACGGCCTCGCTGCTCATCAACGACACCACCCGGAACGGCCCGCACTGCAGTTCCACCTGGGCCATCACAGTGTCCGCCGTGATCGCGGTGACCAGTCCGACAAAGCGGTTCCGGGCCGAACTGCCGGCGCGCGCCGGGTCGTCCGGCAGCTTCGCCTGTTCCCGGGCCAGCCGGGCGAGCTCGAGTCCATCCACGGCAAGCCGGCCGGACTCGTCCTTGAGCGGCGTGAGGCTTCCGTTCTCGGTCCAGCGGCGCACGGTGTCATCACTGACGCCCAGGAACCGGGCCGCTTCGGAGACGCGAAAGCTGGGCATAGGCTCACTCTAACCCGCATTTGCGAAGTTTTGCCGCCTAAAGTCCCTGAACTTCGGAACCGTTAAACGTCCCTGCTGCCGCCGCGGGCTCGTAGACTTCCACCATGGCCGTCTTTCTCGATCCGCCGCTCTGGCCCGCCCACGGAACCCATTTTTCGCACCTGGTCTCGGACTCGTCGCTGGAGGAACTGCACACCTTCGCGCGGGCCGCGGGGATTCCGGCGCGGGCCTTCGACGGCGACCACTACGACGTGGCCGAGGACCGTTACGCGGCCCTGGTCGCGGCCGGTGCCCGGCCGGTGGAGGGACGTGTCCTGGTCCGCAAGCTGATCGCGAGCGGGCTGCGGATCCCGGCCCGGCGCCGCAACGGTTCGCTGAAGCTGCCGCTGCTGACCCGCTGGAATGACGTCTTCCCCGGGCACGACGCGCTCTTCCTCGACCTGTGGGACCGGTGGGGCGAGCAGCACCGGAAGTACCACGGCCGCACCCACCTGCTGGCCGTGCTGGAGGCCCTGGACCGGCTCAGCGCGCCGGAGCGGCCGAACCGGACCGTGCTGCTGGCCGCCTGGTTCCACGACGCCGTGTACCGGGGCATCGCCGGCGACGACGAGGAAGAGTCGGCGCTGCTCGCGGAGGAGCGGCTCGGCGCGGCCGGCCTGCCCGGGAACGAAGCCGCGGAAGTGGCCCGGCTGGTGCTCATGACTTCGGACCACCGCCCCGACCCGGGCGACGAGCCGGCGGCCCTGCTCAGCGACGCGGACCTCTCCGTCCTCGGCGGGGAGCCGGCGGCCTACGCGCGTTACCTTGCGGCCGTCCGGGAAGACTTCGCGCACATCGGCGACGCCGATTTCGCTGCCGGACGAGCCGCCGTCGTCCGCGGCCTGCTGGACCTGGATCCCCTCTTCCGCACCGTGCGGGGCCGCGAGTTATGGGAGTCCGCGGCGCGGCGGAACCTTGCGGGCGAGCTTGGCTGAGCCGGCCCTGCGGCCGTGCGGCACCGGACGGCGCCGGGGCGGCCCGGGCCAAGACAGCTAGGGCGCCCGTCGAAGATGTTCGGCCAGCCGGTCGAAGGACTCCCGCCAGCCGGCGCCGTGGCTGTCCCGGCTCTCCATGGACTCGAACGGCCCCTGGGTGAACGTCATCCGGGTGCCGCCGTCGATCTCCTCCAGCCGGAACGTCACTTCCGTTTCGAAGCCCCGGGTACCGTCGGCGTTGTCCCAGGCATGGGTGAAGACCAGCAGGTTGGGCGGTTCGATGTCTGTGTTGACCCCGCTCCACCAGAGCTCCTGGCCGGTGGCATCCTGCACCATCCGGGCCCGGTATATCCCGCCCACCTCCAGGTCCTCGTCAAGGGTTGCGCGCGGCGTGTGGAAGCCCCGCGGGCCCCACCAGGCGGGGGCCTGGTCCGGGTCGGTCAGGGCAGACCATACGGCCGCTATCGGGACCTGGAATTCGCGGGTAATCACCAGCATCAGGCCCTCATCCGCGGTTCCCGTTCCCGGGTCGGGTGACTCTGCCATTGCGCTGCCTCGGTTTCTTTGTGCCGGCCGGCGGGGCCGGTCCTAACGGTAGCGGCCGGCGAAGTTCCGGTTCGTGGGCACAATCTGCTTCCCCAGCGGCATCAGGGACACCGGAATGAGTTTGAGGTTGGCGATGGCCAGCGGGATTCCCACAATCGTGACCGCCATGGCACAGGCAGTCACCACATGTGCGATGGCGATCCAGATTCCGGCCACGACCAGCCAGATGACGTTGCCCAGCAGCGAGAACACCCCGGTGCCGCCCGGCCGGTCCACCACGGTGCGGCCGAATGGCCACAGCGCATAGGACGCAATCCGGAAGGAAGCCAGGCCCCAGGGGATGGTGACGATCAGGACGCAGCAGACGACGCCGGCGAGGAAATACCCCAGTGCCAGCCAGAGGCCGCCGAACAGCAGCCAGATGAGGTTGAGCAGTGTCTTCATGACATCATTCTCTCCCGCCGACGTTGGCTTCGGGGTGAGGGTTCGCCCTGACCGGACCCTGATTTCGGCCGTCACGGCCGGTGGGAGCCGGGGGGAGCCGGGGCCGGGTGGCCCGGGCCAGGGGCCGCCCGGGGCCGGGCGGCCCTTGGCCCGTCGGTCAGGCCTGCTTGACCATGGCTGCTTCGACGTTGATTTTGACCTTGTCGCTCACCAGCAGCCCGCCGGTCTCGAGGGCTGCGTTCCAGGTCAGGCCGAATTCCTTGCGGCTGATGTCCGTCTCGGCGCTGAAGCCGGCCCGGGTCGCGCCGAACGGGTCCACCGCCACACCGGTGTACTCGACTTCCAATTCCACCGGCTTGGTCACGCCGCGGATGGTCAGTTCCCCGGCCAGCACGTAGTCGTCGCCGTCGCCCCGAATGGAGGTCGCCCGGAACGTCATCTCCGGGTAGTTCTCGACGTCGAAGAAGTCCGGTCCGCGCACGTGGCCGTCACGGTTCGTGTCTCCCGAATCGAAGCTGGCGGTCTTGACGGTGGCGTGCAGGCTCGCGTCGGCCAGCGAATCTCCGAGGCGAGCTTCGGCCGCGGCTTCGGTGAAGCGTCCGCGGACCTTGCTGATGCCGGCATGGCGGACGCTGAAGCCGATCTCGCTGTGGGACGGGTCCAGGGTCCAGACTCCGGGGGTCAATCCTTCTGGCAGGGTCATAGCCGTTCTCCTTCACAATCGTGGCGGGCGGGCCGCCGGTTCGGAAGTACCAAGAAGAATGCTAACGAGGATGGCCGCGCGGCGATAGGTGCCGGGAGTGTCCCGGGCTTGTTCGGCGTGGTCTCACGCGTCCTTGGCCGCTGTCACGAAGGCCCGGACCTTGCCGACGTCCTTGATCCCGCGCGAACTCTCGACGCCGGAGGAGACGTCCACCCCCCACGCGCCGGCGGCCGACGCGGCTGCTGCCACGTTTTCCGGGGCCAGGCCGCCGGCCAGCAGCCAGCGCCGTCCCGCGAGCCCCAGCGCCCGGACCGAGGCGTAATCCCACGCTTCTCCGGATCCGGGGACTGCCGCATCGATCAGCAGCAGGTCCTCGCCCCAGTCCGCAAACTCCTCCGGTCCGGCCGCCATGGTGACAGCGCGGATGACCTTGAGCCCGGCCTGCTGCACAGTGCCGACATCATCCGGGGTCCGCCGTCCGTGCAGTTGCACCCATTCCAGCCCGGCTTTCCGGGCCAGTTCGACGGCGTCGGCGGCCGCTTCATTCCGGAAGACGCCTACGGCGGCGACTCCGGCCGGGACGCCGGCACGCAAGTCATTGGCCCGCTCCGGTGCCACCTCGCGGGGGCTCCGGGTCAGCACGAAGCCAACCGCGTCGGCCCCGGCGTCCACCGCGGTGCGAACCGACTCGGGGGTGCTCAGACCGCAGACTTTGACAAACATTCCGGCTCCTCGACTGCTGTGGTTGGTTCTTTGACGTTAGCAAGCCTGCCGGGCCTGCGCCTGCGTTACGGCCGGGCGCCCGGACCGGGCGGGGAAGCCGGGCGGCCGGGGCGGGCGGGGAAGCCGGGCCGCCGGGGCGGGCGGGGAGGCCGGGCGGCCGGGGCGGGCGGGGAAGCCGGGCCGCCGGGGCGGGCGGGGAGGCCGGGCCGCCGGGGCGGGCGGGGAAGCCGGGCCGCCGGGCAGGTCCGCCGGCCGGGGCGGTTAGGCTGGGCGGATGAAAATCATCCGCTACGCCGAGCTCAAGGCCCGCCCGGGCCGCAACCGGGAAGGGTCCACCCGGGAGCTGGCGCGTTTCCCCGCATCGGCAGCCCCGGGTTCGGCGGACGGAAACTGGGACTGGCTGGTCAGCATCACCGACCTCAACACGGCCGGACCGCTCGCCCCCGTTCCCGGCACGGAGCGGGTGCTCACCGTGATCGACGGCGAGCTGCTCCTACTCAGCGTCGACGGCGCCGAGCACCCGCTGGAGAAATACCGGCCGTTCCGGTTTCCCGGTGATGTCGACTCTGCCGGAGCGCTGCCCACCGGCGACATCCGCGAGCTGAGCGTCACGGCCCGCACCGGTGTCTTCAAGGGCTACACCTCCATCGTCGAGCTGTCCAAGAAGCGCGCCCACCCGGTCTTCGCGGGGCAGCTCGGCATTCTGCTGCAGGGCAAGGCCGAGGTACAGCCCGGGGATGCACCGGCCGACGGCGGAGCGGAGCAGCTGGGACGGTACGACGCCGTCGTCGGCTCCGACACCGGCACGCCGGAAATCCTGGGCCGCGGCTTCCTCGCCGTCGTTTCGATCGACCCCGCCGGCGACTAGCGAGGCCAGCCGCCTCCCGCGGCCGTCCCCGCACCCCAGCCACCGGCCGCCGGCCGCCGGCCGCCGGCCCCACCGGCTGTTTGCCCGGGTTCGTCTCCCCCGGTCCGGCGTTGCTAGGCTGGAATGAAGGCCCCTCTCCCGGCGGCCTCCGGACGACGGATCAGTACCCGGAACGCGACAAGACTGGCCAAAGGATCTGACATGTCGTGGTTAATTCTTGTCCTCTCGGGAGCGCTCGAAGCTGTCTGGGCAGCTGCCCTGCACGGGACCGCCCAGGCCAAGGGCCGCGGCCGGCTCCTCCCCGGCGCCCTCTTCCTGGTCTCTGTCCTGGCCAGCACCGGCGGCCTGGCGGTCGCCATGCAGTCCATCCCGACCGGCACCGCCTATGCCGTCTGGGTGGGGGTCGGTGTGGTGCTGACCTCCGCGTATGCGATGGCCAGCAAAGTCGAGCCGGCCACGCTTGGCCGCGTCCTGCTGCTCAGCGGCATCGTCGTCTGTGTGGCCGGCCTGAAGGTGGTGGCATGATCATGGCAACCGAACGCGCCTCTCGAACCACCAGGACCCCCTCGGCCACCGTGGCCTGGTTTATCCTCCTCGGATCGGCCGTGCTGGAAGCTGTCTGGGCGACGGCCCTGGGGCTGTCCGACGGCTTCTCCCGGCCGGCGCCCACGCTGGTGTTCGCGGTGGCGGCAACGCTGAGCATGGTCGGCCTCGGCATGGCCGTCAGGCTCATCCCGCTGGGGACGGCCTACGCCGTCTGGGTCGGGATCGGAGCGGCGCTGACCGTCGGCTGGGCGATGGGCACCGGCGTCGAACCCGCCAGCCCCCTGAAACTGCTGCTGATCGCAGGAATTGTGGGCTGCGCGGCGGGACTGAAACTGCTACCAGCCGCCCAGCCGGCGGGCGGCCCGACGCTCCCGCCCGGTTAGTATCCCCCCGGCAGCTGATCCGGGCGCGACACGCCGTGTCCCGGGCCGGCACCGGCCGGCAACTGGGCGGGAACGCCGGAAGCGCCGGGCTACTGCGGCGTCGCAGCCTGCAGTAGCCCGCCGCGCTCAGCGGGTGCGGACGAGCTTGTGGTTGACGAATTCCTCCATGCCGTACCGGCCCAGCTCCCGGCCGACGCCGGAGCGCTTGACCCCGCCGAACGGGAGCTCCGCCGCGCTGCCGGCCGCCTCGTTGATCGAGACCATCCCGGCGGTGATTTGATCCGCGACGCGGGCCGCCCGGTCAGCGTCGCCCGAGTGCACCGAGGCGCCCAGTCCGAAGGGGGTGTCGTTCGCGATGGCAATGGCCTCCGCCTCGGAGCCGGCCCGGAAGACCATCGCAACCGGCCCGAACAGCTCCTCATAATAAACGTCCATGTCCGGGGTGACGCCGGCGAGGACCGCGGGGCGGAAGTAGGCCGAGTCCTCAGCAGTTTTCCCACCGCCCAGGAGCACTGTCGCCCCACCGGCCACGGCGGTGTCGAGCTGGCCCTGCAGGGTGTCCGCGGCGGCCTGGGAGGAGAGCGGGCCGAGGAAAGTCGCGGGATCCGTCGGGTCGCCCGGCACGATGGCGGCGAGTGCGGCGGTGAACTTTTCCACGAACTCGTCGTAGACCTCGTCGAGGACCACGAAGCGCTTGGCAGCGTTGCATGCCTGTCCCGCGTTGCCGAGCCGGGCGACGACGGCACGCTTGACCAGCCGGTCCATGCCGGCCCCGTCCGCGTCGAGGACCACGAACGGATCCGATCCGCCGAGCTCCAGCACAACCTTCTTAAGGTTCCGCCCGGCCACCTCGGCGACTGCAGCGCCCGCCCGCTCCGAGCCGGTAAGCGAGACCCCGGCCACGCGCCGGTCCGCGATGACGTCCGCGACCTGGCCGTTGGTCGCGAACAGCGTTGCGTAGGCGCCGTCGGGCAGGCCCGCGTCGCGGAAGATCAGTTCCATGGCGAGGGCCGACTCGGGACATTGCGGCGCCGGTTTGAGCAGGATGGTGTTGCCGATCATGAGGTTGGGTGCCGCCAACCGGGCCACCTGGTAGTAGGGGAAGTTCCACGGCATGATGCCCAGCAGCGGCCCCAACCCCTCCTTGCGGACGACGGCCGAGCCGCCGGCCGCCGGCTCCAGCACATCTTCGGCGAGGAAGCCGGGTCCGTTCGCTGCGTAGTACCGGTAGATGGACACGACGAGGTCAACCTCGCCAAGTGACTGGCCGATCGGCTTGCCCACCTCGCGGGTGATGATCGCCGCGAGTTCGTCCCGGCGCTCGTGGTGCAGGTCCGCGACCCTGTGCAGGAGTGCGGCACGTTCGGCAGGAGTCAGCCCCGAGAGGACGGCGAACGCCTTGTCCGCTGCGGCAATCGCCTCCTGCACCTGCTCATCGGTGGCGGCAGGATACTCGGCCTCGGTCTGGCCGGTGGCCGGATTGGAAACGGTGTACTGGGTCATGGAGTCACCTTACGGCAGGTTGATCGACGGGTCGGCGATGACGTGGATGAGGGCGGGCTTGCGCTGTTCGGACACGGCCTTGAGCGAACGTTCGACGGCGCCCGCGGCCTGGTCGTCGGCCGTCACCGTCTCGCCGTGGGCGCCAAAGGCGCGGGCGTAGGCGGCGAAGTCAGGGTTCGTGAGCTGCGTGCCGGAGACCCGGCCCGGGAAGTGGCGCTCCTGATGGTCACGGATGGTGGCAAACTGGCGGTTGTCTAGGAGGACCGCCAGGACAGGGACGCCATATTGTGCCGCCGTGGCCAGCTCTTGGCCGTTCATGAGGAACTCACCGTCGCCGCACACGGCCACCACGAGCCTCTCGGGCGATTCTAGGCCTGCGGCGACGGCGGCGGGAATGGAATAGCCCATCGAGCCGTTCCGGGTGGCCAGCTGGGACGGGTAGACGTTGGTGGGAATGAACTGCTGGGCCCACATGGTGTGGTTGCCCGCCCCGATCGTGTAGATGGCATCCGCGGGGAGACGCTCGAGAAGTTCGCCGACAACCACGGACATGTGGGCCGTCCCGGGCGCAGTGGCCGGGAGGTTCTTGGCCTCAGCAATCTGAGCGAACGCCAGATGGGCGTCATGTCCGCGGCTACGCCACCGGTCCCACTCGGTTGCACGACCGAGTTTCAGGCCCTCGATCGCGTTTGTGAACGCCACCGGCGAGGCGAGTACGTGGCCGGTCACAGCACCGGAGCGGCCGCGCAGGGCGGAGTCGATGCTCACGAGCCAATTGACGGCGTCGGGGTCCTGACGGAGGGTGAACCCGTCCGTGGGGACGTCCGTCGGAAGGGCTCCGACGGCGACGACGACGTCCGCCTCGTCGAACATTGCGGCGGCCGCGTCACCGCGCCCGTACCCGAGCGTGCCGATGTTGACCGGGGAGTAAAACGGGATGCGGTCCGAAGCGTGCCAGTCCTGGGCCACGGGGATGCCGTTGGCTTCGGCGAAGCGCGTAAGGGCAGCGGCCGCCTCCCGGGTCCAGCGCTGTCCGCCGACGAACAGGAGTGGTTTGTCAGCGCCTGCGAGGGCCGCCGCGACCGCAGCAAGGTCAGCTGTCGAGACAGCACCCTCCGCGACCGGGATCGGGGCGACGAGACGGCCCGAGAATTCGTGCGTAATGACGTCTTCGGGCAGGCCTACTATCACGGGCCCGGGGCGCCCGGACTTCGCGGCGAAGAATGCCTCCGCCACGATCTCGGAAGTCCGCTCTGCCTGGTCGAGGACGAACACGCGCTTGGCCTGCGAACCGAACCAGGCGTTGGGGTCGAACTCCTGGAAGGACTCGCGCATCCGGTCCGCAATCGGCACGAGGCCCACGAACAGGACCATCGGGGTGGCATCCTGCCACGCCGTGTGGACGCCCACGAACGCATTCGCCGCGCCCGGACCGCGGGTCACCATGGCCACGCCCGGCTCGCCGGTGAGCTTGCCGTGGGCTTCCGCCATGTAGGCGGCCCCGCCCTCCTGGCGGACGACGACGGTGTCGATGTCCGTGCCGTGCAGGCCATCAAGGACCGCGAGGTAGGACTCACCGGGGACAGCGAAGACGCGCTTGACGCCGTGAAGGGCTAGGGAGTCGACAATGGCCTGGCCGGCGTGGCGGGGCTTGTGGTTCACGGGTGGTCTCCTGGGCGGCTTGATCTTCTGTGGCGTAGATCCCAGTCTGTTCCGCCTCTCCAATGCCGTCCAATAGAAACTTCGCAGGGCCTTCATGCCCGAATTGCATAGCAGAGCAGTCCGGGCGCGCTCTGCGGGTTCCCCTACCCGGCGAGCGTGGTGCCGCTCTCGCGCAGGAATGCTCGGATACGGGCGGCGATGGCCGCTATTGCTTTCTCAGCGAAGTGCCCCGGCAGCCACGCCACGTGAAGGGGCAGCGCGAGCGGACGCCCGTCCCCGCCGGCGTCGTCCAGGACGAGGATCGGGTGGGCGCCGTACCGAGGCCGATCGGTCGAGAAGCCCACGCCCCGGCCGGCGGCTGCAAGGGCGAGGATGGTCTGGCCGTCGTCGCACTCCGTCACGGACGGGAACACGATTCCCGCCCGTGCAAGCGCGTCGTCCAGGACGTAGCGGCTCGCGCTGTGCCGGGTGGCAATGAGCGCCGCTGACCCCCCGAAGGCGGACAGTGGCAGCTGGGTGACGCCGGCACGCGCCCACTCATGGTCCGCGGAGACGAAGGCCATGATTGGCACCCGGCCCAGCGGGGCAGTGACAAG
Organism: Arthrobacter sp. JB02-1C; assembly: GCF_057748045.1. Classification (NCBI taxonomy): domain Bacteria; kingdom Bacillati; phylum Actinomycetota; class Actinomycetes; order Micrococcales; family Micrococcaceae; genus Arthrobacter; species Arthrobacter sp. JB02-1C. The sequence goes on from NZ_CM173235.1 coordinate 746,378, forward strand.
TGAGCCGTCCGGAGCGGCCGGGGACACTGCCAGGTCGCAGCCGTGGCGCAACGCCTCCGTCATCTCGAAGTGGCCCACCTCGCGGGTCGTTATCTTGGGGTCCTCGGGACCGATGGTGGCAATGAAGGGCGCGAGGAAGGAGCGCAGGGACGCACTGGTTGTCGCGGCAATGAGTTCTTCAACGCGACCCGTGCGCAGCGCGGAGGCTGTGCCGTCAAACGCACGTGCCTCTGCCATGAGGCGGCGCGCCGACGCCACCAGGGCGCGGCCCGCCGAGGTCAACACCAGCCGGCTCCCCTGCGGTTCGAAGAGCGCGAGCTTCAACTCCCGCTCCAGGGTCTTGATCTGCCGGCTTAGGGCGGGCTGGGCGACATGAAGCCGCTCGGCCGCCGCGGTGACGGTCCCGGCGTCCACCACGGCGAGGAAGCACTCGATTCGTCGAAAGTTCATGCCACCATCATGAGGCACATCGCACAGACTATGCGTAGGCGGCATGGGATCCAGCCAAAACTTGTCTTAGACAGCATGAGACCCGGGCGGCGATAGTTGGCTCACCCGGGTGATAGAGGTCGCCCGCCTTACTCGGAAAGGAGCCCTGCCCGTGACGCCCTCCCCGACGACGACGTCGCCGCCCATCGAAGTCTCGGACCGTGTGGCGTCCGGCGCGTCCTCGGAGGTGCGGAAGATCTTCCAAACGGCTCTGAATCGTCCCGGCATCATCTCGTTCGCGAACGGTTCGCCGTTCCTGGGCCAGTTGCCCTTCGGCAGGCTCGCCGACGACGCGCACCGGATCCTCAGCGAATCCGGGGCGGCTGCCCTTCAGTACGGGTCGAGCAACGGCATCCCCGGGCTCCGCAAGCACATCGTCGACCTGATGGCCCTTGAAGGCATCACCGCGGATCCGGATTATGTGCTCGTCACGGCAGGATCGCAGCAGGCGATCGGCTTCGCGGCGCACGCGACCATCAACCCGGGCGACGTGGTCTTCACCGAGGGCCCGTCCTACGCCGGGGCCATGGCCGTGTTCGCCGGCTACGAGGCAGAGATCGTCCATGTGGCAACGGACGGGGACGGCCTCATTCCGGCAGACCTTGAGCGGCGGGTGGCCGCGGCCCGCGCTGCGGGTAGGAGGCCGCGGGCCCTGTACACCGTCCCCAACTTCCAAAATCCGGGCGGGATGAACCTCACGGCCGGACGCAGAAGCTTGCTCGCCCGGATCTGCCGAGAGCAGGAATTGCTGCTGTTCGAGGACAATCCCTATGGTCTCCTCGGCTTCGATGGCAGCACGATGCGGGCCATCCAGCCGGATGCTCCCGACCGCACGTTCTACTTCGGCTCCTTCTCGAAGATGTTCGCGCCGGGCCTTCGACTCGGCTGGGTCCTGGCACCCCGGGCCCTGCACCCGCACCTGACCGACATCGCCCAGACGGGGGCACTCAACCCGTCGGTGTTCAACCAACTCATGATGACCGCCTACCTCGACAACCCGTCGTGGACGGAGTCGCTGGCTGCTTACCGGGCCCTCTACCGGGCCAAGCTGGAGGCGCTCGTTGGCGCCCTCACGGAGCACATGCCAGCAGGAACCACGTGGAGCCGCCCGACCGGCGGTTTCTACCTCTGGGTCACAGTACCGCCGGGCATTGACACGCACGAGCTCGTGCATGACGCCATCGAGCGGGGCGTCGCCTACGTTCCCGGCACCGCGTTTTACACCAACGGCGCCGGCCGCTCGGAGCTTCGCCTGAGCTTTTGCCTCCCTTCGGTTGAGGAGATCCGTGCCGGCACGGCGATCCTTGGCGCTCTGTTCACGCAAGTCCTCGCCTGAACCCGGCGGCCGCTAATGGTCCCGGTCCCGCCCCCTTTTCCGCACCCTCAATTGGAGATTTTCATGTCACAGCATGTCCTTCCGCCCGCAGGCACCGCCACGGCGCGGCTCGATGCGGCCAAGATGAAGAAGATCGCGATGGCCAGCGTCATCGGCACGACCGTCGAATGGTACGACCTCTTCCTCTTCGGCACCGCCTCGGCGCTCGTCTTCAACAAGATCTTCTTCCCCTCCTTCGACCCGCTGGTCGGGACCCTCCTGGCCTTCGGCACGTTCGCCGCCGCGTACCTCGCCCGCACCGTCGGCGCCATCATCTTTGGGCACTTCGGCGACCGGCTGGGCCGCAAGTCGATGCTCCTGGTCTCACTCCTGACCATGGGCGCGGCGACCTTCGCAATCGGCCTGGTCCCGGATTACAACACGATCGGCGTGTGGGCACCCCTCCTGCTCCTGACGCTCCGTGTCATACAGGGCCTAGCGCTCGGCGGCGAGTGGGGCGGTGCGGTGCTCATGACCGTCGAGCACGCGCCGTCGCACCGCCGCGGCTTCTACGGTTCGCTCGTGCAAATCGGCGTCCCGGTTGGAACGCTGATCGCCAACCTCGCGTTCCTCCTGGTGGCCGCGACCGTCTCCGCGGAAGCCCTCGTCAGCTGGGGCTGGCGGATCCCGTTCCTCGCCTCCGCGCTGCTCGTCGCGGTGGGCATTTACATCCGGCTCAACATCGAAGAGACCCCGTCCTTCCACGCGGTCCGTGAGGCCGGCGCGAAGGCCAAGCTCCCGTTTGCCTCGCTCATGCGGGACCACTGGAAGCAGGTCCTCCTGGGCGCCTTTGCCACGCTGTCGACCGGCTCGACCTTTACGCTCATCACTGCCACAGCAGTGGCGTACGGCAAGAAGGACCTCGGGCACTCGGACACGACGATGCTGATGGCGGTCATGGCCGCCTGCGCCCTGTGCTTTGTGCTCATCCCGTTCTTCGGACGACTGAGCGACCGGGTCGGCCGCAAACCCGTCATTCTCGCCGGCGTCGTAGCCGAGGCGCTCGTCGCCTTCCCAATGTTCTGGCTGATGGACACCAAGTCCGTCCCGTTGCTCTTCATCGCCTACCTGGCCATGATGACCGCCTTCGCTGCCCACTACGGCCCACTCGCCACGTTCCTAGCGGAGCTGTTCGGCGCCAAGGTCCGGTACTCCGGCCTCTCGCTCGCGTACATGCTCTCGGGCCTGCTCGGCTCGGCGACGACGCCGTTCGTGACCACCTGGCTGCTCGGCGCCACGCACCAGAGTTCCTCAGTGGCGTGGTTCATCCTGGTCAGTGCCTGCATCTCGCTGGCCGCGCTCCTGATTCTCGCCGAGACCCGGCGCAGCAACATCGACGTTGTCGAAGGCGTCCCCGCAGAAACCCCGCTCCCCCAGAACCGGCTCACCGAAACGGAAGTGCACTGAAAATGCAGAAAATCGCCCACGCCCCCGGCCTCGCCGACGCCATTGGCCCGTTCTCCCAGGCCATCGTGGCCAACGGTTTCGTCTTCGTTACCGGGCAGATGGCCTCCGGACCGGGCGGCCTCGAAGACCAGCCCGACGGCTTCGAGGACCGCGTCCGCCGTACCCTGGAGAACCTCCGCTCGGTCCTCAATGAGGCCGGGACGGACCTGGAGCACGTGGTCCGCTGCAACGGCTACCTCACTTCGAAGGACCAGCTCGAGCCGTACAACAAGATCTATGCGGAGTTCTTCGGCGGCCACCGTCCGGCCCGGACGAGCATCTGCGTGGAACTGTGGGGACTGGACCTCGAGATCGACTGCATTGCCGTGCTGCCCGACAGCCAGGCCGCAGCCTCGTGACCGCTGTAGCCATGGAGACCGGCCGCCTCGTCGAAAGGCTCCGCGGAGTCACCGTCCCCACGATCGGGCACTTCCTCGAGGACGGCTTCCTCGACCCGGGGATCACCCGACTGGCCGGTTCGGGGACCATCGTGGGGCCCGCCCGCACGGTGCGGATCGCCGGCAACGACGCCGTCGCCATGAACCACGCGATCCTCGCCCTCGAACCCGGCGAGATTCTGGTCGTATCAATGTCAGGCGATCATCGCCACGCTCCACTAGGTGCGGTCACTGCGGCTGCGATCGTCGCCCGGGGTGGCCTCGGCGTCGTCGTTGACGGCGTGGTCACCGACATCCTGGACCTGCGGGGCTCGGGCCTCACGGTCCATGCACGCGGGACCGCGTGCCTCACCACCAAGCGGCACTACGGAACGGATTCTGAGCAGGGTGCCCCGGTCGAGTGCGGCGGCGTCCAGGTCGCCACCGGCGACCTGGTATTGGCCTCCGACGACGGCGTCGCGAGCCTCACCCGTCAGGCAGCAGCGGGCGTCGTAGGTCTCGCCGAGGAATCCGACGCGGCCGAGCCCGAACTGCTGGGCCGTATCCGCGGCGGCGAACCGCTCGAAGGCCTGCTCGCGCATTGACCGCACCCGGTCCGCCCGGCACCCGTGTGCCGGGCGGCCCGACGCAACGTAAGGAACACACCTTCATGCCCCTCGCACCACACCAGCGGGACCGAATTCTCGCCGCAGTCGGCGCCGGGTTCGCGGACCAGCTCGCTTTTACCCAGGAGCTAGTGCGGCGTCCCTCGACGCGGACGCGCGAGCGCACAGCCCAGGACCTCGTCTATGAGGCTCTCCGGGCGCGCGGACTGGAGCTGGATCGCTGGCAGCTCGACGCGCAGGAGCTTGACGGCCACCCCGGCGCGGGTGTCGTGGAAGTCTCCTACGAGGGGGTTGAAAATGTCGTCGGCACCTACCACCCGGCTTCGGATACCGGCCGGTCCCTGATCCTCAATGGCCACATCGACGTGGTGCCGGAGGGGCCCCAGGACCAGTGGTCAGGTTCGCCCTGGGACGCGCAGATCCGGGAAGGATGGCTGTACGGGCGGGGCGCCGGTGACATGAAGGCCGGACTCGCGGCGGCGATTTTCGCGTTCGACGCCGTCCGGAACGCCGGCCTCTGCCCCACCGGACGGATCCATGTCCAGTCGGTCGCCGAGGAGGAGTGCACCGGTAACGGTTCGCTCGCCGCGCTCCTGCGGGGCTACACAGCGGACGCGGTGGTCATCCCGGAACCCGAGGAGGACATGCTGGTCCGCGCCAACGTCGGGGTCATCTGGTTCCGCGTCCGCGTCGCCGGCCACCCCACGCACCCCCGCGAAATGTCCTCCGGCTTCAATGCGATCGACGCCGCGTACTACGTCCTCGCGAAACTTCGCGAACTCGAGCAGGAGTGGAACGCGGAGAAGGCCCATCACCGGTACTTCGAGGATCTCGAACACCCGATCAACGTCAACGTCGGCAGGATCAATGGCGGGGACTGGGGCTCCAGCGTGCCGGCGTGGTGCGAGCTGGACCTGAGGATCGCCCTCTACCCGGGCACCGCCCCGGACGACGCGTGGCTCGCGATCAGCCAACTTCTCGCGGGGATCGGAACAGATGAGTCCGGCCACCCGATCCTGGCCACGGCGACGCGGACCGGTTTCTACGCGGAGGGCTATGTCCTGGAAGAAGGCGGCGACGCCGAGGCTGTCCTGCGGTCCAGCCACCGCCAGGTCTTCGGCGAGGAGTTGAAAACCTTCACCACCCCGGGCTATCTCGACGGCCGTGTGTTCGTCCAGTACGGCGGGATCCCGGCGCTGGTGTACGGCCCGGTTTCCGAGGACATCCACGGCTTCAACGAGCGGGTGAGCATTGAGTCGGTCCGCCGGATCACGCAGGCCATCGCCCTTTTCATCGCGGAGTGGTGCGGGGTCGAGGAGTCGCGGGCGGCGTATTCGTACGGATTCGCCGGGGCGACAGGCCGCGAAATACCACTGCCCGGCGGCAGTCACCCTGCCACCATTGAGGAAACCCGCTGAGAGCCATCTCACAGAGCCAACGGAGCAGCATGAGCACTACAACGGCAACGCAGGCCGGCCTTCCTATTGATGAGAAGGTCACCCAGCGCGTCGCACTCGGGGCCCTGGTCGGCACCGCCCTTGAGTGGTACGACTTCTTCCTGTTCACGACCGCCTCCGCGCTCGTGTTCAACACGCAGTTTTTCGCCACCAAGGACCCGATCCTGGCGGGCATGTTCTCGTTCGCGACCCTGGCGATCGGATTCGTTGTCCGACCCATCGGCGGCGTCGTGTTCGGCATGCTCGGCGACCGGATCGGGCGCAAGAAGATCCTGATGGCCACGATCGTCGGCATCGGCGTCGTGACCGGCCTGATCGGCATCCTGCCGAACTATGCGGCGATCGGCGTTGCGGCGCCCGTCCTGCTCGTCCTCCTGCGCATCGTCCAGGGCCTCGCCGTGGGTGGCGAATGGTCCGGCGCCATGGTGATTGCTGTCGAGAACGCCCCCGTGGCCAAGCGCGGCCGGTACGCGGCGCTCCCCCAGCTTGGCTCCCCGATCGGCACCATCCTCTCTTCGGGAGGCTTTGCCCTGCTCGCCCTGCTGATCAGCAAGGACAGCTTCGACGCCTGGGGCTGGCGCATCCCGTTCCTAGTCGCGATCCCGCTGCTTCTCGTCTCGCTGTGGATCCGATCGAAGCTCTCCGAGTCCCCCGAGTTTGTCGCCCTCATGGAGGCCGAGCAGGTCGAAAAGTCCCCGCTGCGCGGCGTGCTCAGGAATTCGTGGAAGCAGATCCTCGTGGGCATGGCCTCCGCGCTCCTGGGCGTCGGCGGCTTTTATCTCATCACCACGTTCGTGGTCTTCTACGGCACCACTGTGCTGAAGATCGACCGCAACCTCATGCTCACAGCGACCTTGATCGCCGCCGTCTGTGAGGTCCCCGCGCTGCTGGCGGGCGGCCGGCTCGCGGAGCGCTTCGGCGCCAGCAAGGTGATCCTCGGCGGCGGCCTCGCCACCGTCATCGTGGCCTTCCCCGCGTTCCTCGGGGTCGAAAGTAGGAATCCCGCCCTCGTGATCGTCGGCATGACCGTCGGCGTGATGGCGTTGTCCATCCCCTACGCCGTCAGTGGCGTGGCCCTGTCCGGGATGTTCCCCACCCGGATCCGCTACACCGGCGTGGCCATCGCCTCCAACCTCGCCGGGCTGCTCAGCGGATTCGTGCCGATGATCGCCACCGCCACGCTCGCCGCGAGCGGCAGCTCCTGGGTTCCGAGCGCCTGGATGCTCGTGGGCATCGCCGTTCTCACCGCTCTGTCCGGGCTCGCGATCCCCGCGCTGAGCATCAAGCAGGAGGGCCTGAAGGCGTGAAGCTCGACCTCGTGATCCGCAATGCGGACATCATCACCATGGACCCGGCCCGGCCGGCAGCGAGTTCCCTGGGGATCCTCCACGGACGGATCCTCGGGCTGGACGAGGACATTCGCGGGCTCGCCGCAACCGAGGTCCTGGACCTCGGCGGGCGGACCCTCGTCCCGGGTTTCATCGACGCTCACTGCCACACACCCTGGTTCGGGCTCGGCCTGATCGAACCATCGGTCGAAGGCTGCACCGGCTTTGAGGAGCTCTACCGCCTCCTGGTCCGCTCCGCCGCGGAAGTCAGCACCGGGACGACGGGCGAGGACTGGCTGATCGCCTCCGGCTTCAACCACGAACTTTTTGGCGGGGCCTTCCCCACGCTGGAAATGCTCGACGCCGCGACCGGCGACGTGCCGCTGTTCCTGCGCCACAACTCCGGGCATCTCGCGGTCGTCAACACCGCCGCACTCAAGCGTGCGGGACTGGCCGAACCAGGTTCACCGGACCCGGACGGCGGCAGCATTGTGAGGGACGGGGCCGGGCGGCCCACCGGTGTCGTCGAGGAGACGGCGCAGCGGACTTTCCAAGCCTTGTTCCAGCCCCGGCCGCTTGCGACGCTCCAGACTGCGATCGAACGGGCCACGAAGGTGTACGCGTCGCAGGGCATCACGTCCTTCACCGACGCCGGAATCGGCGGCGGCTGGATCGGGCAGAGTCCCGTCGAATTCGCGGCGTTCCAGCGCGCCGCAGCCGCGGGGACACTGGCGGCGCGGGCCCAGGTTATGCCCGTCCTCGACGCGCTGAGGCCGCTTTCGGGGCACGCCTCGGACGGCCTCGGCACCGGCCTCGACTTGGGCATGCACTCGGGCTTCGGCTCGGACCTGCTCTCGCTCGGCCCGGTCAAGGTCTTCCTGGACGGTTCCCTGCTGGGCCGCACCGCCGCCGTGTCGGAGCCCTACTGCGGACACGGAACCGGGCACGGGCACGGGAATGGGCAGGGGAATATCGGCTATTTCCAGGGCGACTCCGAGGGCCTTAAGACGGCCATCGAGGCCGCGTACCGCTCCGGTTGGGCGATCGCAGCCCACGCGATCGGTGACCGCGCCGTGGACCTGGCCCTGGAACTATTCGAAGACCTCCAGGCCCGTTATGCCCGCCGGGGTCTGCCGAACCGTATTGAGCATGCCTCGATTGTGCGCCCTGACCAGCTCCCCCGCCTCGCCGCGGCCGGGATCGCCGTGACCCCGCAGTCAAGTTTTTTCCACGACGGCGGCGACGGCATGACCGCCTCCCTCGGCCCCGAGCGGGCCGCTTGGGCGTACCGAGCGGCCTCGTTCCTCGCTGCCGGGGTCACCGTGGCCGGCAGTTCCGACCGTCCGGTGGCTGACGGTGACGTGCTCCGGGGCATGCAGGCCTACGTTGACCGCCGCACCTCCTCCGGTGCGGTGTTCGGCAACCCCGCCGAGCGCCTCACGCGCCGCGAAGCGCTCGCCCTGTACACCACCCAAGCAGCCGCGGCTACCGGAGCGGCCGGGACCAAAGGAATGCTTTCGCCCGGCAGACTGGCGGACGCCGCCGTGTTATCGGCGAATCCGCTGGACGCACCGGACCTGACCGCAATCACCGTCGAGGCTACGTTCCTCGGTGGGAACCCGACCTACTCTCACGCCCTCGAAGGAGTGCCCGCATGAACGCCCCACTGCCCACCAACCAGGACTTCCTTGCCGATTTCGCCACGATGGGTACGTTTGGCGCGACCGGAAACGGCGGTGTGGACCGCCAGGCGGCCACCGCGGCCGACGGCGAGCAGCGCCGCTGGCTCGAGCGGGTCCTCACGGACCACGGCTTCACCGTCCGGTATGACCGGATCGGCAACCAGTGGGGCCTGCTTGAGCTCGTGCCGGGCGCCCCGTACGTTGTCGCCGGCTCGCACATGGACTCCCAGCCCACCGCAGGCAAGTACGACGGCGCGTACGGCGTCCTCGCCGCTGCCCATGCGGCGTTCCGGGTCGCTGGGCGCACCGGCTCCCACGGCGCGGCCGGGGGTCGGGAGCCGGTGGCCAATATCGCCGTCGTCAACTGGTTCAACGAGGAGGGTTCGAGGTTTCAGCCGTCGATGATGGGCTCCTCCGTGTACACCGGCAAGCTCACGCCTGAGGATGCCCTGGCGGTGCAGGACGCCGCGGGCGTCACAGTGCACGATGCCCTTGACGCGCTAGGGTTCCGCGGTGACTGGGACGGCCCCGAAGCGGCGGCGTGCGTGGAGATCCACGTCGAGCAGGGCCGGTCGATGGAACGCGACGGAGTGACGATCGGGCTCGTGCACTCCAACTGGGCTGCGAACAAGTACGAGTTCGTGGTGCACGGCGAGCAGGCGCATACGGGTTCGACCGCCATCGCAGACCGCCACGATGCCCTGCTCGGCGCTGCGATGCTCGTGGTCGCAGCCCGCGAGATCGCCGATGCCTTCCCCGGCGTGCTGCACACGTCCGTGGGGCAGCTCAACGTGTACCCGAACTCACCCGTCGTCGTCCCCAGCCGGGTGAGCCTCCTGCTCGACCTGCGTTCCGCGGATGAGTCGGTACTGGCGGAGGCTGACGCGCTGCTGCACGAACGCGTCAGCCGGATCGAGGCGGAGGCGAGCGTAACCATCGAGCGGCGGATGTCGCACTCTTGGCCCGTTACGCCGTACCAGCCGGAGGGCGTCGAGCTCGCGGCCAAGGCCGCGGCAAACCTCGGCCTGGCGCACCGGCCCGTCATGACACTCGCCGGGCACGACTCGACGAACATGAAGGACATCGTCCCGACGGTCATGCTCTTCGTCCCGAGCGTGGACGGCATCTCGCACAACGAAAACGAATTCACGCACGACGCCGATCTGCTGGCCGGGCTTGCGGTGCTCACCGATGTCCTGGAGCGGCTTGTTGCCGGCGAGCTCGGCTCCGCCGCAGGAACGACGGCGGGTACAGGCCGGTCACAGGAACGCCCGAGCTGAACCCGTAGAGCCGGAATAGCCACCGGCCGCCCGGGTTCTGGGCAGGAACAGCACCACCCGGCAGGGCAAGATGCTGGCGGACGATGGTGACACTCGAGCCTAGTGATCGGCAGACGTCTCGAGGTCCTTCAGGGTTTCCGGATCCTCACGGAAGGAAGGGACGATCACGGAGGTGGACAGTGGACCGGCCAGCCAGCCGCCCGGCCAGCGGACGGGTCTGCGCTCCCGCCCGGTTAGTATCCGCCCGGCAGCTGATCCGGACGCGACACGCCGTGTCCCGGGCCGGCAGCGGCCGGCAACTGGGCGGGAGCGCCGGGAAGAACTGGGCGGGAGCGCCGGAAAGACTGGGCGGGAGCGCCGCGAAGCACTGGGCAGGAGCGCCGGAATAGCCACCGGCCGCCCGGGGTTCTTGGCAGGAAGAGCACCACCCCGGCAGAAAGAGGAGATCCAAGATGATGGCGAGAGTTGAGCTCGGCGATGGCCTGCAGGTCAGCCCGATGGGATTCGGCGGCATGGCCCTGACCCCGGTGTACGGCGAGGTGGACCCGGCGGAGGCGCTGGCCACCCTGCACCATGCGGTGGATTCCGGCATGAGCTTCATCGACACGGCGGACATCTACGGCGGCGGCAGCAATGAGGAACTGATTGCGCAACTGCTCAAGGAACGCCGCGGCGAGGTGCAGCTGGCCACCAAGTTTGGCCTGGTGGGCACGCCGTCCACGGGCTACTCGGACATCCGCGGCGACGCGGGGTACGTCAAGCAGGCAGTGGACCGCAGCCTGCAGCGCCTCGGCACGGACACCATCGACCTGTACTACATGCACCGCCGCGACCTCCGCGTTCCGATAATGGAAACCGTGGAAGCCATGGCGGCGCTGGTACGAGCTGGAAAGGTGCGGCACCTTGGCCTGTCCGAGGTGACGGCCGAGGAGCTCCGGGAGGCCAACAGCGTCCACCCGATCGCCGCGGTCCAGAGCGAATGGTCCATCTGGAGCCGCGACGTGGAACGCAACATCGTCCCTGCGGCGGCCAAACTTGGCGTCGGTTTTGTGCCGTACTCGCCGCTTGGCCGGGGATTCCTCACCGGCACCGTGGACGCCTCGAAGCTGGGCAGCAACGACTTCCGCCGCAACATCCCACGCTTCGCCGACGCCGCCCTGGACGCCAACCAGGCCGTGGTGGCCGCGATCCAGGCCGTTGCCGCCGAGCTCAGCAGCCCTGGAAACACCGCGACGCCGGCCCAGGTGGCGCTGGCCTGGCTGCTGGCGCAGGGCCGGCGGCTGGGACTACCCGTGGTCTCGATCCCCGGCACCCGCAAAGCGGACCGGATCGACGAGAACCTGGGCGCCCTGACGCTTGTGCTGAGCCCGGCGCAACTTAAGCGGCTCGACGCAGCCGCGGACGCCGTCGTCGGTTCCCGGTCCGCAGATCCGAACTGGGTGTCCCAAGGCCGCGAATAGCACCGTCCTAGACTGATGCCATGGACTCACTTATGCATTCGCTCCGTGACATCACCATCCGCCGGATTTCGGTCAGCGAGATGGACAACAACGTGTATCTGCTCACGGCCAAGGCATCCGGCGCGCAGCTCCTGATCGATGCGGCCGATGATGTTGCCGCCATCCAGGGGCTGCTCGCGGACGCCGCGGCTGATACCCGGGCGACGCCGAAGCTGATGTTGGTCGCCACCACGCACCAGCACTGGGACCATGTCCGCGCGCTGCCGGCCCTGGTGAAGGCTACCGGCGCGAGGACGGCGGCCGGCCGGGATGACGCAGCCGAACTGCCGGTGCCGGTCGATGTACCGCTGGATCACGGCGACGTCGGCAACTTCGACGGTTTCGACGTGACGGCGGTGCACCTGCGCGGCCACACCCCGGGTTCGGTGGCCTTCGTGTACCAGGACCCGGAGGGCCCGGCGCACGTTTTCTCCGGCGACTCGTTGTTCCCGGGGGGCGTGGGCAACACCCAGAAGGATCCGGCCCGGTTTGCCCAGCTGATCACCGATGTCAGCGAGCGGCTGTTCGACGTCTACCCGGATGACACGGTGGTCCACCCGGGACACGGCAAGCCAACCACCCTGGGCGCGGAACGCCCGCACCTGGAAGAGTGGCGTGCCCGCGGCTGGTAAAACCTAAAGCCCTCATCGAGTGCTCCCCACCGGCCCCCTCGCCTCGCAAGCTCGGCCAGGGAACTCTGCCGGCGTGGGCCCAAACTGCCGTTATGAACCTTCTAAACGGCCGTTCTGGAGCACTCGATGGTGGTTAGGGAGCGGTTGGACCTTAGCGGCTGCGGCGCTCGTTCGATGCCGGTGCCGACGCGCGGCGGGGACCGCTGCTGCGTCCCGGACGGCCGCTGCCCGAGCGGCCGGTGCCGCCGCCCGCGTAGGATCCGCCCGAGGTGCCGCCGGTGTTGGACGACCATACTGCTGCGGACCCGCCGGACTTGGCGCCGGCAGCTGCGCGCTGGCCGGTTGCCGGGCGCCCGCCGCGCTGGCCGCCGGTGGCGCCGCCCGTGCGGGGCGCGCCGGTGCGCGGAGCGCCGCTGCGGGGTGCCGCACCGCCGCGGGAATCGCCGCGGCCCTCGGCAGCGCGTCCGTCCGAGCCGCGGCCGTCCGACCCACGGCCAGCCGAAGCACGGCCGCCGGCTGCAGGTACGTCGTTGTGGTGTCCGTAAGCAGTGGCGCGGCCGCGGCCCCTGGCGTTACGGCGTTCGGCGCGCTCGGCGTCGGCGCGGTCCTGGTTCTGTTCCGCGACGCGATCGGCTGCGTTCCGGGCAGCGGCCTGGCCCTCGTAGGCCACCGCGCGGCGCTCCGAACGGGGAAGGTCGGTGCGGGGGGCCTCGGCGGACACCCGTCCGCGCCCGCCCCGGCCACCCCGGCCGCCCGCGGTGGGGGCAGCCTGGCGGCGGGCGCGCTTGCGCTCGGCGTTGGCACCGGTGGAGGTGCCGCCGCCCTGCTGCGTGGCCTTGGCGGCCAGCAGCGCGGCGCGGGTGCGCGGATCGATCTTTTCGGCCATCTCGCCGACCAGCTTGGCCACCAGCGGGGAGTTGGCGGTGACGCGCTCGAAGCTGACCTCGACCCCGGCAGCCTTCATCAGCTTCTTCACGTCCGACTGCTGCTCCGGCAGGGTCAGCGTCACCACAGTGCCGTCCGAACCGGCGCGCGCTGTGCGGCCGGAGCGGTGCAGGTATGCCTTGTGCTCGGTGGGCGGATCCACGTGGATGACCAGCTCGACGTCGTCGACGTGGACACCGCGGGCGGCGACGTCGGTGGCGACCAGGACGCGGACCTCGCCGGAGGAGAACTCGGCAAGGTTGCGGTCACGGGCGTTCTGCGAGAGGTTGCCGTGCAGGTCGACGGCGGGGATGCCGGCGTCGGTGAGGGTCTTGGCAAGCTTCCGGGCGTGGTGCTTGGTCCGCATGAACAGCACCCGGCGGCCGGCGCCGGAGGCGAGCTCGACGATCAGCTGCTTCTTGACGGTCTGGTCGTTGACGACGAGGACGTGGTGTTCCATGGTGGTCACCGAGGCCTGCGGGTCGTCCACCGCGTGGGTCAGCGGGTTGGACAGGTAGCGCTGGACGATTTTGTCCACGCCGTTGTCCAGGGTGGCGGAGAACAGCAGGCGCTGGCCCTGGCTGGGGGTCATGTCCATGAGCTTCTTGACCACCGGGAGGAAGCCGAGGTCGGCCATGTGGTCGGCCTCGTCCAGGACGGTGATCTCGACGGCTTCGAGGGTCACGATGCGCTGGCGGATCAGGTCTTCCAGGCGGCCGGGGCAGGCGATGACGATGTCGACGCCGGCGCGCAGGGCCTTCTCCTGCCGGGCCTGGGAGATGCCGCCGTAAATCACGGTGGTGGTCAGGCCCATGGCCTTGGCCATCGGCTCGATGGTCGCGTTGAGCTGGGTGGCCAGTTCGCGCGTCGGAGCCAGGACCAGGCCCATCGGGCGGCCGGGCTTGCGGAAGTGCTTGGCTTCCCGCTCAGCGAGTCGTGCTACAAGCGGGATGGCGAAAGCGATGGTTTTGCCGGAGCCGGTGCGGCCGCGGCCCAGGACGTCGCGTCCGGCCAGGGTGTCCGGCAGGGTCTTGACCTGGATGGGGAACGGTTCGAGGATCCCCTGGGCGGTGAGGGTGTCGGCGAGAGCCTTGGGCGTGCCGAGGGCAGCAAAAGTAGTCATGTTTTTCAAAAGGTCTTTCAGGCGGTATCCAAGCGGATATCGGCCCCCGGCGCCGGTTGGACCAGGGGTTCGCCGAAGAAAAGTCAGGTGGTCAACCGGGCGGCCTGCAAGCTTACGCAGGCCGTCGGGACCAAATAGAACGCGTTCATCGACGCAGGATGTGCCTCTCACATGAATAAAGCCCGCCAAGCTCGTCTGGATCGCCGGTAGCCGGCTAAACGAAGTCGTTGGGCATCACTGCACATCAAGTTCCCCAAGTCTATCATCTGCGGCGGCCCTCTCGTTTCAGCCGGCCGCAACGGCCGCTACAGCCCGCGGGACGGACGCCTGCCCGTTACCCGCGGCGCGACCAACGCCGCAGCGACGCCAACCAGGGCGGTCATGGCGAAGACGCCGGCAAAAGGGGCCGCGCCGGAGCCGGCCACCGTCGCGACGGCCGCGAAGACAAGACCGGTACCGGCCAACGACAGGGCCCCGCCGAGCGAATCGGAGATGGACATGGCCGAACTGTTGAAGCCCTGGTTCGTCCGGTCCGACAGCGCCAGGGTCAGCACGCTCAGGCGGGCATACATCAGGCCCATGCCCGCGCCGGCAACTACCCACGCGGCGATCGCGACGGCGGCGGACCAGTTCAGCACGGTGGTGGCGAGGACCAGGACGATGGCGGCCAGCACCATCGCCGCTCCGGCGCGGACCGCGCTGCGGTGCTCCAGGCGCTCTCCGAGCCGGCCCTGGACAGCGGAGCCGGCAGCCCAGGCGACGGCACCGCCGGTGAGGGCGAGGCCCGCAAAGGTGGGTGAAAAGACGTAACGGTCCACCAGCAGGTAGGGCAGATACACCTCGGCGCCGAAGAAGGCGGCAGAGGCCAGGCCCCGGGTAAGGATCACGCTGGGCAGGCCCCGGCGCGCGGTCAGCGTCCCGGGCGGCACCAGCGGCCGGACGGCGAACAGCGCGACGGCGACCGCCGCGACGGCCACGATGCCGCCAATGCCCGGAACCCGGTCCGAGAGGTTCAGGCCGAGCACCGCGAGGGCCGCCAGCGCCGCCCACGCCAGCCTGCCGTAGCCCTGGGGCCGGCGTGCGCCGGCCCCGGGCCCGGTCTTGGCCCCGCTCCCACGCCCGCTCCCGACGGCTGTCTCCGTCCGCGGCGCGGTGTCTTCGGGTTCCCCCGGCCCGGCACTTCGCGCGCCGGGGGAACGGAGCCGGCCCAGCGCCGGAACGATCATCAGCAGCGCGGGAACCACCAGGCCCACCACGCCCAAGAACACCCAGTGCCAGCTCGCCAGCTGCGCCACCAGGCCCGCCGCGAAGGGCCCCACCAGCGAAGGAATCACCCAGGCGGCCGAGAACGCCGCGAAGATTTGGGGATGCAGCACCGGCGGGTAGACCCGGGCGATCACCACGTAGAGCGCCACCGTCATGGCCCCGCCGCCCAGGCCCTGGACCAGCCGGCCAGCCACTAGGGCGGGCATGCTCGCGGCGGTTCCGGCGATCAGCAGGCCCAGGACAAACAAGGCGACCGAGGCGTACAACGGCGCCACCGGCCCGCCCCGGTCGGACCAGTTTCCGGCAGCGACCATGCCGATCACGCCGGCGGCCAGCGGTCCGGCGAAGGCCAGCGCATAGAGACTTGCCCCGTCCAGTTCGCGGCTGACCACGGGCATGATGGTGGTCACCGCGAGTGATTCGAAGGCGGCCAGGAAAACCAGGGCGAGCGCGCCCACGGTCACCAGGAGATAGCGGCGGTGGAAGATGCCTTCCGGGGCGGCATTAGCCTCCGACAAACCGGTTCCGCCCTGCCTTGTAGCCGAAAGCTGCGGCCAGCGTCCCGACGATCAGGAACAACACGCCGGCCGCAGCAAAGGACCCGGTGGCCTGGTGCAGCTGACCCACCAGCAGGGTCCCGACCGAGCCGACGCCGTAGCCCACGCCCTGCATCATGCCGGACAGGTGCGCGGCGGCGTGCGCGTCGCGGGTGCGCAGCATGATCAGGGTGAGCGCCGCCGCCGTCAGGCTGCCCTGGCCGAGGCCCAGCAGCCCGGTCCACACCCAGATGAAGTCCAGCGGCCCGAGGATGCTCAGGACGAAGCCGCCGCCGGTCATCAGCGCCACCACTGTATTGATGGCCCGCTGGTCCCGGAACCGCGCGGCGAGCGCGGGGGCAAACAGCGAGCCGAGCATCTGCAGCACGATCGACGCGGACACCATCAGCCCGGCCGTGGCGCCGTCGACCCCGCGCTCCCGCAGGATCGGTGCCAGCCACGAGAAAACGCTGAACGACATCATCGCCTGGAGCACCATGAAGCCGGTGACCTGCCAGGCTATCGGCGAGCGCCAGACGCTGACCCCGTCCGGCGTCCCGTGCTGCCGTCCGTGCCGTTGCCGCACCGCCAGCGGCAGGAACAACAGCAGCACGACGCCGGCCGGCAGCGCCCAGAACCACAGCGCCGAGGTCCAGTGCCCGGTCGCGCGGAACAGCGGGTAGGTGAACCCGGCACCTAGGGCGCCGGAGGCACAGATCGACATGGTGTACAGGCCGCCCATGAGCCCCACCCGATGCGGGAAGTCGCGCTTGACCAGGCCGGGGAGCAGCACGTTGCAGACGGCAATCGCGGCCCCGCAGGCGGCGGTGCCGGCCAGCAGCGCCGGCAGGTGGCCCGGGCCCGGCAGCTCGAGGGGACGCAGCAGCAGCCCCGCGGTCAGCACGGCCATGGCTCCGAGCAGGACCCGCTCGGCCCCGAACCGGCGGGCCAGGCCCGGCGCGAGCGGCGCGAACACACCCAGCAGGGTCACCGGCGCCGTCGTCAGCGCAACAACGGCCCAGCCCGGCAGGCCGGCGTCGGCGGTGACTTCCGGAAGCACCGCGCCGAAGCTGGAAAAGACGGTGCGCAGGTTCAGTCCGATCAGCACCAGGCATACGGCCAGGAAGGCCAGGGCGCGGCGGCTGCCAGGCAGCGTCGGACCGGCGGGCGGCACGGCGTCGACCTCGGCGTCCACCAGCGGGTCCGGTGCGGTGGCGGTGGCGGCGCGGTCCGGCCGTGGCGCTCTGTTGGGTGTGGTCACGGACCCATTGTGGCAGGCCGCCGCGGGCCCGGGAGCCCGGCTGCGCCTTCCCGGCCGGGACCGGAACTTCGGAACTCCACTATTCTGGAGGTGATGAGCGAAGCACCAGAATCCCCGCAGCAGCCGCAGCCTTCCCGCGCTGTCACGCCCGGCACCCAGGCGTCCTTCGGGACCTACGGCGGCCGGCCGGTCAGCTTCGTGCGGCGCGGCACCCGGCTGCAGGGCAGGCGGCAGGCGGCGTGGGAAGAGCACGCCGGACGGTGGGCCGTCGATGTCCCCCGGCACGTCGCCAACACCTCCGTGGACCCGGACTACGTGTTCGACGCCGAGGCCGAGTTCGGCCGGACGGCACCCCTGATTGTCGAAATCGGCTCCGGCCTCGGCGACGCGGTCTGCCACGCGGCCGAGCAGAATCCGGACACTGACTTCCTGGCCGTGGAGGTCTACACCCCCGGCCTGGCCAACACCCTGATCAAGATCAACAGCCGCGGCCTGGGCAACGTCCGGGTGGTGGAGGCCAACGCCCCGGAGGTGCTGGCAACCATGCTGCCGGCCGGTTCCGTGACCGAACTCTGGGTGTTCTTCCCCGACCCGTGGCACAAGTCGCGGCACCATAAACGGCGCCTGATCCAGCCGGCCTTTGCAGACCTCGCTGCCCGCGCCCTGAAGCCCGGCGGCCTGTGGCGGATCGCCACCGACTGGTCCAACTACGCCGTGCACGTGCGCGAAGTCCTGGCCGGTTCGGCCGACTTCGAAAACCTGCACGCAGGCGAGCGCAGCGGTGCCGACAGCCCGCTGACGCAGGTGTGGGAGTCGGGGGTGGAATCCGTAGTGGGCGGCGCCCCGGTCAAAGAGGGCCGGGCACCGGTCAGCACCGAACACACCGGGCCCAACGAGGGCGTGGACGCGGCCGGGGGCTGGGCGCCCAGGTTTGAGGGGCGGATCCTGACGAGCTTCGAGAACAAGGCGCATGAGGCCGGCCGGCTGATCTTCGACCTCTGCTACCGGCGCCGCTGACGGTCCGCCAGGGAGGGCACCCCGGACGTCCGCGTGGTGCGGGGGGCTTCCTGCCGCACCGCGGAATCTCGTGGCACGATTACGGAATAATGCAGCCCCGGCGGGAATTCCGCCGTCGCACGAACCACAGAACGCAAGGAACGGCCATCAAAAAAGAATTGAAGGACGCGGCGGACGTCGCGGAAGACGTCACCAATTCCAAGCCCCTGGAAATCGCGGCCCGCGCCGGGTTCGCGGTCTCGGGACTGCTGCACTTCCTGATCGGGCTCGTTGCCATCCGGCTCGCCATGGGCGGGCAGGGGCGTGCGGATTTCAGCGGCGCCGTGGCCGAACTGGCCGCGCAGCCCGCTGCCCCCGTGCTGCTCTGGACCGCCTGCGCGGCCTGCGTGGCCCTGGCCATCTGGCAAACCAGCGACGCCATCTTCGATTTTGAGCACCTGCCCACGAAGAAGAAGGTCGGGAAGAAGCTCAGGGCCGCGTTGCAGGCCCTGGTCTACACCGGCTTCGGGCTGACGCTCGCGTCCGTCGCGGTCGGCGCACAATCGGACCAGCGCCGGTCCACAAGCGACCTCACCCTGCACCTGATGAGGGCGCCGGGAGGCACCTTCCTGCTCATCCTCGTCGGCGCGGCCGTCGCCGTGACCGGGATCGTCTACGCGATCCGCGGCTTCCGGAAGTCTTTCGTCAAGTACATCCGGATGCCCTCCAACGATCAGGCGCGCACCGCCGTAACGGCCACCGGGATCGCCGGTTACGCCGCCAAGGGCATAGCCCTGCTGCTGACCGGGCTGCTGGTCATCATCGCCACACTGAAGGCGGACCCGTCGCAGTCCACGGGGCTCGACGGCGGCCTGCGGGCCTTGCGGGAGCAGCCGCTGGGCGTGTACATGCTCGCCGCCGTTGGCGCCGGCCTGATCTGCTACGGCATCTTCATGGCGGTCCGGGCCCGGCTCGCCCGGATGTAGCGGAACAGGACGCGGTCTGAATCGGGCTGGGCGTAGGGTGGGCGTTAGACGGAAGGAGCACTTCATGAAGAAAATCCTCATGGTACTGACTAGCGTTTCCGAGATCGGCGATACGGGCGAGAAGACCGGCTACAACGTGGCCGAGGCTGCACATCCCTGGAAAGTCTTCAAGGATGCCGGGCATTTCGTCGACTTCTCATCCATCCAGGGTGGCCAACCACCGCGCGACGAGGTGGACAAAGAAGATCCCATCCAGGTCGCCTTCACGGAGGACGAGGCCACGCGGGCCGGCCTCTACAACACCGCCCGCGTCGACGTCGTGGATCCCGACCAGTACGACGCCGTCTTCCTCGTGGGAGGCCACGGCACCATGTGGGACTTCCCGGATAGCGAAGGCTTGCAGAACCTCGTTGCCAGCGTCTACAACGCCGGTGGCCTGGTGGGCGCGGTCTGCCACGGCCCGGCCGGCCTGCTGAACGTGGAACTGGCCAACGGGTTTCGCCTCGTCGAGGGCCGGAAGGTGGCTGCCTTCACCAACGACGAGGAGGTTGCCGCAGGGAAGGACAAGGTCATTCCGTTCTTTTTGGCAGACCGGCTTGAGGAACAGGGCGCCACCCACGTCTCCGCCGGTGTCTTTGAGGAAAAGGTCGTGGTTGACGACCGGCTGGTGACCGGTCAGAACCCGGCCTCAGCGGCCGGGGTGGCCAAGGAGATGGAGAAGCTTTTCGCAGCAGTCATCCACCAGGAAAAAGCCGAGGAACAGCACGAGACGGAGGCTCTGCGCGCCGAGAAGGACGCGGAGAAGGCTGCCGAGAAAGCTGCCGCAGAAGCGCAGCACTAAGACCAACAGCGCGCTGAAACGGACGGCCACCCCGGCAACGGGGTGGCCGTCCGTTTTCGTCCGTGCGCTCGCAACGACACTGTCCAGCGCCTCGCCGCCCGGCCAAGTTCATGACGCCGGGTGGGCGGTTATGTGGCGCGCTAGGAGCGTTTATTGCAGAACGTGTCGTAATGATTGGTCAATCGAAGATTCTGCGGCAAAGTAGGGGTTACCTCGACCCACAAGGGTTGCGGGAACGAAAAAAGCCCCCCTGGGCGAATAAACAACCATCCAGATCGGCTGAGAGACCTGGCTCGATGACGCCGTAGCAACCACCCTTTCGGGCACGGTGCTAATGCCAGGACCGATGGAGATTGCCAAGATCCCGCGTTCCAAACCGGCGCCCTGCGGCGGCCGGCTGGACCCGTGATTCTGGAGTTCCTTGGTCATGACCGAGAGGATCCACGATGGATACCAACGAATCACGCACCGCCGCTGCGAACGCGAAAGCAAAACGCCGCCCGCTGCGTTTGCTCACGCTGATGGGCGCCGCGGCCCTGGCCCTGAGCGCCTGCGGCGCCAACACAGCCGGTGCCCCGGCACCGCAAACCCAGGATGGAACGCCGGTGCAGGGCGGAACGTTCGTGTTCGCCGAAGTCACGCCCATCAACAACTTCCAGACCCAGGCGGCGCGCTTCTACGAAAAGGCCAACGTCCTGAACAGCGTGCTGGACCGGCTGACCTATTTCGATGCCAAGAAGGGGGCGCTGGTCCCCTGGATCGCCAGCAAGTTCACCGCGAGCGAGGACCAGACCAAGTTCACCTTCACGATCCGCCCGGGAGTGAGCTTCAGCGACGGAACGCCGCTGGACGCCAAAGCGGTCCAGGCCAACTTCGAGGCGCTGGGGAAAGGCATCGAGAGCGCCAAGATCCAGCCCAACGTGGACTTCTCCACGTACCAGTCCTCACGGGTCATCGGCGAGGACCAGGTGGAAGTAACGCTGTCCTCCCCCGATGCCAACTTCCTGCGCGCCACTTCCTCCGTCACCGCCGGACTCGTTTCGCCGAAAACCCTCACGCTCGATAACGCCGGCCAGTCGGCCATCGCGAAGATCTCGGGATCGGGTCCCTTCACCTTCGAGTCGGAGAAGGCCGATGAGGAAATCGTCCTGGCAAAGCGCTCCGACTACGCCTGGGCCCCGGAAGGCGCCGCCAACCCGGGAGCCGCCTACCTGGACAAAGTCGTCGTGAAGTACCTGCCGGAAGTGGCACACCGTGCCGGGGCCGTGCAGACCGGCCAGGTTGACCTGGTCCGTGGCCTGCAGCCCGCCGATGAAACCTCCCTCGCCGGGAGCGGCAACCAGGTCCTGCCGGCCAAAGGCATCGACCTGACGGTAAACATGGCCGCCGTGCGCGTCGGCAGCGGCAAGCTCGCCGACGTGAAGGTCCGCCAGGCACTGCAGCTTGGAATCGATCGGCAGACACTCAAGGACACGGTGCTCTCCGACAGCTACGAACTCGCTGGCTCCGTTTTGAACCGCGAAGCGCCTGACTTCGTTGATCTCTCCTCCGACCTGGCCTACAACCCGGAGAAGTCCAAGAGCCTGCTGGAGGAGGCCGGCTGGGCAGTTGGCGCCGACGGCACCCGCGCCAAGGACGGCCAGAAGCTTGAGGTCACGGTCACGTCATCAAACAACTCGGTTGTTATCAAGCCCGCTTTCGAACTCATCGAGCAGCAGTGGCGCAAGATCGGCGTGAAGCTGGTCAACCGCGCGGCGGACAACGCCTTCCTGGCGACCGCCATGAAGGACCCCAACGTGGAATTCTTCGGAACCCGGCAGTTCGCGTACGGCGGCCTGGGGCCGGTCTTCGGCCCCGCAACCAACACGCAGACACTGAATGCGGACTCCCAGCTCAATAAGCTCTTCGCCACGGAACGCGCCGCTACCAGCGCTGCCACGCACAAGCAGGCCGTTGCCGAAGAACAGCGCGCGCTGGTTGTCGACCAATCGCTGGCCCTCGTTCTCTGGGACGAAGTCCAGGTCTATGGTGCCAATGCCAAGTCGCATGTCGAATTCACCTCGGGCACCGCACCGATCTTCCAGGGTGCCTGGAAGACCAGCAAATAGACCGCCATGGGCCTCTACTTCGCGCGGCGCCTCGGGCAGGCGCTCCTTGTCATCTGGCTGGCGTACACCCTCGTCTTCCTGGCAGTGCAGCTGCTGCCCAGCGATCCGGTCACGATTTTCCTGTCGGCGGACGCGGCGGCCGACCAGGCAACGATTGATGCCATGAAGGCGCAATACGGCTACGACCAGCCGCTGCTGGTGCAGTACTTCAACCAGTTCGGGCAGTTGCTCCGCGGTGACGTGGGGTACTCCCTGGCCTCCGGGCAGTCGGTGGCGACGCGCATCGGCGCGGTTGCCGGATCCACCGTGGCACTGGCATCCAGCGCGTTCGCCTTGGCCGTAGTCCTTGCGCTGGCCCTCGTTGCCGCCGCCACTTTGAGCCGTTCGACGGCGCTGAAGCGGTTGATCACCAACCTCCCGCCGTTGTTCGCAGCGGTTCCGGTCTTCTGGCTCGGCCTCGTGCTGCTGCAGCTTCTGTCCATCCAGCTCGGCGTGATGTCCCTGTTCCCGGACGGTTCCTTCGCGTCACTGGCAGTCCCCGTCCTCGTCCTGGCCCTGCA
This sequence comes from Arthrobacter sp. JB02-1C, assembly GCF_057748045.1. Classification (NCBI taxonomy): domain Bacteria; kingdom Bacillati; phylum Actinomycetota; class Actinomycetes; order Micrococcales; family Micrococcaceae; genus Arthrobacter; species Arthrobacter sp. JB02-1C. The sequence goes on from NZ_CM173235.1 coordinate 769,170, forward strand.
CGTTTCCGCCCCGATCGCGCAGGTACTTCTTAAGAGCATCACCCACGTGTATGAGCAGCCCTTCATCGACGTGCTGCGGGCCAAGGGCGCCTCCCCGGCGTGGATCTTCTACCGCCACGCCCTGAAGAACGCGGCGGGTCCGGCGATGACAATTGCCGGTATCACGGTCGGAACCCTGCTCGCGGGTTCCGTCATCACGGAGACCGTCTTCGCCCGCTCCGGTCTGGGATCGGTGGTACTTCAGGCGGTCACAGTCCAGGACGTCCCGCTGGTCCAGGGCCTGGTGCTGCTGACGGCTTCGGCATTCGTTGCCGTGAACCTGATCGTCGACCTGCTGTACCCGCTGTTGGATCCCCGCATCCTCAAGAGCAGCACCCACGGCTCACCACGAGCACTGACCGCCTGAAACCGAACGGAGAATCTTGTGAGCCTCGAGCTACTGCAAACAGACCCCGTCCATGAAGTCTCGTTGCCCCCGGCCGCCGCCGTGGCCGCCGTCCCTACTGGCCAGGCGAAACGCGGAGGAACCATCCTGCGCCCAACGGGCCTGTGGCTGACCGTCATTCCGTTGCTGGTTGTCGTGGGGTGGGCCGTCCTGCCGGGCCTGTTCAGCGGCTTCGACCCCATCAGCGGCATTCCGAAGCAGAAATTCCAGCCTCCAAGTTCAGGGCACTGGTTCGGCACGGACCACCTGGGCCGGGACGTCTATGCGAGGGTCGTCCACGGCACCTCCCAGACGCTGCTCACCGCGGGGCTCGCTGTCCTGATCGGCGCCGTGGCGGGAACGGCCCTGGGCCTATTCGCTGCGACGGCCGGCCGGGCCGCCGATGCCAGCACCATGCGCCTCGTTGACGTGCTCCTGGCAGTGCCAGGGTTCCTGATCTCGTTGATCATCGTGACGGCGTTTGCGCCCGGACCCATCTCCCTTGGGGTGGGCGTGGGCATCGCCTCGATTGCCTCGTTCGCCCGCGTGGTGCGCTCGGAAGTCCTCCGCGTGCGCAACCTGGACTACGTCGAAGCCGCCTTCCTCAACGGGGGATCCTACTGGTCCGTCATCTGGAGGCATGTTCTGCCGAACTCCTGCGGCCCGGTCCTCGCCCTGCTGGCAGTGGACCTCGGCGCGGCGATTCTGGCAATTTCCGGGCTCGGCTTTCTCGGCTTCGGCGCTCCTCCTCCCACCCCGGAATGGGGGTTGCTGATCTCTGAGGGCCGGCAATACCTCGCCGGCGCGTGGTGGATGACCACCTTGCCCGGCCTCGTCATCGTGCTGACGGTCGTTCTTCTGGCCGGTCTCGGCCGCCAACTTCTCAAGATCTTCCGGTTCTAGTCAGGAGCCCCCATGACAACCAACCCAGTGAAACCCAGCCCCGACGCCGCACCTCTGCTCGACGCCGCGCCTTTGCTTGAGGTGCGTGGACTACATGTCGAATACGGCCGCGGCGCAGGGGCCATCGTGGCTGCAGACTCCCTTGGACTCGTCCTCAAGCCGGGTGAAATCGTTGCCCTGGTCGGCGAATCCGGGTCGGGCAAAAGCACGCTCGCAAAATCGCTCATCAGGCTGCTCCCCGAGTCGGCCACCGTTTCTGCCGGATCCATTCTCTTCGACGGCCTTGACCTGGCCGGCCTTTCCGAACGCGCAATGGAGAAGATCCGTGGCCGCCAGATCGGTATGGTTCCGCAGGATCCCGGGGCCTCGCTGGACCCGGTGAAGACGGTGGGATCCCAAGTGGCCGAGGTGTTCCGGCTGCACCCCGAGGAAGGCAAACGTTCCAAAAGCGAGATCCGGGCAGAGGTCATCCGGCTGTTCGAACTGGTAGGCATCGACCGTCCGGCGGAGCGGCTGAAACAGTATCCCCACGAACTCTCAGGCGGACTGAAGCAACGCGTCCTGATCGCGATCGCCTTCAGCCTCGGGCCGAAGCTGCTGATTGCCGATGAGCCGACCTCGGCGCTGGACGTCACCGTGCAGCGGCGCGTCCTCGAGGTCTTCAGCAGGCTGGCCCGGGACCACGGTACGGCCGTCATTTTCGTGACGCACGACCTGGCCGTCGCAACCGATCTGGCCGACCGGATTGTGGTGATGCAGCAGGGACGAATCCGCGAAGACCGTCCGGTCAGCGACATCCTGGCGCATCCGGAGGACGACTATACGGTCAGGCTGCTCCAGGAGGCCTCTCCGGCCGCCCCCAAGGAGGTCCCGGCCGTCGTGGATGCGGCCCGGGATGAGCCCGTCGCGGCGATCGACGTCCGCGGACTCACCAAGGTCTTCGGCCGGGGCGGCACCGAACATCGCGCGGTGGATGACGTCACTTTCGCGGTGCGCCAGGGAACCACCTTCGCATTGGTCGGCGAATCCGGCTCAGGCAAGTCGACGACTGCCCGCATGATTATGCGGCTGCTGGACCCCAGTTCAGGCACGGTACAGGTGCACGGCACCGACGTCACGCCCATCCAGGGCAAGGACAAACGGGAGCTGTGGCGCACCCTGCAGTTGGTGTACCAGAACCCGGATTCGGCGCTTGACCCGCGGCTGACGGTCCGGGACATTGTTGCCGAGCCCCTGGTCAGCTTCCGGGTCGGGTCGCGATTGGAACGCCGCGCCCGGGTGGCCGAGCTCCTTGACCAGGTGAACCTGCCGGCGCGCGTCACCGACAGCAGGCCCAAGGAGCTCTCCGGCGGCCAGCGCCAGCGCGTGGCCATCGCCCGCGCACTGGCCCTGGGCGCCCGCACCATCGTGCTTGACGAGGCCCTCTCCGCCCTGGACGTCCTGACGCAGGCCCAGATTCTGGTCCTGCTCGAAACCCTGCAACGCGATTTGGGACTGTCCTACCTTTTCATTTCCCACGACCTGCACGTGGTTGAACGCTTCGCCCATGACGTCGGCGTGATGAGTCGGGGGCGGTTGCGGGAAGTCGGCCCGACCGCGCAGGTCTTTGCCAACCCAGAGAGCGAATACACGCGTTTGTTGCTGGACTCCAATCCCGGGCGGCGTCTGCGCGAACTCGTTCCGTCACCCGCCCACTAGAAACTCCTTGATCTCAGAACCATGTCCACGATAGGAACAAGATGACAAGCACAACAGATGTACGGGAACTCAGCGACGAGGCCCGCTACCGGGCGTTGTCCGCCAGATTCCAGGCGGTATTCGCGCGCATCGCAGACGGCGCCCTGGAACGCGAGGCGAACCGCGTCCTGCCCTTTGAACCTGTCGCCTGGTTACGGGAAAGCGGCTTCACCGCACTCCGCGTCCCCGCCGAGCACGGAGGGGACCCGGTCAGCTATGAGCACCTGAGCCGGCTGCTGATCGAACTCGCCGCCGCGGACTCCAACGTTTCGCATCTGCTGCGGTCCCATTTCTCGTTCGTGGAAACCATTGCGCTTCAACCCGTCGAATTCCGCAGCCGCTGGTTCCCCCGGGTCCTGGCCGGGGAGATCTTCGGCAACGCCGCCACGGAACGTTCCGGCAACGCGCTCGGCACCACCCAGACGAAACTCCGCCAGGAGAATGGCCGCTGGTTGCTCAAGGGCGAAAAATACTACACAACCGGCAGCATCTTCGCCGACTGGGTGGTGGTCATGGCGAGCACCGAGGGACTGGAAGGCCGGCAGTATGCGTTGGTCCGCGCGGATGACCCGCAAGTCACGATCCTCGATGACTGGGACGGCTTCGGTCAGCCGCTGACCGGCACCGGAACGGCCATCTTTGATGACGTGGTGGTCGACCCCAAGGACATCCTTCAGCGCAAGGTCACCAGCACCCTGGAACCGGCCTTCTTCCAGCTCGCACTGCTGAGCGTGCTCGTCGGTATCGGTCACGCGGCGCTTCGCGACGCCAGCGCGCTGGTCCGGGAACGCACGCGCACCTTCAACACCGGCTCCGGTTCGCTGTTCCGCGACGATCCGCTGATTCAGGAACGCGTCGGACAGATCGCCGCCGGCGTCTACGCCGCCCAGTCCATCGTGGTGGCAGCCGCACGCGACCTGGACGCCGCCGTCGATCCTTCTCTTGGGCTTGATGAGGAGGCAGCCTTCGTCCGGGCCGAGCTGGGAGTGCAGCAGGCCCATGTGACGGTCCCCGCCCTGGTCCTGGCCGCCGCCAACGAGCTTTTCGACGTCACCGGCGCCTCCTCGACCAGCCTCAGCAAGGGGCTGGACCGGCACTGGCGCAACGCCCGGACTGTGGCCACCCACAACCCTGTGGTGTTCAAGGCGCGGTCCGTCGGCGACTTTCACATCAATGGGACCATTCCCACCGGTCTGCACAGCATCGGCGATGCCGTACCGGGAACCACGACCAGCCAAAGAACCACGACCAGCAAGGGGAACGATTCCTGATGGGAACCTTTGACGAACGTCCGCGCCTGCTCCTGAGCGCTTTCGTGATGAACACAACCAACCACATCCTGGGCGGTCAATGGCGTCATCCGGAGGCGCAACAGCACCGCTTCAACGAGCTCCAGTTGTGGGTCGAGCTCGCCCGCGAGCTGGAGGAGGCAAAGTTCGATGCAATGTTCTTCGCCGACGTCGTGGGGCTGTACGGCGATCACGAGGGTGGATGGGCTTCCCTGCTCCAGCGGGGGCTGCAGGTACCTTCGAATGATCCACTGGTTCTCTGCTCCGCCCTGGCGGCGGTAACTCAGGACATCGGGCTGGCCATGACCAGCTCCGTGATCCAGTCCGATCCGTTTCAGCTGGCCCGTCAAATGTCGACCCTGGACCATATTTCCAATGGCCGGGTTGCCTGGAACATCGTCACCAGCGTGCTGGAGAACGCCCACCGGAACTTCGGTAACGCCGGACTCACTCCGCACGACGACCGGTACGACTGGGCTGAGGAATACACCGAGGCCGCATACAAGCTCTGGGAGGGTTCCTGGGACGACGGCGCGCTGCTGGCGGACAAGGTCCGCGGCATCCACGCGGACCCGACCAAGGTCAACAAGATCAACCACCGCGGGTCCCGTTACTCCATTGACGGCCCGCACCTGGTCTCGCCGAGCCCGCAGCGCACCCCCTTCCTGTTCCAGGCCGGGAGCTCGTCCCGCGGCAAGAAGTTCGCCGCGGAGAACGCGGAGGCAACCTTTCTCTTTGCCCCCAACGTTGAATACGTGAAGAAGCAAGCCGCCTCAATCCGCGCCCTCGAAGCCGCGGCGGGCCGGGCGGCCGGCGACGTCAAGATCTTCGGCGGCCTGTCCTTCGTGATCGGCGGGACCGAGGCCGAGGTCGCCCGCAAGCAGTCCGACTATGACGACTACCTGGATCTCGACACGATCATCGCGCATATCGGCGGCGGGATCGGCGTCGATTTGGGCGGCCTGCCGCTCGACACCCCGCTGGGCGAGATCGAGACCGAGGGCGCCCAGGGCGTACTCCAGGCGGCGATTGCCTCCGTTCCGGGCGGCAAACCAACGATCGGCGACCTGGCCCGCTACCGCGCCAAGGCCCAGCAGATCGCCGGCACGCCGGAACAGATTGTCGACGAACTGGAACGCTGGCAGGATGCCGGGATCGACGGGGTGAACATCATCAACCAGATCATCCCCGGTTCCTACACGGACTTTATCCAGGGCGTGCTGCCGGAGCTGCAGCGCCGCGGCCTGGTCCAGACGGAATACGCTCCGGGCACGTTGCGTGAGAAGGTCTTCGGCCGCGGCCCGAGACTTGAGTCCAGCCACCCGGCAGCACGATACCGCGGGGCCTTCAGTGATCTGTCGGCGGCGGCAACGGTGAAGCCGAGCGACGCGGCTCCACTCCCGGCCTAGCAACGGTGCGGCGCCGGTTCACAGCCGCCGGGCTGATGGCACCTTCTGCCCCGGCGGCAGGCCGATCCCGGCCTAGCACGGGTGCGGCGCCGGTTCACAGCCGCCGGGCGAAGCCCGGGACGTGGTGGAGCACCACGATCATGAGCCAGGTGGCGAGGATGTACGGCCAGGTGTAGACGGGGAGCGCCGTCAAACCCATCAGCCAGGCGAGTGTCGATGAGATGACCACGCCGACAACCGCGGCGACCCACGGCTGCCAGGTGCCGTGCAGATACACCACTGCCAGCGCGATGGCCGTGAGCACCCCGGAGTAGCCGAGGAGGCCGTGGGCGAGGGCCTGGACATCGGAGCCGGTCAACAGGTCCATCATGGCTTCGAGGAAACTGCCCAGCAGCGCCGCTGCGGCCACCTTCCAGTTCGCGATGAGCAGCCCGAGGAGGATGACGCCACCGGCGACGGCGGAGTCGACCAGAACCACTTCGGAGATGTTCGTCAGGATGGCCTGGCCCAGGTTGGCCACCAAATTCTGCGGCACCTCGCCCAGGTCGGTGCGGGGGCCATGCAGCGAGGTGTGCACGGCGAAGAGCACCCCGCCGACGAGACAGAACGGGGCGGTGGTGACCGGCAGCGAGTACTTGCGGATGGACGGGTGGTGGAACAACCAGGCGACCCCCACCGTGACGGGCCCGCACGCCAGTCCGCCGAGGACGGCAAAAACGGCCGAGGGCCAGGTGAAGCCCAGGGCGGAATACTGCGCGGCCCCCACCAGCGCTCCGCAATAGCCGTGCAGGCCGTTGCCCAGCTCCTCCCTGGTCCGGCGGCACAAAACGCCGCTCAAGGTTGAGAACAGCAGCCCCACCACGGCCAGGACGGCCATCCGCCAGTTGGCGATGGCGAATCCCGCCAGGACGGCAAGACCCGTCCAGGCGTTGGCCTGGAAGTAGATCTGGCTCAATCCCCGGCTCGTCACCCCGAACCAATTCAGCGCGCGGATGGTCTCGGGATGGGTACCGCGGAGAATCACTTCGGGCGCCTCCGGCCAAGCAGTGCGGCAACAATCCAGGCAACAGCGAACGCGGCAACCAGGGTCAGCCCGGCGTCTCCGAGGTCGATTCCGGCCAGCCAGGTGGTGGCCGGGTCATCCAGGCCCAGAGCGCCGTTGAAAAACCCGCCCAGGGTGATGAGCGAAATGAACAGCGCCGAGAACGCCGATAAGCCCGTGATCACGGCGTTGAAGCCGAGCTTGCGCTGCGGGTTGTCGATGGCGGATTTGTACATCCGCATCATCGCGGCCCCGTTCACGGAGTCGCACAGGGTCATCGCGGCCGTGAATGCCAACGGAATCGTCATCAGCGCCCAGGCGGACACGCCGGCAAGCGTCGCAGCGGCGGTCATGAGCAGCAGGCCGATGGTGGTGGCAGTGTCGAACCCGAGCCCGAACAAGAAACCCACCGCGTAGATGCTCCGTGGCCGCTCCACCCTGGCCAGGGGCCGGGCCAGGAGCCTGGCGATCAAGCCCTTCACCTCAAGGTCTCCGACGCCGATGTCTCCTCCGCGTGCCGCTTTTCGGTAGGTGCGGGCAGCCCCGAGGAAGGCAGCTCCGTTGTAGCAGCCCATGATCAGCAGGAACAGCCCGGAGACGCCGCTGCCGATCAGCCTCAACAGCAGGTTGCCGGTGCTGCCCTGCTGCATCAGCTGGGCGACCAGGCCGGCCCCGGAGACAACCAGCGCGCCGGCCAAAACCACCACGGAGCTGTGGCCGAGGCTGAAGGCAAATCCGACGCTGACCGGGTCCTTGCGCTGCGCGACGAAGCGGCGGGTGGAGTTGTCGATGGCAGCGACGTGGTCCCAGTCGTAGCTGTGCTTAATACCGGCGAGGTAGGCGGCCAGGACCAGGCCGACGGCCAGCGGCTGACCGGCGGCGGTGTTGCCGAGTACCAACAACGCGGCGGCAGCGCAGTGGAGCACGGCGACGGCGAGGGCGACGAACAGCATCCGGGTCCTGGCGGGCAGATACTCGCGCCGGCGGTAGAGGAGCGTGAGGGCGCCGAGTGCCGTCATCAGTACTTCCTGAGGTCCACGGGTGCCTGCCCGTACCAGCGGTCCCGCAGGAGCCCCGTGCAGGCTCCCAGCAACTGGTTGAGTTCGCCGGTGCTGTTGGACAGGGACCGGAGGACCACTCCCCGGGTTCCCCCTTTACTCTCGGTGAGCGATAGCCCGGTGTAGGCGTCGTATCCCGCCGTGATGGCGTGCAGTTCGTCGGTGAGTGCCTGATCCACCCGGGCGTCCACGACGATCAGTGACCCAAGGTGGCTGAAGCCCTCCATGAACCCGGTGCCGGTGACATCCCCCAGTGGCGGCCGGATCAGCAGGTTGTCCAGGGCGAGCAGTTCGGCGCCCTGGGGTGTGGCAACGCGGACCTCGTTCCGGAGCCGGAGTTCCTCATACTTAAACGAGGAACCGTCGGGAGACCAGCCGGGGGTTACCACTTCGGCCATCACCAGGGTCGATGAGGGCTGCACGGTGATCTGCGTGGTCTGCCGGTAGCTGGCCTCCCGGTACGCGATGAGCTGGTCCGGCACCAGTTCCAGCTGCGCCCGTTCCGCCAGGTTCACGCTCATCCGCTGCTCCGCGAAGGAGCCGGGGGTCCGGTAGATCTTGGTCGCCGACTGCGTCGTCAACAGCAGCCGGGCCCCGGCCTGCACCTCCACCTCGATGACGTAGAGATCGGCGCCCAGGTAGGCTCCGCCGGGGTTGACCATGACATAGCAAACCTGGCCGGAGTCATCGAGGTAATGCGGCCGCAGGACCCGCAGGGCGCCCCGGTGGAACTGGCGCGAGGCGATCGAGCGACCCCCGCGGTCGGCGATTTCAAGCTCAAGACGGCCCCGCTCCGGCCGGGCTGCGGTTATCGGGGTTATCGGGGCGGCGGAGTCGCAGAGCGCCGCGGTGCCGGCTTTCACCGCGACAGGTCGAGCATGAGGACGTCGCGGCGCAGCCAGTCGATGACCCCGTCGAGACCTTCGTCGGTCTTGAGGTTGGTGAAACAAAAAGGCTTGTCGCCGCGGAATTCCTTGGAGTCTCTTTCCATGACCGAGAGGTCTGCGCCGACGTAGGGGGCGAGGTCGGTTTTATTGATGATGAAGAGGTCCGACTTGATCATCCCCTGGCCAGCTTTGCGGGGGATCTTCTCGCCCTGGGCGACGTCGATGATGTAGATGGAAAAATCCACCAGTTCGGGGCTGAAGGTGGCCGAGAGGTTGTCACCGCCGGACTCAATGAAGATGACCTGCAGGTCCGGGTGCCGTTTTTTGAGTTCCTCAACGGCTGCCGTGTTCATGGACGTGTCCTCACGGATGGCGGTGTGCGGGCACCCGCCGGTCTCCACCCCGATGATCCGGTCCTCGGGCAGGATGCCGTTGGCGGCCAGGATCTTGGCGTCCTCGATCGTGTAGATGTCATTGGTGATCGCGGCCATGGAAATTTCCCTGCTCAGATGGCGGGTGAGGCGTTCCACCAGTTGGGTCTTGCCGGCCCCGACGGGACCGCCGATACCGATGGTGATGGGTTCTGTCATGGTGTCCTCCTCAGTCAAAAAGCACAGCTAACTCATGAACATGCGCGCACGTTGGCGTTCGTGCCGCATCTGCGAAATTTCCAGGCCGGGGCTGACGGCCCCGAAGTCCTCCGGCGTGAGGCGCGCGATGTGCCCGACGGCGGCAGCAACGTCGCCGGCCGCCCGCCCCAGCAGCCGCTGGCCGGCGTTCTGGCCCAACGGGATGGCACGCACGGCATTCTGGGTGAGCGCCGTGACTGTGGCGAAGAGGTACGCCGGCAGCGCCTCCTCGAGCGGGACGCCCAGGGACCGGGCGACGACGGCGAACGCCAGCGGCTGGTGGCCGGCGGCACGGCCACCAGCCACCAGCGCCCGGTACACCCCCAGCCCGGCCGAAGGAAAGACTTCGGCGCCGATCTCCAGCAGCCGGTTCCCCATGGTGACGCTGGCCTCGCGCACCTGCCTGGGCAGGAGCTGCCCGGAGAGCAGGACATCAAGCTCCTGCACGTCCAGGCCCTCGTAGAGGAACCGGATGGCCAGTCCGTCGGAGTACGTCAGCTGCTGCCCGACAAACGCGGTAAGCCAGATCCCGAACGACTCCGCATCGTGGACCAGGCCGCGGTCAAGGTAGGTCTCAAACCCGAGCGAGTGGGCGAAGGCCCCGTTCGGCAGGGCGGAGTCCGTCAGTTGCTGGAGCGCGAGCTGGTAGTTAGTGGCTGTGTTCGGCATGGCGGAAAGGAACAGGCATGACCCGTTCCTGCCGGTCGTAGGGAACACCGACGTGCTGGAGGTAGTCCTCCACGGTGTGGTCGTAGGCGCAGACCATAACCTCAGCGCCGTACTCGGAGGCCGCGTCGAAGAACTGGGCCTGCAGGTGCCGGTTACCCAGGGAGTGCGCCACCACGCCCATTTCGTGGATGGACCGTGGTGCGATGACCAGGACGTCGGTGGCCAGGACGGAGACCACGATCATGTTCGTCCCGGCTACGTGCAGGATGTCGCCGTCGCGCAGGTCGGCGGAGCCGGCAGGGAGCCGGATGCCGAGCTCCTTGCCGTGGTCGGTGGTGACGCGCTGGATCCGCTTCACCAATTCGGCGCTGGGCAGGACCACCTTCTCCCGGTGCAGGCCCGCGTACTCCCCGGCGTCCGGCGGCAGGTCGTGCAGGTTGCCCAGCACCTTTTCGATAATCACCGCCGGCTCCTAGAAGAGGAAGTAGCGCTGGGCCATGGGCAGAACGTCCACGGGGTCGCAGGTGACTTCCTCGCCGTCGACGGTCACCTTGTACGTTTCCGGGTCCACCTCGATGTCCGGGGTGACATTGTTGTGCTTGAGGTCCGCCTTGGTCAGGGAGCGGATGCCGGAAACCGGGCGGATGACCTTCTCCAGTCCGAGTTCTTCCGGCACGCCGGCCTCGATCGCGGCCTTGGACAGGAACGTGATGGAGGACTTCTGCACGGCCTTGCCGAACGTCGCGAACATGGGCCGCATGGTGCGCGGCTGCGGGGTGGGGATGGAGCCGTTGGCTTCGCCCATGACCGCGTACGCGATCTGGCCGCCCTTGAGCACAAGGCCCGGCTTGACGCCGAAGAACGCCGGGTCCCACAGCACCAGGTCCGCGAACTTGCCCTCTTCAACGGAGCCGATGGAGTCCGCCATGCCCTGCGCGATGGCGGGGTTGATGGTGTACTTCGCGATGTAGCGCTTGATCCGGAAGTTATCGCTCTCGGCCCCGGCGCCGTTCTCGGCACCGTGAGTGCCGGCTGTGCTGTCGTCCTGGGGGTCCTTCAGCACGCCGCGCTGCCGCTTCATCTTGTCCGCGAGCTGCCAGGTGCGGGTCACCATTTCGCCCACCCGGCCCATGGCCTGGGAGTCGGAGGACGTGATCGCGAAAATGCCCAGGTCCTGCAGGACGTCCTCGGCGGCGATGGTCTCCGCGCGGATGCGGGAATCGGCGAAGGCTACATCCTCCGGGATGGCCGGGCTGAGGTGGTGGGCCACCATCAGCATGTCCAGGTGCTCCTCGACGGTGTTGCTCGTGTAGGGCAGCGTCGGGTTGGTGGATGCCGGCAGGACGTTGGGCAGCCCGGCGATCTTGATGATGTCCGGGGCATGGCCGCCGCCGGCACCTTCGGTGTGGAAGGTGTGGATGACCCTGCCATCGATGGCGCGGATGGTGTCCTCCACAAAGCCGCACTCATTGAGGGTGTCGGTGTGGATGGCCACCTGGACGTCGTACTCGTCGGCCACTTTCAGGGAGTTGTCGATGGAGGAGGTGGTGGCGCCCCAGTCCTCGTGGACCTTGAGCCCCACGGCGCCGGCGCGGACCTGTTCGGCCAGCGGCTCGGTGGCGGACGCGTGGCCCTTGCCGAATATTCCGATGTTGATGGGAAGCCCTTCCACGGCCTGCAGCATCCGCTGGATGTGCCACTTCCCCGGCGTGACGGTGGTGGCCTTGCTTCCTTCGGCCGGGCCGGTACCGCCGCCCACCATGGTGGTGATCCCGTTGCACAGCGCGGTGGGGACCTGGTCCGGGGAGATGTAGTGGATGTGGGTGTCGATCCCGCCGGCGGTGAGGATCCGCCGCTCACCGGCGATGATTTCGGTGCTGGCCCCGATGACGATGTCGACGCCGTCCGAGATCTGCGGATTGCCGGCCTTGCCGATTTTGAGGATGTGTCCGTCCCTGATGGCGACGTCGGCCTTGTAGATGCCCGTGTAGTCCACGATGATCGCGTTGGTGATGACCGTGTCCGGCACTCCGTCACCGGAACCAGAACCGTCCCTGGTCACCTGGCCGTTCTGGCCCATGCCGGCACGGATGACCTTGCCGCCGCCGAACACCACCTCTTCGCCATAGACCGTGAGGTCTTTTTCGATCTCGAGGAACAGCTCGGTGTCCGCGAGCCGAATGGAATCTCCGGTCGTCGGTCCGTACAGATCCGCGTACTGCCGGCGGGGAAGCTCAAAGCTCATTGTCCTGCTCCTTCGGTTTTGCCCAGGGCACCGTTCACAGCGTTGCTCAGGCCGTACACTTCCCGGGTTCCGCCGAGTTCAATGAGCCGCACGTGCTTTCGGTCTCCGGGCTCGAACCGTGCTGCCGTCCCGGCGGGGATGTCCAGCCGTCGGCCGTAGGCGGCTTGCCGGTCAAAGGTCAGGGCGGAGTTCGCCTCGGCAAAGTGGTAGTGCGATCCGACCTGGACAGGCCGGTCGCCGGTGTTAGTCACGACGACGGATACCGCGTCGCGGCCCTCGTTGATCATCACCGGCTGGGAACGGAGGACATACTCTCCTGGGATCATGGCCGTACTCCTAGCGGATCGGATGATGGACGGTGACCAGCTTGGTACCGTCGGGAAACGTCGCCTCGATCTGGACGTCGGGGATCATCTCCGGGACGCCCTCCATGACGTCGTCCCGGGTCAGCAAGGTGGTGCCGTAACTCATCAGGTCCGTCACCGTCCGGCCGTCACGGGCACCTTCGATCAGTTCGTAACTGATCAGCGCCACGGACTCCGGGAAATTCAGCTTCAATCCCCGGGCCTGCCTGCGGCGGGCCAGGTCGGCAGCAACGACGATCAGGAGTTTTTCCTGCTCACGGGGCAAGAGGTGCATCAGGTCTCCTCAGGAAGGCGGGAGTAGCGAAGCCGGCCGTCCGGTCCCTTAAAACGTGGGACGGTTGAAACGTGGGACGGCGCGGGGGTGCGGGGCCGCCCTTTCTCCCGGCCACGGCCGGTTCCTGCCTTTCCAGGTTCTCGGGCTCCACGTGGGGCGGACCGCCAAGGCATCACCGACTTTACAGAGCCCTGTGCCACGACTTAAAGGGCTAAAAGACTCTGTGCAGGGCGGGCCCGGCGGAGGAACCTGCGGCGGGCAGAACTGCTCCTACGGGTGCGGAACGGTGATCACCGCGACGGTCTGCTGCCGGGCGTTGCGCATCTCGATGCTGCCGATGCTGGCCAGCTGCAGCGGGGTGGCCCCGGTGATGCGCACCTTGCCGCTCGGGGTTGCCGTCCATGCACACGCCCGGTCCTCGCCGCCGTCGCGGCCCTTGACCCACAGCGAGAGGGTCCCCTCCACCGGCATGCTGGTGCCGTCGACGGCCAGCTCGGTGCCCCAGGTTTTCTTCAGGAGGTCCACGGTGAACTGAGGCCCGTTGGCCGCCGCGACCGAATAGCTGGCGTCCGGCCCGGGCCGGTGGACCAGCAGCGGGCCGGCCAGAGTTCCGAGGGCCAGGCAGGCGGCGGCCACCGCCGCGAGCGCGCCGGACCACAGCAGCCTGATCCGGCGGCGGCGTGCCGCGAGCGCCGCCAGCAGCGCACCAGGAAGCACCGCCGGCGGGTGCGCCGGCGCCGGCGCACCGTCCGGCGTCCGGCCGGATGCGGCGAGCGCGACGGCGTCGGGCACCGGGACCGCATCCAGCAGGGCCGGCAGGCTGGCCAGTTCATCGAGCTCCGCCCGGCAGTCCCGGCAGCCGGCCAGATGCCGTTCGAAGCCAGCAGCATCAGCCGGGTCGAGGCCGCCCAGCAGATAGGCCCCGAGCAGCTGATGGACTTCCATTCCGCTCACCGTTGTACCCCCAGTTCGTCGAGAATGGTCCGCAGCGCCCGGATGGCGTAGAAGGCCCGGGACTTCACCGTGCCGGCGGGAATGTTCAAGTCCGCCGAGGCCTCCCGGACGGTGAGGCGGCGGTAGTGCAGGGCCACCAGCACGTCCCGGTGTTCGGCGCTGAGGCGCAGCAGGGCCTCCTCCATGAGGACCCGGTTGAGCAGTTCGTCGATATGCCCGGCGGTTCCGGCCGGGCCGGCCACGTCGCGTTCAGCGGTTTCCCGGGGCCGGCGCTGCGCCTTGCGGTAGTTATCGATCATGATGTTGCGCGCGGTCCGAAACAGGTAGCTTCGCAGGCTGCCGGTGACCTGCGGCGCCTGCTGCCAGACCCGCAGCACCGTTTCCTGCACGACGTCGTCCGCCAGCTGCGGGTCGTGGCAGGCGCCAAGGACGAACCGCCGCAGGGCGGTGCCGTGGTCGCGGTAGATCGCGGCCACCACGTCTTCATCCAGGGGCATGCGGCACCTCCACGGCTGGTCCTGCCCTCTAAGACGTACGCGCCGGCGCAAAAGTTCAACGTCCCGGCGTTGAACCATTCTTTACCCGGCGGCGTCGTATCAGCTAGCCGGACCGCGAGACGGCCGGCACCCAGCCAAGGAGTCATCATGACTAAGCACTTCGGCGCCACCCTTTCTGCTCTTGCCCTCGCCGTCATCGTTTCCGGCTGCGCTGGGGGCAGCGGGACCACGACGACGGCGTCCCCCGCCCCCGCGACGACGGGACCGGCCGCGGCGGCAACCCCGGCGCCGGCGACACCCGCCACGGACGCCGAGCCGGCCGCGGCCCCGGACCTCAAGACAGCATCCACCAGCGCCGGGCTGGCGGTGGTCGATGCGAAGGGCATGAGCGTCTACGTCTTCGCGAAGGATACGAAGGACTCCGGCACCAGCGCCTGCACCGGATCCTGCATGGCCAACTGGCCGCCGGTGCTCGCCGGCTCCGGCGCCCCCGCGGTCCAGGGCGTCACCGCCAAGGTGGGCACCATCGCCACCCCGGACGGCAAGAAGCAATTGACCATCAACGGGATGCCGGCGTACCACTTCGCCAAGGACCAGGCCCCCGGTGACGTCGCGGGCCAGGGCGTTGGCGGCGTCTGGTACCTCGTGAACCCCGCCGGCGACATGATCAAGCCCGCCGCCGTCGGCGGCTACTAGGCGCCGGCGGCTACCGGGCGCCGGACGCTACTCGGCGCCGGCCTCCAGCTCGTCGTCGTCCTCGAACTCGAACTCGACCGCCGCCACGATTTCCCGGGTCTCCGGGTGGATCATGTAGGCCTCCTCGTCGTCCTCCACCATCAGGAACTCGCCCTGGTCCGTGGCGAAGTGCCAGGCCAGCACCCGTTCGCCGTTGTGGTCGTGGTTCGGGTCCCCCATGGTGATCTTTACCAGGGTCTGGCCGGCCACCTCGCACAACTCCCGGATGATCAGTTCAAACTCGGGAGCGCTCCTGAGTTCTTCCTCGGCTGCCTCCGCCTGGCGCTCGGCCAGGTTGGGGATCCGGGACACCCGTTCGTGGATGTGCCGGTCGAGTTCGTCCGCGTCCAGGACCAGCAGGTCCGGCTGGCTGCGGAGCCAGGCCGCGTTGAGCGCGACAATATCCTCGGTTTCCAGCAGCGGCTCGAATGTGTCGTCCAGCTGCTCCAGGAGCTGGACCGCCTCCGGTACCACCGCGTCGGTACCGTCGGTACCGTCGGTACCGTCCCCGTCGTCGGAACCGTCGCCGGTACCGTCGGCGTCGTCATCGAAGCCCAGCTCGGCATCGCCGTCGAGGTAGGCGTCAGCCTCCTCATCCGAGAGCGAGTCGAAGGCTGCCACGCTGCGGTTGAACAGGTCCAGGTGCGCGGTGGCGCCCATGCCGGCAAGTCCTTCGCGGACGTAGCTGTCGACCTCCTCGCGCTCCGGCACGGTGAACACGTACTGGGCGAACCCTCCCCCGAGAGCCTGCGTCAGGTAGAAGTCGACGTAGTAGCTGCGCAGGGCGTTGGGCGCGATCTCATCCGCGTCGAGCAATTCCGCGTACATGGCGTTGACCACGTCCACATTCGCATCCACCACGTCCACGTTGCCTCCGTTGAGGCTTTCCACGGTCAGGACCGTGGGGTGTTCGGTGACGGTCGGGCTCGAGGTCAGGTTGCTGCTCATGGGATTCCTCACGGTAGTGGCGGCGGGTGGTGCTCCGTTCCCTTCCACGGTAGGGCCGGGCGGATCAGCACGGTCCGAGGCCGAAGTGAACGTCAGGCGAAGTTTCCGGGCGGCGTCGGGCTGGCTAAGATGGATCAGATGACCAACCGCTGAAAGTAGTGCCCACATGCCATCCCATCCGGACGAAAGTGCGGCACTGGCGATACAAACCCCCGCGATCAACGACCGCTCACTCGCGGCCGGGCTCGCCTACGCCATGGGAAGCCGGGTTTCCGGCATGTCCTTCGACGCCGGCACCGGCCTGATGCTCGGAAAGGTCCGCGGCGGCGCTCCGCTACCCTATTCGACGACGGCGAAACTGGTCCGCAAGGGCGGCGGCTGGAGCTGCACCGTCGGCGTCTGCAGCTGCCCGGTGCGCAAGGACTGCAAGCACGTCGCCGCCCTGCTCTTCGCCGCCGAGGACAACCCCGCGATCCGGGTCCAGCTGCTGGCCCCGACGGAGTCAACCCGGCTGGCGCGCCGGGCCGCGGGGCAGGAGCTGCCGGACTGGGAGCAGGCGCTCAGCCCGTTGCTTGCCAAACCCGGCATCACCAAGTCAACCAACGGCGTCCCGCTGGCGCTGCAGTTCGAACTCGAGGAACCGGCCCCGCACTTCTCCTACACCGGGCGCCGCGATCCGCTGCGGAGTGTGCGGCAGCTGAAAGCACGGCCGGTCATCATGGGCGCCAAAGGCAAGTGGATCCGCGGCCATGTGTCCTGGAACACCCTGAGCTACCTGAACTACCGGCGCGAATGCAACGAAGCCCACGTGGAGTGGATGCAGGAATTCCTCGCCTCGCACACCGCCGTCGCGAACCGGCAGCACGCCGGCACTGCCCCGTGGCTGGGGCTCAACACCTACGCCGGCAAGAACCTGTGGAGCCTGCTGGCCGAGGCCCGGAAGATCGGCGTGGCCCTGGTCCACGGCCGGGGAGACGCCCCTGTCCGGCTGGCCGACCAGCCGGCCGCCGTCGGGCTTAACCTCACCCGCTTCGGCGCGGAGGCGCCCGGGGACGACGGCGGTTTGGCCCTCGCGCCGACCATCACCGTCGCAGGGGAGGAGGTGGATCCGGCCTCGGTGGGGACCATCGGCCGCCCCGCGCACGGCATCTTCCTGAGCTCGGATCCCGGCAGCCTGCCCGGGGCGGCCCCGGCGGACGCGGCGATTACGCTCGCGCCGCTGGAAGCCGGACTGAGCGACGAACTCCTGACGTTCGTCACCGCCGGCACCACGTTGCACATCCCGGCCAGGGATGAGGCCCGGTTCCTGACCGGGTTCTACCCCAAGCTCAAGCAGACCGCCCGGGTGACCGCCTCCGACGAGTCGGTGGAGCTGCCCGCCCTGGCGGTCCCTACCCTGTCCCTGCTCGCCAACTACGGCGCCGACCACCGGGTCCGGCTGCACTGGGAGTGGCACTACAAGGCGGGCGCGCTGGTCACCGCCCAGCCGCTCTGGCGCCACCCCGGCGACCACGGCTACCGCGATGACACCGCCGAAGCCGTCATCCTGGAGGCCGTCGGCCAGCCGTGGGACGTGGTGCCGAAGCTCGGTGAGTCGGCCACGGGCGGCTGGGGCACCCCCCGGCTTGCGGCGTCCGCGGAACTCGGCGGCCTGGACACCCTGGCGTTCACCGAAGAGGTGCTCCCCCGGCTCCGCACCCTTCCGGACGTGTCCGTGGACACGGCGGGTGACATCGCCAACTACCGCGAAGCCGAGGAAGCGCCGGTGGTGAAGCTTTCCACCACGGCCACCGACAGCCGGGACTGGTTCGACCTGGGCATCGTCATCACCCTCGAGGGCCAGCCGGTGTCCTTCGCGGCGCTGTTCTCCGCCCTGGCCGCCGGCCAGACCCGGATGTTGCTTCCCAGCGGCGCGTATTTCTCGCTGGACCTGCCCGAGCTGCACCAGCTTCGGGCCTTGATCGACGAGGCCCGCATCCTGCAGGACAACCAGGGCAAGGACGCGCCGCTGCAGATCAGCCGGTTCCAGGCCGGACTCTGGGACGAACTCGCCCAGCTGGGCATCGTGGACCAGCAGGCGGCTGCGTGGCGGGAAGCCGTGGGCGGCCTGCTGGCCGGCGGCATCAACGGCCTGCCGCTGCCGGCCTCGCTCAATGCGGAGCTGCGGCCCTACCAGCTCGAAGGCTTTAATTGGCTGAGCTTCCTCTACCGGCACGGCCTCGGCGGGGTGCTGGCGGACGACATGGGCCTCGGCAAGACCGTCCAGGCCCTCGCGCTGATCTGCGCTGCGAAGGACGCGGCCGGCGGTCTGGACCCGGCCCCTGCCGTGCTGCCCGCCGCCGACGACCCCGATGCCTCCGTGCCCGCCGCCGGCGCGGCGCCGTTCCTGGTGGTGGCGCCCACCAGCGTGGTCGGTAACTGGCAGGCCGAGGCCGCCCGGTTCGCACCGGGCCTGACGGTCCGGGCGATCAGTGAGACCTTCGCCAAGAGCGGCTCACTCCCGGCCGAGGCGATGGCCGGCGCCGCCGTCGTGATTACCTCCTACGCCCTGTTCCGCATCGATTACGAGGCCTACGCCTCACGGACCTGGGCCGGCCTGGTGCTGGACGAGGCGCAGTTCGTCAAAAACCACCAGTCCAAGGCCTACCAGTGCGCCCGGAAACTGCCGGCCGGCTTCAAACTGGTGATCACCGGCACGCCGCTGGAGAACAACCTGATGGAGTTCTGGGCGCTGACCTCGATCGTGGCCCCGGGACTGTTCGCCAGCCCCAAGCGTTTCGCCGAGTACTACCAGAAGCCGGTGGAGAAGAACGGGGACCGGGCCCAGCTGGACAAGCTCCGGCGCCGGGTCCGCCCGCTGATGCTGCGCCGCACCAAGGAACAGGTGATCCAGGACCTGCCGCCCAAGCAGGAGCAGGTCCTCGAGGTGGTCCTGAACCCGCGGCACCAAAAGGTGTACCAGACCCACCTGCAGCGTGAGCGGCAAAAGATCCTGGGCCTGATCGAGGACGTCAACAAAAACCGCTTCACGATCTTCCAGTCACTGACCCTGCTGCGCCAGCTCAGCCTCGACCCCTCGCTGGTCGACCCGTCACTCTCCGGGGTGCGCTCCAGCAAGCTCGACGTCCTGTTCGAGCAGCTGGAGGACCTGGTCGCGGAGGGACACCGGGCCCTGATTTTCAGCCAGTTCACCGGCTTCCTGGGCAAGGTCCGGGAGCGGCTCGTCGCGGAGAACATCGAATTCTGCTACCTCGACGGCAGCACCCGGAACCGCACCGACGTCGTCAACGAGTTCAAGAATGGCGCCGCACCCGTCTTCCTGATCAGCCTCAAGGCGGGCGGCTTCGGCCTGAACCTGACCGAGGCGGACTACGTGTTCCTGCTGGACCCGTGGTGGAACCCCGCCTCCGAAGCGCAGGCCGTGGACCGCACGCACCGGATCGGCCAGTCACGCAACGTGATGGTCTACCGGCTGGTCGCGAAGGACACCATCGAGGAAAAGGTCATGGCGCTCAAGGCCAGGAAGTCCCAGCTGTTCGCGGACGTCATGGCGGGCGAGGCACTCTCTTCCGGGACACTGACCGCCGAGGACCTGGCCGGGCTGTTCAACGACTAAGCCGCGGCGGGTGCGGTCACTGTCCGGGAGGCGGTCTGGTTTCGGAACCAGGTGGCCAGCTTCTTGCCCTTGCCCTTCCACCAGTTGTCCTCATCGCCGCCGTGGCGCCAGCGGAAAATCATCATGACCATCACGAAGACTCCGCCCGTGACGTTCAGCCACGTCCCGCTGGCGGCATAAATCAGGGCCGAGACTCCGCTGATGACGATGGAAGGCCAGGCCAGGGTCGTAAAGACCGTGGTTGCCACGTAGCGGCGGTGGGACCGCGGCACCGAGAGCGCGCGAACCATGTCGAAGCAGACGCATACCACCACAACTGTCTGGCCCACGGACAGCAGGACCAGGCCCGGCAGTGATCCAGCCAGGAGGGCCAGGGAACTAAGCCCGGAATTCATGGCCTGCCCGCGCTCAGTGCGGGTCCGGGCACCGAGGCACCCGGCGCTGATGGATCGAAGGTTCGGTGATTCAACATGCGGTGCCCCCCCGGCATCTGCCACTGTTCGAATTGCCAGCTCCGGTGCCTGGCCATCTCAATTGAACAGTCTGGCCGGCCGCGAGGTCCCGCGAGGCAGGTACTCGACTTTCCGGCTTGCTGCTACGTGGGCAGCTGAACGGTGTACTCAGTTCCTCGTTTCGAAGCACTCGGCAGCCGGCACCAGCCGTCGGCCGACCCAGACGGCCGAACCAGACGGCCGGCCCCGTCAGTCCTTGACCTCGGCGTCCGGGCCCGTCGCGCCGCTCTCCACTGCCGCCTGGACCTGGGCGATCGCGCCGGTGGGCGGCGGCGTGGGCGTGAGCACGGAAGCGTAGTCATGCTGGCTTGAGTACGTCAGGAATCCCAGGTGCGCCTCGTAGCGGTCCAGGACGTCGTCAATGACCTGCTGGTGCGTCACGCCCATCAGGTCATAGCCTTCCGAGCCCGTCTGGGTGAAGACCTCCACCCGGTAGTACACGTCGGTTTCACGGGACATGCGGCCGCCGAACATGGGTACCGGCGCTTCCAGGGCCTGGACCTGGTAGTCGAAGTCGCGGTGGTCCGGGATGTGCACCACCAGGCGGTAGCTGGAAATGCCGGTCTCCTCGTTCGGGACGTTTTCCAGCGTGGCCTGGTAGCCCTGGTTGGTGAATTCCCTGAGCACGTCGGCAAGGGCCGGCTGCGCCACGCGTTCCATGAACTGGGCCACCTGCTTCTTCGACGGGTAGGAGCGCATCCCCGCCAGTCGCTGGCGCCAGCTGCGCTCGGGCACCAGGCCGCCGTGCGCGGCGGTGGCCTGGCGGCGCAC
Source organism: Arthrobacter sp. JB02-1C (assembly GCF_057748045.1). Taxonomy (NCBI): domain Bacteria; kingdom Bacillati; phylum Actinomycetota; class Actinomycetes; order Micrococcales; family Micrococcaceae; genus Arthrobacter; species Arthrobacter sp. JB02-1C. Next base: position 790,134 of record NZ_CM173235.1, read on the forward strand.
GACGTGGCCCTCGCGCTCGGCCCGCTCCATCCGCAGGGCCTTGGAGAAGGAGGCCATCACCAGGAAGGCAATGATGGTCACCGGCAGCGCGAAGATCAGCGTGGCGTACTCCATGGTGGTTACACCGCCGGCCACCAGCATGGCGATGGTCAGCAGCGCGGTCAGCATGGCCCAGAAGACCCGCAGCCACTTGGCGCCGTCCTGGGACGGGTCCGGGATCGAGGAGGAAAAGTTGGACATCACCATAGCGCCGGAGTTGGCACTGGTGAGGTAGAACAGCAGCCCGGACAAGGTGCCCAGGCCGATCAGGAAGCCGGCGCCGGGGAACATCTCCAGCAGCGCGTACCAGCCCTGCTCCGGGCTGCTGATAGCCAGCTCGGCGAACGCGGTGTTGCCGGACAGGACCTCATGCATGGCGCTGTTGCCAAAGATGCTCACGATCAGGAAGTCGCACAGCACCGGGGCCGTGATGGCGGCGATCACGAATTCGCGCAGCGTGCGGCCCCGGGAGATCCGGGCCAGGAAGAGCCCCACAAACGGGCCCCAGGCCATCCAGAACGCCCAGAAGAACAGCGTCCAGCCAGCCATCCATTCCGAGCCGCCGGCCTCGTAGGCGAAGGTCTGCAGGGTGCGGTCGGGGAGGGTGAAGATGAACCGGCCGATGTTCTCGACCAGGGCATTGAGCAGGAAGGAGGTCTGGCCGGTGACCAGGATGTAGAGCAGCATGGCGGCCGCGCTCCAGATGTTCAGCTCGGAGATCCAGCGGATTCCCTTGTCCACCCCGGAGGTACACGCCGCGATGGTCATCACGACGGCGACGATCACCAGCGCGATCTGCAGTCCCAGCCCCTGCTGCAGTCCGAACAGCAGGGAGAACCCGACGTTCAGCAGCACCACGCCGATGCCCATGGAGGTGGCCACGCCGAAGACGGTGCCGACCAGGGTGAGGATATCGATGGTGTCGCCGATCCCGCCGCGGACCCGCTTGCCGAGCAGGGGATAGAGCGCTGCCCGGATGGAGAGCGGCATGCCCCAGCGGTAGGCAAAGTAGCCCATCGCCATGCCCAGCAGGGCATACATGGCCCAGCCGGCGATGCCGTAGTGGAACATGGTCCAGACGACGGCGTCCTGGGCGGAGGCAGCCGTCTGGCCGGGGCCGGACGGCGGCGTGATGTATTGGCTGATGGGTCCGGTGACCGAGAAGAAGAGCATGTCGATGCCCACGCCGGCGGCGAAGAGCATGGCCACCCAAGTGAAGAGCTTGTATTGCGGGCGTGAGTGGTCCGGTCCGAGCCGCACCGATCCTTCCTTGGAGAAGGCAACCCAGAGGACGAACCCGATGACGACGGTGATGGTGAGGACGTAGAACCAGCCGACGTTCTGCGCGATCCATGCCACGACGGTCTTCATGGTCGCGGCGGCACCGGCCGGCATCACCATGGTCCAGGCGGAAAAGGCAATGATGACGGACGAGGCAATAATGAAAACGCGCCAGTTGACCTTGGGCTTGCGGTCCTCGATCAGCTCGGCCGGCCCCCTGCTGAGCTCCTCGCTGGAAATCGGCGGGCGGTTCTCGAAATCGGGCAGGTTGGTGCGTCGGTCGGTGCCGCCAAACAGGGTCCGCTGGACAGGTGTCTTATGGGGACCGTCGCCGGGACGGTGGGCTTTTGCTTCTTCAGCCATGGGGTCCTCCTCCGGTTGGCACGCGGGCCGGCGTCAGAGAATGGGGACGTCGGCAGGCCCCGATCCGGACGGATAGGCAGCCGTACTCAGGGCGCGCGGTGGCGCGTGGCCTGCATAATCATGCTAGTACATGGCCCAAAACAGGCCCCGCCCCGGGGCTGCAGGGACAGCCCCGGCTACTGGTCCAAAACTCGCGGGCGCCACAGTACGAGGGCCTGCGAACGGGCGCGCGGCCGCTGGCCGCGGGCGAGCGTGACGACGTCGCCCGCGGCACCGGCGGCGAAGATTCGGGAGTCGGCCGGCTGGCGGCGCCGGCCGAGTTCCTCGGTGAGTTCGCCGACCCGGCGCTGCAGCGCGGCGACCTGGTTCTCGAGTTGCAGGATCCGCTTGATGCCCTCGAGCGAGACCCCCTCCTGGGAGAGCCGCTGCACCTCCCGAAGCCGGTTCACATCCCGCTGGGAGTACCGCCGGGATTTCCCCGGGGCGCGGCGGGGCGAGACAATGCCCAGCCGGTCGTACTGCCGCAGGGTCTGCGGGTGCATGTCTGCCAGCTCCGCGGCGACGGAGATGACGAAGATCGGCTGATCGAACTCGATGTCCATGGCTGGACTCCTACAACCGGGCCTTGGCTGCCAGCCCGGCGCGGACGTCCTCACCGGAGGTCGCGGCGGCGAACGCCTTCACGGCTTCCTCCGCGTCCTTGTTCAGCTTCTTGGGAACGGCGACGTCGATCGTCACCAGCAGGTCGCCGGTCGCCTTGGAGTGCTTGACGCCGCGGCCCTTGACCCGCAGTGTCCGTCCGGCGGGGGTGCCGGCGGGAACCCGGACCTTGACCTTCTCGCCGTCGATCGTCGGGACCTCGATGTCGGCGCCCAGGGCAGCCTCCGCAAAGGTGACCGGGACGTGGATGCGCAGGTTGTCGCCGTCGCGGGTGTAGAAATCGTGCGGCTTCACGCCGACGGTGACCATGAGGTCACCGTTGCCGGCCGGACCGTACTGGCCCTTCCCGCGGACCCGGACCTTCTGGCCGTCCTTGATGCCCGCGGGGATGCGCACGTCAATGACTTCGCCGTCCGGTTCGCGCAGGCCGATCGTGGTGCCGCGGATGGATCCGGCGAAGGAGATGCTGGTGGACGCGGTGCGGTCGGCGCCTTTTTGGGGGGCGCGCTGGAACGACTGGCCGCCGCCGCCGAAGCCCCCGCCGAAGAGGTCGGCGAACTCGGGCGGGATTCCGCCAGCGGTGCTGTACCCGCCGGAGTGGCGTCCGCTGCCGCCGGTAAAGAGGCCGCCGAACAGGTCTTCGAACCCGGCGCCGCCGCCCGCGCCGCCCGCACCGCCGGGGGCAAAGCGCGCGCCGCTGCCCATCGCCCGGATCGCGTCGTACTGCTGGCGTTCATCGGGGTCCGAGAGGACGGAATAAGCCTCGGAAATGTTCTTGAACTTCTTCTCCGAAGCAGTGTCCCCCGCGTTGGTGTCCGGGTGGTGCTTCCGCGCCAGCTTCCGGTACGCCTTCTTGATGTCAGCGTCGGAAGCGTCCTTGGCAACACCAAGGATCTTGTAGAAGTCCTTGTCCACCCAGTCCTGGCTAGCCAATGGCGTTTCCTTTCAAATCTGTGTGCCGAGATGACAGTTCACGCCAATTTTTAGAACAAACACCGGTGCGAACTGCCATCTCGATGGCGTGTGGTTACGCCGGGACCGCTACGACGACCTGCGCGGCGCGGAGGACCCGCTCGCCGGCCCGGTAGCCGGCCCGGAGGACCTGGCTGACGGTGTCCGTCTCGACGTCCTGGCCGGGCTGCTGGACGAGCGCCTCGTGGATCGTGGGATCGAAGTCCACGCCGGTCTCGTTGATCCGGACCAGGCCGTACGTCTTCAGCGTGTTCTCCAGCTTCACGGCGATCGCGGCGAACGGGCCGTCCTCGAGGTCACCGTGCTGCCGGGCGGCGTCGACGTCGTCCAGCACCGGAAGCAGGGCGTTCAGGACGCCGACGACGGCCATCTCCCCGGCGACGGCGCGGTCGCGTTCGACCCGTTTGCGGTAGTTGACGTACTCGGCCTGCAGCCGGCGGAGGTCGTTCTTCAGTTCCTCCGCCTCCCCGGCGTTGACACCCTGTGCCACCGAGTCCGCTGCCGGAACGTCGACGCTGTTGAGGATGTCCTCGGCCTGGGACAGCGCGTCTCCGGACTCCGGAGCGGCGCGTTCCTGGTCGGGGTGCCGCGCCTGGCCAGTCTTCGGATCAACCTTGCGGTTGTCGTGGATGACCGGCTTCTGGGCGTCATCCCGGTTGGCGTCCCGCTGCTGCGCGTCGCTGCGGTCACCCGCGGCGCTGTGCTCTTCTTCGTTCCCGTGGTGCGGCATGGCTACTTCTTCTCGTCTTCGTCAACGATTTCGGCGTCGACGATGTCGTCATCGCCGGCGGCCTGCTCGCCGGCCGGCGCACCCTGGGCACCTGCGGCGCCGTCAGCAGCTCCGGGCTGGGCGTAAATGGCCTCGCCGAGCTTGGTCTGGGAAGCCTGGAGCTTCTCAAATGCGGTCTTGACGGCGGCGTCGTCCGTGCCCTCGAGAGCCTTCTTGAGCTCGTCGACGTCGCCCTGGACCTCGGTCTTGACCTCTTCGGGCAGCTTGTCCGCGTTGTCGGCGATCAGCTTGTCCACGGAGTAGGCGAGCTGCTCGGCGGTGTTGCGGGTGTCGGTCGCCTCGCGGCGGGCCTTGTCCTCGGCGGCGTGTTCCTCGGCGTCACGGACCATGCGGTCGATGTCTTCCTTGGACAGGCTGGATCCGCCGGTGATGGTCATCGACTGCTCCTTGCCGGTGCCCTTGTCCTTGGCGGACACGTGCACAATGCCGTTCGCATCGATGTCGAAGGTGACCTCAACCTGCGGGACCCCGCGCGGCGCCGGCGCGATGCCGGTCAGCTCGAAGGTGCCCAGCGGCTTGTTGTCGCGGGTGAATTCGCGTTCGCCCTGGAAGACCTGGATCGCCACGGACGGCTGGTTGTCGTCCGCCGTGGTGAAGGTTTCGCTGCGCTTGGTGGGGATGGCGGTGTTGCGCTCGATCAGGTGCGTCATCACACCGCCCTTGGTCTCGATGCCCAGGGACAGCGGGGTGACGTCGATCAGCAGCACGTCCTTGCGCTCGCCCTTGAGGACGCCCGCCTGCAGTGCGGCGCCGACGGCGACGACCTCATCCGGGTTCACGCCCTTGTTCGGCTCCTTGCCGCCGGCGAGCTCCTTGATCAGTTCGGTCACGGCCGGCATCCGGGTGGAGCCGCCGACCATCACGATGTGGTCGATGTCGGAAAGCTTGATGCCGGCTTCCTTGATGACGTCGTGGAACGGCTTCTTGGTGCGCTCCAGCAGGTCCTTGGTCAGGTCCTGGAACTTCGCGCGGGTCAGCTGCTCGTCCAGGTGCACCGGGCCGTCGGGGGTGACGGAGAGGTACTGGAGGGAGACGTTGGTGCTGGAGGAGGAGGAGAGTTCCTTCTTGGCCTGCTCTGAAGCCTCGCGCAGGCGCTGCAGGGCGATCTTGTCCTTGGACAGGTCGATGCCCTTGACCTTGAGCTGGTTCAGCAGGTAGTCGACGACGCGCTGGTCCCAGTCGTCGCCGCCGAGGCGGTTGTCACCGGCGGTGGCGCGCACCTGGATGGTGGAGAAGTCGTCTTCATCCTTGCCCACTTCGAGCAGGGAGACGTCGAAGGTTCCGCCGCCGAGGTCGAAGACCAGGATGAGTTCGTCCTCCTTGCCCTTGTCCAGGCCGTAGGCCAAGGCGGCCGCGGTGGGCTCGTTGACGATGCGCAGCACCTTCAGGCCCGCGATCTCGCCGGCTTCCTTGGTGGCCTGGCGCTCGGCGTCGTTGAAGTAGGCCGGGACGGTGATCACCGCGTCCGTGACCTTCTCGCCGAGGTAGGACTCGGCGTCGTTCTTGAGCTTCATCAGGATGCGGGCGGAAATTTCCTGCGCCGTGTACTTCTTGTCATCGATCGCGACGCTCCAGTCGGTGCCCATGTGGCGCTTGACGGAGGCAATGGTGCGGTCGATGTTGTTGACGGCCTGGCGCTTGGCGATCTCGCCGACCAGCACCTCGCCCGACTTGGAGAACGCAACAACCGACGGCGTGGTCCGGCCACCCTCGGCGTTGGCAATGACGGTGGGCTCGCCACCTTCGAGAACGGAGACGACGGAGTTCGTGGTTCCGAGGTCAATACCTACTGCTCGTGACATGTCTTGCTTCCTTCTTTCCTTGGAAACTTGCTCTCCCGCGCCCGGGCGGTGCCCGCGGGCCCGGTCGGATTGCCGGGAGTCGAGCCCGTTCAGGACGGGGCGCGCCCACTCATTGAGCGCTCTGCACTCAACCTTACTCAGGACGAAAGGGATGTCAATCCAAAGTTGAGCGTAACGCACTCAACTTTGAGCCAGGAGTGCGATACTGGCTGACGGAGGGGGCCGGGATACTGCGGTATTTCCGCGGCTTCCCGCGGTTTTCCGCCGATTTCCGCTCGGCTCCGGGCATCGGCAGGCGCCGCGGCCGATCCTGTTCGCCCAGCGTGAACGGGGCTCAGCTCCCCGGGATCTCGCCCTCCCGGCCGGCCTCCCTGCCGTCGTCGCTGCTGGCAGCCACAGCATCATCCGACGCCGCCGGGCCCCTCCGCCCGGGGCCCGCGGCGCCGGCATTGCCGTAGTCGCCTTCGGGGTACTCGCCCTCATCCGCGGCGCCGAGGTCCGGTCCGGTGGCGCCGGCGAGGCCGTAGTCCCCTTCGGGATAGTCACCCGCTTCAGCACCCACGGTGGTGCCGCCCGCCACCCCGGCATTGCCGTAGTCACCCTCGGCATACTCGCCTTCCGGCGCCCCGGCCGGGTTTTCGCCCGCTACGCCGGCATCGCCGTAGTCGCCCTCGACGTATTGGCCGGCAACCTCCTCGACCGCGTCCGCGCCGTCGCCCGCGGGCCGGACACTGTCCCGGATGGGCGCGTCGCCACCGAGCGGTGTACTGCCAGAGCGCCTCTCTGCTGCTGCTCGATCAAACTCACTGTGTTCAGACATGTTTGGATCCCTCCTGCAAGCGTGGGGCGCGTCACTGGGCGCAGTGGCAAGTCTAGCCAGCGCCTCCGACAGGCAACAGGGGTCCGGCCGGGCTCCTCAGCATGGATCTGGCCGGGTTCAGGACCGCAGCCCGGCGAGCCGCCCCAGCTGCGCAAGGTGGTGCGCGAAAAGTTCGTCCGGCGCACGGAAGGTCTCGGCTCCGTACTGGCCAAACACCTCGAAGCTGATAGCACCAAACAGCGACGTCCAGACCAGGGCGCCCGTCGCCAGCGCCGCGTCGGGCACGGCCAGCCCCATCTCGCCGCGGATTTTCGCCAGGTCCGCCGCCAGCGGTGCCGTCACCCCGACGGCGGAGGCTTCCGGGCCCGCCTCGGAGAGTTCGCCGGCCCGCCACGCACCGTCCAGGATGGCCGCCAAGGCGACGAGCACCCGCGTCCCGGGGCTAGTGGTCCGCTCCGCCGGCGCGTTGTAGCCGGGCACCGGGCTCCCGAAAAGCAGCGCGTAGCTGGCCGGCTGCACCAGCGCCCAGCTCCGGACGGCGGTCCCCAGCGCCTTGAACCTCCCGGCGAAATCATCCTCCGGACGGGCGGCGACGGCAGTGTCCACCGCGTCGCCGAGTTCGTTGTAGGCGTCGATCAGCAGCAGGGTCAGCAGCTCGTCGCGGCTCTCCACGTAGCGGTAAACAGCGGAGGAGACGACGCCGAGATCCCGGGCGACGGCGCGCAGGGACAGGCCGGCGGCCCCGTGGAGGGCCAGGTGCTCCCGGCCGATGCGCACAATGTCCTCCAGGGTCCGCGCGCGGGCCCGCTCCCGGGGCGTGCGCCGGGCGCTTCCTGCGGCGAGGCCATCGTCAGTCATGGGTCCAGCATTGCACAATGCAGAGCGGTGTCAACTATTGCGAGCAGTGCTCTTGACGGGAACCGGGCGGGGTGTGCAGACTTGGGAGAGCAGCGCTCTCAAAACTCTTGGAGGGGAAGTCATGAACGAAACGTACGTTGTCACTGGAGGAGGGCCGGTTGGCTGGACTGTGGCAGAACAGCTGGCCGAGCAAGGCAACCGCGTAAGAGTCCTGACCCGCTCGGGCAGCGGCCCGGAGCATCCGCTGGTGGAGCGGGTCGTGGCAGACGTCCAGAACCCTGCCCTGGTCCGGGCCGCCGTTTCGGGGGCCGCCGCCGTCTTCCACTGCATCCACGGCTCGTCCTACACTGCGGACGCGTGGCGGGCGGAGCTTCCCACGGCAGAACAGGCGGTGCTGGCCGCGGCGGGAGAGGCGGGCGCCGTCGTCGTCTTTCCCGAAAGCCTCTATTCGTACAGCGCGCCGGAACGTCCGATGACGGAGGCGGGTCCGCGAGCGGCCGAAGGCGGAAAGCGGGGGGTCCGTACCGACCTGCTCCGGGCCAGGGAAGTCTCGTCAACCAACACCGTTGCCATGGTCGCGGGCGACTTCTTTGGTCCACGCGTCAGGACCTCCCATGCCGGCGAGCGGATGATCCGGCCGGTCTTGGCTGGGAAGAAGTTGTGGGTGGTCGGGAGCGCCGACCAGCCGCACGCGTTCACCTATGTGCCCGACCTTGCGGCCGCCATGATCCGCGCCGCCCAGGCGCCGCAGCTGTGGAACAAGGTATGGCACACACCCTCTGTGCCGGCCGTTACGCAGCGCCAGTTGGCAGCGGCGTTCGCTGAGGCTGCCGGCGCCGCAAAGCCCAAAGTTGGCGCCGTGCCGGGCTGGGCACTCCGGGCCTTTGGCTTGTTCGCACCGGGTATGCGGGAGGTGGCCGAGATGCTCTATCAGTTCGAGAAGCCGTTCGTGATGGACTCCGCCGCCAGCCAGGCCGGCCTGGGGCTGCGGCCAACGCCGCTCAGGGAAGCAGCCGCCGCCACCGTGGCCTGGTGGGGGAACCAGGGACGGTAACGACGGCTGCGGTCGACACCAACCAATTGTGGCGCCGGATCGCGAGATTCGGTGATTGACTGGGGCGATGACGGACGCAGTGAACTTTTTGGGGATGAGCATTGCAGACTGGGTCTCGCTTGCACCCGCTGCGATAGCGATCTACGCCGTTTACAGCGCATGGCGGGCGCAGCCGGCATGGCTGCTGTTGCGGAGGCGACATGCCGCACTGAAGACCCTCGGCATCGGCCGGCGCGAGTCGAAGAAGAGGGTCAGACAGATCATGCACGGCGCCCCAAGTGCTCCGTCCGACGAACTCAATTGGCTCGCCACAGGTTACCCGGCCAGCCTCGGCGGTGCAGCCCGCGGCCCAGGCAACCCCATGCCGCTCACATTTGCGGCCACAGCAGCGGAATTGGTCAGCCTCTCCGAAGCCTACTCCCGGTACGCAGCGGATCTCAGCCGCGGCTCCTTCCTGGGGACAACCTCTGTTCCGGTCGTCGAACGGGAGGCGGCAATGGCGGCAAAAACCTCCAGGGTCCTAGCCGAGGCCGCGGCGGGCGGAGGCTACGGGGGAGAACGTCCCAGCCGCCACCTTAGGATCGAATCACCGACTCTGGGTCGTGAACTCGATCTTTGGCAGTTGCCCGACGCCGCCTCCGGAACACTCGCCTACGACACCTTCGTCAGCTACCGCCGGCACCGGTACAGCCCCGACCTAGTTGACCGGCGGATCCCGGTAGCCGGCCTGCCCTCATCGCTGGAGCTTCCTGGTCTGGAAGAGGCACCAATGCTGGCTTCGGATGCCGAAAAACAGTTCCTCCGGAACAAACTCAACTCGCAGCATGCCTTCGACGGGATCCTACCCCGTCTCGTTGGGTGGCGGACAGAGCGAGATAACGGCAACGGGCGGCTCCGACTGCACTTGGCCATGGCCGAAACCACCTACGGCGCGGTTCTGCTGGACCACTATCCGGACGCGCTCGGCGGCTTTGTCCGCAACGTGAGAGGTGAACGGGCCAAACTCCTCACCCTGTCCGCGCTCGTTGTTACCTCCGACCGCAAGATATTGTTCGCGGGCCGTTCGCGGCTCGCCGGCTCGCACCCCAACCAGTTCGGTCCTGCAGTAAACGGCAATCTCGAACTCCGCCCCCGCAAGGGAATCCTTCCGGACAGCGACGAGTTCGGCCTACCCGACCCGCGACGGGCGCTAGCGAGGGAAGCCGCCGAAGAACTCGGTCTGACGATGGATTCCCAACGGATCCAGGTACTCGGCATGGGACGCTTCAGCGTTGGCGACAAGGAACGCGGCACCCACGTTCTGCTCGCACTCGCCCAGCCGGATCTAACGGCAGAGGAAATCATCTCGGGCATCCGGGATGCCGATCCGATGGAGGGCCGGTGGGAGTTGGGCGGAGAGTTCCTCGCAGTACCGTTACCGAAACCCGGCGAGGAAGTTGACCAGATATTGTCATGGATCCTGAATGATCCAAGGCTGACGCCACACGCCGTTCTCAACGGAGTCGCCGCAATTGCCCGCTTCTTCCCAGTCACTGCCGAGCGGATACAGGCACTCACCGATGCGCCGCCGAGCCCACTTTTTACCCCGGAGAGCTTACCGCTTGACTGCTAGCTAGAGCTCGCAGCGCCAAGCAAGCAGCCGCCGCCACCGTGGCCTGGTGGGGGAACCAGGGACGGTAACGACGGCTGCGGCATCAGGGCCGGGACATGCCCGGGTTAGCGCACGGGGGTCAGCGCACGGGGGTCAGCGCACGACGGCCTCGGCAGACTCGGGTTCCCCCGCCGCGGGCCGCGCCGCCGCACCGGCCGCGGGACGCCCCGGCTTGCCGGGCCACCAGATCCGCGGCCCGATGTCGAAGGCGAGAGCGGGCACCAGCAGGGAGCGGACCAGGATGGTGTCCAGCAGCACGCCGAAGGCCACGATGAACGCCAGCTGCACCAGGAACATGATCGGGATAACGCCGAGGGCAGCGAACGTTGCCGCGAGCACCACACCGGCGGAGGTGATCACGCCGCCGGTGACGCCCAGGCCGCGCAGGATGCCGGGACGGGTGCCGTGCTTGATCGACTCCTCCCGCACCCTGCTCATCAGGAAGATGTTGTAGTCCACTCCGAGGGCGACGAGGAAGACGAACCCGAACAGCGGCACGGTGGCGTCGGCGCCCGGGAACCCGAAGATGTGGTTGAACACCACGGCGGAAACACCCATGGCCGCGCCGTAGGAGAGCACCACGGACAGGACCAGCAGGACCGGGGCCAGTACGGAGCGCAGCAGCAGCATCAGGATCACCAGGATGACCGCGAGGATCACCGGGATGATGGTGACGAGGTCACGCTGCGCGGTGGTGTTGGTATCCAGGGCCGTCGCGGTCACGCCGCCGACGAGGGCGCCCCCGTCGATCTGCTTGAGATCCTGGCGGAGGGTGACCACGACGTCCTCGGCCTGGTTCGAGTCCGCCGCGAAATCCAGGGTGGCGTTGATCAGGACCTTGCCATCCCGCACGGCGGGAGCCGCCGGCGCACCGGCCGCCGGCGCACCGGCTGCCGGGGCGCCAGGGGCTGGCTGGATAATGGGCACGCTTCCCTCTGCCAGAAGGTACGCGTCGCCCACCCCGTCGGTTGCCTTGGTCCTGGCCAGCACCTCCGCGGCTTTCGCCTGGTCGGCCACGATCACTGCGGGGCTGCCGGAGCCGGCGTCGAAGTGCCGGGCCAGCGCATCCTGGCCGTCGACGGCGTTGGAGGCGGTAAGGATGACGTCGGTCTGCGGGACGCCGTTGGCTTTCAGCTGCAGGACGCCGGCGGAGGCAACCAGGAGCAGCAGCACGGAGGCGACCCAGACGGTCCGGGGCCGGCGTGAGACCAGCGATCCGGTGGCCCGCCACAGGCCCTTCTGGCCCTCCAAGCCGGTGACGATTTCAGGCTCGCGCTCAGTCTCCGGGAGCAGCCTGGGCCGGAACGGCCAGAACGCGCCCCGGCCGAGCAGGGCCATCATGGCCGGGAGCAGGGTCAGCGCCGCGAACAGTGCGCACAGGATGCCTGCGGCTGCCACCGGCCCCAGCCCCTTGTTGGAATTCAGGTCGGAGAACAGCAGGCACAGGAGGGCGATGATGACCGTGGCTCCGGAAGCCAGAATGGGCTCCCAGGACTTCTTCCACGCCGTCAGGGCAGCGGCCGTGCGGTTGGTGGTGTGCGTCAGGGCCTCGCGGAAGCGGGCCACGTAGAGCAGCGCATAATCGGTGGCGGCGCCGATCACCAGGATGGATAGGATCCCCTGGCTTTGGCCGTTGAGCTGGATCCAGCCCAGCTTGGCCATGCCGAAGACCAAGAGGATAGCGGCGCAGAGCGCGAAGACGGAGGTGAAGAGCACGGTGATCGGCAGCAGCAGCGAGCGGTAGACGACCAGCAGAATCAGGAACACGGCCCCGAGCGCCACCAGCAGCAGAATACCGTCGATGCCTGCGAACGCGCTGACGAGGTCGGCGGTGAGGCCGGCCGGACCGGTCACGTAGGTCCGCATTCCCTGCGGCGCCGACGCCGATACCTCCGCGCGGAGTTCCTTCACGACGTCCTTGACCACCGCCGCAGAGTCAATGGGGACCACAAACTGCACGGCCTTTGAATCCTTTGAGGGAATCGGCCCGATCACGGTACTGCCGAGCTTCAGGTTCTCGAGCCTGCCTTTGAGCGCCGCTGCTTCGCCGAGCTGGGCACGGGAGAAGGCCGTGTCACCCTCGACGACAATGACGGCGGGGATTTCCTTCGAGTCGCGGAACTTGGCCTGCCAGTCCTGGGCAGCCGTGGCTTCGGCGCTGGCCGGCAGGAAGGACGCCTGGTCGTTGGAGGAAACTTCACTCAGCCGTCCGAAGGTAGGGCCGCCGATGCCCGCGATGGCGAGCCAGGCAACCACCAGCACCACCGGGACCAGCCAGCGAAGCCAAAACGGGACACGGGCGGCAGGCTTGACGTTACTTTTCATGGCGTCCTTCGGAGTGCGGCCGGCTAAGCGTACAATTGAGTCCATCATAGACTATCTCCACCATAGAGATAACCCTCGGAGGATGACCCGCTTGGCGGGCCGCCCGCTCCGCCGCCAGCTCAAGTAAACTCCGGAGGGCACGCGGGTGCCGGCAGGAACAGGAAGGAGGCCGGGCCATGTCAGCCGAAACACCAGAGCGACCGCAGCAGGCCGGGCCGCCGCCGCTGGTCCGCCTGCTCCAGGAGTTCAGCCTCGAAGCCAACCGCTACGCGGATGCGGCGAGCGGGAGCAACGACATGCACCGCACCGACCTCAATGCCCTGTCCGTGATCATGCAGCACACCGCCAGGAACCAGGTGGTCACGCCGGGCGTGCTCCGCCGGGAACTGCACCTCAGCTCCCCCGCGACGACGGCGCTGATCGACCGGCTGGACAAATCCGGGCATGTGGTCAGGGAACGGCAGGGCTCTGACCGGCGGCAGGTTCAGCTGCGGATGACTCCCAAGGCCTACCGCGACGGCGGTGCCATGTTCCGGCCCCTCGCCCGGCACATGGGCGCCGCGCTGGAGGCCTTCACGCCTGCGGAGCTGGAGGTGGCCACCCGGTTCCTGCAGGCCATGATCGAGGCGACGGTCAGCGCCGGAGCGGAAGCGGCCGGGGGCGACTCCCCCGCACCGGCGCCCTAACCGACAAAAGGGCGAGTCAGTTGGGCTGTTTCCGGGGGTGTACGGCGTAGCGTTTCCCTATGAGCGCCCAGCAGCCCGACGACGATGTCTACACCCACGGCCACCACGAGTCGGTGGTCCGCGCGCATGCCGCCCGCACGGCGGAGAACTCCGCGGCGTTCGTGCTCCCCTATCTCACCCAGGGGGCGTCGGTACTCGACGTCGGCTGCGGCCCCGGCACCATCACCTGTGATTTCGCCGCGCTGGTTGCCCCGGGCCAGGTCACCGGACTGGACCGCTCGCCCGAGGTCATCGGCCAGGCAGGCGCCCTTGCGGCCGAGCGCGGGGTACCCAACGTCGGCTTTGTCACCGGCAACATCTATGACCTCGACTTCGAAGACGAGGCGTTCGACGTCGTGCACGCGCATCAGGTGCTGCAGCACCTGACCGACCCGGTGGCCGCCCTGCGGGAGATGCGCCGGGTCACTCGCGCCGGCGGGATCGTGGCGGTCCGCGACGCGGATTTCCACGGGATGAGCTGGTACCCGGCCTTCCCCGAACTGGACGAATGGATGGAGCTCTACCAGCGGATCGCGCGCCGCAACGGGGCCGAGCCCGACGCCGGGCGGCGGCTCGTGTCCTGGGCGCAGGCCGCCGGTTTCACCGACGTCGCGCCATCGAGCAGCAACTGGCTCTACGCGACCGGGCAGCAGCGCCGCTGGCAGGCCCGGGTGTGGGGCGAACGGGTGCTGCATTCAGCGTTTGGGGACCAGGCGCTCGAGTACGGGTTTGCCACCGCGGCGGACCTGGCCCGGATCTCCGCGGGCTGGCACCGCTGGGGTTCCACCGAGGACGGCTGGTTCCTGATCCCGAACGGCGAAGTGATCGCGCGGGCCTGAGCCGCGTTCGGCGCAGCCATTCCCTGCGTCCCGATCTGCCGCTAGGGTGCTGTCCACAGACCCGAACGGTGAGGAGTCCCATGCGCAAAGTAGTAGCCGGCCTGTTCAGTTCCGTGGACGGCGTGGTCGAAGACCCCTTCCTCTGGCAGTTCGACAGCTTCGACGAGGAACTCGGGGCGGAAATGACCAAGGTGACCGGCCGGATCGACACCGGGCTCCTGGGCCGGGTCGGCTACCAGCAATGGGCGGACTACTGGCCCAACGCCGACCCCGAGGACGACTTCGGCAAGTTCATCAACCCGCTGCCCAAGTTCGTGGCATCGCGGACGCTGTCCGGCGGGCTGGGTTGGCAAAACTCGCAGCTGATTCAGGGCCCGCTGGAGGATTTCGTCGCGGAATTGAAGGCCGGCGACGGCGGGGACATCGGGATCTTCAGCAGCATCTCCCTGGTCCGCCAGCTGATGTTCGCCGGGCTGCTCGACAGCCTGATCCTGATTGTGCATCCCGTGATTGCGGGCAGCGGCAGGAAGCTCTTCGACGGCGCCGATCCGCTGACCCGGATTGAGCTCCAGTCGTCCGAGCAGACCAGCAAGGGCAACATGATCCTCAGTTACGGTCTTCGCGCCGCTGACCCTGCCGCCGCTGACCCTGCCGCCGCTGACCCTGCCGGGCGCGGCATGGAAACCCCGACGGGCGCCTAGGAGGCCCAGTCGGCATCGCCGAACGGGCGGCCGTGAAAGTGGGCCCGAAGATACTCCCCGACGACGGCGGCCCCCAGTTCCTCCGCGTCCGGGGTGACCACCCGGCCGCCGACCCGGCGCACCAGGCGCCGGACGAACCGCTCAAGCCCCGGGTCGTTGCCGAGCCGGAAAACCGTTGCCTGCGTCCCCGCCCGGCCCAGCCGGTCGAGCTCGGCGATGGTGACCCGGACGGTCTCCGGGTCCGGCGGCCAGGAGAACCAAGACTCGCCCTCCGGCAGCAGGTGGGCTGTCGGTTCGCCGTCGGTTACCACCAGCAGGACGGGCTGCATGGACGGGTGCCGGCGGAAGAACCTGCCGGCCAGCAACAGCCCGTGGTGCAGGTTGGTGCCCTGTTCCTGGCGGGGCGGCATCGCCGTGAGCTCGCCGATGTCCATGGTCTGGGCGTAGCGGCCAAACGTGATCAGTTGCAGCCGGTCACCGCGGAAACGGGTCGAGACCAAGTGGTGCAGCGCCAGGGCGGTCCGCTTCATCGGCACCCACCGCCCCTCCGCGGCCATCGAGAACGACACATCCACAAGCAGGACGACGGCGGCCTGGGTGTTGGCCTCGGTCTCGGTCACCTCGATGTCGCCGACACCGAGCCGGAGGCCACGGCCCGGGTCGCCCCCCTCGGCTACGATGCGGCGGATCGCGTTGGTGACCGTGCGGGTAACGTCCCACGGTTCGGCGTCGCCGAACTGCCAGGGCCGGCTCGAGCCGGTCTGCTCTCCGGAGGCTCCGGCAGCCCGCGTCTCCCGGCGCCCCTGCCGGCCGGACAGTTGCTTGGCGGCGTCGCGCAACAGTGATCTGCCGAGCCGGCGCATGGCCTGCGGGGACAGCCGCAGCTCCCCTTCCGCCCCGCGCCGCAGGTAGCCGCCGTCCTGCATGGCACGTTCGATCTCGGCGAGGGTTCGGGCGGTGACAGCGGCGTTCTGTCCGAGCTGGCGGGCGAGGGCGTCCAGATCCAGGTCGTCCAGACGCGACCCGTTGTAGGACTGGGACAGCTGCTCGGCCAGCTCGTCAAGTTCCGCGAGGTCCTGCAGGACGCCGGTGCCGTCGCCAAGCCCCAGCCCTTCCTGGCCTTCGAAACGTTCCGAGCCGGACCAGTCCTCACCCGGCCGCAGCGCGCGCAGGCTCGAGTCAAGCTGGTCCAGCTGGGCCATCAGTTCCGGTGAGCCGAACGCCTGCGCCGACAGGCCCATCAGCTCATCGCGCTGCTCGGCCGACATGGATTGGAGGAGCCGCTGGGCTGCGGCCGAACGCTGGGCGAGGGCGTCAATCAGCTCCTCGACAGACTGCGGATTCTCCGGGAAGAACTGGCCGTGCCGTTCCATGAACTGCTCGAAGTCGGCCCCGGTATCTTCGCCCCGCCGGTGTTTGTCCAGCAGCTCGTTGAGGTCGGTCAGCATTTCGCTGACCGCGGCGCGGTCCTCGTCGGTGGCGTTCTCCAGCGCCTGCTTCATTCCGGCGAACCGCTGGTCCAGGACCTCCCGTCCCAGCAAATCCTTGATCCGCTCGTACGCCTCCCGCGCCGTGCTCGACTGCCAGTCGTAGGAGGCCAGTTCGTTGACCGCCGCCGCCGTGGAGGCGGGCAGGTTTTGCAGCTGCATCTCCCGCAAGGCGCGGTCGGTATTGTCCATCATGGCGTCGCGGGCCAGCTGCTTGCGTTCCTCCAGCACCGCCGAGTCGAGCAGCTTCCGGACTTCGTCCAGGGTGCCGTCCAGCCGGTGCCTGCCCAGCAGCTCGCGGCGGCGCTGCTGGACCCGGCCGGCGAGGTCATCGAGACCTTCCCTGCTCGGGCCGCCGCGCCGCAGGAATTCCTGCAAGGCGCTGCGGGGCGAGTACCCGGCCATGACGTCCTCCGCCACGGCGTCAAGGGCCTCGGCCAGGTCGACCGGCGGGGCCAGCGGGTCGGGGCCGCCGGTGTACCGGCCATACCTGGACCGGTGGTGAACGCTCATGGTGGTGCCTGTCGGTAGGGCTAGCCGTAAATGGTGGCTTCGTCGTCGGACTCCTTGGAGATCCGCCGGGCCAGGTAGAGGCCCTCCAGGGCCAGTTCAATGGCGGCGGCGCGTTGTCCGTCGTTGGTGGCCGCCAGGCGGCCGCTGATCTCGTCGTAGAGTCCTGACCCGACCAGTGCCGGGAGGTTCTCCAGGAACTCCCGGGCGGTCACCTGCTCTCCGGTGGTCACGGTCGTGTGGCCGTTCAGCGCCGCCACCAGGGGGCCGAGGTCCAGTCCGTGGTAGTGCGCGCGGACGGCTTCGGCGGTGGCGGCGCGCAGCAGATGGTCCAGCACCGCCTGTTCCCGTCCCTCCTCGCCGGATTCGAACTCGATCTTGCCGGTGAGGACTTCCACGGCGCTCTCCAGGTCAACGATCCGGGCTACGGCCTGTTCCTCCCCGCGCATGCTGGCGCGCCGGGCCGCCGCCGCGGCAACGGTTTCGGCGCCGGCTATGGCGAACCGGGCGGACACCCCGGAGGTCTGGTTGACCGCCGGGGACTGCCGCAGCGCACGGGTGTAGCGGGCCAGGATCTCGAGGATCACGGGCGGGACGTCGGCCATCAGGTGTCCCTCCTGGTGGATGACCGCGACCTCGTCCTCCAGCTCTATCGGGTAATGCGTCCGGATTTCGGCGCCGAAGCGGTCCTTCAGCGGCGTGATGATGCGGCCGCGGTTGGTATAGTCCTCCGGGTTCGCGGAGGCGACCACCAGCACGTCGAGCGGCAGCCGCAGCACATAGCCGCGGATCTGGATGTCGCGCTCCTCCATCACGTTGAGCATGGCCACCTGGATCCGCTCGGCGAGGTCGGGCAGCTCGTTGATGGCAATGATGCCCCGGTTCGAACGCGGAACCAGGCCGTAGTGGATGGTTTCCGGGTCCCCGAGCAGGCGGCCCTCCGCCACCCGCATGGGGTCCACGTCGCCGATCAGGTCCGCGACGGAGGTGTCCGGCGTGGCCAGCTTCTCCACATAGCGTTCGGAGCGGTGCCGCCATGCCACCCGCAGCCGGTCCCCCTCCGCGAGCGCCGCGGCGCGTGAGTGGTCCGAGATCGGCTGGTACGGATGCTCATTCAGTTCCGACCCCTCAATCACCGGGGACCACTCGTCCAGCAGTCCCACCAGGGTGCGCAGGAGCCGGGTCTTGCCCTGCCCCCGCTCACCGAGCAGGACGACGTCGTGTCCCGCGATCAGCGCGCGTTCGAGCTGGGGCAGGACCGTGCGGCTGAAGCCGAAGATTCCCGGCCAGGGGTCACGGCCGGCGGCGAGCGCGGCCAAGAGGTTGTCACGGATCTCGTGGCGCAGGTCCTTGTGCACGTGGCCGGCGGCACGCAGCTCGCCGACGGTAAAGATAGCGGGGCGATCGCTCACCCCTCCAAGGTAAGCCCGATGCCGGGGCTGAATCGAGGAAAATGCGAACAATTTTCCCCGCCGGCCCGGCCGGCCGGCCGCCGGGGGAGCTGCCGCCAGGTCTGCCGGGTCCCGGCCGGTCCGGCGCGCTACGCTTGGGGTGATGACTGCGCCAGATCCGACGCCGAAGCCCACCAGCACCCTCCTGCTGCTGGTGCGCCATGGGCAGACCCCGACGACGGGCAAGGTGCTGCCGGGCCGGGCGCCTGGGCTCCACCTGTCCGACGCCGGCCGCGCGCAGGCCGAACGCGTCGCGGAACGGCTCACCGGGCTGCCGCTCGATGCCGTGTACGCCTCGCCGCTGGAACGCGCCCGCCAGACCGCGGAGCCCACGGCCGCCGCAGCCGGCCTGGCGGTGGCGGTGGACGAGGGCCTGCTCGAGTGCGACTTCGGTGCCTGGACCGGCGCGGAGATCTCCAGCCTGGCGGCGTTGCCGGAGTGGCAGACCGTCCAGCACCGTCCCTCGGCCTTCCGCTTCCCCGGCGGCGAGAGCTTCACCGAAATGCAGGCCCGGATCGTCGACTCACTGGAGGCATTGCGCGCCGCCCATGAAGGCGGCGTCGTGGCGTGTTTTTCCCATGCCGATCCGATCAAGGCCGCCGTGGCCTACGCCCTGGGCACGCCGCTGGACCTCTTCCAGCGCATCTTTATCAACCCGGGGTCGGTGTCCGTCATCGCGTTCACCGCCGGTGAGGATCCGGCAGTGCTGATGGTCAATTCCACGTCCGATCCCTTGAGCGGGCTGAGGACGACGTGAACCGGGACCGCCGGTGGCCGGCCGCGAACTGACCCTGCTGGCCGGGGGCCGGGTCGAACTGCTGGGGCTGATCCCGCGCAGCAGCAATGCCACCTTTATCGCCCAGGTGTCCTGCGGGGACGATTCGGCCTGGGCGGTCTACAAGCCGGAGTCCGGCGAACGGCCGCTGTTCGACTTCGAACCGGGCCTCTACCGCCGGGAACGCGCCGCCTACCTGCTCAGCGAGCATCTGGGCTGGGGCCTCGTGCCGCCAACGATCATCCGCGAGGACGCACCCCGGGGGGTCGGGTCGCTGCAGTGGTTCATCGACTGCGACTTCAGCCAGCACTACTTCACGCTCTACGAGGACGACCCGCAGACACATGGCGCCTTGGCGCAGATCGCCCTGTTCGATTGCGTCACCAACAACACGGACCGCAAGAGCGGCCACGTGCTCCGCGGCCGCGACGGGCGGATTTGGGGCATCGACCATGGTCTGTGCTTTTCCGCCGCGTTTAAACTCCGCACCGTGATTTGGGAGTTCGCCGGCGACCCGATCGAGCCGTCGCTGCTCGAGGACATCGCCGCCCTCGCCGACGCCGTGCCGCCGGACATCGCCGAGCTGCTGGACCCGGCCGAGGTCGCCGCTTTGCGGCACCGCGTTCAGCGCCTGCTGCACGACGGGGTGATGCCGGTGGACCACAGCGGCCGGCGCTACCCCTGGCCGCTGATTTAGCCGGGCCGCCCAGCCCGCCGGACGCGCCTGGGCCTGGCCGGGCCGCGGCGAGCCCTAAACTAACTCAGTGCAACCTTCCCTTTGGCTGGCCTTGGCCGGCGCCGGCGTCCTGATCAGCTTCACCCCGGGCGCCGGTGCCATCAACACGATGAGCAACTCCCTCAACTCGGGCTTCCGCCGGTCCATCTGGGGAATTCTGGGCCAGCAGGCCGCCCTGGTGGTGCACATCCTGATCGTCGCGCTCGGCGTCGGCGTGCTGGTGGCGAGCTCGCCGCTGGCCTTCAACGTGATCCGCTACGCCGGCGCGGCCTACCTGGTGTACCTCGGCATCCAGCAATTCCGCCACACACCGGACCTGGACCAGGAAAAGGCCGCCGCGCTCCGCAATGAACCGGCCGGCTCCATGTTCCGCCGCGGCCTCTGGGTCAACCTGCTCAACCCCAAGGCGATCGTCTTCTTCCTGGCCTTCATGCCACAGTTCATCCGGCCGGAACAGCCGCTGCTGCCGCAGTACCTGGTCCTCTCCGTGACGGTGATCGTGATCGACATCCTGGTGATGTGGTTCTTCTTCGCCGCCGCGGCCACGACCTTCCAGCGTTTCACCCACGACGCCCACGGCCAGCGGATCCTGAACCGCACCTTCGGGGTGCTCTTCATGGCCGTCGGCGTCCTGTTGGCGCTCCTCCACTGACCAGCTCCCGCCGCGCCGGCGGCCGGACAAGCTCAGACGGCGCCGGAGGTCATCTTCCGCAGGTCCGCCTTCCGGATCTTGCCGCTGGCGGTACGGGGCATCTCGGCGACGAAGACCACCGACCGCGGGATCTTGTACCGCGCGAGCCGGCCGTCCAGGTGGGAGCGCAACTGCTCCTCGGTAAGCTTGGCTCCGTCCCGCAGCAGCACCACCGCCCGGGGCACCTCGCCCCACTTTTCGTCCGGCACCCCGATCACGGCCACACTGGCGACGGCGTCGAGCTCGGCAATCGCCTGCTCCACCTCGGCGGGATAAATGTTTTCCCCGCCCGAGATGATCATGTCCTTGAGCCGGTCGGAAATGAAGACGAACCCCTCCGGGTCCTTGTAGCCCATGTCGCCGGACTTGAACCAGCCGTCCGGCGTATAGGACTCGGCCGAGGCATCCGGCCGGTTCCAGTACTGGTGGATGACGTTGGGTCCCTTGATCTGGATTTCACCCACCGTCCCGGTGGCCGCGAGACCGGCCTCCGGATCGAGCGGATCGGCCACCCGGACGTCGGTGAAGAAGTGCGGCAGCCCCGAGGATCCTGCCTTGTCCCGGGACCGCGCGGCAGGCAGCGTGGTGGCGCCGGGTGCCGTTTCGGTCATCCCGTAGCCGTTCGAGAACCGCAGCCCGCGCCGTTCGTAGGCATCCAGGACCCGCATCGGCACTGCGGAGCCGCCGCAGGTCAGCTTGTTGAGCGAGCTCAGGTCCGTGGTCTCCCAGTCCGGGTGCTCACAGAGCATCTGGTACGTCGTAGGCACCCCGCTGATGGTGGTGGCCCGGTGCTGTTGGATCAGGGCGAGCGTCCGCCCCGGGTCGAATTTGGGCTCCAGCACCACCGTGCCGCCCTTCAGCAGCGTGGGCAGCACCCCCATGTCCAGGGAGGCCACGTGGAACATGGGTGAAATCATCAACGCCACGTCCGACGCGGCGAAGTCGAAGTCCACCAGCACGTTGATGCAGTTCCAGGTGACGTTGCCGTGCGTCAGCAGCGCCCCCTTGGGGTTGCCGGTGGTCCCGGAGGTGTACAGGATCATGGCGCCGTCGTCGAGGCCCACGGACTCGTCCGGGGCCAGCGGGTCACCGGAGGCCAGCACGTCATCGAAGGCCTCGGCCCCCGCCGCACCGGTCCCGCCGTCGTCGACCACGATGCGGTGCCGTACCGTGGTTTCCGCCGAGCCGCGCTCCGCGAGTTCAGCGAGCGTGGCGGCATGGACCAGGACGGCTGCCCCGCTGTCCTGGAGCTGGAACCGGACCTCAGGCGGCGCCAGCCGGGTGTTCAGCGGGACAAAGACCGCCCCGAGCAGCCCAGCGGCAAACAGTGTCTCCAAAAAGGAGGGATCGTTCTCGCCGAGGTACGCGACCCTGTCGCCCTTGCCCACCCCGCGGTCGCGGAAGGCGTTGGCCAGCCGCGCGGACCGCTCGGCGAGGTCCGCGTAGCTGAGTTCCCGCGTTCCGGTGATGACGGCAGCCTTCGTTCCCGATTTCGGGCGGCGCCGCTGCAACCACGAGCCGATGCCGAGATTCTCCACGGCTGTTCCTTTCAGTGAGATGTTGAGGGGTGGGTGGCACGTGGTGCTGGGGGACGGCCTATTTGTAGAAGCGGGCTACTTGTAGAAGCGGGCGAGGAATTCCGCCACGACGGCGGGGCGTTCCTGGCCTTCAATCTCGATGGTGCAGGCGACCTTGATCTGGGCGCCGCCCTTGACCTCGCTGACCTCGGCAAGGCTGGCCCGCATCCGGATCCGCGACCCCACCTTCACGGGTGAGGTGAAGCGGACCTTGTCCAGGCCGTAGTTCACCTTGGTGGTGACGCCGTCGACGTCGAAGAGCTCGCCCCAGAACGGGATGACGAGCGAGAGCGTCAGGAAGCCGTGCGCGATCGGGGCGCCGAAGGGCCCGTCCTTGGCGCGTTCCGGGTCTACGTGGATCCACTGCGCGTCGCCGGTGGCGTCGGCGAACTTGTTGATCTGGTCCTGGGTGATTTCGCGGTAATCGGTGGCACCGAGGTCGGTGCCGGCAAGAGTGAGCAGTTTGTCGAAGTCGACGACGAGGTTGGGCATCTGTGGCTCCTGGCGTGGTGATGTGGACGACGGCGGCCGCGGCGTCGGGTGCCGCGTGCGGGATGGCTGACGGGGTTAGCGGGTGAAGGCGCTTTCGCCGGTGAGGGCGCGGCCGATGATGAGGGCGTTGATTTCGTGGGTGCCTTCGTAGGAATAAACGGCTTCGGCGTCGGCGTGGAACCGCGCGACGTCGGTCTCGAGCGTGATGCCGTTGCCGCCGGCCACTTCGCGGGCCAGCGCCACGGTCTCACGCATCAACAGGGAGGTCTGCATTTTGGCCAGGGCGGAATCCTGGTCACGGTAGATGCCCCGGGCCTGCTGCTCGGTCAGCCGGACCACCAGCGACAGCGCCGAGGTGACGTTGCCGAGCATCCGGGCGAGTTTCTCCTGCACCAGTTGGAAGGAGCCGAGCGGGCGGCCGAACTGCTGCCGTTCCGTGACGTACCGCAGGGCGGCCTCGAAGGCGCCGGCGGCCATGCCGGTGGCAATCCAGGCGACGTCCGAGCGCATGGCCCGCAGCATCGCGGCCACGTCCTTGAACGAGGTGACGTTGTGCAGGCGCATCGATTCCGGGACCCGGACGTCCTCCAGCGTGATGTGCGCATTCTGCATCATCCGCAGCGACGTCTTGCCGTGGATCTTCTGCAGCCCCACCCCGGCCGCCTCCCGCTCCACCAGGAAGGCCTTGACCTGGCCGTCGGCCTCGTCGCGGGCAAACACGGCGAGCACGTCGGCGCTGGCCGCGCCGCCGATCCAGCGTTTGGCGCCGTTGAGGACCCAGCTCTCGCCGTCCCGGCGGGCACTGGTGGACAGTCCGCCGGCGATGTCCGAGCCCGAGTCCGGCTCGGTCAGGGAAAACACCCCCTTGAGCGAGAAATCCAGGACCTTGGGCATCCACCCGGCCTGCTGCTCCGCGGAGGCGCCGACCCGGATGGCGGTCCGGAACAGGCCGGCCTGGGCGGTGTAGAAGGTGGCCAGCGAGGCATCCGTACGGGCGAGTTCGAAGATCCGGAAGCCCTGGTAGATGCCCCGTGCGGGTGTTTGCGCCGCCCCGGGTCCACCGGTCAGCTCGGCGGGTTCCATCAGGTCCAGGTCGATCAGCGGCCGGGCCAGCTGGTCCGGGAATTCGCCGCGCTCCCAGTACTCGGCCAGCAGCGGCCTGGCCTGTTCGTCGAGGAATCTCCGGAGCCGACCCAGCACCCGGCGCTCGGGATCGGTGAGCAGTGATTCGGCATCGTAATAGTCGCAGACCGCGTAGAGCCGCTCCTGCCGGGCCGCGACGGCGGGGTCAAGGCCCATCTCAGTCCGCCAGCCCGAGCAGCCGGACGGCGTTGGCCTTGAGGATCTTCGGCCGCACCTCGTCCTTGAGCGGCAGGTCAGCGAAGGCGCTGAGCCATTTCTGCGGGGTGATCAGCGGGAAGTCGGTGCCGAACAGCACCTGGTCCTGCAGCACCGAGTTCGCCATCTTCACCAGCGACTCCGGGAAGTACTTCGGGGACCAGCCGGACAGGTCGATGAACACGTTCGACTTGTGCGTGGCGATCGAGTTGGCCTCGTCCTGCCACGGCACGGACGGGTGGGCCATGATGATCTGCAGCTCGGGGAAGTCCGCAGCCACCGCGTCCAGCAGGAGCGGGTTGGAGTAGGCCAGCTTGATGCCGTACCCGCCCGGCAGGCCTGCGCCCATGCCGTTCTGGCCGGTATGGAAGATCGCCGGCAGGCCAAGATCCTGCAACGTTTCCCACAGCGGGTAGAACTGCTCGGCGGAGGGGTCGAAGCCCTGCAGGCTGGGATGGAACTTGAAGCCGCGGACGCCGAGGTCCTCGGCCTGGTTCAGCGCGCCCCGGATCGCCTGCGGCCCGGTCCGCGGGTCCACGCTGCCGAACGGAATCAGCACGTCGTTGTTCCGGGACGCGCCCGCGACCAGGTCGGGGATGCTGTTGGGCTCATGCTTGAGCTGGGTGCGGGCATCCACGGTGAAGACCACCGCAGCCATGTTCAGCCCGCGGTAGATCTCCGCGATCCGGTCCAGCGAGGGCGTGCGGTCCTCGGTCTTGAAGTACTTGGCCGAGGCCTCGGTCAGGGCCGGCGGCAACGATTCGTGGCCGTGGCCGTCGATCTCGAGGTGCACATGCATGTCGATCGCGTCCAGCTTTGCCGCATCGACAGCCAGTTCATAGCGCGTCCCGGCCATCTCAGCGGACCTCTACTGCTGCGGGGCCAGCCGGTTCGGGCTTGAGTCCTTCGGGCAGCGGCAGGAACTCCTCGCCCACGCTCTGCAGCTTGTCGCCGAAGAGGGCGTCAAAGTTTTCCACCAGGTCCTGGTAGCCCCAGCCGCCCTCGCGGTACTCGGTCGCGGCGGACTCGGGATGGGTCCAGACCTGCAGCCGGTCCCCGCCCGCGCCGAGCGCCTGGCCGGTGACTCCGGCGGCCGCGTCCGAGGCGAGGAAGGCCACCAGCCCGGCGACGTCGTCGGCGGTTCCGAAACCGAGGTCGTGGCGGAAGAAGGCCGGCATGGCTTCGCCGCGCTCGTCGGCTTCCACGGCCTTCTGGAAGTAGGGAACGGTCTTGGTCATCGCGGTGGCAGCCACCGGGATGACGGCGTTCGCGGTGACGCCCGCCTTCTTCATCTCCAGCGCCCAGGTGCGGACCATACCGACAATGCCGGCCTTCGCCGCGGCGTAGTTGGTCTGGCCGAAGTTGCCGCGCTGCCCGGTCGGGGAGCCGATGGTGATGATGCGGCCGGGGATCCCGTTTTCCTTGAAGTAACCGAATGCTTCCCGGGCGCAGGTAAAGGTGCCTTTCAGGTGCACGTTGATCACCGCGTCGAAGTCGTCGTCGGTCATCTTCAGCAGGCTCTTGTCCCGCAGGATGCCGGCGTTCGTGACCAGGATATCCAGCCGGCCAAACTCCGCCACGGCCGCCTGCACCAGTTGCCTCGCGACCTCGGAGCTGCCCACCGGGGCGACGACGGCGGCCGCCCGGCCGCCGCCGGACCGGATGGTTCGGACTGCCTCGTCCGCGACGGCGGCGTCCACGTCGTTGACGACCACGGCCGCTCCCTGCCGGGCCAACTCGCGGGCGTAGGCCAGGCCGAGGCCCCGTCCGCTTCCGGTGACGATTGCAACTTTTCCTGCCAGGCTCATCGCTGCTCCTTTGCTAGCCGTATGCACCCTGCCGCTCGGCATGCGATGCTGTCCTAGGTCCATGAAATTATGGATAATTGACAATGTCAATGATTTTTCTTATCGGATTACTGGGAGAGGCATGACGACCGAAGTAGACGACCAGCCGCCGACCCGCGCCGCGGACAAGCTCACCGCGGGGTCGATCAGCCGGGATGCGGGCTTCCTGCTGGCCAAGCTCCACGCGGCCGGGTCGGTCCTCAACAACCGCGCACTGGCCGAGTTCGGACTCAAGGAACGCTCCTACTCCGTACTCGCCCTGGCCAACGGCGAGTTGGAGCCCACGCAGCGGGAGATGGCGGAGTTCCTCAGTTTGGACCCCAGCCAGATCGTTGCGCTGATCGACGAACTCGAACAGCGCGGCCTGGTGATCCGGGCGCCCGGAAAACTGGACCGCCGGGCTAAGATTGTCTCCACCACGGCGGCCGGGTCCGCCGTCTTCCGCCGCGCCGAGTCCGCCGTCCAGGCTGCGGAGTCCGAGGCCCTCTCCGGCCTCAGCAAGGCAGAGGCCGGCGCCCTGAAGGGGCTCCTCCGGAAGGCGCTCTGGGGCCCGGACGCCTGACGTTCAGCCTGCGGCAGGCCAGCGCCCGCCGCCGCCACCAGATCCGCGGGCCAGCCCGCCGGCCCTGTCCCCCACCGAGAGGCGCGAGATGAAAATTGGAATTATTGGAGCAACCGGCAAGGCCGGGCGTGCCGTCGTCGCGGAGGCTCTCTCCCGCGGCCACGACACCACGGCGATCGTGCGGAACGAGGCCCGGGCCATCGAGGCGCTCGGCCCGGATGCGCCGGTCCTGCTCCGCGACGCCTTCAACCTGACGGCGGCGGACCTGGCCGCGTTCGACGCCGTCGTCAACGCCTTCGGCACATCGCCGGACCAGGCCCACCGGCACGTCGAATTGGCCCGCCACCTCGTGGAAAGCCTTCGCGGCGGACCGGCCGTCCGGCTGGTCTTCATCCTCGGCGCCGGCAGCCTGACCACCGGCCAGGACGGGCACCTCTTCGTCGAGGACATCCGCAAGCTGCCGGGCGCCGACGCCTGGGTCTCGATCCCGGAGAACCAGCTCAAGGAACTTGAGTACCTGCGCACCGTGGCTGACGTCGCCTGGGTGGGCCTGTCGCCGTCCGCCGCGTTCGAGCCCGGCGAGGCCCGTGAGCCGGTCCTGGGCACTGACGAGCTCCTGGTTTCCGGGGACGGCAGCTCGCACACCACCACCGGGACCATGGCCGTGGCCATCCTGGACGAGATCGAGCGGCCGGCGCACCACAACCAGCGCTTCACCGTCGGCGACCGCTGAGCCGGCCGCCGGGACACCTGCCTGGTCCGGCCGCCGGGTACGACGAAAGGGCACCGGGTACGCTCTAAACCATGAGCCTCGCACCCGTCATCATCGCCATCGACGGACGCTCCGGCGCCGGCAAGACCACCCTGGCGATCGAACTCGCGGCGAGGCTCCGCGAACACCGCAGCGTCGCGCTCTTCCACCTCGAGGACATCTACCCGGGCTGGGACGGCCTGGCCGCCGGCATCGAACGCTACGCCACCACCGTGCTGGCCCCGTTGCGGCGCGGCGAGCCGGCCCACTGGATCAGCTGGGACTGGGAACGGCATTACGACGGCGAGCCGCGCGTCACCCGGGCCGCCGAGGTGGTCCTGGTCGAGGGCGTCGGGGCAGCTGCGGCCGCCGCCGCGCCCTTCCTGGACGCGGTGATCTGGGCGGACGCCGCCGACCAGGACCGCCGCGCCCGGGCACTGGCCCGCGACGGCGAAAGTTACGAACCTTACTGGGACCAATGGGCGGCCCAGGAGGACGCGTGGCTCGCCGTCGACGACGTACCCTCCCGCGCCGACATCCGGCTCCTGAACCTCGCCGACGGGTCCGCCCCCGGGCAGGTCCTGCAGGCACTCCAGCACCTGCCCGCGGTGGCGCCGGCGCTGCTCCCCGAGCTCGCAGCCCGCCGCGGGCTGGAACTGGTGGCCGAACGGCTCGACGCGGACCCTGACGCCGCCCGGCTCTTCGCGGCGCTCTACGGCGGCTCCCCCAACGCCGTCTGGCTGGATTCCTCGCTGCCGGCAACCGGCCTCCCCGGCGAAGCCGCCGAGCGCAGCCGCTTCAGTATCATGGCCGACGACGGCGGCAGCTACGGGCAGTCGGTCCTGCACAGTGCCGGCCGCACCCGGGTCACGGCCGGCCACGCCACCGCGCAGACCGAAGGCCCCTTTTTCCGCTGGCTCGACACGGTGTGGGGCGGCAGGGAACTGCGCGGGCCGGAGGGTTATGCCTGCGAATTCACGCTGGGCTGGCTGGGCTGGCTGGGCTACGAGCTCAAGCGTGAAACCGGCGGCAGCGACGTCACTGCTGCCACCCCGGATGCGGGCCTGATCTTTGCCGGCCGCGCCGTGGTCCTGGACCACCGGGAGCGAAGCGCCTGGCTGCTGGCGCTGGATGCCCCGGAGACGGGCGCGTGGCTGGCGGCGGCCCGGGCTGCCGTGGAGTCGGCGGCTGCCGGCGAGTCGATGGCCGGTGGCGGCGGTCCCGTCGGCCGCTCCGGGCCGAACGGCGCCCCGCCACCGTTCTGCGCCCGGGACTCCGAAGCCGTGTACAAGGCCAAGGTCGCGGCGGCACAGGACGAGATCCGCGAGGGCAACACGTACGAGGTCTGCCTCACCACCGCGTTGTCGGCGACCGTGCCGGCAGGAGCGCACGACCCCTGGCAGACCTACCTGGCCCTCCGCGAGCGCAGCCCCGCGCCCTTCGCGAGCTTCCTCCGGCTGGCGGAAGTCACCGTGGCCAGCACCTCACCGGAACGGTTCCTCCGGATCACCGCCGACGGCGCGATGCGTGCCGAACCGATCAAGGGGACCCGGCGGCGCGACCCCGATCCGGCCCGTGACCAGTTGCTGCGCCAGGACCTGCAGTCGTCCGCCAAGGACCGGGCCGAGAACATCATGATCGTGGACCTGCTGCGGAACGACCTCAGCCACTTCGCGGCACCGGGCACGGTCACCGTCGGCCGGCTCTGCGCAGTCGAAAGCTACGCCACGGTCCATCAGCTGGTCAGCACCATCGATGCCCGGCTCCGGCCCGGGATGCCGCGGGCCGAGGCCGTGGCCGCCTGCTTTCCCGCCGGCTCGATGACCGGCGCGCCGAAGGTCAGCACCATGGAGATCCTGGACCGGCTGGAGGGCGCGCCGCGGGGCATCTACTCCGGGGCGATCGGCTACTTCTCGCTCAGCGGCGCAACGGACCTGGCGGTGGCAATCCGGACCCTGGTCATGACCCGCGCCGCGGACGGCGGCGCCGCGCTGAGCCTCGGCGTCGGCGGGGCTATTACCGCGGATTCCACGCCGCACGAGGAGTACGAGGAAATCCGGACCAAGGCGTTCGGCGTGCTCGCAGCCCTCGGCGCGGAGTTCCCGCACGGCTAGGAGCCGGCTCGCTATTGCAGGGTGGACGTCAGCCGCGCGACGTTGTCCACGTACTTGACGCCGATCGGCCGTTTCATCCAGTCCTCCAGCGTCAGTTCGCGCGAAATTTCCCGGTAGCTGTCTTCCACCGCGCGGATCCGCTGCACAATGTCTTCGCCCAGCAACATCACCGAGACCTCAAGGTTCAACGAGAACGAGCGCATGTCCATGTTGCTGGAGCCCAGCACGGCCACCTCGTTGTCCACGGTGAAATGCTTGGCGTGCAGCACGAACGGGGCTTTGTAGAGGTAGATCCGCACCCCCGCTTCCAGCAGCGCCTCGTAGTAGGACTGTTGGGCGTGGTGGACCAGGAACTGGTCGCCCTTTTCCGAGACGAACAGCTCGACGTCGACGCCGCGCTGGGCCGCGGTAGTCACCGCGTAGAGCAGGGAGTCGTCCGGGACGAAGTACGGGCTGCAGATCGAGAGCTTGTGCTGGGCGGAGTAAATGAGCGTGTTGAACAGGCGCAGGTTGTTCTCGGTGATGAAACCGGGTCCGCTGGGGACCACCTGCGCGGTGATCCCGCCCGCCCCGGCTTCCGGCTCGTGGGCCAGTTGGTGTTCCAGCGACTCGTCGGTCTCGCTCAGCCAGTCGGTGGCGAACACTACGTTCAGCGTGGTGACGATCGGACCGCGCATGCAGGCCATCAGTTCCACCCACTCGCGGCCCACCTTGCGGTGCCGCGGGTTGTTGTAGGACGGTTCGATCAGGTTCTGTGACCCGGTGAAGGCGACCTCGCCGTCGATCACCATGATTTTGCGGTGGTTGCGCAGGTCCGGCCGGCGCCACTGGCCGTGCACGGGGCGCAGTGGCAGCATCGGCCGCCAGCGGATCTTGCTGGCGTCGAGCCGGGCCGTCAGCTTGCGGTAGCCCTTGATCCGCAGCGAGCCGAGGTGGTCGAACAGGATCCGGACCTCGACCCCGCGCTCGGCAGCTTCTTCGAGGGCGGTCAGGAGGTCATCGGTGACGTGGTCCGAACTCATGATGTAGAACTCGGCGTTAATGAAGGATTTAGCTTCCCTGGCTGCCGCGGCCATCGCCTTGATCGAGTCCGGGTAGCCCGGCAGCAACTCCACGCTGTTGCCGTCCACCATGGGAAGCGAACCGAGGGTCTGGTTCAGTTCCGCGGCCGAGCACACCCACTCGGGCCCGGCATACCGGCTTGCGGTCGCGGCCAGTTGGGAGGTCCCCGCCCGGACCCGCGTGTTCACGGCCTGCTGTTGGGCGCGGCGGCGGCGCGAAAGCCTGAAGTTGCCAAAGAGCAGGAACAGGACCAGGCCCACGACCGGCAAAAAGAAGATGCCCAGCAGCCACGCCATGGCGGTCGTGGGACGCCGGTTACCAGGGATGATGCCCAGGGCCAGGACCCGGATCACGAGGTCAACGAGGGTCAGGAGCAGGACCACCCAGGACGGGAGTGTCTCCACCAGCGAAATTGGCCACAGCACAGGCGCATCCTTCAGGTTCCAGACCCGCGGAACAATTCCGGAACGGGCAACCCGCAAATCCTATCCCGGCGCCCCGCACTAAGCTGAAGCCATGACTACCTCCGCCTCTGTTCCGGCCCGCACCACCGTGCTGGTGTTCCTTGACCCCGGCTCTGAGAACGGCCGCATCGCCGACTCGTCCAGGCCGCAGCTGATGGCCACGGACCAGGGAGCCACCCGGGGCGACGGCGTCTTCGAGTCGCTGCTGGCCGTGGGTGGAACCCCGCGCAAGCTGCAGGCCCACCTGAGCCGGTTGGCCGGTTCAGCCCGTGCGCTGGAGCTGGACATTCCGGCCGAGGACACCTGGCGCCGCGCCATCGGGACCGCGCTCAGCGAGTTCCGCGGCCCGGCCGGCGGGGCAGGCAGCGGGACCGATGAGGTGGTGGTGAAGCTGATCGCCACCCGCGGCGTCGAGGGTGCCGCCACGCCGACCTGCTGGGTGCAGGCCTCCCTGCCGCCGGCCGCCGGACGCGAACAGCGCGAGACCGGCATCGACGTCATCCTGCTGGACCGCGGGTATGACAGCGAGGTGGCCGAACGCGCGCCGTGGCTGCTGCTCGGCGCCAAGACGCTGTCCTACGCGGTCAACATGGCGGCCCTGCGCTACGCGCACCACCAGGGTGCCGACGACGTCATTTTTACCTCCGCCGACGGCCGGGTCCTGGAGGGCCCGACGTCGACCGTGCTGCTGGCGCATCTGGAAACCAGCGACGACGGCGCCGGCGGCGTCCGTACCGTCCGCCGGCTGATCACCCCGCAGCTGGACAGCGGCATCCTCCCCGGCACCTCACAGGGCGCACTGTTCACCGCGGCGAAGGCCGCCGGCTGGGAGCTGGGCTACGGTCCGCTGGTGCCCGCCGACCTGTATGACGCCGACGCCGTCTGGCTGATCTCGAGTATCCGGCTCCTGGCCCCCGTGAACCATATCGACGGCAAGGAGATCGGCACCCCGGACCTGCGCCGGCAGCTCACGGCCGAGCTGAACGAGCTGTTCGCCACGATCGAGTAGGAACACCGGCCGCCCGGCGGCGCTCCCGCGGCTACCCCGGGAGCCCGGCGGCCTCCCGGACCAGTTCGCCGGACAGGTCCCCGGCCAGGTCCTCGACGACCTGGTCGAACAGCAGCGCCCCCTTGGCGGCGCTGGATCCGGCTGCGGAGGAGAGGCAGCCGGTGGCCGGGGTCCGCTCCGGCACGACCGGCAGCCGGTCGAAGCGGGGCAGGACCGCGGCAGGCCCGTCCACCAGGCGGTCCATCGCGACCCGGCCGGGCTCCAGGTGCAGCATGAGCGAGGTCTCCAGGACTCCGCCGTGCTCGATGTCCCAGCCCGGGAACCCGTCGGGGTAGACCCGGGCGAGGGTGTCCTGGCTGACGAAGTCCCAGTAGGACAGCAGCAGCACGCTCTGTTCCGCGCCGGGGCCGATCCGCAGGTCCTCCAGCGCCAGGTCGATGCCCTCGTACAGGAACTGGTAGTTTTCGAAGTGCCCGTTGACGAAGACCACGTTGCGCACGCCCTGGTTTAGAAAGGACTTGACCAGGTTGCGGGCCACGCTGATCAGGGTTCCGCCGTCCAGGCTGGTGGTCCCGGACAGGTGGTTGCCGCCGCCGGACTTCTGCTGCGACTTGTACCCGTAGGCGATCGGCTGCGCCACCAGCCCACCGAGCCGCCTGGCCACACCCTCCGCGAAACGCGAGGACAGGATCGTGTCGGTGCCCAGCGGCAGGTGCGGACCATGTTGTTCCAGGGACCCGACGGGAATCAGGACGATCGACTCTCCGGAGGCCAGTGCCTCCCGGTAGGCGAACGCATCCAGGTCTTCCAGAAATACTGACTTGTCCATGCTGCTGGTGCTCCTCAGTTGTACGGCATAAAAAGCGTGGCGGCGGCCGGCGGCCGCCGCCACGGGGTCAGGCGCTGATGATCGGGCGATCCTAGGCGCTGATGATGTTGTGTTCCGGTCCGAACGGGAACTTGGTGATGTTTTCGGCGCCGTCTTCGCCGACGACCAGGATGTCGTGCTCGCGGTAGCCGCCGGCGCCCGGCTGGCCGTCCAGGACCGTGATCATCGGTTCCATCGAGACCACCATGCCCGGTTCCAGGACGGTGTCGATGTCCTCGCGGAGTTCCAGCCCGGCCTCGCGGCCGTAGTAGTGGCTCAGGACGCCGAAGGAGTGGCCGTAGCCGAAGGTCCGGTTGGCCAGCAGTCCGTGGGATACGTAGATCTCGTTCAGTTCCGCGGCGATGTCCTTGCAGACCGCGCCGGGCTTGATCAGTTCCAGGCCCCGGCGGTGGACCTCCACGTTGATGTTCCACAGTTCCAGGGACCGGGCGTCCGGTTCGCCGAGGAAGAGGGTGCGCTCCAGGGCGGTGTAGTAGCCGCTCGTCATCGGGAAGCAGTTCAGCGACAGGATGTCGTGCTCCTGGAGTTTGCGCGTGGTGGCCCAGTTATGGGCGCCGTCGGTGTTGATGCCGGACTGGAACCAGACCCAGGTGTCCCGGATTTCGGAGTCCGGGAAGGTCCGGGCGATCTCGTGGACCATCGCCTCGGTGCCGATCAGGGCGACTTCGTATTCGGTGATGCCGGCGGTGATGGCGTTGCGGATGGCTTCGCCGCCGAGGTCGCCGATCCGGGCGCCGTGCTTGATGACGGCGATTTCCTCGGCGGACTTGACCATGCGCTGGCGCATGGCGTCCTGCGCGACGTCCACCAGGGTGGCGCCGTCGAACGCGGCCTGGATCTTGTCGCGGTTGGCCAGGGGCAGGCTGTCGTCCTCCACGCCCAGGCGGCGCACCGCGACACCGCGGGTACGCAGGGCCTCCTGGATGGCGAAGATGTAGTTGTCCCGGCGCCAGTCGGTGTAGACGATGTTCTCCCCGTAGCTGCGCCGCCACGGCATGCCCGCGTCGATGTTCGCGGTCACCGTCACCGTGTCGTCGGCGGTGATGACCATGGCGTAGGAGCGGCCGAAGTAGGTGAAGAGGAAATCGGAGTAGTACTTGATCGAGTGGTAGCTGGTGAGCACGACGGCGTCCAGGTCCTTGGCCGCCATGATGCTGCGCAGGCCGGCGATGCGGCGCTCGAGCTCGGCGTCGGAGAACGTCAGCTTTACCTTCTGACCGTTGTGCAGGACCTTCAGGCGCTCCAGTTCGGAGACGTTCGAGGCGGGGGCAGTGGTGGAAATGGTCATGGGGTAATTCCTTTGCGTGTTGATGGTGTAAATCGTGCGGTCTTGCGGTTGGTAGGGGTCAGGCCAGGGGCGCAGGCTCCGGTTCGTGGGTCTTTTCCTCGCAGGCGTCGCCATGTTCTGCCAGCACCGCGTCGTCCGCCAGGTCGAGGCGGACGCCGATCGGAACGCCGGCCCGGATCCGTGACCGGAAGCGCGGGTAGCCGAGGGCGAAGTAGATGGCCGAGGAGGTCAGGGTCCCTGCCAGCCAGGAGAGGTCAATGCCGCCCATGGCCGTGGCGATGGGGCCCTGCAGGGCCGGGAGTCCGCCGTACATGAACAGCCAGGTCATCAGGATGCCGGCGAAGAAGGCGATGAACGCCGAGGGGTTGATGGCCTTCAGGGAGGTCTTCTTCGAATCCAGGAACAGGTAGGAGAAGTCCTTGTGGTGCCGTTCGAAGATGAAGTAGTGGACGGCCATGATGCCGCCCCAGGTCGCGACCCAGGCCACGATGGCGCCGAGCCAGGAGTCCAGGATCATCGCGAAGTCCTCGGCGAACATGAAGCCGATGACGGCGCCCATGGACAGGATTCCCACGATGATGGAGAGCTTGCGCCGGGAGATCTTGACGTCCAGGGCCTGGAAGGCGACGCCGAAGGTGTACAGGTTGATGATGTTGGTGGCGATCGGCCCGTGGATGACCAGCAGGATGACCGGGATGGCCAGGCTGCCGAAGTTGGAGACGATCAGTTCGCCGGGATCGGCCTGTCCGTTCTTGGTTGCGAGGCTGGCGCCGAGGATGCCGAGCCAGACGACGGGGAGGAACTGGCCCAGGACGCTGACCAGGAACAGCTTGCTCGGCTTGACCTTGCGGCTGACGAAGCGGGAGTAGTCCGGAGCATAGGTGAACCAGCCGATCCCCCAGCCGATGCCGATGACGGTCATGATGCCGGACATCGCTGCAAGGCGGGGCATCCCCTCCAGGACGGCTCCGGCCGGGCCGGCGTAGCTCCAGTTGATGTCCAGCTGGGTCCACGCGACGATCGACATGCCGATCAGGACGAGGATGGTGGGCGGCATGGTGATCCGCTCAAACTTTGAAATGGCACGGTAGCCGCGGTAGCAGATGGCGACCTGGACGGTCATGATGACCGCCGCGACCAGGATGCGTACCGGGATGTTTTGCTGGGTGGGATCAACCCAGCCAATCATGCCGAACAGGGCCAGGATCAGGTCCAGGATCACCCAGGTGTTCACGGCGGACCAGCCGATGGCGATGGTCGCCTGGATGGCGGCCGGCAGATAGGCCCCTCGGCGGCCAAAGGCGCCGCGGGCCAGCAGCATGCCGGTGGCGCCGGTGCGCTGGCCGAGGATGACGAAGAAGCCGAAGCCCGCCATGCCGATGAGGTTGCCAACGATCAGGACCAGGAGCGTGTCGCCCAAGCCCAGCCCGAGCTGGATGCCGAGGGCCCCGAGGATCCAGTTGATCGGGGCGACGTTGGCCCCCGCCCAGATCCAGAACTGGCCGGACAGTTTCGTGGTCCGGGCGGATTCGGGGATGGGTTGCAGTACATCTTCAACTTCGACGGTCGCCACTTCATGGGACCGTTGCTGTGCTTGGTTCATGCGCGTCTCGATTCACTACGTTGTGATGCCGAACGGAAGATGATTTCAGCTTATGGGTGACGGACACCACAGCCTAGATTCGTTATGATTACACTGAAGTCAGATGAGGCGACTATTTGTCGCGTGCTTGACCGGAGGTAGCCATGATCACCCTCGCAGCAGTCCTCAGGTCCCAGCCGATGTGCGATGCGGATCCGGTGGTCTGCTCCAGTGTCCCCGGCACCTTGGACCGGGCGGTGCGCTGGGTGCACTCGAGCGAGGTGCTCAAGATCGCCCCGCTGCTGCGCGGCGGCGAGCTGCTGCTCTCCGGTGGCGAGGCGCTGCTGGCCCTTCCCGCGCAGGAGCAGGAGGACTACATCAGCAGCCTCGCCGGCCGGGACATCGCGGCGCTGGCGGTTCAGACGGCCGGGCAGCCGGCGCCGATGCCGGCGCGGCTCATTGCCGCCGCCAACCGGCACGGGCTGCCGCTCATCGACCTGCGGGCTGTGGTTCCCTTCGTCGATGTCGCCGAGGCGGTGAACCGCATGGTCGTCAACGAGCAGGCCGCTGCACACCTGGTGGTCGACGACGCCTCCCGCCGGATCGCCCGCCTGATCACCGACCGCGGGCCCCACCTCCCGGTAATCCTGGACCTGCTGGCCACGGCCCTGGGGGCAGAGGTGTCCCTGGCGGCGCCGGACGGATCGCCGCTGGGACATGCCGGCGAAGCGGCTGAAGCGGAGCACCGGGACAGCGACGGCGAACCCGGCTCCAAAGCCATCGCGGGCATCGTGGTGGGCGGGCAGTTGGCGGCGCAGCTGACACTCCGCTCGGCCTCGCCTGATCCGTTCCTGCTGGAGCTCGCCGCGGACCGGCTCTCCGGCATCCTCGCCCTGGCGCTCGCGCAGGCGTTTCGTCCCACCCCGGCCCAGGTGGCCGACGCGCGGCTGCTGGAGGCCATCATCGAGGGCGGGGACGCCGGCGGCTTTGCCCAGCTGTGGCTGCAGGCCGGGCTGAAGCCGGGACTTGCCGCCGTCGTCGCCGTCTTCCGCACCTCGGGCCGCGACGCCAACTTCTCCGCGGTCGAGCGTGCGCTGGCGCTGCCCGGGGTCAGCGTCAAGTCGCATCAGCGGGACGGGGAACGGGCGGTGCTGTTCGCGGTGGCCCGCAAGGATGCCCACGCCGCGCGGGAGTCGCTGCTCCGGGCAGCCCGGGGCGCGGTTGCCGGTTCGGAGGACTACGCGGCCTTCGGTCCGACGGTGCCGGACGGGCTGCGGGCACGCGAGTCCTACGTGGAGGCCCAGGAAACGCTCCGACTGGGCCTGCCGGCAGCGGGCGACGTGCTCGATGCCATGGACTTCCTGGGCCGGCGGATCCTGGATGCCGTCCCGGACCACGGCTTCCTGGACTCCTACGTGGAATCGAGCCTGTCCGAGTTGCTGGCCTGGGACCAGAAGCACGGGACCGCCCTGTTGGAGACCCTGCTCTGCTGGCTCGACTCGGGCTGCAACACGACGGCCTCGGCACTTACCCTGAGCATTGAGCGGCAGACCATGCATAAGCGGCTGAACAACATCCACGCCCTGCTGGGCGGAGACCCGAGGACATCCGGCCGGCTGCTCGCGCTGCACATCGTTGCGGCCGCCGCCGCCGCCGACCTGTCCCCGGCCCGCCGGGCGCCCTAGAGGACCTTGCGGATGGTCTCCTCGAAGCTGGTCACATGCGCGAGCGCCAGGCCGGCCGCCCGCTCCGCGTCGCCGTCGGCAATGGCGTGCAGCAGGTCCACGTGCTCGGTGATGTGCCCCGCCACCGAGGGAATCTTGTCCAGCACCAGGCACCAGATGCGGGTGGCCAGGTTGTCGTACCGGATCAGGACATCCTCAAGGTGCGGGTTAGCGGCGGCCGCGTAAATCTGCCGGTGCACCATGATGTCGAAGCGCATCAGCGTGTGCTGGTCGGCGCCGGCAGGCTGTGAGCCCGTGATGTCGTCCGCCAGTTCACGCAGCCGGGCCCGCATTCCGGGGCTGGCGCTGCGCGCGGCCCGCCGCGCCGCGAGCGGCTCCAGCAATTCGCGGATTTCCGAAATGTCCGCCAGCTCCGTGATGTCGACCCGGGTCGCGAAGGTTCCCCGGCGCGGGTAGGAGACCACCAGGTGGTCGCTTTCCAAGCGCTTCAGCGCCTCGCGGACCGGCGTGCGGCCAAATCCCAGCCGGGCGGCCAGCACCGAGTCGTTGATGGCCTCGCCGGGGCGGATCTCCAGCATGATCAGCTGGTCCCGCAACTGCCGGTAGGCCTGCTCGGACAGCGGAAGGTCAGTGCC
Organism: Arthrobacter sp. JB02-1C; assembly: GCF_057748045.1. Classification (NCBI taxonomy): domain Bacteria; kingdom Bacillati; phylum Actinomycetota; class Actinomycetes; order Micrococcales; family Micrococcaceae; genus Arthrobacter; species Arthrobacter sp. JB02-1C. The sequence goes on from NZ_CM173235.1 coordinate 827,959, forward strand.
CCCCACTTCCATGTCCTCCACCGCAAGGCTCATCATGTCCCCTCCTCGGGTCTCTTCGCGCTAGTGCCGCTCCCGCTGGGTGCTGCCAAAACAACACCCTTGACGTGGAGTGAGCCACAACATATTGTTGCATTCAATCTAATATATCAGTCATGTATTAGTTGGCTAGCAGTTCACCCTTGATTTGAAAGGAGCAAGCCATGGCAGATGTGCTCACCGGCACGCTCTCCAGCGTCGACGCCGAAGTCGACGCAGCCATCGCCCGAGAGCTCGACCGCCAGCAGTCAACGCTGGAAATGATCGCCTCGGAAAATTTCGCCCCTACCGCCGTGATGACGGCCCAGGGCTCGGTGCTGACCAACAAGTACGCCGAGGGCTACCCCGGCAAGCGCTACTACGGCGGCTGCGAACACGTGGATGTGATCGAACAGCTCGCGATCGACCGGGTCAAGGCACTCTTTGGCGCCGAGGCGGCCAACGTCCAGCCGCACTCCGGCGCGCAGGCCAATGCCGCGGCGATGTTCGCGCTGCTGGATCCGGGCGATACCATCCTGGGCCTGGACCTCGCCCACGGCGGGCACCTGACCCACGGCATGAAGATCAACTTCTCCGGCAAGCTGTACAACGTAGTGCCGTACCACGTGCGTAAGTCCGACATGAGAGTGGACATGGCCGAGGTGGAGGCCCTGGCGCTGGAACACCGGCCGCGGCTGATCGTCGCTGGCTGGTCCGCCTACACCCGCCAACTCGACTTTGCCGAGTTCCGCCGGATCGCGGACGCGGTGGGCGCCTACCTGATGGTGGACATGGCGCACTTCGCCGGCCTGGTCGCCGCGGGGCTGCACCCGAACCCGGTGCCGTACGCCGACGTCGTCACCACCACCACGCACAAGACGCTCGGCGGACCGCGCGGCGGCGTCATCCTCAGCCGTGAATCGCTGGCCCGCAAGATCAATTCCGCGGTCTTCCCCGGCCAGCAGGGCGGCCCGCTCGAACATGTCATCGCGGCCAAGGCGGTGTCCTTCAAGATCGCCGGAACCCCCGAGTTCAAGGACCGCCAGCAGCGCACCCTGGAAGGTGCCAAAATCCTGGCCGAGCGGCTGCTCGCGCCCGACGTCGCCGACTACGGCATCTCCGTGGTCGGCGGCGGCACCGACGTCCACCTGGTCCTGGTGGACCTGCGCAACTCCGAACTGGACGGCCAGCAGGGCGAGGACCGCCTGCACCGGATCGGCATCACGGTGAACCGTAACGCCGTCCCGTTCGACCCCCGGCCGCCAATGGTGTCCTCCGGTCTCCGGATCGGCACGCCTGCCCTGGCCACCCGCGGCTTCGGTCCGGCCGAATTCGCCGAGGTTGCCGACATCATTGCCGAGGCGATCAAGGGCGAGCTCAGCGACGAGTCCGCCGTGCTGCTCCGTGACCGGGTCACGGTCCTGACGCAGAAATTTCCGCTATACCCGAACCCTCCTTATCCGGACCCTGCCGGGGACGCCGGAACCACCCCGAACGGAGTTGCCCAGTGAGCACCCAGCACCTTCCGGAGCACCCAGAATTCCTGTGGCACAATCCGGAGCCGAAGTCCTCGTATGACGCCGTCATTGTCGGCGGCGGCGGCCACGGCCTCGCCACCGCCTACTACCTGGCCAAAAACCACGGCATGACCAACATCGCCGTCCTGGAAAAGGGCTGGCTCGCCGGCGGCAACATGGCCCGGAACACCACCATCATCCGGTCCAACTACCTCTGGGACGAAAGCGCCGCGATCTACGAGCACGCGCTGAAACTCTGGGAAATCCTGCCCGAGGAGCTCGACTACGACTTCCTGTTCAGCCAGCGCGGGGTCATGAACCTGGCCCACACCCTGGGCGACGTCCGCGAAAGCATCCGCCGGGTGGGCGCCAACAAGCTCAACGGCGTGGACGCCGAATGGCTGGACCCGAAGCAGGTGAAGGAACTCTGCCCCATCCTGAACATCAACGACGACATCCGCTACCCGGTCATGGGGGCCACCTACCAGCCCCGGGCCGGCATCGCCAAGCACGACCACGTGGCCTGGGCGTTTGCCCGCAAGTGCGATGAGCTCGGCGTGGACATCATCCAGAACTGCGAGGTCACCGGGTTCCTGAAGGACGGCAACCGGGTGGTGGGGGTCAAGACCAACCTCGGCACGATCCACACCGAGAAGGTCGGGCTTTGCGCCGCCGGCCACAGCTCGGTGCTGGCGGAGATGGCCGGCTTCCGGCTTCCGGTCCAGTCACACCCGCTGCAGGCCCTGGTCTCCGAACTGCACGAACCCGTCCACCCCACGGTGGTCATGTCCAACCACGTCCACGTGTACGTCTCCCAGGCGCACAAGGGTGAACTGGTCATGGGCGCCGGCGTGGACTCGTACAACGGCTACGGCCAGCGCGGCTCCTTCCACGTGATCGAGCACCAGATGGCGGCCGCCGTCGAACTCTTCCCGATCTTCGCCCGGGCCCACGTGCTCCGGACCTGGGGCGGAATCGTGGACACCACCATGGATGCCTCCCCGATCGTCGGCACCACCCCGGTGGAGAACATGTTCGTGAACTGCGGCTGGGGTACCGGCGGCTTCAAGGGCACCCCGGCCGCCGGTCTGACGTTCGCGCACACCATCGCCACCGGGGCCCCGCACCAGCTCAACAAGCCCTTCGCACTGGAACGTTTCGAAACCGGTGCCCTGATCGACGAACACGGCGCCGCTGCCGTGGCGCACTAAGAGAGGCTCGGACATGCTCCTGATTTCCTGCCCCAACTGCGGCCCCCGGGACGAGACTGAATTCCACTACGGCGGCCAGGCCCACGTGCCCTACCCCGAAAACCCTGCAGAACTGACCGACCGTGAATGGGCCGAGTACCTGTTCTACCGCGACAACACCAAGGGCATCTTCGCCGAGCGCTGGCTGCACAGCACCGGCTGCCGGCAATGGTTCAACATGCTCCGCGACACCGTCACCTACAACATCCAGGCCGTCTACCCGATGGGCCAGCTGCGTCCCGCCACGGGAGCGACCGCCCCGACCGTCGCCAGCCCCGTCTCTCCGGAAGGAGCAAACTCATGACCGCTCAGCCCCAATCCGCGCGCCTCGCCACCGGCGGACGCATCGACCGCAGCGTCACTTGGCGCTTCACCCTCGACGGCCAGGACTACACCGGCCACCCGGGAGACACTCTCGCCTCGGCGCTGCTGGCCAACGGCCGGCTCCAGGTGGGCAACTCGCTCTACGAGGACCGGCCCCGCGGCATCATGTCCGCCGGCGTGGAGGAATCCAACGCCCTGGTCAAAATCGCCGCACGCTTCCCGGGCCACGTCGCCGAGTCGATGCTTCCGGCGACCACAGTCTCCCTGGTCGACGGGCTCAGCGCCGAGCTGCTCAACGGGCTGGGCAAGCTGGATCCGGCCGAGGACCGCGCCGAGTACGACAAGAAGTACGTCCACACCGACGTCCTGGTGGTCGGCGGCGGGCCGGCCGGCCTGGCCGCGGCCCGCGAAGCCGTCCGGGCCGGGGCCCGGGTGATCCTCATTGACGACCAGCCGGAACTCGGCGGGTCGCTGCTGTCCGGTTCCACCGACCCGGCCCTCGCCGAAACGATCGAAGGCCAGCCCGCCCTGGACTGGGTGGCCGACGTCGAGGTCGAACTGATCTCCGCGGCCGAGTGCAGCGTGCTGAACCGCACCACCGCCTTCGGCTCCTACGACTCGAACTACGTGATTGCCGCGCAGAACCGGACCGACCACCTCCTCACGCCGGCCGCTGACGGGGTGTCCCGCCAACGGATTTGGCACATCCGTGCCACACAGGTCATCCTGGCGCCCGGCGCCCACGAACGCCCGCTGGTCTTCGAGAACAACGACCGTCCCGGGATCATGCTCGCCTCCGCGGTGCGCAGCTACCTCAACCGGTACGCCGTCGCCGCAGGCTCGAAGGTCGTCATCAGCACCACCAACGACAGCGCCTACGCCCTGGCCGCAGACCTCCGCGCCGCCGGCATCCGCGTCGAGGCCGTCGTGGACGCCCGGCCGCAGCTGAGCGACACCGCGGCCGCGGCCGCCGCCGCCGGCACCCGGGTGCTGGTGGGCAGCGCCGTCAGCAACACCAGCGCCGCCGCGTCCGATGACGGCCGGCTGCGCGGCGTCACCGTCCGAAGCATTAACGACGACGGCGAACTCACCTCCGGCGTCGAACAGCTCGCCTGCGACCTGCTCGCGGTCTCCGGCGGCTGGTCGCCGGTGGTGCACCTGCACTCCCAGCGCCAGGGCAAGCTGCGCTGGGATGACGACCTGGCGGCCTTCGTGCCCGACAGCGTGGTCCCCGACCAGCAGGTGGCCGGAGCGGGCCGCGGCAGCTTCGCCCTCGGGGACTGTGTGGCCGAGGGCATTGCCGCCGGTGCCGCAGCCGTCCTCGCCGCCGGCTTCGATGCCGCCGGTTCCGCTGCCGCGCCGGCACCGCAGGCAGCCCCGCGCGCCCTGGCCCCCACCCGGCAGCTCTGGCTGGTTCCCGGCGAACAGGGCGGCCCGGAAAGCTGGCATCACCACTTCGTCGATTTCCAGCGCGACCAGTCGGTGGCGGACGTCCTCCGGTCCACCGGCGCGGGCATGCGGTCCGTGGAACACGTCAAGCGGTACACCTCGATCAGCACCGCCAACGACCAGGGCAAGACCTCCGGCGTCAACGCCATCGGCGTCATCGCCGCGGCCCTCAAGCACGGTGCCGACTCCGCCGGCGCCGCCCGCAGCGTGGGCGAAATCGGGACGACCGCGTACCGTGCCCCGTTCACCCCGGTGGCGTTCGCCGCGCTGGCCGGACGGCAGCGCGGCGAACTCTTCGACCCCGCGCGCCTCACCTCCATCCACCCCTGGCACGTCGCCCGCGGGGCCCGCTTCGAAGACGTTGGGCAGTGGAAGCGGCCGTGGTTCTATCCCCAGGACGGCGAGGACATGGACACTGCCGTGCTGCGCGAGTGCGCCGCCGTGCGGGACTCCGTGGGCTTCATGGACGCCACCACGCTGGGCAAGATCGAGATCCGCGGCAAGGACGCCGGCGAATTCCTGAACCGCGTCTACACCAACGCGTTCAAGAAGCTGGCACCCGGCTCCGCCCGGTACGGCGTGATGTGCACCCCGGACGGAATGATTTTCGACGACGGCGTCACCCTGCGCCTGGACGAGGACCGGTACTTCATGACCACCACCACCGGTGGCGCCGCCAAGGTGCTCGACTGGCTGGAGGAATGGCTGCAGACCGAATGGCCCGAGCTGGATGTGCACTGCACCTCGGTCACCGAGCAGTGGACCACGATCGCCGTCGTCGGGCCCAAGTCCCGGGCGGTCCTCGCCAAACTGGCACCGGAGCTGGCCGCCGGCGGCGGCCTTGAGGCCGACGCGTTCCCGTTCATGACCTTCCGCGAGACCACCCTCGCCTCCGGGGTCCCGGCCAGGGTCTGCCGGATCTCGTTCTCCGGCGAACTGGCTTTCGAGATCAACGTGCCGGCCTGGTACGGGCTGAGCACCTGGGAAGCCGTGGCAGCGGCCGGCGCCGAATTCAATATCACCCCCTACGGCACCGAGACCATGCACGTGCTGCGCGCCGAGAAGGGTTACCCGATCGTCGGGCAGGACACCGACGGAACGGTCACCCCGCAGGACGCCGGCATGGACTGGGTGGTCTCCAAGGTCAAGGACTTCATCGGCAAACGCTCCTACGCACGCCAGGACGCGGCCCGCGCCGACCGCAAGCACCTGGTCAGCGTCCTTCCCGTGGACGGCAGTGTCCGGCTGCCGGAGGGTACCCAGCTGGTGGAACAGGGCATCCCGATGGATCCCGCGTCCGGCCCGGTGCCCATGCAGGGCTTCGTGACCTCGAGCTACCACAGCGCCGCCCTGGGCAGGTCCTTCGCGCTGGCCCTGATCAAGAACGGCCGCAACCGCATCGGCGAAACCCTGGTGGCCGCTGCCGGCGACCAGCTCGTCGACGTGGTCGTGGCAGAAACAGTACTTTTCGACTCTGAAGGGACCCGTAAAGATGGCTGACACAGCAGCACTCGAAAACGCCAAGAAGATCCAGACGCTGCGGCGGAGCCCGGCATCGAGCCTGGCGGCGGATTTTTCCGCCGGCTCCGTTGCCGGCGTGGTGGAACTGCACGAAGTGCCCTTCCTGACCATGGCCGGAATCCGGGTGGACCCCTCCAGTGCGGCCGGCGAACGCGTGGGCGGCCTCACCGGCGCACTCCCGGCCGCGTCAGGAGAGGTGAGCAGCAGCGACGACGCCGCGGTGCTGTGGCTCGGGCCGGCGGAATTCCTGCTCGTCGCGGCGCCGGAGTCGCATGAAAGCCTGGGCGGAAGCCTTCCCCGGTCGCTGGTCGAAGCCCTCGGGGACGGCGAAGGCCAGGTGGTGGATCTGTCGGCCAACCGGACCACGCTGGAGCTCACCGGTCCGCGCGCCCGGGCCGTGCTGGAAAAGGGCTGCGCCCTGGACCTGCACCCCCGGGTGTTCAAAACCGGTACCGCGCTGTCCACCGAAATCGGCGGGATCCCGGCCATTCTCTGGAAGACCGCGGACGAGACCTACCGGATCCTTCCCCGGGCCTCCTTCGCGGAGTTCCTCAGCCGCTGGCTGCTCGACGCCATGCGGGAGTTTGCCAGCACCGAGGTGCCCTGATGGCGCTCAGCGTCCTTGACCTGTTTTCGGTTGGCATCGGGCCGTCCTCCTCCCATACGGTCGGCCCGATGCGGGCGGCAAAACGCTTCTCCGACGGGCTCAGGCTTGATGGCCTGCTGGGTTCGACAACCCGGGTCCAGGCGGAACTGTTCGGTTCGCTCGGGGCCACCGGCCGCGGCCATGGCTCGGATAAGGCAGTGGTCCTGGGCCTCCAGGGACAGGACCCGGAAACCGTGGACACGGCAACGGCCGATGACCAGGTCGCGGCCGCAGCCCTCGACGCCGAACTCAGGATCGGCGGCGACCACCGGGTGGATTTCAACTGGGAGGAGGACGTGCTCCTGCACCGGCGCAAGTCGTTGCCGGCGCACCCGAACGGGATGACGTTCCGGGCGCTGGACCACGCCGGGGCGGTGCTGCGCGAACGTAGCTACTACTCGATCGGCGGCGGGTTTGTCGTCACCGGCGACGCCGCCGGCACGGACAGCGTCGTTGCGGACAGCACGGTCCTTCCCTACCCCTTCACCACGGCGGACGAACTCCTGGCGCTGTGCGCCCGGGAGGGGAAATCGATCTCGGACATCATGCTCGCCAATGAACTCGTGTGGCGCAGCGAGGCGGACCTCCGCGAACGCCTGCTGAAGATCTGGGCCGTCATGCGCGAGTGCGTGGACAACGGCTGCGCCGCGGAGGGAATACTGCCGGGCGGTCTCAACGTCCCCCGGCGGGCACCCGCGCTGTTCAGGACGCTCTCCGCCACGGACGCAGGGCTCGACGGCGGCCCCTCCGCCGACCCGCTGCTGGCGATGGAGTGGGTCAATCTGTTCGCCCTTGCCGTGAACGAGGAGAACGCCGCGGGCGGCCGGATCGTCACGGCGCCCACCAACGGTGCCGCCGGCATCGTGCCGGCGGTGCTGCACTACTACCAAAAGTTTGTCCCGGGGGCCGACGACGACGGCGTGGTCCGCTTCCTGCTGGCCGCCGCCGCCGTCGGTATCCTCTTCAAGATCAACGCCTCGATCTCCGGGGCGGAGGTCGGCTGCCAGGGCGAAGTGGGCTCGGCGTGTTCGATGGCGGCAGCGGGGCTCTGCGAGGTGCTCGGCGGAACCCCGGCGCAGGTGGAAAACGCCGCCGAGGTCGGGATCGAACACAACCTGGGCCTCACCTGCGATCCCGTCGGCGGCCTCGTGCAGATTCCCTGCATCGAACGGAATGCCATTGCCAGCGTCAAGGCCATCAACGCGGCCCGGCTGGCCCTGCATGGCGACGGCAGTCATAAAGTATCCCTGGACAAAGCCATCAAAACCATGCGAGAAACAGGAGCGGACATGAAGACCAAGTACAAGGAAACGTCCCGCGGCGGCCTCGCGGTCAACGTGATCGAGTGCTGAACCGGTGACCGCCATGAACACCCTGGAAACGGAAGCCCCGCAGCCGGCCGCCGTGGAACACGTGCTCACGCTCGACTGCCCCGAGCAGAAGGGCATCGTGCACGCCGTCTCCGGCTTTCTGCTGGAACACGGCTGCGACATTGTCGACATCAAGCAGTTCGGGGAACGCACGGCGGGGCACTTCTTCATGCGCGTCCACTTCAGCTCGGAGGGCGACGCCCGAACCACGGCACAGCTCCGCGCGGCATTTCCCGCAGTGGCTGACCGTTTCGCGATGAACTGGCAGCTCGAACGCCACGGTTCCAAGCGCCGCGTGCTGATCATGGTGTCCAAGTACGGACACTGCCTCAATGACCTGCTGTTCCGGGCCAGGGTCGGGGAATTGCCGGTGGACGTGGTGGCTGTCGTGTCCAACCATACGGACCACCAGGCCCTGGTCGAATGGCACGGCATCCCGTTCTTCCACATCCCGGTCACCGCCGCCACGAAACCCGCGGCGGAGGCGCAGCTCCTCGAACTTGTCGACCAGCTGGACGTGGAGCTCGTGGTGCTCGCACGCTACATGCAGGTCCTCAGCGACGACCTGACCCGGCGCCTGGATGGCCGTGCCATCAACATCCATCACTCCTTCCTTCCCAGCTTCAAGGGTGCCAAGCCGTACCACCAGGCCTACGCACGCGGCGTGAAGACCGTTGGCGCCACCGCGCATTACGTAAACGCCGAGCTCGACGAGGGGCCGATCATCTCCCAGCAGGTGATCGAGGTGGACCACACCTACGGCCCGGAGGAACTCGTCGCGGCCGGCCGCGACACGGAATGCAAGGCGCTCTCCAACGCCGTCCGCTGGCACTGTGAAGGCCGGGTCATCCTGCAGGGCAACCGGACCGTGGTGCTCCGCTAGCTCCTCGGGCCTGGGCAGACCAGGGCGCGGGGAGCGAAGCCCACCCGGTACCCGGCGCGGCGCACCCGGCTGACTGGCTCAAGCTGGGCGGCCGCCGGGCCATCGTCCAGGAAACCCCCGGCGTGTTCCAGCACCTCCCGGGGGAAGGCCACGATGCTGCCCGCCCCCGCCGGCCCGCCGTGCCGGGCCGGGGCACGCCGCAGCAGCTGTCCGGCCGGAACCACGGCGCCGGTGTCTTTGTCGGTGAAGCCCTGGAGCAGGCGTTTGACCGTGTCCCGGTCAAACCTGGAATCGGTACCGGCACAGACCAGGACCTCGCCGGTGGCGTGCCGCAGGGCCAGGTTCAGCGCTGCACTCCGGCCGGCTGCGGACCGGCCCGCCAGTTTGATCCACGGGTCGGCCGCGGCGAGGCCCGCCATCAGCTCCCCCGTCCGGTCGGTGGAGCCATCGTCCACCAATACCACTTCGTAACGGTCGTAACTGGTGAGCTGGATGGCCCGGACACAGTCCTCGATGGTGCCTGCCGCGTTGCGGGCCGCCACCAGGACCGACACGGTTGGCCATTCGTCCAACCGGGTCGGCGCGCCCCGGCGGCGGCGCAGCGCGCCGCCGAGCTCAGCCCACGGCCACACGGGCGTAGGTGGCCGGGCGCTGCCGGAAGGACGCCGGATTGAAGGCGGGCAGCACAAACGATGACAGCACGGCGTCCAGCAGTTCCGGGGCAAGCCCGCTATGGGCACCAAACCGGGCATCCACCGCCAGCACCACCGGGCTGCCGTCGGCGCGGCGGCGGATGCTGACCTCCGCGGGCCCGGTCAGGCCGAGCACGCGGACCGCGGCAAGGGCCAGGTTCCCGACGTCAATGTCCTCGCCCGCCTCGGCGCGGCGGGCCGCCAGGGCAGTGCCCACCTCACCCCGGTTCCGCTCCACCGTTTCGAGCACGACGACGAACGGGGCGGCGGCGTTGCGCGGCGGGGTACCAAAGACCACAGGGAGATATTCAGCCCCGGGAATGTATTCCTGCACGATCTGCCCGTCCGGGAGCCGGTGCCAGTCCACGTCCCGGCTGCCGTCGATCAGGACCGACCCCAGGAAGGCATGGGACGCGCGCGGCGTGACCACCACCGGGCCGCCCAGCGCGTGCATGGCGGCATCCGCACTGGGGTAGTCGCGGGGAACGCCGAAGCGGGGAACGGGGACGCCTGCCGAGCGAAGCTGCCAGGCCGTGTAGAGCTTGTCGCTGGCGACGGCAACGGGCCCCGGGTCCCCGATGATGACGCGGACATCGGTGCCGAAGCCGGCCCGGAACGCGGCCAACTGCGGCAGCTCTGCACTGACCGTGGGGATGACCAGGTTCACACCTTCCGCGGCGACCAGCCGGCGTAACACGGATACCAGCTCCGGGTCCGCTGCCCCCGGGACGCGCACCACGGTGATGCCCGCCCCGGCCGGAAGCTCGCGGACGTCGGTGCCCAGGACCGGGATTCCCCGCGCTTTCAGCTGCGTGGCGACGGCGTGGGCCGCCACACCGCCGGCGCCGGTCACGAGCGCGCGGGGCTTCACCGCGGGCCTTCCGTCGGGAAAGGAACCATGGGTATCCACTTTCTACGCTGAAGTTCCGGCCCCAGAGCTGCGCCGGCACCTTGGTGAATGCATGTTCACCCCCAGTAAAGGCGAACGCCGCGCCGGACCGCCCGAGTAGGTACTACGCGCTTCTGGACGGAGGGCCACGTGGATCGCTGCCCCGGCAGCCCTCGCCGGCGTGCTTTGGCGGTCCGCTGCGGTTAGGCGTTGCGGTTACGCGCCGCGCGCCGTGACGCGCACCGCATGCGCGACGACGGCCGCAAGCCCGGCGTCGTCCAGCGGCGTGTCCTGGCCGGGGGCCCGGAGTGCCTGGCGTTGCAGGTCCGAACCGGTGCCCTCGGCCAGGACCCGGTCCACACCGCACCGCACCAGTTCCAGCTCCCCCTGCTCCTCTAGAACGGGTGCCAGGAAGTCCACCAGGGCACGGACCACCTGCCCGGCGGGGGCCGGGCGGAAGCTGCCGAAGTCCAGCAGCTCGCTGCGCAGCCCGCAGTTGCTGGCCTGCCAGGCTGCCATTTTCAAGAGCACTGTCGGGACCGGGGCCGGGTCCACTCCGTCCCGCCACTCCCGGCCGGCGGATTCGACGAGGGCGCGGACCAGCACGGCGATCAGCGCCGCGTCCTCGGCCCGCAGACAGACGTCCGCGACCCGCACTTCCACCGTGGGGTGGTATCTGGCCAGCCTGGCGTCAAAATAGACCATGCCCTCGTCAAAGAGGACCCCGCTCTCCAGCAGCCGGGCAATGACCCGGCGGTAGGCGGGCAGGCTGCCGAAAATCATCGCGGGCCCGGCGGCCGGCCACCGGTTCCACGCCTGGGTGCGATAGCTTTCGAACCCGCTCTCCGTGCCGTTCCAGAAAGGCGAGTTGGCGCTGAGCGCCAGCAGCACCGCGAGCTTGTCACGGATCCGGTCCATCACGGCCACCCCCTCCTCCGGGGACTCGACCAGGGTGTGGACATGGAAGCCGCAGGTGAGCTGCTCCTGCACCGTGAGCCCGAAGCGGTGCTGCATGGAGGCGTACCGCGGGTTCGGCGTCGTGTGCGTGGCGGACGCCAGGGGTGAGGTGGCCAGCGCCGCCACCCGGGCGCCGTGGGCAGCGGCGGCCCGGTCCGCGCACGCCCGGGAGCGCCGGATCTGCTGCAGCAGGTCCGCGTGGTCCAGGCACGGTGCGGTCTGGGTCTCGATCTGCTCCAGCTTCAGCTCCAGACTGAAGCCCGGGTCTGCCTGCCCCGAGGTCTTCGGAGCGCCCCGGCCCGCCCGCGCCGTGGCCGGCGATCCGGCAGCGGCGGTGCCGGGACCGGACTCAAGCCCGTGCAGCAACGCGTCGGCCAGCGCCAGCGGGACCCCGGTGGCGGGGTCAACGATCAGCAACTCTTCCTCGACGCCGAAGGTGCGCATGTACCTATTGTCCTCAGCAGCCGACCCGGCGCGCTACCCGGGCGGAGCCGCAGTTCAGGCGGCGCAGGCGGCGTGCAAGGACCGCAGGCTCAGTCCTGGAAGTATTCGATCTTGGCGCCGATGGTGTTGAGCCGTTCGGCCAGGTCCTCGTAGCCGCGCTCGATCACGTAGATGTTCCGCAGCTCGGAGACGCCCCGTGCGGCGAGCATCGCCAGCAGCAGGCACGCGGCCGGGCGCAGCGCCGGCGGGCAGCCGACTTCCGCCGCACGCCACCTGGTCGGACCGTTGACGTAGATCCGGTGCGGGTCCAGGAGCTGGACCTGCGCTCCGAGCTTGTTCAGCTCGGTCAGGTAGATGGCCCGGTTCTCATAGACCCAGTCATGGATCATCGTCTGGCCGTGCGCGTTGGCGGCGATGACGGCGAAGAACGGCAGGTTGTCGATGTTCAGCCCGGGGAACGGCATCGGGTGGATCTTGTCCTCGGGGGCGCGCAGTTCCGACGGCGTGGTGGTCACGTCCACCAGCCGGGTGCGGCCGTTGCGCGCCGTGTATTCCGCTGACACCTTCAGCCGCTGGCCCATCTGCTCGAGGGTGGCCAGTTCAATTTCCATGAACTCGATCGGAACCCGGCGGATCGTCACTTCCGAATTGGTGACGATCCCGGCGGTGAGCAGGCTCATCGCCTCGATCGGGTCCTCCGACGGAAAGTACTCGACATCCGCGTCGATGACCGGGCGGCCGACGATCGTGAGCGTGGTGGTGCCCACGCCCTCGATCTGCACGCCCAGCATCTGCAGGTAGAAGCAAAGATCCTGGACCATGTAATTGGGGCTGGCGTTGCGGATGATGGTGCTGCCGCAGCGGTGCGCGGCAGCCATGATGGCGTTTTCGGTGACCGTGTCGCCGCGTTCGCTCAGCACGAAGGTCCGGTTATTCCCGTCGGCCGGGGGTGCCTGCACGGTGTAGAAACCGGATTTCGCCTCGACTTTGAGCCCGAACTGGCGCAGCGCCTGCATGTGCGGCTGGACGGTGCGGGTGCCCAGGTCGCAGCCACCGGCGTACGGCAGCCGGTATTCGGCGGACTCGTCCAGCAGCGGGCCCAGCAGCATGATGACGCTGCGGGTGCGGCGGGCGGCTTCAACGTCCATGGAGGCCAGGTCCAGCACGGCGGGCCGCCGGATCTGCAGGTCGTTCGCGTTGAGCCAGGTGCATTCGACGCCGATGCTGGTCAGCACCTCCACGATGCGATTGACCTCCTCGATCCGCGCCAGCCGGCGCAGCACCGTGGTGCCGCGGTTGATGAGGCTGGCACAGAGCAACGCCACGCCGGCGTTCTTGCTGCTGTTGACGTCCACGGCACCGGACAGCGTGCGGCCGCCCTCCACCCGCAGGTGGGTCATCTGGGGCCGGCCGACCTTGACGATGCTGCGGCCGAAGATCGACTCGAGCCGCTGGATCATTTTCAGGCTCAGATTCTGCTTGCCCTGTTCCATCCGGGCAATGGCGCTTTGGCTGGTTCCCAGTTCCGCGGCCAGCCTGCCCTGGGTCCAGCCCTTCTCGCCGCGGGCGTCCCGGAGCACGGCGCCAACGTATTCAGCAGTCTCTTGAGTCATAGTCCATATATATCATCGATGATATTTTCATGGCGGTCTTGCCGCGCATTGTGCAATTAAGCTCACACCAATATCCGCCAGGTGCGATATCAGCAACCTGGATTCGCTTCTGGAATGACGCGTTACTGCGGGCCCAGGAAGACCGTGTTCCACGTCCCCGCGGCGACCGCGGCCGCGACCGCGCAGCCGGCGATCAACACCCCGCCGAGGACCACCCAGGTGTCCTCAGCGCGGAACCTCGCCTGCCGCGCCCAGGTGCGCCGGTCGCCGCCGAAGCCCCGCGCTTCCATCGTCACCGCAAGCCGGGCGGCCCGGCGGACCGCCTGGACCAGCAACCCGAACGCCTGCCCCAGCGTGGCTCCCAGCCGTTGCGCCGGGCCGCCATGGGAGCCCACACCGCGGGCACGCCGGGCCATCCCGATGGTCTGCCATTCCTCGGCCATCAGGCCGACCAGCCGCATCGCGGCGAGGGTGCCGAGTACGAACCGGTGCGGCAGCTTGGCCTGTTGCGCAAGGGCATCGGCCAGGTCCGTTGGATCGGTGCAGCTCATCAGCAGGATGGCCGGCAGGGCGATGGCGAGCCCCCGCAGCAGGAACGCCAGCCCCAGCTGCAGTGAGCCTTCACTGATGGACCAGATTCCGACGTCGAGGAGTGTCCGGCCGTGGTCTGCCGAAAGGATCGCGGTGCTCCAGCCGCCCACCGCCGCCGCAAGGATGAGCGGCCAGCCCCGCTGCCACAGCAGGGCGAGGGTCAGGCCGGCCAACGGAATCAGGAGGACTTCGAAGGCGAGGGCAACGGCGGCCGATACCCAGTCGATGGACAGCGCGAGGACCACGGTGATGAGCAGGACGCCGGAGAACTTGGCCAGGGGGTTGGCCCGGGCCAGCGGGGCGGTGTTTCCGCCCAGGGTCAGGGCTTCCCTCATGGTGCCGCCACCCCCGGCGTCGACCGGCCCGGGAGGGTAGGTTCCGGTGCGCCGACCTTCAGCTCGGTCCCGCCCAGGACGCCGCTGAATTCCGCGTCGTGCGTCACCGATACCACGGCGGTACCGTCGTCCAGCAGTTCGGAGAGGAACGAGGCCAGTTCCGCCCAGGTGTTTGCGTCCTGGCCGAAGGTCGGCTCGTCCAGCACCAGAACCTGCGGGTGCGCGGCCAGCACGGTGGCGACCGAAAGGCGCCGTTTTTCGCCGCCGGACAGTGTATAGGGGTTGGCTTCCACGAGGTCCGTCAGCCGCAGCCGCTCCAGCAGCTCGTCCACCCGGTCTTCGCCGCGGCCCAGCTGGCGCGGCCCGAAGGTGAGCTCGTCGAGCACCCGGCCGGTGACAAATTGATGCTCGGGTTCCTGGAAGACGGTCCCGATCCGGGAGATCAGTTGCCGGGCCTTCCAGCGGTAGGGATCGATTCCCGCACCCGCGCTCAGTTCGGTCGTGGCGGACACCGCCCCGGTGACGGGCGCCAGCAGGCCGGCCAGGGTCAGGGCCAAGGTCGACTTTCCGGAGCCGTTGGGCCCGGTGATGGTCAGCGCCTGGCCGGCCCGAACCTGCGCCGTGATCCCGGACAGCACTGGAACGGGAGCAATAGGCCGGAAACCCTGCCGCAGGCCGGAGCGGCGCGGACGTTCGCGGGAGACGGCGAGATCCTCGGCGGCCAGCAGCAGCTGCCCGGCCCCCGGCCCGCCGGGCCCGGCCGCGCCGGTCCCCTGCCCGGAGCGCCGGGCCCGTGTGCCGGGCACATATCCGGGCACCCAGATTCCCGCCGCGATCAGCAGCCCGCGGGCCTGTTCCAGCACCCGGTCCGGGGCGCCGTCGAGCAGCACGGCGGGTTCGGTCCCCGTTCCGGGCTGCAGCACGACGATCCGGTCCACCAGGTCCTTCCAGATGGCCACGCGGTGCTCCACCACCACCAGGGTGGCTCCGGTCCGGTCCAGGCAGCGTCCCACGGCGTCGCGCACCTCGAGGACGCCGGCCGGGTCGAGGTTGGCCGTTGGCTCGTCCAGCAGCAGGAGCCCCGGCCGCATCGCAAGGATGCCGGCCAGGGCCAGCCGCTGCTTTTGCCCGCCGGAGAGCGCGGACGTGGGATGCCGGAGCGGCAGCCCGGCCAGGCCGACGTCCTCAAGCGACTCGGCGACCCGGTGCCAGATGTCGGCCGGGGGGACGGCCAGGTTTTCGGCACCGAATGCGACGTCGTCCCCCACCCGCGACAGCACCACCTGCGTCTCCGGGTCCTGCTGCATCAGCCCGGTCCGGCCGCGGCGGGCACCGGGCGGGGCGCCGTCGATCAGCAGGGAGCCGGTCTCGTCCGCGTCCGCGGCGTCCCCGGCCAGCCCGGTTGAGCCGGAGGCGGGGCCACCGACGGCGGTGCTGTCGCCGAGCACCCCGGCCAGGGCGTGCAGCAGCGTGGACTTGCCGCCCCCGGACGGGCCGAGCAGCAGCACCCGCTCGCCCGGGCGGATGTCCAGGTCCAGGCCGCTGATGGCGGGCCGGGCCCGGCCCGCGTGCCGCCAGCCCCAGTTGCGGGCGATGATCCCGGCCGGGCGGACGCCGTCGTTTGTTTTCATGCCTGCGCGGACATCAGGAAAACACGGGTTCCGATGCCGCCTTGCGGGAGGCGAAGGAGCCCAGCACCCCGGTTTTGGCCAGGCCGCGGGTGGCCAGCCAGGACAGCGCCCCGGCAATCACCGCGCCGGAGACCGCGCAGAGCAGGATGTAGGCGAGCTTGTCCCCGGCTTCGTAGGCGATGTTCCAGCCCCACGGCAGGAAGGAATCATTCAGGGCGCCGAACACCCCGGCGCCGGCGCCGGCCAGCAGCGAGACCGGCAGATTGAACTTCCGGTAAAGGAAGGCGGCGAAGATCAGTTCGGCACCGAGTCCCTGCACGAAGCCGGAAAACAGCACCGAGGCCCCGTACTGCGAGCCCATGATCAGCTCTCCGGTGGCGGCCACGGTCTCGCAGAACAGCGCCGCGCCCGGCTTCCGGATGACCAGCATGCCCAAGACCGCCGGTATCATCCAGCCGCCGCCCAGAATCCCGGTCAGCGGCGGATAGACGGCGTTCAGCGGCACGGACACCAGGTTGGCGCCCTGGGACCAGGCCCAGAAGATCACGCCGCCGGCCACCGCGATGAGTGCTGCCAGGACAATGTCCACCACCCGCCAGGCCTGCCTGCCGGTGGTCCCGGTGCGCTTTGCAGAAATATCAGTCATAACATCCTCCTGAGGTACAGGAGGGGAGGGCATTCCGGCAGCACGGCGGCTCGCACCGCAATGGCCGGGTACCCCGAGAACTCGACTCCCTTGCGCCGGTACTAACCGGATCAGGTTCGAGGGTCTGCGGCTGTCCGCACTCTCAGCGCCCACCTGCGGTTCCCCTGGATTGCTCCAGTGGTGCCCGACGGCGGCGCTCCCCTGTCGTATTTAGAATTGCCCATGTGGGCTGGCCCAGTTTACACCCTCCGGCGGGTATCCGCCGGGGAACGGGACGTTAGGCTAGGGGCAGCCCTGTTTCCTCCCGCTAGGAGTACGACGCATGAACATCCTGATCAAACTGCTTGGCACCGGCATCAGCCTGGCGGCCGGTTTCGTCGGCACCAAGGTGGTCGACACGGTCTGGGAAAAGGCCACCGGAAACAAGCCGCCGAAGGGCCACGACGACGACGTGCCCACCACGCTGCGTTCGGCCCTGACCTTCGCGCTCATCTCCGCCTCGGTCAGCGCGGTTATCCAGGTCCTCGCCAACCGCGGCACGCAGCGCGCGGTCACCCGCTTCGCCAAGACCCAGGATCTGGTCTAGCAGGAACCTCAGGTGCCCGGCCCGCGCCCGTCGTCGGTGAAGCCGCGTTCACCGGCTGCCTGCTGCACCACGGCTTCGAGCTCGTCGGCGCTGAGCAGTTCCGGGTGCAGGTGCTTGGTGCGGTAGCCGGCCCTGCCCACCATATGGGCCGAAACCGGCACGGTGAGCAGCTGGAAGATCCACGCCACCACCAGCACCGGCCAGACCCACCAGGTGCGCAGCTGCAGCCCAAGGGCGCAGAGCAGCAGGAACAGTCCAAGCACCTGCGGTTTGGTCGCGGCGTGCATCCGGCTCATCAGGTCCGGGAACCGCAGGAGACCAATGGCTGCGCCCAGTGACATCAGGGCCCCCACAACCATGAACACCGCAGAGACCGTGTCAATGACGGCGTCGACGGAAAGTGCGTCAGGACTCATGGGGGTGCCTCCTCCGGTCGGCCACGAAGCGGGCGACGGTCACCGAACCGACGAAGCCGATCAGCGAGATGGCCACCAGCAGCATCAGGTTGTTCAGGTTCCGGTTCACGGCCATGTCGATGCACAGCGCCGCTCCGAGGATGGCGAGCAGCACGTCGGCGGCGAGCACCCGGTCCAGCAGCGACGGACCGCGGGCAATCCGGATGATCGCGCCGCCGGCGGCGAGTGAGAGTACGACGGCGCTAATGGTCAGGACCAGCGGCATCATGTGCCGACCTCCTGCTGGAGAGCTGACAGTTCGGCCCGGCTGCCCATGACCCGGATCAGGCCGGCTTCGGTGTCCCGGACTTCCTGCCGCAGCTTTGCGGCATCCCCGGCGTCGCGGATATTGATCCCGTGGATGTAGAGCGTGGAGGAGCTGCGGTCCACCTCCACCACCAGGGACCCCGGGATCAGGGAGATCACATGGCCGGTGGCGGTCACCAGCAGGTCCGAATGGCTTCGGAGCGGAACCGCGACGACGGCGCTGATCACCCGCGGCCCGCGGACCACGGCAAGGTAGAGGACCTGGAAACTGGCCGCCACGACCTTCACCAGGAACATCCCGGCAAAGCCGGCCGCCCGCACGACGTTGAACCGGCCGCTCAGTTCCACCGGCGGAAGGTAGAAGAGCCGCGCCACCAGTACCGCGATCAGCGCACCGAAGAGCAGGTTTCCGGCGCTGAAGTCCTGCCAGAGGGCGCCCCAGACGATGACGAGCCAGACCAGCAGGGGCAGTTCCTGGCGCAGCGAGATCCGCTTGCGGCTCATCTCTTTCCCTCCTGCGGTACGGGCTGGGCGATCACGGGCACCGGCGCCTCGTCGCCGAGCACCGCCTGGATGTACGAGGACCGGCCCAGCATTTCCTCGGCGGACTGCCCCGAGACCCGGAAGAGGGGACCCGCGAAGATTGTCAGGCCCACCCCGAACAGCACCAGGGCGAGCGTGGAGCCCACCATCGTCCGCGGCAGCAGGTTCACGTTCCGCTGCCCTGCCCGGTCGCCGGTGGCGGCATCGGCGGGGGCGGCGAGCAGCACCGGATCCGGGTGCTCGGCGTCCTCCGGCTTCCGCCAGAAGGCGCGGTTCCAGACCCGGGCAATCGCGAGGAGGGTCAGCAGGCTGGTCAGCACCCCGCCGGCCACGAGGGCGTAGGCCAGCGGTGTTCCGAGCGCCACGCCGGCCTGCAGCAGGCCGAGTTTGCCGAGGAACCCGGAGAACGGCGGGATGCCGGCCAGGTTCATGGCCGGCACGAAGAACAGGACCCCCAGCACCGGAGAGAGCTTGGCGAGCCCGGCGATCCGGTCAATCGACGAGCTGCCGGCCCGCCGCTCGATCAGTCCGGTCACGAGGAACAGGGACGTCTGGATCGTGATGTGGTGCACCACGTAGAACACCGCGGCACCCAGCCCCGCCACGGACGACATCGCCAGCCCGAAGATCATGTAACCGATGTGGCTGACCAGGGTGAAGGAGAGCAGTCGTTTGATGTCGCTCTGCGCGAGCGCGCCCAATATTCCCACGATCATCGTCAACAGCGCCGCGACCATCAGCGGGGTGTTGAAGGAGTCGCCGGGGAACAGCAAGGTCTCGGTGCGGACGATCGCGTAGACGCCCACCTTGGTGAGCAGCCCGGCGAACACGGCGGTCACCGGCGCGGGCGCCGTCGGGTACGAGTCGGGGAGCCAGAAACTCAGCGGGAAGACGGC
Organism: Arthrobacter sp. JB02-1C; assembly: GCF_057748045.1. NCBI lineage: Bacteria > Bacillati > Actinomycetota > Actinomycetes > Micrococcales > Micrococcaceae > Arthrobacter > Arthrobacter sp. JB02-1C. Next base: position 847,479 of record NZ_CM173235.1, read on the forward strand.
GGCCTTGATCCCGAAGGCCACCAGCAGCAGCACGTGCAGCAGGTTGCGGGTGCCCTCGTCCAGCCCGGCCAGCTTGATCGCCAGGTCCGCCATGTTGATGGTCCCGGTGGCACCGTAGATCATGGCGATGGCGAGCAGGAACAGCACCGAGGACACCACGGAGACCACCACGTAGGTGACGCCGGCGCGGACCCGGGGCCCGGTCCCGCCCAGGGTCATGAGCACGTAGCTGGCGGTGAGCAGGATCTCGAAGCCCACGTACAGGTTGAAGAGGTCGCCGGAGAGGAAGGCGTTGGAGACCCCGGCCACGAGGATCAGGTAGGTGGGGTGGAAGATCGACACGGGGGCGTCGCTGTCGCCGTCGGCCATGCCTTGGCCGGAGGCGTAAATCAGCACGGCGAGGCTGACCACCGAGGACACCACGAGCATCAGCGAGGAAAACTGGTCCACCACCATCACGATGCCCCAGGGCGGAATCCAGCCGCCGATGTTAACTGCCGCCGTCCCCCCGTCCCAGACGGACACCAGCAACCAGCATTCCAGCAGCAGGGTCAGCGAGAGGACCGAGATGCTGACGGTCCGCTGGGCCCGGGAGTGCCGGATCAGCAGGAAGGCCAGGGCGGCACCCAGGATGGGGAGGACGACGGCGAGCGGGGCAAAGCTGGCGATGTTCACTCGGACCCTCCTTCCGGGCGGGGAGCGGGTTTGCGGGAGCCTGGCTGTTCTTCGGCCTCTGCGGCCAGGACGGTGCCGGCCGGGACGGTGTCCGGGGGGTCGCCGGGGACCAGCGGAAACTCGGAGGTTTCCACCGGGATGACCGCGTCGTCTTCCGCGTCGAAGCTGGGCGTCTCGGCGACGCGGCGGTCCTCGGCGTCGTCCTGGATTTCGTCCTGCCGGGCCAGCACCCAGGTGCGGTAGATGATGCCGAGCATGAAGGCCGTGACGGCGAAGGAGATCACGATCGAGGTCAGGATCAGCGCCTGCGGCAACGGGTCGCTGTAGTCCCCGGCCGCGGTGTCCTTGTTGAACAGCGGGGCGAGGCCGGCGTAGCCGCCGGTCGTGAGGATCAGCAGGTTGGTGGCATTGGTCAGCAGCATCAGGCCGAGCAGGACCCGGGTGAGGCTGCGTTCAAGGAGCAGGTAGATGCCGCACGCATACAGGGCTCCCATGACCGTCAGCAAGGTCAGATTGACGCTCATGGGTTCCCCCCGGCGGTAGATTCGGCCGGCACGCCGTCGGCGTCCAGCTCGTCGGACGGCTCCGCTTCCCCGGCCCCGGACTGCTGCTCGAAGTTTTCGTCGATTTCCGCGCCGAGGCTGCGCAGCACGTCCAGGGCCAGGCCGACGACGACGATGTAGACGCCGATGTCAAAGATGGTGGACGTGACGAACTTGATGTCCCCGAAAACCGGCAGCCACAGTTCGATCACGGCGGTTTGGAAGACCTGTCCGCCCAGCAGCAGCGGGACCAACCCGGAGGCTGCCGCGGTCGCCAGTCCGATCCCCAGCAGCGCGCCGGCGCTCACCGGGGTTGCTTCGCGGAGCTCGAAGCGGCCGCCGGCGAGGTAGCGGACCGCGAGCGCCAGGCCTGCCAGCAGGCCGCCGGCGAAGCCACCGCCGGGAAGGTTGTGGCCGGCGAGCAGCAGGTATACGGAGAAGACGATCATCGAGTGGAAGATCAGCCGGGCCACGACTTCGAAGATGATCGACCGGCGCTCCGGCGCGAGGGTGCGCCCGGCGACCAGCCAGGCGTCCCGGGTGGAGGCCGCGAACCGGCGGCTCATCGCCAGCTCGGCCCGGTCACGCGTATGCGCGCTCACGGCGGGCCGCCGGCCCACGATGCCCTCCGGCACGGACGACGACGGCCGGATCCGGTCGCCGCGGCCGCGGACAAAGATCAGGCTCGCGACACCGGTGGCGGCGAGCGCCAGGACCGAGATTTCACCGAAGGTGTCCCAGGCACGGATGTCCACCAGGGTGACGTTCACGATGTTTCGTCCGCCACCGCCCTCGTAGGCCAGCTGCGGGAACTGGAGCGAGACCGGAGCCGCCACCCGGGCGCCCAGGGCATGAATCGCGACGAAGATCATGGTGATGCCGAACGCCGCCCCGATAATCACCCGGATCACCCGGTACTTGCCACCGGTGCGGTCCCGCAGCTCGGCGGGCAGGCTGCGCATGCCCAGGACAAAGGCCACCAGGATGATGGTCTCCACCAGCATCTGGGTCAGCGCCAGATCCGGGGCGCCCTGGAGCGCGAACATCAGCGCAATGCCGTAGCCGGTGACCGAGACCATCAGCACCGCCAGGAAGCGTTTGTTGGCGCGCACCGCTGCCAGCGCCCCAATGACGGTCGCGGCCCCGACCACGGGTTGCAGCGGCGAGCCGGGGTCCAGGAAATACAGTCCGCCGGGCAACGGCTTGTTGGCCAGCAACAGGGCGGTGAGCGGCAGGACGAACGCGACACTCAGGATCACGGCCAGGTAGAAGAAGAGCGAGCCGCGCTGGGTGCGGCCGGTGACCCACACGGCGGCGTCGTCGAGGGCGCCGATGGCCAGCTGGTAGGCCCGGTCACCGTCGACCCAGCCCGGCACCAGGGCCTGGACCCGGGAGACGGCGTTGCGGCCGTAGAACATGGCCAGGCCTACGGCGAAGGTGACCGCCGTCAGGCCCAGCGCAGGGGTGAAGCCGTGCCACAGGGCCAGGTGCCCGGCTTCGCCGGATGCTCCCGCGGCGGCCCCGCCGGCGAACAGCGCCGCGTAAGGCTGGATCCAGGCGTCGGCCGGCGCCGGCCACAGCCCGGAAAGAATGGTCAGCAGGGCCAGCACGGCGGGGGCGGCCAGGAAGGCGGGGTTGACTGCCTTGAAGGGCGTGGCGGGGACGCCGGGTTTCACCGCGAAGGCGCCCCACATGAAACGCGCGCTGTAGGCGAAGGTCAGGATGGAGCCGAGCACAACGCCCACCAGGATGACCGGCCCCCAGGCACCCGCGCCGGCATGGTGCACGAACGCCTCGAGCACGGACTCCTTCGCCACGAAGCCGGCCAACGGGGGCACCCCGGCCATCGATGCCGCCCCGATGGCGGCCACCACGGCCAGGGCCCGGGAGGACTGGTAGACGCCGGAGAGCTTGCGGATGTCGCGGGTTCCGGCCTGGTGGTCGATGATGCCCACCACGAGGAACAGCGTGGCTTTGAAGAGTCCGTGCGCCAGCAGCATGGCCAGGCCGGCGAGCGCCGCGTCGGGCGTGCCGAGTCCCACCACCATGGTCAGGAAACCCAGCTGACTGACCGTGCCATAGGCGAGGATCAGCTTGATGTCGGTCTGGCGCAGGGCCCGGTATCCGCCCACCAGCATGGTGGCCAGGCCAAGGCCCAGCACCACCGGCAACCAGAAGGTCGTCTCCGCGAACCCCGGCGCAAGCCGCGCGACGATGTAGATACCGGCCTTCACCATGGCGGCCGCGTGCAGGTAGGCACTGACCGGCGTCGGCGCGGCCATCGCGCCGGGCAGCCAGAAGTGGAAGGGGACCAGCGCCGACTTGGTGATCGCGCCTACCAGGATGAGCACGACGGCGGCCGCCACCAGGTCCGCGCCGGGGCCGGCCACCAGCGCCGGCGCCTGCTCCATGATTGCGGAAATCCGGTTGGTTCCGGCGGCCGAGCCCAGCATGATCAGCCCGACCAGCATGGCGAGGCCGCCGGCCGTCGTGACGATCAGGGCCTGCAACGCCGAGCGCCGGGCCGAGAGCCTGGTGCGGGCGTAGCCGATCAACAGGTAGGACAGCACTGTTGTCAGTTCCCAGAAAATGAACATCAGGAGCAGGTCGTCGGCGGTGACCAGCCCGAACATCGCTCCGGCGAACGCCAGCAGCTGGGCGCCGAAGCCGCCAAGATAGCTGTCCGTGTCCTTGAAATACCGGGCGCAGTACACCAGCACCAGCGCGCCGACGCCCAGGATCAGCAGCGACATGACCCAGGCCAGCGCATCCATCCTGAAGGCCAGCTCCAGGCGAAGGTCCGGGATCCACGGGACCACCAGGTCAACGGAACCGGCACCGGAGTACACCGCGCCGTGCTGGAAGGCCAGCCACACGAACGATCCCGCGGGCACTGCGGCGAGGGCAAAGAACGCGTTCCTGCCGAATCTGCGGAAAAGCAGGGGCGCCAGGGCAGCCACCGCAAAGTGCACGGCAAGGACTGTAATCACTGGTATCTCCGCAACGTCAGGAATTCGAGGTCAAAAGTTAGAGCAGGCGGGGCAAAGGTTAGGTTCGGTGCCGCCAGTTTACCAAGAGCGCCCAGTTCCTTCGCCCTCGGCGGCCCGGCTGGCGGTTACTATCAGGCTATGAATTCCGCCACAGCCTCCGAGGCCACGGGTCCGGTTTCGGAGCTTGAGTCCGGCAGCCCCATCGCCAACAAGGGCCGGGTCATCGCTTGGGCTGCTTGGGACTGGGGCTCCGCCGCCTTCAATGCCGTGATGACCACGTTCGTCTTTACCGTGTACCTGACGTCCAAGGCTTTCGGCGGCGAAGACGAAGCCTCCGCCGTCCTGGGTTCCGCCCTGGCCATCGGCGGCGCTGCGATCGCCCTCCTGGCCCCCGTCACGGGGCAGCGCTCAGACAGCGGAGGCCGGCGCAAGCTCTGGCTCGGCGTCAACACGGCCGCCGTAGCGCTCCTGACCGGCCTCTGCTTCTTCGTCTTCCCGCGCCCGGAGTTTCTGCTCCTCGGCGTGACGCTGATCGCGCTGGGGAACGTCTTCTTCGAATTCGCCGGGGTCAATTACAACGCCATGCTGGCCCAAATTTCCACGCCTGCGAACATCGGCAAAGTGAGCGGTTTCGGCTGGGCAGCCGGCTACCTGGGCGGCATCGTGGCGCTGCTGATCGTGCTGCAGCTTTTTGTGCAGCCCAGCGTCCACTGGTTTGGCGCCTCCACCGAGGACGGCCTGAACATCCGACTCGTGGCAGTGTTCTCGGCGCTCTGGTTCCTGGTCTTCGCCATCCCGGTCATGTTCGCCGTTCCCGAAGTGCCGAGGGCCAAGCGGCCGGCGCTCGGGTTGGTCGCCTCGTACGCCCTGCTGATCCGCCGGATCCGCGCCATCTACCGGACCAGCCCGCACACCATCTTCTTCCTCCTCGCCAGTGCCGTCTTCCGCGACGGTCTCGCCGCGGTGTTCACGTTCGGCGGCATCATCGCCGCAGGCACCTTCGGCTTCGAACTGAAAGAAGTGATCTTCTTCGCGATCTTCGGCAACATCGTGGCCGCGGCCGGGGCTCTCGCCGGCGGGTTCCTGGATGACCGGCTGGGTCCCAAGGCCGTCATCATCGGATCACTGGTCGGCCTGCTCATCGCCGGCTGCAGCCTCCTGGCCCTGGGCAACGGAAGATATTCCGTCCTTGGCATGGACTGGTCCGGAGCCACGACGTTCTGGGTGTTCGGCCTGTTCCTGTGCCTGTTCGTGGGGCCGGCGCAGTCCTCATCCCGGGCCTTCCTCGCCCGGCTCGCCCCGCACGGCGAGTCCGGCGAACTGTTCGGCCTGTACGCCACCACCGGCCGCGCGGTCAGCTTCCTGGCACCGGCCCTGTTTACGCTCTGCATCACCATCGCCACCCCGTTCGTCGCCCCCGGGGAGGCCCAGCGCTGGGGCATCGTCGGCATCATGGCGGTCCTGCTGGCCGGCCTGCTGGTCCTGCTTCCGGTCAAGCCGCCGGGGGAGACGGAAATCGCGGTCGTGCCGGACGCCTGAACCACACCGGATACCGCACCGGCGCACTAGGCTGAAGCCATGAACGTGGATGAAACAGACCTGCCCGGCCTCGGCCGGCGCAAGGACTTCATGACCGCCTCCGGCCGCCGGATCGGCGTCGTCGAGTACCGCGAGGGCCAGACCGAGCTGATCGTCTCCACCTGGGACGATCCGGACACCTGCCAGGCGTCCATTCCACTGACCGCCGACGAGGCGGCTGCGCTGGGCAACCTGCTCGGCGGCCAGCGACTGGCCATGCAGCTCTCCGAAGCACACCGGGAGGTCCCCGGGATCGTCACCCGGCAGTTCTCGATCGCCGCGGACTCGCCGTTCCAGAACCAGCCCATGGGCAAGGCTTGCATCCGGACGCGGAGCGGCGCCTCGATCGTGGCGATCATGCGTGAGGGCGAGGTGCTTCCGTCGCCGGGGCCGGACGTCGTCCTGCACGCCGGTGACCTGCTGGTGGCTGTGGGCACGCAGGAAGGCCTGGATACGGCCGCCGGCATCCTGCGCAACGGATAAGCGGTATGGATCCGCTCGCCCTGACCCTCATCGAACTGGGGGCCGTCGTGTTCTGCCTGGGCCTGCTGGCCAGGCTGGCCGGGCGGATCGGCATGTCCCCCATTCCCCTGTATCTCATCGGCGGCCTGTTCTTCGGCGCCGGCGGCATGGTCAAGCTCGAAGGGATGCAGGATTTCGCGCACCTCTCCAGCGAGATCGGCGTCATCCTGCTCCTGCTTATGCTCGGCTTGGAATATACGGCGTCGGAACTTGTGACCGGGTTGCGGCGCTCGTGGCAGGCCGGGGTGCTCGACCTGGTGTTGAACTTCCTTCCGGGCGCCGGCCTGGCGTTGCTGCTGGGCTGGGGCGTGGTGGGAGCGATGGTGATGGGCGGCGTCACGTATATCTCCTCGTCCGGCATCGCGGCAAAGGTGATCACCGACCTGGGGCGGATCGGCAACCGCGAGACGCCGGTGATTCTGTCCATCCTCGTCTTCGAGGACCTCGCCATGGCCGTCTACCTGCCGGTCCTGACGGCCACGCTTGCCGGCGTCAGCCTCCTGGTGGGACTGCAGACCGTCGGAATCTCCCTGGCCGTCGTCACGCTGGTGCTGGTGGTCGCGTTACGGCACGGCCACCACGTCTCCAAAGCCGTCCACAGTGAAAATTCCGAGGTATTCCTGCTCAATCTTCTGGGTGCTGCGCTGCTGGTCGCGGGACTGGCCGCCGCCATGCAGGTTTCCGCTGCGGTAGGCGCGTTCATGCTCGGGATTGCGATCTCCGGAGCCACCGCGCACAACGCCACCCGGATCCTGGAACCGCTGCGGGACCTTTTCGCGGCGATCTTTTTCGTCGTCTTCGGCCTCAACACGGATCCGACGACGATTCCGCCGGTCCTGGGCTGGGCACTGTGCCTGGCCGTGCTGACGGCAGCCACCAAGATGATCACGGGGGTCTGGGCGGCAAAGCGGGCCGGCATTGCGGTACCCGGCCGGTTCCGGGCCGGCGCCGCCCTGATCGCCCGCGGTGAATTCAGCATCGTGATCGCGGGGCTCGCCGTGGCCTCCGGCGCCGTCTCCCGCGACCTTGCGGCCCTGGCCACCGCCTACGTGCTGATCATGGCCGTGGTCGGTCCGCTGGCAGCCCGGTTCGTGGAGCCGGTCGTACAATTGCTGCGCCGGCCCGCCCGGCGGTCGGCCACCCCGCTCCGCCCCGCCGGGTAGCGGGAGCCGCACGCCGCGGGCGGTTACACGTTGGTGCGGTGGAAGTTCAGGTGGCTGCGGCTGGCCGTCGGGCCGCGCTGACCCTGGTAACGGTTTCCGTACTCGCCGGACCCGTACGGGTGTTCTGCCGCCGAGCTCAGCCGGAAGAAGCACAACTGGCCGATCTTCATGCCAGGCCACAGCTTGATCGGGAGGGTCGCCATGTTGGACAGTTCCAGCGTCACGTGGCCGGAGAAGCCTGGGTCGATGAATCCCGCCGTCGAGTGCGTCAGCAGCCCCAGCCGGCCCAGCGAGGACTTGCCTTCCAGCCGCGCCGCGATGTCCTCGGGCAGGGTGACGGTTTCATAGGTGGAGCCGAGCACGAACTCGCCGGGATGCAGGATGAAGGGCTCGTCGGCGTCGACCTCCACCAGGCGGGTAAGCTCCGGCTGATCCTGCGCGGGGTCAATGTGCGCGTACTTGTGGTTGTCGAAGAGCCGGAAGTACCGGTCGATCCGCACGTCCACCGACGAGGGCTGCACCATGGCGGGGTCGAACGGCTCGAGCACGATCCGTTGGGAAGTGATTTCGGTACGAATGTCGCGGTCTGAGATCAGCACAGGATCAAAAGTACCGCACTCGTTGCTGCGTGGCCTGACTTACGAAGAGTTCCGGGGCGCAGGTTGTCACGCTTTCAGCCCGACCACCTCGCCGCGGTCGGCGTGGGCGGGCCGGAGGGGCGCGGCGTCGTCGCGCTTCGCCACTGGCCGAATGTCGCCCGGGAGCGGGGCGCCGTATCCGGCCACGTACGCGGCGCTGGCGTCCGGGCCTCGACGCGGGATCCGGTTTTGGACGACGCCCAGGATGCGGGCGTCAACAAAATTGAGTTGATCGATGGCCTTGGCCACGCTGTGCTGGCTCACTTTCTTCGTCCCCACCACCAGCAGCACGCTATCCGTGCTCCTGGTCAGCACGCTGGCATCCGCGACCGGAAGAATCGGCGGCGTGTCGATGATGATCAGATCAAACTTGGTCTGCAGCTCCTCCAGAAGCCGGACCATGGCAGTTGACCCGAGCAGTTCGCTGGGGTTGGGGGGCAGCGGCCCGGAGGCGAGGAGCGCCAACCCGTCGTCGGACCAGTATTGAATGCTGTCGTCAAGACTTGAAGCTCCGACGAGCACGGTAGTTAGGCCCACCCCGCCCTCGATTCCGGTGGCGGCGGCGACCGAGGGCAGCCGCAGGTCGGCGTCCACTAAGATCACTTTTTGGCCCCCTTGGGCGACTGCGACAGCTAGGTTCAGCGCCACCGTGCTCTTTCCCTCGTCGGCCGACGCCGAGGTCACAACGATTGAACGCAACGGCCGGTTCACGCCGGCGAACTGCAGGTTTGTGCGGAGTTTGCGGAAGGCTTCGGCGCCCGCGCCTGTCAATATGGACGGAGCCGTGCCGGACTGACGTCCCGCAGCCTGTTCAGCGACCCCCGCCAGAAGTGGAAGATCGGTCATCTTGCGCAAGTCTGATTCCGTCCTGATGTTGCGGTCCAGGACGTGCCGAAGCACGGCCGCCGCGATTCCGGCCCCGAGTCCGCAGAAGAGGCCCAGCGCCAGATCGAGCTTCACGTTCGGACTGGATGGTTCGGTCGGCGTCGTGGCGTGATCCACGAGGCTGAGCCGGATCGGGGCCGGGGTCCCGTTCGTCGGCCGTTCCAGGTCCGCGACGGTCGTGATCAGGCTCGCGGCCACCGCGTTAGCAATCTCGGCGCTCCGTTGGGCGGATCTGTCCCGGGCTTCGACGTCGATGATCACCGTATTGCGCGTGGTTGACACTTTGATCTTGGCGGCCAGCGCATCCGGTGTCGTGCCGAGATTAAGCTTGTCGATGACTGGCTGGAGAACTGCGGGTTTCGACGTGACGTCAACGTACGACTGCACGCGAGCCAGCGCGAAGACGCTCCCCTGCTGCAGTTCTGCCGAGGTTTCCGAATTCTGCGTGGAGACGAAAAGGCTGGTGGACGCCGTATAGTACGTTGGCGTCAGCAGGGATGCCGTTCCTGCCACGATCGTTCCCATCAGCGCCATGACTGCGATCAGAAGCCAGCTGCGTCGAAGTACGAGCAGTTGTTCACGGACGTCCATTGTCGGTCCTTCCCGCTGTCACGGTCGCTGCGGTTACTAGGAATCGGTGCGCTTTCATGCCGCCAGCCAGGTGTAACAGCCGACCGATGCCACGCTGGCCGTGCCGGGCGGAATGGTGACAGCGGACTTGCCGTTGGATTGTGCCAGCGCTTTTCCGGCCGCGTCAAAGGCGGTCAGCTGACACGTACTGGAAGGATTCCACGCCTGGTACGTGCCCGAAGAGATGGTGCCCTTGGCTGCCTTTGGAGCGGCTTCACCAATGCCGTATTCACCGTCGGTGAAGCCGCGCCCGGCCGCCTCGAGCTCGGGCTTGAGCCCGGGGCAAAGATCCGCTACGGCTGCGGCACTGTCGGCGTCGTCTTTCTGGATCAACTGGGACACGACAGCATTCGGATCAACCGCCTTCGCCGCCTCAAGCCGGGCACATACTTCCTGGCCGGCTTGAAGCACGGAGTTAGGGTCGGTGCCCTCGGGGACCCGCGAGGCGAGGTAGTTCTGTTCAGGCGGGGCAAAGGTGGGTTCCGGTGCCGGCTGCGGCTGCTGGGCCTGGGCATCGGAAGCAGTCGTTGGAGAGTCGGTTGGTGCGCTCGACGCCGTCGCTCCCGACGACTGCGTTGACACTGAAGGGCCCAGTGGCTCAGGCGGTGATGACGGTCCAGCGGCAGAGGCCGCCGTGGATGAAAAAATGACGTGTGGGCTTCCTGGAGAGGTGCAACCGGTGGCTGCGAAGACCGCAGCCACCAGAAGCATCGTTCCCATCGCCCGTGAGAGACCTTTATTCATGGGGTGTTTTCTTTCGAGAGCGGTTCTTGTCTAGGCGTTAGGCTCGAAGGTCAAGACCAGCGCTGGCTGCCTCGCTGCTGCGGCTTCCCGCGAGAAGAACCACATGTTGTCGGTTCCACTGCCCTGCAACGAAAAGTTGATATCGCCCGCCAAGGCCGCCGAGATCGCAGCCGCGTCGAGATTTATCGCATACGTTGAGTTCGGCGCGGTGGGACCGGCAAACGCCCCAAGCACGGCGCCGTTGGTTTGCGGACGGTTGTTGTACGTACTCGTCGCCTCCGACCAGTCACCGGCCATCGCTACAATCTGTTGCGGATCGGTCGAACCGGCGAATGAGTCACCGGTGGTGGTGAACCGCAACGACGCCGACACCAGGTGCTGGCCCGCCGGGACCCGCCCCGACGCGTTAAACCTCATGTAGGTGATGTAGGCGAGAGACCCCCTCGTGGCCAGGGCAGAGCTGGAGCCAAAGGCGGTATTCGGAGCGCCGGCATTGACGTAGGTATCCGCGGTAGGAGCCAATGTGAGTGTGACGCCCTGGGGCTTCGGGGCCACCGTGGCTGCGGCTTCGTTGGACGGGCCGCTGACGTTGCCGGCTGCATCGGTGGCGAGAACCTGGTAGTAGGAGGTGCCGGCAGGACGGGCCGGATCCGTCCAGGTGAGGATACTCCCGTCGACGGTGGAGACGCGGGTCGCGGCGCCCGGTGTAAATCCGCTTACCGCAGACCTGTGGACCTCGTACCCGGTAACGCCAACATTGTCGCTGGACGCGTTCCAGGAGATTTTCACATCTCCGCCGTTGACGGCGGTAGCAACTCCGGCAACCGGCGCCGGCGGCTGCGTCTCCGGAGCGGGCGCCGTACCAATCGAGTAGTGTTCACTGACTTGACTGGCTGAGAGTGCGGTCGGATAGACGGCGAATTCATCGAGGGAACCGGCAAAGTAGTTGCTGGTGGGGCGCAACGGCCAACCGTTCATCTCGTCCCCGCCCAGCTTCCACGACCCCCAGTATGATTGAGCCGTCGTCTGAGTCGGCAGCACGCCGATCAGCGTTCCGTCAACGTAGAGCCGGAGGCCGTCGCTCCCTTGCGTTCCTACTGCGTGATGCCACGCATTGTCGTTATAGGGGGTAAGCGTCGAGATCGTCCGTGCCCCGTTGACATACACACCGAAGATCAAAGTCCCAGCGTCGGTCATGTAGAGCTGGCGGTCGTAGTTTCCGCTGAGCCCGGCGTTGGTTCCGAGCCTGTTCGGCTGCCCATTGCCGAAACCGAAGATCTTTCCGCCGCTGGTCGTGTTTGTCTTGAACCAAACTTCTGCGCTGTAGACGTTGGGTGCCTGTCCGCGGTTCTGCCCATAAGCAAAAGCACTCGTGCCATTGAACGACGTCGACCGGCTGGGGTCAGTGGGAATGGCACCGGTATCGCCGGCGAAGCCCGGTCCGCCGTAGCTCAGTTCCAGGTTGTTCCCGGGCGAGCTGTCAGCGCCCACGGTCGGGCCGGGGTTGTCCAGCCGCCAGTAGGTGCTGGCCCCGGCCCCAAGGACCGCCGCCGGGTAGGCAGCGTTGGCCGTGGCAGTAGTTACGGCCACGGAGGCTGAGAGGGGCCCGAAGTTTGTGCCGTCGGTGGCCTGAACGCGATAAGTGTAGCGCTGACCTGGCACGGCCGTTTTGTCCGTGTAGGACGCCTGGCCGGTGGACCACCATAGCGAGCTCGCCTTGACGGTGGCCAGCGCGGTGGCCGAACCGTTCCGGAAAATGTTGTACGTCAGTTCGGAATCGTCGTTGTCGCGGCTGGTCCGCCACCTGACCTGGTTTTCGCCCGTTCTGAGGCTCTCGGCGCTGACATTGGTCGGTGCCGAGGGTGCTGCTGTTCCGGGGCCGGGACCGAACCGCGCTAGGCCCTGCTGGGCCTTGCCGTTGGTGGTGGTGAAGCCGCCCGAAACCCACAATACGTCGTCAGAGCCCTTGGTGGTGTGAACCAGCGCTCGAGGGCCTACGGGTTCGCCGATCCCATCATTGGTGTCAGGGCTCCAGCCGAGCTGCGGCGCCGGGTTGTCGATGCTTTGGGCGGTAAGGTGTTGCCGCGAACCATCGGCCATCTCATTCATGCTGCTGCAGTCATGCTGGTGATGTCCCGCGTAGAGGACTCCCTGATAGACGTCCACCGCCTGGGTGGCCCCAAGGCACGTGTCCCGCCACACCTGGTTGTAGTCCGTCAGGCTGAACCTTGCCCGACCGTCAAAGACACCGCCGCCGGTCCCCTCATTGCCGATGTAGAAGTTTTGCCCATCGTTGACAATGGTCATCGTGACTGAGGTGGCAGGGATGAAATTGCTGCCATAGGTCTTCACGTTCGCGCCTGTGGTGGCATCCACGACCGCGAGCGCCTGCGAAGCGACGCCGTTGACCGTGGCGAAATCACCACCGATCACGGCGACGTCGCGGCCTTCGGGGACGCTGAGTGCCCGGCCCGGCGCATTGACAGCCGGAGCCCAGGGCAACAACGCCCCATTGCGGTCCACGGCTGCGAAACGGCTGCGGGCTTCGGCACCCACGCTTTGGAAGTCTCCGCCGAAATAGACGGCGGAATTTGTGGCCGCGATGGTCCTCACATAAGAGGACACCACGGCGGGTCGGAACGTCGTGTCCACCGTGCAGCCGGGGAGCTTGATGGCCGCGATGCGGGTCACATTGACGCCGTTGATCGTGCCGAAGAGGCCGCCTACGTAGAGGCGGCTTCCGTCAGGTGTGACGGCCAGGGCCCTCACGGTGGCGGCGCCGCCAGTGACGGACAGCGCGCATGAGGTCGGATTCCCGGTGTACGCATCAAAGGCAGCGAAGTTTACGGCGCTCCTCGATTCGGCGCTGCCGGCGGCAGCACCGGGTGGCCGGATTTGGGTGAAGGTACCGCCGGCGTAAACAACTCCGTTTGACTGCGCCAAAGCCCAGGGAATGCCGTTAGTTTGCCAGGTGGGGAGGTCGTTGGCGGAGAAGGCCACTCCCGGGGATAAAGCTTGGGCAGGAATGGTCGTTGCCACTAACGGCGCAACGGCAAGAGCGATTCCGGCCAGTACTGCTGGAATTTTGTGACGCATAGAGTTCCCCCGTACGTAAGCATAACTTCGGTGCTGAAGCTAGAAAGATCCAATCAGCAAAGCCCAACGGCAGGAAGCGTCGTTCCTACTAGCCTTTCGGACGGCCCTACTTGTCTTGCTGACGCCACTACTTGCTTTTGCGGTGGGTCCACCCGTTTCTCCCGGAATTGCTTTTCGCAAACTCGCGGTACCGTCAGTATGGATTCGGGGGGACCAGTCCAGCGCCTCGACGTTTGGATGGTGCCTAGCTCACAATTCGGCATCAGTAAAGAATCGAGTTCGCCATGACCGTTCGTATCGGCTACGCATCGGGGATCTACGACCTGTTTCATATCGGTCACCTAAATCTTTTGAAGCATGCCAGGCAGCACTGTGACTATTTGATTGCCGGAGTCGCGTCCGCCGAGGCATCCAAGCGCCAGAAAAACAAGAACCCCGTCATACCCCTCCATGAACGTCTCGAGATCGTGCGGAATATCCGGTTCGTCGACGAGGCTGTCGTGGACGAGTACAGCGATAAAGTCGATGCCTGGCGTGCCTATGGCTTCCACGTCTTCTTCAAAGGTGACGACTGGCGTGGAACCGAAAAGGGCAACCGTCTTGAGGCGGGAATGCGCGCCGTCGGAGTCGAGGTGGTGTACTTTCCGTACACGATGCACACCTCCAGTACCATACTTCGACAGACTTTGAATTTGCTGGGCGGAACCCCCGAAGATGGCAAGCCGTTAGAGGCTTAGAATGTATTTTTCTAGCACTTTCAGAAAGCAACGGGCGAGCCCCGCGGACGCTTCGACGACATCAGAATTCCTCTCACGCCGCCAGGCCATCATCCTCGGAGCATCGGGGCTTCTTCTTACCGGCTGTAGTTCTGCGGCACCACCCGCGACGAAAACCGTTCCAACTCACACAATCACGAGCCTTTTTAGGGAAGAGCATTTCCTTGTGGCTCACCGCGGCTCGGGAGATAACTGGCCCGAACACACGATGCAAGGCTACTCAGAATCGATAAAACTCGGTGTTCCTGCGCTTGAGGTCTCGGTGAATTCGACGCGCGACGGGGTGCTCGTCTGTCACCATGACAAAGACACTTTGAGGTCCACTGGTCACGACAACCAAATCGCAGAGCTGAGCTATGCGGAGCTGAGCAGTCTTAGGGTCGACGCACGCGCTTGGCTTGGTCCAGCGACCGCACTGCAGCCCATTCCAAAGTTAGCGGAGGTTCTCGACCGCTATGCTGCCTCGCATGTAATTTTCATCGAAGACAAGCAGGGCACTAACACCGCGGCGCTGCTTGACCTGATGGACAGCTATCCAGCCTCCACGGATCACTTTGTGTGGAAACAAGCAGCGCCTGCCCTTCAAGTGGGGGCCGCCGCCAGACGGGGATATAAGACGTGGGGATATTTCATGCCCGACGCCCTGCCGCGGCTGGGCGAACTGGCTTCAAGCTTTGACTATCTGGGCGTCCCGCATACGACGGATTACGCGACGATTGGCCACGTCGTTGGATACGGTAAGCCCGTCATCTGCTGGGAAGTCCACACCCGCGCCGTCCGTGACCGCGTCGCCGCCCTCGGGGTTCAAGGCTTTATGTGCTCCAACATCCCTTATGTCATGTCCTCTAAGGCAGCCGACACAAGAGACCGCTTCGCCACGGGCACCCGGGCGGCCGGCGACCTTCCTTGGACAACTGACCAGGGTTGGGGCGTTCAGCCGTTGATCGACGCAGCGTCCGCATCGTTGGTGCTGGGCCAGAGCCAAAACTGCAGTTACCGGCCCGGCTCGATGGCCCCCATCGCGTCCGAAATCCATACACTCTCCTTCGAGATGTGCTGGCCGCACGAGCTCCCGCCGGAGTTGCTCCACGCGGGCCTGGCCTTCGGTCAAGAGAACGACGCTCCCTATCGAGTCCTAGTTCCGGCCCCCGTTGGCGGTTACCACCTGATAATTCGACCTACGGGGGAGCTCATCCTGCACCGGCGCGATCCGGGCGATGCCGCTGGCACCCGCTTGCAAACCATCATGACGGCACCCGTGCGCCCCGGGGAGTGGATGCGTTTCGCGATCGAAGTCTCGCCGTCGTCCATCCGGTTTTCGAGGCAGGACGGCAGCGGCTGGTCCGGGTTGGCGATGGACCACAAATACCGAGGCGGCTACTTCAGTCTCTGCAAAAACTACCCGGCGCCCGTTCCAGTGCATTTCCGGAACCTGTCCGTCGGCTAGTCCGGACCTCGGTTCTCTTTCGCGGTCATGCCTAGCTGTGCGGGGCACGCCCTATCTCGCGTCCGCGGCGGACCGCAGTTCCGCCTCGATCGTCTCCGGCTGGCGCCCGGACTCCGTCCTGGCCCGGGACAGCGACACGCCGGTGGCGACGGCGGCAGCAACTGTGGCGACCGACACCGCAAGAGTGAATGCCCAGGCCGAGGCCACTGTGCCGCTCACATACGCGAGGCTAAGCGGCAGGACAAGTGTCAGCGAGGCTAGAGTCGCTCGCATGAGAGTGGATTGCTTGTCCGCTTGGACCGACCGGTAATAGGCGAGCAAAACCGTATACGGAACCATGGCGAGGTATTGCGCCAGATAGGGCAACCGCAGTTCTGCCGCTGATTCCCACGTTGTGCCGAGCACGAGGGTCCCCACCGAGGAGGGCAGGAGCATGACGGCCGCGCCCCAGGCTACGGCCAGGCCTGCCACGACGGCAGCCGTCTCGGTGATCCGCTTGCGGAAGGTGGGGGTTCCCCTGGTACGGACCAATTCGGGGATGACGGCCGTACGGATCGCGGAAAATGCGGTGTTGAGCGGGGAGAACAGCAACTGGGCGGCACGCAGCGCGCCCACGCCGGCGGCGCCGAGGGGCAGCGCCAGGAAGTACAGTACGGCTAGGGCTGAAGCGTTCAAGGCTGAAAATTCACCGAGGTAGCGCAGCCCGGGTTGGCGGTTCGTACGCAGCCAGCGCCAGCCGCTGCGGGGCGCGGGCAACACCCTGCAAAAGATGAGTCCCAAGGCAAGCGCTGCGCCGGCGCCCGCACCCCAGCAGAACACGACCGCCCAGACGGTCCGGCTGCTCGACACCACAACCACCATAGATCCCAGTGCCACGACCGCCCACACAGCGTCCACGAGCAGGGCCGCCCACGCACGGCCCTCGCAAATGAACAGATATCTGAGTACGTCCTGGAGGAGCACCAGCGGCAGGCTCCCGGCGATCACGAACCAGAGGAGGCGGGAAGGTTCCTCCGCGACGGCACCACCGGCAAGAAATAGGGGCACTCCCATCGCGCCCACCAGCACGCTCGCTCCCATGGCACCCTTGCGGGACGCAACAGCTAGGCTTCCCGTGCCGGAGTGCTTGACCAGCAGCGTCTCGCCGATGAAAGCACGCTGAGATCCGAGGAAGAGGAGCAAACCCGCGTACGCCAGGGAGAACTGCCCGAACTGGTCAACCGTCGCAACGTGTGCCACAACCGCCACGGCGGCGAAGTTCGAGATGCTGGAGACCGCCTGATCACCAATTGCGACGTATCGTCCGAGCCTCGCCATTCAGCCCATCCTCGCTAAAGCACGGAAGCATTTCGTTACGTAAGCTGCGCCGAACAGGCAATGCAGGAGTGCCAGTGCCGCATAGCCTGGCAGGAAAAACGCTCCCCATGGGACCGTCACCAGCAAGAGGCACGTGCTGCCGTAATCGACCGGCAACATCAGTACGGATCGTTTCAGGGAGGCCGCGGCGCCGTGACTTCCAGTGGATGGCGCGGTTGCTGCGTTCCGGATCAGTTGGTCGAAAAGTGAGCCGGCGAAAAAGATCGTGGAGCTGGCCAAAAGGAATACCCCGCACAGGGCTGCTACCGGCAGGACCGGCAGAGTGCTGGTTCGCAGTAAAAAGCAGAAGACGGAGCCGTGCAAAACAACGATTCTCCCACTGTCCAGCACGTGGTCCAGCCACTCACCCAATCTAGAACTGCGGCCTTGGAGCCTTGCCAGCTGCCCATCGGCGGAATCAAGAACAAAGCCGACCGCGAGAACCAACCCCACAGCAGCAGACCCTGCATCGGCCGGGGCGCCGAATGCCAGCCACAGTAGGGCTCCGTAAGTGAGGACGGCACCAGTAATCGTGACTTGGTTGGGTGTAATCGCGCTGTTGCGGAGTGCAGCAGCCAGAACACGGCCCGCGGGCCTGTTGATATACAGGCTGTAGAGCGGGACGCCTTTCTTGCCCTTCTGCGCCAGCCGCAGCTCGCTGAAGGATTGGGCGAAGTTGGGCGCTTTGCTCCCCGGGTGTCCATACTTGGCAGTGCTCATTTTCTCAACCTTGACTTTCGATTGACCGCCGCCGTCAGGCACGCGATGGATAGGGCAAGGATCATAAGCCGGCCCATTGATTGCAGGAGGGAGCCGCGCAGCAGGATGAACATGTACCCGGCGAGGACGGAGACTCCGAGGTAGCCCACCTCGTTCGGTGACCACTCCGACGCCCTGAAGCCTGAATCAAATTTCCTGCTTACGAGGCCCAGCAGCGCCAATGTCACGACGACGCCGACAGCCCCGAAGTTGATCCAGGCCTCGGCCCACAGGGGGGAAGAAAGGTTGACGTTGGCACTGCTCATCCATTGCCCGACCTCGACCCCGCTGTCCAGTGGTTTCGTGGGCCAGATGACACGCGGCACCCAGAACAGGAGCGGTCCCAGGAACTGGTATCCCCACGCAAAGCCCTCATCAGCGGTGAAGCCAAGTGTGTTGGCCAACATACTGAACTGGTCGTAGTCCTTCGTTGAAATCATCCGCCACACCGAGTCTGCTTGAACCATGAAACCGGCCCCGGCTCTCCTGCGCGTGATATCACTCAGCGGAAAAACTACAATCGCCGCCACAATTCCGCCGATAATCGCGACGTTGAACCAAGTTTTTCGGAACCGTATCAGCGGCATGATCAAACCGAATAGCACAGCCAATGCCCAATACCGAGAGTTGGAAATCGGGTTGTTGACGACAACATTCATCCCAACCAGGACAACCAGCAGGCAGGGGTCCAGGAGATTCAAGGAATCGCGCATCAACCGCAGGACGTGCAGATAAAAGATCAGTGCCACCAGGCAGGTGACGGAGCCGAAAGCGGAAATGATTGCTCGGACCGCCTGCCCGCTGTCCGGGCTTAGCTGATCGAGTGCCTGGCCGGCCTCCTGTCGACTGGCGAAGAACACGCCGAGTCCCCCAATCTGAGCGACGTAGATAAGCCCGCCAAGAATCGCGACCGCAGCAAAGGCCCGCAAGGTTGCCATGCTGCGCAGTGTGCGGAGGGGAGCGGACCGGCCCAGGTTCCGGAAGAGCCGCAGGTTGTACGCAAGGTCGAAGCTGACGCAGCCGAGCAAGGTGAGGGCAGTCGTGGCGTGCAGCGTCGCATCGTCGACTTGAAAAGCCAGCATGGTGGACGCTCCCGTTGACAACTGAGCGAGAGGGACAACGCCCATGCAGATGTACACGAACATCCAGAAGACGCCGGCTACCGGTATGACGGGCTTCCTCCACACGATGACGCTTATATGGGTGGCCGCATACAGGACAACCAAGTACCGGAGGAGGAAGTCCGTCTCGGTGTAGCGGGCCTCCGCCGTCACCCGGAGGATCACGGGGATGGCAACGGCGAAGCCCAGAAAGGCCAAAATCGAGAGGGCCGGCCGGAGCTGGGCCGGCGGTTGTATCTCGCCCCGCACTTCAGTTCTGGCCCGCGTAGATTGACCCTGGCGCGAGGTACTCGGCAGAACCGCCGCGGACCACGTGGCGGTCCCGGTGCCAGTTTCTTCCTTCATAAGCAGAACGGGTTCCGGGACCTTGTTCATTCGATGCCCCCTACGAGTGAATTGCAGATAGTCTTTGCGCATGGATTTTCTGAAGCGCGAAACACCGAACAGATCATCCTTCCGTGCCGGTCATGGGAAAGTACTTGGCCTTGGCCTGTTGGCCGCGGCAGCCGTCATCATTGCGGTGCTGGCGCTGACCCCGCGGGACGCCGGGGTAAGGCCGGCAGCGGTTCTGCCGTCCGCATCGTCCCAGGCAAGCCGGCCAAGCGTGCCAAATATCGACATCATCGGCGACTCTTACGTCGGCGGCTCCGACCAGGGCGGCTACGGAGCAGCGAACTGGACCAAGGTGGTCGGGTCGCGTTTCTATCAGGAGGGTTCGCCGGTTGACATGAACGTCGTCGCCGTACCTGGTGCCGGCTATATCAGCCGCGGGCCAGGCAAGGCGACGTTCGCCGAAGCAACTACGTCCAGGCTGCGCTCCTCGGCGGACCTGGTCCTGGTCTTCGGCAGCCGGAACGACGGCAAACAGGACCCCGTAACCATGGCGGCGGCCGCGAAGGACCTCTACGGGAAGATCCGCGAGCGAGCGCCACACGCGAAACTGGTCGTGGTGGGGCCGGCATGGGTCGACGAGAACGTACCCGAGTCCATCACGAGTAACACGAAAGCGATGTCCGGTGCAGCGTCTGCCGCCGGCGCCGACTTCGTCAGCCCGCTGAGCGATGGCTGGTTCTTCGGCGCCGACGCAAAGCTCATCGGCGCCGACGGCGTCCACCCTACCGATGCCGGCCATCAGTACATGGCCGTAAGGATGTACGCCATAATCACTTCGGCCCTGGCCTCCATGGCTACGTCCTAGAGCGCGGTATGGGGTCTGCAACGTCGCCGTCACGGAATCGCTCCTTAATCACATAGGGTGCGCCGGCCCCGCCAAAAACAGCGTTTGCGGGAACGGCGCCCCGGACGACGGTCAGCGGCTCCACGAGGGCTGACCGGCCGATGTGGGCCCCGCCGAGGACCAGACAACGCGAGGTGACCCAAGCGCCGTCGTCGATGCGCACGGGCTTTGTTACCAGACCCATATCGGTGCGGGCCCGGTGACTGCCCGTGGTGATGAAGCATTCCTGGGAAACCACCACGTTAGAGCCGATGATGACGTGATCTTGGTTGTGGAACCACACTCCTTCGCCGATCCAGCATCCGGACCCGATGTGTAGCTTCCACGGAAATGCGACCCGAGTACGGGGCCGGAAGGTCACGCCCATTCCAATCTCCGAACCGAACGCACGCAGCGCGGCCACTCTCAGTCGCGAGCTCACCTGCCACGGGTTGCTGACGAATATGAGTTCACAGATCCGCCACGCGTACACCACTGCCCGCGGCCGGTCCCATGCCTCCCCCGCCCCGGGCGCCTCGGCCAGCTCAATTACCGGAGGTTGGTGGGTGCCGATTCCGGGTGCCTCCACGCCTGATTGAACCTCGCTCGAACCTTCCGAAAGCCCACCGGCTCCCGTAACAAGTGCGGTCATTGCTTTGCCTTTCCCGTCCGTAGAACAGTGACCTTCGAATTTAGAAACCCTCGACCGGTTAGTAAGCCCCGACCGGTTTCAACAGCATTTTTGCTGTGCGCCAGAGGATGATCAGGTCGCCGACCAGCGACCAGTTTTCGACGTAGTACAAATCAAGGCGGACACTGTCGCGCCAATTCAGTTCGGACCTGCCGTTGATTTGCCACATGCCCGTAAGCCCCGGTTTGATGTACAACCGGCGGAGGACCTTGCGCTGATATTTGTCCACCTCGCACTGCAGCGGCGGACGTGGACCCACCAGGCTCATGTCGCCCTTAACGACGTTCCAGAACTGTGGCAATTCATCCAGGGAGTACTTCCGCATCCACCGGCCCACCTTGGTGACCCGCGGATCGTTCTGCATCTTGAAGAGCACGCCCGCACCCTCATTGTGTTCCAGGAGCCCGGCGAGGTCGGCCTCGGCGGTTTCGACCATGGACCGGAATTTAAGCATGTTGAACTTCTCGCCACCGCGGCCGACCCGCTCCTGCCTGAAGATCACAGGGCCCGGACTGTCACGCTTGATCAATGCTCCGAGGGCGAGGAAGACCGGGATGAGTGCCACCAGGGCGCTAAGAGCCAGAGTGACGTCCAACAACCGTTTCAAGGCGTGCTTGACGCCGGAGTATTGCGGCAATTCGACGTGCATAAGAGGAAGCCCCTCGACGGGCCGGGAATGAATCCGCGGGCCGGCGACATTGGTCAGCCCGGTGGTGAGGATCAGCTGCGTTGAAGACTGTTCCAGCTTCCACCCCAGCCTTTGGATGTAGCGGCCGCCCCCCTTCATTGAGCCGGCCACGACGACGGCGTCGGCGTCCACGGACGCTACGGCTTCGACGACGGTCCGTTCGTCGCCCACCACCGCGAAAGTCTTGCCGCCCTGTGTAAAGGCGGCCGGACCGTGCCGTCCGGCGAGCGCGACACCCACCACCCGGTAGGCGGCACCGGAGTTCTTTTCTATCTGGCCAACGACGTAGCGGACGTCGTTCGGCCGGCCCAGGACGATCACGCGCGAGAGGTAGTGGCCGTGAACGCGCTGCCTGGACAACCACCGACGCAGGCTCCAGCGAGCCGCTATCAGCCCTGTTAAGCCCGCCGGCAGGGCTAGGGCGAAGAATCCGCGCGCTATTTTGATATCGAGGACGAAGCAAGCCAGCGCAATGAGGCCCAGCAGCATGGCGCTGGCGCTGAGCACGCGCCTGTACTCGTCGACACCGATTCCAACGATCCGGGAATCCCGGCTCTTACAAAGACCCAGCGCAAGCATCCAGGCGGTAGCGATGATCACGGTGATTTGCAGATAACTGACTGTGAAGGTGCCCACTTCCACCAAATTCACGGTGCTCAACCCGAAGCGTGTGATGTGAGCGGCGGCCATGACGGCGACGATCACCAGCGCGTCTGCGGCCGCGAGCAGGTTCCTGTAATGGCTTGCCCAACGGATGCCTTCACGTGCAGGCGTTCTCGCAAGGCCGAATCTGGCGGGCCGGAAGTCTGGAAATGCGATGGGCTGGGATGACAGGGCTGCGGCGCCGGCGGGTACATCCGGGGTTAGCGACGG
This sequence comes from Arthrobacter sp. JB02-1C, assembly GCF_057748045.1. Taxonomy (NCBI): domain Bacteria; kingdom Bacillati; phylum Actinomycetota; class Actinomycetes; order Micrococcales; family Micrococcaceae; genus Arthrobacter; species Arthrobacter sp. JB02-1C. Next base: position 869,869 of record NZ_CM173235.1, read on the forward strand.
AACCCGGAAACGAGTCGGAGTATGAAACCCTGCGTGGACGGGTGCCCGCTCCTTGAGCTCACTCATGCCTAACACGCCCGGAGCGCACGGCAGCCGGCGAGGGCACCGGCGCGCAGGCTGCAACGACGCCCCGCGTGCAAGTGCCGCGGCCGTTCCGGGGCTAGCCACGGCGGTCCGCCAAGGCCGCCCGCTGCCCATAATGACGGAATCATCATCAACGTCCGACGAAACATAGTGAGACCCTCTAACGACTTGGCTGGCTGCGGTCCCCCAAGCTAAATAGATGACTTTTGGACGCACACGAGTGCGCTCTACCCTTTTTGGGAGGGTCGGCCACTCACCACTACCCGCTGGTAGTACTTGGATCTGAGACTGCACTACGTATTCCACGGCCCGATTTGGATCGTGCTTTGTCGCTGGTCTGGGCGCACAGATCGAGTTCGCGCGCGCCAGAATTTCGAATTGCAACGCCCGCGCAGGATCGGACCGTGCACAGGCCAGGTGTGGCGCGACGCATCACGACGCGTGATTGTTCAGGGAAGTCCCCCGGCTGGGGTAAGGTAAAGCTCGTGTTCCGCGGGACACGATCCAGGTTTCTGGCTAGTCACACTGCGGCTCACTGCGGCTGTAGCTCAATGGTAGAGCGCTAGCTTCCCAAGCTTGATACGCGGGTTCGATTCCCGTCAGCCGCTCCATTTCGCCCGTGTGTTCCTCTCCCGCAGCGCGCGCCGCAGCCGGGTTACGTGGCTACCCAGCCGGCAATCGCCAAGAAGCTGACGGTGACAGACGCGACCGGGGTTCTCCGCGCCGACACCGGAGGGCCGCTACCTGGATCTGCGTAGCGGGTGACCCGATTCGGCGCGGAACTTTGGAGGGCTGACGCGCATGCAGGACCTTATACCTGTCTGAAGTACTCGTTGTGTCAACAGGTATTTGGGCCATTGATGCCTCGGTGTACTTGCCCTATTCTGACTGTGTGGCAGGCCAAGCAGGGCCTGCTCCTAGGATTCGAAAAATCGAACGTTGTGCCTCGTTGGCGCGCTCGGCGTTGGCGTCATATCGCGGCAGACGCTCGGGATAGGCCAGCAATGACGCCAGCCACAAGCGGTCCAGATCATGTTCTGCGGGCGGGACACCTGCCGGTTCCCGGGCAGCCCCTCACCGCAGCCGGCCGCCTCGAAAGCATGCCGCATGTGGTACTCGGCCGCCGCGACCCGCACCCAGGCGCCGCCCGCAGCGACGACGACTACGCCGGCATCCCCTACTGCGACCGGTGCGGGACTGACGAGTACGTCTATCTGGAGACGTTTGTCCCGGTCAAGCACCACCGCGACGGCACAATCAGCAGGCTCGGCGAGGTGACGTACTTCTGCTCCGGCTGCGAGGACTTCTCCGCGCACGCCGTACCAGCGTCCTGGGTGCCGCCCGGCTGGTACCTCGGCTGAGGTCAGGCGGCGCCCGCCAGGCTCGCGGCCGCCCGCAGACGTCCGCTGCCGGCGCCCGCAGACGACCCGCACCGCCGGCGGGCGCTTGCCGGCACCGCCTGCCTCAGACGGTTCCCGCTAGATCAGGCCCTCCGAGAGATGGTTGGCCGTGCCGAAGCGATGCGCCGTGATGCTGATTGCCTGCTCGTGCAGGAACGGCAACAGCTCAACCCGGCCGGCTTCGGTGACTGGGTGGGCGTAGACGGCCAGGTCCGGGCGGCCGCCGGTCACCTCGGCCAGGGCCTTCGCGTCGCCGCCGATCAGGCGGATCCGGGGGGTTGTGAGCCTCGGCGCAGAGGCGAACCGGCCAGCGGAAACCAGCCACGCGGCGTCGTCTTCCACAGCGGCGCCGATCCCCAAACCGGCAAAGACGGCCTGCAGCTGGGTGGGAAGTTCGAGGGCGCTTGAGACTGCGAGCCGCGACCCGGCCCGGACGCCGGCCGCCACCACGCGCACCAGGGCGCCCAGCGGCTCCCCTTCGGAGAGGCGCACGGTGACCGGGAGCGGGCGGTAGCGGAAGACGTTGCGTTCGGCGGCCAGCCCGGAGACATCCTTGGCGGTACCAAATTCGTCCGCCCAGGCGCGGGCATCGGAGGCCAGCGAGCGCTGCAGCGTCACGGCCTCGTCGGTGGCCAGGAAGCCCATGGCTGCATCCTCAAGACGGCGCACGCCAGCGTGGGGCGTGGCCGCGCCGTACCCGGCGGCGCCCTGCGCTCCAGATGCACCGCTTTCGCCGGAGGCGCCGGGCTTGCTCACCCAGCCGCCGAGACCCGCGAGGTAGTTGGGCCCGCCGGCCTTGGTACCGGCGCCGACGGCGGATTTCTTCCAGCCGCCAAACGGCTGCCGCTGCACGATGGCGCCGGTAATCCCCCGGTTGATGTAGAGGTTGCCGGCCTCGACCGTGTCCAGCCAAAGGGCAAGTTCGTCCGCGTCCAGCGAGTGCAGGCCGGAGGTCAGCCCGTACTCAATCTGGTTCTGCAGCGCAATGGCGTCCTCCAGGGTCGCTGCGGTCATGACACCCAGCACCGGGCCGAAGAATTCGGTGAGGTGGAAGTAGGAACCGGGCCGGACGCCGTACCGGACCCCGGGGCTCCAGAGCCTTCCGGAGTCGTCCAGCTTCCGCGGCTCCACGGCCCAGGACTCGCCCTCGCCCAGGGTGGTCAGCGCGTCGAGGAGCTTGCCCCCGGCGGGCTCGATGATCGGGCCCATCTGGCTGGTCGGGTCCTCCGGGTAGCCAACCTTGAGCGAGGTCACGGCGTCGATCAGCTGGTTGTGGAAGCGCCTGGACCTCGCAACGGAGCCGACCAGGATCACCAGGGAGGCCGCGGAGCACTTCTGGCCGGCGTGGCCGAAGGCGGAGTACGCCACGTCCTTGGCGGCAAGGTCCAGGTCCGCGCTGGGCGTGACGATGATGGCGTTCTTGCCGCTGGTTTCAGCCAGCAGGGGCAAGTCCTTGCGGAAGGAGCGGAACAGCTCGGCGGTCTCGTAGCCGCCGGTCAGGATGACGCGGTCCACGGCCGGGTGCGAGATCAGCTGCTGGCCCAGTTCCCGCTCGCCCAGCTGCACCATGGTGAGCACGTCGCGCGGCACGCCGGCTTCCCAAAGGGCCTCGATCATCACGGCGCCGCTGCGGCGGGCCTGCTTCGCGGGTTTGATCACGACGGCGGAACCTGCGGCGAGCGCCGCCAAGGTGGACCCTGCGGGGATGGCCACCGGGAAGTTCCACGGCGGTGTCACCACGGTCAGCTTCGCCGGGACGAACGTTGCGCCGTCGACGTCGTCGAGTTTGCGTGCCGATTCCGCGTAGTAGTGCGCGAAGTCCACTGCTTCGCTGACCTCGGGATCACCCTGGTCGATGGTTTTGCCGGTTTCGCTCGCCATGACTTCGAGGAGGTCGGCGCGGCGGGCTTCGAGCACGTCGCCGGCGCGGTGCAGGATCTCGGCCCGTTCCGCCCCGGTGAGGGCGCCCCAGGCCCTGCCCTTCTCGACGGCGGTGTCGATGACAGCGTTCAGGGTCGCCTCGTCATTGATCGTGGCGGCCTCGACGGCGTCGTTGCCCAGGGTGGAACCCGGCACCCTGCCCAGGATGGCCCGGCCCCAGTCGCGGTTTGCCGGCAGCGACGGATCGGTGTCCGGGGTGTTCCCGAACGAGTCGCGCGGCAGCGGTTCTGTCGGGAGGGCACGGTTCTGCCGGCGGTTCGGGGCCGGAACCTCGTCGTCGAGCTTGGCGAGCGAGGCGAGGAAGCGCTGCTTCTCACGCTCAAACAACTTTTCGTTGTCGCTGAGCTCGAACACCGCGGACATGAAATTGTCCTGGCTGGCTCCTTCTTCGAGCCGGCGGATCAGGTAAGCGATGGCGACGTCGAACTCGGCGGGGTGGACTACCGGCGTGTACAGCAGGAGGGACCCCACGTCCTTCCTGACCGCTTCGGCCTGGCCCTGTGCCATACCGAGGAGCATCTCGAACTCAATGCCGGACTCAACACCGCGCTGCTTGGCCAGCAGCCAGGCGAAGGCAATGTCGAAGAGGTTGTGGCCGGCGACACCGATCCGGATGTTGTTGATCCGGTCCGGCTGCAGCGAGTAGTTGATGACGCGCTTGTAGTTGGTGTCCGAGTCCTGCTTGGTGCCCCAGGTGGCCAGCGGCCAGCCGTGCAGGGACGCTTCCACCTGCTCCATCGGCAGGTTGGCGCCCTTGACCACACGGACCTTGATCGCGGCGCCGCCGCGGGCACGGCGGGCCGCAGCCCAGTCCTGCAGCCGCATCATCGCCGACAGGGCGTCCGGCAGGTAAGCCTGCAGCACGATGCCGGCCTCGAGGTTCTTGAACTCGGGCTTGTCCAGGATCCGGGTGAAGACCGCGATGGTCAGATCCAGGTCCTTGTATTCCTCCATGTCCAGGTTGATGAACTTGGCCTTCTGGCCTGCGCCGGTGGCGAAGGCGGCGGCACGGGTGAAGAGCGGCGTGAGCTTCTCCACCACGTGCTCCACGGCCTCGTCGAAGGCCCACGCGGAGTGCGGGGCGACGGTGGAGGACACCTTGATCGAGACGTAGTCCACATCCGGACGGGAGAGCAGGATATCCGTTCCCTCGAGCCGGCGGGCGGCTTCATGCTGGCCAAGGACAGCCTCACCCAAGAGGTTGACGTTCAGCTTGATGCCGTCCTTGCGGATTTTCGAGATGGCCGGACCAAGCTTGGCGTCGGTCGCGTCAACAATCAGGTGGCCGACCATCTCACGGAGCACCCGGCGGGCGACCGGGATGACGACCTGCGGCACTACCGGGGCCAGGGCACCGCCGAGGCGGACAGCGCTGCGCATGTACCAGGGCAGGAACGCCGGCACCTTGGGGGCCAAGGCGGCGAGGTTGCGGGCCGCAACCTGCAGGTCCTCGGGACGCACCACGCCGTCCACGAATCCGACCGTGAAGTCCAGGCCGTTGGGGTCCTTGAGGACCCCGGCGAGCTGCTGGGCGGACGCATCGACGGGCACCTCGGCCGCCGCCGCCAGCCAGCGGCGCACCAGTGCGATGGATTCCGCGGCCAGCCCATCGGCCGCCAGCGCTGGGCCACTGACGACGGCTCCAGTGCCGGCCTGTCCGCTGGAAGCGTCCTCACGGGCTGGGGAGCCGGCGCTGTGGACGGGATCGGTGGAGGTGTGGGTCATGGCTGCACGCGTTCCTTCGCAAGATGTGGACGTTCTCAAGATCAGTATCGACTGCGACTCACATAAGATAAAGCGATGTTTTCCGAGCGATACTGATCAGCAAAAGTGATGGTTCCGGGCATCACCCGACGTGGCGGTGCATCTCCACGGCCTCTTGGTGCCGGGGACTGTCCGGGTTCATCAGGGAGTGCTTCCGTCCGTAGCCGAAGTAGATGGCCAGGCCGATAATGAGCCAGACAACGAACCGCAGCCAGGTCTCCCAGTGCAGCTGGACCATCAGGAACGCCGAGGCCAGCATGCCGAAGAGCGGAACCACCGGCATAAACGGAAGGCGGAACGTCCGGGGGGCATCCGGCTTCTTGTACCGGAAAATGATCACGGACAGGCAGACCACGACGAACGCGGCGAGGATGCCGATGTTCGTCAGGTCTGCCACCGCCTTGATCGGAAAGACACCGGCCAGCAGTGCCGAGGCAGCGCCGGCAATCCAGGTCACGCGTTGCGGGGTGCCGTGCCGGTCCGTCCTCGCAAACCAGCCGGGCAGCAGACCGTCGCGGCTCATGGAGAACCAGACCCGGGTGACGCCGAGCAGGAAGGTCAGCATCACCGTGAGGATGGAGAGGACGGCGAAAACGGAGATAATCGTGGCGATCACCGGCAGGCCCACGCCATTAAACGCGGAAGCGAAGCCGGCTTTCGGGTCGATTTCGCGGTAATTCTGCATGCCCGTCAGGACAAGGGTCGCGGCGACATAGAGCAGCATGGCCACAATCAAGGACAGGATGATCGCCTTGGGCATGTGCTTCTTGCCGTCCGTGGCTTCCTCGGCCGCCGTGCTCATGGCGTCATAACCGAACACAGCGAAAAAGACCGTGGCAGACCCCGCCAGGACCGGGCCAAAACCGCTCGGCATAAACGGGTTGTAGTTGTTGGTGTTGATATAGAAGACGCCCAGTCCGATGATGAACAGGATCAGGACCACCTTGATACCGACAGCCACCAGCTCGAAGCGGCCGAACGTTTTGGTGCCGCGCGAGAGGATCCACGTCACGATCAGGCAGACAACGATTGCCGGGACATTGACCACTCCCCCGGTCCCCTCATCGAACGTTGAGGTCATCGAGGCGGGCATATGGAGGCCGACGCCGGCGAGGAACGCGTCGAAATAGCCGGAGATACCGATCGCCACCACGGCCACGATTGCGACATACTCCAGAAGCAGATCCCAGCCGATGAACCAGCCGAACACCTCCCCCAGGGCCACGTATCCGTAGGTATAGGCGGACCCTGCCCGCGGCACCATGCCGGCGAATTCGGCGTAGGAGAGCGCCGCGGCCGCGGACGCCAGGCCGGCGATCAGGAAGGAGAACAGCACTGCTGGCCCGACGCCGGGCTCGCTTGCACTGCCGTGCGCCACCAGCCCCGCCAGCGAGAAGATGCCGACGCCGATGATGCCGCCGACGCCGATGGCAGTCAGCTGCCACAGCCCCAGGCTTTTGAATAGCCCGCTGTGCTTGTTTTCCTCTTCGATGTCGTTGATGGGCTTGCGCCGCATCATCGACGTGGTCAGGTTTCTGTTGCTCATCGGGGCCTCCCGTAGTAGAGGTGTCGCCCATCAACCCCGCCCTGTGATGGGGCTTACTCGGTCAGACCAGTATGCAAGTCCAATTGCATTAGATAAAGTGAATTCTCCTAATCAATAACCGTTATAATTCACGAAGGAATTTCCGATGCTGGACGTCCGGAGACTGCGCCTGCTGCGCGAACTGCAGATCCGGGGCACCCTTGCCGAAGTCGCCGAGGCATTGCAGTACAGCCCCTCCTCGGTGTCCCAGCAGCTGGCGCTTTTGGAGAAGGAAGCCGGCGTCGAACTCCTGCGCAAAACGGGCCGCCGTGTGCAGCTCACCCCGCAGGCAGAAGTGCTGGTGGCCCACACCGCCCAGCTGCTGGAGACGCTGGAACAAGCCGAGGCCGACCTCGCTGCCTCATTGACCACGGTCACCGGCACGGTCCGGATCGCCGTATTCCAGTCCGCCGCCCTGGCGCTGATGCCCGACGCGCTGACCAGGATGTCGGCCAGCTACCCGGAAGTCCGGGTCGAAATGACGCAGCGGGAACCGGAAACCGCGCTGCACGAAACCTGGGCCCGCGACTTCGACCTGGTCATCGCCGAGCAGTACCCAGGCCATGCGGCGCCCCGCTATGCAGAATTGGACCGGCTCCGGCTGACGAGCGACGCCATCAGGCTGGCGGTCCCGCCGGAGCCAGCCTGCGGCCGGGCCATCACGGGCCTGGCGGACACCGCCGACCTGCCCTGGGTCATGGAACCCCGGGGCGCGGCGTCCCGGCACTGGGCGGAGCAGGCCTGCCGGAGTGCCGGGTTCGAACCGGACGTCCGCTTTGAGACCGCCGACCTGCAGGCCCAGATCAGGCTTATCGAGTCGGGCAACGCGGTGGCCCTGATGCCAGACCTGGTCTGGACCGGACGGGGCACCACCGCCCGGTTGCTGGAGCTTCCGGGCAACCCGCACCGCACCGTTTTCACGTCGGTCCGCCGGTCCAGCGCCAAGCGTCCCGCCATTCTGGTGACCCGCGAGGTCCTGGCCCAGACGGCCGCATCCGTGGCCCCGGGAGTGTGAAGCGCCAGCCGGCGCCTGTCTGCCGGCTCACAGCGCAGGGTCGACGCCGGCGCTAGACTGGTGCTGTTATGAATCGAACAATATTCAAGTCCAAGATCCACCGCGCCACGGTCACCCACGCGGACCTCCACTACGTCGGCTCGGTCACGGTGGACCTGGACCTGCTGGAGGCGGCCGACATCCTCCCGGGCGAACTCGTCGCGATCGTGGACGTCACCAACGGTGCCCGGCTCGAGACATACACCATTGCCGGCGAGCGCGGTTCCGGCGTCATCGGCATCAACGGGGCGGCTGCGCACCTGATGCACGAGAACGACCTGGTCATTCTGATTACCTATGCCCAGATGACTACGGAAGAGGCCAAGGCCTACACCCCCAAGGTCGTCCATGTGGACAAGGACAACAAGGTGGTGCAGATCGGAAGCGATCCGGCCGAGGGCCACAGCGCGGGCCTCCTGCGTCCGCCGCACGCCCTGAACAACGCCGCCCTCAACTAGCGCAACGCAGCCCCGCACCGGCCTGTGCGCCGCGGGGGCGTGCTTCCGGCGTGCCGCCGGCCTGCCTCGAAACAGCGCCGCTAGGCTGTAGAAGGCCCGAACCAGGGCCGAATGCTGCTGGGACTTGGGGGATATATGCGTACTGCCACTCAAACGCGCACCGGGGCGGCCGACTGGGTCGCTGCCGGCATCGCCGGACTCGTGCTGGTGGTTGCCACCGCCTGCGCGGGCCCAGGGCCTGCCGCCGGTCCGGGAGGCTCTGAGCAGGCCGCACCCGCAACCTCCGCCGCGTCTTTGACGCCGTCGGCATCACCTACGGTCACTGCCGAGCCGGGTGCGCCCTTGGACCCGGAGACCGCCCCCACGGTCACCTTGTCCGGCGCGATGGCCCCGCACCAGCAGCCTGCTTACGCCAGCAGGGCATCGGACGTTTTGGCTACCCTGCCCATCAAGGGCAGGGCGCCGAAAACAGGGTATTCCCGCGACCAGTTCGGGCCCGCGTGGTCCGACGTTGACCGCAACGGCTGCGACACCCGCAACGATGTGCTCCGCCGCGACCTGACGTCCGTCGCGTTGAAATCCGGTACCCGGGACTGTGTGGTGCTTTCGGGCGCCCTTGCCGATCCGTACACGGCGAAGCTTATTAATTTCGTCCGGGGAAACAGCACCAGTACGGCGGTCCAGATCGATCACGTCGTGGCGCTCAGCGACGCCTGGCAAAAGGGCGCCCAGCAACTCAGCGCCGCACAGCGCCTCGCCTTTGCCAACGATCCGCTGAATCTCCTGGCCGTCGACGGTCCCGCGAACATGCAAAAGAGCGATGGTGACGCCGCCACCTGGCTCCCGTCCAACAAGTCCTACCGTTGTCCGTACGTGGCACGGCAGATCTCGGTCAAGGCCAGCTACGCACTGTGGGTCACCCAGGCCGAGCACGACGCCATGGCCCGGATTCTGGCCGACTGCCCGGACGCTCTGGCACCCACCAACGCGCAGCCCCCGGCCCAGGCGGCCCCGGCTCCGGCTCCCGCTCCCGCTCCAGCCCAGGCCGCCCCGGCTCCTGCGCCCGCCCCGGCTCCGGCTCCGGCCGTGGTGCCTGCGGTGCCTGCGCCGGCAGCCGTTTATTACGCAAATTGTGCGGCCGTTCGCGCCGCCGGAGCCGCGCCCATCCGGCGCGGGCAGCCCGGGTACAGCAGCAAACTGGACCGCGACAACGACGGCATCGCCTGCGAGTAGCCGCGCCCGCCCGACGTCGGAGCAGCGGGGACTTAGACCCGGGCCAACCCGGCGGCTTCCGCGAGGAGTTCCACGGAGCGGAGCCTGTCGGCCACGCCGTTGCTCTGGTGCGCGACGATCAGTTCATCGGCGTCGGCGTGCCGGGTGAATTCCTCGAGGTATTCCAGCACCACGTCGGGAGTGCCCACCGCGGAATACTTCATCATCTGCGCCATGTGCTGCCCCTGCGGTGAATCCAGGATCATGTCGGCCTCGTCGTCGGTGAAGACCCGGCCGTTGCCGAAAAACAGCGAGACCCGGGCGCGCTTCGTCGCCTGGAACATCTCCTGCGCGTGCGCTGCCGAGTCGGCGGCGACGACGTTGACACCGGCGATCACATGCGGCGTTTCGAGCTGCTCGGAGGGGCGGAACTCGCGGCGGTAAAGCGACACGGCGTCCTGTAACGCGTTTGGCGCAAAGTGCGACGCGAAGGCGTACGGCAACCCCAACTGGGCCGCCAGCCTGGCCCCGAACAGCGACGAACCGAGGATGTAAAGCGGCACATTCGTGCCCTTCCCCGGGGTGGCCTCCACCCCGGGAATCCGGCTCGGGCCGGTCAGGTAGCCCTGCAATTCCAGGACATCCTGCGGAAAGCTGTCCGCGCTCATCGGGTCACGCCGGAGGGCCCGCATGGTGTTCTGGTCGCTGCCGGGCGCCCGGCCGAGGCCGAGGTCGATCCGGCCCGGGTGCAGGGTCTCCAGCGTTCCGAACTGCTCGGCGATAGTCAGCGGTGCGTGGTTCGGGAGCATCACCCCGCCCGCCCCCAGCCGGATGGACTTCGTGTGCGCGGCGATGTGGGCAATCAGCACACTGGTCGCCGAGGAGGCGATGGAGGACATGTTGTGGTGTTCGGCGTACCAGATCCGCCGGTAGCCCAGCTCTTCGGCGCGCTGCGCCATCGTGACACTGCCGGCGAAGCTTTCCGCCGCAGTCTGACCCTTCCCGATTACTGCCAGGTCGAGGATGGAAAGCGGAACAGTCACGGAAGTGCCGGCCTTTCGTTGCGTTGCATGGTGTGGTGAAGCGGTGGCGGCTCTGCCGGGATCCGCCGGCCGCTCACTGATGCCAACGACGCCGGACGCCGCCTTATTTCAAGCGGGCGGCCGGTGTTGCGCGCACCACAGGCCCTGCCGGCTTAAATATCCCTGCCCGCGCCGGCTCGCCGGCAACCGGACGCGGCTATGCTAACGGCATGGCCATGAAATCCACCGCAGATAAAGTCGCCACCATCCAGAAGGGTTACACCCTGGAAGGGCCCACCATCGAGCTGGGCGCGGCCATCGTCGACGGCGAGCTGCACAAGGACGCCCCGGTCCGCCTGCCGCTGTCCATGATGAACCGGCATGGCCTGGTTGCCGGCGCGACCGGCACCGGCAAGACTGTGACGCTGCATATGATGGCCGAACAGCTTTCCAATGCCGGCGTTCCGGTGTTCCTTGCGGACATTAAGGGCGACCTTTCGGGCCTCGCTACTGCCGCGACGGCCAGCGACAAGATGACCGCACGTACCCAGAGCATCGGCCAGGCGTGGGCAGGAAAGACCTTTCCGGTGGAGTTCCTCGCCCTCGGCGGGGACGGCAACGGCATCCCCGTGCGTGCCACCATCACCTCCTTCGGCCCGATCCTGCTCTCCCGCGTCATGGAGCTCAACGACACCCAGGAGTCCAGCCTTCAGCTGGTCTTCCACTTCGCGGATCAGAAAAACCTTGAACTGATCGACCTCAAGGATCTCCGGGCCGTCATCCAGTTCCTCACCTCGGATGACGGCAAGGACGAACTGGCCGAGCTGGGTGGACTCTCCAAAGCCACCGCGGGCGTGATCCTCCGCGAATTGATCAACCTCGAAGCGCAGGGCCTGGAGAAGTTCTTCGGCGAACCTGAGTTTGATACCGCCGAACTGCTCCGCACCGCCCCGGACGGCCGCGGCGTCATCACCTGCTTGGAACTGCCCACCCTGCAGACCAAACCGATGCTGTTCTCGACGTTCCTGATGTGGCTGCTCGCGGACCTGTTCCACGACCTCCCGGAGGCCGGCGACCTGGACAAGCCCAAGCTCGTGTTCTTCCTGGACGAGGCCCACCTGCTGTTCAACGGTGCGTCAAAAGCCTTCCTGGACGCGATCACCACCACCATCCGGCTGATCCGGTCCAAAGGAGTAGGCATCTTCTTCGTGACGCAGACCCCGAAGGACGTTCCCGCAGACGTCCTCGGCCAGCTCGCCAACCGGATCCAGCATGCGCTGAGGGCGTTTACGCCGGAAGATGCCAAAGCCCTGAAGGCGACAGTTTCCACCTTTCCGGTCAGCGACTATGACCTTGAGGAAACACTCACGTCAGCCGGGATCGGTGAGGCGGTGGTAACCGTCATGAACGAGAAGGGTGCGCCGACGCCGGTGGCGCTCACCCGGCTGCGCGCACCGGAATCCGTGATGGGGCCCAGTGCGGACGACCTCGTCAAGAGCACGGTCGCAGCTTCCGCGCTCCTCGCGAAGTACGGCACGGCCGTGGACAACCTCTCCGCGTATGAGAAACTCTCCGGGAAAGGCGCTGCCCCCACCGGGGAAGCCGCCCCGGGCGAGCCCCCGGTGGCCGGCGGCTACGATCCGCAGGCCGTGGACGCAGACGCCCGGCGGATCGAGGCGGAGATCCTGGGACGGCCCAGCAGCCGCCCCGCCCCCGGTCCGGACAGCAGCCGGCCGGAACCGGCGCCAGGCCACGCCCCGGCCGGGCCGGCGGGCGGCGTGGCCGGTGATCTGGCCGGCGCACTGGGCGGCGCCCTCGGGGGCGGCCTCAAGAGCATGGTCCGGTCCATGGGTACCCAGCTGGGGCGCGAGCTGCTTCGCGGCGTCTTCGGCACCTCCTCACGCCGTCGCCGCTAGGCCAGCACCCGCGGGCGCGGGAGGGCGCCGACCACCCGCCGGCGACGGCCAACTCAAGGATTTGATGGCCGTACCGGTAATCTAAAGTACGTGCAGATGAGTCAGGCGTTAGTCAGGATGGCAGCCGGGTGGCTGCTGGGCCTGATGCTCGCCGTGGCCGGCGCCGTCGTCGCGGTCAACCTCGTCAACAGTTCGGTGGCCAGCCCGCAGCAGCCGGTCCGCGAGTACCTGGACGCCCTGCACAAGGGCGACGGTGCCCGGGCCCTGGGCCTGCTGAGGGCCACCGTGCCGCAAAGCGACGCCGCGATGCTGGACGGCGAAGCCTTGAAGGTTGCGGCAGCGAAGATTTCCGATGTGAAGATCGGTGATGCCGAGGACCGCGGCGGGAACCAGGTCATGGTGCCCGTCGACTACAGCATCGACGGAAGCCAACTGCATACCGAATTCCAGCTGCAAAGCTCGGGAACGCAGTGGCTCTTCTTCCACGACTGGTCCTTCGTCCCGGCCGCGCTGCCCGTGCTGGACGTCACGGTCGTCAACGCAAACCAGGCGTCGCTCAACGGGGTTGCGGTGAACATGCCCAACGGACGCAACTCGTTCGCGGTGTTCTACCCGGGCCGGTACGAGGCGTCCCTGAACGGCACGTTCTTCACCGCGCCGGCGACGCAGGTCACCGTCTCCGGCCGGGAGACCCCCAGCGCACCGCTGAGCCTGCTGACCCAGGCCACGGACGGACTTAAGAACGCCGTGGGCACCAAGGTCAAGGAATTCCTCGACACCTGCGCGGACGAGGCGGACAAAAAGCAGCAACTCCAGCCGGCGTGCCCGTTCTATCACACCACCAACAACCGCATCGTGCCGGGGACGATCGACTGGAGCATCACCAACTACCCGTCCGTCAGCATCGAGCCGTTCGGCGGCCGCTGGGTGGTCGCTCCGCTGGACGGCAAAGCCCGGATCAAGGCGCGGCAGGAGGACCTCTTCACCGGCGCCATCACCAACCTCGATGCCGTCCACGAATTCAGCTTCACCACCCGGCTGGACATCGACGGCGACACGGTCAGGCTGACCCCGCAGCTGAACAGCTAGGTCACCTGAACCAGGGCCAAACGCCAGGCCGAGCCACCTTGCCGCCCTGCAAGCAGCCAAAAGGCTGCCGCCCATGACCCGGAGTCACGAACGGCAGCCTCAGGACGCCGGTCCGGCGCGTCAGTCCATCCCGCGCAGGTCGAGGACCAGCTCGGTGTCGCCATCTGCCTGCAGAAGCACGGGGATGCCCCAGTCCTGCTGGTAAAGGTGGCAGGCTGCGTGGTCGGGAATTTCCCCATCATCCTCGGGACCGTCGCACGCGGCGGCCCGTGCAGTGATGTGCAGGACACCCTCGGGCACATTGCTGGCCAGCTCCAGGGTGCGGAGCAGGCCCACCGACGTGCCACCGCCAGCCAGCAGCAGTTCCGGCGGCGTGGAGGAGATCTTCAGCTGCGTGGGGTCGCCCCAGCGGTCATCGAGCTTCTGCCCGGTCGGGGCGGAGAAACGCACTGTCAGGGACAGAAGTCCGGGGGCCACGGGGCTCTTGGGCCGCTGGGTCTGTGAGGCACCTTCGTCCACCTGCTGGGCTTCCTTCGGGATGGGCACGTACACGAGTTGGTGCTTGTTTGCCTCGACCACCACCAGCAAGGGCTCCGCGCCGGCCGCCTGGGTGTGGTCCACAATCACGTCGGAGGGCTCGGACAGCCCGCGGGCCAGGGTGGAAACGGTGCCGGTTGCAGGGTCGTAGCGCCGCACCGCACCGTTGTAGGTGTCGGCGATGGCCACGGAGCCGTCGGGCAGGACTGTCACTCCGAGCGGGTGCTGCAGCCGCGCCTCGGCGGCCGGGCCGTCCCGGAAACCGAAGTCGAACAATCCCTTGCCCACCGCGGACTCGACGGTGATGCTGCCGTCGTCCGCGATCACGAGCTTGCGCAGGGCCGACGTTTCGGAATCCGCCACCCAGATGTTGCCGTCTGCGTCTTCGCCCAGCCCGGAGGACTGCGCGAACCAGGCTTCCGCGGCCGGGCCGTCCAGCAGGCCCTCGAGCCCGTTGCCGGCGGCGATGGACACCGCACCGCTGACCGGGTCGAAGCTGAAGATCTGGTGCACCCCGGCCATGGCCACCACGACGGCGTTGAGCTTGCGGGACCATACGACGTCCCAGGGCGAACTCAGGGAGACCTTCAAGGGGTCCTCTTCCAGCCGCCCGCCGTAGGCGGCGCCTTCCTCGTCCACGCGGGCCGGTCCGGTCTCCAGCAGCCGCTGCACACCGTTTCCGGCGAGGGTACTGACGGTCCCGTCGGACAACGACAGTCCGCGGAGCCTGTGGTTGACGGAGTCGGCGATGACGACGTCGTAACCGGCCTTCGCCGCAACGTCCGGCGGGAGCAGGACCAGGCCCTGCGGTTCGTTGAAGCGGGCGTCCGCCGGGGCGCCGTCGGCGTGACCCTTCTGACCCGAGCCGTAGGTACCCAGTACGGTGTCGAAATCGGTGGACAGCTCCACCAGCCGGTGGTGGCCGGTGTCGGTCACCAGCCAGGAGCCGGCGTCGGGGTCAGCCCCGGCGGCGCCGCGGCCGGGCGGCAGGTGCAGTGCCTTGCCGGGGAACCGCAGCGTGCCCGACGTCGGCTCCGGGGCCACGTAGGGGCCGTCGCCGCGGTGCAGGGTGCCCTTCGCCTCATGCTCGGCGATCAGTTCCGGGATAAGCACAGCCAGCCCGTCCGCATGGCCCTCACCGGAAAGGTGCGCGACGATGTACCCCTCGGGATCGATCACCACCAGCGTCGGCCAGGCCCGGGCCGTGTACGCCTTCCAGGTGTCCAACTCGGGGTCGTCCAGCACGGGGTGCCGGATCTCGTAGCGCTCGACGGCGGCGGCCAGCGCGACGGGGTCCGCTTCGTGCTCGAACTTGGGCGAGTGCACGCCCACGGTCACCAGGACGTCCGAGTACTGCTGTTCGAGCGGACGGAGTTCGTCCAGGACGTGCAGGCAGTTGATGCAGCAGAAGGTCCAGAAGTCGAGCAGGACGATTTTCCCACGCAGGGCGTCAAGGTCCAGCGACTTGCCGCCGGTGTTGAGCCAGCCCCGGCCCACTAGTTCGGAGGCCCTGACCCGAAGGTGGGTGCGTACTGTTTCGCTCATCAGCGTCCTTCCAGCTTTGAGTTGCGTTCGGCCAGCCGTGCGTCGCGCGCGGCGAGTTGGGCGAACATATCGTTGTAAGCGGTGAGGTCGGCGTCGTTATTCCTGTCCGCCGCCCGGTCGGTGCGTTTGGACTCCCGCGCATCGGAACGGGACCACATGACGGCGACGCCGATGGCCACCAGCAGGGTGGGCACCTCCCCGATCCCCCAGGCGACGGCGCCGCCCATCTGCTGGTCCAGCAGCGCGGAGGGCCCCCAGGTGCGGCCGAGGTTGCCGAAGTAGTCGGCGGCCAGCAGGCCGGTGCCGCCCATGATGGACACGCCGAAGAACGCGTGGAAGCCCATCGTGGCCAGCAGCAGCAGCAGCCGCATCGGGTACGGGGCACGCCGCGGCAGCGGGTCGGTGCCGATCATGGTCAGCACGAAGATGTAGCCCGTCAGGGCAAAGTGCAGATTCATGAGTTCGTGGCCCACATGGTCGCGCATGGCGTACCCGAAGGCATCCGAGAAGTAGAACAGCACAATCGACCCTGCGAAGTTCGCGGCGGCGAACAGCGGGTGCGTGACGAGTTGCGAGAATTTTGAGTGCACGAAGATCAGGAGCCACTCGCGCGGGCCCCGGGAACTGTCCCGGCGCGGGGTCAGCGCGCGGAGCGCCAGGGTGACCGGAGCTCCGAGGACCAGGAAGATCGGTGCCACCATGGTCAGCGCCATGTGGTCCATCATGTGGGCGGAGAACAGGATCCGGCCGTAGACCGACGCCGGGCCGGACGTGACGTAAGTGAGCACGATCAGGCCGATCATCCAGTTCACCGTGCGGAACCAGGACCAGGAATCGCCGCGTCGCCGGACCTTTCGGACCCCGAAGACGTAGGTGACCAGGCCGAAGGCGGCCACCGCAACCCACAGCCAGTCCGGCCGCCATTCCGTCAGCCACCGCTGGGGGGTCAGTTCGGGGGGCAGTTCGTATCCGGAGAGGATGAACGCCGGAGAGGCGTCGGGCGCGAAGGTGCGCGGCTGCGGCGGTGCGGACCGGCCCAGGGCGACGGCGATCCCGGACGTCGCCCCCATAATCAGCAGCTCCACGAAGACGAGTTGCCAGATCACCCGGCGGGCCGAGAGGCCGGCGCCCTTGGCTCCGAGCTGGGGAATGACCCACTGCCGGTGCATGAGGCCAATGCCGCCGAGCACCAGCGTGGCGACCGCCTTGGCGAGGATGAGCTGGCCGTAGGCGGATCCTAAAAGATCCGCCCAGCTGGTGAGCCGGATGCTCGCGTTGATGACGCCGGAAGTGAAGACCAGCGCGAACGCGAAGCCCGCCAGTGCGGAGAACCGACGGAAAGTGGGCTCCGTGATGTCTTCCGGTCCGCCGGGGCGGCCCTGCGCGCCCGCGGCCAGGATGCCGGAGAGGAGCACCAGGACGATGATGCCACCCACCCAGGCGGACACTCCGACGAGGTGCAGGCCCAGGGAGTTGATGGCTCCTTCATGGTCGCTTGAGCTGGACGAGTGCCCGATCAACGCAGCCGGGACCAGCCCGACCATGGCCAGGATCAGAGTCAGCGCCAGGGCACCGCGGGAACGGACGCCGAACAGGGCGGTGGTGACCACGGCGGCGATGATGACGACAGCGAGCCAAGCCCTGCCAGTTTCGATGTCGGTCATGAAGTAGACCAGGGACCGGGTAAACTCCGGGTCCCCGGAAATCGGTTGGCCCGCGATGTCCGAATAGCTCAGGACCAGCACGGCAACAGCGGACAATGTCCAGACGGCCCCGGCGATCGCGGCAACGGACAGCGCGCGTGCAAAGGCGGGATGTTCCAGACCGTCCTTGGCCTTGGACTGGCGGCGGCTGAGGTTCCTCGGCAGGATCCCGACGGCGAAGATCAAGGCTCCGATGACGGTTGCCAAGGCGACGTTATGAAGAGCCTTGCTGACGGGCAGGCCCCACCGGACCAGCGCCCCGGGGTCGGAGACGGAGCGTGCACCGGCCGCGCCGGAGAAAAGCAGTGCCGCCACCAGGCCAAGGAAGAGGGCAGCGAGGCCGGCCAGCTGCCAGTTCCGCGGGATCCCCCGCGCGCCGCCGACGACCGGACCTGCCCCGGTCGGGGCGGGCGCTGCTGGGGTACGGGGGTTTGCTGCTGAAGGCACAATTCCATTGTCCGCTACGCCCGGCCGGGTGCCGAATCCGTGCGCTGGCGGTGAACGCGAAAGGAGCGGCACCCCTGTGGGGGTGCCGCTCCTTTCAGGCGTTCGAAGAACTACTTCTTCTTGGAGACTGCAGCCTTCAGCTTGGAGCCGGCAGTCAGCTTGACGCTGTGGCCCGCCGCGATCTGGATGGTCTCGCCGGTCTGCGGGTTGCGGCCGGTACGGGCTGCGCGGTCGGTACGCTCGACGGCGAGCCAGCCCGGGATGGTGATCTTTTCGCCCGCGGCGACAGAGGTCTCGAAAACCTCGAACAGTGCATCGAGCACGGAGTTGACGGCTGCCTGGCTGGTGCCGGCCTTGCCAGCTACCTCTGCAACAAGTTCACTACGGTTCTTAGCCATTTATGTCCTCCTGGACGGTTTAATTTCTGAAGCCTGCACGCGGCGTGCATGCAAGCCACTCTTCGAAAACTTACCAGCTTGCCGGCCGCAAGGCCGCAAATTCCGCGTGTTTTCGCGCTTTTTTGGGAAAATATCCGGAATTGAAGACCTTTTGGCATCCCAGTTCAGCCCTCAGCGGACGCGGTACCGTTCATGGCGCGTCGCGGAGACCGCTACAGCCTCCCTGACCAGCCCGTGCAGGGCCGCTTCCGCATCCGCCGCGGCACTCCGAACCTGCTGGATTCAGCCGGACGCGGCCGGCCCGGCGTGAGCCGGGGATGAGCTTGGCATGGGGCTGCTGGCCTGTGTTTCCCTGAGCGGGTCGGGTGGTTAGATCGGGTGGTTAAAGGGGGAGAGCCTCCAACCTGGTGGTTGGAGGCTCTCGACCTAATTAGTGTCCGGCGGTGACCTACTCTCCCACACCCTCCCGGGTGCAGTACCATCGGCGCTGTGGGTCTTAGCTTCCGGGTTCGGGATGGGACCGGGCGTTTCCCCCACGCTATGACCGCCGTAACTCGTGCTCCGCACCGTTCCGCCCTGTGGGGGTGGTGGTGGGAAATCTGTGGGTTACAACATGTGGTGTTGTTATGTAGTTGTTGGTTCCTGCAACGTGCCCTGGTGTTGGGTTTGTTGTTTGGGAACCACATAGTGGACGCAAGCAGTCTTGTTTCTTTGTACCGCCCGTTGGTGGCAAACGCTTTTGAACCCGTTTGCCCCGGGTGGTGTGTGGTGTAAGTTATCGGCCTATTAGTACCGGTCAGCTTCACGAGTCGTTAGTCCTCGCTTCCACATCCGGCCTATCAACCCAGTGGTCTGGCTGGGGGCCTCTCACACACAAGGTGTATGGAAATCTCATCTCGAAGCGAGCTTCCCGCTTAGATGCTTTCAGCGGTTATCCCATCCGAACGTAGCTAATCAGCGGTGCACTTGGCAGTACAACTGACACACCAGAGGTTCGTCCGTCCCGGTCCTCTCGTACTAAGGACAGCCCTTCTCAAATTTCCTGCGCGCGCAGCGGATAGGGACCGAACTGTCTCACGACGTTCTAAACCCAGCTCGCGTACCGCTTTAATGGGCGAACAGCCCAACCCTTGGGACCTACTCCAGCCCCAGGATGCGACGAGCCGACATCGAGGTGCCAAACCATGCCGTCGATATGGACTCTTGGGCAAGATCAGCCTGTTATCCCCGAGGTACCTTTTATCCGTTGAGCGACGGCCATTCCACAATGTACCGCCGGATCACTAGTCCCGACTTTCGTCCCTGCTCGAGATGTCTCTCTCACAGTCAAGCTCCCTTGTGCACTTACACTCGACACCTGATTGCCAACCAGGCTGAGGGAACCTTTGGGCGCCTCCGTTACTTTTTAGGAGGCAACCGCCCCAGTTAAACTACCCATCAGGCACTGTCCCTGACCCGGATTACGGGCCGAAGTTAGATGTCCAAAGTGACCAGAGTGGTATTTCAACGATGACTCCACCCGGACTGGCGTCCGGGCTTCCACGTCTCCCACCTATCCTACACAAGCCACTCCGAACACCAATACCAAACTATAGTAAAGGTCTCGGGGTCTTTCCGTCCTGCTGCGCGTAACGAGCATCTTTACTCGTACTGCAATTTCGCCGAGTTTATGGTTGAGACAGCGGGGAAGTCGTTACTCCATTCGTGCAGGTCGGAACTTACCCGACAAGGAATTTCGCTACCTTAGGATGGTTATAGTTACCACCGCCGTTTACTGGGGCTTAAATTCTCAGCTTCGCCTTGCGGCTAACCGGTCCTCTTAACCTTCCAGCACCGGGCAGGAGTCAGTCCGTATACATCGTCTTGCGACTTCGCACGGACCTGTGTTTTTAGTAAACAGTCGCTTCCCCCTGGTCTCTGCGGCCCCGCCACGCTCCGGACAGCAAGTGTCCATCACGGTAGGGGCCCCCCTTCTCCCGAAGTTACGGGGGCATTTTGCCGAGTTCCTTAACCATAATTCTCTCGATCGCCTTAGTATTCTCTACCTGATCACCTGTGTCGGTTTGGGGTACGGGCGGCTAAAACCTCGCGTCGATGCTTTTCTCGGCAGCATAGGATCACCGGATCCCCCCATACGGGGGTCCCATCGGGTCTCAGGCATCATGAACGGCGGATTTGCCTACCGTTCGCCCTACATCCTTAGACCGGGGCAACCATCGCCCGGCCCGGCTACCTTCCTGCGTCACACCTGTTAATACGCTTGCCTCCCGGGATCAGGTCCCGCGCTCCACCAAAACCCTCACACCACAAGGGCGCTCGGGCAGGCTTCGGGCGGTTAGTATCCCCCGTTCAACATGGGCGGTTTTTCGCCGGTACGGGAATATCAACCCGTTGTCCATCGACTACGCCTGTCGGCCTCGCCTTAGGTCCCGACTTACCCAGGGCAGATTAGCTTGACCCTGGAACCCTTGATCATTCGGCGGACGGGTTTCTCACCCGTCTTTCGCTACTCATGCCTGCATTCTCACTCGTGTAGGCTCCACCGCTGGTTTACACCGCGACTTCACCGCCCACACGACGCTCCCCTACCCATCCAGACGCCTGAACCACAAGGGCTTAGCAAAAATCTGAATGCCACAACTTCGGCGGTGTACTTGAGCCCCGCTACATTGTCGGCGCGGAATCACTTGACCAGTGAGCTATTACGCACTCTTTTAAGGATGGCTGCTTCTAAGCCAACCTCCTGGTTGTCTTCGCAACTCCACATCCTTTCCCACTTAGCACACGCTTAGGGGCCTTAGTTGGTGGTCTGGGCTGTTTCCCTCTCGACTATGAAGCTTATCCCCCACAGTCTCACTGCTGCGCTCTCACTTACCGGCATTCGGAGTTTGGCTGACGTCAGTAACCTTGTAGGGCCCATTAGCCATCCAGTAGCTCTACCTCCGGTAAGAAACACGCAACGCTGCACCTAAATGCATTTCGGGGAGAACCAGCTATCACGAAGTTTGATTGGCCTTTCACCCCTACCCACAGCTCATCCCCTCCATTTTCAACTGAAGTGGGTTCGGTCCTCCACGACGTCTTACCGTCGCTTCAACCTGGCCATGGGTAGATCACTTCGCTTCGGGTCTAGATCACGCCACTGCAACGCCCTGTTCAGACTCGCTTTCGCTACGGCTTCCCCACACGGGTTAACCTCGCGACGTAACACTAACTCGCAGGCTCATTCTTCAAAAGGCACGCCGTCACCACAACACAGCAAGCTATGATGGCTCCGACGGATTGTAAGCACACGGTTTCAGGTACTGTTTCACTCCCCTCCCGGGGTACTTTTCACCTTTCCCTCACGGTACTGGTCCGCTATCGGTCATTAGGGAGTATTTAGGCTTATCAGGTGGTCCTGACAGATTCACACGGGATTTCTCGGGCCCCGTGCTACTCGGGATACCTCCCAGGCGGCATGACAGCATTTCGGTTACGGGGCTCACACCCTCTCTGGCCGGCCTTTCAAGACCGCTCACCTATGCCCATGCAACACACCCCACTGTCCCGGCAGAGACAGAACGGAAAGTCCCACAACCCCGACCATGCAACGCCCGCCGGCTATCACACATGGAACGGTTTAGCCTGATCCGCGTTCGCTCGCCACTACTAACGGAATCACTATTGTTTTCTCTTCCTGCGGGTACTGAGATGTTTCACTTCCCCGCGTTCCCCCCACGCACCCTATGTGTTCAGATGCGGGTCACCAGGTAACTCGCGCCCCTGGCGGGGTTTCCCCATTCGGACACCCTGGGATCACAGTCCGGTTATCGACTCCCCCAGGCTTATCGCAGATTCCTACGTCCTTCTTCGGCTCCTAATGCCAAGGCATCCACCGTGTGCTCTTAAAAACTTGACCACAAAAGATCAAGGAGTAATTCACGAGAGAACCACGAAACCAACCCCACACCCACAAGGGCATGGAACCAGATCCAGGTTCATATTCTTGGAAATTGCTTCTTATAAAAGATGCTCGCGTCCACTATGTAGTTCTCAAACAACAACCCCGTACCACACACCCCACCCACGTCAACGCGCGTGATCGATGCAGCCAGGAAACCAGAAACAAACCAGCCCCACAGCACCAACCAGGCCTCCCCCGAAAGGAAAACCCCGCCCATGCCATGGTCCTGTTGCCTCAGGACCCAACAGTGTGCCAAACACTAAACCGCCCATCCCCTCCCCGCACCGTTCCAGGACAACCCGCCCCCCGAAGGGAACAAGTGACCGTACTGGGTGCCGGCAGAAAACCAGCGGCCGCTATTTGTTGATATTCCACCCGTGAGCACCCGCCGCAGAACAATCGCCTGCGCAACGGGCCTACTCCTGACAACACCACCACACAGACATAACGCCTGGCGTGGTTGTTGTAGGTGCTCCTTAGAAAGGAGGTGATCCAGCCGCACCTTCCGGTACGGCTACCTTGTTACGACTTAGTCCCAATCGCCAGTCCCACCTTCGACAGCTCCCTCCCACAAGGGGTTAGGCCACCGGCTTCGGGTGTTACCAACTTTCGTGACTTGACGGGCGGTGTGTACAAGGCCCGGGAACGTATTCACCGCAGCGTTGCTGATCTGCGATTACTAGCGACTCCGACTTCATGGGGTCGAGTTGCAGACCCCAATCCGAACTGAGACCGGCTTTTTGGGATTAGCTCCACCTCACAGTATCGCAACCCTTTGTACCGGCCATTGTAGCATGCGTGAAGCCCAAGACATAAGGGGCATGATGATTTGACGTCGTCCCCACCTTCCTCCGAGTTGACCCCGGCAGTCTCCCATGAGTCCCCGCCATAACGCGCTGGCAACATGGAACGAGGGTTGCGCTCGTTGCGGGACTTAACCCAACATCTCACGACACGAGCTGACGACAACCATGCACCACCTGTAAACCGGCCACAAGTGGGGAACCTGTTTCCAGGTCTTTCCGGTTCATGTCAAGCCTTGGTAAGGTTCTTCGCGTTGCATCGAATTAATCCGCATGCTCCGCCGCTTGTGCGGGCCCCCGTCAATTCCTTTGAGTTTTAGCCTTGCGGCCGTACTCCCCAGGCGGGGCACTTAATGCGTTAGCTACGGCGCGGAAAACGTGGAATGTCCCCCACACCTAGTGCCCAACGTTTACGGCATGGACTACCAGGGTATCTAATCCTGTTCGCTCCCCATGCTTTCGCTCCTCAGCGTCAGTTAATGCCCAGAGACCTGCCTTCGCCATCGGTGTTCCTCCTGATATCTGCGCATTTCACCGCTACACCAGGAATTCCAGTCTCCCCTACATCACTCTAGTCTGCCCGTACCCACCGCAGATCCGGAGTTGAGCCCCGGACTTTCACGGCAGACGCGACAAACCGCCTACGAGCTCTTTACGCCCAATAATTCCGGATAACGCTTGCGCCCTACGTATTACCGCGGCTGCTGGCACGTAGTTAGCCGGCGCTTCTTCTGCAGGTACCGTCACTTACGCTTCTTCCCTACTGAAAGAGGTTTACAACCCGAAGGCCGTCATCCCTCACGCGGCGTCGCTGCATCAGGCTTCCGCCCATTGTGCAATATTCCCCACTGCTGCCTCCCGTAGGAGTCTGGGCCGTGTCTCAGTCCCAGTGTGGCCGGTCACCCTCTCAGGCCGGCTACCCGTCGTCGCCTTGGTGAGCCATTACCTCACCAACAAGCTGATAGGCCGCGAGTCCATCCAAAACCACAAAAAAGCTTTCCACCCCCCACCATGCGATGAGGAGTCATATCCGGTATTAGACCCAGTTTCCCAGGCTTATCCCAGAGTTAAGGGCAGGTTACTCACGTGTTACTCACCCGTTCGCCACTAATCCCCCCAGCAAGCTGGAGATCATCGTTCGACTTGCATGTGTTAAGCACGCCGCCAGCGTTCATCCTGAGCCAGGATCAAACTCTCCGTTGAAGTAAAACAGACACACCATGCGCCCCCGGGAAAACGGGATGCACACAATGCACAAAATTTGAAACCAGCTGTAAAAACCATGCCATCCACGGGGTGGACAACACAGCCAAAACAACCAATCAATAAAACAATTGGTATCAACAAACTTGGCACACTATTGAGTTCTCAAACAACAGACACACCCGACACCACCCAAACCCAACGGTCCAGGATCGCTCCGGAGCAACTTTTCAAACTTACCCGGTTTCGTCTTCCGAAGCAAATCCGGTTTTCCGGATCCGCATCAGCGGACGAACCAGCCCCAACCGAATTTCACGGGCGACAGATCGCCAAATGAACTTTGGTTTTGAAATATCTTCGGGGGATTGGCCGCCTCCGGTCACCAGCCTTGTGGGCTGGTCTCCCTCGTGGCGACTTAGAAAACGATACACCTCCTCGGCCTCCAGTGCAAACCCGCGCGTTGACTCACAAATAACCTCCGCGTAGCCGGATACGTTGCCTCAGGAGAAAACCTCCGGCAGGGGCGGGCTGGGGCGGAGATCCTTGAGGGATGGGATTGACGATGGGTGAGCGCAAGGCGGTGACGAAGCATTTGGCTGAGTCTTACCGGGCCGGTGACCGTGCCAGGAAGGGGCGGATCCTGGATGAACTGGTCGAGTTGACCGGCTGGCATCGGGACCATGCGCGGGCGGTCTTGCGGCATGCGCTCGATCCGCCGCGGCCACGGCCGGTCAGGCCCGGGCGCGCCCCGGTGTACGGGGCGGACCTGCAGGCCGGGCTCGTGGTGTGCTGGGCTGTGTTGCGGGGGCCGGCGGGCAAGCTGCTGGCACCGATGCTGCCCGATCTCGTCCCGATGCTGCGGGCTGAGAAGGCCCTGGACATCACCGACGCGCAGGCGGCGCTGCTGTCCCGGATGAGCGCGGCGACCATCGACCGGCGGCTGGCGGGCCAGCGGGCGAAACTGCTGCCCCACGGCCGGTCCCATACCAAGCCCGGATCGCTGCTGAAGTCCCAGATCCCGGTCCGGACCTGGGCCCAGTGGGACGGCGCGGTGCCGGGTTTCGTGGAAATCGATCTGGTCGGCCACGACGGAGCGAACAGTTCCGGCCAGTTCTGCTTCACCCTCACGGTCACGGATATCGCGACCGGCTGGACCGTGAACCGGTCCGTGCCGAACAAGGCGCAGAAGCACGTCTTCGCAGCCCTGCAGCATGTCCTGGCGGTCTTCCCGTTTCCCGTGGCCGGGATCGATTCGGACAACGGCAGCGAGTTCATCAACAACGAGCTCTTCGAGTTCTGCCTGCAGCAGCGCATCACCTTCACCCGGTCCCGTCCGGGCAACAAGAACGACGGCGCGCACGTGGAGCAGAAGAACTGGTCCCGGGTCCGTGAGCTGGTCGGCTACCTCCGCTATGACACCGCCGCGGAACTGGATCTGCTCAACCAGATCTGGGAGCTGGACCGGATCTTCACCAACTACCTGCTGCCCCAGCAAAAACTCATCGCCAAGGTCCGCCACGGAGCCAAAGTCAGCAAAACCCATGACCGGGCAGCCACCCCGCACCGGCGCGCAGCCGCCCACCCGGCCCTGTCACGGATGCCCGTGATCCGGATGAACGCCCAGTACAAGAAGATCCGCCCCGCCGCCCTCTCCCGGCAGATCCTGGCCCTCACCGGCCGGCTCGAAACCCTCGCTACCGCCAAACAACCGGCCCCGATCAAACCCGCCGTGAACGAACGATGGAACCACCGCGACAACCGGAGGTTTTCATCTGAGGCAACGACTGCACCTTCCCGGAGGTATTGACATGAGGCAACAGGACCCGCCGGGGTTGGCCAGCCCGCCGTTGCGATCCGTGCGATCCCCGCGGAACCCGCGCCGCACCGGCCTTTGTGGCTGCGGTCCAGGCCGCCGCTAGAGGACTTTCGCGAGGAACGACTTGGTTCGCTGTCCTTGGGGGTTGAGCAGCACGTCAGCCGGAACGCCGGACTCGACGATGACGCCGGCGTCGAAAAAGTGGACGGTGTCCGCCACTTCGCGGGCGATCGCCGACCGCTGCTGCTGGCCACCGGAGAGCTGGTTGTGGGCGCTTGTGCGCATGTTCAGCGAGGCCAACTTTCGCCAGCTCCTTCAGGGCGCGGGCTCGGGCGGCGGACTTGGAGATTTTGCGTACCTCAGTGAGCGCACAGGCTACATTCTCCTCGGCGGTGAGGCGCCCCAAGAGGTTCAAGCGCTGGATCACCATGCCGTCCCTCCACCAGCAGCGTGCCGTCGTCGTAGCTTTCCAGCACGTTGAGGCAGCGCAGGCAGTGAAGGAGGTGTCCTTGGCGCCGGCGCCTTTGCTGCCCGTGGCCGAGAGCGACTGTCCGCAGGGCGAAACCGGCCTGGTCCTGCCGCGGGGCGTCCAACGTAGCGGACGCCGTGTTGACCAACGCCGGCCTGCACCCCCGGATCGCGCCTGTCAGCGACGCCTTCCATGCCACTCTGCGGCTGGTAGCAGCCGGACACGGGGCCGCACTCGTGCCGCAGCTGGCCACGACTTCCCGGCCGCCCGGCATCGGGCCGTGCAGGTCCCGGAATTGAAGCTCTCCCGCAAACTCATGGGCCTGTCTGCGGAGGACGGGCTGGCCTGTGTTTCCGGGTCGGGTGGTTAAAGGGGGAGAGCCTCCAACCTGGTGGTTGGAGGCTCTCGACCTAATTAGTGTCCGGCGGTGACCTACTCTCCCACACCCTCCCGGGTGCAGTACCATCGGCGCTGTGGGTCTTAGCTTCCGGGTTCGGGATGGGACCGGGCGTTTCCCCCACGCTATGACCGCCGTAACTCGTGCTCCGCACCGTTCCGCCCTGTGGGGGTGGTGGTGGGAAATCTGTGGGTTACAACATGTGGTGTTGTTATGTAGTTGTTGGTTCCTGCAACGTGCCCTGGTGTTGGGTTTGTTGTTTGGGAACCACATAGTGGACGCAAGCAGTCTTGTTTCTTTGTACCGCCCGTTGGTGGCAAACGCTTTTGAACCCGTTTGCCCCGGGTGGTGTGTGGTGTAAGTTATCGGCCTATTAGTACCGGTCAGCTTCACGAGTCGTTAGTCCTCGCTTCCACATCCGGCCTATCAACCCAGTGGTCTGGCTGGGGGCCTCTCACACACAAGGTGTATGGAAATCTCATCTCGAAGCGAGCTTCCCGCTTAGATGCTTTCAGCGGTTATCCCATCCGAACGTAGCTAATCAGCGGTGCACTTGGCAGTACAACTGACACACCAGAGGTTCGTCCGTCCCGGTCCTCTCGTACTAAGGACAGCCCTTCTCAAATTTCCTGCGCGCGCAGCGGATAGGGACCGAACTGTCTCACGACGTTCTAAACCCAGCTCGCGTACCGCTTTAATGGGCGAACAGCCCAACCCTTGGGACCTACTCCAGCCCCAGGATGCGACGAGCCGACATCGAGGTGCCAAACCATGCCGTCGATATGGACTCTTGGGCAAGATCAGCCTGTTATCCCCGAGGTACCTTTTATCCGTTGAGCGACGGCCATTCCACAATGTACCGCCGGATCACTAGTCCCGACTTTCGTCCCTGCTCGAGATGTCTCTCTCACAGTCAAGCTCCCTTGTGCACTTACACTCGACACCTGATTGCCAACCAGGCTGAGGGAACCTTTGGGCGCCTCCGTTACTTTTTAGGAGGCAACCGCCCCAGTTAAACTACCCATCAGGCACTGTCCCTGACCCGGATTACGGGCCGAAGTTAGATGTCCAAAGTGACCAGAGTGGTATTTCAACGATGACTCCACCCGGACTGGCGTCCGGGCTTCCACGTCTCCCACCTATCCTACACAAGCCACTCCGAACACCAATACCAAACTATAGTAAAGGTCTCGGGGTCTTTCCGTCCTGCTGCGCGTAACGAGCATCTTTACTCGTACTGCAATTTCGCCGAGTTTATGGTTGAGACAGCGGGGAAGTCGTTACTCCATTCGTGCAGGTCGGAACTTACCCGACAAGGAATTTCGCTACCTTAGGATGGTTATAGTTACCACCGCCGTTTACTGGGGCTTAAATTCTCAGCTTCGCCTTGCGGCTAACCGGTCCTCTTAACCTTCCAGCACCGGGCAGGAGTCAGTCCGTATACATCGTCTTGCGACTTCGCACGGACCTGTGTTTTTAGTAAACAGTCGCTTCCCCCTGGTCTCTGCGGCCCCGCCACGCTCCGGACAGCAAGTGTCCATCACGGTAGGGGCCCCCCTTCTCCCGAAGTTACGGGGGCATTTTGCCGAGTTCCTTAACCATAATTCTCTCGATCGCCTTAGTATTCTCTACCTGATCACCTGTGTCGGTTTGGGGTACGGGCGGCTAAAACCTCGCGTCGATGCTTTTCTCGGCAGCATAGGATCACCGGATCCCCCCATACGGGGGTCCCATCGGGTCTCAGGCATCATGAACGGCGGATTTGCCTACCGTTCGCCCTACATCCTTAGACCGGGGCAACCATCGCCCGGCCCGGCTACCTTCCTGCGTCACACCTGTTAATACGCTTGCCTCCCGGGATCAGGTCCCGCGCTCCACCAAAACCCTCACACCACAAGGGCGCTCGGGCAGGCTTCGGGCGGTTAGTATCCCCCGTTCAACATGGGCGGTTTTTCGCCGGTACGGGAATATCAACCCGTTGTCCATCGACTACGCCTGTCGGCCTCGCCTTAGGTCCCGACTTACCCAGGGCAGATTAGCTTGACCCTGGAACCCTTGATCATTCGGCGGACGGGTTTCTCACCCGTCTTTCGCTACTCATGCCTGCATTCTCACTCGTGTAGGCTCCACCGCTGGTTTACACCGCGACTTCACCGCCCACACGACGCTCCCCTACCCATCCAGACGCCTGAACCACAAGGGCTTAGCAAAAATCTGAATGCCACAACTTCGGCGGTGTACTTGAGCCCCGCTACATTGTCGGCGCGGAATCACTTGACCAGTGAGCTATTACGCACTCTTTTAAGGATGGCTGCTTCTAAGCCAACCTCCTGGTTGTCTTCGCAACTCCACATCCTTTCCCACTTAGCACACGCTTAGGGGCCTTAGTTGGTGGTCTGGGCTGTTTCCCTCTCGACTATGAAGCTTATCCCCCACAGTCTCACTGCTGCGCTCTCACTTACCGGCATTCGGAGTTTGGCTGACGTCAGTAACCTTGTAGGGCCCATTAGCCATCCAGTAGCTCTACCTCCGGTAAGAAACACGCAACGCTGCACCTAAATGCATTTCGGGGAGAACCAGCTATCACGAAGTTTGATTGGCCTTTCACCCCTACCCACAGCTCATCCCCTCCATTTTCAACTGAAGTGGGTTCGGTCCTCCACGACGTCTTACCGTCGCTTCAACCTGGCCATGGGTAGATCACTTCGCTTCGGGTCTAGATCACGCCACTGCAACGCCCTGTTCAGACTCGCTTTCGCTACGGCTTCCCCACACGGGTTAACCTCGCGACGTAACACTAACTCGCAGGCTCATTCTTCAAAAGGCACGCCGTCACCACAACACAGCAAGCTATGATGGCTCCGACGGATTGTAAGCACACGGTTTCAGGTACTGTTTCACTCCCCTCCCGGGGTACTTTTCACCTTTCCCTCACGGTACTGGTCCGCTATCGGTCATTAGGGAGTATTTAGGCTTATCAGGTGGTCCTGACAGATTCACACGGGATTTCTCGGGCCCCGTGCTACTCGGGATACCTCCCAGGCGGCATGACAGCATTTCGGTTACGGGGCTCACACCCTCTCTGGCCGGCCTTTCAAGACCGCTCACCTATGCCCATGCAACACACCCCACTGTCCCGGCAGAGACAGAACGGAAAGTCCCACAACCCCGACCATGCAACGCCCGCCGGCTATCACACATGGAACGGTTTAGCCTGATCCGCGTTCGCTCGCCACTACTAACGGAATCACTATTGTTTTCTCTTCCTGCGGGTACTGAGATGTTTCACTTCCCCGCGTTCCCCCCACGCACCCTATGTGTTCAGATGCGGGTCACCAGGTAACTCGCGCCCCTGGCGGGGTTTCCCCATTCGGACACCCTGGGATCACAGTCCGGTTATCGACTCCCCCAGGCTTATCGCAGATTCCTACGTCCTTCTTCGGCTCCTAATGCCAAGGCATCCACCGTGTGCTCTTAAAAACTTGACCACAAAAGATCAAGGAGTAATTCACGAGAGAACCACGAAACCAACCCCACACCCACAAGGGCATGGAACCAGATCCAGGTTCATATTCTTGGAAATTGCTTCTTATAAAAGATGCTCGCGTCCACTATGTAGTTCTCAAACAACAACCCCGTACCACACACCCCACCCACGTCAACGCGCGTGATCGATGCAGCCAGGAAACCAGAAACAAACCAGCCCCACAGCACCAACCAGGCCTCCCCCGAAAGGAAAACCCCGCCCATGCCATGGTCCTGTTGCCTCAGGACCCAACAGTGTGCCAAACACTAAACCGCCCATCCCCTCCCCGCACCGTTCCAGGACAACCCGCCCCCCGAAGGGAACAAGTGACCGTACTGGGTGCCGGCAGAAAACCAGCGGCCGCTATTTGTTGATATTCCACCCGTGAGCACCCGCCGCAGAACAATCGCCTGCGCAACGGGCCTACTCCTGACAACACCACCACACAGACATAACGCCTGGCGTGGTTGTTGTAGGTGCTCCTTAGAAAGGAGGTGATCCAGCCGCACCTTCCGGTACGGCTACCTTGTTACGACTTAGTCCCAATCGCCAGTCCCACCTTCGACAGCTCCCTCCCACAAGGGGTTAGGCCACCGGCTTCGGGTGTTACCAACTTTCGTGACTTGACGGGCGGTGTGTACAAGGCCCGGGAACGTATTCACCGCAGCGTTGCTGATCTGCGATTACTAGCGACTCCGACTTCATGGGGTCGAGTTGCAGACCCCAATCCGAACTGAGACCGGCTTTTTGGGATTAGCTCCACCTCACAGTATCGCAACCCTTTGTACCGGCCATTGTAGCATGCGTGAAGCCCAAGACATAAGGGGCATGATGATTTGACGTCGTCCCCACCTTCCTCCGAGTTGACCCCGGCAGTCTCCCATGAGTCCCCGCCATAACGCGCTGGCAACATGGAACGAGGGTTGCGCTCGTTGCGGGACTTAACCCAACATCTCACGACACGAGCTGACGACAACCATGCACCACCTGTAAACCGGCCACAAGTGGGGAACCTGTTTCCAGGTCTTTCCGGTTCATGTCAAGCCTTGGTAAGGTTCTTCGCGTTGCATCGAATTAATCCGCATGCTCCGCCGCTTGTGCGGGCCCCCGTCAATTCCTTTGAGTTTTAGCCTTGCGGCCGTACTCCCCAGGCGGGGCACTTAATGCGTTAGCTACGGCGCGGAAAACGTGGAATGTCCCCCACACCTAGTGCCCAACGTTTACGGCATGGACTACCAGGGTATCTAATCCTGTTCGCTCCCCATGCTTTCGCTCCTCAGCGTCAGTTAATGCCCAGAGACCTGCCTTCGCCATCGGTGTTCCTCCTGATATCTGCGCATTTCACCGCTACACCAGGAATTCCAGTCTCCCCTACATCACTCTAGTCTGCCCGTACCCACCGCAGATCCGGAGTTGAGCCCCGGACTTTCACGGCAGACGCGACAAACCGCCTACGAGCTCTTTACGCCCAATAATTCCGGATAACGCTTGCGCCCTACGTATTACCGCGGCTGCTGGCACGTAGTTAGCCGGCGCTTCTTCTGCAGGTACCGTCACTTACGCTTCTTCCCTACTGAAAGAGGTTTACAACCCGAAGGCCGTCATCCCTCACGCGGCGTCGCTGCATCAGGCTTCCGCCCATTGTGCAATATTCCCCACTGCTGCCTCCCGTAGGAGTCTGGGCCGTGTCTCAGTCCCAGTGTGGCCGGTCACCCTCTCAGGCCGGCTACCCGTCGTCGCCTTGGTGAGCCATTACCTCACCAACAAGCTGATAGGCCGCGAGTCCATCCAAAACCACAAAAAGCTTTCCACCCCCCACCATGCGATGAGGAGTCATATCCGGTATTAGACCCAGTTTCCCAGGCTTATCCCAGAGTTAAGGGCAGGTTACTCACGTGTTACTCACCCGTTCGCCACTAATCCCCCCAGCAAGCTGGAGATCATCGTTCGACTTGCATGTGTTAAGCACGCCGCCAGCGTTCATCCTGAGCCAGGATCAAACTCTCCGTTGAAGTAAAACAGACACACCATGCGCCCCCGGGAAAACGGGATGCACACAATGCACAAAATTTGAAACCAGCTGTAAAAACCATGCCATCCACGGGGTGGACAACACAGCCAAAACAACCAATCAATAAAACAATTGGTATCAACAAACTTGGCACACTATTGAGTTCTCAAACAACAGACACACCCGACACCACCCAAACCCAACGGTCCAGGATCGCTCCGGAGCAACTTTTCAAACTTACCCGGCCCCGCGGTCCTTTGCAAATCAACGTTTCCGCGATTACCAGTCCCACACACCAGGCCCCCACCCGAAATCAGCACGCAAATTCGCGAACCATTTTCCAGGCCGTTTAGAAGGGGGTCGGTCGCTATCTTTCCGCTTCAGCGGCGGCGACTCGAACTACTTTACACACCAAACCGACCCGGAACAAATCGGCCGGCAAAGGCGCCGCGGCCGGCAGGATCCGCGGAAAGACGGGCCAAAACAGGCCGCCAGGCTCCGAACCGCGGCCCCCGGCGTCGAAAGCGTCCGGTGTGCGCTCCATCACCGCCGCCCTCCCGGGATGCCGCCGGACTGCAACGGGGCTTAACAACAAAAGGGGCCGGCAACCATATGGTTGCCGGCCCCTTTTCCAAGCCACTGGCTTCAGGGTGCTGAATTACCAGGAAGACTTCGTGATGCCCGGGAGCTCACCGCGGTGAGCCATGTCGCGGAAGCGAACACGGGAGATGCCGAACTTCTGGAACGTACCGCGGGGGCGGCCGTCGATGATGTCGCGGTTGCGGAGGCGCACCGGCGAGGCGTTGCGCGGCAGCTTCTGCAGGCCGAGGCGTGCCGCTTCGCGTGCTTCGTCGGTTGAGTTGGGGTCAACCAGAGCCTTCTTCAGTTCGAGGCGCTTGGCAGCGTAACGCTCGACGATGACTTTACGCTGTTCGTTCTTAGCGATCATTGACTTCTTAGCCATGTGTTTAGCGCTCCTCTCGGAATTCGACGTGCTGGCGGATTTTGGGATCGTACTTCCGCAGGACCATGCGGTCCGGGTCGTTACGACGGTTCTTGCGCGTCACGTAGGTGTAACCCGTGCCCGCGGTCGACTTGAGCTTGATGATCGGACGTACGTCCTTGTCCTTTGCCACTAGAGCTTCACTCCTCGCGCCAGGATTGCGGCGACGACGACGTCAATGCCGCGTACGTCGATGGTCTTGATGCCCTTTGCAGAGACCTGCAGGGTGACATTACGGCGCAGGGACGGAACCCAGTAGCGCTTCTTCTGGATGTTCGGGTCGAACCGGCGCTTGTTGCGTCGGTGCGAGTGCGAAATGCTGTGTCCAAAGCCCGGCTCGGCTCCGGTCACCTGGCAGTGTGCTGCCATGACGACTCTCCTCAGGAAAATAAATGAAAACGGCTACGGAGTTCCCGTTGACCGTGCGTCAGGCGACGTCCGCATCCAGTCATGCCGCATGTCTCCTACAGGTTGCAGTGGCCATTGAAGCGGCTGCAGTCCCTACGGCGTTGAAGATCATGGGCAACGGTCACCGGCAGATGGCAAGGAAAATCAGCCACCGCGAAGTGCCGCATACTGGGCGAATACAGGAGTGCACGCAACTTGAGCCCCTAACTACCGGCCGGAGGGAGTGCCTTAGCTGCAAGCATTTTCCACCAACCGGAGCAATTGCACACGCTCCGCGCCACCTAGCGCCTACCAAGTCTACGAGCTTGGCGAATTAAAGACCAATCAACGGTCCCGGCGCATGCCCGGGACGGGTGTGACGGGTCCGCCGGGGGCCGACGGGAAAGACTCAAGCGAGGCGCAGTTCTTTCACAGCAAAATGATAGGCAGTGGGTTGATTCTGGATGCATGAACACGTCAACCGAGCCCGCACTCCGGAGCACCGCCCGCTGGTCGCCCGACGCGGCCAATCCCTTCGAGGGGCAGCACAGGCGAAGGATGCTCGGTGCTGACCTCCTCACGGTAATTGCCTGGGCCTCTGTTGCCGCGGCGGTGGCGTTGTGGTTGGCCGACGGCGGCGCCGCGGGTTTCACCAGCGTTGCCGGCGCTTTCACCGCCGCCGGAATCGTTGCCGGGCTCGCCGGGATGGACCTTGTCCTGCTCATGTTGCTCCTCGCGGCCCGCCTGCCGGTCATCGACGGCACGTTCGGCCATGATCGGGCGCTCGAGTTCCACCGCAAGCTCGGGAAGCCGTCGCTGTACCTCCTCCTGGCACACGGAGCCCTGTTGTCCGTCGGCTACGGGCTGGCCGAGGGGCTTGATCCGGTCAGCGAGACCGTGTCGCTCTGGAACAACGTTCCGGACATGTGGCTCGCGTACGTGTCAACGGTGTTGTTCATCGCCGTGGTCGTCACCTCCCTGGTGACGGTCCGCCGCCGCTTTCCCTACGAGTTCTGGTACGCCGTACACCTGCTCACCTATGCGGCAGTCCTGACCTCCATACCCCACCAGTTCAGTGTGGGCGGGCTCTTCGCAGCGGGAACGTGGCAGCGGTGGTACTGGATCGCGGTGTGCATCGGCACCGGCGCCGCGCTGCTCCACTACCGGGTTCTGGAACCGATCGTGGCAACGTTCCGGCACCAGCTGCGCGTCAGCCGGGTGGTGGCCGCAGGCAGTGGTGTGGTCAACATCGAAGTGGCGGGGCGGCACCTCGACGAACTGGTTGGCGCCGGCGGTCGGTTCTTCATTTGGCGGTTCCTCGCACCCGGCCAATGGTGGCATCCGCACCCGTTCAGCCTCTCCGCGGAGCCGGTGCAGTATGGCACCAACGGCAGCGGCCGGCTGCGGATCACGGTCCGCGACCTGGGCCGCGGCTCGGCTCGGCTGGCCCACCTCCGGCCGGGCACCCGGGTTGCGGTCGAAGGACCGTACGGACTCTTCAGCACCGCGTCCCGCAGCCGGAAACGGGTGGTTCTGATCGGCGCGGGCATCGGCGTCACTCCGATCCGGGCGCTGCTGGAGAGCACCCCCTTCGCGCCGGGCGACGCCACCGTGATTCTCCGCGGCCATAGCCCGTCCGGGTTGTACCTCGCCGACGAAATCCTCGCCCTGTGCCGGCGGCGTGGCGCAACTCTCTTTCATTTGACGGGGCGCCGCGCTGCCGGCGTGCCGACGTGGCTGCCGGAAGCAGAAGCGCGGTCCGGCTACCGGCTGGCGAGCTACGAACCACACCTCGCCGACGCCGACGTCTACATCTGCGGCCCGTCGGCCTGGGCACAACAGGTCCTCGCTGACGCACGGCAGGCCGGCGTGCGTCCGGAGCAACTCCACTACGAAAGGTTCGACTGGTGAGAATACGTGCGGTAGTTTCAGCAACCCTGGCCTCGGCGGGGATCCTTCTGCTCGGCTGGCAGTCGGGAAACCATGTCAGCACTGCCACCAACAGCGCCGGCACCCCGGCCGGAACCACTGGAACCGGCAGCAGCGGGGCGGCTCCAGGCGCACCCGGGTCGTCGGCCCAGACAGGCGGCACCTTCGCCGGCCAGGTGGTGCAGACCCGCTTTGGCTCCGTTCAGGTGCAGATCACCGTCGGCGGAGGCAAAATCTCAGACGTCACCGCCCTGCAATTGACGGACGAGGACCGCAGATCGGTGCAGATCAGCAACTACGCTGCACCCCTGCTGCGCTCCGAGGTGCTTCAGGCGCAGTCGGCGAACGTGCAGACCATCAGCGGGGCCACCGTCACCAGCTCCGCCTACCTGACCTCACTGCAGGCGGCCCTCGATGCAGCCCATCTCTGAGCTTGACCGGCCCTCCCTGCGGGCGCGGACTTTCCACTGCATGGGAACCGTCATCAGCCTTACGGTGCCGGCGCCAGGGGTCCACCGGAGCGCGCCGGCAGAGGCGGCACTGACTGATGCGACCGCCGTCGTCGAACGACTCTTCCAGGACCTCGACGCGCGGTTCAGCCTGTACCGCCCCGAGTCGGAGGCCAGCCGCCTGGGCCGCGGCGAGCTGTCACTGCAGCGTGCCTCCCGGGAATTCCGGGACCGGTACGCGGAGGCCGCGGAATGGCGTCTGCTCACCGAAGGCGCGTTCACGCCGGAACGCCCGGACGGCGTCCCGGACCTGTCCGGGCTGGTAAAGGGTTTCGCCATCAACGCGGCCGGCGACTCGCTGCGGGCGCTCGGGCTCACCGACTGGTGCCTCAACGCCGGCGGCGACGTACTGGTGGCAGGTTCGCCGATCCTGGGCAGCGACGCCGCCTGGCGGGCCGGGATCGTGGATCCGCAGGACCGCGCAGCCCTGATCGCCGCGTATTCGCTGGGCGGAAACGGCAGGTTCACCGCCCTTGCCACCTCTGGTTCGGCCGAACGGGGCGACCATATCTGGGCCAAGGGCAACGGGACCAGCGAATTCCACCAGGTCTCCGTTGCCGCCGCGGACATCGTCAGCGCGGACGTCCTTGCCACGGCGATTGTCGCCGGCGGGGTTCCGATGCTTAATCTCGCAACCAGCCGCTGGGGCACTGACGTCCTCGCGGTCCGGAACGACGGCGGCATCCTCGCTACCGCCGGCTTCCGCGCCTAGGCCCGTGCCTGCCCCGGCGGTCAGTTCGCTGGCTGCGCCCCGACCGGGAGGGCGTTCGATGCCGCGACCCGCGCGTACCAGCGGCCGCTCGCCTTGGGAATCCTGCGCTGCGTCCCGTAGTCCACGCGGACCAGGCCGAAACGCTGGTGGTAGCCGTAGGCCCATTCGAAGTTGTCCATCAGGGACCAGGCAAAGTAGCCGCGGACGTCCACGCCGTCGGCGAGCGCGGCATGAACAGCGCGCAGGTGGGCGTCGAAGAAATCGACCCGCGCGCGATCGTCGACGTAGCCCGCCGCGTCCGGGACGTCCTCGAAGGCTGCGCCGTTCTCCGTGATGTAGATCGGAATTCCCGCCGGACCGGTGTACTCGCGCTGCAGCCGGACCAACAGCCGGTGCAGGCCGTCGGGCTGCACCTCCCAGCCCATCCCGGTGACGGGCAACCCGCGCGGTACCTGCCGGACGCCGTCGGCGGCCACCAGGGGCGGGGGCGGCACTGCCGGGCGCCCGCCCGGCTCCATGGTGAAGGCGTCACCGTGATAGTAATTCACTCCCAGGACGTCCAGCGGTGTTGAAATGACGTCGAGGTCGCCCGCGAGGACCACGTCGGCCATGCCGAACCGGGCGACATCGGTGAGCACGTCCGCGGGGTACTGTCCCCGGAACAGCGGGTCAAGGAAGAGCCGGTTGGACTGGCCGTCCACGCGGCGGGCCGCGTCCCGGTCCTGCTCCTGGGACGGATCCGCCGGATCCGGCACGGTCAGGTTCAAGGTGATGCCAAGGGTTGCCTGCGGGTCGTGGCGGCGGAGTTCCCGGGTGGCGAGACCGTGGCCGAGCAGCAGGTGGTGGACCGCTGCGAGCGCCGCGCCAGGATCCCGCCGCCCCGGAGCGTGCACGCCGACGGCGTAGCCGAGGAAGGCGGAGCACCAGGGCTCGTTGAGGGTGGTCCAGAAACGGACCCGGTCCCCGAGCGCGTCATGCATGAGCGACGCATAGGCGGCGAAGCGCTGGGCGGTTTCGCGTACCGCCCAGCCGCCAGCATCTTCCAGAGCCTGCGGCAGGTCCCAGTGGTACAGGGTGACCCAGGGGGTTATGCCGGCCGCCAACAGTTGGTCGACGAGCCGGGAGTAGAACGCGATGCCCTCGGGATTCGGCGTCATCCCGTCCGGCATGCAGCGGGCCCAGGAGATGGAGAAGCGGTAGGCGGCCAGGTTCAGCTCCGTCATCAGGCTGATGTCCTGGGCCGTGCGGTGGTAGTGGTCGCACGCGACGTCGCCGGTGTGCCCGTCGGCCACCGCGCCCGGCACCCGGCAGAAGAGGTCCCAGATGGACTCGCCGCGGCCTCCCTCCCGGGCGGCTCCTTCGATCTGGTAGGCGGCGGTGGCGGAGCCCCACAGGAAGCCGGCGGGGAAGGTGAGCGGGCCGTTGGTCATCCTGTGCTGCTCCTTGCGTGGTGCTAGAGGCGGGTGAGCCGAGGATACCTCGGCGACAACCCGTCGCCAGAGGACCTGCCGGTGACCCGGCGCATGACCCAGGGCGCGGCGAATTCGCGCACCCAGCGCGCA
Source organism: Arthrobacter sp. JB02-1C (assembly GCF_057748045.1). Classification (NCBI taxonomy): domain Bacteria; kingdom Bacillati; phylum Actinomycetota; class Actinomycetes; order Micrococcales; family Micrococcaceae; genus Arthrobacter; species Arthrobacter sp. JB02-1C. The sequence goes on from NZ_CM173235.1 coordinate 908,297, forward strand.
TTCGCGCGGACCGCTTCGGCGCGGCTGAGTGCCGGTACGGGGGTCATCGGCGGAACGTCGATCGAGTGCTCGTGTGCCAGCACCGTCAGCACCCGCTTGGCCATATTGGCGTGGCCAGCGGCGGACATGTGCATCCGGTCGGTATCCCACATGCCCCAGTCGTAGTACTCGCTGAACCGCCAGTAGTCCACCAGCAGCGCGCCGTGATCCCCGGCGATGCCGCGGACAAGTTCGTTGTAGATTGCGGTGCGACCGCGCATGGTTCCGAAGACTTTCGAGCCGCGGGCGTCAAAGCCGGTGAACATCACGACGGTGGCGCCGGTGGCCGCCAGCCTGCGGATGCCGGCGTCGTACTCCACCAGCAGGTCATCGATGTCGACTTTGGGCCGCAGGATGTCGTTGGCGCCGGCATAAATGGTCACCAGGGTGGGGTTGAGGGCGATCGCGGCGTCGACCTGCTCGGCCAGGATCTGGCGGAGCTTGCGCCCGCGGATGGCCAGGTTGGCGTAGCCGAAACCCGGGTCCGCGGCACCCAGCTGTTCGGCGACGCGGTCCGCCCAGCCCCGGACCCCGTTGGGGCGGGCCGGATCGGCGTCGCCGACGCCCTCGGTGAAGGAGTCCCCGAGGGCAACGTAACGGGTTGTGAACGTCATGGCCCCAGTCTGCCATCTGTTGCTAAGGGCAACCAAGCGGGTGGGAGGGGCGGCGGGGGTCAGTTACCGCGCAGAATCCAGTGGTCAGCATCGAGGCGGGAGACGATTTTCTCGCCGATCCTGGCCATCACGGCGACGTCGTCGGGGTCCAGGGCGTCCAGGAACAGCGCGCGGACGGCCTGTACATGTCCCGGAGCGAGGTCCACGATGGTGGACATCCCGGCCTCGGTGAGGTGGGCCGTGGTGACGCGGGCGTCGCCCGGGTGCGGGCGCCGCTCCAGCCAGCCGCGGTTTTGCAGTTTGGTCACCACATGCGAGAGCCGCGACAGCGAGGCACTGGTACGCGCCGCCAGCTCGCTCATCGGCAGGAACTGGCCTTCGGCCTCGGAGAGCATTGCGAGGACGTTGTAGTCGAACAGCGAAAGCTTTCCTGCCGCGTGCAACTGCGTGTCCAACGCGGCGGGCAATAGGGTGTTGATGCTCAGCTGGGCCAGCCAGGCACGGCGTTCGTCGGCACTGAGCCAGCGCGGTTCGGTCATGGACCTATTCTATGAGCCTTGTTGCTTGACAGTTCAACGTCGGGCCATTGCGGGCTCCAATGCCGTTACCGGCAGCCGGCCGCGGCGGCGGGGCCAGGAGGTAGGCTGGCGCTATGTACGTAGTCTCGCTGACCTACAAGGTGCCTGAGGAGATCGTCGAATTCCACCTTCCGGCCCACGTCGCCTGGTTGCAGGAGGCCTTCGACCAAGGGATCTTCATGGTCGCCGGCCGTAAAATTCCGCGCACCGGCGGCCTGCTGCTTTCGAACGCCGACCGGGAGGCCCTGGACTCCGCCCTGGTCAAGGACCCTTTCTATATCAACGGGGTGGCGGACTTCGACGTCGAGGAGTTCCACGCCAGCCGGGTCGCGGCCGGCTACGAAAACCTGCTGGACCGCTGACTCAGCCGGTCAGCAGCTTCTTGAGGCCGCCTTTGCGCGGCACCTTCACCGGTTCGGGCCAGCGCGGGTTCAGTTCGTCCCCGAGCGTGACGCCCCGCAGTTTGCGGCCGAATAGCGGCAGCACCCAGTCGTGCACCCAGCGGCGCTGGCGCCGTTCCCACTCGCGCAGCCCCAGCCGGGCGGGCGGGTCCCATTCCTTCGGGCTGATGTTGTGCGGCACGCCGAGGTGGTCGAGGACCTGTCCGGCGAGGTACTTGTGGCCGGCTTTGGACATGTGGAGCCGGTCGGTGTCCCACATCCGGGGGTCGTGGAAGGCTTCAAAGCACCAGTAGTCGACGAGGACCGCGCCGTACCAGGCCGCCAGCTCCCGGACTCGCCGGTTGTAAAGGTTGTTGCGCCGCTTGAGCGGCTCGAGCAGAACCGAGACTTTGACGTCGAAGCCGGTGAAGAGCACGACCGTGGCGCCGCTGGCGGCAAGTTTGGCCACCAGGTATTCATAGTCGTCCATCAGGTCTTCGATGTCCGTCCCAAAGTCCAGGATGTCGTTGCCGCCGGCGTACAGGGTGACCAGCGTTGGTTCCATGCCGAGGGCGGGTTCCAGCTGCTCGGCAATAATGTGCCGCAGCCGTTTGCTGCGAATGGCCAGGTTGGCGTACTCCCATCCCGGCTGGGCCTTGGCCAGTTTCTCGGCCACCCGGTCAGCCCAGCCCCTGACGCCGTTCGGAAGCCTCGCGCTCTGGTCCCCCACGCCCTCGGTAAACGAGTCCCCGAGGGCGACAAACACGCGACGCCCATTCCGGTCCGGGAGCAAAGGAAATGAAGCCACCCCCGTACGCTAGCGAAGCTAGAAAGCGGGCAGGGAAAGATTGGACGAACGAGAGATGACCGCTCCGCCGAAGGTCAGCGCAGCACGATGTCCACCGGGTTGGCTTCGGACCGCCACCGGCCCGTTGAGCGGGGGCCGGGGGCGATCACCGGGGCGGTGAGGACGCCGGAACGGTTGGTCCGCTTGTCCCGAAGAATTTCCGTGACCGAGCCGAGGTGGCGGGACAGGTCAATCACATTTTCCGGTGCGGCCAGGAGCAACTGGAAGCCGAACTCGTGCAGGGCCTTGATTCCCGCGCCGGCGAATTCCTCGGAGGCCAGCACGAACGCCTCGTCCATCATCACCGTGCCGTAGGTGGTGAAGCCCTGCTCGGCGATCCCCAGCTGGTAGCTCAGCGCCGCTGCCATGATGAACGCGGTGAACCGTTGCCGCTCGCCGCCGGACATCGAGCCGGTGTCCGCGTGCATGAAGACTTCGGTCCTTTTCCGTTCGGCGCCGTCTGTTCCCGGCACCCGTACCTCGCGGTGCTCCTTGCACTGGATGAACAGGTGGCCGCGGACATCCAGCACCTCGGCACGCCAGCGCCGGTCCTCGGGGGTCTGGGACCCGAGCCGCTTGACGAGCGTTTCCAGCGACTTGTAGCGGTTGGTGAGTTCGGCGTCGTCGTCGGTCTCCGCGGCGGGGGCGGCGGGGGCGGCAGCGCTGGCGGCTCCGCCGGTCTTGCCGGCGCGGGCGTGCCGGACCTTCAGCGCGTTCTGGATGGCGTCCTTGAACTGCTTCGCGGTGGCCGGCAGAGTCTGCTTGATGTCGAGCTCGAGGAAGCTGCCTTCGTGGAAGTTGACCTCGGAAAGGATTCCGTTCAGCGGCAGGATCCGGCTGGTAATGGAGCGCCGCTCCTCGTCCAGCAGGTGCAGGAGCGTGCTGAACGACTCATGCGTGCGCTGGTTGAAGAACTGCCGGAACTCGGCCTCCTGGGCCGGTAGCCCGTCACTGACAATCGCGTGGTAGCGGGATTCGAATTCGCCGGCGGCACCGATCGAGGTGCCGTGGTCAGCAGAGATGGCGGTGCCCCATTCACGCACGAAGCCCTCGAAGATCCGGGTGAGCCGCTCCGAGATCGCCTGTCCGCGGGATTCTGCGGCGTGCAGCTCGGCCAGCAGCCGGGTCCGGACCTGGCTGGCCAGGTTGTCCAGCTCGTGCATCTCGAGCAGTTCGCCAAACCCGGCGAAGTACGGCTCCAGCGCCGCCACGGTGGCTTCCGACGGGGGCTGCTGGGCCAGACGCTGCCGGGCCGCGTCCAGCAGCGAGTCCGCCGTCGTGAGCTGGCCGTCGAGGGCTTTATATTCGCTCTGCAGCACGGCCGCGGCCTCGGTGCTGGACTGGTGCTTCGCCCGGGCGGCCTCGATGTTGGCACGCAGGGGCTCCAGGTCCGCCTGCGCCGCGAGGGCATCGTTGAGCCGGACCTGGATCCGGCCCAGCTCCTCGGCAGCCACCTCCGCTGACACCTGTTCCCAGGGCCGGTGGTCTTCCGCGACCCGCCGGAGCGCGTCCAGCTGGCGGGTCATGCCCTGGTGCGACTCTTCCCGGCTTTGCGCGAGTTCGGCTGCCGTGGCCAGTTCCAGCCGGAGCTCCTCGACCTGCGCCGCGACCACTTCGAGCTTGGCAGCATTGTCGAAGCCCAGGACATAGTCCTGCCAGGCGGTGAAGCGGTCATCCTTCTCCACGGTATGGCGGTTCCGCTTGACCACGCCGCCCAGGCTCAGGCCCTTGTCCAGCCGGGCCAGCTCGTCCGGATCCGCCACGCAGGGGTAGGCAAAATCGAGCGCGATCCGTTCCCGGATCCACTCCCCCGCCGCGGCGAAGGAGCTGCCGGCGGGCCCGGCCGTCAGGATGTCGAGCTTGGTCAGCAGATCGCCGTCGGCCGCGTCCTGCACGGCGAGCGCGCCGCCCGCGAGCGGCTTCGAGATGTCCACGGCGCGCAGCGCGCCGCGGACCGGGTGGTCATTGAGGTAGCGGGTCACGGCGCCGAAGTGCTCGCCGGGCACCAGCAGCGTGGTGGCCAGGCTCCGCAGCGCCCGTTCAGCCGCGGGCCGCCACTGCTCGTGCCCGTCGGCGAGGTCGATCAGCTCGCCGCCGAACGGCATCTGCTCCTCCGGGATGCCTGTTGCCGCGGCGATGGCGCTGCGGTTTTCAATGCTCGACGGCGGGAGCAGGGACTTGCGGGACTTGAGCGAGAGCAGTTCCTGCTGGGCCGCCGCGAGTTCCCGCTTCCTGGTCGCGTGTCCGTCGAAGGCCTCGAAGCGCAACTCCTTGAGCGCCTCCGAGTCGTCACGGAGCGCGGCCGAGCGGGCGGCCGCCTGTTCGTGCGCCTGCTCCCAGCCAGCGGGCGTCCACTCGAGCTCCAGGCCCGCGTCGGCCAGGGCAGTACGGGCGGCTTCCTCGACCTGCTCGCGGAGCTTCAGGCCCACCCGGGCGTTCTCGAGCGCCTGCTCGATCGCGGAGATGGCGTTGCCGCCCTGGTTGTTGTAGTCCGCCTCAAGCTCCCGCAATTCCTTGGCCAGGCCGTCCCGGACGCCGCGCTCGGCGCCGAGCTGCCGTGCCTTGTCCTGCGCCAGCGCCTTGAGTCGCTCGAGCGTTTTCGCGTGCACCGCGACCGCCAGCTGCTGCTTGTAGGCCTCGAACTCCTCGCCCGCGAGTTCCCGCAACCGGTTTGCGTCGAGCAGGGAATGGGCGTACTCCTTGTTCAGTTCCGGAACCGGAGCGAGCTGGTCGCGCTGCTGGCGGACATCCTCAAGCCGCTGCCGGATCGACATCAGGTTGCTGAATTCCTCCACGACGTCGTCGGCGGCGGCCAGCGTGGCGGGGGCGTCAAGGACCTGGTCGCGGAAGAAGGTGTTGACGCTGCCGCCCAGTCCCTTGCCGGCCTGGATGACGCGCAGCAGCGGCAGCGCCTGGTCCGAACTGATGCCCAGCAGGCGGCGGAAGCGCTCCGCGAAGGCCTTGTGCACGTCGAAAACCTGGGCGTCCGGGAAGATCCCGTCCAGGGCGGACTTGGTAAACCGCTTCTCGGCGATACCCTCCAGTGCGGCCAGGTCCAACGGCTTGTTATCGATCAGGTAGAACCGGCCGACGCTGGACTCGGTTCCGTTCTTGGGCACATCGAACAACGCTGAAATGGTCACGCGGGTGCCTGCGGCGTTATCAAACGTCAGCGCGACGGCGGACCAGGTCGCGCCCGGCCGCTGGAACGCGCTGGCCGACCCGTCGCCCACGGCCTTGTCCCCCACCTTGCCGCGCATGTAGGTGAACGTGGTCCGCTTGTCCTCGACCGCCCCGCCGGCGCGCTGGGCTGCGGCCTCGTTGGAACGGGGCCGGGCATCGAAGACGCGCAGCATGGCATCGAACAAGGTGGACTTGCCGACGCCGGAATTGCCGGTCAGCAGGGTGCCGTTGCGGTCCACGTGCATGGTGTGGGCGCCGTGGAAGGTACCCCAGTTGACCACCTGGACCAGGGCCAGGCGCATCTGGCCGGGGTTCGTGAGCTCGCCCAGCGGGAGCATGGTCGCGATGCTCATTCGGCTGCCTCCGTGATCGTTTCGTTGGGGGCCGCCGACGGCGATGCCGCCCCGGGAGTGGCACCGGGGGCATCGGCGTCGTCGTCCGAGTCGTCCTCTTCTGCGGGGCCGTCGCCGTCGAACTCCAGAAGCGGTTCGGTGCCGGCGGGGTCGGTGGAGGCGGCGACGAGGGCTTCGATCTGGGCCGGGATATCGCCGATGTTTTCAAACGGGAGGGCCAGCGGGAGGGCGTTGGATATGGTGTAGACCTCATCCAGGCCGGTGCTGAGAAGCAGCTGGCGGGCGAGGAGTTTGCTGATGGCCCGGTTGACCACGTCGGAGTCACGCAGGGCGTCCTGCTGGCCCGACGGCTGGTAGTGCGCCACCAGGTCGGCAATCTCCTCCCGTGTGATGGTGGGGTCGGTCTGGGCCGTTGCGTGGCGGTCCAGGAGCAGCCGCAGCCGCAGCAGGACGATGGTTTCGACCCTGCTGAGGGCCCGTTGCTGGCGCAGGATGCTGGAGCGGGTGTTGCCGCCGATCGCCTCCGGGTCCACCGGACGCAGCACGGCTATCTTCCGCTCGTGGTCCAGCTGGAGGGTCAGGAAGACCTCGGACAGCCGGCTGCGCAGGATCAGCTGGTTGTCCAGCAGGGTGGTCCAGAGCTTCTCGTCGCGGCCGCCGTCGATGTACGGGCCCTTGAGGAGTTTCACGAGGGCCTGGCGGACCTTCATCGGGAGCACGCCGGTATCGCCCGGGAAGAGGGCGGCGCCGTCGACGAAGGTGTCGCGCGGGGTAACGGTAAACGGGTCGCTGCGGACGTGGTCGCCCGGGTTGTCCGTCGCTGCCGGCGCGGATGGCAGGTCCGCCGTCGTGGTCTCTTCGGTCATCGTCAATCCTTCTTGAGCGTAACGACGGGCAGGTAGGCGGTGCGCCCGGAGCCGTCAATCTGTTCGAACTCGAGCGCGGCCCAGGCCTCGCGGTCGAAGCCGGCACCCTGGTGCAGGGCGTGCGAGAGCAGAGCCCTGATGGAGTTGAGGTGGCGTTCGTCCCCGGGCAATTGCTCCCAGGCCTCGGCCAGGGTGGAAGCTCCGGCGAACGCGGCCCGGATCACCTCCGGTTTTGCCTTGCCGGTCCTCGGCGAGCGCACCCGGTCCACGTCACTGAACGCAATCGGGTCCGCCAGTTTCGGCGGCGCGGCGAACTCATCCGGGTCAAAGAGCTTGACCATGGCCAGCGATTCAAAGCCGGCGTTGAAGAGCACGGGCCCGCGGACCAGGCCGGGGCGTTCGCGTTCGTAGGGCAGCGACCGGATGGCCTGTTCGGCCTCCCGCAGGACCTTGCGGAGGCGGACGGATTGACGGTAGTCGTCGCTTTGGACGTAGGTGTTGAGGCTTTCGCTGAGTTTTCCGTAGATCCGCTGGATCTGGCTGTGCTGGTGGCGGAGCTCGGCGACCAGGTTCTTCAGGGTCTCGCGTTCCTCCGGGCGAAGGTCATCGGCGAACTGCCGGCTCAAGACCTCCCCGATCGCGGACCGGAAGCGCACTTGCTGCTGCGGGTCCTCCAGGAATGCGGTGAACGAACGGAACGTCCGGCCTTCCGGGCTCTGCCGCAGCCGCTTGTCCGCCTCCAGCACCTGGGCCATGGTGGCGCCCTTGCTGAGGGATTCCTCGATGATCTGGTTCCGGAGCTCGCCGACCAGTTCTTCGATCCGGTCCCGCATCTTCTTGTAGTCAGCGGGCAGGCTCGCGGCCAGGTCCAGGATGTTGCCCGCGGCTTCGACGGCTTCCTCGTCGTCAAGCAGTCCATCGAACTCGCCCGAGCTGATCTCGGCAATCAGCTGGCGGCGTTCGCCGATCTCCACTTCCAGAGATTCGAGCCGGGCGCTCTGGTCCGGGTTGGTTTCGTTGGCCAGCTTCTCCACATCGCCCAGGAGCGTCCCCAGCCGGGAACCGTTCAGGGTGGAACGCTCGCTGGAGAGGCTGTCCAGGAACGCCAGGACGCGGGCCGCCGGCTCGGTGACCTCGTAGACGATCTGGCCGGACTGGTTGCGCCGGGTCAGGAAGTACTTCCGGGTCCACTCATCCCCGAAAGCCTTGCCGTTCGCCGAGCCGCCAAGGCCCGGGTCCTGGCGGCGGAGCTGTTCCAGGAAGGCATCGACGTCGGCGTGGAACTGTTCCAGCGGCAGCTGCGGCCGGGTGCGGGTAAAGGACGCCTGCAGCACCGCGATCACCCACGGCGCCGAGCGGGTCAGTGCCCAGGCCGGGCCTTTGGTCAGGAGCTCAAGCTCCCGGAGCCGGGCGCTGATGGCGTCGGCAGAGGACAGGGCCGAACGGGACACGCAGTTCTCCTCTCGCTGCCGGAAAGTGGGGTCGGGCAGCGGATCACGGAAAAACTGCCAACTACAAGGTTAACTCAGCGCCTCACGGAGCACCGTTGAACCTGCCCCGCCGCGGGAGGACACTGGGAGGAGCAGGTGGGAGGAGACCGTGATGCGGATCAGGACAGCATGGATCATCGGAGCAGCGGCGACGGCGGTGGCCTTGGCCGGGGCGTCAGCGGCCGTCGCAACGGACGGGTTGCTGGGGCCGGGCGTTCCGGTGCCGGGGGTGAGTATCGCTCCGCACCCCACGGACAGCCAGGACCCGGACGACGCAGCCCTCCAGCCCTGAGCCCCGAGCGGCCCGGCCGGCACGCAACAAGGTACCGCCGCCCGCGGCGTGACGCCTGTTACTCGTGAGGTTTTCGCGACCTGCCCGTGACCTACCTCCGGGTAGCATTTCGATCCCGTATCAAGACGTCCTGACGCGCGGCCCGGCTCTGGCTGCGCACCCTCCAGCACCCTACGCTCGTTGCCACTGGCTCAGCCGAAGCGATGGTGCAGGAGGAAGAATGCAGCTCGATCTAAGCACGGTGGAAACCGCAACACTGGTCTTCGTTGGGACGCTCGTTTTCGCTTTGTTGATAGCAGTCTTTGTCTGCAGCGCCGCGTTCGCCGCGTTGGCGCTGCTGGGGGCGGGCCGGCTTGGCTGGCTCCTTTCGACCAGGGTCCTGCTGGGCCTGGTGCACGGCATCAATGCAGCCTGGGACCGCCTTCTCCGTCACACGTCCGGAGTGGACCTGCCAGATGGCTTCCCGGGTGAAATTCTGCGCCAGCCCTCCCCTAGCACCGGCACCTACCCGCGGGTAGTATTGCGGGACAGCTGAAGGGTCCTCCACCCGCGGCGGATCCAGGGCTCGAGCCGGTCACCCGGTTAGAGGAGATGCCCAGTGAGCTCCGCCGTCGAGAACCCGCCCACCGAAGATCCGGCCGCTGAAGATTCGGCCGCCGGGAATCCCGCAGCAGCCCGCCTCGGTCCCGAGGCCACCGCTGCGGATGCCCGGGCCGTCGCGGAAGCCGCCCGCGAAACCAGCTGGGAGCGCCCCAGTTTCGCCAAGGGGCTTTACCTGGGCAGCTTCGACCTGAGCCTGGTTCATCCGTGGCCGCAGGCTCCGGCGGATGAGGCGGAACGCGGTGAGGAATTCATGGCACGGCTCACGGCCTACTGCCGGACGCTGTCGGGCAGGGCCATCGAGCGGGACGCCTTGATCCCGGACGCCTACTTGTCCGGGCTTGCGGAGCTCGGCGTCTTCGGCATGAAGATCCCCCGGGAATACGGCGGCCTGGGCCTGTCGCTGGTGTATTACGGCAGGGCCCTCGCGTTGCTGGGTTCCGTGCACCCCAGTCTCGGCGCGCTCCTGTCCGCCCACCAGTCGATCGGCGTCCCGGAGCCGGTCAAGGTTTTCGGCACCCCGGAGCAGAAGCGCGAGTACCTTCCCCGCTGCGCCGCCGGCGCCGTGACCGCTTTCCTGCTCACCGAACCCGACGTCGGCAGCGACCCGGCCCGGATGGGCAGCACCGCCGTGCTTTCCGACGACGGCAACTCGTACCTGCTGGACGGCGTGAAGCTGTGGACCACCAACGGGGTGATTGCCGAACTGGTGGTGGTGATGGCGGTCGTCCCTGCGCACACCGACGCGGACGGCACCGAGCACCGCGGCGGAATCAGTGCCTTCGTCGTGGAGATGGACACCCCCGGCATCACGGTCGAAAACCGCAACGCCTTCATGGGTCTGCGTGGCATCGAGAACGGTGTCACCCGGTTTCACCAGGTTCGGGTGCCGGTCGGCAACCGGCTCGGCCGGGAGGGACAGGGGCTGAAAATTGCGCTCACCACGCTGAATACCGGGCGGCTCTCCATCCCGGCCCTGTGCGTTGCCTCCGGACGGTGGAGCTTGAAGATCGCACGTGAATGGTCCAACGCCCGGATCCAGTGGGGGCGCCCGGTGGGGCAGCACGAGGCGGTGGGGAAAAAGATTGCCTTCATTGCGGCCAGCGCGTTTGCCCTGGACGCGGTCTTCGAGCTCTCCGCCGAGCTGGCGGATGCCGGGCAGAAGGACGTCCGGCTCGAGGCCGCCCTGGCCAAGCTCTGGTCGACCGAGATCAGCTGCCTGATCGCGGACGAGTTGGTACAGATCCGCGGCGGCCGTGGCTTCGAGACCGCCGATTCGCTCGAAGCCCGGGGCGAGCGGGCAGTCCAGGCAGAGCAGCAGGTGCGGGACATGCGCATCAACCGGATTTTTGAGGGATCTTCGGAAATCATGCGGCTGCTGATTGCACGGGAGGCGGTTGACGCCCATCTGGCCGCCGCCGGCGCCCTGGCATCGGCGGACGCCAGCCTGTCCGACAAGGCGAGGGCAGCCATCGGCGCCTCCGGCTTCTATGCCCGCTGGCTGCCGAAACTGGTGGCCGGCAGCGGCATGGATCCGCGTTCCTACGGCGACTTTGGCCGGCTCGGCAGGCACCTGCGGTTCGTGGAACGGGCGTCACGGCGGCTTGCCCGGCAGACGTTCTACGGAATGGGCCGCTGGCAGGCCGGGCTTGAGCACAAACAGGCCTTCCTGGGCCGGATCGTCGATATCGGGGCCGAGCTGTTCGCGATGTCGGCGTCCTGCTCCCGGGCGGAGATGCTGCTGCGGACCTCGCCGGAGCGCGGCGCCACGGCCTACGAACTGGCGGATGCCTTCTGCGAACAGGCGCGGGTGCGGGTGGAAGAGAACTTCGATCGGCTCTGGCGCAACACCGACGATGGCGACCGCGGCCTCACCCGCCGGGTGCTCGCCGGAGACTACGAGTGGCTCGAGGCCGGCGTGCTTGACCAGTCCGAGGGAACAGGGCCCTGGATCGCCGCCGCCGGGAAGGGCCCCTCGGAGAAGGCGAATTTGCACCGAAAGTACCGCTGACGTGCGGAAACGGCATGTCAGCCCCGCGGAAGATCATTAGTAAGCAGGCTTGCTATCGCTGCGGCGGACGTGGTTAGGTGGAATCAAGACCTGATGACGGTCGAAGCATTGCAGTGCCCGGCCGGTTATGGTGCGGGTCAATCAATGAAAGCGAGCAGCCATCATGAGTAGCCCCGTAGGACCCGAAGACCGCACCTCCCGGCGTGACCGGGAGGACGCCGAACCGGACCGGGCACCCAGAATCCATGACGCCCGTGAGGACAACGCGGGAACGGAACGCCCGCTGGCCCCCGGCGCGAGTGCCGAAACCACCGCGGAACGCCGTCCCGACCACAATGCCGGGGCGCGCGCCGAACGCCGTCCCGACCACAATGCCGAGGCCCGCGTGCAGGGCGACGGAGCGCGTTATAACGACACCCGCACGATTCCTGCCGCGCCGGTCCCGCGCGCCGCTGCGGATTCCGCGGAAACCCGGACCATCCAGGGTTCGAGGGCTGTCCGGGACGGCGGCTATGAGCAGGACACTGTGCTCGAGGAGGTCCCCACCCGCCAGACCGTCGTTGCCCGGGAAAAGGAACAGTTCGGCGGCGTCAAGGTCGGTTCAGCGTTCTTCGGCTGGCTGACCGCCACCGGCATGGCCGTGCTTTTGACGGCCCTGGTCGCCGCCGCCGGCACCGCCGTCGGGCTGGCCACCAACACCAACGTCAACGACGCCGTCAACCAGGCGTCGAACAACCAGAGCGTGGGGATCGCCGGCATCATTGCCCTGCTGGTGATTCTCTTCGTGTCCTATTACTGCGGCGGCTACGTGGCCGGCCGGATGGCCCGCTTCAACGGTGCGCGCCAAGGCCTGATGGTGTGGGTCTGGGCGCTCATAGCGGCGGTCGTCGTGGCCGTCCTGGCCCTCACCGCCGGACAGCGCTACAACGTCCTTGCCAACCTGAACAGCTTCCCGCGGATTCCCGTCAATGAAGGTGACCTCACCACGGCCAGCGTGATCGCGGCGGTGGTGATCGCCGTCGTGGCGCTTATCGGAGCGATGCTGGGCGGCCTCGCGGGCATGCGTTTCCACCGGAAGGTGGACCGTGCAGGTTTCACCCCGGCGGACACCCTCGAGGAGGGTTAGCCCGCGGTGCCGCCGTCGAGGTAGTACCAGCACCCACCCTCGCGCCGGAACCGGCTCGCTTCGTGCTGGACTCCGCTCACGCCGTCGTGGCGGAAGTACGCTTTGAACTCGACGAAGCCGACAGTGTCCAGCGGGCCGCCGCGGCGGGTTGAGACGATGTCCAGGCGGCGCCACTGGACGGCCGGGTCGAGGTCCAGCCCGGGAGGCCGGGTGTCGGTGTGCCAGGTGCGCAGCAGGTACCTGGCGTCCTGCACCGCAAACGCCGCATAACGTGCGCGCATGAGCTGCTCCGCCGTCGGCGCCTCCGCTTCGCCGCGGTGGAACCGGCCGCAGCAGTCGTCGTACCGTTCGCCGGAGAGGCAGGGGCAGCGTCCCCCGAACGGCTCCCCGGAAGACTCGGCCCGGCCTTCCTGGTGCTGCGTCACGGTTCTCCTTCCAGTGCGCCGGAAGCACGGCGCCGGCTGCCTTCGACTATAGCCGCCAGCCGAATGTCCGCCGCTGAAGACTGCTGCGGCAGCCCGCCGCCGCGAAGGTATCAGCTTGGACACATCCTGCCGCCCCGGGCAGTTTCGGCGCGTTTCGGCGTGCCGGTGTCCGTAAGGTTAACGGGGGCTGGTGCCTGGTGAGCGGACGGCACTGGCCTCGCACGCTGGAATGGAGAGGTGAAGTGGAAGACCCGACAACGATCGCCATGAATCTGACCTTTTTCGGCACCCTCGCCCTGGGCCTCGTCCTGTTCCTGGGCGTCTTCATCGCTTTCATCATCACGTTGCTGCTGGCCGGCGTCGGGCGGCTGCTGGCCGTTGCCGTCACGGCCGTGGCAGTCGGCTGGTCGGCCGCTCGCGAAGCCGGCGGCAGGAATCCCCGCGGGCCCGCGCAAGCAGCCCGGCCCGCCACCGCACAGCCAGCCGTGCGCTCGGCTCCGCCGGCAAAGCCCGCCCGGCCGGCCCGCAGGGAACCGCAGCTTTCTCCCGAGTGGACCGCGGCCGTGGCGCGCGCGGACGAGCGGGCCCAGGCCCGGGCCAAGGCGGAGGCAGCGCCGGAGATCTCGGTGTCCGTGCGCGAACTGCCCAGCCCGAAGGCGCCGGTGCAGGAAATCGAGGCGGTGGGCCCGCTCGTCGAATCCGCGACCGACCGGAACGGCAGCGCCACCGCCTCTGCTGCCCCGCGGGCTTTCGCCAAGCCGCCGCTGCCGCCGGCGAGCCCGGTCCTGGACACCGGATCTCTCACCATGCTCAAGCACCGGCCGGGCCGGCCGGACCAGCAGCGGAAGGCCAGCTAGGACCTTACCCCTGGCCGGCATCTGGGCTACGTTGGGACCCATGGAATTCAGATACCTGGGCAACAGCGGCTTCAAAATCTCGGAGATAACCTTCGGCAACTGGCTTACCCACGGCTCCCAGGTGGAGAACGACGTCGCCACCCAGTGCGTGCGGGCTGCGCTCGACGCCGGGATCAGCACCTTCGACACCGCCGATGTGTACGCCAACACCGCCGCGGAAACGGTGCTGGGCGAGGCTCTGAAGAATGAGCGGCGTGAGTCCGTGGAGATCTTCACGAAGGTTTTCGGACCCACCGGGCCGAAAGGCCACAATGACGTGGGCCTGTCCCGCAAACACATCATGGAGTCCATCAACGGGTCGCTGTCCCGGCTGCAGACGGACTACGTGGACCTTTACCAGGCACACCGCTACGACGTCGAGACCCCGTTGGAAGAGACCATGCAGGCTTTTGCCGACATTGTCCGCCAGGGCAAGGCCCTGTACATCGGCGTCAGCGAATGGACAGCAGAACAGATCCGCGACGGCCACGCCCTCGCCAAGCAGCTCGGCTTTCAGCTGATTTCCAACCAGCCGCAGTACTCCATGCTGTGGCGGGTGATCGAAGCGGAGGTGGTGCCGGCGTCGGAGGAGCTCGGCCTCTCCCAGATCGTCTGGTCCCCCATGGCACAAGGCGTTCTCAGCGGCAAGTACCGGCCGGGCCAGCCGGCGCCGGAGGGCAGCCGTGCCACGGACGCCAAGGGCGGGGCACAGATGATCGAACGATGGATGTCCGACGAGGTGCTCACCGGTGTGCAGCAGCTCAAGCCGATCGCCGATGAGGCCGGGCTGACCATGCCGCAGCTGAGCCTGGCCTGGGTGCTGCAGAACAAGAACGTGGCGTCGGCGATCATGGGCGCCTCCCGGCCGGAGCAGATCGCCGGGAATGTGGCGGCGTCGGGGGTCAAGCTGGACGCGGAGATCATGGAAAAGATTGATGCCGCCATCGGCTCCCTCGCCGAACGCGACCCGGCCAAGACCACGTCGCCCGCCTCACGGCAGGCCTGACCCGTGGAAGCCCTGCCGGAACTCGCCGTGACCGGATCCACCGGCCACCTCGGCGGCAACGTGGCCCGGATGCTGGCAGCCGCCGGCATTCCCCAGCGGCTCCTAGTGCGCGACGCCGGGCGCGTCCCGCAACTCGAGCACGCTGTTCCGGCGGTAGCCAGCTACGCGGATGCGGCCCAGGCCGAATCCGCCCTGGCCGGGGCGAAGACATTGTTCATGGTCTCCGCAGCCGAGGCCGAGGACCGTCTTCAGCAGCATTACACGTTTGTCGATGCGGCTGCCAGGGCCGGCGTGCAGCACATTGTCTACACGTCGTTCTTCGGCGCGGCCCCGGACTGCACCTTCACGTTGGGGCGGGACCACTACGCCACGGAGGAACGGATCAAGGCGTCCGGGATGGCGTACACGATTCTGCGGGACAACTTCTACCTGGACTTCTTGCCCCTGCTGGCCGGCGAAGACGGCGTGATCCGCGGCCCGGCGGGAAGCGGTGTGATGGCAGCCGTCGCCCGGGTCGATATCGCCCGCGCCGCGCTGACGGTACTTGGCGAACCCGCCCTGCACACGGGCCGGAGCTACGACCTCACCGGACCGGATGACCTCTCCCTGGCCGCGGCCGCGGAACTGCTCACCGCGGGCACCGGGCGGACCATCAGCTACCGCAACGAAACCCTGGAGGAGGCTTACGCCTCCCGGGAGCCCTACGGTGCGCCGCGGTGGCAGGTGGACGCCTGGGTCAGCACCTACACCGCTATCGCCGCCGGCGAACTGGCCGGCCCGACGTCGGCCGTGCACGAGCTCACCGGCCGGGAACCACTGGGGCTGGCAGCCTTCCTGCGGGAATCCCAGATTTAGCCCTCCCGGCCGCGTTTTGGTGTTGACGCGTTCCGGGTCGGCGGCGTAGAGCTAAAGCCAGGCGTCACACAGAATCGCAGTCCAATGACCGAACAACTTCCCAATCAACTTTCCGTGCACACCCCGGCCGGCCCGCCGGGCCTGACCGCGAGCCTGCCAGCACCCACACCGGGTCCGCACCCTGCCGAGCCCAGCCACGGCCCGCTTACCGCCGAAGAGTTGCAGCTGGCGGTACGGAATCATTCGATGCCACTCGAGGCTCTGCGGCACGACGTGACCCCACCGGGACTGCATTACCTCCTGGACCACTTCGACATCCCGGCCATCGACGGGGAGAGCTGGCACCTGAGGCTAGGCGGGGCCGTCCGGCAGTCGCTGGAACTGAACCTCAGGGCGCTGCGCCGGGCGCCGAGCATCAGCGTTCCGGTCACGCTGGAGTGCGCCGGCAACGGCCGCTCCCTGCTGGACCCGCGGCCGCTGAGCCAACCCTGGACGCTGGAGGGTGTCGGCACGGCCGTCTGGACCGGGGTCCCGCTGGCATACCTGCTGGCCCGGGCCGGCGTGGAAGACGACGCGGTGGATGTCTCGTTCACCGGGGCGGACGCCGGGATCCAGGGCGGGATCCATCAGCACTACGCGCGCAGCCTGCCGATCGCGGAGGCGCTGCGCCCCGACGTCGTGCTGGCGTACCGGATGAACGGCGTTGACCTGCCGCCCCAGCACGGCTACCCGCTGCGGCTCGTGGTGCCCGGCTGGTATGGGATGGCGAGCGTCAAGTGGCTCTCCTCAATCAAGGTGTTGACCCGGCCGTTCGACGGTTTTCAGCAGTCCGTCGCGTACCGCTACCAGCAGGATGCGGACGACGCCGGCACTCCGGTCACCTGGATGAAGGTGCGTTCGCTGATGGTCCCGCCGGGCGTCCCGGACTTCTTCAGCCGCAGGCGCTTCCTGCCCGCGGGTCCGGTGATGCTGACCGGGCGGGCCTGGTCCGGCCAGGGCGCTGTCCGTCGGGTCGAGGTAGGGATCGACGGTAAATGGGCGCCGGCGCAGCTGGACCAGCCGGCGGCGCCATTCGCCTGGTCCGCCTGGTCGATGCCGTGGGTGGCGGATCCGGGGGACCACGAACTGTCGTGCCGGGCCACGGACGCCGGCGGCGCCACCCAGCCGCTTGAACCGGTCTGGAATTACCAGGGCATGGGCAACAACGTGGTGCAGCGGATCCAGGTCACCGTGGAAAGCGCTGCCTAGGAGAAACCCCGCCTAGACGATATGAAGTGTGGTGGTTGCCTGACGTAGGACTGGAACCTCGGGTTCAAAGAGGTTCGTGGGTTGCCAGTCAGGCCACTGTTCCGCGCCGAAGCGCGGGGGGTGTGGACTGGTAGAGCCACATTTGAACGTCTGGAGGTTCCAGCCATGAATAAGCGTACTTATGTCGGTTTGGATGTCCATGCGCGCAGCGTGAAGGGCTGCGCGATTAACCATGAAACGGGCGAGATCCTGAGGCAGAGCCTGGCCGCCAGCGATGCCGGGATCGCCGAGTGGGTTTCCGGATTGCCGGGGCCGGTCCTCGTTGTTTATGAGGCAGGCCCAACCGGATTCGGTTTGGCCCGGCTGTTGGTCGATGCAGGGGTCGAGTGCCTTGTGGCTGCGCCCTCGAAGCTTCAAAGGCCGTCCGGGGACCGGGTGAAGACCGACGCGCGCGATGCCGAGCATCTGGCCCGGTTGGCACTGCTCGGACAGATTACGCCCGTGCGGGTTCCTGGCCGAGCGGATGAAGCGGCGCGTGATCTGGTGCGCGCCCGCGAGGACGTCCGTGCGGACCTGATGAGGGCCAGGCACCGGATCTCGAAGCTGCTGCTCCGCCACGGGCTGGTGTATTCCGGCGGCCATGCCTGGACCGGCGCCCACCACACCTGGCTGCACCGGCAACGATTTGACGATCCGGCCCTGCAGGCCGCCTACGAGGCAAGCCTGGAGACCGCGGAACTGACGCTGGACCGCAGAAACCGTCTGGACTCCAAGATCACCGAGCTGGCGGCAACCGACCGGTATGCCCCGGTGGTGCGGGCCCTGATGTGTCTGCGCGGCATCTCGGTGCTCACCGCCGTCGGCCTCGCAGTGGAAATCGGTGACTGGAACCGCTTCACCGGCAACACCATCGGCGCCTATCTGGGCCTGGTTCCCTCGGAACATTCCTCCGGCGCTTCCCGGTCCCAAGGCGGGATCACCAAGACCGGCAACACCCATGCCCGCCGCCTGCTGGTCGAGGCCGCCTGGCACCACCGCCGGCCCTACACTCACGTCAGCCAAGAGATGCGTTCCCGCTGGGACATCGCGGATGAAGCGTCCCGGGTCCGCGGCCATCAGGGCAACCACCGGCTGCACCGCAAGTGGGAGCAGTTCGAGGCCCGGCACAAACGCCGGGTCATCGCGAACGTCGCCGTAGCCCGGGAACTGGCTGGCTGGTGCTGGTCCCTCGCCGCCCCGATCCAACAGGAACAGCCATGGACGGATGAATAGACGTGTGCCGTTCCCGACCCGGCCTGGATGGCTCGGCAGCGTGGAGGAGACCCGCGATACACCTATGGACAACCGGCCAATCACCCGGTGACGCCCGACATTGCTAGACCAGCGGCACCCCTCCAGCCGAACACCTCGTCCTGCGGTAACCAACCCGCGCATATCAGCATGACAGCGCCTCACGTCGATCACGACGCGCCAGCCAACCGGAGACCACGCAGGGAACGGACACAAAAGAGCGGTCCAGGACAAACCAGCCCTGGACCGCTCACCCTTGCCCTCTTGACAAGGAACGCCTACATATCAGGTGTATTGACCTGAGAGGTTGGTGACGCGGCTGGCGGGTGGTTGACCCTTGAGTGAAGTGTGGCCTCGGTGATGATTGTAGTGATGGAGCCAATCGCTGAAAGCGGCAACACGCTCTGATTCTGATCCGTAGGGTTTGGCGTAGGCCCACTCGTCCAGCATGGTGCGGTTGTAGCGCTCGACTTTGCCGTTGGTCTGCGGACGGTAGGGGCGGGTCCGTTTGTGCGTGATATCCGGACCCAAGGCGTCTTTGAACGCGTAGGAGCGGTAGCAGGAGCCGTTGTCCGTCAATACCCGTTTCACGGTAATCCCGCAGGACTCGAAGTAGGCGTTGGCGCGTTCCCAGAACCCGGCCGCGGTTTCCTTCTTTTCATCGGCCAGGATCTCGGTATAGGCCAGCCGGGAATGGTCATCAACGGCGTTGTGCAAGAACGCGTAGCCAGGTCTCCGGTTCGCCGCCGTGCCGGTCTTGTTCCGCCTGCCAGCGGCCCTGCCCACGCTCCGGTGACCGCCTCCGTCCGGGATCCGCCCGAGCTTCTTGATGTCCACGTGGACCAGGTCCCCGGGGCCCTCGTGCTCGTAGCGGCGGATCACCCGGCCGGTGGCACGGTCCAGCCAGGACAGCCTGGCCAGCCCGAACCTCGAGAGCACCCGGTGCACGGTGGACGGGTGGATCCCCAGCAGGTAACCGATCCGCGCCGGGCCCCACCGGCGGTTGACTCTGATCGCAATGATCCGCCGTTCCCGCCGGGGGCAGGTCCGTCGCGGCGAGGTTCGGGGCCTACTCGAGGCATCCTGCATGCCGGCCTCACCATGGTCGCGGTAGCGGCCGGCCCACCGCGATGCGGTCGTGACCGAGACCTGGAACCGTTCAGCCGCCCGCCGCAGCGGCCATCCGTCATCAACGATGCATCTGGCCAGCCGGAGCCTGCCCTTAGGCGTGAGGATCGCGTTAGCATGGGACATTGAAGACCTCCTTGTGAACTGGACTCTCGACAAGCCCAACTCCACTCGGAGGTCTTCTTTTTGTCACCCAACCACGCCGGTGTTCCTAACGTCCGTGGTCAATACACCTGATATGTAGGCGTTCCTTGTCAAGAGGGCAAGGGTGAGCGGTCCAGGGCTGGTTTGTCCTGGACCGCTCTTTTGTGTCCGTTCCCTGCGTGGTCTCCGGTTGGCTGGCGCGTCGTGATCGACGTGAGGCGCTGTCATGCTGATATGCGCGGGTTGGTTACCGCAGGACGAGGTGTTCGGCTGGAGGGGTGCCGCTGGTCTAGCAATGTCGGGCGTCACCGGGTGATTGGCCGGTTGTCCATAGGTGTATCGCGGGTCTCCTCCACGCTGCCGAGCCATCCAGGCCGGGTCGGGAACGGCACACGTCTATTCATCCGTCCATGGCTGTTCCTGTTGGATCGGGGCGGCGAGGGACCAGCACCAGCCAGCCAGTTCCCGGGCTACGGCGACGTTCGCGATGACCCGGCGTTTGTGCCGGGCCTCGAACTGCTCCCACTTGCGGTGCAGCCGGTGGTTGCCCTGATGGCCGCGGACCCGGGACGCTTCATCCGCGATGTCCCAGCGGGAACGCATCTCTTGGCTGACGTGAGTGTAGGGCCGGCGGTGGTGCCAGGCGGCCTCGACCAGCAGGCGGCGGGCATGGGTGTTGCCGGTCTTGGTGATCCCGCCTTGGGACCGGGAAGCGCCGGAGGAATGTTCCGAGGGAACCAGGCCCAGATAGGCGCCGATGGTGTTGCCGGTGAAGCGGTTCCAGTCACCGATTTCCACTGCGAGGCCGACGGCGGTGAGCACCGAGATGCCGCGCAGACACATCAGGGCCCGCACCACCGGGGCATACCGGTCGGTTGCCGCCAGCTCGGTGATCTTGGAGTCCAGACGGTTTCTGCGGTCCAGCGTCAGTTCCGCGGTCTCCAGGCTTGCCTCGTAGGCGGCCTGCAGGGCCGGATCGTCAAATCGTTGCCGGTGCAGCCAGGTGTGGTGGGCGCCGGTCCAGGCATGGCCGCCGGAATACACCAGCCCGTGGCGGAGCAGCAGCTTCGAGATCCGGTGCCTGGCCCTCATCAGGTCCGCACGGACGTCCTCGCGGGCGCGCACCAGATCACGCGCCGCTTCATCCGCTCGGCCAGGAACCCGCACGGGCGTAATCTGTCCGAGCAGTGCCAACCGGGCCAGATGCTCGGCATCGCGCGCGTCGGTCTTCACCCGGTCCCCGGACGGCCTTTGAAGCTTCGAGGGCGCAGCCACAAGGCACTCGACCCCTGCATCGACCAACAGCCGGGCCAAACCGAATCCGGTTGGGCCTGCCTCATAAACAACGAGGACCGGCCCCGGCAATCCGGAAACCCACTCGGCGATCCCGGCATCGCTGGCGGCCAGGCTCTGCCTCAGGATCTCGCCCGTTTCATGGTTAATCGCGCAGCCCTTCACGCTGCGCGCATGGACATCCAAACCGACATAAGTACGCTTATTCATGGCTGGAACCTCCAGACGTTCAAATGTGGCTCTACCAGTCCACACCCCCCGCGCTTCGGCGCGGAACAGTGGCCTGACTGGCAACCCACGAACCTCTTTGAACCCGAGGTTCCAGTCCTACGTCAGGCAACCACCACACTTCATATCGTCTAGGCGCCAAAGGGTCCGGCCGGGTACCGCCGGGGTCAGCGGCCGCGCCGCAGGTGCTCGGCATTGAGGGCGTCGAGTTGTTCGTCGGTCAGCTCATCGAAACTGCGCGCTTCGCGCTTGTCACTCCGGGAAAAGCGCATGAACATCAAGATAATCAGGGGCAGGTCGACGATTTCGCAGATGAACCACAGGAGGTCACCGGCCAGTTGCTGGTCGCGTAAGGGATCCGGGAACCACGGCACGGCAGACCGTCCGGTGACGTGGTCCAGGACCTGGCCGTTCAGGCGCAGGAGAATGCCTGGGACCGCGTCAATAAGCAACTCGATGAAAACGAAGAGAATCTCCAGGGTGATGAACGTACTGGAGCGGCGAAAGTCTTCCTCTTCAATGATCGGGAGCGCCATCAGCAGGCCCAGCAGCGGTATCCCGACGGTCAGGAGTGCCTCCGCCAGCGGCTCTGCGCGCAGGGTGTAAAACGCGGGCGTAAGGAAGGTGGAGAAAAGCGCCAGCCCCAGCAGCGGTGCCACCATCGAGTTACTGATCAGCCGGACCAGTCGATATGCCAACACGCGGTCAAGGCGGGCACCCCCTGCCGCGGACAGTGCCGCCCGGGCCAGGGAGAGGGGCTTCCCCAGCCCGATCAGAAGCGGCACCACGAATAGCATCAGCGCGATCTTCAGGGTGAACGCCCAGCGGAGCTGGGCGCTGTACACGCCCGGAAATCCGCAGGTAAGCACGGTCAGCGAGCCAAGGCCGAGGAGGTAGAAGGCGAGCGTGCGCCACAGGGGCCAGCGGCGTCCCTTGCCGGCCGCCGCCTTCAGCGCGATCGCGTACAGCACGCCGGAGCTGACAATGGCGGCGAGCGCGGTCCAGTCGGCCCGCCAGGAGGTAAGAACGACGTCGAGGGGCGGCATCGGCTCAGGATAACCGCTCTTGCTTGGAGCAAGGCCGGAACCCGGTGCCCCGGCTGCCTGCCCGCCAGGTGCTCACTCGGCGGCCCTGCCCGGCTCGGCGACGGGCCCGGGCGAGGCCTGCTCGATGACGGCGGCGATCCGCGCCTGGAGGTAGTGTTGCCCGGCGACGGTGGGATGGTCGCCGTCGGGGCCGATCAGGTCCTCCGCGTCGTCGCTGATCCAGCCCTCCGCGATCGGGTCGACGAACGCGGCGCCGGCGCCCTGCGCGGCGGACTTGAGCTGCGCCCGGATGCCCAGCAGCCCTGCCCCTGGGTCGCCCGAGTACGACGGCGGTCCGACCACGATGATCTTCGCCGACGGGGCCAGGGCCTCGGCGTGGCTGATCGCGGCGGAGGCGGCGTCTCCGACGGCGGCAGGAGTGTAGCCGAGGTCGTTTTCGGAGCCGAAAAAGACGACGATCCCCGTCTGCGCGGTGACAAACTGGTCCACCTGGGTCCCGAAGGTGCCATCGAGATCGCCTGGCTGGACGTAGCCACTGCCGTTTTCCGCGGCGTTCACCACCCGGACTCCGGCGAGCAGCGGGTCGGTGCCCAGCAGTGCGGGCCATGCCTGTTGCGGCGAAGTGCCGTGGCCGGTGCTGAGTGAGTCCCCGACAACTACCACCCGGGCCGAGGGAGCCGCGGCGTGGGGTTCTCGTGCACCGGCCGCCGCCGGCAGCGTGAGCACGCACAGCATCAGGCCCGGCACCGCAAGCCGTGGCCGGAACGCGCGCTGCGGCGGACTTTTTCGCATCGATCTGCCTCCCACCGGCGACTCCTGGGGCGCCGGTCCGGCACCCGTTCCTGCTATTGTCCCCCGTTGGCTGTTTCCGCGGTATGGCTGGCAGCCCGGTCCGGGCAGCCCCTAGTAGTCGACGATCGCGCCGCTGGAAAGGTTGATGGTGGCGTCGGTGATGGCTCCGGCCTTGTCCGAGGCGATGAAGCTAGCCGCGTTGCCCACGTCCAGCAGGGTGGCGGTGCGGTTCAGGTGGGCGGACGCCGCGATTGCCTTCACGATCTCCTCACGTTCCGGCACCTGCCAGGGAATTGTCTCAATGATGCCGCCGGAGACCAGGGTGATGACCCGGACGCCGGATTTGCCCAGCTCGAGGGCCCACTGGCGCCGCTGGCCCTCCATGGCGTCCAGTGCCACTTTAAAGCCTCCGAGCCCGGCCAGGGTCTGTGGTCCGGAACCGCCGAACATCAGAACGACTCCGGACTTTTGCTTGACCATGTAGCCCGCGGCAGCCCGGGTGGTCAGGAAGTGGGTGCGGGCGGCGACGGTGATCGGCCGGGTGAAGTCGTCAACGTCGATCTCCAGCAGCGGGCGCTGGACCTCGCCCAACGAAATGAGGTTGAAGGAAATGTCGATCCGTTTGGTCTTTTTCGCCACGGCGCCGACGAAGGCGTTTACCTGGTCCTCGTTCAGGGCGTCGACGACGGCGGTCTCCGCCTTCCCGCCCTTCTCCCGGATAGCGCGTGCCACCTTTTCCAGCGGCGCTTCGGTCCGGCCCGCGAGGTACACGGCGGCTCCCTCGGCGGCAAAGGCCTGTGCCACTGCGCCGCCGATCTCACCGCCCGCTCCGTAGACCAGGGCTGTCTTGCCTTGCAGCAGGCCGCCGGTGGGTGCTTGGTTTGTCTGCATCGGTCCTGCCTCCCGCCGCGGGTGGTAAATTCCCTCCACTATGTTCTCGCCGGGGGCAGGTGGCAAGGGGGAACCGGCCCCGGGTCAGGGCGGAGGCGGTGCCTGCTCCGGCGGCACTGACGCGGACGGACCGCCGATGCCGTAGAAGCCCGGCGGCAGCTGCGGATTCCCAGCGGAGTCCTGCTGGCCAAAGCCGGGGGCTGCCGGCGGTCCATCGCTCGGGACCCGCTGGCGGTCGCCCGGGTCGGTCGGTCCCAGGTCCAGGTGGAACGGCGGGTACTCATCCCGCATCAGGGCCACGTACGCGACGACGCGGTAGATCCAGCGGTTCAGACCCAGCAGCAGGTCGAACAGGCCGGGCCAATACCGGCCGGTGAAGAGCAGGATGACGCCGGCAATGAGCACCAGCAGCCCGATCAAGGAGATGCCGGCATTCTGCTGGATCCACTGGCCGTCCGCCCGGTACCCGTCGGCGCCCCAGCCGCGCGTGGTCCCGGTGAGGATGCCGATGATCAGCAGGTGCGGGATGGCCAGCAGCCAGGACTTCACCAGCACCAGTCCGTGCGAGAGCTTTTCCGGGTAGTCGACGTCGAAATCCGCCGGATAGCCGCCGCGGGCCAGCGTGAAGGGCGGGTACTGGTCCGTCCCGAGGGCCGAGTAGGAATAGAAGGCCACCCGCCAGTTCCAGCGGATCACGCCGACGTTGAAGTTGAACAGCGAGCGCGGATAGCGGCCGGTGAACAGGATCGCGAACCCTGCCACGATGGTGGTGACCACGAATGCGAACCACAGGAAGAACAGCACAATGAAGTGCGGGATGGCCAGGAACCATTTGACCAGCCAGAGCCAGCGGGACAGCTGCGGGTCCAGATAGCCGCTGAGCCGCGCCGGATAGACGTAGCCGCCGGGCGGGGCGGCGGCGGCCAGGGAACCGGGCGGCGCCTGTGCCTGTGCCTTGACGTACGGCGGGCCGGAAGGCGGGCCGCCGCGGTAAGGGCTGGGAGCGGGGCCAGCGGCCGGCGTCCCTGGGTACGGCTGTCCCGGTTGCGGTTGCTGGCCCGGTCCCTGCGGCGGCCCGCCGCGGCCCAGGCCCACGGCACCGGCCACGATCAGCGGGACGCCGACGGCCAACAGCACCACGCCGCCGATCAGCAGCCCGAGGAAGACCGGCCAGAGCAGTTCGGAGCGAGCACCGCCGCGCAGGTCTACCGACACCGGGCTGCTGGCATCGGCGTTCATGATCACCACGGCCCAGTTCCCGGAGCGGAGGTCCCATCTGAGTTCCTGGGTGCCGGGACCGGTGGCCGACGCTGTCCAGAATTTCTGGTCGGCGGGCCGGGCGGGCGGTGTCGTGCCGGTAACGTCACGGTATTGGACCCGGAAGGGTGAAAAGTGGACCTCGGTGAGTTCGGAGTGTTTGACGTCGCTGAGATACGCGGCCACATCCGCCTGCGGTGCGATGCCGATGAAGATCTGCTGCGCGGAGTTCGCAGCGGAACCCCGCAGCAACACGCTGCCCGCCAGCGCGGCCGGGTCCACGCCGGAGGGGCCGGCGTCGATCATGACGTTTAGCCGCGGTGACGTCAGGGCGTAAGAGTCCACCATGTAACGCTCGGACGGTGTGGTGAAGAAGCCGCCGTCCCGCTGTTGATAGTTGGCCCAGCCGGTGAAGGCGGCGCCGGCCAGGAGTCCCAGGCCCAGCAACGCAGCGAGCGTGCCGAGCACCAGCATGACGATCCGGCCCGGTCTCATGGCCCTTCCGGCACCTCCCGCAGCGACGCCCCCGGTGCTGTCTGGCAGGCCCTCATGCGCTGATCACCACTTTCAGTGCCTTCGTTTCGGCGGCTCGGGCAAAGGTGTCGTAAGCGTCCAGGAACTGGTCGAACGTGAAATGGTGCGTCGCGAACTTCTCGGCCGGCACCTTGTGCTGCGCGACCAGCTTGAGCAACATCGGGGTGGTGTTGGCGTTGACCAGGCCCATGCTGATGTTGATGTTCCGGATCCAAAGGTCTTCCACGTGCAGTTCCACCGACTTGCCGTGCACTCCCACGTTGGCCACGTTGCCGCCGGGGCGGACGATCTGGGTACACATGCTGAACGTGGCCGGGATGCCGACCGCCTCGATGGCCACGTCTACTCCCTGCCCGTCGGTGCGGGCGAGAACCTGGTCCTTCCAGTCGGCGTCGCCCGAGAGCACGACGTCGGTGGCTCCGAACTCACGGGATTTTTCCAGCCGGTTCGCGTCAAGGTCGACGGCGATGATGGTGGCGGCGCCGTAAAGTCCTGCCGTGGCAATCGCGGCAAGCCCGACCGGGCCCGCGCCGATCACGGCCACGGTATCGCCGGGCTTGACCCGACCATATTGCACACCGATCTCAAACCCCGTGGGGAGGATGTCGGACAGCATCACGGCACGCTCGTCGCTTACACCCTCCGGCAGCAGGTGCAGCGAATTTTCGGCGTAGGGGACACGGACATATTCGGCCTGGGTGCCGTCGATCAAGTGGCCGAACACCCAGCCGATTCCCGGTTGCCCCTCCTCACCCATGCAGTGCGAGTAGAGACCCGTCTTGCAGTTGGCGCAGTGCCCGCAGGACTTGATGCAGGAAATGATAACTCGGTCCCCCACCTTGAGACCGGTCACGGACGACCCGATCTCCGTGATGGTTCCGACGCCTTCATGGCCGAGAATCCTGCCCTTGGTGACAGCCGGCACGTCGCCCTTCAGGATGTGCAGATCTGTGCCGCAGATGGTGGTGGTGTCCACCTTGACGATCACGTCGCTCGGATTTTGGATCTTCGGATCGGGGACCTCCGTCCACGACTTCTGGTCCGGACCGCCATACACGAGAGCTTTCATGCAAGTTCCCTTGTTCGAAGGATCACCGGCGGATCGACGATCCGCAGGCGGCAAGGCATGACCGATGTATCGATGCCGGACGACACGATGGCCCGGCTGGCATGTTCCCGGAGCTCCTCAAGGGCCGCCGCGGTGACCCGGGCATGAGCGAGATCCACAACGAGTTCATAGCCGGCGAGCTTGGTGGCGACGCGGCGGCAAACGACATACAGCGCGCGGATGTTCTCGGTGGTGACGACGCCCCGCGCTTCCACGCGGGCGCACTCTCCGATGGGGTCGATCCGGATGACGACTTTGATCCGGGGATCGCCGTGGGAGGGGTGGGCGTGGAACGACCGGGCGCGGCTGGCGTGATTCCAATGGCGCAAATTACTCTGTGGCATCAGCGCCCGCCTGAAATGTCGACGCGGGGCTGCGTATGCGGGGGAAGCTGACGTCGTGGAGGGTTTACTGAGATCAAGGATGGAATACTCATCGTGGCCTATGTCCTGCCTTTCCTACCCAAGCTGGAAAGTGCAACCGCCATTTCCCCACTCCAGGTCCTAGTGAGACCGCTACTTGTAGGGGGCGGTTCTCCCCCAATTGCCGTGCAGGAACCGCCCCAACTCCACAATGGCTTCGCCGTCGGTCCCGGACAAGGGGGCTTAAGCCCCCTTGCACGTGAGGGGAGGCCTCCGGGCAAGGGACTCGCGGGGGTGCAGTGGCACGTGTGATGAAAGTTGCTGGCCGCAAAACCCGGCTCTAGCCTGTCCCTATGCCGAAAACCGCCACTTTTCCCGCCCCGCCGGACGTCGTGCTCTCTTCGGTCCAGCAGCCCGGCCAAGGCCGGCTTTGTGACATTTTCATTACGTCGGGCGTCGTTGCGCAGATTGTGCCGTCGGATTCAGCCGCCTGCATGGCGGCGGCGCAGCGAGGCGCGCGGGTGGTGGACTTCGAGGGCCGCGTCGTCATCCCAGGGTTGTGGGACGAGCATGTCCACATGACCCAGTGGGCCCTGTCCGCGGGACGGATTGACTTATCCGGCGCCTCATCCGCGCGGGAGGCCGCTGCGGCCGTGGCCGCCCGAGCAGGCAAACACCAACCCGACGGCCCAACCCTGGTGGGCGTGGGGTTCCGGGACGCCGTCTGGGGGGACCTGCCCGGTCTGGAACTGCTCGACGGCGCCGCCGGCGGTGTCCCGACGGTGCTGATCAGCCATGATCTGCACTGCGTATGGCTCAACAGCGCCGCCGCCACGCGCTACGGCGTGAGAGTGGGGGCGGACGGGCTGCTCCGCGAGGATCCGGCGTTTGACCTGACCCGCGAACTGGGGCGCCTCCCGGACGACGCGGTCGACGCCATGGTCAGCGACGCCGGACGGGCAGCGGCCGCACGCGGCATCGTGGGAATCGTGGACTTTGAAATGGTCTGGAACCGCGAGCCCTGGCTGCGGCGGTTCGCACGCGGGTTCGACTCCTTCCGGGTTGACGCCGCCGTCTACCCGCAGGATCTCGACCGCGCCGTCGGGGCAGGGATGCGCAGCGGCCAGCCGGTGGACGGCAGCGGCGGCCTGCTCCGGGTCGGGCCGCTGAAGGTCCTGATCGACGGTTCGCTGAACACCCGCACGGCCTACTGCGTGGATCCGTACCCGCACGGCGGCCGCGGGCTGCTCACCGTGAGCGAAGCCGAACTGACGGCACTGCTGGTCCGGGCCGGCGGCGCGGGGTTCGTACCGGCGGTACACGCCATCGGCGACGGCGCCAACGAGGTGGCACTGAACGCGTTCGCGGCGGCCGGGATCGGAGGCAGGGTTGAGCATGCCCAGTTCGTCCGGCAAGAGGACTTTGCGCGGTTCGGCGCCCTGGGCCTCACTGCCAGCGTGCAGCCCGCCCACGCATTGGATGACCGCGACGCCGCCGACGCCAATTGGCCGGGCCGCACAGAGCGGGCCTTTCCGCTGCGCTCTCTGCTCGACGCCGGAGCCACGCTGGCACTCGGCTCCGACGCCCCGGTGGCGCCGCTGGAACCGTGGACGACGATGTCCGCCGCCACCACCCGGGCACGCCGGGACGGCCGCGGGCCGTGGCATCCGGAACAGGTCCTAACCCGGCCGGAGGCGCTGGCGGCATCAGCCCGGGGGCGGCGGCGGATCAGCGTCGGCGACCCGGCCGACGTCGTCGTGCTCGACGCCGACCCGCTGACCGTATCCGAGGAGGTTTTCGCCGCGATGCCGGTCGCTGCGACACTGGTGGCCGGGCGATTCACGCACGGGGGCGGGCTTTAGCTGCGGGCTCTACGGGCGGCATTCAGCTGTCGGTGCCGGTCAGGCGCCTTTGGCCCGGGCCTGGACCAGGTTGGCGAACGGCAACCTGCCGTTCTCCTCGACGAACGCAGCGTGGTAGCCGGCTTCGGCCGAGGTGAGCTGGTCCACCGGCAGTTCCTTCCAGGCGATCACCAGCTTCTTCGCGCAGGCCAGCTGCCAGATCAGCCGTCCATCCCAGTGTCCCGGCGGCTTGCCCGCGCCGAAGTCGACGAACTCCTGGATCTGCCGGCGCAGCCCGCGGTTGCCCTTGCTGCCGGGGCCGGCCTTACCCAGGTAGAGAACGTCGGCGCCGTCGACCCACTCGGCGTCGAGCGTTTCGGCCTTCAGGGTCGGGTCCTTCTTCTTGAAGACGCCCGCGGTGCTCTTGGCGAGGAACTCGGGACGGGCGTTGCCCGGTCCGTGGCGTTCAGGCAGGAACACGGCGAAGATGCCGGGTTTCTGCGGGATCCGGTTGATGTCCAGCGCGCCGAGCGCCCGGAACCCCGTGAAGCCGTCCGATTTGAGTGACTGACGGTTTATCGGCATGGGTTCCTTGGCTCGGGACTGGTTTGAAGACGTTTCTGCGGAGCCGGCGATTTGCGGCTTCCTTAATTGTCGGTGGTCACGGGGACACTTTAAGTGTGGACGACAAGCAGGGGTCCGGAGTGGCTTCCAAGCCAGAGCTTATGGTGGCGATCGGGGAAATGATTCGTGACCTGGCTGGTGCACGGCCGCCAGCGGACAGCGCCGCGCTGATCGACCTGCTTCGGAACCTGGAAGATCTGAAGTCCGCCGGAGCCGCGCTGCAGGCCCGGCTCGCCGTCGCCTTCGACCTTGCCCAGCGCCGTGAACAGGCCGACGCCGGGATCCCCGCCGACCAGCTCGGCACCGGCGTCGGGGCGCAGATCGCGCTGGCCCGGCGCGAATCCCCCGCCACCGGCAGCCGGCTCCTCGGCCTCGCCAAGGCCCTCGTCACCGAAATGCCGCACGCCCTCGCGGCGCTGGAAACCGGGCAGCTGAACGAATGGCGCGCCACCCTCCTGGTCCGCGAAACCGCCTGCCTGGCCGCCGCCGACCGGACAGCCGTCGACGAAGAACTCGCCGCCGACACCGGAAACCTGAACGGCGCCGGCGACCGGGCTCTTGTGGCCACAGCCCGGGCCGCCGCCTACCGCCGCGACCCCCGCTCGGTCACCCAGCGCGCCGCGCACGCCGAAACCGAACGCCACGTCAGCCTCCGCCCGGCCCCGGACACCATGTGCTACCTCACCGCCCTGCTGCCCGTCGCGGCCGGCGTCGCCATGCACGCGGCCCTCAGCCGGCACGCCGACACCCTGCGGTCCGCCGGAGACACCCGGTCCCGGGGACAACTGATGGCCGACGCCCTGGTCGAACGCACCACGGGCGCACCCGGCGGGATCAGCAGCGTCGAAATCCAGCTCGTCATGACCGACCGCACCCTCTTCCAGGCCGACAGCGAACCCGCCCGCCTCCCCGGCTACGGCACCATCCCCGCCGGCTGGGCCCGGACCCTGCTCCGTCCCGAGCGCGAGCAGCCCCTGAACGTCTGGCTCCGCCGGCTCTACACCGCCCCGGGCACCGGCGACCTCATCGCGATGGACTCCCGCGCCCGGATCTTCCCACCCGGGCTCCGCCGCTTCATCCAGGCCCGCGACCACACCTGCCGGACCCCGTACTGCGACGCCCCGATCCGGCACCTGGACCACATCGTGCCCTGGCGCCAGGGCGGCACCACCAGCAGCGGCAACGGCGCCGGACTCTGCGAAGCCTGCAACCACACCAAAGAAACCCCCGGCTGGAGCAGCCAACCCCGCACCGGACCAGGACCCCGGCCCGGCAGACACACCCTCCAACTCACCACCCCCACCGGCCACACCTACCACTCCACCGCGCCACCCCTGCCCGGAACGGCGGACCCGGCGACGGCAGCACTTCGCCACCGGCGCGAGCTCCGGCATCTCGCCAAAGCACTGAAGCGTGGCAGACCTAGGGCCGCCGCCGCTCCTGCGGCCTGAGGTGTGGTTGCCGTCGGGCTCCTTATCCGAGCGGCACCTGCACGGGCTTGAACCGGAAGGGACCGCCACAAGCGGGCCCGTACGGGTGCTCCCCGGTCGATTCCGATTCGATCGGCAGGACGCGGGAGATGCGAGCGCCTGAGATGTCCGTTGCTTCCACGGAGATGGATGTGACGCTGACGGGCGGTGTCAGGTACGGCTCAGACTGCGGCACCAGCCATCTTCCGTCCGGTCCCGCCGACACGGGTTGAGGGGTGCAGCCGTCCCCGAGGCAGGCAGCCACGGATGCCGGCTGCGTGGGAAAGACGAGCTCGACCGGGCCCGTGTAGGCGTAACCGATGGCTGGGCAAACCACCGGCACTCCTGGCAGGCGCCCGGCCATGACCGCGACCAGCACCAAACCGGCCGCAACCACACCGAAAGCAAGCAGCAGTATCCCCCGAAGCCTCATGCCGCGAGCCTAACCTGCCCGGCCAGCCGGCCGACAGCGTCCCGTTACCTGGCGGCGTCGTGCTGGACGCGGGCCACGAACGGCGCGCAGATAATCGCTACCAGTCCTAGGGTCCCTCCCACAGTGAAGGCGACCCGGACACCGGTGACCGGCGGGATATTGTCGGCGACGTCGGGACCCGCTGGAGCTGTCCGCCCGGGTCTGTGAGCAGTTGCGGCGGATGCGGGTCAGTTGGGTGCCGCCGGCGCCCACGTACGACGGCGGTCAGTCGGCTTTCGTGCGGGCCTGGACGAGGTTGGCGAAAGGAAGACGGCCATGGTTCCGGACGAACTCTGCGTGGTAACGTGCTTCCGTCGCGTCGACTTCGGACCCGGGCAGGGCTTTCCAGGCGACCACGAGCGACTGCGACTCGGCCAGCTGCCAAATGAGCCTGCCACCCCAGTGGCCCACGGGGACACCCCGGCCGAAATCTGCGAACTCCCGGATCCGCTTGGCGAGCCCGCGCCTGCCCGTCTTTTCGGCGCCTGCCTTACCGATGTAAAGCACGTCGGCACCGTCAACCCATTTGGCGGCCAATGCGGTCACGGGGAGGGACGGATCATTGCCCTTGAAGTGCCCGCCATCGCTTCTTGCCAGAAACCGCGGAACAAAGCCCTCCGGCAGCAAAACGGCGTAGATCCCGGGCACCTGGGGTACCTCAGCCAACTCAAGCGCCGCAAAGGAACGGAAACCGGAGAAACCGTCCGCGGCTAAGGCATGCCTGTTGAAGTTCATGGTCCTAACCCTGCAGCAGTTTCTCCAGATACGGTTCGCCCACCACCGGGATGCCATAGGTTCTGGCCTTGTTTGCCTTGCCGGACAGGCTGTCGGGGTCGGCCGCCACCACGAGTTTGACCGCCTTGGTGACTGCCGGGTGGGGGACAAACCCGGCAGTGCGGAGGGCTCCTTCAATGTCGGCGCGGTCGCGGGACATTTCCCCGGTGAGCACGATCTTGTCGCCCGCGGCCAAGACGGCTGTCTGCGGGGCCGCGCTGGTCGCACTGGTCGCGCCGGTCTTACCGTCGCGGCCGGTGATCGGCGCCGCGAGGGAGCGAGTGACCGATTCCTGATCGACGTCCAGGAGGGTGGCCACAACGCGGAGATTGGCTTCTTCCTCCGGGGTGATGACCCCGTCTTCCCAGGCTGCCGCCAGCATCGCGGCCATGTAGTCGAGGTGAATTTGCTGTGCGGGGCTGCGGCCGATGCCCAGATCATCGGCCAGCGCCACAAGGCCGTTGGCCTCCGATGCAGAGATCTGCCGGTCCATGAGCGCACGATCCAGCATCGCCAGGTAGGCGCCGTGCTCGTCGGGGCCGGCCACTTCGGGCAGCCGGTTCACCAGGCGCTCCAGGAAGTGCGGCCGCGGCTCCTGCGCCGCGCGGCGTAGGGCCGGCGGCACGCGCTTGGGCGTAACCGTCGGCCAGGATGCGAAGTAGGCGCGGTCCAGGGCGCTGAACCAATCGGGGTTGTCAGCATCCATCCGGAGATAGTTGCCCAGCACGTGGGCGGCGGCTTCGGCGTCGTCGCCCGCGCAGTGTGCGTTGTCAAGGCTCACGCCGAAGCTGTCACAGCAGTCCTTGAGCGACCGGCCAGCGCCGGGCAAGTACTGCCGCGCCAGCTTCATGGTGCACAGGCAATCATGGACCTCGAACGGCAGGGCAAGCCCTGCCCGCCCCAGTTCGTGGGAAACGAAACGATAGTCGAAGTGGACGTTATGGGCCACCAGCACCCGGCCCGAGAGCAGGTCCATCACGTCGTGGGCTACGTCTGCAAAGACCGGGGCGTCCAGCACATCGGCGGCGCGGATGCCGTGGATGTGCTGCGGCCCCAGGTCTCGTTCCGGATTGACCAACGTCTCCCAGCGATTGCTGACCGTTCCGTCCGGTTCGACATGGACGACGGCGATCTCGGCAATACGGTGGCTGCCCGGAAAGAGCCCGGTCGTTTCGACGTCGACGACGGCGAATCCTGCGTTCATTTGTTCCCCCAACTTTTGGCCTCTACTGATTGTCCAGGAGCTTCCTACTCAACCTAGAGGCGACCTCCGACAAAGTCTTTCGCCGGGGCGCGGCGGGGTTAGGACTTCGGCCGCCCGTTTGCAGGTGAACTGCTGGCACAGTCGATTCGGCCGTGAACCACTGATGAAGAACTGGCTGCCGCTATAGGGGGAGGTGATCCTGCTCTGGCAGCTGAGAAGTTGGTCCCTATTCCCTGGCTCCGTGTTTGCCGGTACTGCGACCAGGAGGACAATCTCAGGCGGATTGCGCTCCCCTTAAACACAGGACCTGCAGGTACCTTCGCGATCTCGCTACGAGACGGCTCGGACATTTGCATGTCCAGAACGACCCGGCTTCATCAGTGGTTACCTGCAGGTGCGCTTTAAGCGTACGCCGGCTCAGAGGCTCCTGCCTAGTGCTCCAAGGGTCCGGCAAAGGCCCGCAAAACGTCCTCCGGCCCGAAAGCGTAGAGTGGAGCGAGACGCCTGATTCTGGACGCCGAGTGCTGAGGGAGAAATCGTGACGATTGACTGGGACGAAAAAAAGGCTCTGCTGCAGGAACCTAACATCGCGGCCGTGACGCAACTCTGCGACGAACTGATGGAAAAGAAGCCAGGGTCCGTGGTCCCCTACATCGACCCCGTCCATGATGAGGACGAGTGCCGGATCGTCACTCTCCACGTCGCACCGGGCAACGGCACCGAGTCGGGGTTCGTGTCCCATTTCAACGATGACGAGGCGGCCCGCCGTGCCACCTCCATCTATGAGGCCGTCGAACTCGACCCGCGCTACGTAATGCCGTGGAACGCCTACCCCTGGGTTCGTGACCCCGAACTGCCCTCCGCCCTGAACGTCCAGGAAAAAACCGACGGACTGCGGCCTTTCCGCCAGTTCATGAAGATCAACAAGCGCACTTCGGCAGTCATCGCGCACGGGGCCGACGCCCACGCCTTTCTGACGCTCTTCGAGAAGACGTACCATTCCTCGCTGAAGAACCGGGGCGTGAAGATCTACAAGGCCACCGCCCTGGGCGGCCGCGCTTTCGCCGTGTCGCCGACCAAGCAGGAGGAACTCCTGGCCAAGAACGTCGCGGTCTATAAGGACGCAATCCAGCGCGCCGGTATTCAGCACCTCTAGGGGACCCACGACGCCGCCGGCGGTCGCCTGCCGCCGCCGCCCTTGGGCACAACGGCCCTGCCCTACCCCGCCTTCCGCCGCCATGCTGGGAGGGCCCGCTGGATGACGGCGGCCCGTCGCGGACTCCGGCAGCGCTGACGGTCGAGGCTCGGAAGGAACCAGCATGGGACGGTTGGACGGCAAAGTCGCCCTGGTCAGCGGCGGTGCCCGCGGCATCGGCGCAGCCATCGCGCGGCGCTTCCTGGCCGAGGGCGCGCAAGTCGTTGTCGGCGACGTCCTGGACGACGACGGCGCCCGGCTGCTCGCAGAACTGGGCGGCCGCGTCCGTTTCGTGCACCTGGACGTCACCCAGCCGGCGGATTGGGACACCGCAGTCAACGAGGCGGTCACCGCGTTCGGCGGCCTCAGCGTCCTGGTCAACAACGCCGGCATCGTGAATTTCGGCCGGATCGACGAGTATCCGCACGAACACTGGGCGCGGATCCTTGACGTGAACCTCACCGGCGTCTTCAACGGCATCAAGGCCGCCGCCCCCGCGCTGGCCAGGGCGGGGTCCGCTTCCATCATCAACGTCTCCTCGATCGCGGGACTTCGCGGTTATGAGGGCCTCGCCGGGTACACCGCCTCGAAGTTCGGTGTGCGGGGCCTGACGAAAAGCGCCGCGCTGGACCTGGGGCGGGACGGGATCCGGGTCAATTCCGTGCACCCCGGCGTCATCCAGACCCCCATGACCGAAGGCATGAGCTTCGACACCGGCCACGTCCCGCTGCACCGGATCGGCCAGCCCACGGAGATCGCGGACCTGGCCGTGTACCTGGCCGGCGACGAATCCTCCTTTGTCACCGGCGCCGAATTCGTCATCGACGGCGGCGAGACGGCTGGCACCGTCGCAACCCCGGCCGGCTGAACGCCCACGGTGGAAATGCCCATGTCCGCACAGTCCGGTTCCAAACTCGCCGTCATCGGCGCCGGGAGCGTCGGCACCTCGCTGGCCTACGCCGCCCTGATCCGCGGATCGGCCAGCCACGTCGCGATCTTCGACGTCAACGCGACCAAGGCCGAGGCCGAAGTCCTGGACCTGGCGCACGGCACCCAGTTCACCGCCGCGGCGGCGACCGTCAACGGCGGCGGAGACATCAGCGTGACCGACGGCGCCGACGTCGTCGTTATTACCGCCGGAGCGAAGCAGGCACCGGGCCAGACCCGGCTGGACCTGGCCGGCACCAACGTCCGGATCCTCGAACAGCTCCTGCCGCAACTGCTGGCGCACGCCCCCGACGCTGTCTACGTCCTGGTCACCAATCCGTGCGACGTGCTGACCGTCGCCGCGAAGAAGATCACCGGGCTGCCGACGTCGAGAGTCTTCTCTTCCGGCACCGTGCTGGACACCTCGCGGCTGCGCTGGCTGCTGGCCCATGCCGCGGGAGTGTCGGTGAGCAGCGTCCACGCCAGCATGGTCGGCGAACACGGCGACACCGAATTCCCGGTCTGGTCGGGTGCGACCATCGGTCCGGTGCCCATCCGTGACTGGACGGTCGGCGGCGAGCGGATGTTTACGCCCGGCTACCTCGCCGAGACGGCCCGCGAAGTCACGCAGGCCGCATACAAGGTGATCGCCGGCAAGGGCGCCACGAACTACGCGATCGGGCTCTCGGGAGCCCGGATCGTGGAGGCGCTGCTGCGTTCCGAGAACGCGGTCCTGCCGGTATCCACCGTGATGAGCGGGCAGTACGGGATCGACGGTATCGCCCTGTCGCTGCCCAGCATCGTGGGTCGCGGCGGCGTGCACGCGGTCCTGGAGACGCCTCTGGACGAGGGCGAACGCGCCTCCCTCCACCACTCGGCCGAAAGGCTCCGGCAGAGCCTCGCCTCCCTGGGGATCTGACCGGGGCGGCCCGCAGTCGGGGAAAGCGGCCCGCGTAACGCAACGCCGCACCGGCGCCCGGGGACCGCGGTTCGCCTAAGCTCGGAGGGAGAAGTTCCACCTGGCTCAACGACGAACCACCCGGGAGAGACCACATGACCAACTGGCGGATCAGGGATTTCCACTCGGCCGACCTGGACGGCATCCTGCACCTCTGGGAATCCCTCAAGGCCACCAATGTCGAGCCGGTCTACGCCCTCTCCGAGGTCCTCGCCTCCTGCGAAAAGGACCACGCCGTGGTCGCGGTGCTGGGCGACCAGGTCGTAGGTGCCGCCGTCGGCCGCGCTGCGCACGACCAGGGCTGGATCGTCTTCCTGGCCACGCTTCCCGAATTCCGTGGCCGCGGCATCGGCACCTCGCTGCTGGCCGCGGTCGAAAACCGGATGGCGCCGCACGGGCTGAACAAGCTGTCCGCGCTGATGCCGGAATCCGAAACCCGCGTCGAGGCCTTCCTGGGCCGCGGCTTCGTGCTGAAGAAGAACCTGCGCTACTTCGAACGGAAAATCCCCGTCCAGCGGCAGGAACTCGAACCGCTGGGCCAGCTGGGCGGCCGGATCCTGGCCCGCGACCTCTGGGAAAACGTCGCCGGCATGCACCGTGAGAAGGAGCTCCTGGAGCGCCGCCTCGTCCTGCCGCTGGCCGAGGCCGACCTCGCCGACGAGTACGGCGTTGTCCCGCCGCGCGCCGTCGTGCTGTTCGGGCCGCCCGGAACCGGCAAGACGACTTTCGCCAAGGCGATCGCATCCCGCCTCGAGTGGCCGTTCGTGGAGGTCTTCCCGTCCCGGCTCGCCGCCGACCCCAAGGGCCTGGCCGGCGCCCTGCGCGAGACCTTCCTCGAAATCGCCGAGCTGGAGCACGCCGTTGTCTTCATCGACGAGGTGGAGGAGATCGCCTCGCAGCGCGCCGGGGATCCGCCGTCGCCGCTGCAGGGCGTCACCAACGAACTGCTCAAGATCATCCCGGCGTTCCGCGAACAGCCCGGCCGGCTGCTGGTCTGTGCCACCAACTTCATCCGGGCGCTCGACTCCGCCTTCCTGCGCCACGGCCGGTTCGACTACGTGATCCCGATCGGGCTGCCGGACCGTCTGGCCCGCGAGGCCATGTGGCAGCGCTTCATCCCTGCCGCCGTGGTGGACGACGTCGACGTGGAGCTGCTGGTGGACCGCACGGAGGGCTTCTCCCCCGCGGACATCGAGTACGCGGCCCGCAGCGCCTCGCAGCGGGCGCTGGAGAACGCCGTTTACGGACTGGACGGGGACGGCGGCGCGGCCTCCGGGGGCGATGTTTCCCTTCGCGAGGCGGTCCGGAAGGGCCCCGCCACGCAGGACTACCTCGACGCGATCGCGGATACCCGGACCACCGTCAGCCCGGAGGTCCACCAGGACTTCCTCGAGGACATCGACCTGCTGGGCCGCGTCTAGCTAGTCCCCGGCCGCGTCCTCGTAGGAAAGGTTCTCGTAATCGGTGTCGTCGGCCGCATCCAGCTGGGCATCGAATTCGTCCAGCAGCCAGGGGTTGATCCGGGCCAGGATCTTGCGGGTTTCCTCCACCGGGACGGCCGCGTAAAGTACCGGCCGGGCGTCATCGTAGCGGGTCACGGGCGGTTTGTCCGGCCACTTCTCGGCCAGCGCCTTGACCCGCTCGGGGAGCGAGTTGTGCGCGTTGTCGGCGATCTTGACCAGGGTAGCGTCGTGGTCCTCGGCGATGTAGCGGATGCCGGCGGCGTAATCGTCCGGGTTTTCGTGGAAGCGCTTCGTAACCCGCTCGATGATGTCCACGGCCCGGTGGGAGACGCCCATGTCCAGCAGCGCCTGCCGCGTCATCGGCGTATCCTCGGCAATGTCGTGCAGGTACCCGGCGATCCGGATGTCGTCGTCGAAGTCAGCCAGCGCGTCGCCGACGGCGATCACATGCTCGCGGTAGGGCCGCTTGAGCTTGTCCTTTTGCCGGTTGTGGGCCACCTCGGCGAGGACCCTTGCCGTCTCGACGGTAAAGCGGGGCTCCGGGCCGCGCGCATCCATAAACTCTGGTTCAGACATGGGTCCAGCCTACGCGTCGTGGCTGACCGTCCCGGGCCACACCCACGGCTGCCGCGGCAGCACCGCCGGGTCGAAAGCGTCGAGCGCCTTGTGCAGGGGGCCTGCGGGCAACCCGAGCGAGGCCAACAACTGGTCCCGCACCTCCTCCGTGCTGATTCCGGCGGCAGCCAGGTCCGCCAGTGTGACGGCGCCGTCGCGCTTGGCCAGCCGGGCGCCGTCGGCGTTCAGAACCAGCGGAACATGCGCATATTCCGGAACGGGAATATCTAGCAGCGAAGCCAGGTAGGCCTGTCTCGGGGTGGACGGCAGCAAATCGTCGCCGCGGACCACCTGGTCGATGCCCTGCGCGGCGTCGTCCACCACCACGGCCAAGTTGTACGCGGTGACGCCGTCATTGCGGCGGAGGACGAAATCATCCACCACGCCGGTGAAACTGCCATGCAGGACATCCTGCACCGTTGCTTCCGTGACGTCCGCGCGAAGCCGGAGCGCCGCCGGCCGCACGGCGCGTTTGGCAGCACGCTCGGCGTCCCCCAGGTTGCGGCAGGTCCCCGGATACGCGCCCTGGGGGGCGTGCGGTGCCGACGGCGCCTCCTGGATCTCGCGGCGGGTACAGAAGCACTCATAGCTCAGCCCGGCGTCGGCAAGCCGCTGGATGGCCGCAGCATAGAGGGGCTCGCGGTCCGTCTGGCGGACGACGCCGCCATCCCAGCTCACGCCGATCGCGGCCAGATCGCGGAGCTGCTCCGCCTCGGCCCCTGCGCGGGCCCGGTCGAGGTCCTCGACCCGCAGCAGGAAGCGCCGGCCAGTCGACCGGGCGAACAGCCAGGCGAGGATGGCGGTGCGGAGATTGCCCACGTGCAGCTCACCGGAGGGGCTGGGGGCGAAGCGTCCGGCGGTTGTCATGGCACCAGCCTATGCCGGGCAACACAAGAGCCCCTCAGCCACCGATGACTTCGGAGGATCCGACGTCGGGGGCTCAGGGGCTCTTGCCGTAAAGGGTGTGCGGAAAGACGATGCGTGAACAAGAGTCAATCAGCGGCGGGCTCCTTGCGGGGGCCTCATCCAGGGTCCGGGAGGTGTGCCGGGGAATCTGTAGCCTTCGGGTGCGGGCGGTGGCCCGCATCCCGTGTTGCCACTATTTGAGCAGTTCCCCTACAGTTGGTGCAACGGGCAATGCCTTGGCTGGTCAGAATGATCACCCGGCCCGGAAATGATCGGCAGGAAGTGGTCAGATTGCAGCAGCTGGACGCGACGGACCGGCGGATTCTGCTGGCGCTCGACGAGGATCCCCGGACACCCATCATGGTGCTGGCCCAGCGGCTCGGCCTGGCCCGCGGCACCGTGCAGTCCCGGCTGGAGCGGATGTCCGATTCCGGCGCCTTGCGCCCGAACAGCAGCAGGGTCCTGCCCGCGGCCCTGGGCCGCGGCGTGGCGGCGGCCGTGAGCGCGGAACTGGACCAGAGCCATCTGAATGAGGCCATCGCTGCGCTGCGGAAGATCCCGGAGGTCCTGGAGTGCCACGCGCCCGCCGGCGACACAGACCTGGTCATCCGCGTGGTGGCCACCAGCCCTGACGACCTTTACCGGGTGTCCGAGGAAATCCGGCTGTGTCCGGGAATCGTGCGGACCTCCACGAGCATGTTCCTGCGCGAGGTCATCCCCTACCGGACCACGGGCCTGCTGGACAGCTGAGCGCCCGGCTCAGGCCGACGGGTCAGACGGGTGGTCCGGCGTTGGCCTTCAGGCTCTTCATCACCAGCGTCGACGTCAGCCGCTCGACGCCGGGCAGCGAGGTCAGTTCGGCGTCGTAAAAGCGCTGGTAGGCCGGAAGGTCCTCGGCAATGACCTTCAGCAGGTAATCGGGTTTGCCGAACAGCCGCTGGGCCTCGACGATGTTCGGGTCCGCCGCCACCCGGTTCTCAAAGATCTCCATGGTGCCGCGGTCCACCTGCCGGAGCGTGACGAAGACGATCGCCTCGAAGCCCAGGCCGACGGCGGCCGGATCGATGTCCGCGCGGTAGCCGCGGATCACCCCGGAGGCCTCCAGTTCGCGGAGCCTGCGGTGGCAGGGCGCCACGGTGAGCCCGACCTTCGCCGCAAGGGCCGTGGCGGTAATCCGTCCGTCTTCGCGAAGGTAGCGCAAAATACTTCTGTCAACATGGTCGATCACGCAAGAATCTTACCGTTGAGGCGGGTATCCGAGCGAAATCGGTAAGCACTTATGCGGCGTAAATTCGTAGGCTGGTGGCTGTAGCCGCACCCTCCAGGAGATCCCGCCGTGAACCCCCAGCTTTTCCTTGCCTTTATCGGCGTGGCCGTGGCCCTCG
The DNA here is from genome assembly GCF_057748045.1 of Arthrobacter sp. JB02-1C. Classification (NCBI taxonomy): domain Bacteria; kingdom Bacillati; phylum Actinomycetota; class Actinomycetes; order Micrococcales; family Micrococcaceae; genus Arthrobacter; species Arthrobacter sp. JB02-1C. Next base: position 949,012 of record NZ_CM173235.1, read on the forward strand.
CCTGCACCCCGGGCGTGGACTGGGCCTATTCCATCTCGGCCGGGCTCAGGGAGCGCAGCTTCGCGCCCGCCGTGGCCGGCCTGTGCGGCGGTTACGTCGTCCACACCGCGCTGCTGGCCGCCGGCCTGGCCGCGGTGATCACCCGGCTGCCGGGGCTCCTCGGCTGGCTCACGGTCGCGGGCGCCGCGTACCTGCTGTGGCTTGGCATCAGCACGGCGCGGTCCTGGCGGGGGGCCAGCTTTAGCGCGCAAGGTGCCGGCGGATCGCAACTGCAGTCCAACCAGTTCCGCGTCTTTCTGCAAGGCGTGGGTACCAGCGGCATCAACCCGAAGGGCCTGCTCTTCTTCGTTGCCCTGGTTCCGCAGTTCGTCAGCCCGGACGCGGCGCTCTCGGTGCCGCTGCAGTCGGCCCTCCTGGGCCTGACGTTCGTGCTGATGGTGGCCGTCGTTTACACCTGCGTGGCGTTGCTGGCCCGCAAGCTCCTGCACTCCCGGCCCGGAGCCGCACGCCGGGTCACGCTGGCCAGCGGGGTCATCATGATTGCCCTGGGTGTGGTGCTGCTGGCCGAGCAGCTGGTGCCGGTGGTCGCGGGCATGGCCTGAGGGCAGCCCTGCAGCCTCCGCCCGCAGGGATCACTCCCGGTTCAGCTGCTTCCATTCCTGCTCCCAGAGCCTGCGTTCTTCCACGTCCTTGCGGATGACGTCGAAGGTTTCGAGCTCGGCGGGACGGCCCCGCAGCCAGTCGCGGGGATTCAGTGATTTGCGGCCGCTCTCCAGCAGCAGCAGGGCGCGGTCCGTGAGGGCATCGTTGCGGAGCACCAGGTGGGTCTTCCGTCGGCGAAGGACCTCCTTCAATGCCGCCTGGGCGGCTGCAGCGGCACCAAGGCGGCGCAGGGACCGGGCGCGGACCAACAGGAGTGCGGCGGAGAGGTCGTCGGCGTTGAGCAGCCCTTCCGTCCAGACTGCCACTTCCTTGTCCCGGCCTAATGAGAAGGCCACCGAGCACCGGGCCAGGGCTGCGGGCAGCGACGGCGGGAGCGACGTCACGGTCTGCAGCGCTGCCTCGAGATTGCCGGTCTCCCGCAGCGAGTGCGCCAGCGCCAGGAACACGGCTTCCTCGCTGAAGAGGACCGGAACCTCGATGCGCTCGGCCACTTCGACCCGGGTGACCAGACGGGTCAGATAGCCGGATGCGAACTGGTTGGCGTCGTCGTCGTTCCGGGTGGTGAGGCCGCGCTGGAGGAGCTCCGAGGCACGCAGGTAGCCACCCTGCTGGTGCGCCAGGAGCCCGGCCATCACGTAGCAGAGCCCCGCCCAGCCGGGGTAGGCGCGGCCCGTTGAGATCAGCTGGTTGGGGTCGGCGTTGTGGAAGATTGCGTCGTACACGGCCCTAGCAGCTTTTCCGGGAATCAGCTTAAGCCGGGGGATGGCACCATCCACTCTCAGCAGCGCCCCGTTCCGGCCGCCCAGGGCGGTGTGCACGATGCCGCCGACGCCGCCAGCAATGTCCCGTACCGGCGTGCGGACCAGCGGGCTCCCGAACGGGGTGAGGTCACGGGAATCGCGATAGATGGGTCCTGCGGACTGTCCGGCGCTCATTGTTCCATGCTAATGGTGCAGGCTTTGCGGCCACTGGAGGGGCTAGCCCGCGGCCGTCACCCAGACGCCGATCAGCCAGGTGCTTGCCGCCAGGCAGCCGAGCCCGAATTCGGCGATCATCCCGAGACCGGTCGCTTTCAGGGCCGCCCAGCTCGACCGCACAGCGCTGCGCCAGGCCCGGGTGCGGTGCAACTCGCTGAGCAGCAGTCCTGCCGCGAAGCCCACGAACAGGCCCACCACCGGAATCAGGAACATGCCGACGACGCCGAACCCCACGCCGGCGAGGACCGAACGGCCCGGGACGCTGTGCTGCTTGAGTTTTCGGCCGGTCAGGACCGCGCCGGCGGCCATCCCGGCGAGCACCAGCACCAGGCCGACGCCAAAGACCACCCATCCCGTGGCGCCTGCCCCGCCCCACAGCGCCCAGGCCAGCAGGCTGAGGCCGATCAGGACGCTGCCGGGCAGGACCGGGATGACGATCCCGGCCACGCCCACCAGCATGGCGAGGCCGCAGAGGATGGTGACGGCGACTCCGGGATTCATCCCCCCAGTCTAGGGTTGGCTCCTGCGCTGACCCGCTACTGGGCCTCCACGGCCGCGGCGACGGCGGCCGAGACGGCGGGTGCCACCCGCGGATCGAGCGGGCTCGGCACGATGTAGTCTGCCGACAGCTCGGCCTCAGCCAGTTCGGCAATGGCACGGGCGGCCGCCAGCTTCATCGCCGGGGTGATCCGGCGGGCACCGGCGTCGAGGGCGCCGCGGAAGATGCCCGGGAAGGCCAGCACGTTGTTGATCTGGTTCGGGAAGTCGCTGCGGCCGGTGGCGACAACAGCCGCGTACTTGGCCGCGACTTCCGGCAGCACCTCCGGGTCCGGGTTGGAGAGCGCGAAGACGATGGCGTCCTGGTTCATCAGCTTCAAGTGGTCCTCATCCAGCCGGGACGAGGAAACGCCGATGAACACATCAGCGCCCAGCAGGGCCTCGCCCGGCCCGCCGCTGATGCCCCGGGGGTTGCTGCGCGCGGCCAACTGCGCTTTCTTGCTTTCGGGGTCAGCGGCGATGTCCGCACGGTCGCGGTGGATCACACCGCGTGAGTCGAGCAGTACGACGTCGTCGATCCCGGCGGCCAGCAGGATTTCGGCGACCGCGATGCCGGCCGCGCCGGCACCGGAAACCACCACGCGCAGGCCTGCCAGTTCCCGCCCGGTGACCTTCGCGGCGCCGGTCAGCGCGGCGAGGACGACGACGGCGGTGCCGTGCTGGTCATCATGCATGACCGGGCAGTCGAGGGCCTCGATCAGCTTTTCCTCAAGCTCGAAGCAACGCGGGGCCGACACGTCCTCGAGGTTAACCGCGCCGAAGCTGGGGCGCAGCCGCACCAGAGTCTCGACAATCTCGTCGACGTCGGTGGTGTTGAGCACCAGCGGGATGGAGTCGAGGTCGCCGAAGGCCTTGAAGAGGGCCGATTTGCCCTCCATGACCGGCAGCGAGGCGCTGGCGCCGATGTCGCCGAGGCCCAGCACGGCAGTGCCGTCGCTGACCACGACGACCAGCCGCTGGGCCCAGGTGAGCGACTTTGCCAACTCGGGGTCGGCTGCGATCGCGCGGCTGACCTGGGCGACGCCGGGCGTGTAGGCAATGGAAAGGTCACGCTTGCTGGCCAGCGGGACGGTGCTGGAAATCGAGAGCTTGCCGCCCTGGTGGGACGCGAAGATCTCGTCGTCGCTGAGCGCCGTTGCCGGCGCCGCGGGGGAATCTGGGCGGGAGGATTTAATGGTTTCGATGGACACGTCGTTGTCTCCTGGGGCTCACCGTGGGCACACGGCACTTGGCTGCTTGGGCACAGGCGTGCCCAAGATGGTCTGGGAAGCTACGGCGGCGGCCTGAGGGTGGCGGGCCGCCTGCGGCGAAGCTTCCGGAAGTGCTGGCGCTGGCGCCGTCCTGTTCCGCCATGATAGACAACGCCGCACCCTGGTACGGACTTCGCCGGACACATTGGGGTAACTGGTCTAGACCGGAGTGGAGGCCGTGCGCGCATCGCAGAGCAGCGAACACGCCCTTTTCAAGTCTTCCTCGGCCTCGAACAGCGACAGCCGCCGGCAGCGGACGGCCTGGACCAGGCCCGTGACGGTCAACAACAGGACGCGGGAGACGGCAGCGTCGCCGCTGAGCTGGCTGACGGCCTTCTCCGCCGTGGCATCGATGTCCCGGAGGAGGCGCGTGGTGTCCGTGTCCTTTGCGTAGACCACCCGGTTCAAGCACTGCTCCACTGCCGGCTGCATGAGCCGCATGTGGAAGATCTCCATCACCACTCCCGCCAGCGCGTGCGCCGGAACCTTGGTCCCGGCCGGCCATTCGCCCAGGTGCAGCTCGCCGAGCTGCCGACGGTACAGGGCCAGCATCAATTGCGTCGGGGAAGGGAAGTAGCGGTACAGCGTGCCCAGCGGCACATCAGCCTTGGCCGCCACCTCCGAGAGCACCACAGAATCGAGGCCGGTACGGGCGAAGCTGGCCGCGGCATCGAGGATCCGCGCATAGCGGCGGCGCTGCCGGGGCAGGGTGGGCGGCGGGGCCATTGGCGGAAGATCCGAAGGGAGTTCAGGCATCAGCAGTGTTCCGGGGTCGATTTTCTCGGCAGCCGGAAGGTCGCTCCACAGCGCTGCCGCGGCAATGCCGTCTACTATACGTCACCTCGCAGGGCGGGTTGCCGGTCACCGGAACGGCGCGGAAGCGCTAGGCGACGCCCCGGATCTTGACCACGAAAACCGCCCCCAGCAGGCCGATGGCCGCGGCCGCGAGGTACAGCGAAACGTACCCTCCCCACAGGGCGACGAAGGGGTAGGCAATGAGGGGTGCGAGGACCTGCGGCAGTGAGTTTGCGATGTTGATGATCCCCAGGTCCTTGCCCCGGTCCAGCGCCGTGGGCAGGACCTCGGTGATCAGGGCAAAGTCGACGGCCAGGTAGCAACCGAACCCGACTCCCAGCACCGTCGCACCAACCAGGGCGCCGGGCCAGGTCGGCGCAAAAGCCAAAATCAGCGCGGCCACGGCAATGACGCCCGAGGAGAGGATCACCAGCGGCTTTCGGCGGCCCATCCGGTCGCTCAGCCGGCCGCCGATCACGCTCGTGACGATGACCGTGACCGCATAGAGCCCGGTGAGGATCAGGACGCCGAGTTCGGCAGCGATCCCCTCCGTCTGCCGCAGCCGAACGGCGTCGGTCAGGAAAAAGAGCAGGTACAGCGTCACCATGTGGTTGCCGGTGTTCACCAGCAGCCGGGTCAGCCAGGCCCACGCGAAGTCCGGGTACCGGGCCGGAGCAATCCAGAAACTCCGGGCGAACGCTGCCGGCCTGAACCGGCTGCGGGCCTCCGGCGGGAGCGCGACGTCGTCGTTCTCAAAGAAATACAGCACGACGCCGGCCAGCAGCGCGGCCGCGCAGAACAGGTAGCCGAGCCCGAAATTCCCGGCAACGACGGCGGCGATCACCGCGCCGACCAGAATGCCTGCCGTCTGGCCCATCGCGGCGAGGCCACCCACGGTGGCACGCTGCCGGACCGGCACCCGGTCCGGGATGGCGGCGGTGACCGCGGCGTAGGCGGCGTTGCAGCCCGCCTGGACCAGGCACCAGAGGACGGTCATCACGGCAACGTTCGGCGCTCCCGCAAGCGCCACCAGCGCCGCAGCGCCGAGGACGGCGCCGGAAAGCACCCACGGCACGCGCCGGCCCCGGCGGGCGGTGGTGCGGTCGCTGAAGGCGCCAAACAGGGGGTTCGCGACGAGCGAAACTGCCGCCCCTGCCCCGGTCACGAGGGCCAGGATGGCTTCCTTTTCTCCCGGGCTGAAGCTGGCGGCCTGCTGGCCCAGCAGGACCTGGAGCGGACCGAAGAAGGCCGCGTTGATTCCCACGTTGACCAGAACCACACCGGCGGTCCAGACGGGCCGGACCGGGCGCTCCGGCTCCGCCAGGGCGGCAGCGGCGTCGCTGCCGGCGCCGGCGCCCGACCCGGCCGCTGCGGCCGGAACTGCTCCGGGCCGATCGGACAGGCTCATATGGTCCCCCGAACTGAAGTCAGCAGCTGATGATCGGTCTGCGCCCAGACTATCGTGGGCTGCAACGATCACGCCGGGAGAAACCCGCCCCACAGCAAGGAGATCCAATGCCCGAGCCCTCCGTGAATTCCGCTAGCCCCGTCAATACCGCCGACCTCTTCGACGAGCGCGGCCCCGAGCTGGACTCGATCGCCCTGCAGTTCCAGTCCTTGGGCGGCAGGACACACTTCAGCGGGCCGGTCCGGACTGTCCGCTGCCTGGAGGACAATGCGCTGGTCAAGTCACTGCTGGGCACGCCGGGAAACGGCGCCGTGCTGGTCGTCGACGGCGGCGGCTCGCTGCGCAGCGCACTGATGGGGGACCTGATCGCGGCGAGCGCCGTCCGGAACGGCTGGGCCGGCGTCGTGATCAACGGCGCGGTCCGGGACCGGGTGGCGCTTGCGGGACTGCCGCTGGGGGTCAAGGCCCTCGGCAGCAACCCCCGCAAGAGCTCCAAAACCGGGGCCGGCGAGAGCGACGTGGCGCTGGAAATCGACGGTGTGGCCGTCCGGCCCGGGCAACGGATCTGGTGCGACCCGGACGGCATCCTGCTGGAGCGCTGAGCCCGGCATGACGTGCATGCCCGGGCGTGCCGGTGGTATGACTTGGATATGACACCCGCCAAGGACGAGCCCGCACCCAAAATCCCAGGCCGCGTCATTTGGCTCGCCGTGGCAGGCGCCGTGGGGGGCTTCCTCTTCGGCTTCGACTCCTCCGTGGTGAACGGCGCCGTCGATGCAATCAAGCAGCAGTTTGCGCTCAGCGAAGCCGTCACCGGCTTCGCCGTGGCCGTCGCCTTGCTCGGCTGCGCGGTGGGCGCCTACATGGCCGGGCGGCTCGCTGACCGGTACGGCCGCATCCCAGCGATGAAGATCGGCGCCCTGCTGTTCCTGGTCAGCGCCTTCGGCGCGGGATTCGCCTTTAGCGTCTGGGATCTTGTCTTCTGGCGCCTCGTGGGCGGCCTGGGTATCGGCCTGGCCTCGGTGATCGCGCCCGCCTACATCTCCGAGATCTCTCCCCGGCGGGTCCGCGGCCGCCTCGCTTCGCTCCAGCAGCTCGCCATCACCACCGGCATATTCGCGGCGTTGCTCTCCGACGCCGTCTTCGCCAACTCTGCCGGCGGCGCCGGACATCCCCTATGGTTTGGCGTCGAGGCCTGGCGCTGGATGTTCGTCGCCGGGGCGGTACCCGCCATTGTTTACGGCTGGATCGCCTTCACGCTCCCCGAATCACCGCGCTTCCTGGTGTTCAAGGGCAAAGAAGACGAAGCCCGCAAAGTGTTCGACTCCATCGCGCCGGAGGAGGACACCGACCGCAGCCTGCGTGATATCAAGGCCGCCATCAAGGAGGACACGCAGGCCGGCAAGAAGGGCTCGCTGCGGGGCAAGGCACTGGGGCTGCAGCCGGTGGTGTGGATCGGCATCATCCTGTCCGTGCTGCAGCAGTTCGTCGGCATCAACGTGATTTTCTACTACTCCACGACGCTCTGGAAAGCGGTGGGCTTCCAGGAGAAGGACTCGCTCACGATCTCGGTGGCCACGGCGGTCACCAACATCCTGGTGACACTGGTGGCCATCGCCCTCGTGGACCGGGTGGGGCGCCGCCCCATCCTGCTGACCGGCTCCATCGGCATGGCCGCCTCGCTGGCGACGATGGCCGCCGCGTTCAGCTCGGCCACCGGCTCCGGCAGCGACATTACGCTCCCCGGCTCGTGGGGCCCGGTCGCCCTGGTGGCCGCAAACGTCTTCGTGATCAGCTTCGGCGCGTCCTGGGGGCCGCTGGTGTGGGTGCTGCTGGGCGAGATCTTCCCGTCCCGCATCCGCGCCCGGGCGCTGGGACTCGCCGCGGCCGCCCAGTGGATTGCCAACTTTGCCATTACCCTGAGTTTCCCGGTGATGGCGGCGGCCTCACTGCCGCTGACGTACGCCATGTACGCGGCGTTCGCGGCGGCGTCGTTCTTCTTCGTGATGTTCAAGGTCCCGGAAACCAACGGCATGGCCCTGGAACAGGCCGAAACCCTGTTCGTCCCGAAGGGCTCGGCCAAACGGAAGTAGGGCCGGCGGCTGCCCGCACGGGGCGCGCCGCGGACCAGGGACGCCGGTTCAGACCAGGTGCGGTTCGTGCGAGATGAGGTACCGGCGGCCGCCCGCGACCACCCCGATAGCCACCGCCATCGCCACGGCCGCGGCAAAGAACGGCACCTGCGGGCCGAAGTGCTCACCGAGTTGAGCGGCGGCGAAGGGTGCCAGGGCCCCGCCCATCCAGCGCACGAAATTGTAGCCGGCGGAGGCGACCGGACGGGGGGAATCCGACACCCCCATCGCCAGCTCGGTATAGATCGTATTGTTGATGCCCAGCAGGGCGCCGGACGCCACCACGAGGACGACGACGGCGGGCACCGAGTGCCCCGCGGCCAGGCCGAGCCCGGCCAGGTCCAGGAGCAGCAGCATCAGGGTGCCCCCCAGCGCCCGGACGGCCCCGAAGCGCCGTTGCAGGACCGGCGCCACGAAGACCGAGAAAACGGCGACGGCCACCCCCCAGCCGAAGAACACGCCGCCGATCCCGTAGGCATCCATGCCGAGGATGAACGGCGTGAAGGCGAGGATGGTGAAGAAGCCGTAGTTGTAGAACAGGCCGCTGGCCGCCGTGGTCCGCAGTCCCCGATGGCCGAGGGCCAGCAGGGGGTCCCGGAGCCTGACCTTGCGGTCAGGCCGCGCGGTCCTCGGCAGCAGGATAACCAGGGCGATGAAGGCGGCCGCCATAAGGACCGCAGTGCCGAAGAACGGGGCGCGCCATTGCCAGCCGCCCAGCAGGGCGCCGAGCAGCGGGCCCAGCGAGATGCCCAGGCCGAGCGCGGCCTCGTACAGGATGATCGCGGTTCCGGCTCCGCCGCTGGCAACACCGACGATCACCGCAAGGGCCGTGGCGACGAACAACGCGTTCCCCAGGCCCCAGCCGGCGCGGAAGCCGACCAGTTCGGACACGCTGCCGGACAGGCCCGCGAGCGAGGCGAACACCACGATGATGGCGAGGCCGGCCAGCAGGGTGCGCTTGCCGCCGATCCGGGAGGAGACGAAGCCGGTGACCAGCATGGCGACCGCGGTGACCATGAAGTAGCTGGTGAAGAGCAGCGACACCTGGCTGGGGCTGGCGTCCAGGTTCTTCGCGATGGCCGGCAGGATGGGATCTACCAGCCCGATCCCCATGAACGCGAACACGGCCGCCAGGGCCGTGGCCCAGACAGCCTTGGGCTGCCGGAGCAGCGAAGCCTTCTCGGCCTCAAGGGTTGATGCGGCTTCCGGCGCAGTGGCCGTGAGCTGGCCATCCATGGTGGTCACTTCCTCGCTCGTGTTTGGTACTTGGTTTGTTCTGAACGGACCGGCACCCGTCAGGGCTGCAGGGACTCGCTGATCCGGCTGATCACCGGCAGCGCGGCGGCGAGGGCCTGCCGTTCCGGGCCGGAGAGCGTGCCGAGGGTTTTGGCCAGGACCGCGTTGCGGCGGGTATTGGCCGCTTCGACGGCGGCGCGGCCTTCAGCGCTGAGCTTTACCCGCACGGCCCGCGAATCGTCCGGATCGGCCTCGCGCCGGACCAGGCCGGCGCGTTCGAGCTTGATGATCTGCTCGGTGGCACTGGGCACCTTGACCCCGAGGTTTCTGGCGATCTCGCCGACCCGCACCCCGGCAGTCGCCGGCTCCTGCAGCATCTTCAGCATGCTGAGCTGGGCCGAGCTAAGTTCGCCGTCCGCGTCCAGCCGCCGGACCAGATAGACGCCCAGCCGCAGCGCCTCGCGGAAATCGCGGGAGAGGTCAAGCAGGGCGTCGTCCCCCGGGGTTCTTGCGTTCATAGTTAGGAAGCCTAACAGTTTGGCTGCCGGGGCGTCAAGAAGTGCTCGACAATGCAAGTCGGGCGTTCAGCGTGTACTTTAGAAAAGCTGATTTGTAACCGCCGTCACGTGACGCGGCTAATACTAAGGATTGTTGACATGCCCGAACAGACCACCGCGGAGCAGAGAACTGCCTCCAGCCGGGATTCCGAGCCCCATCTCTCGCGCTCGTTGAGCAACCGGCACATCCAGCTCCTGGCCATCGGCGGAGCGATCGGCACCGGACTCTTCATGGGCTCCGGAAAGACGATCTCCGTGGCCGGCCCCTCGGTCATCTTCGTGTACATGATCATCGGCTTCATGCTGTTCTTCGTGATGCGGGCCATGGGCCAGCTGCTGCTCTCGAACCTGAACTACAAGTCCTTCAGCGACTTTGCCGGCGACCTGCTGGGCCCCTGGGCCGGCTTCTTCACCGGCTGGACCTACTGGTTCTGCTGGGTGGTCACCGGCGTCGCGGACGTCATCGCGATCGCCGGCTATGCCGAGGAGCTGTGGCCCGGCATCCAGCTGTGGGTCCCGGGTATCGCCACGATCATCATTCTGCTGCTGCTGAATCTGCCGACGGTGAAAGCCTTCGGTGAGACCGAATTCTGGTTCGCCCTGATCAAGATCGTTGCCATCGTTGCCCTGATCGCCGTCGGCCTGGTCATGATTTTCACCGGCTTCCAGTCCAACGCCGGCACCGCGTCCTTCAGCAACCTGTGGAGCCACGGCGGTTTCTTCCCGAAGGAGTTCATGGGCTTTGTGGCCGGCTTCCAGATCGCCGTGTTCGCCTTCGTGGGCATCGAACTGGTGGGCACCGCCGCCGCGGAGACGAAGAACCCGGAGCACAACCTGCCGCGCGCCATCAACGCCATCCCGCTGCGCGTCATGCTGTTCTACGTGGGCGCCCTCATCATCCTGATGTCCGTCACGCCGTGGACCGGCTTCAAGGCCGGCCAGAGCCCGTTCATTGCCATGTTCTCCCTGGCCGGCCTCGGCATGGCGGCCACCGTGGTGAACCTGGTGGTGCTGACCTCCGCGATGTCCTCGGCCAACTCCGGCATTTACTCCACGTCCCGGATGGTGTTCGGCCTGGCCAACGACGGCGACGCGCCCAAGGTGTTCGGCCGGCTCTCCACCCGCAAGGTCCCGCAAAATGCCCTGTTCCTGTCCTGCGTGCTGCTGCTCGCCGGCGTCGCCCTGCTCTACGCAGGCAAGGACGTGGGCGTGGCCTTCGACATGGTCACCACGGTGTCTGCGGTCTGCTTCATGTTCGTCTGGAGCATTATCCTGGCCAGCTACCTGGTGTTCCGGAAACGCCGCCCCGCGCTGAACGCGGCCTCGACGTTCAAGGTGCCCGGCGGCATCCCGATGGTTTGGGTGGTCTTCGCGTTCTTCGCATTCCTGGTCTGGGCCCTCACCACGCAGCCCGACACGCTCGTGGCGCTGCTGGTCACGCCGATCTGGTTCGCGATCCTCGGGGTGGCCTACGCCGTTGTCCGGCGGTCGCCGCTGCACCAGGCGCGGGTCACGGAGTGGAAGGCGATGGCCGACAGGGAAACCGCTCTGGTCGCCGGCGAAACCGCCCTGGCCGGCCGCTCCTGACACGGCGGCGCTGAGGCGCCGGCGCTGGCACGACGAACCCTCCCCCGCATGCTGCGGGGGAGGGTTCGTCGTTGCGGTGCAGCAGGTATGCCTAGACGGCGGCCTTGGCCTCCTCGACGAGCCCGCACACGGCTGGGAACAGCGGGTGGTCCGCGTCCAGGCCGGTGATCTGCGCCGCGGCCGCCTCCGGGGTGGAGGAATTCAGGATCTGCGCCAGTTCCACCGCCTCGGCATCCGCCGGGTCGTTGAAACGCAGCGCGGCGGCGATCGCGCCGAGCAGCGCTTCGGGGACGATGCCGCGCTCGGCCAGTTCGGCGGCGGGGCCGATGAACCGTTCGTGCCGGCTGAGCTTCCGCAGCGGGGCACGGCCCACCCGGGTCACCGTGTCCGGCAGGTGCGGGTTGGAGAAACGGCCCAGGATCTTCTGCACGTAGGCCTCCTGCTCGTCGCGGTTGAAGCCGTGCTTCGCCACCAGGAGTTCCTTGGTCTCGTCCAGCACCGCGCGGACATCCGCGGCGACGTCCTGGTCCGCCATGGCCTCGGAGATCTTGCCCAGCCCGGCCTGGAAGCCGAAGTACGCCGCAGAGGCGTGCCCGGTGTTGACCGTGAAGAGCTTGCGCTCGATGTACGGCGCCAGGTCATCCACAAACATCGCCCCGGGAATGTCCGGCGCCTTGCCCGCGAACGGGGTCCGGTCGATGACCCACTCGTAGAACGTCTCCACCGTGACGTCGAGTCCCTGGCCGGCCGCCTGGTTCGGCACGATCCGGTCCACCGCCGTGTTGGCGAACACGGCGGCGGCGGCCAGGGAACCAGCGGCCGGGTCCCACTGTGCGGCCACTTCGGATTTCAGGATGTCGGTCGCATTGATGGCGTTCTCGCACGCCATCACCTGCAGCGGCTCCAGTTCCTTCGCCCGGGCCGCGATGCCCCGGGCGATCAGCGGCGCCACGAACCGGAGGATGTGCGGCCCGACCGCGGTGGTGACGATGTCCGCCGTCGAGATCTCCGCGACGACGTCGGCCTCCTGCGTGCCGGAGTTCAGCGCACGGAAATTGTCCACGGTCCGCACGGCCGGGCTCTCCCCCACCTCGTGGACCTGGTAGCTGTCCGCGGCGGCGAGTTCGGTGATGAGGGCATCCACCACATCCGCGAACACCACCTCGTACCCGGCCTCGTGCAGCAGCAGCCCGACGAACCCGCGGCCGATGTTTCCGGCTCCGAAATGAACAGCCTTCACTAGGAGTTGACCTTTCCAAACAGGTCGAGCACTTCGTCGACGGTGGTGGCCGCTTCGAGCTGCGCAACCTGGGCCTTGTTCGTGAACACCTTGGCGATCGAGGACAGGATCTGGAGGTGTTCGTTGTTGATGCCGGCGACACCGACGACGAACTTGACTTCCTTGCCGTTCCAGTCGATGCCGTTGGGGTAGCGGACCACCGAAACCGCCGACTTCAGGATGTGATCCTTCGCCTCGTTGGTGCCGTGCGGGATGGCAAGGTAGCTGCCCATGTAGGTAGAGACCGACTGCTCCCGCTCGTGCATGGCGGCAAGGTAGCCGGCGTCGACCGCACCGCGGTCCATCAGCAGCCGCCCGGCCTCGTCGATGGCGGCGTCACGGGTGGTGGCCCTTCCGCTGAGGATGACGCTGTCGGCGCCGAGGATTCCGGACGGCCCGGCTGCCGCCTCCGGCTCGGCGACGGCAGTCGCCGTCGCTATGCCCGCAGCGCCGGCAGCGCCGGCAGCGGCTGCGCCCACGCCGTCGGCGGAACCGTCCCTGGAGTTGCTGTCCTTGACCAGTGCCACGACCTCGTCGTACTTCGGGGAGTTCATGAAGTTATCCACCGAAACGTGGACCGCGCTGGAGGTTGCGGGCTTGGCCCGTTCAGTCAGGTCCTGATGGGTGATGACGACGTCGTACGTGTCGCTGAGGTTCGCGATCGCGGAGTTGGTGACCTTGACATCGGGGAAGCCGGCCGCCTTGATCTTGTTCCGCAGCACCGACGCGCCCATGGCACTCGAGCCCATCCCGGCGTCGCAGGCAAAAACGATGTTCCGGATCGGACCGGCCAGCACCGCGACTCCGCCCGCTCCGGCGGACGACCCGAGGCCGGCACCCGCACCGGCCAGGGCGGAGGAAACCGAGCTCTTCTTGCCCTTCATGGTTTCCATCCGGGTGGTCGCGGCGCCGAGCTCATCCTCGTCGGTGCTCTTGCTGGCCTTCAGGATGACCGAGGCGATCAGGAAGGACACCGTGGCCGCCAGCAGCACGGACAGCCCCACGCCCAGCAGGCTGTCCGCCGGGGTAGCGGCAAACACCGCGAGGATGCTGCCGGGAGCGGCCGGCGAACGGAGCCCTGCCCCGGTGACCACCAGGGTGAAGATGCCGGTCATGCCGCCGCCGATCGCGGCGAGGATGATGATCGGCTTCATCAGCACGAACGGGAAGTAGATCTCGTGGATGCCGCCCACGAACTGGATCAGCGCGGCGCCGGGGGCCGAAGCCTTTGCCACGCCCTTGCCGAAGAGCATGTAGGCCAGCAGGATGCCGACGCCCGGACCGGGGTTGGCTTCCAGCAGGAACAGGATCGACTTGCCCTGGGTCAAAGCCTGTTCGGTACCCAGCGGGGTGAGGATGCCGTGGTTGACGGCGTTGTTCAGGAACAAGACCTTGGCCGGTTCAATGAAGATGCTCGTCAGCGGCAGCAGCCCGTTGTGGACGAGGAATTCGACGACGGCGCTGGCACCGTTGCTGAAGGCCTTCACGACCGGGCCGATCACCAGCATGCCGAAGATCGCCATAACCGCGGCGACAATACCGGCAGTGAAGTTGTCGATCAGCATCTCGAAGCCGGGCTTGACCTTGTTCTCCCAGAGGCTTTCGATCTTCTTCATGATCCACGCCGTCAGCGGGCCCATGATCATGGCGCCGATGAACATCGGGATGTCGGTACCGACAATGACGCCCATGGTGGCGGCGGCGCCCACCACGCCGCCGCGGACGCCGTAGACCATACGGCCGCCGGTGTAGCCGATCAGAAGCGGCAGCAGGTAGGTGATCATCGGCGCGACCAGTTTGGCCAGGTCCGCGTTGGGGGTGAAGCCGGCCGGGATAAAGAAAGCAGTGATGATGCCCCAGGCGATGAAGGCTCCGATGTTGGGCATGATCATGCCGGACAGGAAGGTGCCAAATTTCTGGACGCCGACCCGCACGCTGCTTCGGGGTTTCGCAACTGTCTCTGTTGCCATCTGATTTCCTAACCGTGAGTCCCTGCTGCACCGCAGGATTGTCCGATATTTCGACGAACTAACTGGTGGAACTGGTTGAGATCCGGTGAAGCCATTCCAGGAAAAGCTTGAGCTCGGAACTGGAGAGCTGGTCTGCATGCGAGGCCTGCAGCGCCGCATTCAGGGCGATGGCTGCGACCACCACGGGCGACTTGCCCGAGTCCTCCGGCTCGGCTTCCCGGGCCTGTTCCGTAGAGACCGCGAAGAGCATCGCGTCGCGGGTCATGGTCGAGAGCTCGAGGTTGCGCTCCGGAGCCTTCTCCGTGATGAGCATGAGCGTCACCCCCACGTTGGCGGCCAGGATGCTCCTGGCTGCTTCTTTGGGCGGGACGGCGAGCAGGCCGGCGACCGCCGCCTTGTTCAGCATCTCCTCCATCAGGGCTTCCGCGTCGGCGACGACGGCGGGCCTGCTCTCCGGGCGGATGTTGCCGAACATCACCAGATACAGTTCGGGCTGGTTGAGCCCGAACTGGACGTGCTGGTCCCACATCCGGCGGATGTCGTGCAGCGGCTGCCCGGACGGGGCGAAGTCCCGTTCACGGGCCACATACTCCTCGAAACCGGCGGAAACGACGGCATCGAAGAGTCCTTCCTTATCCCCGAAGTGGTGGTAGAGCGTGGGGGCGGTCACCCCTGCCAGCTGGGTGATCTGGCGGGTCGAGACGGCGGCGCCCCCGGATTTGGCCAGCAACCCCGCCGCTGCACGCAGCAGCCGTACTTTGGGCGGTAGCTGGCCATTCATAGTCATAGCCGCTACCCTAGCACCTATAGCAACGCTATATGAAGTGCATCACAGACTTTTTCGGGCCGCCCGCTTTGCCGGTTGACGTAGCGGACGGCCGCAGGAAACCTTGGATCAAGCGGATCGTTGGCGGCGCTTGGACCGGTTCCACCCGCTTACCGGCTTAACGCCCACTGGCTCACGGCAGAAAATGAGGACTCTCAGTGCAGAACTTCCAAGGAGTAGGCGTCAGCCCCGGACGGCTCATCGGCACCATCCGTCAGATGCCCAAGGCGGTCAGTGAACCGCCGTCCGGCGAACAGCTGCCGCCCGGGGTTTCCGCCGAGGACGCCACCGCCCAGCTGAAGGCGGCGGCCAGGGCCGTGCACGACGAGCTTAAGGCACGGTCGGAGACGGTCAGCGGCGACGGCAAGGCGGTCCTGGAGGCCACCGCGCTGATGGCCACCGACACCATGCTGCTGAAATCCGCCGCCAAACTCATCGGCCGCGGCACGTCCAACCAGCGCGCCATCTGGGAGGCAGGCGCATCCGTCTCCGAGATGCTGCACAACCTGGGCGGCTACATGGCCGAGCGCGCCGCCGATGTGCTGGACGTGCGGGCCCGGATTGTGGCCGAGCTGCGCGGCGTCCCGGCGCCGGGCATCCCTTCCTCGAACTCCCCGTTCATCCTGATCGCCGAGGATCTCGCCCCCGCGGACACCGCCACGCTCGACCCGGAGAAGGTGCTGGCACTGCTCACGGCCGGCGGCGGCCCGCAGTCCCATACGGCGATCATTGCGCGTTCCCTGGGCCTGCCCGCCGTCGTCGCCGCCGCCGGCGTGGACACGCTCCCGGAGGGCACCGAGGTCTACGTCGACGGCGCCGCCGGGCTGATCACTGCGGATCCGGATGACGCCCAGCGCTCCGCCGCCGAGCACTGGGCCGCGACCGCCTCGCTGCTGGCCGAGTTTAGCGGTACGGGCGCGACAGCGGACGGGCACCTGGTGCCGCTCCTGGCCAACGTCGGCGGCGCCAAGGACGCGGTGGCCGCGGCCGGGCTCAATGCCCAGGGCGTCGGCCTGTTCCGGACTGAGTTCTGCTTCCTCGAGCGGGACACCGAACCGACGGTGGACGAGCAGGCCGCCGCGTACAAGGGCGTCTTCGACGCGTTCCCAGGGAAGAAGGTGGTGCTCCGTACCCTCGACGCCGGCGCGGACAAGCCGCTCCCCTTCCTGACGGACGCCACCGAGCCCAACCCCGCACTCGGTGTGCGCGGCTACCGGACCGATTTCACCACCCCCGGCGTCCTCGAGCGCCAGCTGCAGGCCATCGCGCGGGCCGAGCAGGATTCCGAGGCCGACGTCTGGGTGATGGCGCCGATGATTTCGACGGCGGAAGAGGCCGCGCGTTTCGCCTCGCTGTGCAGTGCTGCCGGGATCAAGACGCCGGGCGTCATGGTCGAGGTGCCGTCGGCGGCCCTCACGGCCGAGGCCATCCTGCGGCAGGTGTCGTTCGCCAGCCTGGGCACGAATGACCTCACCCAGTACGCCATGGCCGCGGACCGCCAGCTTGGTCCGCTCGCGGCGCTGAACACGCCCTGGCAGCCGGCCGTGCTCCGCCTGGTGCGCCTGACGGTCGAGGGCTCGAACCTGGAAGGAAGCGGCAAGCCGGTGGGCGTGTGCGGTGAGGCTGCAGCGGACCCGGCCCTCGCCGTCGTACTGACCGGGCTCGGCGTCACCACCCTCTCCATGACGGCACGTTCCATCGCAGCCGTAGCCGCGGTGCTGAAGACGGTGACCCTGGCGGAGGCAAAGGAGCTGGCGACGCTGGCGCTCTCCGCCCCGAGCGCCACCGAAGCGAAGGCCTGGGTGCGGGCCAAGCTGCCTGTGCTGGAGGAACTTGGGCTGTAGCGCGCCCGCCCGGGCCGCTAGGATGCAGTCCATGACACTGATAGCTCCCCGGGTCACCGCAGGCCTCCCGGCAGAGGACGCGCAGCAACTCGAGCATGCCCTCGCCGGCAGCAGCGACATCACGGTGTTCGTGGACGGAACGGTGCACCGGCTGCCGCCCGCGGCGAGGGACGCCGTCGTCGATCTGCTGGCGCGGTTCAGCCGCGGCGAATCGGTGACCGTCAGCAGCGTCGAGGACATGCTGACGACGTCCAAGGCGGCAGAACTCGCGGGCATCTCGCACACCTACCTGCGGAACATGACGGACCGAGGCGAGATTCCGGTCCAGTACCGCGGCACGCACCGGCGGATCCGGCTCGCGGACATCATGGCGTGGCTGGACACCCAGAAGAAAGCGACCGCGGCCCGGGCCAGCGGCGCGGCCGTGGATGGATCCTGACCGCGGCCCTTGCCCCGGCGCCGACCGGGTGATTCCTGGCCGGGTGATAAGGATCAAACAACGATCCCGGCCCTGCGCGGAAACGCGGCTGAGGCCGGGGTTACGCTTGGATCGTGGGTAAGTTCAGAGGGTGGCACATCCTGGCCGGCATCGCCGCCATGGTGCTCACCGGCATCCTCGGAACCGTGATGGGACTGAACAACACGGCGGCTTTCATGGCCGGCTGCGTGGCGTTCGTGGCGGTGGCGCTGTGGACGGACAGCCGGATCTCCCGCCGCCGGCGCGCCGCAGCCTCGGAGCAGGCGCCGGGCCCCGACCCGGAGGCGGCGCAGCCGGGCTGGAGCCGGACCGACGGCAACCAGGACCCCGCACTCCGCGACGAGCACTGATGCGGACGGGTCCAGCCGCTGGTCCCTAAATCCTTGGCCTTTCGGCCCAGCGGTGTGCCTTCAGGGCTGCGTGCAGCTCCAGCCGGACCATCCCATTAAGCGGGTCAACCCCCAGTACTTGCCGGATCCTGCCCAGCCGGTTGTAGACGCTGCTCCGGTGCAGGTGCAGTTTGGACGCCACCTCCTGGACCGAACTGTCGTTGTCATAGAAGAGCTCCAGCACCGGCAGCAGCTCGCCGTTGCGGTCGTGGTCCGCGAGCGTGCGGAAGTAGACCGAGCCGGCGTCCGCCCAGGCGCCGGCACCGCCGCCGGCCGAGGCCAGCAGCTGGTAGATGCCTGTGGCGCGGGAATCCACCAGTTCGCCGAGCTGGGGGTCCACGGCTGCGGCCTGCGCTGCCTGCCGGGACTGCCGGTACGCCTCGGCCAGCTCCCTCGGCCGGGAGAAGCCCTCCGAAGTGCCGAGGATGATCCGGTGGACCGGCCGGCCGGCCCGCTTGGCCAGCTCGAGCTGGTAGTGCACCAGGACCTGGGCGTGGTCGGCGCGCCCGGTCGACTCCTTGAACAGCGCCACGGCATGCGTCTCGGTTCCCGCGCTGAACAGGGCCGCGTCCACCCCGATGGTCGCCTGCAGCGCTGCGGAGCGGTGGATGAGGGTCGCCGCGATCGGGTCCGAGCCCTCGGCCCAGCCGTCCGCGTCGAGGATGGTCACTAACTGCCACGGCCCACGGCCCTGCACTTCCTTCCAGCCCCCGACCGCGGCGACGGCGTTTGCCTCGCCCCGGCAGGCATTGAGGAACTCCTGTTCCCGGCGGCGGCGGAACTCGGACTCGGCGGTGTTGGAGTCCAGGAGCAGGGCGGAGAGCTGCTCCAGTTCCGGCTTCACCTCCGGGAGCTGGGTCAGGACCGCGCCGGCGGTGGGGTCTTCCGCGTCGAGCTGCACCCAGAGGTAGCCGACCCGGAAGCCGCGGACCAGCAGCGGAACGCAGACCCGGCCAAGCATGCCGAGCTCCTCGTTGGCCGGCACCACCACCGGACGCACCGCGGTGGCAATGCCGTGCGAAAGCTGCCACGCGCCAACGTCCGCCGGAACGCGTTTACTGAGCAGGAAGTTCACCCGGACCCGGTCCGCGTGCGACTGGTTCGAGCTGTAGGCGAGCAGGACGCCGTCGAGGTCTTCCAGCGAAAGCCCGCGGCCCAGCCTGAGGGCCACCCGCTCCACGAGCTCCTCCACGTCCGGCTGCTGCATGGTGCAACATTACTGCCCCGCACGTGCGGCGGCGAACAGGTCGGGCCGACGGACAGCAGGCGACACCTGCCGCCCCGGGGCTCGACAGATGTCGAGCCGTCTTTTCCCCAAAGCCCTAGTTTCCGCGGCCGGCCGGTGCGGTGCTGCCGGCCGGCCTGTAGCGTGCCTCACAGCCGGTCCTATTCTGGAAACACAGCTTCCCCGTCCGTTCCGGCCCCCGGCCGCCACCACTGGAGTCACAAAATGATCATCGGTGTACCCAAAGAAATCAAGAACAACGAATTCCGCGTCGCCATCACCTCGGCCGGCGTCCACGAATTCCGCCAGCACGGCCACACCGTCCTGGTCGAACGCGGCGCGGGGCTGGGCTCCGGCATCACGGACGAGGAGTACGCCATTGCCGGCGCCGAAATCGTGGCCGAGGCCGATGACGTGTGGGGCCGCGCCGACATGGTAATGAAGGTGAAGGAGCCGGTCAAGGCCGAATACCACCGCTTCCGCAAGGGCCTGATCCTGTTCACCTACCTGCACCTCGCCGCCGAGCCGGAACTGACCCAGGAACTCATCAACACGGGCGTTACCGCAATCGCCTACGAAACGGTCCAGGAGGGCCGGACGCTGCCGCTGCTGGCACCGATGTCCGAGGTTGCCGGCCGCCTGTCCGTCCAGGTCGGCGCCGTCTCGCTGATGGCCCCGGCAGGCGGCAAGGGCGTGCTGCTCGGCGGCGTCCCGGGTGTGCGGCCGGCGAAGGTCGTGGTTCTGGGCGCCGGGGTGGCCGGCACCAATGCCGCTGCCATGGCCATGGGTCTCGGCGCGGACGTCACCATCCTGGACATCAACATCAACCGGCTCCGCGAACTGGACGCCGTGTACCAGGGCCGGCTGCGCACGGTGGCGTCCAATGCCTACGAAATCGAGAAGTCGGTGGTCGACGCCGACCTCGTGATCGGTTCCGTGCTCATTCCCGGCGCGAAGGCGCCGAAGCTGGTGTCCAACGAGCTCGTGGCGCGGATGAAGCCGGGCTCCGTGCTGGTGGACATCGCCGTGGACCAGGGCGGCTGCTTTGAAGACACGCACGCCACCACCCACCAGGAACCGACCTACAAGGTCCACGACACCATCTTCTACTGCGTGGCCAACATGCCCGGTGCGGTGCCGAACACCTCCACCTACGCCCTGACCAACGTCACGCTGCGCTATGCGGTGGCGCTGGCGGACCTCGGCGTGTCCGCAGCGTTTGAGCGGGACGCGGCCCTCGCCGCAGGCCTGAACATCGCCGGCGGGAAGGTCGCGCACCACTCGGTGTCCGAGGCGCACAGCCTGCCCCTGGTCGCGGACTGGCGCCAGCTGGTCTCCGCGTAGTTCCACCCACGTCGGCTGCTCCGTAACTGCCGTTTTGGACCTCCAGAACGGCAGTTACGGAGCAGCCGATTGGTGTTTAAGTCCGTGTCAGGCCAGAGACCGGGCCTGTTCGACCAGCCGCAGCACCTCGACCGGGCCCGCGGGGTCTACCGGGAGCGGCAACGCGGACGTGGCGCCGCCGTCGAGGATCTTCTCCGCCAGGATCCGGTAAAACTCCGGATAGGCGCCGCGATCGGTCGGCAGCCGGTCCAGGTGGCCGTCCCGGCCCAGCAGTCCGGCCCAGTCCGGGTCCTCCACCCCGTAGTCGGCGTCCAGCGGGCTCCCGCCGGCCGCCAGGTAGGGCTCCTGGGGGTCCACGCCGTGCTTGGTGTAGCCGCCGTCGCTGCCCAGCAGCCGGAACCGGGGGCCCTGCTGTGCGCACAGCAGGTTCATCGTCAGGTGG
This sequence comes from Arthrobacter sp. JB02-1C, assembly GCF_057748045.1. Classification (NCBI taxonomy): domain Bacteria; kingdom Bacillati; phylum Actinomycetota; class Actinomycetes; order Micrococcales; family Micrococcaceae; genus Arthrobacter; species Arthrobacter sp. JB02-1C. The sequence goes on from NZ_CM173235.1 coordinate 969,972, forward strand.
CTGGTCACGCCGGAGGCGTGCCGCAGGGCCACGAACACATCGTCCTCCGCCACTCCCCCGGGCCGCCGGGCAGCCAGTTCCGCGTGGGCCACGGTCCCGGGACCGAAGAGCTGCACGGCCTGGTCCAGCAGATGGGTGCCGAGGTCAAACAGCACCCCGCCGCCGTCCTCCGGCCTGGCCGCCGCCTTCCAGGCCTTGGTGACGCCGGGCGTCCAGCGCTCGAAGCTGGATTCGAACCTCGTTACGGTGCCCAGGGCTCCCGCGCCCACGAGCGCCATGACCGTGAGGAAATCGCCGTCCCACCGCCTGTTCTGGAACACGGTGAGCACGCGCCCGAGCTGCGCGGCGAGGCCGATCAGTTCCGCGCCCTCCTCGCTGCGCACCGTGAAGGGTTTGTCGACGACGACGTCGAGCCCGGCTTCCAGCGCGGCTTTCGCGAGCGGGTAATGGGTGGCCGGCGGCGTGCCGAGGACCAGCAGGTCAAGGCCGGCTGCCAGTCCGATGATGTCGGCCGGGCGGTCGACGATCCGGGCCAAGGGGTGCCGGGCCGTCGCGGCCGCGCGCCGCCCGGCGTCGGAGGTGGCAATGACGTCGAGCGAATAGGCCGGGCTGGCGGCGATGAACGGTGCGTGGAACACGCTGCCGGACAGGCCATACCCGGCCAGGGCCGTACGGATCGGAGCCGAGGGGGCGGGGCGGGCCGGTACGGAAGTCATGGCACCACGCTACCGCCCGCCCTCCGGCGCCACCTCAAACATCGCAACAAATCGGGCGACGCTCCCCCCAAAGCTGGGGGAGCGCCGCCCGAAAACCCGCAAGCTGCGGGAGCGTCTGGGGTGGGTTACTTCTTTTCCCAGCCGATCGTGGTCCAGTCCGGAACCTGGGACAGGCTCTTGAACAGGGAGGGGCCGTAGTTGGCCAGGCCGGTGCGCGCGAAGGAGATCTGCGGACCGTTCATCACCACGCCCATGGAGAAGTACTTCGCCATGTGCTCCTTCTCGACCTCCATCGCCGCCTTGTTGCGCTCGGTGTCATCGGCGATGGTGGAGAGCTTCTTGATCTTGGCGTCGAGTTCCGCGTCGCCGAGCTTGTTCGTGTTCGTCTTGGAGTCGTAGAACTGCTTGACCGAGTCGGTGGCGTCCGAGCCGACGGTGTAACCGGAGATGCTCAGGTAGAAGTCGCGGCTGCCCACGACCTTGCCGAAGTCGGCGGAACCGCGCTGGTCGATCCCGACGTCCATGCCGCCGGCCTGAAGCTGCTTCTGCAGCGTCTGGGCAAAGGCCAGGGTGGTGGGGTCGTCGCCGAAGTTGCTGATCTTGAACGCGGCGGGGACGCCGTCCTTTTCCATGATGCCGGCCGCGTTGGCCTTGTAGCCCGCGTCGGTCAGGACCTTCTTGGCGGCATCCGGGCCGGTTTCGGTCACCGGGTAGTTGTCCTGGTAGTACTTCGAGAACGGCAGGAGCATCATCGAGCCCGAGCTGGGCTCTTCCCAGTTCAGGCCGTTGAAGCGCACCTTGCGCAGGGCCTCGCGGTCCACGGCGGTGAAGATCGCCTTGCGGATCGCGACGTCGGTCATCGGCGCCTTCTGGGCGTTGATGTTCATACCGCCGGCGAACAGCCGCTGGCCACGGCGGACCTCGGAGTTCTTGGTGCCGTCGAGCTGCTTGTAAAGCGAGATGGTGTTGGCGGAGACACCGTCGATTTCACCGTTCTTGAACGCGGCGATCTGCGCGCTGGTCTCCAACTGGCGGAACACGACGCTCTCGAGGACCGGCTTGGCGCCCCACCATTTGTCGTTCGGCACCATGGTGACGGTCTTGGCGGCGGCGTCGTACTTGTCCACCTTGAAGGGTCCGGCCATCCACTCCGGGTGCATTTCACCGGTGAAGCCGCTGTTGAAGATCTCCGGGGTGTTCACCGCGGGGTGGACCAGGCCGGTGAACAGTGCGTCCAGCGGGTAGACCGGCTGGGTGGTGGTGACCACAACTTCCTTGTCGCTGGCGCCGGCCTTGACGGAATCAACGAACTCGTACGCGCCGGAGCTGACAACGTCGACGTCCTTGTTCTCGCCGTTGAGCATCTTCCAGGTATTTTCGAAGGTCTTGACGTCGATGGGGGTGCCATCGTTGAACTTGGCCTTCTCGTTCACCTTGATGGTGATCGTCTGCTTGCCGTCCTTGACCTCGCTCTTGACGTCTTCACAGAAGTCCTTGTTCGGCGAGGCGGCGCCGTCGAAGTCGAAGTTCCAGCAGCCCCACGTGCCCGCCTGGTCGATCGGACGGTGCAGTGCGGTGTTGTCGGCGCTGTTGCCCGTATTGGAGAAACCGTTGAAGTCCGGTCCGATGTTGCCCAGCGGCAGCGTGACCTTGCCGCCCGGCTGCAGGTCCTTGGCGTCCTTGGCGTTGATGCTGATGAGCTTGGACAGGTCGCTTCCCGAGTCCTGCCCCTTCGCGGTTTCGGGGCCCTTGGCAGGGCCTCCTCCGCCGCCACAGGCTGTCAGCGCAAGCGCTGCCGCGACGGCGGTTACTCCGCCGATCTTGGTCAGATTCCTCATGTGTTTCCCCTCATTTTCTTTTTGGTGCAGTACTGCGTCTGACAGGTAGGTCAGCCGGTTTAGTGGACAACGAGCATGTCCGCGTCCAGTTCGCCGTCCGGGTAGAAGCAGGCGAATTGCTGGTCTGTTGGTGCCAGGTGTGTGGCGCTGGCAACTGTCCCCGCCGTCGGAGCCGCGACCGGCAGCAACGGCGGTTCCTCGCTCAGGCACTTTTCCTGCCTGGCGGCGGGAAGTGCGGCGAAGACGGGGCAGCGGGTGGCGAAGTTGCAGCCCTTCGGCGCATCCAGCGGCGAGGGTAGATCGCCCTGCAGGATGATGCGTTCGCGGCCGCGCTCCAGCTGCGGGTCGGGGACCGGGATTGCGGAGAGCAGGGCCCGGGTGTACGGGTGCCGTGGGTTATCGAAGACGCGGTCAACCTCGCCGGTCTCGACGATCTTGCCCAGGTACATCACGGCCACCCGGTTCGAGATGTGCCGGACCACGGACAGGTCGTGGGCGACCATCAGGTAGCTGAGTCCGAGCTCGGCGCGCAGCTTATCCAGCAGGTTGATGACGCCCGCCTGGACGGAGACATCCAGCGCCGACACCGGCTCGTCCAGGACCACCAGTTTGGGGTTCACGGCCAGGGCCCGGGCAATGCCGATGCGCTGGCGCTGGCCGCCGGAAAACTGGTTCGGGAAGCGGTTCACGTGGTCCGGCTGCAGGCCCACGAGTTGCATCAGTTCCAGAATCCGTTTCCGGATCTCAGGCTTGGCCATGCCGGAGTTCTCCAGCGGCTCGGCCAGCACCTCGTAAACGGTGAACCGCGGGTCCAGCGCCCCGGTGGGGTCCTGGAACACCATCTGGAGTTCCTTGCGCATGGCGGCCTTGGTCTTGGCGTCGGAGGCCGCCTTGTTGCTCAGCCCGGCGATGACCACCTCACCGTCCTGGTCCTTGTGGAACTCCATGATTTCCAGCAGGGTGGTGGTCTTGCCACAGCCGGACTCCCCCACAATCGAGAAGCACTCGCCCTCGCGGATGTCGAAGCTCAGGCCGTCAACCGCCTTGACCGTACCGATCCGGCGCTTGATCAGCGCGCCCTTCATCAACGGGAAGTGCTTCCTGACGTCCTTGAGTTCCAGGACCGTTTTACGGTCCGCGCGCGGGATCTGGTCCAGGCGGGAAAGGGGCACTTCGGGAGCCCGGAAAATCTCATGCACGTCCACGTCGCCGCCAAGCGAATCGGATTTGATGCACGCGGCCCGGTGCTTCCCGTCCGGTCCGGCGGGGGCCGCCGCAGCCGCGGGCTGTCCGCCGGGGACGGTCCGGAGCGCGGGTTCGCCCTGCAGGCAGGCGTCGCTGACCAGCGGGCAGCGCGGCGCGAAGGAACAGCCGATGGGCGTATGCACCAGGTTCGGCGGGATGCCCTCGATCGGTACCAGGGAGGTCTTTTCTGCCACGTCCACGCGGGGAACGGCGCCCAGCAGCCCCATGGTGTAGGGCATCCGGGGGTTGTAGTAGATGTCATCGACGCTGCCGGTCTCCACCGGCTTGCCGGCGTACATCACCATGATGTCGTCGGCCATGCCTGCGACAACGCCAAGATCATGGGTGATCATGACGACGGCGGCGCCGGTTTCCTCCTGGGCGGTGTGCAGCACCTCGAGGACCTGCGCCTGGATGGTCACATCCAGCGCCGTCGTGGGTTCATCCGCAATCAGTACCCGCGGGTTGTTGGCGATGGCAATGGCAATCATCACGCGCTGGCGCATGCCGCCGGAGAACTCGTGCGGGAAGGCCTTGAGCCGGTCCTTCGGGCTGGGGATCCCCACCAGGGCCAGGAGTTCGACGGCGCGCGCCTCCTTGGCCTGCCGGCTCATGGTCGGGTTGTGCACGGCGAGCGCTTCGATGATCTGGCTGCCCACGGTGTAGACGGGGGTCAGCGACGACAGCGGGTCCTGGAAGACCATGGCCAGGTCGTTGCCGCGGAACCGGCACATGGCCTTGTCGCTGAGGCCGAGCAGTTCGTTGCCCTTGAGCCGGACCGAGCCGGTGACCTCCGCGGTTTCCGGGAGCAGGCCCATGATGGCCATGGACGTGACGGATTTGCCCGAGCCGGACTCGCCGACGATGCCCAGCGTTTTCCCGGGCAGCAGGTCGAAGTCGATGCCGCGGACCGCGTGCACCACCCCGTTCTCGGTGCGGAAGCGGACGTTGAGGTCCCGGACGGAGAGCACGGCACCGGCCGGGGCATCTGTGTAGTGACCGCCGGCGGGGTGCAGCCCGGCGACGTGCAGGCGCTCCGCGGTGCTGGGGCCGGTGGCGGTGGTCTCGCTGCTCATGAGCTCTTCTTCTTCGTGGAGGCGCGCTTGGCGGTGGTCTTTTTGGCGCTGCCGATGGAACTGGAGCTTGGATCGAACGCGTCGCGCAGGCCGTCGTTCATCATGGCGAGCGAGCCGGTCAGCAGGAACATCACTGTCAGCGGCACCCAGAACATCCACGGGAAGGTCGAGACCTGGGAGGTGGCCTGCCCGATCAGCACACCGAGGCTCACGTCCGGAACTTTGATGCCGATGCCGATGAAGGAGAACGCGACTTCGGCGAGGATGGCGCCGGTCACGCCGCGGGTGACGTCGAGGACCAGCAGCGACCCGATGTTCGGAACGAGGTGGCGCCAGACGATGCGCCGGGCGGGAACGCCCATGTACTGCGCAGCTTTGACGAAGTCGCGCTGCATCAGCGACATGGACAGCGACCGGATCAGCCGGGCGGTCCCCATCCAGCTGAAGACCAGCAGCACGATGATCAGCAGCAGCCAGCTGGGAAGATTCTTCTTCAGCCCGTCACCGCCGCCGCTTGTGGCAACCGCCACCACCAGCAGGGCCGGCATCATGATCAGGGCCTCCAGGACGAACAGCATGACCTTGTCCACCTTGCCGCCGAAGTAGGCCATGGTGCAGCCGTACACCGCCGCGACCAACACGGAGACCAGGCCGACGACGAGGCCGATCAGGATCGAGACCCTGGTCCCTTCCACGGTCAGGGCGTAGAGGTCGATGCCGGCCTGGGAGGTGCCGAGCAGGTGCTCCGCGGAGGGTTCGGTGCCGATGTTGAACGGGTCGATGGTCTCCTTGTCCCAGCTGGAGAGGCCGCCGCCGAAGAAGGAGAGCAGGGTCAGCAGCACGAAGATGACGAGCCCGACGACCGCGGTTTTGTTGCGCAGGAAGCGCCGCAGGATGATCCGCGACTTGGCGATGACGACGTCGTTGTTCTGGATCTTGGATTCTTCCGCGACCGCGGCGGGATCGACGGTATTCAGGTTGGTCATGGTTACTGCACCCGCACTCTGGGGTCGACGAGGGTGGTGGCGAAGTCGGCCAGGATCGCACCGATCGCGAAGATCACGGAGCCGTAGGCGAGTGTCGCCGTGGCCGCGTTGACGTCCTGCAGGGCGATCGCGTCGATGCTCCAGGAGCCGACGCCGTGCCAGGCGAAGATCTTTTCGGCGAAGAAGCCGCCGGCAAAGATGGCGGGGATGGTGAAGGCGATGCTCTGGGCCACCGGGATGAAGGAGACGCGCAGGGCGTGCCGGGTGATCGCCTGGTTGCGGGTCAGGCCCTTCGCGCGGGCGGTGCGGACGAAGTCGGCGTTGACGTTGTCCAGGAGGTATTGCCGCTGGGCGATCTGGTAGGCGCCCCAGCCCACGATCGTGATGGCGAACGTGGGCACGGCATAGTGGGCCAGCATGTCCACGAACTGGGCCCAGCCGCCGCCCTCCAGCCCGGGGGTGGAGATTCCGGTGACGAAGAAGATGCGGTCGCCGACCGTCTCGTTGATGTTGATGGCACCGAGCTGGACCAGGAAGTAGGCGATCGGTGCCGGCACGATGTAGACGAGGTAGCTGTATGAGGTGATCGCGCGGTCCGAGAATTTGTACTGCCGGGCGGCGGTGTAGACGCCCAGGGCGACGCCGATGATCAGGGTCAGGATGATCGAGGCCAGGAACAGCCGGGTCGAGATCCAGACGCGGTCCCCGAATTCGGCGTTGATGAACGCGCCGTTCGGGCTGCGTCCCCAGTCCCAGCGGGTAACGATGCCGGTCAGCCAGTCCACGTAGCGTTCCCAGGGGCTCAGGGCCGGGTCGAGGCCTTTGAGCCGGAAGGAATTGGCGACCTGTTCCGGGGTGGGGCGCGGGATCCTCTCCTGTTCCAGCAGCGCGGGCTGCAGGCTGGTGACCGCCAGGAAGTACCCGGCACTGGTGGTCAGGAAGATCATGAACACATAGGTGATGGCACGCTTGGCAAGGTATCGGAGCATGGGACTAGTTCAGGGGTGCCGTTGCCTGCGGGCTGCCGGACGTCGCCGGACAGGCCGGGCCTGCCTCGCCGGGGGCCGGGGCCGATTCAACATTCACAGCATGGATCCTTCCGTTGTCCCCCTTCAAAGCGCGGGGTCTCCGCGCCGGTCCGGGATCACAGCCAGCGGGTGGCTGGCCGCCCGCTGGCCGTCCGGGCCACCCCGTCAGGGCTATGTTGCGGGTCACATTCCAGAGGAAACTACCACAGGCGCATGGCTGGAAGACGGCCGAACCGGGGCGGGGCGGCATCCCCACTACCAGATCGTTATGAATATCTCCGTTGACTTGATTTGACTTGGTACTGCGCGGCCGGATGGGCTACCCTACCCGCCGCGAACGACCCTGCTGACCAGTTCCCGCCAGGACTCGACCAGCCGCTCCGGGACGACGGCGTGCACCCGGACGGAGTGCAGAATCCGCTCCGGCTCGAGGGTCACGCTGAGCGCGCCGGCCATCAGCCAGGGATCCGCACCGACCCCGGCGTCACGGAGCAAAACTTCGAGATGCCGGTGCCAGAGGACGGCCGCCGGAACGTCGAAGCGGTTGTGGGCCGACTCGTCGGCCGCGCGGGCCAGCTCCCCGTATTCCAGCACCCAGCCGATCCGCGCCGTGCCCGCCGCAATCAGCCGGTCAAGGGCCGGCGCCCCGGGCCCCAGCGGCGGTGGCCCAAACATGAAGCTGGCCTGGAACTGGGCCTCCGCCTCATTGAGCAGGCTCATCATGAGGCCGGCCCGGCTGCCGAACCGGCGGAAAACGGTGCCCTTGCCTACCCCGGCACGGGCAGCCACCGTGGCCATGGTGAGGCCGTCCGCGCCGCACTCCTCGATGATCTCGCGGGCAGCGCCCAGCAACAGCTCACGGTTCCGGGCGGCGTCCCGGCGCTCGGACTCGGCCGGTCCGGCCGGCGTCCCGGGGCGGATGGGGATCAGGCTCACAGCGCCCATTGTAGCGCCGGGAATATTAACCGGACCGTAGTCCGTTTAGCTTGGAGAAGGTTCGAAAGAGCATCAAGAAACGACCCGGCCGCGGAAGCCTCCGCGGCATCCACAAGGAGTTCACATGACCACCAACACCGTCCTGACCCTGGTCGGCAGCCTGCGCACCGGCTCCACCAACGCCCAGCTCGCCGAAGCCATCCGGCTCAACGCCCCCGACCAGGTCGAGGTGGTCATCCACGAGAGCCTCGGCAACATCCCCTTCTACAACGAGGACATCGACGTCGAGGGCCAGGTCCCCGCGGCCGCCGCCGCGCTGCGGGCCGCCGCCACCGAGGCAGACACCGTGCTCCTCGTCACGCCGGAGTACAACGGCACCCTGCCGGCTGCCCTGAAGAATGCCATCGACTGGCTGTCCCGCCCCTTCGGCGCCGGCGCCCTGAGCGGCAAGCCCACCGCCGTCGTCGGCACCGCGTTCGGCCAGTACGGCGGCGTCTGGGCCCAGGACGAGGCCCGCAAAGCGGCCGGCATCGCAGGCGCCAAGGTCCTCGAAGACGTCAAGCTTGCCGTTCCGGGCTCGATGGTCCGGTTCGCCGAGATCCACCCCAAGGACGACGCCGAGGTCGTGGAACAGATCAAGGGCGTCTTCGATGCCCTCGCCGAGGCCCGCACCGCCGAAGCCGCCTAGCTCCGCCGCTCCGGCCGCAGCGTCGTTCAGCCGCCCCCGGCAGCCACTGGCCGCCGGGGGCGGCGTGCGCCCCCGGCAGGGGTTCGGTGAACAGAAGTTTTTCAGCCGACAACTAGGGCCTGTATCCTACAGATGTGACCCACGAAACACTTGATGCCGCCGAGAAGATCCTTCCGGCCGAGGCAATCGACGCTATTGAACGTGCGGCTACGTCCGCCCACCGCCACGAGGGGCTTTTCTCGGAGCGCGCAGCAAATATCAAGCAGTCCGCGGTCCGGGACGTCTTCGACATCTCCCTCCGCCCGGGTCTCGTGTCGCTGGCCGGCGGCAGCCCGTACCTGCAGTCGCTGCCCCTGGAGCGCCTGGGCCAGACCGCGGCAGCGATCATCGCCGAGCAGGGTCTCACGGCACTGCAGTATGGCGGCGGACAGGGGACCGAAGAGCTCCGGACCCAGGTCTGCGAGGTCATGGCAGCGGAAGGAATCCTCGACGCGCTGCCCGAGAACGTTGTCATCACCGCCGGCTCGCAGTCGGCCCAGGACGTCGCGACCAAGGTCTTCTGCAACCCCGGCGACGTCGTCCTGGTCGAGGATCCCACCTACGTCGGGGCACTGAACACCTTCGAGGCCTACCAGGTTGAGGTTGGCACCGTCCGGATGGATGAGCACGGGATCATTCCGGACCTGCTCGAGGCCAGGATCGCCGCCCTGCAGACAGCGGGGAAGAGCATCAAGTTCCTCTACACGATCCCCAGCTTCAACAACCCCTCCGGCATCACCCTGGCCGCCGAGCGGCGGCAACAGGTCGTTGATATATGCCGCAAGGCGAATGTACTGGTGCTGGAGGACAACCCCTACGGGCTGCTCCGCTTTGACGGCGTGCCGCTTACCCCGCTGCGCGCCGGCAACCCGGACGATGTCATCTACATGGGGTCATTTTCCAAGATTTTCGCCCCGGGTCTGCGGATCGGCTGGGCGCTGGTTCCTGCCCATCTGCAGCGCCGCTACTACCTGGCCTCGGAGGCCGTCACCCTATGCCCGCCCACCCTGAACCAGATGCTGGTCTCCGCCTACCTGCGCGACTACGACTGGCGGGGGCAGATCGCCACGTACCGGGGGCTCTACCAGGAGCGCTGCGAGGCGATGCTGGCCGCGCTGGAGAAGTACATGCCCCCCGGCCTTGCGTGGACCAGGCCGGAGGGCGGCTTCTTCATCTGGGTCACGCTGCCCGAGGGGGTGGACACCTACCCGCTGCTGCAGCAGGCCATCGACGCCGGCGTGGTGTTCATCCCCGGTGCGGCCTTCACCCACTCGGATGAGCCCTCCAACAAACTGCGGCTCGCCTTCAGCGCGGTCCCGCCGGAGGCGATCGAAGAAGGAGTGCGGCGGCTGGCGCCGGTCCTGCAGGAAGCCATCGCGGCGTTGTAGCCTGAAGCATTGCCGTGGTCCGAACCCGGGCCCGGCCCGAACCGTGCGTGACCTGAGGAGTGCTTATGTCCGGAATTATCGTCGTCGGCGTAGATGGCAGTGAGACCGCGTTGCGTGCGGCCCAAACCGCGCGGGGCCTGGCGGTTTCCCTGGGGGCGACCCTGCACGTGGTGAGCGCCTTTGACAGCGACCGGACCGAAGTCTTCGGCAGCGGCAGCGACAAGTGGATCGTGTCCGACGCCGACGACGCGGAGAAGGTGGCCAAGGACGTCGCCGCCAGCCTTCGCGGTGACGGCGTCAACGTCACCTACGCGGCTGCCCGCGGCAAGCCGGCGGAGGCGCTGATCCAGGAAGCCGAGCGTTCGGGCGCGCAGCTGATCGTGGTCGGAAACCGCAGGATGCGCGGCTTGGGACGGGTGCTGGGGAGCGTTGCGAACAGCGTCGCTCACAACGCCCCCTGCGACGTCTACATCGCCAAGACCGACATCGCCGACTAGGACTGGCCGGGACAACGGGCGCCCGCACCGGGTTCCCGCACCGCAGCACTACTGCTGGGGTGCGGGAACCTCTGTTTTAAGCATCCGGCGCAGAATTTTGCCCGACGCCGACTTGGGCACGGCATCGATGAATTCGACCCGGCGGATTTTCTTGAACGGCGCCACCCGTGCGGCCACGAATTCTTCCACCGCGGCCACATCCAGTTGCTCCCCGGCCGGCCCCGGCTGCCGGACTACGAAGGCCATCGGGACTTCCTGTCCGTCAGCATCCAGGGTCCCGACGACTGCCGCATCGGCGACACCGGGGTGCGTGAGCAGCAGGGCTTCCAGTTCGGCCGGGGCGATCTGGTAGCCCTTGTATTTGATCAGCTCCTTAAGCCGGTCCACGATCGATACCACTCCGTCGGCCCGCACTGTCGCGATGTCTCCGGTGTGCAGGAACCCGTCCTCATCAATGGTGGCCGCCGTCTCCTCGGGCTTGTTCAGGTAGCCGAGCATGACGTTTGGGCCCCGGCACAGCAGGTGGCCGGGGGCGCTGTTGCCCTCCGCCGGGACGTCGATCTCCGCGCCGGTGGCGGGGTCCACCAGGCGGCAGTCCATGTTCGGCACGGTGTAGCCGACCGAGCTGACCGGCACCTCCGGAGCGTCTACCGGAATCAGGTGGGAGACCGGGCTCAGTTCCGTCATGCCGTAGCCCTGGAGCACCCGGCAGTCCAGCCGTTCGGCCAGCCGTGCACCGAGTTGCCCGTCCAGCGGCGCTGCGCCGGACAGGGTGGTGTGCACGGAGCTGAGGTCGTACTCGGCGACCAGTGGGTGCTTGGCAAGGGCCACGGCCACGGGCGGGGCAATGAAGAGGTAGCTGCACCGGTGGTCCTGGACCATCCGGAGGAACTCCGCGAGGTCGAATTTCGGCATGGTGACCAGCCGGGCGCGCTGCCGGAGCGCCAGATTCAGCAGAACCGTCAGCCCGTAGATGTGGAAGAAGGGCAACAGCGCCAGGAGCCGGTCATCGGGGCGGACGTTGAGCAGGCCGCGCGACTGCTCGACGTTGGCCACGAGGTTGCGGTGGCTGAGCATCACTCCCTTGGGCCGTCCGGTGGTGCCGGAGGAGTAGGGCAGGACGGCCACGTGGCGGGCGGGGTCGAAGCTGACGTCCGGCGCCGCTGAGCCGCTGCGGAGCAGCTCCGGCAGCGAGGGGTGACCTTCGGCGCCGTCGAGCACCACCAGCCGGTCCGCCGGAATACCGACCCGGCCGGCCGCCTCCCGGGCGGCCGGAAGCAGCGCGTTGACCGTGAAGAGCCAGCCGGCGGCGGCGTCGGTGAGCTGCTTTTCGATCTCGTCGGCCGTGTAGAGCGAATTGACGGGCGAGACGGTGGCGCCGGCCCGCAGCAGGCCATGGAACACCACCGCGAACGCCGGAATGTTGGGGCAGAGCATGGCGGCCACATCGCCGACGCCGAGGCCCCGGGCCGCGACCGCCCCGGCGAGGGCGTCGATCCGGCCGCGCAGCTCGCGGTAGCTGGTCTCCTCCCCGCTGCTGCCGTCGACGACGGCGATCCGGTCCAGATCCTCCGCGCTCAGGCCCTGGAAGAGGTAGTCATAAAGGCTGACGGAGGGAATATCGACAGCGGGAAAAGGGCTCGAGAACACGCAGAATCTCCTTTGATCGGCGGTCCGCCGGCGGGCGGCAGCTGGTGCCACTCTAATGCCGCTTCAGGGCGCCGAAAAGGAGTCTTGGGCTTTGACGCCGGTCACCATCCCCGGTGGGCAGTCTCACCTCCCCCGCGGCCGGTCCGGTGCCGGCCGGCCGGTAAAATTGAGGGTGCCCCCGATGGTGCGGACAGCCCTATCCGCCCCACGTCAGGGAGAACACATGCCCACTCTGCATCGCCGCCAGCTGGTCGGCCACGACATCCTGCTGGCCCGGCACGGAAACCACATCAGCATGATGCGGGTGGACCGCACCGGGGGCCGCGTGGTCGCCTACCTGGACGACGGGTCCGTGGACAGCGCGCCGAACCTCATCTCCCCCGCCCTGCGGATGCCGGCGACCTTCCGGAGCGTCCTGCGCGAGGACTGGAAGTTCCTCAGCGCCGTCACCGGGGCCAGTTTTGGTTTGGCCGGGCTGGCCTTCGCCGCGGCCATGGCCGCCGCCGGGTGGGCCGGGGGCGCCGGCGTCACCGAGCTGCTCGCCGCCTACGCCGGCAGCTAGACCGGCCCGGCCCCGCTGCCGGGCCCGGGCTCAGTCCCGGGGGCTCAGTCCTGCGGGTCCGGGCTCATTCCCGGGGGCTCAGTCCTGCGGGTCGAGCACGAAGTTGTAGGTAACCTCGCGGCCCTTGCCGTCGGCGCGCCGGGTGGGGGCCAGCACCAGTTCGGGCTTGACCGCCGAGGCGATGTCGTCGGCCACGTGCTCGTCGCCCTCGAAGTAGAGCTGCGTGGTGATGAGCTGGTGCCCGGGGGCGGAGACCTTCAGGTGCAGGTGGGCGGGCCGCCAGGCGTGCCAGCCGGCCGCCGCGATGAGGGCACCGCAGGCGCCGTCGGTGGGGATTTGGTACGGCGCCGGCTGCATGGTGTTGATCTGGAAGTTGCCCTGGGCGTCGGCGATGATGGAGCCGCGGAGGTTCCATTCCGGCAGTCCGGGGGCGAACTGGGAGTAGAAGCCAAGGTCATCGGCGTGCCAGAGTTCGATCAGCGCCCCGGCGAGCGGTTCGCCGTCGACGTTCGTGACCTGGCCCTGGAAGAGCAGCGGCGTACCGGGTTCGTCCTCGCGCATCGGCACGGTGGCCGGGGTCTCGAGCGTGGGGGCGTCGGGGATGTAGTACGGTCCTTCGATGCTGCCCTTGGAGCCGTGGCGGCTGGAGTTGGCGACCTCCTCGACGGAGTGCTCCACCCAGACGTCCAGGAACAGCGGCCATTCGCCGTCCTCACCGACCTGGATGAGCCATGCCTTGAAGGCGTTGTACTCGTCATAGGTGACCTTCTCATCCAGGACAATATCGTTGACGGCCTTGACCAACCGGCCGGCCAGGGCGCTGACGCGTTCCTGGCTGGTGCTGGCGGCGATGTGCTTGTTCTCCCGGAACCGGGCGGTCGCCCCGGCGCCCGAGGCGGCCGCTGTGGCTTCAGTTTCCGTGGTCATGGTGACTCCTTTGTCAAAGAACGCTGGCAGGGATGCCTGGGCGGGCTGGCCGGGCTGCAGGTCGTGCGGTGCATCACATCAGGCCCTGCCTCCACCGTAGGCTCCCCATTGATCGGAGGGAAATACTTATTTCCGCCGCATTGAAATCTTTTCGGTATGAATGCGTCGCGGTGTATCCGGGGGGAGCTATTCGACGGCGGACGGGTGCTTGGCCAGCGGTGTCACCTTGATGTCCATGTACGGGAAGAGCGGCAGTCCGGAGAGCATGGTGTGCAGCTCGTCGTTGTCGGCGACGTCGAACACCGAGTAGTTGGCGTACTCGCCCACGACCCGCCACAGATGTGCCCAGTGTCCGTCGCGCTGGAGTTGCTGGGAGTAGGCCCGTTCTTCCGCCTTGAGCGCGTCGGCGCGCTCCTTGGGCATGTCCAGCGGAATGTTGACGTCCATGCGGACCAGGTACAGCATGCGGTTCTCCTTGCGGTGGGGGTGGCGGGCAGGACGGGCTAGTCCTGCCGGTACTTTTGCAGTTTGTCTGCGTCGATGGCCGCGCCGACGCCGGGGACCTCGCGGACCCGAATGGCGCCGTCGCTGATTTTGAGCGGTTCAGCCAGCAGGTCGTCGGTCATGTCCAAGTAGTTGGAGAGCTCGCCGGCGCGCCGGGAGCTGGACTCGAACGCGGCGCCGAACGTCACCGTGGCCAGGCTGCCGATCTGGGTGTCGATCTGGTTGCCCATGGTGACGTCCACGCCGAGTCCCTCGCACAGGCCGAGGATCTGCTGGGCTTCGGTGAATCCGCTGCGGGCGGTCTTGATGCAGATCGCGTTGCTGCCGCCGGAGAGCAGCTCCCGGGAGACGTCACCCAGGGCGGGAACGCTTTCGTCCCCGACGATCGGGATGCTGGAGCTCTGGACCAGCCGGCGGCGGCCCAGTGCTTCACCGGCCTCGCACGGCTCCTCCAGCATGGACAGGCCGAGTCCTTCAGTCCGGCGGAGGACCTCCATGGCCTCGTTCGCCGTCCAGCCGCGGTTGGCGTCGAGGTAGATCTCGGTGTCCGCCCCAAGGCCGTCCCGCAGCACGTGGCAGGCTTCGACGTCGAGGGAAAGCGGCCGCCGCCCGGTCTTGAGCTTGAAGGTGTTGATGCCGTACGTCTCACGGAACCGCAGCGCTTCTTCGAGGAGCTCTGCGGCGGGCTTGAAGCCGAGCATGTGCGAGACCCGCATGCTGTCGGTGAAGCCGCCCAGGAGTTTGTGGACCGGGGTGCCCAGGGAAATTCCGATGACGTCCCAGAGGGCGATGTCCAGTGCCCCCTTCGCCGTCGGGTTGTTGACCGTGCGGCGCAGTATTTGCTGGATTTTCGAGCGGTCCAGCGGATCCAGCCCGACGAGTTGCGGGGCAAAGACCTTGGTCACCACCGAGAGGATCGAGTCCTGCGTTTCGCCGTAGGTGTACGGCCGCGGCGGCGTGTCCGCGATGCCGCAGATGCCGGTGTCCGTGTAGATCCGGACCAGCACGTGCTCTGCGGACGTGACCTCGCCGCTGGCGAACTTCAGCGGCCGTGCGTACGGGATCGAGTAGGGGATGGCCTCAATGCGTTCAATTTTCACGATGGGGTTCCTTTGCGTCGGCGGCGGGCTGCGCCCCCGGCTGTACAGGGGCTGACGGCTCCGTCGGCGGGAGCGGCTGCGGGTGCTGGCCCGTGCCCGGGGTGAGCGGGGAGTCAAAGAGTTGCAGGAAGCTGTGCAGCAGCGGTGTTTCGGCGTTTCGGTTCCAGGCGACCGCGAGGTCCACCGGCGGCGGATTGCGCAGCGGGCAGAACACGACGCCTTGGAAGGAAAACATCCGGGATGTCATCGGCACCAGGGCGGCCCCCATCCCCGCGGCGACGAGCGAGAGCAGGGTGGAGGTCTCCCTCGCTTCCTGGACCAGCCGGGGCTGGAACCCGGCCTTCCGGCAGGCATCGACGACGATGCTGCCGACCGCGGAGGAGCTGGGGTAACCGACGAAATCCTCGCCGGAGAGCTCCGCAAGCTCAAGAATGGCCTTGGCCGCGTGCGGCGAATCCGCCGGAAGTGCCGCGACCAGCTGATCCTGTTCCAGGAGTTTGAGCGCCAGGGTTCCAGACCGGACCGGCGGCCGGAGGACGGCGACGTCGAGCCTGCCTTCCTCGAGTGCAGACTCCATCTGCGGAGTCAGCATCTCGCCCTGGACCGTGATGCGGAGCCCGGGGAGCGCGCGGCGCGCGGCCTGGACGATGCTGGGCATCAACCTGTAGGTGGCGGTGCCGGTGAAACCGACCCGGAGTACGCCGGTGGCGCCGGCTCCGACCTGCCGGACGGCCTCCTCGAGGGCTTCGAGTTCCTGCAGCAGCAGCCGCCCCCGGTCCAGCAGGACCTGTCCGGCAGGGGTGAGGTCAACCTTGCGGGTGGTGCGCTGCAGCAAGGGCGTGCCGAGTTGTTCCTCGAGCTGCCTGATTTGCTGGGACAGGGGTGGCTGCGCCATGTGCAGCCGCTGGGCTGCGCGGCCGAAATGGCGCTCCTCGGCCACGGCAATGAAGTACTTGAGGTGACGCGTCTCCATTGAAGCTCCCGGGCAGCTCGGCGCAGGGCAAATGCCGTGCTCTGACCAGCTTAGGATCGGTGACTCTGTAAGGGGAAATACCTATTTGCGTCCCATTGAGACTCGCTGAATACCAATCGGAGTTCCAGGCCGTTCTTTCTGCCCCTGCGGACGTTCCCGCCCAGTTACTGCGCACCCGCCGGCGGCATACGCCCGGAATGCCTTGGAACTGCGCGGGTGCGGGACCGGCCGGACGGAACTAACTGGGCCGGACCGTCCGGGCAGGGCGGGCGAACTCCCCCGGGCGGGTTCGGAGCGTTCCAGCGGACCGGGCGCCGCCCGCCCCGGTTAGTCCAGCAGCAGGGCGGGCTCTTCCAGGATGGCCGCGACGTCCGCCATGAAGCGCGCCGAGAGGTCGCCGTCCACCACCCGGTGGTCGAAGGACCCGCCCAGTGTGGTGATCCAGCGCGGGATCACCTCGCCGTCCAGCACCCAGGGCTTCTGCTTGATGGTGCCGAACGCCACGATCGCCACCTCGCCGGGATTGATGATGGGCGTGCCGGTGTCGATGCCGAGGGCCCCGATGTTGGTGATGGTGAGGCTGCCGCCCTGCATCTGCGCCGGCTGGGTCTTGCCGGCGCGCGCCGTGGTGGCGAGGTCATTCAGCGCCAGCGCGAGCTCCTTGAGCGAAAGGTCCTGCGCATTCTTGATGTTGGGCACCATCAGGCCACGGGGCGTGGCGGCGGCAATGCCGAGGTTCATGAAGTGCTTGACGTGGATCTCGGCGCGGTCGCTGCCGTCCTCCGGCTCCACCCAGCTCGCGTTGACGCTGGGGTTGCGGGCCGCGGCCCAGATCACGGCCTTGGCCAGAATCAGCAGCGGCGAGACCTTGATCCCCTCGAAGTCGCGGGATGCCTTGAGCCGCTTGACGAACTCCATGGTGCGGCTGGCGTCGACGTCGACGAAGATACTCACATGCGGGGCGGCGAAGGCTGACTCCACCATGGCCCGGGCGGTGGCCTTGCGGACCCCCTTGACCGGGATGCGCTCGATCCGCTGTTCCTGCGGCCGGCCGGTCTTGCCCCAGAACGAATCGGCCTGGTCGACTTCGGCATCGCGCTGCGCCTGGTAGCTGACGAGGTCGCCGCGGGTGATCTCCCCGCGCGCGCCGGTAGGCACGACGTCGGTCAGGTCGATACCCAGATCACGGGCAATCTTGCGCACCGGCGGCTTGGCCAGGACGCCGCGGACCAGGCCCGTGATGGCTCCGCCCAGCGTTGGCCGCGGGTCGACGGGCCCGGCAGCGGGCGCCGCGGTGCGGCCCGGTGACGGGGCGGCGCGGCCCGGTGACGGGGCGGCGCGGCCCGGTGACGGGGCGGCGCGGCCCGGTAACGAGTCGGCGGCCGGAGCCGGGCGGCCCGGCCCGGGGATCCGGCGGCGGCGCTTGACGGCGTCGGCCTTGGGGCCCGAACCGACCAGCTGGCCACCGGCCGGGGGTCCGCCGACGGTGTCGGGTTCGACGGTGCCGGCTTCGAGTTTGCCGTACATGGGAGCCTGGTTCGCGCCTGCCTGCACCGGCGCGGGCGCGGCCGGAACGGACGCGGCGGGCGGGGCTGCAGCGGGCGGGGTCTTGGGCGCGGTCTCCGGTGCGGCGTCCGAGACGCTGATGATCGCTGTCCCGACGTCGACCGTTACGCCTTCCCCGACCAGCAGTTCGGTGACCGTGCCGGCGTACGGGGACGGAAGCTCGACGAGGGATTTTGCGGTTTCAATTTCGCACAGCACGTCGTTGACGGCCACGGTGTCGCCGGCCTTGACCTTCCAGGACACGATCTCGGCCTCGGTCAGGCCTTCGCCCACGTCGGGAAGGTTGAACTTGTTCACGGTCATGGATTCCCCGTCAGTAGGCGAGGGCGCGTTCGAGCGCCTCAAGGATGCGGTCGATGTCGGGCAGGTAGTCTTCCTCCACCTTGGCCACCGGGTAGGGCATGTGGAATCCGCCGACCCGGATCACCGGGGCTTCCAGGGAGTGGAAGGCGCGTTCGCTGATCCGCGCGGCGATCTCGCCACCGATGCCGCCGAAGGTGGGCGCTTCATGCGCGACGACGAGGCGGCCGGTTTTCTGCACGGAGGCGGTGACGGTGTCGAAGTCGATGGGCGAGATGGAGCGCAGGTCGATCACCTCGACGCTGTGCCCGTCCTCCGCGGCAGCGCCGGCGGCGGCCAGCGCGACCGGCACCAGCGGACCGTAGGCCACAACCGTGGCGTCCGTTCCGGCGCGGAGCACATGCGCCCGGAACGGATCCGCGGCGGTCCCCGGGGCGTCGGTGTCGACGTCGCCCTTGAGCCAGTAGCGCCGCTTGGGTTCGAAGACGATCACCGGGTCCAGGCAGTCGACAGCCTGCTGGATCATCCAGTACGCGTCATGCGGGTTGGACGGCGTGATGATGCGGAGCCCGGCGGTGTGCGCGAACAGCGCTTCCGGCGACTCCGAATGGTGTTCGATCGAGCCGATGCCGCCGCCGTACGGGATGCGGATGACGACCGGAACGGTGAGGTTGCCATTGCTGCGGGAGTGCATCTTGGCCAGCTGGGTGGTGATCTGGTTAAAGCCGGGAAAAACGAATCCGTCGAACTGGATTTCGCACACCGGAAGGTACCCGCGCAGTGCCAGGCCGATCGCGGTGCCGATGATCCCGGACTCAGCCAGCGGCGTATCCACCACCCGGTCCGCACCAAACTCGGCGATGAGACCGTCCGTCACCCGGTACACACCGCCGAGGAGGCCGATGTCCTCGCCCATCAGCAGGGCCCGGGGATTGTTGCTCAAGGTCGCCCGCAGGCCCTCGTTGATGGCCTTGGCTATGGTCATGGTGGTCATCGGCGCGCTGCCCCGTCCGTCTTCTCTTCCGTGTTCTCGGCTGCTCCGTCGTCGAAGCTTGCGCTGTAATTTTCGAACCACGCCAGCTCTTCGGCCACCAGCGGGTGTGCCTCGGCGTAGGTGTTGGCGAAGGCCGTGCGGATGTCCGGTGTTTCCAAGTCATGGGTGGTGCGGCGGACGTAGGCCGCCAGCTCATCGCCGTCGGATTTGACCTTCTCGAAGAAGGCGTCGTCGGCCAGCCCTTCGGCGCGGAGGTACTTCTCCAACCGCTCCAGGGGATCCTTGGCCCGCCACAGCGCTTCCTCGTCGGACCCGCGGTACTTCGTGGGGTCATCCGCCGTGGTGTGCGCTCCCACCCGGTAGGTGAAGGCCTCAATCAGCACCGGCCCCTTGCCTTCGCGCGCACGTTCCAGCGCCCACTCGGTGACGGCGTGGACCGCGATCACGTCATTGCCGTCCACCCGGATGCCCGGGAAGCCGTATCCCTTGGCACGGTTGGACAGCGGGATCCTCGTCTGCACCGCGGTGGGCACTGAAATGGCCCAATGGTTGTTCTGGCAGAAGAAGACGACGGGGGCGTTGTAGGAGGACGCGAACACCATGGACTCATGGACGTCACCCTCAGAACTGGCGCCGTCGCCGAAGTAGACCATGACGGCCGCCTTCGGATCCTGGCCGCCGTCCGTCCCTGCCGCGGCACGCTGCTGGTCGCGCTGGAGGCCCATCGCGTAGCCGACAGCATGCGGCGTCTGGGCCGCCAGCACCAGGGTGTAGAGGTGGAAGTTGGTCTCCTTGGGATTCCAACCGCCGTTGGAGACGCCCCGGAACTGGCGCAGCAGTTCGGCGAGGTCCACGTCGCGGGTCAATGCGACCCCGTGCTCGCGGTAGGTGGGAAAGATGTAATCCTGCGGCTGGCTTGCCCGGCCGGAGCCGATCTGCGCCGCTTCCTGGCCGGTAAGCGGAACCCAGAGCGCCAACTGGCCCTGCCGCTGCAGCGCGGTTGCCTCGACGTCGAAGCGCCGGATCTTGGCCATGTCCGCGTAGAAGCCGCGCAGTTTTTCGGCATCGAGCCGGTCCGCGTACGCCGAGAACACCGGGTCCGTGCCCAGTGTGCCGTCCGGGCCGAGCAACTGGACCATCCGAACATCAGGGTCGCCGAGGACTGCTTCGGCCTGCGCCTCACGCTGGTCGTCCGCTTCGCTTTGATCGAACTCGGTAGAGGGCAGATGTGTGGCGCCCATACCGTCTCCTTGCCTGCCGCATCCGAATGCGCCGCAATCGCTGGGATATATGCCGGAACCGGAATACATTCCGGGTTCGGCATATCTTGGCTTAACTCGTCCTAACTTTATCCGCAGGGGGCTCCCGGCGGGTTTCATGTTAAGCGCTAGGAACGCCGAGGCGGTTTTGTATAGATCGCACACAACTCGAGGAACCGGGTGTTGGCCTCGGCTTCCCCGATGCTGACCCGGACCCCCTCGGTGCCGAAGGCCCTGACGGAGAGTGCCCGTTCTCCTGCCAATGCGGCGAATTCCGCGCTGTCGGCGCCCAGATTCAACCAGACGAAGTTCCCTTGTGCCTCCGGGACGAACCAGCCCAGCTCACGCAACCCGGCCGTGACGCGGTCCCGCTCGTCGACCAGGCTTTGTACCCTTTCTACAACCGCGTCAAAGTGCCCCAGCGAGGTGACAGCGGCTGCCTCGGCGATCTGCGAGACCGCAAACGGAGTGGCGGTGACCCGCAGGTGCTGGGTGAGGTCAGGCTGCGACACGCTGTAGCCCACGCGAAGTCCGGCCAACCCATGCGCTTTGGAAAATGTCCGCAGCACGACGACGTTGGGATACTTCCGGTACATGTCGAGGCCGTTCACCGCGTCTTCGGCCCGAACGAACTCCTGGTAGGCCTCGTCAATGACGACCACGATCTCCGGGGGTACCGTCTTGAGGAAGCGTTCGGTTTCCTCGGCCGTAAGGATCGGCCCGGTGGGGTTGTTCGGGGTGCAGAGCAGGATCACCCGGGTGCGGGCGGTCACCGCCGCGGCCATCGCATCAAGGTCATGCCTGCCGTCGGCTGTCAGCGGGATCTGCACGCTGTGCGCTCCGGCGAGGCCCACGCTGATGGGGTATGCCTCGAAGGAGCGCCAGGCGTAGATGACCTCGTCAGGTTTGCCGTCGTCGTTCTGGCCTGCGAAGGTACACAGCAGTTGGTTCAGGGCCCCCAGGCTCCCGGCTCCGGTCACGATGTCCTCCGCCGGAACGTCCAGGAATTCGGCGAGCGCCCCGCGGAGTTTGCTGCTCAGCGGGTCCGGGTACCGGTTGATGTCCGTTTGCGCCCCGATTGCCTGCAGCACTGCAGGCAGCGGCGGGAGCGGGTTTTCGTTGGAGGAAAGCTTGTAGCTCTCCAGCCCGTCAACGGGGACCGGCGGCTTGCCGGCCACATAGCGGGGAAGAAGGTCCACGACCGGGCGCGGGCGGATTCCCCCGGCCGGGTTGTCAGATAACGTCATGCCTCCTAGCCTACTTCGCCGTCCCGGCGGGGGTGCCGCGGATATGACAGCATGAGCGCATGCGCTCATTCTTCCTCCGGGTCATCGTCAACGCCCTCGCCCTGTGGATCGCGAGTTGGATCCTGCAGGGCCGGATCAGCGTTTCCAGCTCCGCCACTGCCGGCGCTGTGTCCAACAGCGGAATCACCCAGGGTGCGGACACGATTGGGATCATCCTCGCGTACCTGTTCATCGGCCTGATCTTCGGACTGGTCAACGCTCTGGTGAAGCCCCTGGTCAGCCTGCTGTCCCTGCCCCTCACCATCCTGACGCTGGGCCTGTTCACTGTCGTCATCAACGCCGCCATGCTGTATCTGACCTCCTGGCTGAGCGCCTACACGCCGGTGCATTTCACCATCGACTCGTTCTTCTGGACGGCCGTGTTCGCCGCCGTCATCATCACGGTCATCTCGCTGGTTGCCGGCAGGCTGCCCGGCGGCCGCCGCTAACCGGGGACGCCCGCCGGTTCCCGCGGCCCCGTCAGTCCTGCGCCGTTCCGGGGCCCTCCCGACGATGCAGGCCCGGCGCCGCGAGCCGTCCCGCGCGCCGGCCCCGGCGACGAAGTGACCCCCCTGCCAGGGCGCGCCTCCCGGCGCAGGACGAACCTGGTCGCCGTGGCGGTACCGCCGGTTCCGACGACGGCGGCCAGGGCTGCGGTCGACTCCTGCAGGGAGGGGTCCCGGCTCCCCGCCACGGCTTCCGCGCCAACGACGTAGTTTTCCAGCCGGTGGCCCGGTCCAAGCCCGAAATCCTGCGCCGCCGGCAACTTCAGGCCGTTGGTCAGCGTGACCGTGACACGGTCCTTCGTATCCGCGTTGGCCACCCCGTCCGCGCCGGGTACCCAGTCGTGCTGGTGTTCCAGGTGCAGGCTGTGAATCCCGGGCGCTGGGGTGATGCCGCCTACCGGCGAACCCGCGGTGAGCACGTATCTGAGGTTGAACTCGGCCAGGAAGGCCTTGTCCTGGCTCAGGTTCATGGCGTGGATGCCGCCCTGGCTGTAGCCGACGGCTGCCACCTGCTCCCCCGCTGCGGCTCCGGCTTCGCGCAACGCCTGCCGGATGGCTGCGGCGGTCTCCTCGGAGTCGTAACCCAACGCCTCGGCGATGCCCGCGGGATCAAAGGGATTCGCGCCCTCGGCCGGACCCGCGAGCTGGGTCCCGGGCACAATGACCACCCAGGCCCGGCCGGCTCCGCCGTCAACCTGAAGGACCTCGATCTCACCGGCATTGCGTCCCACCGCGTCGGCCCGGCGGAGCAGCCCGGCCGGGGTCAGGTCGGCGTCTGCGGTTGCCGTCAGACTGCCGGCGACGGCAACCGGCCGCGGCTCGAGGAACTCCAGTCCCGGTGCCGAGGCCAGCTCGCGGATGGCGCGGCGGACATCGGCGTGGCCGCCCAGGGCGCCCGCCGCCGCTGCTAGCGGGAGCGGAACGCCGAGCAGCAGGGCAAGACCGGCCGGGGCCGCGGCGATCCCCCGTTCGAGCTGGTCACGAACACCCGGCAGCCCGAAGACCTGCGGGTCGGAACCATAGTCCGGGCCGGCCACCCCCAGCCGGAGCAGCAGGGCGTTCCGGGCCTCGGTGAACTCGTACTCCCGGTGGCTGGCCCGGACCTGCGCCGCGATGCGTTCGAGCTCGGCCCTGACCCGGCCGACGTCCCGGCCCGATTCGCCCACGGCGGTGATGGCAGCGCTGCCGCTGCGGTACGCGTCCAGCTGATAGCTAAAAAGTGCGCGCCGGATGCCATCCGTTTCGGCCTCGAGGGCATGCAGCTGGCGGACGACGCCGTCGAGCGCGGCGGCGCCGGCCAGTAGTTCCTCGAACTGGAAGCTGAGTCCGCCCACCCCGCCGCGGATGACCAACATCCCGTCCCGCGGGGGTGCCGACGGCCGGGGCACCTCGCCGGAACCGGCCGGGGTCAGTTCCGTCATCAGTGCCCTGGACGTCCGGAAGAGAGCGTTACGTGCTGGGCGTGCCGCAGGACCACCGTTGCCGCGTCCTGCAGTTCGGCCCGGGCCCGGCGCAACGCTGCGGCCTGCAACCCCAGCGTCGTCCGGTAGGCGCGGCCGGCCGGCGACTCCCAGCCGTGCAGTTCCAGCCGGCCGAGCGCGGCGAGCACGGCGCCTGCCTGCTCGGCACAGAAACCCATCCTGGCCGCCAGTTGCTGGACCTCGAAACTGCGGGAGGCACAGGCGGCCGCGTCGGATGCCGCCGGCTGGCCGCTGCCCGCCAGGTCTCCGTACATGTACACCCCCTGTCCGCGTGGATCCGTCCGATCGAAAATGCTGCTTCCAGGGTCGACGCTATGGTTTGGGCCGGGACGCCGGAAGCTGCCCGGACAGGTATGTGGAAAAGCGCCCGGCCGATGTCCGGCGCCCGGCCGCGCCGGAACAGGAGCTGTCACAAGCACCGGCTGGCTTCAGGCCGGGCGCGACTTCGTGAAAGAATCGGACCATGCCTGAAACTGCCGCCGCTGAGACCCGCACGCCGTCCGGACGCCTGGCCCTTGCCGCGTCCGACCATCCGATCGCGCTCGGCCCGCTCGACGGACGCTACAAGTCGGCGGTGGCGCCGCTGGTCGACTACCTCTCCGAGGCCGCCCTCAACCGCGACCGGGTCGCCGTCGAAGTCGAATGGCTGATCCACCTGACGACCAACAATGTGGTGCCCGGTGCCGGCCCGCTCAGCCCGGAGCAGCAGGATAAGCTGCGCGCGATCGTGACCGAGTTCGACGCCGAAGCGGTCACCGAACTGGCCGACATCGAGGCCGTCACCGTGCACGACGTCAAAGCCGTGGAATATTACATCGGCCGCCGGCTGCCGGGCATCGGAATCGAACACCTCACGGCGCTGGTGCATTTCGGCTGCACCTCCGAAGACATCAACAACCTGGCGTATGCGCTCGGCATCAAGGGTGCAGTGGAGGATGTGTGGCTGCCGGCAGCCCGCCGGCTGGTCGCCCAGATCGGCTCCATGGCTGAGGCCAACCGCGCGGTTCCGATGCTCTCCCGCACCCACGGCCAGCCCGCCACGCCCACCACCCTGGGCAAGGAGCTGGCCGTGTCCGCCCACCGGCTGACGCGCCAGCTGGAGCGGATCGCCCGGACGGAGTACCTGGGCAAGATCAACGGTGCCACCGGAACGTACGCCGCCCACGTCGCGTCCGTGCCGGGCGCCGACTGGGAGCAGGTGGCCCGCAGCTTCGTGGCGGGCCTGGGCCTGGATTGGAACCCGCTGACCACCCAGATCGAGAGCCACGACTGGCAGGCCGAGCTCTACGCCGACGTCGCGCGCTTCAACCGGATCCTGCACAACGTGTGCACGGACATCTGGAGCTACATCTCGATCGGCTACTTCGCGCAGATCCCCGTGGCCGGCGCCACCGGCTCGTCCACCATGCCGCACAAGGTCAACCCGATCCGGTTCGAGAACGCCGAGGCGAACCTGGAGATCTCCTCCGGGCTGCTGGACGTTCTGGGATCCACCCTGGTGACCTCGCGCTGGCAGCGGGACCTCACCGACTCATCTTCGCAGCGCAACATTGGCGTGGCGTTCGGCCACTCGCTGCTCGCCATCTCCAACGTTGCCAAGGGACTGGACCGGCTGGATATCGCGGAGGACGTGCTGGCCAAGGACCTGGACGCAAACTGGGAGGTGCTCGGCGAGGCAATCCAGATGGTCATGCGTGCGGAGGCCATCGCCGGTGTCCCCGGGATGGAAAACCCGTACGAGCGGCTCAAGGACCTCACCCGCGGCCAGCGCGTCGACGCCGCCCGGATGCAGGAGTTTGTCCAGGGCCTGGGCCTGTCCGCCGACGCGCAGGCCCGGCTGCTGGCCCTTACCCCGGGCAAGTACACCGGCCTCGCAGACAAACTCGTCGACCACCTGGGCTAAGCCGCCCGGAGACTGACGTTCACCTTGCCGCAGGCCGCCGTTTACGCGGCCGTCGAGGACCGGCCAGCTTGTTCCGGCAGGCTGGCCCTGTTACCGACACGAGGAGACCCCTTGCCGAGCGACACCGCGTCGACCGCGCAGACCATTGAGACCGGAACCGGCCCGGCCGGACGATCCGGAGACGCCGCCGCGCAGGATGCGCCGGCGCTGAGCCTGATGAGCTTTAACATCCGCTGCGACATCGCGGAAACACTGCCGGGCGAGGCCGACTACTGGCCCGAACGCGTTCCGGCCCTGCGGGCGGTCCTGGCGGAGGAACTGCCCGAGGTCCTGGGAATCCAGGAAGGCCTGCCGCACCAGGTGGAGGTGATCGGCGCCGCACTGCCGGGGCACTACCGGATGATCGGGCACGGCCGCGACGGCGGCAGCCGGGGCGAACACTCCTGCATCTTCTACGACTCGCAGCGCCTGCGGCTCCGGACGTGGGACCAGTTCTGGCTCTCGGACACGCCTGCGGTCGCGGGATCCGCCACGTGGGGCAACGAGGTCACCCGGATCGCGACCTGGGGACGGTTCGAGGACAACTGCACCGGGCGCGAACTGATGGTCCTCAACACCCACTTCGACCACGAATCCGAATACGCCCAGTTGCGCAGCGCGGAGGCCATCATCGACCACGCCACGAGCTTTGAGCCGGGTCTTCCGGCCGTCCTGATGGGCGACTTCAACGCCGACGCCGGCGCCTCCGGAGCCTACGACACCCTGATCGGCAGCGGCGCGTTCCGGGACTCCTGGACGGCCGCCCGGCACCGGACCACCCCGGAATACGGCACCTTCCCGAACTACAAGGACCCCGTCATCGGAGAGCGGCGGATCGACTGGATCGCCGTGACGCCGGACATCAACGTCACCGAGGCCGCGGTCAACACCTTCCGGCTGGGTGACCGCTACCCGAGCGACCATGCCCCGATCCAGGCCAGGGTCGCGATCCCGTGACCTGCGGACCGGCCGGGTCCGCCGCCGTCAGCGCCCGGCGGTAGTATCGCTGCCATGAGGCTCCTGTTAATCCGCCACGGGCAGACGCCGGGAAATGTCCTGGGCCAACTGGACACCGCGCATCCCGGCCCTGGCCTGACGGATCTCGGTGAACGCCAGGCCGCCGCACTGGCCCGCTCCCTGGCGGACGAAGCAATCGAAGGGCTCTACGCCTCAACCCTGATCCGCACCCAGCTGACCGCCGAGCCGCTCGCCCGCGATCGCTGGCTGGACGTCGAGGTGCTCCGGGGACTGCATGAGATCGAGGCCGGGGCGCTGGAAAAACTTACCGACCACGAGTCCCACCTGCGGTATCTGGGCACCGTGTTCGGCTGGGCCGCAGGAGAACTCGACCGCAGGATGCCATCCGGCCCGGACGGCCATGAGTTTTTCGAGCGCTACGACGACTCGATCGCCCGGATAGCCGCGGATACCGGGGAAAACGCCACCGTCGCCGTGGTCAGCCACGGCGCCGCGATCCGGGTCTGGACCGGGCTCCGCGCTTCCAACGTCGATGCGGAATTCGCGGCCCGGCACGTTCTCGCCAATACCGGCATCGTGGCACTCGAAGGCGATCCCGACGCCGGCTGGCGCCTGATCCACTGGGATGACAGCCCGGTAGGCGGGCTCGCGCTGGCCGACCCGACTGCGGAGGATCCCACCGGCGGACGGCCCTGAGGCGCCAATTCGACGCTTCCGTGCCAGCAGCACGGGTGGAACCGTCGGCGGGGCACGGAAACGTCGAAACGGCACAGGTCGAGTCCGCCCACTCGCACGGCCGGGCGCACGGCATCGGTGTGAGATTGCTGTGAAATATACGTTGGCCCTGTCGCTCCGGACGGCAATGGGCTTTGCTGGAAGACACGGACCGACGCGTCGAGAGAAAGCCGCCACGCATGAGCCGGAACCACGCCAACAGTCCTCCAGGCCGGAACGCTGCGCATCGAATTGGGAGCCTCTTCGTTGCTGCCGCCCTCGTCGCCGCTGCCGCCGCATGCAGCCCGGCGCCGGCCGGTCCCGGGGGCAGCGGCGTGCCCGGAACCACGACGGCGGACGCCGCGCCGCCGCCCAATGCCACGGGCACCGTCGCTCCAGTGACCACGGCGCCGTCCGCCGCGCCGCCGCAACCGGCTCCCACCGGCGGCCCCAAGACGGTCGCGAAACCCGGCCACGTGTTCGTGATCAACCTTGAGAATAAGGGGTATGACGAAGTCTGGGGTGCGGACTCCAAAGCGCCCTACCTCTCCCAAACCCTGCGGGCCCAGGGCGCACTGCTGTCGGAGTACTACGCCATCGACCACGCGTCCAGTCCCAACTACCTGGCCCAGATCTCGGGGCAGGCGTCCAACCCCATGACGCGCGACGACTGCCGGACCTACGCACCGTTCACCCAGACCGGAACCTCGGCGCTCGGCCAGGTAGAAGGAACCGGCTGCGTTTATCCTGCCTCGGTCCCCACCATCGCCGGCCAGCTCACCTCGGCCGGCAAGAGTTGGAAGGGTTACATGGAGGACATGCAGACCCCGTGCCAGCACCCCGAGCCCGGCGCCAAGGACGATCATCAGAAGGCAACGGAAGGCGACCAATACGCCACCCGGCACAACCCGTTCGTCTACTTCGCCGCGATCACCTCATCGCCGGCCTGCCAGAGCAACGTCGTGGATTTCACGGCCCTGGCCCGGGATTTGAAATCCGCTGACACGACGCCCAATCTGTCCTACATCTCGCCCAACCTCTGCCATGACGGCCACGACAGCCCCTGCATCGACGGGAGCCCGGGCGGCCTCGCGGCCAGCGACAGCTGGCTCCGGGAGCACGTCCCGGGCATCCTTGGTTCCCCGGCGTTCAAGAAGGACGGGATGCTGGTCATCACTTTCGACGAGGCCGACGGCCAGACCACCGGATCCGCCGGGATTCCCGGCGGGGCGGCCGGCGGCAGGGTGGGTGCCCTTGTGCTCTCGCCCTTCACCCGAGGCGGAACGGCGTCGGATAGGCAGTACAACCACTTCAGCCTGCTGGCCAGCATCGAGGATGCCTTCTCGCTGCCGCGACTCGGCCTCGCCGGAGCGCCGGGGCTGCAGGGCTTCGGGACGGATGTACTCAACGCGGGGTCCTGATTCCTGACAGGGCACGCCCTTGTTCACGGCGCGTTAAGACCGTGGACGTCCCCCGTTCGGAGGCACAGACCAGACTCAAATGCCGCGGGCCGGCGGTTATATCGAATCGATAGGCATAATCGCGCCGATCCACGCCCGTGGCTATAGGCTGGCCCCATTATGCCCTCTGGCCCCAAGATGAAATGAGACCGAACTGTGCGTAAGTTGAAAACCCTGGCTGCGGCTGCCGTCGCCGTCAGCCTGCTCTCCGCGTGTGGCGCCGGCGCCGCTAACCCTGGAGCCTCCTCCACTTCCCCTGCCGGGCCGGCCGCGACTGCCCCCTCCGGTCCGCCGTCCGGCGAGACGCTCATCGTTTACACCAACTCCAACGGCGAAGGCCGCGGCGAATGGCTCACCAAAAAGGCCGCGGAGGCCGGGTTTAAGATCGAGATCGTAGGTGCCGGCGGTGCCGACGCCACCAACAAGCTGATCGCCGAGAAGAACAACCCGATTGCCGACGTGGCCTTCGGTCTGAACAACATGTATTTCGAGCAGATCAAAGCCGCCGGCGCGATCGAGCCGTTCACACCGTCTTGGTCCGGGGAAGTCGATGCGGCCAAGGGTGACAAGTCGGATTCCAAGGCGTACTGGCCGCTGGTCCAGCAGGCCATCATGCTCGGCTACAACTCGGCCAAATACAGCAAGGACCAGGCACCCAAGGACTGGACCGACCTGTGGAACCAGGACAAGTTCAAGACCCGCTACGAGCGCGTCACCGGGCTGGGCACCGCCACCGCCCAACTGGTGTTCGCCAGCATCCTGACCCGCTACAAGGACGACGGCGGCGACCTGGGCATCTCCGCTGAGGGCTGGAAGCAGATCGAGGGCTACTTCAAGAACGGCACCCCGGCAGTTGCCAAGACCGACCTCTTTGCCCGGATCGCGTCCGGCGACACGGACATGGGCCAGATGCCGTCCTCGATCATCCCGGAACGGGAGAAGTCCTTCAACGTCAAGGTCGACACCGTGATGCCGTCCGTGGGCGTTCCGCTCGCCATCGAGCAGGTTGCCTTGGTCAAGGGCTCGAAGAAGAAAGACGAGGCCCTGAAATTCATCAACTGGTTCGGCAGCGCGAAGACCCAGGGCGAGTTTGCCCAGCAGTTCAACGCCATGCCGGTCAACACCGCCGCCGCCGCACAGGCCAAACCCGAAGTCGTTGAGTTCTTCAAGACGCTCAAGCAGCAGGACATCGACTGGAACTTCGTGCAGGCGAACATGGGCAAGTGGGTCGAGAAGATCGAGCTGGAATACATGAACTGATCCGGGCGGCCGGGCCGGCAGCCGCCGGCCCGGCCTCCGCCGTGCGTCACCCGATCCCGCCAGGAAAGACAGGTTCCATGATCCGCTTCGAAAACATCGAGGTCACGTTCGGTGACTTCACCGCCATCCCGGGGCTGAACCTGGACGTGAAGCCGGGCGAGTTCTTCACGCTGCTGGGGCCTTCGGGCTGTGGAAAGACGACTGCCCTGCGGACACTGGCGGGGTTCATCGAACCCTCCGCCGGCGAGGTCTATGTCGACGGCCGGGCCGTCACCCGGCTCCCCAGCGACAAGCGGCAGGTCGGCATGGTGTTCCAGAACTACGCGCTTTTCCCCAGCATGAGCGTCTGGGAAAACATCGCCTTCGGGCTGCGCGTGCGCAAGGAAAAGGCCGCCGAAAGTGACCGGCTGGTCCGGGACATCGCGCGGCGCGTCGACCTGTCCGAGGAGCAGCTGCACAAGAACGTGGCTGAGCTGTCCGGCGGCCAGCAGCAGCGCGTCGCCGTCGCCCGGGCGCTGGTCCTGCAGCCCAAGATCCTGCTCCTCGACGAGCCCCTGTCGAACCTGGACGCAAAGCTTCGGCACCAGCTCCGGCAGCAGCTCAAGGACCTGCAGAGCGAGTTCGGCATCACCACCGTCTATGTCACGCACGACCAGGACGAGGCGCTGGCGATGAGCGACCGGGTGGCCGTCTTCAACAAGGGCGTGGTGGAACAGGTGGGCACCCCGCAGAGCATCTACGACGAGTCGGCCACCGAATTCGTCTGCAACTTCATCGGTGACAGCTCGCGCCTCAGCGCCGATTTCGTCGCCGAACTGAACCGCCAGTCGCGCCACACCCTGGACCCGGGAGCCAACTCCTACCTCCGCGTGGAGAAGGCCTCACTGGATCCGGCTGCGGACGGGTCAGCCGTTCCAATGGAGGGCACCGTCGTGTCCCGGACCTATCACGGCCTGCACAGCCGGTACATCGTCAAATGCCACGGTTCGGAGATCCGCCTCCTGGTCCGGGAGGATGGCGGGGCACACCCGGTCACCGGGAGCTCAGCCACCGTGTATGTGCAGCCCGCCCATGTGCTCCAGTACCACCCGGAAACCGGCGCTTCGCTGGGACCGCGGCTGCAGGAAGCGAACCGGGCGTGAGCGGGACCGGTGCCGCCGGCCCAAGCACCCGGCGGATGCTGCGCTCCCCCGCCGTCCTGATCGCCGGCGTGGTCCTGACCTGGTTCATTGCCGCATTCCTTGTCTGGCCGAACGCCAACGTGCTGATCCAGACCTTCTTCCCGGACGGACAATTCTCCGGCCGCGCCGCCGAAAAACTGTTCTCCTCCTCGCGGGCCATGAAGTCCCTGGGCAACAGCTTCCTGCTGGCCGTCGCCCTGTCCATCACGGTCAACGTGGTGGGCATCTTCATCGTGCTGGTCACCCAGTACTTCAAGATCCGCGGTTCCCGGATCCTGTTCCTTGGTTACGCCACTACGTTCATCTACGGCGGGATCGTGCTCGCCGCCGGCTACAAGTTCATCTACGGCGACAAAGGCATCGTCACCGGCTTCCTGGTCTCCGTCTTCCCGGACCTCGACCGCGGCTGGTTCTCCGGCTTCTTCGCCGTCCTGGCCGTGATGACCTTCGCCACCACCACCAACCAC
Organism: Arthrobacter sp. JB02-1C; assembly: GCF_057748045.1. NCBI lineage: Bacteria > Bacillati > Actinomycetota > Actinomycetes > Micrococcales > Micrococcaceae > Arthrobacter > Arthrobacter sp. JB02-1C. The sequence continues at coordinate 1,001,519 of NZ_CM173235.1, forward strand.
ATGCTTTTCGTCACCAATGCGCTGAAGGGCGTTGATTTCCAGACCATCGAGGCGGCCCGGAACATGGGTGCCTCCACCTGGACCATCCTCCGCCGGATCGTCCTGCCGATGCTCAAGCCCACCCTGTTCGCCGTGACGGTGCTGTCTTTTTTGACCGGCCTGGGCGCCCTGTCCGCCCCGCAGGTGCTCGGCGGCCGGGATTTCCAGACCATCACCCCGATGATCCTGACCTTCACCAACAGCCCCACCTCCCGGGATCTCGCCGCGCTGCTGGCCCTCATCCTGGGCGTGGCGACCATGGTGATGCTCGCGGTCATGACCCGGCTGGAGAAGGGCGGCACCTATTTCTCGGTATCCAAGGTCTCCGCGGGCCTGCAAAAGCAGCAGATCACCAACCGCGCGGCCAACGCCGTCGTCCACGCCGCCGCGTACCTGCTGTTCGCGGTGTACACGCTGCCGGTGGTCCTGATCGTACTGTTCTCCTTTGCCGACGGCGCCGCCATCCAGACCGGGCAGCTGCACCCGGGCAGCCTGACCCTGGAGAACTACGTGCGGGTGCTCACCCAGCCGGCCGGACTGCGGCCCTTCCTGATCAGCATCGCCTACAGCGCCCTCGCCGCCGTGATCGCCGTCGGCGGCCTGCTGTTCGTAGCGCGCCAGCTGCAGAAGTACCGCAACTGGGTCACCACCGTCTTCGAGTACCTGCTGCACATCCCCTGGATCCTGCCCGCGGCGCTGCTGGCCCTGGGCCTGATCCTCAGCTACGACCACCCGAACCCCCTGGTGGGCGGGGCCGTGCTGACCGGGACGACGGTCATCCTGCTGATCGCGTTCGTGACCGTGAAAATCCCGTTCACGCTGCGGATGCTCAAGGCGTCCTTCGCGGCGGTGAATTCCTCACTGGAGGAGGCCGCCGGAATCATGGGCGCCAAGACGATCTACATCTTCCGCCGAATCCTGCTGCCAATCGTGCTTCCCGCCGCGGCAGCCGTCACTGCGCTGAACTTCAACAGCATGCTGGACGACTACGACACCGCCATCTTCCTGGCCCACCCGCTGTTCCAGCCGCTGGGCCTGATCATCAAGGCGAACACGGACGGCGCCGAGGGCGTGGAAGGGGTTTCCAACACCTTCGTCTACACGGTGCTGTTGATGGTGATCACCGGCCTGACGATGTATCTGGTCTACGGCCGGTCCGGTCGGAAGTCCGCCAAAGCGAAGCGGCGTCACCCTGGCGCGGGGATCCCAGCGTCGGCCGAGTCCCCGGGCCTTCCGTCGGGGGCCCTGGCGTCGGCCGGAGCAGCACCGGACGTCTAGCCGGCGGCGGGCCAGCCGGTGTAAGCCTCGGCGAGGTAGGCCCTGCCGTGCCGTGAGGACACCACGGAGTTGAGCTCACCAAGCTGGCGGGCGCGGGCAAAGTCGTCGGCGCCGGCGGGCGTGTGCAGCATGGAGGTCATCCAGTAGGAGAAGTGCTGGGCTTTCCAGACCCGGTCGAGGGCGCGGTCGCTGTACAGGTCCATCAGGGTGGTGGAGCCCGTCTTGTAGAAGCTGTCCAGGCCCTCGAAGAGCACCCGGACGTCGTGGATGGCGAGGTTGAGCCCCTTGGCTCCGGTCGGCGGAACGGTGTGGGCGGCGTCGCCGGCCAGAAACAGTTTCCCGTGCCGCATCGGAGCGTGCACGAAACTGCGGAACTTCAGGACGGTCTTGTCGATGACCGGCCCCTCCTTGAGTTCGAACCCGTTGCCGTTCACCCGGCTGCGGAACGCTTCCCAGATGCGTTCGTCGTTCCAGTCCGCGACGTTCTCGGCCGGGTCGCACTGGAAATACATCCGCTGCACGGTTTCCGTCCGCTGGCTGATCAGGGCGAAGCCGTTCTCTGAGTTGGCGTAAATCAACTCGTCGGAGCTGCGCGGGGCTTCGGTCAGGATGCCGAACCAGGCGAAGGGGTACTCGTGGAAATACCATTTGCGGTCCGCTTCCGGGATCTGCAGGCGGCTGTGGCTGCGGGAACCGTCGGCTCCGGCAATGAAGTCCGCCTGCAGTTCGAACTCGGTGCCCTCCGCGTCCGTGAACCACACCTTGGGCGCGGCGTCGAGATCGTGGATGGTGGTGTCGCGGATACCGTACCGGACGTCGCCGCCGTCGGCCTCCCGGCGGGCTGCCAGGTCCATGAAGACGTCGGTCTGCGGGTAGAGCCACACCGATTCGCCCACCAGGTCCTGGAAGTCAATCCGGTGGCTCTCGCCATTGAACCTCAACTCGATGCCGTCGTGCCGGTCGCCGTCGCGCAGCACGCGGTCGGAGACGCCGCTGTCCACCAGGAGGTTCACGGTGCCGTGCTCCAGGATGCCTGCCCTGACGGTCTCGGAGATTTCCTGCCGGCTGCGCAGCTCGAGCACCGTGGACTCGATCCCTTCCCTGGCCAGCAGGTGGGAGAGCATGAGCCCCGCCGGCCCGCCGCCCACGATGGCTACCTGGGTGCTGATGACTTTTCTCGCTGCCATGGGGTCCTCGCTTCGTTGCGGGCCCGGGCCGCAGGCGACGGCGCCGGACCGGTGGGTCTTGCCTATCAGTGTGCGCCGGGCCCAGTGATCCGCGTTACACGTCTTCCGTTGAATGGATTCCGGCGCCGGCTGCGGCCTCACCGAGCCGCCGCTGGATTCCGCGGGCCGCGGTCTGCAGGGCCGGTACCAGTGCCTGCAGGCGGGCCTCACGCAGCGGGACCACGACGCCGAGCGCGGCGACGGTCTGCTTTCGGCCGTCGCGGACCGGCACGGCGATCCCCCAGGTGTCAGGATCCACCACACCGGCCAGCTCGGCATAGCCCTGGACCGCCGTCTCCGCGAGCAACCTGCGAAGTTCCTGCGCGCTGATTCTTCCGGCAGGATCGGAAAATTGCCCCAAGTAGACCGCCTGCACCGCGGCCGGCTGATGCGCCATCAGGGCCAGCCCGGCGGAGGAGAGGTGCACGGGCATCCGGCCGGCAACTTTGGCCCGGTTGGCCACCGAGCCGCGGCGGGACAGCCGTTCAACGAACAGGACCTCCCAGCCGTCCAGCACGGCAAGGTTGACGTTCTGGTTGAGCACCTGCTGGATGTCCTCCATCAACGGCATGGCCGCCTGCCGCAGGGCCAGGGCAGGAGAATTCCGGTTGACCAGCTCCCACAGCCGTATCCCCAGCCGGACCGAGCCGCCGCTGCCCAGCTCCACCAGCCCGTGCCCCGCCAGTTGCCGGACCAGCCGGTGCGCCGTGCTCGGCGGCAGGCCGGCCCGGTCCGCGAGCTCGGAGAGCTGCAGGGCCGCGACGCCTTCGGGAAACGCCGCGATCAGGCGCACCACACGGTCTACTACGGAGTCGCCGGAGCCGGAGTTAGCCATGCCGGGCCACCTCCTGAATAGTTGTCTGCACGGCACCAGTCTTCCATTGAACGGTCTTCCCGGCTCTTCTCAGGGGGCGGCGGGTGCACGGCGGCCCCGCAGCCGGCGCCAGACGGCCGGTGCCAGCACGACGCCGACGCCGATGGCGGCGCCGATGATGGTTTCCAGGAAGCGGTCGCGCAGCAGGGTCCCCGCCGGCACCGGCGCCGCCAGCAGCGTCGAGATCAACGCCAGCGGGGTCACGAACACCTGCGCCAGCACGTACTGCCGGGCGATGAACATCTCGGCGCCGAACTGGCAGGCAGCAATGACCAGCACGGTCTGCCAGGGCGGCGGCTCCAACAACAGGATGAGCGCCAGCAGGCCCAGCCCCACCACGGTCCCGATGATCCGCTGGACACCGCGGCTGATGCGGTGCCGCGTGCTGTGCCCCACCAGCGGCACGACGGCGGCGACCATGGCCCAATAGTTGTGGCCGAAGCCAAGCCGGTCCCCGACCAGGGTGGCAAGGGTGCCGGCGAGCCCGGCCGCCACGAGGTAGCCCACCGCCTCCTGCCAGGCAACCCGGCGCTCCACCGCGGTCAGCCGGGCGCGCCGCGGCCAGGACCACGGCTGCCGGCGGCTCCGGACCAGCCGTGCGGACAGGCCAATCAGCAACGAGAACAGGACCGTCAGCACCGCCACCAGCAGGCACTGCCACAGCGGCGGCTGGTTGGGGATGGAGGCGATGGCCGCAAACGCGAAGATGTGGAACAGCGATCCCGCCGGACGCAGCCGCCACCAGGCCACGACCAGCGAGCAGCCGCCCGCCACCGCGGTCGTCGCGGCGACCTGCAGCCACGTGCGGTCCGCGGGCGAAAGCGCGAGGGCCGTTCCGAGGCGGGCCGTCAGGGAGCTCAGCAGGATCACGGCCAGCATGAGGGTGCCGGCGCGCAGCTGCAGGACGAACCGGCGTCCGTGGGGTTCGTTGCGCCCGTAAATGCCGGTGAAGGCTCCGAAGGAGGCAAAGATGGCCAGGTCCAACCGGCCCAGCAGCACCAGGGTGATCAGCGGGACGAAGACGCCAATGGCACACCGGATCGCGACTTGGTGGTCCTTGTTGGCCGGGGCGATGCTGAACATCTCGGTGAGCAATTTCGCGGGCTTCACAGGGTGGGCGGGCCTTCCTTGCAGTCGGTGGGGTACGACGGCGGCGCTGGCATCCAGCTGAATCTTACGCCCGGCGCTCCGCAGCAAGGCCCGCGGCTTCCGTTCATCGGAACAGCACGGGACCGCCTCCCCCGGTCCTGACGGCCCTGCGGCTAGGCCGCCTTCGTCATCCGAATGGTCAGCGCCTGATGCTCCACGGCCACCTTAAGGTGTTTGGCGCTGCCGATATGGTCGCCGTCGAGCTGGAACTCCTGCTCGTGCTCCAGGCTGATTTCCGCGGACTTCCCGACGAAATACTGGACCGACTTGTTCTTGCCCTCGGCACCGTTAGCCCGGCCGAAGATCCCCGCCAGCACACTGAACCAGCCGAGCCGGCCGGCCGGGGCGAGGACCAGCACGTCGAGGATGTTGTCGTCGGGCTTGGCGTCGGGGAAGACCTCGATTCCGCCGGTGATCTGGCCGCAGTTGCCCACCATCACGCTGCGGATCCGGCGCCGGACCGGGCGGCTGCCGTCGACACTGATCTGCGCCTTCACCGGCTTGCCGGGCAGGTGCCGGATGCCTGCCTCCACGTAGGCGAGCCAGCCGACGCGGTCCTTGAGCTCGTCCACCGTGTTGGCCATGATCGCGGCGTCGTAGCCGAGCCCGGCCATGACCAGGAAGAGGTGTTCCTCAGCCGAATGGTCCAGGCTGGCCTTCACCACGTCGACCTTGATGTCCGTGCCGTTCAGGATGTCGTAACTGGCCGCCACGGGGTCCGTGATGTCCACGCCGATGTTGCGTGCCAGCAGGTTGCCGGTACCCATCGGAACCAGGCCCATCGGCGTACCGGTACCGGCGAGCACTTCGGCCACACAGCGGACGGTACCGTCGCCGCCGGCCGCAATCACGACGTCGACGCCCGCGTCCAGGGCTTCCCGCGCCTGGCCCAGGCCCGTGTCTTCGGCGGTTGTTTCGAGCCAGAGCGGCTCGGCCCAGCCCTGGGTTTCGCAGAGCCGGTAGAACGCGGCCTTGAAGTCGGCACCGGGGGATTTCATCGGGTTGATGATCACTGCAGCGCGTTTGGGCTGGACGGTAGCGTCCGGCACGTCGTTGTTCTGTGGCATGGCATCCTTTGGGCACGTGGACGGGCGGGCCCCGCAGGGAAATCCTATCGGGGTGCGCCCGGGATAGCTGCGCGGCGGGCCGGGAGGACCGTGGACGCGACGTCCGGCCGGTCACTACACTGGCCGTGTCCATGAACTGTTTGGGAGCCGGCACGGCCGGAGGCCCGCCGGATTGACCGGGGTGGCCACGTTCAACGGCGGAAGGCGGAGCCACATGACCGGATCAGACGAGAAGTACACAGCCGAGGCAGAAGCATCCAGCAGGGACCCTCACGACTGGGGACGGGCCATGGCGCTGGCCCTCACCCGCCTCGCCGAGCAGCTGCTCCCGGAGGACAGCGAAAACAGGCACACCAGCCTCGTGGACCGGCCGCTGCAGCTCAGGATCCGCGACGATGGCGACGGAGTCATGATCACGATATCGACGCAGCCGGGAACGGATTAGTGGCGCCCGGGCCGAAATAACGCCGCACTCAGCATGATTTACCGGCCGACTTATGCCAGACTGAACGGGCCACCGGCACAGAGTTGGCCGGAAACTCATCTCATTTGGGGGAATGATGACAGAGCGCGGCACTTCTGACGCCGGAAGAAGCTTCCAGCCCTTCGGGCAGACCGCGCCGCACGTCAGCCAGCGCTGGCCGGACGGCGCGCCGTGGCCCGACTCGTCGGAGCACCGGCATGCGATCCTGCCGGCGCTGCCGCCGGCGGATCCGCGCCCGTTCGAACATCCCGCCCGGGGAACGGCCTATGCACTCGCCGCGGTCCCGGCCGCCGTCGCACTGTGGCTGATCCTCGGACGACTGGGCTGGATGGCATCCGTGCTTGCGTTCCTGACAGCGGTGGGGGCGGCCCGCCTTTACCTCGCGGGCAGCAGGGGCGTCGCGATGACCCGGCGGGGTGCCGCGGCGGTGGTCACGGCGGCGGCAACCGTCCTGCTGACATTCCTGGCCGCCGCTTTGCTGGAGCCCTCCGCCACCGTGGCCGGAGACATCCTGCCGGCAGCGCTGTCCGGGGCGTTGGGCTGCCTCATCATGCTGCGCCCGTTGTTCCGCCGGTCCGCACCGCTGTGAATGTTGGCGGTAAATGGCGGTCTTTTGCGGCGCTAAAATGGCGCCCTGCTAGTCGGCAAGCCCTCCTGCCCGCCTGCCGAACGTGGCTCGGGACATACCGAGATCCCTGCAACCTGCGCTGCGGGCTCGCCACCTTTCATTAGGCGAACGGCGTTTTTGATCTGACCATCAGTGTCCGGCCGGGGCCGGCCGCCAAGGTCCTTGCCTGCTTCTCTTCGGATAATCATGGCATCCGTGAGGCGTTCGCGCTTGATCTCGTGTTCCATCAGCGCAAGAGCGGCCAAGATCGTGAACAACATAAGCCCATCGGTGTTGCTGTCTCGACATCACGTCCGCCCGGGATCGGTGGGGTCGTGGCACGGGGCAGTTTTGCGGGTGCGTCGTACGGGAATCAGCGAGTCCCTTGCATAACAGCTTTCTCGAAAGAGAGTAATGATGGTGGCGAGTTGGCCGGTGGGTGGGGACGGGATGTCTCGACAGACATGAGCATCGAGTGCGTTCACCGTCATTCAGGCCGGCGATCGTATCGAGTAGCTCCCGGACGGACCGTTCTGCGTCAATCCTTGAGGCGACCGATTCCGCATGGTCTGCTTCATGATGGCCATGCCGGGGATCGGGGTGCGGCAGCCTGGCCAGGAAGTCGGCGTGCCGCCGAGATCCCCTGGCGCGGTTGCGGTTCGCGTTCGTCGCCACGCCGAGCAGCCACGGCAGCAGGGTGTCCCTCTCGGGTCTGAGCCTGTTCCGTTGTCGCCACGCCTCCAAGAAGGTGATCGAGACGAGATCCTCCGCGTCGTGCCAGGAACCACAGCGGGACAGACAGTACCTGAAGACTGCGTCCGCGTGGCAGCCACGCCACAAACAGGATGGTCTTCACCCCGCCAATCCGGGGCCCGTCGCCGAAGTCGTACTGCAGCCACATCCCCGGCTCGGTGATCCAGGGACGGTGGACCCGGGTATGGCCGAGCCGCCACGCCGCTTTGACCTGCGCGATCGCGCGGCGGGTGGAGCGTTCCGAACCCGTGTAGCCCAGGGCAACGAGCTTTTCGTGGACTTTGTCCGCGCGGATCCGGCCCTTGGATCCTTCGATCCATTCCTCGATCTTGGGCAGAAACGCGTCCGTGACCCGGCCCCGGGCCGCGGGTTCCCCGATCGGCCGGCCAGCGTCCCTGGCAGCGACGTGTTTGGCAACGGTGTGGTGCGAGCAGCCCGTGAGTTCCGCGGTGGCGCGCAACGATCCGGTCAGATCGTAGGCAGCAAGAATTTCCATGATTTCTCCGTCAGACTTCATACAGGGCCTCTTCCTGGTTCGCTTTTGGTGCGCTTAGACACCGTCATCAAACCCCAGGGAGAGGCCCCCACCGCTTAAGACGCGGTCGGTTCAGTAAGGAAGTGGGCAGATCTCATGGCCACCGTCGGGCAGTTCTACTGGCCGTCAGTGGGCACTTTCGTGGCCGCCCATGGGCAGTTTTTCATGGCCGCCAACAAGCGGTTGAGGCGATTTCGGGGTGTCGGAGGGGTGAGCCGCGCGCGCCGGCCGCGCACTGACCTGAACCTAAGCCGGCCAGCGCTGTTGCCTTCTTACAGCTCGCCTTTGACCCAGAGCAGACGGGTTTTTCACTAGTTTGGAAAAATTCTGGCTCGTGTATTGCAATTTGAGAGTGTTGTCGCTGATGATCATCGTGTGCTCACTGGGGAGCGCAAGGATGCTCACTGGGGAGCACATCATATTGGGGGCGCAGCATGGCTGCTTTACGGTCTCTTCTGTCGGGTCTTGTTCTTTCTGCCGTGGTTCTCAGCGGTGTGACTGTGCCGGCGGGTGCGGCCGTGGCCGCCCCGTCGACGGTGAAGCCGCCGGGCCGCGCACCGACAAGTACGCCGCACCGGGCGGCCCTGGGCCTGGAGATCCTAACGGCCCGGGCGCTTGGAATGGCGCCGATGGTGTCGCCTCCGGCGTCGGGCCCGGACGGGAGCAAGTCGGGGAACCGGTCCGCGGCATCGATGGTAACACGGCACCTGACGGACAGGACGACTGTTTCGTGGAACCCAACGAACGGGAACGTGGTCCTGGCCGGTCAGTTGCTGCACGTCAAGGGTGCGGGCCGCGATCTGGGCATCGGCTGGCGGTACAACTCCCTCAACGATGCCCGGCCCTCGCTCTCGGTGGGGGCTGTCGAGGCCGCGGTCACGGTCGGTGCGGATAATTCGGTGGTCTACACGGCGCCGGACGGCGGGACGTATACGTTCGTGCCTGCCGGTGCCGGGGTGTGGACGATGCCTCCGGGGCTGAACGCGACGATTACCGCGTTCTCCTCGGCGGCGGTGACGATCCGTTTCAACGACACCGGCTATACCAACGAATACGTAAAATCCGGTGCGGTGTTCCGGCTCGTGTATCAGAATGATCAGAACCCGTCGGCGCCGAACCGGATCACCTACACGTACAACGCTGCCGGGCTGTTGAGCACGATCAATGACACCATCGGCGGCCGGCCGGTCACGTTCTCCTACAATGATGCGAACAATCCGGAGCAGCCCTCGCAGATCCATGATGATGCGTTGTCCCGGGACATCTATTTTGAATATTTCGGGCCGGGCGGGGCTATGTCCGCGATCAGCGACGCCGCGGGGGAGGTCATGTCGTTTGGTTACGGGGCGCCGGGGAACCGGTTGACCACGGTCACCGACCACGCGGGCACGGTCACGACCCTGGGCTATGACGGCACGTCGAAAAAGCTCACGCAGGCGACCTATGCCACGGGCAAGCCGGTCCAGAGCGTTTACGGGTACAGCTACCCGTCCGGGACCCTTTCGAAGGGGACGGATCCGCTGAACCATGCCACGAGCTATGAGTACAACTCCTCGGGCCAGGTCACGAAGGTCACCGATGCGCTCGGCCACACCACCCAGGGGACCTTCGACGGGCACGACAACCGGCTGACCTCATTGAACGGGCTGGGCAACACGACCACCTACGCGTACAACGCCAACAACTCCCTCACAAAGATCACGAACCCGGCAGGAGGAACCGCGGGAGCCGAAACGACCTTCGCCTACCCGTCCAACACCGGTAACCCGCTCTCGAACTACCAGCCCACCTCCTCGGTGAGCAGCGAGAATCAGACCACCGGGTACAGCTACGACGCGAACACCAGCAACCGCTCCCAGACCACCACCCCCGGAGCCAGCGGCGGCGCCGGAGGGACGCCGAAGCTGAACTACCAGGGCGACGCCGCCGGAACCAGCTGCGGGGCGAAAAAGGGCCAGGTCTGCAAGTCCACTGACGGCAACGGCAACGTCACCAGCTACACGTACGGTGCCCTGGGCATGCCCACCAAGATCACGTACCCTGCACCGCTGGGCGCGGTGACGAACGTGTATGACGACGCGTCCCGGCTGATCACCTCCACGGACGGAAAAGGCCAGGTCACTCACTATGACTACGACGACAACGATAGGCTCATTCAGATTGATAAAGGCATCAACTGCGCCACCAAGTGCGTCTCCTACACCTACGACACGCGCGGAAACCTGACCCAAAGCCAGGACGACACCGGCAACACCAATTTCACCTATGACGCGCAAAACCGGCCCACGTCCAAAACAGCCGGCGGCATCAGCACCACGGTCACCTACGACGCGGCCTCGAACCTCACCAGCTTCACCGACCCGGGCGGGACCGTGACCTACGCCTACGACGCCGCGAACCGGCTCGTGTCCCTTGCCGAACCCGGGGGCTCCTGCCCCGCCCCGGCGTCGTTCATTTCGCCGAACTCCACCAAATGCACCGGATTCGACTACGACAACGCTAACCGGCGCACCGCCGTAAAGTACCCCAACGGGATCTCCAACGTCACCACCTACGACAACGCCTCAAGGATCAGCAGGATCACCGCCTGGCTCGGCAGCGCCACCTGGATCTCACGCTCCTACACCTACACCGTCAACGGCACCAAGGATGGGGCGTTGCGCAAAACCGAAACCGACCAGTATGGAGGTCTCACCACCTACAGCTATGACGAGATGAACAGGCTCAAGACAGCCGTGACCGGCTCAGTCACCGAGGCCTGGACCCACGACAAAAACGGCAACCGGACCAAAGCCACCAAGACCGGAGCCGCGGACGTCCACTCCGCATTCAACGCCGCGGACCAGCTCTGCTGGACCGGGGCCAGCGCCGGGACCTGCGCCGCGCCGCCGTCCGGAGCCGCCACCTACAACTACGATGCCAACGGCAACACCACCGCCGCCGGGGCCACCACAGCCGGGTACAACGTCTTTGACCAGTTCACCTCCAACACCAGCGGCGGGACCACGACCAACTTCACCTACGCCGGGCCCCGGAATGATGAACGCCTCACCGCCGGGGCCACTTCCTTCCTGAACGGCACCCTGGGGATCACCCGGCAAACCACCGGCGGAGCCACAACCACGTTTATCCGCGATCCGGACGGTACGCTCATCAGCATGCGCACCAGCACCGGGGCCAGCTTCTACTACACGATGGACGCGCTCGGCTCCGTCATTTTCATCACCGACACCAACCAAGTGGGAGCAGCCTTCTACACCTACGACTCCTGGGGCAAAACCACCTCCGCCACCGGAACCCAAGCAACCGTCAACCCCTGGACCTACGCCGGCGGCTACAACGACACCACCAGCAACACGATCAAATTCGGCGCCCGCTACTACAACCCCAACCTCGGACGCTTCACCCAACCCGACCCCTCGGGCCGGGAACAAAACCGCTACCTGTACGCCGTAGCCAACCCTGTGAACAATACGGACCGCAGCGGACTGGACGTGGGGGGAGACACCATTGAAGCAATCGCCGGAGCCGCGGTGGGCATTGTGGCCTCACTCATTCCAAATCCCATACTCTCAATTGCCGTCGGCACCCTCGGCGGCGCAGCGGTGGGTTGCGTCTCAGGGCTTTTGCAGTCCAACGGGAGCTGGGGCGCCTGCGCAGACAAAGCTATCCCTGGAGCAGCTGGCGGGTTCGTTGGCTCGGCCGTCGGCAAGTTTGTCGGTCGGCTAAACCGCCCCGGAACAGGTAAACATCTGCCATGATTAAGGAAATGAAGCCAGCAGATGGCGCCAATCCGCCATCGATAGCAAGTCGTCTATTCGGTTCCCTTGCGCTCCTATTCGGAGTATCGGTGGGAGTCATTTTTGGCCGCCTCTACGTGCTGTCATTCCTCCCGGAGGGCGTCCTCGCGTGGGCGGCCCCAGTGTCATTTTGGGTCGTTGTGGTGATACTCGTGTTGTTGGGCTGCGCATTCATGTGGATCATCTGCGTACTCTCACGGCAGCAGCGCCGATGGCTCCGTGAGCATGGCACCGAATGAATTTATTCTCAACTGATGTCATCGGCAATCATTTCCTATCGGCACAGGCGGCTCCAACAGGCGGCTCAGGATAGTGTCATCGCTATTTCGTGTCTGTTCGGGCGATAATGCTCGATAGATCGGAGATGGGGGATGAGGAAAACTGGCAAGGTTCTTCTCGCGATCTTGGCGGTTCTGGCTCTTTGCGCGGTCGTTTACTGGGTAGCCTGACCGGAAAGTCAAACCGCAGCGCTGTACCCGGCGGCCCGCAGCGCAGCGGGCCGGTCACGGGGCGAGGCCCTCCAGGGCCGGCAGGTTGCTGCCGGCACCGGGAGGGCCGTCTCCGTTACGCCGCCGGCTGGTCCGCCGCGGGCCGGAGGGCCGCGAAGAAGGCGCCCAGCTCCGCCGTGGCGGTCAACGGCAGGACGTTGGCCACGTACTGATCCGGCCGGACCACCACCACCACGCCGCCGCGGTCCAGGCCGCGCAGTTCAAAGATGTCGGCGGTCGGAACCGTGCCGTACACCTTCTCCAGGTAGGTGAGCTGGAACGGTCCGACGGCGGGTTTGAATACCGCCGGCACGGCGCCGATGTCGATGCCCGTGTGGTCCTGCTGGTAGATGACCTTGACGTCGAACCAGGCGTCCCGGTCTGCGCCCTCGGGGGTCGCCGCCAGCGGTGAGTCCGGCGCGTTGGCGAGCCAGTCCGCCAGGTCCGTGGTCGGGGAAGGGGCGCCGGCCGGTGCCGGGTCCGCGAACACGTAGATCCGCCAGCGCCCGTCGGCCTTGGCCTGGTGGCCCAGCTGGAGCGGGTTGGTGTCGCAGACGCGGACCGCCGGCGCGGACTTGAAACGTTTGCCGATCGGGAACCCGGTGGCCAGGTCCTGGTGCGTCGCCTCCCCGATCAGCATGGACGGGGCGTACTGGGTCATGAAACCGGCCGGGAACTCGGCGGTGCTGACGTAAAAATCCTCCAGCTCGGACGGGTTGGCAAATTCCTCCGGCTTCTTGGCCATCAGCGTGGACCACTCCTTGTCGAAGTCGATGAGGTTTTTCGCGACGACCTGGCGCTCGGCCGAGTAGGTGGACAGCAGGCTCTCCGGGCTGCGGCCCTCCAGGACATGTCCGAGCTTCCAGCCCAGGTTGAAGCCGTCCTGCATGGAGACGTTCATGCCCTGGCCGGCCTTCGCGCTGTGCGTGTGGCAGGCGTCGCCGGTGATGAACACCCGCGGGGTGCGGGAGCCGAGCTGGTCCGGGAGAACGTCGTCGAAACGGTCGGTGAGGCGGTGCCCGACCTCGTACACGCTGTGCCAGGCGACGTTGCGCACGTCCAGCGAGTAGGGGCGGATGATGTCGTTGGCCTTGGCGATGATCTGCTCGATGCTGGTGCTGCGCACGGCGCCGGCATTGCCTTCGGGGACCACCCCGAGGTCGACGTACATCCGGAAGAGGTGGCCGCCTTCACGCGGAATCAGGAGGATGCTGCCGCCGCTGCCCGAGGTGATCGCGCACTTGGTCCGGATATCGGGGAAGTCGGTGTTCGCGAGCACGTCCATGACGCCCCAGGCGTGGTTGGCCTGGTCGCCGGCCAGCGTGCAGCCGATCGACTCGCGGACCTTGCTGCGCGCGCCGTCCGCACCCACGACGTACTTGGCCCGGATAACACGCTCCCGGCCCTCCTCGGGACCGGTGGTGTGGGCGAGGGTGACGGTGACGGGGTACTCGCCGTCACCGACCTGCAGGCCGCGGAACTCATAGCCGTAGTCCGGCTTCATGCGGGTCGGGGCGTAGGCCATGACCTCGGTGAAATAGTCCAGCACCCGGGCCTGGTTGACGATCAGGTGCGGGAACTCGCTGATGCCGGCCGGGTCGTCCAGGGTGCGGGCGGCGCGGACAATCCGGGAGGGATCGGCCGGGTCCGGTTTCCAGAAGGCCATCTCGGTGATCCGGTAGGCCTCGGCGATGATCCGCTCGGCGAAGCCGAACGCCTGGAAGGTTTCGACGCTGCGGGCCTGGATGCCGTCGGCCTGGCCGATGGCGAGCCGGCCGCCGCGTCGTTCAACGATCCGGGTCGTCACCCCGGGAAACTGGGACAGCTGCGCCGCGGTGACGACGCCGGCCGGGCCGGTGCCCACGATGAGGACGTCGACTTCGTCAGGAAGCTGTTCGGGCCGGTCGATGCCGACGCCGGCGGCGGGCTGGATTCGCGGGTCCCCGGATACGTAACCGTGATGGTGGAACTGCACGGGCTTTCCTCACTTCTTGGTGCGGCACTTTGCCGAGTTGGGTATTCGAATAGTAGAACGCAGCGCGCTGCTGGTTCGAGGGGCGTTTTAGCTGGCCTGGTCTGCCCAGGGGTCGGCGATGCCGATGTACTGGGTGGTGGTGTATTCCGCGATGCCTTCGGAGCCTCCTTCCCGTCCGAGGCCGGAGTGCTTGACCCCGCCGAAGGGCGCCGCGGCGTTGGAAATGACGCCGGCGTTGAAGCCCACCATGCCGAACTCAATCTGTTCGGCCACCCGCAGCAGCCGGTTGAAGTCCCGGCTGTAGACGTACGAGGCCAGGCCGTACTCGCTGGCGTTGGCGAGCCGGATGGCGTCGGCTTCGGTGCCGAAGGAGGTCACCGGCGCCACCGGGCCGAAGATCTCCTGGCCCAGGATGGCGGCGTCGTTGGGGACGTCTGCCAGGACGGTGGGCGGGTAGAAGTAGCCGGCTCCCGTGAGCGGGGCGCCGCCGGTGACGGCCGTGGCGCCGGCGTCGAGGGCCGCGCTCACCAGGGCGTGCACGTCGTCGCGGGCGCCGGCGTCGATCAGCGGGCCCACCGTGGTGTCCGGCTCGGTGCCGCGGCCGACGGTGAGGGCCGCCATGGCTGCCGCGAACTTCGCGGTGAACTCCGCGGCGACGGACTCCTGGACCAGGAAGCGGTTCGCCGCGGTGCAGGCCTCCCCCATGTTCCGCATCTTGGCGGCCATGGCACCCTCCACCGCCTTGTCCAGGTCCGCGTCCTCGAAGACGATAAACGGTGCGTTGCCGCCGAGCTCCATCGAGGTCCGCAGCACATTCTGCGCGGCGTCGGCCATCAGCCGCTTGCCGACCGCGGTGGACCCGGTGAAGGAGATCTTGCGCAGCCGCGGATCGGACAGCAGCGGCCCGGAGATCCGCGCCGCACTGGATGAGGCCACGACGTTCAGGACACCGGCGGGCAGCCCGGCCTCCAGCATGGTCTGCGCGAAGAGCTGGGCGGTCAGCGGGGTGAGCTTGGCCGGTTTGAGGACCATGGTGCAGCCCGCGGCGATCGCCGGGGCGACCTTGCGGGTGGCCATGGCCAGCGGGAAGTTCCAGGGCGTGATGAGCAGGCACGGTCCGACCGGCTTGTGCTGGACCAGGATCTTGTTCTTGCCCTCGGGGGTGGTGAGATAGCGGCCGTAGTCACGGACCGTCTCCTCCGAGAACCAGCGCAGGAATTCGGCGCCGTAGGTGACCTCCCCGCGGGCTTCCGCCAGGGGCTTGCCCATTTCCAGGGTCATCAGCAGGGCAAAGTCCTCGGCCCGTTCGGTGACCAGCTCGAAGCCGCGGCGCAGGATTTCGGCGCGTTCCCGCGGCGCGGTCCGGGCCCAGGCCGCCTGGGCCCGGTCCGCGGCGTCGAGGGCCGCCACGGCGTCCTCGCTGGTGGCCGAGGCGAGGGTGGCAAGCAGTTCCCCGGTGGCGGGGTCGTGGACGCCGAACGTGCCGCCGTCGGAGGCGTCACGCCACTGTCCGTTGATCAGCAGGCCGGTGGGAACGGACGCGAGGAGCGCCTTCTCAGTGGCAGGGGTGATGCCGGGGGAAAGATCGGAAGCCGGGGCGGCTGAGACTGTCATGGATAAGTCCTTTGGATTGCAAGCGGAAGGTTCAGTAGCTGGCGGGTTCCGTGGCGGTCCCGGCCGCCGGGGCCTGCGGCACGTAGGTCGCGGCCAGCGCTTCGGAGCCGCGGGCCAGCAGGGCGACGTCTGCACCGACCAGGACAAACGAGGCGCCGGCGGCCAGGTAGTCACGGGCCGTGCCTTCGGTGAAGGCATTCACTCCGGCCGGCTTGCCGGCCGCCGTGGCCGCCGTGATGCAGCGCCCGACGGCGGCGCGCACCTCCGGGTGCTCCTGCTGGCCGAGCAGCCCCATCGAGGCCGCCAGGTCGGAGGGACCCATGAAGATGGCGTCCACGCCGTCGACCGCGAGGATGTCCGCCACCGCGTCCACCGCGGCGGCGGATTCGATCTGCACCGTGACGCTGACCGTTTCACCGGCGCGGGCCAGGTAGTCGGGGACCCGGTTCCACCGTGCCGCGCGGGCCAGGGCTGAGCCCACCCCCCGGACACCCTGCGGCGGGTACCGGGTGGCTGCCACGGCGGCCTCAGCCTCGGCGGCGGAGTTCACCATGGGGACCAGCAGGTTCTGCACCCCCAGGTCCAGGTATTGCTTGATCAGTACCGTGTCGTTGACCGGCGGCCGGACCAGGACCTGGACCGGGTATCCGTGCACCGCCTGCAGCTGGGCCAGGATGGATTCGAGGCCGTTGGGGCTGTGCTCGGCGTCGATCAGGAGCCAGTCCAGACCGGCGCCGGCGCACAGTTCGGCGATCAGCGGGCTGCCGGAGCAGACCCACATGCCCGCGAGCGGACGGCCGGCGGCCGCGAGGGTGTCCCGGAAGGGGGCGTCTCTTTCTACTCGAAGTGGCATGTGACAACTCCCAGGGGTCCATAGTCGGCGTGGGCAGTGTCGCCCTTGTGCACCCACATGGGGCGGGTGAAGGAACCGGCGAGGATGATGTCGCCGGCCTTCATGCCGTCGTTGTGGGCGGCGATCTTGTTGGCGAGCCAGTGCACCCCGGCGGCCGGGTGGTCCAGGACGCCGGCGGCGACGCCGGTTTCCTCGACCGTCTGGTTCTTGTAGAGGATGGCGGAGACCCAGCGAAGGTCGACGGCGTCGGGTTTCACCGGGCGCCCGCCCACCACCATGGCGCCCATCGCGGCGTTGTCCGCGATGGTGTCGACGATGGTCCGTCCCTCCATCTCGATCCTCGAATCAAGGATTTCGAGGGCCGGAACCACGTAGTCGGTCGCGTTGAGCACGTCGAAGATCGTGCAGCCGGGGCCGGCCAGGTCCTGCTTGAGGACAAAGGCCAGCTCCACCTCCACCCGCGGGTGGGTGTACCGGTCCCACGGCACCGAACAGCCCGTTTCCAGCACCATGTCATCGAAGATGGCACCGTAGTCCGGTTCGGTGATGCCGGTGGCCGCCTGCATCGCCCGGGAGGTCAGGCCGATTTTGCGGCCCACCAGTTTGCGGCCCGCTTCCTCGTTGCGGCGGCGCCACAGCTGCTGCACGGCGTAGGAGTCCTCCACCGTCATGCCCGGATAGCGTGCGGTGAGGCGGGGCACCGGCGTCCGGGTCCGGCCCGCTTCCAGCAGTTCGTCGGCGATCTCCTCGATCGTCCTCGCGTCCAGCATGGCCTAGACCTGGGCGCCGAGCTTGAAGCCGCGTTCCTCGCCGGGCTCGCGGGTGTAGGCGAAGCCGTCGGCGCCGATGGTGACGGCCATCTCGCTGCTTTCGGTGCGGACCTCGAGCGGCTGGGGGTTGCCGTCGAGGTCCAGGACCAGGGATGCCTCGGTGTACCAGGAGGGCACGACGGGGTTGCCCCACCAGTCGCGGCGCTGGTTGTCGTGGACGTCCCAGGTGATGGTGGGGTTGTCCGGGTCGCCGGTGTAGTAGTCCTGGGTGTAGATCTCGATCCGGTGGCCGTCCGGGTCCAGGATGTAGAGGTAGAAGGCGTTGGACACGCCGTGCCGGCCGGGGCCGCGTTCGATCCGGTCGCTGATCCGCAGGGCGCCCATCTTGTCGCAGATCTGGATGATGTTGTGCTTTTCGTGCGTGGCGAAGGCGACGTGGTGCATGCGGGGCCCGTCGCCGCCGGTGAGCGCGGTGTCGTGCACGGTCTGCTTGCGGTGCATCCAGGCCGCGTAGGTGACGCCGTCGGAGTCCTTGATGTCCTCGGAGACCCGGAAGCCGAGGTCCTCGAGGTACTTCCGTCCGCGCGGGACGTCGGGGGTGACCTGGTTGAAGTGGTCGAGGCGGACCAGTTCGCCGGCGCTGTAGAGGTCGTACCGCTGGGTGAGGCGCTCCACGTGCTCGGCGTCGTAGAAGAATTCGTACGGGAAGCCGAGCGGGTCCTCGACCCGGACCGCGTCGCCGATGCCCTTGGTGAAGCCTTCCTTGCGGCGCTCGGTGCGGCAGCCCAGTTCCTTGTAGTACGCCTCGGCGGCGTCGACCTCGGCGGGGGACTTCACCCGGTAGGCGAAGGCGGCGACGGCGGCGATCGGGCCCTTGCGCAGGACCAGGTTGTGGTGGATGAACTCTTCGAAGGACCGCAGGTAGATGTTGTTTTCGTCCTCCTCGGTCACGTGCAGGCCGAGCAGGTCGACGTAGAACTCGCGGGACTTGGCGAGGTCGGTGACGACGATTTCCATGTACGCGCAACGGACGATGTCGGGGGCGGGGACGGAGGGCTTGGGGATGACGTTGTGCTGGGACAGTTCAGTGGTCACGGGGTTCTCTCTTCGTCGAAAGGGCGGGGGCGTTTAGGCGCCGAATTTGGGGGTGTGCACGGTGCCGAGCGTGATGTGCACGGCCTGCTGGTCGGTGTAGAAGTCGATGGAGCGGTAACCGCCCTCGTGGCCAAGGCCGGAAGCCTTGACGCCGCCGAAGGGGGTGCGCAGATCTCGGACGTTGTGGCTGTTCAGCCAGACCATGCCGGCCTCGACGTTCTGCGAGAAGTTGTGGGCGCGGGTCAGGTTCTGCGTCCAGATGTACGCGGCGAGCCCGTACTTGGTGTTGTTCGCCAGGGCCAGGGCCTCCTCGTCGGAATCGAACGGGGTGATCGCGACGACCGGTCCGAAGATTTCCTCCTGGAAGATCCGGGCTTCCGGGGCGACGTCGGCGAACACGGTCGGGGCAATGTAGTTGCCTTCGGGCAGGTGCTCGGGCCGTCCCCCGCCGGCCAGCAGCCGGCCTTCGGACTTGCCGATCTCCACGTAGGAGGCCACCTTGTCGTAGTGCTCGGGGTGAACCAGCGCGCCGACCTCGGTCTTGGGGTCATGCGGGTCGCCCACGACGATGTTCTTGGCCCGGGCGGCGTATTTGTCGCAGAATTCCTCGTACACGGCACGCTCCACCAGGATGCGGGAGCCGGCGGTGCAGCGTTCCCCGTTGAGCGAGAACACGCCGAAGAGCGCGGAGTCGATGGCGGCGTCGAGGTCGGCGTCGGCGAACACGACGCACGGGGACTTGCCGCCCAGCTCCATGGACAGGCCCTTGAGGTTGGCCGCGGCGTTGCGGAAGATGGTCTGGCCGGTGGTGGTTTCGCCTGTGAAGGAAATCAGCGGCACGTCCGGGTGCTTGACCAGCGCGTCGCCGGCCTCCTCGCCGAGGCCGTTGACGAGGTTGAAGACGCCGTCCGGCAGGCCGGCGTCCTTGAAGATGGTGGCCCACAGCGACGCGGACAGCGGCGTGAACTCGGCCGGCTTCAGCACCACGGTGTTGCCGGTGGCGAGCGCCGGGGCGAGCTTCCAGGACTCCAGCATGAACGGGGTGTTCCAGGGCGTGATGAGCCCTGCGACGCCGATCGGTTTGCGGTTCACGTAGTTGATCTGCGAGCCGGGGACCTTCATGGCGTCGTCGAACTGGGCCACGATCAGGTCCGCGAAGAAGCGGAAGTTCTCGGCTGCGCGGAGGGCCTGGCCTTTGGCCTGGGTGATCGGCAGGCCGGTGTCGAAGGTTTCGAGCTCGGCCAGGCGCGCCTCCTGGGCCTCGACGGCGTCGGCGATCCGGTTCAGGACGCGGGCGCGTTCCCGCGGCTTCATCTTCGGCCACGGGCCGTTGACGAACGCCTCGCGGGCCGCGGCGACGGCCCGGTCGATGTCCTCGGCCTGGCCCGCGGCGGCGGTGGCGTAGTTGGTGTTGGACACCGGGTCCAGGACATCGAAGGTCTTCCCGCCCACGGAGTCAACGAATTCGCCGTTGATGAAGTGCTGGATGTGGCTGGGAAGGTCCGCCGAAACGTAGTGCGTCCGGGTGGATTCGGAGGTAGACGTCATTGGTGTTTCCTTTGCTACTAGTGCAACGCGGGCGTTGGATGAGGGAGCGAGGGGGCCTGGGCCAGGTAGGCGTCCAGGGTGGCGCTGCGGTGGCGGCGTGCCGCCTTTTCGATCGTGTCCGCGTCGGCGCCGGCTTCGATCAGCCGGAGGATCGCTTCGTGCTCCTCCACCGATTCGTGGGCCCGGGCCGGGACGAAGCGGAAGGTGGAGGACCGCAAGGAACCGAGCCGGTTCCAGCCCCGGTGGACCAGATCCAGGATGTGGGGATTGGGGCAGTGCTCGAACAGGACGCTGTGGAAGTCCTGGTTCAGCCTGGTGAAGCGGACCGGATCGAAGTGCTCCAGGCACTCGCGCATCCGTTCGTTCACGGCCCGGGCCCGGGCCACGTCGGCGGCGCTGATCAGCGGCGCCGAGAGGGCCGTGGCGGCACCTTCGACGATGCTGAGCGTCTGCATTGTGTAGAGGTACTGGACCGGGTCGATGCTGGCGACGGTCGCGCCGACGTTGCGTTCGAACGTGACCAGCCCTTCGGCCTCAAGCCGGCGGATGGCTTCCCGGACCGGGACGGCGCTGACCCCCAGCTCCTCCCCGATCTTGGCAAGCACCAGCCGGTAGCCGGGGGAATAGTCGCCCTCGAGGATATGCGCCTTGATCGCCGAATAGGCGCGCTCGGACTTGCTGCCGGCCACCGCGGCGGCCTCAGTCATGGGACTGGTCCGGTCCGGCAGGGGCCCATTCCAGGTACTTTTCCCGCCATGCTGCGTTGAGCGGGTACAGGCCATCGACGCTGTGGCCCTGCGTCACCATCTCGGCGATGAAGGTCTCTTCGCGCTCCTGGGCGATGGAATCGTCCGCGATCTCTTCGGCGAGGGCCGGCGGGATCACCAGGATGCCGTCGGCGTCGGCGACGATGATGTCCCCCGGCTGCACGGTGGTGCCGCCGCAGGCGATGGTGATGTCCGTGTCCCACGGGATGTGGCGGCGGCCGAGAACGGCGGGGTGCGGGTTGGCGTAGTAGGTGGGCATGTCCATGGCTGCCACGGCCGAGAAGTCGCGGACGCCGCCGTCGGTGATAACGGCTGCGGCGCCGCGGACCTGTGCCCGGAGGGCCAGGATGTCGCCGATGGTGCCGGTGCCCTTCTCGCCGCGGGCCTCCATCACGAGGATTTCACCCTCGTTGACCGAGTCGATGGCCTTCTTCTGGGCGTTGAAACCGCCGCCGTGGGTCTTGAAGAGGTCCTCACGGTTGGGCACGTAGCGCAGCGTCCTGGCCAGCCCCACGATGCGGCGGTCCGGACGGGTGGACGTGAGCCCGTCGATGCTGACGTTGTTCAGGCCGCGCTTGCGCAGCTGGGAGGACAGGGTCGCCGTGCACACGCTTTCCAGCTTCGCCTTCAGCTCCGGGGACAGCGCTGATCCGGCGGCGGCCTGCGCCGGAAGGCCGGCGGCCTCACGGGAACCGTACGCCTCCTCGCGCTGCAGGTCGTCGGTGCGGGGCTGCGCGCCGAATGCCGCGAACGGCGTCGTGCCTTCCTGCACCCGGGTGACCAGCCGGCCCGTGCTCAGCGCCGCGGCGGCGGCCGGCGTCGTGCCGTCACCGATGCTGCTGACTTCAACCTCGACGACGTCGCCCGGTTGTGCGACGGAGGCGCCCGCCGGCGTGCCGGTCAGGATGATGTCCCCCGCTTCCAGGGTGAGCAGCTGGGACAGGTCCGCGACGAGGCGGGCGAAGGGGAACAGCAGGTCCGCGGTGGTGTCATCCTGGACCAGTTCATCGTTGTGCCAGGTGCGGACCCGCAGCCCGGCCGGATCGACGGCGTCGGCAGCGATCAGCCCGGGACCCACCGGCGTGAAACCGTCGCCGCCCTTGGACCGGAGGTTGGAGCCCTTGTCCGCGTAGCGCAGGTCGTAGACGCCGAGGTCGTTGCTGGCCGTGACCCAGGCGACGTGGCTCCAGGCATCGTCGACGGACACCCGGCGGGCCGGCGTGCCGATGATCAGGGCGATCTCGCCTTCGTAGCCAAGCAGTTCGCAGCCGGCGGGCCGCTCCACCGTCGACGGGGCAGCCGACGAGCCGAGAGTCAGTGACGAGGACGGCTTCAGGAAGTAGGAGGGCTGCTCCGGTGTCCGGCCCCGCTGTGATGCCCGGCTGGGGTAGTTGATGTGCACCGCGATGACCTTGCGGGCCGCGGCCAGAATGGCGTCATTGACCTGTTCCAAAGCTTCTCCTCAACCCATACGAAATCGTATACGAAATTATGCATGGCCCGGGAACGTGAGTCAAGTCACCGGCCGCTTCGAGCCGGCCGGGCCTGGCCGCAGGCACCCCCGCAGGCTTCCCGGCGAGCCCTCGCCGCGCCATGACGGGCCGTAACGGGCCGTGGATGCCGCTTGACATGACTTGCATCACAGCTAGACTGGGGCGATCATATACGGTTTCATGTATGACCTGCCTTTCGTGTGCCCCACCCGGCCACCTCGATGTGCCCGGCCCGAAAAAGAAGGATCAGTATGAGCACTCTGTCGCATCCGCAGCGCAGTACGGCGCAGGAGAATCGGCGGGTAGCGTTCGCTACCATCATCGGCACCACCATCGAGTGGTACGACTTCTTCATCTACGCCAATGCGGCGGGCCTGGTCTTCGCCAAGCTTTTCTTCGAGCCGGCCGGGAACGACATCGGCATCCTGCTGGCCTTCGCCTCGGTCGGCCTGAGCTTCCTGTTCCGGCCGCTGGGCGCATTCCTCGCGGGGCACTTCGGTGACCGGCTGGGCCGCCGTGCGATGCTGGTGCTTACCCTTGTCCTGATGGGCACGGCGACCACGCTGATCGGCGTACTGCCCACCTACGAAACCGCCGGCGTGATCGCGCCGATCCTCCTGCTGACGCTGCGGATCCTGCAGGGCGTTTCCGCCGGCGGCGAATGGGGCGGCGCGGTACTGATGGCTGTCGAGCACGCTCCGAATGGCAAGCGGGGGCTCTTTGGCTCGTTCCCGCAGCTCGGTGTCCCGCTGGGCATGATCCTGGCCTCCGGCATCCTGGCTCTGATGTCGGGTGTCGTCTCGCCCGGCGCGGCCTTTGCCGAGTGGGGCTGGCGCATTCCGTTCCTGCTCAGCTTCGTCCTGATCATCGTCGGCTTCATCGTCCGCCGCAGCGTGGAGGAAAGCCCGGTCTTCGAGGAGATTGTGCAGAAGAAGCAGCAGACCCGGGTTCCGATCGTGGAGCTGTTCAAGAAGCACTGGTTGCTGGTGATCCTTGCCGCCCTGGTTTTCGCGGGCAACAACGCTGCCGGCTACATGACCACCGGCGGCTATATCCTCAACTACTCGACCAATCCCAAGGGCCTCGCCATGGACCGCACTGAAGTGCTGCTGGCCGTGACCGCGTCCGCCGTGTCCTGGCTGGTCTTCACACTGGTGGCCGGTTTCCTGGCAGACCGGATTGGACGCAAGAAGACCTACCTGGTGGGCTACGGCTTCCTGATCGCGGCGGTCTTCCCGCTCTTCTGGCTGGTGAACACCGGCAACATCTGGGCGCTCACCGCGGGCCTGCTCCTGCTGACGGTGGGACTCGGCCTGACGTACGGGCCGCAGGCCGCGCTCTACAGCGAGCTGTTCCCGGCCTCCATCCGGTTCTCCGGCGTCGCGATTTCGTACGCGCTGGGCTCCATCCTGGGCGGGGCCTTCGCCCCGACCATCGCCGCCGCCCTGGTGCAGGCGACCGGGACCACGACCTCGGTCTCTGTTTACCTGCTGATCGTCGCGGTGATCTCCGCCGCCGCCGTGCTGATGATCCGGGACCGCCAGGGCATCAACCTGAGCATCAACAACCAGGCCGAGCAGGAAGTGGGAGCCACCATTTTCGACAAGCGCACCGCAGCGGCCCATACCGGCGCCGAGAGCGCCCGGGTCTGATCCCATGATTCATCCGGAGGGCGGGACAGGCGGTGCCGTCCCGCCCTTCGGCGTCGGCAGCAAAGGAAAATGAGATGGACATTGCGGCCCGGCTCCGCGCCGCGCTCCCCGGCAAGGTGACCACCGACGCCGAGGAGCTGGACCAGTACCGGCGGGACCGTTCCGGCCACCTGTCGGGCGGGACGCCCGTGGCAGCGGTGCACGCCGAAAGCATCGAGGACGTCCAGGCCGTGTGCCGGATCGCGTACGCCACCGGCACACCGGTGGTGTCCCGCGGCGCCGGGTCCGGCCTGGCGGGCGGAGGGATCGCCGGCAGCGGCGAGATTGTGCTGTGCCTGGGCTCGATGCGCGGGATCCTGGAAGTCTCGGTGGCCAACCGGCTGGCGGTGGTCCAGCCGGGGATCCTGAACGGCGCGCTGAACGCGGAACTGGCCCGGCACGGGCTGTGGTGGCCGCCGGACCCGGCCAGCAAGGACATATCGACGGTCGGCGGAAATATAGCCATGAACGCCGGCGGCCTGCTGTGTGCCAAGTACGGGGTCACCCGCGAGGCGGTACTCGCGCTCAAGGTGGTCCTCGCCGACGGGCGCCTGATCTCGGTGGGACACCGCACGGTCAAGGGCGTCACCGGTTACGACCTGTGCGCGCTGATGATCGGCTCCGAGGGCACCCTCGGCATCATCGTCGAATGCACGCTGAAGCTGCAGCCGGTGGTCACCGGGCAGCTGGCCACCGTCGGGGCGTTCTTCCCCGGCGTGGCGCAGGCCGCGGACGCAGCCGCCCGGATCACCGCTGCCGGGCTGGTGCCGGCGATCATGGAACTGATGGACCGCCGGACGCTCGAATGCGTCAGCAGCTTCACCGGGCAGGACATGCTCGCGGAGGGCAATTCGTTCCTCCTCGTCCAGTGCGACGGTCCGGCGGCCCTGGCCGACGCCGGCGCGGCGGAGGAGATCATCACGGCGGCCGGCGGTACCGCCCGGACCACCACGGATCCCGAGGAGTCCGCCAGGCTGGTGGGCATCCGCCGGCAGGCGTTCCCGGCACTGGAATCGCTGGGAACGATGCTGGTGGAGGACGTCGCGGTGCCGCGGGACCGGGTCAGCGATGTTTTCCGCAAGGTCCTGGAACTCGAAGACCGGTACGGCATCATGATCCCCACCGCCTGCCATGCCGGTGACGGCAACCTGCACCCGACCTTCGTCTACCAGGGCCAGACGGTACCGGAGAACATCTGGAAGGCCGCCGGCGAGCTGTTCAGCTACGCCCTCGAAGTGGGTGGCACGCTCTCCGGCGAACACGGCATCGGCCTGCTCAAGCGGCAGTGGCTCGGCGACGAACTGGGCGCGGACCAGCTCGACCTCCAGCGCCAGCTCAAGGCCGTCTTCGACCCCAAAGGAATCCTCAACCCCGGGAAAGTCTTCCCCTAGCGTCCGGCCGAGAGGTCCGCGGAAATAAGGTCCGCGGCGGCCATGGCCGCTTCCCGGACCGAATCCAGGTAAGCCGCCGGATCCTGCTGCGCCGTCACGGCCTGGGCCTGCAGGGAGACATTGATGGCGGCCACGACCTTGCCCGGTCCGTCGTGGATGGGGGCTGCCACGGAGGTCAGACCCAGCTCCAGTTCCTGGTCCAGCAGGCACCAGCCCTGCGCCCTGACCTTGTCCAGCTCCGCGAGCAGTTCCTCGCGGGTCCCGATCGCCCGCGGGGTCAGCGGCCGGAGCTCGGCCGCCGCCAGGTATTCGTGCAGCCGGGCGGGCGGGAGCCCGGCCAGCAGGACCCGGCCCATCGAGGTGGCGTAGGCCGGAAACCTGGTGCCCACGGTGATTCCCACAGTCATGATCCGCCGGGTCGCCACCCGGGCGACATAGGTGATGTCCGTGCCGTCCAGGACCGCGGCCGACGTCGACTCCCCCAGTTTGCGCGAGAGCTCCTCCAGGTGCGGCAGCGCGATTTGCGGCAGCGACAGGCCGGAGAGGTAGGCGTAGCCGAGCTGGAGCACCTTGGCGGTCAGCGCGAAGGTCTTGCCGTCGGTGCGGACGTAGTCGAGCTCCACCAGGGTATGCAGGAAACGGCGTGCCGTGGCCCGGGTGAGGCCGGTCCGGGCCGCCACCTCGGACAGGGTCATCAGCGGGTGCTCGGAGTCGAAGCACCGGATGACGGCCAGGCCCCGCGCCAGCGACTGGACATACTGGTCACTGGCCGCGGGAGCCGTGCCTGCCCGTGCCGCCTCGGTTGCTTCGGTCATCTCACGCAGCCCTGAGCGGCACCGGCACCATGGCCTGCAGTTCCGCCAGGGTGCAGCCGAACGTCTCCCGCACCTGGACGCCGTCGGGCCCGGTCAGGAAGACGGCCCGGTCGGTGTAGACCCGGGTGACGCAGCCGATCCCGGTGAGCGGGTAGCTGCAGGTCTCGACCAGTTTGGACACTCCCTCGCGGGTCAGCAGGGTCATCATCACGAAAACGTCCTTGGCGCCGGTGGCCAGGTCCATCGCCCCGCCGACTGCCGGGATCGCGTCCGGGGCGCCGGTGTGCCAGTTGGCCAGGTCCCCGGTCGTGGAGACCTGGAAGGCCCCCAGCACGCAGATGTCGAGGTGGCCGCCGCGCATGATCGCGAACGAGTCGGCGTGGTGGAAGTAGGACGCGCCCGGCAACTCCGTGACCGGGATCTTGCCGGCATTGATCAGGTCGGCGTCGATCTGGTCGCCCGAAGCCTCCGGGCCCATGCCGAGCATCCCGTTTTCGGTGTGCAGGGTGATGTTCTGCTCCGCCTGCAGGTAGTTGGACACCAGCGTGGGCTGGCCGATGCCGAGGTTCACGAACGACCCCGGCTGGATGTCCCGGGCCACCAGGCGGGCGAGGTCGTCGCGGCCGAGCGGTTTGTCGGAGGTCTGGATACTCGTCTCGAGGCTCATTTCAGGCCACCTTCACGATGCTGTTGACGTAGATGCCGGGGGTGACAATGACCTCCGGGTCCAGGCCGCCCGTCGGAACGAGCTCGGAAACCTGGGCGATGGTGTGCTTCGCGGCCGCTGCCATGATGGGCCCGAAGTTGCGGGCCGTCTTGCGGTAGACGAGGTTGCCCTTGCCGTCCGCCTTCAGCGCCTTGATCAACGCGACGTCGGCATGGATCGGGGTCTCGAAGACCTGCCATTTGCCGTCCAGCAGGCGGGTTTCCTTGCCCTCGGCCAGGGTGGTGCCGTAGCCCGTGGGGGTGAAGAACCCGCCGATTCCGGCACCCGCGGCGCGGATCCGCTCGGCCAGGTTGCCTTGCGGGACCAGTTCCAGTTCGATCTCGCCGGCCCGGAACTTCGCGTCGAAATGCCAGGAATCGGATTGCCGCGGGAAGGAACAGATCATTTTCCTGACCCGGCCTTCCTTGATCAGCAGCGCCAGCCCCTGATCGCCCTGGCCGGCGTTGTTGTTGACCACGGTCAGGTCCGTGGCTCCGCAGTCCATCAGTGCATCGATGAGTTCGAACGGCTGCCCGGCATTGCCGAAGCCTCCGATCATGACGGTGGCGCCGTCCCGGATGCCGGCGACGGCTTCGCCGACGGTGTCAATGAAATTCAGCATGTTCTGGGCCCTTACTTTTCTGCCGGCAGGTGGTGCGGCAGCTCGTGCCGGGGGACGGTGGTGACGTTTTCGAGGACGACGGCCAGTCCCTGGCCGACGCCGATGCAGATCGCGGCGACGCCCCAGCGTTCCCCGGAGGCCTGCAGGGACCGGGCCAGCGTGCCGAGGATGCGGCCGCCGGAGGCGCCCAGCGGGTGGCCCATGGCGATCGCGCCGCCGTGCCGGTTCACGATGCCCGGGTCGATGCCCCAGGCCTGGATGCAGGCCAGGGACTGTGCGGCGAAGGCTTCATTGAGTTCGACGGCGCCGACCTGGTCCCAGCCGATCCCGGCTTTGGCGAGGGCCTTGTTCGCGGCCTCCACCGGGGCGAAGCCGAAGTACTGCGGGTCGTTCGCGTGCGCGCCACGCCCGGCGATCCGGGCGAGCGGGTCCAGGCCGAGGATTCCGGCGGCGGCCTCGGACCCAAGCCAGGCCGCGGACGCTCCGTCGGACAGCGGCGAGGCGTTCCCTGCGGTGACGGTGCCGTTCTCCGCCCGGAACACGGTTTTCAGCCCGGCAAGCTTTTGCGCGGAGGAACCTGGCCGGATGCCCTCGTCGCGGACCAGGTCCGTGCCCGGGACAGCGGTGACGAGGTTGTCGTAGAAGCCCTCGTCCCAGGCGGCCGCGGCAAGGTTGTGCGAATTGGCCGAGAACTCGTCCTGCTCCTCGCGGCCCACACCGTATTTCTCGCGCAGCCTTTCGGTGGCCTCGCCAAGGGACACGGTCCAATCCGGCCGCATGGCCTTGTTCACCAGCCGCCAGCCCAGCGTCGTGGAGACCAGGGACATGTCGCCGGCCGGGTACGGCTTCTCGGTCTTGGGCAGCACCCACGGCGCGCGGGACATGGATTCGACCCCGCCGACCAGCATCAGGTCCGCGTCGCCGGTATTGATCTGCCGGGACGCGATGATCGCCGCGTCCAGGGATGAGCCGCAGAGCCGGTTGACGGTGGTGCCCGGGATCGAGACCGGCAGCCCGGCCAGCAGGGCGCCCATCCGGGCAACGTTGCGGTTTTCCTCGCCCGCGCCGTTGGCGTTGCCGAACACGACCTCGTCAATGCGGCCGGCGTCGAGGCCCGGGGCGCGCTTCACGGCTTCGCCGATCACGTGCGCGGCGAGGTCGTCCGGCCGGACGGCGGCAAGGCCGCCGCCGAATTTGCCGAACGGGGTCCGTACGGCGTCGTACACAAAAGCCTGGTTCATCACGTGTCCCTTAGTTAGCGTCTGGTGGGGCCGGGGTGTCCGCAGCCGCCTCGTCCCTGGCAGCGTTGTCCCTTGCAGTGTTGTCCATTTCAGTGTTGTCCATTGCAGTGTTGTCCATTTCATGGAGAACCTGCTGGGCGGTCTTGAAAGCGGTGTTGGCGGAGGGGACGCCACAGTAGATGGCGGTCTGCAGCAGGATTTCCTTGATCTCGTCCCGGCTCAGGCCGTTGTTGATCGCGGCACGGATGTGCATCGCCAGCTCCTCCCAATGGCCGTGCGCCACCATCGCGGTGATCGTGACGGCGGAGCGCATCTGCCGGCTGATGCCGGGCCGGGTCCAGATCCCGCCCCAGGCGATGCGGGTGATCATGTCCTGGAAGTCCTCGGTAAAGGAGTCCGTGTTGGCGTTGGCCCGGTCCACGTGCGCGGCGCCCAGGACTTCGCGGCGGACCTTCATGCCGCCGTCGTAGATGTCCTGGCTGGTGGCGTCCGGCCGGACCACGCCGCCCCGCCCGCCGGTGCCGCCGTCGCGCCCGGGGCCGGTCACTGTGCCGCTCCGGCGGATTCGGTCCAGGTGATCAGGCTGCGCAGCAGCCCGGCCACGTGGCCCGGCGCCTCGAAGGGGGCCAGGTGCGCGACGCCGGCCAGGGTGGCCGCGTTCGCGGTGCCCCCGCCGGCGGTGATGCCGTCCGCGATTTCCGCCGCGAGCGACGGCGGGGCGACGGCGTCCTCCGCCCCGGCCAGTGCCTGGGTGGGGACCCGGATGCTGCCGAGTTCGTTCCGCACGTCGAACCCCGCGAGGGCCTCGCAGCAGAAGGCATAGCTGAAGCGGTCCGCGTCGCGCAGGGTGTGCAGCAGCCGGCTGCTCCGGTCCGGCTCACGTTCCATGAAGCCCGGCGCGAACCAGCGCTGGGCGGAGCCCTCGATCATCACCGGGGTGCCCTGGCTGCGGACCGTCTCAGCCCGTTCCAGCCAGCCTTCCGGCGTTCCGATCTTCGCGCCAGAGCACTGGACCGAGAGGCTCTTGAGCCGTTCGCCGTGCTTGATGCCCAGCTGCAGCCCGGTGGCGCCGCCGAGGGAGACGCCGGCGTAGTGGAACCGTGCGCCGGGGGCAATCGTGTCGACCAGGTCAACGACGGCGTCGGCCAGTTCCGCCACCGTGAACGCTTCCGCGGCGGCCGGGGAGATGCCGTGGCCGGGCAGGTCCCAGGCGACGACGTCGATGTCGTCGCCCAGCAGGGCCCCGGCCTGGCTCCAGAGCAGGGTCGATGTTCCCAGGGATGGGCCGGCCACGAGCAGGGGCTTTTCGCCAAGCTCGCGGACCGGCGAGAGGAGGACGGCTTTAAGGCTGGGTCTGGCCACGGTGGGCTCCGTTCGGTGCGGCGGATTCAATCGGTTCGGTTGGTTCAATCGGTGCGGTTGGTTCGGGGACGGGCCGCGCAAAGTCCGGCCACGCCGCCAGGATCCGCGCGGAGATCTCGCCGGCCTGGCCCAGGTAGTTGGCCGGGTCCAGCAGCTCCTCCATCCGTGCGTCCGGCAGGACTTCGGCCGGAACCGCCGCGCGGAGCAGCCTCCGGTAGGCGGCCGGCTGTTCATCGGCCGGCGCCTGCAGCGTCTTGTCCACCACGTCCTGCAGTTGGCCGCGGCCGTCCGGCCCCAGCAACGGGCCGACGGCGGCATTCACCGCCTCGGACAGCAGCAATGGACCGGACAGGTCGAGGTTCCGCCGCATGGCCTGCGGAAAGACCTGCAGGCCCTCGCAAAGTTCGCGGAGCTGCCCGGCGGCTCCGAGGGCCAGCCGGAGCAGGGAGCGCAAGGCCGGCCATTCGGTGTGCCACGCGCCGTCGGCACGCTCGTCATTGAAGCTGGCGGCGGCCAGGTGCAGCTGCGCCGCGAGGGCCGGTGCCTGCAGCGCGGCGCTGCGCACCAGCACCGAGAGCACCGGGTTCTGCTTGTGCGGCATGGCCGAGGAGCCGCCCCGGCCGGCGGCCCGCGGCTCGGCCACTTCGGCCACCTCGGGCCGGCTCAGGAACAGGACGTCGGCGGCGATCTTGCCGGCGGCGTCCGTCACGGCTGCCAGCGCGTCGCCCAGCGCGGTGACCGCCAGGCGGTTGGTGTGCCACGGCGCGGGGACGGCTGCCAGTCCGAGCTCGGCGGCGAGCCGGTCCGCCAGGTCCAGCGGCGTCAGCCCGGAGCCGGCGGTCAGCACGGTGCCGGCCGCCAGCGTTCCGGCGGCCCCGCCGGTCTGCACCGGAAAGGCCAGGCCTGCGAGCCGGTCGGCGGCTGCGGCGAGCCCGGCAAACCATTGCGCCGCCCTGAGCCCGAAGGTGAACGGCAGGGAGTGCTGGGTCAGGCTGCGGCCCACGCAGAGGGTCTGCCGGTGCCGTTCGGCCAGGGTCGCAAGGGCCGACGTCGCGCCGGCAACGTCAGCCAGCAACTCACGGACGGCGCCGGCCGCCAGCAGCATCAGGGCCGAATCCAGCACGTCCTGGCTGGTCAGGGAGGTGTGCACGGCCCCGGCCGCGCCGATGCCGGCCGTATCCAGGGCCTTCACCTGCGCGCGGAGATCTGCCAGCAGCGGGATCACCGGGTTTCCGCCGCCCTGGGCGCGGACGGCGATGCCGGCGACGTCGTAGCGGTCGGCGTCGGCGGCGACCGCCACCAGGTCCGCGGCTCCGGCCGGGGCGAACGAGGAGTCCTCCAGGACCCGCGCCCAGCCGGCTTCGACCCGCAGGATAGTGGCCAGCACTGCCCGGTCCCCGGTCAGCGCCGCCACCCGCGGCGACGCCGAAACCGGGCTCAGCAGACCGACGTCGCCGTCCCGGCCGGCGCCGCCGTGGGTTGGTGCGCCGGTCACGAGGAGGCGTCCCCGCTGCGGCTTGCGTCGTCCCCGGCGTCGTCCCCGGCACCGGCGCCGTGGAAGTCGAGGAACACCGTCTCCCCGTCGCCCTGCAGGCGGATGTCCCAGGTCAGGCCGCCGTCCGGGTCGCGCCGGCCGATCAGGGTCTGGCGGCGCTCCGGCTCCAGCGCGGACAGCAGCGGGTCGGCCGCGAGGGCTTCCTCGTTTTCCGGCAGGTAGACCCGGGTGAACAGCCGGTTCATCAAACCGCGGGCGAAGACCACGACGGCGATGAACGGCGCCGCACCGGGCGCGGTGGGGCCGGGGTTGACGGTGGTGAACGTGAACTGGCCGGTGTTGCCCACGGCGCAGCGGCCGAAGCCGGTGAAGGTGTAGCCGTCGCGGACCAGGGACCCGGGGCGCTGCGGGACCTGGCCCTCGGCGTCCGCCTGCCAGATCTCCAGGATGGCGTCCGGGACCGGGTGGCCGGCGCCGTCGTACACCGTGCCCTGCAGCCGGATCGATCCGGCCGAACCGGGGGCCAGCAGTTCCCGGTCCTTGGCATACGGCAGGGCGTAGCCGTAGAAGGGGCCCACGGTCTGCCCGGGGGTGGGGATCAAGTTGTTCGCGGTCTTATTCATGCTCGTCGCCTTCCGCACCCAGTGCCTCGTTTTCGGTCCAGGTCCGCTTCGACCCGGTCAGGACGATGTCCCAGTTATAGGCCAGCGCCCACTCCGGCTGGGTCTGCTCGTGGTTGTAGGTGGCGACCAGCCGGTCACGGGCGTCCTGGTCGACGATCGACTGGTAGATCGGGTCCAGGGCGAAGAGCGGATCGCCGGGGAAGTACATCTGGGTGACGATGCGCTGGGTGAATTCGCGCCCGAAGAGGGAGAAGTGGATGTGAGCCGGCCGCCAGGCGTTCAGGTGGTTCTTCCACGGGTACGCGCCGGGTTTGATCGTGGTGAAGCTGTAGGACCCGTCCGGCCCGGTGATGCAGCGGCCGACGCCGGTGAAGTTCGGGTCCAGCGGGGCCGGGTGCTGGTCCCGCTTGTGGATGTAGCGGCCCGAGGAGTTGGCCTGCCAGATTTCCACCAGCTGGCCCGCCACGGCACGGCCGTCACCGTCGAGCACGCGGCCCGAGACGAGGATCCGCTCACCGAGGGGTTCGCCGCTGTGCTGGATGGTGAGGTCCGACTCAAGCGCGTGCACGTCCAGGTGGCCGAAGGCCGGCGAATACAGCTCGATGGTTTCCGGGTCCGCGTGCTGCAGGCTCTTGGTCGGGTGCCGCAGGATGCTGCTGCGGTAGGGGGCGTAGTCCAGCCGCGGCTGGGTCTCGGCCGGTGCGCCGTTCTGCCGCGCCTGCGCATAGGCCTCGCCGAGGGCTTTCATCTCGTCGCTGAGAATCTGCTGCGACTCCGCGGCGCTGTCCAGTGCCGGGACGGTCTTTGCCGCGGCCTCGGTCGGGGCCTCCGGCGCCGCGTCGGACACATCCTCGGTGATCGGGTCCGCGTTGAATATCTCAAGGTTGATGTCTTCAGGCACGGCAGCCTCCTTTCGGTGGGTGGGTGGTGGTCCTGGCCGGTCCGGTCAGGCGGTGAGTTTGAGCTGGTGCAGTTGGTCGTACTGGACAGCATGCCGGACGGGGGCGTTGGGCGCACCATACCCCGCCAGCCCCACGAGGAAGGACTCCACTCGATTGCTCATCCGTCTGGCTCCTTAGACAACTGCACTCGGCGACCCGCAGCGCGCGGCAGGTCGGTGATGCGGATTACACTACCGTAGGTGTTCATATATTGCACTAGTGTTCATATTGCGAACACCGGCGAGCCGGCCGGTTGCACTCCTGCCCGGTTACCTCGGCGAAAGCCCGGTCTCTTCACGGAACACGCCGGACTTTCCGCGTGTCGGCACGATGCTGACGGATCCAACCGGGCGGGAGCGTCAGCTGCGCCGCCGACTGCTGGTCCGGCCGGGAGGATGCCCGGGGTTCAGCTGCGCAATGGCCGTCGACAGGGCAGTGGCGAATCCGCACCAGGCGGCATACGGGGCCAGCGCCACGCCGGCGCGCCGGTTCAAGCGATACGTCCGCCGCACCAAGTCCGCACTGCTCGCCGCCAGCACGGCACACTCGGCCGCCGCCAGCCAGGGCTGGCGCGAACGCCAGAAGAGCCAGCTCCAGCCGGCGTTGAGCACCAGGTTCGCAGCGAAGGCGGCTTGAAACGCGCGGATCTCGCGTCGCCGGTCTTGGCTCGCCGGGGCCGCGCCGGCAGCCGCACTGTCCAGCGCGACCGCAGAACTCACGGCAAGGTCGGCGTAGAGCGCGGTCCAGACGACGGGGAAGGCCAGCGCGGGGGGCTGCCAGGCCGGCTTGTGCAGCCGCTGGTACCAGCGGCTTTCCGGATCTGTGGCCAGGCTTCCTGCCGCCGCCGTTACCGCACTTGCCGCCGCCGTGGCCGCGATTGTCATCAGTTTCATCGTCGGTCCTCTCTTCGAATGGTGCCCGCCACCCGGGATGGCGGGCGGCCCGGCTAACGGCCGGCGCCCAGCACCTCGGCCAGGTCATAGCGGACCGGCTCTTCGAGCTGCGCGTAGGTGCAGGACTGCGGGTCCCGGTCCGGCCGCCAGCGGACGAACTGGGTGGTGTGCCGGAACCGCTCGCCCTCCATGTGGTCGTACTTCACTTCCAGCACACGCTCCGGGCGCAACGGAGTGAAACTCAGGTCCTTGCCCCCGCTCCAGCGGCTGCCCTCGGCATTGCGCGGCGTCCTGGACCCTTCCTCCTGCTTCGCCCAGGCCCAGGGATGGGTGTCGAAGCCGGTGACCAGCGGCTGGAGTTCCTCGAACAGCTCCTTGCGGCGCTGCATCGGAAAGGCACCCACCACGCCCACGCTGGCGAGTACGCCGTCGTCGTTGTAGAGCCCCAGCAGCAGCGAACCGATCCGGTCCGGGCCGGAGGTGTGCACCCGGTAGCCGGCCAGGACGCAGTCCGCGGTCCGTTCATGCTTGACCTTGAACATGGTGCGCTTGTCCGGCTGGTAGCTGGAGGCCAGGGCCTTGGCCACGATCCCGTCCAGTCCGGCACCTTCGAACTGGTGGAACCACCGCTGCGCGCTGTCCCGGTCCCTGGTTGCCGCGGTCAGGTGCACCGGCGCCGACGCGCCCGCGAGCACCCGCTCCAGGGCCGCGCGGCGCTCTTCGAACGGCTTTCCGGTCAGGTCCTCATCGCCGAGGGCCAGCAGGTCGAAGGCAACGAAGCTGGCGGGGGTCTGCTCGGCCAGCAGCCGGACCCTGCTGGCGGCCGGGTGGATCCGCTGCTGGAGCCCGTCGAAGTCCAGGCGGTCCCCCGCGGCGCCCACCAGGATGATCTCGCCGTCCACCACACAACGGGGCGGGAGGTTCAGCTTCAGCGCCTCCACAAGCTCCGGGAAGTAGCGCGTCAGCGGTTTGCCGTTGCGGCTGCCGATTTCGACGTCTTCGCCATCCCGGAAAATGATGGACCGGAAGCCGTCCCATTTGGGTTCAAAACTCATCGGCCCGTCCGGCAGGGAACTGACGGCTTTGGCAAGCATCGGCGCGACCGGGGGCATCAGGGGCAGTTGCATAGGCCCCATTCTGGCGTGGGACACCGCCCGAGTCGATCCCCGGGTCCGCACCGGTCCACCGGCGCGGAACGTCTAACGCGCCGCTTACCGGCCCGAAACGTGGCGGCAACACGTGCCCGGCACACTGGAGAAGCCGGCAGACGCCGGCGCCAGCTCCAGCCCCCGGAGGCCGCCATGTTCACGGACGCCAGACCGCATCCGACCCGGGTCCGCGCGCTCGAGGAGCTGCACCGCGGCGACGAGATCGAAGCGAGGCTGCGGGTTGGACCGGATGCCGACGATGTGGTGATCCGCCGCGGCAGCGTGCAGGAAACCGCTCCCGGCCTTGGCGTCGTCTGGATTTTGGACCGGCAAACCGGTACCCGCAAGGCAGTCAACACGGACGAGTGCAGCGTCTGGCGGGTGGCCTAGGCCCAGGTCAGGCCGGACCGGAGACCGCAAGCGCATGCAGCCACTGGATCGCCCCGTCGGTCATCGGGTGGGATGCGCCGAGGCTTTCCAGGAAGGCGCGGGCATCGGACATCTCGGCCTCCCGGCGCCCGGCGTGCAGCGCGGCGCCCGCCAGGAGGCGGTCCACCAGGTCGTGGCCGGCGGGGCCAAGCTCCGAGGCGATCTGGTCGACGATCCAGTCCTCGGCGCCCACTGCCCGGGCGGCAGCGACGGATTCCAGGACGGTGGCGGCAAGCCCCTTCATGAAGACGCTGCGCAGCAGCTTCAGCCCGGCCGCCACTCCGGCTTCGGCGCCCACGTTGCGCGCCGGAATCGCCCATCCGGCCAGGACGGGCAGCAGTGCGGCGGCGCCGGTGCCGCTGAGCGCCAGCGGCGTCCGGATCCGCGCCCGGGGAACCGGCGCCAGGACGGCGACATCAACGAACGCGATGCCAGATTGCCCGGCGTCCTCCGCCAGCCGGCGCTTCTCTTCGGGCCCGGCGGTGTTCAGGTCGGCGAAGACGGCTGCCGGCTCCAGGGCGGGCAGGGCCTCGGCGAGGACCACCTGCGCGGCCCGGCCGCCCACCAGGGACAGGACCAGGCCCGCGCCGCGGACCGCGTCGGCAATGCTGCCGGCGAGCGTGACTCCGGCCGGGGCGCCTTCAACGGCGGGGTCCGCCGCCGTCACGGTCAGGCCGAGCCCGGCAAGGTCTTCGGCATAAATGCTGCCCGCCTCCCCCAGGCCCAGGACGGCCACGCGGCGGCGCAAACCCGCTTCCGATGCTCCTAAGATTGTAGACAAAATGGTGTCCCGCATCGGGGCTCCTTCCGTGACGGTCGCTTTTGGGAGTTGAGTGCACATGTCGTCAGCAGTTGGTGGTCCAGCCGAGGAGGCCGGAGCGGGTGCCGCCGTCGATGCCCGGGTCGCGGACGTCATCCGGGAGGCCATCATCCGCGGCGAGTACGCCCCGAACCAGCGGCTCATCGAGGCCGACCTCAGCGCAGCGTTCTCGGCCAGCCGCGCCACGGTCCGCACTGCGCTGCTCGAACTGGCGGGCGAGGGACTGGTCGAGCGGCTGCCGAACCGCGGTTCGCGGGTACGGGCCATCTCGGTGGAGGAGGCGATCGAGATTCTGGAGGTGCGGATCGGCGTCGAAGGCCTGTGCGCGGCCAAGACGGCCGCCGGCATTTCGGACGAGGACGCCGCCGCCCTGATACGCCTCCGGGCGCGGATGATCGAGTCGGTCGCGGAAGGTGACCTGGTCGAATACTCGCGCCTGCACCTGTCCCTGGACCACCGGATCCGTGAACTGAGTCATCACGCCACCGCCTCGGAGATTCTGGCCCGGCTGCACGCCCAGAGCGTGCGGCACCAGTTCAAGTTGTCGTCCCGGCCGCAGCGGGCCAAGGTCTCGGTCTGGGAGCACGCCGCGATCATCGACGCCGTCGTCGCCCGGGACCCCGGCGCCGCCGAGCAGGCGGTGCGCAGCCACCTGCTCAGCGTCATCGAGGCCCTTCGCCAGGTCTCCTCGCCAGAGCCGGCGCCGGCCGGCTGAGCGCCCCCGCCGGCCGCGCTGGTCAGCGGGCGGCGGCACCCGAGGTCCGCCAGCCGCCGTGGTAGTCGGTGCGGGCCGTGACGGCGTAGGGCACCGGGCTGACGACGGCGCGCACACTGAACTGCTCGTGCGGTTCCACCGTGGTCTTGCGGGAACCGCCGTCGGGCTCGCCCCAGATCACGCGCACCTCGGTGCCGACGTCCACATTCGGGTCCACGGTGGCCAGGGACAAGCCGCGCCGCTCGTTGGCCGTGACCCCGGTAAAGAGCGAGAGGCCGACGGCGGCACCGTCGGCGTCCACGACGGAGTCGTAGTTCGACGAGCCGTAGTTCGCGTTGGGCACGTCGAAGAACTGGTAGCCGGGAGTGTCCCGGTCCAGGAAGGAGGCCCAGATCTTTGCCAGGTCCTCGTCGTTCCAGGCCAGCGTCACTTTTTTGCGCTGCCGGGCGGGGTCGACCTGCTCCAGCGCGTCCCGGCCAATGAAGTCGTGGTCAAACTTCACGAACGACCCGTAGCCGAGCTCCCAGGGCGTGAGGTAATAGTCCTCGATGTTGCCGGAGACAAACGAGCCGGCGAGTGCGTTGGTCGCCTCGTAACTCGCGGCCGGCAGCCATTCCCGGTAGGCGCGCTCGGCGTCACTGCTGTAAATCGCCGGCAGCGGGGACGGGATCCAGCCGGACTCCAGGGTGTTGGAGGAGTAGGCGCGTGAACCACAGGGTTCGATGCCGAATTCGGCGCCGGCGTCGAGCACGGCGTCGCGGATCTTCCCGTGCTGTTCGTAGGGTCCCCAGATCTCCAGTCCCGGGGCTCCTGCCATGCCGTGCCGCAGGGTGCGCACCTGCTCCCCGGCGATGCCCAGCCGGCCCAAGTGGAAGAATTTCACCTGCTCCAGGGATCCGCCGTTGAGCTTTTCGATGATCTGCCAGGCGTTCGGGCCCTGGATCTGGAAGCGGAAGTACTCGCGCCGGACCGCCTGGCCGTAGGGACGCGACGGCGAGCGGTCGTCGTAGACGCACTCGACGTCGTACCCGCCGGTCTCGGCGTGGAACTGGAGCCAGTTCGCTGCGGGGGCCCGGCCCACGTAGACGAACTCGTGCTCGGCGAGGTGGAACAGGATGCCGTCGCCGATCACCCCGCCGTTCGACGCCGCCGGGACGAACTGCTTGGCCGTGTTCACCGGGAAGTTCGCGAAACTGTTAATACCGGTGTCCGAAAGGAGCCGGAGCGCGTCCGGGCCCTTCAGGAAGAAGTTCACCATGTGGTGGGACTGGTCGTAGAGCACGGCGGTTTCCCGCCAGGCGCGCTGTTCGCGCCGCCAGTTGGTGAACTCGGCGGGGACCACCGGGTAAATGTAGGTCCCGAGCTGGGAGTTGCGGAGCAGTTCGACAGTGTTGCCTGCCGCGTCGAGCACATCCTGCAGGGACTTCGGGGCCATGAGCTGTTCTCCTTCGGTAGTCGGTCGGTGCCTCTCCCGCGCTGACAGGCGGCGCGGTAGCTTTCGCGGGCGAAACGCCCGGCCACCGGGAACAGGACCCGATTGCTAACAAAATTGTATTAGATGTCTTGACCGGTGTGCCAGAGCATGGTTGTCTGGCACTGAGCCCGGCTCAAGGAGTGCAGTGGTGCCGCGCCGGGGACCGGGCAGGCAGCAGCAACCGGCCGGGCGCGCCAACGGCCCGGGCTGTGATCCGGAAAGGACCTGAACATGGGCAACGCGGGCACCCTCCTGGTGGTCAGCGCCCACGCCGGCGATTTTGTCTGGCGCGCGGGCGGGGCCATCGCCTCGGCCACCTCCCGCGGCGACCGCGCCGTCGTCGTCTGTCTCTCCTATGGTGAGCGCGGCGAGTCCGCCAGCCAGTGGCTGGCCGGCAAGTCCCTGGCGGAGATCAAAGCCCTCCGCCGCGCCGAAGCCGAAGCCGCCGCCGCAGCGCTCGGCGCGGACGTGGAGTTCCTCGACGCCGGCGACTATCCGCTGCTGCCCAGCCGGGAGCTCCTTGATGAGCTGGTCCGGATCTACCGGCGGGTCCAGCCGAGCGTTGTTCTCACGCATCCGCTGCTCGACCCGTACAACGGCGACCATCCGGTGGCTGCGAAGCTGGCCCTCGAGGCACGGATCCTGGCCCAGGCGATCGGTTACGACGCCCCGGGCGAGGTGCTCGGGGCGCCGCCGGTGTTCTTCTTCGAGCCGCACCAGCCTGAGCAGTGCGACTTCAAGCCCAACCTGTTGCTCGACATCACCGCCGCCTTTCCCGCCAAGGAACGGGCGATGAAATGCCTGGCCGCCCAGCAGCACATGTGGGACTACTACACGTCCCTGGCGGTGCGGCGCGGCGTCCAGGTCAAACGCAATGCCGGCCCCAACCTCGGCCTGCCGGTGGACACCAAGGGCGAGGCGTACATGCGGTACTACCCACAGGTCACCGAGGTCCTGGAGTGAAGGCCGTCGTGGTCACCGACATTGAGCGGGCGGAAGCCGCCACCATCGGCGCACTCGGGGCGCACGGGGTGGCCACTGTGCACGAGGCGATGGGCCGCAGCGGCCTGGCCGGCGCCGCGCTGCGGCCCCGCCAGCAGGGCATCCGGATTGCCGGGTCGGCCGTGACGGCGCTGTGCTGGCCCGGTGACAATCTGATGATCCATGCCGCCGTGGAACAGTGCCGCGAGGGTGACGTCCTGGTGGTGACCACCACCTCGCCCTCGCTGGACGGTTCCTTCGGTGAACTGTTCGCGACCGCGCTGCAGCACCGCGGGGTCCGCGGGCTGGTCACCACCGGCGGGGTCCGGGACATCGCCGAGCTGCGGGCGATGGGCTTCCCGGTCTGGTCCGCCGCGGTCAACGCCCAGGGCACTGTCAAGGCGACGGCCGGAGCCGTGAACGTTCCGATCCTGCTGGGAGGCACCGTCGTGCGCCCGGGCGATGTGATCGTCGCCGACGACGACGGCGTGCTGTGCGTTCCGCGCCGCACCGCCGGAACGGCCCTGCAGGCCGCCGACGCACGGGCGGCCCGGGAAGAGCAGGCGCGCGCGGCCTATCGCGCCGGTGAACTGAGCCTGGACCGGAACCGGCTCCGCGGCGTCCTCGAGGAACTCGGCGTCCAGTACCTGACTGCTGCCGCATATGAGGCGGACCATGGCCGATGACGCCGGCGTCCCCTGCCTGCTGATGCGCGGGGGCACCTCCAAGGGGGCGTATTTCCTCGCCTCCGACCTGCCCGCGGACCCCGAGGACCGCGACCGGCTGCTGCTGCGGATCATGGGCACCCCGGACGCGCGGCAGATAGACGGGCTGGGCGGGGCGCACCCGTTGACCAGCAAGGTCGCCGTCATCTGGGCCTCGCCCGACGACGCGGCCGACGTCAACTACCTGTTCCTGCAGCTGGGCGTCGACGAAGCGTTCGTCAGCAGCCGGCAAAACTGTGGGAATCTGCTGGCCGGCGTGGGGCCGTTCGCACTGGAGCGCGGCCTGCTCCCCGCCGGCGGCGGGCATACCGAGGTGCGCATCCGGATGGTCAACACCGGCAGCATCGCGACCGCACGCTTCGCCACCCCGCACGGGGTGGTCGATTACGACGGCGACCTGTCGATCGACGGCGTTCCCGGCACGGCAGGGGCGATCAGGCTCAACTTCGAAGGCACCGCCGGGTCCACCACCGGGGCCCTGTTCCCGTCGGGCCACGTCCAGGACCAGGTGCTGGGCCTGGACCTGACCTGCGTCGACAACGGCATGCCGACGGTGTTGCTGCGCGCGGCCGACCTGGGCCTCAGCGGCCGGGAGTCACCGGCCGAGCTGGAGGCGGACGAGGCACTGGGAGCCCGGCTCGCCGAACTGCGCCTGGCAGCTGCCGCGTTGATGGGCATGGGCGACGTCAGCGGTGCCACCGTGCCGAAACTGGTTCTGCTCTCGCCGCCCCGGGCCGGCGGCACCGTGGGCACGCGCAGCTTCCTGCCGGTGCGGGTGCACACCTCAATCGGCGTGTTGGGGGCGCTCACGGTGGCTGCCGGCGTGCTCGCCGAGGGCACGGTGGGCCATGATCTTGCCGCTTTGCCGGGCCCCGGTGACCCGTTCCGGGTCGAACACCCCACCGGCCATTTCGACGTCGAGGTCGGCCTTGAGCACTCGGCGGCCGGTCTTGCCGTCACTTCCTCGGCTGCCCTGCGCACGGCACGGAAAATTTTCGATGGCCGCGTCTTTCCCCGGCCCCGCCTCTGACCCCTTCCGCATGAGAGGACCACGCCATGACCGACTACACCTCGTTCGACGTCGCGCACCTGGGGTACGTGGAGTTGCTGACTCCCGCCTTCGAGGAGAGTCTGTGGTTCTTCCGCGACCTGCTGGCCATGCGCGTGGTCGGCGAGTCCGGCACCCCCGGGGCGAGATCCGTGCATCTGCGGACCTGGGACGAGTACCAGCGTTTCACGCTCAAAGTCACGGAGTCGGACGACGCCGGCGTCGGACGGACCACCTTCCGGGCCACGAGCCAGGCCGCGCTTGACCGCCGGGTGGCGGCCATCGAGGCGACCGGACTCGGCGGCGGCTGGGCGGACGGCGAACCGGGGACCGGCCCGACCTTCACCTTCCGGGACCCCGACGGGCACGATCTGGGCATCTACTACGAGACCGAGCGGTACGTCGCCACCGACGACAAGCCCGCCTTGAAAAACCAGGCCTCGGCGTTTCCCGGCCGCGGCGTCAACGCCCGGCGGCTGGACCACATCAACTTCCTCGCCAAGGACGTCGTCGCCAACGGCACGTTTGTGGCGACGGCGCTGGCGGCGCGGGAAAGCGAACGGATCAGGCTCGACGACGGCGGTTACGCCGCCTGGTGGTTCCACTTCAACAACAAGTCCTACGACATCGTTTACTCGGACGACTGGCTGAAGCACGGCAACCGGCTGCACCACGTCGCCTTCGCCACCGACACCCGGGAGGACATCCTCAAGGCGGCCGACATCTTCCTCGAGAACGGCATCCACATCGAATCGGGCCCGCACAAGCACGCCATCAACCAGACCTTCTTCCTGTACGTCTGGGAGCCCGGCGGCAACCGGATCGAATTCGCCAATGCCGGCGCTCGGCTGCTGCTGGACCCCGACGCCCCGGTGGTGGAATGGAGCCAGGAGGAACGCAAAAAAGGCCAGGCCTGGGGCATGAAGACGATCGAAACGTTCCACACCCACGGCACCCCCAGCGTCCCGGACGGCGTTCCCGGCTCCTCCGCCGGCACGCCGCCAGCCGGGACAGCATCGTCCAGCCCGGCAGCAACCAGCCCAGCAGCCTCCAGACCAGAATCATCCAACCCAGCACAGAGAGGTGCGCAGCCATGACCAGCACCACGGACACTGCCGCGCCGGTGACCACCGGCCTGTACATCGGGGGGAACGAGCGCCGGCCCGGCTCGACCCTCGACATCGCCGACCCGGGCAAACCCGGGGTCATCGTCGGCCAGGCCGCCGCCGCCGACGCTACCGACGTCGAGGACGCCATTGCGGCGGCGAAGGCGGCGTATCCGGGATGGTCCGGCCTTAGCGCGCAGCAGCGTGCCGACCAGATGCGCGCCGCGCTTGCCGGGATCGCGGACTTCCGCGACGAGGATGCCGCGATCCTGTCCCAGGAAAACGGAAAGATCCGCCAGGAAGCCTGGGTCGACTCGCTGGTGTTCGAGATCCGCTGGAACCTCGCGCTTGCCCTCGCCGACGAGGTGGAGAGCACCAAGGTACTCCCGCCGGCACCGGGAATCCCGGTGTCCACCACGGTTTCGTTCCAGCCCTTGGGCGTAGTGACCGTGATCGTGCCGTTCAACTGGCCGATCGCGATCCTCGCGGCGTCGCTGCCGCATGCGCTCCTGGCCGGCAACACCGCAATTGTGAAGCCTCCGCCCACGGC
The DNA here is from genome assembly GCF_057748045.1 of Arthrobacter sp. JB02-1C. Classification (NCBI taxonomy): domain Bacteria; kingdom Bacillati; phylum Actinomycetota; class Actinomycetes; order Micrococcales; family Micrococcaceae; genus Arthrobacter; species Arthrobacter sp. JB02-1C. The sequence goes on from NZ_CM173235.1 coordinate 1,044,710, forward strand.
CCCGCTCGCGACCACCCGGGTGGTCCAGCGGATCGCGGAGCAGCTGCCGCCCGGCGTGCTGAATGTGGTCACCGGCAGGGACGCCGACATGGCCGCGCTGATCACCAGCCCGGACATCGCCAAGGTCTGCTTCACCGGCAGCGTCGGCGGCGGCAAACGCATCATGGAGATGGCAGCGGCGTCGCTGACCCGGGTGACGCTGGAACTGGGCGGCAACGACGCCGCCGTCGTCCTCGAGGACGCCATCCTGGACGACGTGCACCTGGACCGGCTTTACGCGGCGGTGTTCGATACCACGGGGCAGATCTGCATGAATGCCAAGCGCATCTACGTCCACCGCTCGCGGCTGGAGGAGCTAGCGGCCGGGCTGGCCAGCCGGCTGGAGCAGGCCGTGATCGGCTACGGGCTGGATGCAGGAACCACCATGGGCCCGCTGCACTCGCCGGCCCAGAAGGCCTTCGTTGCCGGCCTCATCGAGGAGGCGAAGGCGGCCGGTGCCGAGGTCAGGGAGTTCGGCGCCCTCCCCGCCGACCCGGCCCTGCAGGGCGGGAACTTCCTGCGCCCGGCGCTGGTCATCGACCCGGACCCCGCACTGCGGGTGGTCAGCCAGGAACAGTTCGGCCCGGTCATTCCGCTGCTGCCGTTCGACACGGAGGATGAGGCGGTCCGGGCGGCCAACGAGGGCTGGGCCGGCTTGTGCGGTTCGGTCTGGACGGCCGACGCCGCCGCGGCGGACCGGGTGGGCGGCAGACTGGTCTGCGGCTACGTCTGGGTCAACGACCACGGCGCGACACGGCTCGACCTGCGCGCCCCGTTCGGCGGCATGAAGCAATCCGGCATGGGCCGGGAGCAAGGAATTGAGGGCGTCCGGGCGTTCCAGGACACCCGCGCGATCGCGCACCTGGAAGCGGCCGGCGAAGCGGGCGGCTGAGCGGGGTATCCGGCCGGTCCGCAGTCCACCGTGGATACCTATGGACAGTCCCTATCCAGATAGGTAAAATTCTGGGCAGGCGCACCGTGGCACCTGCCGAAAGGACTCCCGATGGCGACTCGAAGCACGCCCGCGACCAACCGGGCAGCATCGCTGGAACTCATCCGTGGCTTTTCCCTTGAGATGACCGGCAAGGACATTCCCGCGCTGGCCGAGGCGCAGCCCCATATCCCTCCGGGCACGCGGATCAACGTCACCTTCCTCGGCAACGAGGACCTGGAGATGCGGGTGGCGGCCGCCAAAGCCGTGCGGGATTCCGGGTTCGTTCCGGTTCCGCACCTTTCCGCCCGCCGCCTGCAGTCCCGGCAGCAGCTTGAGGAGTTCCTCGACCGCCTGCAGCAGGTCGGCGCCTCGGAGCACATCTTTGCGGTCGGCGGCGACCCCGCCATGCCGGAAGGACCGTACGAGGATTCCCTCTCGGTGATCCGCAGCGGCCTCCTGCAGCAGTTCGGAGTGCGCGAAGTCGGCATCGGCGGCTACCCGGAGGGGCACCCGGACATCCCGAAGGACGTGCTGTCCCGTGCCTTGGCGGACAAGACCGCCGCCCTCGCCGAGCAGGACCTGGACGCCGTCATCCTGACGCAGTTCGCGTTCGACACCGACCCCGTGGCGGACTGGATCGACGCGATCCGGGCCGCCGGAATCAACGCTCCGGTCCGCGTCGGGACGCCCGGACCCGCCGGCATCAAACGCCTGCTCGGCTTCGCCCGCCGGTTCGGCGTCGGCGCCAGCGCCATGATCGTGAAAAAGTACGGCTTCTCGCTCACCAACCTGATGGGCGACGCCGGTCCGGACCGGTTCGTCAACGACCTTGCCGCCGTGCTGGCACAGCACACTGCCGGCCGGCAGCCGCACACCGGCGGCCGCGTCGGGCTGCACTTTTACACCTTCGGCGGTTTGCTCGCGACCGCGGACTGGGTCCGGCAGTTCGTCGCCGACCAGGGCTGAACAACACATCCAAACCGGAAACATCCCATCCCGAACGAGAGGTTTCATCGTGGCACCTAAGAATCTGCAGGAAGTCCTCGACGCGTCCCGCGGCACAGTCGATCTGCTGCGCAATTCGCAGATCGGCTCGTACATCTACCCGGTGGTCCCGGCCGACTTCCAGAACTGGATCAAGGAACAGACCGCCTGGCGCCAGAGCGCTGTCCTCTACGACCAGTCCCACCATATGGACAACCTGTTCATGAAAGGCCCGGACGCGATCAAGCTGATTTCCTCGACGGCGATCAACTCCACCGAAGTGTTCCCCGTCAACAAGGCCAAGCAGTACGTGCCGACCACGGAGTCCGGGCACGTCATCGGTGACGGCATCCTGTTCCGCGAAGCGGAGGACGAGTACGTCTATGTCGGGCGTTCCCCGGCCGCCAACTGGCTGCAGTACCACGGCGAGACCGGCGGCTACCGCAACCTGGACATCACCGTCGACCGCCGTTCACCCTCGCGCCCCTACGGCCACCCGGTGACCCGGCAGTACTACCGTTTCCAGATCCAGGGCCCGAACGCCTGGCAGGTGATCGAAAAGCTCAACGGCGGCCCGCTGGAGCAGCTGAAGTTTTTCAACATGTCCACCATGACCATCGACGGCACCACGGTCCGCACCCTGCGCCACGGGATGGCCGGTGCGCCCGGGCTGGAGGTCTGGGGTCCCTACGCCGACCATGACCGCATCCGCGATGCGATCGTCGCGGCCGGCGCGGAGTTCGGACTCGTCCCGGTCGGGTCCCGCGCCTATCCGTCAAACACCCTTGAATCAGGTTGGATCCCCTCCCCGCTGCCCGCGATTTACACCGGCCAGGCCGAGCGCGGTTACCGGGAATGGCTTCCCGCAGACGGCTACGAGGCCACCGCCACCCTGGCCGGATCCTTCGTGTCCGAGAACATCGAGGACTACTACCTGACGCCCTGGGAGCTCGGCTACGGTTCGTTCGTGAAGTTCGACCATGACTTCATCGGCCGCGACGCCCTGGAACGGATGGACAAGGAGTCCCAGCGCAAGAAGGTCACCCTGGCCTGGGACGCCGAGGACGTCACCGCAATCTACGCGTCGCTGTTCAACGTTGACGGCCCGAGCTATAAGTTCTTCGACCTTCCGCTGGCCAACTACGGCTCGGCCAACTATGACTCCGTGGTCGACGCCGACGGAACGGTCGTTGGCTACTCGATGTTCACCGGGTACAGCGCCAACGAGCGCCGGGCCCTGTCGCTGGCCACGATCGACCCGCGCGTCCCGGAGGGCACGGAACTGAAGGTGGTGTGGGGCGAGCCAAACGGCGGTACCGCCAAGGCCGCCGTCGAACCGCACGTGCAGACCGAGGTGCGCGCGGTGGTCAGTCCGGTGCCCTACTCCACCGTCGCCCGGGCAAGTTACCACGGCGGGTGGCGGACAAACTACCAGCCCGCCTAGGCTGGGAACTCCGGGTCAAGGGGCGGTGCACCGCCCCCTTGAGCCTCCCCTCCGCCCAAAGGATCTCCGCATGAGCCTCCGCTACGCACTGCTTGCGTTGCTGCGCGTCGGCCCGCTCTCCGGCTACGACCTGCAAAAGCAGTTCTCGGCCTCGGTGGGGCACGTGTGGCACGCCCCTGACTCCCAGATCTACCCCGAACTGCGCAAAATGGAGGCCGAGCACCTCATCGAAGGCGAAGAGCAGCCCCGGGGCCAGCGCGCCACCCGGAGGCTCTACCACGTCACGGACGCCGGGGAGGCGGACTTCCTGGCCTGGATGCAGACCCCGCTCGAGTATGCCCGCGTCCGCGACCCCGCCCATCTGCGCGCCGCGTACCTCGAAGCGGCGTCGCCGCAGGCCGCCCGCGAGTTCTTCCGTCGGCACGGCGCCCAGTGGGAGGCCGAACGCGCCCAGTGGGAATCCGAGCTGCTGCGCATCGCAGAGATCGCGAACCCCATGCTGGTGCGGCGCCTGGCCGTCACCTCCCCGGCGGACCGGGAACGAACCATCGCGTTCAAGCGCTTCACCTACGAGGGGCTGGTGGACCGTGCCCGCGTGGAGATCGCGTGGGCGCAGCGCGGGCTCGCGCTGATCGACGAGCTGGAGGCTTCCGGGGGCGTGTGGTCTCCGGCCAACGCCGCGAACGCCTAGCGCCCTCCGGCCACAGCGGCCGGGCGCGGCCCGGTGGGGTACCGGGCCGCGCCTGCCGCCCGGCTACCCGAAGTTCTCCACCGTCGCGTAGCCCTTGCCGTTGTACTTCTGGACGAGGACGGACGATACTGCCGGCTGCCCGTCAACCGTGGTGTCCACCGACGTTCCGGAGAGCATCAGCGGCGCCTGCAGGCCCTTGATGTTCCGCAGGGCCGTCATGAAACTGTCCCGCGTCGGCGCGTTCATGCTCTTGAACGCCTGTTCCAGCGTGGCGCCCACCATGTAGCTCCACATGCAGTGCGGGAAAGCCGGCATGTCCGGGTACTTGCCGTACTGCTTGAGGTCGGCGAGGAACTTCACCACGTCCGGGTCCTTGGCGAACGTCGGGCTCTGCGGCGCCTTGGCGAAGGACACCGAGTAGATTCCGGGATAGGCGGCGCCGCCGCCGGGCTCGAGGATCGCGGTGGGGCTGGAGGTGTTGGACGGCAGGAACCAGCTGGGCTTCCAGCCGATCTGCTGGGCCTTCTGGAGCGAGGCGATGGTCAGCGGGGTGATTGACATGGCGTTGAAGAAGACATCGGCGCCCGACGACGCCAGCTGGGTCAGCTGTGCATCCACCGACGTGTCCGTGGCCTCGTAGGTTTGTTCCCCGACGACCGAGATGTTCGACGATCCCTTGACCGCGTCCTTGAAGCCCTGGACGTAGCCCTTGCCGTAGTCATCGTTCTGGGACAGGATCGCGACCTTGTGCTGGCCCTTGGAGGCGGCCAGCAACTTGCCGAACGCGGCTCCCTCGTTCTGATAGATCGGCACGAACCCGAGCTGCCAGGGGCTTTGCTTGCGGTCACTGAACAGCGGGTCACCGGTCATCACGAGCACCTGGGGAACCTTCTGGCTGATGGCTGCTTCGCGGAACGCCCGGTTGGTGGGGGTGCCCAGGCCGGCCGTGGCGGCAAAGACGTTGTCGGAGACCATCTGCTGGAAGTTTGCCAGTGATTTCTGCGGATCGTACCCGTCGTCGTAGGTCTTGATGTTCACCGTGCGGGTCTTGCCGTCCCCGAACTTCGCTCCGCCTGCGGCGTTCAGTGCCCCGAAGTAGGCCGTCACGCCTGCTACCGTGCAGGTTCCCGGCCCGGCCGTGGCACCGCTGAGCGGGGTGGTGATCCCAAGCGTGATGGAGGAGTCCGTGATGCCGGGCGACGAACTTGATCCGCCGCCCTGGCCGGCACCGTCCCGGCTGCACCCCGAGAGGGAGAGCGCCACGATGGATGCCATCGCGACGACGCCAAGGACCCCGCCTGACTTTTTCCTGACCTTCATGATCGATCCTGCCTCTCTGATTTTTCGAGTCTCCCGGTAGCGGCTTCCGGAACCGGAGGGTGCACGGGGCCGGCCGGCGTGTGGCCGCCGGCGGCGGGGCGGCCGGTGTGCCCGCGGCCGAGCCGGCGCACCACGCGGGGCAGGCTGACCAGGCCCTCGGGCAGCACGAACAGCACCAACAGGAGGATTGCGCCCTGGCTTGCGGTGGTAAAGCTCGGGTCGATCGCGTTGGTCAGCAGCGGGACCAGGACGTAGTAGGCCCCGCCGATGAGCGAGCCCGCGATACTTCCGGCGCCGCCGATAACCATCGCCGCGAGCAGCGTGATGGAATGGCCAAAACTCAGGGTTTCCGGTGAGGTGTACTGCACGGCTGCCAGATACAGGAACCCGCTGGCGCCGCCGAAGACCGAGGCAACCGTGAACGCGAGGACCTTGGTGCGGTACGGCGAGACGCCCATGGAGGCGGCGACTGCCTCGTTCTCCCGGACCACCCCGAACGCGCGGCCGTACTTGCCGCGGACCAGGTTGCGGCCCAGCAGGAACGCCGCCGCGGTCACGAGCAGGATGAGGTAGAACTGCCACTGGTCGTTGTAGAGGCCGGACCAGTCGGGGGCGTCGGTGAAGCGGGCCGAGATGCCCTGCGAGCCGCCGGTGAACTCGTCGAGCCGTTTGGCCAGCGGCACCCCGACGATTGGCAGGGCGATGGTGACCATGGCGATCGCGAGGCCGCCGAGCCGGGCAGCAGCCAGTGCCACGAGCAGCCCGACGAGGCCGGCGATGACACAGGCCAGGACAAAGACCAGGACGATGTTCCAGCCCTGTTTGACCCCGTAGGCGGCGGCGTAGGCACCCAGGCCGACGAAGAAGATCTGTCCGAGGTTGACCTGCCCCGTGTAGCCCATGACGATGTTCAGTCCCAGCACCGCGACCGCATAGACGCCTATCCGGATCAGTGTCTGGTTGGCGAACGCCGGCAGGACGAGCGGCGCAACGACCAGCGCAAGGGCGACGACGACGAGCAGGACGATCCGTCCGGGGCTCCAACCCCGGACTCCGGCGCGCCCCGCGCTCTGGCGGGTGGCCCGCACTGGGCTGCCCATCAGACCCGCACCACAACTTTCCGGCCGAACAGCCCCTGCGGACGGAGGATGAGGATGACGAAGATCAGGGCAAACGGTACGGCGATCTTCAGATCGTGGCCGATCAGGGGGACGTAGACCGAGACGAGGTTTTCCAGGACGCCGATCGCCGAGGCTGCGACCACACACCCGACGGGACTGTCGAGGCCGCCGAGGATGACCGCGGCCAGGGCGTAGACCAGGGCCGTGTCCAGCATGCCCGGTGTCAGGGTCAGCTGCGGGGCGACGAGGACGCCGGCGATGGCGCCCAGGGCTGCGGCCAGACCCCAGCCGACCATCAGCAGCCGGCCCACCGGCAGCCCGGACAACGCCGCGGATGCCGGACTGTCGGCCACCGCGCGGAGCGCGAGTCCGAGTTTGGTGCGAAGGAACAGCAGTTGCAGCACCACCATGATGACGATGATGCTCAGCGTGGTGGCCAGCGACCGGATGCTCACCACCGCGCCGAGGATGTTGACGCTGCTGAGCGGGAACAGCGACGGGAAGCCGAGGTTGTTGTAGCTCCAGACGATGGCGCAGACGCCGGTGACCAGGGTCAGGAGCCCGATGGTCACCACGACGGCGGTGTCCGGGTCCCCGCGTTCGAAGCGGCGGACCAGGAACCGTTCGACCAGCGCACCGATGACGAACGAGATGAGGACCGCGAGGATGATCCCGGCGATCAGCGGCAGTCCGAGCTGGACGAAGGCGTAGGCGACGTAGGCGGAAAGCACCGCGAGTCCGCCCTGGGCAAAGTTGATCAGGCCCGTCGCCTGGTTCACCAGCACGATGGCGAGGGCAAGGGCGGCGTAGATGGATCCGGTCGCGAGGCCGTCCACCACGAGCTGGATAAAGGTTCCCATGAGGCTCAACCCCCCAAGTAGGCGCGGCGGATCTCGTCCATGCCGTTGAGCTCGGCGGATGTTCCGGTCAGCACGCTGCGGCCGGTTTCCAGCACGGTGGCCGTGTCGACGAGCGAAAAGGCGAGTGGGGCATTCTGCTCGACGACCACCATGGCAATGCCTGACTCGCGCCGCAGCCGGCGGATCGCGTCGTATACGGACTTGGCGGTGCTCGGCGCGAGCCCCAGCGACGCTTCGTCAAGCAGCAACAGCCTGGGCTTGGCCATGAACGCCCGGCCGACGGCGAGCATCTGCTGCTCGCCGCCGGACAACGCCGCCGCCCGTGCGCCGATCCGCTCCTTGAGCTGCGGAAACAGGTCCAGGCAGTAGTCCATGTCCGCCGCGATTGCGCGGCGGCCTTTGCGCAGGTAGGCGCCCACCAGCAGGTTTTCACGGACGCTCAGTTGTCCCAGCGTGCCCCGGCCCTCCGGAACGTGGGCGATCCCGAGGGCGGCGACCTGGTCCGGGCGGAGGCCGCGGATGTCCCGGCCCTGGAAGGCAATCCGGCCGCCGGTGCGCACCGTCCCGCTGATGGCGCGCAGCGTGGTCGTCTTGCCGGCACCGTTCGCCCCGAGGATGCCGACGGAGCCGCCCTCGGGCACACTGAGCGAGACCCCGTGGATCACCCGGACGGGGCCGTAGGAAGCGGTCACGCCGGCGAGCTCAAGCAACGTCATCGGCCGCGTCCTTCCCGATGTAGGCCTCGATCACCCGCGGATCGGACTGGGCCTCGGCCGCGGTCCCCGCCATGAGTTTGCGTCCGTGGTCAAGGACGACGACCTGGTCGGTGAGGGCGGAGATGAGCCCCATGTGGTGCTCGACGATGACCACTGTGGTGTCCTGCTCGGCGCGGATGCCCCGCACCGTTTTGATGAGGTGTTCCACCTCGCCGTGCGACAGCCCCGCCGCCGGCTCATCGAGCAACAGCAGCGACGGCTGCGACAGCATGGCGCGCCACAGCTCGATCCCTTTGTGCAGTCCGTGCGAGAGCTCATTCGCGGGGACGTCGGCGGCCCAGCCCAGGCCGGCCCGGTCAAGGAGGTCGAGGGCTTCCGCGCGGATGGCCTGCTCGGCGCGGGTGGTGTTCGGCAGCCGCAGCGCCCAGGCCACGGGGCCGCCGGGGAGCCGGGTGTGGCCGCCGAGCAGGACGTTGTCCAGGACGGTGGCGTTCAGCCGCAGGGCGGGATGCTGGAAGGTGCGCGCCAGCCCGAGCCGGGCCAGGCGGGATGGTGCGCTGCCCAGCACTTCGGTGCCGTTGATCGTGATCGAGCCCGAGCTGGGCTTGTAGTGGCCGCTGATGCAGTTGAAGAGGGAGGTCTTGCCCGCACCGTTGGGTCCCACCAGGCCGAAGATGACGCCCGGGTCGACGTCGAAGCTGACCTCCTGCAGTACCTTTACCCCGCCAAAGTGCAGGCTCACGTCCTTGAGGCTCAGGCCTGCGGCCACCGGCGTACCTCCCGTCGCACCATTGCAAGGAATCACGCGGCCTCAACCCGGAGGACCGCCCGAAACCGACGCTACGGATCGCTGACGAAATTGTCAACGATTCTGGCGGCGGCCGGCCGGGGCCCTCAGCCGCCGGCGACGGACTGGATGATCAGGACTTCCTGGCCCGGCGCGACTTCGGTGCCGAGGCCCTGCAGGCGGCGGATTTCGTTGCCGCTGACGTAGATGTTCACGTAGCGGCGGACGGCGCCGGTCTCGTCCCGGAGCCGCCGGGAGAGTGCAGGCAGGTCCCCGGTCACCGCGTCCAGCAGCCACCGCACCGTCACGGGAGCCTCCGCGGGCGCGGACAGGATGGACTGTCCCCCGGCCAGCGGCGCCAGGACACTGGGCAGGACCACGCTGATTTCAGGCACCGCCAGGCCTCACGCGGACACCGTGGCGGCAGCGTCCGGCGCCCCGGACGGCTGGGTGCCGCTGACCGCTGCCGCCCGGACGCACAGGACGTCGGGCAGGTGCGAGGCGACCTCGGTGAAGTGCTCCCCCTCGTCGGCGCTGGCGTAGACGCTGCCGCCGCGGGTGCCGAAGTACACGCCGGCGGGTTCGGCCCCGTCGACGCAGGCCGCATCACGCAGCACAACGTTGAACTCGGCGCCCGGCAGCCCGGCGTCAAGCCGTTTCCAGCTCGCACCGGCGTCGTCGGTCCGGTGTACCGCGAGTTTTCCGTCCGGCGGGATCCGCTCGCCGTCGGCCTTCAGCGGGATCACCCACGCCGTCCCGGCCCGGCGCGGGTGCGTCAGCATGACGAAGCCGAAATCCGCCGGCAACCCCTCAGCGATCGATTCCCAGCTTTCGGCATCGTCGTCGCTGCGGTAGACACCGTGGTGGTTCTGGGCGTAGAGGCGGCCGTCGACGGCGGCGTCGGCGGCGATCTTGTGCACGCACTGGCCGAATTCGGGGTACGGGTCGGGATTGAAGCGGGCCGAGATGCCCTTGTTGCGCGGTTCCCAGGAGGTGCCGCCGTCGAGCGAGCGGTAGACCCCGCCGGTGCTCATCGCCACGTGCACCCGGTCGCCGTCCGGGTGCACCACGATGGAGTGGGCGGCCGCGCCGCCGTAGCCGGCACCCCATTCACTGCGGTGGGGATGGTCCCACAGGCCGCGGTTCAGCTCGAAGTGCTCCCCGCCGTCGGTCGATTTCCACACCGAGATTGGTTCGCAGCCGGCCCAGACGACGCCGGGGCGGGACTCGGCGTCGGGGTAGATCTGCCAGACGCGCTCCAGTGCCGCGTCGGCTTCCGCCGGGAACCGGATGGCGCCGTTGTCGGGCTCGGTCCAGGTTTGTCCGAGGTCGTCCGAGTGGAAAACGGTGGGACCCCAGTGTTCGGATCGGACGCCGACCAGGATCCGGGTCCGGCCGCCGCGGGTATCGATCGCGATGCTGGGAATCTCGCTCATCAGGAAGTGGGGGCCGGACAGGGACCATTCCCGCCGGTCCGGGCTGCTGGCCAACCAGAGGCCCTTTTTCGTGCCGATTGCCAGGATGTAACTCTCCGCATTAGCCATGCCCTACATGCAACCACCGCGGCCGGGCCCCCGCAATGGTTTTCCGCACACAATCAACGATTGGTCCGGCGCCCGCCCTTGCTAAAAGTAAACCAAAAGTAGTTATTCGGGGCACTGGCACAACCCCGCCCTCCCCCCGTATCGTTGTTCAGGTAGGGGAAAGTTCCCTACCCCATAGCTGCTCCGGAGTGCGTATCCCCCAATAACGCACTCCGGAGCTCTTTAATTTGCGGGCAACGTAGAAGTGCCGCGGCTGCCGGGGCACCGCTGCTGCTGCGGCTGTTGCCACATACCCCCAAGGGGTATATTGTGGGGCCATGAACGAGTCTGCACCGGCGGGCACGGCCCCCTCCCCCGAAACGCCCCACGGCCTCGCCGCCGCGGGTGAAGCGGTTCCGCAGCAGCACGGTTACGCCGGGAACAAGGATGCGTACCTCAAGCGGCTCCGGCGGATCGAAGGACAGGTCCGCGGTATTGCCCGCATGGTCGATGAGGACAAGTACTGCATCGACATCCTCACCCAGGTCGCGGCGGCTACCAAGGCCCTGCACGCGGTCAGCCTCGGACTGGTCGAAGAACACATCGGCCACTGCGTGGTCGGCGCGGCGGCGGAACCCGATCCGGAACGCCGGGCCGAAGCGATCGATGCCAAGGTCAAGGAAGCCACCGATGCCATCGGCCGCCTGCTCCGGTAGCGGCCTTCCCACCCGTCACCCCACCACGCTGGCCAGCCAGCATCACAGCGCCCCAAGGAGTCACGAATGAGCACCGTTTCCACCGTTATCGAGGTATCCGGCATGACCTGCGGACACTGCGTATCCGCCGTTTCCGAGGAACTGGAGGCCCTGGCCGGCGTCGAAAGCGTCGACGTCGACCTTAACGCCGGCGGTGTTTCCACCGTCACGATCACCTCCGCCGCAGCCCTCTCCGCCGCCGACATCGGCGAAGCGGTGGCCGAGGCCGGCTACCTGGTCGTGGCGAACGAAGCCTGAGCAGCGAGCCGAGACCGACCGAGGAGAATCCACGTGAACGACGCACAACCGGCGCAGCGCACCGGCGGCCGGGTAGTCGAACTGGACATTGAGGGGATGACCTGCGCCTCCTGCGTGGGCCGGGTGGAACGCAAGCTCGGAAAGCTCGACGGCGTGCACGCCCTCGTCAACCTCCCGCTGGAATCCGCCCGGGTCAGCGTGCCGGTGGGCATCACCGATGAGCAGATCACCGCCACCGTGAACGCCGCCGGCTATAAGGCCACGGTGCGGCCGCCGCAGGAACAGCCCCGCGCCGAGGCACCCGCCGGGAAGCCGGCGGCCGCGCTCCGGACCCGGCTGCTGGCCGCGGCCATCCTCACCGTCCCGGTGTTCCTGATGTCGATGCTCCCCGCCGCCCAGTTCCCGCACTGGGGCTGGGTCGCCGCCGTGCTGGCACTGCCGGTCGTCACGTGGGCTGCCTGGCCGTTCCACCGGGCCGCGGCGGTCAACGCCCGCCACCTGGCCTCCACCATGGACACCCTCGTCTCCATCGGCGTAAGTGCCGCCTACCTGTTCTCGGCCTGGCAACTGGTGGTGGATCCGCGGCTGACCGAGGACCCGGGCATGGAGGCCATGGGTTCCGGGGGCCTGTACTTCGAAGTCGCCGCCGTCGTCACCACTTTCCTGCTGCTGGGCCGCTACCTCGAGGCCGGGGCCAAGCAGAAGGCCGGCGACGCACTGCGGACCCTGCTGGACCTGGGCGCCAAGGACGCCACCGTGCTGCGGGACGGCCTCGAATTCAAGGTGCCGGCGGACCGGCTCCGGGCCGGGGACGTCGTCGTGGTCCGCCCCGGCGAGAAGATCGCCACCGACGGCGTCGTCACGGACGGCTCCTCCGCCGTCGACGCGTCCCTGGTGACCGGTGAATCGGTTCCCGTGGAAGTGGGCCCCGGCAGCGCGGTCACGGGGGCCACGATCAATACCTCCGGCCGGCTCCTGGTCCACGCCACCCGGGTCGGCGCCGAGACCACGCTGGCGCAGATGGGCCGGCTGGTAGCGCAGGCCCAATCCGGCAAGGCCCCAATCGCACGGCTCGCGGACCGGATCAGCGCCGTCTTCGTGCCGGTGGTACTGGGCATCGCGGTGGCCACCTTCGGCGGCTGGCTGGTGGCGTCAGGGCCGGCCATCGGCGACGCCGAGCTCCGCAGCGCCTTCACGGCCGCCGTGGCGGTCCTCGTCATCGCCTGCCCCTGTGCCCTCGGCCTGGCCACGCCGGTGGGGCTGCTGACCGGCACCGGGCGCGGTGCACAGCTGGGCATCCTGATCCGGGGGCCGCAGGTCCTCGAAGACACCCGCACCGTGGACACCATCCTGCTGGACAAGACCGGCACCGTAACCACAGGCCGGCTGGCCGTCACCGGGGTCCGGGCCTTCGCGCCCTTCACCGAGGCCGAGGTCCTCAGGCTCGCCGGTGCCGCCGAGGCGGCCTCCGAACATCCCATCGCCAGGGCCATCGCCGCGGCGGCCCAGAGCGCGGAGGAGACGGGCGGCGGCCGGCTGCCCGCGGTCGTCGGTTTCCACTCCGCTCCCGGCGGCGGTGTCCGCGGCAGCGTTGACGGCCGCGCCCTCACGGCTGGCCGCGCGGGCTGGCTGGAGGATAACGGCGTGGCCTTTTCCAGCGCGCAGCGGGCGGCGCTGACCGACGCCGAGGAGGCCGGCGCCACCGCCATCTGGCTGGCCGTGGACGGCGAGCCGGCCGGCATCATCAGCCTCCGCGATACCGTGAAGGCCGGCTCCGCCGCCGCCATTTCCCGCTTCCGGGAGCTGGGTTTGCGGCCGGTCCTGCTGACCGGGGACAACGCCGCCGTCGCCGGCCAGGTGGCCGCGGCCGTCGGCATCGACCCCGGGGACGTCTTCGCCGGCGTGCTGCCGGCGGGCAAGGTGGAAACGGTCCGGGCGCTTCAGGCCCGGGGTGCCACGGTGGCGATGGCCGGCGACGGCGTGAACGACGCCGCGGCCCTCGCCCAGGCAGACCTGGGCATTGCGATGGGCTCGGGCACGGACGTCGCCATTGAAGCCGCCGACCTGACCGTCATGGGGGACAGCCTGGGCCAGGTTGCGCAGGCAATCGAGCTGTCCCGGCGCACCCTGGCCACGATCAAGACCAACCTTTTCTGGGCCTTCTTTTACAACGCCGTCGGAATTCCGGTGGCGGCGCTGGGGCTGCTTAATCCGATGATCGCCGGGGCGGCGATGGCGGCCAGTTCGGTGCTGGTGGTGGCCAACTCACTGCGGCTGCGCAGCTTCGGCCGGTAACGCCCCCGCCGCCGGTGGGAGGGGTCAGCCGCGGGGCGGCCTCTAGGGGACCGGTTCGACGTCGTTGGCGTGGTCGAGTGCCGGGCCTAGCGGGGCGGGCCCGCGGAGTTCATCCCAGCGGACCAGCACGACGCCGCCAACGATCAGGACACCGCCCAGGAGTTGGACGGGTCCCGGCAGCTCGCCAAGGAGCAGCCAGGCCCAGATCACGGCGAACAGCACCTCGGTCAGCGAGACGAACGAGGCCACTTTGGAGCCCAGCGCCCGTGCGGCCACGATGCCCGAAACGTAGGCCAGCACGGTGGCCAGGATGACCAGGCCGCCCAGCGCCACCCACCACGGGGTAACCCAGGGCCCCAGCCGGGTGTCGGCCGTGCTGGCCGCCATCGGCAGCAGTCCCGTCGCCGCCGCCAGCCACATGACCAGCGCCCCCACCAGCAGCCCTCCCGAGGCCAGTACGAGCGGTGGCAGGGTGTCATTCTCCCTGGCCGTGATGAAAAAGTAGATCGCCAGGCAGACGGCGGCCGCAATCCCCCACAGCACGCCGACGACGTCGACCTTCACCGCGCCGGTGAGGTCCAGCACCAGCACCAGGCCTGCCAGCGAGAGCAGCGTCCCCGAAACGGTGAGCCGCCGCGGTCGACGGCGGCTGGCGGCCCAGAGCCAAAGCACGATCAACACCGGCGCGAGGTACTCCAGCAGCAGCGCCACACCGACAGAGAGCCGGGCGACCGCATTGAAGTAGAACAGCTGGCAGGCAGCGACCCCGATCACGCCGAACAACACCACGGTGAGCCAGTTGTCCCGCAGCTGGTGCCACCGGCCACGGAGCGCGGCCACCGCCGGAACGGCCAGCACGAGCGCCGCGCCGGTCAGCCGCGCAGTGACCGCCGCGCCCGGGGTCCAGCCGGTTTCCAGGAGTGCTTTGGCGAAGGAGCCGGACAGGCCGAAGACGGCGGAGGAAAACAGCGCGACCCCCAGCCCGGAGGCCAGGAATCCTGCCGCGGCTGGCATCGGCGGGGCGACTCGGGCGCGGGCGTCGGCGGCCGAAGCCCCGGCGGTGCGGCGGGCAGCAGACATGGACAATCTCCTGTCAGGAGTAAAATAGGGTTATGGTCATGACGGTACGCCCGCGTGAGGTAAGGAGTCAAGATGGTTTTTGCCCCTGACACGGAGATTGCGCTGCGCTCGGCGGTCAACCTCATCAATACCGCCGCCAACGGCGCGGAGCAACTGTCCACGGTCGAGGACCTGGACCGCTTCCTGGCAGCCGAGGGCTTCAGCGGCTCCCGGACACGGAATGCTGCGGAACTGGCCGGCGTCCACCGGCTGCGTTCCCGGCTCGCCGCACTCTGGCTGGCGGACGAGGATTCCGCGGTGGAGACTGTCAACCGCCTGCTGCGCGAAGCCCGGGCGCTGCCGCAGTTGATGAAGCACGACGGCTGGGACTGGCATCTGCACGCGACCAGCCCCGACGCGCCGCTGGCGGACCGCATGAGTACCGAGGCGGCGATGGGGCTGGCGGATGTCATCCGGAGCAAGGAGATGGACCGGATGCTGGTCTGCGCGGCCGCCGACTGCGACGCGGCGGTCCTGGATCTGAGCCGGAACCGGTCCAAGCGCTTCTGCGATACCGGAAACTGCGCCAACCGCGCCCATGTGGCGGCCTACCGGGCCCGCAAAGCAGCGTCCTGACCGGCGGATGCCCGCCGGCGGCGGATGCGCGCATCCGCGGCATGCGCGCCGGCGGTGCGGGCTCCTACCCCTCGGGGGTTTCGGCGTCGGCGCCCGGCTCCGGGGTGCGGCCGCCCGGGGAGGGCGCCGGCCGGCGGGAACTCAGGTTCACGCCGGAGCCCTTGCCGAGGTGCTCGGCATTGTCCTTGTAGCTCATCGATAGCATGGCCGCCAGCACCAGGGTGACAATGAAGGCGATGCCGGCACCGGTGAAGGCCAGGTCGAACCGGGGCGTCTTGGCGCTCCCGCCGGAGGCGAAGATCAGGATGGCAACGAACGCCAACGCCGCCCAGAAGGCGGAAAACATGAGCGGGCCCTTGACCGAGGTCCGCAACGAGCGGCGTTCTCCTGATTTCTGCTCTGCCAAGGTGCTTTCCTCCTGACGCCAGCGCCCGCGGGGCGTGGCGGCCGTGATACCGCAATTGTTCTACGCCGGGTAGAACCTGTCCCTACTAGTTTACGGCCTCCGTCGAAGGACGCTGTGCATCGTGCCGCAGGGTGAGGCCGGCCAGGGTCCAGAGCACCCCGCTGAGGATTGCGCCTCCGCCGGCGACGCCCAGCAGCGCGTGCGGGCCGAGGTCGATGAAGAATGGCAGCGCAACCGCGGTGCCGAGCCCGATCACCCCTGACGCGAGCCAGTCCCGGGCCAGGACCGAGCGGCGGCGGGCAGTCACCCCGAGGAGGAGCTCGGCGGCGCCGGCCAAGCCAAGGCCCAGCGCACCGATGGTGCCAAACACCAGGCTGCCGGTGAGCAGGCCGACGGCGGCACCGGTTCCGGTGAGTACGGCCCCGGCAGCAGCCTGCACCTTAGCGCCGGCGCTCCCGTGCCGGAGCCCGGTGCGCTTGATGCCCCAGAGCAGCACCAGCCCCGTGGCCAGCAGATAGAGGCCTCCAACCCAGCCCATCCCCTGTTCCGGCGGGGCGGCCCAGAACACCGTGACGGCGCCGAAAACGAGGGCGACGGCGGCGCGGCCCAGCACCGGCTTCCACACGTCAGTGGCGGCAGGCAGGGCGGGGGCGTGCGGGGCTGCGGGAAGAGTCACCAGACCAGTTTAGTAGGTGCGGGTCAGGAGTGTGCCGCGGTCACCGGGCACCAAGCAGCATCCAGCGGTCGGTCCGCGCCCGCAGCCCGAGGGTCACCGCGCGTGCCAGCATGTAGCCGAGCGAGAACGCCGCCCAGACCCACAGCAGCGCGCCGGCCCCGTCCCCGGCGCCGGAGAGCCGGACCCACACCAGCAGGGGCAGGTAAACGGCGAGATTTACGACGCCGGCGACCGCCAGATACTTCGCGTCCCCGGCGCCGATCAGCACGCCGTCGAGGACGAAGACATAGCCTGCAATGGGCTGGCCCGCCGCCAGCATCCAGAGGGCGAAGGCAAGCGCGGACCGGACGCCGTCGTCGGCGGTGAAGAGCAGCCCGACCCAGGGCGCGGCGGCAGCGAGCAGGATTCCGGTGAGCAGTCCAAACCCCAGGCCCCAGCGGACCATCGTGCCGGTGAGCTCACGGGCCGCGGCCGGCCGGGCGGCGCCGAGCTCCTTGCCGATCAGGGCCTGCGCGGCGATGGCAAGGGCATCCAGCGCGAACGCCAGGAACGTGAACACGGTCATCGCCAGTTGGTGCGCCGCGAGGTTGACCGGCCCCTGGGCGGTCACCACCAGGACGGTGGCCAGAATCGCGATCCGCAGGCTCAGCGTCCGCAGCATCAACCAGGAGCCAACCCTGGCCAGCGCGCGGATGCCCCGCCAGTCCGGCCGAAGGGCGACGCCGTGCCGGCGGGCATTGCGCTGCACCATCACGACATAGACCAGCGCCATGGCCCATTGGGCGATGCTGGTGCCCAGGGCCGACCCGGCGACGGAAAGCCGGAACCCGTAGACCAGGGCGAGGTTGAGCACGATGTTGACCGTAAAGCCGGCGGCGGCCACTGCCAGCGGGGTCCGGGTGTCCTGTAACCCGCGCAGCACGCCGGTGCCGGCGAAAATGAGCAGCATGGCCACGAGCCCCGGCATGGACCACCGCAGGTAGTCCACCGCGAAGGTCTGCACCTCGCCCCGGGCGCCCATCAGGTGCAGGAGTGGTTCGGCGGCGAAGAATCCGGCCGCCGCCAGGAGCAGACCCAACAGCAGGGCCAGCCAGACGCCGTCCCGGCCGGCTGCCAGCGCCTTGGGCAGCTGGCCGTGGCCGATCGCCCGCGCCACGGCGGGGGTGGTGGAGTAGGCCAGAAACACCATCAGCCCCACCGCCGTGTGCAAGACCGCGGAGGCGAGGCCGACGCCGGCGAGCTGGTCCACGCCCAGGTGTCCGACGATCGCCGAGTCGGCAAGCAGGAACAGTGGTTCGGCAATGAGCGCCCCGAAGGCCGGAACGGCCAGCCGCAGGATCTCCCGACGCCGGCCTGCCGGGGACGTCAGCGTTGCGGGATACGGGGCGGAAACTGGCACGGAACCACCCTAGCGGGCGCGCGGACCCCCTGCCGCCGCGCAGCCATAAAGCGATTGGTTGACTTTTCAAGTAATTGCTGGGAACGTATAAGTTGAACTTTCAATGAAGGCGGCTGCTTGCCGCCCGCAGATTTAACCAGGACGGTATCCCATGAATCAGCCCACCCTCTCCACCACTGCTCGGACCATTCTCCGCGTTGTCACCGGCTTCCTGTTCGCCGCCCACGGCTGGCAGAAGTTCAACGAGTGGACGATCGCCGGCACGCAGGCATCCTTCGCGCAGATGGGCGTCCCGGCGGCCGACCTGGCTGCCCCGGCCATCGCCACGCTGGAGCTGGTGGGCGGCATCGCGTTGATCGTGGGCGTTCTGACCCGCGTCTTCGCCGTGCTGCTCGCCCTGGACATGCTCGGCGCCCTCTTCCTGGTCCATGCTGCTGCCGGCGTCTTTGTCGCTACCGGCGGCTATGAACTGGTCCTCATGCTGGCCGCCGGCGCGGCGGCCGTGGCCCTGGTCGGAGCTGGCAAGGTATCCGTGGACAAGGCCCTCTTCGGACGCCCCGGCTCCAAGCTGGGCGCCCTGGCCTAGCCGGTCCTTTCGCCACCTCTGCACGCGAGGGCGGGCGGTCACCCTGGGCGGTCACCTGGGTGGCCGCCCGCCGTCGTTTTCTGGTTTTTCGCTTCGGCGGCCACCCGGGGCGCACCGCCCCCGGGCGCCTCAGTACACTCACTTGCATGACTGAGACTTCCGCCAACGCCGTTACCCTGCGCTTTCTGGCCGCCCCCACCGACGTCGGCCACAGTGGTTCGGTGGATGCCGGAACGGTGCTCGAGTGGGTGGACAAGGCCGCCTATGCCGCCGCCGTCGGCTGGGCCAAGGCCTACTGCGTGACCGCCTATGTCGGGAACATCCACTTCGCCGATCCGGTCAAGAGCGGGGACATGGTGGAAGTCACCGCCACCATCGTCTACACCGGCCGATCCTCGATGCACATCCGGACGGTGGTCTCCTCCGGCGACCCGAGGGGCGGCGCCGCCCGCATGCGCAGCCAGTGCCTGGTGATCTTCGTGGCGGTGGGCGAGGACGGAAAGCCGATTCCGGTTCCGCCGTTTGAACCGGTGACGCCGGCGGAGATCGAACAGCGCGATCACGCGCTGGCCCGGATCAAGGTCCGCGAAGACATCGTCCGGGCCATGAGCCGGCAGGACTACACCGACGCCGGCACCGCCGAGCGGGTCACCCTGCGGTTCCTCGCCGCCCCCACGGACGTCAATTGGGGCGGAAAGGTCCATGGCGGGATCGTGATGAAGTGGATCGACGAAGCCGCCTACGTCTGCGCCTCCCGCTACTGCGGCCAGGACACTGTCGCGGTCTTCTCCGGCGGCGTGCGGTTCTACCGGCCGCTGCTGATCGGCCACCTGGTGGAAGTGGAGGCGCGGCTGGTGTACACCGGAACGAAAGGCATGCATATCGCCGTGCACGTCCGCTCCGGGGACCCCCGCAGGCATGAACTCAGCCTCACCACGTATTGCCTGACGGTCATGGTGGCGCGCGACGCAACCGGCACGTCCGTTCCCATCCCGGCCTGGGTTCCGGCGTCCGAGGAGGACAGCAGGCTGCACGCCCACGCCCGCGAACTGCTGGAAATCCGGGGCAGGGCGCCGGGAAACCGGCTGCCCAACCACCTGCTCTAGAAGCCGCCGCCGGCGTCGCCCGCCATGTTGGCGAAGCGCGAGTAGTGGCCCTGGAAGGCCACCACTATGTCCTTGGTGGGACCGTTGCGGTGCTTGGCGATGAGGATGTCCGCCTCGCCCGCGCGGGGGGACTCCTTGTCATAGACGTCTTCACGGTGCAGCAGGATGACCATGTCCGCGTCCTGCTCGATCGAGCCGGACTCGCGGAGGTCCGAGACCATGGGGCGCTTGTCCTGGCGCTGCTCGGAACCGCGGTTCAGCTGCGACAGGGCGATCACCGGCACCTGCAGTTCCTTGGCCAGCAACTTCAGCGCGCGGGAGAACTCGGACACTTCCTGCTGGCGCGATTCGACCTTCTTGCCCGAGCTCATCAGCTGCAGGTAATCGAGGATGACCAGTTTCAGGTCGTGCTGCTGCTTCAGGCGCCGGCACTTGGCGCGGATCTCCATCAGGGACATGTTGGGGCTGTCATCGATGAACAGCGGGGCGTCGTTCATCCGGCCCATGGTGGTGGCGATCTTGGACCACTGCTCATCCTTGATGGTGCCCTTGCGCAGGTCCTGCAGGCCGATCGTGGCCTCGGCGGACAGCAACCGCATGGCGATCTCGTTGCGGCCCATTTCTAGGGAAAACATCACGGTGGCAAGGTTGTTCTTGATGGCTGCCGAGCGGGCGAAGTCCAGCGCGAAGGTGGACTTGCCGACGGCGGGGCGCGCGGCGATGACAATCATCTGCCCCGGGTGCAGGCCGTGTGTGAGCTCGTCGAGTTCGTAGAAGCCGGTGGGAACGCCCACCATGCCTTCGCCGCGGTGCCCGGAGGCCTCGATCTCATCCACGGTGGCTTCCATGACGTCCTTGAGGACGACGTAGTCCTCCGCGGTGCGGCGCTCGGCGACGGCGTAGACCTCGGCCTGCGCCTGGTTGACCAGGTCTTCCACCTCGCCGTCCTGCCCGTACCCGAGCTGGACGATTTTGGTGCCGGCGTTGACCAGCCTGCGCAGGACGGCCCGCTCGGCCACGATCTCGGCGTAGTATCCCGCGTTTGCCGCGGTGGGGACGGTCTGGATGAGCTCGTGGAGGTAGGCCGGGCCGCCGATCCGGTTGATTTCGCCGCGCTTGGTCAGTTCGTCCGAGACGGTGACCGCGTCGGCGGGCTCGCCGCGGCCGTACAGGTCGATGATGGCCTCATAGACCGTTTCGTGCGCCGGGCGGTAGAAATCCTGGCCGCGAAGGATTTCCACGACGTCAGCGATGGCGTCCTTGGACAGCATCATGCCGCCGAGCACGGATTGCTCTGCCGGGATGTCCTGGGGCGGTTTGCGGCTGCCCTCGGATCCGCGGGTGCCCTCGATCGAGTCCAAATGCGTAACTGACAAAACTGCCGTCCTTCACTGTGCGCCGGCAGATTGCGATCGCCGGCAGCGCTTAAGCCGTGTGCTGTGCTGTCCTGCCGTATGATCCCGCAGGCTTCCACCGGGTTCTTTCTACCAGCCGGCGCAGACAATTTGTCCGGCGACGGCCTGCGGCGCTGCACCCGCGCTGCGGTTCCGATGGGGCGTGCCGAGGGGCGGAGCCGGGCGCAGCGGGGAGAGACACCCGCAACGTTATCCGCCGATCCGACTGGCACCAACCCGGCCGGCGCGGCGGCCTGTGGATAACGTGTGGACTAGTGCCCACTGCTTGTGCACAGCCTGTGGGCGACCCTGTGGACAGCGGAAATCTTTCTTGCCTTAAAGCGCGCTGACCTGCGGAAACAGTAGTTCGGCCCTGTGGACGAAAAATACTTTTCGTCAAAGCTTCGTCCACAGCTTGCAACTGCCGGCTGGGGATAGCGGCCGGTCTGGCGTTCCACGGCGGGTCCGCACCGCGCGCAATTCGTGATGCTGCTCACGGATTGCGGGCGGGTTTCCGGACGCGGTGGACAGCCCTGCCGACCGGCCCCGAAATGTGCTGTGGACAACAGCGATCTGGCATAAGCTTTGGCCATGGGCGATGTCGTGATAGTCATGCTGCCTGCCCTCATCCTGGCGGCAGTGCTCTGGGCTGCGGCGGCGGCGCTGAAACCGCGGAATTTCGGGATCTCCGACGCGGAACGCTACCAGTTGGAACTTGCCATGCGCTCCCGGGCACACTACGAGGCGCAGGTCCGGGCAGCGCTGGCGGCCCGGGCGCGGGTGGAGGCGGCAACCCAGCCGAGCCAGAACGCCCAGCAACAGTCCCAGCGCGCCCACGCCGGCCGTGGTGCGCTGCCGGACTCGGTGGGCCCCGGAGGGCCCGGTATTCCCGGTGCCGTCCTGGCCGGCGGCCAGTTGAGCCCGCAGTTCACCCTGCAGCTTCAGTCCCTGGCGCGGTCCGGCCACAAGGTGCAGGCAATCAGGCTGCTGCGCCAGGCCACCCGTTCAGACCTTCTAACCGCCAAGAATTACGTAGATCGGCTGTAGTCCATGGAAGCCTTGCTCATCCCCCTGCTCATCCTCCTGCTCGTGGGCGTCGGCGTCCTGCTGGCCTCACGCGCGATGGGGCGCCGCAAGCCGGCCCTGCCCCGCGAGCGGGCGGCGCAGCCCACCCAGGGCTCCGCAGAGCTGGCGCGGGCGGCGGCCGCCCGGCTTGACCAGGAGCAGCACCGCCGGCTGTATGCCCTGATCGCGCAGGGCCAGGCCATGGCCGCGATCAAACTGTATCTGGAAGTCACGGGCGAGGGCCTGCGGGCGTCCCGGGACGCGGTGGGAGCGCTTGCCGCCCACCCCCAGCCCTATCGGCCCCAGCCGGCGCCGGAGCAGCCCGCAGACGACGACGAAGACGTCCCGCAGCGCTTTTCGTACCGCTACCGGGCGATTGCCAGCAAGGGCGACGTGACCCGCGAGGTCAGCAGCAACATGCTCAACGACGAGATCTACGGTCGTATCCGCACCCTGGCCCGAAGCGGCGACGCAGCGGGGGCTGCCGCCGCGTTAACCCGGCACTCGGACATCTCGCTGAAGCAGGCGCAGGAATTCATCGCCCTGCTCGAGGACTGACCGGAGACTGACCGTCGATCCGGACGCTAGTTCCCGCCGGAGATCCCGGCCAGCAACTGTTCGAAGGGGAGCGACTCCAGCGGATCCTGCCGGTGCCGCGGCTGGCTGCCCTGCAGCAGGCCTGCGAACTCCTCGGCGGCCCGCTCAATCCGTCCCGAGAGCGGCGTCGCGCCATCGCCGTTCGTGCCCCAGTCCTGCGGGCCGGCGAACACGGCGGTGGCGGCCGTCCTGGTGCGCAGATAGTTGAACAGCGGCCGCATCGCGTAGTCGAGGACCATCTGGTGCCGGTCGGTGCCGGCCGTTGCGCCCAGCAGCACTGCCTTGCCCTCGAGCGATTTGGGATCCAGCACGTCAATGAAGGACTTGAACAGGCCGCTGTAGGAGGCGCTGAAGACCGGGCTGACCGCAATAATGCCGTCCGAGGCTTCGACCCCGGCGATGACGTCGGCCAGCCGGGGGGCAGCGTAACCGGTGACGAAATTGTTCGCGATATCCACGGCGAGATCGCGCAGCTCGACGACGTCGACGGTCACGGCGTAGCCCGCGGCGGCCAGCTGGCGTTCGGACGAGGCCGCCAGCTGGTCTGCGAGCAGGCGGCTCGAGGACGGGACGCCGAGTCCGGCGGAGAGAACGGTTATGCGGCGGGTTTCCACGGTGTGCTCCTGGTGCTGTTCCACGGTTTTGGTATCTACATGCATTTGCATCTACCTGTAGAAGTCGTGGTTTCCCGGCTTTATTCCCGGCGCTGGCCGCCGGCGGACACCGCTGGCGGGCGGGCCCCGTCGCGGAGCGTCAAAGCAGCACGAAACCCTCGATGCAGCTTGTCGAACTGCCGCCGACCCAGATCTCATCCGCCTCCGCGTCGATGTGGACGCGGCCGGCCCGTCCCAGGGCCGTCCCCTGCGCAGCGCGGTAGGACCGGGGGGCCCGGCCGCTGCCGATCAGCCACTGCGCCGCCCCCGCGTTGAAGCTCCCGGTCACAGGGTCTTCCGCGGCCGCGTCGCCGGGAATGAATGTGCGCACTTCGAAGTCGACTTCGGACCCGGCCGGGTGGGGGCCGATCACCCCCACGTTGAGTCCGGCCAAGGCGCCGTAGTCGGGTCTGATGGAGAGCACCAGCTCAGCTGTCTCCAGCAGCACGCCGATCCAGTCGGGTCCGTTGACCAGCCAGGACGCATCCAAGAGCGCCTTCCGCGGCAAGCCCAGCCCGGCCGCGATGCTGGTCATGTCTGGCTCGGCCACCGGCCCGCAACGGGTCAGCGGCGGGGCGGCGAAGGCCAGCCGGTCGCCGTCGTGCTTCACCCGCACCAGCCCGGCCGCACATTCCTGGACCAGGATGCCGTCCTGCCGCGGTACGCCCCCTGCCTCCAGCCAGGCACGGGCCGAGCCCAGCGTCGGGTGCCCGGCGAAGGACAGCTCTTCGCTGCCTGTGAAGATCCGCACCCGGTAATCGGCGCGCGGGTCAGTGGGCGGAAGCAGGAAGGTTGTTTCGGAGAGGTTGGTCCAGTTCGCGAACTGTTGCATGACGGCGGCGTCGAGATCCTCGGCGTCGGCGACGACCGCCAGCGGGTTTCCTCGCAGGGGTTCGGCGGAGAAGACATCGACCTGGCGAAAAGGACGACGGCGGGCGGCGGCGGCTTGTTGGCGGGTCACCGCAGCAGGCTATCACCGGCGCCCCCGGGGGCTGACTGCGCCGCCGGCGTCTGCCAGACTTCCCTCATGGCCGAAAACAAGACGCAAGCGACAGGTGCCTCCGTGGTGGACTTCCTCAACGCCGTCGGGCATCCGGTTCGGCGGCGGGACGGCCTCCGGCTTCTCGGGCTGATGGCTGAAAGCACGGGCCAGGAAGCGGAAATGTGGGGACCGACGATCGTGGGATTCGGCCGCTACCACTACCGCTACGAGACCGGTCGCGAGGGGGATGCGCCGGCGGTCGGCTTCTCGCCGCGCAAGGCCAGCATTTCGCTCTACGGGTTGAGCTCCAGCCCGGATTCGCCCGGGCTGCTGACCCGGCTGGGCAAGCACAGGACCGGCGCGGGATGCCTGTACATCAACAAGCTTGAGGACGTGGACGAGGATGTCCTCACCGAACTCATTCGACGCGGCTACCGGCACGTGACCACCGTGCTGCACCAGCCTTAATCGTCTCCGGCCGGCTGCACGCCGGTATGACGGCACGTCGGCATAACGACAGAAGGCCCCCGGAACCGGGTCCCAAAGGGATCCGGATCCGGGGGCCTCCCGGCAGTCAGTTGAAAAGACTGCCTGCGCTACTTGCGCTGCGTAGCGCCCCTAAAACCTCGCAAGCTCGGTTTCAGGGAACCCGGCGCTACTTGCTGGCGACGACGTCGAGTTCGATCACAGCAGCAACGTCGGCGTGGAGGCGGACGTTGGCCTGGTAGGAACCGGTCGACTTGATGTGAGCCGGCAGTTCAACCTTGCGCTTGTCGATGCGGCCGAGGCCGGCAGCCTCAACGGCGTCCGCGACGTCGGCCTGCTTGACGGTGCCGAACAGGCGTCCGGTCTCGCCAGCCTTGACGACGAGCTTGACCGGCTTGGCCTGCAGTGCAGCAGCCTGCTTCTGAGCGTCTTCCAAGGAAGCGTGCTCGCGGGCAACGCGGGCAGCCTTGATCGACTCAACCTGCTTCTCGCCACCCTTGGACCAGGTCAGGGCGAAGTTGCGGGGCAGCAGGAAGTTACGTGCGTAACCGTCCTTGACCTCGACAACGTCGCCAGCAGCACCGAGACCGGTGACTTCGTGGGTCAGAATGAGCTTTGCCATGTTAGTTAATCCCTTCCTTAGCCGCGGCCAGCGCCGGAGTAAGGCAGCAGAGCAACTTCGCGGGCGTTCTTGATTGCCTGTGCGATCTTGCGCTGTTCCTGCACCGTGACGCCGGTGACGCGACGGGCGCGGATCTTTCCGCGGTCGGAGATGAACTTGCGCAGCAATGCTACGTCCTTGTAGTCGATGACGGTGATGTCAGCGGCCTTCAAGGGGTTGGACTTTGGTTTGGGCTTACGGAGTTCAGCCTTAGCCATCGTGGAGCTCCTATTCGATGGAGCCCGTGGATGTCGATCCACGGGATGGTGGTGATCCGCGCCGCTTCACGCGCTGCTGCCGGAGGCTGCCGCGCGGGTCCCGACGTCGGACCTTAGATGTTGTTTAGAAGGGAGGTTCGGCGTCGGGGCCGTTGCCCCAGCCGCCGCCTGCATTGCTGACCCCGGGCGTCGCCCAGGGGTCATCCTGCTGCTGTGCGGGCTGGTTGCCGCCGCCCCAGCTTCCGCCGGAGTTGCCGCCCTGGCTTGCACCAGAGTTGCCACCGAAACCGCCGCTGTTGCCGCCGCCGAAGCCGCCCTGACCACCCTGACCGCCGGAGCGCTGGGTGCGGTTGACCTTGGCGTTGGCGTAGCGCAGGCTGGGGCCGATTTCGTCGACTTCCAGCTCGATAACGGTGCGCTTCTCGCCTTCCTTGGTTTCGTAGGAACGGCTCTTCAGCCGGCCGGAAACGATCACGCGCATGCCCTTGGTGAGGGACTCGGCGACGTTTTCGGCTGCTTCGCGCCATACCGAAGCGCGGAGGAACAGGGTTTCCCCGTCCTTCCACTCATTGGACTGGCGGTCGAAGGTGCGGGGCGTAGAAGCGATGGTGAAGTTCGCTACTGCCGAACCTGACGGTGTGAACCTCAGTTCGGGATCATTGGTGAGATTACCGATGACCGTAATAGTGGTTTCGCCTGCCATCTACTGCCTCCTTGTTCGTTCCTGCGGATTTAAAAGAATGAGGGGTGGAGCTGATTACTCAGCAACAACCTTCTGCTCTTCGGGGCGGGTGATCTTGGTGCGCATGATCGTCTCGTTGAGACCCAGCTGGCGGTCAAGTTCCTTGGCAGTAGCCGGCGCGGCGGTGAAGTTGACCACAGCGTAGATGCCTTCGGACTTCTTCTGGATCTCGTAAGCAAGCCGGCGACGGCCCCAGATGTCAACCTTTTCGATGGTGCCACCATCGGTGGTGATGACATTCAGGAACTTCTGAAGCGACGGCTCAACGGCACGCTCTTCGACCTCGGGGTCGATGATTACCATCAATTCGTAAGGACGCATATGTGAACCCACCTCCTTTGGGCTAAGCGGTTACGGCATTTCCGTAACAGGAGGTTCATTTGCGGTGCTTGTGCCGGCCGTTCCCCCGGAACGGAGGCAGGGCACAGCACAGACTTCAATAGCTTAGTGTATCCGGGCCGGTTTCAGCGACTTTCGCCCAGCCTAGACGGCAACGCCGGGCAGGGAAACCGCCTCCCGCGGCGTTGTGGATAAACGCCGGGACGGGGCGGCGGGGCGGGGGCGCGGGTCCGGGGCCGTGCCGCTGCCGGGTGGCCGGGACTGCGGGCGGGATCCTTAGGCGGTGGCCCGGAAGAAGACCTCGACGGCCCGGGCCAGCCGGTGCGGGTCCTCGACCCCGCACAATTCGCGGGCCGAATGCATCGAAAGCAGCGGGACGCCCACGTCCACGGTCCTGATCCCGAGCCTGGTGGCGGTCAGCGGTCCGATCGTCGAGCCGCAGGGCATTACATTGTTGGAGACAAATTCCTGGTAGGGGACCTCGGCGTCGGAGCAGAGCCTGGCCCAGAGGGCTGCTCCGGTGGCGTCCGTGGCGTAGCGCTGGTTGGCGTTGATCTTCAGCAGCGGTCCGCCGTTGAGCACCGGCCGGTTGGCCGGGTCGTGGCGCTCGGCATAGTTAGGGTGCACGGCGTGGCCGGCGTCGGCGGAAACGCAGAACGACCCCGCAAGGGCCTGCCGGCGCTGGCTCGCGGTGGCGCCGAGGCCATCCGAGATGCGGACCAGAATGTCTTCGAGGACCGGCCCGCAGGCACCCGACCGGGAGGCGGAGCCGATTTCCTCGTGATCGAAGGCGGCCAGGACGGCGATCGGGCCGCCGGCCGGGACCGTCCCGGCGGCGTGCGCGATAAGCGCGGTGAGCCCGGCGTGGGTGGCGGAGAGGTTGTCCAGCCGGCCGGAGGCAAAGAACTCATCCTTGGCCCCGAAGACTGCCGGCGGCTGGGTGTCAGCCACGACAATGTCGTACCCGCCGATCTGTGCGGGATCGACGTCGGCGTCCGCAACCCGCCCGGCGAGCAGACCCAGCAGGTCGGCCGCGGCGGGGTCGCCAAGGCCGAAGACCGGGTTCATGTGCTGCTGCTTGTCCAGGACCAGGCCCTCGTTGACGGCACGGTCCAGATGGATGGCCAGCTGCGGGAAGCGCAGCAGCGGCCCGGTGGCGGTCAGGTGCTGGCTGCCGTCCAGCATCACCAGCCGGCCGGCCAGTTGCAGCTCGCGGTCCAGCCAGGAGTTGAGCAGCGGGCCGCCGTAGACTTCGACGCCGGCCTGCAGCCAGCCGAATTTGCCGGTGGTGGGCCTGGGCTTCAGCTTGAACGACGGTGAGTCGGTGTGCGCGCCGAGGATGTTGAAGCCGGTGGTGGGTCCGGCTCCCTCCGGGGTGACCCAGGCGATCAGGGCGCCGTCGCGGATCACGTAAAACTTGCCGGTGGCGCCCGCGCTGCCGGCGCCGGTCCCGTTCCAGGGCTGCAGTTCGTCGAGGCCGGTGAACCCGGCCGCGACCAGGCGCCTGGCCGCGTCATGGACGGCGTGGAAGCTCGACGGGGAGGCGCTGACATATGCGCCGAGGTCCTGGATGTGGTCTGCGGCTGTGGCGGAAGGCATGGCTCTGAGTCTAGCGCCGGGGCTACAGCGTGGAGTCCGGCCCCCGGCCATGCCCTCCGCCGGCCCGCAGAACTGGACATGCCCACTTTGCGGACGCAGGAATGGACATGTCCCCTGCAGCCCCCGGACACGTCCTCCCTTGGCGGCCACGAGTGGACATATTGGCATCAAGTCCATCGCTGGTCGTCAGCGTCGGGCATGTCCGGCGGTGCGGGTGCGCGGGTAGATGCCGCGCGGCGGTGCGGGTGCGCGGTGCGGGTGCGCGGTGGCGGTGCGGGTGCGGGTGCGGACGCAGGAATGGACATGTCCCCTGCAGCCCCGGGACACGTCCTCCCTTGGCTGCGACGAGTGGACATATTGGCATCATGTCCATCGCTGGTCGTCAGCGTCGGGCATGTCCGGCGGTGCGGGCGCGGGTAGAGGCTGCGCGGCGGTGCGGCTGCGGTGGAGGTGCGGGTGCGCGGCGCGCGGTGCGGGCGCGGCGGTGCGGGCGCAGGAATGGACATGTCCCCTCCAGCCCCCGGACACGTCCTCCCTTGGCGGCCACGAGTGGACATATTGGCATCATGTCCATCGCTGGTCGTCAGCGTCGGGCATGTCCGGCGGTGCGGGCGCGCGGTGCGGACGCAGGAATGGACATGTCCCCTGCAGCCCCCGGACACGTCCTCCTCCCTTGGCTGCGACGAGTGGACATATTGGCATCAAGTCCATCGCTGGTCGTCAGCGTCGGGCATGTCCGGCGGTGCGGGCGCGCGGTGGCGGTGCGGGCGCGCGGGGGCGGTGCGGGGCGCATGTCCGGCGGTCAGTAGTCGGGGTTACTGGGCACCACAAGGCCGGTTTCGTAGGCGTACACCACGGCCTGCACCCGGTCGCGGAGGTGGAGCTTGTTCAGGATGCGCCGGACGTGGGTCTTGACGGTCGCCTCGGAAAGAAAGTACCGGTGCGCGATTTCCGCGTTGGACAGGCCCTCGGAGATGGCCTCCAGCATCTCGGTTTCACGCGGGGTGAGCTCCTCCAGCAGGGGGTCCCGGCCGGCCCCGGCGCCGGAAAGCGGCCGGGGACCGGCACCGGCGGCCGCCGCGGCCCGGCTGCCGCGCACGTACGTCTCCAGGAGCCGCTGCGTGATGCGCGGGGCCACGACGGCGTCACCGCCGGCCACCACCCGGACGGCGCTGACCAGTTCATCGGGGGCGACGTCCTTGAGCAGGAAGGCCGAGGCGCCTGCCTGCAGACCCGCGAAGGCGTACTCGTCGAGGTCGAACGTGGTCAGAATGATGATCCGGGCCGCCGATCCGGAGGACGTGATGGCCCGGGTCGCTTCAATCCCGTCAAGGATGGGCATCCGCACGTCCATCAGCACGACGTCGGGCTCCAGCTCCGCGGTGCGCCGCACGGCTTCGGTCCCCTCGGACGCCTCGCCGACGACGCACAGGTCCGGTTCGCCCTCGAGGATCAGCCGGAAACCCATCCGGAGCAGGGGCTGGTCGTCAACCAGCAGGACACGGATCGCTCCGGTCGGACTCATCGGTTCTCCTTCTCTGCGGTGCAGTGCAGCACCGCGTACACGCGCCAGCCGCCGTTCGGTGCGGGCCCCGCCTCCACGTCGCCGGCATAGATCCGGGTGCGTTCCCGCATGCCCTGCACCCCCTGGCCTGTGCCCAGCGGTCCTGTGCCCAGCGGCCCTGTGCCCAGCGGTCCTGTGGGCTCGAGGCTGCCTTTGCCGTCGTCGAGCACTTCGACGGTGACGAGGCCGCCCCGGTGGGAAATCTTTACGTCCACCCGGCCCAGCGACCGGCCGTAGCGGAGCACGTTGGTGAGCGATTCCTGCACGATCCGGTACACCGTCAGCAGGAAGGTGGTGTCCTCCGGGAGGGCAGGTCCGGTGTGGGAATAATGCAGCGGCAGACCCGCTGCGCGGAAGCCTGCGAGCAGCTTGGCCAGATCCTCGGCCGCGACGAGCGGCTCACGGGGAGCCGGCGCGTTTGCCGAGTCGTCGCGCAGCACGCCGAGCACCCGGCGCATGTCCGCCAGCGCGGTCCGGCCGGTGCGGGACAGTTCCCCGAGCACTTCCGCGGCCCGGGCCGGGTCCTTGTCCAGGACGACGGCGGCCCCGTCGGACAGGCTGACCATCACGGTGAGCGAGTGGGCAACGACGTCGTGCATCTCGCGTGCGATCCGGTTCCGTTCCGTCACGGATCCGAGCTGGGCTGTCGTCGAGGCCCACGCCGCGATTTCCTGCTCGTGTTCCCGCCGCTGCCGCACGGAGATGCCGATGCCGGCGGCGATCACGTTGGAGAGGGAGACGCCCAGCCCAGCGGCGATGCTCGCGACCAACTGGAAATCGGCCGGGTTGCTGGCGCCCAGCTGCGGAAGCCGGTCGTCCAGCGGGCTGGCCGCCAGCAGTGAGTACAACAGCGCCAGCGGCGCGGTCGACGCCACCAGGGCGGCCAGAGTGAAGCGGCGCGGGCGGGCGACGCCGACTGCGTAGAGCGCAAACCACAGCCCCGCGGAGGCGTTGGAACCCCACGGGTGCAGCGCCGCAACACCGAGTTCGAGGGCGGCCACGACGGCCAGCACCGAGACGGGACGGGACCGGCGGAAGAACAGCCCCGCTGCGACCGCGGCGAGCAGGAACACCACCGGCCAGGTGCCGACCTGCACCGACTCCACCGCCGGCGAAGCGACCAGGAGCAGGTAACAGAGCACCACCAGGACGTCCATGACCCGGGGGTGGTCGTAGAGGAAGCGGCGGAGCCGGCCTCGGCGCCGGGCCGTAATTTCGGCGAAGGACGCGCCGGCCTGACCGGCCGGCGCGTCCGCCAGGAGCACTGCTTCACTCATGCCTTGAGCCTAGATGGTTGCGGCTAGACGTCCCGCTTCTTGAGCAGGATGCCGGCCAGGAGCACCGGGATGACGACCCATGCCCCGAGGACCAGTGCTGCCTGCCAGACTTCCAGGGAGTCCTTGAGATGCTCGACGGCAGTCAGCGGCTGCACGGTGTTGCCGGGTAGGTACTTCTTGGCTTCCCTGAAGAAATCGCCGGGGATCAGCTCGAACACGATCGGCAGGACGAAGAACAACCCCACCAGGGCCATGATGGCGCCCGCCGAGTTGCGGATCAGCCCGCCCAGCGCCATGCCGATGGCGGCCACCGCGGCAACGTAGAGACTGTTGACCAGCAGGAGCTTGACCGACTGGGAGCTGGCCAGATCGAGGGGGAGGCCGTAGTTGTCCAGGATAGGCAAGGCAACCAGGCCCGCGATGTATACCGAGACGGCGGTGAGGACAAACGCGGCTACCACGACCACGAGAAGTTTCGCAGCAAACGCGGGTGTCCGCTTCGGCACGGCCGCGAACGTGGAGCGGGCCATTCCCGTGCTGAACTCGGAACTCATGAGCAGCACGCCGAGGGAGCCCAGGATCAGCTGCGCGAACGCGATGCCGGACGTAGGCGTGCTGACGGCCAGTTCGCCGCCCTGCGCGGCGAAGGCCGCGGCGGCGCCCGGATCCGTCTCCGCGGCGCGGGCGAACTGTCCCGTTCCCCAGGCCGAGAGGGCGCCGAAGCCCACCATGACCAGAACCGTGCAACCGAGCAGGATCAGGGTGGACAGCAGGCTACGGAATTTGATGAATTCGGAGTTGAGGACCCGCAGGAAGCTCGGGCCGGGGCCCTGGCTGAGTCCCTCACCGGTGCGGCTGTCAGCGGTGCCGGCGTGCGCGCCGCGGCGGGACGGAGTGGGTTCGAGAGTAGTTGAGCTCATGGCCTAGTTGCCTCCGGACTGGACAGGTGCCGGGGCGCCCGTGGTGATCAGCGAGTGGTATTCGACCTCATCCTTGGTCAGCTCCATATAGGCCTCCTCCAGGCTGGCGCGGAGCGGGGTGAGTTCGTAAATCATGATGTGGTTGTCGAGGGCGGTACGGGCGATCTGCCGCGGGTCCAGCCCGGTGACCTCGAGGAGTTCGTTCTCCGGGGCTTCAACCGAGACGTTGGCGCCCGCCAACAGGCGCATCAGCTGGTCCGGCTGGTCGGTGCGGACCCTGGTCCGGCCCTGTCCGTTGCCGCTGATGATGTCCTGGATGGGGGCGTCCGCGATGATGCGGCCGCGTCCGATCACGATCAGGTGGTCCGCGGTGACCGCCATTTCACTCATCAGGTGGCTGGAAAGGAAGACCGTGCGGCCTTCGGAGGCCAGGTATTTGACCAGGTTGCGGACCCAGACCACGCCCTCCGGGTCCAGGCCGTTCACCGGCTCGTCCAGGATCACTGTCTGCGGGTCGCCGAGCAGCGCCGCGGCGATGCCCAGCCGCTGGCCCATGCCCAGGGAGAAGCCGCCGACCTTTTTCCGTGCCACCTCGGCGAGGCCGGTCATCTCGATGACCTCGTGCACGCGCTTCTTCGGAATTCCGTGGGTCGCCGCCATGGCGAGCAGGTGGTTGTACGCCGACCGGCTCGTGTGGACGGCCTTCGCGTCCAGCAGCGCCCCGACGTCGCGCAGCGGTGCGTGATGCCGTGCGAACGGCACACCGTTGACCGTGACCGAGCCCGACGTCGGACGGTCCAGTCCCATGATCATCCGCATCGTGGTGGACTTGCCGGCCCCGTTCGGGCCCAGGAAGCCGGTGACCCGGCCGGCTTCGACGGTAAAATTGACTCCGGCGACGGCGGTCTTGTCGCCGTACACCTTGGTCAGGCCTCGTGCTTCGATCATGGAAGCGTTCCTTTGCGTTGCGTGTGGTTGTTTACGCCCCACGCTACCGGCGCCCTCCGAGGATTTCGCCGTACTCAGGGATGATTCAGGGCCGGCTCAGGGTAGTCCATGGGGATGATGACCGGGATGACCCGGTCAGTCCCGCGGCTGGGGGGTGTAGTACACCAGTGCCCGGCGCTTAATCGAGAACTCCACGGCACGGACCCCGGGCATGACTTCGCCGTCAACTGCCAGCACCATGGAGGAGTTTCCCGGTTCCACCCGTACGCGGGTGGCCTCGCTCAGGTGGGTGATGCCCGAGGTTGCCACGGTTCCGGTCAGCACCGACCACAGCAGCCGCAGGCGTGCGAAGGACTCATCCGCGGTGATCATCCGCAGGTCCAGGACACCGTCGTCCAGCACGGGCCGGACCAGGGGTGCGTGGTCACGGGGGTAGTAGCGGCCCCGTCCGACGTAGAGGATCCACAGCTTGTGCCGCACTCCGTCCACCACCAGGCTGGTGGGGGTGCCGGCGGCGAAGGTGCGGAACATGGCGATGACCCCGGCCAGCGGTTTGCCCAACGCGGGCTGGAGGTGCTCCCGGCGCCGCACCAGATTGGGGTAAAGGCCGATGCTGGCGGTGTTCAGCATCGTCAGTTCCAGCTGCTCCGGGTTTTCCGGCAGTCCCCGCTCCACCAGCACGCACCCGATGTCCGCGCGCGCTGCCTGCCCCTCGGACGCGGCATCGACGGCGGCCTGCAGGTTGGGCGTCCCGGCGTCGCGGGCGAAGTGGTTCAGGGTTCCGCCCGGCAGGACCAGCAGCGGCAGGTCGCGGGCGACGGCGGCCGCGGCGGCCGCTCCTACCGTGCCGTCGCCGCCCCAGACCCCCAGGGCCACGACTCCGGAGCGGGACGCCACCGCTGCGACTTCGGTCTCGACGTCATCGTCATGGCCGATTTCCTTTATATACGCCTTGGGGAATACCTTTTGCAGGGCCGCCGCCGTCTCTTCGGCATAGGAACCGCCAAGGGTGTTGACCGCGATCCCGAGTCCCTCGCCGTCGGGCAGTGCTGCTGCCTGGACCGGAGTGCGCTGGACGGCGGGGAACGGCGGCCGGACCGGCCACCACTTCCGGGTCGCCAGGGCTGCGCCGGCGCCGAGGGCGGAGCCCAGCACGACGTCCGAGGGCCAGTGCGCCCCGGTGTGCACCCGGGAATAGGCCACCCCGGCGGCGACGGGCGCCAGTGCAGCGCCCAGCACCGGGCGGACCAGCCCGACGCCCAGGGCGAAGGCGGCGGCCGAGGCGGAATGGCCCGAGGGCATGGACGAACTTGTGGGCTGGGGATTGACAAAGCGGAAGACCGGCAGGTGCTCGGGCAGCGGGCGCGCCCGCGGCAACAGCGACTTGAAGACCAGGTTGGTCGCGGCCGACGCCACACCTTGGGCCAATACGCCATGCAGCGCAGCCCGCCTGGTCTTGCCGGGGAAAGCAGCCATCACCGCAGCCAGGCCGAGCCAGAGTTTTCCCTGGTTGGCAGCGGCGGAGAGCCGGCGAAAGAAGTCGTCGTGGCTTCCGCCGGGGAACCGGGAGACTGACCTGACGATGCTGCGGTCCAGTTTCTCCAGCCGGCCGGGTGCTTTTCTCAGCATGCTGCGCATTGGACAACCCTACTGTGGCGCGGCGCCCCGCTGTGCCACCGGAGCCCATGCCGAGCCGGTCCACCGCGGGAGCAGGACCGCAGGCGGTTACTTGCGGGAGGCTTCGTTAGCTTCGTTCGGGTGGGCCTGTCCAGGGCGCAGCGGCCTCGCGGCTCCGGCCAGCAACAGCGCCCCCAGGATCGGCAACCCGATCGCCAGCAGAGCCAACCGGATGCCGGTCAGGTCACCGAGGTAGCCCAGCAGTGGCGGCCCGGCCAGGAACGCGATGTACCCCACCGTTGAGACCACGGATACCCGCGCCGCGGCATGCCGGGGATCGTCGGCCGCGGCGGACATGCCCATCGGGAACGCGAGGGCGGCCCCGACGCCCCACAGTGCGGCGCCGGCGGTGGCGACCCAAAGGTTGCCGGCCAGGACAAAGAGCGCCAGCCCGACGGCGGCGGCAGCCATGCTGGCCCGCAGCACGGCCACGCGGCCGTAGGCGTCGATCGCGCGGCCGCCGAAGAACCGCATGGCGGTCATGGCCAGCACGAAGGCTGCGAACAACAGCGCGCCGGTGGACTGCTCGGCACCCAGTCCGTCCACGGCAGCCTTGGCGATCCAGTCGTTGCCGGCGCCTTCGGTCAGCGTTGCGCCCAGGACGACGACGCCGATCAGCAGCGTCCGGCCGTCCCGCCACGCCGAGGCTGCGCGGGGCGCGGTGCCAGCACCGGCTGTCGGTGCTGGCGCCGGGGCGTGCGGCAGGAAGTAGCGGGGGGCGGTCAGCGTCGCCCCGACCACCACCGCAGCGATGACCAGCAGATGCAGCGGAAGGCCAACGCCGAGCTCGGAGAGGCCGGCGCCGACCAGCGCGCCAACAAAGGCGCCGCCGCTGAACCCCGCGTGGAACTTCGGCATGACCGTCCGGCCGAGCTTGTGCTCAACATCTGCGCCCTCGATATTTTGTGAGACGTCCCAGAGTCCGATGCCGATGCCGAAGAAAAAGAGCGATACCGCAGTACCCGGGATGGAAACGGCGCTGAGGGACAGGGCGATGCCCACACCGGCGGCGGCCGCCAGCAGGCCGGCGGCACGGACCGTGTTGCCGGTGCCGAGCCGGCCGACCACGCGGCCCGCCGTCGGCAGTGCAATCAGGGAACCCACCGCGACGCAGAGCAGCAGCGTGCCCATCTGACCCGACGAGATGTCCAGCGTTTGGGTCACTGCGGGAATCCGTGCGGCCCAGCTGGCAAAAACCAGCCCGTTGACGGCGAAAACCAGGAACGTGGCGACGGCGGCCGCGTTCAGCTCGGCGTCGCGGGCATGGGCCGGACGGCGGGGGTGGGAAGCCATGCCTTCCACTCTATCGGCGGGGCATGGCTTACCGGACCCGCTCCACCCGCTTTTCGTCCCACACCGGTTCTGCCGATTCGTAGACCTTCCCGTCGGAGCCGAAGACCAGGAAACGGTCGAAGGTCCGGGCAAACCAGCGGTCGTGGGTAACCGCCAGCACCGTGCCTTCGAAGTGGTCGATGGCCTTCTCCAGAGCCTCGGCGGAGTGCAGGTCCAGGTTGTCCGTCGGTTCGTCCAGGAGCAGCAGCGTTGCGCCGGAGAGCTGGAGCAGCAGGATCTGGAACCTGGCCTGCTGGCCGCCGGACAAGGATTCGTACTTCTGCTCCGACTGGCCGGCCAGGCCGTAGCCGTCCAGTGCCCCGGCGGCGGCTTCGCGGCCGAGCCCGGACCGGTGCTCGTCGCCGCGGTGCAGGATTTCCAGCAGGGTCTTGCCCAGCAGGTCGGGCCGGACGTGGGTCTGGGCGAAGAAACCGGGACGGATCCGGGCGCCGAGTTTCACGGTGCCCTCGTGCGGGACTTCGGCGATCTCGACAAGCGGCTGCGGCGAGGGCCCCTCCCCGAGCTTGCGAGGGGTGGGAGCCGCAGGCAGCGCGGATACGGGCAGGTGCTCCCGTTCCGGGTCGGTCCCGCCGGTGGCGAGCAGCCGCAGGAAGTGGCTCTTGCCGGACCCGTTGGAACCGAGGACGCCGACGCGGTCGCCGAACCAGACCTCGGTGGAGAAGGGCTTCATCAGTCCGGTCAGCTCAAGTTTTTCCGCGACGATGGCCCGCTTGGCGGTGCGGCCGCCCTTGAGCCGCATCTGGACGTTTTGTTCGATCGGCAGCGCCTCGGGCGGCCCGGCCTCGAGGAACTTCGCCAGCCGGGTCTGCGCCGCGTGGTACCGGTTGGCCATGTCGGAACGGAACGCGGCCTTGTTCTTGTACATGTTGACGAGTTCCTTGAGCTTGACGTGCTCCTCGTCCCAACGCTTGCGGAGCTCCTCGAAGCGGGCGTTGCGGTCCGCGCGGGCGTCCACGTAGGAGCCGAAGCCGCCGCCGTGGATCCACGCACCGGCGCCGTTGATGCCCGGCTCCAGGGTGACGATGCGGCCGGCGGCGTTGTTCAGCAGTTCGCGGTCGTGGCTGATGAACAGCACGGTCTTTTTGGATTCGTTCAGTTTGGCCTCGAGCCAGCGCTTGCCGGGGACGTCCAGGTAGTTGTCCGGTTCGTCGAGCAGCAGCAGTTCGTCGGGTCCGGCGAACAGCGCCTCCAGCACCAGCCGTTTTTGCTCGCCGCCGGACAGGCTCGACGCCGGCCGGTGCTGTGCCCGGTCGAAGGGCAGGCCGAGGGCGGCCATGCAGACTTCGTCCCAGACCGTCTCGACGTCGTAGCCGCCGGCGTCTCCCCAGTCCACGATCGCCTGCGCATAGGCCATCTGGGTGGGCTCGTCGTCGTGCTCGATCATGGCCAGCTCCGACTCGTCGACGGCCCGGGCGGCGGCCGCCAGGGCCGGCGGCGCTGCGGAGACCAGCAGGTCCCGGACCGTCGATTCGTCCCGGACCTGGCCGACAAACTGGCGCATGATGCCCATGTTGCCGGAGCGGCCCACCACGCCCTCATCGGGGACGAGGTCGCCGGAGATGATCCGGAACAGCGTGGTCTTGCCCGTCCCGTTCGGTCCGATCAGCGCCGTCTTGGTGCCGTCGGGGACCTTGAACGTCACCCCGTTGAGCAGCTGGGTGCCGTCGGAGAGGAAGTAGTCAATGCCGGAAACGTCAATATGGGCCACCGGGCAATCCTCCCATGACCGGCCCCGCGGCCGGGCCGCGGGCCGGCCCGCGGAACGCCTGCCTCAGCCGGCGGCGGTGAGGAACTCCTTGAGCAGCGGCCCGGACGTGGTGGCGCCCAGGCCGCCGTCCTCGACGAACACGGCCACCGCGAGGTCACCGTGCACGGCGACGATCCATGCATGGGTCTTGGGCGGATCTTCCTTGCCGAACTCCGCCGTCCCGGTTTTGGCGCCCACGGGCGCGCCGGGCACGGAGGCGAGGAAACCGGCGTGCCCGGAGGTCACCACGGCACGCATCATGTCCGCCAGAGAGGCCGCTTCCGCGGCCGTCAGGGGCGTGCCGGCAGACTTCGCGGGCGCGGGGGCCGACGACGACGGTTCCGCGGTCGGTCCGGCCGTCGGGGTGGCGCTTCCCGCCGCCGCGGCGTTGGGATTGAGCACCAGGCTGGGGGAGACGGGAGCGCCCTTGGCCACCGAGCCGGCCATGACGGCCGCCGCCAGCGGGGACATCAGCACCTTGCCCTGACCGATCATCGACGCCGCATGGTCGGTTCCGGTCGCCTCAGCCGGGACGGAGCCGAGGAAGGCGGCGGCGCCCAGGCCCGGCGCGTCCACGGCGACGCCCAGGGACGTGGCGGCGGCTTCCTGTTGGGCCTGGCTGACCTGGTCCCGGGCATTGATGAACGCGGTATTGCAGGAATGCGCGAAGGCATCCCGCAGCGTCACGGAGCCCAGCGACGACGCCGGATAGCCCTCGGCGTTCTTGAAGGTCCTGCCATCGACGGTGAGGGTGGCCGGGCAGTCCACCTTGGAATCCGGAGTCATGCCGTTGCGGAGCATGGCCAGCGAATCGACGATTTTGAAGATGGAACCCGGGGCATACTGGCCGAGCATGGCCGTGTCATACCCGTTGCTTCCCGGGCCGGACGCGGCGGCCAGCACGGCGCCGCTGGAGGGCCGAAGGGCGACGATAGCGGACGCCGGGCCGACTTTGGTCAGGACGTCCTCGGCGAGCTGCTGCAGCTTGGGGTCCAGCGTCGTCTTCAGGGCGGCGCCGGCCTTCATGGGTTCCTGGAAGAGGACGCGGCGGCCGCTGTTGGGCTGCGCCTTGCGTTGTTCTGCGGTGAGGCCTGCCGTCTGGGCAAAGATCTGGACCCCGTCAGTGCCCCGCAGCTGGGCGTCGTACTGCTGCTGCAGGCCGCCCGTGCCGGTGACATCACCGCTGGTGAGGGCGCCTGCCGACTTTTCGATCTGTTCGGCGCTGGCCTCCGTCACGGTGCCCAGGAGGGCGCGGGCGAAGGTGCGGGTTGGGGCGAGCGGGAGGCTGTCCGCGATGGCCCGGCCGCCAGGTACCGCCGCGATCTGTTCGTCTGTGACGGTCCGGCCGTCCTGCCGGAGCGTGATCGCTGCGACGAACGCTGCGGGGCCGGCGGCCTGGACCTGCCGGGTGTATTCGGCCGGATCGACGCCGACCAGCTGTGCCAGCTTGGTGGCGGAGGCGGCGGGGTCCGCCGGACCCAGCCGCGGCTTGTCGATGCCGACGTGGACTACGGGGCGGTAGGTGACGAGTTTCGCGTCGCCTGCCCCCAGGATGTCGGCCCGTTGCGGAGACTCCGACGATGTCCCGAGGACTTCGGTGTCGGCCAGGGTCGGCACCAGAGTGGCCGGGTTCCACGCCGTCAGCCACTTGTCGCCGGACTTTTTCAGCCGGGCGGTGGTGGTGTAGGTCCACTCGGCGCCGCCGATTTTCCAGCGGTAGTTCAGCGGGACGGTGGCGGTGTCCGACTCCAGCGTCAGGTCACCGCTTTCCACTGCCGGTTTGGCCGGGTCCAGTCCCTTGAACACGGCCCGGAGCTGCTCGTTCGCCGCGGCGGAGTCCTTGTTCTCGAAGGCAATGGCGCCGACGTCGAGTGACGCGACCCCTGCAGCGAGCCGCTTCGCGGCCTCCTGCGCTCCGGTGCGGCCGTCGTCACAGCCCACCAGGGAGGCGCCGAGAATTAGGCCCACCAGGCCGAGCGAGAGTTTTTGGATTTTCCGCATTTGCGTCATTATGCCCTGTGCCTCGGACTTCCCCGTGTCATGGCTGCCAGCGCGGCAAAAAAATCTGCCGCCGCGCTGCCGCCCGGGCGGGAGGCTATGGGGCCAGCGCCGGCAACGGCAGGCCGAATATGTCTCGAAGGGCATGTTTGGCCGCGAGGAAACCCGGCATCCCCGTGACCCCCGGTCCCGGCGGCGTCGAGGACGAACACAGGTACACGCCGGGAAGCGGAGTGCGCCATGGCACCGGGGAAAGCACCGGCCGCCTCAGCAGGCCGCGCAGGTCCATCGCCCCGGCGCTGAAATCGCCGCCCACGTAGTTCTCGTTATAGTCGGCGAGCTGTTGGGCCGTGGTCACCCTGTAGCCCACGACCACGTCCCGGAAGCCGGGGGCAAAGCGCTCCAGCTGCGAGATGACGGCACCGGACATGTCCACCGTTGAACCTGCCGGGACGTGGCAGTAGGTCCACAGGATGTGCCGGCCGGACGGGGCGCGTTCCGGGTCGAAGCGGGAAGGCTGCGAGACCAGGACGTACGGGTGGGTGGGGTGCCGGCCCGAGGCGACCAGGCGCT
This sequence comes from Arthrobacter sp. JB02-1C, assembly GCF_057748045.1. NCBI lineage: Bacteria > Bacillati > Actinomycetota > Actinomycetes > Micrococcales > Micrococcaceae > Arthrobacter > Arthrobacter sp. JB02-1C. The sequence continues at coordinate 1,085,098 of NZ_CM173235.1, forward strand.
CTGATTCGGCGACCTCGGCCCGGCTGCCGCCGGCGTGCACCGTGCCGGCGTCCTTCAGTTCCGGGGCAGCCCACGGCACCGGTGCAGAGAGGATGAAGTCGACCTTGCAGGCGCCGTTGCCGAAGCGGAACGACTCGAGGGCGTGTCGGTACCGGGCAGGAAGGCGGCCCTCGGTGATCCGCAGCAGCGCCGGCGGAGCGACGTCCAGCAGGGTGGCCCGGACCGGCGGAAGTTCCCGCAACGACCCGATCCGGGTACCGGTTTCCACCACCCCGCCGTGCGCCTCGAGGTCAGCAGTCATGGCGGCGGCGATTGCCGCCGAGCCACCGACGGGAATGGGCCAGCCGCCCGCGTGGCCCAGGGCGCTCAAGAGCAGGCCGGCCGCCGCGGCGGGCAGCGTCGGAAGGGGGGCGACGGCGTGCGCCGCGACTCCGGTGAGAAGGGCGGGGGCCAGTTCCTCCCGGAACCTGGTGTTCCACGCGACAGTGCCCTGTTCCAGCGTCCGCAGCCCGAATGCGGCAGCCGCCAGCGGATGCCGCGGCACCCGCAGCAACTGGTGCAGCGCCACATCGGCAACACCGTCGAGGTGGTCCAGCAGGGGCGTCATGAGCCGGCGGTAGGCTGCCCCGTCGCGCCCCAGGGCGGCGGCGGTCTGCTCCAGCGAGCGGTAGCCCAGCGCTGCACGGCCGCCGTCGAGGGGTGCGCCGTGCGAGAGTTCCGGCACCTCAAGCCGGATGCGTCGCGAAAGCCCGAAAGCGCGGAAGAAGGGTGAGGCCAGCGCCATCGGGTGCACGGCGGAGCATACGTCGTGGAAATGGCCGGGCTCGATCAGTTCCGCCGTTCGCAGTCCGCCGCCCACAGAATCCGCTGCCTCGTAGACGTGGACCGCCAGCCCGGAACGGGCCAGCGTCACCGCCGCGGCCAATCCATTCGGCCCGGAACCAACCACGGCGACATCAGGCATCGGAATCAGCTGTCTCCGGGAGCCGCACGCCGCGGCAGCACGGACGCGGCGGGACGGCGCATATCAAGCCGAAGCCAATCCGGGGCGCCGTCGAACGGGCCGCCGTGCGGATCGTCCACCCCGTGCCGGCGGACGACGTCGTAGGCCGGGTCGTAGATGTCCCACACCACGCGCATCATCAGATATGCGGTGGCCAGCATGTGCGCCACCACCGCGAGGACGTAGTACAGCATGTCAATATTGTGCTGGGTGGGGCCACCGCTGGTCACCTGGCCAAGATACATCCAGATTGCGGCCCAGTGCAGTCCTTCGATGGCCTGCCAGACCAGGAAGTCCCGCCAGCGTGGCCGCGCCAGGGCCAGGAGCGGAACCAGCCAGATCACGAACTGCGGCGAGTAAACCTTGTTGGTGAGGATGAAGGCCGCCACGATCAGGAACACCAGCTGGGCCAGCCGCGGCCGGCGCGGCGCGGCGAGTGCCACCACCGCAATCAGTACGCAGGCCGCCAGGAACACGTTCAGGGCCAGGGCGTTAATGTCCTCCGCGTCCAGGGCGGTCCAGCCCAGCCGGCCTGCCACCAGGTTGTAGGCGAACCACGGCGAGCTGTAGCCCGCCGGCCGCGACTCGGTGAACTGGTAAAAATACTTCCAGCCGGCCGGGTCCCCCGCGGCAGCCGGCAGGTTCACGGCCAGCCAGGTCAGCGCTGCGGCGACAGCGGTGACCAGGAAGGCGCGGAACTTTCCGCTGCGGAGGGCCAGCAGCAGGACGGCGCCGAGAATCAGCACAGGGTAGAGCTTCGTGGCGGTGCCAAGGCCGATGAAGAGGCCAGCGAGGAGCAACTTGTTCCGGGAAAAGAAGTACATGCCCAGCGCCAGCAACCCGACGGCCCACATGTCCCAGTTAATGAAGCCGGCGAGCACGATGCCCGGAGCAAGTGCCACCATGGCGCCGTCCCAGGCACGGCGCCGCGCAGTCCGGGCCGTGGCCAGCACGGTGATGATCCAGACCGCTGCGATGAGCGTGGCGTTGACGTCGAAGTAGGCGAGCACCCGGGAGCTGCTGATGCCCTCGCCCGGCACCAGCAGGGCGGTCGCTCCGGCAATGAATCCCATCAGCACGGGGTACTCGAAGTAGCTGCCTTCAGTAACGAAGGGGAAAGCGCCGTCGCCGAGGCCCCGGTTCTTGAACAGTTCCGGGAAGTCCGAATAGCAGGTCGCATAGAACTGGGAGGGCGATTCCCACCCGTTGACGCGGCAGTAGCCTTTCACCACTATCCCCAGCAGCGCGGCGACGACGGTGAGCAGGATGAGCACGCGTTCGACGGTGAAGAGGCCGGGGGAGACGATCCCCGGGGCAGTCCGGCGGCCCAGCGGGCCGCCGATCAGTTCGGTGAAATTGCGCAGCAGCTGGTCACTGCGGCTGGGGACTACCAGTCGCGTGCGGTTGCGGCGGTTCGGCCGCATCGTCTGCTGCATGCCTTGAGCTTACCGGCGCCCGGGCCGCCCGCCGGTACCCCGGGATCCATGGTGCATGCCGTTAAAAGGGGGGAGCCCACGCGCTGCCGCGTGGGCTCCCGGGGGAGTTGTTCCGTCGGGTGTCATCAGTTCCTCCTGGTGGGTCGGCGGTCGAGGCAGCCAAAGCGCGCCGCTCAGCGGATGAGGCCCATCTGATGCATCGTCAGGAAGATGTCTTCGCGTCGTTGCGCAAGCAGTTGGGCATTGAACTGGGTCTTCTCCCTGCGGGTTGGCCTGGGGTTGAAGACCAGGGCGTTCTGAAGCCGTCGGATCATGGTGGTCACCTCCTTTGAGGGTGGTTTTCGCGTGTAAAACTAGTCCCGGGGCCGCACGGCGGCGGCTGGGAATGTCAGCGGGCAATTGGGCAGGGCTAATAAAGGCAATTGGGCACGGAAAATAAGCCCAATAGACCCGGGGATAAAATGCGAATCGGGCATGGAAAAGGTGTAAGGCAATTAGCCTGGGTGCAGAAGGATGTCCCCGGATGACGCGGTGCAGCCCATCAGGAAGCGTGGTTCCGAATTAGGGGCTCGCACACGCCGGCGCGCAGCCGCATGCTCCGCGGAGTTTTTGACATTGCCGGGCAGGCTGTCCCTGGCGGGAAGGCCTGCCACTGGTCCGCTCCGGCGTTAGGCCGGTGGGAAGAAAATCAGCAGGCGGTCAGCCCGCCCTGAGGGCGCGCGGCAATGGCAGAGGCCGGGGCGGCGGCGGTGTTGTTGTACATCCATCCGCTAGTCAAAGTATTCATTTTCCCAACCTCCTTTTCATTTCTGCCGCGGCTTCGGCTGACTGGCCGGGCGACGGGCGCCTCGACCCCGGCGAGTCGCTCTGGGGTCAGGAATAAAAATACACCAAACATGTGGGCGGTGGCTAGTAAATGTTAAGAATTCACGGAAAAAATTATGCGGCGGAAATTAGAGGCCCCAGCGGACCACTGCCGGAGTCTTTTTATCCCAGCCGAGGGTGCAGACTTTCGCCGTCCCCAGTACGAAATGCCGGCCCTCGCTGGCGTCCAGCCCGAGCCAGCGGGCGGTGAGGATGCGGGAGAAATGCCCATGGGCCACGATCAGGACGTTGTCCAGTCCGGATTCGAGGACTCTGGCGACGATCTTGTCTGCCCGGGCGGCAACGTCGTCGAGGGCTTCGCCGTTGGGCACGCCGTGCGTCCAGATGAGGTAGTCGGGGTTGTCCTTGCGGATCAGGTCCGAGCTGATGCCTTCGTAGTCGCCGTAATCCCATTCCACCGCGAGTGGTTCCAGCCGGGCATCCGGGAATCCTGCCAGCTCGGCCGTCCGGCGCGCACGGCGCAGCGGTGAGGTCAGCACGAGGTCGAAGTCGACGGCGTCGAGCACCTTGCGCGCCTCCACTGCCTGCTGTTCGCCTTCCACCGTCAGGGGCAGGTCGGTGAGGCCGGTGTATTGCCCGCTCTTGGACCATTCGGTTTCGCCGTGCCGCAGGATCCAAAGCTGGGGGCGGGGGCGGTTCGAAGCTGGGATCACTTAGGGCTCCTCTGTTGGGGACGGGTCGGCTGCTGGGGACTGGTCGACGGCGGCAGCTTCCGGCTGCGCCTTCCACCATTCGTACAGCCTGGCTTCGGCGAGTGCCGGTGCCAGCGGACCATGTTCCATGCGTTCTTCCAGCAGGAACTTGTAGGCCCGGCCCACCACCGGGCCCGGCCGCAGACCAAGCAGGGCCATGATCTGGCCGCCGTCGAGGTCAGGGCGGACGGCGTCGAGCGATTCCTGCTCGCGGAGCGCTGCAATACGGGCCTCGAGGTCGTCGTAGGCGAAGGCGAGCCGCTCCGCTTTGCGCTGGTTGCGGGTGGTGACGTCCGACCGGGTCAGCCGGTGCAGGCGTTCCAGCAGCGGACCGGCGTCGGTTACGTACCGGCGGACCGCCGAATCGCTCCATCCGGCCTCGCCATAGCCATAGAAGCGCATGTGCAGTTCCACCAGTCTGGCCACGGCCTTGATGGTGTCGTTGTCAAAGCGCAATGCCTTCATCCGCTTTGCGGTCAGCTTGGAGCCCACCATGTCGTGGTGCCGGAAGCTGACGGCCCCGCCGGCCTCGAAGCGGCGGGTGGCAGGCTTGCCGACGTCGTGCATGAGGGCAGCGAAACGCAGCACGAAGTCCGGGCCGGGTACGGGGCCTCCGGGACCGGACTCCAGCGCCGTCGCCTGTTCCAGGACCTGCAGTGAGTGCTGGTAGACATCCTTGTGCCGGTGGTGTTCGTCCGACTCGAGCCGCAGCGCCGAAACCTCGGGCAGCACGAAGTCGGCCAGTCCGGTCTCCACCAGCAGGTCCACGCCGGTCCGGGGCTGCGCGGCACAGATGAGCTTGACCAGTTCATCCCGCACCCGTTCGGCGGAGATGATCTTGATGCGCTCCGCCATGCTGGTCATGGCCCGATGGACGTCGGGATGCACGCTCACGCCCAGCTGGGCCGCAAAGCGGGCGGCCCGCATCATCCGCAGCGGATCATCGGAGAAGGAGTCTTCGGGTGCGCCGGGCGTGGCCAGTGTTGAGGAATGCAGGTCCCGCACGCCGCCGAACGGATCCACCAGTTCCAGGGAGGGCAACCGCAGCGCCATGGCATTGATGGTGAAGTCGCGCCGCAGCAGGTCGTCGGTGAGCGACGAGCCGAACGCAACCACCGGCTTGCGGGACTCGGGATCGTAGGCTTCGGCGCGGTACGTGGTGATCTCAATCTGAAAGCCGGCCTTGCGCATCCCGATCGTGCCGAAGGCGCGCCCGATCTCCCAGAAGGTGTCCGCCCATTTCTTGATCAGCGCCACCGTCTGATCCGGCGACGCATCGGTGGTGAAGTCAAGGTCCAGCGACGGCCGCCCCAGGAAAAGGTCCCGCACCGGTCCGCCGACCAGCGAAAGCTCATGACCGGCGTCGACAAAGCGCTGCCCAAGCTCAAGAACCACCGGGTCAACCTTGAAATCGACGGTGTGGGTTTCAGTCTGCTGATGTGGGTGCGCCATAGTCTCTTAAGCTTGTCAGAAATCCCGGCCAGCACCACACCGCTCATGGTTCGGGATCCGCTGGCTCCCGCGGCGGCGAAGGCTGTCGGCAGCGGCGCCGTTTTTCGGCCGGCCACTTTCCCGTCATGTTTAGGTCATCAAGTCCGGGCAAGTGTCGTTAGAGTGGACTTTATGGCCCATCCCGTACCGAGTGCTCCCGGCAGGAGGACGAACGCACCGTTGCCATCGGCAATCGGTGCCAATGTCGCGCCGGCGCAGCACCCGGCGCCGGCATCGCTGCCCACCGTGGAAGAAATCTCCGCCGGCGGCGTCGTGGTGGATACCTCCGATGCCGAGTTGCGGGTCGCCATCATTGCCCGCCTCAACCGCGGCGGCCGGCTGGAGTGGTGCCTGCCCAAGGGCCATCCGGAGGGCAAGGAAAGCAATGAAGAAGCAGCAGTCCGTGAAATCGCGGAGGAAACCGGGATCGAAGGCAAAATCCTGGCGCCGCTGGGCAGCATTGACTACTGGTTTACCGTCAGCGGGCACCGGGTCCACAAGACCGTGCACCACTACCTGTTGCAGGCGACCGGCGGCGAACTGACCATCGAGAACGATCCGGACCAGGAGGCGGTGGACGTCGCCTGGGTGCCGATCCACGAACTGGCCCGCAAGCTTTCCTTCCCGAATGAACGCCGGATCGCCGACCTGGCCCGGGAAGTCCTGCCCGAACACCGCTGAGAGGCACACCCGAGGATGCGAGCAACTACCGGTCCGGGTGAGACGATAAAGACAATGTCTGCAGCCACACCTTCCCCAGAAAAGCCCGCCCCGCCCGGGGCCGCTGCCGCCCCGGCGACTGCCTCCGGGGAGGCCCGTTCCAGCGCCGTGATGGCCGCCGGAACGCTGGTCTCGCGTTTCCTGGGCTTTGGGAAGACCTGGATGCTGGCCGCCACCCTGGGCCTTGGCTCCACCGTTACCGACACGTTCATCAACGCCAACAACCTGCCAAACCTGATCTTCCTGCTGGTGGCCGGCGGCGTCTTCAACGCCGTCCTGGTGCCGCAGATCATCAAGGCCAGCAAGGCTCCGGACCGCGGCGCGGACTACATCAGCCGGCTCCTGACGCTCGCCGTGGTGGTGCTGCTATCGCTGACCGTAGTAGTCACCCTGGCTGCCCCCTGGGTGATCGAGCTGACCACGCAGGGGTATTCGCCGCAGCAGAAGTCGCTGGCCGTGTCCTTTGCCTTCTGGTGCCTGCCGCAGATCTTCTTCTACGGCCTGTACGCCTTGCTGACCCAGATCCTGAACGCCAACGGCGCCTTCGGACCCGCCATGTGGGCGCCGATCCTAAACAACATCGTGGCGATCGCCGGCCTCGGCATGTTCGTCATCATCCTGGGCGTCAATGACCCCGGCAACCCGCACACGCTCGATAACTGGAGCTCCTTCCAGACCTTCCTGGTCGCAGGCTTCTCGACCATCGGCGTCGTGGCGCAGACCGCTATCCTGCTGGTGCCGGTCTTCCGGCTGCGGCTGGGCCTGCGGCCACGGTTCGGCTGGCGCGGCGTGGGCCTGGGACAGGCCGCGCGGTTGAGCGTGTGGACGCTGGCCACGGCAGCCGTCGGCCAACTGGCATTCCTGTACGTGATGCGCATCGCCACCATCCCGGGCGCCGAACGCCTCAGGCTCGAAGCTGCGGGCGATGACGCCGCGGCGTCCACCCTGCCCGGCAACGCCGTCCTTGAAGTGGCCAGCCAGCTCTACCTGCTGCCGCACTCGATCATTGCCCTTTCGCTGGCCACCGTCCTCTTCAACCGGATGACCCGGGCGTCCCAGGACGGGAACCGGGCGGAATTGCGGCGGGCGCTCTCGCACGGGCTGCGGACCATGGCCGTGGCCACGGTTTTCGGGGCCTTGGCGCTGTTCGCGCTGGCCGGACCGCTGGGCATGTTCTTTTCCGGCGGACACCGGCAGGACGGTGCCATGCTGGCCCAGACGCTGACCATCCTGGCCCTCAGCACGCCGTTCATGAGTGCGAATTTCATGATGTCCCGGGTGTTCTACGCCAACGAGGACGCCCGTACCCCGTTCTACATCCAGCTGGTGCTGGCCCTCGTCAACGTGGTGGCGGCGTTCCTGATCCAGTTCCTGCCCTTTGACCAGATCATCTTCGCCATCGCACTGCTATACACCGGCGGCAACATCCTTTCCGTGATGGTGAGTGCCTTCTTCCTCCGCCGGCTGCTTGGACATCTTGACGGCCCGCGGGTGGCCAGCTCCTATATCCGTATGGGCTACGCTGCCCTGGGCTCGGCGGTGGCCGGTGCCGGTGGCCTCTGGCTGATGGGCAGCTACCAGGCCGACGGCTTCGCCTGGAGCAGCCGGCCGGCCGCACTGGTGACGATAGCCGTCGTCGGGCCGGTCATGCTTGCCGTTTACCTGGTCCTGCTGAAGGCGCTGCGGGTCACGGAACTCCGCGACCTGGCCCAGCCGCTGCTGGGCCGGCTGCGGCGGACGGCGGCCGCCGAACCGGACCGCGCCACCACCTCGCTGGATACCGGCATCATTCCCAGGATTTCCGGGGAGTTCGACGCCGCCTCATTCCGCGCCGGGCCGGAGCTGCGCCGCGAGGACGGTGCGGGGTGGGGGACCGGCGGCGGTTACCTCCCCGAGGAGGAGGTGCCCAACACCGCGCAAGGCAGCCAGGGCCGGGCCGAAATTCCGCTGCCGGGCCGCCGCACCTATCAGGGCGAAGCCGGGCACAACCCGTACTTCCCGTTCGGGCGGCGGAAGAAAAAATAATTCCGGCTGGTCCGCCGGTTGCCGGATCACCCGGCGTGGACAGCGCATCAGTTAGGATCGAAGACTAACGAGGGCAGTTGCAGACCTGAGGTCAACCGGCTTTACCGGGGGCCCCGCAATGACCGTTGAAGTCGTTGATGCCAGCAGCTCCCGGACAGTCTAGGAGGAACCCGTGTCCCACCCGATCGATGTCGGATCAGTACTTGGCGGCCGTTACAAGGTCACCGCCACGGTGCTGACCTCGCATGACCAGGATCTGGTGCTGGACGGAGTGGACCAGGTACTCAACCGTCCGGTGAGCATCCTCGTTGCCGGCCCGGGGAATACCGACCAGGTGGCGCAAAGTGCGCGCGAGGTAGCGACCGGAGAGCGTCCCGGCCACGTCCAGATTCTCGACCTGGGGGTCAGCGACGCTGCAACCTACCTCGTCACCAACCACACCTCAGCCGCGGACCTGCTCGACCTGGCGGTCAGCTCCAACCCGCCGTACGTGGAACCGTTTTTCACCGACACGCTGGGCAGCGAACTCTTCGGTCAGCCGCGCTCGACCGAACCCGAGACCTACGACGGCCTCTACGCCGACGAGGAAGTCGACGCCGGGTACATCACCTACAGCGACCACGAGCGGCAGTCGGGGCAACGCCCCGCGTCACCGCCGGTCCCGCCGCAGCACGTGCCGGCGCCGCCGGCCGCAGCTCCGTCGACCCCCGAGCGTGGAGCTGCTGGCCGTGGAGCAGCCGGAGCCACCGCGGCCGGTACCGCGGGGGCTGCTGCCGCCGCAGTGGGTTCCGCCGCTTCCCGGCCGCCCAAGACCGCGCCGCAGCAGGCAGCTCCCCAGTCTGCGGCAGCTCCGTCCCCGCAGGCGGCTAAGAGTGACGGGCAGCCGAAGGTGTCCCTCTGGAAGAACGACGACTATGACGACGCCGTACCCGATGAACGGACGGCGACGCTCGCGGCAGCAGGCAGCGCCAACCGCGCCCCCGGCAGCTTCCCGGCCTCCGCGAAACAAAGCGTGCCGGAAGAGAGCTACGACGAATACGACGGCGAGGAAGAAGCCGACGACGAGCCGCAGCGCGAACCCCGCTCCGCCCGGTGGCTCGTCGGCGCCCTGCTTGCTGCCGTCCTGGTAATCGGCCTGATCTTTGCCGTTACGAACCTCGGCGGCCTCTTCAAGCCCAGTACGCCGGAGGCAGTGAAGACCTCACAGCAGCCTAAGAGCGCGCCAGCGCCCTCGGCTACGCCGTCCGCCAGCCCGAGCGTCCCTGCAGTTCCGCCCGCCATCGAATCGGTCACCCGCCAGGGCAACTTTGACTTTGCCGCCACCTACGACGGCGATCTGGTCAAGACATTCGACGGCAACGCCGCCAGCTACTGGTCTGACATGGAGTTTGCCACCGATACCTGGGGCGGCTTCGCCAATGAAGGCGTCCCGCTGGTCGTGAAGTTGAAGGCTCCGGCCCAGATTTCATCGGTGGCCCTGAGCCAGCTTGGCGGCTCGGGCGGCAGTATCAGCGTGTTCACCAATGACCGTCCCTCCCTGGACGGCGCTAAGCCGGTGGGTAACAACAGCTTTACCTCACCCGAACTCACCATGCCGCTCCAGGAGCCGGTCACGGCGCAGTATGTGATCGTGACTATCAAGACGCTGCCCAAACTCGCGGCCCCCAAGACACGCTACGGATATGGGCTCAGGCTGGCCGAGATCAAGGTCCAGTAAGGTCCGGGAGGCCGCCTCAACGGCCTCCCGGGGTCGGCAACCGTCTGCGGCGGACCGAAGACGCGGTCCGGCGGTGGGTGTTCTCTGCGCTGGAATATTCAGCATCAAGTATCAGTTGTGCCATGTGTCCGGGCAACCGGGCTGCGTATTCGACAAAGGAAGAGGTTCACCGTTCAGTGAGCACCGCAGAAAACACCACGTCAGAACTGCGTGATGTCATTATCGTCGGCTCCGGTCCCGCGGGCTACACCGCTGCTGTGTACACGGCCCGCGCCAACCTGAAGCCTTTGCTTTTGGCCGGATCCGTGACCGCCGGCGGTGAACTGATGAACACCACCGACGTCGAGAATTTCCCCGGCTTCCCCGACGGGATCATGGGCCCGGACCTGATGGAGAATTTCGAGAAGCAGGCCGCGCGCTTTGGCACCGACATCCAGTTTGAGGACGTCACCGAACTGGACCTCGAAGGGGACATCAAGACCGTCACCATCGCCACCGGTGAAACGTTCCGGGCACGGGCCGTCATTCTGTCCACCGGATCGGCCTACCGCGAGCTCGGTCTGCCGAACGAGAAGCGGCTGTCCGGTCACGGCGTGAGCTGGTGTGCAACCTGCGACGGTTTCTTCTTCAAGGACCAGGATATCGCCGTTATCGGCGGCGGCGATTCGGCCATGGAGGAGGCCTTGTTCCTCACCAAGTTCGCCAGGTCCGTGACCGTCGTGCACCGGCGGGACACCCTGCGGGCCTCGAAAATCATGGCGGACCGCGCCCTGGCAAACGAGAAGATCAACTTCGTCTGGAACAGCGGCGTGGAGGACGTTCTTGGCGGCGACAAGGTCACCGGACTGAGGTTGAAGAACCTCCTGGACGGTACCGAAACCGAACTCGCCGTTACCGGCGTCTTCGTGGCGATCGGCAACGATCCCCGAACCGACCTCGTCAAGGGCAAGCTGGACCTTACCCCTGAGGGGACTATCGCGGTTGAAGGCCGCACCTCCAAGACCAGCGTCGCCGGCGTCTTCGCCGCCGGAGACGTCATCGACCCGACGTACCGCCAGGCGATCACCGCCTCGGGTTCGGGTTGCGTGGCTGCCCTCGACGTCGAACACTACCTGGCCGGCCTCCCCGCCTGATCAGGGCGGGACACACCTTAGAGAGAGAAAAGGTTATGAGCAACGCAAAAGATGTAACGGATGCCAGTTTCAGCACCGACGTACTGGGCGCTGACAAGCCTGTCATTGTGGACTTCTGGGCCGAATGGTGCGGTCCGTGCCGCAAGCTCGGTCCGATCCTGGACGAGATCTCGGTCGAGTACGGTGAAAAGGTTAACGTCGTCAAGGTCAACGTTGACGACAACCCGGGGATTGCCGCCGAATACGGTATTACCTCGATTCCTGCCGTCTACCTTTTCCAGGGTGGCGAAGTAAAGAATACCGTCATTGGCGCACGGCCCAAGCAGTTCTTCGAAAAGGAATTCGCAGACGTCCTGTCCTAGCCAGGAGAAGTTTTCCGGCTGGCGCTAGCCTGCGCTCCGGCATGACGGCGGCCCTCCGCGAGGGCCGCCGTTTTGTTGTCTCTGCAGGCTGTCGCTGCAGCTCCGTGGGGGAGTACACGGTCGCAAAGTAGTGAGCGGAGATCCAGCGGAGATCCGCCATACGGTCCGTGTTCTCATAAACAAGCCAATTGGATTGATTGATGAGGCGCCTTTTCGTGGTCGGCTCTGGAGGGTCCTCGTTGCCGGTAGAGCGCCTGCATGGGCAGAGCATGGGCCGATGTGCTGCCCGTCATGCGTCAACAATCAGTCCGAACCACCCAGCCAGCCTTGTTGGGAAGTCCGGCAGTTCAAGAGTCCTGCGTGGGCGTTCGGCGTGAGCGTTCGGCCTGCGTGCTGCTGCTTCGCATGCTGAAATGGCTGGGGCCGAAGGCACTGAAGCTGTGACAAGCACATGGTTCCGGCTTCCTTCCGAATTGTCGGCCGGCTGGGAATCGCAAGACGTGGGCAGCGGCCGGGCTGAAGACCGCCTGAAGGAGACGCGCGGTGCATTAGGGAGCATACGTATTGGCGCTCCCATAGTTCCGTACATCCTGCTGCACACGGCCAAGGGTTTTGTTTCACGTGAAACGCTCCGGCGGCGGCAAGACGCCACGCAAGCCTCGATGCTACCTCCGGCGAACCGCAGTTGCCGCTTTGGGCGGTCGGACGGCCGCTTTCCTGAATCCAGGCGCCAAGCCCAAATCCGCAGGTCGCTTGTTTCACGTGAAACAAGCGGGCACAAAGGAGTGCCTTTACGGGCAGGGGCGAAGCAACCAGCTGGAGCGGGGGGAGTTGCATGGGTGGTCCGTCCCGAGCGACGTAGTCAAGCCTTCGCGGCTCGCCTCACGCCCCCGGGTACATTCCTGGGCAGCGCGTGCTCCACGCCCGCAATACGGTAGCTAACGCCAACGCCTCAGAGCTCCTTGTTTCACGTGAAACATGACGGCAGCGGGGTATCCGCGCTAACCACACACGGCCCATCCAGGGGTCCGCCACCCGCAGTACCAGCGGATCGGGGTCGGCGGTCGGCGTGCACTGACAAGCGACGGAAACGCGATCCACACCATCCCATGACATCAGAACCACAAGCGAAGGTGCATTTTGAGCACTCGGGTGGTAGCAGCAAGCCAACTAAGCGATAGCAGCATAGTGAATGCCACGTTGACACGGACAGCACACAGGACCGCGGCGAGACGGCCCGTGGTCCCGCCTGCGCGCCTGCCGCAGGCCCGCCTGCCCGCCTGCCCGCCTGCCCGCCTGCCCATCTGCCCGGAAAAGCTACCGTCTGTGTACTCTCAGTCGTTGTACTGAAGCGTCGCCGGCCACCAGGTCGTTTCACGTGAAACCATCAGTGCCCTCGGCCGGGACGATGCAGCGCCTGCAGCACTGCCAGGTTGCCCATTGCACACCAGACCTATCGCGCCATCAGCTCAACCGAATCCGTCCGCTTTCGCGCGACTCGATGGGCAAACGAGCAGCAAAAACGGCACCCATCCAACCAAAATGTCGAACAAGGGTGCTCGAAGGGATGCACCGCTGTCGGGACCGAGCCCTACACTTCCTGCGGCTCGGCCTGAACGCACCACAGCCTTCCAGCTTCCCGGCCCCACGGCTCCACGGCTCCACGGCTCCACGGCTCCACGGCTCCACGGCTGAGGATAGATGCATGGAGCTCCGCAGGCGCACCACGCACAGGCTGGCCTTCACGGGGCGTCGGTGTCGCCATGGCACACGCCACGAGGTGCGCCATGGCAACGGCGGGCAGGCGCACACGGGTGAAGCCATCGCGTCGTGTCCAGACAGAAGCCGATCGTCCGCATCGGCGCCGAGGAGCAACCGGAGACCGCCGACAGTCCGGTAGCTTCCCTGGGTACGGGACGTGACCGGTGGGCGCTGCCCACACTGTGGCTGAACCTTGCGCCCGTCAGGCCTTCACCCGCGCCGGACACGAAGCCAATCCGGCCTACGTGACTACGCCTTTCATAGCCGGTGCCAACCCTCTCCGCCCGATCGGGCTGCCGATTGCTGGGGCTGTTCAGCCCTCCGTAAGCGGCGGCCTGGGCCGACGGGCAGGCCCCGTGCGGTTTACGCGAATCGTCGAGCGTACCTGTCGAAACTTCGATCGTTGGCAACATCCGGCACTGCCAAGAGATCGGCTGCCCGCCCTGATCGCGGACGGAACTCGGGACGTGATTGAACCGCGGCGCCTCGCCGTCATCTGCCTGACCGCTTGGGGAGGACTGCCGGCGCCGTCTTGTTCAGATTCCGGCGAGCGGTTACCCACAGCGTTATCCACAGGCCCGCTCGAAGTTGTGCACAGCTTAATCCACAGTGCCGCACAGAGCGATTTATTGTGCCGGCAGTTAGATGCACCGGTGCGACGTCGCGTGAACCAGCGCGGCGGACGGAAGTTGACCATCGCGGGACGAGGTCAGTCGAGGCTGCTTTGCCTGCTCGGCTTGGTTAAATTAACCGGAAATTGTAGATTTTCCACGCCTGCGCTGTATGCCGCGCCCTGTACTGGGGCGCACCTCCGCTTGTTTCACGTGAAACGCGTGTGAAGAACCTGATGCTCACGGCGCCGACAAATGCATAGATTCGGGTCCCGCTGTCCCTCCTTCGTGGAAACGGTGGATGAATGAGCAGCACGGGACTAAGTAATCCCCAAAGTTATCCACAGGTATATCCACCGACGATTTCAGGCGTGCGACACCCGCGAGTGCCAGCTACAAAGTCCTTGGAATCGGCTTGTCGGGGCAACGCGATGGGTGCCGTGATGGATGCAAGGCGGGGAGTAGTACCCAGGCCGATTGCCGCAAACCTCCGAACCAGGGTCTTCCGTTTCGCCGGAGCATTCCGACACGAGCCCCACATGCAGCACGAATGGCAGACTCGGACCAGCCGCGGGGGCAGTCATCCCACTCGCGCCACCATGACGAATCCGGCTATATCTCGGCGCGCCAACGCACCTTAGGGCCAGGGGTCTGCAGCTGCAGCAACCAGCATGCCCACCATGAAACGCTCCGATGCCAAAAGCAGGAAGCTCAGTGACCCGGGACCATGGCTGGGCTGCAGCGCCGGGTCGGCTGGGCACCGAGTGAACAGGAGCCCGCACGGGGGCCCTTGCCGGCGCGCGGCTCGAGACCCGGCATGACTCCAGGGGAGTCTTCCTGCTGGCTTCGCCGGCAGGAACGACCAGGGGCAGACGTGCATCCTGACCCCACACAGCGGTACTGCCGGCTGCGGGGGAGACTCGGGCTGGGCAGTAGCCGGGGCAGAGGGCAGTGCAGTCGCAGTCGTCGCAGTCGGAGTAGCAGTAGCAGTAGCGGTGGCCGTGGCCCTGGCCCTGGCCCTGGCTAGAACACATCGTGTCGTCCGTGTGGTGTCATCTGTGCCCCGCATCGCTGCGTGGGACAAGGCTGACGCCTAGACACGAAGCCCGGGCGGGGAACAGCTTCTTCCTTCTGCGTCGCCGCTGTCTGGCCCCTACTGCTTCGCGCGGCGGGCAGCTCAGGGGCGCATGCGTTCTGAGCGGGCCTCGGGGACCGCTTCGGCCAGTGTGGCTGGCTGCGTTCCAGTCGCGGAGAGGAGGCACGAGCCACTGCAGCTACACGGAAGAACCGTTGGTACCCGGTATAAATGTGGGCAATAGAGACCGGGGGAGCACTGGATCTCCCTGCAGCGCACGGTGACTCCAGTCCGGCCCCTCGTCGTTTGTGGTGGGAAAACGCCTGAAAACAGCTGCAGGCGTTTTCATAGCGGCCACCTGATTCCTCCGGTGATTGCCGGGACGCAGCCACCCGAGCAACCCGCACGGCGATGCTCAAGGGGTAGGGGCGTTTCGTTTCACGTGAAACCGCACTGCGCAGGCCCGCAGCCCGTTCGCCAGCCAAACGTAGCAGACGCTTCGGAGACGTCCCATTCGTCGGCGCAGTCACCCAGGACCGAAGGAGGGAAGCGCTTGAGCGCTAGGGCGGGTACAGCACGGGCGTTTCACGTGAAACTGCTCTGGTTCGATCAGTGCGGCCGAGGCCCGGGGGTAATAGAACCGCGCCCGGCGTGCTCCACAGGGCCTGCACTCCGCAGGCCGCTGCACTCGGCCGCATCCGCGCTCCTAGGGTGAGCCGACCCTCTACGGCCGCCTGCATCACGTCTGAACGAATTCTTGGTGTCTTGCGCACCGCGTTAGTGCGGCGCGCCGACGTGTGCTCGGGTACCGTTTGTCCGACGCATACCCATCGGCATTCCACATCGAAAACCCGGGTGTGCAGCGTAAACGACTGGCCGCGCGGTTTCACGTGAAACATTCCTGGCATCGCAACGCTGGCATGCGCGTGAGCGGGTTGAACCCAACTACGAGAAGGCTTCGGCGCGGTGGACCTTCGGCGGGCCACGGACATGGTCCGCTGATCGAATGGTCGGACCTCTTTTGATGGGGGGAGGTCATACTCGGTGGGATGATGCGGCAAAATGGGCCAACGCTGCCGGACACGTGCCGCATTCTCGTAAACCCTGGGATGGGCTCATAGTCAGCTGGTCCTGCCGGCCTCGCCGTACGGGCAGCAGCCAAAACGTACCAGCGGGGTTGCCCGGCGGCGTTTGATGGCCCCACGGGCCGCTTCCGCCGGTCCCAACGCCAGTAGGCACCAGGGTGGGCAACCAAGCTCGCGCCGACCGCAGGTCCAGCGGCTGCATTGGCTGGCGCCGCTCACACGGCCGGGGGGAGCTGAAGGAACAGGAATGGGCCCGTTTCACGTGAAACGGGCCCATTCCTATAAGGGGAAATCGGCAGTTAGCTGGGGCTTCCCGGCGTTAGAACCTCCATGATGCGGTTGAGGTCCTCGACGCTGGCGAATTCAATGCTGACCCGCCCCTTGCGGGCACCGAGAGAAATCTTAACGTTGGTGTCCAACCTGTCCGAGAGGGACGATGCCAGGTAATCAAGCCGCTCGTGCCGCGCTCCGGGGCGAGGAATATTGTTCTTTGTCGGTGAGGCGGGGCTCTGATACAGCGTCACGGCTTCCTCGGTCGCCCTGACCGACATTCCTTCGGCGACGATCTTCTGCGCCATTCGTTCCATGGCGGCAGCGTCCGGCAACGCGAGCAGCGCACGCGCATGCCCTGCGGAAATCACGCCAGCCCCTACCCGGCGTTGTACCAGCGGCGGCAGCTTCAACAGCCGCAACGTGTTGGACACCTGGGGCCGCGACCGGCCGATCCGGTCGGCGAGTTGCTCGTGGGTGGTTCCGAAGTCCTCGAGGAGCTGCTGGTACGCGGCCGCCTCTTCAAGCGGATTGAGCTGGCTTCGGTGGAGGTTCTCCAACAGGGCATCGCGGAGCAGGTCATCATCGGTGGTGTCGCGGACAATCGCGGGGATGGTCTCGAGCCCGGCCGCCTGCACCGCTCGCCAGCGGCGTTCACCCATGACGAGCTCGTAGGGTTCGCCACCTTCTTCGGTTGAAGTCCGCACCACAATTGGCTGCAGGACTCCGATTTCCCGAACGGAGTGAACAAGCTCCGCCATGTCGTCCTCATCGAAGACTGACCGGGGCTGCTTGCGGTTTGGATGAATGTCCGTGACCGCGATTTCAGCAAAGCGGACACCAGGAACCTCTACCAGGTCGATTCCATTGTCCACGGCAATATTATCCGCAGCAGTATCGTTTACCCCCGGCTTGCGCTCGGGCGTGGAGCCGATCTCCGCTGCGTCGCGGGAACCGTTCCCTGACGTGGGAGTTTTTCGCGCAGGGCTCCTCTTGGCAGCTGGGCGCGCAGATTCAGCCGGAGCATCATCCGTGCCAGGTCCGGACTCCGCCACAGCATTTGTTGCCGCCGAGGCGGAAGTCCCGGTAGCTGACTCAGGGCTGGAAGACGCTGTCTTCTCTGCCTGTGGCGCCGCCTTCTCTGCCTGCGGCTGCTGAGCCTGAAGTTCGTCCGATACAAGCGACTCTTCCGTCAGCGCCGCATCCGGGGTCCGTTTCCTGGCTTCGGGAAAGAAGAGATCGACGGGCCGGGACGGGGCAGCACCATTACCGGACCCACTGGCCGAGGCGGAACTTGGAATGAGTGCGCCAAGTCCACGGCCGAGGCCGCGTCGCTTATCGCTCATAGATAAATCCCTCCATCGGAAGATCCCGGGGTGCTCCGGCTCTGGCTAGTGCAAATTTGTTGAGAAGATTCTAACGTTCAGCAATTTCCGCTGCGGCTTCCAGGTAGGAAAGGGCGCCGCTAGAGGAAGGGTCATACGTCATCACCGTCTGCTGGTAGCTCGGCGCCTCGGAGATGCGCACCGATCGCGGGACCACGGCGCCCAGCACCTGCTCGGGGAAGTGTTCCCGTACCTCGGCAGCAACCTGCGCCGCGAGGTTGGTCCGGCCGTCGTACATAGTCAAAAGAATCGTGGAGACCACCAGGTCAGCGTTCAGGTGCTTCTGGATCATCTCGATGTTTTTCAGCAGCTGACTCAACCCCTCCAGCGCATAATATTCACACTGAATCGGGATCAGGACCTCACTGGCCGCGCAAAAGGCATTCACCGTGAGGAGGCCCAGGCTGGGCGGGCAGTCGATAAAAATGTAGTCGAGCCGCTCTTCGCCGTTTTTCGCCCGTTCCTTGGCGTAGACGTCAATCGCCCGCCGCAGCCGCTGCTCACGCGCCACCAGGCTGACAAGTTCGATTTCTGCGCCGGCCAAGTGGATGGTGGCCGGAGCACAGATCAGTTTGTCGATATCCGGACATGCTGCCACCACGTCCTGCAGCGGAATATCGTTGATGAGGACGTCGTAGATACTGTCAACCTCGGCGTGATGCTCGATTCCCAGCGCCGTGGACGCGTTCCCTTGAGGATCGATGTCGATGACGAGGACATTCAGGCCGGCAGACGCCAGGGCGGCAGCGATGTTCACCGTTGTGGTTGTTTTTCCCACCCCGCCCTTTTGATTTGAGACGGTGAAGATGCGGGTCTTTTCCGGCTTCGGCAGTTCCCGTCCCAGCAACCGCTCGCGGCGCTTGTTTTCGTGGGCCAGTTCGCGGGCGATAGGACTCGAATCATCGATGGAATCCAACACGTTGCTGATCGAAGCGGTCGTGGTTTCACGTGAAACGCTAGCGGTAACGGTTGATCCAGCAACCGCCGCCGTTTTTTTCGCCGACATGTCGTGAGCGATAGCGGGTGCTGAAAACGCCCGCGCCGACCCCAGGGACACAAACGGGGGAATCCGTTGTGTGGAGGCTTCGCTACTGCTCACTGGACACTCTCACTCTCATTCGGCTTCTGCTGCCGGTTACTAGCCTAACCTCTACCCCTCGATCTCTGAGGGCACCGGGCTGGTGCTAGGCGATCTTTCGCGGCTTGTTCACAACGATACGGACCACGGTAGTTGGTTCGTCGAGGAGGTCCTCACCGACCACCACGACAGAAGTTGCCACGCCTCCAAGTTTGCGGATCACCTTGGCGGCCTTTTCGACTTCTTCTCCGGCGCTTCGACCCTTGATGGCAACGACTTCCCCCTGCCCGCCGAGGAGCGGAATGGTCAGGCCGGCCAGATTGGAGAGTGCGGAAACCGCGCGGGCCGTGACCACGTCGGCGTTGACTTGGCCGACGGCGAGTTCCGCGCGCGTGCGCAGCACGGCAACGTTGTTCAGCCCCAGATCATCCACAACCTCCTGCAACCAGATCACCCTGCGTTCCAGCGGCTCGATCAGGGTCAGTTCCAGGTCAGGACGCGCTATAGCCAGGCAAAGTCCGGGAAGCCCGGCCCCGCTGCCGACGTCGGCAACATGGCTATCGCTGGCGATTTCGCGCTCGATAATGGCGCAGTTCAGGACGTGCCTGCTCCACAGCCGGGGGACTTCGCGTGGCCCGATCAGGCCGCGCTCCGTGCCGGACGTGGCAAGGTGTTCGACATAGCGTTTAGCCAGGTCCAGTCGGTCACCAAAGATTGCTTCGGCGGCCGCAAGCTCGGCCGCAGTCATTTCCACCATTCAGCTGTCCGCGGTTCAGTCGGCGGAGACGACGATGTGCCGTTCGGCACCTTCGCCTTCGGACTCGCTGACGAACCCGAGGTCAGCGACGGCGTCGTGGACGATCTTACGTTCGTAGGCGCTCATGGGTGCCAATGCGACGGGACCGCCGGAGGCTTTGACCGTCGCGATGGCGTCCTCGGCAATTCGGTGCAAGTCGCCGGCGCGGTCGGCACGGTAACCATTGATGTCCAGCACCAGGCGGGAGCGGCTTTCCGTGGCGGAGAGCACCGCCAGCCGGGTCAATTCCTGGAGCGCCTCGAGGACTTCCCCGTCGCGGCCGACCAGGCTTTCCAGCCCGGCACCCTCATCTTCGGCAACGATGGAAATGTAGGTGCGTCCGCTGCGGACCTCGATGTCGATGTCGCCGTCGATGTCGGCGATGTCGAGGAGCTCCTCAAGGTAGTCGGCCGCCACATCGCCTTCCTCCTCCAACCGGCTCGCGGCGGCACCCTTGCCGGCGTCCGGAGCGGAATCAGCAGCGTCGTCGCGACCGGATCCGGTCCCCTCGGAAAGAACGTCGTCCTTGACGTCCTCCTCGACGGTATCGGCGGAAATAGCGTGTTCGGTGCTCTCGGCAGACATTACTTCCTCTTCCTGTTCTTGCGCTGGGGCTGGACCCGCTGGTTCTTCGTAGCCACCGCTGCTGCGGCGGCGGCGGCGTCAGCCTCGGCGTCGGCCTTCTTGGCGCCCGACAAGGGCAGGGCAGGCAGGCCGCGGGCGGCACGGCGTTCGGCAAGGGCCTTGGCAGCGGGCGAGCCCGGCGTCGGCATCCGGCGGATAACAAAGAACTGCTGCGCCATGGTCCACAGGTTGGTGGTGGTCCAGTAGATCAGGACGCCGATGGGGAAGTTGATGCCACCAACGCCGAAGACGAGCGGCAGTACGTAAAGCATCATTTTCTGCTGGCGCATGAAGGGGCTGGCCATGGCCTCTTCGGACATGTTCTTCGCCATGATTTGCTTCTGGGTGATGAATTGCGAGGCCGTCATGGCCAGGATCATCACGATGCTGAGGACGACCACTGCGGGATTGGTGGCACCGCCGTGCAGCAGCGCCGCCGAAAGCGGGGCACCGAAGATGCTGGAGGCGTCGAACTCGACCACCTGTTCGTGGCTCATGGCCCCGATGCCGGCGCCCTGGTCCTTGGCGGCAGAGATGCCGGAGAGCACCTGGAACAGCGCGAAGAAGAACGGCATCTGGATCAGCATCGGCAAGCAGGCAGAGAACGGGTTGGTGCCGTGCTTCTTGTACATGGCCATCTGTTCCTGGGCCATGGCCTGGCGGGACAGCTGGTCGGTCTTTCCCTTGTACTTTGCCTGGAGCTTCTTCAGGTCCGGCTGCAACAGCTGCATGCCGCGCTGCGCCTTGATCTGCTTGACGAAGACGGGGATCAGGGCTGCGCGGATCACGAGCACGAGTCCGATGATGGACAGCGTCCAGGTCCAGCCGCTCGCGGCGGGCATCCCGATCGAGCTCAGGCCGTCGTGGAATCCAACCATGATGATGGACACCAGCCACTTGAACGGGGCCATTATTGTTCCAAGAAAGTCCATACGATATCCCTATTCGTTAGGCCGCAAAACGGCCTTCTCCATCAGACTGAGCAGCCAGGTACTTGTCCGGGTTATTCAGCACAACAATCGTGGGGGTGCGGCCTTCGGGCCACTCCCGGTGACCGGCGGGGACGTGGTCCACACCGCCGGAATTCCATGGGTGGCAGCGGGCCAGGCGACGGACCGCGAGCCAGCTTCCCTTCACGGCGCCGTGCACCGTGATGGCTTCCAGCGCGTACGCGGAACAGCTGGGGAAGAAGCGACATACCTGCCCGTACAGCGGGGAGATAACCTTGCGGTACGCGACCAGCAAGAGGATGAGGAGATTGCGCGGCAGCTCCCAGACGGCCCGGCCGCTCCACGCTGCTGCGGCTTTCACGCGTACACGGACGGGGACGACGGCGGCAGTCGAGTTATGCACGCGGGGTCCCTTCCTGTGTCGTTTCGTTAAAAACTCTAGAAGCGGCCTGGGGGAGGCGGCTGCCCAATCGTTTCAGCGTGGTGTCTAATGCGGCGTCATAGTCCGCCAACAGATCGGCCCAACCGGCAGCAGCCGAGGCGGGCAATGCCCGGACCACGATCGCGAACCCGTTGGGATATCTCTGCAGCGACAAGGCACCGGCTTCTCTTAGTCTCCTCTTAACGAGGTTCCTGACAACAGCGTTCCCAACGCTCTTGGAAACGATGAAACCGATCCGGCTTGGTTCACCGGCAGCGAGAGCTGCCGTATATAACACTAAGTTCCGGCGTCCATTGCGGACGCCGGAACGTACAGTTGTTGAAAAATCGGTAGGGGTCCTCAGACGGTTCCGGGTGGCTAGCACCGTTCTACTCGCACAGGGATGGTGACCGACGAGTCAGTTATTAGGCCGACAGCTCGGTGCGGCCCTTGCCACGGCGGGCTGCCAGGATGGCGCGGCCGGCACGGGTACGCATACGAAGGCGGAAGCCGTGCTTCTTGGCTCGACGGCGGTTATTCGGCTGAAAAGTCCGCTTGCTCACGTTAGTTACTCCAGTGGATCAAAGGGGCGCCCACCCGAACAGTAAGGGGAAGAACTGGCCGACGCTAAGTTTTGTATGTGCCGCTTCCCTCGACTCGCACAACGCAGGCGTCGGGAGAGTTTCAATGAGGCGAAAAGCGTACACAAAGGACTTCACAACGTTAGGGGAGAAGCGGCCCCAGAGTCAAACCGGGAGCCATCCCCAGGCCTTTCCCCAGCTGTGGCTAACTCCGCCTCCCGCCTGTGGATGAAGTACGTCACGGACCCCCAAATCGAACTACAACAGTGTGATTATCCACAGGCCAGATGCCAGCTATCTTCTGGTCATTTCATCACCTAGAGTGTCCCAGTAGCCGATTATCCACGGACTGTGCACAACCCTGTGGATGAAGCCGGGACCAGGACCCTGGTTCGGGCGGAGGGCTGGAGGCAACGCAGGCAAGCAAGGTTTGAGGAACTAATTGATGACGGTAGACGAAGCCAACCACGCGAATACCGTCGGAAGTTCCTGGCGGCGGGTTGTCAGCCTGCTGGAGAAGGACCACCGGGTCTCACCCCGGCAGCGTGGTTTTGTCATCCTGGCCCAGGCGCAGGGCCTGATCGGTTCGACCCTGCTGGTGGCCGTCCCCAACGAGCTCACCCGTGAGGTCCTCCAGACCCAGGTCAAGGAAGCCCTCGACGATGCCCTGCGGGACGTCTTTTCCGACGAAATCCGCTGCGCAATCGACGTCGACACCGATTTGGTGCCCCTGCACGTGGAATCCGAATCCACCGCCGAGCTGTCCCTGGTTGCCGACTCCATGGTGGAGCTCAAGCCGCAGCCGATGCTGCCGAGCACCTCCCACGAATTCGGTCGACTCAACCCGAAGTACGTCTTTGACACCTTCGTCATCGGGTCTTCCAACCGCTTCGCCCACGCCGCGGCAGTCGCCGTCGCCGAAGCACCCGCCAAGGCCTACAACCCCCTCTTCATCTACGGTGATTCCGGCCTCGGCAAGACCCACCTGCTGCACGCCATCGGGCACTACGCCCGCCGGCTCTACAGCGGCATCCGCGTCCGCTACGTGAACTCGGAAGAGTTCACCAACGACTTCATCAACTCGATCCGCGACGACGAGGGCACCAGCTTCAAAACCACCTACCGCAATGTCGATGTCCTGCTGATCGACGACATCCAGTTTCTGGCCGGCAAGGACCGGACGCTGGAAGAGTTCTTCCACACTTTCAACGCCCTGCACAACAACAACAAGCAGGTCGTCATCACCTCCGACCAGCCGCCGAAGTTGCTTGCCGGATTCGAAGACCGCATGAAGTCACGCTTCGAGTGGGGTCTCCTGACCGATATCCAGCCGCCGGAACTGGAGACCCGCATCGCGATCTTGCGCAAAAAAGCGCTCAGTGAGGGCCTCTCCGCCCCGGACGACGCCTTGGAATACATCGCATCGAAGATCTCCAGCAACATCCGGGAACTCGAGGGTGCCCTGATCCGGGTAACGGCGTTCGCCAGCCTGAACCGGCAGCCCGTGGACGTCGCCCTGGCCGAAATGGTGCTCAAGGACCTGATCACGGACGACGGCGCCCAGGAGATCACCTCGGCCCAGATCCTCACGCAGACGGCAGACTACTTCAAACTCAGCATGGAAGAGCTCTGCAGCAAGTCCCGTACCCGCACCCTGGTTACCGCCCGCCAGATCGCCATGTACCTGTGCCGTGAACTGACCGACATGTCGTTGCCCAAGATCGGGCAGGAGCTCGGCGGCCGCGACCACACCACCGTGATCCACGCCGACCGGAAGATCCGCGAGCTGATGGCAGAGCGGCGCGTGATCTACAACCAGGTCACCGAACTGACCAACCGGATCAAGCAGCAGCAGCGCAATTCCTGAGCTGATTCCTGTCCTGACCGGCCGCGCTCTCCTACCTTATTAACAGGCGCCTGTGGACAACCCTGTGGATAGTTAAGGGGACAACCACGGTTAATGGGCTTAAAACCCTTAAGCCGCCTGTGGATTGCCGGCAGGGCCCAAAAAGTTGTCCCCATCCACACCCTGTTTAAAACCTGGCCACCCACAATCCGTGAACAGGGCTCAACCCCGGATCGGCGGCGCCAAACGGAGTTATCCACAGTTTCCACAGCAGTTATTAACACTACTAATCCCAATTAAATGAAAATCCCTCAAACAACAACTTCCGTTCGCCCCTTCGCCACTGGCCCACACCGGGCCAAAACCGGCCGGCCGACGCCTTGCAGAACCACATGGTTGTAACCCCGGGGATGGGAGAACGCCGTTCTTGGGGCTAAGCTGTCTGCAGTACGTCCGCCCCGGACACCGCCTTGTCATTCGGACCCCAAAAACGGGAGCCAGCGACAGAAGCCGGGGCTGGCCACCAACCTCATCGGCACGTCCGGCAGCATGTTCGGGAACGCCGTGGACCAGTGATGAATAGCGAACTCAGCAGCAATGAAAGGCGGCACCCTTCCGTGAAGTTCAGAGTCGAACGGGACGTCCTGGCCGAAGCCGTGACCTGGACCGCCCGGTCGTTGTCTCCGCGGCCGCCTGTCCCGGTCCTGTCCGGACTGCTCCTCAAAGCCGAGGCCGGCACCGTCAGCCTGTCGAGCTTTGACTACGAGACCTCGGCGCGGCTTGAGATCCCCGCCGACATCAGCACCGAGGGCACCATCCTGGTTTCCGGGCGGTTGCTTGCGGACATTTGCCGCAGCCTTCCATCCGCACCCGTCGACATCGAAACCGACGGCAACAAGGTGACGCTCAGCTGCCGCCGAAGCAGCTTCCACCTGGCCACCATGCCCGAGGCCGAATACCCGCCGCTGCCTGCCCTTCCCCCCATCAGCGGAACAGTGCCGGGAGACTCCTTTGCGCAGGCTGTTTCACAGGTGATTATCGCGGCCAGCAAGGACGACACCCTGCCCATCCTCACCGGGGTGCGGATGGAAATCGAAGATGACCTGATCACCCTGCTGGCAACCGACCGCTACCGCCTGGCCATGCGGGAAGTACCGTGGAAACCAGCAACCCCCGGTGTTTCCACCAGCGCACTGGTCAAGGCCAAAACCCTCAACGAGGTGGCAAAGACCCTTGGAGGCAGCGGCGACATCAACCTCGCCCTGGCGGATGACGACAGCCGGCTGATCGGCTTCGAGAGCGGCGGGCGCACCACCACCTCGCTCCTGGTTGACGGTGACTACCCGAAAATCCGCTCACTTTTCCCCGAGTCAACGCCGATCCATGCCACCGTGCAGACCCAGGAACTGGTCGACGCTGTCCGTCGCGTCTCACTGGTCGCAGAACGCAACACCCCGGTCCGGCTCGCCTTCACCCAGGGGCAGCTGAACCTGGACGCAGGTACGGGTGAGGACGCCCAGGCCTCGGAAGAACTTGAGGCCAACCTGACCGGCGACGACATCACGGTTGCCTTCAACCCGCACTACCTCATCGAGGGCCTGAGCGTGATCGAGACCAAATTCGTCCGCTTCTCCTTCACCACGGCACCCAAACCGGCGATGATTACCGCCCAGCAGGACGCCGACGGAGAAGACCAGGGTGACTACCGGTACCTCGTCATGCCGGTCCGACTGCCCAACTAACCCAGTCGCACGCACCCAAACCACCAGCGCAGAAAAGAGTTCATCCCGTGCACATCGGACTGATCGGCCTTGGAAAAATGGGTTTCAACATGCGTGAACGGATGCGCAAAGGGGGGCTCCAGGTCACCGGATTCGACCGAAACCCGGACGTTACCGACGTCGCCAGCATTGATGAGCTGATCGCAGCCGTCCCGGCGCCGCGGCTGATCTGGGTTATGGTCCCCGCAGGGGAGATCACCAGCGCCGTGATCGGCGAACTGGGCAGCAAGCTCGACGCCGGTGACCTCGTCATTGACGGCGGCAACTCGCGCTTTACCGAAGACCAGAAGCATGCAGCGGCGCTGGCTGAAAAGGGCATCCGTTTCGCAGACTGCGGTGTCTCGGGCGGCGTGTGGGGCCTGCAGAACGGCTACGGGTTGATGGCCGGCGGTGAGCCGGCCGATATTGAGCGCGCCCTGCCGGTCTTCGACGCACTCCGGCCGGAGGGCGACCGGGCGGACAGCTTCGTGCACGTCGGCGGCGCGGGCGCCGGACACTACGCCAAGATGGTGCACAACGGCATCGAATACGGTCTGATGCAGGCCTACGCGGAAGGCTACGAACTCCTCGCGGCCAAGGACATCGTTACCGACCTGCCGGGCACCTTCCGCGCCTGGCAGAAGGGCACGGTCGTGCGTTCGTGGTTGCTTGACCTGATGGTCAAGGCACTCGACGAGGATCCGGGACTCGAATCCATCGACGACTACGTCGAGGATTCCGGCGAGGGACGTTGGACCGTCGAAGAAGCGATTGCCAACGCGGTGCCGGCACCCGCCATCACCGCTGCGCTGTTTGCGCGGTTCTCCTCCCGGGAAGACAGTTCACCGGCCATGAAGATGGTTTCCGCCCTGCGGCACCAATTCGGCGGACACGCCACCCGCGCGGCCAAGTAGTTCCTGGGATCCTGAAGCCGGCGTGTATCTCGAACAACTTTCGCTGACGGACTTCCGCAGCTATGCCCAGGTCGACCTTGCGCTGACACCGGGCGTGACAGTGCTCGTCGGGTCCAATGGCATCGGTAAAACGAACCTGATGGAAGCCATCGGCTACCTTGCGACGCTCAGTTCCCACCGTGTCAGTTCGGACGGACCCCTGCTGCGGTTCGGGACCGAACGGGCCCTGATCCGGGCCAAGCTGGTCCGGGGCCAGCAGTCCACCGTGTTGGAACTGGAAATTAACGGCGGCCGGGCCAACCGCGGCCGCATCAACCGCAGCAACCCGGTCCGGGCCAGGGACATCCTTGGCATCTGCCAGACCGTGCTCTTCGCCCCGGAAGATCTGGCCCTCGTGAAGGGGGATCCGTCCAACCGCCGCCGGTTCCTGGACGAGCTGCTGGTCAGCCTGGTTCCACGGCACGCCGCAACGCGCAGCGACTACGACCGCGTCCTCAAACAACGCAATGCACTGCTGAAATCCGGGCGGGCCGGCAAGTTCACCGCAGGCCATGAAGCGACCCTCGACGTGTGGGACCAGCATATGGCCCGGGCCGGCGCGGAACTCCTGCACGCGCGCCTCGAACTGGTCGAACGGCTGCTGCCCCATCTGGCGAACGCTTACCGCCAGTTAACCGACGGGTCCAAGCCAGCCGGAGCGGTGTATCGTTCCAGCCTGCAGGGGCTGCTTGAGGACGACGGCGAAGCATCCGGCGGCGGTCCGGGCGACGGTGCGGAGGACCTGCGCAGCCTGGACGTGCCCGAACTGACGGACCGCTACGTGCGGGCCTTCGCCGCGTCGCGGCGCAAAGAGCTTGAGCGCGGCATCTCCCTGGTCGGCCCGCACCGGGACGAACTTGAATTGGTCCTGGGGCCGGCACCGGCCAAGGGGTACGCCTCGCACGGCGAAACCTGGTCCATGTGCCTGGCCCTGCGGTTGGCCTCCTACTACGTCATGCTGGACGATACGAGGACCGGAGGGTCCGCGCCCATCCTCATTCTGGACGACGTTTTTGCCGAGCTGGACGTGCACCGGCGGCGTAAACTGGCGGCAATAGTATCCGGTGCCGAACAGGTGCTGGTAACCGCTGCCGTCGACGACGACATTCCGGCGGAGCTGTCCGGGCGGCGGGTGCGGGTCATTCCGGGAGGAATTGATGAGCCGGGGAACCCATGAATAAGGACACCGACGGCGGCCTGCAGCCGGGCCGTGATCCGGACGATATCGATGCCGCGCAGGCGGCCCTGAACCGGATGCGCGATGCGGCCGCCGCGCGCGGCGAAATCCGCCGCAAGGCCCCGCCGCGCCCCGGCTCCGCCGGCAAGAAACCTGCCCGCGGATCCGGGACGCGGGGCTTCAGCCAGTTTCACGGCTCCGGGCGGGATCCCCTGGGGCTCGGCAAAGTCGTGGGACGGCTTGTAGCCGAGCGGGGCTGGAGTTCGCCGGTCGCGGTAGGGTCCGTCATGGCGCAGTGGCCAGCCCTTGTGGGCCCTGAGATATCCGCCCACTGCACGCCCGAGAGCTTCACCGACACCACCTTGCACGTGCGCTGCGATTCGACGGCCTGGGCCACCCAGCTGCGCCTGTTGAGCCTGAGCCTGCTGGAAAAATTCCGGAGTGAACTTGGCGACGGTGTTGTCACCAGCATCCAGGTGCTCGGCCCGGCGGCGCCCAGCTGGCGGAAGGGCTTGCGGACCGTGAATGGACGCGGTCCCCGGGACACCTACGGATAGTGCCCAAAGGGCCGCGCCGGTCCTGGACCTGTTGCACTTCTTCCAAAAGCATTGAAAAAACCGCAAGTGCCGTGTAGGACGCTCCGAGGCCCCGGATCGGTATAGGAACCCAGCAGGAGCACCCCTGGAGCATCAGAGGCGGAGTCAGCGGCCTCCCAGCGGCACTTTGCCTCATGTTCCGGGCCGCCAAATGCGGGGTTCAGCCCTATAACACGGTAGAATCAATATAGATAACTGGGCGCCGGTGAAACGTCGACTGAGTCCGTTTCCGACGCGATTTTTGTGTGCGGAGATCGACTCTCGCGAGTGATGCTGCCAGCGCCATCAGTGACGTGCCTGTTGGCGGAAACCGTTCCTCTCCGGATACGGCGACGGCCGGCCTTCAACGAAGTAGAGGAGTCGAAAGCGCCTGTGGCTACCGACAATACAGATTTCCCGGCAGCGGACCTAACAGTGGAGGACGGCGCGGTGGACGCACCCGCCGCGAGCCCGACCCCGCGTGAATACGGTGCCAGCGACATCACGGTGCTTGAGGGCCTCGAAGCTGTCCGAAAACGACCCGGTATGTATATCGGCTCCACGGGCCCCCGCGGCTTGCACCACCTGGTTTACGAGGTAGTGGACAACTCAGTCGATGAGGCCCTGGCCGGATACTGCACGCATATCGAGATTGTGCTGCAGGCCGACGGCGGCGTCAAGGTGGTCGACAACGGTCGCGGCATCCCGGTGGACCTGCACCCGACGGAGCACAAACCCACGGTGGAAGTGGTCATGACCATCCTGCACGCCGGCGGAAAGTTTGGCGGCGGCGGCTATGCGGTTTCCGGCGGCCTGCACGGCGTCGGTATCTCCGTGGTCAATGCGCTTTCCTCCCGGGTCGAGACCGAGGTACGCCGGCAGGGACACGTCTGGCGGATGTCCTTTGCCGACGGCGGCAAGCCCCAGGGCGGCCTGGTTGAGGGCGAAGCGACCACCGAAACCGGTACCACGCAGACGTTCTATCCGGACCCCACCATCTTTGAGTCGACGGAGTTCGATTTTGAAACGCTCCGGGCCCGCTTCCAGCAGATGGCCTTCCTGAACAAGGGACTGCGCATCACGCTGACCGACGAACGCCGCGCAGCGGCGGAACCGTCCGAGGACAGCGACCTTGACCTCGACGCCGTCGAGACTGAAGGGGAGGTCCCCGCAGACTTCCACACGGTGGTGTACCAGTACGATAACGGGCTGCTGGACTACGTGAAGCACCTGAACTCGGGCAAGAAGGTCGAGGTTGTCCACGAGGACGTCATCGCCTTCGAGACCGAAGACAAAGAACGGCGCATCGCCCTCGAAGTGGCGATGCAGTGGACCAACGCCTACTCCGAGAGCGTCCACACCTACGCCAACACCATCAACACCCATGAGGGTGGAACGCACGAAGAAGGTTTCCGTGCTGCGATGACGTCGCTCATCAACCGCTATGCGCGGGAGAAGGGCATCATCAAGGAAAAGGATGACAACCTCACCGGGGATGACATCCGCGAGGGCCTGACCGCCGTGATTTCGGTAAAGCTCGCAGACCCGCAGTTTGAGGGCCAGACCAAAACGAAACTCGGCAACTCCGAGGTCAAGGGCTTCGTCCAGCGGGTGGTGACGGACGGCCTGGGCGACTGGCTGGAACGCAACCCCAACCCGGCCCGCGATGTTATCCGAAAGGCGATTTCCGCGGCGCAGGCCCGGATGGCTGCCCGCAAGGCGCGCGATAATGCGCGCAGGAAGAGCCCGCTGGAGTCCTTCGGCATGCCCGGCAAGCTCTCCGACTGCTCCTCCAAGGACCCGCAGAAGTGTGAGGTCTACATCGTGGAGGGTGACTCGGCCGGTGGTTCTGCCAAGCGTGGCCGTAATCCCGAGACCCAAGCGATCCTCCCGCTGCGTGGCAAGATCCTCAACGTCGAACGGGCCCGCCTGGACAAGGCGCTGGGCAACGCTGAGGTCCAGTCGATGATCACGGCGTTCGGCACCGGCATCGGCGAGGACTTCGACATGGCCAAGCTCCGGTACCACAAGATTGTCCTGATGGCCGATGCGGACGTGGACGGCCAGCACATCACCACCCTGCTGATGACCTTGCTGTTCCGCTACATGCGGCCGCTGATCGAGAACGGCTACGTGTACCTGGCGCAACCCCCGCTGTACCGGATCAAGTGGTCCAATGCCCCGCATGACTATGTTTACAGCGACCGCGAACGTGACGCGAAGCTGGTTGCGGGACAGGCCGCTGGCCGCCGCATCCCGAAGGACAACGGCATCCAGCGGTACAAGGGTCTGGGCGAAATGGACTACACGGAGCTCTGGGATACCACCATGGATCCGGACCACCGCACGCTCCTGCAGGTGACCATGGACGACGCCTTGGCCGCCGACCAAGTCTTCTCCACCCTCATGGGTGAGGACGTGGAATCCCGCCGAAACTTCATTCAGCAGAACGCCAAGGACGTCCGGTTCCTCGATATCTAGCGCCTTCGCAAAATATTCTCGAACCGGTATATACCTGAAACGGAAAATAGATAATGAGTGACGAAACACCTGAAGTTCCCGCCGACAACGGCACGGAACCCGTGCTCGAAGGCGAAGTGCTGGACACCGACGTGCTGACCGACCGGGTAGAGCAGGTCGACCTGCAGACGGAGATGCAGCGCTCCTACCTCGACTACGCGATGGCCGTGATCGTGGGCCGCGCCCTTCCGGACGTCCGTGACGGGCTCAAGCCGGTGCACCGCCGCGTCCTCTACGCCATGTTCGACGGCGGCTACCGCCCGGAACGGTCATTCAACAAGTGCGCCCGCGTGGTCGGCGAGGTCATGGGCCAGTACCACCCGCACGGCGACACCGCCATCTACGATGCGCTGGTCCGTCTCATCCAGGACTGGACGATGCGCTACCCCCTGGCACTGGGCCAGGGGAACTTCGGTTCACCGGGCAACGACGGTGCCGCCGCCCCGCGGTACACCGAGACCAAGATGGCCCAACTGGCCATGGAAATGGTCCGGGATATTGACGAGGAAACCGTCGACTTCCAGGACAACTACGACGGCAAGAACCAGGAACCGACGATCCTTCCGGCGCGGTTCCCGAACCTGCTGGTGAACGGCTCCTCGGGCATCGCCGTCGGGATGGCCACCAACATTCCGCCGCATAACCTCCGCGAGGTTGCCGACGGAGTCCAGTGGTATCTGGCCAACCCCACCGCCAGCCGCGAAGAACTGCTCGAAGAGCTGATGCTGCGGATTAAGGGACCCGACTTCCCGACCGGTGCCACGATCCTCGGCCGCAAGGGCATCGAGGACGCGTACCGCACCGGCCGTGGCTCCATCACCATGCGCGCCGTGGTCAACGTCGAGGAACTTCAGGGCCGGACCTGCCTGGTGGTGACCGAACTGCCGTACCAGGCCAACCCGGACAACCTGGCCATCAAGATCGCCGAACTGGTCAAGGACGGCAAGATCTCCGGCATCGCCGACCTCCGTGACGAGACCTCCGGCCGCACCGGCCAGCGCCTCGTGATCGTGCTCAAGCGCGACGCCGTCGCCAAGGTGGTGCTGAACAACCTCTACAAGCACACCCAGCTGCAGGACAATTTCCCGGCCAACATGCTGGCCATCGTCGACGGCGTGCCGCGCACCCTGAGCCTCGATGCCTTCATCCGGCACTGGGTCACGCACCAGATGGACGTCATCGCCCGGCGGACGCGCTACCGCCTGCGCAGGGCAGAGGAGGAAGCGCACATCCTGCGTGCCCTCCTGAAGGCACTCGATGCCCTGGATGAGGTCATCGCCCTGATCCGCGCCTCCAACACAACGGAGGCGGCCCGCGACGGCCTGATCGAGCTGCTGGCCATCGATGAGCTGCAGGCCAAGGCCATCCTGGACATGCAGCTCCGCCGGCTCGCTGCCCTGGAACGCCAGAAGATCCAGGACCGCCACGCCGAGCTCGAAGCGCTGATCGCGGAGTACACCTCGATCCTGGCGTCCGAGGAACGCCAGCGCGAGATCATCAGCACCGAACTTGCCGAGATTGTCGCCAAGCACGGCGATGACCGGCGGACCAAGATCCTGATGGGCTACGACGGCGACATGTCCATCGAGGACCTGATCCCCGAAGAGGAAATGGTGGTCACGATTACCCGTGGCGGCTACGTCAAGCGCACCCGCAGCGACAACTACCGCTCGCAGCAGCGCGGCGGCAAGGGTATCAAGGGCGCCCAGCTGCGCGGGGACGACGTCGTGGAGCACTTCTTTGTCACCACGACGCACCACTGGCTGTTGTTCTTTACCAACCTGGGCAGGGTCTACCGGGCCAAGGCCTACGAACTGGTCGAGGCAGCACGCGACGCGAAGGGCCAGCACGTCGCGAACCTGCTGGCATTCCAGCCGGACGAGCGTATTGCCCAGGTGCTGGATCTGCGCGACTACCAGCACGCTCCCTACCTGGTCCTCGCCACCAAGCGCGGCCTGGTCAAGAAGACCCGACTGGAGGACTACGACACCAACCGGTCTGCCGGCGTGATCGCCATCAACCTTCGCGACAACGATGAGCTCGTCTCGGCGCAACTGGTGTCCGACACCGACGATCTCATGCTGGTTTCGCGCCGGGGCCAGTCGATCCGCTTCACCGCCACCGACGAGGCGCTGCGCCCGATGGGCCGGGCCACGTCCGGCGTGACCGGCATGAAGTTCCGCGAGGACGACGAACTGCTGGCGGCCGATGTCGTCACGGATGGATCGTTCGTCTTCATCGTGACCGAGGGCGGCTACGCGAAGCGCACCGCGGTCGAGGAATACCGCCAGCAGGGCCGTGGCGGACTGGGTATCAAAGTGGGCAAATACCAGGAGGAACGCGGCCACCTCGCCGGCGCGCTGATCGTGCAGGAAGAAGACGAGGTCCTGGTCGTGATGGAGGGCGGCAAGGTGGTGCGTTCCTCGGTAAGCGGTGTGCCCGCCAAGGGGCGCGACACCATGGGTGTCATCTTTGCCAAGCCGGACAAGAACGACCGGATCATCGCCGTTGCCCGGAACACCGAACGCGGTCTCGAAGGCGAGGAAACGGCCGCGGAAAACGACGCCGAAAATCCAGCCGAAGGGCAGGATGACGTAACGTTGGCTGGAGCTAACGGATCACAAGAGGGGTCCGGAGAGACAGAATCAGTACCGGCCCCGGAGTCAGATGAGTCATCGGACAATGCCGAGCTGGACGAAGACAACACCGGAGGTAACGCGTGAGTAATTCCGACTCATATCCCAAGTCGAGCAGCGGCCCCGGCGGCGCGCGGCAGCCGGCCGCAGCGCCGCGGGTAAACGCACCCTCCCGGCCCCAGCAGCGCCCCGGCGTCGCCACCTCCGGCCAGCGCCCTGCGATGCCGGGCCAGCGGCCCGCAACGGCCGGCACGCGGCCTGCCGCGCCCGGCCAGCGCCCAGCCCAGCCTGGTTTGGTCAAGCCGGCGCCCAAGGCGAAGGTCCGCCGGGCACGGCTGCTGGTCAGCAAAGTGGAACCCTGGTCTGTGCTCAAGATGGCGTTCCTGCTCTCCGTGGCACTGGGCATCGTCACCGTCGTCGCCGCGATCGTGCTGTGGACCGTCCTGGACCTGACCGGCATCTTCGACCAGGTGGACGGACTGCTCGGCACCCTGGCCGGAACCGAGAGCGGCGGATTCGAACTGAAGAAGGTTGCCTCGCTGGGGCAGGTTGCCTCCTTCGCGGTCATCATCGCTGTGATCAACGTCGTCCTGCTGACGGCGCTCTCCATGCTGTCCGCCGTGCTGTACAACATCGCCGCGACCCTCGTCGGCGGCATCGGAGTGACCCTTACCGATGACTAAGGCCCGTGTCTTGCCCCGGAATTCCGGGGAAAGCCCCTCGATTTGAGATCGGGCCGGGATGTGCTGTAAAGTCATATCTCGGCCCGATGAGGCATCGGGGCGTATAGCTCAGGCGGTTAGAGCGCTTCGCTGATAACGAAGAGGTCCCAGGTTCAAGTCCTGGTACGCCCACGGAACCTGTACTGGTTCTTGTAAGGGCCGGATGATTCCGGACCGGAACGGGGGTGCATGTGAAGAAGTTGCTGGTAGTCGCAGCCACGATCGCAGGCGTCCTGGTCTACAGGAAAGTACAGGAGTCCGAGGCCCGGAAAGCAGTTTGGAGCAAGGCAACCGACACGGTTGATTAGCCCGGTTCCCGGACCGGAAAGCCACTATCGGCTCGACGGCACCGGGGTATGATGGACGGGTTGCTTCTTATGGGGGCATGGCGCAATTGGTAGCGCACCTGCTTTGCAAGCAGGGGGTTCGGGGTTCGAGTCCCCGTGCCTCCACCATAGGAAAGAGGTCCCGGCCAGCGGAAACGCTGGCCGGGACCTCTTGCGTTGCCGGACCAGAAGCCCGCCGAATCTCCGCCGGCCGCACACTACTGTGGAAGCGTGAACTTTATCCTCGCCGCCCTGGGCGTGCTTGGCGTCGCCTCCTCCGGGCCGCTGATCGCCGCCACCCTGGGCGCCACCACGGTCAGCGCCCTTGCCATTGCCTTCTGGCGCAACGCGATCGGCGCGGTCGTTATGGCGGGCCCGGTGCTGGTGCGCCAGCCGCGCCAGTTCGGCAGGGTCACGCGCAGCGAGTTCGGGTGGTCCCTCGTGGCAGCACTGGCGTTGGCGTTTCATTTCGCCTGCTTCATCACCTCCCTGCAGCTGACATCGGTGGCGGCTGCGACCGCGCTGGTCTGCCTGCAGTCCGGCTGGATCGCTGTCTTTCAGCTGTTCCGTGGCGTCCGGCACCCCTGGCAGGTCCTTGCGGGCCTGGGTCTCGCCTTCGGTGGGGTCGTGGCGATCACGGGCTTCGACATGGGCAGTTCGTCCGAGGCCTTGGCCGGAGACCTCCTGGCGGTCGCCGGCGGTGTCCTGGCAGGCGCCTACACCCTGGCCGGTGGCAAGGCGCGCCAGAGCATGGGTACGGGCGTGTACACCACGCTTTGCTACGGCATGTGCGCCGTCGTGGTGGCCGGCCTGGCACTGGCCAGCGGGCAGCCACTGACCGGCTTTGATGCCGCCGGCTGGCTGGGCATCGTGGCCGTCACGGTGGCCGCCCAACTCGTAGGCCACACGGCCTTCAACCACCTGCTGGCAACCATGAGCCCGCTGGTGGTTTCGATGATCATCCTGCTGGAGATCCCTGGCGCGGCGTTGCTGGCGGCGGCGTTCCTGGCGGAGACCCTGCCGGCCGGCACGTACGCCGGTCTGGGGATGATCCTGGTGGGACTGGCCGTGGTCGTGCTGGGACAGCGGCGCGGCCGCGCCAACCGGCGCGATGCCGCCCGGCTGGCAGAGCTCGGCGCAGACTAGGCCGGTGGCGTCCTACTGGCCGCCGCGGCGGGCCGGCTGGGCGGTGTTGACGGTGTGGATGGCCCGCAGCAGCTTGGCGGGGAAGTAGACCGAGAAGAAAACCACCATGGGCGCCTTCAGGGCCATCTTCTTGACGTTGTGCGCCTTGTACGTCCGGTCAAAACGGGTGACGTAGTAACGGTAGTCCCGGGGTGAATCCTCAAGCCGGCGGGCCGACATGCCGGACACCATCTGCGGCCAGTACTGGATCCGGAGATCGTGGTCCGCGAGGTGCAGGGACAGATCGATGTCCTCATGCATCTCGTCCTTCTCGTCCCTGCAGGTCTCCAGCCGGATCGCCTCCCAGGCCGAGCGCCGCAGGGCCATATTCGAGCCGAAGAGGAAGTGGTACTGGTGTTTGGCGAGCTTGAGCATCAATTGGCGCATCTTGTCGTCGGCCTTCAGCCCGAAACGTCGCATCGGCATGTCGTAGTAGACGACCGGACCGGTGGCGGCATGCACCGAGGGATCAGCGAAAGCCTTCTGGACCTGCTCCACCCAATCCGGCTCAAGGACAGAGTCAGCGTCGATCCGGCCAAGGATGTCACCGGTGGCGTGGTCGAGCCCGTAGTTGCGCGTGGGGATAAGGCCCTGGTCCTGGCTCTGGCTGAGCAGGACGATGCGGCTTTCGGGGTACTCCAACTG
The DNA here is from genome assembly GCF_057748045.1 of Arthrobacter sp. JB02-1C. NCBI lineage: Bacteria > Bacillati > Actinomycetota > Actinomycetes > Micrococcales > Micrococcaceae > Arthrobacter > Arthrobacter sp. JB02-1C. The sequence goes on from NZ_CM173235.1 coordinate 1,121,544, forward strand.
CATCTGCCGGACGAAGGTCGCGGTGCGGTCCCTGGACTTGTTGTCCACCACGATGATCTCGTGGGCCGGAACGGATTGGTAGACGGCGGCGATCAGGCACTGCCGAATGACGCTTTCCTCGTTGTATGCCGGAATGACAATGGAAACCGCCGGCGTCGGCGCGGCGTCGTCTAGGGCATCCGTAGCGGATTTATCGGGTGACATCACCCCAAATTTAGCACTAGGGCTGGACCTTGGAGTCGTCGACGGGCGCAGCCGGCAGGCTGGCTGAGACCAAAGGAGGGACCCCGCCGGTGCTGGGGTCCCTCCTCGGGCTGTTCACCATGACGACCGGCGCGTTCGCCGACCGCTGGCGGGGCTACTTGGTCTTGTCTTCGCCCTTCAGCACGGCGGCGGTGTCTGCAGCGGCGGTCTTGTCGGCACCGTCAGCCTTCGTCGAGTCGGCTTCCTCGGCCACGTGCTTGGACGCCGTCGCGGTCTGGTCCTCGGCCGCGACCGTAGCAGTCCCGGTGCCAGCGGCTTCCGTCGCCGGGCCGTTCGCGTCGTTCACGGTGGCGGCCGGCACCGGGGCCGGGGTCGCCGGCGTCACGGGAGCCGGCGTTTTCCACGGGTCCTCGACCGGTTTGGAGGCCCGCCAGGCAGCGACGCCGGCGGCTGCGGCCGCAGCGATGACGCCGAAAATCAGGAAGCCGCGGTGCTTGGGCTTCTGCGGCTGGGCGATCTTTCCGGTGACGGTGCGGCTGGCTTCGGCGGCCGCGGCATTGACCTGCTTGCTGGCGGACTGCACCTGCTCCTGGAGGTTGCGGATCACGCCGGAGTCAACCAGCCGCTGCGCCACGGCGTCGACGTGGGCCGGTGCGCCTTCCAAGGTGCGGTGCACGGCCTCGGAAGCCAGACCGATCTGGTCGGAGAGCTTGGGCAGGTAATCGGCGACCACCCGGTCCCGGGCGTTGGCGATCACCGGGGTGGCCTTGTCCAGCGCGTCGTGCAGCCGGGGGGTGGCACTGTCGACAGCGTCGTGGAGTTTCGGGGCCAGTTGTGCGAGGCCGTCCTGCAGCCGCGGGGTCACCGTTGCCACGCCGTCGGCCAGATTGTGGGCCGCGGACTTCAGGCCCTCCTGGATCTTGGGGGAAGCGGTGTCCAGGCCCTGTTGCAGGCGCGGAACCGCCCAGTCAACAGCGGCCTCCACCCGGGGGGTAGCCCAGTCCTTGGCATTTTCTACTGCGCTGCTGACTGAGTTCTCCAAGTCGCGGGCAATACGATCCGTTTTCTTCACAACTACCTCCCGATTAATGTGACGGTTCTGCAGTTAGCCTACGTGTCCGGGACCTCACCGGCTATTCTTCGCCCGGATTTCCGCCTGATTTCACCCAGCGCGGAACTGACCGCGGGGCCCTGTGCCGGGGTCCCCCGCGTGGAAGAATAGGGCCCATGACTGCCATCGCAACCGCAAAAGCAACCATCCACACAAGCCTCGGCGACATTGTCGTCAACCTCTTCGGCAACCACGCGCCGAAGACCGTGAAGAACTTTGTCGGCCTGGCCACCGGCGAGCAGGCCTGGACCCACCCGGAAAGCGGTGAGGACAAGACCGGCACCCCGCTGTACAACGGCACCATCTTCCACCGCATCATCAAGGACTTTATGGTCCAGGCGGGCGACCCGCTGGGCCGCGGTACCGGCGGCCCGGGTTACAAGTTCGACGACGAGATCCACCCGGAACTGACGTTCAACGAGCCCTACAAGCTGGCCATGGCCAACGCCGGTATCCAGATGGGCCGCGGCACCAACGGATCGCAGTTCTTCATCACCACCATCCCGACCGGGTGGCTGCAGGGCAAGCACAGCATCTTCGGTGAGGTAGCGGACGAGGAATCCAAGAAGGTCGTAGACGCGATCGAGGGCGTCCGCACCGGCATGGGTGACCGTCCGGTCGAGGACGTTGTCATCAACAGCATTGACGTCGAGCAGCTCTAGCTCCTGCCATGAGCTACGGAATTCCGGCGGCAGAGCCGTCCGCGCAGATCCCGGTGTGCCCCCGGCACCCCGACCGGCCCGCCTATGTGCGGTGCCAGCGTTGCGGGCGCCCTGCGTGCCCGGACTGCCAGCGGGCGGCCGCCGTCGGATTCCAATGTGTTGACTGCGTCAACGAAACCAAACGCACGACGCCGGGCGTCCGCTCGGCTTACGGCGGCGCCGTTGCCGCCGGGAAGCCTCTGGTGACCCTCGGGATCATCGCCGCCTGTGCCCTGGTGTACGTGCTGCAGTGGATCGTCCCCGGCCGCGCCGTGGAGCAATACTTCGCTTTCGCATCCGTGTACGCCGCTCCCCAATTTGGCGAATTCGAACCCTGGCGCATGGTCACCTCGGCGTTCCTGCACTCGCAGGACTTCATTCTCCACATCGTGCTGAACATGTACATGCTGTGGATCTTCGGACAGGCACTGGAACCGCTGCTCGGGCGCCTCCGCTTCCTGGCCGTCTACCTGCTGTCGGCCGTGGGGGGCTCCGTAGGTTATCTCCTCCTGACGCCCATCCTCCCCCCTTACGGTGTTGAGGGCGCTTCCGGGGCGATCTTCGGCCTCTTCGGCGCGATGCTGGTGGTTCAGCGCCACCGCGGCGGGGATACCAGGCAACTCTGGGTCCTCATCGCCATCAACGGCGTGATCGGGTTCGTCGTGCCGCAAATCGCCTGGCAGGCACACCTTGGCGGCCTCATCACCGGCGCGCTCTGCGCCGCCGTCATCGCCTACGTTCCGCGCGGAGCACGCCGCGGCATCCTCCAGGCTGCAGGGCTCGCGGCGGTCCTGTGCCTGCTGGTCGCGGCCACCGCGCTGCGCGTCGCCGCAACAGCCCTGCCCGCCTAGGCAGCCTGCCCTTCCCGCCTAGGCACCTTGCCCTTCCCCGCCGGTGCATAGGGCTTCCCTCCGCGATGGCGTCAACCGTCGTGCGCACAGGACCACGGCGACCATGACCCCTACACCGCCGCCATGATCCACTGCGGCGACGTCCGGTCGGCCGGGATTTCGGTCAAAAAGAGTTATCCACAGGGTTTATCCACACTGTTGGTAACTTACATCCCTGTAGTTCATCAACGCTTGCCGGATCTGGGCGCCCCACCGGGCAAGTTCTGCAGATTCGGCCGTGCGTTCTCCACATTTGTGGATAACCCTGTGAGCGCTGCCTGTGGTTAAGTGGACAACCGCAGGTCCAGCTACCGGCCGGAGAATGCTGAAGACGGAGCCCGCGCGGCGCCAGGGGCGGTATGGCCCGCTCTCCTACGCTTTCTTACACAGGTTTATGCACAGCGTTAATAACTTGACGCTCCCACTTTCCAGTGGAAAATCGCCGTCAGCGCACCGGCGCACTCCCTCGATGGGTGGGCTGCCACCGACTTTTCCCCAGCTGTGGATAAGTTGTGGGTAGCGGGGTTGTTGTTAAGTGGATAACCGCCCTGCCCCGGACAAACCCGGGGTCTTTGGGCGGAGAACAGGGGTCACCGTTGCCATTTTCGGAGGACCCGCCCCCCGCGACGCCGAACGTCGGGAGGCGGACACAGTTATCCACAGGTAATCCACACTGTTAATAACTCACACCGGTGTAATCCGGGCAGCGCCGCTACCTCACGTGGTTCCGCACGGCCCCGGGCGGCGGACCGCTTGCCGGTCCCGGCTGCGGACAGCGGGGTGCTTCGTCAACACCCTGTGGATAACCGACGCCGTTTTATGCACAGCTGGGGGTCGGTCACTACGCCCGCCAGACGCCCGAGCTGCCGCGGCGGTGGCTGTCCAGCAGATGGGTGTCGACCATCCCGATGGCCTCCATCAGGGCGTACATGGTGGTAGGCCCAACAAAAACGAAGCCGCGCTTCCGCAGGCCCTTGGAGAGGGCGATCGATTCCGGCGAGGTCGTGGGGATTTGCGCCAGGGATGTCGGGTGCGGGGTGGCCTCCGGTTGGAAGCCCCAGACGAAATCCGCGAGTCCGCCGTCGTCCCTGAGCTTTATGGTGGCCCGTGCGTTGGTTATGGCCGCGCGGACCTTCAACCGGTTGCGCACAATGCCGGCGTCCTGCAGCAGGCGTTCGACGTCGTCCTCCCCGAAGGCAGCGACGGTGTCGGGATCGAAGCCTGCGAAGGCGGCGCGGAAGGCGGGCCGCTTGCGCAATATGGTGGCCCACGAGAGCCCCGCCTGGAACGCCTCGAGGCTGATGCGCTCGTACAGACCCTGTTCGTCCCGGACCGGCAACCCCCACTCCTGGTCGTAGTAGTCGCGCAACAGGGGGTCGGTGGCGGCCCAGGCCGGACGGGCGAGTCCGTCCTCACCGATGATGCAGCCGCTGGCGTCCGGTGTCATCTACATCCTTTGCTGGAGGGGGTTTCCAAGCATTATCGCCTGTCCCGGCTGTGGCCCGGCTTAACGCAGCAGGCCGGCACACGGGGTGCCGGCCTGCTGCGGAGTGGGGTGGATCTGGATCAGGAACGCCACCGGGTCGTCATCAGGAAACCAACGATGGCGATGCCGAAGCCGGCGACGATGTTCCACGAAGCCCAGTCCTTGACCGGAAGGGTGCCCTCACTGATGTAAAAAGTAATGATCCAGAGCAACCCGATGATCATCAGGCCGAACATCACCGGCTTGAACCAGACGGCGTTGGGCTTGTGGGCCTGCGTCGCAGAGGTCTGCTGCGCCGCTGACGCAGTCCTCTTTCGCGGCTTCGACTCGGGCACGGGTCCTCCTTGGCGGGCTGGATGCAAGGCGGCTGGGCCGGCTTGATATCCTGCAGGAAGAAGGAACAGCCGGTGGTCAACGCGCGCTTGGTCAAGTTGTTGAATCCTGATTCCAGCCAATTCTAGCTGTAGTTCGGAGCACGCCGGTGCCTCCGCAAAGCCCCGGAAGGAGAACCAGGTTGCGGCAGGAGAAAACGGAACCCGCAGCGGCCCGCGCCCGGCCCGGCGGTGCCCCAACCTCCCGTGCCCTGCACGTTGCCGGGGAATTGTTGCTCACTGCCGGGGTGGTCCTGCTGCTGTTCGTCGCCTGGCAATTGTGGTGGACCAACCTCGACGCCGACGCCCGGCAGCGAGAAGCCGTAAGGGAATTCGCCCGCGGCTCCGGCGCCCCGGGCGGGACGCAGCACGCCGTGCAGGCTGCAGCCGGCGCTCCTGCCGTCGGCGTCGAGCCTTCCCCCGGAAGCACCATCGGCGTCGTCTACGTGCCGCGCTTCGGCGCCGCCTACGCCCGGCCTCTCGTTCAGGGCACCTCTCCGGCGGTCCTGGACTCACTCGGATTGGGACACTACCCAGGAACCGCCATGCCGGGCGCGGCCGGGAACTTTGCGCTGGCGGGCCACCGGCAGACCCACGGCGCCGTCCTGGACAATATTGATGCACTGGTTCCCGGCGACAAGATCTACGTGCAGACCAGGGACGGCTACTACACGTACGGCTACCGCAACAGCCAGACGGTCCTGCCCACCGCGACCGAGGTGCTGCTGCCGGTCCCAACCCGTCCCGCCGCCGAGCCCCGCGAGCGGTACCTCACCATGACCAGCTGCAATCCCCGCTTTGGCTCGCAGGAACGCATCATCGCCTACTCCCTGCTGGAGGGCTGGCAACCGGCAGCCGCGGGTCCCCCGGCCGAGATAGCGGCCCGGGTGGCGCGCACCATGGAAGGCGGGTAGGCCATGTACGGATGGCTTTTCCGCCAACTGCCCGGCCCGTTGTGGCTGCGCGTTGCGACGGCATTGGTCCTGCTGGCCGGCGTGCTGGTATTGATGGTTCAGTTCCTCTTCCCCTGGATGGCGCAATTCAGCCCGTTCACAGACTCGACGATTGGCACGGCACGGCACCCATGAGCACAACCAAGATCCTCGTCGTAGACAACTACGACAGCTTTGTCTACACCCTGGTCGGCTACCTCCAGGAGCTCGGGGCGGAAACTACGGTGGTCCGCAACGACGACGTCACCCTCGCCGAGGCTGTCGAGCTGGCCGAAGCACGGGACGGAATCCTGGTCTCCCCCGGACCTGGCACCCCGGCAGAAGCCGGCATCTGCATCGATCTGATCAAGTGGTGCGGCAGCCACAACAAACCGATGCTGGGAGTTTGCCTCGGACACCAGGCGTTGGCCGAGGCCTACGGCGGCCAGGTCACCCACGCCCCGGAACTGATGCACGGCAAGACATCCCTGGTCGACCACCACGGGACCAGCGTCTTCGCCGGACTGCCCTCCCCTGTCACCGCGACGCGCTACCACTCGCTGGCTGCGGTCCGGGAAAGTATCCCGGCGGAGCTGGAAATCACCGCGGAGACCGGAAGCGGCATCGTGATGGGCCTGCAACACCGGACAGCACCCCTGTGCGGCGTGCAGTTCCACCCGGAATCGGTGTTGACCGAGGGCGGGTACCAGATGCTCGGCAACTGGCTCGAGTCCCTGGGGATGACCGGGGCCGCCGCACGGGCGGCGGTGCTGAGCCCACTCATTCAGCAGTAGGCAGCAGTACTCCCGGCCGGCTACCGGTCGCGGGTCTTACTCGGCGACGGCGACGGGGACGGGGACGGCGTGGCGGTCGGCGATGGCGGCGGCGGGGGCGGAGGGGCCTTGGCCACGGTCACCGTAATGGTCTTGCCCTGTTCGACGGCGGCGTCGGCCGGGTCGCTCTGCCCTGTGACCTTCCCCGCCTCCACCTGGGAGTTCTCGACTTCGGTGAAGTTGGGTGTCAGGCCGGCATTTTTCAGTGCAGCCTCGGCTTCTGCCTGCGGCAGGCCGACCAGCTGCGGCATCGTCACCTTGCCCGTGGAGACGACGATTTCCACCGCACTGCCCACGGGTACTTTCTGACCGGGCGCCGGGTTGGTCGTGATGACGATCCCGGACGGTACCGTGGGGCTGTTGCTCAGGGTTGTCTTGGGGTTCGCGGTCAGGCCGGTTCGCCGGAGCACATCCCGGGCGTCGGCCTCCGTCCGGCCCGCCAGATCGTCGGGAATCGTGATCACGCTGGGACCGTCGGAGATGTTGAGCATGATGTCCGAATTGCGTTCCAACGAGCTGCCGGCGGCCGGGACAGTACCGACCGCGATTCCCTTTGGGACCGTCTCGTGCTGGACGCGACGGAGCTGGGGCTTGAAGCCGGCGTTGTACAGCTTCTGCAACGCCTCGGATTCGGTCAGTGAGGTCACGGGCGGGACATCCACCTTGGCGACCGGTGCGGGTGGCTGGTTGACCATGTTGTAAAGCCACAGCCCGCCCCCCGCCAACACCAGCAGGGTGAAGATCACCAGTGTGGCGATCCAGGTGCGGCGCCGGGACTTCTGCCGCCCGCTCGGTTCGCGCTCGGCGGGGAGGCTCAGGCCGAGGCTTCCGGTATCCGCGACCGCGCTGCTGCCGAACGCCGCGGTAAGGGCGCCGGTTTCCAGTTCGTTGTCCGGCTGGAACCGGTTGACCGGCGGCTCGTCGAGGAACTTGGCACCGGTCAGGGCGAAGGCAGCCGTAGGGGGCGTGTGCCCTGACATCGGGACAGTGTTGTTGGGGTCGGTGGCGGCTTCGGAGGCCGGCAGCAGTGGAACGGATACCCCGCTGCGCGCCGCGCGGAGGGCACGCCGGAAGGCGGCGGCGTCCTGAAAGCGGTCGGCGCGGTTTTTTTGCAGCGCTTTGGCCAGGACGCCGTCCAGCGCGGCAGAGACTTCCGGGTTAAGGCTGCTGGCGGGGTCCGGAATCTCGCGCACGTGCTGGTATGCGACGGAGACCGGGCTGTCGCCGATAAAGGGCGGTCGTCCGGTCAGCATCTCGTAGAGCAGGCAGCCGGCCGAATAGAGGTCGCTGCGGGCGTCCACCGTCTCGCCCCGTGCCTGCTCCGGCGACAGGTACTGCGCAGTGCCCACCACTGCCTGGGTCTGGGTCATCGTGGCCGACGAATCCGCCATGGCCCGGGCGATCCCAAAGTCCATCACTTTAACGCTGTTGGCATCCGGGCAGAACATCACGTTGGCGGGCTTGATGTCCCGGTGCACGATCCCTGCACGGTGGCTGTAATCAAGGGCGGAGAGCACACCAAGGGTGAAATCGATCGCCTCATCGATGCTGACTTCCTTGGCCCGCACCAGATCCCGGATGGTCCTGCCCGAGACGAACTCCATCACGATGTACGGGACGCGGACGCTGTCGTCGTGGTCGCCCGGGACCGCGTGGTCCCCGGTGTCGTAGACGGCAACAATCGACGGATGGTTCAGGGCGGCGACGGCCTGCGCCTCGCGTTTGAACCTGGCTTGGAATTGTGGGTCGCGCGCCAGATCCGGACGCAGCAGCTTGATCGCCACCGTCCGCCCCAGCCGGGTGTCGAGGCCGCGGAAGACGTCCGCCATGCCGCCGCGACCGATCAGCTCACCCAGCTCATAGCGCCCGCTGAGGACACGGCGCTGCCCCGTAGGGCTATTGTCCTCCCGGTGCGAAGGAGTGCGGGGTGAAGAAGACACAGTTGCCTACTTGCCGGGGCTGCTGGAGCTGCTGGAGCTGGTGGCGCTCGGTGCGGAGGAAGGTGCTGCGGACAGGTGGTAGATGACAATGGAGCCCGCCGAAACCTGCTGGCCGGACGGCGGGTCCGAGCTCACGAAAGTCCCGGCCTGCTGGTTCTTCCGGCCTTCCACCGCGTCACCCTTCTGCCAGCGGAGCCCCGCACCCTGGATGGCCTGCTGCACGGCGCTTTCGCTGGCACCCTGCTCCAGGGGCGGGATGGCAACCATCTTGGGGCCCTTGGAGTAGGTCACCGTGATGGTGGTGCCCGGCTGGACGGGGCCGCTGGGGTCGATCTCGGTGACCGTCCCTGGCGCGGCGTTGTCAAACACTTCGGAGCCCGTGACGCCGAGTCCCAGTCCAATCAGCTTACTGCGAACATCCCTGTACTGCTGACCCAGATACTCCTCAGGAATCAGATTGATGGCGGCCGGCGTGGACTGGGTAGGCGTCGCCGAACTGCTGGTCGCGCTGGGAGTCGGGGTGTTCGACGTCGGGGGCGCCGACGTCGTGGTGCTGGCCTTGGTACTGGAGCTGGTTGCGGGGGACGACGGGAAGAGGATCCCGGCCTGCGACAGGATGACCCCCACGAGGGCAAACAACACCAGCAGGATCAAGGCGACCAACGGCCAGGTCCACGGGCTGCGGCCCCGGCGCCGCTGCGGCTCCTCCGTTTCATACCCGTCATCGTCGGGGTCTTCCTCCGGGACCCAGGTGCGTTCGGCTGCCAGGGCGTCTGCGCGAGAGAGCGCGTTCCGTGCGCCGTAACCGCTGGCAGCGGCAGCTCCGGCTGCCATGCCGGCGGCTGCACCGGCACCGGCAGCACCGAGCACGGGCAACGCCGACGTCGACTTGTCCTCCGCCGCGCTGGCGCCGATGACGCTGGTCGATGCGGTGGGCACGTCGACGGGTGCGGTGATCGGGCCGGTGGGCGCCTCGAAGAGCAGCATGCCGGGGACGGCCGCCTGGGCTGCCGGAATATCGCCGTTGCGGATGGCCTCGGCCGCCTCGGCCAGCTTGATCGCGTTGGCCGGGCGGTTCTTGGGGTCCTTGGCCAGCATCGACATCAGCAGGGCCCGGACCGGCTTGGGCAGCGTATCCGGCAACGGCGGCGGTGCATCGTTGACCTGGGCCAGCGCGATGGCGATCTGTGATTCACCCGAGAACGGGCGGTGCCCGGTCAGGCATTCGTAGCCGATCACACCGAGCGAGTAGATGTCCGAAGCGCCGGTAGCGGTCTGCCCGGTCGCCTGCTCCGGAGCCAGGTACTGGGCGGTGCCCATCACCTGTCCGGTCTGGGTCAGCGGCACCTGGTCCGCCAACCGGGCAATCCCGAAGTCCGTGACCTTGACCCGGCCCTCCGGCGTGATCAGCAGGTTGCCCGGTTTGATGTCACGGTGCACCAGTCCCTGCGCGTGCGCGACCGACAAGGCACGGGCGGTCTGCGAAATGATCGACAGCGTCCGGTCCGGGGAAAGTACCTGCTCATGCTCGATGATGCTGCTGAGCGGCTGACCGGGCACCAGTTCCATCACGAGGTAGGCGGAACCTTCCTCCTCGCCGTAGTCAAAGACGTTGGCGATGCCCACGTGGTTCAGCAGGGCGGTGTGCCTCGCCTCCGCCCGGAAGCGCTGCAGGAACCCGGGGTCGCCGGTGTATTCCTCCTTGAGGACCTTGATGGCGACGATCCGGCCGAGGATCAGGTCCTTGGCCTTCCAGACTTCCCCCATCCCGCCGATCGCAATGCGTGTGGTCAGCTGGAATCTGCCGCCGAGGGTGATTCCCGATGTAGGCCTCACTTATTCAACACCGCCTCAAAAATCTTCTTCGCGTTCGGACTGGTTAGCTGTGCACCGGTGGTGATGTCCACGTCTTGCATGACAATCGTGACAGCCACCTGCGGGTCGTTGGCCGGGGCGAACCCGGTAAACCATGAATTGTTCAGGCCAGTGCCGAGCTCCGCCGTTCCGGTCTTGCCGGCCACCGCAACATTGGGCACGGCAGCGCCGCGGGCAATGCCGTCGCTGACCACGCTGGTCATCCACTCGGTGATCTGGCGGGAAATGTCCGGGCTCGTCGAGGTCCGGAGGGTCTCCGGCTTCGGCTCGTTGATGATCCGCAGATCGGGTGAGCGCAGGGTCTTGATCAGGTTGGGCTTCATCTGGATCCCGCCGTTGGCAATCGCGGAGGTCATCTGGTTGATCTGCAGCGGCGTGGCCCTGACATCGCGCTGGCCGATGGCGGACTGCGCCAGGCCCGCGGCGTCCAGGGGCTCACTGGGGAAAAAGCTCTTGGCGGACTCGAGTTTGAGCTGGTCGCCGAAGTCCTGGCCGAAGCCGAATTTGGCGGCCTGGTCACCGATCGCCTTCTGGCCCAGGTCAAGGGCGATGCTGGCGAACGGGGTGTTGCAGGACTGCTGCAGCGCGAAGGCGAAGGTGGCCGTGTCCCGGGTGTAGCAGTTGCCGCCGGCATAGTTGGGCAGCTTGTACTGGATGCCAGGGAACGGCAGTTCGGCCGGGTTGGGCAGCACGCTGTCCTTGTTGTATTTCCCGGAACCCAGGGCGGCCGCCGTGTCGATGATCTTAAAGACCGAGCCGGGGGCCAGCAGGGCGCCCGTCGGGCCGCTGACCGACTGGTTCAGGTTGATGCCGGGGATCTTGTTCAGTGCGGTGATGTTGGCCGCCTCGGCGTCGGCGTCCTGGGTGGCCACCAGATTGGGGTCATACGACGGCTTGGACACCATGGCCAGGATCGCGCCCGTCTTGGGGTTGCTGACCACGATGGAGCCGCGCTGACCTTCCGGGATCAGGTCGTAGGCGAGCTTTTGGATTTTCGGATCCAGGGTCAGCTCCACCGAGGCGCCCTTGGGCTGGTTGCCCAGGAACAACTGGCCCACCCGGTCAAGGAAAAGCTGGTCGGAGCTGCCCGCCAACTCCTCGTTCATGGCCAGTTCCATGCCCGTGAGGCCGTAGTTTTTGGAGAAGTACCCGGTGATTCCCGCGTAAAGCTCCGGCTGCGTGTAGGTCCGCTGGAACTGGCAGCTCTCCGTGGCCGGGACGGACTGCGCGACGGGCGTGCCGCCGACGATGATGGCGCCACGGTCGTTGCAGTAGTTCTGGATCAGGGTGCGGGTGTTCCAGGCGTTGGCCTTGAGTTCGTCCGCGCCGACTACCTGTACGTAGCTCAGCGCGCCGAAGATCAGCGCAAACATCGCGATCGCGGCGAGCCAGGAATTGCGAACGGCCTGGTTCACAGGTGTTTCACCGCCTCAGTGGGAGCGTCGGTATCGGCGCTGGTGCGGCCAGGGGTGGCGGCTGGTTTCGGTGGAAGGACCGGAGCCGCTTCCCGAACCGTGGGATCCCCGCCCGGCGGGAGCGGGGTGGTGTCCACCGGTCCGCGGGCGGTGTGCGAGATCATCAGTAGCAGGCCGACGATGATCCAGTTCGCCAGCAGCGACGAGCCGCCGGCGGCGAGGAACGGCGTCGTCAATCCGGTCAGCGGGATCAGGCGGGTGACGCCGCCGATTACCACAAAGCACTGCAGCGCGATGGCGAAAGACAGCCCGGTCGCCAGCAGCTTCCCGAAGGCATCGCGGGTGCCCAGCGCCGCCCGGAAGCCGCGGGTGAAGAGCAACAGGTACATCAGCACGATGGCGAAAATGCCGATCAGGCCGAGCTCTTCGCCGAAGGAGGCGATGATCATGTCGCTGTTGGCGAAGGGGACCAGGTTGGGGCGGCCCTGACCCAGGCCGGTTCCGACCAGGCCGCCGTTGGCCATGCCGAACAGCCCCTCGACAATCTGCCGGCTGCCGCCGAACGCGCGCCCGTAGACCTCGGGCGTGAACGCGTTAATCCAGCCGTCAATCCGCAGCGCCACGTGCGAGAACACCTTGGAGGCGACGAAGCCGCCGGCGGCCATCAGGACCACGCCGATAATCACCCAGCTGATCCGGCTCGTGGCGACGTAGATCATCACGAGGAAAAGCCCGAAAAACAGGATGGACGTGCCAAGGTCGCGCTGGAAGATCAGCACGCCGATGCTGACCAGCCAGGCCGCGATCATCGGGCCGAGGTCCTTGAACCGCGGGAACTGCACGGGGCCGATCTTGCGGCCCGCGAGCAGGATCAGGTCGCGGTTGGAGGACAGGTACCCTGCGAAGAAGATCGCCAGGGTGACCTTGGCCAGTTCGCCGGGCTGGAAAGTCATCGATCCGAGCTTGATCCAGACGCTGGCGCCCAGGACTTCACCTGCCGAGACTCCCGGAACCAGCGGCAGGATCAGCAGCACCGCGCTGGCGGCCAGGGAGATGTAGGTGAAGCGGCGCAGGATCCGGTGGTCCTTGAGGAACCAGATCACCGCGATCGAGACGGCCATCGCAACCAGCGTCCAGCGGAGCTGGTTGTTTCCGGTGTCCTCACCGACGCGGTCGAGGCGGTGGATCATGGCCAGGCCGAGGCCATTGAGGGCCACCACCAGGGGAAGTATTACCGGGTCGGCATATTTCGCCCGGATCCGGAGCACCACGTGGAAAGCAAGCGCCGCCGCGGCCAGCAGGCCCGACTGGAACCAGAAGTCGGTATCAAACGCCTTCTGCCGGTCCACGCCCACCAAGGCCTGGGCACCAATGCCCACGGCAAGGGCGAGGACCAGCAGCACCAGTTCGGCGTTACGGCGGGGCTTGGGAACGGTACCGATGGCTGTCACTTTCCCCCCTCACAGGCCGTCGACGACGGCGAGGCGGAGGGGGCGGGCGACGTCGGTGCCGGCGCCTTGGCACCCGCGCCGGGACTCGCGCTTGGCGTCGGGCTCTTGCTCGGCCCGGCGCTCGGTGACGGGCTCAGGCATTCGTCTGCCGGGGCCGTGGTGCCGGTGCGCTCAAGGTTCTTGACGATCCGCTGGGCATCGTAGAGGTCCCGCGCGGGGACGGTCTGGCGTACCCGCTGCTGCGAGAATTCGGGCAAATCGGACATCCGGATATTGGTCACCGTTTCGAGGGTGGACAGGGGAATGGGACCCAGGCGCTGCGAGACGCCGTTGAAAATGGCGACGTGCTGGTCCTGCTCCCCGATGTAGTAGCGGGTCTGGGTCCACGCGTAACCGAGCCAGAGGCCAATCCCGAGCAGGGCCGCGATGGTCGCTGCGATCGAGATGGTAAGCCAGGGCCGGCGCTTAACCGGGGGCTTGAGTTCTTCGGCATCGTCCCTGGCTTGGTCCGCCTTATGCGTCAGCACAGTGGCGGCGCGGCGGGCCACCGTGCGGCCGGCGATCGACGGAATCGAGCCTGACGCCGCAGCCGCGGCTGCGGCGCCCACCAGTTCATGCGGGCGGGTCGAAAGTTCCTCGCGCAGAACCTCGGCCGAGAGATGTTCGCCCAGGTGCGGGTCGGTGGAGGGCTCAGGTTCCTGCGCCGCGGGTGTCGCCGGCTGGCCGGTGTCGTTACCCGAAGCTGCACCGGTGGCAGGGGTCGTTCCCGGTGCGGCGGAGTCGGAGTCGGAGGAGGTGCCGGCATAGGTGCTGCCGGACGGCGGGGTGTCCCCGGCGGCGGACGAGGCCGGGGCCTTCGCGGTGACTGGCGCGGGCGGGGCAACGCTGGCCGGCGGCACGACCTCGACGGCGGCCGTGTTCACGTCGTCGGGGGTCTGTTCAGCGATATCGACCATGACAACCGTGACGTTGTCCGGTGCGCCGGCTTCGAGGGTGAGATCCACGAGTGTTTCGGCGCACTCCCGCAGATCTTTGGTTTCCCGGACGGTGCGTTCCACCACGTGCCCGGCCACATAATTGAGGCCGTCGGAACACAGCAGCCAGCGTTCGCCGGGTTCGACGTCGAGGACGTCGAGGTCCAGTTCGGGGCTGGCGTCGACGTCGCCCAGGACGCGCATCAGGACGTTCTTGTGCGGATGCGTTTCGGCTTCCTCCGGACGCAGCCTGCCCTCGTCGATGAGCCGCTGAACGAAGGTATGGTCCACGCTGACCTGCTCAAACGTTCCGTTGCGGAGCCGATAGGCGCGCGAATCACCAATGTGGGCGAAGTGCAGCTTGCCGCCGGCCAGGAGCAGGGAAGTAACGGTCGTCCCCATCCCGGCCAGTTTCGGGTTCATGTGGACCAGTTCGGAGAGCAGCGAATTGGCGGTTTGGATCTCGTCGGCCAGGACGGTGTCTGCCTCGCCGGCGTCGTAATCGTCGCGGTCGAGGTGGAGCATGTCCAGCACCGTGGCCGCCGATGCGACGTCGCCGCCGGCATGGCCGCCCATGCCGTCCGCGACGACGGCAAGGTGACGGCCCACATACGCCGAGTCGTCGTTCTTCGAGCGGATGCGGCCGACGTCGGAACGAGCGGCGTAGTGCATGATCAGCGGCCGCTTTCGGGCAGCTGCTGCCTTGTCTGCGGAATTCCCGGGGGCAGCCATGGCTACGGCCTCAATTCAATGACCGTCTTGCCGATTCTCACGGGGACTCCCAGCTCCACCGGAAGTGCCCGGGTCAGCTGCTGATCGGCCAGGAAGGTGCCGTTGGTCGAACCGAGATCCTCGATGAACCAGCGGCTGCCCTGCGGGAAGAGCCGGGCATGCCGGCCGGAGGCATAGTCGTCTTCCAGCACCAGGGTGGCTTCCTGCGCGCGGCCCAGCAGGATGGGGCTGGCGGCCAGCGGAAGAGTGGTGCCCTTCAGCGGTCCCTCGGTGACGACGAGCTGCCGGGCGTGCTGCTTCACCGGCGCGGGAGCCGGTTCGGCCAACGCCGGATTCCGGCGAACCTGGCGTGCGGTGGGAGCGCCGGCGGCGGCCTTGCGGCCAATCATAAGATCGCGGCGCATGGCCGAGACGATGCTGAAAATGAGCACCCAGAGCAGGATCAGGAATCCGAAACGCAGGGCGGTGATCGTCAGTTCACTCACGGGCGGCCACCCAGGGTGGCGGGCAGAAGGCGGAAGATAATTTTGGTCCGTCCCATCGTGATCGTGGCACCGTCGGCTAGTTCCGAACTGCCCACGACCTTGTGACCGTTGACGTAGCTGCCGTTCGTCGAACCTAAATCAATGGCGTGTGCGGTCCCCTGGCCGGTCTGGATCTCCAGGTGCCGGCGGGACACGCCAGTGTCATCGATGAGGATGTCCGCCTCGGAGGAGCGGCCCAGCACAACAGAGGGGGCGTTGAGCGAATACCGCTGGCCGTCAATGTCCAGGACCGGTTGCAGGCGCGCAGGCTGGCGCGTCGGAGCGGCAGGCATCGCGTTCGCGGCGCCGGC
The DNA here is from genome assembly GCF_057748045.1 of Arthrobacter sp. JB02-1C. Classification (NCBI taxonomy): domain Bacteria; kingdom Bacillati; phylum Actinomycetota; class Actinomycetes; order Micrococcales; family Micrococcaceae; genus Arthrobacter; species Arthrobacter sp. JB02-1C. Next base: position 1,137,294 of record NZ_CM173235.1, read on the forward strand.
CGGTGACGGGGCGCCGCCGGACTTCTCGGTCCGTGAGGTGATTTCAAAGTCGCCGGCGCGCCGGTCCTCGTCGCGCCGGAAGCTGATCCGCACGGGACCCTGCAGCGTGTAGCCCTGGCTGCGGACGTGGTTGATGACGACGTCGCACAGTTCTTCGGCGAGGGGCGTGCCCCATTCCTGCGCGCGTTGGAAATCGTCCCCGCTGAGCAGGACGTCGAAGACGTTGGGGGCCAGGGTGCGGCCGGCGGCGATGGTGAGCGCTTTGTTGTCCACTTCGCGGCGGAGGTGGCTGGCGATCTCGACCGGCTCAACCTGGGCGCGGGAACCGGTGGAGAAGACTCCGCGGACGGCCTTTTCGATACCGCGCTCGACTTTGTCCAGCAAGCCCATGGTCCTTCTCCTTTCCTGACGGCTGCGGGGCAGCGTGTGTTCGGGAACTCGGTTTCCAGCAATCGCGGGAGTCCGCCGTAATCGGGCACTCCTAGATCCGATACTACTGGGCAAGGCTGGGAATGGCCTTAATGAGACCCGCGGCCCGGGCGGCGCCAAGGGCCGCTGCACGGCTCTGACCTGCATGGACATTGCCCGGGCACCGGTGACGGCAAAGGCTGCGCCTGGCAGTTGATCGGGAACCGGAGTCGGGTCCGGGCGCAGCCCGGTGCTGCGCGTTTGGGCCGGCCGAGGGCCCTGACGGCCGCGTGGAAGTGCCGATTGGTGTTTTCCCGCTGTTGTCCGTTATGCTTGATCTCGCTGCTTTTACGAGGTTGGCGGGCCGGAATCCGGGCCCCAACTTGGTGAAAGAAGTTGCGCGCGAGTGGCGGAACGGCAGACGCGCTGGCTTCAGGTGCCAGTGTCCGAAAGGGCGTGGGGGTTCAAATCCCCCCTCGCGCACGCATCAGAACCCCGGGAAATCATCGATTTCCCGGGGTTCTTTTTTGTCTCCGGAGGGTCGCCGCAGCGGCCTGTTCCTGTGCTCTGTACTCTAGGTCCGGCGGCGTGCCCACGTACGCCACTGCGGGCAAGCCAGCCCCCTGACCTGGAGGAACCCTTGACGACAGACCGCCCTATCGAGGTGTCCGGGGCCAGCCGGCGCCGGCGCAGCAAACTGGCGGCCCTGGCCGCTGCCGGCCTGGCCTGCGTCGTCGCCGTTTCCGGCTGGACGGGCCCGTCGGCTGCCGCCGCGTTCGTCGGCGGAACCGTCAGTCCCGTCCCGGCGGCGACCGGCTGGCTGCACACCGATGGCGGCACGATCCGCGACTCCAACAACAATCCCTACATCATAAAAGCGACGTCATGGTTTGGACTGGAGACCCCCGACTGCGTCCCGCATGGACTCTGGGGAACCCTGACCATCGACGAAGCCCTCGCTAACATCAAGTCGATGGGCTTCAACACGGTCCGGCTGCCCTATTCCAACCAGTGCCTCGATGCAACCTCCATCAAGGGCAGCGTGAATTACTGGGCGAACCGCGCGTACAACCTGGAGGGCAAGCGGCCGCTCGATGTGCTGGACACCGTGGTAGCCCGGGCCAAGGCCAATGGCCTGCAGGTCATCCTGGACCGGCACCGTCCGTCCTCTGCCGACCAGTCAGCCCTCTGGTACACCCCGGCGGTCCCGGAGTCGAAGTGGCTTTCCGACTGGAAATTCCTGGCCGCCCGGTACAAGAATGACCCGACGGTGGTGGGGGCGGACCTGCACAACGAACCTGCCGGCGCGGCGACCTGGGGCGGAAAGGCCGCGACCGACTGGCACGCGGCAGCCACCCGCGGCGGCAATGCCGTGCTGGCCGCCAACCCCAACCTGCTGATCCTCGTCGAGGGCATCGAAAACCAGGCCTCCGCCGGTGCCACCTGGTGGGGCGGCGGCCTCGCCGACGTCGGCGCCAAACCGGTAATCCTCGACACGCCCCATCGCGTGGTCTACTCCCCGCACGACTATCCGTCCTCGCTCTTCGCGCAAAAGTGGTTCAGTGACCCTGCCTATCCGGCCAATCTGCCGGCGGTCTGGGACCGGAACTGGGGCTACCTGCAGAAGCAGGGGATCGCGCCGGTCCTGCTCGGCGAATTCGGATCCGCCCTGGCGACAGCTTCCGACCAGGCCTGGATGAAGACGATTGTGCAGTACCTGAAAACCAACGGCATGTCCTACGCCTACTGGTCCTTCAACCCGAACTCCGGTGTCACCGGCGGGCTGGTGAAGAGTGACTGGCGGACCCCGGAGCTGGAAAAGCTCGCCGCCTTGGCCCCCATTCTGACGGCCGCCCCGGGGACCACCGTTCCCCAACCGGCGCCCACCGCCACGCCGGTGCCGACCGCGACGCCGGCCCCGACCGCGACGCCGACGGCCGCACCAAAACCCACGGGGACGCCGACCGCGACGCCGACCGCGACGCCGACCGCGACGCCGACCGCGACGCCGACCGCGACGCCGGCACCGACCGCTGCTCCGCTGCCCGCCGGGGATCCGGCGGTCAGCGCGCTGTGGCGGCTCACCAGTTCCTGGAACGGCGGCTACGTCGCCAGCATCGACGTCACCGCGCTGCGGGCCGTCCCGACCTGGTCGGTCACGTGGCAGGATCCGAATGTCACGTCAATCGCCAACGCGTGGGGAGTAAAGTGCAGCGTCGTTCCAAAAACGTCCGTGACCTGCACCGGGTCTGACTGGACAACCAAGCTCGTCGCCGGGCAGAAAGCCACAGTGGGACTCCAGGTGAACTCACTGGCACCCCCCGTGAACCCGGTGCTGACGGCCCGATAATGCCGCCGGCTGGCTAACTGGTGCCGGTCAGCCGGTCACCCGGCGGCTCAGCGCGCTCCCTGAGCAGGCACACCAGGCCCGCAGCCACCGCGGACGCTGCGGCCAGGGCGAAGAGTCCCGGTATCACGCTGCCGGCCTGCTCCGTGATGAGGCCAAATCCGAACGGAGCCACGAAGCCGCCGAGGTTTCCGAGCGAATTGACCACGGCGATGGCGGGGGCCAGAGCCGCCGGATGCAGCGCCGACTGGGGAATCGTCCAGAACAACGGTGAAGCGCTTTTGAAGCCCATGGCCGCGACCGCAAGGAAGACCAGGGCCACAGCGGGGGAAGCCACGGCGGCCGCGAGGGTCCCCGCGGCCGCGACCAGGAGCGCGGCCACCAGCAAGGGCCGTTTGGAGGCCGCCTTATCCTGCCACTTGGCCGCGAAGTACATGGCGATCACCGCGCAGACCCAGGGAATGGCCGAGAGGAAACCGACGCTCAGGTCCGTGGTGCCGGGGATCCGTTTGATGATGCTTGGCAGCCAGAACGTGTTGGCATAGATGGACAGCTGGATGGAAAAGTAGATCCCGCACAACAGGAGGATCTGGCGGTTCCACAACATCTTCCACCGGCCAACAGCGGCTCCGGCGCCGGGATGCCGCGCGTCCTCGTCCGCCAAGGTTGTGAGCAAAGCGCTCTTCTCCGTACCGGTCAGCCACTTGGCGTCCTGGACCCTGGCATCAAGCAGGAAGAAGACGACGCACCCCACCACCACCGAGAGCAGGCCCTCGACGCCGAAGAGCCATTGCCAGCCGCGGAAGCCAAGGACGCCGTTCAGGCTGAGCAAAACCCCGGCCAGCGGTCCGGAGAGTGCGGCGGCAACCGACGAACCGGCAATGAAGATTGCGGTGGCCTTCCCGCGCTGGCCGGCAGGTACCCAGCGGGCAAGATAAAAGATGACGGCCGGGAAGAACCCGGCTTCCGCTGCGCCCAGCAGGAACCGGAGCAGGTAAAACATCGTCTCGTCGCGGACTCCTGCCATCCCAAAGGAAACGGCGCCCCAGCTGATCATGATGCGGGTCAGCCAGGCCTTGGCGCCGTATTTCTCCATCAGCAGGTTGCTCGGAAGTTCGAAGATGGCGTACGCGACGAAGAACAGTCCGGCGCCCAAACCGTAGGCGGCAGCGCCGATACCGGCGTCAGCTGCCAAGTGTTCCTGGGCGTAGCCGATGTTTGACCGGTTCAGCTGGTTGCAGATGAGCATGACCAGCAGGACCGGAAGGACCCGCCGGAAAAACTTCTTCGCCGCCGAAGCCGCCGCCGAAACCGGATCCGTGGCGGGGGTGTCGTCCGTGACGGCGGTGTCTGCAGACAGCATGGGGCGGGTCCTCTGAATCGGCGGAAAGGCGCGCAGCGCGCAGCCAGCCTACCGCGTGGGGCGGAGCCGCCGTCGTGAGTTCGCGAGGTGGCTGCGCATCGCCGCTGACGACGACGACGCGTCACCGTCCGCAATCGCGGCGTAGATGGATTCGTGCTCGTGCACCACGTGTTCGAAGCTCTCAGGCTCAAGCTGTTCGCTGCCGGCCATCAGGCGGGTCCGCGGCATGGCGATCATGGTTTGGCCCAGGGAAGTCAGGCAATCCGTGTAAAACGGGTTGCCCGATGCGGCGGCGACTGCCAGGTGGAACTCGTAGTCGGATTTCATCGCATGCGCCGGATGGGCCGCGCTGGCGGTGAAGTCCTTCAGGGTCTTGAGCAGCGCCCCAAGCTGCCGGTCCGTCCGGTTGCGGGCGGCGAGGGCGGCAGCCTCTGCCTCGATCCCGATCCGGAAATCGAGGAGATGCAGCCGGTCGTCCAGGCTGGTCACCGCCCGGCCAGCGGGACCTGGGTTGCCCGGAGGCGGGGTCAGCGCGAAGCTGCCCCGCCCCCGTTCCGTTTGCACCAGCCCCTCGGCCTGGAGCCGTGTCAGCGCTGCCCGGACGACCGTGCGGCTGACCCCGAACTCGTTGATCAGGGTGTTCTCACTGGGCAGCTTTCCGCCGGGCTGGATCTCGCCGTCGACGATCCGCGTCCGTAGCTCAGCGGCGAGGTCAGCAGTCAGGTTCCGGCTCATGGGTCCAAGGTTACTGTCCGAACTCTGCAGTTTCGGTGGTCCAGGCCCGGGCCTGGTCGCTCAGGGACACCCCGAGCCCGGGGCGGTCCGGGACAATCATGCGCCCGTCTTTGGTCTCGAGCCGTTCGTTGAACAGCGGATCGAGCCAATCAAAGTGCTCCACCCAGGGTTCGCGCGGGTAGGCCGCCGCAAGGTGGAGGTGGATTTCCATCGCAAAGTGCGGGGCCAGTCCGAGTCCCCGCTCGTCCGCCAGCGCCGCGAGGCGGAGGAACTGGGTGATGCCGCCGACGCGCGGCGCGTCCGGCTGGATGATGTCGCAACCGTTGGCGCTGATGAGACCCTTGTGTTCGGCGACCGAGGCGAGCATTTCGCCGGTGGCGATGGGTGTGTCGAGGACCTGGGCCAGGTGGGCGTGCCCTTCGAAGTCGTAGGCATCGAGCGGTTCTTCGATCCAGATGAGATTGAATTCCTCGAGTTGGCGGCCCATCCGCAGGGCCGTGGCACGGTCCCACTGCTGGTTGGCGTCCACCATGAGGGGCACATCCCAGCCGATGTGCTCCCGCACGCCGGTAACACGCCGCAGGTCCTCGCTTGAGTCAGGCAACCCCACCTTGATCTTGATGCCGCCGATACCCTCTTCCACCGACTGCGTTGCGCGGGCCTTGACCTCGTCGAGCGAGGCATTCAGGAAGCCGCCCGAGGTGTTGTAGGTCTGCACTGAGTCGCGGTAGGAGCCCAGGAGCTTGGCCAGCGGAAGACCTGCCCGCTTGGCCTTGAGGTCATAAAGGGCGATGTCGATCGCGGCGAGGGCCTGCGTGGCCACTCCCGAGCGGCCCACCGAGGCGCCGGCCCAGAGCAGCTTGGTGTAGAGCCTGCCAATGTCATTCGGGTCCTCGCCGATGATGCCCTGGGCGACCTCTTTCGCGTGGGCGTACTGGGCAGGTCCGCCGGCCCGTTTGGAATAGCTGAAGCCAAGACCGCTGTGGCCCTGCTCCGTGGTGATCTCGGCGAAAAGGAAGACCACCTCGGTCATCGGCTTCTGCCGTCCGGTGAAGACCTTGGCATCGCTGATGGGGACGGCCAGCGGGAGCCGGGCAGTGGACAGTTTCACGTGGCGGATCAGGTCGACGGTGCTCATGGGTCTCCTTGGGTGCAGTGGCGTCAACTCAACATACAAGTAGCAGACTTGTATTACAAGTAGCTCAGCCGATAAGCCACGCGACCGCCAGCAGCGACCCCACGCTGAGGATCGTGGTGCAGAGAATGACGTCCCTTGCCACTGTTACCCCGCGGCCGTACGGGGAGGCGAAGAGAAAGACGTTTTGGGCCGTGGGAAGCGCCCCCATGATCACACTCGCCAGCAGGTGCTGACCCTCCAGCCCGAAGACAAACCTGCCCAGCACCCAGACGACCAGTGGCATGCCGGCGACCTTCAGGAACGTGGCCACCAGTGTTTCGCCGCGGCCGCTGCCCTGCTGCAGCGGGGCCCGGCCCGCCAGCGACAGGCCGAACGCGAGCAGAACCATGGGAACGGCCGCGCCGGCGAGCATGTCGACAGGTTTGTGCAGCAGCTCAGGAACACTCCAGCCGGTCAGCGCGACGACCGCGCCGAGGCCGGAAGCGATGATCATGGGATTGGTGAAGGGCTGGAGCAGGAGCTTCTGCCAGGAGATCCTGGACCCGGAGGCAAGCCCGAGGACCGTCAGGTAGAAGGGCGCCAGCACCAGGATCTGGACCAGCAGCACCGGCGCAACATGCTGGGCCGTACCCACCGCATAGAGCGAGACAGGAATGCCAATGTTGTTGGCGTTCGCGTAGCTGCTGGCCATCGCCCCGACGGCGGTTTCCGCGGCAGGCCGCCGAAAGAACAAGAAACTGGCGAGCCAGTAGAGCAGCCCCACTACCGCCGCGGAGAGCAGGGCGAGCGGCGCGTCCGTTCCGAGCGCCGCCCGGATGTCGCTGCCGGCCACCACCGTGAAGAGCAACGCCGGGTTGGTGATGTAGAAGGCCGTCCGGGTGAGGGCCCCCTGCACCTCGGGGCCCAGCACCCGCAGCCGCGCGGCGAGATACCCCACGGCAATGACGGCGGAGACGATCAGGATTCCGGAGACCACTCCGCCCACACATGTGCCCTTCTATATACGTCTAGATACGTGAAACGCTGCCGGACACTGACGTCCTCACCGGACTGTATCTAATGTCCTCACCGGACTAGGCACGGGCGCTTCGGGTCGAAGGACCAGCCGTCGATGTAGTACTGCATGCCGATGCTATCGTCACGGGCGTCAAGACCGTGCTTGAGGTACAACTCGTGCGCGGCGTCCAGGGCGTTGCGGTCCAGTTCGATGCCGAGGCCCGGCGCGTCCGGAACCTCGATGGCGCCGTCCTTGATCTGCAGCGGATTCTTCGTCAACCCCTGGCCGTCCTGCCAGATCCAGTGCGTGTCCAGGGCAGTGATTTCGCCCGGGGCCGCGGCGCCGGTCTGGGTGAACATGGCCAGTGAAATGTCGAAGTGGTTGTTGGAATGCGATCCCCAGGTGAGCCCGAACTCATGGCACATCTGCGCCACCCGGACCGAGCCGTGCATGGTCCAGAAGTGTGGGTCTGCCAGCGGAATATCAACAGCATTGCTCCGGATGGCGTGTGACATCTCCCGCCAGTCGGTGGCGATCATGTTCGTGGCCGTCCTCAGCCCGGTGGCACGGCGGAACTCGGCCATGACCTCGCGTCCGGAGAAACGGCCCTCGGCGCCACAGGGATCTTCCGCGTAGGCCACCACGCCCTGCATGCGCTTGCCCAGGGCGATGGCTTCCTCCAGCAGCCAGCCGCCGTTCGGGTCCAGGGTAATCCGGGCCTCGGGGAACCGCCGGGCGAGGGCGGTAACGACGTCAACTTCTTCGCCGCCGGACAAAACGCCGCCCTTGAGCTTGAAATCCTGGAAGCCGTAGCGTTCCTGGGCCGCCTCGGCCAGAGCCACCACGGCGTCCGGGGTCATCGCTTCCTGGCGCCGCAGCTGCTCCCAGCGGTCCGACGGCGCCTCCTCTGCCAGGTACGGCAGGTCCGTCCTGTTCGGGTCGCCAATAAAGAACAGATAGCCGAGCATCGGCACGGAGGAACGCTGCTGCCCGTCACCGAGAAGCTCGGCCACGGGGACGCCCAGGAACTGGCCGTGCAGGTCCAGCAGAGCTGACTCCACCGCGGTGACGGCGTGCACCGTGGTGCGCAGGTCAAAGGTCTGCTGGCCCCGGCCGCCGGCGTCCCGGTCGGCGAACGCGGCAGCGACGTCCCGGAGCAGAGAACGGTAGCGGGCTACCGGTTTGCCCGTGATCAGGGCGCCGGCCTCCTCGATCGTGGTGCGGATCTTCTCGCCGCCGGGAACTTCGCCCAGCCCCGTCCGGCCATCGGAGTCAGTCACCACAACGACGTTGCGGGTGAAGAACGGGCCGTGGGCGCCGCTGAGGTTCATCAGCATGCTGTCGTGACCGGCCACCGGGACCACTTCCACCCTGGCAATGCTGGGCCGGGCGGTCATGCCTGCACCCCGGCCGGCTCGGAAGCCGCCGCGTTTTCCACGGTGCCGTCGATCCGGCGGTTCAGTCGCCAGGGATTTTCATCCTGCAGGGCCGTTGGCAGCAACTCCTTCGGGAGGTTCTGGTAGGCAACCGGCCGGAGGAAGCGGTTGATCGCCAGCGAGCCCACGGAGGTGGTCCGGGTGTCCGAGGTGGCGGGGAACGGTCCGCCATGCACCATGGCGTGGCCCACCTCGACGCCGGTCGGCCAGCCGTTGACGATGATGCGGCCCACCTTCTGCTCGAGCACCGGCACGAGGCTCGCCGCCGTCGCATAATCTTCCTCGGTCAGCTGCAGGGAAGCGGTGAGCTGCCCCTCCAGCCGCTGCGTTGCCTCGATCAGCTCAGCCACGGTGGAGTACCGGATCACGAGGCTCGCGGCGCCGAAAATCTCCGCATGCAGCACGTGGTTCGACACGAAATCGCCGATGCCGGTGCCGAAGATGGCCGGCGCCGGGGCGTTCTCGGTGGCCCCGGAGCCACCGCGTCCGACCAGGCTGACGTTATCGGCCGCGGCAAGGGCATTGGCGCCGGCCTGCCACGAGTCCGCGATGCCCGCGGTCAGCATTGTCTGGCCGGCACACGCGGACACTGCCCGGCCGACGGCGGCCGCCAGCCGGTCTCCATCCGCGCCGGCCGGGGCAAACAGCAGCCCGGGAGAGGTGCAGAGCTGGCCGGAGCTGCCCGTGACGGCGGCGACGTACTGCTGGGCCAGCAGATCGACGTCGCCCCGCAACGCGCCGGGGAAGACGAACACCGGGTTGAGCGAGGACATCTCGGCATAGACCGGGATCGGCTCCGGGCGCGCGGCGGCTGTCCGCATCAGGGCGATGCCGGCCGCCTGCGAACCGGTGAATCCCACGGCTTTGATGGCGGGATCCGCGACCAGCGCCTGGCCGATGCTGCTGCCCGGTCCATAGACCAGCGAGAAGACGCCGGGGTGCAGCCCAAAGTCCTTGACCGCCTTCACGATGGCCTGGCCAACCATTTCGCCGGTGCCCGGATGCGCGTTGTGGGCCTTGAAGACCACGGGGCAACCCGCGGCCAGGGCCGAGGCAGTATCGCCGCCTGCAGTGGAGAACGCCAGGGGAAAATTGCTGGCACCAAAGACGGCCACCGGCCCCAGCGGAATCTGCCGCTGGCGGATGTCGACCCGGGGGGCCGGCGTGCGCTCAGGCAACGCCGGATCAATCCTGACCCCGCGGAAGTCACCCTGCCCGACGACGCCGGCAAAGAGCCGGAGCTGGTTGGCGGTGCGCGTCCGTTCACCCTGCAGCCGGGCGGCGGGCAGCCCGCTCTCCAGTCCTGCACGGACAATCAGTTCGTCGCCGAGGCCTTCGATGTTCTCCGCGATGGCCTCCAGGAAGCCGGCGTGGGTTTCTGGGTCCAGGGTGCTGAAGGAGGGGTATGCGGCGGCAGCGGCGGCCGTGGCTTCCTTCAGTTGGTCGTTAGTGATCAGCGAGTAGGCCGGGTCGAGCTGCTCGTTGGTCGCGGGGTTGAAGCCGTAGGCAGCCTTGCCGTTGCCGGCGACCGGCCGGCCGGCGATCAGGGAATGTCCGGTAAGTCTCATGGGATGCTCCTAGGAAACGGTGGCGATGAGTGCTTTGAGGTCGGCCAGGTCCTGCGGTGCCAGGCTCTGAAGCGGCGGCCGGACGCCGCCGGCCGAGCGGCCGATCGCGTCGAGGCCGCCCTTGACGATGGAGACCGAGTACCCCTTCACCCGGTCGCGGATGTCCAGGTACGGGATCACAAAGTCGTTGAGCTTCTTGTTGACGGCCACGCGGTCATGGTTGCGGACGTCCTGGTAGAAATCGAGCGCGAATTGCGGAACGAAGTTGTACATGGCGCTGGAATAGGTGCTCATGCCCAGCTGCAGGAGCGGGAGCGCGAAGGTCTCCGCGGTGGGGAGTCCGCCCAGATAGAACAGCCGGTCGCCGAGTTTGGCGTAGACCCGGGCATCATGCTCCAGATCGCCCACACCGTCCTTGAATCCGATCAGGTTCTCGTGGCGGTCTGCAAGGGCTGCCACCGTGGTGTCCTTGTAGATGGCGTTGGCCCGGTTGTAGATGATCACGCCCAGCGAGGTGGCGCTGCAGACCGCACTGACGTGTTCGATCAGGCCGTCCTGGTCCGCTTCGGTCAGGTACGGCGGCAGCAGCAGGATACCTTCCGCGCCGGCCGCTTCGGCTGCGCGGGCGTTTTCGATGGCCTGGGCGGTGGAGCCTCCGGCGGAGGCGAGGACGGGCACGATGCCGCCGATTTCCTCGACCGCGGCACGGACCACTCGGGCGGACTCCGCCGGGGTCAGGGAGAACCCCTCGCCCGTCCCGCCGGCGGCAAAGAGCCCTCCGACGGGGAAGCTCGCCTGCCAGGCGAGGTGTTTGCGGTAGTTCTCCTCGTCAAATTGAAGCTGTGCGTCGAACGACGTCACCGGAAACGAAAGCAAGCCATCTTTGAGTGCGTCGGCAAGTTCCTGGGGTGCGTATTTAGCCACGATGTGGGTCCTCCATGTCGGCGCCGCAACAGCGCGGCAGATGTTGTCCGTTACCCACAGCGTAGGGACGCCAACGATGCCTGTCTAAGTGCATTTTTGAATGAATTGATACCGTCCCGGCATCAACCCCGTCCGTGGTGAGGCTCGGGGTGCTGGTCACTCTTCGCGGAATTCCAGGGACGCCAGGATGCGCGCCAGGGCAGGGTTGGTGATGTGGCGGTTCCAGATGGCGTGCAGTTCGACCGGGTCGTCCACGCTGCTGGCCAGCGGCAGGAACTGTACGCCCTGGACGCCGAGGAGTGTCGCCGAGTGCGGCACGAACGCCACGCCCCGCTTGGCCGCGACCAGCGAGACCATGGTGAGGATCTGGCTCACCGTGTGCACCACGTCGTTGTGGCGGATCGGAAACAGCCGGACCACGAGGTCGTAGAAATACCGTGCCTCGGTGGGAGAGTGCATGATCAGGGGGAGCCCGGTCAGGTCCGCCTCGGTTACCGCCCTGCCCAGTCCGGCCAGCGGGTGGCCTTCCGGCACAGCCACCACCATCGCCTCGCGGTACAGCAGATGGGAATCGAACACCGTGTTGTCGAAGGGCGGCCGGGCCAGGCCCAGATCCAGTTCGCCGGTTTGCAGCCCGTTGATCTGCTCGCCGGTGACCAGTTCGTGCAGGTCGATATCGACGTCGGGCAGCGAGGTGGCAACTTCTTCCAGCAGCGGGCCCAGGATGCTGAACCCGCTCGCCGCCGTGAAGCCGATCCGGAGCAGTCCGGAGCGGCCGGAGGCAATCCGCCGCGCGGTCACCGGCGCCCGGTCGGCCAGGGCCATGAGGCGGCGTGCCTCCGCCAGGAAGGCGTGGCCCGCGGCGGTCAGCTGGACTTTCCTGTTGTCGCGTTCGAGCAGTTCGGCGCCCACCGCCTTTTCCAACTTCTGGATCTGCCGGCTCAGCGGGGGCTGGGTCATGTTGAGGCGCTGGGCGGCGCGCCCGAAGTGCAGTTCCTCGGCCACCGCGATGAATCCGGTGAGCTGGTCAAAAGTAAACATAAGTCCGTCCGGGTATCAATCGATGCATATTTGGGCTTAGACATGCATCATAACCGCTCCCTACACTCGACCTAGCCAACCGGGTGACCCGGTTCACACCACCATCGCGGGCCCAACGCCCTGCAGTGCAACGAGGAGTCCCAATGACGTACTTCCCCAAACGCCGCACTATGCTCACGGCGGCATCAGCCATCACGCTCCTGGCCTTGACGGCCTGCGGCAACGTCGCCGGCGGTTCCACCGCCAACTCGGCCAAGTTTCCGAACGGTCCGGTCAACCTGTCCGTGGGCCAGGCGCCGGGCGGAAGCACCGACCTGATTGCCCGGGCCATCTCCGAAGGCGCCTCCAAGAGCCTGGGCGCCCCGATGCCGGTGGTCAACAAGCCGGGTGCCAACGGCGCCCTGGCCACCAAGGAAGTGGCGGGCAAGCCCGCGGACGGACAAAACCTGGTGCTGATCAACGCCTCGCTGATCACGATCACCCCGCTGGCCGTCAGCAAGGACGAAGCCGTCAACATCGATGACTTCGACATTGTTGCCGGACTTTCCCAGGACGATTACGTGCTCGTGGCCAGCCCGGCGTCGGGCTTCAAGAGCATCAAGGACGTCATCGGCGCCGGTCGCAACGTGACCTTTGGGACCGCCGGGGTGGGCACGGGCAGCCAGCTGGCGCAGGCCGTGCTCTTCAAGCAGGCCCAGGTCAAGGGCACCGACGTACCCTTCGACAGCGGCAAGCCCGCGCTGACGGCGGTCCTGGGCAACCAGGTGGAAATGGCCACGGTCCAGCTCGGCGAGGCCATGTCCCAGATCCAGGCCGGCAAGGTGGTTCCCCTCCTGGTGTTCTCCGAGGAGCGGAACTCGTTCCTTCCGGACACCCCCACCGCGAAGGAATCCGGGTATGACGTTCCGGTGGCCCAGTACCGCGCCATCGCTGCGCCCAAGGGCACGCCGAAGGAAGTCAAGGACAAGCTGCTCACGGCCGTCCAGGAGACCTTCAAGTCGGACGCGTACAAGGACTTCAACAAGAAGAACCTGCTGACCCCCAAGGAAATCTCCGGCGCGGAAGTAGTGACCCAGTGGAAGGACTACGCCGCCAAGTACAAGGCGCTGGTGGAGAAGTACGACATCAGCCTCAGCGGCAAGAAGTAACTGCCTTGAAAGAAACGTCTGTAGTGGCCGCCGGAGGGGACGCCGCAAGTGCTGTTCCCTCCGGCGGGGCCGGCCCGGAAGCCCCGGCTCCGGAGGAGGTCCTGGAGGACCTCACTCCCGAACAGCTGGCGGCGCAGTGGGAGGAGGAAAAGCCTCCCGCCGCGGGTGCCCTGGCCAATGCGGCTTCCTCCCTGGTGGTCCTTGGCGTCGGCCTCGGCGCCGTCTTCCTCTCCCTCGCCATGGGGCTGGGCACCCCGGCCGCGCCGGAACCCGGATTGTGGCCGTTCCTGATCAGCTGCGTCATGGTGCTGCTGGCCCTGTTCCAGCTGGTCGTGGGCCGGCACAACCGGGACGCGGAGAAGTTCACCAGGATGTCGACGGCGCCGGTCACCGGCCTGGTGACGCTCGCTGCCATGGTTGCCGTGATGCCGCTCATCGGCTTTGAACTGCCGTCCCTGGTTCTCTGCATCATCTGGATGAAATTCCTGGGCGGCGAAACCTGGCGCTCCACCCTGCTGGTCAGCGCGATCGTCGTCGCCGCCTTCTACGGCATCTTTGTCGCAGCGCTCGGCACCTCCATTCCCCATCTCTTCTAGGAGAACCCCGTGGATTTTCTGAATCCCGTACTCAACGGATTCGTGGTTGTCCTGGAGCCGACCAACCTCCTGTACTGCCTGATCGGCGTCGTCATCGGCATGCTGATCGGGGTGCTGCCCGGCCTCGGCCCGGCGGCCACCATCGCGATCCTGCTTCCCCTGACCTACAACGTCGAGCCGGTCACGGCCATCATCATGCTGGCCGGCATCTTCTACGGTGCCCAGTACGGCGGCACCATCACCTCGGTGCTGCTGCGCCTGCCCGGTGAGGCCTCCTCGGTGGTCACGGTCTTCGACGGCTACCAGATGGCCAAGCAAGGCAAGGCCGGCACCGCGCTGGGCCTGGCTGCCATCGGTTCCTTCATCGGCGGCACTGCCTCGATCATCGGCCTGACCTTCCTCGCGCCCATCGTGGCAAGTTTCGCCCTGGACTTCGGACCGGCCGAATACTCGGCCCTGGCCCTGCTGGGCATCCTGCTTGTCGCCACCATCAGCAACGGCGCCAAGACCAAGGCCCTCATCGCGGCGGCGGTCGGACTGCTGCTGGCCACTGTCGGCCGGGACGTCTTCACCGGCGAAAGCCGCTTCACTTTCGGCAGCCTGAACCTCGCCGACGGCATCGACTTCGTGCCGATCGCCATGGGCCTGTTCGGCCTCGGCGAGATCCTCTACAACCTCGAGGAACGGCACCGCGCTGCCAAGGCCCCGTCGAAGGTGACCAACGTGTGGCCGTCGAAGGCGGACCTGAAGCAGGCCTCCGGCGCCATCACCCGCGGCTCCCTGGTGGGCTTCTTCCTGGGCATCCTTCCCGGCGGCGGCGCGACCATCGCCTCCATGGCCTCCTACGCGATGGAGAAGAAGCGGGCCAAGCAGCCCGAACGTTTCGGCAAGGGCGCGCCGGAAGGCGTCGCCGGACCGGAAACGGCGAACAACGCCGCCGCTACCTCATCCTTCATCCCGCTGCTGACCCTCGGGATCCCGGCCAACGCGACCATGGCGCTGATGTTTGGTGCGCTGCTGATCCAGGGCGTCACCCCCGGTCCGCAGCTGGTGGAGCAGCACCCGGACCTGTTCTGGGGCGTGGTGAACTCGATGTACATCGGCAACATCCTGCTGCTGATCATGAGCCTGCCGCTGGTGGGACTGTTCGTAAAGATCCTCCGCGTGCGGGCCGCGATCCTGGCGCCCGTCACGGCGCTGATCACCCTGCTGGGTGCCTACACCATCAACAACAGCATGTTCGATGTGACGCTCGTGGTGGTGTTCGGCGTTGTCGGCTACCTGATGAAGAAGTTCGGCTTCGAGCCCGGTCCGCTGGTGTTGGCCTTCGTTCTGGGTTCGCTGCTCGAGAGCTCCCTGCGCCGGTCCCTGCTGGTATTCGGCGGCGATCCGATGGGCTTCTTCAGCCGCCCGATTTCGGCCACGCTGCTGATTGCCTTCGTCCTGGTGGCCGTGCTGCCCGGCGTCCGGCCGCTGCTGGCCAAGCGCCGGACCGCCGTCGCCGGCGCGGATGCCGGGGTCAACAACGAAACCACCATCAAGGAGAAGGTATGAGCATCATTGTCGGTTTTGTCCCCACCCCGGCCGGCGAGGCCGCGCTGACTGCAGGCATCGCCGAAGCGACGCTCCGGAAGCTCGACCTGTTCATCGTGAACTCCGCGCGCGAAGGGGCCCTGGTGGATAAGTCGGTCGCCACTTCGGCGGTGTTGGAGCAGGCGGGCCGGCGCGCCACGGACGCCGGGGTTAAGGCAACGGTGATCCAGCCGCCTTACCTTCACGACCTGGCCGACGAATTCCTCGATGTTGCCCGCGAGCTGAACGCGTCGCTGATCGTCATCGGCCTCCGGCAGCGGTCCCAGGTGGGCAAGTTCATCCTGGGCAGCCACGCCCAGCGGATCCTGATGCAGGCCGACCGGCCGGTTCTGGCCGTCAAGGCAGCCGGAGCGAAGCCCTAAAACCCGCCGTCCCCGGCCGGTCCGCAGCTCCGGATCCGGACCGGGGACCGGCTGTGGCTCTCTTCGCCTTAGGCCTATTCCGCGTCCGGCCGGTCTTCGGCGGGCACCTCAGGGGCGGGCACCCCGCCGATGTCGGGGTCTTCCTCCTGGTTGAAATTGGTTCCGTCCTCGGAGGAGGTCAGGGAGATGCCGTCGCCAGAGACGGGAATGGTTCCGTCCGGGCCGGCCCCGCCGGCCGCGGCATTCTCCGCGTTCCCGGACTCGGGGCTACTTTCGCGCTCTTTCATGGCCATTCCTTCCAACTGCCGGCGATACGCCGCCGTGAGGAGCTCCGCTCGCCCCGTCGCCTGACGGCCCGGGTGAGCGGCTATGACACGTTCCAGACTAATCCTTTCGTCGCTGCGGTCCTCTGCCATTTGCCGGTCACGTCCCGCAGAACGTCCGGTAGGGGGAGCCGGTGGGGCCGGCTGCAGCGTAACGCTCCAAGCCGGGCCGTTCATCAAAGGGCATGGACACGGCTGCCAGGAGCGTCCCCAGCGGCCCAAGGTCATCCCCGGCGGCCGCGGCCAGGGCCTCCTCGACCAGATGGTTGCGGGGTATGTACACGGGGTTGACCCGCTTCATCGTGCCGGCGTCGGGGGCCAGCGCCCGCCAGCGCGCGGCCCAAGCGTCGAACGCCGCCACATCGGAAACCATGCCCCGCGCGTGGTCGGGTTGGCCGCCGGCGGCCGTCGCCAGGCTCCGGAAGAACGAGGTGTAGTCGAGGTGTTCGGCTTGCAGGAGTGCCAGCAGCTCATCGACGAGCGGCGAGACGACGGCGTCCTCGACGTCGTCGCGCAGTCCAATTTTCGCGCGCATGCCGGCCGACCAGGCAGCACTGTACTGGTGCCGGAATCCTTCGAGGGCTTCCTCCGCCAGGGCGACCGCGGTGCCCTGGTCCTCATGGAGGAGCGGCAGGAGTGTCTCAGCGAACCGGGCCAGGTTCCACTCCGCCGCCAACGGCTGGTTGCGGTACGCGTACCGGCCGGCCTCGTCAATCGAACTGTAGGAGGCCGCCGCGTCGAAGGCGTCCATGAACGCGCACGGGCCGTAGTCGATGGTCTCCCCGGAGATGGTCATGTTGTCGGTATTCATCACGCCGTGGACGAACCCGACAAGCATCCATCGGGCCAGCAGCGATGCCTGGGCGGCGATCACGGCGTCGAGCAGGGCCAGATAGCGGTTCCCGGAATGCTCCGCCGCGGGGTGGTGCCGCCTGATCGCGTAGTCGCCGAGCCTGCGCAGGAGGCCGGCGTCGCCGGTGGCGGCGGCGAACTGGAAGCTGCCGACGCGGAGGTGGCTGCTGGCGACCCGGGTGAGGACGGCTCCGGGTAAAAGAGTCTCACGCTGGACCGGTCGCCCTGTCGCCACAACGGCGAGTGAGCGCGTAGTGGGGATGCCGAGGGCATGCATGCCCTCGCTCACAATGTATTCGCGCAGCATGGGGCCAACCGCTGCCAGGCCGTCGCCTCCGCGGGCAAAGGGGGTACGGCCGGAACCCTTGAGGTGGATATCGCGAAGCTCCCCGTCCGCATGGGCGAGCTCCCCGAGCAGCAGTGCCCGGCCATCTCCGAGCCGGGGGGAGTACCAGCCGAACTGGTGGCCGGCGTATGCCTGTGCCACCGGGGTGGCCTCGGGCGGCACTGCCGTTCCGGTGAGCAGGCCCAGTCCCGCCGGGCTACGGAGGAGGCCGGGATCCAGGCCGAGGTCGACGGCGAGGGGTTCGTTGAGCACCAGCAGCTGCGGTTTGGGGACCGGTTCGGCGCGCCACGGAATGGCCATTTCCGTGAACTCCCGGGCGAAACGGCGATGGAACGGCAGGGTGGAAAGCGTGGTGTCGCCCATCCCTTAACACTATCCGCGCAGTGCCCCGAAGCCGGCAATGAGGGCTTCCAGGCCGAGGCTGAAGGCTACATCGGCCTGCTCCGCATAGCCGCCTTCTCCCAGGCTTTCGACGGCGGCGGAGAAGTTCGGCGTCGTGGCTGCCATGCTGCCGGCGGCAAAGATATCCGCCGGGGCATTGACATCGTAGGCGGAGCCGAAGATGAAGGATTCCAGGGCCACAATGGCCGGAACGATTCGTTCCGGCGGGAAGCCGGCCCGGCGCAAGCCTGCGCTGACCGCCTCGTACATGGCCAGGGTCTTGGGCGCGTCCGCGACCGGAAGCAGCGCGATCACAGGGATGAGCGGGGTGTGCCGGGCGAAAACGGCGCGGTAGCTCCACGCCCAGTCGCGCACGGCCCGGTCCCATGGCTCGATCTCGAAGGCTGCGACGTCCACCAGCGAGGTCAGGTGGTCCTGAATGAGTACCAGCACCTCCCGTTTGGAGGACACATGGTTGTAAAGGGCAGACGGCGCCACGTTCAGGGAGCGGGCAAGGGCGGCCATGGTGAAGGAGTCGTAGCCGCCTTTGTGCACCAGCTGCAGGGCCGCAGAGGTGATGCCGTCCTGGTCAAGCACGGCAGCGGCGGGCCGGCCCGCGCGCCGCCGGGAAGAGGCATCATGGCGGCGCGGGTCGGCAGTGGTGCTGGTTGTTGCCGGCATGGGGGGCCTTTCTCACGGGCTGTCCCCATGGATTATTCCACTCCGAGCAGTAATCCCGGGGCTCTTCCCTCCCGGCCGGGTAACCGCTATAGTCATCCGAAATGAATGGCATTCATTTAGTGGCGCGCATCACTGGTGCGCCAGGGAAAGGACATCATGCTGGAATTTGACCGGGACGTCGTCATCGTTGGAGCGGGGCCGGCGGGCCTCACCGCGGCCCGCGAGCTGCAGAAGGCGGGCCTCAGCGTCGCAGTGCTGGAGGCGCGGGACCGCGTCGGCGGCAGGACCTGGACGGACACGATCGACGGGGCCATGCTGGAGATCGGCGGCCAGTGGGTCTCGCCGGACCAGACAGCGTTGCTCGAGCTTCTCGAGGAACTCGGACTGCAGACCTACAGCCGCTACCGCGAGGGAAAGTCCGTCTACGTTGGTGCCGACGGCAAGCGGCGGCTGTACTCCGGCGACTCCTTCCCGGTCGATGCTGCCACCGCCGCTGAGATGGACAAGTTGACGGCGCTGCTGGACTCGCTGGCGGCCGAAATCGGCGCCACCGCGCCTTGGTCGCACCCCAAGGCGCGTGAGCTGGATACCGTCTCCTTCCACCACTGGCTGCGCCAGAACTCGGCCGATGAGGAAGCCTGCAACAACATCGGCCTCTTCATCGCGGGCGGCATGCTGACCAAGCCCGCGCACGCCTTCTCCGCCCTGCAGGCGGTCCTCATGGCAGCCTCGGCAGGTTCCTTCACCCACCTCACGGACGAGGATTTCATCCTGGATAAGCGTGTCGTCGGCGGGATGCAGCAGGTCTCGCTGCTGCAGGCGGCGGAACTCGGCGACGACGTCGTGCTCTCCAGCCCGGTGCGCAGCATTTCCTGGGCGGGCGGCGCCGACCGGGGGGAGCGCGGAGCTGCTGCCCCCGGCCAGGTGAGAGTGGTCTCCGACCGGGCCACCGTGAAGGCCCGCTTCGTCATCATGGCAGTGCCGCCAAACCTCTACTCCAGGGTCTCCTTCGACCCGCCGCTGCCGAGGCGGCAACACCAGATGCACCAGCATCAGTCCCTCGGCCTGGTGATCAAGGTGCACGCCGTCTACGGCACGCCGTTCTGGCGCGAGGATGGCCTCTCCGGAACTTGTTTCGGCGCCGACGCACTGGTTCAGGAGGTCTACGACAACACCAACCACGAGGACCCCCGCGGCACCCTGGTGGGCTTCGTCTCCGACGAAAAAGCCGACGCCCTGTTCGAGCTCAGCGCCGAGGCCAGACGCAGCGCCATCCTGGAGTCCATCGCCGGATTCCTGGGCGAAAAAGCCCTGTCGCCGGAGGTCTACTACGAGTCCGACTGGGGCTCCGAGGAGTGGACCCGCGGCGCGTATGCGGCCAGTTACGACCTCGGCGGCCTGCACCGCTACGGCAAGGACCAGCTCGCCCCGGTGGGACCGATCCACTGGGCCTCGTCCGACCTTGCGGCCGAGGGGTACCAGCACGTGGACGGGGCAGTACGGATGGGACGCCAGGCGGCAGCCAGGATCGTGGCCGCCGCCGACCGCGCCCCGGCCGCCTAGTCCGCCGATTCCATATCACCAACCGTCAACACGACAGTAGAGAGGCCGGCCAGATGCGTTATGTAGTGGGGTATACCGCCAATGCGAGGGGCCGCGACGCCCTGAACCTGGCCGTCTCGCTGGCCCGCGGCCACGGAGCGGCCCTGCACGTGGTGATGGCCATCCCCGAGGCAGGAGTCTTCAACGCGGCCCACGCGCCCGCGGCAGGGTATGACAGCTACCTGCACGCGCAGGCGGCGGAGTGGCTCGAGGAGGCATCAGCGATGGTCCCGGGGGACGTGCCGGTCCAGGTCCACGTCCGCAGCGGTCAATCCGATGCCCAGACCCTGATCGCGGCCTGCGACGAAGTCGACGCGGACATGCTGATCATCGGTGCCTCCAGCGCCGGCCTCTTTAAACGTTTCACGGTGGGCTCCGTGGCCGGGGCTCTGCTGCACGCCGCTACCGTCCCCCTGGCGCTGGCTCCCAACGGCTACCACCGCCAGAACGCCCTGACCAGGCTCAGTTGCGGGCTGGGGGGCCGGCCGGGCGCGGAGGGGCTGCTCGGTGTCGCCGTCGCCATGGCCGCGCACCGTGAAGTGCCGCTGCGCGTGGTCTCGCTGCTCACCCTCGACGGCGATCCGGCCGCCGATGCCGCCCGCGACTACGCCGCGGAACGCGTCGCGGCCGTCCTGCCGGAACGCCCGGCTGGACACCAGGGGTCGGCCCCGGCGGACAAGACCGACGTCGTGGTCGCGCAAGGCAACAGCATCGAAGAGGCGGTGGATCGGCTGGACTGGGAAGACGGGGAGGTGCTGCTGATCGGATCGAGCCGCCTGGCCCGAAGCAACTCGATTTTCATGGGAAGCACGGCAAACCGCATCCTGCGTGCCCTGCCGGTGCCCATGATCGTGGTCCCAAGCGACTACGAATTTGCGGAAACAGACCATTCAGCGTCGAATGACTCCTCTCGAGAGGCACAAGCATGAGCACTGACCAGGCGGTCCCCACGGCCGGCACCCAGCAGCAGCACGGATTGAGCGAGAAAGGATTGAAGGCCGGATCGGTGGGGCTGATCGGGGCCGTCGTCATCGGCGTCTCCTGCATCGCACCGGCCTACACCCTCACTGCAGCTCTTGGCCCCACCGTCTCCGAGGTGGGCGTCCACCTGCCGGCCATCTTCCTGGTCGGCTTCATCCCGATGCTGCTGGTGGCCTTCGGTTACCGGGAGCTGAATAACGCCATGCCCGACGCCGGCACGTCCTTCACCTGGGCGTCCCGCGCGTTCGGACCCTGGATCGGCTGGATGGGCGGCTGGGGGCTGGTCGCGGCGACCATCATCGTGCTGTCCAACCTGGCCGCCGTCGCCGTCGACTTCTTCTACCTCATGCTGGCCCAACTGTTTGGCAATCCTGAACTGGCTGACCTGACCGCCAACCTGCCGCTGAACATCGGCACCACTCTGGTGTTCATCGCCCTGGCGTGCTGGATCTCCTACCGCGGGATGGAGACCACCAAGACCCTCCAATACATCCTCGTCGGCTTCCAGCTGCTGGTCCTGGGCTGGTTCGCCGTCGCCGCGTTCAGCCACGTGGCGAATGGAACGGCGTTCGACGCCACCGCCATCGCGCCGGACTGGTTCAACCCCTTCGCGGTGGAGTCCTTCTCCGCCTTCGCGGCGGGCGTCTCGCTGTCCATCTTCATCTACTGGGGCTGGGACGTCACCCTCACCATGAACGAGGAGACCAAGAACCCGGAGAAGACCCCGGGCCGCGCGGCCACCGTCACCGTGCTGGTGATCGTGGTCATCTACATGACAGTTGCCCTGGCCACCCTCGCCTTCGCCGGCGTCGGCACCGAAGGGCTCGGGGCGGGCAACCCGGAAAACCAAGGCAGCATCTTTGCCGTGCTGGCCGGCCCGGTGATGGGCCCGTTCGCGATCCTCATGTCGCTGGCCATTTTGAGCAGCTCCGCCGCGTCGTTGCAGTCCACCTTTGTGTCGCCGGCGCGGACGCTGCTGTCCATGGGCCACTACCGGGCGCTGTCCCCCAAATTCGGCAAGATCAGCCCAACCTACAAGTCTCCGAGCTATGCCACCGTCGCCGCCGCGATTGCCGCCGCAGGCTTCTACGTCGTAACGCGGACGCTGTCCGAAAACGCCCTGTGGGACACGATTACGGCGCTCGGCATGATGATCTGCTTCTACTACGGGATCACGGCCCTGGCCTGCGTATGGTTCTTCCGGTCGCAGGCCTTCACCGGTGCGCACTCCTTCTTCTTCAAGTTCCTGGCCCCGCTGCTGGGTGGCGTGATCCTGCTGGTGATGTTCGTCAAGACCGCCTACGACTCGATGGACCCGGGATATGGCTCCGGCTCCTCGGTGGGTGGCCTGGGCCTCGTGTTCATCCTGGGTATGGGCGTGATCCTGCTCGGTGTCGTGATCATGCTCGTCATGGTAAAACTGCGGCCGGAGTTCTTCCAGGGCAAGGTACTGTCCCGCGGGCAGTGAACAGCTGCCCGCGAGGGCAACTGATGGCAACTTCTTGACCCTTGGTAGCCCCAGCCGACTCAATGGGGCTACCGAGGGGGCTCCCAGCTTTGCACCGCCTCCTCTGTCCGATCAAAGGAGATTTGAGACATGCAAAGACGCCTCCCCAAGAGGGTTTCCGGAGCGCTTTACGCGGGAATGGCAGCAGTCCTGGCCCTGGGCTTCACGGTCCCCCCGGCCGCTGCTTCTGACCAGCGGCCCTGGATGAACAAGGCCCTGCCGGCCGAACAACGTTCCGATCTGCTGATCGGGGCGATGAGCCTTGACCAGAAGATCCAGCAGATCGCCATGAAGCCGGTGGCGAACACCAACCTGCCCGGCTGTGACTTTTCCGCCCAGGGACGGCACGTCGAAGGAATTCCGGAGTTGGCCATCCCCACGCTCCGGATGACCAACGGCCCGTTCGGCGGCGGCGACTGTGCGGTGGCGCCGACGTCGACGGGGCTGACCAGCGCCCTCACCGTCGCCTCCTCTTTCGACCCGGCAGTTTCGACGGCCTGGGGCGACATCATCGGCGAGGAAACCCGTGCCAGCGGACACAACGTGCTGCTGACCCCGGGCATCAACCTCGGCCGGGTCGCCAACGCCGGGCGCAATTTTGAGTACTTCGGCGAAGATCCCTACCTTGCCGGAGTCATGGCGGTGGCGCAGGTCAATGCGGTCCAGTCCCACGGCGTGCAGTCCGTTGCCAAGCACTTCGCGGCCAATGAACAGGAAACCGGCCGGAACACGATGGATACGATCGTGGACGACCGGACCATGCATGAGCTGTACCTGCTGCCGTTCGAGATGGCCATCCAGGAAGCCAACCTGGCGTCGGTGATGTGCTCCTACCCGCACCTGAACGGTGTCTATGCCTGCGAGAACTCCGAACTGCTCACGGACTGGCTGCGTGAGGATTTGGGCTTCAAGGGCTACGTCATGTCCGACCGCGGCGCGACCCACAGCACGGCGCCAGCCATCAAGGCTGGCCTCGATCTCGAGTTCGCCAGCCCGCGCTGGTTCACGCCCGCGCTGATCCACCAGGCGCTGGATCAGGGTGCGCTGGCCGTCTCCGACCTTGACCAGCAGCTGCGCCGGCGCTTTACCGTGATGTTCCAGCTGGGGCAGTTCGACGATCCGATCAACAGCCTGCAGCCGATCAACTTTGCCGCCAACGGCAAGCGGATCCAGGGCATCGGCGAACAGGGCAGCGTGCTGCTCAAGAACGACCACCGCGCCCTGCCGTTGCAGGCCGGGTCGCTCAAGTCGGTCGCCCTGATCGGGTCCCCGACGTTTGCCGGCGCAGCGAAGTTCAACTCGCAGGGTCCGTCGAACGCCATCGTCGTGACCTCGCCCTACACCGTGACACCGGAACAGGGTCTGAACAACGCCCTGCGCTCGAAGGGCTCGAGCGCGACCGTGACCTACAACAACGCCAGCAACGTCACCGAAGCCGCAGCGCTGGCCGCGAAGTCCGACGTCGCCGTCGTTATGGTGGGGGATATCTCCCGTGAGGGCGTCGACCGGTCCTCGCTGGCGTTG
This sequence comes from Arthrobacter sp. JB02-1C, assembly GCF_057748045.1. Taxonomy (NCBI): domain Bacteria; kingdom Bacillati; phylum Actinomycetota; class Actinomycetes; order Micrococcales; family Micrococcaceae; genus Arthrobacter; species Arthrobacter sp. JB02-1C. Next base: position 1,161,147 of record NZ_CM173235.1, read on the forward strand.
CCGGTGACCGACGGCGTCGACCAGGACGCCCTGGTGGCAGCCGTTGCCGCCGCCAACCCGAACACCGTCGTCGTCCTGAAAAACGGCGGCCCGGTGCTGCTTCCCTGGCTGGACAAGGTGCCGGCGGTGCTGGAGGCGTGGTACCCCGGACAGGAGGATGGCAACATCGTCGCCAATCTCCTGCTGGGCATCGATAACCCGTCCGGCAAGCTGCCCATCACCTTCCCGGCCAAGGAGCGGGAAGGGGCCACTGCCACGCAGGCGCAGTGGCCCGGCATCGACCCCGACGGGGCCGGCCCGCTGCCGCTGACCGCGACGTACAGCGAGGGCCTCAACATGGGCTACCGCTGGTACGACGCGAACAAGGCCAAGCCGACGTTCGCCTTCGGGCACGGACTCTCGTACACGGACTTCAAAATCTCGAAGCTGGTGGTCACCCCGAAAACCACGGACGGCACCAAGGCCATTTCCGTGTCGTTCTTCGTGGAAAATGTGGGTAGCGTCGCCGGCGCCGAAGTAGGCCAGGTCTACCTCGGGCTTCCGTCCTCGGCGAATCAGCCACCAAAGCGCCTGGTCGGATTTGAGAAGGTGTCGTTGAACCCGGGACAGAAGCAGCGGGTCACGGTCACGATCGACCCGAAGGCACCCAACCACCCCCTGTCCGTCTGGGACGAGGCCGCCGACGCGTGGTCCACGCCGAGCGGCGAGTACACCGTGTACGTCGGCAATTCCTCCGACAACGCGAACCTGCAGGACACCATCACGATCCGCACCCCGGGTCAGAAGTAGGTAACGCAGTTACCGCGTCCAGGGCCGTTCGTGCTTACGCGCCGACAGGGACGTAATATTCGTCAAAACCATTTACATTACTGGCAACCGATTGCATGATCCTGTCAACCGAATGACACTCGACGCTGAGATCAGGGGTTGGTTAGCCGTGGCGACCATCTACGACGTTGCACGGGCGGCGGCGGTGTCCGCCTCGACCGTTTCGCGGGCCTTTGCCCGGCCCGGGAGGGTCAGCCTGCACACCGCTCAGCGCGTCTTCGCCGCTGCCGCCGAGGTCGGCTACCGGCCCGCCAACGGCACCGGAGCCCGGCCCGCGGCTGCGGTGAAGACCTCACTGCTCGCACTGGTCATAGCGGACATCCGCAACCCGGTCTATGCCGAAATCGTCCACGGTGCCGAAACTGCCGCCGCAGCGAACGGCTACGTCCTGCTGCTGGTGCATACCCAGGAATCCGAGCTGAGGGAGCGCCGGGCGCTGGAACGGCTGATGCCTTCCGTGGACGGGATCATCCTCTCGAGTTCCCGGATGTCGGATCTGGGCATCCGCATGGTTGCCAAGCAGAAGCCCACCATTGTGATGAACCGCGCCGTTTCCGACGCCGCCAGCGTGGTTTCGGACATTCCCCGCGGTATCCGTCGGGCGGCCGAACACCTCAGCGGGCTCGGGCACAGCAGCATTACCTACCTGGCCGGCCCGGAAGCCTCCTGGGCGGACGGCATGCGCTGGCAGGCCCTTCGCGAAGCGGCCAACGAGCTGAATCTGCAGGTCCACCGCACCGGTCCGGGGCTGCCGAGCGTGGAAGGCGGCGAGGAGCAGGCCCGCAGCTGGGTGCGGCACCGGAGCACGGCGGCGATCGCCTACAACGACCAGATGGCCATGGGCTTCATGCGCGGCCTGCTCCAGCGCGGCATCCGGGTCCCCGAGGACGTCAGCATCGTCGGCTTCGACAACAGCTACGGGTCCGGGCTCGTGACCCCCGGCCTGACCACGGTTGAGTCGCCCTCCTACGCGCTCGGTTCGGCCGCGGTCGGCAACCTGCTGGCACTGGCCCGCGGCGCGCGGTTTGAAGCGCACGGCGCTCTGGTCTTGCCGACCCGGCTGGTCGTGCGGGGTTCCACCGGCGCTGCTCCCGCGGCCCGGGGACGGCGAAGCGGTGGCCGGCGCGGTCCCGCAGCGCGGCTGGCACGCTCTTGAAAACTAAGCAGCCTTATCAATAGGCTGGCGTGAGGAGGATGTTCCTCCGCAGACCAGGGACGAGGTGAGCACATGTCGGACGCACAGGACATCGGCAAGATAACGGAGATCATCAACCACTCGCGGATCGGAATGATGACCACGATCAATGAGCAGGGTGCGCTGGTGAGCAGGCCGCTGGCCGTCCAGGATGTTCAGGACGACGGCGACCTGTGGTTCTTCACCTCCTCGGACACATCCCAGGTGGCACACATCCGGGCCAATCCCGCGGTCAACGTGTCCTTCGGCAAGGGTACCGAATGGGTGTCGGTGGCCGGCACGGCGGCCGTGGTGACGGACCGGCAGCAGATCCGCGACCGGTGGAACCAGGCGGTCGAAGCGTGGTTCCCGGACGGCCCGGACACCCCGGAGGTGGTGTTGCTGCGCGTCGACTCGGATTCGGCCGAATACTGGACCAGCCCGGGGGGAACGGCCGCGACGGTGCTGCAGTGGGTGAAATCGAAGGTCACGAACAGCCGGATGAGCGTCGGCGAAAGCGGCACGGTGGAGCTGTAAGCCCCCGCCGGCGGGTGCTCAGCCGGGGCCGGCCCCGGTTCCGCCGCTCAGCCGACCGGCTGCCGCAGCGCCCCGGCGGCCCCTTCCGCGTCTGCGAGGGCACGTTCGAGACGGTCGACGGCGGCACTGTAGCCGGTCCCGGCCGGGCCCCCGGTTCCGCTGCCCGCCTGTTCGGCCGCCCTCATCGCCTTGAGCAGCGCCGCCGTTTCCGGCTGGGCGGGGTCGCTCATGGCTGGGAAGTCGATGCAGAGCCCGGGGTCGAGTTCGTAACGCTGCCACCTCTTGAGGGCCGCGGCATGACGCAACGCGGCGGCCGTATCGCTGGCGGCCACTTCCCGTGCTGCGCGGCGCGACGCCTGCCGGCGCAGCAGTTCCGGCGCGCAGACGTAGCCGCCGGCCGCCGTCGTGAGGGCAACGACCGCCAGGGCCAACCCGGCCGCCGGCGAGGCCAGGGACGGCACCAGCACCGCGGGGACGAGTACGGCAAGACCCGCGAACCCGTCCCAGAACACGGCGTCGGGCAATCCGCCGTCGGCGGCCCGGTGCTTGCGGACCAGGTAGCCGGACCAGGCAGCGGCGGCCGCGACGAACAAGGCCACGGCCAGGAACTGATCCAGGCCGAAAGCACCAAATCCTGACGGCGACGGCATCTTCCACCTCCCGCGGACAGCGACCAGGGCGCGCTGCTCCGCTGGTTCCATTGGAATCCCTCGGCAGCCGCCCGTCAATGGCCGGTTCCCGTCCCGGTCCGGCACGGCGTAGCCTAGGGCCCATGCGATTGAAAATGTGCAGCATCCATGTCAAGGACCCCGCCGCCGCCCACGAGTTCTATACCGGAATCCTGGGGTTCGACACCCTGATGGCCCTGCCCGAGCACAACCTGTACATCATCAAGGACCCGGAGGGCGCCAGCTCGGTGGGGCTGCTGCTGGAACCCAGCGACAACCCGATCGGCGCCGATTACATGAACGCCTGCCACGATGCAGGGTTGCCCGCGATTGTGTTCGGCGTGCCGGACGTGCGGGCCGAATACGACCGACTGACTGCCAAGGGCGTCATCTTCCAAGCCGAGCCGTCCGAGGGGCCCGGTGGGATCTCGGCGGTGCTCGACGACGGCTGCGGGAACTTCGTCCAGCTGCACCAAGACTGAGCCGGACCGTCCCGTCGAGGCGTACGGCGTCGGAGCTTCCCACTAAGCTCGATCTGTGATTACCGGTGAAATAAAGTCCCAAGTCGACAAGGTCTGGAATACGTTCTGGAGCGGTGGCATCTCCAACCCGCTGGAGGTCATCGAGCAGATCACCTATCTGCTCTTCCTCAAGAGGCTGGACGAGCGCCACACACTGCAGGAGAAGAGGGCCAATCTCTTGGGCCAGCCGATGGAGGATGCCGTTTTCCCCGCCGGGAACGACCCGATGGGCCGGCCGTACGCGGATCTTCGCTGGAGCCGCTTCAAGAACTTCGCCAAGGACGAGATGTTCACCGTGTTCTCGGAGTCCGTCTTCCCCTTCCTGCGCAACGAACTGCCCAAGCTGGCCAACGGCGAGGAATCCACCTACAGCCACCACATGAGGGAAGCCCAGTTCAAGATCCCCAACGCCGGCGTTCTGCAGCAGGTCGTGGATGTCATTGACGGCATCAACATGGACGGCCGGGATACCAAGGGCGATCTGTACGAGTACATGCTGTCCAAACTGGCATCGGCGGGCACCAACGGGCAGTTCCGCACGCCGCGACACATAATCGACCTCATGGTGGACATGACTGCGCCCAAGCCGCTGGAAGCCATCTGCGATCCGGCGTCCGGCACGTGCGGCTTCCTGGTCCAGGCGGGGGAACACCTGCGCAAGAACCATCCGAACCTGCTGACCAACGCAGAGTCGAACAAGTTCTTCCACAATGATCAGTTCCATGGCTTCGACTTCGACAACACCATGCTCCGGATCGGCTCCATGAACATGCTGCTGCATGGCGTGGAGAACCCGGACATCGCCTACCGGGATTCCCTGGCTGACCTGCACGGCAGCGAGGAAGAGAAGTACGACGTCATCCTCGCGAACCCACCGTTCGCCGGCAGCCTGGACTATGACAACGTGGCCAAGGACCTGCTGGCCTTGGTCAAGACCAAGAAGACTGAGCTACTGTTCCTGGCGCTGTTCATCCGCCTCCTGAAGAACGGCGGCCGTGCCGCGGTGGTTGTCCCCGACGGCGTGCTGTTCGGTTCCAGCAAGGCGCACAAGGAACTGCGCAAGCTGATCGTGGAGGGCCACAAGCTCGACGCCGTGGTCAAGCTCCCGTCCGGCGTGTTCAAGCCCTACGCCGGGGTGTCCACCGCCATCCTGTTTTTCACCAAGACCAATTCCGGCGGAACGGACAACGTCTGGTTCTACGACGTCCGCTCGGACGGCTTCTCGCTGGATGACAAGCGCACCCCGCTCGGCTCCTCCGACCTCCCCGACGTCCTCACCCGCTGGAAGGACCGCACGACGACGGAGCTCACCCGGGCGCGGACGGACCAGTCGTTCTGCGTGCCGCTGTCGGAGATTGCGGAGAACGATTACGACTTGTCGCTGAACCGGTACCGGGAGATCGAGTACGCCGAGGTCGACCATGCAGCTCCGGAGGAAATTCTTGCTGCCCTGGATGAGCTTGAAGGCGAGATTATCCAAGGAATGGCGGAGCTGCGGGAGCTGCTGAAGTGAGGACCCTTCCATTCGATGATGTCTTCAAAGACAGGACCGCCGGGAACACCAAGCTCCAGACGCGTGACTACAAGAATTGTGGTGAGTTCCCGATCATTGACCAGGGAATTCAGGAGGTTGCTGGCTACACGGATGACAGGACCGCCCTCGCCTCCGTTGAGTTGCCCGTTATCGTCTTTGGCGATCACACTCGCGCACTAAAGTACAGGGATCGTCCATTCGTTGTTGGAGCCGATGGAACAAAGGTCCTCTCCCCGCGCCGAGATGCCGATGCCCGATTCCTTTTCCACTACTTGCGATCAGTTGACATTCCTTCTGCGGGTTACAGTCGCCACTACAAATTCCTGAAAGCCATCACAATCCCGTTTCCACCGATCGACGAGCAGCGTCGAATCGCGGCGATCCTGGACAACGCCGACGAGCTCCGCACCAAGCGCCGCCAAGCCCTCGCCCACCTCGACACGCTCGCCCAGTCGATCTTCCACCCCATGTTCGGCAACTACCTGACGGCCACCAATGCTAGCGTCGGTGAGTTGGGGACGGTTCAGTTGGGCCGGCAACGTGCTCCCAAATACCAGACCGGCAAGTACACCCGCCCGTATATGCGGGTAGCTAACGTCAAGTTGAACTCTCTCGACCTCGACGATGTTTTGGACATGGACTTCGATCCGAAAGATTTTGAAGCTTACCGGCTCAACTACGGCGATATCTTGCTGAATGAAGGGCAAAGTACAGAGCTCGTTGGGCGCCCAGCCATGTGGCGGAACGAAATCGAAGACTGCTGCTTCCAGAACACACTCGTCCGCTACGTTGCGGACCCGGAACGGATCGTTCCTGAATTCGCCCTCGCTACATTCCTTTACTACTTCGGGCGCGGTGAATTTGCCAAGATAAGCAGCAAGACCTCCAGCATCGCCCACCTGGGCGCGGGGCGCTTCGCCCGTATGCCTATGCCCGCACCGCCCCTTGAACTTCAACAGACCTTCGCAACCCGCGCCGCCGCCGTCGAACGCTTGAAGGAAACCCACCGCAAGCACCTGGCCGAACTGGACGTCCTCTTCGCATCGCTCCAGCACCGTGCGTTCAAAGGAGAACTGTGATGACCGAAGCTCCTGAGCAGGACGGCATCCCCAAGTGGCACGGGTTCATGACGCCAATCCTTCGCGTCCTATCCGATGGACAAGCTCGCACCCGGACGGAGCTCACTAAGCAGGCGATGGACGTTCTTGGCCTGCCTGAGGAACTGCGTGCGGTTCGGCTGGGTTCCGGAGGCCTCAAGGCAAAAGGGCGTGTGGGCTGGGCAATCTCTCACCTCATCGCTGCCACCGCCCTAGCCCGACCAGATAACGCTCTCTATGTCATTACGGATGTTGGACAACAACTCCTTACGAGATACCCCGAAGGGTTGGCGCAGGCGCAGTTGCGCGAAGTGGAGGCCTACCGTCGGCATCAGGCAGAGGTGCGGGCCGCGCGTCGCGAGACATCTCCGTCGCCGGAGATCGAAATCCTGGACGAAGACGCCGACCCGACTGACGTCATTGAAGCTGCCATCGATCGAATTCACGCAGAAACGGGGTCGGCCCTGCTGAGCCGCATCCTCGGCAGCTCGCCTGACTTCTTTGAGCACGCGGTCGTGGATCTGCTGTTGAAGATCGGCTACGGGGGAGCGGAGCAGCGTGGCCGTCGCATCGGGGGCTCCGGCGATGGCGGGGTCGACGGAGTCATCGACCAGGATGCGCTTGGTCTTGACCGCGTCTACATCCAAGCCAAGCGGTACAGCGCGGAGAACACCGTCGGCAGGGAAGCCATTCAAGCCTTCGTTGGCGCTCTTCATGGCGTCTCCGCGTCCAAGGGCGTGTTCATCACCACCAGCCGGTTTTCGCAAGGTGCCAAAGACTACGCGGCCAACATCCCGACCCGCACGATTCTGATCGACAGTACGCGCCTGGTGAACCTCATGATCAAGTACCGCGTGGGCGTTCAGGTGAAACAGAGCTATGACGTGGTGGAGCTGGACGAGGACTTCTTCGGATAGCGGATGGATGATCTGAGTGATTTCGTTGATCTGAGCCGCTGGACTCCGTACCAGGACGAGCCTGCTGGTGAGAACGAGAAGACGTGGTTCCGGGATGAAGAGGGGGGACTGTGGATTTTCAAGCGGAACCGTCCGCACCGAAGTCCCAACGAGCACGCGACCGAGTTCATTGCCAGCCAAATTGCCCGGCTGCTGGGAGTGCCGACGGCCACAGTCAAGCTGGCAACGTTGGGAGACAACATCGGGTGCGTGTCCAAAGATGTTAAGTCCGGCCCACGAAACCAGTTGGATGCAGGTTCGTTGTTTATCGCGGAGATCGTCCCCGATTTTGATCCCAGAGACCGCGCGGCCCGAGGGCATTCTCTCCGGAACATCGCGTCGGTCTTGGCAGCGGTGGCCCCACCCCTTGGGCACGAAGAAACGGGCCTGACTGCAACCGGATGGTTCGCCGGCTTTCTCGTCCTGGACGCGCTCATCGGAAACCAGGACCGGCACAGCGAGAACTGGAGCATCGAAATAACCCCGGACGGGACCTACCATCTTGCGCCGTCGTACGATCACGCAACCAGCCTTGGTATTGTTCAAAGGAATCCGGAAAAACTGAATCGGCTGGTAAACGATCCGGGAGCCGTCCGAAACTTTGCCGCTAAGGCAGTCGGCGGTCGGTTTGAAGGACTGGCTAAGGTGGCGCTCGTCGATGTTGCTTCGCAATTTTGCGTGGATGCGGGACCCGCTGTCGCCTCCCATTGGGCATCCGCAATAGCGGGACTGGATATGGGTGCCACCGCCGAAATCGTGGCCAAAGGTAGAATGTCTTCCCCAAGCGATAAGTTGGCACTGGAACTTATTCGCATCAACAAGGAAAGGCTCGTGACATGTCTTCGCTCGTGACCGATCCTCGTCCCGTCGCTGTACAGAATGGAGACGCCGCCCTCCTCGTGGCCTGGCAGCATCCGGAGACGCGACGGTACCGCCTCTTGGGGCGTGCAGTTGCCTCAGAAGACGGCTATCACTTCGAGTACTTTGCATCCATGCAGTCCAAGCCCGATTTTCGTCCGATTCCCGGGTTCTCGAATCCGCACAAGACGTACACGTCGAAAGTACTGTTTCCGCTCTTGTCTGGGCGCATCATGAGCGCCAGCCGACCTGACCGCCCCGAGTGGCTGCAGCGGCTTGAGCTACCCGAAGATGCGGCTCCGTTCGAAATCCTTGGGCACTCCTTCGGAAAGCGGGTTGCTGACACCTACGAGTTTTTCGAGGAGCCCGAAATTGACCTGCTCCAGGGAAGCCTGACGTTTGTCGTACCCGTCCATGGGCTGCGGTACATGACATCTGCGGCTCAGGAGTACGTCGATCGATCGCTCACGAAGGGAGACCGCTTGGACGCTGTCGCTGAACCCCAGAACGCGGCCGACTCCCGCGCGGTTGGACTATGGTCCGGTGGCCACAAGATCGGGTTTGTCCCTGCTCCTGTACTGGACTACGTAGGCATGCTCGGAAAGTCCGGAACGTACTCGGCCCGCGTCGTGCGCCGGAATCCGAAATCGGAGGGCTCCCACACTCGAGTGGTAGCGCAACTGGTGTGGCGCCAGGAGTTCTGACCCGCCCGGAAACTGAGAGCTCAGCCCTACTACGGAGAATGCCTGCCGCCGTACGGCAACAAATGCTATAGTCGCCGTACGACGACAGGAGCCGAAATGTACACGGTCCGTGAGGCCGGACCTCTGGTCCGCGAACTCCGCGAGGAGCGCGGCCTGACACAGGCCGAACTGGCCCGCCGCGCAAACGTGTCGCGGAGCTTCGTCATCGATCTCGAGTCCGGCAAGGCCACCGTGGAGACGTCAAAATTCATGGATGTATTTCAGGCCTTGGGGTTCGAGATGGCCATACGCGACCGGGAGACCGGCAACGTCCGGTGGTGAATGGCTGCAGCCGGATGGGACGTGAACTGTCCCGCCTGCATGATTGACTGGATCAGGAACGTCAGAGACCAACGATGGGGGCCCAAGCCGTGGGGGCAGGCAACAGCAATTTCGGGTTCATGCTGGCCGATTGGCCGGAGCTGGCACAACATGCCCGGCGCGCCGAGCAATTCGCCCGGATCGACCCCCGCGCCTCCATGTTCTACTCCCGGTACACCGCCGAACGCCTGGTGGAGTGGCTGTACAAGGTGGAGCCCGCATTGGCCCTGCCCTACAAAGACGATCTCAACGCGCTCCTCAACGAACCTGCGTTCAAGAACCTGGTCGGCGGCGTCATCGGCAGCAAATTCACCATCATCCGCAAAGCCGGAAACAACGCGGTCCACAACCCGGTCAACCCCACAATCATGGGCGCTGAACTGGTCCTCAAAGAGCTGCACCACGTCTGCTACTGGCTTGCCCGAAACTACGGCAAGAACGGCAGCCAGCTGCCGCCGTCGCTAACGTTCGACGCCGGCCTCCTGGCCCCGGCACCCAAAGCGGCGGTCCCGCAGCAGTCCCCGGTCCAGCTTCAGCAGCTGGAAGCGGAGCTCAAGGCCAAAGACGAAGCCCTGGCGACTGCTGCCGCGGCGAACGAGGACCTCGCAGCGCAGCTGCTGGAACTCCAAGCACAGATCGCCGCCGCCAAGAAGCAGAACCAGGCTGTCCCGGACGATCACGACTACGACGAAGCGCTGACCCGCAAACACCTCATCGATCTGGATCTCAACGAGGCCGGCTGGCCACTCAGCAACCCCGAAGACCGCGAGTTCCCGGTGGACACCATGCCCACCGCATCGGGGGCACTCACCGGCACGGGATTCATTGACTACGTTCTGTGGGGCGACGACGGTTTGCCATTGGCCGTGGTCGAGGCCAAGCGCACCACCAAGGACCCGCACGTCGGCAAACAGCAGGCCAAGCTGTATGCCGACTGCCTGGAACGCCGCTACGGCCGCCGTCCGGTCATCTACTACACCTCAGGTTATGAGACGTGGATCTGGGACGACTCGATGTATCCCGAACGCAGGATCCAGGGATTCCACACCAAGGACCAGCTCCAACTTCTGGTGGACCGCCGGAGCAGTCGGAAACCGCTGGCCGAACAGGCCATCGACAACACGATCGTCGAGCGCGCCTACCAGCACAACGCCATCCGCGCCGTGACCGAAGCCTATGAGAACCAGCACGAGCGCAAGGCGCTCGTGGTGATGGCGACCGGCACCGGAAAGACGCGCACCGTCGTCGCGCTGGCCAAACTGCTGCAGGAGGCCAACTGGGCCAAGCGGGTGCTGTTCCTCGCTGACCGCACTGCGCTGGTCAGGCAGGCGGCCAACGCGTTCAAGACCCACCTGCCCGGTTCCGGTCCGGTCATCCTCGGCTCGGGTGAGGAGGCTGACAGCCGCATCCACGTCGCCACCTACCCGACCATGATGAACCTCCTCAACAAGACCGCGGGAACGCTGGGCCAGCGGCGTTTCGGCATCGGACACTACGACCTTATTGTCATCGACGAGGCGCACCGCTCCGTCTACCAGAAGTACCGGGCGATCTTCGAGTACTTCGACTCCCTGCTGATCGGCCTCACCGCCACGCCCCAGTCTGAAGTGGACCGCAACACCTACAGCCTCTTCGGCATCGAGGACAACGTTCCCACCTTCGCGTACGGCTTGAACGACGCTATCGACGCCGGCTTCCTGGTGCCGCCGCGGGTGGTGCCGGTTCCGCTCAAGTTCCCCTATGAGGGCATCCGTTACGACGACCTGAGCGACGCCGAAAAGGAACAATGGGACGTACTCGAGTGGAATGAGGACGGCGAGATTCCCGACGTCGTTGATCCCGCCGTCGTGAACTCCTGGCTTTTCAACACCGACACCGTGGACAAGGCACTCGAAGTGCTGATGACCCACGGGCATAAGGTGGCCGGCGGGGACCGGCTGGGTAAGACAATTATTTTTGCCAAGAACAACCAGCACGCCGAGTTCATCGCCAAACGCTTCGACCACCACTATCCGCAGTTCAAAGGCCACTTTGCCCGCGCGGTCACCTATCAGGTCAATTACGCCCAGACCCTCATTGACGATTTCTCGAAGAGCGACAGCAGCCCGCATATCGCGATCTCGGTGGACATGCTGGACACTGGCGTCGACGTCCCCGAGGCCGTAAACCTTGTGTTCTTCAAGATGGTCCGGTCCAAAACCAAGTTCTGGCAGATGGTTGGCCGCGGCACGCGTTTGTGTCCGGACCTGTTCGGCCCGGGCCAGGACAAACAGGACTTTCTAATCTTTGATCTGTGCCGTAACGCCGAGTACTTCAACGCCGGGATGCCCGGGAACGAAGGCACGGTGGCAAAGTCGCTGGCCGAAATCACCTTCGCCACCCGGGCCAAAATCCTGCGAGCGGCCGCAGATCTGTCTTGGGCTCCGGCCATCGACTACGTGGAAGGGCTCCGATCATCGCTCCGGCACACCATCGACAGGCTTCCGCGCGACAACTTTCTGGTGAAACCCGCCCGGCAATGGGTGGACCGGTTTGCCGAAGACCAAACCTGGGCCGGTCTTGCCGGTGACGACTTCGATGCCCTGGAACACGACCTGGCCCGCCTCGCCAGCATTGGTGCTCTCCCCGACACCGAAGAGGCCAAACGCTTCGACTGCACCATGTACCAGGCGCAACTGGCCGCCCTGACGGACCCGGCAAGTCTGGCCAGTTTCCGGCGGAAGATCCAGTCCGTGGCAGCAGCCCTGCAGGACCAGCCCAACGTTCCGGCCATCGCCGCGAAAATGGTCCTGCTCGAGACCGTTCTAGACGACGGCGAGTGGGACTCGGCGTCCCCGGAATGGCTGGAGTCCATCCGCGTCCAACTGCGGGACCTGGTGCACCTGATCGAGAAGCGCAAGCGCAAGGTGGTGTACACCAACTTCCAGGACGAGCTCGGAGAACTTGAGGAGATTGAGCTGGCCGGAGCCAGCACCGGCTTCATGGACTTCAGCCGGTACCGGGACAAAACGCGGCTATACCTGGCCGACTATCAGGACCACACCACCATCCAGCGGCTGAGACGGAACCGGCAGCTGACCGACCAGGACCTCGCGGAGCTGGGCCGCATTTTGGCCGAAAGCGGTGTGGGCACCCCCGTGGACCTGGAGCGGGCAGGAACGGAGGGGCTGGGCCTGTTCGTGCGCTCACTCGTGGGCCTTGACCGGGATGCCGTGGAAGAGGCCCTCGCGGAGTTCATTTCTGACACCGCACTCACCGCATCGCAGCTGGACTTCCTCCAGCTCCTGGTCAACCAGCTCACCGAGAACGGCGTGGTCAGGCCCGATGCGCTGTTCAAATCGCCCTATAGCGAGCTGGCCCCCAGCGGGCCCGACGAGCTCTTCGGCGAGGAGCGCGCAGTCCGGCTCATCCGCACGCTCCGGGCGATCGAAAGCAGCGCCCGTGTGGGTTGAGCCGGCCGCTATCAGCCCCTACTCGCCTTCGCGGCGCCCGACCGGGTGCTCGTCGCCGATGTGCCCGCTTGCGCTGGCGTCCAGGACCCGCTGGACGAACGCGCCGTACTCCTCCATGTAGTGCCGCAGGAAGTCCGCCGTGGAAGCGTCGCTGACCTCGCCGTCGTCGCCGTAAATTTCCGGGACGAAGCGGATGTAGGCCTCCGGGGCGTTGAGCTGCGGCGCATCCAGGAAGCTCAGGACCGCGCGGAACGAGGCCTGCATCACGGCCGTGCCGATGCCGCCGGGGGAGGCGCCGATGATGCCGGTGGGTTTGCGGGCGAAGGAGTTGGTTCCCCACGGCCGGGACGCCCAGTCGATGGCGTTCTTCAAAGCCCCGGGAATGGAGCGGTTGTATTCGGGCGAAACGAACAGGATGCCATCGCTGGCAGCAACCGCGTCCTTGAGTGCCTGGGCCTCGGGCGGGTACGCGGCGTCATAGTCCTGGCTGTAGAGGGGCAGGCCGCGGATGGGGATCTCGGTGAATTCCAGCTCCGGCGGCGCCAGCCGGATCAACGCCTTGGAGAGCGTGCGGTTGATGGACGTGCTGGACAGGCTTCCGACAAAGTAGCCGATCTTGTGCGTGGGCATAGCGGTGGTCCTTCCCGATACGCCGCCGGCGTGCAGGACCGTGCGGCCCGGCATCGGGAACCGGCGGCTGGCGACACCTTCGGAGCATAGCCCCGCGGCCGGACGGGGTACAGGGGGGCCGCCGAGGCTACTCTGCCTTGGCGCGGGCCTTCTTGGCGTCCTTCTTCGCGGCTTCATCCTTGACCCGCTGCGCCTCAGCGCGGACCGCGGCATGGGTCGCGCGCTCGGCGACCAGCCAGGCCGGAGGAGCCTGCAGCAACGCGGTGATCTCCGCCGTCGTGAGTGCTTCCTCGACGCCGCCGCGGGCCAAGCCGCCGATGGAAACGTTCAGTTTCTGGGCGACCACGGGGCGGGGGTGCGGGCCGGTGCGGCGCAGTTCGGCAAGCCACTCCGGCGGGTTGGCCTGCAGCTCGGCAAAATCAGCGCGGGTGATGACCGAATCCTGGAACTCCTGGGGTGTTGCGGGCAGGTAGATGCCGAGCTTCTTGGCAACGGTGGCCGGCTTCATGGACTGGGAGTTTGCACTGGTCATACTTCAAGGGTATCCGGCGGGATGCGCACGGGTCACCAAGTGGTGCGGCCGGGTCCGCTGCCGAGGGCACTGGCGGTACTGTAAACGTGTGTCCGCCGAAGAAGAAGCAACCCCGCCCCGCGACGAAGAGGTACCCGCGGCGCGGGAACTGCGGTTCGCGTACGTCCCCGGGGTCACGCCTGGAAAATGGATCCGCCGCTGGGAAGAGCGGATGCCCGGCATACCGCTGCACTCGTTCATGTCCGACGACGGCGCCCAGCTTGCGGTGCTGCGCGACGGTTCCGCTGACCTCAGTTTCGTGCGGCTGCCGGTGGAGAGCGAGGGCCTGAACCTCATCCCGCTCTACGAAGAGCAGCCTGTGGTGGTGGCGCCGAAGGGACACGAAATCTCGGTTTTCGAGGAGGTGGCGCTGGCCGACCTGGCTGCCGAGACCTTCCTGGACGTCGCTGCCCTGGGCGGACCCGCGGCGGCGCTGCAGGTGGTCGCCGCCGGCGCCGGCCTGGTGGTGCTGCCGATGTCGGTGGCCCGGCACTTTAACGTCAAGGACACCGTGGCCCGGAAACTGACCGGCGCTCCGGCCACCAGGATCGGCTTGGCCTGGCCGGGCGGCCCCACCGATGGGGTGATCGAGGAGTTCATCGGGATTGTCCGCGGCCGGACTGCCGCGAGCTCCCGGCAGCCGTCGGCGCAGCAGGAGAAGCCCAAACGCGAGCCGAAACCCGACCGCCGGGGCCCTGCCGTGAAGAAGCCCAAGGTCGCCCAGCGCTACGCGCCCAACCCGGACAAGGGCCGCGGTAAGGGCTCCCGCAAAAAGGGAAAGCGCTAACCAGTTCCCCGACTGGCTCGCAATAGTTGTCGTTTTGCGGGCCGAAAACGACAACAACTGCCAGCTAGATGGGATGCCCCGCTACTTGGTGCAGGCGTCCTGAAGCGCCTTGACGGAGTCGGCCGGCACCCGGTCACCCGAATCCGCGATCTTCTTCAGCGGTGCGGTGATCTCCTCGGGCAACCCGGCGGTCTGCGCGCCGGAGACGAGCCCGCCCAGGGCCTGCTTGTCCGAGGCGCTGACCAGTCCGTCCGCCACGAGGGAACACGCCTGCTTCTTGAGTTCGCTGCCGGCTGCCGTTGCGATCTGCGAGGCGCCGGTGTGGGCGGCCTCTTCGGCCGCCTGCTGCACCTGGCCGCAACCGGTAAGCGTGAGCATCAGGAATACGGCGCACAGGGAGGCGGCGGCGACGCGTCGTTTCATGCTTTCAGCCTAACAACCTGTTGCGGCTGATCCCGGCGAGGCGGCCCGGACGGCCGCGGACGCGCAACCCGCGGAGCCAAGGCGCGAGGCGGAGAAAACAGCCCCAGCGGTGGTTCCAACTCAGATAAAGCGCTGGCATCGCATTCTCCGCCGCTTACCCGCCGTGGACGGCGCTTTGCCTCGCTTCCGATCGGTCCAGGTAAGCCAGCAGGAGCTCCGCCGCGCGCTCCGGGTCGCCGGCTTCCAGCGCGGCGCAGATCTGTTCGTTGTCGTCGAGGTAGCCGCGGTAGAACTGTGCGTCAACGGTGGCCTTGTGGAAGAACAGCCGCATTTCGGCCAGTACCTGGGACATGATCGCGTCCAGCCGGGGGCTCCCGGCCAGCGCGACGACCGCGCGGTGGAAGTGCTGGTTCGCCGTGCCCAGGGCCTCCTCGTCCTCGGCGGCCGCCGCCGCCTTGCCCTCCTCGACCGCGGCGCGGACTGCCGCCACCTGCTCCCGGCCACCCCCGCCGCGCAGTGCCGCGACTTCGATGGCACGCCGCACCGTATAGACATCGTGGATGTCGCCCGGCGCCAGGCTGGCCACGAAGACGCCGCGGTTGGGATGCCGGACCACCAGCCGCTCCGCGGCGAGTTCGGCGAAGGCTTCGCGAACGGTGTTGCGTGAGACGCCCAGGTCCGCCGCAATCGTCGACTCGGTCAGCCGGGTGCCCGCCAGCAACAATCCATCGGCCAGCTGCAGGCGGAGTTCGGCCGCGACCCGGTCCGCCACGGACGGGACGGCGACGCGAAGCCGCGCGGCGGCCGCGAGGGCGCGGGGGGCGGCGCTCGAAGTCGTCATAGTGCCGAATCTACACGATTGTCCCCGGAAAGAATCGTCGGATTGTTGAACAATCGAAGGGGATGGTGCATCCTAAGAAGAGGCCAAGCACCGAGACGGGGATCACAGATGACAAGCGCCGGACGGAACAGCATCGACCTGAACAGCGACGTCGGCGAGTCGTTCGGGCGCTGGAGCCTCGGCGACGACACGGCGATGTTCCGCTCCGTGTCCAGCGCCAACGTGGCCTGCGGGTTCCACGCCGGGGACTCCACCGGCATCCGGTCGACCTGCCGCGATGCGGTTGCAGCCGGCGTCACGATTGGCGCCCACGTCGGCTACCGTGACTTGGCGGGCTTCGGGCGGCGCTTCCTCGACATTGAGCCGAACGACCTGGCCAATGACGTCGTCTATCAGATCGGCGCCCTGCAGGCGCTTGCCGCTGCAGAGGGCGGCCGCGTCGCCTACGTCAAACCGCACGGCGGCCTGTACAACACGATCGTCGCGCACACCGCGCAGGCAACGGCTGTCGTAGAGGCGGTGAAGTCCGTGGACCCGGACCTGCCGATCCTCGGCCTTCCGGGTTCTGAGGTGCTCCGCCTGGCGGAGGCTGCCGGGCTGCGTGCGGTCACCGAGGCCTTCGCGGACCGCGCCTACAACCCGGACGGCACGCTGGTTTCCCGGACGCTTCCGGGGGCTGTCCTACATGACATCGACGACGTCACCGAGCACGTCCTCCGGATCGTCTCGGACTCCGCCGTCCGCACCATTGACGGCTCGGTCCGGAAAATCCGGGCCGAGAGCATCTGCGTTCACGGCGACTCGCCGGGAGCCGTGGCTATGGCCGCCGCGGTCCGCGGCGCGCTCAGCGCGGCCGGCATCAGCACAGCGTCGTTTCTCTGATCCGCCACCGCTAATCCGCTCATCGTCCCGGCACGACCAACCGACAACCGGCAGCACGCGCAACTGGAAGGCAATCATGAGCACACCGCAGCAGGCGGCTCCGGCCGCTGGCAGGAGGAAGCTGCCGCCCGGCGCCCTCAAGGCTTACATCGCGAGTCTCACCGGCACCTCACTGGAGTACTACGACTTCGCCATCTACTCCGTCGCCTCCGCCCTGGTGTTCCCCAAGGTCTTCTTTCCCGGCAACGACGACGTCGTGGGGCTCCTATTGTCCTTCTCAACGTTTGCGGTGGGTTATCTCGCGCGTCCCATCGGCGGGGTAATTTTCGGCCGGCTGGGGGACAGAATCGGCCGCAAGCACGTCCTCGTAGTCACACTGCTGCTGATCGGGATCGCGACGGTGCTCATCGGAGCGCTGCCCGGATACGCGGTCATCGGTGTGGCCGCTCCCGTCATCCTCGTGTTCCTCCGCCTGGCGCAGGGTATCGGCGTGGGCGGTGAATGGGGCGGGGCCGTCCTGCTTTCGAGCGAATTCGGCGACCCCAAACGGCGGGGTTTCTGGTCCTCCGCGGCGCAGATCGGTCCCCCCGCCGGTAACCTGATGGCCAACGGCGTCCTGGCCGTACTTGCCGCGACGCTCAGCAATGCGGACTTCCTCTCCTGGGGCTGGCGGGTAGCGTTCCTCGCCTCCGCCTTCCTCGTGGGCTTCGGCCTGCTGATCAGGCTGCGGCTTGAGGAAACACCCGTGTTCAAGGCCATCCTGGCCCACGGCGAGGCACCCAAGGCACCTATCAAAGAGGTCTTAACCAAGGAACCACGTGCCCTCGTGGCAGCAGCCCTGTCCCGCGTCGGCCCGGACGTGCTGTACTCCCTGCTGACCGTCTTCATGGCCGTCTATGCCACCAAGGAACTGGGGATGAGCACCAGCAACATCCTCAGCGCCATCCTGATCGGATCCGCGTTCCAGCTGATCCTGATCCCCGCCGCAGGTGCCCTCACGGACCGGGTCAACCGCCGCCTCCTGTACGGTATTGCCGCCGTCGGAACGGCCATCTATACCCCGCTGTTCTTCCTCATGATCCAGGGCAGGTCGGTCTTCATGCTGACCGTCGGCATCGTGATAGGGCTAGCCTTCCATGCCTTCATGTACGGCCCGCAGGCCGCCTACATCACCGAGCAGTTCCCGGCCAGGCTGCGCTACGCCGGCAGCTCGCTTGCCTACACCCTGGCCGGCGTGATCGGCGGCGCCGTCGCCCCGCTGATCTTCACGGCACTGTATGCGGCGTCCGGCAGCTGGGTCCTGATCGCGGTCTACCTCGCGGTGGCCTCGATCGTGACAGTGATAGGGCTGGCGGTCGGGCGCAACCCGCAGACTGAGGAAGAAGAGCGGTTGCTGCAGAGTGCCCGTGCGTGAGCGGCGCGGACCTCTGGAAACGGCGGCCATGACGGAGAAACCAATGGCAGCGCTAACCCGACCGGCCATCCACAAAGTCCGTTCGGTGCGGCCAGTAGGCACCCGCGCGGTGCTCGCTGAACTCCCCGGCACCCGGGACGTGCTTGCCCTGCAGGCCCTGCTCCGCGAGCGGCCGTTGCCCGGGCAACTTGATGTCCTGGCCGCCGCAGAAACCGTGCTGGTCACCGCCGACTCGCCGGCTGCCGCGCACCGGATCGCAGCGCAGCTGCTGGAACTCGATCTCACCGCCACCGTGCAGGGCGCCGGCGGCCTGGTGGTCGTCGACACCGTGTACGACGGCGAGGACCTCGCCGAAGTAGCGGCGCTGACCGGCCTGGGCGTGGACGGCGTGATTGCCGCCCATTCCAGCCAGCGCTGGACCGTGGCCTTCGCCGGGTTCGCTCCGGGCTTCGGCTACCTGGTGGGGGAGAACGACGTTCTCAACGTGCCCCGCCGGAATTCACCGCGCACCGCCGTGCCTGCCGGATCCGTGGCGCTGGCCGGAAACTACTCGGCGGTGTACCCCCGCCGTTCCCCCGGCGGCTGGCAGTTGATCGGCCACACGGGCGCCCGGATGTGGGATCTGGACCGCGAGCAGCCCGCCCTTGCTGCCCCCGGCCACACCATCCAGTTCCGTCCGGTCCGGGAATCGGTGGCACTTGCCCCGGAACCGCGGGCGCAGCCTCCTGCCCCGGAGCGGACCTCCGGGCTCCGGATTGTCTCGCCCGGCCCGCAAAGCCTGATCCAGGACTTAGGCCGCCACGGCCACTCCGGGCTCGGCGTCACGGCTTCCGGGGCGCTGGACCGCGCCTCGCTGCGCCGCGCCAACCGCCTCGTCGGGAACGCGCCGTCGGCCGCGGCGATCGAGACCGTGGCGGGCGGCCTTACGGTACAGGCTGTCGGGGACCACATCGTGGCCGTGGCCGGCGCGGCGTCGCAGCTGACCGTTGCCTCGCCGGCCGGTCCGGAGGCAGAGTCCCTCCGCCGCACCGTGCCCGTGGCCGCCCCCTTTGCCCTGCTCGACGGCGAAACGCTGAACGTTGGGGCCTCGGAACGAGGCTTCCGGAGCTACCTCGCGGTCCGGGGTGGCGTGGACGTTGCCCCCGTCCTCGGCAGTCGGTCCACCGACACGATGTCCGGCATCGGCCCGGCACCGCTGGCCGCCGGCCAGCTCCTGGCCGCCGGCGACGACTTCGAGTCCGGCGTCGTCGGGCCCCCAGAACTGCAGCCGGAATTCCCCGGCACCGGGGTGACAGTGCTCGACGTCGTGCCCGGCCCGCGTGCGGACTGGTTCGACCGGGCGGCGCTGGATTCCCTCACCAGCCAGCCGTGGCAGGTGGCAGCGCAGTCCAATCGGGTGGGCATGCGCCTGCTTGGAACGCCCCTGGACCGCAGCCGTGAGGGGGAGCTGGCCAGCGAGGGGACCGTGGCCGGTGCGCTGCAGGTCCCGCCCGAGGGCCTGCCGGTATTGTTCCTGGCCGACCATCCGGTCACCGGCGGCTACCCGGTGATCGCCGTCGTCGTCGACGAACAACTGGACCGCGCCGCGCAGGTCCCGATCGGTGGCACCGTCCGCTTCCGCTGGGCGGAGAGCCGGGTCCGCGATGACGCCCGGCCGGACTCCGGGGGCCCCGCGACGCCGCCTCGGACTTAGGAGCATGTCCAACTACGCGGCTTGCGAAAAGAGTTCAGCTACCCAACGTGTCCTGCGAGTGCGGCGTCTGCACCGGCGGAGGGCAGATCGGCCCTAGCGGCCGGGCGGCAGGTCCGGCACCATCGCCGGTATCAACCCGTTCGGAAAAGGAGGCGATCGACGTGTCCGTCTATACCCTTGGAATCTGGCTGGTCCACCCCGGCCGCGAAAATGACTTCGTGCAGGCCTGGCGCGACTTTGCGAGGAAGACGCAGGAGGACTACCCCAACGCGAAGGCGGTGTTGATGCACGACCATGAGGTCGGGAACCGCTTCGTCAGCACCGGCCCGTGGGAATCGCTGGAGCAGATTGAGCAGTGGCGGGCCTCAGCCGCGTTCACCCAGGGGGTGGCGGCCATGCGGGAAATGCTGGAGCATTTCGAATCACGCACCCTCGACGAGGCAGCCAGCATCGGCTGAGGCGTCTCCGGTCGCCGTCGTCGGCCGGTCAGTCCGCCGGGAGACTGCCGGCCGCTAATGCCTCCAGCACCGCCGGCAGCAGCCTGCCCTCGCGGCCCCAGATCGGGTCGAAGACTTCGACGTACCAGGATTCGGCCAGCACCAGTGCCAGCGAGTCGTTGGCTTCGGCTGCCCAGTCCTTGAGCTGGTCCGCCTCGATCGGGCTTTCGCTGGTCCCCAGCACGGTAACGATTTCGCCGTCCTGGACGGTCACAGGAATTGAGGCCCGGCTCATTTCCCCCGGAGCATGGCCAACAGCCACGTATTCCGTCCGCGACGAGAGTTCCAGCAGCCGTGCAGCCGACTCGGGGGTGCAGAACCCCGTCACGTACGCGCGCTGGGCGCCGTCGGTCTCACGGAGCCCGGGTTGTGACTCCTTGGTGAAAAGTCCGTTCCGGTTGAGCGCTGCGAGCTCGGCGGCGATCGGCGTCGTCTCCCCGTCAATGGCGGGGGTGAACGTGCCCGGCTGGTACTGGCTCTTTCCCTCCAGCCAGCGGGCGGTCAGTTCGCCGGCGGCCGGGATCGTCGACGCCTGCCGCCAGAGCTGCCGGTCCGCCAGCAGCCTGCCGAAGCTGTCGCGTTCCGTCGTGTACTGGTCGTCCATAAGTGCTGTCCCCTTTATTCGCGCCGGAATGCTGCCGGAGCAGCGCCGCGACGACGACGATTTCCGCGGCGCCGTCCTCAACTTCATACTCGTGACTCGGGGTCACCAGGGCAAGACCCGGCCCGGCGCCGCCTGCCGCGGCGGGCCAGCTTCCGGCAAGCCGCAGCAGCGGAGCCTCCGGCCAACTCACCGGCTGCGGCAATAGCCACTTCCCGGTACCGGTGCCGCCGCGTTCGGCGAGAACGACGCCGTCCGCCGGGCCTCCGCTGGCGGTCTATCGAGCCAGATATTGTTCGTGCTGCCGGTGCGCTTCGGCGACCTGCGCGCGGATGGCGTCCACGTCCTTGGCCTTGTTGCGGAATTTCGGCTGCATCTGTTCGATCTGCCGTTCTTCGTTCCGCAGGGCGCTATAGATCCGCTCCCGCTCGGCCGGGTCCGCGGTGTACTCAAGGTCGAGGTAGCTGACAGCGTGCCGGCGGGCATTGTTGATGGCGGTCTGGGCTTTGCCGGCCTTGCTCAGCAGCGACGCCAGGACGGTGACAACCAGCACGCCGATGATGACGGTCAAGGACAGGCCGGTGGTGATTTCAAAGACCGGAACCGGCTGGCCATCGTTGATGAACGGCAGGTTGTTCTCGTGCAGGGCGTGCAGGATCAGCTTGACGCCGATGAAGGCCAGGATTGCGGCAAGGCCGTAGGAAAGATAGATCAACCGGTCCAGCAGGCCGTCGATCAGGAAATACAGCTGGCGCAGGCCCATCAGCGAGAACGCCGTGGCGGTAAAGACTACGTAAACGTTCTGGGTCAGGCCGAAGATGGCGGGAATTGAATCCAGGGCAAACAGGACGTCGGTACCGCCGATGGCCACCATGACCAGCAGCATCGGGGTCAGCACCTTTTTGCCGTTCTCGATGGTGAACAGCTTGTCGCCGTCGTAGTGATCGCTGGTGTGGAAGAACCGGCGCGCCAGCCGGATCAGGAAGTTGTCCGCCTCCCCGCCGCCGGTATCGGGTTTGAGCAGGTTGCCTGCCGTGATCAGCAGGATCAGGCCGAAGGCGTAGAAGACCCAGGCGAAGGAGTTGATCAGGGCCGCGCCCAGGAAGATGAAGCCGGTCCGGGCGATCAGGGAGAAGATGATGCCGAACAGCAGCACCTTTTGCTGGTCCTCGCGGGGAACGCGGAAACTGGCGATGATGATCAGGAAGACAAACAGGTTGTCGACCGAAAGTGCCTTTTCCGTGATGTATCCGGCAAAATATTCCGAGCCCATGGCCGGCCCGCCGTAGATCAGAACGAGGATGCCGAAGAGGATCGCGATACCCACATAGAGGGCGGACCAGGCGGCAGCTTCCTTGAGCGTGGGGACGTGGGCCTTGCGGATGTGGAAGAAGTAGTCAAAGGCCAGCAGGGCCAGGATCACCGCAATGGTGATGCCCCAAATGAGCGGAGAAACAGTCAAGGTATTCCAGCTTTCGTAAGATGGTCAGCGGAGAACTGCATAAGTCTCTCCGCCTGCCATCCGGCTGGCCGCCGAACCCGGCGAGGCAGCGGTGCCTGGCGTGCTGACGGGTGCGGCGCTTAGGAATACTCCCTTAGGCGCTGCCCAGTCTACCCGGGACCGTGGCGTGCTCCGAATCCGTGACCGTCGCCAAGGGTCGTCCGGGCTTAGCCTTCGCGCAGCGGCCGGCGGGCCAGCCAGGCCGCCACGATCGCGCCGGACACGTTGTGCCAGAGCGAGAAAACTGCCGACGGCAGCGCGGCCAGAGCGCTGAAATGCGCCGTGGCGAGGGTTGCCGCCAGGCCCGAGTTCTGCATGCCCACCTCGAAGGCCAGGGCGCGGCGGGCCTTGTCATCCAGCCGACCCAGCTTGCCCGCGAGGTAGCCCAGGCCGAGGCCGAAGCCGTTGTGCAGCACCACCGCGAGGAACACGATCCCGCCCGCGGCGACGATCTTGTTGGCACTACCGGCGACGACGATCGCCACGATCAGCGAAATGACCACCGCGGATGCCCACGGCAACGCCGGAAGCACCCGGGCGACGAGCCTTTTCAGGAAGAGTCGGGCCAGCAGGCCAGCGATCACCGGCAGCAGTACCGTCTTGACGATGTCCAGCACCATGCCGGCAGCATCGATCTGCAGGTAGGACCCGGCCAGGAACAGCACCAGCAGGGGTGTGACCAGCGGAGCAATCAGCGTGGACACGGAGGCCACCGCCACCGAGAGGGCCACGTCACCCTTCGCCAGGAACGCCATCACGTTCGAAGCGGTGCCGGACGGGGCGCAGCCGACGAGGATCAGCCCGACAGCGAGCTCGGGCTCGAGGTGAAGTGCCTGGGCAATCAGCCAGCCGGCGCCGGGCATGATGACGTAGTGTGCCACGATCCCGAGCACGACGGCCCATGGACGCTTGGCCACGGAGGCGAAATCCGGCGGAGTCAGGGTCAGGCCCATGCAGAACATGATGATCCCCAGCAGGTATGGCACGCTCGGGGCCAGTGGCTTGAAGGCGCCCGGTAGGAGGAAACCCGCGATTCTGCAGATTTGGTTGCCTCAAGCATCCAAACATGGTGCCACCGCTGCGGCCGGCGCAGCGACTTTATGACCGGAGGGCACGTGACTGTGTCAACAGGCCGTGATTGTCAACAGGCCAGCTTCAACGTGAAGGCTTCCGCTGCCCGACCCCGGATCTCCACGCCGCTGGCCCGCTAGGTCGCGGGCTTCGAGTCCTTCCCGTCGAGCCACAAGATATCCGACTGGTCACTGTGCGCCCCGGTGGTCCCGACGTGCTTGCTGCTGATGCCCGGTCCCTGCCGGATAACGTGCACCAGCGCCATGCCGTGGCCGCGGCCCAGCCCGTAGTCGGCCTTCAGCCAGTCGAGGATTTCTCCGGCCGTCACGGCGGTTCCGCCGAAGCCTTTCTCGCGGGCGATGTCGAGGAGTTGCCGCGGGGTGAGGCCGGTCTTGTCTTCGATGGTGTCGAGGTACGCCTGGAACGACATCCGTGGATTCCTTTCAGCGGTGCGGGCTCCGGGCCACTCTATGGACCGGTTTCCGTTACCGCCAGACCCCTACGGCCCTAAACCGGGCCGGAATTGCGCGGTGTCCTTCAGCAGGACGGCGGGAAAGACTACGCTCGGGGCTATGGCGCAAACGTGGGAACCGGGGCAACCGGGGGTGCTTCGCCTGCCTTCCGGGCGGCTCATCCGCGGGCGCGGTCTCTGGGCGCCGTTTCCTTCCGGACCGGAGCCGGAGTTTGCGCTGTATCTGCTGGGCAGCCGGCCGCGGCCCGTGGCCTGGGAGTCCCGCTGGGTCCGCTGGCGGGATCTGCGGGTGCCCGCCAGCGATGTTGAGGCGCTCGACGCGTTCCGTGAGGCCCTGCAGCGTGCGGAAGAGGAACGGGTTGAAGTGGCGTGTTGGGGCGGCCGGGGGCGCACGGGGACCGCCCTTGCCTGCATCGCGGTCCTGGACGGCGTCCCGGCGGCGGAAGCCGTTGATTTCGTCCGGAGGCATTACCGGCGGGGGGCGGTGGAAACTCCGTGGCAGCGGAGTTACGTGACCCGGTTCCCTATCCCGGGGTGAGGCGGTAGCGCTCGATCTGCTTGAGCCGGCGCTGCAGGCTGTCACGCCGCGGGTGCGGTACCGCATCGGCCGGTTCTGCGGTGAGATCGATGTGGGCGGTGCCGTATTGCCACAGCAGCAGGTCGTCCAGCAGCCGGTCCGGGCCGGGGGAGTAGCGGTGGTCCAGGGCCTTGCGCACCTCGGTGATCCGGTTGGCACTGAGCAGCCCGGCGAGCTGCACGGTCTGGTTCAGGCCATGCGCGGCCATCAGTTCGGCGGCCCAGCCCCAGTCGTCATCGACCTTCCGGTCCACGTGCGGCAGCAAGGTGCGCCAGACGTCCCGGATCCGGTTGGGCGTAAGCTGCGCGGCGCCTTCGCCGTCCATGTCCCAGTAGCTGCGCACCTCCTCGTAGCGTTGGTGCAGGTCGGCGAACGCACCTTCCACGGTTTCCAGCATGGCCGCCGTGGCGGTGAACTGACGGTCGAAGTGCGGAGTCCAGGCCCGCGGGTCCTCGGCCTTGAACCGGATGTCATGCTCGATTTCGCTCCACGCGTGGGCGAACACCGTCCGGATCTGGCATTCGAAGAAGTAACTGCCGTTGGGCTGCGCCTCCGGGTTGAAGACCTGCTGGTATTCCTTCACCGCCTCGTTCTGGATGGTCCGCAGGATCAGGTGCCGGCTTGAGTAGCCGTACGTCCCGGACTCGATCGAACCGATGTCCTTCTCACGGTCGCCGCGGCAGTCGAAGAGCTGGCGTTGGCGCTTAATCAGGTTGGCTACCACTGCGTTCTCGGCCGGAAGCTTGGTAATGACGCGGATTCCGACCATGTCATTGAGCGTGCGGAACGGGTCCGGGAACTTCAGCACCCGCGGTCCGCCCGGTTCCAGCGGCTCCTCCGTGCGCGAGATCTTCTCCCGGAAAGACTCCACCGTCTTGGTTCGGCCGGTCACGAACAGCGGGGTGACCTCGGTGCCCTTGAGCATGCCCCGCAGCGTCAGCAGTACCTCGCGCGTGACCAGCTTCAGGGCAGGGCGTACCCGCTCGTAGAGATCCACGTTGTCCTGCACGGATTCGCGCAGTGCGGGGTCCAGGCGCTCCCAGTTGCTAGCCATGCGCCTAGCATACGGCGCCGGCCGGACAGCCAGCTTCCGCGGCGCCGCGCGGCACCCAAGGTAGGCTCTGCACATGGCTGATCTGCGGCGTCGGGCGTCGGGCGTAGGGCGCTGCAGCGGCGGTGGCACCGGGGGCGGTCACCGTCCGTTCACCGGGGCCCCGAGGAGGACACAGTGAAGCGGCAGAAGTACCACTACGGCGAGGATCCCAGCCAGTGGGGGGAACTCTTCCTCCCGGACGCGCCCAGGCCCACGGGTGTGGCCGTGGTGATTCACGGCGGCTACTGGCGCTCACAGTACGGCGCCGAACTCGGCGAACCCCTGGCCAGGGACCTGGCCGCGCACGGTGTGGCCGCCTGGAACCTGGAATACCGCCGCGCCGGCAACGGCGGCGGCTGGCCCTACACCTTCGCCGACGTCCTGGCCGGGATCGACAAGCTTCGCGACGTCGCCGGTGAACACGATCTTGGCTTGGACCGGGTAGTCGCGCTGGGCCACTCCGCCGGCGGACACCTGGCAGTCTGGGCAGCAGGCCGGAGCCGGCTCGGCCAGCTCGGCGCTCCCGAGGCGGACCGCCAGCTGGAACGCAAGAACGGCAGCGCCGCCGTGCACCTTACCGGTGTGGTCAGCCAATCGGGGGTGCTGAACCTCGCCGAGGCCGAACGGCTGGACCTGAGCAACGGAGCCGTCAGCAACTTCCTGGGCGGCTCGTCCAATAAATACCCGAAGCGGCATAAATTTGCGGATCCGATGAGTGCCGCCCCGTTGCGGGTGCCGGTGTACGCAGTGCACACCACGGAGGACGACACCGTGCCGCTGAGCCAGTCCGAGGCCTACGCCGCGGCGGCTAAGGCGGGCGGGGCGCCGGTCCAGTTCCTGAAGCTCCCCGGCGACCACTTCGCCCTGATCGACCCGAAGGCGCCGGCCTACCGGAAGTGCCGCGAACTGGTCCAGCAACTGTTGGGATGACCCGGGAGCGCCGGCCCGGCAGCGCGTAGACTGGCAACCGGTGCGCCGGGAAGTCTGGTCGGCATGATTTCGTCGACCCCTTTTGAGGACTTCAGCATGAGCAGCACCCCGCCAGCCAAACCCGCCCACCGTAAGTCCCGCCGTACGCCCCGCGGTACGTCCCGTCCGACCATCCTGGCCCGCGGGAGCTATGCCGAGGCGCTGCGGATCGGCGAAATCCTGCGCAAGGAAACGGTCGGCGGCATCCTGCTCGTGGTGGCCGCCGCCGCCGCGCTGATCTGGGCCAACTCCGCGGCTGCGGAGAGCTATTTCGCCCTTCGCGACTACAGCATCGGCTACGCGCCCTGGCATTTGGACCTGAGCCTGGGGGCCTGGGCTGCGGACGGACTGCTTGCGATCTTTTTCTTCCTGGTTGGCCTGGAGCTGAAACGGGAGTTCGTCGCCGGAGACCTGCGGAAACCCAGCACGTCGGTGGTCCCGGTCGCAGCGGCGGCGGGCGGTGTCCTGCTCCCGGCGGTGATTTACGCCGTCGTGAACCTCGGCAGCCCGGAGACCGGTCAGGGCTGGGCCATCCCGACCGCCACGGACATTGCGTTCACCGTCGCCGTCCTGTCGATCATCGGCTCCCACCTGCCCAGCGCGTTGCGGATCTTCCTGCTCACCCTGGCCGTGGTGGATGACCTGATCGCCATCACCATCATCGCCGTCTTCTACTCCGGCGAACTGCAGCCGGCACCGCTCCTGCTGGCCCTGGTGCCGCTGGGCATTTACGCCTACCTGGCGCACCGGCACCGCCGCTTCTTCGGGCTGAAGGCACCTGCGGCCTGGCTCATCCTGCTTCCCCTGGGCGCGGCCACCTGGGCCCTGGTGCACGCGTCCGGCATCCACGCGACCGTTGCCGGCGTCCTGCTGGGCTTTGCCGTCCCGGTGCTGCGGTCCCGCGCGAGCGGCGGCCCGGAAGCCGGGCCGGGGCTCGCGGAAATCTTCGAACACCGCTTCCGGCCCATCTCCGCCGGCTTTGCCGTCCCGGTGTTCGCCTTTTTCTCGGCCGGCGTTGCGGTGGGCGGCTGGTCCGGGCTGGGACAGGCGCTGGTGGACCCGGTGGCCATGGGCATCATCCTGGCCCTGGTGCTGGGAAAGCCGGCCGGCATCCTCGGCACCACCTGGCTGCTGACCAAGCTGACCCGGGCGCGGCTGGACAGCTCCTTTAAATGGGTGGACATCTTCGGTGTTTCCATTCTGGCGGGAATCGGCTTCACCGTCTCGCTGCTCGTCGCGGAGCTCAGCTTCGGCCAGGGCAGCCTGCACGAGGCCCACGCCAAGGTGGGTATTCTGGCCGCTTCCTTGCTCGCTGCCGTGCTCGCCACCGTGGTGTTGCGGACCCGGAACCGGCAGTACCGGCGGGCGGAGGAAGCGGAGCAGCGCGATTCGAACCAGGGCGCCGGGACGGGGTAAACGCAGGGCGCCGGGCCGCGTTCTCTGGCAGAGTATGGGCATGCTCACAGTCATAGGTGAGGCGCTGGTGGATGTGGTCCAGCGGCCCTCGGGAATCCAGGTCCACGTTGGCGGCAGCCCCCTGAATGTGGCGGTGGGGCTGGCCCGGCTGGATCACCCGGTGCAGTTCATCAGCCGCTACGGCCGGGACGCCTACGGCGACTCGGTCGCGGCGTACCTGTTGGCCAGTTCGGTGCTGCTTCCGGTGGCCCCGGACGCGCTGGCAACATCGGTTGCCAACGCCCTGATCGACGACGACGGCGCCGCCAGCTACACCTTTGACCTCGCCTGGGAGCTGCCCGGCCTCACCGACCGGCTTCCGTTCATGCTGCAGGGCAGCACCCTGCTCCACACCGGGTCGATCGCCACCGCACTCCAGCCGGGCGCGGCGGAGGTGCTGGCCGCCGTCGAACATGCCCATCCTGCGGCCACGATCAGCTTCGATCCCAACTGCCGGCCCAGCATCGTCGCCGACGCCGGCTACGCCCGCGGGCAGGCCGAGAGATTCGTGGTCCTCGCGGATGTGGTCAAGGCCTCGGACGAGGACCTGGCGTGGCTGTACCCGGGTGTGGACCCGCTGGAGTCCGCCCGCCGCTGGCTCACCCTTGGTGGTTCCGAGGGCCCGGCGATGGTGGTGGTGACCCGCGGCGCGGCCGGTCCCTGGGCCGTCAATGCCGCGGGGGAGGTGCACGTCCCGGCACCGCGCGTGACGGTGGCGGACACCGTCGGCGCCGGCGACTCCTTCATGGCCGCGCTGCTGTCCGGCGTCGTGGACCGGGGCCTGGATGGAGCGCAAAACCGGCAGGACCTGCGGGAGCTGTCCGCCGAAACCCTGCGCGAACTCATCTCGCACGCCGCCGCGGCAGCCGCGGTGACGGTCTCGCGGGCAGGGGCGAACCCGCCCACCCGGGCCGAGCTGAACCGGGCCCGACCCTGAATTCCCGCCGTTTCGACGGTTCCCTGCGCCCACGACGTCCCCGCGCGTCGAACCCGCAGGGAACCATCGAAATGGCGCCGGCGCAGCCCACGTAGACTGGCAGCATGCGGCTGGTAGCAAGTGATATTGACGGAACGATCCTGGGCCACGACGGCAAAATCAGCGACCGGACCGTGCGGGCATTCCATGCCTGCCGCGATGCCGGAGTGGATCTCGTCTTTGTCACCGGACGCCCGCCGCGCTGGCTGCACCCGCTGCAGGACCAGTTGGGCCACACCGGAACCGTTATCTGCTCCAACGGCGCTGTCGTCTGGGACCTGGAAGCCGACCGCCTCATCTCCGCCCGCGCCCTGGGGCTTGAAGCCGTCTTCGAAGCCCGCCGGATCATTCAGCAGCTGCACCCCTCGGCGCTGTTCGCCGCGGAAACGCTCACCGGATTCCACCTGGAGCCCGGGTTCCTGGGCACCGGATCCAGCGCCGTGCTCGCCGAGATCACGCCGGCACCGTTGCGGGAGACGCTCACCCCGTCCGACGCCGTCGTCAAGTTCCTGGCGCTGGTGCGGGAAGGGACGGCCGACGACTTCCTGGCCGAAGTGTCGCCCGCCGTCGCCCACCTGGCGGCCGCGACGCATTCCGCCCCCAACCTGGCCATGCTCGAACTCTCCCTGCCGGACGTGAACAAAGCCGTGACCCTGGCCGAGTACGCAGCCTCCCTCGGGGTCCAGGCTCGGGACGTGGTGGCCTTCGGGGACATGCCCAACGACATCGAAATGCTGCGCTGGGCCGGGCAGGGGTACGCCATGGCCAGCGGCCACCTCGAGGCGATCCGTGCCGCCGGCCGGCAGGCGCCGCGCTTCGACGACGACGGCGTCGCCCAGGTCCTCGAAGCAAAACTCGCCGAGCTGGGCGCCCGGCTCGCCTGACCGCCCCGGCCCGCTGGCCTTTCGGGGCAGCCCTCGTCACGGGATTACCAGCTGGCGGACAACTGGCGTTCACCTTGGCCTCCTACGCTGGAAACTCCGAGCGGATCCATTGACTGAGGCGGGGCAACCATGGCCAGGAGCGGTAACAGACACACTGACGAGCAGCCGCTCCGGCGGGTAGCGCCGGATGCGCATTGGCAAGGCCTGCGCCAGGGCGACCGGGTGCGGGTTCGCCTGGCGCCAGGTTACGAAACCAGCGGATTCGTGGACGCCCTCACCCCGGACCACACCACCGTCTGGGTCGATCTCGACGGCGCCGGCCGCACGCTGCTGCACTGCAGCGACGGCGTCGAGATCCTGCCGCCGCACTCCTGAGTAAGGCGGTCCGGCTCCGGTACGCTTCAGGAGTGACCGCCCCGCACCCCTTCCTTGCAGCCGGAACCCCCGGCCGCCCCGTGGCGATGGCCCACCGCGGCTTCGCGCCCGACGGCGCCGAGAATTCCATGGCCGCCTTCCGCGACGCCGTCGCCCTGGGTTACCGGTACCTGGAAACAGACGTGCACACCACGGCCGACGGCGCCCTGCTGCTCTTCCACGACGACAGCCTGGACCGGGTCACTGACGGCAGCGGCCGGATAGCCCAACTGCCAGCCGCGGAGGTTGCGCGGGCCAGGATCGCCGGCACCGAACCGATTCCGCGGCTGGCGGAGCTCGTGGCGGAGTTCCCGGATGTCCGGCTCAACCTGGACATCAAGGACTGGAACTCGGTGGACACCCTGGCGGCGGCGATCGAGGAGTATGGCCTGCACGACCGGGTCCTGGTCGCCAGCTTCTCGGACCGGCGGCGCCGGGCGGTCCTGCGCCGGCTGAGCCGACCCGCCGCCAGCTCCGCAGGGATGGTGTCCAACGCCCTGTTCGTGCTCCTCGGGCCGCTGCTCCCGGCACCCCTGCTGCGCCTCGCCACCGCCCGGGCGCTGCGCGGTGTGCAGGCGCTGCAGGTGCCGGTCCGTTACGGACCGGTGCAGGTGGTGACCGCCGGTTTTGTCCGCCGCGCGCACCGCCACGGCCTGCACGTCCACGTTTGGACCATCAACGCTTCCGACGAGATGCGCCGGCTGCTGGATCTCGGCGTCGACGGAATCGTCACCGACCGCGCTGACCTCCTGAAGACGGTCCTGCAGGAGCGCGGTCAGTGGGAGTCCTAGGCTGGGTGCCCGGCCGCCGGTCGGGACACCGGCATCCGTCCAGAGCAGGGCAATAGTCCAGAGCAGGGCAATAGTCCAGCGCAGGGCATTAGTCCAGAGGCCGGCTAGCTGCTGAGCTCCACCATGAGGGGCGGAAGTTCGTCGCACAGTTCGCGGGCCAGGTAGCCAAGGCCGCCCAGCCGGCTGGCCAGCCGGTCGCCGGCGGCTGCGTGCAGGTGCGAGCCCCAGCAGGCGGCCTGCGCGTCGGTGGTCCCGCGCGCCCGGAGGCCAGCGATTGCACCGGCCAGCACGTCGCCGCTGCCGGAGGTACCCAGGCCACTGTGGCCGGTGGTGATCTCCCAGACTTTCCCGCCGGGCTCCGCGATCAGTCCCTGGCAGCTCACCACGGCCCGGTAGGTCTCCGCCAGCTCGGGCACGTCGCGGCGGAGATCCTCGAGTTCGCGGCCCAGCAGGATGCCGCCTTCGGTGGTGTTCGGTGTCAGGATGAGCCGGCCGGCCCAGGGCTCCAACTCCTCGGCCAGCTCCGGCAGGCAGCCCAGCGCATACGCGTCGAGAATGATGGCGGGCGGGGCCTTGCGGCTGCTGCGGCCGGCAGGCAGCAGGGCCCGCAGGAGGGCCAGTGTCTCGTCCTTATCGTCCAGCCCCGGCCCGATCAGAATCGCGTCCGCGGAGCCCAGCTCGTCGGCCAACAGCGACGCCGCTGAGCCCTTAACCGATCCGTGTGGCGTTTCCGGCAGGCCCAGGACCCCGGATTCGGGCAATCCGACGGCCAGCTGCACCGCCGTCGACTCCGCGACCGCCAACGTCAGCCGCCCGGCCCCCGAGCGCAGCGCGGCCACGCCGGCCAGCAGGGCGGCGCCAGGGGTCTTTCGCGCACCACCGACCACCAGCACGGAGCCGCGGTCATCCTTGCCAGCGCCGCCACCGGGCAACGGCCAGCCGCGCAGCAGCGTGGGGGTCAGCTGCGCCGGGGCCGGCGGTTCAGCGCGGCCGGACATCCGCGTCGCCTGCGTGTTCGGTGACGGGCACACCCTGCCCCGCCAGGTGATCGGCCTGGTTGAAGCTCTCCAGCTCCCAGCCGCCGGCACCGCCTGACCGTGTAAAGCGGCTGACCGAGGCGTTCAGCACGCTGGTGGTGGCGGCGATGTCCAGCAGTTCGGATTCCGTCAGGCCCTGCAGGATGTACCGGAACAGCAGGATGAGGGCGTCATGGCAGACCAGCAGCACATCCTCGCCCGGGTGCTCCTGGTCCAGATCTGCCAGCAGGGAACGCAGCCGAAGGACCACGTCGGCCCATGATTCGCCGCCGGGCGGCCGGTAGTAAAACTTCCCCAGCCAGCGCCGGCGCTCGGCTTCCTGCGGCAGCCGCGCTTCCACCCCGGCGGCGGTCAGCATGTCCAGGATGCCGAGTTCGCGGTCGCGGAGCCGTTCATCCAGCCGGATCCGATCCGTCCAGCCGGCCGTCCGGAGCGCCAGCTCAGCAGTCTGCCGGGCCCGGGCGTAGGGGGATGACCAGACAACGCCGCGGCCCCGTTCCGGAACGGCGGCCAGCAGCTTGCCCAGCGCCGCCGCCTGCTCCCGCCCGGTGCCGGAGAGCCCGACGTCGGCGTCCCGCGCCGGCACGTCGATGGCCTGCGCCCCCGTCTCCCGGGCCAGCGTGGCGGCCACGTTGCCTTCGCTTTCGCCATGCCGCACCAGGACAAGCCCCGTGATGCCGTGCCGGCCCCCGCCGGCCCGTCCGTTACTGCCCACCGTTACCTCCTGTGCCCGCTCCGGAGCGGGCCGACTCTGCTCCGGCCGTCCACGGGAGAGTCCCGGCGGCCCGGAAAGGCCCACGTTACTACCGTTCACCGGCGCTGTCGCGGTGCGGAAACGTCGGACCCGGCTGGCAGGATGGAGCCATGCGTATCCTGATCGCCCCGGACAAATTCAAAGGTTCCCTCACCGCCGCGGAGGCCGCCGCCGCCATCGCCGAGGGCGCCCTCCGCGTCTATCCCGACGCCCAGGCCGTGCAGTTTCCCGTGGCTGACGGCGGCGAGGGGACGCTGGAAGCCGCCGTCGCTGCCGGCTATGAGGAGCGCCTCAACGCCGTTGTCGGACCGATCCTGGCCCCAATCGGCGCGGCCTGGGCCATCCGGCGCGATGCCTTCGGAGGTGCAACCGCCGTGATCGAGACGGCGCAGGCTTCCGGGTTGGCGCACATGGAACCCACACCGCAGAACGCGTTGCGTGCCCACAGCTACGGCTGCGGGCAGCTGATCGCGGCCGCCCTGGAGGCCGGTGCCACCGAAATTGTGCTGGGCGTGGGCGGTTCCGCCATGAGCGACGGCGGCAGTGGCGCCCTGCGTGCACTCGGCCTGAAGCCGCTGGATTCCGCCGGGAACGTAGTGCCCCTGGGCGGCGGCTCGCTCGGGGACGTCGTCGCCGTCGACGTCGCCGGACTGGACCCGAGGCTGGCAGCGGTGAAGTTCCGGATCGCGGTTGACGTGCAGAACCCGCTGTACGGCCCGGACGGCGCGGCCCACGTGTTTGGCCCGCAGAAGGGGGCCGACGCGGAGGCCGTTGAGGTGCTCGACGCCGGGCTGCGCAACTGGGCGTCGGTGCTGCGCCAGGCCACCGGGCGCGACGTCGACGTGCCCGGTGCCGGCGCCGCCGGCGGCTTCCCGGCGGCGTTCCTGGCTTTCAGCAGCGCGTCCCTGGAAGGCGGATTTGAGCTGGTGGCCGGGCTGACCGGGCTGGCCGCACAGCTGGCGGACGCGGATCTGGTCATCACCGGGGAGGGGTCGCTGGACGCGCAGTCCTTGACCGGGAAGGCTCCGGTTGCATTGGCGCGGGCAGCCAAGGACCTCGGCATCCCGGTGATCATGGTCGCCGGCCGAATCCTGATCAGCCCCGAGGACCTGGCCCGTGACGGGGTGGTGGCGGCCGCCCAGCTCCTGGACGTGGCACCCAGCCCAGCCGACGCCGTCGCCCACGCGGCGAAATACCTTGCCTGGGCCACCAGCCAGGTCCTGGAAGGGGCCTGACAGCGGCGCTAGGCGCCGGTGTCGTAATGCGACTCGGCTACCGGCTTGGACTCCGGCGAGCCCTTTTCGCGCAGGTACACCGAGGCTCCCACGAGCACCGCGACGGCGAGGAACTCGCTCTGCCAGTTCTGGAACGACTCAAACCAGAACCGGCTGGTTGCAAAATAGCCCAGCACGCTGACCGGCGGCTGGCCGTGGGCCAACTGCTCTTCACTGTAATCCCGGCTGCCGCCCACCGCGTGCAGTGTCACCGACAGCAGGAACAGCAGCAGGAAAAGGATCGAGAGCGAGTGCGAGTAGAGCTTCAGCACCCAGCCGCCCCGGCGGACCGGCCACGGCATGCCGGCCTTGATCGTGGCAGTGCCGGGGTCCTCATCCTGGGGAAACTTCTCATCAATCGGTTTGGATTCGGAGGAACCGCGCTGGAAGAGGAATACCGTCAGGATGACGTACATGCCCATCTGCAAAAACTCGGACTCCCAGTTCTCGAAGGTCGCCTCTAGGAACGCCCCGGTGCCCAGGTATTCGAGGATGCTGACGGCGGCCTGGTCGTGGGCGACCTGGTCCTCGCTGTAGTCGGCTGCTCCGCTGACCACCATGCCGCCGAAGAAGACGACAAACAGGCCGATGTTGGCCAGGAGCAGTCCTCGATCTTTAGCCCATTTCCGCATCTTTTGCTCCTGACGTTCCGTGAATGCCGTGCTGTGCTGTTCCAGTCAAAATTCAGCCCCGTCCCGTCTGGCGCCGCAGCCGGCCCGGAATGACCACGAGCAGGATGAGAAGGATGGCGAGCAAGGCGCCGCCAGCGGTAAGCCCGGCCGCCCGGCCGGCCACAACATCGAAGACCAGGGCGGAAGTTCCCACGGTCAGCAGGGCGATACCCGTCAGCGCAATTTTCGCAATCCGGTCCGCGCTGGCGACGAGCGTGGCTTTGAGCCCCTGTCGGAAGAGCCTGCGGTGCGCGCTGACGGGCAGCAGGATTAACGCCGTAGTTACCGCCGCGAGGACGACGTTGGCGAGGTAGAGGCCCAGTTGAAACGGGTCCAGCTTCTCGAAGCGGGCCTGGAACGGAAGAGTCAGCAGGAAGCCGGCCAGGAGTTGCACGCCGGTCTGAAGCACGCGGAGTTCCTGAAGGAGTTCGCCCCAGTTGCGGTCCATCTTCTCGTCGAAGGTCTCGTGGCGGCCCGCATCCCGGTCCGGGCTGTGCGGTGTCTCCGCGTTAGGCATCGCCCCTCCTCGCTCCGTTCAGGTCATTACTAAGCTTACTGAGGATTTTCCGGTACGGTGGAAGCACAGGTAAACCGACACGTATGGGTAGGTGTATCAGTGAGTGACGCGCAGCAACAGGATCAACCCACGGACCCGCGGGCCGGCTACCACAGGTGCCACGGCTCCTACATCTCGGGCGCGGTGCTTCCCGTGACCGGCGGCAAGGGCCTCTGACCCCGTCCGCCCAGACCTGCCCAGCCAGTTTCGACCAGATTCGACCGGTCAGATCCGACCGGCCAAGCGCCGGATAGCAAGGAGGAATGACATGACCCAGGAAAATCAGCAGGGGCGTCCCGTTGAGGAAGAAGCGGGCGGCTACGGTACTCCGACGGCGGAACAGGAAATGCCCGGCGGAGACGGCAAGTCCTCAGCCCAGCCGCGGGACGAGGAAGCTTTTGACGCGGCCGGGCTCAACCAGGACAGCTCCGACGGCGAGACGTTCCCGGCCGGAACGCCGGACCTGAGCCAGTTCGGCGCCGAAGACCAAGACAGTGCAGGAGAACCCGGAGCTGGACGCTTCGGAGGAACGGAGGAACAAATGAACGCTGAAATCGACAGCACGGATGCCGGATTTGAACAGGGCAACGAGGCCGCGGCCGAAAAGGGCGGCGCCGTGCCTTCTTCCGAAGCGGAGATGGACGATGCTAACACCGAGGAGCCGGAGCCGGGCCGTCCGTTCTCCTCCGAGGCGGGCCAGGACGCGGCCGGCCTCCCCGACGGTTCGGGCACCGATCTGCCGGAAGAGAAGTCACCCAAGGACAAGGACCGCAGCGACTCGGATTCGTTCGACGCCGGCTAGGCCGGAAGGTTAAACCCGAGCCACGGACCTTACGAAGGCTCCCCGGCGCCGCATGGCGGCGGGGAGCCTTCGCCGTGTTCCCGCTCAGCGAGGCTAAGGCAGGCTCTGGCCGCCGGGGCCCTGCAGGCAGTGGCGGCGGTTAGCGGCGCTTCTTGGGGGTGCGCCTGGCCGCGGCGTTGACAGCGTCCCTGGCCGCTGCGACGGGTGTTGCTTCACCAGTCTCCGGTTCCGCCACGGTCCCGCGGGCTTTCGCGATGGCCTTCATGCCGTGATAAATCGCCAGGGCTGCCGCGGAGCCCAAGGCGATGCCGGTGAACTTGAGGTCGCCAATGGTCCAGGTGTAGTCGGCGATGCCGATGATCAAGGCCACGGCTGCAGTGGTGAGGTTGATCGGGTTCGAAAAATTGACCTTGTTCTGCACCCAGATTTTCACGCCCAGGACCCCGATCATGCCGTAAAGCATGGTGGCGGCGCCGCCGAGAACTCCGGCCGGCACGGTCGCGATCAGTTCGCCGAATTTCGGCGAGAAGCTCAGGACGATGGCGAACAGGCCCGCCACCCAGTAGGCCGCCGTCGAATAGACCTTGGTGGCGGCCATGACGCCGATGTTCTCGGCGTAGGTCGTGGTGCCGGAACCGCCACCAAAACCGGCCAGAACGGTGGCGGCGCCGTCCGCCAGCAGCGCGCGGCCGGAGACGCCGTCGAGGTTCTGCCCCGTCATGGCGGACACAGACTTCACGTGGCCGATGTTCTCCGCCACCAGCACCAGGACTACCGGCACGAACAGGCCGACGACGCCGAGGTGGAATTCGGGGGTCTGGAAGTGCGGCAGACCCACCCAGGCTGCGGCGTCGACTTTGGCAAAGTTGACCTCGCCCCGGATTACAGCGACCACGTACCCCACGACGACGCCGACCAGGATGCTCAGGCGGCCCAGGATGCCGCGGAAGAAGACGCTGACCACGATGATCACCACGAGCGTGGCGAGTGCGGTAATAGGGGCGGCGTCGAAGTTGTTCTTAGCGGCCGGGGCCAGGTTCAGGCCGATCAGCCCGACGATCGCACCGGTGACGATCGGCGGCATGAGCCGGTTGATCCAGCCGGCGCCGAACTTCTGCACGACGGCGCCGATAATTGCGAGGCCGACGCCGGCCAGCACCACCCCGCCCAGCGCGCCGGGAATCCCGTACTGCTGCTGCGAGGCCGTGATCGGGGCGATGAAGGCAAACGAGGAGCCAAGGTAGCTCGGAACGCGGCCCTTGGTGATCACCAGGAACAGCAGGGTGCCGATGCCGGAGAAGAACAGGGTGGTGGCCGGGGGCATGCCGGTGATGATCGGGACCAGGAAGGTGGCGCCGAACATCGCGACCACGTGCTGCATGCCCACGCCGATGGTCAGGGGCCACGCGAGCCGCTCATCGGGCCGGACCACCTCGCCGGGACGGACGGATTTGCCGTTTCCATGGATCTTCCATGTGGTGCCGAGCATGCTCATTGCAGCGGGCCTTTCAAGAATGTATGGCGGGGCCGGGAAGGAAATCTTCCGGTGCCACTTTACCGCC
The DNA here is from genome assembly GCF_057748045.1 of Arthrobacter sp. JB02-1C. NCBI lineage: Bacteria > Bacillati > Actinomycetota > Actinomycetes > Micrococcales > Micrococcaceae > Arthrobacter > Arthrobacter sp. JB02-1C. The sequence continues at coordinate 1,199,034 of NZ_CM173235.1, forward strand.
GGTAGCGCGGCATCCGGCGCCGCGCAGGCGCCCCGTGGGCGCAACGGCGCTGTACCGTGGAATCCAATGACTATTTCGAAGCTCCTCGCGGCGTACGACCAGCAGCTGCGAACCGACGCGGAGACTCCCAGTGCGATCGCCGTCGAGCGGCTGGGGCCCCTGCGGCTGGTGACGTTCGCGGGCGGCCGCGGGTTCGTGACCTATCAAGACCTGGCGGGAGCGGGTGCGGCTACGATCGCGGGCTGGGTGGCCGAGACCCTGGCCTTCTATCGTGCGGATCCGGCGATCGAGCGGGTCGAGTGGGAGACACGCGGACATGACCAGGCGCCGGGACTCCACGAGGCGCTGCTGGCAAACGGGTTTGAGCCGGATGAGACCGAGTCCGTGATGATCGGGGCCGCCAGCGCGGTGGATGGGCCGCTGGACCTCCCGCCCGGGGTGACGCTCCGGCGTGTGACGGAAGCAGCGGACATCCGCGCCATGACCGCCATGCAGGACGAAGTCTTCGGCAGTCCCGCCTCCGAGGGCAACGCGGAAGCAATCCTGCGCCGGATGGCACTCGATGACGGGATGCAGCTTTGGGCGGCAGAACACAACGGTTCGATCATTAGCGCTGGTCGCCTTGAGCCGGTGCCCAATTCTGACTTCGCGGGCATTTGGGGCGGGGCCACCCGCCAGGAATGGCGCGGCCGGGGGATTTACCGGGCCGTCACTGCGGCGCGGGCCCGGGCAGCGTTATCACTGGGAAAGGAACTCATCCACAGCGATTCCACCGAGTATTCAAGACCCATCCTGGAACGTCAGGGGTTCACCCGGGTGTCGACGACGACGCCGTACCGCTGGCGCCGCTAGCGATCGTCGCGCGTCTGAAACTCTTCGTCGAGCTCATAGTGCCGGAACTCCGTCTCCGGGTTCGGCTCGCCCTCCGCTACAACCTCATAATCGAGCTGGCGCTGGATCTGGCTATCAAGGACCTGCAGTTGCTGATCTGCGACGCCGCCCAGGTCCTCCGGGAAGGCATCCTCCGGGGTGAGATGCAGTTTCTCGTTCACTATGCCCTCCGGGCCGCCATGTCGGGGCTTCCACGCCGACTTCGAATGCTTCATTCTACAGGCGGCTGCAGGAAATGGCTCCCGGTCGAGCCTGACCCGCGGCGGACCGGCGGGCGGTCCGAGGGTCGGGCAAACCGGCCCTCCAAAATGGGGTGCATGCCATCTACACTGATGGCATGCACCCCCTGATATCGATCGGGTTGGTATTTTTGTCGGCGTTGCTCTGGATCGCATTTTGCCTCCTGATGCTGTCGAGGGTTAACGCCGCGGAGCGCCGGGCCCTGAGGCGGGCCCGGAAGGAAGAGCGTATGAGGAACCGCCGGAGCGCCCGCGGGGTATCCCCGGGTAGTCGGTTCCAGGCCCGCCGGCATCGCCTGAAGGTATCCAGAAATCGGCGCGCTGTCACCCGGCACTCGTTGGGGTAGTCCCGGCTGGCGGCCGGAGCGGGGCGCAGCTCAGCGCACGCTCACCGGCCTGGAGGCCGCCTAAGCCCCTGGCACCCTGCGCCGGGTGCCGCGCCGCGAGCAGGGAGAGTTATACGGGATGGTTCGCATCTCCGTGCGAATCCGGGTCCTGTTCCGCGCCGTAGTCGGTGGTGGATGCCAGACCGCCTACCTGTTGCCCGGCGTTGGTTTGGCCCGGGCTGAAGCCGTCCTGTCCGGAGGCTTCGGCGTCTTCCACAGCGGGCGCTACGTCGTCCCGAAGGTGCTTATCGGCAGGCAAGCCATCCGTTGGCCGCGTTTCGTGATCGCTCATGTTTTCAGGGAAGCACTGCAGCGGCAAAGCTGCAACGCCTCGTGCTCCCTGCCACGCAAGGGTCCCGCCTGCTGATAACCCGCCAAGGGGCCCAGAAGATCACGCGCTTTCCCACCACGATCGCAACAACACCTGAAATATAAGGCTGCTAGCTGCATCAGCCGGCACTCAGAACTTAAGCAGCTGACTTTCGGTTGCACCGTTCTTGTAAGTCATGTCAACGGGCACTCCGTTATCCGGCGCATTCTGGAATTCGGGGCCAGGCAACAAGAATGCGAATTGACCGCTCGAGAGGGCCGCGATCACTTTTCCTAGGCTTCGTTGGTGTAGATGATCGCCGCTACGCCGGTTCCGACGCGACCTGAGGCAAGACAGATGGGCTTATTGCCGATGTCTCCGGAAAGCTTCGACCCTGTCGGGGGTTCTCGATGGATGACTCATACCTCTTACCTGTGCAGCACTTGTTGCAGGTGGTCGGACAATTCTGTATTGCCGCTTCAATCGGGGGCACCCTGGTCGAAGTCTGTTTCGTTTCTGAGGTGAAGACGGCGGGCTGCTCCCTCTGGGCCCTGGACCCCGTCGCTGCGGGGTTCAGGGTGGGGTTGCCCGCAAATCGTGGACAGTTGGTCAGGCGGCTTGTGCCGGCTGAGGTTTTGTTGTGGTGAGGAATCGTTCGTGTTCCACGGGTGCGGTGTAGCCGAGTGCTGAATGGAGCCGGGCACGGTTGTAGAACTCCTCGATCCAGCGGCCGGTCGCGCGGATTGCCTCGTGTCTGGTTGCCCAGCGGCGGCGGTCGTAGAACTCGGTCTTGAGAGTGGACCAGAATGATTCCTGCATGGCGTTATCCCAGCAGACCCCGGTGCGTCCGACGGATTGGCGGATGCCCAGGCCGGCGCAGACGTCGTTGAGCTGGGTGGAAGTGAATTGGGTGCCGCGATCGGCGTGGAACACGACCCCCTCCGGGCCTCCGCCGCGCAGGATGTGGGCCATGCGGAGCGCGCGTTCGACCAGGCTGGCCGTCTGGGTCGAGTCCATCGCCCAGCCGATCACCCGCCGCGAGCAGCCGTCCCTGACCGCACACAAATACAGCCACCCCTCGCCGGTGCGAAGATACGTGATGTCCGAGATCCACACTGCGTCCAGGGTCCCTGTATCCCACTTCCTTGCCACCAGATCCGGGATCGAATGGACCCGGGCCTCACCGATCGGCGCTACCGGCCGGAACCGCCGCGGAGAGATCCCTTCCAGGCTTTGCCGGCGCAGGGACGCGGCCACGGTCTTCCGGTCAACACCGGCCCCGTTGCGGGCCAGTTCGGCGTGGATCCGCCCCGCCCCGTAGGTCCCGTACGACCTCGTGTGAGCGTCCCGGACCCTCACATCCAGCTTCGCTCGCTCCGCACTCCGCGCCGAGGGCTCTGACCGGGAACGTCGAAGCCAGGCGTAGAACCCGGACCGGGAAACCCGCAAAAGCCGGGCCATACGCTGGACGGGATAGTTAGCCTTCTCAGCCTCCATCAACTCGAAACATTCCGATTCTGCTGCTTGGAGGCGAAGAAGGCTGCGGCTTTTCCCAGGAACTCGTTGTCCATCCTCAACTGCGCGTTTTCCCGGCGCAAACGCTCCAGCTCCGATTTGTCCGTCTCGGCCGCGGCGAATTCCTCCGGGGCCGCCAGCCGGGCCCGCTCCTGCGCAACCCACCGGCCCAGTAACTGCTCTCCCAGCCCGAGTTCCCTGGCCACCGGCGCGATCGCTCTGTCGGTATCAATAACGAGCCGCGCCGCCTCCCGTCGATACTCCGGAGTGAATTTACGTCTTGTCGTGCTCACAAGAACACCTTCCCGCAGAATCCGAGGATCCCGCTACTTCAGGTGTCCACCAACAGAGGTTAACCCCAGCTCTCCCAGACCGAGCTCCCTGGCCACCGGCGCGATCGCTCTGTCGGTATCAATAACGAGCCGCGCCGCCTCCCGTCGATACTCCGGAGTGAATTTACGTCTTGTCGTGCTCACAAGAACACCTTCCCGCAGAATCCGAGGATCCCGCTACTTCAGGTGTCCACCAACAGAGGTTAACCCCACCCTAGGCGGAACCGTCACCCTGTGGTGGGGCGCCAATTGCTCTGTGGGCCCCGTCAGCGGCGACAACGCGCTCTAAGGAGACCCAAAAGCCCGGCGGCAGTAATTCTGACCGCCGGGCTTTTACTTGCCAAGAAGTTCTGAAGCAAACCAGTTTTCGAACGCGTCGCGGTCGCCGACAAGATCCGCGGAGACAGCGTACAGCCCGGGGGTCAGTTTCCACCCTGACTTCTCATCAACAGGAAGCACCGCGAAGGCTACACTCCTGAATGCCTCTCGATCCTCGCGCCGTAGCAACATTTTCACCATTTTCATGGCCAATGGGGGCCGGAAATCGGGGGATAGCGCATTGCGCCAACTGGCACTCCTGTCGACTTGTCCGGCATGCCAAGACCTGGCGTCATCAAGTACCTTCTCCGCATATTCCTTCAACTCCGGCAAAGCATTCAAAGGGGAAACATAGTCAATCGGCGCATTGGAACCACGGAAAGATGCATCGGCCAGACGCACAAGTTCTTTCCACCACTGCAGCCATTGTCCTTCCATCCCTGAAACACCGGCACTTGGAGCGGCATAGTCCTGAATTGGCGCAGGGCTCAGACGCGGAATTGGAACTGATCTGTCAACGGTCAGATCCATCGCATCGCGAACAAATAAGGCGACAACCAGCGGCTCGTACTCGGAGAATACGACATTCTGCCTTATCGATGAGTGCGGCGTCACGGTGCGACTGTACCGCTGTTAAGGCCGCATGAAAACAGCCATCCGCGGCCTCATCCCCGCATTAGCCATAGTGGCATTCCTCGTCGGCGTCCAGGGTGCAAGGACCAACTGCGGGTGGAACGCGACCGTCAGCTCGCTGGTGTTGGTCAACACCTACCGGCGCTCCGATGCCGGGTGAGCTGAGGAACATCGATAAGATCGGGCTCTCCAAAGGCCGCGAAGTAGTGGATCGAGGAGCACTCCCGATGACGATGCAGGTCGCCCGAGGCTCCGGTCATCACCGAGCCAGGTACAGGCACGCGACATGTACCGGGGCTCGATCCTAGACAAGGCGGCCGTCATTTGCTCCGACTCTGCGCGTGGAGCTTGCGCCCGGCCTCGCGCAGTTGCCCCTTGGGCGAGACGTAGCGGGTCTGGCGGGTAGCCGCAGCCCTTCCAGCTCCTTGTCCGAAACATCTGAACGACCTGATCAGAAGCCTACCCAGACATATCCGCCCGATTTTTCGGGAGTACTACGACGACCCCCACTACGGCTCCAAGGGCCTGATCGTGATGGGCATCCTGCAGTCCTGGTCACAGGGCGTCGAACTGTGGGGCGAGGCGAACATGCGCAAAATCTGGTCAGCCGCGAACGTCAAGGTCTACGGCGGCGGCGTCGCTGAAGAAGGTTTCCTCCGGGCACTCTCGGACCTGATCGGGGACTACAGCTACACCAACGTCTCCGTCTCCTCCGGCAAGTCCGGCTCCAGCCGCTCCCGCCAGGAGGGCAAGGAACGCATCTTCGACGTCTCCAACCTCGCGGAGCTGGACCGCGGCCGCGCCGTGGTCCTCGCCTCCGGTGCACCCGCCACACTGGTCCGGACCATGCCCTGGTACACCGGCCGGCACAAGGACGCCGTGGAGGCGTCCATCAAGAAGTACAGCCCCCGCCCGGAGGAACCGCACGCCGTCCTGGTGCCCTCCGCTCCGGTCGCTAATCCCTGGGTCACCGGGTAAGGAAGCAACCAGCCATGGCAGATGATTTCGGACTATTCGACACGGACACCCCCGCCCCCAACCCCGGCGCCGGCGAAGACGGGAAACCGGAGAAGGTGCCGGAGCTCGTCTACGGCACGGCCGAAGAGTTCCTTCACGAGCAGCTGCTGCCGACCTACGTCCGCAGCGTCACCGGGAAGACCGCGAAGTGGTGCATCGAGTGGTATTTCCACCCCGAAGCCGTCTCCCGCGTTGTGTTAGCGGCCATGAAAGACTGCCCATAGCGGCTGAGCGGCACTGCCGCTCCGTGCCCGTCGAAAATTGCGCGCGGGTCACTCTTGGCTTGTGGCTATGTCTGGGCTGGAGGCGAATGATGGATAGTGTCCGTCACGGTAATCGCCGGATCCGCCTTGGTGCTTTTGCCCGTCCCATAGCGTGGTGAGAAGGGCCTCCACGGGAACCGTGGAATGTTGCCTCGAGCACGAGTAATAGATTCCTGATTTATCCCTGTCCTTCCCTTGGCGGACGCTCTGGATTCGAGCCAAAGGAGGAGCATCGTGGATGTTGTGCATGAACGTGCGGTCGGCATCGACATATCTAAACGGGACGCAAAGGTTTGTGTCCGTGTGCCAGCCAAGCGTCAGGGGCAGTTCACCTCGACGGTCACGACATGGGGTTCGACGACGAACGAGATTCTAAAACTGAGTCAGTTCATCGCGGAAACCCAGGCAACGGTTGTCGTGATGGAAGCAACGAGCGATTACTGGAAGCCCTTCTTCTATCTCATGGAGGAGTCGCTGCCGGTGATGCTGGTCAATGCCAAGCACGCCAGGAACATCCCGGGCAGGAAAACGGACGTCTCTGATGCGACCTGGCTGGCCCAACTCGCGGCCCATGGCCTGCTGCGGGCATCGTTTGTCCCCCCTCCACCGATCCGTGAGCTACGGGACCTTACGCGAGCCCGGGCACTAGCCGTAGGCGACCGAACACGCGAAGTTCTACGACTCGAGAAGATGCTGGAAAGCTCTGGAATCAAGCTCTCCGGGACAGTCGCAAGCCTCACTGGAGTGTCGTCCCGGGCGATGCTGGACGCATTGATTCGGGGCGAGCGGGACCCTCTGATTCTCGCGCAATTTGCGCAGCGGCGGATGAGATCCAAGATCCCTGAACTTGTCGAAGCGCTCACGGGACGGTTCAGTGAACATCACGGGTTCTTAGCAAAGCTCTATCTGGATGAGATCGACACTCACACGCGGACAGTTGATGCGCTCACCGAAAGGATCGAGTCGGCTATCAAGCCTTTTGAATCCGCGCGTGAAGCCCTTGTCACGATCCCGGGCGTCTCGACTTTGGTTGCTGACGTAATTATCGCCGAAACCGGAGCCGACATGGCTGTCTTCTCCGATGCCGGTCACTTGGCGTCCTGGGCAGGAGTATGTCCCAGCGCGCACGAGTCCGCCGGTCGAATTAAGTCGTCCAAGACACTGCCAGGAAACAAATATCTTAAGGCGGCACTGGGCATCGCTGCTTTGGCTGCTTCTCACCATCGGAGCAGCTACCTGGCGGTAAAGTACAGGCGAATCGCTGCACGACGGGGACCGGTCAAGGCTGTCGTCGCCATAGAACATACCCTTCTGAACGCAATCTGGAACATGCTCAGCAATGGCCAGTGTTATGTGGACCTGGGCGCCGACTACGAAGCTCGATCAAATCCGGGAGCAGTGAAGGCTCGCGCACTAAAGCAGCTCCGAGAACTCGGCTACGAGGTCACCCTCACTTCTTCGATGCGGACCGCATCATCTTAATTTTCGTAATAGGCGGCCACGAAAGTGCCCACTGACGGCCAGTAGAACTGCCCGACGGTGGCCATGAGATCTGCCCACTTCCTTACTGAACCGACCGCGTCTTAAGCGGTGGGGGCCTCTCCCTGGGGTTTGATGACGGTGTCTAAGCGCACCAAAAGCGAACCAGGAAGAGGCCCTGTATGAAGTCTGACGGAGAAATCATGGAAATTCTTGCTGCCTACGATCTGACCGGATCGTTGCGCGCCACCGCGGAGCTCACGGGCTGCTCGCACCACACCGTTGCCAAACACGTCGCTGCCAGGGACGCTGGCCGGCCGATCGGGGAACCCGCGGCCCGGGGCCGGGTCACGGACGCGTTTCTGCCCAAGATCGAGGAATGGATCGAAGGATCCAAGGGCCGGATCCGGGCGGACAAGGCCCACGAGAAGGCTCCTCGCCCTGGGCTATACGGGGTCGGAACGCTCCACCCGCCGCGCGATCGCGCAGGTCAAAGCGGCGTGGCGGCTCGGCCATACCCGGGTCCACCGTCCCTGGATCACCGAGCCGGGGATTGTGGTTGCAGTACGACTTCGGCGACGGGCCCCGGATTGGCGGGGTGAAGACCATCCTGTTTGTGGCGTGGCTGGCGTTCTCCCGGTTCCGGATCGTGATCCCGCTCAAAGACCGGACCGCGCCGAGCGTGTTTGCTGCCCTGGACCGGTGCTTCCGCATCCTGGGCGGGGCACCAACGTATGTGCTCACCGACAACGAGAAGACCGTCACCACCGCCCATGTCGCCGGGGTCCCGATCAGGAACCAACAGACCCTGGACTTCGCCCGGCACTACGGTGTCACGAGGCCCTAATGCGGTCCCTGAAGATGCCTCACGCCCGGGCGCTGGCACCGGAGCTGATCGCGACAGCCCGCGCGCAGCGGTGGGAACCGGTCGAGGTCATCAAGGCCCTCTTCGCCGAGGAATCCGCCGGGCGGGCCCGGTCCATGCTCGCCTCCCGCCGCAAGGCCGCGGGCTTCCCGACCGGGAAAACCTTCGATGCCTGGGACCCGGCCGTGTCCTCCATCCCGGCCCCGACCCAGCAGGCGCTGCGGACCCTGGAATGGATCAGCCGGCGGGAGAACCTGGTCGTCTGCGGACCCTCCGGCACCGGCAAGACGTTCTTCCTCGAAGCCCTCGGCCAACAGGCCGTGGAAGCCGGGATGCGCGTGGCGTGGTTCCGGCTCGAGGACCTCGGCGTCCTGATCCGAGCGCACCGCACCGACGACAGCGTCACCCGGGCCGTGACCAGGATCCTGCGCGCCGAACTCGTGGTCATCGATGACATCGGCCTGTTGCCGGTGGCCACGGACGCCGCCGAAGGCCTCTACCGGGTCGTGGACGCCGCCTACGAAAAACGGTCAGTCGCGATCAGCTCCAACCTCCACCCGGCCGGATTCGATGAGCTCATGCCCAAGACGCTCGCCACCGCCACCGTTGACCGGCTGCTGCACCACGCCCACGTCTGCCAGACCAGCGGCGATTCCGTCCGCCTCACCCAAGCCCTCGCAGGAAAAGGAGTAACCCGACTGAACTAACCAAACCAAACGATGGCCAACCCCGCCGAACAAATCAGTGGGCAGATCTGTTGGCCATCACCGGGCAGTTCTACTGGCCACCAGCGGGCACATCAACTGGCCGCCCGTGGGCAGAAACTACTGGCCATTGACAGTTGCGGCCTTGTGGCGTTCCTGGGAGCACCTGCGCCTCGATCCGGCCACCGGGATGAGCGTCTGGTGGCGGGATCACGCGGACCACCACATGGGCGCCCTGTTGAACCCACAGGGGCCGTTCTACAACTGCGACATGAAGGAGCATCGCGACCCCGACCATCTGGAACCCAGGATGGCACCACCTGGCTGGTTCCCAGATGTCCGCGACTGAACCGGACTCGTCGTCCAACGTTGTGCTAGTACTTACGTCTGTTCTGTATTCATCTGAAGGGACGCGCCCTAAGCACGTTGCAGATCCCGACGTGACCCAGCCGCTGAGTAGGCTTTCAAGAAAGCGCAGCCTCCGTGTTCACATCAAGATGACCACCGAGCGGTTCCCCCAAAGATGCTCTCGATCTCCGTAAACCGCCAAGACGGCGGAGTAATAGTGATGCCCACCTGCAGAACTGGGGCGTCATCATCTCGTCGCAACTGGTGGTTCCTGAGACCGGAGGGTGTCTTCCTGACGAAGGAACCTATGTCAAGACACGTGCGGATAACAGGCCCAAACTTCACTATCACCGCTCCGGGATGTCGTCCCAGTCGGCCCGGCATGAAAAAAACTCACGAGCTACGCCGAAACGGGGACGCGATCGTGGTGTGGCGTATCGACCGGCTCGGCCGATGATTGCTCGATGTCCTGAATGCCGTCAACGGGGCTTCGGGACAAGGAGGTCACGGTCCGATCGGTCGCCGACGGATTTGACCCGGAAATAACCACCGGCTGGCTGATGTTGATTGTGCTCTCCACCTTGGCCGAGTACGAGCGGGAGCCAATCGTGGAGCGGGTGAATGCCGGGATCGCCGTAGCCGGTGCTGTTGGACGTCCATCGAACAACCCAGAAGTGACGGCCGAAAAGCTGAGGATCGCGGCCAATGCCCGCGCCGAAGGCAAAACAGCGCAGCAAGCCGCCGAAACTCGTCGGATGGAGCCGAGCTACGCTGTACCGGGCAATGCAGGCAAACCGGCCAAACCCGCTCTGACCCTAAAGCAGTGTATAAACCGCCAGCACCTGAGTTGTTGGTCAGGCACGCCGCGCATCCCCGCGTGCTCGCACGGGCAGGTCACTGCCGCGCGATGAACGGCCCTGCTACTGCGATGCGCCGCTACCTGCCCGGAGTCGTCGATCATGCACAGCGATTACAAATGCCGGGCGGGGGGTCGTACGTCCGGCTCAGGGTCGGGGAGCCACCGGCACCAAGGTCGCGGTACCCGTCGGATGACCCGGTCCTTTTGGACCTGCGGGCGAGTCGAAAGCGGCTCTGGCCCGCGAATTCGGCATCAGCCAGAAACCGTGTACCAATTACATCCGAAACCCCGCCCACGAAACCAAACTTGGCGGCTCACGGCACCCTCAGGAGGACCGGGCCCTTTGGCATGTCCGGAGCCTAGTACCAGGGGTTTTGATTGTCAGTGGCGATGCGGGCGACTCACCGTTGGTCGACATCGGGACCCAGGACTCGCCAACGGCCAGGCGCATCAAACGGGTGGTGCGGAATTCAGCGGAGAGGGCCTAAATGATTCATCTGACGAGATACGCAGTATCCTGGCGGATTCAGGGCCATCGGGTGTGGAAATCAGCAGGCCCACACTGCTCCCCGTTTGTGGCCCAACGTTGGACCAGTTTCCGTCCAGAAAATAGCGCGATAGGGACCATCGGCAAGTTTCGCAGGCCATGGGATCGCTGATGTTGCATGACCAAAGCTCGGCCGTATTTGGGCCGTATTTGGGCCGTTTTGGCCCCCACAGACGAGCGACACGCGCTCAGTTCTCGGTCGCGCGGCAGATCACAAGTGATTCATGCGTATGACTTGTCCGTCATCACACGTGACCGCTCCCTAACTGAGGACGCGGCGATCGCCCGCCGTAGACGTGTGGCAAGTGAGACTGCCATGTCAGTAGTTCAACCTGATACTGCGGCAGGGTGTCCGTTCAGGAAGTGGCTGCTGCAGATGACAGCGGTCGTACCGGTTTGTCACACGGACTTAGGCTGAAGCCTGCGGGCTGGAGCACTGGTTCCAGCTGCAAATAACTGGGGCCCCTCGCCTATTGACATGCCTATTCCCCGAGGCAAATGATCAGGCTGTGCCCGCTGGGGGCGCATTCGTTGCTCAATGGGGAGCACATCATATTGGGGGCGCAGCATGGCTGCTTTAGGGTCTCTTCTGTCCGGATTCGTTCTTTCCACCGTGGTGTTGACGGGCCTCGCAGCGCCCTCACATGCGGCGACGACGGCCCCCGCAGGCGTCCAGCCGCCGGACCGAATACTTTCATCGGTGGAACATCGGGCTTCGGCGCGTGTGTCCCGGCCGTTGTCGGTCCAAGCTCTGGGAATGTCGCCCATGGTGCTGCCGCCGGCGTCCGGGCCTGACGGGATCAATTCCGGTATGCGGTCCGCGGCGGCGATGGTGACCCGGCACCTGACGGACATGACGGCTCTCGCCTGGAATCCGACGAACGGGAATGTGCTCCTGACCGGACAGCTCCTGCACGTCAAGGGCGCGGGCCGGGACCTTGGTATCGGGTGGAGGTACAACTCGCTCAACGACGCCCGCCCAACCCTCTCGGTCGGGGCCAAGGAAGCCGCGGTCACGGTCGGCGCAGACAGTTCGGTGGTCTACACCGCCCCCGACGGAGGCACCTACAAGTTCGTCCCGGCGGGGCCAGGGGCATGGACGATGCCGCCGGGGTTGAACGCCACCATCACCACCTTCACGGCCAACGCGGTGACGATCCGTTTCAACGACACCGGGTTCAGCAACGAATACCAACTCGCTGGTTCTACGTTCCGGCTCGCTTACCAGAACGATCAGAATCCGACGGCGCCCAACAGGATCACTTACACCTACAACGCCGCCGGGCAACTCACTACGATCAACGACACGATTGGGGGCCGGCCCGTCACCTTCTTCTACAACGATCCGAACAACGCCGAGCAGCCCTCCCAGATTCACGATGACGCGCTGTCGCGGAACATTTACTTCGAGTACTCCGGCCCCGGCGGGGCGATGTCGAAGATCACCGACGCGACCGGCGCGGTCATGTCGTTGGGCTACGGGTCAGGCGGCCAGATCACGACGATCACCGACGACGCAGGAACGGTTGCTACCATCGCCTACAGGTTAATGGGGCTGGCCCAGATAACTTACGCCACGGGAAAACCGACCCAGAGCGTGTGGCAGTACTCGCTGGCGTCCGGGATGGTGGACGGGAGGGTGGGTTCGGTGACAGACCCGAACTCAAACCGCACCCTCTACCGGTCCTTCGCTCCGAACCAGGTCTCAGAGACCACCGATCCCTTCGGGTACCACAACACCTTCACCGTCGACGCCCACGACAACGTTACTTCCGCGGTCGCGGCGATGGGCAACACCACCACGTACGCCTACAACGCCAACAACTCCCTCACAAAGATCACGAACCCGGCAGGAGGAACCGCGGGGGCCGAAACGACCTTCGCCTACCCGTCCAACACCGGTAACCCGCTCTCGAACTACCAGCCCACCTCTTCGGTGAGCAGCGAGAACCAGACCACCGGGTACAGCTACGACGCGAACACCAACAACCGTTTCCAGACCACAACCCCCGGAGCCAGCGGCGGCGCCGGAGGGACGCCGAAGCTGAACTACCAGGGCGACGCCGCCGGAACCAGTTGCGGGGCGAAGAAGGGCCAGGTCTGCAAGTCCACTGACGGCAACGGCAACGTCACCAGCTACACCTACGGTGCCCTGGGCATGCCCACCAAGATCACCTACCCTGCACCGCTGGGCGACGTGACGAATGTGTACGACGACGCGTCCCGGCTGATCACCTCCACCGACGGAAAGGGCCAGGTCACTCACTATGACTACGACGACAACGACAGGCTCATTCAGATTGATAAAGGCATCAACTGCGCCACCAAGTGCGTCTCGTACACCTATGACACGCGCGGAAACCTGACCCAAAGCCAGGACGACACCGGGAACACCAATTTCACCTATGACGCGCAAAACCGGCCGACGTCAAAGACCATCGGCGGGACCACAACCTCTGTCACCTATGACGGCGCCTCGAACGTACTGACCTTCGTCGATCCGACCGGGACTGTGAAGTACGCCTACGACATTGCGGACCGACTCGTGACCCTGGCCGAGCCGGGCGGGTCGTGCCCGGCGACCCCGGCGTTCCCGAACTCCACCAAATGCACCGGCTTCGGTTATGACAACAACAACAGGCGCACGTCTACCAGCTACCCGAACGGGGTGAAGAACACCACCGTGTACGACGGCGCCGGCCGAATCACGTCTGTGACCGCGACCAATACCAGCTCTGCGGTCCTGGCGAAGAGGGCCTACACCTTCACCACAAACGGGACCAAAGACGGGGCGCTCCGCAAGACGATGACCACCGAGACCGGGGCCATCACCACCTACGGCTACGATCCGGTCAACCGGCTCACCTCCGCCGTCACCGGCGGCACCACCGAGACCTGGGCGTACGACAAGAACGGCAACCGGACGCTCGACACCAAGACCGGCACGGCCAACGTCTACAGTTCCTACAACGCCGCCGACCAGCTCTGCTGGTCGGGAGCCAGCGCCGGGACCTGTGCAGCGCCGCCGTCCGGTGCAACCACCTACAGCTACGATGCGAACGGCAACACCACCGTTGCCGGGGCCACCACACAGTCGTACAACATCTTCGACCAATTCACGTCCAACACCAGCGGCGGCGTGACCACCAGCTACACCTACTCTGGGCCACGCAACGAATGAACGCCTCACCGCCGGCGGGACCTCCTTCCTCAACGGCTCCCTGGGCATCAGCCGGCAAACCACCGCCGGCGCGACCACCTCGTTTATCCGGGACCCGCAGGGTAGCCTCATCAGCATGCGCACCAGCACAGGGGCGAGCTTTTACTACACGATGGACGCGCTTGGCTCGACCATCCTGCTGACTGACAGTGCGCAGGCCAAGGCGGCGACCTACGCCTACGACTCCTGGGGACTCACCACGGCCAGCACAGGCGCCCAGGCTGCCACCAACCCGTGGACCTACGCCGGCGGCTACAACGACACCGCGAGCAACCGCATCAAATTCGGCGCACGCTACTACAACCCCTACCGCGGCCGCTTCACCCAGGTCGACCCCTCCGGACAAGAACAAAACCGCTACGCCTACGTGGGGTGCAACCCGATAAACGCCACCGACCCGACGGGGCTGATGTCAGTTGAATGCTTCACCGGAAGCGTACTCACCTCTGCAGCCTTGGGTGCTGGCTCCAATGCCGTACGGGGCGCGATCGTAGGCGGCATTGCCGGATCAGGGGCGTTCGGTGTTGGTGCTGTCGCAGGGATCGCTTTAGGAGCAGCGTCCGGGTTTATTTTCGGGGGCCTCTGGGGTGCGTTTGAAGGTGCCCTCGCGAGCTTCATCAACTGCTGACGATTCAGTCGCACATAGCGAAGGGGAGAGACGATGACGTCAAATGGTAGGGCCGGTCGCAACGGAATCAAGCTGATGTCGAGGTGGATGCTCTACTCGACACCCGTTCTCGTTCTAATCCTCCTTGTCCTCGGGCGATGGATTGGCTGGGGGTACGCAGTGGTCATCGTGCTTCCGCTTATTTTGGCCATCGATGTCCCTCTGGCTCTTGCAATGAAGAAGAGACGAGGTGATATGGGCTGACTTCCCCCTCCGCCCGGGGCCAGCAACGATTTTGAAATCTCGGGGAGAGCCTCACGAGGACGCTCAGAAGAACCACGTGACCGCAGCACGGAGGAAGATATGAGCCAACCAGGCACCAGCCACCAGCGCCCATTGTTCGAACGCTGTGAAATCTGGCAGTCGCCTCTAACCGTCACTGACTTGGTGGCATCGGTGTCCAATGGCGTCAGCTCGGGGCAGAGTATTCGCTCGGGGGAAAACTGGGTGGAGATCCGCATGGGCTCGGCCGGGCAGTACCGCATTTGGGGCGAACTATTCCCGTGGGGACGCAAGAGTGTCCCGGTCATGCTTCGAATAGAGGCTGAGGCGACCACGCACGGGTCGAAAGTGCATGCCCATGCCCAAGATTGGTTCGGCACGAGGATATCAGACCGTGCCTTCTTCGGCGCAGAAAAGTCGTTCCGGGCCGCGATCGCCGTGCTTATGAAGACGGCGGAGGAAAGTGCGAGAGTCTCCTCCAAAGGCCCCGGCCCCGATAATCCCGTTCCTGAGTAAACCAAATACCCGGATATGGGGGGATAGGACTCGTGACCTTGACGAGGGGCCAGTCAACTATGGGCACTCAGCGTAATCCTCGACCCCCGCCGTCGGATAGAAGTAGGAAAGGACCAGGGAAGTATCAATGTCGATGCCACCTATGGCCCCCGAGGGGGTGGGGAATCCGCAGTTCCCTGGTGCTCAGAACGACGATGACTCTGACTATGCGCCGGCGATTCGGTATCAGGCCCAGCGCATCATTGGCCGCGTCTTGGATGAGTGCCCCGAGGACGACACTGCAGTCCTGGTCCAGTTACGGTCCTTCGTGGAGGAATTCCCGTCGCAGCCCGAACTGGCCCTCGCCTGGCATCTTCTTGCCTCGCGCCAGGGCTTGCAGACGGGCCTAGGCCGGCCGCGGTGAATGTGGACAATCCGCGGTGCCATGACTGAAGTCTCGGGGACGCTGCCTCGGTGAGGCCATGCTGTGGGTCAAAAGCGTTTTCGATCGAGGCCGTCCCCCCGATGTTGGTCTTCCTGCCGCCGTCGTCGAGTTCGCCGACAATGCACAGGATAGACTTTCGAAGTTGAGCGGCTAGTCATGCCCTGTTTTGGTATTGGGGTCGCAGATGGCCACGGTCCCCGGAAGGATCTGTGCAGAACTTATTTGACCGAGTCGCCTCGCTCGTCAACCTGCTCTGGCGAGAAGTCACCAAATTTGGATTGGTGGGCGGTGTGGGCTGGGCCATCGACAACGGCATCTATACGGTTCTGTGGCACGGCGCGATGGCTGACAGCACCATTAAGGCGCGGGTCGTCTCCACCACGTCGCCACTCTCTTCTCGTGGTTTGCTAACCGATATTGGACGTTCAGACACAGACGTTCGGATCGTCCTTGGAAAGAGTTCACTCTCTTCATAGCGATGAACGCCATAGGACTCGGGATCACGGTGCTGTGCCAAGTGGTCTCGCGGTATGTCTTGGGCTTCCAGTCGTTTACTGCTGACTTCGTTTCGGGCGGAGTGATCGGACTCATCCTGGGTACGATATTCCGCTTCCTGGCATACCGGTTCTTTGTGTTCAACGAGGAGCTTGACGAAGAGTTTCCACAAGATCGGCCGGCTTTAGCTGAGCGCTAGCTCCGTCTTAGTCGCCTTTCCAGCCCGAATTGTGCCCGACGCGACGTTCCCTATCGTGACGGGCACAATTCCTAGCTGAGGACCTTAGCAGCCACCGATGTAGTATGCGTTGGTCGGGCGATCGAGGGATGAGGACCCCGGATCCAGATACGTGATGCCTGGGCCCACACATTTAGTGCGGTTCCAAAACGGATAGTCGACTTGGATCATCACGTTGTTACTACCGCAATGGTTGTAGTAGGGACTGTTGTACGGTCCCGGATCCGTAAAGCAGTACCTTCTTCATTTTCATATCATTCCTATCGTCGATGATCCGAATAGGCATGAAAGAGACAAAACCCCCAAGATTGCTTGGCGCTGCCCCAGACTTGCCGGGGGTAGGCTAACCAACAATTTTTTAAAGGCCAGTCATACGCGTATGTCACCAAATCGCCGCTGATTGCCTGGGCCGAAGTTTGAGTCGGTGACCGCCACCTTCTGCCTGCGAGCTCACCATGAGAACGATCGAAAGTCATAAGTTGCGGGTAAATTCGACATGGTGACCCACCTCGCAGTCGAAGTTTTCCGGCTTACCGCCTAGTCTGGATTGAGGAGAATGGGGGTGCTATGAGGGACTCTGCGAAACTAGCTGTGACTGCTTTGGTGATGCTGAGCATGGCATCGTGCGCCAAGATGCCTACGTCAGCGCCCAGTTCGATGTCCGAGTCCGCCACTGCAGCGACTCCGGCGCCATCACCCGAAGTTGTGCTCAGCGCAGGGGGTAAAAAGGCGGTGGTCTACTCCGGAACGCCCGGAGGTCAGGAATACCGGACGCGCCTAGTCGGTGAGTTGAAGTCCGACGGCGCCGGTTGTCTCACGTTGCTTGCTGCGGATGGGGATGCGAGGACCCTCGTCTTTCCCCCCGGGACCAAATTCAGAGATGAGTCTGTTGTCCTTCCGGACGGATCTTCTGCAACCGAGGGAAGTCAGCTAGCTGTGGACGGAGCTGTGATTCCGGCAGACGAACGCATGAGTATTTGCCTGAACTACGCCAGGCTGTTCTCGGTTACCGCAACAGTTCAAAATCGGTAGAGCAGGGGAAACCTCACATCGGCTACCCACGGGGATAGACTCGACTCGATTCCACACGAAATGGAGTAGAGATGACAGTGACCACAAGTTCCCGCACGTATAACGGCTTTGCCATCGCGGCTGCCATCCTGGCAGTTTTAGCGGCGGTCAGCATGTTCTTAGTCAGCATCCCCGGTCTCGCAATTTTTGCGGTCGGCGCCGGCCACGTTGCGGTGAATCAAATTGCGAGGAAGGGTGAACGAGGCCGACGCTTGGCGGCTATGGCTTTGGCGGTTGGCTATGCAATAGGTCTATGGTCAATTTTCGTCGCTGCGCAGGTTGCTTTTAATTAGCGTTCCCAAGGCCGCGGCGTTTACTTCCCACTCAGGGTTGCGTTACATCACACCTGTCGGTAGCCTAAGTTTTAGTTTTCAATGATGAAAATTTAATCGAAGCATTATCTTTTGGGGGGAAGATTGAAGTTTTTCAAACGTGCTGTGCTTGCATGCGCAGTATCAGGTCTCATGTGCGCCTCGACTCTCGGGGTCGCTGCCAATGCCACCGCCGCTCCGGAGGCGAATAGCTCGATCTCTGACGCCGCAAGACAACTGTCCGAAAAGTACAAGGACACGGGAATTTTCGTTGTCGATGGCGCCGACGAAGCCGCCGGCGATGCCACGTTTTACGCCCTTCCGGACAACGCAAAGGGTGCTCTTATAATTACGCCTGCAGTCGCGAAAGAAAAAGGCCTCAAGGGTGGAAAAGTAGCCAAGGGTGAAGAATCCCGCGTTTTCGAAGCGGTCGCCGGCCCCGCTACGTCGACAGATGTCCAGCCAATGAGTTCTTACACCACGTCGTTCTGGGCTCCAATTGGGGGAGGCTGGAGCAATTCAATCCAGCGGAGGGCCGTCCATAACCACCCGACATCCAAGTACTACTACTGGGACGTCGACCCGATCGCCAGTGGTACGGTGTGCACCCAGGGAACGGGGTGGTACACCGGATATAACGGTGGGTCCTTTGGCCTCTGGAAGAATTGGTACGGCCTCGGCTGCGGAACCAGTGGCGCAGGCGTCTACGTCCCCTGGGATAACGTCATGGCATACCCCGAGTTTATGGCTAAGAGCATGCAGGTCTACTGGGGGGTCCCTGGCGCCTTCGAATAACTAAAAATCGACAGGATGAGAGGCCTCGTGCAGACGTGGCCTCTCATTTTGTTTGCGCCGGGCTGATCTCGTCAGTTCGGGGCATGCCCCGAACGACGCCGTACTGGTTTTGGCCCTGCACATCCGGCTGCGGCTCTTCACCCGGTGGCTGCATAGGATCACCCTCACCCTCCTCCTGGTTGGACTGGTCGCGATGGGGATCGCCCCGTTCTACGCCCCCGACCTTTTGACCGCACCGCCTACCGCGCCAACGTCCAACCCGCTTGGCGAAGGCCTGAGCAGAGACGTAGTCACGCCAGCCATATTCGCCCTGGAAATGGCCGCCCTGTTGATCGTTGTGGGCCTCGTTGAGCTCGCACTGCTCCGCCACCGAAGGCGGGCCTGAGCAACCGAGCCCGCTGATCTGGGCTCTCAGGGCACATGCCGCCGAATAATGCCGGTCGGCATCAGCAGCTTCCGTTCCAGGGCCCCGTACGGCAAGAGCCTCCGGAACAGGTGTTCCGGAGGTCGTCCAGGTCGTGCGTACCGGGTTCTACTCTGCCGGAGGGGCAACAAGGGGAGCAAAAGAGCAGAAGCACATCGTCTCCGCGTTGCCGTCTTGACCGCAGCTTTACGTAATCACGGATATCGGCTTTATTGGGTGGGATGCGGGGTGTGATCGGGGGATTGATCTCAGGCGGGTTTTCGTGGGACGATGAAGCATGACTGCAGTGACAGGGGCCCGCGGCGGCCTGAAGGCGCACCAGAATTCCATCCGGCTGCCCGACGATGTGCTGGTCCGGGATCTGCGGGACCTGCTGGGGGCGAAACTGGTCGCCTACATCGGATCCGTGAAGGAAACCCGGGCCGTCCGGCAGTGGGCCGACGGGGAGCGGAAACCGTCCGCTGACGTGATGCACCGGTTGCGGACCGCCTACCATGTGGCGGCCCTGCTTGCGGAGCGGGATTCCCGGGCCGTGGTGCAGGCCTGGTTCCAGGGCATGAATCCGCAGCTGGATGATGTCCCGCCGGCGCGGCTGCTCCGGGAAGGCCAGCTGGACGATGCCGGCCCGCAGGTGCTGGCCGCCGCGCGCGCGTTCGCGGCCGCAGGCTGACCGGGTGGCTTCTGCAGAACTGACCGCGGCCGCGGCCGCCGGCAGGGTCTGGCGCGTCGGATTCCGCCCGGAACCATGGGCCTGGAGCGGCTGGGAATGGGCCACCGACGGACGGTTCCCGGGCCGGTGGGATGACCTGCACGGCAACTTCCGCACCATCTACGCCGGCTCTTCGTTGCTGGCATGCCTGCTTGAGGTTCTGGCGCATTTCCGCAGGGATGCACGGCTGAGCCTGGAGCTGGACGAGATCCTCGAGGACGACGAGGATAAGGTCCTGCACCCCACGATCGCCCCGGGGCAGGTCCCCAGGGGTGGCTCGAAGTGCGGACGGCGGCGTCCGCCGAGCTGTCCGGGCGGTACTGCGCGGTGACCGCCTCGGGCAGTGTCGCGGCCCTGTACCCGCACTTCATCGGTCTGGCCCTAAGCCTGGGTCTGGCTGACTGTGACGCTGCGGCGCTGAAGGACGCCCGGCCCCGGCGCCTGACCCAGGCCGTCGCCGCGTGGCTCTACGAGATGACAGACGTCGATGGCGTCACTTTTGCCTCCCGTCACGGTGATGATCTCCAGCTCTGGGCCATTTTCGAGCGTCCGGGCGATCCACCTGTCACGCCGAAAGTACACGATGTGAGGGTTGAAGAGTCACTGCACCACGACAGCCTGGAAATCAGCACCGCCTTCGGCATCCTTGGGCTGCAATGGGAGACCGTTTAAGCTCTCTTCTTCATCCCGAGACCAAGGGAAGGGCACCGGAGCTCGCCTGCGGTACCGCCGAAGAGTTCCTCCACGAACAGCTGCTGCCCCCCAATCTCCGCAGCGTCACGGGAAAGTCCGCGAAGTGGTGCATCCAGTGGTACTTTCACCCGGAAGCTGTCTAACGGGCGGCTACGATGTGGCGGTCCTGGGAGCACCTGCGCCTCGCCCCCGCCACCGGCATGAGCGTCCGGTGGCGGGGGACCACGAAGACCACCACTTGCGAGTCCTCCTGGACCCCCCAAGGAACTCTATTCAACTGCGACATGAAGGAACACCGCGAACCGGACTACCTCGAACCCAAGAAAGCACCCGTTGGATGGTTTCGGGACGCCCGCTCTCAGAGCGCCTGAACAACAATCCACCTGAAGAAAGACATCCGAGTAGTGAACCAAAAACCACCCTCGACCGTCGAGGCTCAAACCTCTTCGCAGTCCTACGCTCTCCCCAACCCCCAATCCAAGCCCCCGCTCGACATCAAGAAGCCTTGGATCGACGGCGATCGTCTGGACAAAGCAACACTCGAATATCAAGCGCTGAAATTCCCTCCGACCGAGGATGACCTAAATGCATTTGCGGCAATCGAAGATCCCAAGGGACGGATAGTTGTTCTGGCACGACTCCGGATGTTGGAAAAAGAAGTAAACCTTAAGACACTGCCAGTAGTCGCCGCGCTCGTTACGGTGGCTGCCGCAGTGATCGGGCTCAGCCTGGCAGCTACAAAAGCCGAACAGCCCTACGTCTACGGTGCTTACCTCAACGGGATTATCGCTTTCGTCGCAGTTGCTGGCGTGATCCTTCTTTTCAGTATCAGGAACCATACGCATAAGGAAGCTTGCCTGGCGGCATGGACGGAAGCTTTTGAGGACACGCACTCTCTTCAGACAAAGCTCGAAGAAGAGCAGAGGAGGGCTGACTCCGAAGCCGCACGTGCTGCGGCGCTAGCCGACGGAGCTACGCCCACTGTTGCCCGGCCTGCGTGGGTTCAAAAAATTTTCGGCTGAGGGCCGATTGAGACAAAGGGGGCACCGGCCGGTGCCCCCTTGTTGCGCTATCGGGCAGGTCCGCTCTTGGCGCGTTCGGCGCCCGCGGCTGCCCCTGTGCGGGTCTTCCTTGCCTTCGCCGCTGCCTTGCCCATGGCGACGGCTGCGCGGGGGTGTGTGCCCTCGCTGCGTTCCGCGGCGGCGCGCCCACGGACCTGGGTTTCGTTAGCTCCGGTTCCTGCCAGTGACGCGGCGAAAGCCTCGTGGCTCTCGGCCGAGCCGTAGCCGGTAGCGGACGTGCTTTCCATTTTGAGCCCCTGGTCTTTGAGCCGGTTGCTGTGGTTGCCGGTGACGCGGTTCTCGATCTCGCGGCCGACGCTTTCCATGCGGGCGAAGAGTTCTTTTTCGGCTTGCTCGTACCGCTGCTCCACGGGCGCCCGTTCGGACCCTGTGAAGCCTCCCTCTGCCAGGAGTTTGGCTTCGTGCATGTCCTTGGCTGCCTGGACGAACGCGGGATCCTCGAAGTGTGAATCTGCGGCGCCGTTGACGTTCGAGGTGGTTTCTTTGCGCAGCTGGTCGATGTCGGGACCGTTGATGCCGTCTTTGCCAATGAGGAACAGGCGTTCCTGCACGGTGGCATCCGCGGCCGCCACTGCTGCAGGCGTCTTCGCAGTGTGCGCGGTCTGCAATGCCTGGGCAAGTTCGGGGTTGGCCAGATACTCCACGGGCACCTGGTGGCGTTCCATTTCCGGGGCCAGTGTCGCGGCCTGGGCGCGGAGTTCTTCGGCGCGGGCGGCGGCGAGCAGGCCCATGGCCTTCTCGTGTTCCGCCGCCGCTGTGCGCGTCTCTTCCTGACTGCGCTCCACTGCCCGCCGATACTGTCCCGACCGCGGGCCCCGGAGCCACTGCTGGAACCCTCGGCGGATGCCTCACGCCCGGGCCGCTGCCGACGCCACCCGCTGGCCACACCGCAGGCCACGCCTCCCGCGTCTGTGGCAGATGTCACTGCTCCCGGCGGGAAGCTCCCGTCCGCTGTGGCCGTTGAACTGTGGGACAGGATTATCGCCCGGCCGAGAAAGCAACCGGACCGGCTGCTCGATACGCAGCCCGGCCAGCCGCCGAGTACCAGCCGGGCAAGCTAGCGAGAGGTACGCGAATGACGATCGCCCACGAAGAAGCAGTAATCGACGCCGCAGCGGTGGATGCCATCTTTGCCGAGGCGCGAACCGCGAACGCCTTCACCGGCGAGGTCACGGACGAGCAGGCCCGTGCCATCTATGAGCTGACAAAGTTTGGCCCGACCGCGTTCAACTCGCAGCCGCTGCGCGTCACCTACGTGCGTTCGGCCGAGGCGCGCGCGACGCTGGTCGATGCCATGTCGAAGGGAAACCAGGCTAAAACCGCCTCCGCACCGCTGGTCGCAGTCCTCAGCGTCGACACTGCCTGGCACGAGCAGTGGGACGAGTTCCTGCCCGGGTTCAACCGGCCGAAGGCCATGTACGACGCTGCCCCGGACCTCACCGCGTCGACCGGAAACGACAACGCCCACCTCCAGGCCGGGTACTTCATCCTCGCCGTCCGCTCGCTGGGCCTTTCGGCCGGCCCCATGACGGGTGCGGACTTTGCGAAGATCGATTCCGCGTTTTTCCCCGACGGCAGCCGGAAGAGCTTCCTGGTGGTCAACATCGGTCAGGCCGCGGCGGACGCCTGGGGCGACCCCAAGCCGAAGTTCGCCTACGAGGACGTCGTCACCACCATCTGAGGACGTCCCTTCCCGCCCCCGGTGGCAGAGTGGATCCATGCGGAACCTGATCGTGGTCGCCTTCCTGGAGCCCGTCGCGGAGGGAACGGAGTTCCCCCGCGACGGCTGGCCGCTGCACATCACCTTGGTGAAGTTCGACGTCGTCGACCCCCCGGCGTCCGACAACGGCGACGCCCTGGTGGCCCGGGTGGCGCAACTCATCGAGGTGCCCGTCCATGCGGTCCTGGGGGCCACGGTCACCGTGGGTAGCGAGGCCGGCTTCGGCCGCGGCGGCAGCATCCCGGTAAGCCTGATCCGTCCCGACCCCGCGCTTCAACGCCTCCACGAATCCTTGGTTGGCGCGGTGACGGCACTCCCGGCCCGGGTTGCCACGCCGGCTTACACCTTGGCCGGCTACCGGCCGCACGTCTCGCACCGCGGAGCGAGGGGGCCCCGCGAGGGCGAGCACCTGCTGCTGGACCGGATCGCACTGGTGGACATGGCGCCCGACGGCGGCCATGCCACCCGCCGCGTGCTGCGGCTCTGGCAGGCACCGGCCGAGCCGGCCTCTTGATTCCTTGCCAAGGTGCCATACTTGGGTTCCAATTGAGATTCCGACGCCGACGGAACCGGGGTAACTGGGTGCTTGCTGGGGGAGCCACACGATGACGCTCGACACCTCGACCCTGCGTGTGGCCCTGGCCGTGGTCACCTTGACCCTGCTGTGTCTGTTCTACTTCATCACCTACCGGAGGACCCGCTCGTCCTACAGCGGTTGGTGGTGCTCCGCCCTGCTGCTCTTTCTCATCGGATCCGCGTCCTATCTGCTGGACGGTACCCCGCACCAAGGCTGGGCGAATCCGTTGGGGAACACCTTGCTGGTTGGCGGCGCCGGAGCGATGTGGGCCGGCGCTCGATCGCTCCGGCGGAAGGTCCCCACCCTTTGGTCCCTGCTGGCAGGGCCGGTGGTGACCGGCGTGGTCTCCGTCTTGGACCACCCGGCGACCAACAGCTGGGCCGGCGGCGCGGTCCTGCTGGGCATGATGGGGTTGATGCTCGGGCTCTCCTCGCGTGAACTCTTCAGGCTTGACGTTGATTACTCCCGGGTGCACCGGCCCCTCGCCTACGGGTCGGCGCTGTTGGCTATCTACTACCTCGGCCGGCTTACCGTCTTTCTCCTCGGCGGTCCGGATGGGCCGGTCTTCACCACCTACTTCGGCTCGGTGGTGACCACGCTGCTCACGGCCGTGATCCTGGTGCTCGCGTCCTTCACCATGGCCGAAGTGAGCAACGAACAACTGACCCGGGACCTGCGCGACCGGGCCACGCTCGACGGGCTCACCGGGCTGCTGAACCGCGCCGCGTTTCTTGATCTGGCCGAGAACGAACTGCGCCGGCTGAGTGGCGCACGGACCACTGCCTGCCTAGTCCTGGCGGACCTGGACCACTTCAAGGCCGTCAATGACAAATACGGGCACGCGGCCGGGGACGCCGCGCTGCAGGCATTCGCCGCCGCGTGCGCCGCGTCGGTCCGGTCGACCGACCTGGTGGGGCGCTACGGCGGCGAGGAGTTCGTCCTACTCCTTCCCGGCGTCAGCCCGGAACGAGCCGGCGAGATGGCCGCCACCATCAGCCGCCGGCTGCACGAGTCACAGCCGCACGTGGAGGCGAAGCTTCCCACCGTGAGCTACGGGATCGCGTCGACCGGCCCCGGCCGGGTCGACCTGACTGCCCTGATCGCCTCGGCCGACGCCGCCCTTTACCGTGCCAAGAAACTTGGCAGGGACCGGGCGGTGCTGGCAGCCGGCCTCCGCGAAGACCAGACCGCCTAAGCGTCGAGGATCGGCCCGCCGAGGCGCGGGACTGCGACTAGGAAATAACCCCGTCCACCAGGGCCTTGGCTTCGGCCTGGACCTGCTTCAGGTGGTCCGCGCCCTTGAAGGACTCGGCATAGATTTTGTAGACGTCCTCGGTGCCGGAAGGCCGGGCCGCGAACCAGGCGTTCTCGGTGACTACCTTGAGGCCGCCGATCGCCGCACCGTTGCCGGGCGCCTCGGTCAGCTTGGCGGTGATGGTCTCACCGGCAAGCTCCGTTGCCGTGACATCCGACGGCGACAGCTTGCCCAGGGCGGCCTTCTGCTCCCGCGTGGCTGCGGCGTCGATCCGGGCGTAAACCGGGTCGCCAAACTGGTCGGTGAGCCCCTTGTACAGCTGCGACGGCGACTTGCCGGTCACCGCGGTGATCTCCGAGGCCAGGAGTGCCAGCAGGATGCCGTCCTTGTCCGTGGTCCAGACGCTGCCGTCCATCTTGTTAAAGGAAGCACCGGCAGATTCCTCACCGCCGAAGGCGCCCTCACCGGAGAGCAAGCCCGGAACGAACCACTTGAAGCCGACGGGTACTTCCACGAGCTTCCGGCCGAGGCTCTCGGCCACCCGGTCAATGATCGAGGAGGACACCAGGGTCTTGCCGATCACTGACTGCGGGTTCCAGCCGGACCGGTTCCGGTACAGATAGTCGATCGCCACGGCGAGGTAGTGGTTCGGGTTCATCAGGCCGCCGTCTGGGGTGACGATGCCGTGCCGGTCGGCGTCGGCGTCGTTGCCGGTGGCGATGTCGAAGGCTGCGGACCCGTCCGCGGCGGTGGCCATCCGGTTGATCAGCGAGGCCATGGCCGACGGCGAGGAGCAGTCCATTCGGATCTTTTCGTCCCAGTCCAGGGTCATGAAGGCCCATTGCGGGTCCACCGTCGGGTTCACCACGGTGAGGTCGAGGTGGTGGCGCTCAGCGATCTCGCCCCAGTAGTCGACGGACGCCCCGCCCATCGGGTCGGCTCCGATGCGGACCCCGGCATCCCGGATCGCATTCAGATCCAGTACCGAGGGCAGGTCATCGACGTAGCTGGACAGGAAGTCGAACTTTCCGGTGGTGCCGGCGGACATCGCGTCCGCGATCGGCATCCGTTTGACGCCGCGCAGCCCGTTCTCGAGGAGTTCGTTGGCACGATTGGCGATCCAGCCCGTGGCATCGGTGTCTGCCGGGCCGCCGTGCGGGGGGTTGTACTTGAAGCCGCCGTCACCGGGCGGATTATGGCTCGGGGTCACCACGATCCCGTCCGCCTGCGCTGCGCCGGCGGGGGAGTTGTTGTTGTGGGTGAGGATGGCATGGCTGAGGGCCGGCGTGGGCGTGTAGCCGTGCCGGGCGTCGATCAGTACGTTGACGCCATTGGCGGCCAGGACCTCGAGGGCGGAATTCTGTGCCGGTTCGCTCAGCGCGTGCGTGTCCTTGGCGAGGTACAGCGGACCCGTGATGCCCTGCCCGGCGCGGTACTCCACGATCGCCTGCGTGATGGCAAGGATGTGCGGTTCGTTGAAGGATGCCTTCAGGCTGGAACCCCGGTGGCCGGAGGTCCCGAACACCACCCGCTGGCCCGGATCACCCAGGTCCGGTGAAACATCGTAGTACGCGTCCAGGAGCGCAGTAAGGTCGACAAGGTCTTGGGGTTGGGCAACTTTGCCCGCGCGGCTAGCCATGGCACCAGCATGCCAGACGGGCGGGGCCGGCAACATGCTTTGGCCCGAATCCGGCGGCTGTGACGTGGCACGGCGGTAGGCTGGGCGCAGCGACGTCGAAGGGGATCCATGTCCGAGCAGACCAGGTACGGGTACAACGAACACCGTGCCTCCGGCGTCGTCCCGCCAATGCCGCGGACGCCGCCGCAAACGGCGCGGCCGCCGCTTCGCCGGGCACGCGGCAGCCACGGCGCGGCCGCCGCTCCCGGGGCGCTCAGCATCGCGAGCCTGTGCTGCGGCATCGCGTCCCTCATCGGCTTCGGATTCTTCCTGCTCCCGCAACTGGCCGCCGTCGTCCTCGGCCACCTGGCGTTGAACCGGGCGTCCGCCGGCAGGGGTGCGGCCATGGCGGGCCTGGTCCTGGGCTACACCGCGCTGGCGATCACCGTGCTGGTGGTCCTCACCCTCGGCGTCGCCTTCTCGA
The DNA here is from genome assembly GCF_057748045.1 of Arthrobacter sp. JB02-1C. Classification (NCBI taxonomy): domain Bacteria; kingdom Bacillati; phylum Actinomycetota; class Actinomycetes; order Micrococcales; family Micrococcaceae; genus Arthrobacter; species Arthrobacter sp. JB02-1C. The sequence continues at coordinate 1,226,261 of NZ_CM173235.1, forward strand.
AGGCGGATTTCATCTCCCGCTAGCCCTGGCGGCCCGGATCTACACTGGCTCCATGAGCAACCTCGAAACTGCCCCCGAAGAAGTCGTCTGCGCCGGCGAGAAAGTCTTCGGAGCCGCGGAGGTCCTGGAGCCGCGGAAAGTGCCCCTCGGCGGAATCCGGGCCATGGATGTTCGGCGGACGCTGCCGCAGAAGCGGCGCAGCCTCATCGGAGCCTGGTGCTTCCTGGATCACTACGGACCCGACCTGGTATCCGATTCCGGCGGTATGAATGTGCCCCGCCACCCCCACACCGGCCTGGCAACTGTCAGTTGGCTGTTCTCCGGCAGGATCGACCACCTTGACTCGGCCGGGCACGCCGCCGTCGTGCGCCCGGGCGAGGTTAATTTGATGATCGCGGGCCGGGGCATCTCGCATCAGGAGTTCTCGACGCCGGACACCAGGATCCTGCACGGAGCCCAGCTCTGGTTCGCCCTCCCGGATGCCACCAGGCACATGCCCCCGGCCTTCGAGCATTACACTCCGGAGCCGGTCCGCGGGGAAGGCACGGAACTGCGTGTCTTCCTTGGCTCACTGGCGGGCTCCACGTCCCCGGTGAACACCTATACGCCCGCCCTGCTGGGGGCCGAGGCGATTCTGCGCCCGGGTGCCCGGCTGGAGCTGGCACTCGACCCCGCCTTCGAGCACGGCATCCTGCTGGACACCGGCGACCTGATGCTCGACGGCGACCGGGTGCCGGTGGACCATCTGGTGTACCTGCCCACGGGACGGTCAGCCCTGGTGCTGGAAGCCGGCGAGAACCCTGTCCGGGTGCTGGTTATCGGCGGCGAGCCGCTCGGCGAGCAGATCGTCATGTGGTGGAACTTCATCGGGCGGACGCACGCGGAGGTGGCTGCCTACCGGGACGCCTGGCAGGCGGAGATCGGTGCCGAGGCGGGTTCGCCACCCGAAGGCGGAGCTTATCCGGACGGGACCCCGTACCCCCGGTTTGGCCATTATCCGGACAACACGCCGGACCCGCTGCCCGCGCCCGTCCTGCCGAACGTGCAACTGCGTCCGCGCGGCTGAGAACCCAGGAGAACCGTGGCCAACGGATCCACCATCACCGTGCGCCCGAACGATGCCCGGCACCGGGCTGACCGGCTGCCGGCCGCGTAGCCGTCGGCCTTACGGGACCTCCGGCCCTACGGGACCTCCGGCCCTACGGGACCTCCGCCCCTACGGGACCTCCGAGAGCAGCCGCCGGACCGCGTCGTCAACAGCGGCCCGGAAACCCGGGTGGTCTGCGGTCTCCGCGGGAAAAATTTCCCGGACGGCCAGCAGCCGCCCGGCGAGCCCGCCCTCGGGGCCGGCCGCGGCTTCCCGCAGGGCGTCGGCCAGCGGATCGTCCAAAACCAGCGGACGGCCGCCGACGTCGCGGCCGCGGTAAACGAACACCATCCAGGCTGCAACCAGCAGGGCGGCGGAAGAAGGGACTTCCCCTGCGGCCAGCCGGTCAGCAACCGTCCCGAGGATCCTGACCGGCAGCTTCTGGGACCCGTCCATGGCGACCTGGACCGTGGTGTGGCCGAGGTTCGGGTTGGCGAACCGGTCCAGGATCGACTCGCCGTAGTCCGCCAGGTCCAGGCCCGGTGGGGCCGCCAGGGTGGGGATCACGTCCTCGCGCTGCAGCCGGCGGGCCTCCTCGGCCAGGCCGTCCGAGGTCACCGCCTCGGCGATGGTCCGGTATCCGCGGAGCGCTCCAAGGTACGCCAGCAGCGAGTGGGTCGCGTTGAGCATCCGCAGTTTGGCGACTTCGTAGGGGCCGACGTCGGCGGTCAGGACAGCGCCCGCGCGCTCCCAGGCCGGCCGGGGACCGGGGAAGTTGTCTTCAATGACCCACTGGCCGAACGGCTCGGCCACCACAAGCCCTTCATCCCGGAGGCCCAGGATCCGTTCCGCCTCCCGGCGGTTCGCGTCTGTCGCCGCCGGGACGATCCGGTCCACCATGGTCGAGGGGAAGGTGACAGCGGTGTGGAGCCAGTCCAGCATCCGGTCCACCCCGGCCGCTTCCGCCAGGCCAAGGACAAGCCCGCGGGTGACGCCGCCGTTCGAGGCCAGGTTGTCGCAGCACACCACCGCGAACGGCGCCCCGGAGTCCGCCCAGCGCCGGGCCAGTCCGCGCACCAGCAACCCCAGCGGAGTGTGGGCCGGTCCGGCGAAGGACCTGCCGGCCAGCTCGGCCTTGAGCGCGTCGACGTCGGCAGCGACCCCGGCGTGGCTGAGGTCCAGGGCGCCCTCAACGGTTCGCGGGTATCCCTTTTCGGTGATGGTCAGGGAGGCAAGATGCACTGAGCCGGCGGCCAGCGTCCGGAGCACTTCCTCGGAATCGGTGCCGGGGAACGCGGCGCCGCGGAGCGAGCCGACGACCCGCAGCGACGTGGCGTCCCGGGCCTTGGTCAGCACCGAATAGAGGCCGTCCTGTGGTCCGAGCTGTTCCGCCACCCGCGCGGACCTGCCCGTGACGCCGAGGATCCCCCAACGGGTATCGCCCGCGGCCGCGGCCGCATCCTCGGTGTAGACCGCCTGGTGGGCGCGGTGGAACGCACCGACGCCGAAGTGGACCATCCCGGTGCTCAGGGCGCCAGGGTCGACGGCGGGGCCGGTGACACCCTGGCGCCCCGCCGCCGCGGCCACGGTGGCCCGGGACAGGCGGTCGGTGATGGTGGTGGCGGACATGGTGGCCTTTCAGTTGGTCGTACGGTGGGCGGCGCCCGGCGTCAGTCGGTTTCTTCGCGGACCTGGGACACGAGCTGGGTCGGGTTGACGTACCGGAGGGCCACCACGAGCAGCACCATCATCATGAGCATGTAGACCACGGCCATGGCGTCCACGGACTGCTGGGCGCGGATGCCGGCGCCGGTCATGGCCGTGAACAAGGCCACCACCAGGGTGTTCGAGGTTGAATCCGAGGTCAGGAAGGTCAGCTCGAACATGCCGACGGTGCGGACCAGGACCAGGACCGCGGCGGCCAGGATTCCGGGGATCAGCAGCGGCGCCAGGATCTTGGTGAAGAGCCGCAGCATGTTGGCCCCGCACATCCGCGCGGCTGATTCGATCGATGGATTGATTTGTTCGATGAACGGGGTCATGGTCAGGATGACGAACGGAATCGAGGGGACCAGGTTGGCCAGGATGACGCCGGTCAGGCCTGGCGCCAGGTGGTAATAGGTCAGCAGGGTCGCGAGCGGGATGCCGTAGGTGATCGGCGGCATCATGATGGGCAGCAGGAAGACGAGCATCAGGATGCTCTTGCCCGGGAAGTTGCGCCGGGCCAGCACGTAGGAGGCCGGCGCCCCGATCAGGACGGAGATGCCGACGACGGCGACGGCGACCGTCAGGGTGGTGCCGACGACCTGGCCGAGGTCGTATTCCTTCCACGCGGTGGCGTACCAGTTGGGGGTGTAGCCGGAAGGCAGCCAGGTGTCGAACCATTCCTTGGCGAAGGAGTTGACCACCACGGAGGAGACGACGCCGAGGAGCAGCAGCAGGAACACCGCCATGCTGCCCCAGATCAGGAAGGTGCCCGGAGACGCGGCGAGGGCGCGTTTGCTGCGCTGCGGTGCCGCGCCGGACTTTGGTTTCAGTGCCAGACTCATCAGCCCTTACCTCCGGTGGATCCTTTATACATGCGGGAGCGCCAGATCAGCACCAGGACGATGACGATCAGTTCCACGACGCCCATGACGATTGCGGCGGCGGAGGCGAGCGGGTAGTCGAACTGCTGGCCCCAGGCGTTGTAGGCCACGTAGGCGATGACCCGGGTGGAGCCGGACGGGTCGCCCACGAGGATGGCGGACGGGAAGACGCTGAAGGCCAGGACGAAGGTCAGGCAGAACGTGATGGCCAGTCCCGGCGCGAGCAGCGGAAGGGTGATCCGGCGGAAGCGCTGCTTCCAGTCCGCGCCCAGGGTACGGGCGGCCGATTCAAGCGACGGGTCGATGCCGGAGAGGTAGGACAGGATCAGCAGGAACGCGAACGGAAAACCCGAGATGATCAGCGACCACAGCACACCCCAGTAGTTCTGGACCAGCTGCAGCGGCTCGAAGCCGAGGACCCCCAGGAACCGGTTCAGCCAGCCGCGCTGGCCGAAAAAGTTCAGCAGGCCCTCGGCCGTGAGGACGGTGCCGAGCGTGATCGGGATGACCAGGACGGTGGTCAGAGCCCGTTTGCCGCGGAACTTCCCGCGCATCTTGTAGGCGAGCGGAACCGAGACCAGCACATTCAGCAGCGCCGCCGGCAGGGCCAGCTGCAGCGTCACCCAGATGGAGTCCAGGCCCCGGACCGACGGGTCCGTGAAGAACTTCACGTAGGCGCCGAACGGGCCGCCGGTCTTGGGCTGGAAGGACAGGCCCAGACCGTAGACGAACGGGTAGACGAACAGCACCAGGGCGAACAGAAACGCGGGGAGCAGCAGGAGCAGGAGTTTGTCGATGCCGCGCTCGGCCAGCCGGTGTGACAGGGCCGGCCGGCTCCCGGGCCGCTGTTCCGCCCGGGGCGGCCGCTGCCCGGTCACTGTCACGACGCCACCCCCTCTAGCTGGGGTGCCGGGTCCGGGGCCGACGCCAGCTCGGCCGGGAAGACCAGCACCCGGTCCTGCGACGCCGTGAGCGTGACCCGCTGGCCGGGTTCGACGTGCCGGGCCGTGCGCACGTGCAGCGGCTTCCCGGCGTCGGACCGGGCTTCGACAGCGAATTCGCGGCCCTGGTACTCGACGACTTCGACCGTCGCATCAATGCTGGCCAGGCCGGCCGGGGCGGTTCCCGCCGGTGCGATGTCGAAGTCCTCCGGGCGCAGGCCGACCTTCACGGCGTCGCCGGCGCGCAGCTGCTCCTTCGTGGAACCGGTAAGGGTGGTGCCGAGCACGGACACCGTCACGGCCCCGCCCTGCACCCGTTCCACCACCCCCTCCAGCAGGTTGCGGTACCCCATGAAGTCCGCAACGTGCCAGTTGACGGGATGTTCGTGCAGCTCCTGGGGCGTGCCGACCTGCTGCACCTCGCCGAGACGAAGCACCACGAGCCGGTCCGCCAGGGACAGGGCCTCCTCCTGGTCGTGCGTGACGTACAGGGTGGTGAGCCCCAGGGACTGGTGCAGCCGGCGGATCTCGGTGCGCATTTCCAGCCGCAGTTTGGCGTCCAGGTTGGACAGCGGCTCATCCATCAGGACCAGCGGCGGCCGCAGCACGACGGCGCGGGCGATCGCCACGCGCTGCTGCTGGCCGCCGGACATCTGGCCCGGGAGTTTGGACGCGTGCGGGCCGAGCTGGACGAGCTCGATCGCCTCGGCCACCCGCTTCTTGATTTCCGCCTTTGGCACGTTCCGCATTTCCAGGCCGAAGGCGATGTTCTTTGCCACGCTGAGATGCGGGAAAAGCGCATAGTTCTGGAAGACCATGCCAAAGCCCCGCTTCTCGGGCGGGAGGCGGTCGATCTGCTTCCCGTCCATCAGGATGCGTCCGCCGGTCAGCGGCAGCAGCCCGGCAAGGCAGTTCAGGGCCGTCGACTTCCCGCAGCCCGAGGGGCCGAGCAGCGCAATGAACTCACCGCTGCGGATCGAGAGGTTGAGGTCCCGCAGCGCGTTCTGGCCGCCGAACGAGCGAGCCACATTTTCGAGCTCGAGGGTCTCAAAACTCGTGGCGTGGATGCTCATTTCTTCTGCTCGACCTTTCCGGTTGCCACCTGCGTATCCCAGGTGTCGAATGCCTTCACCAGGGCGGCCGCGTCAATCGGGGTTGCCTTGGGGTTGTCCTTGATCAGGGCGTCGTATTCGGGCCGGCCGAACTTCGCGATCACGTCCTTGCTGGCCTGCGGGGCCAGGTCAACGCTGACGTCCTTGACGGCCGGGCCGGGGTAGAAGTAGCCGGTGTCAAACGTCTTGGCCTGCTGCTCCGGGGTCAGCGCGTACTGCAGCACCTGCAGGATGGCCGCCATCTTGTCCGACGAGACACCCTTGGGGACCGCCGCGTACTGCGCGTCCGTGACCCAGGTAAAGCCCTTCAGCGCCGTGGTCTTGAAGTTTTCCGGTACCTGGCCCAGGGCGCGGGGGTTGATATCCCAGCCCGTGGTGGTCATGGCCATGTCCCAGGTGCCGTTCTTCAGGTTGTTCATGGTCACGCCGGTACCGGTCGGGTAGGACGTGATGGTCTGGTTCAGCTGCTTGAGGTAATCCCAGGTCTTGCTCCAGCCTTTGACCGGGTCCTTGGGGTCCGAGTCGCCCAGGATGTACGGCAGGCCCATCAGGAAGGTACGGCCCGGGCCGGAGTTGGCCGGCCGGGCGTAGCCGAAGCGGCCCGGGTGGTCCTTGGCCCAGGCCAGCAGCTCCTCGGCAGTCTTCGGCGGGTTCGGGACCTTGTCCGGGTTGTATTCGAGCAGCGGCCCCGACGGGTAGTAGGTCACGGCAACGGCCTGGTCCTCGGCCAGCTTCTGCATTGCCGCGGCCGGTTCCTGGTAGTTGGCCATATTGCCGAGCCGGTCCTTGTAGTCCTTGGCCACCGGGGCGAACAGGCCCTCGCTGATGCCTGCGGCAAGGCCGTCGGTGCCGGTCAGGACGAGGTCGATCTTCAGGTTCCCGGCCTGCTGCTGGGCCTTGACCTTGCCCGCCATGTCGGGGGCGCCGGCGGTTTCCCAGGTGACGGACGAAATGATGTCCGGGTGGTCCTTCGTAAACTGGTCGAAGATGGCGCCGGTCAGCTGCTTGTTGCCTGCGACGTCGAGGATGTTCAGCGTGACTGCCTTGGAGGGCTTGTCCGGAACGCTGCCCGCGGAGAGTGTCGCGGAGGATGCGTTGTCGCTGCCGGGAGCGCCACACGCGGTGACCAGCAGTCCGGCGGCGCCGAGGGTTGCAGCCCACTGGACTCTTCTAGATGCTCGCATGGAATTTCCTTTCATTGCGGCCGGCAACGTCGCCGGACGGAGACTCGCGGATAAGGGAAGGAACTACGGAGGTGGACTGTCGGACAACAATTTCGATCGGAAGGGGTTCGGCCGGCCGCGGCACGCCGCGGGGGTCCAGGCTTTCGATCAGCCGGTCGACGGCGGAACTGCCGACCCGGCGCAAAGGGGCCCGCACCGTGGTCAGTGCGGGGGAGACGAGGGTCGCGGCGTTGATGTCATCGATGCCGACCACGCTCAGCTCGTCCGGGACGTTGATGCCGCGGGCGTGGAGCCGCGCAACGATGCCCAGAGCCATCAGGTCGTTATAGGCCACCACCGCGGTGAGGCCCGCGGCGACGGCAAGATCGGCGACGGGCTGGCCGCCGCCGAAAACCGGCGCGAATGACCCCAGCGAGGTGACCTCCAGCCCGGGCAGCCCCGGCAGCGCCTGCTCGACACCGAGCCGCCGCTGCTGGTCAGACCAGGACCCCACGGGGCCGCCGGCATAGCCGACCTTGCGGTGGCCCAGGGCGTGCAGGTGCTCAAGGGCCTGCCGGATAATTTCCTGGTCATTGATCGTGATGTCCCGGAGGCCCTCCAGCCGGCGGTTGACCAGCAGGACGGGGATCCCGCCGATCAGCGCGGACAGGTCCGCGTCTGACATCCGGGAGGAGCACAGGATGAGACCGTCCACCTGCGGCTTAAGCTTGTTCACCAGTTCCCGCTCCACGTGGCTGTCCTCGTCGGAGTCGGCGACGAAGACCGAGTACCCGGCGGCCAGGGCCCTGGCCTGCACGCCCTTGGTCACCGAGGCAAAATACGGGTTTTCCAGGTCCGGGACAACGAGTCCCAGCGTTCCCTTCCGGCCGGTGGACAGTCCGCGGGCGGAGTTGTTCGGGGCATACCCCAGCTCACGGGCCTTCTCGACGACCTGCTGGCGGGTGCGCGGGGCAACCAGATCCGAGGCGGACAGTGCGCGCGACACGGTCGACGGCGAGACGCCCAGGGCTTTCGCCACGTCCCGGACCGTGATGGATCCTTTCATGTCAGCTATCCCTAACGTCGTCGTCAGTTCGCAGTTTGTGCGGTCCGTCACATCCTGCAACCGATTTCATTGATCTGTCAACAGGTAACCAAAAGATTTCCTTTCTGCTCCGTGGCTGCCCCGGATAATCCCGGGAAGATATTGGATTTCCCGTTGCTTTATTCCGCACCCGGAGGCATATTGGACATAGTTCAACGGCTGAATTATGTTGCATTTTGTTTCAAAGGAGAGGCAAATTCATGACTAACTCCACGGCGTGGGCACTCGACCCGGACCGGGCCCTTCCCGCAGATCCGGCAACCCGGAGTATCGCCAGGGAGCTCTACGGCGCCGTCGCAGATCTGCCGATCGTGTCCATGCACGGCCACGTCGAGGCCGAGGTCTTCGTGGACAACGAGTTCTTCGGGAACCCGGCGGAACTCCTGGTGGTCCCGGACCACTACCTAGTCCGGATGCTGGTCTCCCAGGGCTACACGCCGGCTGAACTGGGCGTGGCGGGCCGGCACGGCACCGCCCCGGTGGAGCAGGACGCCCGCCGGATCTGGCGCCGGTTCTGCGAGAACTGGAAGCTGTTCCGCGGCACCCCCACCCGGTACTGGCTGGAACACGAACTCGCGGTGGTCTTTGAGACCCCGGTGCAGCCCTCCGCCGACAACGCTGACGAGCTTTTCGACCGGCTTGCCGGGTTGCTGCAGACCGAGGCTTTCCGTCCGCGGTCAATTCTGGAGCGCTTCAACGTTGAAATCCTCGCCACGACGGATTCGGCCCTGTCCGACCTGTCCGCGCACCGTAAGCTCAGCGACACGCTCGGTCCCGGCCGGATCGTTCCGACCTTCCGCCCGGATTCGCTGCTGCACGTGGACCACGGCCGGTGGCAGGACGAAATCCGGGTGCTCTCCGAAATCTCCGGGGTGGAGGCAGCTGACTACGGCAGCTACCTGGCCGCGCTGCGGCAACGGCGGGACGCCTTCGTTGCCGCGGGCGCCCGCGCGACGGACCACGGGCACCTGCTGGCGGACACGACCCCGCTGCCGGCGTCGGAAGCGCAGCGCATTTTTGCCGCCGCCCTGCGTGGCGAGGTCACCGCTGCGGAAGCCCAGGCCTTCGCGGGAAACATGCTGTACGAGATGGCCCGGATGTCCGTCGAGGACGGCCTGGTGATGCAGCTTCACCCCGGGGTGCTCCGCAACCATTGCCAGGGCATTTACGACTCCTACGGGCCGGACAAGGGTTTCGACATTCCGGTCAGCGTGGAGTTCACCCGGTCACTGCGGCCGCTGCTGGACAGTTTCGGCATGAACAAGGACTTCCGCTTTATCGCCTTTACGACCGATGAGACGGTCTATTCCCGCGAACTCGCACCGCTCGCCGGCTGCTATCCCGCCATGAAGCTCGGCGCGCCCTGGTGGTTCCTGGACAGCCCCGAGCAGATGCGCAGGTTCCGTGAGTCCGCCGTCGAAACGGCCGGGTTCTACAACACCAGCGGCTTCGTCGACGACACCCGCGCGCTGGCCTCCATCCCGGCCCGGCACGACCTGTCCCGGCGGATCGACGCCGGCTACCTGGCCCGGCTCGTCGCTGAGGGCCGGCTCGGCCTCGCGGAAGCCACGGAAACCGCCGTCGACCTGGCCTACAACCTGCCCTTGCAGTCGTACGCTGCCCGGAGCTAGGACCGGAAGGATCCCTTGATGACGCACGATTCAGCCGGGGCCCCGTTCGAGGGCGCCATCCTGCTGCTGGCCGCCGGCGACGACGTCGGTGTCGCGACCCGCGATCTGGCCTCCGGCAGCACGCTCACCGGGGCCGCGGACAGCGGCCCGGACGGCGGCCCGGACGGTGCCGGCGCCGGCGCGGAGCTCAGCATCCGCGCCGGCATCCCACAGGGCCATAAGGTCGCGCTCCGGGCCGTCCCCGCCGGCTCCCCGGTGCACAAATACGGACAATCGATCGGCCGGGCTCTGACCGACATCCACCCCGGCGACCACGTGCACACCCATAACCTGGGGATGGACGAGGTGCAGCAGGACTACGAGTTCGGGACGGCCAGGATCGCCCCGGCGCCGCCCGCGGGTCCCCGGCCCACGTTCCAGGGCTACCGCCGGGCTTCCGGCAAGGTCGGGACCCGCAACTACGTGGGCATCCTGACCTCCGTCAACTGCTCGGCGAGCACGGCCCGGATGATTGCCGACCAGTTCCGCGGCAGCGCGCTGGATGCCTACCCGAACGTCGACGGCGTCTTCGCCCTGACCCACGGCAGCGGCTGCGGCATGGTCCTGGGAAGCGCCGGCGCCGACGTCCTGGTCCGCACGCTCCGCGGCTACGCCGGCCACCCGAACTTCGCCGGGTTGCTGGTCCTGGGCCTGGGCTGCGAGATGCTGCAGACCGATCGGTTCCTGGACCCGGCCATGGCGCCGGAGCTGATCGAGCGGCTGACCATCCAGGACTCCGGCGGGGTCCGCTCCACGGTCAAGGCGGGGGTGGCGCTGATCGAAGGCATGCTGCCGGCCATCAACGCCCTGCAGCGCGAGCCGGTGGACGTCTCCGAGCTGGTCCTGGGCCTGAACTGCGGCGGATCGGACGGCTACTCCGGGATCACGGCCAATCCGGCCCTCGGTGTCGCCTCGGACCTGCTGGTCGCGTACGGCGGAACGTCGGCGCTGGCCGAAACACCGGAGGTCTTCGGGGCCGAGCACCTCCTGACCCGGCGGGCCGTCACGCCCGAGGTCGGGCAACGGCTGCTGGGGCAACTCGACTGGTGGCAGGAGTATGCCAGCGCGGGCGGCGGCAGCCTGGACAACAATCCGTCGCCGGGCAACAAGGCCGGCGGGCTGACGACCATCCTGGAGAAGTCCCTCGGAGCCGTCGCCAAGGCCGGCCAGGCGGAACTGTCCGCCGTCTACGCCTATGCCGAGCCGATGACCGCCCAGGGGCTCGTGTTCATGGATACCCCCGGCTATGATCCGGTGTCCGTGACCGGGCTGGTGGCAGGCGGGGCCAACGTGGTGTGCTTCACCACCGGCCGCGGCTCGGTGTTCGGCTGCAAACCGGTGCCCAGCATCAAGCTGGGCACCAACACCGAGCTCTACAACCGGATGCCCGAGGACCTGGACCTGAACTGCGGGGTGATCGTCGACGGCGGGGCGACAGTGCAGGAGATGGGGGAGCGGATCTTTGCCCGGATCCTGGCCGTGGCCTCGGGGGAACAGACAGTCAGCGAGGAACTCGATCTTGGACAGGAAGAATTTGTGCCATGGCAACTGGGAACCGTGACATGAGCGGCGGAACGCTTACGGCCGGACGCGCCGCGCCAAGTGAGATTCTTCGCGCCAATCCGGTGGTGGCAGTGCTCCGTGCCCGCCACGCCCGGGAGTACGCCCCCGTGATCGCCGCCCTGGCGGCCGGCGGGGTCCGTTCCATCGAACTGACGCTCAGCACCGCCGGTGTCTTTGAACTCCTGCCCGGGCTGATCCGGGACTTCGGTGACCAGGTGGAGATCGGCGTCGGAACCATCACGACGACGGCGGAAGCCCGCCGCGCCCTCGACGCCGGCAGCCGCTTCCTGGTGACGCCGGTGATGGATACCGCCATCGTCTCCGCCGCCGTCGAGGCCGGCACCCCCGTGTACCCGGGCGGACTGACGCCCACCGAGCTGCTGGCGGGTTGGCGGGCCGGCGCCACCGCGGTCAAGGTCTTTCCCGCTTCCACCGTCGGTCCCGGCTATCTTGGCCAGCTGCGGGGCCCGTTCCCGGAGCTCCAGGCCATCCCGTCCGGCGGGGTCGCCATCGAGGACGCCCCGGCCTGGATCGCGGCCGGGGCGCTGGCGGTCAGCCTGGGCGGCCCGCTCCTTGGCGATGCCTTCACGGGCGGCGACCTCGGCGAGCTGACCGGGCGGGCGGAACGGGTCAGCCGCCTCGTGGCCGACGCGCTGGCCGCCCGGAGCGCCGGGTGAGGCCCGGGCCGGACGCGGCCGGGACAGCTGCGCCCGTGCCGCCGGCGGCCAGCGAGGTCGTCACGCTCGGTGAGACGATGGCGCTGATGAAGGCCGCCACCCCGGGGCCGCTGGCGTTTACGGAGTCGCTGCGGCTGGGCATCGGCGGGGCAGAAAGCAACGTGGCGATCGCGCTGCGCCGGCTCGGCACCTCGGTGACCTGGGTGGGGCGGGTGGGGGCGGACAGCCTCGGAGACCTGGTCCTGCGCGAGCTGCTGGCCGAGGGGCTGGACGTCGAATGCCACCGGGACGTCCAGGCACCGACCGGGCTGATGATCAAGGAACGGCGCACCAACGAGACGGCCAGGGTCTGGTACTACCGCTCCGGCAGCGCAGGGTCGCAGCTGGCCCCGGAGCACGTGCCGGCCGCGAAGATCGCCGCCGCCCGCGTACTGCACATCACCGGTATCACCCCGGCCCTGTCCGATTCTGCCGCCGCAGCCATCCAGTACGCCGTCGACTGCGCCCAGCAGGCGGGCACCGTCGTGTCCCTTGACCTGAACTACCGGGCCGCACTGTGGTCCACGGCGGAGGCGGCAACGGTGCTGCGGGCGCTGGTCCGGCAGGCCGACGTCGTCTTCGCCGGCGACGACGAGGCGGCGATCGTGGTGGGCGCCGCCGACGATCCCCTGGAGCTGGCGCGGCGGCTCGCCGCGCTGGGCCCGGCGCAGGCGGTAATCAAGTTGGGCGTCCGGGGCTGCGCGGCGGTGGTGGACGGCCGGGAGTACCGCCAGGACGCGGTACCCGTCCGCGCCGTGGACACCGTCGGGGCGGGAGACGCGTTTGTTGGCGGCTACCTGGCCGAACTGCTCGCCGGACAACCCGTGGAGGCGCGGCTGCTGACCGCCGTGCGGACCGGGGCCTACGCGTGCCTGGTGTCCGGGGACTGGGAGGGGATGCCGCGGCGTTCCGAACTCGCCCTGCTCGACGCCGTCGAGCCCGTGATGCGCTGATCGCCGGCAGCTAGTCCGGCAACCCGTCCGTCAGCGCGGCCACGAGCCGCTGCGCCTGTGCCTCAAGCCAGTCGCGCCGGCGCAGGATGAGGCCGCCAACGCCCTCGTCCCACATCCGCGCCCACCCGCCGCCCAGGGTAGCCGCCCGGTGCCGCATCCGCTCGTGGCTGCGTTCCGCGGCGGCAATGCCCAGGGCGGGGACACGGCGTCGTTCCGCCCGGTCCCAGCCGTAGGCGTCGGCGAAGGCCCGGAGCCGCCGGGCGGGATCAAGGCCCTCCCAGCCGGGCCACAGGTCAGCGGGATCCCGCAGCGGCACCCAGTGCATGGCGGCATTGAGGGAGTCCTCGAGCGCCGTGGCGGGTCCGGCCAGGTCGAAGTCCACCAGGCCGGCGGCGAGCCCGCCGCGCACCACCACATTTTGCGGGGTGACGTCCAGATGGCAGATGAGCGGGACGTCCGCTCCGGCGTGAGCGTCCGGCCGCCCGGCCGGTTCCGGCCCGCGGGGGACACCGCGCGGCGGGAACGGGTGCACCGTGGGGACATAGCCTGCGGAGGCGTGATGGAGGCGTCGGACCAGGCGCGCCACGGAAGCCAGGAGCTCCTCGGATTGCACCCAGGTCTCGGGCACCGCGGCGGCGCAGCGGCCCGGGACGAAACTGAGTACGTCCCGGCCCGCCGAATCCCTGCCGAGGTACCGCGGCGCAGCGTCGAAGCCGTGGTCCTCCAGCCAGTCGAGGTAGCCCGCCACGGCCAGGCTCTGCGGCTGGTGCGGGCGGCGGATGGTGTCCCCGATCCGCACCACCCCGGCAGTGACATCGCCCGCCGGCATGGGTTCGACGTCGGACGCCGCGCCGGGAGCGGGGACGTAGACGCGCGCCTCAGGCGGCGGGCGGTGCAGGGGGCTCATTCAGCTCAGCGTACGCCGGCCATCAGCTTCTTGATCGCGGGCGACGCTGCCAGCAGGCCAACCGCCAGCACCATCGCGATGCCGCCGACGCCGATGAAGTACGGCAGTTCGTCCTTGGGGTTGTACAGCCCCGCGAGGACACCGGCCAGGGTCGTGCCCAGCGAGACCGACAGGAAGAACAGCGCCACCATCTGCGTGTGGAACGCCTGGGGTGCCAGCTTGGTGGTCACGGACAGGCCGATGGGGGACAGGAACAGTTCCGCCAGGGTGAACAGGAACAGGATCCCGACCAGCGCCAGGAGCGGGGTCTTGCCCTCGCCGGCAAGCGGGATGAAGGCCAGGAAGGCGAGCCCCATCACGAAGAGGCCCACGGAGAACTTCACGGCGGAGCCGGGCTGCTTGTGCCCCAGCCGGGTCCACAGGGCGGCCATCACGCCGGCGAAGATGATGATGAACACCGGGTTGATCGACTGGACCCAGGCGGCCGGCATTTCCCAGCCGAACAGGTTCCGGTCCAGCTTTTCCTGCGAGTAGACGGCAATGAAGGTGAACTGCTGCTGGAACAGCGCCCAGAAGGCGGCGGAGGCGATGTACAGCGGGATGAACGCGGTGACCCGGCCGCGCTCGACGGCGTTGACCTTCTTGCTGCTGAAGATCAGCACGAAGTACAGCACGGACGCGCCGATCGCGGCGTAGGCCATGGTCATGGCCAGGTTGCCTGCGTTGACCGCACCGGTGGCAAGCACCACGGCGATGACCGCGGCGATAACCAGGAAGATCAGGCCGTACCTGGTGCGTTCCGCCGCCGGCAGCGGATTCGGCACCCGGTGGGCTTCCGCGGGGAGCTTCTTACGGCCCAGGGCGTAGATGAATAGGCCCACGCCCATGCCGACGGCGGCCGCGGCGAAGCCCCAGTGGAATCCCTGGCTTGCCTGCAGCCAGCCGGTGACCAGCGGACCGATCAGGCCACCGACGTTGATGCCCATGTAGAAGATGGAGAACCCGGCGTCGCGGCGGTCGTCCTTTTCGCCGTACAGGGTCCCCACCAGGGCCGTCGCGTTGGCTTTCAGGCCGCCGGAACCGACCCCTACCAGGACCAGACCGGTGATCAGCCCGGGGATGCCGGGGATCAGGGCCAGCGCGAGGTGGCCTGCCATGATCATCACGGCGGCACCGAAGAGGACCCGCTCGGAACCGAAGAGCCGGTCCGCGAGCCAGGCGCCGAGGATGGTGGAGAGGTACACGCCGCCGCCATAGGCGCCGACCAGGCTGGCGGCCAGGGCCTTGTTGATTTCCAGGCCACCCTCGGCGGCCGTGAAGTACATGTAGTAGAGCAGGATGCCCTGCATTCCGTAGAAGGAGAAGCGCTCCCACATTTCCACGGAGAAGAGGTTGGCCAGCATCTTAGGGTGGCCGAAAAACGAGGTGTCGCCCGGCGTTGTAGCGGGGGGATTTGGTAGTTGGGCGGTGCTCATTTACTTAATGCTGACACCGGGGGCGCAGATTGTCACATTCACGAGGCGCCGGGGCAAGTCACGGATACAGTGTTTCGTCCCGGTCCGGCGGCCCTGCCGACGGCGCCCTGCCGCTAGTCGGCGTCGAACATGATGACCTGGCGCACCGCCTTTCCGTCCGCCAGCTGGTCCATCGCCTGATTGATGTCCGTCAGTGCAATCCGGGACGTGATCAGCTCCTCGACCGGAAGCTTCCCGTCCCGCCAGAGCTGGGCATACTTGGGGATGTCCCGGGCCGGCACGGCGGAGCCCAGGTAGCTGCCCACGATCGTGCGGGCCTCGGCCGTGATGGTCAGCGGCGAGAGCTGGGCGCGCGCCTCGGGCGAGGGCAGCCCGGCGGTGATGGTGGTGCCGCCGACGTCGGTGGCGGCGAACGCGGTCTCAAAGGCACGGGCGCTGCCGGCGCACTCGACGACGAACTTCGCCTTGACGCCTTGCTCCCCGAGCTGCTGCGGGGTGTAGGTCTCGTGCGCCCCGAGCCTGCGGGCGTGCTCGAGTTTCTCCTCGAGGGTGTCCACCGCCACGATCCGGGAGATCCCCTGCGAGACCGCGGTGATCAACGCGGCCATGCCGACGCCGCCGAGCCCGACGATCATGATGCTGTCCTCGGGCCGGGGGTTCGCGGCATTCAGGACGGCGCCGCCCCCGGTGAGCACCGCGCAGCCGAGGACGGCGGCGACGTCCGGCGGGATGTCGTCGCCGACCGGCACCGCGGAGGCCCGGTCCACGACGGCGTGGCTGGAGAAGCCGGACACGCCCAGGTGGTGGAAAACCCTTTGGCCGCCGCGGCTCAGATGCAGCGATCCGTGCAGCAGGGTGCCCTCACCGTTGCTTTTTGAGCCGGCCGTGCACGGGAGCCTGCCGTCCGCAGCGCAGTTGGCGCATTCCTCACAGCGCGGCAAAAAGGACATGACCACCCGCTGTCCGGGCTGCAGGTCGTCCACCTCGGCGCCGACCTCCACGACCCGCCCCGCGGCCTCGTGGCCCAGCAGCATCGGCACCGGGCGGACCCGGTTCCCGTCCACGACGCTGAGGTCGGAGTGGCAGATGCCGGCAGCTTCGAGGCGGACCAGGATCTCCGTCGGTCCCGGACCGGTGAGTTCAAGCTCCGCGATGCTGATGGGTTTGGATTCCGCGAACGGGCGGGGGCGGCCGATTTCTTCAAGCACTGCACCGGTGATCTTCATAGATCCCTCTCATCTTGGGTAGCGCGTGTGGCACCAGTAAACCGCACCCGGCCCCGGCCGGGAAATCCCCAGGGCGGGCGCTAGAAACCCAGCTGTGCGGCGACCTGCAGCAGCAGTGCCTCGGACCCCATCGGGCCGATCAGCTGAATGCCCATCGGCAGCCCGGCACCCGGCGCTCCGCCGGTCCAGTGGACCGGGATGCTGATGGCCGGCAGGCCGCACACGTTGACCAGCGAGGACCAGGGCGCAAACTGGCACTGCTTGCGGTAGTCGTCGTCGGCGTCGCCCGGCCACTCGGCCGCCGGCCAGTAGCCGCCCCCGTGGGCGGCGCCGGTGAACCAGCCCACCGGCCGGGCGGTCTGGGCCAGGGCCGGGCTCAGGATCAGGTCCCAGTCGGCGTATTGGGCGAGGGTGTCACGGCTGAACGTGCGCAGGAAGCGGAGGGACTCCTCCAGCGTTGCCGCGCTGCGCAGCCTGGCCCGGTGCCTGAACGTGCGGGTCAGCGGGGTCAGGCGGGCTTCGCGGTGCGGGGCGATGCGGGCGCTGCCGATGCCGGCGGTCCACGCCGTGGTGAACGCGCCGGGATAGCGGTTGTCGTAACGGATCTCCGCCTCCCCGGTCCGGTGGCCTGCGGCCCGCAGCATGCTGATGCCCGTGTGCAGGGCATCGAGTGCTTCGGGGTCCGGATCGCACGGAAACGCTGACCGCCAGGGGCTGTCCAGGCTGACGCCGATCCGCAGCCGGGGTGGATCCTGGCCTGCCAGCGTGAGGTAGTCGCCCGGGCCGGCGGATCCTCCGGACCGCGGATGCTGCCCTGGCGGGACCAGGGCATCCAGCAGCAGGGCCGCGTCGGCGGCGGTCCGGGCCAGCGGCCCGGCGACCACCAGCCTGCCCGCGTCGCCCGTGCTTTCCCCGGCCGGGATCAGGCCGCGGCCCGGCTTCAGGCCCACCAGCCCGCAGGCGGCGGCGGGAATCCGGATGGAGCCGCCACCATCGGATCCCGGGGCAAAGGGCAACAGCCGGGCAGCGACCGCGGCTGCGCTGCCGCCGGAGGATCCGCCGGAGCCGCGGCTGAGCGCGTAGGGGTTGCGCGACGGCGGAGCGATCAGGTTCTCGCTGTAGGCCGTCAGGCCGAATTCCGGGACCTGGGTCTTGCCGAGCGAGACGACCCCGGCACCCTTCAAGACGGCTGCCAGGGCACCGTCGGCCGGTGCAGGCTTGTGGTCAAGGGCGGCGCTGCCGTGGGTGGTCACGACGCCGGCGACGTCGGTCAGGTCCTTGAAGGCGACCGGCATGCCGTGCAGCGCCGGGAGGGGCTCGCTGTCAGCGCTGGCGTGGCGCCGGTCCGCGGCGCCGGCGTCCGCGAGGGCCTGTCCGGCGGTAACCGTAATGAAGGCACCCAGGCGCGGGTTCTGGTCCACGATGCGCTCCAGGAAGTGCGCCGCGGCCTCACGGGCGGAGATCTCGCCAGAGTGCAGGGCGTCACGGAGGGCAACGGCGGACAACTCATGGATCTCAGCCAAAGCAGCCTGCCCTCGTTGCCTCACTGGTCATCAACGGTCCTTCTCCTCCGCAATCCTTCTCCCCGGTGCGTGCAGCTGGACATGCCCATTCTTGGTGCCTGTGAGGGGACATGCCCAGTCTTGGTGCTTGTGAGGGGACATGCCCAGTCTTGGCGCTTGTGAGGGGACATGCCCAGTCTTGGCGGCCGCGGGTGGGCATACGGGCGAAGTGTCCACTCCAGGCGGCGCCCAATCAGCATGTCCGGTGCCGACGGCTGGGCATGTCCCGTGCTTGCGTGCACGGAGGGGCATGTCCCACTGCGGGTGTGGCGGGGCGCGGGAGGGGGCAGGTCAGTCCGTGCAGTTGCCATCGGCCTCCTTCGCGGTCCCCAGAAGCGTAACCTGCCGCGTGCGTGGGCGTTCCGGGGCCCGCTGGGGATACGCTGGTCAAAGATCTGGTGTACGCGGAAAGGACGACCATGAGCGATATTGACACCGTGACCGTGTCCGAGATCCCCGAGGCGGCTCGGATCCTGGACGTGCGGGAAGACTACGAGTGGGCGGCCGGGCACGCTGAACGGGCAGTGCACATCCCGCTGGATCAGCTCCCGGGGCGGCTCGACGAACTGGACCCGGACGAAGACCTCTACGTCATTTGCCGCACCGGCGGCCGCTCTTTCCGGGCCGCGCAGTGGCTGGTCGGCAACGGCTACACCGCTCTGAACGTCGCCGGCGGCATGGACCAGTGGCTGGAGAACGGCCTTCCCTTGGTCTCCGACAACGGGCTGAAGCCCGTCATCCTGTAAACGAAGGACCACCCTATGCCCGCCTCCCCCGGCGTCACTTACACCTTCCTCGGCCCTGAGGGCACATTCACCGAGGCGGCGCTCCTGCAGGTGCCCGGCGCGGCGGAGGCCCTCCGCGTCCCGGCGTCGAACGTCAATGCCGCGCTGGACAAGGTGCGCGACGGTTCCGCGGACGCGGCCATGGTTCCGATCGAAAACTCGGTGGAGGGCGGCGTCACGGCCACCCTCGATGCGATCGCCACCGGGCAGGAGCTCCGGATACTTCGCGAGGCCCTTGTGCCGATCAGCTTTGTCCTGGTGGCCCGGCCGGGCGTCCAGCTCAAAGACGTCCGCCGGATCTCCACCCACGGGCACGCCTGGGCGCAATGCAGGTTGTGGGTCGACAAGCATATTCCGAATGCCGAATATATCCCTGGATCCTCCACGGCGGCCGCTGCCATGGGCTTGCTGGAGGACGAGGGGCGTTACGACGCCGCGATCTGCGCGCCGATCGTTGCCGCCGCGCAGCCCGGACTCACGGTGCTGGCCGAGAACATCGGCGACAACCCGGGGGCCGTGACGCGCTTCGTGCTGGTGGGGCGGCCCGGCGTCCTGCCGGAACCCACCGGGGCGGACAAGACCACCGTGGTGGTTCCGCTGCCCGAGGACCGGCCGGGCGCACTGATGGAAATCCTGGACCAGTTCGCCACCCGGGGTGTGAACCTGAGCCGGATCGAGTCCAGGCCAACAGGCCAGTACCTGGGCCACTACTTCTTCAGCATCGACGCCGACGGGCATGTGGGGGACGCCAGGGTGGCCGACGCGTTGGCCGGCCTGCACCGGATCAGCCCCGCCACGCGCTTCCTCGGCTCGTACAGCCGCGCGGACGGGCAGCGGACCGACGTGGCCCCCCATACCTCTGACCAGGCATTCCGCGCGGCCCATGCCTGGGTCAAAGACATACTGGCCGGTGCATCTGTAGTGCAGGAATATACCGCAGGGGCTTCGCCCACAGCGTAGACAAATGCCACACCGTGCACTTCCGCCCCCCGGCAACTGTGCCTATGCTTGCCTGATCCACATTGGGGTAGTCCTCTACCGGAGGGAGCGGGTCATGTCAGGCACCAGCACAGAAAATGACGGCCAGGGAATGATCGTCAATCCCAAGCCGACCGCCGAAAACCAGGACTGGGACGGCGATGATGCGGACCGGGCGGACCGCCTGCGCTTCGAAGAGGAGCAGGCCATGATCCGTGAGCAATCCGAGGCGAGGGCCGCCAAGGCGGCCGCCGAGGCCAAGAACGCCGCCGACGCCAAGACCGGAACCGGCGGTGCAGCGCCCGAGGCCACCAAGGAAGCCAGCTAGGCCGCGGCCGGCCCGCTCCGCGGCCGGCCTCGCTCTCCCGGCGGCCTAGTTCTGAGCTGCGTGGCCGGTGGCGCCGGTCGTCAGCGGATCGCTGCCGGTGGACCCTTCCTTCACGCGGACCAGGAGCGATCCGGGGGCCACCTGCACGGCCACCCTCGTGGCCTCACCCGACGGGTCGCCGTCGACTTGGGTCGGCATCGGTTCGGCGCACCGGATCACAATTTCGCCGGAACGGTAGTAGGTCATCACCGGCAGGGTCCGTTTGTGCTTGAGCACGATCTTCCAGTACATCGCGAGCCAGCCGATGGCGCTGCGCGGGCTCATCACCACCACGTCCAGCATGCCGTCGTCGATCATTGCCTGCGGAATGAAGTCGATACCGCCGGGAATCAGGCCGCAGTTGGCGAAGAGGACGCTGCGGATCTTCCGTGACTGCTCCGGCTGCCCGTCGAGCGCGATGGCAACGCGCTTGCGGCGGCCCGGAAGGTGCCGCACCCCGGCCTCTGTGTACGCGAGCCAGCCGACGGCCTTCTTGAGCCCGTCGTTCGTGTCGCCCACCACCTCGGCATCCAGGCCGATGCCGGCGATTACCAGGAAGGCATACTCAGCGGATTCCCCCGTGAGGGCGTTCTCAATCTGCATCCGGGCCGTATCAATGAACCGCTGGTGGCCAAAAAGCGCCGTTTCCACACAGCCGCGCAAATCCCCGATGTCGAGGTGGATATTGCGCGCCAGCAGGTTGCCCGTGCCCAGCGGAAGGAGGCCCATGGCGATGTCCGTGTGGGCGAGGACGTCGGCCACCACCCGGACGGTGCCGTCGCCGCCGCCCGCCAGGACGACGTCGGCGCCGTACTCCACGGCCGCCCGGGCCTGCGAAAAGCCCGGGTCCTCGGCAGTGGTCTCAAAGAACCGGGGGGCCTCCCAGCCGGCCGCCAGGCAGGCGCCCTCAATCAGGACGCGGGCCTCCGCAGACCTGGCCTTGATCGGGTTCAGCACCACCGCGACCTTTTGCCGGGCCAGGCCTGGTTTGTGGGTCTGCTCCCGGACGGCGCTGCGCACATGCTTGGCCTTCAGGCGGCGCACACCCCACCAGCTGGAGACGGCAAACACCAAGGCCCCAGCGATGATGAGGTAGAGCAGCAAGTCGCGCATATTGGTCCAACACTATCCCGGGGGTGCGGCGCGGCAGGACTGCCGGGAGGCGGCCCCGCGATTCGATACTCTTATCTGGTGATCGACGTACGAGACCTCAGCGACAATCCGGACAAGTTCCGGGCCAGCCAGCGCGCCCGCGGCGCCGACGAGTCTGTGGTGGACGCGATCATCGCTGCCGATTCAGCCCGCCGCGCGGCGCTGATCCGCTTCGAAAACCTGCGGGCCGAGCAGAATGCCTTCGGCAAGAAGGTGGCGCAGGCCAAGGGCGAGGAAAAGCAGGCGCTGCTCGCCGAGGTCAAGACGCTCGCCGCCTCGGTCAAGGAAGCTTCCGCCGCGGCCGACGTGGCGCAGTCCGCGCACGAGGAACTCCTGCGCGGAATTCCCAACCTCATCGAGGACGGTGTTCCCGCCGGCGGCGAGGAAGACTACGTGGTGGTCAAGACGGTCGGGACGCCGCGCGAATTCACCGACTTCGAACCGCGGGACCACCTCGAAATCGGCGAACTGCTGGGCGCGATCGACATGGAGCGGGGGGCTAAGGTCTCCGGATCACGCTTCTACTTCCTGCGCGGCGTCGGCGCCCGGTTGGAGATGGCGCTGCTCCAAATGGCGATGGACCAGGCCATCGAGGCCGGCTTCGTGCCGATGATCACCCCCACGCTGGTCCGGCCGGAAACCATGCAGGGCACCGGTTTCGATGTCAAGCACGACGCCGAGATCTACCGCCTCGCGGACGACGACCTCTACCTGGTGGGAACCTCCGAGGTGGCACTTGCCGGATACCACGCGGATGAGATCCTGGACCTCAGCGCCGGGCCGATCCGCTACGCCGGACAGAGCTCCTGCTACCGGCGCGAGGCCGGTTCGCATGGCAAGGACACCCGCGGCATCATCCGGGTCCACCAGTTCAACAAGGTGGAGATGTTTATCTACACCACGGTCGAGGAAGCTGCGGGCGAACACGCCCGGCTGCTGGCCTGGGAAGAGGAGATGCTGGCCAAATGCGAGCTGCCCTACCGCGTGATCGACACCGCTGCGGGGGACCTCGGAACCTCGGCAGCCCGGAAATTCGACTGCGAAGCGTGGGTGCCCACCCAGGGCGCCTACCGTGAGCTGACCTCGACGTCGAACTGCACCACCTTCCAGGCGCGCCGGCTCAACATCCGCGAACGGGTCCTGGCCGAGGACGGGTCCTCCAAGGGCACCCGGGCCGTCGCCACCCTCAACGGCACCCTGGCCACCACGCGCTGGATCGTTGCCATCCTGGAGCACCACCAGAACCCGGACGGATCGGTCAACGTCCCCGCGGCGCTGCAGAAGTACCTTGGCGGCATGACAGTGCTCCCGGTCCTTTAAGGCTCCCGGTCCGCTAAGGCCGGCAGTTGTTCACCCAGGCTTCACCCGCCGCTGTGGTGCGCGTCCTAGCGGGTGTCCGCCGGGTCTGCTCTACTTGTTAGATGACTACATTGACTGAAGCCTCAGTCGCTGGCAACGATGACCAGCGGGAAGCAAACCAAAAACTGATGATCGCCCTCGACGTCGACGGGACCCTCGTCGACCACGACGGGCACATGTCCGCCCCGGTGCGGGACGCTGCCCGGGCGGTGGTGGCCGCCGGGCACGAGGTAATGATCGCGACCGGCCGCTCGCTCAACGCAACGCTGCCCATCATCGAGCGTCTCGGCATCGAAAACGGTTACGCCGTGTGCTCCAACGGCGGCGTCACCCTGCGGCTGGACTCCGGCCTGGCGGACGGCTACGAGGTGCTCCACAGGGCCACGTTCGACCCGGGTCCCGCCCTCCGCGCCCTCCGCAAGCGGTTGCCATCCGCGAGGTACGCGCTGGAGGATGCGGCCGGCAATTTCCTCTCCACGGAACGCTTCCAGGACGCCAGTTTCGGCGTCGAAGCAGTCGGTGTCGACTTCCAGACCATGCTCGACGCCACCGCCGTCCGGGTCGTGGTGTTCAGTTCGGAGAACACCCCGGAGGAGTTCGACGCCGCGATCCGCCACATCGGCCTGGCCGGGGTGACCTACTCCGTGGGCTGGACGGCGTGGCTGGACATCGCGGCCGCCGGCGTGACCAAGGCCAGCGCCCTCGAGGTGCTGCGCGGACGGCTCGACATCGAGGCGCACCGCACGGTGGCCATCGGTGACGGCCGCAATGACATCGAGATGCTCACCTGGGCCGGCCGCGGCGTGGCAATGGGCCAGGCTCCCGCCGAGGTGCTCGCCGCGGCGGACGAGGTCACGCACTCGGTGTACGACGACGGCGCAGCCCACGTGCTCCGCAGCCTGCTGGGTTAGGCGCCCTCGGCCGGGGCGGCTAGCGGACGTCCAGGATCAGGCCGAGCAGGCGGGCAGCCGCCGGCCGGGCGGCGTGCTCCTCGTTCCACTGGGCCCGGGCTACCGCCTTGCTCACCGCCTGGGTGGTGATGCCGAGTTCCTCCGCGACCGCCTTCTGCTGGCCGCGGACGCCGGGGGTCAGCAGGTCCAGCACCCGCCATTCCGCGGCACTGCGGTCCCGGACTATGTGGCCCAGCAGCCGCAGCACAGCCTCCGCTTCCGCCGCGAGGTCCGCGACCGGGCCCTCCACCGCCACCGGGATCCGTTCCTTGCTGTTGTGCAGCCGGTCCACGGCCCGCCGGGCATACACCAGTCCGTGGCCGGAAGCATCCTTGATCTGGTTCGGCAGCGGCTCATTGACCGGGCCGACGCCGATCCCGACATACCAGGCACCCGTACGCAACGCGATGAGCGCCGCCTCGACCGTCTGCCGCGGACAGTCCAGGATCCCCTGCACCTCGTCCTCCACCGAGCGGTCGAAATCGAGGCGCGCCGGAATGTGCCGCAGGTCCTTGAGGAGCTGCGGCACCCTGTCGCCGTCGCGCCGGCTGTCGGTTTGATTGATGGTCAGCGTGAACATACTGGATGCCACACTACAGCGTGGCAAACGGCTGGCAAGTAACCGGTGTCCATCCCGTAACAGACCCGCGAAAGCTGCCGGACGGCACGCCGCGGACCCTTGTATCCGGCGCCCGGAGATGTTGCGATGGGAGCAGATGCCGCCGCCCGGCGGCCCGGACGGAAGCGGAGCTCCACGTGATTGATGGCTTGGATGATTCGACCCGGCAGCGGCCCGGCGGCAGCGCCGGACAGGCCACCGCCTCGGAGCTTGACCTGGTGGACCGGTGGTGGCGGGCCGCGAACTACCTTTCCGTGGGCCAGATCTACTTGCGGTCCAACCCGCTGCTGCGCGACCCGCTGACTGCCGGCGATACCAAGGCCCGGCTCCTGGGCCACTGGGGAACCACGCCCGGACTGAATTTCGTCTATTCGCACCTGAACCGCGTTATTCGCCGGGACGGCCAGCAGATGCTCTTCGTTGCCGGGCCCGGGCACGGCGGCCCGGCTGTGGTGGCCAACGCCTGGCTGGAGGGAACCTATTCGGAGATCTACAGCAACGTCGGGCCCGACGCCGACGGCCTGGCCGAGTTGTTCCGGCAGTTCTCCTACCCCGGCGGCATCCCCAGCCACGCCGCTCCGGAAACCCCCGGTTCGATCAACGAAGGCGGCGAACTGGGCTACTCGCTGGCGCACGCGTACGGCACGGTCTTCGATAATCCCGGGCTGATCACCGCCGTCGTGATCGGCGACGGCGAAGCCGAGACGGGGCCGCTGGCGGCGAGCTGGCACTCGCACAACTTCCTCAACCCGGTCTCAGACGGGGCCGTGCTGCCCATCCTGCACCTGAACGGCTACAAGATCGCCAATCCGACCATCCTGGCGCGGATGCCGGAGGAGCAGCTGGAGCAGCTGCTCCGCGGCTACGGGCACAAACCGCACTTCGTGACCGTCTCGGATCCGACGGACACCGCGGCCGCGCACCGTGACTTCGCGGCCGCGCTGGACGGCTGCCTGGCAGAAATCCGCGCGATCCAGGCCGAACGCCGGGCCGGCGGATCCGCCGGCGGATCCGCCGGCGGCGACACCGGAACCGACACCGCGGCGGTCTGGCCCATGATCGTGCTGCGCTCGCCCAAGGGCTGGACGGGCCCCAAAACCGTCGACGGACTGCCGGTGGAAGGCACCTGGCGCAGCCACCAGGTGCCGCTGCCCGAGGTGCGGACCAACCCCGACCATCTGGCCCAACTGGAGCGCTGGATGGAGTCCTACGGCCCCGGTGAACTGTTCGACGTAGAGGGCAGGCTCCGCCCGGAAGTGGCAGCCAACGGCCCCGACGGCGAACTGCGGATGAGCGGCACCCCCTACGCCAACGGCGGCGTCCTGCTGCGGGACCTCAAACTGCCCAGTTACGACAAGCAGGCGGTGGAGGTCGCCGCGCCGGGCCAGCAGAAGGTCAGCGCCATGATCACGCTCGGCTCCTGGCTGCGGGACGTGATCGCGCTTAACCCGGAGACGTTCCGGCTCTTCGGCCCGGACGAGACCGCCTCCAACCGGCTGCAGAACGTCTACGAGGTCACGGACAAGGTCTGGCAATACCGGCTCGAGGCGGTGGACGAGCACCTGGCACGTGCCGGCCGCGTGATGGAAGTGCTCAGTGAGCACCTGTGCCAGGGCTGGCTCGAGGGTTACCTGCTGACCGGCCGGCACGGGGTCTTCAGCTGCTACGAGGCGTTCATCCACATTGTCGATTCGATGTTTAACCAGCACGCCAAGTGGCTGAAGGTGCACCGCCAGCTGGCCTGGCGGCAGCCTATCGGCTCGCTTAACTATGTGCTCTCCTCACACGTCTGGCAGCAGGACCACAACGGGTTTTCACACCAGGACCCCGGGTTCATCGACCATGCGGTGAACAAGAAAGCCGAGGTCATCCGGGTCTACCTGCCGCCGGATGCCAACACCCTGCTCTCCGTGATGGAGCACTGCCTCCGCTCGCGGGACTACGTGAACATCGTGGTCAGCGGCAAGCAGCCCTCACCCACCTGGCTGGGGCCGCGGGACGCGGCGCATCACTGCCAGCGCGGTCTTGGCGTCTGGGAGTTCGCCGGCTCCGAGGTCCCGGGCGAGGCGCCCGACGTCGTCCTGGCCTGCGCGGGCGACGTCCCCACCGTGGAGACCGTCGCAGCGGCCGAATTGCTCAAGACTGGCGCGCCGGGGCTGAAAATCCGGGTGGTGAACGTCGTGGACCTGATGCGGCTGCAGGACGCTGCCGAGCACCCGCACGGCCTCACGTCACGGGACTTCGACTCCATCTTCACGGCGGACAAGCCGATCATCTTCGCCTACCACGGCTATCCCGCCCTGATCCACCGGCTCACGTACCGCCGCACCAACCATGCAGGCCTGCACGTGCGCGGTTACAAGGAGGAAGGAACCACCACGACGCCGTTCGACATGGCCCTGCTGAACCAGATCGACCGCTACCAGCTGGCCATCGACGCGATCGACCGGGTGCCGGGGCTCGCCGAACGGCACTCGCTGCTGCGCCAGTCGCTGCAGGACCAGCGGATCCGGGCGCACAACTACACCCGTGCCTTCGGTGAGGACGCCCCGGAAATCAGCGGCTGGGTCCTCCGGCTCGTCTAGGCCTGCGCTGCCGGGCGGGCCCCGCTGAGCGCCTCGAGGCCGCCGACCGGCAGGTGGATCCAGCCCTCGGACCGCGCCGCCCGGGCATCGCCCGGTTCCGGGCGCAGCGTGCTGCCGAGCGCCACAGCCCGGGCGCTCAGGGCGGCGACGACGGCGTCGAACAGGTCATCGGAGCCGGTCAACGCGTGCTGGTGCCCGGCGAGGTCCAGCCACGGCGCCGCCCGCTGCAGCCCGCCCAGGAGGGCTGCCAGCCGCTGGGATTCCGGAACACCGCGGCCCTTGTAGCCGCGGGCCACCAGCCCCCAGGACTTCAGCGACGCTGCCGGGTAGACCTCGGCGAGCCGGCCGCTGCCGTCCCGGGGCTGCGCCCCGTGCTGCCGGGCAATTTTGGCCTGGATCACGGCGCAGCGCATTGCCGGGTGGGCCAACCGGTCCGCGGACACGCTGAGCGGGATCAGCCCGGTACGGGCGGTGACGAAGCGGTCCGTGTCGCGGTAGGCCAGCAGCCGGCGGCCGGCAATGCCGTCATGGTCCAGGACCGGATGCGCCGCACCGGCCAGGTGGCCGGCCAGGAAGGGCAGGAAGGCGTCCGGCCACCCCACGGGACAGTCAATCCCGGTCATCGCACTCTGGCCGAAGAGCCGGACGATCTCCTCATCCTCGACGCCGAGGGACAGCCCGGCCAGCCGGGCGGCGCCGTCCTGCCACTCGATCACCGCTACCGCCGTTTTCCTGGCGGCAGCGGCCAGATCGACGCCGAGGGTCTTCACGAGGGACGGCCGGCCAGAACTGACGCGTCCGGGCTGCCGTCTGCCCCGGAGCCGGCCCGTTCCCGGGACGCCCCGGTCTGGGCCGGCCGGCAGCGGAGCACGCCGGGGATTCCGCGGCCGTCCACGCCCTGACCGGCGGCGAAGCGTGCCCACATGGCGCGCAGTGCCCTGCCATTCGCGTCGATTTCGTCCCAGCCGGCACCGGCCACCAGGCCGGCGCCCGCCCAGGTCTTCCGGCCGCCGAAGAGCAGCGGCAGGTCTACCGTGTGGGCGGCGCCATAGACGTTTCCGCGGGCGTGCCACGTCAGCAGGTAGCGGTGCGCCGTGCCGCCGGCACTGGCATGACGCCGGGCGAACCGCCTTGCTGACCTGCCGTACACCGCTTCGGTCACGGCCCAGTTGACCGCCCTGACCGCGGCGGCGCCCACCAGCGGGATCCTCGCCAGCCGGGCGATCGCGGGATTGCGTGGCAGGAACATCCGCGCTTCCTCCGCGGTGTGGCCGATGAGCACCTCGATGTCGGGGGCTGTGGCGTTCCAGGCGGCTTCGATCGCGTCTTCCGGCGGCAGCGGGGCGTGCCCGTACTGGGTGCCGAACGGCATGGCCGCGATCAGCCCGAATTTCCGTGCTGCCTGGGACACGTGCCGCTCGAGTTCCACGACTTCCATGGCCGGGGTATCAGCGGTGACGGTTTCGGCCGCGGCGCCCATGGCGGCGCTCATCTGGTCCCGGCCCCGGGTGATGCCCAGCGGCGCGCTCTGGATGATGGCGCGCCGGAACAGCGCGGGCGCCTCCGGCAACGCCATCAGGTGCGCCACGGCGTCGCCGCCGGCGGACTGGCCGAAGGCTGTGACATTATCCGGATCACCGCCGAAGGCGCCGATGTTGCGCCGCACCCAGCGGAAGGCTTCGAGCTGGTCCAGCAGGCCGAGGTTGGCCGGGCGGCCGGTGCCGGCGGCCAGGTAGCCGAACAGCCCCAGCCGGTAGGTCACCGACACCACGATCACGCGGTTCTCCGCCACCAGGGATTTCGGGTCGAAGATCGCAAGGTCCCCGGAGCCGGAGGTATAGGAGCCGCCGTGCAGCCAGACCATGACCGGGACCCGTTCGTCGGCGCCGAGGTCGGCCGGCAGCGTGATGGAGAGCCGCTGGCAATCCTCGCTGCCGGGAAGCTCTCCGTACCGGGTGCCCAGGATGGCATCCAGGAACGGGACCGGGGCCTGCGGACAGGCGGGGGAGAGGGACGTGGCAGCGAAGACCGCGGTCCGGTCCGGCACGCCGACCGGGGGCCGGAACCGGTCCGCGGTGGCGTACGGGATACCCGTGGCCCGCAGGACGCCGCCGTCGCGCCACCCGGTGACCGGTCCGCTGGGTGGGGTAAACGTGGGCTCAGCAGTCATGATGCCACGATTCCACAGCTTCCTGACCCCCGGCTGGCAGCGGCAGCCGCGCCGGCGTCGGAGGCTTGCGAACTAGTGCGTGTGCGGGACGAAGCGCTTGATCGATGCCTCAAGTTCGGCTTCGGCGGCGGCGCGGTCGCCCCAGCCCTCGGCCTTGACCCACTTGCCCGGCTCCAGATCCTTGTAGCGGGTGAAGAAGTGCTCGATCTCCCTGATCAGGAATTCGCTGACATCACTGATTTCGTTGATGTGGTCGAACCGCGCATCGGCCGGCACGCAGAGCACCTTGGCGTCGCCGCCGCCGTCGTCGGTCATGTTGAAGACGCCGATCGGGCGGGCCTCGACGATCACGCCGGGGTGCAGGTCGAAGTCCTGCAGCAGCACCAGGGCGTCCAGCGGATCGCCGTCCTCGCCCAGGGTGTTCTCGAAGAAACCGTAGTGCGTGGGGTACTGCATGGAGGTGAACAGGACGCGGTCCAGGCGGACGCGGCCGGTCTCATGGTCGACTTCGTACTTGACGCGCGATCCCTTGGGGATCTCGATGGTCACGTCATGCTTCATGGAATGCTCCTCGGCGGATTTTCAGGGGGTGCGCGGCACTGGAAACGCCCGGAAAAGCCGTGCCGGTGCCGCCGACTATTATTGAGGATATAGCGACAGGCCCTGGTTTCAGGAACTAGTGGGGACATTTCGGGACTAAGGACCAGCAGCAGCATGACACGCACTCAAGGCCGCGACGGCGGCACGGCCGGGCCGCTGCGGGGGGTCCGCCGCCTGGTGCCGCTGCTGCTGGCACTCTTGGTCTGTGCGCTCGCCGTCCCCGCCGGCATCGCTGTCATTCCGGGCTTCGTCGGCCCGGACCGGCGGCCGGACCCGGCTGCCGCGGGTCCCTGGCAGCAGGTTCCCGCCACCCTGAGTACCGCCGCCGGCGACCGGGCCATGCGGCCGCTCAGCAGCGCCGCGCCGGTGCCCGACGCCGCCGCCCTCGCCACCCAGCTCAACGCCACCCTTAAGGCCGACGGCGCCGGCTCCTTCACCGGGGTGGTGCAGGACGCTGTCACCGGCGCTGTCCTCTTCGACCGGTCCGGCGACGAGCTCCGCGCCCCCGCCTCGAACATCAAGCTGCTGACCGCCGCCGCCGCGCTGCGCACCCTCGGGCCCGACCGGCGCTTCAGCACCCGGGTCCTGGCCGGCCCGACCCCCGGCACTGTGGTCCTAACCGCCGGCGGCGACGTGCTGCTGGGCGCGGGGGAGTCGGCCCCTGATGCGGTCCTGGGCCATGCCGGCCTCGGCAGTTTGGCGCAGGCGACCGTCCGGGCGCTGCGGCAGGACGGCGTGGCCGGGCCGGTAAGCGTGCTTCTGGACGACTCGCTTTTCACCGGGCCGGCCCTTAGCCCCGCGTGGAGCCCGGAGGATGTCGCCGCCGGCGAAATAGCCCCGGTCTTTCCGCTGGCGCTGAACTCGGCCCGGTTCGACGCCGCCGTCACCGCCGGACCGCGTCCCCAGGACGCCGCGATGACCGCGGCCGAGACCTTCGCGGCCGCACTCGCCACGGCCGGCGCCGATGCCGGGCTCACCGTTGTCCCGGGCGCGGCCCGGACAGCCGCGCCGCCGAAGGTCCTGGACGGGCCCGGCGGAATCCAGGCCGGCCGGGTGCTCGCCGCCGTCGAATCCGCCACCGTAGGCCAACAGGTGGACCTGCTGCTGCGCAGCTCGGACAACTACCTCACCGAGGTCATCGGCCGGATGGTGGCCGCGGCGGGCGGGAAGCCGGCCAGCAACGACGGCGCCGTGGCAGCCGTGCTCGAACAACTCCGGGAACTGGACATTCCCACGGCCACGCTGCGGGCCGCCGACCTGGCCGGCCTGACCCTGGACAACCACGTTTCGGCGCGGCAGCTCTCGGCCGTGGTCCGCGAAATGACCAGCGGCACCGACCTGCGGCTGCGGTCCGCACTGGCAGGCTTCCCCGTGGCCGGCCTGACCGGCACGCTCGGCAGCCGGTACACGGACACCAGCACCGTCCGCGGCGCGGGTCTGGTCCGCGCCAAGACCGGAACGCTGAACACGGTGATCGCGCTCAGCGGGTACGTGGTGGACGCCGACGGCCGGCTGCTGGTCTTCTCCTTCATCGGTAACGGGCTGACACCGGGCGCGGCCGGAAACCGGACCGCGCTGGACCGGGCGGCGTCGGTCCTGGCCGCCTGTGGCTGCCGCTGAGGTGGCGCGCCGTTTCGACGGTTCCCTGCGCAGTCGATGGTGCCAAGCGTCTACCCCGCAGGGAACCGTCTAAACGGCGGGAAGCGGCCGAATTTCAGAGCGCTCTGCGTCCACGTGTGATCTGATGGGACCATGGAGTCCACTTCGCGAGCGACGTCAGCCCAGGCCCTGATCAACTGGGAGCTGGCGGCCTCCACGGCCGCCCGCCTTACCCCGGCCGGTCCGTCGCTGGGATCCTCCGAGATCGGCGCCGCCGTCGAGAACCTCCGCCTGATGGCGGACATCTCCGTGCCGCACGTGCACGACATCACCGGCCTTGAGGCAGCCCGCGACCTCCGCGATTCGGACGTCCTGGTGGTTGACCGGGCCACCTGGGCGAAGGCGAACACGCAGGGCTTTGCCGTGATGCTTCAGCCGGCCATCGAAAAGATGCTCGAGGGCCGCCGCGGAAGCATGAGTCCCGCTGCCGCAAGCGTCGGCGGGGCCGTCACGGGCAGCCAGCTTGGTGCCATCCTGGCGTTCCTGTCCAGCAAGGTCCTGGGGCAGTACGACCCGTTCTCCGCCCTCGCCGAAAAATCCACGGCCTCGGCGGCCGGCCGGCTGCTCC
This sequence comes from Arthrobacter sp. JB02-1C, assembly GCF_057748045.1. Taxonomy (NCBI): domain Bacteria; kingdom Bacillati; phylum Actinomycetota; class Actinomycetes; order Micrococcales; family Micrococcaceae; genus Arthrobacter; species Arthrobacter sp. JB02-1C. Next base: position 1,258,121 of record NZ_CM173235.1, read on the forward strand.
TGGTGGCGCCGAACATCATCTCGGTGGAGCGCGAACTCAACGTCACCCCTGAGGACTTCCGGCTCTGGGTCTGCCTGCACGAACAGACCCACCGCGTGCAGTTCGCCGCCGCACCCTGGCTGCGGCACCACATGCTGGACCAGATCGAGGACCTCAGCGAGCACCTGCTCGGCAACGTCGACTCGATCCTGGAACGCGCCGCGGCGGCCGCCAAGGCGCTCAAGAACCGTTCCGCCCCCGGCGCCGCCCCCGGCCGCGGCGCCATCCTGGACCTCCTCCAGGACCCCGCGGAGCGTGCGGCCATCTCGCACCTCACGGCCGTCATGAGTCTGCTGGAAGGCCACGCCAACGTGGTCATGGACGCTGTGGACGCCAGCATCGTCCCCTCGGTCAAGACCATCCGGCAGCGGTTCAACGCCCGCGGCGAGGACCGCGGCGCCGTCGAGAAGTTCATCCGCAGCCTGCTCGGCCTGGACGCGAAGATGCGGCAATACAGCGACGGCGCCAAGTTTGTCCGCGAAGTGGTGGCCGCCGCCGGCATGGCAGGCTTCAACCGGGTCTGGGACTCTGCCGACCACCTGCCGACCGAGCCCGAAATCCACGACTCGAAGCTGTGGCTCGAACGGATGGGGCTCTAGTCCCCGTGCCAGTCGCTCAGCACCTGCCCGCCGCGACGGCCGGACGCGTGCCCGCCGCGACGGCCGGACGCGTGCCCGCCGCAACCGGGCGCGTGACGGCAACTTCCGCCGGGCGCCGCCGGCCGGGCCGGCTCGCGCCTGTGGTCGGCAAGGCCCGCAAAATGCTGCAGGAAGCCCTCGCGGGCGCCGGCTATCCGGAGCGGGTCCTGGTGGCCTGCAGCGGCGGACCCGACTCGCTGGCCCTTGCCGCCGCGGCCGCCTACTTCGCCCGCCGCGGCCACGTGGACGGCCGCCCGGTTTCGGTGGGCGCCGTCGTGGTGGACCACCAGCTGCAGCCGGGCTCCGCGGCGGTGGCCGCGGCGGCGGCCGCCACCTTGCGGGAGCTGGGGCTGGATCCCGTCCAGATCCGGACGGTCGAGGTCGCCGCCGCCGGCATGGGTCCCGAAGCGGCCGCCCGGGACGCGCGGCACGCCGCCCTCGAGGCCGCTGCCGGGGACACCGGCGCCGGCGCCATCCTGCTGGGGCACACGCTGGACGACCAGGCCGAGCAGGTGCTGCTGGGCCTGGCGCGTGGCTCCGGGACCCGCTCGCTGGCCGGGATGCGTCCCGTCCGGGGCCGCCTGCTCCGTCCGTTCCTGGGCCTGCGCCGGGCCGAAACCCTGGAAATCTGCGCCGTTGAGGAGCTGGACCCGTGGCACGACCCAAGCAACCTCGACCCCGCTTTTGCCCGGTCCCGGGCCCGGGCCGAAGTGCTGCCGCTGCTGGAGGACAAGCTTGGCCCCGGCGTCGCCGAAGCGCTGGCCCGGACGGCGTCCATCCTGCAGCTCGACGCCGACTACCTTGAGGGTGTGGCCAACGACACGTACCTGCGGCTGCGGGAGTTTTCCGGCGCGGAAGTCAGCCTGCCCGAGGCGGCGCTGGCCGACCTGGCCCCGGCGCTCAGGTTCCGGGTGATCGCCAAGGCCGCCGCCGACGTCGGCGGCCAACAGCCCGGATACCAGCGCCTGCGGGCCGCCGAAGCGCTGCTTCGCCGGCAGGGATCCGCCGGGCCGGTGGAGCTGCCCGGCGGGGTGAGCGTCTACCGGCTCTCCCTTGCGCAGTTGCAGGCAGCCGCCCGGTCCGCGGCGGAGCCGTCCGTGGCCGGAGTGCCCCGCGGCGCCGTGCGCTGTGGGAAGCTTGTATTTCGGCTTCAAAAACCGTCCCAAGAATAGTCGCACCCGCATCTACACAGGAGCCTTTGGTGGATTCAAACGACGTCCAGGCAGACCTCAAGCACGTTCTCTACTCCAGGGAGCAGATCCAGTCCCGGATCACCGAGCTCGCCGCCCAGATCGACAAGGACTATGAGGGCCGCGATCTGCTGATCGTCGGTGTACTCAAGGGTGCGGTCATGGTCATGGCGGACCTGGCCCGGGCGCTGCACAGCCACGTTTCGATGGACTGGATGGCGGTTTCCTCCTACGGCTCGGGCACCCAGTCCTCCGGCGTGGTCCGCATCCTGAAGGACCTCGACACCGACCTGATGGGCAAGGACGTCCTGATCGTCGAAGACATCATCGACTCTGGCCTCACGCTCTCCTGGCTGAAGACCAACCTGGAGTCCCGCGGGACCGCCTCGGTGGAGATCTGCACCGCCTTCCGCAAGCCGACCGCGGCGAAGGTCCAGATCGACGTCAAATACGTCGGCTACGACATCCCGAACGAATTCGTCGTCGGCTACGGCCTGGACTACGCCGAAAAGTACCGCAACCTCGACTTCGTCGGTACCCTGGCGCCGCACGTCTACGAGTAGGCCCTCCGCTACGCCCACAGGGAACTTTTAGGCGTGGCCGTGCGTGAGTTTAGTGCGACGGTGTATAGCTAGAACCCGACGCAGCAGCCACGCGCGCGCAGATCGTCCGCCGTGCAGCACTACCAGGAGGGACGGGGCCAGCCCCCGATCAGATGAAAGCAAAGAGTTTCTTCAAAGGCCCCGGCATCTGGATTGTCGTCGTCATCGGCATGCTCCTGCTGGCCTTTGCCACCCTTGCCCCGGGCGGCTCGAGCCGCATCGACACGGACAAGGGCCTCGCGCTGCTGACCGGCGGCGGCAAGGTTGAGCAGGCCAAGATTTTCGATGCCGAGAACCGGGTGGACCTGGTCCTGAAGGACAATTTGCAGATCGACGGCCAGGACAAGGGCAAGAACGTCCAGTTCTACTTCGTCAACGCCCGCGCCGCTGACGTCGTCAAGGCAGTGACGGACTCGAAGCCGCCGAGCGGCTTCACCGACCAGCCGGTCGAAAGCAACTGGTTCTCCGGCCTGTTCTCCCTGCTGATCCCCGTGCTGCTGCTGGGCGTGCTCTTCTGGTTCCTGCTTTCCCGGATGCAGGGCGGCGGCTCCAAGGTCATGCAGTTCGGCAAGTCCAAGGCCAAGATGGTCAACAAGGACATGCCGCAGGTGACGTTCAGCGACGTCGCCGGCGCCGACGAGGCCGTCGAGGAACTGCAGGAGATCAAGGAATTCCTGCAGGAACCCGCCAAATTCCAGGCCGTGGGCGCCAAGATCCCCAAGGGTGTGCTGCTGTACGGCCCTCCCGGTACCGGCAAGACCCTGCTGGCCCGCGCCGTGGCCGGCGAGGCCGGGGTACCGTTCTTCTCCATCTCCGGTTCGGACTTCGTCGAGATGTTCGTCGGCGTCGGCGCGTCCCGGGTCCGGGACCTGTTCGAGCAGGCCAAGCAGAATTCGCCCGCGATCATTTTCGTCGATGAGATCGACGCCGTCGGCCGGCACCGCGGCGCCGGAATCGGCGGCGGCAACGACGAACGCGAACAGACGCTGAACCAGCTGCTGGTCGAAATGGACGGCTTCGACGTCAAGACCAACGTCATCCTGATCGCCGCCACCAACCGCCCGGACGTCCTCGACCCGGCCCTGCTCCGCCCGGGCCGCTTCGACCGCCAGATCTCCGTCGAGGCGCCGGACCTGATCGGCCGCGACCAGATCCTGAAGGTCCACGCCAAGGGCAAGCCGATGGCTCCCGGCGTCGACCTGAAGGCCGTCGCGAAGAAAACCCCCGGCTACACCGGCGCGGACCTCGCGAACGTGCTGAACGAAGCGGCCCTGCTGACCGCCCGCTCCAACGCGAACCTGATCGACGACCGGGCCCTCGACGAGGCAATCGACCGCGTCATGGCGGGTCCGCAGAAACGCAGCCGGGTCATGAAGGAACACGAGCGCAAGGTCACCGCGTACCACGAAGGCGGCCACGCCCTGGTGGCGGCGGCGCTGCGCAACTCGGCCCCGGTCACCAAGATCACCATCCTGCCCCGCGGCCGCGCCCTCGGGTACACCATGGTGGTTCCGGAAAACGACAAGTATTCCGTGACCCGCAATGAGCTGCTGGACCAGATGGCCTACGCGATGGGCGGCCGGGTGGCGGAGGAACTCGTCTTCCATGACCCGTCCACCGGCGCGTCCAACGACATCGACAAGGCCACCGGGATTGCCCGCAAGATGGTGACCGAATTCGGCATGAGTGAGCGCGTCGGCGCCGTCCGGCTGGGCCAGGGCGGCGGGGAGCCCTTCCTGGGCCGGGACGCCGGCCACGAACGCAACTACTCGGACCAGATTGCCTACGTGGTGGACGAGGAAGTGCGCCGCCTGATCGAGGGCGCGCACGACGAGGCCTACGCGATCCTGACGGAGAACCGCGACGTCCTGGACCAACTGGCGCTTGAACTGCTCGAACGCGAGACCCTGAACCAGGCCGAAATCGCGGAAGTCTTCGTGAACATCCGCAAACGCGACTTCCGCGAGATCTGGCTCTCCAAGGAAAGCCGGCCCATCCAGGCCGTCGGTCCGGTGGAGTCCCGCCGGGAGAAGGCCGAGCGCGTAGCCCAGGAGGAAGCCAAGGAGGCCCGGCTCGAGGAGCCGCTTGACGCGCTCCCGCCGCACGCCCAGGGCGTCCCCGGACAGGAGCCGTTCCAGGGCGGGGTAACCGACCCGGGAACCGACGGCCATCCCGGCTAGGCTTCTGCTGTGACTTCTTATCTCGACGACGACGACGTTCCCGCCACCGCCGGCTCCTCCACCATGGGTGAGGCGGCGGTGGCACCCGGCCAGCACGCCGCAGCGGTGGACCGTCCGCGGATCCAGGCCGCGGTCCGCGAAATCCTGCTTGCGATCGGCGAGGACCCGGACCGCAGCGGCCTGCTGGACACCCCGAAGCGGGTGGCGAAAGCCTACGCGGAGATGTTCGCCGGACTGCACCACGACCCGGCCGAAATCCTCGGCACCACCTTCGACCTGGACCATGAGGAACTGGTCCTGGTTAAGGACATCCCGTTTTACTCCACCTGCGAGCACCACCTGGTGCCGTTCCACGGGGTAGCCCATGTCGGCTACATCCCCTCGCACGACGGCAAGGTCACCGGACTGAGCAAGCTGGCGCGCCTGGTGGACCTCTACGCCCGCCGCCCGCAGGTGCAGGAACGCCTCACCACCCAGATCGTCGAGGCCCTTGTCACACACCTCAAGCCGCGCGGCGCGATCGTCGTGGTCGAATGCGAGCACCTCTGCATGTCCATGCGCGGCATCCGCAAACCCGGCGCCAAAACCGTCACCAGCGCGGTCCGCGGGCAACTGCATGACCCGGCCACCCGCGCCGAAGCCATGAGCCTCATCCTCGGAAGGTAAGAAAACACAATGGATTCCCTCGCGGCCGCCCCCGGAACCGGGCCCGCCACCTCCCCGTTGCCCGTGCTGCGCAAGCCGCGCCCGGCCGCGAGCTTCACGGACCTGCCCACCGACCGGACGCTGGTGATGGGGATCCTAAACGTCACCCCCGATTCGTTCAGCGACGGCGGCCGGCACGCGACGACGGATACCGCCGTCGCCGCCGGCCTGCGGATGTACTACGCGGGGGCTGACATCGTCGACGTCGGCGGCGAATCCACCCGCCCCGGTGCCGCCGAGGTCAGCGTCGAGGAAGAGCAGCGCCGGGTCCTGCCCGTGATCGAGGCGCTGGTCAAGGCCGGCGCGCTGGTCAGCGTCGACACCACGCACGCCGCCACCGCCGAGGCCGCACTGGCCGCCGGCGCCGCCATCATCAACGACGTCTCCGGGTTGACTGTTGAACCGGAAATGATCGAACTGGTGGGCCGGAGCAAGGCACCCTACATCCTGACGCACCGCCGCGGGGATGCCGGCACGATGGATGCGCTGGCCGTGTACGGCAACGTCGCGCAGGACGTCGCCGCCGAGCTTGCCGAGGTCCGGGACCGGCTGTACGCCGCCGGCGCCACCGAAGACCAGATCATCCTGGACCCGGGCCTGGGCTTCGCCAAGAATGAGGCGCAGAACTGGGAACTGCTGCAAAACATCGATGTGCTCCAGGCCCTCGGACACAAGGTGCTGGTCGCCGGCTCGCGGAAGCGCTTCCTGGGCAGCCTCCTGACCGCCGCCGGCAAGGCCGCGCCGCCGACGGAGCGTGACGCCGCCACCGCCGCCATCACCGCAATCAGCGCCTACCGCGGCGCCTGGGCGGTGCGCGTCCACGACGTCGGTGCCAGCCTCGACGCCGTCAAGGTTGCTGCCCGGATCGCTCCGCCCCGCCGGGCCGCCGCAGCGGCCGGCACCGCCGCGCCCGCCCCGGCCGGCGACCGCTGAACCGGCACCAGATGGACCGGATCACGCTAAGCGGCGTCACCGCCGTCGGGCACCACGGCGTCTTCGACTTCGAACGCCGGGACGGCCAGCCCTTCGTCGTTGACGCCGTGCTGCACCTGGACTTCACGGCGGCCGCCGCCAGCGACGACGTGCTGGACACCGCGCACTACGGTGAGGTGGCCGCATGCATCCGCGGCTGGATCACCGGCACGCCGCTGAACCTGATCGAGGCCCTCGCGGTGCGGATCGCCGACGACGTGCTGCGCCGCTTCCCGGTGGCCGCCGTGGACATCACCGTGCACAAACCGCAGGCCCCGATCGAGGTCGATTTCGGTGACGTGTCCGTCAGCGTGCACCGGGAACAGCCATGAGCCCGCAGCCCGCGCCCTACACCCGCGCCGTGATCGCCCTGGGCAGCAACCTGGGCGCACGCAACGACACGCTGACCGCCGCCGTCGCCGACCTCGTCGACCCGCCCGAGGTGCGGCTGCTGGCCATCTCGCCGATCGTCCAGACCAAGGCCGTCGGCGGGCCGCCGGACCAGCCGGATTTCCTGAACATGGTGATCGCCGTGGAAACCTCGCTCTCCCCGGGCGAGCTGCTGCGGCACTGCCAGGCGGTGGAACAAAAGCACCTGCGCGTCCGGGAGGTGCGCTGGGGCCCGCGCACGCTCGACGTCGACATCATCACCTACGGCGACCTGGTCAGCTCGGACCCGACGCTGACCCTGCCGCATCCGCGCGCCGCGGAACGGGCCTTCGTGCTGTACCCGTGGTCCCTGATCGAGCCGGCGGCACGGCTGAACGGTGAACGTGTGGGCGAACTGGCCGCCCGGGCCGCTGACTTTCCCGACCTCGCCCCGTTCGACGGCTTCGAGGATCCCAACGGCGTGGCCGGGGCGGTGGAGGCGCCGTGAAGCTCACCAGCCCGCTCCTGCTGCTCGTGATCTGCGTCGGGCTTGCCGCCGCCGGCTGGTCCGCGACGCTGCTGGCCGCCCGCTACAGCCTTGCCACTCCGGTCCTGCCGCTGACCGGCCTGATCACCATGGGCGTGATCGTGGCGCTCACCCTGATCCTTGGCATCAGGGTCCTGCGCTGGCGGAACGGGACCAAGAAGAAGATGCTCAACCCGATCCTGGCCGCCTGGACCCTGGTCCTCGCCCAGGCCTGCGCCTACACGGGCAGCATGTTGCTGGGCTGGCACGCGGGGATCTTCCTGGACCAGCTGCGGCTCTGGAACCTCCGCAGCGGCCAGGCGATCACCGGGGAGACGCTGGCCATGGCCGGCGGCGGCCTCGTCATGGTCGTGGTGGGCCTGCTGGTCGAACGGTTCTGCCGGATCCCGCCGGAGGACGGCAACCCCGACGGCAGCACCGGGCTGCGCGGAAACCGGGGCAAACCCGAGGCTGAAGGCGAATATGCGTACCGAAGCGATTGACCCGCCGGGCGTTGACTGGCTGCGCGTCTCGCCACGCTACGTTCCCGTGCGGCTGGCCGGCTGGGCGCTGGGCAACCTGATCGTCTTCGCCGTCCTGTCCCTCCCGCTCGTGCTGGTCCTGAACGGGGTGTGGAGCTGGCCGCCGCGCTGGCTGGCCGCCGCCGTGCCCGCCGCGGCCCTCGTGCTGGCGCTCTGGCGGCTGGCCCTGATACCGCGCCAGGTCCGCTCCATCGGTTACGCCGAACGCGAGGATGACCTGTTGATCCGCCGCGGCATCTTCTTCCAGCGCACCCTGGTGGTGCCCTACGGACGGATGCAGTACGTGGACATCGGGGCCGGACCGGTGGAACGCGCCCTGGGCCTGTGCACGGTCAAGCTGCACACCGCAGCGGCCGGCACCAGCGCACAGATCCCGGGGCTGCCCGCTGCGGAGGGGGCGCGGCTCCGCGAGCAGCTCGCCGCCCGCGGCGAGGCCCGTCTGGCCGGGCTTTGACCGCCCCGGGGTCCTGGCGGCGGGTGCATCCGGCGTCGCCGTTCGTACGGGGCTGGCTGGCGATTGCCGCCGTCATGTTCTTCTTCGGCCGGGATACCTTCGAGCGCCTCCTCCGCGGCGGGCCGCTCTTCGACGAACGGTTCGCCGAGCGGGCGCCGTGGTTGCTGACCGGCGGCGGTGCCGTGCTGCTGCTTATCGTGCTCGGCTACGTCCTCAGCTGGTACTTCACCCGCTACCAGGTGGCCGGGGGCTACGTCCGGGTCAACACCGGTGTCCTGTTCAAGCAGCAACGCCAGGCGAGGCTGGACCGGGTCCAGGCCATCGACGTCGTGCAACCGCTGCTGGCCCGCATCTTCGGCCTCGCGGAGCTCAGGTTCGACGTTGCCGACGCCGGCAAGGCCGCGGTGCACCTGGCCTACCTGCCGATCGCCGAGGCGCAGGCGCTCCGCACCCTGATTCTCACGGAGGCCGCCGGCGGACGCCGGCAGCCCCACGAACAGGGCTCCCACGAACAGGGCGCCCACGAACAGGGCTCCCACGAAGCCGGCCAGCCGGAAGCTGCCGGCGGGCCGTCGCCGGCAGCGGCAGCACCGGAACGCATCGTCCTGACCGTGCCGCTGGCGCGGCTGGTGGGGTCGCTGGTGTTGAGCGAGCAGAGCGCGGGCATCATCCTCGGCGCCGCAGCGTCGGTGTGGCTTTCTGCGGTTACGGAGAACCGCGGCTTTTACCTGTACCTGATCCCGGCCGGCCTGGGCGTGCTTGCCGCGTACTGGAACACCTTCACGAAGGGCTACAACTTCACCGCCGCCATCTCCCCGGACGGCATCCGGCTGCGCTACGGATTGCTGGACACCCAGGCGCAGACGCTGCCGCCGGGGCGCGTCCAGGCGCTGCGCGTCAGCCAGCCGCCGCTCTGGCGGATCCTCGGCTGGTACCGGATGCAGGTGAATGTGGCCGGTTACGGAACGGAAGGCAGCCAGGGCCACGCCTCCTCGCGCACCACCCTGCTGCCGGTCGGGACACTGCCCGAGGTGCTGCAAATGCTGTCGCTGATCCTGCCCGACCCCGGCACCCCGGACCCGGTGGGCACCTTCACGGCCGGGCTCACCGGCCTTGCCCCTGCCACGCGTCCGGCCGCGCCTCCCGCAGGACGTCCGGCGGACGACGGCGGTTTTGTCACCACACCGCGGCGCGCCCGCCTGCTCGCTCCGCTGGGGTGGCGGCGGAACGGCTTCACCGCCACCGACACGGCGCTGCTGATCCGCTCCGGGCGCTGGTGGCGGCACCTCGTGCTGGTACCGCACCAGCGCACCCAGTCGATGGCGCTACAGCAGGGCCCGCTCGCGCGGCGGTTCGGCGTCGTTGACCTGGTGCTGCACACCACCCCCGGCCCGGTGGCACCCCGGCTGATCCAGGCAGGCCTGGACGAGGGCCGCGCGCTGCTCGACGCCCAGGCGGCCCGCGCCCGAACCGCCCGCCGGGAGCAACACAGCGAACACTGGCTCGACCGGGCCCGGCGCACCCCAGAACCCGCACCACAGGAAGGGCCACACCATGCCTAAACCGGGACGCCTCGGCGTCGGAATCATTGGAGCCGGCAAGGTCGGTGCCGTCCTGGGGGCGGCACTGCGCGCGGCCGAGCACGCCGTGGTGGGCGTCGCCGCCGTCTCGGACGCGAGCCGCGAGCGGGCCGAGACCCTGCTGCCCGGTGTCCCCATTCTTGAGGTGCAGGAAATCGTGGAACGCGCCGAACTGGTGCTGCTGGCGGTCCCGGACGACGCCCTCGGCCCGCTGGTCCAGGGCCTGGCCAAGCTCGGCGCCTGGCAACCGGGCCAACTGGTGGCCCACACGTCCGGGCGCTTCGGCGTCGGCATCCTGCACCCGGTCCGCGCCGCCGGGGCCATCCCGCTGGCGCTGCACCCGGCCATGACGTTCACCGGGATGAGCCTGGACCTGACCCGGCTGCTGGACTGCAGCTTCGGCGTGACCGCCGATCCGGCCATGCTGCCGATCGCGCAGGCCCTGGTGGTGGAGATGGGCGCCGAGCCGGTTGCCATCGCCGAGGGCGACCGGCCGCTGTACCACGCGGCGCTGGCCCACGGCTCGAACCATCTGGTCACGCTCGTGGCGCAGGCGTCCGAGTTGCTGCGCGAGGTGGGTGTGGAGGCCCCCGAGAGCGTGCTGGGACCCTTGTTGCGCGCCAGCCTGGAGAATGCCCTGGCCTCGGGCGAAGCGGCGCTCACCGGGCCGGTGGTCCGCGGCGACGTCGGCACTGTGGAGGCGCACTCCGAAGCCCTGCGCGAACTCGACGGCGGTTCCGGCGGCGATATTCTGGAGGCGTACCTGGCCATGGCCCGGGCAACGGCCCGGCGCGCGGGCAGCCGCGGGCAATTGAAGCCGGAGCAAGTCAAGGGCATCCGCCGGGCGCTTGAGGCGCCCGGCACTGACGGCCCGATTCCTGAGGAAGGACCCTGAGATGGCAATCCAGCTCGTCACCACCGCTGCCCAGCTCCGCACTGAAAGCGCCCGCCTGCTCACCAAAAAACGCGGCCGCTCGCAGGCGTTGGTCCCCACCATGGGCGCATTGCATGACGGACATGCCCGGCTGGCCCGCACCGCCGTGGAGCAGAACGACGTTGTGGTGGCCAGTATCTTCGTGAACCCCCTGCAATTCGACGAGGCGGCAGATTTGGAGCGCTACCCGCGGACCCTCGACGCGGACCTGGCCCGGCTGGAAGCCGAGGGCGTTGACCTGGCCTTCGCGCCGGCGGTGGCAGAGGTGTACCCCGGCGGGGAACCCGCGGTGCGGATCACCGCAGGGCCGCTGGCGGAAAAGTGGGAGGGCGCCTCCCGGCCCGGACACTTCGACGGCGCCCTGACGGTGGTGGCAAAGCTGCTCCACTACGGCCTGCCGGGGCTGGGGGAGGCCTCCTACCGGGCCTACTTCGGGCAGAAGGACGCGCAGCAGTTGGTCCTGGTCCGGCGGATGGTGGCGGACCTGAACTTCCCGGTGGAGATCGTGGCCGTTCCGATCGTGCGCTCCGAGGACGGGCTGGCGCTTTCCAGCCGCAACCGTTTCCTCTCCGCCGGGGAGCGGGAGGCGGCCCTGGTCTTGTCCCGGGCGCTGCGGCTGGTTGAGGACCGGGCCAACGCGCACGAACCGCTGGACCTGGACTCGGCGCGGGCGCTGGTGAAGTCCCAGCCGCTCGTGGGGCTGGACTATTTCGAAGTCGTGGACCCCCGCACCCTCGAACCGCTCGCGGAGAACTGCCGGGAAACCCCGTTCCGCGGCGAGGGGCTGGTGCTGATCGCCGCGAAAGTCGGCCCGGTGCGGCTGATCGACAACGTCCCGCTGGACTCATAGTCCCACCCTGCGCCGGGCCGGGGGGATCTGCGGGGCCGGATCGGGGGAGGCGGGAATGACCCGGCGGCGCGTAGGGTTAACGGGTGGGCGACGCTGAAGCGCCGGAACCCACCCCAAGTCCCTGAGGGAAAACCATGGCCACAGACATCTCGCCAAGCGCCCACCCCGGCCCGGCCCGGACCGCCGTCGAACCCGCTGCGGCCGCGCCGGAGAAGCTGAGCCGCGAGTCCGTCACCATCATCGCCACCCTGCTGGTGGCTACCTTCGTGGTGATCCTCAACGAGACCATCATGAACGTCGCGCTGCAGCGGCTGATGGTCGCCCTGCGGGTCGACGCACCTACCGTGCAATGGCTGTCCACCGGCTTCATGCTCACCATGGCCGTTATCATTCCGACGACCGGGTTCATCCTGCAGCGGCTCTCCACCCGGGCGGTCTTCATGCTGGCCATGGGGCTGTTCTCCGGCGGCACGCTGCTGGCCGCCCTCGCCCCGGGCTTCGAGGTCCTCCTGCTGGCCCGGATCGTCCAAGCCGGCGGCACCGCCATCATGCTGCCGCTGCTGATGACCACCATCCTGACCCTGGTACCGCTGTCCCGCCGGGGCGCCGTGATGGGCAACGTCAGCATTGCGATCTCGGTGGCCCCGGCGATGGGACCGACGGTCTCCGGCCTGATCCTGCAGCACTTTTCCTGGCGTTTCATGTTCGTGTTCGTCCTTCCGATCGCGCTGCTGGCCTTCGCGATCGGTGCCCGCTTTCTGCGGAACATCGGCGAAAACGAGAAGACCCGGCTCGATGCGCTCTCGGTACTGCTCACCGTTCCCGCCTTCGGCGGCGTCGTCTACGGCCTGAGCCAGATCGGCGGCAACGGCGGCCCCGCCGGCCCCGCGGTCGCAGCGCTCGCCGTCGGCGTGGTGGCCATGCTGGCCTTCGTGCTGCGCCAGCTCCGGCTGCAGAAGGCCGAGGCGCCGCTGCTGGACCTGCGCGCCTTCAATTACCGGATGTTCACGGTCTCCGTGCTGCTGCTCGTGGTCGCGATGATCGCCCTGTTCGGCGCGGTGATCCTGCTGCCGCTCTACCTGCAGGAAATCCGCGGCCTCCAGTCGCTCGAAACCGGGCTGGTCCTCCTGCCCGGCGGCCTCGCGATGGGGCTGCTCGGCCCGGTCATCGGGCGGCTGTTCGACCGGGTGGGCCCGCTGCCGCTGACGGTGACCGGCTCGATCCTTATGGTGCTCGCGCTGTGGCAGTTCTCCGGGCTGGACAGCCAGAGCCCGGTCGGCTGGATCATCGGGCTGCACGTCTCGCTCAGCCTGGGCCTTGCCCTGCTCTTTACCCCCGCGTTCACCACCGGGCTGAATCCGTTGCCGCCCCACCTTTACTCGCACGGGTCGGCCATCCTGAGCACCCTGCAGCAGGTCGCCGGCGCGGCCGGCACCGCCCTGCTGGTCTCGATCTTCGCGGTGGTCTCGGCCGGCTCGGGCGTCGTCGCGGGCATGCACGCCGCATTCCTGACCGCAGCCGCGATTGCGCTGGCCGCCGTCGTGCTGTCCGTGCTGATGCGCAGGACCGACGGCGCGGCGGGGCCGGCCGCGCACTGACCCGCGGCTTGCCGGGCCGGCCGCGCCCGGGCCGGATAATCTGTGCCCGAAACCTCATCCACGGCCAGAGCCCGAGGCGAGGCAACCGCATACTTTCTCCCACCACGGCGCGACAGCGGCTCTGGACCGCTAGCCGGAGAAGAAGTCGCTGAGTTCGGAGATCAGCTTGTCCGGTGCCTTGTTCACGCCGTCGTGGCCCATGCCGGGGAGGATCCGGTAGCTGGAGCCGGACAGCACGTCGTGAATCTGGCCGCAGGCGACGCCGAAGTAGGCCGGGCTCTTCTCGCCGACGATGATGAGCGTTTCCAGCGGCAGCTCAAGGAACGGCTCCGCCGGCATGTCCGCCGCGATAATCGCTTTGATTTCCCGGACGCCGGTCTGCATGAGCTCCCGGAGCTGCTTGCCCACGGGCGTGCCGGCGGTGAGCTTGTTCGCCAGGGTCAGCATGGACAACGGCATCCGGGACAACGCGCTGCCGGTCTCAAGGCCGCGGACCAGCACGGCGAGGGCGCGGTCGTCATCGCCCGCCGCGGTCAGGCGCTCATATTCCGGGGTCCACTCGGCGGTGACGCTGCCGTTCACCGAAACGGCCGGGTCGTACACGGCCAGCCGCTCCACCGGCAGGGTGCGGGCGGCGTGCAGCGCGACCGCGCCGCCGAAGCTGTGCCCGAAGACGTCGGTGCTGGCGGTGTGCTTCATCACGGTGTCAAGGTCCCGGATATCGACGTCGAGCGTGTAGTCCTCCGGCTGCGGCGAGGACGAGCCGCGCCCCCGCCGGTTAAAGCTGTGCACCGGCCTGCCCAGCGCGGCGCTGAGCTTCTGCGCGAAGCGGGTGTAGTCGGCGGCCGTCACCATCGAGGCGGGCACGACGACGACGCCGGAACCCGCCGCGGCCAGCTCAGCACCCGTGCTGAAAAGCTCAAGGGTTGCGCCGTCGGGGGTCCTGATGTTCTCGCGGGTCATGCTTCGAGCCTAGCTGAGGCGCCCGGAACCACACAGCGGGCGCAGTCAGCCGCCCAGCCGGCCGCCGGAGGCCTCAAGGTAGCAGGAGCCGCACAGCGACTCGTACCAGGCGTCCTGCCCGTCGATGGCCACCTGCTCACCGTCGAACACGACCTCGTCGCCGATCCGCCGGGTGTTGAAGATCGCCTTGCGCCCGCACCGGCAGATGGTCTTGAGTTCCTCGAGGGTGTGCGCGATCTCGAGCAGCCGGAGCGACCCCGGGAACGCGCGGGTGCGGAAGTCGGAGCGGATGCCGTAGGCCAGCACCGGCACGTTGTCCAGGACTGCAATCCGGAATAGGTCGTCCACCTGCTCCGGCTCGAGGAACTGGGCTTCGTCGACCAACAGGCAGGCCACCGGCGGCGCGTCGACATGCTGCAGCAGGGCATCGGGGTCGTCCCCGTGGGCATGCGCCGAGAACAGCTCACGCACGGACGCGCCGGCGGGAATCAGGAAGTCCACGTCGCGGGTCATCCCCAGCCGGGATACGACGCCGGCATCGCCTTTGGTGTCGATGTCCGGTTTGGCCAGCAGCACCCGCTGGCCGCGCTCCTCGTAGTTGAACGCCGCCTGCAGCAGGCCCGTCGACTTGCCGGAGTTCATCGCGCCGTAGCGGAAGTAGAGCTTGGCCAAGGGGGTCCTTTCGACATCTGTCGGACCCGATTCTAGCGCCGGCGCTGGTGCCAGGGCTCAGCGGCGCAGCCGCAGCCGCCGACGGACACCGGGCCGGGCGCGCCCGCTGCTGCCCAGCAGGAACCTCGCCGCGATCAGCGCCAGCCTGCGGTTGCCGGGACGGATCGGGCCCTCGTGCAGCTGCCCCGGCACCACGGCGAACTCGATCGAGGGGACCGCCGCGGCCAGCTGCCGGCCCGTCTCGGCGAAGTACCCCGGGCTCCAGCCGCCGGTCAGCATCAGGGTGGGGGTGCTCAGGGCGGCGAAATCCTCGAGCTCGGCGTCGGCGGCAAGCACCGCGCGCATCTCGGCGACGGCCGTGGGCAGCAGTTCCCTCATCTGTGCGCCGAGGGAGGTCCGGGCCGAGAGGATGCTGAGCATCCGCAGCGCCCCGAGCGGCAGCTTGGACACCGGTCCGGCCGTTTCCAGCCCCTGGACCAGCAGCGCCCAGGCATCGTCCAGTTCGCCGGCGGCGACCGAGCGTTCCAGCTCGGGCCGCCAGCGGCTGGTGAGGTTCCCGGCCAGGGACACGGCGGCGTCGTACGTCACCAGCCGGCGGATCGGCACCGTGCGGGCGGCCTGCAGCGCCACGAAACCGCCATAGCTGTGCGCCACCACGTCCGTGGAACCGGTCTGGCGGAGCACCGCGGCCAGGTCGGCCACCTCCGTCGCCGCCGAGTAGTCCGGCGGCTGCGGCGAGGAACCCGCGCGGCCGCGGCGGTTATAGCAGTGCACCGGGCGGCCCAGCAGCCGGCTCAGGTTCCGCGCGAATGACCGGTACAGGGCATCAGTGATCAACGTCCCATGCACCACGACGACGCCGCCCGCCGCCTCGCCCGCCGCCTCGCCCGCCGCCTCGCCCGCGGCGTCGCCGGGCCCGCCGGCCGGCTGCCCGGCTGGCGGCTCCGCCAGCTGCCCTGCCGCCGTCGCCGCGGCCGTTTCCGCGGACGGCCGGAAGGTGTGCAGCTCAAGGTGCCCCGCGCCGTCGTCCGTTCGAATCGTCCACGTCTCCATAGCTGCGAGTCTATTCCCGCACCCTCGGCACCGGCGGCGGCACAAACCCCGGTAAACTTGGGGATTGTGACTTCCCAAAACTCCTCCGCCCCGAATACCGCCGCCGAGCACTCCGACGCCAGTGAGCAGACGCTGGTCCGCATGGAGAAGCGCGCCAAGCTGATGGAGCGCGGCGTCGAGGCCTACCCGGTGGGGGTCGAACGCACGCATTCGCTGACCGAAATCCGCGAAAAATATGCCCACCTTGAGGCGGACGAGACCACCGGCGACATCGTCGGGGTGACCGGCCGCATCGTCTTTATCCGCAACACGGGCAAGCTGTGCTTCGCCACCCTGCAGGAAGGCGGCCGCGACGGCAAGGCCGTGCGGCTGCAGGTCATGCTCAGCCTGGCCAACGTCGGCGAGGAAGCGCTCGCGGACTGGAAGGCCCTGGTTGACCTCGGCGACCACGTGTTCATCAAGGGTGAGGTCATCTCCTCCCGCCGGGGCGAGCTCTCCGTCATGGCGGACTCGTGGTCCATGGCGTCCAAGGCACTGCGCCCGCTGCCGGTGCTGCACGCCGGGCTGAACGAGGAAACCCGCGTCCGCCAGCGGTACGTGGACCTGATCGTCCGCGACGAGGCGCGCGAAATGGTGTACACCCGGGCCGCGATCACCCGGTCCATCCGCGAAACCCTGCACCGGCAGGGCTACGTCGAGGTGGAAACGCCGATGCTGCAGCTGGTACACGGCGGCGCGACGGCACGCCCGTTTGAGACCCACATGAACGCCTTCGACCAGAAGATGACGCTGCGAATCGCCACCGAGCTGTACCTCAAGCGCACAGTGGTGGGCGGCATCGACCGGGTCTACGACATGGGCCGCGTCTTCCGCAACGAGGGCGTCGACTCCACCCACAGCCCCGAGTTCACCACCTTGGAGAGCTACGAGGCGTGGGCGGACCAGTTCGTCATGGCGGACCGCATCAAGGAAATCATCCTCGACGCCGCGGACGCCGTCGGCGTCGGACGCGTGCTGCAGACCGAGGCCGGAGAGATCAACCTCGACGGCGACTGGGCCTGGCTGGCCGTCTACCCGGGCCTGTCCGACTTCGTCGGCCAGGAAATCACCCCGGAGACGCCGGCCGCCGAGCTGCTGGCCCTTGCCGCCAAGCATGACGTCAAGGTCGACGCCGGCTGGGATGCGGAGAAGCTTGTCGTGGAGCTCTTCGGCGAACTGGTCGAACCGACGCTGCTCAACCCCACTTTCGTTTACAACTACCCGCCCTCGGCGCAGCCGCTGGCACGCCAGCACCGCGAGGACGACCGGCTGATCGAAGCGTGGGACCTAATCATTGGCGGCATGGAGCGGGGCACCGCGTTCTCCGAGCTGATCGATCCGGTGATCCAGCGCGAACGCCTCACCGAGCAGTCCCGCCGCTCGGCTGCCGGCGACGTCGAAGCCATGCAGCTGGACGAGGACTTCCTCCGCGCCCTCGAATACGGCGCCCCGCCGATGGGCGGCATCGGCCTCGGCATCGACCGGCTGGTCATGCTCTTCACCGGTGCCGGCATCCGCGAAACCATCCTCTTCCCCCTGCTGAAGCCCGAAGGACACTGACCATGGATTACATTGCCGTCCTGCTCCCGTCCGTGGTGGTCGGACTCATTTTCTGGTTCGCCATGAAGGCGATTTTCAATGCGGATAAATCCGAGCGCCGCGCCGAGGCGCGCGCCCAGGCGGAGGCAGCCGCGTCCGCCAAGGGGCAACGCCCTGCCCCGGCGGACGACCATTTCCCCGAGCAGCGCTAATGGCCGGCCCTATTCCTTCCTGTGAATTGTCTTGGAAGGTCATTCGTGCTTTGACTCAAGGCCATTAAAGGATGGATACTTTCTACAGATACATCCCGCTTTTCTAAATTCCCATCCATTTGAAAAGAGAACCTTTATGGCACAGAAAGTCAAAATCATCCTCGTCGATGATCTGGATGGGGGATCCGCTGACGAAACCGTCCGCTTCGGCCTGGACGGCGTCAGTTATGAAATTGACCTGTCATCCGGCAACGCTTCGGAACTCCGCACGGCACTTGAGCGGTATGTCGGCCATGCGCGTAAAACATCAAGCGGCCGGGCAACCCGGACTAAAGCGTCTGCCGGCCGTAATCAGGACTCTGCGCAGATCCGCCAGTGGGCCCGGGACAACGGCTATGCGGTAAACAGCCGCGGCCGTATCCAGGCCGAAATTCAGGAAGCCTACCAGCAGGCTAATTCGTAGCACGGCTGCCCGCGGTCCGGAACACCGGGGCCGCAGCAAACCGACGAAGCCCCCGGCACCTGGCGGGGGCTTCGTCGTGCCGGGGGTTCGGGGCTGTCCGGGTTCGGGGCTGTCCGGCGTTCCAGCCCAGTTGCCCGCCGCGCGGCCACCCGCGGGCGACGGACACGCCGTGTTCCGCCCCCGCGGGCAGCAGTAACCGGGCTGGAGCGCACTCCGGGCCGGGCCGTGGGTCCTCCCGGTTTCCCCTGTGGCGAACAAGCCACCAATCTGCAACTCCGGCACGTAGCATCAAAGTACGTCGTAGCTAGGAGTGTGGCGAAATGTTTGAGCGATTTACGGACCGTGCCCGTCGCGTAGTTGTGCTTGCCCAAGAAGAGGCACGCATGCTGAACCACAATTACATCGGTACCGAGCACATCCTCTTGGGTCTGATCCACGAGGGTGAAGGTGTTGCTGCCAAAGCCCTGGAGTCCTTGAGCATCTCGCTCGACGGCGTGCGCGAGCAGGTACAGGAGATCATCGGCCAGGGCCAGCAGGCGCCCTCCGGCCACATCCCCTTCACGCCGCGTGCCAAGAAGGTGCTGGAACTCTCGCTGCGCGAAGCCCTCCAGCTGGGCCACAACTACATCGGCACGGAGCACATCCTGCTGGGCCTCATCCGCGAGGGTGAAGGCGTGGCAGCCCAGGTGCTGGTCAAGCTCGGTGCTGACCTGAACCGTGTCCGCCAGCAGGTCATCCAGCTGCTCTCCGGCTACCAGGGCAAGGAAACGTCCGGCGCCGGCGTCGGACCCGGCCAGGCTGAAGGCACCCCCGCCGGCTCGGTCGTCCTCGACCAGTTCGGCCGGAACCTGACCCAGGCCGCCCGGGAAAACAAGCTTGACCCGGTGATCGGGCGCGAGCAGGAGATGGAACGCGTCATGCAGGTCCTCTCCCGCCGCACCAAGAACAACCCGGTGCTGATCGGCGAACCCGGCGTCGGCAAGACCGCCGTCGTGGAGGGCCTGGCCCAGGCGATCGTCCGCGGGGACGTGCCGGAGACCATCAAGGACAAGCAGCTGTACACCCTGGACCTCGGGTCCCTGGTGGCCGGTTCCCGCTACCGCGGTGACTTCGAAGAGCGGCTGAAAAAGGTCCTTAAGGAGATCCGTACCCGCGGCGACATCATCCTGTTCATCGACGAGATCCACACCCTGGTGGGTGCCGGTGCCGCCGAGGGCGCGATCGATGCGGCCTCGATCCTGAAGCCCATGCTGGCCCGCGGTGAGCTGCAGACCATCGGCGCCACCACGCTGGACGAGTACCGCAAGCACATCGAGAAGGACGCCGCCCTGGAGCGCCGGTTCCAGCCGATCCAGGTCAAGGAGCCTTCGGTCGCGGACGCGATCGAGATCCTCAAGGGCCTGCGGGACCGCTACGAGGCGCACCACCGCGTCACCATCACCGACGGCGCCCTCGCCTCGGCCGCCAGCCTCTCCGAGCGCTACATCTCGGACCGCTTCCTGCCGGACAAGGCGATCGACCTGATTGATGAAGCCGGCGCCCGCTTGCGGATCCGCCGGATGACGGCCCCGCCGGAGCTGAAGATCATGGACGAGAAGATCTCGGCGATGAAGCTTGAGAAGGAATCCGCGATCGACGCGCAGGACTTCGAAGGTGCCGCCGCGCTGCGCGACAAGGAGCAGAAGCTCATTACTGAGCGCGCCGAGAAGGAACGCCAGTGGAAGACCGGCGGCATGGACGACATCTCCGAGGTGGATGAGGACCTCATCGCCGAGGTGCTGGCGAATTCCACCGGCATTCCGGTCTTCAAGCTGACCGAGGAAGAATCCTCGCGCCTGCTGAAGATGGAAGACGAACTGCACCGGCGCGTGGTGGGCCAGAACGAGGCCATCAAGGCCCTGTCCCAGGCGATCCGCCGCACCCGTGCCGGCCTGAAGGACCCGAAGCGTCCGGGCGGCTCGTTCATCTTCGCCGGCCCCACCGGCGTCGGCAAGACCGAGCTGGCCAAGGCCCTGGCGGAGTTCCTGTTCGGCGACGAGGACGCGCTGATCACCCTCGACATGTCCGAGTACTCCGAGAAGCACACCGTCTCGCGGCTCTTCGGTGCCCCTCCGGGCTACGTCGGCTACGAGGAGGGCGGCCAGCTGACCGAGAAGGTCCGGCGTCGTCCGTTCTCCGTGGTGCTGTTCGACGAGGTGGAGAAGGCGCACGCCGATCTCTTCAACTCGCTGCTGCAGATCCTCGAAGACGGCCGCCTGACCGACTCCCAGGGCCGCGTGGTGGACTTCAAGAACACCGTGATCATCATGACCACGAACCTCGGCACCCGGGATATTTCCAAGAGCGTCGCCACCGGCTTCCAGTCGGGCACGGACACGCAGACTGGCTACAACCGGATGCGGGCCCGGGTGACGGAGGAGCTCAAGCAGCACTTCCGGCCGGAGTTCCTGAACCGTGTCGACGACGTGGTGGTGTTCCCGCAGCTGACCCAGGAAGAGATCATCGAGATCGTGGACCTGTTCGTCTCGCGGCTGGAGAAGCGCCTGAAGGACAAGGACATGGGCATCGAGCTCACGACCGCGGCCAAGGTGCTCCTGGCCACCCGTGGCTACGACCCGGCGATGGGCGCCCGGCCGCTGCGCCGCACCATTCAGCGCGAGATCGAGGACCAGCTCTCCGAGAAGATCCTGTTCGGCGAACTGCACTCCGGCGACATCGTGGTGGTGGACGTCGAAGGCGAGGGCGACACGGCCAAGTTCACCTTCGCAGGCAACTCCAAGCCCCGGATCCCGGAGATCGCGCCCAGCGTCTAACCGGACACAGGCTCTAATGACGACGGCGCCGGCCGCTTCCCTCGGGAGGCGGCCGGCGCCGTCGTCGTGTACCGGATCAGGCGCTCACCGTGATCCATTCGCCGTCGATCGCGGCCGTGAGCCTGGCCAGCGGGGCCCGCGCGGGTCCATTGAGCACGCTGCCGTCGGCACCCTTGAACGCGGAACCGTGGCAGGGGCAGTGGAAGTCGGCGCCGTCCGGGGCCACCGGGCAGCCGGCGTGCGTGCAGGTCGCGTCGTAGGCCAGCACCGTCTTCTCATCGGCCCGGAAGATCACCACGGTCTTGTCGTTGACCTTCCCGGTGGCCGTGCTGCCCACCGCCACCTCGCTGAGTTTGCCGACCCGGACCGGCGCACCGGTCGGGGCGGCCGGCGCGGCCGCGGCAGTGGACGCCGGCGCTTGGACCGGCGCCACCGAGCAGCCGGCGAGGGTCAGGGCGCCGCAACCCGCGGCGCCGGCGCCGAGCAGAACGGACCGGCGGGACAGAGGCTTCTCAGGAGTCATCCCTCCATCATGCCAACTCAGGGACGCCTTCACTGACGGCATAGCCGGCGCTGGCCGGCACCCCCCGCGGTTCGGCGGCACGTCCCGGGGCGCGAGCCGCCGGGCCGGATCGAACTGCAGTGAAAAACAAGTAGTCGATACTCGTTTGAAAAAATCGACGAAGCCCTATGCTGGGGCCGTACATCGCGCCAGCCCAGCCGGCGGGCGACTTTGCTGAAGGGGGCAGAGGATGGAGCCATTATGGGGGGACGGGTTTTTGTCCGGGCAGCGGGTGCTGGTTGTCGCCCCGCACGCCGATGACGAAACCTACGGTTGCGCCGGGACGATAGCAAGGATCAAATCTCTAGGTGGCGACGCCTACGTGCTTTTGGGGTCCGTAGGCGGCATCCAGCATTATGGCGCCGCCCGCAACGGGGAAATGATGCACCTGGTCAGCGCCCAGACCCGGCTGAAGGAATTTGGCATGGTGATGGAACTCCTGAAGGTCGATGACTGGGAAGTGTTGTTCGCCGAGGAATCCGTGCATATGGCACTGGATACCCTGCCACGCCGTGACCTCGTCAGACTGATCGAACGCGAGGCCCGCCTTTCGGTGGAGAACATCCAGCCCACCATGCTGCTCATCCCCGCGATGAGCTACAACCAGGACCATGAAGCGCTTTTCCGCGCCTGCATGACGGCCGCACGGCCCGGGCTGCGTGAAGAGCGACACTTCATACCCTTGGTTCTCAGCTATGACAACACCAGCCTGTTCTGGTCCCCGGACCACGAACGCTTCCACCCCAACCTTTACATCGACATCAGCAACTTCCTGGATCTGAAACTCAAGGCGCTCCGTACCCACGCCTCCCAGGTTCGAGGGCCCCTCTACCACGGAAGCCCCGAGGGCCTGGAACTGCAGAGCCGGCTTCGGGGCCGGGAAATCTCCGTCGAATCCGCCGAAGGTTTCTTTGTCCACCGGGCGGTGTTCTGATGGTGCTGGTCTCGGTTCACCAGCCCAACTTCATGCCATGGCAAGAACTTATGGCCAAAGTCCTGGCGAGCGACGTTTACGTCGCATACGACAGCGTCCAATTCACCAGGCAGGAATTCCACGCCCGCCAGCTCTTCCGCACCCGGGGCGGAAAACCCGAGTGGCTGACAGTGCCCGTGGTCAGCACCGGAGCCCGGCAGGTCCTCAACGCGGTCCGGCTCGTCCCCGAACCAGGGTGGCGCCGGAAGCACCTTGATTTCCTCGAGACCAATTACTCCCAGGCTCCCTATTTTGGCGAAGTTTTCCCCCTGTTCCAGTCGGTTTACGACCGCCGGTGGGAGATGCTCGTGGACCATAACCTGGACTTGCTTGAACAGTTCTGCCGGTATCTCGGCTCCGGGGTCAAAATCATCCGGGCCACCGACCTGCCGCACACCGGAACCCGCGAAGAGCGGCTGCTGGATCTCGTCCGCTACGCCGGCGGCGACGCGCACCTCACCAGCACCACTGCCACCCACTTCATCGACTGGACGGGCTTCGATGAAGCCGGAATACCCGTCTATCTCCAGGTTTTCGATCACCCCGTCTACGCGCAGGGCCAATTACCGTTCCTGCCCAACCTTGCTGCCGCAGACCTGCTTTTCCACACCGGCAGGGCCGGGGCCGAGATCCTCGCCGCCTCCTCCCGCGCTGGGCCGCGAAACGCTGCGGTGCCGGGACCACAGGCGGCCGCCAGCCGCTGATTTTACCGGGCGGGGCTCGTCCACACCGCCGACCTCCACGTGCCGCCGAGCGGCCCCACTCTGAAACTACCGTTTCACTCTGAGTGAAAAGGGTGTGATCCGGGGCACTGACAGTGTTGAATCGGGGGCATGGTTACCACCGACCCGCAGCCCCTGGGCGAACAGCCCGAGACCCCGTTCCACGACCTGGACCACTATCTGGCAATCCCGAGGGTCAGCGGGCTGGCGCTCAGCCCCGACGGCGGGAGGCTGGTCACCACGGTGGCCACGCTCAACGACAAGGGCACCGAATACCGCACCGCACTGTGGGAACTGGACCCCGAGGGCAGGCAGCAGGCACGCCGGATCACCCGCAGCGCCAAGGGTGAGGCGGGGGCGGTGTTCGCGGCGGACGGCAGCCTCTACTTCACCTCCGCGCGCCCGGACCCGGAAACTCCCGACGCGGACCCCGTCAACGCCTTGTGGTTGCTTCCGGCCGGCGGCGGCGAGGCCCGCGTGGTGCTCTCCCGGGCTGGTGGCCTCAGCTGCCTGATGGCGGCCAGGGACGCGGACGCCTTGTTCGTCACGGCCTCGGTCCTGGCCGGGTCCACCGACGAGGACGACGACGCGGACCGCCGGAAGTCCCGCCAGGACACCAAGGTGGCGGCCATCCTGCACAGCGGCTACCCGGTGCGCTACTGGGACGCGGATTTGGGCCCGCCCAGCCGCGGCTGTTCGCCGTCGAGCCCGGCGCCGAGCCGGAACCCGGGAAGCCGGTGACGGTGGACGCGGTGCCGCCGGTCAAGCTGCGCAACCTGACCCCCGACGCCGGGAACGGCCTTCGCGAAGCCGAAACCGTGGTCAGCCCGGACGGGAAGACCCTCTACAGCAGCTTTACCAGGCCGCTCGCCAACGCTGACTCACGCACCTTGCTGGTGGCCGTGGACGTGGCCACCGGTACGCGCCGCGTCCTGCTCGACACCGAGGGAATGAGCTACTTCCCCGGACCGGTCAGCCCGGACGGCCGGCTGCTGGCGGTGCTGAGCGAGTCCGACACCACCCCGGAGCAGGCACCCCGGATGGGACTGCACCTGCTGGACCTCGCGGCCGATGCCGCCGCGGAGCTGACCCCGCTCGCGGCGGACTGGGACCGCTGGCCGCGCCCTGCCGCCTGGCTGCCGGACGGCTCGGCCCTGCTGGTGACCGCCGACGACGACGGGGCGTCACCGCTGTTCCGGATCAACCTCCCCGGAGCGGACGGAACGCCGGGCGGCCCCGTCCGGATCACCGCGGACGCCGCGGCGTACACCGACGTGGCCGTGGCACCGGACGGCCGCAGCGCCTACGCACTCCGCAGCTCCTACGAATTCCCGCCCGAGGCGGTGCGGATCGACCTGGCCGACGGCGCCGTGACCCGGCTGCCGGCACCGGCGGAACGGCCCGCCTGCCGCGGCACACTCGAGCGGGTGGAGACCACGTCGGTAAGCGGCCACCGAGTCCCCGGCTACCTTGCCCTGCCCGAGGGGACTTCGGCCGGCAACCCGGCGCCGTTGCTGCTCTGGATCCACGGCGGTCCGCTGGGCTCCTGGAACGCGTGGACCTGGCGCTGGAACCCGTGGCTCCTGGTCGCCAGGGGCTACGCGGTGCTGCTCCCGGACCCGGCCCTGTCGACCGGCTACGGCCAGGAGCACATCCAGCGCGGCTGGGGCGAATGGGGCGACGCCCCGTACCGGGACCTGATGGCCATCACGGACGCTGTCGCCTCCCGCCCGGACATCGACGAGACCCGCACCGCAGCCATGGGCGGCTCGTTCGGCGGCTACATGGCGAACTGGGTCGCCGGGCACACCGACCGGTTCAAGGCGATCGTGACCCACGCCAGCCTTTGGGCCCTGGACCAGTTCGGCCCGACCACCGACGCCGCGCAGTACTGGCTCAAGGAAATGACGGCCGAGATGGCGGCCCGCAACTCCCCGCACCTGCACGTGGAAAACATCCGCACACCCATGCTGGTGATCCACGGTGACAAGGACTACCGCGTGCCGATCGGCGAGGGGCTGCGGCTCTGGTACGAGCTGCTCTCCAAATCGGAGCTGGCCGCGGACGAGAACGGCGAAACCGAGCACCGGTTCCTCTACTTCCCGGACGAGAACCACTGGATCCTGCAGCCGCAGCACGCCAAAATCTGGTACGGCGTGGTGGAGCACTTCCTGGCCCGGAACCTGCTGGACAAGGACCTGCCCGTCCCCGCGGGGCTGGGCCTCTGACCAGCGCAGGTGCCGGCGCGGGCGGGGCAGCAACCGGGCCGCGCCGTAGGATTGGGCTGTGACTGAGACGATCCGCATCCGCCCTGCCCGCACCGGCGACGTCGCCGACATCAAGGCCCTGGTGGCGCCCCTGGCCGAGCAGCGGATCCTGATGGCCAAGGAAACCGTGGCGTACTACGAGAGCCTGCAGGAGTTCCGGATTGCCGAGAACAGCGACGGCGGGATCATTGGCTGCGGGGCGCTGCACGTGATGTGGGAAGACCTCGCCGAGGTGCGCACCCTGGCCACCGCCGACGACTGGCGCGGCGTCGGCGTGGGCCACCTGCTGGTGGAGCGGCTCCTCGACGACGCCCGGGCGCTGGGGATTTCCCGGGTCTTTTGCCTGACCTTCGAGGTGGAGTTCTTCGCAAAGCATGGCTTCGAGGTGATGGCGGACCAGTCCGCGGTGGACCCCGTGGTGTACTCCGAGCTGCTGCGCTCGCACGACGAGGGCGTCGCCGAGTTCCTGGACCTCGCACGCGTCAAACCCAACACCCTGGGCAACACCCGGATGATCCGGGCCCTGTAGCGGCCCTGTAGCGGTGCTGTAGCGGCGCTGCCGGGCTGGTAGTAGGGTCTAGCCATTAGCGAGGACACCATCCAGGGAGCGCCGCCGTGAAAAAACTTATCAATGATCCCAGAGCCGTGGTCGACGAGTCGGTGGAGGGTTTCGGGCTGGCCCACGCCGACCTGGTGACCGTCCACCCGGACCCCAAATTCATCGTCCGCAAGGACGCCCCGGTGGCCGGCAAGGTGGGCATGGTCTCCGGCGGCGGCAGCGGCCACGAACCCCTGCACGGCGGCTACGTCGGCATGGGAATGCTCGACGCCGCCGTGCCGGGGGCGGTGTTCACCTCGCCCACCCCGGACCAGATCCTGCCGGCGACGCTCGCGGTGAACTCCGGCGCCGGCGTCGTACACATCGTGAAGAACTACACCGGCGACGTGCTGAACTTTGAAACCGCCGCCGAACTGGCGCAGGCCGAAGGAGTGGAGGTCCGTACGGTGCTCGTCAACGACGACGTCGCCGTCCAGGACTCGCTCTACACCGCGGGCCGCCGCGGCGTGGGCGGGACTGTCCTGGTCGAGAAGATCGCCGGGGCCGCCGCCGAACGTGGCGACAGCCTGGACGCCGTGGCGGCGCTCGGTGACCGCGTCAACCAGAACGTCCGCAGCATGGGCGTGGCCCTGACCGCATGCACCGTCCCGCACGCCGGGGTGCCCAGCTTTGACCTCGAGGACAACGAGATTGAGATCGGCATCGGCATCCACGGCGAGCCGGGACGGCACCGGATCCCGCTGGAAGGCGCCGACGGCATCACGGACCGGCTGTTGGACCCGGTGGTCAGCGACCTTGGCCTTGCCTCCGGTGACCGGGTCCTGCTGTTCGTCAACGGCATGGGCGGCACCCCCCAAAGCGAGCTGTACATCGTGTACCGCCGCGCGGCGCAGCGGCTCGCGGACCAGGGCGTCACCGTGGCGCGCTCGCTGGTGGGCAACTACATCACCTCCCTCGAGATGCAGGGCTGCTCCATCACCGTCCTGCGCCTCGACGATGAAATGACCGAACTCTGGGACGCGCCGGTCCACACGGCGGCGCTCCGCTGGGGCGTGTGAAGGTGGGGCTGGACGTCAACTGGGCGGTGCGGTGGCTGACGCTGTCCGCCGAAGCCATGGCCGAACACCGGGTGGAGCTGATCGACCTCGACCGTCCGATCGGCGACTCAGACCACGGCGAGAACATGGACCGCGGCTTCAAGGCGGTGCTGGCCAAGCTCGGCGAAACGCCGCCGGACACTGCCGCGGCAGCGCTAAAACTGACAGCCATGACGCTGATGTCGAAGGTGGGCGGCGCCGCCGGTCCGCTGTACGGCACGGCCTTCCTGCGGGCTTCCACCGCCCTGGGTGACGCCGCCGACGTCGACGCCGCCGCCCTGGCCGGCGCCCTGCAGGCAGCGCGGGACGGCATTGTGGCCCGGGGCAAGGCCGAATCCGGGGATAAGACGATGGTGGACGCCTGGACTCCCGCCGTTGAGGCGGCCACCGCGGCTGCTGGCGGCGGCGACGTGCGCAAGGTCCTGGCGGAAGCGGCCACGGCCGCGGAAGCCGGGGCAGTGGCCACCGACCCGATGCTCGCCCGCAAGGGCCGGGCCAGCTACCTGGGGGAGCGGAGCATCGGCCACCGCGACCCCGGCGCCGTTTCCAGCGCCCTGATCCTGCGCGCCGCGGCCCTGGCGGCGGGATGACCGTCGGACTCGTCGTCGTCTCGCACAGCGAAAAGATCGCCGACGGCGCCGCGGAACTCGCCGGCCAGATGGCACCGGACGTGCTGATCGTTCCCGCCGGCGGCACCGACGACGGCCGGATCGGAACCAGCCTGGAGAAAATCATGGCCGCGCTGGAACAAGCCGCCGGCGGCGACGGCGTCGTGGTCCTGACCGACCTCGGCTCCGCGGTCATGACAGCCGAATCTGCGGTGGAGTTTGCGGCCGACCCCGCAGCCGTGCACCTGGCCGACGCGCCGCTCGTCGAGGGGCTCGTCGCCGCCGCCGTCGCCGCGCAGGCAGGCGCGGACGCCGGGGCGGTGAAGTCGGCGGCAGAAGCCGTGTACCGGCCGCCGGACCACCCGCACGGCCCGGACCACGAGCGCCGGCAGCCGCCGGACGCGCAGGGGGACTTCGAACTCATTAACCAGGCCGGGATGCACGCGCGGCCGGCCGCGAAGATCGCAGGCGGCCTTGCGGGGATGGACGCCGAGGTCAGCATCAACGGCGTCGACGGGGCCTCCATGACGGAACTGATGATGCTCGGTGCCGGCAAGGGCACGGTGCTGCACGTCGAGGCCAGCGGACCCGACGCGGCCAGGGCCGTGGACTACCTCGGCGGCCTGATCCGGGCGGGCTTCGGCGAGGCGTAGCGGCTCAGCCGGGCAGCCGCAACCCGGCCGGGTGCATTTCGG
This sequence comes from Arthrobacter sp. JB02-1C, assembly GCF_057748045.1. Lineage (NCBI taxonomy): Bacteria > Bacillati > Actinomycetota > Actinomycetes > Micrococcales > Micrococcaceae > Arthrobacter > Arthrobacter sp. JB02-1C. The sequence goes on from NZ_CM173235.1 coordinate 1,286,537, forward strand.
CCAGTCCGTCAGTGAGCAGGCCCTCCACCGCACGGTCCAGCTGTTCGGGCGCCGTGTTCAGCCGGTGCAGCGCCGCGAGCGGCACCCCGACCCCCGGCACCCCGATCCTCGCGGCCCCGATCCCCGGCACCCCGATCCCCGCGGCCCCGCTCCCCGCGGCCCCGCTCCCCGCGGCCCCGAGGCCCAGGTCCGCCGGGGCACGTTCGAACAGCTCCCGGGGCACGGGCGACTCTGCCGCGCGCAGGACGGCCAGGACGGCCCCACGAACCTGCCGGTCCGTGCCGTGCCAGGCCTGCCCCTTGGGTGTGTAGGTGGGCGGTGGCTCGCCGGCCGCCAGCCAGGCGCAGGAGCCGCGGACCGGGCAGGCGCCGCACTTGGGGGCCCGGGCGGTGCAGACCAGCGCGCCGAGTTCCATCACGGCGGCGTTCCAGCGGACCGACGCCGCGTCGTCGTCCGGCAGCAGCTGTGCGGCGAGCCGGGTCTCGCCGGCGGTCAGAGCCGGAGCCGGCAGTGCAGCGCCGAGGAACAGCCGGGCATGGACCCGGCGGATATTGGTGTCCACCACCGTCTCCCGGCGGCCGAAAGCGAACGCCGCGACGGCGGCCGCGGTGTAGCTGCCGACGCCGGGCAGCTCCAGCAGCGCGGCGTAACTGTCCGGTACCCGGCCACGGTGCTCACTGACGATGGCGACGGCGGCAGCGTGCAGCCGCAGGGCCCGGCGGGGGTAACCCAGCCGGCCCCAGGAACGGACCGCTTCGCCGGCCGGCTCGGCTGCCAGGCCCGCCGGCGTCGGCCACCGGTGCAGCCATTGCTCCCAGACGGGAAGCACCCGCACCACCGGGGTCTGTTGCAGCATGATTTCGCTGACCAGGACACCCCAGGCCGAGCAGTCCGCGGCCCGCCACGGCAGGTCCCGGGCCGTTTCGCCAAACCAGGAATCCAGGGCGGCGTGCAGCCGGGCGAGGGGAACGGCGGGGGTCCCCGCCGGGGTCACCGCCGGGGCGGAGACAAGGGCGGAGACGAGGGCGCTGGAGCCGGGGCCGGCAAGGCGTGCAGGGGTATCGACGAAGGCATTGATCCGACCAGCTTAATAGAGATGCGTGCCATAGTGCGGATGGCGGCGTGGTGGGACGCCATATCCGGCCGCGGTCCTTAGCCTAGAAGAATGGTCAGGCAAGGCAACTCAGGAACGCGCGGCACGGGGCCGGGTGCGTCCGCCAGGGGTAAGACCAGCCGCGGACCTGCCAAAAGACCCGTCAGCGCCGTTTACCGCCGCCGCCGGCTTTTCGCCGCGGCCATCCTGCTGTTGGTGCTGGCCCTCGCGGTGGGCGGTTTCGCGGCGATCTCCGGGGCCATGAACGGCGGGGAGCCGGCGCCGACCGGCGGCGCGTCACCGCAGCAGGAACGGTCCGGCGGTACGCAGGCCAGCGCTCCGGCCAGTCCTTCTGCAGATCCATCCCCGTCTGAATCGGGGGCGGCGCCGGGCGCGGGCAGCGGCTGCGATGCGAAGCTGCTGACGGTCACCGCCGCCACCGACAAACCTGCCTACGCGGCGGGGGAGAATCCGTTGCTCACCCTTAAGGTCACCAACGGCAACCGGGTCCCCTGCGAGGTCAACATCGGCACGTCGCAGATGGAGTACCTGGTCACCAGCGGCGCTGACCGGATCTTCTCATCCACGGACTGCCAGGCGGAAAGCAGTGACCTGGTGAAGACCATTGCCCCCGGCCGGAGTGAAACGGCGAACTTCCCCTGGACCCGCAACCGGACGGCACAGGGATGCACCGCGATTGCCGCCAAGCCCGCCGCCGGAACGTATGTTTTCACCGCCCGGCTGGGGAACAAGACCAGCCCCAAGGCGGTCTTCGAGCTCGGCTGACCCCCCTCGGCTAACCCCGTCGACTGCTCCGTAGGTGCCCTTTTGAGCGCCGAAAAGGGCGTCTACGGAGCAACGGACGAGGTTTGGGCGCGGCTTTTAGAGGAACCGGTCCAGCAGACTCGCCTCGGCCATCCGGCTCAGGCCCTCCCGGACCGTCCGGGCGCGCTGGTCGCCGATGCCGTCCACGGTCATCAGGTCATCGATCGTGGCGGCCATCAGGAACTGCAGGCCGCCGAAGTGGTCCACCAGGCGGTCCGCGACTGCCCTGGGAACCGCCTTCAGGCCGGAAAGCAGCCGGTAGCCGCGTGGCTGCACGACGGCGTCGAGGTTCGCCTCGCCGCCGGCGAAGCCTACGATGCCGGCGATCTTGCCCAGGTCGATGAGTTCGGTCGGCCCCAGGCTCACGAGGGCCTTGACGGCCTTGTCGATGTCGCCGGCTGACGCGCTCGGTCCCGAGTAGTCACGGATGATCACGTCGCTGCCCGGTCCGCGGCCCACGGTCAGTTCATCGAGCTGGAGCGAGAGCAGCCGCCCGTCTTCGCCCAACTCCAGCACGTACTGGGAAATCTCCTCCGAGATGCGCCGCACCATCTCCTGGCGCTGCAGGGTCACCGCCACGTCCCGGACGGTCACCATCGCCTCGATTTCCAGGGCCGACAGCGAGCTGGTCACCTGGTCCAGCCTCGACCTGTACCGCTCCAGCGTGGCCAGGGCCTGGTTGGCGCGGGCCAGGACCTTCTCGGAACCCTCGAGGACGTGGCGCAGGCCGTTGACGTAGAGCGCGATGATCTGCATCGACTGGCTCACCGAAATGACCGGGACGCCGGTCTGGATGGCGACGCGTTCGGCGGTCCGGTGCCGGGTGCCGGTCTCCTGGGTTTCGATGCTGGAATCGGGCACCAGTTGGACGCCGGCCCGCAGGATGTTGCTCGCATCCTTGTCGCAGACGATCGCACCGTCCATCTTGGCCAGTTCCCGCAGCCGGGTCGGCGAAAAGTCGATCCCGATTTCGAAGCCGCCTGAGCAGATGGATTCGATGGTCCGGTCGATGCCCAGCACGATCAGCGCGCCGGTCCGGCCGCGGAGGATGCGTTCCAGGCCATCCCGCAGGGCCGTCCCCGGTGCCACCCTGGCCAGCGTCGCCTTGAGTGCATCTTCGGGGCTCCGAGCCATGGGGTTTCCCTTCAAAGGTGCGGGCCGTGCCCGCAAGTACGCCGGTTTCATCGTTCGCCGGCAAGAACAAAAGTGCCCGGTTTCCCGTATGCACCATCATAGAGGCACGGGCGGCCGCTTTCCGCACGGACAAGCCCCAAAGTGCACCATTTCCTGCTCGCCGCGGCGCCGGAAAAACGGCCGCCCCCGTGCCGGCCGGGCCCCCGCTTTTGAGCACCCGCGACGGCGGCAACCCGGCCGGACCGGCGGCTGCGATAAACTTGGTCCGGGTGTACCGCGGGCTCTCCGCGCCGAGACCCGTCCCAAGCCGCAGCGAAAGTAGCACCGTGTCCCAAGAAGTCCACAGCCTCGCCAGAATCCACGAGATTCACCAGCAGGCAGCCCGGCGGCGGACCTTCGCAGTGATCTCCCACCCAGACGCCGGCAAGTCCACGCTCACCGAGGCCCTTGCGCTGCATGCCAAGGTGATCGGCACCGCCGGCGCGTCCAGCGGCAAGGCCAACCGCAAGGAAACCGTTTCCGACTGGATGCAGATGGAAAAGGACCGCGGCATTTCGATCAGCTCCGCGGCGCTCCAGTTCGCCTACCGCGACACCGTGATCAACCTGCTGGACACCCCGGGCCACGCCGACTTTTCCGAGGACACCTACCGTGTGTTGGCCGCCGTGGACTGCGCCGTAATGCTGGTGGACGCCGCGAAGGGCCTGGAAACCCAGACCATGAAGCTTTTCGAGGTGTGCAAGCAGCGGAACCTGCCGATCATCACCGTGATCAACAAGTGGGACCGGCCCGGCCTGGATGCCCTGGCCCTGATGGATGAGATCACCGAACGGACCGGACTGCTGCCGATGCCGCTGACCTGGGCGGTCGGCATTTCCGGCGATTTCCGCGGCGTCTGGGACCTGCGCAACGACCGTTTCGCCCGGTTCCAGCGCAACAACGCCGGCGCCAACATCGCGCTGACCGAATATTTCACGCCCGAAGAGGCCGCCCAGAGCCAGGGGGCGGACTGGTCCAACGCCGTGGACGAGGCCGGACTCGTGATCGAGTCCAACCTCGAGTTCGACGTCGAGGCCTTCCATGCGGGCAAGGCGACGCCGATCCTGTTCAGCTCCGCCGCGCTGAACTTCGGGGTCAAGGAGATCCTCGACGCGCTCGTTGATTTCGCGCCGCCCGCGGCGCCGCGGCCCGACGTCGACGGCGCCCCCCGGCCGGTCGATGCGCCGTTCTCCGGCTTCGTCTTCAAAGTCCAGGCCGGCATGAACAAGGCCCACCGCGACCACGTGGCCTTCATCCGGGTCTGCTCGGGAGTCTTCGAGCGCGGCATGGTGGTGACCCAGAGCCGGACCGGGAAGTCCTTCGCAACGAAATATGCCCAGCAGGTGTTCGGCCGTGAACGCGAAGTGATCGACGAGGCCTTCCCCGGCGACGTCGTGGGCCTGGTGAACGCGTCCTCGCTGCGCGTCGGAGACAGCCTGTTCCTGGACCAGCCGGTGGAGTTCCCGGCCATCCCGCTGTTCGCCCCCGAGCACTTCCAGGTGGCGCGCTCCAAAGACCCCAGCCGGTTCAAGCAGTTCCGCCGCGGCATCGAGCAGCTCGAGCACGAAGGCGTCATCCAGGTCTTGCGCTCCGACATCCGCGGCGACCAGGCCCCGGTGCTGGCCGCCGTCGGCCCGATGCAGTTCGAGGTGGTCGAAGACCGGATGGCCCACGACTTCAGCGCCCCGATGCGGCTCGAACGGCTGCCCTACTCGCTGGCACGGCTCACGACGGCGGACGCCATGCCGGTGCTGGCCAACGTGACCGGCGCCGAGGTGCTGCTGCGCTCCGACGGCGAATACCTGGCCCTGTTCAACGACGTCTGGGCCCTGCGCCGGATCGAGAAGAACCACCCGGACCTGACCCTGGTGCCGATCGGCACCCACAACCCGGCCAAGTAGCCGCCACGGCGCCCCGCTGCGCCCGGAGTTTCCGGCCGCGGCGTCTTCCTGAATCCGCATTCCGCGGTACCATAAGTAACCTTGCTAACTTCGCGGGCGCTGGCCGGGCAGGCCGGCTTGAGGATTGCTCCGCCTGTTCTGTCGGCGGACCCGTACCGAGGAACACGAAAACCCGTTGACGATATCTGTGGAACCCGGCCTTCTGCTCAGCGGACGGTACCGGATCGCGTCCCTCATTGGCAGGGGAAGCCAATCAACCGTTTACCGCGCAAGCGACGAGTTGCTGCAGCGCGAGGTGGCGGTCAAACTGTTCCGCAACGATGCGGAGGATCTTGAGCGCGCCCGCCGGCAAAGCCAGGAAGTCCGGATCGTCGCAGGGATGAGCCACCACGCCCTGGTGACGCTGTTCGACGCCGGCGCCGACCTGAGCAACCCTGATTCCCGGCTCAGCTACCTCGTGATGGAACTGGTGCGCGGACAAGACCTGCGCCGCCGGACCATTCAGGGCCCGCTCTCCGCCGCGCACATGGCCCACATCGGCCATGACCTGGCGGACGGCCTGTCCTATATCCACCATCGCGGGATCGTTCACCGGGACATTAAGCCCGCGAACATTTTGCTGGTGGATTACAGCAATGACGACCGCCGGCCCCGGGCCAAACTTACCGATTTCGGCGTGGCGGCCATCCTGGGGCAGGACCGTTCCGACCACGACGGCGGCACCTCCGGGACGCCCGCCTACCTGAGCCCCGAGCAGGCAGGCGGCGAACCTGCCGGCTCCGCCAGCGACATCTACTCGCTCGGGCTCGTGCTGCTTGAGGGCCTGACCGGAAAGATGGCCTATCCGGGGGCGCCGATCCAGTCCGCCGTTGCGCGGCTGCTGCATGACCCCCAGATTCCGGAGGAACTGGCCCCCATGTGGGTGGCTTTGCTGTCCTCCATGCTGGCCCGCGACCCGGCCGCCAGGCCGGAGGCCCGGGAAGTTTCCCTCGCCCTGCGCCAGGAAGTGATCAACAGCTCGGCGCGGCACCGGCAGCCCAGTGCACCGGCGGCATCGGCCAACGACGAGGACGGCCGGATGCGTGCCGTCGAACGCTACCGGATTCTGGACACCCCCGCGGACGGCGCGTTCGACCGGATCGCGGCGCTCGCGGCCCGGGTTTTTTCGGTGCCGGTGGCGATCGTCAGCGTGGTGGACCATGACCGGATCTGGTTCAAGGCACACCACGGCACCGATGTCACCCAGATCGGCAGGGACCCGGGGCTGTGCGCCTCGGCAATCCTGCAGGACGGTCCCTGGATCGTCGAGGACGCAGCCAGGGACGCACGCACGCTTTCCAACCCGCTCGTCGCCGGCGATTTCGGCCTGCAGTTCTACGCCGGGGTTCCGCTGCGCACCCCGGACGGCTACAACCTGGGCACGTTCTGCATCCTGGACCGGGAACCGCGCGAATTCAGTCCGGAAGATACCCGGACGCTAGAGGACCTCGCGGCGATCGTCATGAACGACCTGGAAATGCGGCTGCAGAGCCGGGAAGCCGTCGGCGGCTAGCGCCGGCTACGAACCGGCCTTCGCCAGCGGCGGCAGCTAAGGACGGACCTCGTTGGATCCCTGCCCGGGCAAAGCAAGGTCGGCGATGTTAAACTGACGGCTTCGCGGAGCAAGGAGGAGACTGGTCCATGACACAAGCGGACAGCCAGTGGACACCGGAGGACCATGGGTGGGTCCGGGAGAACCTTCGGGAGGCGATCGACCATCTGGTGGAGATGGGGTACATCGTGCGCGGCGGGCAGGGCGAAGACCCCGAGCTCATCGATCCCGGCGGTTCTGCGGTGGAGACGTGGCGGGAGGACTACCCGTACGAGGAACGGATGTCCCGGGAGGAGTACGAGCTGGAGAAGTACCGGCTGCAGGTTGAGCTGCTGAAGTTCCAGTATTGGGGCCAGGACAATGACCTTCGGCACGTGATCGTTTTCGAGGGCCGGGACGCCGCCGGCAAAGGCGGGACGATCAAGCGCTTCACCGAGCACCTGAATCCCCGGACGGCCCGTGCCGTGGCATTGAACAAGCCGTCGGACCGTGAACAAGGCCAGTGGTATTTCCAGCGCTACATCCAGCACCTGCCCACGTCCGGGGAGATCGTAATGTTCGATCGCTCCTGGTACAACCGGGCGAACGTCGAGCGGGTCATGGGTTTCTGCACCGATGAGGAGTACTCCACGTTCATGGACCAGGCGCCGATGTTCGAGAAGATGCTGGTGGACTCCGGGATCCACCTGACCAAACTTTGGTTCTCGGTCACCCGCCGCGAGCAGCGCACCCGCTTCGCGATCCGCCAGATCGACCCGGTGCGGCGCTGGAAGCTTTCCCCCATGGACCTCGCCTCCCTGGACCGGTGGGAGGACTACACAGAAGCCAAGGAAGCGACGTTCCTGCGCACCGACACGGACCAGTCTCCGTGGATCACCATCAGGTCCAATGACAAGAAGCGGGGGCGGATTAACGCCATGCGCTTCTTCCTCAACCAGTTCGACTACGCGGACAAGGACACCTCGGTGGTCTACGAGGCGGACCCGCTGATCGTCCGCCGCGGACGCGACGCCGGCGGCGACTAAAAATCCAAGGTCGGCTCTGGGCTGTTCAGCCGGGGTGAAGCCGCGCCCGGGCTAGCGCCTGCCGGCGCGCAGCGCCAGCTCCAGCTCGAACCGCGCCGTCGGGTCCTCGAGGGCATCGCCGAACAGTTCGCGCAGCTGCGCCGCCCGGTAGCCCACGGTCTGCGGATGGATGCCCAGTTCGGCGGCCACCGGTGCGCGCTGGCCCCAGTGGCGCAACCAGGAGAGCAGGGTTTCGGCGAGCCGCTCGCGCTGGGCCGGGCGGAGTGCCTCCAGCGGTGCCAGGCGGCGGTTCGCGAGCTCGGCGATGGCCGAGGGTTCGGCGCCGAGGATTACGGCCGCGAGGTGTTCGTCCGCCCAGATGGGCGGGTCTTCCGGGTTGTCCCGGACCGGCAGGACGGAGGCGGCGAGGACGGCCAGCCGCAGCGACTCGGGGACCTTTTCCCAGCTCCCGGCCGGCCCCACGGAAGCGCCGCGGCCCCGGAGCGCTTTTTCGAGCTCCCTGCGCGCTGCCTTGGATTTGCGCGCCGGGACCAGCGCCACGGCGTCGGTCTCGCGTTCGATCACCAGGGTGCCGGGCCCCAGCCCCAGGCGGAGCCCGGCAGCCCGGTCCACCGGCAGCGTGACAACGGACATCCGCTGCGGCAGGGACCAATCGGCCATGGCGGCACTTTGACGCAGCGCCGCCTCGTCAGCTTGGCCCAGGAGCAGCAGATCCAGCAGTTCGGTGCGCCGCCGGTCCACGGCCCCGGCACGTTCGGACTGCTCAAAGGCGTAAGCCTCGGCGCTGACCGCGGACAGCTCGTCGATGTACGCCAGAATCGATTCGCCCAGGTCCACCACCACGTTCTGGCCCAGATGGTGTTCGACCGAGACCTTGGACATTTCCCGGAAGGTGACGCGGGCGCCCATCCGGTAGGCGCTCAGCAGCGCGTCCATGCTCCGGCCCTGACGGAACTCGCCGCTGCCGAGTCCTGCCACGAGTTCGCGGCTCTCCGCCGAAAGCGCCGGCAGCGAGGTGCCGGGAAGCTGCAGGAACCGGTCCAGGGCCGTCGCCACGCCGCGCCGGAGCCCCCGCCCGAAACGGCCTTCGATCGGCCGCGCGTAGGCAGGAACCAACTGGGGGACGGCGCCGATGATGGCCTCGACAATGCCGGGCATGGTCGGCCGCAGCATGTCGCTGACCTCCTTGGGCAACGCCAGCCAGGGCGGATCATAAGCGGGGGAGCCGGGGGTGGCAGCGGGTGAAGTATCCATGGCGGCAATCCAAAACTGTTGTGCGGAGATAGTTTTCTAGGATCGATCGTATGCCTTGGGTGAAGAATTATGACCCATGCTGACATAGGATGGAATCATGATCCGGCTCCGTAAGCTGGCGCGCGCCGCATCTCTATTGACCACCCCGCTGGCTCCAGAAGACATTCTGTCGCTGTTCAACCCCGTGTTCTCCGCCCGCCAGTTGCGCGGCGTGGTCACCCGGGTGGTCCCGGAAACGGCCGACTCCGCCACCATTTTTTTCCGTCCCGGCCGAGGCTGGCAGGCACACCGCGCCGGCCAGTGGGCCCGCATCGGCGTCGAACTCGACGGCGTCCGTCATTGGCGGTCCTACTCGCTCAGCGCACCCGCCGGTGACGATCCCGCCATCACCGTCACCGACATGGGCGCCGTTTCCGGAACCCTGGTCCGCACCACCAAGCCCGGTGACGTGCTCTTCCTGGCTCCCCCGCAGGGCGACTTCGTCCTGCCGGAGCGCCCCCGCCCGTTGCTCATGCTCACCGCGGGCAGCGGCATTACGCCGGTGATGTCGATGATCCGCACGCTCGTCCCGCACCGCCCGGACGCCGACGTCGTGCTGATCCACACAGTGCGCTCCGCCGCGGACGCGATCTTCCGCGAGGAACTGGCCGAACTTGCCGACCAGTTCCCTAACTTCACCGTCACCCACTGGGTTAGCGGGGAGCGGGGGCGGCTGGACTTCGGCAGCGCCGACGCGCTGGACCGGCTGTGCCCGGACTGGCGCACCCGCGCCGCCTACGCCTGCGGTCCCACGGCTTTCCTGGACGACGCCGAAGCGCTTTGGGAAGCCGAGGAAGCGGCGGGTCCGGGTACTCCGGCCGGGACCCTGACTATCGAACGGTTCAGCACAAGCCTGGCCGGCGGTGAAGGGCACGACGGCGGTCTGGTCACCTTCGAGGCCTCGGACCGTGAAGTCGACGCCGACGGCGATACGTCCCTGCTCGACGTCGGTGAAGACGCCGGCGTCCTGATGCCCAGCGGGTGCCGGATGGGCATCTGCCACAGCTGCCTCATCCCGCTCCGGGCCGGGCAGGTCCGCGACCTGCGCACGGGCGAAGTCCTTGGCGAGCCCGGCCAACTAATCCAGACGTGTGTCACGGCAGCCGCCGGGCCCGTTAACCTCGACCTCTGAGGAGAACCCACCAGATGACCACCCTTGCAGACAAGCCCGACCTCGCGGAAGCCGAGAGCCAGACCACCGCTGCCCCGGCCGCGAAGAAGCGCACCCGCGCGCTGGCCGAAACGGGCAGCCCGTTGGTCCGGCCCCCCGCGGCAGCACACCTGTCCGACGAGCAGGTCGCCGAGTTGGGCCGCGAGCTTGACGCCATCAAGGACGAGGTCCTGGCCAAGCGCGGCGCCACCGATGCGGCGTACATCCGCAGGGTGATCAAGGTCCAGCGCGGCCTGGAGCTCACCGGGCGCGCCACCCTTCTAGTGAGCAAGCACAAAGCCGCCTGGGTCGCCGGCACGGCGATGCTTAGCTTCGCCAAGATCCTCGAAAACATGGAGCTGGGCCACAACATCCTGCACGGCCAGTGGGACTGGATGCGCGACCCGGACATCCACTCCACCACCTGGGACTGGGACTTCGTTACGCCGGCACGCTCCTGGCAGCACACCCACAACGACCTGCACCACCGCTGGACGAACGTCATCGGCAAGGACAACGACATCGGGTATAACCTGCTGCGGATGGACCCGGCGCAGGAATGGAAGCCCGTCAACCTGGGCAACCCGCTCTACAACGCACTGCTCGCGCCGACCTTCGAGTGGGGCATCGCGATCTATGACCTTGAGCTCAACGAGTTCAAGGAAGGCAAGAAGTCCAAGGAAGCCCTGGTCAGGGACCTGAAGGCGCTTGGCCGCAAGGCCCTCAAACAGTTCACCAAGGACTACGCCGCCACCCCCGCCGTCGCCATGCTCACCGGCTCCGGCAAGCAGGCGCTCTACGGCACGCTGACGGCCAACGCGGTCCGCAACGTCTGGGCCCACGCGGTGATCTTCTGCGGCCATTTCCCGAACGGGGCGGACACCTTCACCGAGGAAATGGTGGACGGCGAGACCCGCGGTGACTGGTACGTGCGCCAGATGATCGGCTCGGCCAACATCTCAGGGTCGAAGTTCATGCACCTGATGTCCGGCAACCTCTCACACCAGATCGAGCACCACCTCTTCCCGGACCTGCCCTCCAACCGGTACGCCGAAGTGGCCGTCAAGGTGCAGGACGTCTGCCGGCGGTACGGCCTGCCCTACAACACCGGCCCGATCTGGAAGCAGGTCGGCTCCACCTGGGCCAAGATCTTCCGGCTGGCCCTGCCGCCGAAGAAGGCCTAAGCGCCAAGTCGGCCTGAGGCCGGAGCCGAGCGAGGAACGGGGCGCCTGCCAATGCGGCGGGCGCCCCGTTCCGCTCGGAGCGTCGTACGCTCCAGCCCAGTTACCTTGGCGGCGGGACCGGTCCGGCCGGGCAAGACCCGGAAGCCTGGTGCCGGCACCGGTGAGGAAGCCGGGGCAACTGGGCTGGAACGTCCGGCTGCAGCACCGGAGGACGCGGGCCGCCCGGCCGCCCGGCCCTCGGGACCGGTCCGGCCGGGCAGCCGTCAGCTGACGAGCAGGCTCAAAGCTTCCGTGAGGTGGCTGACCTCCCGGACCGAGAAGCCGGCCGGAACCGGACCCGGGCCGTTCGGGCTCGCGGGGACTACCGCGTGGGTGAACCCCAGCCGGTGGGCCTCATGGATCCGCTGGTTGATGCCGGGTACCGGGCGCACTTCGCCGGCCAGGCCCACCTCGCCGAACGCGATCAGGCGCTGCGGCAGCGGTTTCCGGGCCTTCGCGGAGGCCACGGCCAACGCCACGGCCAGGTCCGTGGCGGGCTCGCTGAGCTTCACGCCGCCGACCGTCGCCACATAGGAATCGTCCTTCTGCAGCTGGCAGCCGGCACGCTGCTGCAGCACGGCCAGCAGCATCGCGACCCGGGAACCGTCCAGGCCGCTGGTCGCCCGGCGCGGCTGCGCGTTGGCGCTTTCGGCCAGCAGGGACTGCACCTCGGCCAGCAGCGGCCGGCGGCCCTCCAGCGTCACCGTGATGCAGGTGCCGGAGACCGGTTCCTTGGTACGCGAAACGAAGAGGCCGCTGGGATCGGCCAGGCCCACGATGCCGTCTTCGTTCAGGTCGAAGCAGCCCACGTCGTCGGTGGGTCCGTACCGGTTCTTGACCGCGCGCAGCAGCCGCAGCCGGGAATGGCGTTCGCCCTCGAACTGGCACACCACGTCCACCAGGTGTTCGAGCAGCCGGGGACCGGCGATGGACCCGTCCTTGGTCACGTGCCCCACCAGCAGGGTCGTCATGTTCCGGCGCTTGGCCGCGGCGATCAGGGAGGCCGCAACTTCGCGGACCTGGGAGACACCGCCGGCGCTGCCTTCGACGTCGGCGCTGCTCAGGGTCTGGACCGAGTCCACCACCAGCAGCCGTGGTTCCAGTTTCTCCACCTGGCCCAGCGCCTGCCCGAGGTCCGTCTCGGCCGACAGGTACAGGGACTCGGCGACGGCGTCGATCCGGTCCGCGCGCAGCTTAACCTGGGCCGCCGACTCCTCGCCCGTGACATAGAGGACATCCTGGGCGGTGCGGGCGAACTTGGCGGCAACGTCAAGCAGCAGGGTCGACTTGCCCACCCCGGGTTCGCCGGCAAGCAGGATCACTGCGCCGGGGACCAGCCCGCCGCCGAGCACGCGGTCCAGCTCGTCCACGCCGGTCGGCAGGAACGCGGCGGTGGTGGCGTCCACGTCGGCGATCCGGCGGGCCGGCTCCAGCACCGTGGCCGCCGCCGTCGTCCGCGCCACGGCGCCGCCGGTTTCCTCGACCGTGCCCCAGGCCTGGCATTCCCCGCACCGGCCCACCCACTTGGCCGTGGTCCAGCCGCATTCCGCGCACTTATAGCCCGGTGCCTTGGCGGCCCGGGAAGTCTTTGTAGCCATTGCTCCACCCTATCGGCGGGCCGCGACTTTCCCGCCCGGCCCCGGGCGTTCCCGAAGGGCGGATGCTGCCCGATGCCCTTGACCCGCCGGCAGGTTCCGATCATGCTGGGTTCCTGCCTTTGCTACCCGACCGGAAGGCCGACGATGTCCGTACAAGCCCACCCTGCCCGCCGCCGGCGGATCCGAACCCTGTTCACCGTGGCGGCAGCGGCGCTCCTGACGTTTGCAGCGGTGCCGGCCCAGGCGGCCCCAACCCCTGCTCCCGGCAACGACGTCTCCTGGCCGCAATGCGGCAAGCCGCTGCCGAAAGGCCAGTCGTTCGGCGTCGTCGGCGTGAACAACGGACTGGCCAACACCACGAACCCGTGCCTGGCTACCCAGCTGACCTGGGCCGGGACATCCACCGGCGGAACCGGCCAGCCGCTGGTCGCGCTTTACGTCAACACCGGCAACCCCGGTGCTGCCGGGTCCTGGTGGCCCACCAGCAACACCTACGGCGGAACCGCGGTGGCGAATCCGTACGGGGACTGCACCGCCGGATCCTACGGCCCAGCCTGCTCCTACATGTACGGGTACGCGAAGGCCTCCGACGACGCCACCCTGCGGGGGATCAACAACCCGGCGTCCTACCTGTGGTGGCTCGATGTGGAGACCGGCAACAGCTGGTCCGCAGACACCCTGGCGAACCGTGCCGACCTGGAGGGGATGGCGGCCTACTTCACCAGCATCGGTGCCCGGACCGGCCTCTATTCCACCCGGACCCAGTGGGACCAGATCGCGGGAACGGTCCCGTCCTCCAGCAACCTCTACCGGCTGCCGAGCTGGCTCGCGGCAGCGCGGTCCCTCGCCGCGGCGAAGCGGATGTGCGGCGACACCCCGCTGACCGCCGGCGGCCGGGTCACGCTGACCCAGTATGTCTCCGGAGGCTTCGACTACGACTACTCCTGCCTGTAGCGGCGCCGGGCCCGGCGGGAGGCCTGTGGCCCGGCGGGCGGCGCCAGCCCTTACAGCGAGGGCAACATGGCGCGGGCTTCGTCATGGTCCATGCCGGTGGCCTCCAGCAGGTCCACCATGAGCGGACGGAACAGCATGACCACGGTTTCGCCCTCAAGCCGCTGCACGTCCAGCAGGCGCGGGTGCAGCCGGCCCGCTGTCTCGCTCAGTTCCACCTTGGCGGTGCGCAGGTGCGCACGCCGCACGCCGTCGTGCACCTCGGCCAGGCCCAGGCCCAGCTCGTCGACGGCAGCCGCCGTCTCCTGCAGAACCTCCGCAAGGTTCTCGGTGGCCTCGTCCGAGAGCGCGGCGTGGTTGATCGCGCTGGTCAGCCGGCGTGCGAACACGCGGCCGTTGCGCAGCGCGAGGTCGATGTAGTCCACCGACTCTGCCAGCTGGTCCAGCTCGTCGCGGTACCGCCGGTACGCCGGGGCCAGGGTGGCCACCTCCCCGGATGAGCGGAGCGTCTGGCGCATCGCGTCCACCATCGGCTGGCAGTTGCGGCCGCGGATCAACGCATGCCAGGCCTGGGTCGAATCGCTGTGGGTCAGGGCCGAGGCGCACTCCCGCAGCACTTCCGCCAGCTCGTGGAGCAGCTTCTTGACGTCGTTGCGGGGTTCGCGGCGCGGGTCCTTGGGAATCAGGAAGGTTACCGCCAGGGCGAAGACGCCGCCCACCACCGCATCGATGCTCCGGGTGAACGGGCCGCCGGCGGGCGCCGGCAACAGGACGACCAGAAGCGACTGCAGCCCCAGCTGCGTGGTGAAAATGGTTCCGCTGTCCAGGAAGCGGGCCAGCAGGATCGAGAACAGAAGCACGACGGCGGCCTGCCAGATCCCGGCGCCCAGCCAGTGCAGCAGCAAGTCGCCCACCACAATGCCGAGCGTGCAGCCGAGGCCCACCTCCACCACCCGCCGCAGCCGCGGATCCCGGGAGAAGCCCAGCGCGATCAGCGAGGAGGTGGCGGCGAACAGCGGCCCGGTGTGGCCGAGGACGGACTCGGCGAAGGCGTAGGCCCCCACCGCACAGGCCGTCATCTGCACGGCCGGCAGCAGCGATTTCCGGCTGCGGATGAATCCGGTCCGGGCCCGGCCGCGCAGGAATCGTGCGCTTGCGGTGAATCCAGTAGCGGAGGCCATGCTGACCAGTCTATTTGTAGACCACGGGCCGCTGAACTGAGCGGCCCGCCCCTTACGACTGTGACGCAGCTAACGCAACAGCAACCCGTGGGTTGTCGGGCGATGGCCGGATATCGTTAACCTTGCGTTCACCTTGGACCACAATTCCCGTCACTTGGCACGCCTAACTTCGATGAAGGTACAAACCGTATCCATCGTCTTTCTGTTCGGACGTCTCCGGTCCGGCACGCATCTGAATAACCCTGGAAGGGGTACATCTAGTGAAGGCATCACGCTTCGGCCGCAACTCGGCCATCGCTGTTATCGCAGCCGGCGCTCTCGCGCTGACCGCCTGCGGTTCCGACAACGCCACCAACACCGCGCAGTCGGCAGCACCGTCCTCCACGACCAAGGTCACCGGCACGCTGACCGGCATCGGCTCCTCCGCGCAGGGCGCGGCCATGGACGTGTGGAAGACCAACTTTGCTTCCGCCAACCAGGGCGCCAACGTGCAGTACTCCCCGGACGGCTCCGGCGCCGGCCGCAAGGCGATCATCGACGGATCCGCCCAGTTCGCCGGCTCCGACGCCTACCTGAAAGACGAAGAGATGACGGCCGCGCAGGCCAAGTGCGGCCCCGACGGCGCGCTTAACATCCCGGTCTACATCTCCCCGATCGCGGTGGCCTTCAACCTGCCCGATACCAAGGAACTCAAGCTCGACGCCGCCACCGTCGCCAAGATCTTCCGCGGCCAGATCGCCACCTGGAACGACCCGGCAATCGCCGCACTGAACCCCGACGTCAAGCTCCCCGACCTCAAGGTCACCCCGGTGAACCGCTCGGATGACTCCGGCACCACCACCAACTTCACCGACTACCTTGCCGCGGCTGCGCCCGAGGTCTGGACCGACAAGTCCTCCGGCATCTGGCCCGCATCCCTGAAGGGCGAGAACGCCAAGGGCACCTCCGGCGTCGTCAAGACCGTCACCGACACCCCCGGCGCCGTGACCTACGCCGATGACTCCGCCGTAAGCGGCAAGCTGGGCATCGCCCAGATCAAGGTCGGCGGCGCCTTCACCAAGATCTCCGCCGACGCCGCCGCCAAGGCCGTCGACGCCGGCAAGCCGGTCGAGGGCCGCAACGCCAACGACCTCTCCATCAAGCTGGACCGCAAGACCACCATCGAGGGCGCCTACCCGATCGTGCTCGTTTCCTTCCACGTCGTCTGCACCACCTACGACAGCAAGGAGACCGCCGACCTCGTCAAGGCCTTTGAAAGCTACGTAGTTTCCGACGCCGGCCAGAAGGCCGCCGCCGAGGCCGCCAAGTCCGCGCCGCTGTCCAAGACCCTGCAGGACAAGGCTCTGAAGTCGATCGAATCCATCAAGGCCAAGTCCTAGGGATCCGCATCAGCACAAGGCATAGTGGAAACACCAGCCTGACCGAGGTTCCCTGTTCCGAAAAGGCGGTTACTGACCGCCCGCCGGGGCAGGGAACCTAGGCGTTTGTCCGAAGTACCCAAGATTCGCCGCTAGAGCCCGGAGAGATCCGCCCGGCCGCCGGTGCATATCGAAGCTAAAGGATCGTGAAGTGACCACCACCTCCCTGACGAAGTCCCGGAGCGCAGGCCGCGCCGGAGATAAAGTCTTCTCCGGAGCCACCCTGGCCGCAGGGTGCCTGATCCTTGCAGTGCTCTTCGGTGTCGCGCTCTTCCTTGTCATCCAGTCGATCCCCGCCCTCGTGGCATCGCCGGACAAAATCCAGGGCGGCGAGGGCTTCTTCGCCTACATCTGGCCGATCGTCGTCGGCACCCTGATCGCGGCGGTGATCGCCCTGGTGATCGCCACCCCGATCGCGATCGGCGTCGCGCTCTTCATCTCACACTTCGCGCCGCGCGGACTGGCCTCGGGCCTTGGCTACGTCATCGACCTGCTCGCCGCCATCCCCTCGGTGGTTTACGGCGCCTGGGGTGCCGCGTTCCTGGCCAAGGAAATCTCCCCGGTCTACAACTGGCTGGCCGCCAACATGGGCTGGCTGCCGATCTTCCAGGGGCCCGCCTCGGCCACCGGCAAGACCATCCTGACCGCGGGAATCGTGCTCGCCGTGATGGTGCTGCCGATCATCACCTCGCTCTCACGCGAAATCTTCCTGCAGACCCCCAAGCTGCACGAGGAAGCCGCCCTCGCCCTCGGCGCCACCCGCTGGGAAATGATCCGGATGGCCGTGCTGCCGTTCGGCCGTGCCGGCATCGTCAGCGCCGTGATGCTGGGCCTGGGCCGCGCCCTCGGCGAGACCATGGCCGTCGCCCTGGTGCTGTCCTCCGGCGCCCTCACGGCAAGCCTGATCCAGTCCGGCAACCAGACGATCGCAGCCGAAATTGCCCTGAACTTCCCTGAGGCTGGCGGCCTGAAGGTCAGCACGCTGATCGCCGCCGGCCTGGTGCTGTTCATCATCACGCTCGGCGTGAACATGATTGCCCGGTGGATCATCACCCGGCACAAAGAATTCTCGGGAGCCAACTAAATGACCTCCACCCTGACCCCGGTCCGCAAACGCTCGGCCCTGACCAAGGGCCAGCTGCCCAAGGCCGCCCCGTACATCGTCCTGGCGCTTGCCCTGGTCATCGGCGCCGCCGTCCTGGCCCTGATCGGCTTCAACGCCTTCGGCTGGGGCGTCCTCAGCGCCGTCCTGTTCGCGGCCGGCCTGGTCGGCTGGAGCGCAGCCGTGGAAGGCTCCCGCAAAGCCAAGGACAAGCTGGCGACCTGCCTGGTGGTCGGCGCCTTCCTGATCGCCCTGCTGCCGCTGATCTCGGTGATCTGGACGGTGCTGGTCAAGGGCCTGCCCGGCCTGCTCGACCCAGGTTTCCTGGGCACCTCGATGAACGGGGTGACCGGCGCGTTCGACAACAAGAGCGTCGAAGAAGGCGCCCCCGTGATGGGCGGCATCTACCATGCGCTGGTAGGCACCGTGCAGATCACCCTGCTTGCCACCATCATCTCCGTCCCGGTCGGCCTGCTGACCGCGATCTACCTGGTCGAGTACGGCGAAGACCGCGCACTGGCCCGGGCCATCACGTTCTTCGTCGACGTCATGACCGGCATCCCCTCGATCGTGGCCGGCCTGTTCGCTGCCGCGTTCTTCTTCGCCGTCGTCGGCCCCG
Organism: Arthrobacter sp. JB02-1C; assembly: GCF_057748045.1. Taxonomy (NCBI): domain Bacteria; kingdom Bacillati; phylum Actinomycetota; class Actinomycetes; order Micrococcales; family Micrococcaceae; genus Arthrobacter; species Arthrobacter sp. JB02-1C. The sequence continues at coordinate 1,304,680 of NZ_CM173235.1, forward strand.
GCACCAAAACCGGAGCCGTCGCCGCCGTCGCGCTGTCCGTCCTGATGATCCCGGTGGTGGTCCGCTCCAGCGAGGAAATGCTCAAGATCGTTCCCAACGAACTCCGCGAAGCCGCCTACGCCCTCGGCGTGCGGAAGTGGCGGACCATCCTCAAGGTCGTCATCCCGACGGCGGTCTCCGGCATCGCGTCCGGGGTGACCCTCGCGATCGCCCGGGTGATTGGCGAGACCGCCCCGATCCTGGTCACCGCAGGCTTCGCGACCTCCATCAACAACAACGTGTTCGGCGGCTGGATGGCATCGCTGCCGACCTTTATTTACACCCAGATCCTCAACCCGACCTCGCCGTCAAACCCGGAACCCTCCGACCAGCGTGCCTGGGGAGCGGCGCTGGTGCTCATCATCCTCGTGATGCTGCTCAACCTGGGTGCCCGCCTCGTGGCGCGCATCTTCGCCCCGAAGGCCGGCCGCTAGGCCGCCGGCATCCGGACCCATCTCCACAAACTGAAGGAACAGCATGTCTAAGCGCATCGACGTCAAAGACCTGAACGTCTACTACAGCAAATTCCTGGCCGTCGAGGACGTCAACATCAGCATCGACCCCAAGTCGGTGACCGCCTTCATCGGCCCGTCGGGCTGCGGCAAGTCGACCTTCCTGCGCACCCTGAACCGGATGCACGAGGTCATTCCCGGCGCCCGCGTGGAGGGCGAGGTGCTGCTCGACGGCGACAACCTGTACGGTCCCGGCGTCGACCCGGTGACGGTCCGTTCGCAGATCGGCATGGTGTTCCAGCGGCCCAACCCGTTCCCCACCATGTCCATCCGGGACAACGTGCTGGCCGGCGTGAAGCTGAACAACCAGAAGATCTCCAAGGGCGAGGCCGATGCCCTGGTGGAGCGGTCGCTGCGCGGCGCAAACCTCTGGAACGAGGTAAAGGACCGCCTGGCCAAGCCCGGCTCGGGCCTGTCCGGCGGCCAGCAGCAGCGCCTCTGCATTGCGCGCGCCATTGCCGTGGAACCCCAGGTAATCCTGATGGATGAGCCCTGCTCCGCACTGGACCCGATTTCCACGCTCGCCATTGAGGACCTCATCAACGAGCTCAAGGACGAATACACCGTGGTGATCGTGACCCACAACATGCAGCAGGCGGCCCGGGTCTCGGACAAGACCGCATTCTTCAACATCGCCGGCACCGGCAAACCCGGCAAGCTGATCGAGTACGGCGAGACCCACACCATCTTCAGCAACCCGACCGTCAAAGCCACCGAGGACTACGTCTCCGGCCGCTTCGGGTAAGGAACAACCGGCGGAGGTCAGTTCCCGGCGAGGGGGGACAGGGCTAGTTCCAGCACGAACGCCGCGGCGGCCGTCACGAGCGGTGTCAGCGTCCAGAACGCGAGGATCCTGAGCACAACCCGCCGGTTGGCCCCCGGGTGGCTCTGGTTGGTGCCCGCCCCCAGCACGGCCGACGTCACCGTGTGGGTGGTGGAGATTGGCCAGTGCAGGCCGATCGCGCCCAACAACAGGAGGGCACTGCTGACCAGCTGGGCGACGAAGCCGCGCAACGGGTCTATCCGGATCATCCGGTAGCCGATGGTGTACGCGATCCGCCAGCCGCCGGCCAGGGTGCCGGCGGTGAGCATGGAGGCGGTCAGCAGGGCCACCCACACGGGGGTGGAGTCGCCGGCCGGGAAGCCCGCGGCCAGCATCGCCAGGATCAGCACGGCACTCGTGCGCTGGCCATCCTGCAGCCCGTGGCCAAAGGCGACGGCCCCGGCTGCGATGGCTTGGGAGAGCCTGGATCTGGTGTTGACCACGTTCGGCGGCGTGTAGCGCGCGGCCCAGGTGGCGGGCCAGACCAGCAGGTACGCGCCCGCGAAGGCGATGGCGGGCGAGAGCAGCAGGGGCAGTACCACCTGGAACAGCAGGGAGTGGTCCACCCCATCGACCGCGTTGCCGCCGACCGCGACGCTGGCAAGGGCGCCGCCTGCGAGGCCGCCCACCAGCGCGTGCGTCGAGGACGAGGGGATACCGCGCCACCACGTGTAGACACCCCAGAGCACCGCGCTCAGCAGGCCGGCGATCAGGATGGTCAGTCCGTTGCTGCCGGCGGGCAGGACCACCCAGGTCCGGCTCACCGCCAGCGCCAGACCCGCGCTGAGTCCGGCGCCGATGAAGTTGAACAGTCCGGCCAGCAGGACGGCGACCGTCGGGGTCAGGGCCCGTGTCCGGACAGCGAGGGCCACGGCCGATGAAGCGTCCCGAAAGCCGTTGAGAAAGGCAAAGGCCCCGGCGAAGACGACCACCAGGGCGAAGAAACCGAGGGTCACCTCACGATTCCTTGACGATGATGCTGCCCACGTGGGTGGCCACCCGCCGCATATCCTTGGTCACGTCAACCAGTTGGTCGGCGACGTCGCGGTGCCGGGCGTACTGCGCTGACTTCATGTCCTTGAGCATGTCCGCCACCCAGACCCGGTGGGTGCGTTCCGCCCGCTTGGTAAGACGCAGGACGTCAATCCAGTAGTCCTCCAGGTCGTCGAGGTTGTTCAACTGGCGCATCGCATCAAAGGTCAGTTCGGCCTGCCGGCTGATGATTTCGAGCTGTTCGGCGGCGCGCTTGGGCAGGCGTTCCAGCTTGTAGAGGAAGACCAGATCGGCCGCCGCGTCCAGTTTCTCCATGGCCTCGTTGAGGTAGCGCGACAGGGCGTACATGTCCTCGCGCGGCAGCGGGTTCAGGAAGCTGGTCCGCATGTGGGTCAACAGTGCGAAGTGCAGTTCGCCGGACTTCGCCTCATGGTTGTGCATGTCTTCGACGAGGCGCACGTGTTCGGCGGCGGGCGCGCCCAGGATCTCGGCGAACGTCCCCGTTCCCAGGGTGATCTGATGGGCCATCTGGGACAGCAGGTTCAGGCCAGTGGGTTCCTGGGGAAAAAGGCGCAGCTTCACGTGGGGTTACCGGTCTCCGGACGAGGCGTACACGGGTCAAATCTGCCGGCCCTGGACTGTGACAATGACCCGCGCATGTGGATTACTTTACCGTCACGGGCCGGAGGCCGGGTTTCCGGAGGCCGGGACACCAGAGGCGGATGCCAGACGGCGGCATGAAGATGGTGCCGAACCGGATACGCCTCTCGGCGGTAGGCCGCTCTAGGCGGCTAATTGTTGAAGCCCGGGGGTTTCGCGGTTCGGCACCGCTTTTAGTTTTCTACGCCGGGCGGACCAAGTCAACATTGACACTCGCGCACCGTCGTGCGTCTTGACAGCACCGGAGGGCCGCGGTAATTATGCCCGCTTTCCGGCCGCCGCGGCTCAGTCCAGCTCACCCAGCCGCCACGCATTGGCGGCGTGCTCAAGGTCCTCCGCGGTCTTCACCAGGAGATGTGAATTGCGGGTTAGTTTGCTGGCGTGGTTGGCGTTGCTGTGCTCGGCGCTGTCCGCGAGCGTCGCCTGGCCCAGCGCCACCACCCGGCAGAACGCCGCCGAGCGCTCGAGAGCGACGTCGAAATCGCCGTCGAATGCCCCGGAGAGGATGGCATCAGCCATCGTCTTCATTTCCTCTGCTCCGGGCGGTTCGGCGGCGCCGGCCACCACGTGGGAAACCTGCGCGGTGTCCTTGCCGGCCCGGAAGTAGACCGAGATCCGTTCGGGATCCCGGATCGCCACGGCGCGGAGGGCGTAGAGCCGCCAGAGGGCGCCGGGGAGGGAACGCGCCGGGCTCTCCGCCCACATTTCGGCGATGGCATCGAGGCCCTGTTCATCCGCGAGCTTGACCAGCCGCCGGGTGATCTTGGGGTCGTCGCTGTCACGGCCGCGGCGTACCAGCGCCTGCGCAGCGAGGTGTGCGGCTTCCGAGACCCGCGCCGGATCGGCGCCGCCGGCGAACGGTTCGAAGTCGAGCGGCGCGAAGGGCTTCGGCTTGTGGTGTCGGTGCGGTCCCGGGCTGCTGACTCCTGCTTGCTCGTTCATGCCACCACGCTACTCCTGTGTATTCCGGGAATCGAGGATGCGCGTTGACTCACAAATAACCTCCGCGTAGCCGGATACGTTGCCTCAGGAGAAAACCTCCGGCAGGGGCGGGCTGGGGCGGAGATCCTTGAGGGATGGGATTGACGATGGGTGAGCGCAAGGCGGTGACGAAGCATTTGGCTGAGTCTTACCGGGCCGGTGACCGTGCCAGGAAGGGGCGGATCCTGGATGAACTGGTCGAGTTGACCGGCTGGCATCGGGACCATGCGCGGGCGGTCTTGCGGCATGCGCTCGATCCGCCGCGGCCACGGCCGGTCAGGCCCGGGCGCGCCCCGGTGTACGGGGCGGACCTGCAGGCCGGGCTCGTGGTGTGCTGGGCTGTGTTGCGGGGGCCGGCGGGCAAGCTGCTGGCACCGATGCTGCCCGATCTCGTCCCGATGCTGCGGGCTGAGAAGGCCCTGGACATCACCGACGCGCAGGCGGCGCTGCTGTCCCGGATGAGCGCGGCGACCATCGACCGGCGGCTGGCGGGCCAGCGGGCGAAACTGCTGCCCCACGGCCGGTCCCATACCAAGCCCGGATCGCTGCTGAAGTCCCAGATCCCGGTCCGGACCTGGGCCCAGTGGGACGGCGCGGTGCCGGGTTTCGTGGAAATCGATCTGGTCGGCCACGACGGAGCGAACAGTTCCGGCCAGTTCTGCTTCACCCTCACGGTCACGGATATCGCGACCGGCTGGACCGTGAACCGGTCCGTGCCGAACAAGGCGCAGAAGCACGTCTTCGCAGCCCTGCAGCATGTCCTGGCGGTCTTCCCGTTTCCCGTGGCCGGGATCGATTCGGACAACGGCAGCGAGTTCATCAACAACGAGCTCTTCGAGTTCTGCCTGCAGCAGCGCATCACCTTCACCCGGTCCCGTCCGGGCAACAAGAACGACGGCGCGCACGTGGAGCAGAAGAACTGGTCCCGGGTCCGTGAGCTGGTCGGCTACCTCCGCTATGACACCGCCGCGGAACTGGATCTGCTCAACCAGATCTGGGAGCTGGACCGGATCTTCACCAACTACCTGCTGCCCCAGCAAAAACTCATCGCCAAGGTCCGCCACGGAGCCAAAGTCAGCAAAACCCATGACCGGGCAGCCACCCCGCACCGGCGCGCAGCCGCCCACCCGGCCCTGTCACGGATGCCCGTGATCCGGATGAACGCCCAGTACAAGAAGATCCGCCCCGCCGCCCTCTCCCGGCAGATCCTGGCCCTCACCGGCCGGCTCGAAACCCTCGCTACCGCCAAACAACCGGCCCCGATCAAACCCGCCGTGAACGAACGATGGAACCACCGCGACAACCGGAGGTTTTCATCTGAGGCAACGACTGCACCTTCCCGGAGGTATTGACATGAGGCAACAGGGGATGGTCCCGGCTGCCGGGAGGACACCGGAGTGCCGCCGGGACGGCTGCGGGGAGCCGGTCGACGCCGGCGTGTCGGGCCGGGTGAAAAAGCCTGCCCGGGTCTGGGGTACAGTGTTAACGTTCAGAAATGGACTGGGCCGATGTGCCCGTCTGACGGAGGAATTCTCTGCCGTTGACGGTGTCGGCTGGGGCCTTTAGCTCAGTTGGTAGAGCATCGGACTTTTAATCCGTGGGTCGTGGGTTCGATCCCCACAGGGCCCACTCTTTTAGCGAAGAGTGGAGAAACCCCGGCTTCCTGGCAACAGGAGGCCGGGGTTTTCTTGCGTCCGGGGGCCCGACGCCGGGAACGCCAAGAAAAAGCACGACGGCCTAGTAATCAGCCGGGCTAGGATTGCCGGATGAACTCGGACCCGGCGGCTGCCTCAGGATACTGGTACGGGCCGGAGGGCCGGCTCGATCCGTCCGCCGCCATTCTCCAGGCGCTCCGGAACTATCGCGCGGCCGAGGTCGCCCTGCGGCGGTCCACCCGCGACTCCATGGGCATGGGCGAGACGGACCTGCTCGCCCTGCGGTATCTGCTGGGTGCCCAGTCGGCCGGGGAGCAGGTGGGACCCAAGGATCTCAGCCGCACCCTGGGGATCACCACGGCTTCCACCACGTCGCTGATCGACCGACTGGTGGGCAGTGGGCACGTCCGCCGCGAGCCGCACCCGACGGACCGCCGATCGTTGGTGATTGTGCCCACCGCCGGCACGGACTCCGAGGTGCGTGCCACGCTGGGGGAGATGCACCGCCGGATGCTCTCGGTGGCCGAGGGGCTGACTCCGGACGAAAGCCGGGTGATCCTGCGGTTCCTGCAGCGAATGACCGAGGCCCTGGGCGAGCCGGAACAGCACGGCTGAGTCCGCCTGCGGCCCCCTCCGGAAAACCCGCGGCATGATCAGCGCACTTCAACTAGCTAGTTGGCCTAGTGATATGTATGCTTACTAAGTCGTATGTATGCTTACTAATTGACCTGAAATCTTGCTCGTGGAGGAGTCGTGGCTGAATTGTTGACGATCGCCGGAACACCGAAGGCCGGTGCGACCGCACCGGCCGCGCACGAGCTGTCGGCACAGCTGGACGCCCCGGCGTCGGGGTGGCCCTTTGACCCCACAGCGCAGGCGCCCAGTCACTGCGGGATCCCGATGGAGTGGACCGCGCCGGTCTTGGAGGCGATGGCCGTCTACTCCTTCGATGCGGGCCAGAACGCGGCCGACCTGCCCCCGGTCTGGCGCTGCTCGTGCGGATTCCAGCTCGACGGCAACGTCCAACCCTCCAACGCGCTGGCCACGCTTTCGTGAGCGCCGGCACCCTGGCCGCAGTCCCTTCCAGTGCAGTCCCTTCCAGTGCGGTCCCGCCTGCGGCAGGCGCAGCGGAGCAGGCGACGCTGACCGCTTCGGCCCCCCGCCAGGCGGGCCTCACTGCTACGGTCCTGTCCTTGCCCGACGGACCCGGTGCGAGGTTCAAGGTGCATGAGCTGCTGGGCAGGGGAGCCACCGCCACGGTGTTCCGCGGTACTGACCTGCTCGATGACCGCCCGGTCGCCATCAAGGTGGCCGAGGGCCCGCGCGAAAAGGATGCCAGCCGGATCCACGCCGAGGCCCGGGTACTCGCCGGGCTGGACCACCCTGCGGTGGTCCGCTTCATCGCCGCCGGCACGGTCCCGGCCGGCGGCCTGTGGGCCGGGAGGCCGTTCCTGGTTGAAGAATTTGCTTACGGCGGAAGCCTCGCGGAGCGGATCCGCAAGGGTGCCTCGGCTCCGCCCGAGGTGGCGGGCTGGGCGGCCGCTGCCCTCTCCGGCCTCGCGCATGTGCACGAGCGGGGCTTGGTGCACCGCGACATCAAACCGGCGAACATCTTGCTGAGTGAACTCCGGCGGTGCTCCGTGCGGCTGGCCGACTTCGGCATCGCAACTCCGGCCGGCACTGCCCCGGAGCCGGGTGAATCCTCCGGCACGGTGCACTATATGAGCCCCGAGCAGGCTTCAGGATTGCCGCTCCAGGCGGCAACGGACGTCTACGCCCTGGGGCTGGTGCTGCTCGAATGCCTGACCGGTGAAAAGGCGTACCCCGGCACCCCGGTGGAGTCGCTTGTGGCGCGCACGCTGCGGAGCCCTGAGGTTCCCGGCGGGCTGGGGGCGGGCTGGGTTGCGCTGCTCAAGGCGATGACGGCAATGGATCCGAAGGACCGGCCGAGCGCTGCTGCTGCCCGGAAGCTGGCCGCGAGGCTGGCGACGGGCCGAGACCATCCGGGGCTCCGCCTGGTCGGTTAGCCCACGGCGGCCCGGCCACAGCCCGGCGCCCTGGGACACAAACCCGGCGCCTGGTAAACCCGGTGCCGGCCCCGTCGCTTGGATAGCATGGGATTTCCAGCATCCCGACGCCGGCGGGTCCGTCGGAAAGGGCAACGACCATGCAGCCTTCCGCGCCATCTCCTCGCGCCTCATCGCGGGCACAGCTGATTGACCGGCTGCGGCGCGCCGGCTGCGTGTTCGCCGAGGACGAGGCGGCGCTCCTCCTCGCGGCCGCCTCCAATGCTGCGGAGCTCGAGGTCTTGGTCCGTCAACGCGTCTCCGGACTGCCGCTGGAGCACGTCCTCGGCTGGGCGGAATTTTGCGGTCAGCGCCTCGCCGTGGTGCCCGGGGTGTTCGTGCCGCGCCGTCGTACCGAGTACCTGGTCCGCAGGGCGGTGCGGATCCTCAGGGCGCGTGAGCCGCAACCGCAGCCGGTCGTGGTTGACCTTTGTTGCGGCTCCGGCGCGGTTGGCGCCGCGCTTGCGGCACTGGCCGGGCCGCTGGAGCTGCACGCTGCCGACGTCGATGCCGCGGCGGCCGACTGCGCGCGCCGCAACGTGGCAAAGGCGGGGGGAGAGGTTCATCTGGGCGACCTGTACGATGCGCTGCCGCGCCGGCTCCTGGGCCGGGTGGATCTGCTGGCGGTCAACGCCCCCTATGTGCCGTCGGGAATGATTGCGACGATGCCGCCGGAGGCGCGTCTGCACGAGCCGCTGGCTTCCCTGGACGGCGGGCCCGACGGCTTGGCCTTGCAGCGGCGGGTAGCCGCCTCGGCGCCGCTATGGCTGGCACCGGGCGGCTACCTCCTCATGGAAACGAGCCCCCGGCAGGCCGGGGAGACACTACGGATCCTCGCCGAGAGCGGTCTTCCCGGCCGCGTGTTCCGCTCCCGCAAGCGCGGGGCCACGGTGGCCGTTGGCCGGAGCCCGCCCGCCGGCGGGCTCCCTTGCTGAGCCGGCGGTGCCCGCTCCGGTCAGTGCTTGTCCGGGTCGACCTTGGTGGCGGGACCGGCCGGGGTAGCGCCACCCTCGTCTGACCAGTCCTGCCCGACCTCATCATTCAGGGCAGGATCGGATGCCAGGTCGGCAATCACGCCCCCGTCGGCGTCGGTGGTGGAGTCCTGGGGCGCTTTCGGGCCGCCGGACGTGCCCAGATTTGCCGTCTCGGGGTGGGTGCTGTGTGCGGGCACCGCACCCGCAGCCGGAGAACCGCCGGCCTCCGGGGATGCCGGGGTGTCCGTCGCGGATCCGGCAGTTGCATGGTTCCGGTGGACCGCGGAACCGATCACAGTTCCCGCCCGGCGCGCGGCCTCGGTCAGCTGGCTGGAAACCTCCGGAGCCTTGTCTTTAACCACTTCCGTAGCGGCGGCCACCTTGTCCTGGACAGGCTGGCTGTCCCAAAAGCCGGCCGCCCTGGTCTTTAGTTTTTCGTACGCTGCCCGCCCTGAACGGGATCCGAGGACGAAGCCTGCCGCGAGACCGGTGCCGAAAAGAAATTTGCCTTTCATGCTGTTCTCCTTCTCTTGCTGCTTTGGATGTCGGAGCGGAAAAATGTGGTCCGATGCCAAAAGCCGGTCCCGGGAAACCCCCGGAACCGGCCTTAGACAGGTTCGGCTTTAGCGGGCCGAACGCTTGGTGATCATGCCGTAAATCAGGAGGACAATGATCGCGCCGACGATGGCCAGCAGCCACGTCGTCAGCGAGAAGAACTCCTGCAGTCCGGTGCCGAAGAGCAAGCCGCCAATCCAGCCGCCCAGGAGGGCGCCCACGACGCCGAGCAGCAGGGTGATGAAAATGCCACCGCCCTGACGTCCCGGCAGGATTGCCTTAGCAATTGCACCAGCAATAAGACCCAGAATCAGAAATGCGAAAAAACCCATGGTGTTGGCCCTTCTCTTTCATTGAGGAGACACCCGGGTTGCCGGGTGCGCTTCATCCTTCTGCCTAGATACTAATCATGCTTACTATCAAAATGCCACTTGAGACGCGCGAAAGTCGAGAAAAATGCGACAGTTCACGAAGAATTTGCCGCCGTACGGGCAGTAATTAGCGCTCCCCGTGCGGGGCCAAGGGGCGTGGGCAGGGTAAACGAAGCGCGAGCGGGACAGGAGCCTGGGGCAGGGCCGGCGGCCCAGGCGCCCGGGGCTCCTCCGGCGTCAGCGCTCCAGCCGGAACCCGAGCTTTATCGTCACCTGCCAGTCGACTACCTGGCCGTTCTCGAGGTGACCGCGGATCTCCTTGACTTCGAACCAGTCGAGGTTCCGCAGCGTCTTGGCGGCTTCGGAGACGCCGTTGCGGACGGCGGCGTCCACGCCGTCGGTTGAGGTGCCGACAATTTCAGAAATGCTGTACGTGTGGTTAGGCACATTCGCTCCTCGGGATGGTCGGATGTCTTCAGGGCCGGCTGGAGGCCGTCCGGACAGGCTAGCGGAGAGGTCCCGGCCGCACTAGGGCCACAACGCATCAGGCCGGTGCAGCGCCGCCGGACGAGCCGTGCACCGGCCCTGCTTCGGGCCGCTTGGCGGCCGGCGGAAGGTCTCCGCCGCGGGGCCGGACCCGCTGAATCATCCACGGCAGCAGGTAGTGGGTTGCCCAGGCCAGGTCGCCGGCCCGTGTCTGCCGCCAGCTTCCGGCCGGCAGCGGCTTGGGTTGCAGCGGTTTCAGGCTGTGCGGAACCTGCAGCGTGTCTAGCACCATCGCCGCAATGAGTTGGTGGCCGAGCGGAGAGAAATGCAGGCGGTCCGGGGCCCACATCCGGGGGTCGCCCAACTGGCGGAGCGCCCAGAGGTCCGCGATGACGCCGTGATGCCGGACCGCGATGGTCCGGATGTTTTCGTTGAAGACGGCCACCTTGCCGCGGATGTGCCCAAAAAGCGGTGTCTCGCCCCAGTCCGGGCCGGTAAAAAGCACCACCAGCGCGCCGGTGGCGGAAAGCGCCGCCACCGCCTCGTCCAGGCCTGCCGCCAACCGGTCCGGATCGCGCCGGTGGAATACCAGGTCGTTGCCGCCTGCTGACAGCGTGACCAGGTCCGGCTTCAGGGCGATCGCGTGCGCAAGTTGCTGGTCGACGATCTGTTGCAGCACCAAGCCGCTGATGGCCAGGTTGGCATAGGAGAAGTCGGGGCGGGCTACGCTGAATTCCTCGGCAATGCGGTCCGCCCAGCCCCTCATGCCGCCCGGGCTGAGCGGGGCCGGGTCGCCGAGTCCCGCGGTGAACGAGTCGCCCAGCGCCACATAGCGCGACCACGGCACCGGCCGCCCGGCGGGGGGTCCGCCGCGGGAGATGGCCGGGTGGGTAAAGCTGGCCGGGTTCACCTTTCCAGCAATACGCCGCGGCCGGCCGCGCCGGTAGGTACTAATGTCCCGTTTCCGGCGGGATCCGGTTCTTGCGTTGGCTTGCGAAGCACCGGCCGACGCCGCCGCGCACCGTGCGCAGCCGTCGCCCGGACGGAGCCGGACGACCATTGCAACGCCCGCCGTTAAGTGCCAATGTCGAACCATGACGGAGAACGCGGTAGAAACCGGCGACGCATTCGGCACGGACGTCGCCACCACCCGCAACGATGCGCTGCACCGCTACGAGTTGCACGTCGGCGGCCAGCTTGCCGTCCAGGTGCGCTATATCGACCGGCCCGGGCATGTCGACTTCGTCCATACCGAGACGGCCGCGGCATTCCAAGGCAAAGGGTTGGCCGGGGTGCTGGTGCACTTCGCGCTGGACGACGTCGTGGCGTCGGGGAAGCGGATCATCCCGAACTGCCCCTACGTCTATCGCTATCTTCGCAAGCACGACTCCTATGGCCAGTGTGTCGACTGGCCGGAGCAGGAGCCGCCCGAAGCCTGACCGCTTGTGAGCCCGGCAACTATTCCGTATGGTTTAGCTAGAGTTATGCAGTTGGCTCACGGACTAGTTTTTGGAGTACAAGTGAACCACAAACTGCGTGTGCTTGTTCGGGTGGACATTGATCCCGCACATGTGACTCTCGAAGTCACCGGCTGTCTCACTCAGGCCAATTACCCCGCGTTGCTGCACATCATGCGGCGTGCAAGCCGTCTCGCAGCCGGCGCGGATGTCAGCATCGACCTCCACGGCGCCTCCCACCTCGACCCGGAGATTCTGCTTTATCTCCGGAATGTCGAAACCACGCAGGCCGAGAGCTTCCGGCTGCGCCTCCAGGAACCCGCCGAGCTTCCGATCTGCCTGCTCCATGTCGGGTCAAACGGAGCGGTCCTTGCCGGCCTGGCAGGTGAGCTCCCGGCAGCGGTCAACGGCCAGTTGCCCGCGGATACCGACGACATCGGCGGCGAGGACGCTCCGCCCGCCGACGCTGCCGGCGATGACGCCGGCACGTCCGAGCTGATCGACGGACTGGCGCTCTCCGAGTACTTCGAGGGGTCGCTGGACCCGGCCGCCACCGTGCAGGCGCTCTCCGACGCCGCGCTGGGCCAACTGGCCGACGCCCTGTACCGTCACCTGGACACCCCCAGTCCCTCCTTCGGCGCCCACACCTGGTACGAGCTGGCGGCCGATGAACTGCAGCACCGCTACCGGGCAGCGGAGGGTCCCGCGCAGGACGAACTCGCAGCAGGTCCGGCCCTGGCCTGAGACCACGGACCCGGCGCTAGGCTGTCCCCATGAACACGCCTGCTGCGGCTGCCCCGCCGGCCGACCAGACCGCCTTGATCACCGGCGCCACCGCGGGCCTCGGGGCAGAATTCGCCCGCCAGCTTGCCGAACAGGGATATGCCGTAATTCTCGTGGCGCGCGACACGGCCCGCCTGCAGGCGGCGGCGGCCGAACTGGAGCGGCTCTACTCGGTCAGGACCGAGGTGCTGGCCGCGGACCTGACGGACGACGGCGACGTGGCAGCCGTCGTCGAACGGCTCAGCGAGCCGGCGCGGCCAGTGGAAATCCTGGTCAACAATGCGGGCATGGGGCTGTTGCACTCCTTCACGGATAACGACATTGCCCAGGAAAAACAGCACCTCAAACTCCACGTCGAGACGGCGATGGTGTTGACGCACGCCGCCCTGCAGGGGATGCTGCGGCGGCGGTCCGGGCGGGTGGTCAACGTGGCCTCCGTGGCGGCGTTCCTGCCGCGCGGTACCTACTCGGCCGCAAAGTCGTGGCTGCTCAGCTTCAGCCGTTGGGCCAACCTTGCCTACGCCGGGCAAGGGGTGAAAGTGACAGCGGTCTGCCCAGGGCTGACGCACACCGAATTCCACGACCGGATGGGAATGGACAAAGGCGTCGCCCCGGCCTGGATGTGGTTGCGGGCGGAGCAGGTGGTCCGCGAAGGGCTGGCGGCGAACGCCAAGGGCAAGGCTTTCGTCATTCCGAGCCGGCGTTACAAAGTCCTCATCGCGGCGGCCCGGGTGCTGCCCTTCCGCCTTGTCGCCGGGCCGCCAAGGCGCCCCAAGTAGGGGCCGGCCCGGAACCGCCGAAGGCCCGCCCCGCGTTTCCTCGGGGGAAGCGCGGGACGGGCCTTTACGGGGCGGGGCGGACTGGCCATTAGGGGGCGGGCGCCGGAGTGCCGGGCCGGATTTAGGCCTGGTCCGGATTTAGGCCCGGTCCGGATTTAGGCCCGGGCCGGAACCTTACCGGCGTCGCCGTCATTCAGCTCGGCGGTCATGGGCATGTCCATGAGCTCCAGGTCGATCAGCGGGTTCTCGTCCTGGGTTGCCACCAGTTCCCGGGCCTCGGCCTGCGTGTCCACGCTCGGCATCGAGCCGGGCAGCGGCATCTTGGCCGATTCCTTGAGGAAGTAGATCGCCACGGCACCGATCGCGGAGGTGGCCATCAGGTAGTAGGCGGGCATCATGTCGTCGCCGGTGGCTGAAATGAGTGCTGCCACAATGAACGGCGTGGTGCCGCCGAAGATGGCTACCGAGAAGTTGTACGCAATGCCCATCGCACCGTAACGGCTGGCCGTCGGGAACTGGGCCGGCAGCGCGGACGCCAGGTTGGCGACATAGAACGTGACCGGGAACGCGATCAGGCCGAGGCCCACCAGCGTGGACCAGATCTCACCGATGCCGATCAGCATGAAGGCCGGGGCGGCGAGGACCACCGTGCTCAGGGCACCGATCCACAGCACCGGGCGGCGGCCGATCCGGTCGGACAGCTTGCCGGTCAGCGGAATGCAGAAGCTCATGACGACGAGCACGGGGATGGTCAGAAGCGTGCCGTGTACCGGGTCGTAGCCCTTGGATTCGGTGAGGTACGTCGGCATGTAGGACGTCAGGGCGTAGCCGGCGGTGTTGGCCGCGGCCACGAGGATCATCGCGACGATAATGGAACGCCAGTAGGCCTTGACGATGCCGACCGGGCCCTTGGAAGCGGCGGAGTCGGCGGCGGCGGCATCCTTGGCGACACCTTCCTGGGCGTCCAGGGTGGCCTGGAACTGCGGGGATTCCTCGATCTTGCTGCGGAAGTACACGGCGATCACGCCCAGCGGACCGGCCACCAGGAACGGGATCCGCCAGCCCCACTGCTCCATCGCGTCCTGGCCGAGGGTCAGCTGCAGCGCCGAGACCAGTGCGGCGCCGATCGCGAAGCCGAGGTAGCTGCCCATGTCGAGGAAGCTGGCGAAGAATCCGCGCCGCTTGTCCGGGGCGTACTCGCTCACGAAGGTGGTTGCCCCGGCGTATTCGCCGCCGGTGGAGAAGCCCTGGACGAGCTTGAACAAGACCAGCAGGACCGCGGCCCAGATGCCGATCTGGGCATAGCCCGGCAGCAGGCCAACGGCAAAGGTGCTGGCCGCCATGATCATGAGGGTTGCCGCGAGGACCTTCTGCCGGCCGACCTTGTCCCCGAGCCAGCCGAACACCACGCCGCCGAGGGGGCGGGCGATGAACGTCGCGGCGAAGGTGCCAAGCAGGAAGAGGGTCTGGACCGTCTTGTCGGCCTCGGGCAGGAAGACCGGTCCCATGGTGGTGATCAGGTAGCCGAACACGCCGACGTCGTACCACTCCATGGTGTTGCCAACGATGGTGCCGCCGAGGGCTTTCTTAAGCATGGGCTGGTCAACAACGTTGACATCGGATTCACGGAGCCGACGACGCCGCAGCTTGGTTTTCTTGGCGCCGCGGGGGGCGCCCTGGTTGGTTCCGCCGGCGCTGTAAACGCCTGCGGAAGAGTCGGTCGTGCTTCGGTCTTTGGGCATTTGCGCAACTCCTGTGGAGGTCATTTGCTTATGACGTGTAGCTGCCCCGCTCCGGGCAGGCCTTCAATTTTACGTGGTTTTTGTGGATTTTCCGATTTCGGTGCCGTATCATGCCTGTTTTTCCGGCCGAATCGGGGCGAAACCGGCTGGCTGTTTTGGCCGGTTTTGCCGCATGGTTACAGGGAAGTGGCCATGGTCCCGGTGCAGGCACCAAAATTTTTTCCGGCGCGAGCGTTTGGCGGGCCGATTTAGGCCCGAAGCGGCCCGCTACAGACAACTTTCCGGAGCCGATTTACCATGAGGGGACACTTCGTTTCACCACCATCGGCACCGTGGAAGATCGGCACCGTGGAAAATCGGCACAGCGGAAAGGAAGAGTCATGGCGGAACATCACCCCGGAGACGAAATCGAGCCGGAGGTTGCCAGCCACCTGGCCGCACACATGGACGAGGCCCCCGGCCCGGAACCTGCACGCAACCCGCCGCCCGCGGCTGCCGAGGGCCGGCAGTGGCCGGACGGCAGCGGCAAGCACCGCCACCCTAAGGAACACGATGCCACGCACGGCCGGGCTGACCGCGAAGCAGCCGTCAACGCGGTTCACCGCACCCGCAGGCCGGGCGTCCCGCATTCGTCCTAGGCGGCGGGGTCACTGGGGAGCGGACATGTCCGGCAGCTGCCGCCGAGGTGCTGAGCTGTGGGCCTGAAGCTCGAGTCGGTGCTAGGGCAGGTCCGGCCGCCCGGTGGTGGAGGCCCGCTCCATGAGGGTGCTGGCGAGGGTCAGCTGCGGCTCGGCCAGCACTCCGCCGGTCATCAGTTCCTTCAAGGCCCGGCCGGCCTGTTCCCCAAGCGCCCCGGCGGGCAAGTGCACGCTGGTCAGGGGCGGGCTGCTGGTTGCCGAGTAGGGGAGGTCGTCGAATCCCGCCACCGCCAGCCGGCCCGGGACGGCCACGCCGGCGACCCGCGCCTCCTGCAGCACGCCGTACGCGTGCGTGTCCGTGCAGCACACGACGGCGGTGATCCCGGCGTCGCGCCAGGCAGGCCAGAAGCGCTCGAACGCGGCAGCAGCCGCGCCGACGTCGATGGGGGTGCAGGCGACGGCGTCATCGGGGACGTCGATGCCGTGCACCGCGGCCTGGGCGAGGAAGGCTTCCCGCCGCACCCGGAACGTGGCCGTTCCGCTGGTGCTGTCGAGATAGGCCACCTTGCGGTGCCCCAGCGCCGCCAGGTGGCCGGCGAGTTCGCGCGCGCCGTGGCCGACGTCGAGGTTGACCGACGGCGCATAGGCCTCGACGCCGGGAGCGTCCAGCAGCACCACGGGCGCCGTGCTGTGCAGGCGCTCCAGGAAGGCCGCGTCGGGGGCGTCCACCAGCAGCCCGGCCGGCCGCAGCGACAGCAGGGCACGGACCTCCGCGCTGCTCGGCAGCCGCCCGGGGTCACTGACGGCCAGGAGCAGCTGGTAGTCCGTCCCCAGGGCGCTGCGGACCCCTGCGATCACCTTGGCGAAGAAGGGGTTGGCGATATCGGGAGCTGCCAGAATCACCAGGTTGCTGCCACCGCGGGCCAGGGAACTGCCGATACCGTCCACGACGTAGCCGAGCTCGTCGATCGCCTGGCTCACCCGGGCGGCTTTGTCCGCCGAGACGCGGCCCTCCGTCTTGCCGTTGGCCACCAGGGACACGGTGGCAATGGAAACGCCGGCCCGGGCCGCCACCATGGCCGCTGTGACCCGCACGCCGGAAGCCCTGCCGCCGGAAGCCGCGCCGCCGGAAGCCGCTGGCGTGCCGTCGTCCGCGGCGCGGGGGACGGGGGATGAGCTGTTGTCGGACCGCATGAGTCGATGCTATCCGTCCCGCGCCGTTCCGTGCAGGAAGCGGCATCAAGCGTTTGACGCCTATGTCGTTAAGCGTTTGACGTCCGGCCGCCGCGGTGCCACACTTTTTCTATCTGACTCTGCCCGTCCCGAGTAGAGGCCCCAAAGACGTGGAGTAATCATGACTGTCCCATCCGGCCCGCCGCGCAAGATCATCCTCGACTGCGATCCCGGCCACGATGACGCCGTCGCCCTCCTGCTGGCGCACGGCAACCCGAACATCGACCTGCTGGCCGTGACAACTGTGGTCGGCAATCAGACACTGGAAAAGGTCACCCGCAATGCCCTGTCCGTGGGCACCATCGCCGGCATCACCGGTGTCCCCTTCGCCGCGGGCTGCGACCGTCCGCTGGTCCGGACCATCGAAACCGCCCCGGACATCCACGGCGACTCCGGCATGGACGGCCCCGACCAGCCCGAATCAACGATCACGCTGGACCCGCGCCACGCCGTGGACCTGATCATCGAGACCATCATGGCGCACGAACCGGGCACGGTGACCCTGGTTCCCACCGCGGGCCTGACCAACATCGCCATGGCGGCGCGCAAGGAACCCCGGATTGTCGAACGCGTCCGGGAAGTTGTCCTCATGGGCGGCGGCTACCACGTGGGCAACTGGAGCGCCGTGGCCGAATTCAACATCATCATCGATCCCGAAGCCGCCCACATCGTGTTCAACGAAAAGTGGCCGGTGGTCATGGTCGGGCTGGACCTGACCCACCAGGCGCTCGCCACCCCCGAGGTGGTCGCCCAGATCGAGGCTGTGGGCACCAAGCCGGCCAAGTTCGTGATGGAACTGATGGAGTTCTTCACCAAGACCTACAAGGACGCGCAGGGCTTCGACTATCCGCCGGTGCACGACCCCTGCGCAGTCGCCTACGTGATCGACCCGACCGTCATGACCACCCGCAAGGTTCCGGTCGACATCGAACTCACCGGCACGCTCACCCTGGGCATGACCGTGGCGGACTTCCGGGCCCCGGCCCCCGACGACTGCCACACGTCGGTGGCGGTGGACCTGGACCACGCCAAGTTCTGGAACCTGGTCACCGACGCCCTCGTGCGCATTGGAGAGGTGGAGCTGTGAGCAAGTCCCTGACCGGCACCACGACCGGCACCGCAAATGTCGCCGCCCTGATGACGGCCCTGCTGGCCGCCTGCGTGGCGTTCCAGCTCAATGCCTCCATGCTGAGCCCGGCCCTGGTCACCATGGGCCGCGAGCTCAACGCGGACCAGGCCGTGATCGGGCTGTCCCAGACCTCGTTCTTCACCGCCGCCGCGTTGTTCTCGCTCTTCCTGCCCCGGCTGAGCGACATCGTTGGGCGCAAGCGGATCCTCGTCATCATGATGGTGCTGATGGCCGCCGGCTCCGTGGTTTCCGCCCTGGCGCCGGACGTGACCTGGCTCTTCGTCGGCCGCATCATCCAGGGCGTCAGTGGCCCCACGGTCCCGCTGTGCCTGATCATGCTGCGTTCGGCGGTCAGCGAGCCGAGGAAATACGGTGTGCTGATGGGCCTGATCACAGCGGTCAACGGCGGCATTGCCGGCGTCGACTCGTTTGTGGGCGGTTTCTTCGCCGAGCACTACGGCTTCCGCAGCATCTTCTGGCTGATGGTCGGCCTGGGCGTCATCGCCACGGTCCTGATCGTCTGGCTGGCCGGCGAAAGCAAGCCCGGCGCGGGCACCAGGATGGACTGGGCCGGCGTGTTCTTCATCGTCGTGGCCGTGGGCGCCCTGCTGACAGCGCTCAACCAGGGCTCCGCGCTGCTGGCGGGCTTCTCCGCGGCAACACTGGGCTGGGCGGTGGGCCTGGCCGTAGTCGCCGCCGTGGCCTTCGCGCTGTTCTGGGCCACGGAAAAGCGTTCCACGCACCCCATGGTGGAGGTGGCGCACCTGCGCCAGCGCGCCACCTGGGCGCCGCTGCTGACCACCACGCTGACCATGACCGGAATCTTCGCCGTCATCAACGGCATTGTTCCCGCGTTCGTGCAGGCCGCGGACCCCGGCTTCGGGATCGGCGCCACCGAGATGTCGCTGCTGATCCTGACCCCGTACGCCCTGCTGGGCTGGGTCTTCGGTCCGATCAGCGGCCGGCTGGCCCCCGTCCTCGGCTACACCAAGGTGCTGCGGATCGGCATGGTGGGCTCGCTCGTGGCACTGGCCATCATCGCCTTCTTCGGGCTGCACAACCTGGGCCTGATGATCGCCGGGACCGTCCTGCTCGGCATCATGTACGCCGGCACCGTGAACATCATGCTCAACGGACTGGGCGTGGTGCTCTCACCCAAGGGCAACCCGGGGTTCCTGCCGGGCATGAACGCCGGTGCCTTTAACCTCGGCGCCGGGTTGAGCTTCCTGGTGCTGCCGGCCGTGCTGGCGGCAGCCGCCCCGGTGGGCGGTGCGGGCTCCTACCTGGTCACCGTTGTCGTGGCCCTGGTGCTCACGGCGCTGGCACTGGGCGCCTCGATGCTGATCCCGAAGCCGGTCGAGGCCGAGGTGGCGCACTGACCATGGACACAGCTGCTGATGCCAAGACGCCGCGGATCGTGGTGGTGGGTTCGCTGAACGCGGACCTCACGATCTACACCGAGCGGCTGCCGCTGCCCGGCGAAACCCTGCACGGCAACGGTTTCGCCGTGAACCCGGGCGGCAAGAGCGCCAACCAGGCCGTGGCCGCCGCCCGGCTGGGCGGTTCGGTCGCACTGATCGGCGCCGTGGGCCGGGATGCGAACGGCGCCATGCTGCTGGCCTCCACGGCCGGGGCGGGCGTGGACGTCACGCGCGTCCGGGAAGCGGATGAACCCACCGGCGTCGCGGTGATTTCAGTGGACGCCGCGGGCGAGAATTCCATCATCATCGCCGCCGGCGCCAACGGGACGCTGCAACCGGCGGATCTGGACCTGGCCGCCTTCGAAGGGGCCGCCGTCGTGGGCTTGTGCCTTGAAGTGCCGCTGCAGACCGTGCAGGCCGCGGCGCAGGCCGGGCGCGACGCCGGCGCCCGGGTGCTGCTGAACCTCTCGCCGTATGCGCCGATCCCGGACGCCCTGGCCCGGCTCACCGACGTGCTGCTGGTGAACGCCCACGAGGCTTCCGAGTTTCTTGACGGCTTCCAGATGCCTTCCCCGGAGGCTCCGGAAGCCGAGTGGGAACCGGCCGTGGCGGCGTTTGCGGCGCACGGCCTCGCGCAGGTGCTGGTGACGCTCGGTTCGCAGGGTTCCGTGGTGCTGGATTCGGCAGCCGCCGCCCCGGTGGTCCGGATTGCGCCCACCCGGGTGGACGCCGTGGACACCACCGGTGCCGGCGACGCGTTCACCGGCGCCGTGGCAGCGCGGCTCGCGGCCGGGGATTCCCTGGTGG
Source organism: Arthrobacter sp. JB02-1C (assembly GCF_057748045.1). Taxonomy (NCBI): domain Bacteria; kingdom Bacillati; phylum Actinomycetota; class Actinomycetes; order Micrococcales; family Micrococcaceae; genus Arthrobacter; species Arthrobacter sp. JB02-1C. The sequence goes on from NZ_CM173235.1 coordinate 1,324,784, forward strand.
ACGCTGCCCGCTACGCCTCCGTCGCAGCGGCCATGGCGGCCACCCGCAAGGGCACCCAGACGGCCTACCCGACGGCGGCAGAGGTCAGCGACTTCCGGTAGCTCCGGCAGCCTTCCGGTGAGGGTCCGCCGCGGCGGACCCTCAGCCGTGCTCGGCGACGACGTCCGCCGGGGACTTGTCCAGCCGCCAGCCGCGCCAGACCGGATGGCGGAGCTTTCCGCTGCCGGTCCATTCACCGAACGTGACCTCGCCCACCAGCCGCGCCGACACCCAGCGGGCGTCCGAGGCGTCCTCGGCCGGCACGTCCGCGAACGGCGAGGTCTTGCGGGGGATGGCATCGAGCTGCTGGCGCAGTTCCTGGAGCTCGCGGGTGCTGAAGCCGCTGCCCACCCGGCCGACGTAGCGCAGCTTCGAACCCTCCGGAATGCCCAGCAGCAGCGAACCGACCGAGTCCCGGCGCCCGCCGTTGCCCGGCCGCCAGCCGCCGACCACCACCTCCTGGGTCTTTTCGAACTTGAGCTTGAGCCAGGACCGGCTTCGCTGCCCGACGTAGCGCCCGTCGATGCGCTTGGCCATCACGCCCTCGAGCCCCAGTTCCTGGGCGCTTTCCAGGAGGTGGCCGATGTCCGCATCGATCACCCCGGACAGGTCCACCGGACAGGGCGGGCGCGGTCCGCGGGAACGGTAGAACGCTTCGAGCCGCTCGCGCCGCTGCGCCAGCGGGCGCCGCCGGAGGTCCTCACCGCCGTCGGCCAGCAGGTCGAAGAGCATCAGGCGCACCGGCGTGGCCGCCCGTGCCCGCGCCACATCGGCGGCCTTGGTGAGCTTCATCCGCCCCTGCAGCAGCCCGAAGTCGGGCCGCCCGGAGGGGCCGACGGCGACGATCTCGCCGTCGGCCGCGAAGTCCTGCGGCGGCCAGCAGGAGCGGTCCGTGAGTTCCGGGTAGCTGGCGGACATGTCCTTGCCGTTCCGGCTGACCAGCCTGATCCGGTCCGCGTCGCCGAGCACCAGGGCCCGGACGCCGTCCCATTTCAGCTCGAACTGCCAGTCCTTGCCTGCCAGGTCCGCCCGGCTGCCGGCGCTGGCCAGCATCGGTGCGAGCCCCGCCGGCTCCGGAGCCGACGCCCCGGCGCCGGCCGCCGGACCGGGTGGGTTGCCGGCCGGCGCCCGTTCCGGCGCTGCCGCGGCCCGGGCGGTCCGGGGGTCAGCAGGTTCAGGCCGGGGGTCAGCAGGTTCGGGCCGGTCCGCAGACGGGCCCGCAGGCTCGGGCGGGTCCATCAGATGGATGAGCCATTGGTCGTTGGCCTGCCCGGTGTGGATCAGCGCGAACCGCCGCACACCGTCCAGTCCGCCGCCGTCCCTGCCGGTCAGGGTGGCGATGACTTCCTTGCCGGCGACCCATTTCTCGCACTCGTAGAAGCCGCTGTCCCAGATGCTGACGGTGCCGGCGCCGTACTGGCCCTTGGGGATGGTGCCCTCGAATTGGGCGTAGTCCATCGGGTGGTCTTCGGTTTGGACCGCCAGGTGGTTCTTGGCCTTGGACGTCGGGACGCCCTTGGGCAGTGCCCAGGACACCAGCACACCGTCCCGCTCGAGGCGGAAGTCGTAGTGCAGCCGGCTCGCGTGGTGTTCCTGGATGACGAAACTCTCCCGGCGTGTGCCGCCGTCGTTCCCGCTCAGGTGCTGCTCCGCGGTGAAAGGTTCCGGGGTGGCGGAGGCGTTCCGTTTGGTCCGGTAGGCCCTCAGCCGGGGGTCGGAGTCGCCGCCGTCGTTGGCGCCGTCCGCGTCGGCAGCGGGGTGCCGGGCGCCGCCGGAAATGACGGCAAAGGGGTCCGTGCCCTCCTCCACCCGCTGGATGACCTCCCGGTAGTCGAGCTGGTGCAGCGCCGGGGAGCCCAGCTCGGCCCAGGTGCGCGGGGCGGCCACGGTGGGCCGGAGCCGGCCGCGCAACGAGTAGGGCACGATGGTAGTTTTGGCGGCGTTGTTCTGGCTCCAGTCCACCAACACCTTGCCGGTGCGCAGCGTCTTCTTCATGTCGCTGACCGCCAGGTCCGGGTGGTCCGCCTCGAGCGCCCGGGCCAGCTCGTGGGCGAACTCCGAGACCTGGTCCGAGCTCTGGGTGCCGTCCAGTGCCGCATAGAGGTGGATGCCCTTGCTGCCGCTGGTCACGGGCACGGGCTCCAGGCCCACGTCCTGCAGGATGCCGCGGGCGAGGATGGCCACCTCCACGCACTCGGCCAGGCCCGCGCCGTCGCCGGGGTCCAGATCGAGCACCAGCCGGTCCGGCGGCAGGGCGTTGCCGTGCGAATCCACCCGCCACTGCGGCACGTGGATCTCCAGGGCCGCAATTTGGGCCAGCCAGGTGAGCGTGGCCGGATCGTTGACCAGCGGGTACTGGATGGTCCGCTCCTTGTGGGTAATGGCGGCGCGCGGCACCCACCCCGGCGTGGAGTGATCGAGGTTCTTCTGGAAGAACATTTCGCCCGGCGCCCCGGCGGTCCCCACGCCGTGGACCCAGCGCTTCCGGGTCGCCGGCCGGCCGGCGCTCGCGGGAATCAGCACCGGCGCCACCGCGGCGTAGTAGGCGATGACATCGGCCTTGGTGGTCCCGGTCTCCGGGTACATCACCTTGTCCAGGTTGGTCAGGACCAGCTCCCGGCCGTCCACCCGGACCCGTGCCTTACTCTCTGCCAAAACACTTCACCTCCGCGCGGCTCTGGTGTTCACTTGAGCCATGAGAGCCATCTGGAAAGGTGCGATAGCCTTCGGCCTGGTCAACGTCCCGGTCAAGGTCTACAGCGCCACCGAGGACCACGACATCAGCCTGCATCAGGTCCATAACGCCGACGGCGGCCGCATCCGCTACCAGCGGCGCTGCGAGATCTGCGGCAAAATCGTCGACTACGAGGACATCGACAAGGCCTACGAGGACGACGGCCGGACGGTGGTCCTCAGCCGCGACGAGCTTAAATCGATCCCCGCGGAGAACAGCCACGAGATCGAGGTGGTGCAGTTTGTGCCCGCTGAGCAGCTCGACCCGATGATGTTCGAGAAGAGCTACTACCTCGAGCCGGATGCCAAGTCGCCGAAAGCCTATGTGCTGCTGCGCCGGGCGCTGGAGGACACCGACCGGGTGGCGGTGGTCCAGTTCGCGCTGCGGGATAAAACCCGGCTGGGGGCGCTGCGGATCCGCGGCGACGTCCTGGTGCTGCAGGGACTGCTGTGGGCGGACGAGGTGCGGGAGGCGAGCTTCCCCGCACTGGAAACCAGCGTGCGGATCTCCAGCCAGGAGCGCGACATGTCGGCGGCCCTGGTGGAGTCCATGGCGGCCGACTTCGATCCGGGGCAGTTCACGGACGACTACCAGCTGCAGCTGCGGCAACTGATCGACGCGAAGATCGAGCAGGGCGAGTCGTTGGACACCGAGGAGACGTTCGGAGCGCCCGCGGCGGAAGCGGGAACCGGAGAGGTCATCGACCTGATGGATGCGCTCAAGCGCAGCATCGAGCGCAAGCGCGGTGCCGCAGCCGGCGAGGGCAGTGGGTCGGGCGCCGCCAAGAGCGCTCCGAAGACCGCTCCGAAGGGCGCGGCGAAGTCCGCTCCGAAGGGCGGGGCAAAGCCGGCGGCCAAGGCTTCCACCGCCAGGACTTCCGCTGCCAAGACCACGGCCACGAAGGCTTCCGCTGCCAAGAATTCCACCACCAGGACTTCCGCTGCCGAGACCACGGCCGGCAAGGACTCGGCACCCAAGGCCCGTGCGGCCAAGGAAACCGCGGCGTCCACGGGCCCGAAACCGGCCGCCGCAAATGCTGCTCCCTCGAAGCAGGCGCGGAAGGGCGCCTGAGCCCGCATCCTGACCGGGTGCCCCCCGATTCGATGCCAGCGGTCCCGCCGTCATCGGCTCAGGAGTTTCGCAGCGCGGAGATCAGTTCGCTTTTCTTCTTGGCTGAGAAGCCCTTGAGGCCGATCTCTTTTGCCTTGGCCTTCAGCTGCGTCACTGTCCAGTCCTCGTACGTCCCGGACTTGCCGCCCTTGTGGCCCACCGACGAGCGGCCGCGCTTGGCAGCGGCGTTCGAGATGCGGGCCGCCTTCTGCCGCGAAGCGCCGTCCTCAAGCAACGCTTCATAGAGCTCGGGATCCTTGATACTCGGACTGTCCGATCCGCGGGGCGTCCCTTTCTTCTCCGGCACGGCTAGCGTGCTCCTGCGGCAAGGTTTGCCCGCCGGTCGACGGCGCTGACTTCGGGGCCCTGCTGGGCGTATGCCACGGGTGGTCTCCTTGCTGCCGGGACTACGATCGCACGGCAACCGGGAGGTGCCGAGGTGTCAAAACTATCGGCGCCCGCGCACGGTGACAAGCATTCACATGACGGCAGCCTGGTGTCGTACTTGGGCCGGGGCTGGGTCGGGCCGGGCTGCGGGGGACCTGCTGAGGGCTGCACCACGGGACATGCCCTCCGGGTCGTCCTGCCACTGGGCATAGTATCCATATGTCCCCTCGCTGCGGCCTGGACTGGGCATGTTCCAACGGGCTGGCCGCGAAAACTGGGCATGTCCCCTCGCTGCGGCCTGGGCTGGGCATGTGCCACCGGGCTGGACGCGAAAACTGGGCATGTCCCCTCGCTGCGGCCTGGGCTGGGCATGTGCCACCGGGCTGGACGCGAAAACTGGGCATGTCCCCTCGCTGCGGCCTGGACTGGGCAGGTCCCACCGGGCTGGCCGCGAAAACTGGGCATGTCCCCTCGCTGCGGCCTGGGCTGGGCATGTCCCACCGGGCCGGCGGAGCGAACCGGGCCTTAATCAGGGAAGGCCGCGCAGCACGCCCAGGGCATGTGGGACCAGCCGGTGGCAATGGTCAAAGCCAGCGCGGAACGGGCCTAGGAACGCAGCCGGCCCGCCACCCGCAAAAGCGGGTAGCGGGCCGGCTGGCGCGGAGGGCGGGGCTATTCGGCGTCGTGGTCCGTCTCGAGGATCTGCACGAGGCGGTCCAGGGCGGCGTCGGCGCCGTCCCCCTCGGCACGCAGCACCACCACCTCACCGTGGGACGCGCCCAGGCTCATCAGCGACAGGATGCTGGCGGCGTCCATGGCCTCGTCTTCGGGTTCGCCCAGCCGGGCGATGGTGATCTCGAGGTTGTCGAACTCGCCTGCAGCCTCGGCGAAAATGGCGGCCGGACGGGCGTGGAGCCCCACGCGGCTGGCGATGGTGGCGTTACGTTCGGTCATTTCTGCTCCTTGGATTCAGCTTTGGGATGATCAGCTTGGGAAGGTCCGTCGAGGATCGGCTCAGACAGTTACGGGCACCGGTTCAACCGTATCAACGGTCTTCTTGACTGCCCAGCGCTTCAGCGCGATGACCGAGAGCGCGGTAACGACGGTGCCGACCGCAATGGCCACGATGAACATCACGAAGTTGTCGATCGCGAAGAAGACGAAGACCCCGCCGTGCGGAGCTTTCGACCCGACGCCGGCCGCCATCGAAATGGCCCCGGTGACGGCGCCGCCGAGCATGCTGGCGGGGATGACGCGCAGCGGGTCGGCGGCAGCGAACGGGATGGCGCCTTCGGAGATGAAGGACGCACCCAGCAGCCAGGCGGCCTTGCCGTTCTCCTGCTCGGCCAGGCTGAACAGTTTCTTGTTCAGCACCGTCGAGGCCAGGGCCATGGCCAGCGGCGGAACCATGCCCGCGGCCATCACGGCGGCCATGATCTCCCACGGTGCCGGGTTGTCCACGGAGGCTGCGCCGAGGCCGGCGACGGCGAAGGCGTACGCGACCTTGTTAACCGGTCCGCCGAGGTCGAAGCACATCATCAGGCCCAGGATGATGCCGAGGGCGATCGCGCCGGCGCCGGTCAGCCCGGACAGGAAGGAGCTGAGGCCCGCCGTGATGCCGGCGATCAGCCGGCCGAAGATCAGGAACATCAGCCCGGAGGCAACCAGGGAGGCCAACAGCGGGATGATGACGACCGGCATCAGGCCGCGCAGCCAGCGCGCCACCTGCAGCCGGCCAATCACGTGCGCGATGTAACCGGCGAGCAGGCCGCCGACGATGCCACCGAGGAAGCCGGCGCCCATGAACCCGGCGACTGCGCCGGCGACGAAGCCCGGCGCGATGCCCGGCCGGTCGGCGATCGCGTAGGCGATGTAGCCGGCCAGGGCCGGCACCAGGAAGCCGAGCGAGAGCGCGCCGATCTTGAACAGCACGGCGCCGAGGTAGGCGCCGAACGGACCCCACGCGTTGTCTGGATACTGCGTCGGCAGGTTGAAAATACTGTTGTCGACCACGATGGCGTCCGCGTACTTGGTGATCAGGTAGCCGCCCATCAGGAAGCCGAGCGCGATCAGCAGACCGCCGCCGGCCACGAACGGGATCATGTAGCTGACACCGGTGAGCAGGGCCTTCTTCAGCTTCGTGCCGATGTGCTCGCCCTTTTCCTCGGCCTCGTGCTCCGCCTGCTCCTCGGCGCCGAAGTGCGGCACGCGCCGGGCGTGCGGATTGTCAGCCGCGGCGAGGGCCTCCTGGACCATCTTGTCCGGCTCGTCGATGCCGCGCTTGACCGGGGCATTGATGACGGGCTTGCCGGCGAACCGCTCCTTGCCGCGGACATCGACGTCGACCGCGAAAATCACGGCGTCCGCCGCGGCGATCACGGCCGGGTCAAGGGCCTTGGCGCCGGAGGAGCCCTGGGTTTCAACCTGCAGGTCGACGCCGACCTCCTTGGCTGCCGCAACCAGCGAGTCGGCGGCCATGTAGGTGTGCGCGATGCCGGTGGGGCAGGCCGTGACAGCGACGAGCCGCTTGGCCCGCGGTGCGCCGGTGTCCGCCGGGGCGGAGTCCGCCGTGCCGGCTGCTGCCGCCGGTGCGGCTGCACTGGCGCCGGCCGCGGGCTTGTCCGCCAGGGCGCCGTCCACGAGTTCCACAACCTCGGCCGGCGTGGCGGCAGCCCGGAGCCCGGCGGTGAAGTCCTTCTTGATCAGCGACCTGGCCAGTTTGGAGAGCAGTTTAAGGTGTTCCTGGTCGGCGCCTTCGGGGGCGGCAATGAAGAAGACCAGGTCCGCCGGCCCGTCCTTGGCGCCGAAGTCCACCGGCTGCGAGAGCCGCGCCATGGCCAGCGTCGGTTCCAGGACCGCCGTCGAGCGGCAATGCGGGATGGCGATGCCGCCTGGGACGCCGGTAGCGGTCTTCGACTCGCGGGCGAAGGCGTCGGCGAAGAGCCCCTCGACTTCGGTGGCACGCCCGTTGGCCGCAACTCTGCCCGCAAGATGCCGGATCACGTCTTCGGGGGAAGTCCCTAGATTCTGGTCGAGCTCGACCAGTTCGGTAGTAATGAGCTGGGTCACTGTCAATCCTTCTTCAGGGCCGTGAGAGTAACGGCATCGGGGGTGGTTTGGTGGACTGCCGGAACGGTGGAACCAGGCAGCGAAGCAGCGGCGGCACCATGGGCCACCGCCTGACGAAGGCACTCGGCCGGGGCGGCGCCCTGGCCGGAGGCGAGCAGGTAGCCGGCCAGCGAGGAATCGCCCGCGCCCACCGTGCTGACCGCTTTGACCGGCGGATGCGTGGCGAGCCACGCGCCGTCGGCCGTGACAAGGACCGCTCCCTTCGAACCGAGGGTGGCCAGTACCGCGCCCACTCCGGAACGCACGACGGCGGCGGCGGCCGCCGCGGCAGCCCCCGGATCTGCCTCGAGTTCCTCAGGGGACTTGTCCGTGGCGAATCCGGCTGCGGCAGCCAGTTCCACCAGTTCCTCGGCGTTGGGTTTGATCAGGTCCGGTTTCCCCGACGGGTCCCCGGCGATTGCCGCGGCGAGCGGTTCGCCGGAGGAGTCGACGGCGATCCGCGGCACCTCGACGCCGTCGTCGTGCTGACTCCGCAGCCGCCGGGTGATGGTGGCGTAGAAGTCGGCCGGGACCCCGGGCGGGAGCGATCCGGCCAGGACCACCCAGCTGGCGCCGCGGGCGGAGTCGAGCAGCAGGCCGATCAGGGCTTCCTGCTGCTCGGCGTCCAAAACCGGGCCGGGCTCGTTGATCTTGGTGGTAACGCCGCCGGGTTCGGTCAGGGCCACATTGCTGCGCAGCGCGACGCCGATGGGGAGGGAGGTAAACGGCACGTCAGTGTCCCGCAGGCCGGCGAGGACCGGGTCGGCGTCGCCGCCGGGCAGGACTGCGAGCGTTTTCAGGCCGGAGGCGACGAGTGCGCGGGAGACGTTCACGCCCTTGCCGCCGGATTCCTGGCGGACGGAGACGGCGCGCTGGACTTCGCCGCGGAGCAGCGGGCCAGGCAGCGCCACGGTGCGGTCCAGGCTGGGGTTGGCGGTGAGCGTGACGATCATGCGAGCACCACCTCCACGCCCGCGTCTGCAAGGGCCGCGGCGAGTTCCGGGCTGGGATTCGAGTCTGTGATCACGGTGTCCAGATCTTTCAAGGAGGCGAACTGGACCAGCGTTTCGGCGTCCAGTTTGGAGGAATCAGCCAGCACCACAATGCGGCGCGCTGAATGGACGAAGGCGGCCTTCACAGCCGCTTCTTCAGGATCGGGAGTGCTCAGCCCGAAGGCTGCGGAGATGCCGTTGGTGCCGATGAACGCGATGTCCGGCCGGATCCGCCGGGCCGCTTCCACGGTGGACTGGCCGACCGCTGCCTGGGTCAGGCCGCGGACCTTGCCGCCGAGGAAGTGCAGGGCGATGCCCGGTTCGCCGGAGAGCCTGGCCGCAATGGGCAGCGCGTGCGTAATGACCACGAGTTCGACGTCGGCACCCGCCCCGTTGCCTTGTGTCCCGTTTGCGTGCGCGCCGGGTTTCCCGTTTCCCGGAGCCCCGGGGCCCGCTGTCCGGGCGGCGAGCAGTTCCGCGAGCGCCTCGGTGCTGGAACCGGCGTCGATCAGGATGCTGCCGGCCAGGCCCCGCGGGATGAGGGCGAGGGCTGCCTCGGCAATCCGGGTCTTCTCGGACTTCCGTTGCACCGTGCGTTCCAGGATGCTCTCTTCGGTGGTGCTGAAACGCTCCGGCGAAACCGCGCCGCCGTGGACCCGGCGGACAGTGCCGGCGGTCTCGAGGGCCGCGAGGTCGCGCCGGACCGTCTCGGTGGTGATGCTGAAGCGCTCCGCGAGGTCCGTGACGCTGGCCCGGCCGCTGGCGGCGACGAGCTCCACGATTAGCTGCTGGCGTTCCTCGGCGAACACGTGCCCTCCATTGCGTCGGTTGGTTCCGGTGGTGCGGGTATCTATTGCGGGCCTCCATTTCGGAGCGGCGGAGGCGGTGACCCCCATCACATGAAGTGGAATTGATTGACTTTATCTTTGTTCTTGTGGCTTTGTCAATGAAAAAACAACAAGAACGCAGAAACGGGTTGAGCGCGGGTTCTCTCCGGGGGTGCCGCTGCGGGGGACATGTCCAGTGGTAGGCCCAGGGAATGAGCGTTTTGGGTATATGCCCACTGGGTACCGCCGGCGCTGGGCATGTCCGGCGGTTGCCGCGGCTGGTCCGGGGTGGCTGGCGATCTCTCGGAGGGTGCTGCCCGGAGGGTGCGGGGGGCATGTCCAGTGGTAGGCGCAGGGAATGAGCGTTTTGGGTATATGCCCACTGGGTACCACGGGCGCTGGGCATGTCCGGTGGTTACCGCGGCCGGTCCGGGGTGGCTGGCGATCTCTCGGAGGGTGCTGCCCGGAGGGTGCGGGGACATGTCCAGTCGTAGGGGCAAGGACTGGGCACGTTGGGTGTATGTCCACGGGTCGCCGCCGGCGCTGGGCATGTGCGGTGGTGCCGCGGCTGGTCCGGGGTGGCTGGTGATCTCTCGGGGGTGCTGCCGGAGGGTGCTGCTCGGAGGGTGCTGCTCGGAGGGTGCTGCGGGGGACATGTCCAGTCGTAGGGGCAAGGACTGGGCACCATGGGTATATGTCCACGGGTCGCCGCCGGCGCTGGGCATGTGCGGTGGCAAGAGGGAAGGCGACAGCTTAAACGGCCGACGCCGGGCCCGGCCGCAATGGTCGGGCCCGGCGTCCGGGTCAGCTGGTGGGGCATCGCTGCCCCGGGGGGATCAAATGCCGGCGTCACGGCTTTCGTTCCGGGTGATGGTCTCGCCGGTGTTCGGATCGACCACGGAGCGGCTTTCGCTGACCCGGCGGCTGCGGCCGGGGGAGGCGAGGATCAGCGAAGCAACCAATCCGATCACGCCCACCACCATCAGGATGTAGCCGATCATGGTCTGGTCGACGTTGGGGATCAACCCGGGTGCAATCGCCCAAGCCAGGATGGCGCCCAGGGCGATCAGGAAGATGGAGGAACCGATTCTCATGTCTTGCTCCTTGTGTGTCCGGTGGGACGGATAGGTATTGCTAAGCATGCTGTCCACCGTCACGCTACAGCGAGGTATATGTCGTTTCAACCATTCCGGTACCGGCTGGCCGTAAATTTGTGCCGATCCGCCGCTTTTCGCGCGGGTTTCGGACCATGGCGGCGTTTTCAGCCCCGCGCGGCCCGGATCCGGGGTGCGCCGGTCCGGAACCGCAGCGAAAAGCCGGTCCCGCTCCGGCCGGCTGGCTAGGCTGAGGTCATGGAGACTGTCCTGTGGTCAAAGCCCGAGGCTGAGCGAGCCGGTACGCCGCTGCTGGTGCTGCTTCACGGCTACGGCAGGGACGAGACCCGGATGGCGCGTTTGTTCGACAGTCTTCCCTCCGAGTTCACCTGCGCTGCGCTCCGGGGGCCGAAGGTGATTGGCGACGGCTACGGCTGGTTTGTCCTGGATTACTTCCTCACCCACGATTTCGCCGACGTCATTACTGCCACGAATGCCGTGTTCGCGTGGATCGAGGGGGTCAGGGGCCGGCACAGCAGCGTCACCCTGCTCGGCTATTCGCAGGGCATGGCCATGGCGAGCACCCTGTTGCGGCTCCGTCCTGCGGCGTTCCGGGCGGTGGTGGGCCTGTCCGGCTTCGTGCTGGACAACGAACTGCTGGCCATGAGCGAATCCTTTGACACGGAGCCTCCGTTCTTTTGGGGGCGGGACAAGCAGGACCTCGTGATCAATGACGCCGCCACGGCCCACACCGCCGAGTGGCTGGAACGGAACACGCAACTGACCGCGCGCAGCTACCCCGGCATGGGACATTCCATTTCCGCTGCCGAACTCGTGGACGTCAGTGCCTTCCTGCGGCACTACGTCCTGCGCTGAGCGGCCCGTGCGGCTCCCCTTGCGGGCCGGTTTTGTAAGCGCTTACACTTTTAGTTGGCCAAATGTGATCGGCCCACTACTGCAGGGGGAAGAAAGGTCCAGGCACGTGTTGCATGGCTAACGCTCCGCCCGCGATAAACCAATTCCACGCCGCCGCTCCCGCGGTGGCAGCATTGCCGGCCCGCACCCGGTGCGCACCCCACCGTCGACGCCGACAGCCGCCCCCGGAGAGGCCGGGCGACGCCGGCCTGACTCGCCCTGCCGCCGCCTCCGCAGGGGTACTGCATCCTGCCGTAGGGCCGGCACGGGGGCGCCAACTTCCACTGCCGCTGCGGGTCCGCGCCGCCGACAGGACTGCCGAACCGCGTCCGCGCCAGCTCAGACTGCAATCGCACCCGGCCCGCAACTGCACGCGCCCCGGCGCCGCCCAAGCCCGCGCTTCCCGGCGCCGCCCAAGCTCAGCCTTCCCGGCGCCGCCCAGCCATCGTCTTCCACGCCAATCGTCTGAAGGGACACACGATCCATGACTGCAACCTCCAACGATGCCCCCGGCACGCTGCTTGCCGGCGCCGCAGCCATCCTTTTTGACCTTGATGGCGTCCTGACCCCCACCGCGGTAGTGCATGAACGCGCCTGGCAGGAGCTCTTCGACGGGTTCCTTAAGGCGGTGCCCGAGGCGCCGGGCTACCGCGAAAGCGACTACTTCGACCATATCGACGGCAAGCCGCGGTTCGACGGTGTCCGCGACTTCCTGGCCTCCCGGAACATCACGCTGCCGGAGGGCCCCATCGACGACGATCCTGCCCAGGACACGGTCCATGGTCTGGGCAACCGCAAGAACAAAGTGTTTAACGACATCGTCGCGGCCGGCGGCGTGAAGCCCTACGAAGGTTCCCTGCGGTTCGTCGAAGCGGCGCTTAAGCACGGGCTGAAGCTGGCCGTCGTCTCATCGTCCCGCAACGCCGTACCGGTGCTGAAGGCAGCAGGACTCTCGGACTACTTTCCGGTGGTGGTGGACGGCCTTGTGGCCGCCGCCGAAGGGTTGCCCGGCAAACCAAGCCCGGCAACCTATCAGTACGCCGCCCGCCTGCTGGGAGTTCCCAGCGAGGAGTGCGTCGTCGTTGAAGACGCCGTCTCCGGTGTCCAGGCCGGAAGCGCGGGGAGCTTCCACTCGGTCATCGGCGTGGACCGCGGCGCGGGCCGCGCGACCCTCCTGGACGCCGGTGCCACCACCGTGGTCAGTGACTTGGACGAGCTGCTCTAACCGGCGCCGCTCCGCTGCCCACCCCGCACAAACCCTCACCGCCAAAGGACCCCAACCATGGCTCTCATCACCTCGGACCGTGCCAGGTTCCCCAACGATCCCTGGCAGCTCGTGGAAACCGTCCATCTCCCCGGCAACGCCGGTACCCTTGAAACCCTCTTCAGCCTCGGCAACGGACACCTCGGCATCCGCGGCGCGCACTGGGCTGCCGCCGATGCCGACCTGCCCGGCAGTTTCATCAACGGCTTCCACGAGACGTGGGACATCAAGCACGCCGAAAACGCCTTCGGCTTCGCCCGCACCGGCCAACGCATCCTCTACATTCCGGACGCCAACAACTTCGTCGTGGTGATCGACGGCGAGACGCTCAGCCTGGCCGAGTCCACGGTGCTGGACTACCGGCGGAGCGTGGACTTCTCCACCGGCGTCTACGAGTGCCGGATCGTCTGGCAGTGCAAGTCAGGTGCCACCGTCACCACCACGGAACGCCGGGCGGTGGGCTACCAGGCGCGCGGCGTCCTGGGGATCTCGCTGGAGCTCGCGGCCGACTGTGACATCTCGGCCGACGTGACTTCGTCCGTGCTGAACCGGCAGGACCAGCCGTCCTCCGACCATTCGGCGCACGACCCGCGCCGCGCCGGCCGGCACGCCGGACGCGTGCTGCTCCCGGTGCGGCTCGACGGCGGTGACGGCTCGCTCCGGCTGTCCTGGGAGGTGGCGGAATCCAAGCAGCGGCTCGGGATGGCCGTGGATCACTGGACCTCCGCAGGGGTCCAGCCGTTTGACACTCTTATCAACCAGGACGAGAGCCGCGTCCGCTACGTCCTTGCGGTTGGCGCGTCCGCACCGTTCGTGCTGGAGAAGAGCGTCAGCTATGCCGTGGGCCGGGCTCCCGACGAGGACCTTGCCGACACCGCCGAGGCCGCCCTGCTGCCGGTGGCAGCTATTTTCGACCAAAGCCGGGCGCACTACCGTGACTACTGGACCACCAACGACGTCGTGGTGGGCGGCCAGGCTGAACTGCAGCAGGCCATCCGCTGGAATCTCTTCCAGCTGGCGCAGGCCACCGCGTGCGCGGACGTCGCCGGCATCCCGGCCAAGGGCGTGACCGGCTCGGGCTACGACGGGCATTACTTCTGGGACCAGGAGGTGTATCTGCTGCCCTACCTGACCTACACCAGCCCCCACAACGCACGCCAGGTCCTCGAATTCCGGCACGCGCTGCTGCCCGAGGCCAGGGTCCGCGCCAAGGAACTCAGCGTGGACGGGGCGCTGTTTCCATGGCGCACCATCAATGGGCTGGAGGCGAGTGCCTACTACGCGGCAGGCACAGCCCAGTTCCATATCGCCGCCGCGATCGCGTTCGCCACGAACCGTTACGGCTGGGCCACCGGGGACACCGAGTTCCAGGAAAGCCTCGGCGCCGATCTGCTGATCGAGACCGCCCGGATGTGGGCCTCGCTGGGCTTCTTCGGCAAGGACGGCTCGTTCCACATCCACGGCGTCACCGGCCCGGACGAGTACACCGCCGTCGTCAATGACAACCTGTACACCAACGTCATGGCCCGCTTTAATCTGCGCGCGGCCGCGGCGCTGGAGCACCCCGGCATCGACGACGCCGAGCGGGAAGTGTGGACCCAGGCGGCCAACCGGATGCATGTGCCCTTCGACGATGACCTTGAGGTCTACTGCCAGGACAACGACTTCATGACCCTTGAACCGTGGGACTGGACCACGCCGCGGTCCAAGTACCCGTTGCTGCTGAACTTCCACCCGCTGGTGATCTACCGGCACCAGGTCCTCAAGCAAGCCGACACGGTCCTGGCGATGTTCCTCCAATGGCAGGATTTCACCGCCGTGGAGAAACGCCGGGCCTTCGACTTCTACGACCCGATCACCACCGGCGACTCCACCCTGTCCGCCTGCGTACAGGGCATCATGGCCGCCGAAGTGGGCCATCACCAGGCCGCCATAGACCACTTCATCCATGCCCTGTACATCGACCTTGACGACACCCACGGCAACACCATCGACGGCGTCCACATCGCCTCCGCCGGCGGCGTCTGGAGCTCCCTCGTCAGCGGCTTCGCCGGGCTCCGGGACCAGGGCGAAGTGACGTACTTCGATCCGCGGCTGCCGCACGACTGGGACACGCTGGAATTCCACCTGCTGATCCGCCGCGGCCTGCTGCACGTCAAGCTGGACCACGACTCGCTCCGCCTGGCCTACCAGGGTGCTGCGCCGCTCGAGGTCAACGTGCGCGGCCAACGCTGCACTGTGGGCAGTGAGCCGCTCGACCTGCCGCTGCCTCCTGTCGTCGGCCTGCCGCCCACCGTGTTCCCGGACGGGCCGCCGACGTCGTCCATTCCGGTGGTGCGCGCGGGCAGGTAGACCTGCGGGCGCCGGGTGCCCCGCCGAATCCCGCGCCGGCGGCGGGTGGCAGGCATACTGTGAACATGAAATTCACCACGACGATCCAAGGCAGCGGCACCAAGGCGGGCATCGAGGTGCCCGAGGACATCGTCAAGGCACTCGATGCCGGCCGGCGGCCCCCGGTGGTGGTGACCATTAACGGGCACGGCTACCGCAGCAGCATCGCGGTGATGGGCGGCAAGAACATGGTGGGGGTCAGTGCGGCCAACCGTGAACTGACCGGGACCTCGGCCGGCGACACCGTGGACGTTGACATCGTTGTGGACACGCAGCCGCGGACCATCGAGGTTCCCGAGGACCTCGCCGCCGCCCTGGACGCGGAGCCGCCGGCAAAGGCCTTCTATGCGACGTTGAACTACAGCAGCCAGCGCCGGTACGTCGAACCGCTGGCCGGAGCCAAAACGGAAGAAACCCGCGCCCGCCGGATCGCCAAGATCGTCAGCGACCTCAAGGCCGGCAAAAAGTAGCCTGGCCGCCGACTGGCCGGCGTTCCCGCCCGGTTACTGGCGCCGCCGTGGCGCCGCGGGGGCAGCCTCAGCGCCAAACCAGTGGTTCGGCCGGCCTGCTCCGGCCCGCAGCGGAAGTAACTGGGCCGGAACGTCCGCCAAGCGCCGGGGCCGCAGCAGCGCCCCGTGGCCTAGTGTTGCCCGTGCCCTAGTGTTAAGGGCGTGACGACGTTCAGCACCCTACGGCTCACGGAGAGGCGATGATGGCCAAGCGCACCAACCCGGCGATGAAGATTGCCCAAAAAACCGCCCACAACGCAATGTTCGATGCCAGTGGCAAACCCAAGCCCGGCGTCCACACCATGCTCCTGCGCGCCGTCGAGATCCAGCGCCCGCTGGTCCTGGCCAACCTGCGCCGGCTGCAGCGCAAGCATCCGCACGCCACCGCGGCGCAACTGGCCGCCATCCTGGAACGCAACTACCTGGCCGCGGTCACCGGGGGCGGGGCCCTCGTTGGCGGCTCCGCGGTCATCCCCGGCGTCGGGACCGTGGCCGCCCTGGGACTCTCGGCCGCCGCGACGGTGGGTTTCCTGGAAGCGACCGCCCTGTACGCCACCTCGCTCGCGGAACTTCACGGCGTCCGGCTGGTCGACCCGGAGAAGGCCAGCACCCTCGTCATGGCCATCATGCTCGGCGAGGAAGGCACCGCCCTGCTCAGTTCGCTAAGCGGCCAGGCCGCAGGGCAGGGCGCGGGACCCACCCAGGCCTGGGGGTCCTTGTTCGCGCGCCGGAGCCCGATGATAGGTTTCGGCTCGGTGCGGCAGCGGATCCAGCAGGCCTTCCTCCGCAATCTGCTCAAACGCCAGGGCACTGCCCTCCTCGGCCGGGCGCTGCCCTTCGGCGTGGGCGCCGTGGTGGGCGGAGTCGGCAACAGGATCATGGGCCGCGCCGTCGTCGCAAACGCCAAGGAGGCCTTCGGCGCGATGCCGGAGACGATCCCCGGTGAGCTGATGCCGGGCACCGGTGCCGAGACCGGCCCGGCGGACCGCTCCCTCCCGGCTCCGGCCGAGGACCCCGTACCGAAAGGCAGTACCCGTGGACCTGAACGCTGATCTGGGGGAGTCCTTCGGCTCCTGGACCATGGGCGATGACGCCGCGATGTTCCCGCTCGTCACCAGCGCCAGCGTGGCCTGCGGCATGCACGGCGGTGACCCGGTGACCATGCTCGACACCTGCCGGGCGGCGTACGACCTCGACGTCCGGGTCGGTGCGCATCTGGGCTACCCCGACCTGACCGGCTTCGGGCTGCGCGCCATGGACATGACCTTCGATGACCTCTTCGGAGCCGTGCTCTACCAGTTGGGGGCGCTCGACGGCGTCGCTCACGCGGTGGGCGCCTCGGTGGACTTCGTGAAGGTCCACGGCGGCCTTTACGACCGCACGGTGCACGACGCGGAACAGGCCTCCGCCGTGGTGGCCGCCATCCAGGCGTACGACCCGGGGCTGCCGCTCCTGGGCCTGGAGGGATCCGTCCTGATCAGGACCGCCCGCGAGTCCGGCCAGCCCGTCTTCCATGAAGCCTTCGCGGACCGGGCCTACCTGCCGGACGGCACCCTGGTGCCCCGGCTGGACCAGGAATCGGTGATCGAAGACCCGGACGAGATCGTCGAACGGGCGCTCCGGCTGGTACTCAAGGGCGAAGCCCTGGCCGTTGACGGAACCGTCGTCCGGCTCACCCCCCACTCCCTCTGCCTGCACGGGGACACCCCGGGCGCGGTAGCGGCGGCCGTCAAGGTCCGCGCGGCACTGGAGCAGGCGGGCGTCGAACTGGAGTCCTTCGCCTAGGCACAGCAACCAGCGTCGGCGGGCACAGCTGGGACACTCTGGGCACTCTCGTCACGGCA
Source organism: Arthrobacter sp. JB02-1C (assembly GCF_057748045.1). Taxonomy (NCBI): domain Bacteria; kingdom Bacillati; phylum Actinomycetota; class Actinomycetes; order Micrococcales; family Micrococcaceae; genus Arthrobacter; species Arthrobacter sp. JB02-1C. The sequence continues at coordinate 1,341,998 of NZ_CM173235.1, forward strand.
ATTCACTTCTGACTCGAAGGCTTCGCCGCGGGGAACCACCCAAATCGCGCGCCTGCCCAGTGCCATAGGGCCCTATCGGGAGCCGGAATCCGGCACCTAGCTTGGGGGCATGACTGCCGGAGGCTCCGCGGGGTTGGACGGACCCGCCTCGGACGCGATGTTGAAGCTGGGCCGATTTTTCACGAAATGGGACCAGACCGAGGACGGCAGGGCGGTGTTCCGGGAAGGCGGCCGCAAGGGCGACATCTTCTACCGGGACCGCTGGAGCCACGACAAGGTGGTCCGGTCCACGCACGGGGTGAACTGCACCGGTTCCTGCTCCTGGAAGGTGTACGTCAAGGACGGCATCATCACCTGGGAATCCCAGCAGACCGACTACCCTTCCGTGGGCCCGGACAGCCCGGAATACGAGCCGCGGGGCTGCCCCCGCGGCGCGGCCTTCTCCTGGTACACCTATTCGCCCACCCGGGTCAGGTTCCCGTACGCCCGCGGTGTGCTCGTGGAGATGTACCGGGAGGCCAAAGCCCGGCTGGGTGACCCGGTGCTGGCCTTCGCCGAAATTGCGGCCGACCCGGAGAAACGCCGCCGGTACCAGCAGGCCCGCGGCAAGGGCGGCCTGGTCCGCGTCTCCTGGAAGGAGGCGATCGAGATCGCCGCCGCCGCGCACGTCAACACGATCAAGACCTACGGGCCGGACCGCTGCGCCGGGTTCTCACCGATCCCCGCGATGTCGATGGTCTCGCACGCGGTAGGGACACGTTTCATCCAGCTGATCGGCGGGGTGATGACGTCCTTCTACGACTGGTACGCGGACCTGCCGGTGGCCAGCCCGCAGGTCTTCGGCGACCAGACGGACGTCCCGGAATCCGGCGACTGGTGGGACGCGCGCTACCTGATGATGTGGGGCTCCAATGTTCCCGTGACCCGGACCCCGGATGCGCACTGGATGGCCGAGGTGCGGTACCGGGGCACCAAGGTGGTCACGGTCAGCCCGGACTACGCGGACAACACCAAGTTCGCCGACGAATGGCTGCCCGCCCAGGCGGGCACCGACGCCGCGCTCGCCATGGCGATGGGCCACGTCATGCTGAAGGAATTCTTCGTGGACCGCGAGGTCCCGTTCTTCACGGACTATGTGAAGCAGTACACGGACCTGCCGTTCCTGGTCCGGCTGGAACGGCGCGACGACGGCGCCCTCACCCCGGGGAAGTTCCTCACCGCCCAGGACCTCCCGGCCGAGTCCCTGGCCGAGGACGCGGCCTTCCGCACCGTGCTGTACGACAAGGTGGCCGGCCGGCCCGGGGTCCCCAATGGCTCGATGGGGTTCCGGTACTCCGCCAGCGGCGAGGGCAAATGGAACCTGGACCTCGAAGGAATCGAACCGGCCCTGTCGCTGCGCGAGGTCTCCGAAGACAGCGCGGAAATCCTGCTTCCCTGCTTCGAGGACGCCGGGGGCGCCGGCAGCGTGCTGCGCCGCGGCGTGCCCGTCCTCGAGGTGGAAGGCCAACTGGTCACGACCGTGTTCGACCTGATGCTGGCCCAGTACGGTGTGGGCCGCGACGGGCTGCCGGGGGACTGGGCCGCCGGCTACGACGACGCGGCGACCCCCTACACCCCGGCCTGGCAGGAGGAGATCACCTCCGTCCCGGCGCAGGCCTGCATCCGGGTGGCCCGCGAGTTTGCCCGCAACGCCGAACAGTCCAAGGGCCGATCCATGATCATCATGGGTGCCGGCATCTGTCAGTGGTTCCACGGCGACGCCACCTACCGGGCCGTACTGGCCCTGGTGATGCTGACCGGCTGCATGGGCCGCAACGGCGGCGGCTGGGCACACTACGTCGGCCAGGAAAAGACGCGTCCCGCCACCGGCTGGGTGTCGCTGGCGAACGCCCTGGACTGGGCGCGGCCGCCGCGGACCATGATCGGCACCGGCTACTGGTACATGCACACGGACCAGTGGCGGCAGGACGGCTACTCCGCGGACGCGCTGAAGTCACCGCTCTCCACCGGCGCCCTGGACGGCATGCACACCGCGGACGCGATGGCCCAGTCCGCGCGGCTCGGCTGGATGCCGTTCTACCCGCAGTTTGACCGGAATCCGCTGGACCTCGCCGATGAGGCGGAGGCCGCCGTCGCCGCCGGCACCGCATCCGACACACCGAGCTTCATCGCGGACGCCCTGAAGAACCGCACCCTGAACCCGGCGATCGAAGACGTGGACGCCCCGGAAAACTGGCCGCGGACCCTCGTGCTGTGGCGCTCCAACCTGTTCGGCTCCTCGGCCAAGGGCAACGAGTACTTCCTGCGGAACCTGCTGGGAACCCACAACAACGTCCTGGGCAAGGACCACGCCGAAGGCCTCAAGCCCCGGGACGTGAAATGGCACGAGCAGGCGCCCGAGGGGAAGCTGGACCTCCTCGTCTCCGCCGACTTCCGGATGACCTCCACCACGCTGCTCTCCGACGTGGTGTTCCCGGCAGCCACCTGGTACGAAAAGCACGACCTGTCCTCCACCGACATGCACCCCTTCGTGCACGCCTTCACTCCGGCGATCGACCCGCCCTGGGAAACCAAGACGGACTTCGATACCTTCCACCTGCTGGCCCAGGAGTTCTCCCGGATGGCGAAAACCCACCTGGGCGTCCGCCGGGACCTGGTCAGCGTGCCGCTGCAGCACGATACCCCCGGCCAGCTCGCCCAGCCCGGCGGCGTTGTCCGGGACTGGCGGGACGCGGCCATTCCCGCCGTCCCGGGGCAGAACATGCCCATTTTCTCCGTGGTGGAGCGGGACTACACCGCCATCGCGGACAAGCTGGCCGCCGTCGGGCCGCTGGCCGACAAACTGGGCTTCACGGTCAAGAACGTCACCTACAAACTCGCCGGACCGCTGCAGCGGCTCAGCCGCTCCAACGGCGTGATGCTCGGCGGCGCCGCCGACGGCCGGCCTGCCATTGATACCGACGCGAAAATGGCCGAAGCCATCCTGGCCTTTTCCGGCACCACCAACGGCGCCCTGTCCGTGCAGGGCTTCAAGGATCTGGAGGTCCGCACCGGGAAGAAACTCGCGGACCTCTCCGAGGGATCCGAGGAAAAGTTCATCACGTTCGCCCAGACCCAGGCCGGCCCGGTGCCGGTGATCACCTCACCGGAGTGGTCCGGCTCGGAGACCGGCGGCCGGCGCTACGCCCCGTTCACCATCAACATCGAACGGCTCAAGCCCTTCCACACCCTGACCGGGCGGATGCACTTCTTCCTGGACCACGACTGGATGATCGACATCGGCGAGGCCCTGCCGATCTACCGGCCGCCGCTGGACATGCACCGGCTCTTCGGCGAACCCAAACTCGGCCGGGACGGCGCCATGGAGGTGGTGGTCCGCTACCTGACGCCGCACTCCAAGTGGTCCATCCACTCCGAATACCAGGACAACCTGCTCATGCTCTCGCTCTCCCGCGGCGGCCCGACCGTCTGGATGAGCCCGGCCGACGCGGCCGCCATCGAGGTCAAGGACAACGACTGGGTGGAATGCGTCAACATCAACGGCGTCTTGGTGGCGCGGGCGATCGTCAGCCACCGGATGCCGGCCGGCGTGGTCTACGTCCACCACGCGCAGGAACGCACCATCGACGTGCCCAAGTCCGAGGCCACCGGACGGCGCGGCGGCATCCACAACTCCGTCACCCGGCTGCTGGTCAAACCCTCGCACCTGATCGGCGGTTACGCCCAGTTGGCCTACGCGTTCAACTACCTTGGCCCCACCGGAAACCAGCGCGACATGGTGGCCACCGTCCGCCGTCGTTCCCAGGAGGTGCAGTACTGATGCGTGTCATGGCTCAAATGGGCATGGTCATGAATCTGGACAAATGCATCGGCTGCCACACCTGTTCGGTGACCTGCAAGCAGGCCTGGACCAACCGTGCGGGCACCGAATACGTCTGGTTCAACAACGTCGAAACCCGCCCCGGGCAGGGGTACCCGCGCCGGTACGAAGACCAGGAGCGGTGGCGCGGCGGCTGGGAGCTGAACAAGCGCGGCAAGCTGGTGCTCAAGGCCGGCGGACGGGTCAAGAAACTCTTCGGGATCTTCGCCAGCCCGGTGCAGCCCGAACTCAAGGACTACTACGAGCCCTGGACCTACGACTACAAGACCCTCGTGGACGCGCCGCTGGGCGATGACTTCCCGGTGGCCCGGCCCAAGTCCCTGATCACCGGGGAGGACACCAAGATCACCTGGTCCGCGAACTGGGACGACGACCTGGGCGGCGCCACGGAGCACGGGCACCTGGACCCGGTCGTGGAAAAAATCCGGCGCGACTCCGAGGACAAGATCAAGTTCGCCTACGAGCAAACGTTCATGTTCTACCTGCCGCGGATCTGCGAGCACTGCCTGAACCCCTCCTGCATGGCCTCCTGCCCGTCCGGCGCGATCTACAAGCGGGTGGAGGACGGGATTGTGCTGGTGGACCAGGACCGGTGCCGCGGCTGGCGGCAGTGCGTCACCGGCTGCCCGTACAAGAAAATCTACTTCAACCACAAGACCGGCAAGGCCGAGAAATGCACCTTCTGCTACCCGCGGGTGGAGGTCGGACTCCCGACGGTCTGCTCGGAGACCTGCGTCGGGCGGCTGCGCTACCTGGGGTTGTTCCTGTACGACGCCGACGCCGTCACCGCGGCGGCCGCGGTCACGGACCCGCAGGAGCTCTACGACGCCCAGATGGATGTCCTGCTGGATCCCAACGACCCCGCCGTGCAGGCGGACGCCCGGGCCCAGGGGATCCCGGAGGACTGGATCGACGCGGCCCGGGGCTCGCCGGTCTACGCCCTGGCCAAGGTCTACAAGGTGGCGCTGCCGCTGCACCCCGAATACCGTACCATGCCGATGGTCTGGTACGTCCCGCCGCTCTCCCCGGTGGTGGACCTGCTGCGCGACCAGGGGCACGACGGCGAGGACGCCGGCAACCTGTTCGGCGCCATCGACGCGCTGCGGATCCCGGTGGAATACCTGGCCGAGCTTTTCACCGCCGGGGACACGGACCGGGTCACCGCCGTGCTGCGGAAACTCGCGGCCATGCGGTCCTTCATGCGCGGCATCAGCCTGGGCAACGATCCCGATGACTCGATCCCGGAAGCCGTGGGGATGGACAGCCAGACCATGTACGAGATGTACCGGCTGATGGCGATCGCCAAGTACGAGGAACGCTACGTGATTCCCAAGGCGCACGTGGAGCAGGCCCATGATCTGGAAGAGATGGGCTGCTCGCTGGACTTCGACGGCGGCCCCGGCATGCAGGACTCCTCCCCGTTCGGCGAGGCCAGCGGCCGGCCGGTCCCGGTGGCGGTGGAAACCTTCCACGCCCTCCGCGACCGGCAGACCACGGACGAGATGGGCTCCGGTTCCGGCCTCCACGGCCGGGTCAACCTGCTGAACTGGGACGGCCGCGGGGCGCCGCCCGGGCTCTTCCCGGGGCGGACCCCCGGTGGCGAACCGGGAACTCTCGCAGCGCCGGACCCCGGCTCTCCGGCGGAGGACCAGCCGTGAGCCGGCGCGAGCAGGTGGTCTACCTCGCCGCAGCCTGGTGCCTGTCCTACCCGGACGAGGAACTGGCCGGCAGGGTGCCACTCATGCGGGCCGCGCTCGCCGAGTTTCCCGGCGCCGGGGAGGCCTTCGCCGGGGTGCTGGAGGTGCTGGAATCCCGGCCGCTGATGGAGAACCAGGCCCGCTACGTGCGCGAGTTCGACCTCGGCAAGCGGCACGCCCTGCATCTGTCCTACTGGACCGACGGGGACACCCGGCGCCGCGGCGAAGTGCTGGGCAACTTCAAAAACACCTACCGGCAAAGCGACATCTTGGTGGACACCCACGGCGAACTGCCGGACTACCTTCCGATGGTGCTCGAATACGCCGCCCTGGTGGACCTCGCGGCCGGCCGCGGCCTGCTGCGCCGGTACCGTGCCAGCCTGGAGATGCTCCGCTTCGGCCTGCTCCGGGACACGCTCCCGCACGCCAGCATCCTGCAGGCCATCTGTGCCACCCTGCCCGGGAAATCGCCCGCGGACGAGCAGGCCGTGATGCGGATGGCCGGCTACGGGCCCCCCACCGAAGCGGTGGGCCTGGACCCGTATGATCCCCGCCTGCTGCCCGTGAAGGGGGCCTGAGAATGCTGGCACTCGAAGCCGCGGCCGGGTCCGCCGTCGAACTCTCCGCCCTGGACATTGTGCTCTGGGGCGTGCTGCCCTATGTCATGGTCGTCGTGCTGGTGGGCGGCCTCATCTGGCGCTACAAATATGACCAGTTCGGCTGGACCACCCGGTCCTCCCAGCTCTACGAGTCCAGGCTGCTCCGGATCGCCTCGCCGCTGTTCCACTTCGGGCTGCTCGCCGTGATCGCCGGGCACTTCTTCGGCCTCGTCATTCCGATGGCCTGGACCCAGGCGGCGGGCATGAGCCAGGAGTTCTACCACTTCAACGCCCTGTTGGTGGGCGGGATCGCGGGGGTGGGGACCCTCGGCGGGATCCTCCTGCTGATCTACCGCCGCCGCACCACCGGACCGGTCTTCATGGCCACCACCAAGAACGACAAAACCATGTACGTGGTGCTGACGGCCGCCATCGTGTTCGGGCTGTGGACCACCCTGGCGAGCGTTTTCGAGGGCGAGCACGGGCACAACTACCGCGAGACCGTGGCCCCGTGGTTCCGCTCGCTGTTTGTCTTCCAGCCGGATATCACGGCGATGGCGGCGGCCCCGTTCTCGTTCCACCTGCACACCCTGGTGGGCATGGCGCTGTTCGTGATCTGGCCGTTTACCCGCCTGGTCCACGCCTTCACCGCCCCGCTCCATTACCTCTTCCGGCCCTACATCGTGTACCGCTCCCGGGACCGTGACCGGCCTGTCGCCGGGCGCGGTTCCAAAGCCGGGGCAGGCGCCGCGGCGGCGCGGCCGTCCGCCGCCGCGGCCCGCCGCGGCTGGTCCGCCGTCGGCACCCGCGACCGTGACACCCGCAACCGCTGACCGCAACCGCTGACCTGAACCTGCTGACCTGAGTTGCCGAATCGAGAGGAGACCCCCGTGGCCGGAGCAGTGCCCCCGCCCGCACTCGCCCGGGGCGGCCGGATGCGCAACCTGGTGCTCGCCACCGGCGCCTCGGTGGCCGCGTTTTGGGCATGGAACTCGGTGGCCACCCTGGGGGCGTTCTACACCCAGAATCTGCACCTCAACGCTGCCACCACAGGCATCCTCGTCGCGATGCCGGTCTTCGTCGGCTCGCTGGGAAGGATCGTCGTCGGCGCCCTGACGGACAGGTACGGCGGACGGGCCCTGTTCAGCTTCGTCCTGCTGGCGGCCATCGTCCCGATCCTGCTGGTGGCCGTCGGCGGCACCATCCGCTCCTTCGCGCTCGTGCTGGGCGCCGGCCTGCTCCTGGGTGTTGCCGGAACGGTCTTCGCCGTCGGCATCCCGTTCGTCAGTGCTTGGTTCGAACCTTCACGGCGCGGCTTCGCCACCGGGGTCTTCGGCGCCGGAATGGGCGGCACCGCCCTCGCCGCCTTCCTGAACCCCCGCCTGGTCGCCTGGATCGGCTACTTCCCCACGCACCTGCTGATCGCCGGCGTCCTGGCCGTCATGGCCGCGCTGGTGTGGTTCCTGATGAAGGAAGCCCCGGGCTGGAGCCGCAACAACGCCCCGGTCCTGCCCAAGCTGCTCGACGCCGCGAAAACCCCGGTGACCTGGAAGATGTGTTTCCTCTACGCCGTCGTCTTCGGCGGCTTCGTGTCCTTTGCGACCTACCTGCCCACCTACCTCCGGGACGTCTACAGCTTCGATCCCAGCGCCGCCGGCGCCCGCACGGCAGGCTTCGCCCTGGCCGCCGTGCTGGCCCGGCCGGTGGGCGGCGTCCTCGCGGACCGGTTCGGCCCTAAACCCGTGGTGGTGGTCTCGCTCGCCGGCGTCGCCGTGCTCGCCTGGCTGGTGAACCTGCAGCCCGACGGCGATGTGCCCGCCGGCCTGACGTTTGTCGCCATGGCGGCGGCACTGGGCCTGGGCACCGGCGGCGTCTTCGCCTGGGTCGGGGTGCTCGCCCCGCCCGGCAAGGTCGGCAGCATCAGCGGGGTGGTCAGCGCCGCCGGCGGCCTCGGCGGCTACTTCCCGCCACTGGTCATGGGCGCCACCTACGACGCCGCGACCCACAGCTATTCGATCGGGTTGCTGCTCCTTGTGGTCACCGCGGTGGTGGCGCTCGCCTATACGGTGGTCGCCCTGCACGGCCGCAGACGGGCCACGGTGGCGGCCGCCTGACGGGCCAGCTGGGGCGCCGCGGGACTAGGTACCCAGGAGCCGCCGTTCGTGGGCGAAGGCCACCAACTGGAGCCTGCTGCCGAGTTCCAGCTTGTCCAGCACGCTGCGCAGGTGGGTTTTGACGGTGGCTTCGGAGACGAACAGGCTCCCCGCCATTTCGCCATTGCTGAGGCCCTTGGCGGCGAGGAGGAAAACCTCCCGTTCCCGCACGGACAGCACGTTGAGCACGGAGAGGTCCGGGCCCGCCGCGGGCACGCTGCGGGCAGCGTGCTCGAAGAGGGAATGGATGGACCCGGGCGCGATGACGGAGTACCCGGAGTGCACCGTCCGGATCGCGGCCAGCAGGAATTCCGGTTCCGCGCTCTTGAGCAGGTATCCGCTGGCTCCCGCCTGCACGGCCTGCACCACGGCCTGGTCCCTGTTGAACGTGGTGAGCGCGATAATCCTGGGCTTGTCCGTTCCGGCCGCCGTCGCGTGCTGCACGATCTGCCGGGTCGCTTCGACGCCGTCCATGGCCGGCATCCGCAGGTCCATCAGCATGACGTCCGGTCGCCGTTCAAAGGCCAGGGCCACGGCCTCACTCCCGTCACCGGCTTCCCCTGCGAGTTCCAAATCGTCCTGGCTCTCGAGCAACATGCGGATACCGGCCCGGAATAAGGGCTGGTCATCCACCAGCGCCACGGTGATGCGCGCCCCGGCATCAGCCACGGTGGCCTGCATCCGGCGAGGCGGCCGCCGGCACGGAAACCGCACCGAAGGCATCGCCGCTGTCAGCGTCGGCTGTCCCGTCAACTGCGCTGCCTGCCAGGGTTCCGTAGGGAAGGAAGACCGTCACCCGGAAGTGTTCGCCATCGGGGCCAGCCGTCAGCCAGCCGCCCGCGAGATGGGCTCGTTCACGCATGCCGGGCAGTCCCCGCCCGGCTCGCGGAGAAGCCGGACCTGCGGCTTCCTCCTTGGCCGCCGGAACAAGGGCCGAGGCGAGGTGAAGCGTCAAGCCCGGCCCGCTCCAGTCATAGTGGAGCCGCACATCCGTGCCGCGGCCGCCATGTTTTAGCGCATTAGTCAGGCACTCCTGGATGATCCGGAAGACGGCCAACTGCTGTCCGGGCGAGAGGTCCACGGGGGATCCGGACTCGCTTGTCCGGACTTTGAGGCTGCCGCGCTGCATCCCCTCGATGAGCGCGGGAATGTCCCTAAGCAAGGGCTGCGGGGTCGCCATGCCGTCTTCGCGAACCCCCTCGATCACACGCTGGGCATCCACCAGGGCGCTGCGCGCCGACCGGGCGATGGTGTCCAGGGATGTGAGCACAGCATTGGGCTGGTCCTTGCTCAGATACCGGGCCCCGTCCGCCTGGGCGGCGATGACGGCAAGCGAGTGGGCGAGGACGTCATGCAGGTCGCGGGCAATGCGTGTCCGTTCCTGCTCCACGATCAGGTCGATCTCGGCCTCCCTGAGGCTGCTCTGCGCCAGTTCACGGGACCGGAACAGGCTGCCCCGTTCCTGAAAGAGGGCCAGCAGGAGACCGGCCGCGGCGCAGGCCCCGGCGATCAGCAGGAGGAGGGCGAATAGCTGCCAGCCATAGTCCTGCAGCCTCCAGCGGTCGCCGGCATAGGCCGGGGGAAACCAGCCGACGCCGTCGCCGTACCTCCAGGACAGCATAAGGAAGCTCATAAGGGCGGCGGCGAGCACGTTGGTTGCCGCCGCGACGTAGCGCAGCCGTCGCGGGGCGGTCCACATGATGAATCCAAGAGCGACGAACGAGCCCAGATAGATGGCCCAGTGGGTGGAGTGCATCGGCGGCAGGGCGTGGGTCAGTTGACCGGCAAGCAGCGCAGCCGTGAATGCCAGCGAAACGACGGGCCGCCAGGCAGCCGTCGCGACCGCCAGCGTCATCAGTACCAGCGGCCAGTTCCCTGACCATGACAGCCAGGACCCGCCCATCCGTCCGGCCTCGCCCACACACCACAGGGAGAAAAAGACGACGGCGGCGGCGGGGGCGGCCCAGCGCCGCCCGAAACTCAGAGCAGATTCCATGCCAGTCACCATAAGCACCCCCGACCCCGCCTGAGCCCCAAATCGCGGCATTCTCCACCCAAAAGCCAGCTGATTCAGTCTTTTGGGCCAGTCCAAGGGCACGCCGCGGTGGGTCGGGACGCAACAACTGGTTGGCGGTCAGAGCGTTTTCAGGGTGAAGAGCGAGTCGCCGTGTACCTCGTCCAGGTCCACTCTGCCGGTTTCGCTGAATCCAAGTTTTGCCAGCACACGGCGTGACGGCACGTTCCAGTCACGGACGGTGGCCCAAATGCGACTGTAGCCGGACGCTTCGGCCAGTTGCAGGACGGCCCAGGCAGCTTCAGTCGCCAACCCCTGACCCCAGACCTTTCGAAGGAACTCGAACGCAAGTTCGGGCTCCCCGTCCTGGCCGTGCCGGTTGGGAATCAGCCCGCAGTAACCGATGAACTGCCCGGAACTCTTCTGCTCCGCAGCGAGCAGCCCCGGGAAGGGATGCGCCGCCTCACGACGGATCCCGTCGGCGATCTCGTCCAGGGTGGGGTGGCCGTCGGGACCGATTCGTCGATGCGGCGGGACACGAGGATCCCGCTCGGTCCAGAGCTGGCGCTGAACCGCGGCGTCGGACACGCGCCATGGCCTCAGCCGCAGCCGCACGGTTTCGAGGACGGCGTCCTGGTGGGGTGCCCGTGCCGGGTCCATCCGGGTCAGCCGAAGACCAGGCTGGCCACGGTGAAGATGGCGAGTCCGGCGAGGGCGCCCACCACGGTGCCGTTGATCCGGATGAACTGCAGGTCCTTGCCGACCTGGAGTTCGATCTTCTGCGAGGTCTCCTCGGCGTCCCAGCGGGCCACGGTGTCCGTGATGACGCCGGCGATGTCCGAACGGTAGTTGCTCACGAGGTACCCGGCGGCGTCGCCGATCCAGGTGTTGACCTTGCCGGCCAGCTCGGGGTCGACCACCAGCCGGGTACCGAAGTCGTGCACGGCAGCCTTGAACCGCACCGTCAGTTCGCTGTGCGGGTCGTCGACGGCGGCGAGCAGCGCCGCCTTGACGGTGCCCCAGGTGCGGGAGGCGAGTTCACGGACCTCCGGGTCACCGAGGACCTGGGCCTTGATCCCCTCGGCGCGGGCAATCATGACCGGATCGTGCTGCAGGTCCAGAGCAAGCTCCTTGAGGTACTTGTCGATCGACAGCCGGACCTGGTGCTGCGGATCGGATTGCACGGCCCGGGTAAACTTCAGGATCTCCACGTACACCTTGTCGCCCACCAGCCCGTCCACGAAGGTGGGAACCCAGGTGGGGGAGCGGTCCGTGACCAGCCGGTTGACGGTCTCATGGTTGTCCCGCACCCAGTCCACGGCGCGGTCCACCAGCAGGTCGACGAGCGCGTGGTGGTGGCCGTCGTCGAACACGCGCTGGGCGAGCCGGCCCACCGGCGGTCCCCACGGCGGGGCGACCAGGTGCCGCCGGACCATGCCCTCGATGACCGCCTGGACGTCGTCGTCGTTCAACACGGTGAACGCACCGCGGATGACGGCGGCGCCTTCCTTGGCCACCCGTTCGGCGCCGCCGGGGCCGGAGAGCCAGCTGCCGACCTTCCGGGCGACGTCCACGCTGGCCAGCTTCTCCTTAACCACCTGTTCGGAGAGGAAGTTGGTCTCCACGAACTCACCCAGGGACGCACCGATCTGGTCCTTCCGCCGCGGAATGATCGCGGTGTGCGGGATCTTCAGGCCCATCGGGTACTTGAACAGGGCGGTCACCGCGAACCAGTCGGCCAGGGCGCCCACCATGCCGCCCTCGGCGGCGGCGCGGACATACTCGAGCCACGGGTACTGCTTCTGCAGAGCAAAGGCCACGATGAAGATGAGCGCCATGCCGATCAGCAGCGACACGGCCAGCAGCTTCATTTTCCGCAGTGCCGCGGCCTTGTCCGCGTCAGCGGCGGAAAGCCGGTGTTCGGCGCCGGACGCAGGGACGGCGGGACGGACGGGTTGCTCAGTGTTCACCTGCATGTGCCCAGCCTAGCCCCGCATCTGCGCCCGGCGTCCGCTAACGTGTCAGCATGACCACCGAGGAGTCCGCAGCGGCCCGCCCGCTCGTCTACGCCCACCGCGGGTCCAGTGCAACCTTCGCCGAACACACCCGTGCCGCCTACCTGCAGGCGATCGCCGACGGCGCCGACGGCGTCGAGTGCGACGTCCATCTGACCCGCGACCAGCACGCGGTGCTGCTTCACGACGCCAACCTGGACCGTACTTCGGACGGGACCGGGCCGGTGGCGGACCGCACCCTTGAGGAGCTGCGGCGGCTGGACTTCAGTTCCTGGAAGGGTGCCCGGATTCCGGAGGACTACGGTGCCCGCTCCGAGCAGTTCCTGACCCTCCCCGAACTGCTGGACATCCTGCGCCTGGCCGGCCGCGAGATCGGACTCGCGATCGAACTGAAACACCCGAGCCCCTACCAGCTCAAGCTGGAAGACCGGGTTCTGGCGGTCCTGCAGGCCGAGGGCTGGGACCGCAGCACCTCGATGCTGGACAACATCCGGGTCTCCTTCATGAGCTTCAGCCCCGACTCGGTCAAGCATCTGCTGCAGTCCGTGCCGGCGGCGGCGGTCTGCCAGCTCGTGGACGACGTCGACGTGGAGGAGATCCGCGAGGAGCTGGGCCTCGGTCCCTTCACCGGCGGAGCCCTGGCCAACGTCCTGAAGGCGGCGCAGACCGAAGGGGAACGTATCCTCGACGACGGCGAAACCGGGCTCGCGGGTCCCGGCATCGACTACGTCCGCGGCCACACGGAAACTGTCCGGCGCTGGCTCGCGGCAGGCCGGCGCTTCCGGGTATGGACGGTGGACGCCGCCGACGACGTCGCGCTCTGCCGGGAACTGGGCATCCAGGAACTCACGACCAACCGGCCCGCCGAGGTCCGCTCCCAGCTACTCGCGTCACTCTAGGCTCAGCGTGGAGTGACGCCGGCGCGCCGGTGCGGACAAAGCGAGTAAAAGGCAGGTAGTCGGCCCGCACTCCTGTCCTCGGGATCACCCGTGCCGCCCCCGAACGGCCCTCCTAGCATGGGTTAAGGGCTCCGGTTGGCGGAGTCCGCAGGAAGGCCCCCGGGAGGAACAATGCGCTGGTTGAGCGGTCCACAGTACAAGTCTCCACGCCAGGTCAGCGCCACGCCGGGCCGGACCGTGCGGCCGCGGCCGGGAGGGACCACACGGTGGGGATCGGCCGTGAGTATCCTGCTGTTGACCGCGGCCTCCCTGACAGGCATGGCCCTGCCCGCGCACGCAGCACCCGCAACGATCGTGAGCCTGACCTTTGACGACGGCAACGCCGACCAGCTCGCCGCCGCGCAGGTGCTTAAAGCCCATGGACTGGCGGGCACTTTCTACATCACCACCGGCTGGATCGGCTCGGCCGGGTACCTGACCCAGGCAAACCTGCACACGTTGGCGAGCGACGGAAATGAGATCGGCGGCCACACGGTCACCCATCCGGACCTGACCACGCTCAGCCCCTCGGCGGCCGCCGCGGAGGTCTGCAACGGCAAGGCAACCCTGGAGAACTGGGGCTTCCAGGTGCATGACTTTGCCTACCCGTTCGCTGCCGAGAACGCCGCCGCCCAGACCGCAGTACGGAACTGCGGCTTCGCCAGCGCCCGCGGCCTGGGCGACATCACTTCGCCCGCGAGCTGTGCCGGATGTCCCTTCGCGGAGAGCCTGCCGCCGGAAAACCCGATGGTTACCAAGGCCCCGGACGAAGCCGACAGCACCTGGACGCTTAAGAACCTTGAGGACCTGGTGACCCACGCCGAGTCCACCGGCGGCTGGCTCCAGCTGACGTTCCATCACATCGCCGTCGGCACCGACCCGACCCTGACCGTCAGCCCCACGCTGTTCAGCAGCTTCGTTGACTGGCTCGCGGCGCGGACGGCCAACGGTTCGACGTCGGTCCGGACGGTCGCCCAGGCGTTGGGGCAGTCCACCGCCTCGGCGCCCGCACCGGCGACCGCGCGGCAGCTGTCGCGGACGCCGTAACCCGGCCGGCCTGGGCGCTACGGCCTACGGCGCCAGGTCCCGCCGTCGCCAGCCGAGGTAACCCAGCGCGGCGAGTGCGGCCGCGACGGCGGTCAGCGCCAGCAGCGCGGGTGCCGCGTCCGGACCGACCGGCAGCAGCGGCGTGTGCCGGAACGGTGAGAGGTCCATGAGCCAGCCCGGAGCATTCCACAGCACACCGAATTCCCCGAGTGCCACGAAGGCGAGCAGCACGCCCCAGACCGCGCCCGAGAGCCTGGGCGCCCAGCCGAACACGGCTAGGGCAATGCCGGCCAGGACCCAGGCGGCAGGAATCTGGGCAAGGGACGCCAGCGTGGCCCGGCCGACCAGGCCAGCGTCCTGGACGGCGAAGGCGGCGCCCACCCCGATCGACACCCCGCTCAGTACCAACAGCACCGCCACCCCGGCCAGCGCAAACACGAAGTGGCTGCTCGCCCAGCGGCCGCGGGTGGTGGCCGTCGCCAGCAGCGCCTCGGTGTGGCCGCCGGTTTCCTCGCCGCGCAGGTGGTTCGCCGCTGCCACGCCATAGACCGCGGCGAGCAGTCCCATCACGCTGATCTCTGCGGACAAGAAGGCGTCCCGCAGGGCGTCGGCGCCACCCAACAGCCTGATCAAGTCCTGGGCGTTGGCCGAACTGAGCATGTCTGCGACGTTGCCGACCAGGGAACCGACCACGGTGCCGAAGACCACGAATGCCACCGCCCACGCCAGCCAGACCCGGTACTGCAGATGCACGGCCAGGGACCAGACCCCGGTCAGTGACCCCACGGCCGGGCCGGGCCGTTCCCCGCGCAGCCCGGCGCCAAGGTCCCTGCGGCTGCGGAGCACGAACGCCGCGGGGATCAGGACGAGGCACAGCGCCAGTGGCAGAACCAGCACCCACCAGCGGTCCCCGGCGAACGCCCGGATCTGCTGGTTCCAGCCGATCGGCGAAAGCCAGGAGAGCGCCGACGGTCCCGGCTCGGCGAGGTCGCCGACCGCGCGCAGTCCGTAGCTGACGGCTATGACCCCGATGCCGAGACCGGTCGCGGTGCGGGCACTCGTGCTCAATTGGGCGGCGACTCCCGCCACCGAGCAAAAGGCCATCCCGGTGACGGCCCAGCCCAGGCCGAAGGCAAGCGACCCGGCAACCGGCAGGCCGCCGCCGGCCAGGGCCGCGGCGGACAGCAGGCCCACGGCCAGGCTGGCGGCAAAGCCGATGCCGAGCGCGGCGGCCAGCGGGGCGTCGCGGCCCAGCCGGCCACCGCCAAGCAGCTCAAGCCTGCCGCTTTCCTCGTCGGCCCGGGTGTGCCGGATGACGAGGATCACCATCAGGATGGCGAGGACCGCAGTCATGAACGCGGTGTACTTGATCAGGGAGAGGGCGCCCAGCGACGCCGGATCGTAGATGCGGCCAAACATCGCCACGATCGAGGCGGTGGCGTTCAGCGCGGTGGCCGCCTCGACGCGGCTCCGCTCATCCGGGTACAGCTGCGCCCCGGCAGCCGCCGTCGAATATGCAACGGCCGCAAAGCCCAGCACCCACAGGGGCAGCATCCACCGGTCCCGCCGCAGCCCCAGCCGGACCAGCTGCCAGGTCCCGGCGAGCGTCTCAGGCATTGCCGGACCCCGCTGGGCCGGGCCCCGCTGGGCCAGGCCCCGATGGGCCGGGCCCCGCTGGGCCGGACGCGGCGACCTGGGCGGGGAGCCCGGCCCCGCGGACCGGGACATCGGCGCCGTCGCCGGTGCCGTAGTGCCGCAGGAACAGGTCCTCCAACGTCGGCGGCTGGCTGGTCAGCCCCCGCAGCCCGGCGGCTGCCAGGAACTGCAGGAACGGACCCAGGCCGGCCGGGTCCACCTGGGCGCTGATCCGCCGGCCGGCGACGACGACGTCGTGCACGCCGGGCAACAGCTCCAGCCCCGGCGGCACCGCTTCGACGTCGGCGGAGACGGAGGTGCGGGTCAGGTGCCTTAACTGTTCCAGCGGGCC
The DNA here is from genome assembly GCF_057748045.1 of Arthrobacter sp. JB02-1C. NCBI lineage: Bacteria > Bacillati > Actinomycetota > Actinomycetes > Micrococcales > Micrococcaceae > Arthrobacter > Arthrobacter sp. JB02-1C. Next base: position 1,358,328 of record NZ_CM173235.1, read on the forward strand.
GCTCTCCACCACCCGGCCGGCCCGGATGATGCTGACCCGGTCGGACAGCGCCTCGGCCTCGCTCAGGATGTGGCTGCTCAACAGCACCGTCCGTCCCTCGGCCCGGAGCTCCCGGACGCAGCCGCGGAAGGCGTCTTCCATCAGCGGGTCCAGCCCGCTGGTGGGTTCGTCCAGCAGGAATAACTCGGCATCCGTGGCCAGCGCCGCGACCAGCGCGACCTTCTGCCGGTTGCCCTTGGAATAGGTGCGGGCCTTCTTGGATGGATCAAGTTCGAAGAGTGCAAGCAGCCGGTCCCGACGGGCGCGGTCCTGTCCGCCCTGCAGCTTGCCGAGCAGCTCGATCACCTCACCGCCGGTCAAGTTGGGCCAGAGCGAGACGTCACCTGGAACGTACGCCAGGCGCCGGTGCAGTTTGGCGACGTCGCGCCACGGATCCAAGCCGAGCACCCGGAGCGACCCTTCGTTGGCGCGCAGCATGCCCAGCAACAGCCGCAACGTCGTCGACTTGCCGGCCCCGTTGGGTCCGAGGAACCCATGCACCTCGCCGGCGGCCACCTGGAAGTTCAGGCCGTTGAGGGCCGTCACCGTTCCGAAGCGCTTGACCACCCCGGACATCTCCACTACATTGCTCATGCTCAACACGGTACTCCCGGCCGGCCGCGACGGTACCCCTGCGGAAGGTCACCTTCTCCGCTACTGTCCGGGCAGGCCATATGACGGGCCGGGTTATCGGCCCGGCCGGCGCTGTGGTTGCATGGTGGCATGCCTTTTCGCTGGTCCCCCCGGGCAACCCGGACCCATTCCGCGGCGCCCCTGACCGGGCCGCTGCAGGCCAGTGCCGCGCTCATCGCCTGGGCCCGGAGCCTGGCCAGGCCCGCTCGGAAGCGCGAGTGCCGGTGCGGCTGATGCAGTCCCCGGCAGTGCGCGTAGGAATCTCCATCAGCATCGCGACCGGCCTTTACGGGGTGTCGTTCGGTGCCCTGTCGGTGGCCTCCGGGCTGGACTTCTGGCAGACGATGGCACTGAGCCTGCTGCTGTTCAGCGGCGGCTCGCAGTTTGCCTTCATCGGGGTCGTCGCCGGCGGCGGCTCCGGCGTTGCCGCGATGAGCGCAGCCACCCTGCTGGGCATGCGCAACGGCATCTACGGCATGCAGCTGAACGCCCTGCTTCAGCCGCGCGGCTGGCGCCGGTTCGCGGCCGCGCATGTGACGATCGACGAATCCACTGCCACGAGCACCGGCCAAACCGACCCGGCAGAGCAGCGCCGCGGCTTCTGGACGGCGGGGATCGGCATCTTCGTGCTGTGGAATCTCTTCACGGCCGTCGGTGCGCTGGCCGGGGCCGCGCTCGGGGACCCGAAGCAGTGGGGGCTCGACGGTGCCGCCGTCGCGGCGTTCCTGGGGCTGCTGTGGCCACGGCTGAAAGGGCGGGAACCGGTTGCGATCGCCGTCGTCTGCGCTCTCGCCACCGTCCTGGCCGTCCCGTTCGTCCCGGCCGGCGTGCCGATCCTGGTCGCCGCGTTCGTCGCCGCGGTGGTGGGCTGGTTCAGCTCCGGCCGCAGCGATGAAGGCCTGGAGCCGGATCTGGATCCCTATCCGGAACAGCACCACGCCGGCCAGCGTCCCGGCGCCCGGGGGGAGGCCTGATGATGCTTTGGGGGTGGCTCCTGCTCTCCTGCGTGCTGGCCTACGCCTGGAAACTGGTGGGGTACCTGGTGCCCGCCAGCCTGCTGCGCAATCCCCGGATGTCCCGGATCGCGGGCACCATGACGATCGGCCTGTTGGCGTCGCTGACGGTGGTCAACACGGTAGCCTCCGGGCAGTCCTTGGCGCTGGACGCGCGGCTGGGCGCGCTGGCCGCGGCCGCCGTCGCGCTGGTCTTCCGGGCGCCCTTCCTGGTGGTGGTCCTGGCCGGCGCCGCAGCCGCGGCGGGCCTGCGGCTGCTCGGCTGGAACTGATCACCGGGGCGTGGCGGGCCGGCCCGCCACGCCCCGGTGATCAGCGGTACGTCGTTCCGTAGGTGGCCCCAAAGGAGACACCGAACGCGGTGCCGGACAGGTTGGCGGGCAGCGACGCCTGCGGTGGCAGCGGACGGTCGGGCCGTTCCGCGCGGATCGCATCCTCGAGCAGCGCGGCCGGCCGGCGCCAGGCGTCCGAGCCGGCCTCCATGGTGTCCACCACGCCGATCAGCATGGCCAGCAGCCGGATCATGTCGGTCATCGAGATGTCGCTGCGCAGGGTGCCCTGGCCCTGCCCCCGCCCCAGCAGCACGGCCACCGACTCGATCAGGTCACCCGTGATCCCGGTGAGGACACCACGCCGGCCGGCGACCGCACCGAGGAGGTTCGCCTCGTCGCTGGCCACCGCCATCAGGGCGTCAATCACCCGGAACAGCCCTTCCGCGGCGTCCTTGGCCGCCAGCGCTTCCTGCATCACGGGGTTGACCAGCAGTTTCAACTGCTGGTGCAGCGCCGCGAGGACCAGTTCTTCCTTGTCCGCAAAGTTCCGGAACAAGGTGGCCGGACCCACGCCCGCGGTGACGGCAATGGTCTGCAACGGAACTTCCGGACCGTACTGGCGGAAGCATTGACGCGCAGCGGCGATGATCTTATTCACGTTGCGTGCGGCATCCGCGCGGAGTGGCCTGCGGTCTGCTGCCCGGTTCATTTGCTCAGATTAGCAACGCGAAGGCCGGAGAATCCTGTTACCGGCGGGTACAGATTTTTGTGACGTGCCCGGAACGTCATCCGGGCACGGTGGCGGCGGAGCGGCGTGGCAGACTGGAGCCATGTTGCTTGCATTCTCAGTTGCACCGTCAGGGCGGCCCGCGGGTGCCGCCGCCGGTCCGGGAGCCGACGACGCGTCCGTCCACGACGCCGTGGCCGAAGCCGTCCGCATCGTGCGGGAATCCGGCCTGCCGAACCGCACCAGTTCGATGTTCACCGAGATCGAGGGGGAATGGGACGAGGTGTTCGACGTCGTGAAACGCGCCACCGAAGCCGTCGGGCGCTTCGGCAGCCGGGTCTCGCTCGTGATCAAGGCCGATATCCGCCCGGGCTACTCGGGTGAGATGACGGGCAAGCTGGAGCGCCTGGAAGCGGCCCTGGGCGATTAGCCCGCCCGGCCCTGGCGGCCCGGAGGGGCCGGCCCTACCGACCGGAGTCGCCGCCTGCCAGACTGGGCCACATGATCGAGCATCGGCCCACCTCCGGCTGGACGGCCGTCGAGGAGTACCTGTCCGCCGTCGTCGTTCACCCCGACGACTCGCTGCGGCGCGCGGTCGAGGCAGCTGTCGACGCCGGAATGCCGCCGATCGAAGTCGCGCCCAGCGCGGGGAAGCTGCTGAAGCTGCTGGTCAGGCTCTCGGGCGCCCGCCGCGTCCTTGAGATCGGCACGCTGGCCGGCTTCAGTACCATCTGGATGGCGCAGGGCCTGCCCGCGGGCGGCACGCTGCTGAGCTGCGAATTCCTGCCCCGGCACGCGGCGGTGGCCCGCGCCAACGTGGACCGGGCCGGACTGGGCCACCTGGTGGAGATCCGTGTCGGCGCGGCGCTCGATACGCTGCGCGCTCTGCAGGCCGACGGGGTCGAGCCCTTCGATTTCGTGTTCATCGACGCGGACAAGGAAAACAACCCGCAGTACCTGGACTGGGCCATCAGGCTGGGCCGGCCGGGCACCACGATCGTGATGGACAACGTGGTCTGGGAGGGGGCGGTCCTGGACCCCGGCCGGGACCCGGAGAACGCCCCTGGCATCGTCGCGGCGCTGCAGCAGATGGGCGAGGACCCGCGGCTCGATGCCACCGTGATCCAGACCGTGGGGTCGAAAGGCTGGGACGGGTTCGCTCTTGCCCTCGTGCGGTAGCGCGGGGGTGGGCCGGTGCGGTAGCGCGGGGGTGGGCCGGTGCGGTAGCGCGATAGCGGGGCCGGTGCGAGCGGGGCGATGGCGGCCTCCGGCCAAATGCTAAGTATGCTGAGATTCACCGGCGGCTGCCGCCCCCGGGACCGACAGCACCCGCGCGCAGCTCGCAAAGGACACCGACCAGGCTATGAACGCGACCCAAGACTCCAGCCCGCCCCAGGCCGTGCGGATCAGCTCCGCCGCAAGGGAGTCCGACGGCCTTGAGCCCGTACTGGCGGCCGCCGAGGCCGGAATCGGAGACGTCCCCGCCCTGCTGGCGCTTGCCAAAGAGGTCGGCGCCACGGCGCCCTGCCCCGGCGCCGGACAGACCGCCCAGCTCTGGGAACTCCTTGCCTCGGTCACCGCCGTCGACGTCGCGGCCGGCCGCATCCTGGAACCGCACCTCGACGCCGCCGCGATCCTCGCCCAGGCCCACGAGGAACCCCGGACAGGCACCGCCACGTTCGAGGGGACCTGGGGCGTCTTCGCCGCGGAGGCACCCGGCCTGCGGCTGACCGCCAGCGGCACGGACGGCGGGGTCGTCCTGAACGGCTCCAAGCCCTGGTGTTCCATCGCTGCGCAGCTGGACCACGCGGTGCTGACCGCCCATCTGGACGGCGGCGGCCGGGCGGCCTTCGCCGTCGACCTGCACTCCGCCGGGGTAACTTTCGCGGATCCCGGCTGGACCAGCCTCGGGCTGCGTGAAGTCCCCAGCGGCACCGTGCATTTCGATGCGGTCCCGGCTGTACCGCTGGGTAACGAGGGTTGGTACTACCGGCGCCCGGGCTTCGCGTGGGGCGGCATCGGCGTGGCCGCCTGCTGGCTGGGCGGAGCTGTGGCGGTGGCCCGCAGTTTCAAAGCCTCCCTGGCCGACGCTGCCGACCGGGGCCGGGACCCGGACCAGCTGGCGCTCGCGCACCTCGGCGAAATCGACCGGACACTGACCGGGCTGCTGCGCTACCTTGCCGGGACCGCAGCCAGGATCGACGCCGGGGAGCTCTCGGGGCCGGGCGCCTGGAGCGAGGCGCTGCGCGTCCGCGGCAACGTGGCCGCCGGCGTCGAACGCGTCCAGGCGCTGGTCAGCCAGAACCTCGGACCCGGGCCGCTGGCCTTCGACCGGCGCTACGGCAAGCGGATGGCAGACCTTTCGCTGTATGTCCGCCAGCATCACGCCATGCGCGACGACGCGCAGCTCGGCGCCCTTACGTTCCGAGGGGACCACCCATGGTGAGCTTTACGCACCACGACGCCGGAACCAGCGAAAACGCCTGGGCACGCAGCGGAGCGGCCGCTCTCCCGGAGCTGCCGCTCGACGACGCTGAGCTGGCCGCCACGGCGTTCATCGTGCTGGCGGCCCATCCCGACGACGAGTCCCTCGGCGCCGGCGGCCTGCTGGCCCGGCTGCACGGACTCGGCGCCGAGGTGCGGGTGCTGCTGTGCTCCGCCGGCGAGGCCTCGCACCCGGACTCGTCCACGACCACGCCCAGGCAGCTGGCCGCGCTCCGGTTGCAGGAGTTCTCCGCTGCGCTGGAGGGCCTGTTCCCCGGTGCGGCCTGGCGGTACCTTCGCCTGCCGGACGGCAAGCTGGCGGACCATCGGGAGCAGATCCGCGCCGCAATCCGCGAAACTGCGGCCCACAGCGGCCTGCCCGCCGGGCCCGTGGTCCTGGTGGCCCCGTACCGGAACGACGGGCACCCCGACCATGAAACCCTCGGAACCGTGGCGGCGGAAACGGCCGCTGCGTCCGGCTACGGACTGCTCGAATACCCCATCTGGTACTGGCTCTGGGCCGACCCTGCGGGCCCCGCCTGGCAGTCGTGGCTCCGCGTCCCGCTGACCCCGAAGCAGCAGCGGGCCAAGGCGCAGGCGATGGCCGCCCACGCCTCGCAGGTCCAGGCACTCTCCGGCCAGCCAGGCGACGAAGTGCTGCTCCCGCCGTCGTTCCTGACGCATTTTTCCCGCAGCTGGGAGACCTTTGCCTGGCAGTCACCGGCCACCCCGCAGGGGTCCGGGCCGGGCCATGCGGCGGCGGAGGCGGAGGCCATCTTCGATGCGGTCCACACCGACGCCGAGGACCCCTGGCAGTACGCCACCAGCTGGTATGAACAACGCAAGCGTGCCCTGACGCTGGCGGTCCTGCCGGAACGGCGCTACGCCGCGGCCCTGGAGGTCGGCTGCTCGATCGGCGTCCTCAGCGCCGAGCTCGCCGAACGCTGCGGCACCTTCCTCGGAGTCGACGCAAGCAGCGCCGCCCTGGCCCGCGCCGCACACCGGCTGGAGCATCTATCCGGCGCGCACACCCGCCAGCTCACGGTGCCGCAGGACTGGCCCGCCGGCAGCTTTGACCTGATCGTGGTGTCGGAGGTGGGCTATTTCCTGGCGCCGGACGAACTGGCGGCCCTGTTCGACCGGGTGCAAGCCTCGCTCCGGCCCGGCGGGACTTTGGTGCTGTGCCACTGGCGCCATCCCATCGACGGCTGGGAGCTCGACGGCGACACCGTGCACGCCGCCGCGCGGCAGCAGCTGCGCTGGCCCGATGCCGGGCTGTACCGGGAGCGCGATTTCGTCCTGGAAGTCTTCCGGGCCCCGGGGCCGGACACGTGAGCGGGCAGGTGGACCGGTCCGGCCCCGCGCAGGGGTCCGCACCGCGTCCCGGCATCACCGTCGTGGCCGTGGTCCTGCCGGCGCACAATGAGGAACAGCACCTGGACCGCGCGTTGCAGGCGGTCCGGCGGGCGGCCGATGAGCTTCAGCGGGCACGGCCCGGGGTGCAGGTGCGGGTGCTGGTGGTCCTGGACAGCTGCACCGACCGTTCCGCCGGCATCGCCGCCGGATATGCCGACGCCGACCCGCGGTTCAGCACGCTCGAGGTCCGGCATCGCAGCGCCGGTGCCAGCCGGGCCGCCGGGATCCGCGCCGCCGTCCTGGGTCAGCGGCGCCGTGGTCCGGGGGAGGCCGCGCCGCGTTCCGGTCCGCCGCCGTGGCCGGGGCGGATTTGGCTCGCCAACACGGATGCCGACTCGCGGGTTCCAGCGCGCTGGCTGGTCCGGCAGCTCGAATTCGCCGAGGCCGGTGCGGACGCGGTCCTTGGTTCGGTTGAGCCCGACCCGGCGGACCTGGACCCGGAACTGCTGCGCCGCTGGTTGGACCGGCACCCGTTCGAGGAGAACCACCCGCATGTCTACGGCGCAAACTTCGGGGTGCGGGCGTCCGCCTACCTCGCCGCCGGCGGGTTCTCCCACCAGGAAGCGCACGAGGACCGAACCCTGGTTGAGGATCTCCGCGGCCTGGCCTTCACGGTCGTGGCCACGGACAGCATCCGGGTGCTCACCTCCGGCCGGACGCAAGCGCGGGCACCGCACGGCTTTGCGGCCTACCTGCGGGCCCTGAGCCCGGTGCAACCAGCCCGCAGTTAACGTCGTTGCGGGCCAATGACAGCCATGGCGAGCTAGCCGGGCGGGGCCACGCGGATGACGGCGGCCCCGGTCACCCGGTCCTCGGCCAGGTCCCGCAGGGCCCGATCCGCCGCCTCGAAGGGGTAGGCCGTGGTGGTGGGCCGGAGCGGGATCTCGGCGGCCAGCCGGAGGAACTCTTCGCCGTCGGCCCGCGTGTTCGCCGTGACGCTGCGGAGCTGGCGCTCCTGGAACAGGTCGGTGGCGTAGTGCAGGGCCGGCACGTCGCTGAGGTGGATGCCGGCGACGGCGAGGGTCCCGCCGCGGTCCAGCGCCCGCAGCGCCGGCGGCACCAGGCCGCCGGCCGGCGCGAACAGGATGGCCGCATCGAGTGGCTCCGGGGGCTCGGCATCGGCCGCCCCCGCATACGTCGCACCCAGGTCCACGGCGAGGCGCCTGGCCTCCGCGGAACGCGTCATGACGTACACCCGGGCGCCCTGGTACAGCGCGAGCTGGGCGGCCAGGTGCGCGGAGGCGCCGAAGCCGTAGATGCCCAGCCGCCCGCCGACCGGCAGTTCGGCGCGGAGCAGGGCGCGGTAGCCGATGATGCCGGCACACAGCAGCGGGGCCGCTTCCTCATCCCGGAAGGTCTCCGGGATCCGGTAGGCGAAGTCTTCGGCGACCGTGATCAGCTCCGCATAGCCGCCGTCGCGGTCCCAGCCGGTGAAGGTGGGGGAGAGGCACAGGTTTTCCTGGCCCCGGAGGCAGAACCGGCACGACCCGCAGGTACCGCCGAGCCAGGCCACCCCCACCCGCTCACCGGTGCGGAACCGGGCCGCGCCCGGTCCGGCGCCGACCACGTCGCCGACCACCTCATGGCCGGGAATGACGTCGGCGCGATGAGGGGCCAGGTCGCCTTCGGCCAGGTGCAGGTCGGTGCGGCACACGCCGCAGACCCGCACCCGGACCAGGACTTCGCCCGGCCCCGGGACCGGATCGCGGCGCTCGCCGGGGACCAGCGGGCCGGTCGCTATCGGCCCGGGCTGCGCGACCCACCAGGCCCGCACCGGGCTCGCCTTTCCTGGCCGCCGGCCGCCGGCCTGGCTGCGGGAGCCGACATGGGGTCCTCCCTGGTTGGCAGACGCCCGCCCCCTCCGGCGGTGCGTCCTCCTCAGTACAGACCGTGCCGGTCGGGGCAGCTAGGGGCTTTGGTCCCCCGCACCCTTGCGCGGCTGGTCCTGGCCGCGGTGCTGTTCCCTCAGTTCCCGGCCACGGCGGACGTCCTCTTCTTCCCGGGCCTGCAGCTTGTCGCTCTGCTTCGTGTCGCGCGGCGGCAGCTGGATGGTCTCCTCCGCCGCGATGCCGGCCTGGAGTTGCCGGCCGCGCTCGGTTTCGGCGTCGAACTCGGCACCGAACAGCAGCGACATGTTCAGGATCCACAGCCAGAGCAGCGCAATGATGACGCCGCCGATCGCGCCGTAGGTCTTGTTGTAGCTGTTGGAGTTGGCCACGTAAAGGCCGAAGGCCACGGAGGCCAGCAGGAACACGACGACGGCAATCGCCGAGCCCATGCTCATCCAGCGGAATTTGGGCTGCTTGACGTTGGGGGTGGCGTAGTAGAGCACCGCGATCGCAACGATGACCAGCACCAGCATCACCGGCCACTTGGCGATGTTCCAGACCGCCAGGAAGGCGTCTCCGAGTCCGATGAGCCCGCCGACGGACTGGGCCACCGGGCCGCTGAGCACCAGCATCGTGGCGAGCGCCACCACGATCAGCAGGTTGACGACCGTCACGGCGAGCATGGTGCCGCGGAGCTTGATGAAGGGCCGCCCCTCATCGACTTCGTACACGCGGTTCATGGCCCGGCCGAACGCACCGACGTACCCGGACGCGGACCACAGCGCGGTCAGGAGGCCAAGGATGAAGGTGAATCCGGCAGCGGAGGAGCCGGTCAGCTCCTCGACGACCGGGCGCAGCGTTGTCACCGTATCGCCAGGCGCAAAACCCTGGATGATGTCGAGCAGGGCGGAGGTGGTCTTCTGGGCATCGCCGAAGAGCCCGAGCAGGGAAACCAGCGCCAGCATCGCCGGGAATATCGACAGGACCGAGTAGTACGTCAACGCCGCGGCGAGATCGGGGCACTGGTCCTTGGAGAACTCACGGAGCGTCTTCTTGGCGATGTACTTCCAGGAGGGCTTGGTGACGTCCCTGGGGCCATGGGGCTTGCGCGGGTCGTCGGGGGCGGGCGCCGTGCGGGCCTTGGCGGTGCTGCTGTCTGCGGTCTCGGCGTCGTCCACCGGGCCGGTTTCCGCGTTGGTGAGGTTCTTGGCCATCGGAATCTTCTTTCCTGGTTAAGCGCAGCGGCCGGCTGCCCAGCGCGTCAGCGAGGGCAACCGGCCGTCTTCCGGTCGGGCTAGGCCTGCTGGACGTTGTCCTTGGCGTCGGCAGCACGGTCCTTGACGTCGGCGACCGCCGCCTGGCCCTCGCCCTTGACGTTCTGGGCGGCGTCGGTGGCCGTGGCCTTGACGTTCTCCATGGCTTCCTGGGCCGGCTCCTTCAGGCCTTCGGCCACGTGCTGGGCGGCCTGGCTCAGCTCCGTCGTCAGCGGTTCCGCGGCCGACTTAAGGGCGTCCGCCGCCTCCCGCTCCTTCTGGCTGGCGGGGATCAGCGAGGACACCAGCAGGCCGGCGCCGAAGGCGATGAGCCCGGCGGCCAGCGGGTTGCCCTGCGTCTTGGCCATGGCCTGGTGCGGCGCATCGGCGACGGCGGAGCCGGCATCGCTCAGGTGCGAAGCGGCGCTGCCGCCGGTGGCGTGCATGTTGCCGCTGGTGTGGTCGGCTGCTCCCATGACTTTCTCCTTCACTCCGAAGACGGCGTCCTTGACCTTGTCGGTTTGGCGCTGGACGATGTGCGACGGGGTTACCTTGTCGGCCACGGCATCGACATTCGTGCCGAGCCGGGCGCGGGTTGCTTCAATGTCGGCGCGGATGGCATCCGGGTTTTCACTCATTGTGTTTTCCTCGCTCTAGTGGCTGGGCTTGAGGGTGGGGGGAATTTCCTGGATGGTGGCGGCGGTCTGGGGCATGCCCTTGATCGCTTTGAGTTCCTTGCGGCCCATCGAGGCCAGGATGGCACCGATGATGGCCCAGATGACTGCGACAATCACGGCGGACCAGCCCAACCCGATCAGGGTCCCCAATCCCCACCACAGCGCCAGGGAAAGGAACAATAGGACGAAGTGGCCTGCGACGCCGGCCCCGGCGAGCATGCCGCTGCCCTTGCCGGCCCGGCTGGTGGTCTGCTTCAGTTCGGCCTTCGCGAGCTCCACTTCCTGACGCATCAGGGTGGACATGTCCCGTGTCACCTCGCCGAGCAAGTCACCCAGGGAGTTGGTTTCCGCCTTGACGTGGGCCTCCGGGGGAGGCGTCGGGGAGCCCATGGGCATTTCGCTGCTCATGGACGGCCTCCGTCGAACGGATCCTTACGGTCGGGGTCGACGGCCGGATCGATGCGGTAGGGATCGGCCGCCAGCGGGTCAGCCGCCCATTCGCCGGCCTGCGTCCCGGAGCCCTCGAGCGGGTTCGGCGGGTACGTGTCGGCAAGGCCCGCCGTCGTCGTCTCCGGGTAGGTGACCGGCGGCGGGGGGACCGCGACGCCGGAGTCGGGAACCCGGGTGACGGGCGGAACCTGCTGGCCGCCTACCCCGGTGGAGGTGCCGGTGGTTGCGGTGTCCGGTGCGCCGGCACTCAGGCTCCGGCTGAGGCGGCCGGCGAGGATGCCCGCGCCCGCCGCAGCGAGCAGGAACGTTCCCGGGCGCTGCCGGGCGAAGGACTTCACTTCGTTGAGCAGCGATCCGGGGTCGCGGTTCTCCAGCCAGGTGGCAACGGACCTGGACCGCTCGGCGGCCTGGCGGATCAGGTCCGTGGCCACGCCGGGCTGTTCCGAAGCGTCAGCCATCGAGTGGAGTTCGCTGGAGATGGAGTGCAGGCCCTGGGCGGCTTTCTGCTGCTGCGTGCCGGCCTGCTCCGTGAGATCTGTCCGTGCCTGGTACAGCAGGTCCTTGGCGTTGCTCTTGACCTCGCCGGCCACGTTGGCCGCCTCGGTCTTCGCCGTCTGAGCAACATTCTGCGCCGAGTCGGCGGCCTGCCGGCTTACTTCACCGGCCTCGCCCTTCGCGGCGTCGGTCTTGCCGGACGTCCCGGTGGAAGTGGGCGGGAAGGTCGAGGGCTGCCGCAGTTCGGGCTCGCCTTCGGCCAGCCCGGGGGTGCCGTAGGTGTTGTCCTGGGGCCATTGGTTCTCTGTCATCGTCGCTCTCTTTCCTTGTAGATCTGACGGTAGATCTGGCGCCGGCGGACGAACCGCCGCACCGAACTCGAATAGTAAGCATGATTACTATCGAATAGTAAGCACGCTGTGTAATGGATTACAAGCAGATCCCGAAAATCCCCGGCCCGTGCGGCCCGCTAGGGTTGAGCCATGGGCAAAGCGGTGCACGACTGATGGCGAAGCGGGGCAGGGATTCCGGTCGCAACGCCGGAACCCCGACGCCGGGAGTGGTGCAGGTGCCGAAGGGCAGCCGTCCGGCGGGGCCAGCGGCGGGCGTGTATTACATCGACACCGGCGACTGCGAGCTGATCCCGGACCAGGACAATTCCACCGGCTGGCTGCTCCGGATCAACGGTGTGATGAGCTCGCACATCGACCTGGCCGACCCGCTGCACCTTGACTTCGAGTACATGCGCTGGATTGCCGCGCTGGTCGAATCGCACTGGAGCCCGGCGGGGCGGCCCCGGCTGCGCGCCCTGCATCTTGGCGGCGGAGCATGCTCACTGGCGCGTTACTTCCACGCCGTCTATCCGGAGGCCCGCCAGGTGGTGGTGGAGCTGGACGGCAAGCTCGCCGAATACGTCCGCGGCTGGTTCGACCTGCCCAAGGCGCCGCTGCTGCGCCTGCGGGTCGGGGAGGCCCGCGCAGTGACCGAAAGCCTCACCCCGCAAACACGGGACCTGATCATCCGGGACGTCTTCGCGGGGGCAGTCACGCCGCAGCCCCTCACCACCATGGAATTCACCGGGCATGCCAAACGGGTGCTGGCCCCGGACGGAATCTACCTGGTGAATTCCGGTGACGCGCCGGACCTGGCCAGCGCCCGGGAGGACGCCGCCACCATCGCCGCCGCGTTCGCGCACACCCTGATCATCGCCGACCCGGCCATGCTCAAGGGCCGGCGCTACGGCAACATGATCATCGCCGGCAGTGACGCCCCCCTCGGCGGCGACGCCGGTTTGGCGCGGCGGCTGCTGGGCGGCGCCGTGCCGGCCCACATCTGGGACGACGCCAAGGTCCGCTCCTTCGCCGCCGGCGCCGCCGTCCGCCGCGATCCAGCCGGCGCCACCGGCCCTCCAGCAGGCGAGCCGGCGGGCGGCCCGGCCGCCGGCCCGCCCGCAACGGCTGCTCCGTAACTGCCGTTTCGAGCCGGATGCGCCTAGGGAGCAGCCGCTGCGCTGCCGCCGCGGCCCAGGAGCATGTCGCGGTGGGCCAGCGTTTCCTGCCGCAGGGCGTTGACGACGGCGGCCACCGCGGGCCGCCGCATCGAGTCGGGCCGCAGCACCATCCAGTAGGGCAGCAGTTCGGCGAACTGCTCCGGCAGCACCCTGACCAGGTCCGGGTGCCGGTCGGCGGCGAAGCAGGGCAGGAAGCCGATGCCGGCACCGGCCCGGGTGGCCTCAACGTGGACAAACACGTTGGTGGAGCTCAGCCCGTCCCGCATGGCCGGAACCAGCCGGCGGGGGGCGTCCAGGTCGTCCACCTGAAGCATCGAGTCGACAAAGTAGACCAGGGGGTGCTCCTCCAGCTCATCGGCCGAGGACGGTGTGCCGTACTCGGCCAGGTAGCTGCGCGAGGCATACATGCCCAGCATGTACTCGCCGAGCTGTGCCGCCTCGGCCCGGTGGACCTGTGGCTCGCCCACCACCACCTCGATGTCCAGCCCGGACCGCTGTTGCAGCGCCCGCCGGGTTACCGTAATGATCTCGACGCTGAGCCCGGGATGTTGCCGCCGCAGGCTGGCCACCGCCGGGGCAGCGATGTAGGCGCTGAAGCCGTCGGTGGCTGTCATGCGCACGACGCCGGTGACCGGGTCCGGTGTCCGGCCCGCCCGTTTCAGGGAGCCCACCGCGCTTTCCACCTGCTCGGCGACGGCGACGGCCGCGGCGCCGAGCTCGGTCAGTTCCCAGCCGCCCGCCGCCCGGGATAACACCCGGCCGCCGAGGGCCTTTTCCAGCGCGGCGATCCGGCGCGAGACGGTGGTGTGGTTCAAGCCCAGGGTCTGGGCCGCCGTCGTAAACCGGGCCGAGCGGGACACTGCCAGCAGCACCAGCAGATCATCGGGGTTCGCATTCATATCTGCAATTCTGCACATGGCCGGTGCCGGTTTGGCCATTGAACCGCGGCCGACGTGCAGCAATACTCGGAAAAGCTCATTTTCAGTGCGAGTGCCACGCGCGGACCGTGTCCTGCCGATCCCGGCGGCACGGCGGCGCCGCGGCACCTGGCGCTGATGGCATGAATTTTTGAAGGAAGGCTGCGTCATGGAAAATTCGCTCAACGGCCGCAAGGCACTGGTCACCGGCGGGGCGGGCGGCATCGGTGCAGCCAGTGTCCGGGCCCTCGCCGCCAGGGGCGCGACGGTGGTGGTTGCCGACGTCGACGGTGAGGCGGCGACCGCGCTCGCCACGGAGGTCGGGGGCAGTGCCTGGGCCGTCAACCTGCTCGACGTCGAGGCGCTGCAGACGCTCAGCCTGGATTGCGACATCCTGGTCAACAACGCCGGGATCCAGCGGATCAGCCCCATCGAGGAGTTTGATCCGGCCGACTTCCGCCGGATCATCACCCTCATGCTCGAGGCGCCGTTCCTGCTGATCCGCGCCGCCCTGCCGCATATGTATGCCAACGGGTTCGGCCGGATCATCAATTTGTCCTCGGTCCATGGACTGCGCGCGTCGCCCTTCAAGAGCGCATACGTGTCGGCCAAGCACGGCCTGGAAGGCCTGAGCAAGGCGACGGCGTTGGAGGGCGGCCCGCACGGCGTCACGTCCAACTGCGTCAACCCCGGATACGTCCGCACCCCGCTGGTCGAGTCGCAGATTGCGGACCAGGCCAAGGTGCACGGCATCCCCGAAGCGGAGGTGCTGGCCAAAATCATGCTGACCGAGGCGGCCATCAAGCGGCTCGTCGAACCGGAAGAAGTCGCGTCGCTGGTGGCCTGGCTCGCCTCGGACGACGCCGGCATGGTCACCGGCGCCAGCTACACCATGGACGGCGGCTGGTCCGCCCGCTAGGTGCTTGGCGCGGGACGACCGCTCAGGCGCTGCCGCTGACCCGCCGGCGCTTCGGTCCCGGCGGTCTCGTCGCCGGGTGGCGCCGCTAGGCTGAAGGCATGCGCAAGGATTTCAGCCCGGCGGAAATGACCTCGGCGGAGTTCTACCGGCTGTTGACCGCGGTTATCGTCCCGCGGCCGATCGCATGGGTGTCCAGCACGTCTGCAAAGGGTGTGGACAACCTCGCTCCGCACTCCTTCTATACGGTCGCGTCGGTGACGCCGCCGATCATCCAGTTCACCTCGGTGGGCCGGAAGGACACGCTGCGGAGCATCAACGAGCGCGGGGAGTTCGTGGTCAACCTCGCACCGGCCGATTTTCTGGCCGAGGTCAACGCAACAGGGACCAACTTCCCGCCGGAGGTCAGCGAGTTCGACGCCGCCGGCCTCACCCGGGAGCCCGGGCTGACGGTCAGTGTGCCCCGGGTGGCGCAGTCTCCGGTCGCCCTCGAATGCCGGTTGCATTCAACCCTTGCCATGGGTGACTGTGTCCTGGTATTCGGCGAGGTCACCCACGCCGCCGTTTCCGCGCAGGTCCTGGAGGGCAGCCATCCGCGGATTGAGCTGCTTGGACCACTGGCGCGGCTCGGCCGGGACGAGTGGGGCCGCCTTGGGCCGGTCGAAGAACTCCGCCGGATCCGGAAGGCCGACTGGCCGGGGGACTTCCGCCGCAGGGATGCAGGCGGGCCGCCGCGCCCGTAAGGGCCGCCGTCGTCGTGCCTCGAAAGCGGCTGGCTGGCGGCGTCTATTCGGGATACCGGAGAGTGCGGTAGTCATAGAAGACCAGCGTGCCGGCCGGCGTCCCGGGGACGCGCAGTCCAACGTGCGGTGCCCGGATAACCTCGATCCTTCCTTCCCGCCGCCCGTGAAACGGGTCGTCGCCCACGACCACCTGGCCAATCCGGAAGGTGACCCGGGGCTCCAGCAGGCGGTGGGCGGCCTGCCCGAGCGCCCGGAGTACGCGGCGGCGGGGCCGAGGGCGGGCTCGTTGTGCTGAGGGAATGCCCATCGGACTGCTCCTTGCCTGCTCACGAAACACAGCCGCGGGGACCGGCACTACCTGGCGGGACTTCAGGCTTGCCGTCTGAGCTCCGGTACCCCGTCCTGCCACTGTAGGAACAGAACCCCATGAATCACACGAGTAACAAATACCTCACCGTCACCATCGGCTACTTGGTCGCCACAGGCGGCGTCGGGCACCGGCGGCGCAGATTCCGCCAGTGAAGCGCGACGGCGAGCACCAGCAACGGCACATGGATCGCCGGGAGGTTGTGGGCAAACCACTTCGGCAGGTAGATGTCCGTTACTGAGCCACTGGCCGCGCCCAGGCGTTCCGCCACCGCCGTCAGCGGGCAGTGGAAGCCGTTGCCGGCGAAAACCGCGGTTTCGGTAAGGACGACGGCTCCGGCCATTGCGGCTTTCCGGTCCGAGCGGCCCCGGAGGCCGGCATAGAGGACGTAGACCATCGCGGCCTCGATCGTGAACCAGGCGAAAGTGTGGAGCGTCCTGATCGTGACAAGTTTTACCCCTACCGGGTCCCGCACTGGTCCTCCGCTTCGCAGTTCCCCGCACCGCTCCTGCGGCTTGGTCCAGCGAACCACCCCTCCGGGGTCCGCGGCTAGGGGCGATGGGCCCGCGCTGTAGCAGGCAGCTTGCCCGGTATCCCAGATGCGGGGCGGACGGCGTGTGAGCTACCGGCGGTGGCCGGGCGCATGCTTAAGTACGGGATCCAAGACATACTTATGAAAGCCGGAGAGGAAAGCATGCCTGCCGTCACCAGCAACGTTGAATCAGGGACTGCCCCTGACAGCCCGCCGAAGCCGACTGCGGCCAGGGTCGGGTCCAAGGTGCCCGCCGCCGAAAATACGTTGCGGATCCTGAAACTGCTCGCGTCCAAGCGCGGGCCGATGGCGGCGTCGACCATTGCCGCCTCGCTCGGCCTGCCCCGCTCCAGCGTCTACCATCTGCTGGGGGTCATGGAGGCCAACGGCTTTGTCCTGCACCTGCACGAGGAGCAGCGGTACGGGCTGGGCATCAGCGCCTTCGAGTTGAGCTCGGCCTACTCCCGGCAGGAACCGCTGTCCCGCCTCGGCCGGCCGCTGCTGGCCTCGCTGGTGGACGCAATCGGCGAGAGCGCACACCTGGCCGTGCTGCACGGGCGGGACGTGCTGTACATCGTGGAGGAACGGGCCAAGAACCGCCCGTCACTGGTGACCGACGTCGGCGTCCGGCTGCCCAGCCACCTCACCGCCAGCGGCCGCGCCATCCTCGCGGCGCTGCCCAAATCCCAGGTCCGCGCGCTGTACCCGAATGCCGCCGCCTTCACCGCCCGGCACGAGATGGAAGGCGCGATCATGAAGTACTCCGCCCTGTCCTCGCACCTGGACCAGGTGAGGCAGCGCGGTTATGCCACCGAACACGGCGAAGTCACGCCCGGGTTCGGTTCCATCGCCGCCGTGGTGACGGACCACGCGGGCTGGCCCACGGCGGCGGTGGCGGTGACGTTCCTGGAAGACAAACTGCCGGCCGAGCAGTGGCCGGTCCTGGCCGCACGGATCACGAAGACGGCGGACGACCTCTCGCTCCGGATCCACGGCCGCCCCGGCCCGGCCGGCCCGCAGCAGCCGTCGTTTTGAGTCCGCCAAACGGCACCACCTGAGGGCCGGCTGGGTCTGGCATCCCGGACAGCTGCGGCAGCAACGCCCTTTTGGCGCGGCAGCGGAGGGGCTTTAGTTAAGCAAGGCCCGCACCACCGAAGCGGCCCGTTAACGAAGGAGCCCCCATGGCACCCGCCGACTTCAGCACCGGTGCCCGCCCGGTCAAGGCAGCCCGCGGCACGACGCTCACCGCCAAGAGCTGGCAGACCGAAGCGCCGCTGCGCATGCTGATGAACAACCTGGACCCCGAGGTCGCGGAACGCCCGGATGAGCTGGTGGTCTACGGCGGCACCGGCCGCGCCGTCCGGTCCTGGGCCGCGTTCGACGCGATCACCCGGACCCTGGAAACCATGGAGGCGGACGAGACCCTTCTGGTTCAGTCCGGCAAACCGGTCGGCGTCTTCCGCACCAACGAATGGGCCCCGCGCGTGCTGCTGGCCAACTCCAACCTGGTCGGCGACTGGGCGACCTGGCCCGAATTCCGCCGGCTCGAGGCCGAGGGCCTGATGATGTACGGCCAGATGACCGCCGGCTCCTGGATCTACATCGGCACCCAGGGCATCCTGCAGGGCACCTTCGAGACCTTCGCCGCGATCGCCCGCAAACTCACCGGCAACGACGACGGCACCCTGGCCGGCACCCTGACCCTCACCGGCGGCTGCGGCGGCATGGGCGGTGCGCAGCCGCTCGCCGTCACGCTGAACGACGGCGCCTGCCTGATCGTCGACGTCGACGAGACCCGGCTCCGCCGCCGCGCCGGCAAGCGCTACCTGGATGAGGTGGAGACCGACCTCGACGCGGCCATCGCCAAGGTGCTCAAAGCCAAGGAGGAACGCCGCGGCTGGTCCGTGGGCTACGTCGGCAACGCCGCGGAGGTCTTCCCGGAGATCCTGCGCCGCCACACCGCCGGCGAACTCACGGTCGACATCGTCACGGACCAGACCTCCGCGCACGATCCGCTGAGCTACCTGCCCGAGGGCATCTCCGTGGCCGAGTGGCACCGTGAGGCAGAAGCTGATCCGGAGGGTTTCACCAAGAAGGCGCAGGCCTCCATGGCCAGGCAGGTCCAGGCCATGGTCGAGTTCCAGGACGCCGGCGCCGAGGTCTTCGACTACGGCAACTCCATCCGCGACGAGGCGCGCAAGGGCGGCTACGGCCGGGCCTTCGAATTCCCCGGTTTCGTCCCGGCCTACATCCGGCCGCTGTTCTGCGAGGGGCTCGGTCCGTTCCGCTGGGTGGCCTTGTCCGGTGACCCCGAGGACATCCGCGTCACCGATGCAGCCATCAAGGACCTCTTCCCGGAGAACAAACACCTGCACCGCTGGCTCGATGCCGCCGCCGAACGCGTCGAATTCGAGGGCCTGCCGGCCCGGATCTGCTGGCTCGGCTACGGCGACCGTGCCAAAGCCGGTCTGCTGTTCAACCGGCTCGTGGCGGAGGGCAAGGTCCAGGCGCCCATCGTGATCGGCCGGGACCACCTCGACTCCGGCTCCGTCGCTTCGCCGTACCGCGAAACCGAGGCGATGGCCGACGGCTCGGACGCGATCGCCGACTGGCCGCTGCTCAACGCGCTGCTCAACACCGCCTCCGGCGCCACCTGGGTCTCGATTCACCACGGCGGCGGCGTAGGGATCGGCCGCTCCATCCACGCCGGTCAGGTCTCCGTCGCCGACGGCACCGACCTCGCCGCGCAGAAACTCGAACGCCTGCTCACCAACGACCCCGGCATGGGCGTCATCCGCCACGCCGACGCCGGGTATGACCGGGCCGTCGAGGTCGCCGCGGAGCGCGGGGTCCGGATCCCGATGTCCGAGTCCCGCTAACCAAGCCCGCAAATCCCCGTCGATTGCTCCGTAAACGCCGTTTTGAGCCTTCAGAAGGGCCGTTACGGAGCAATCGATCCCCACGAGCCCCCTCAGGGAACCCTGCTCGCGTGGCCCCAGAGAAGTAGGAATCATGACCGTCACCACGTACTCACCGCTCACCGTCACCCTCGGCTCCAGCGGCGTCACCCCCGAGGACGTCGTCGCCGTCGCCCGCCACGACGCCCAGGTGACCGTTGACCAGGACGCCCTCGACGCCGTCGCCAAGGTCCGCGCCCACATCGACGACCTCGCGCACAGTGAGGTGCCGGCCTACGGCATCTCCACCGGCTTCGGCGCCCTGGCGAACCGGCACATCCCCGCCGAACTCCGCACCCAGCTGCAGAAGTCCCTCATCCGTAGCCACGCTGCCGGCATGGGGCCCGCCGTGGAGCGCGAGGTGGTCCGGGGCATCATGTTCCTGCGCGCCAAGACCCTGGCCTCCGGGCGTACCGGCGTCCGGCCCGTGGTCCTGCAGACCATGGTGGATCTGCTCAACGCCGGCATCACGCCCGTGGTCCGTGAGTTCGGCTCGCTGGGCTGCTCCGGGGACCTCGCGCCGCTCTCGCACTGCGCCCTGGTGCTGATGGGCGAAGGGGAGGCGGAAGGGCCCGACGGCGTCCGCTACGGTGGCCGCGGCGAACCGCCGGTGGCAGAACTCCTCGCCGCGCACGGGATCGTGCCGGTCACCCTGGCGGAGAAGGAGGGCCTGGCGCTCGTCAACGGCACCGAAGGCATGCTGGGGATGCTGCTGATGGCCATCGCGGACCTCCGGCTGTTGCTCACGACGGCGGACATCACCGCCGCGCTCAGCGTGGAGGCGCTGCTCGGCACGGACCAGGTGTTCCGGCCGGAGCTGCACGGCGCGCTCCGGCCGCACCCGGGCCAGGCGGCCGCGGCGGAGAACATGCTCCGCGTGCTGTCCAACTCCGCGATCGTAGCCTCGCACCGGATCAACGACACCAAGGTTCAGGACGCCTACTCGCTGCGCTGCGCCCCGCAGGTGGCCGGCGCGGTCCGCGACACCGTCGACCACGCCGCCCTGGTCGCCTCCCGCGAACTGGCCGCCGCGATCGACAATCCGGTGGTCCTGCCGGATGGCAGGGTCAGTTCCAACGGCAATTTCCACGGCGCCCCGGTGGCCTACGTCCTGGACTTCCTCGCGATCGCGGTCGCGGACCTGAGCTCCATCGCCGAACGCAGGACCGACCGGATGCTGGATCCGGCCCGCTCACACGGGCTGCCGGCCTTCCTGGCCGCAGACCCGGGCGTGGACTCGGGCCTGATGATCGCGCAGTACACCCAGGCCGGCCTCGTCTCCGACAACAAGCGGCTGGCCGTACCGGCGTCGGTGGATTCCATCCCGAGCTCCGCGATGCAGGAGGACCACGTCTCGATGGGCTGGCACGCAGCGCGGAAACTGCGGCGCGCGGTGGAGAACCTGCGCCGGGTGCTGGCGATCGAACTCGTGGCCGCGGGCCGGGCCCTGGACATCCGCACGCAGCACTCCGGCGGCGAACTCACCCCGGGACCGGCCGGCGCGGCGGTCGTCGCGGCGCTGCGCACCGTCGTGGACGGGCCGGGAACGGACCGCTTCCTGTCGCCGGAACTGGAGGCAGCGGACCGTCTGGTGGCCACGGGTGAGATCCGGCTCGCGGCCGAATCCGCCGTCGGCCTGCTCGCCTGACGGCCGCCCGGACGGTACTGGACCCCGGGAACGCAAAGGGCCGGTGAGGGAATCCCCTTACCGGCCCGCGGCGCCTGCCGGCTCGTGCGCTAGGCGGCCATAACCTCGTGGGTCTCACCGAATGGCACGGTCTCGTCCAGTGCCACGGTGTACTGGCCGGGTTCGTGGCGGGTAACCCGGATACCGCAGCGGCGGTCCTGGACGGCCGAGGCGATCAGGGTGTTGACGGCGCTTTCGAGGCCGTGGTGGACTTCCTGGGCGCTGGCAAACGAGAGCTTGATCGACGTGGCCTCGGAAGCCCCGGCGGTCATAGTGTGTGTGTTCATTAACAGGTCTTTCGTAGAATCCGGCCATTTGGCCGCCCTCTATTCTAGTCTGTCCGGCGCGCCTTCCCGGACGCGGATCCGGAGTGTGCCTATCACGGCATGGGAAACGGGTATAAGAATGGGGGGATGCTCGAACCGTCCAGTGTTGTCTTCACCGCGGCCGGGATCGCCGTGTTTATCGCGGCGGTGCTGCCCAAGCTGCTGCGCAACGCGCCCCTCTCGATGCCCATGGTCTTTCTGGGCGCCGGCATGCTGACCTTCACCCTGATGCCCGAGCTGCCGGACCCGGACCCGCTGCAACACGGGGACTTCGTCACCCACCTGACCGAGGTGTGCGTCATCATCTCGCTGATGGGGGCCGGACTGGCGCTGGACCGTCCTCCCGGCCTGCGGCGGTGGTCCACGACGTGGCGGATGCTCGGCCTGGCCATGCCGCTGTGCATCCTGGGGCTGACCCTGCTGGGGCTCTGGTTCCTGGGCCTTGGGCTCGGGGCCGCACTGCTGGTCGCGTCCGCCCTCGCCCCCACCGACCCGGTGCTGGCCTCCGAAGTGCAGGTGGGGGAACCGGCCGACGAGGAAGCGGGCACGGAACGGGAGGATGAGATCCGCTTTACGCTCACCTCCGAGGCCGGCCTGAATGATGGCCTCGCCTTCCCCTTTGTCTACCTCGCGATCGCCATCAGCTCGGTCGGGGCGGCGCCGTCCGGCTGGCTGGCGCACTGGCTCGCGGTGGACGTCCTGTGGCGCATCGGCGTCGGCGTGCTGCTGGGACTGGCGATGGGGAAGCTGCTTGGCAGGCTGTTCTTCTCCGCCCGGCACGAGAGCATCCGGCTGTCCAACCACTCCGAGGGATTCGTGGCGCTGGCGGCCACCTTCCTGGCCTACGGGGTGACGCAGCTGGCGGGCGGCTACGGGTTCGTCGCGGTCTTCGTCTGCGCCGTAACGATCCGCGCGGCCGAGCGCACGCATGGCTTTCACCGGGTGCTGCATTCGTACGTGGAACAACTGGAGCGGCTGATGACGGTGGTCATCCTCGTCCTGTTGGGCGGAGCGATCGCCCGCGGCCTGCTGGCCGGGATCGGCTGGGCCGAGGTGCTGGTGGCGCTGGCCTTCCTGCTGCTGGTACGCCCGCTGGCGGGGTGGTTCGGGCTCGCGCGGGGCAAGACCGGGCCCCGGGAGCGCGGCGCGATCGCGTTCTTCGGGATCCGCGGCATCGGCTCGCTCTACTATCTTGCGTTCGCCCTCGGCCAGGGCCACTTCGGCGACCAGGCCCACGAACTCTGGGCACTCGTGGGACTCGTCGTCGCCCTGTCGATCGTGCTGCACGGCGCCACGACGGCGCCGGTGATGAACCGGCTGGACCGGCTGCGGCAGCGCCGTGCGTTGGAGCAGCACGGCGATGAGGGCCAGGCGCCGCTGACCGCGATCTGACCGCCGCCAGCTCCGGCCCGCCAGTACGCGGGCCCGGCCCGGCGGCCCCGCCCGGCAGTACGCGGGCTACCGCAGCAGGGTGCTGATCAGCCGGGCCGCCACCTTGGCGGTGCGGCCGTCGACGTCGAACGCCGGGTTCAGTTCCGCGACGTCCAGCAGCAGCAGCTTCCCGCTCGCGGCCAGCTGGCGGCAAACGGCGCTGATCACCGGCAGCGGAACGCCGTAGGCGGCCGGCGCACTCACCCCGGGAGCCACCGACGCCGGCAGCACGTCCAGGTCGATGGTCAGGTACAGCGCATCCAGCCGGGCCAGGAACGCCGCCACGAAATCCCGCACGGTGTCGGCGGCGCAGTCCTCATCCAGCAGGTACTCCACCCCCAGTTCCGTGGCAGTCCGGAACAGTGCCGGCGTGTTGTTGGGCTCGGAGATCCCGACGACGGCGTACTGCAGTTTTCGACCCGCGGCGGCTTCCGCCCGGGCCATCTGCAGGAAAGGGGTGCCGGAACTGGGCAGCGGCTCGTCACGGAGATCGAAGTGCGCGTCCAGGTTCAGGACGCCGACGCGCAGCCCGTCACGGACCCGCGCGGAACCGGCCAGCCCCAGGTAGCTGGCAAACGCAGTCTCGTGGCCGCCGCCCAGAACCACCGGCAGCGCACCGGCATCCAGCAGCCCCGCGACAGCCCGCCCGGCCCGGGCCTGCCCGTCCTCCAGCGCATCCCCGGCCACGGTGACGTCGCCGGCGTCGTGGACTTCACGGTCCAGGTGGAAGGCGAGCGGTCCCAGTGCGGCACGAAGCGCTGCCGGGGCGTCCGCGGCCCCGGTGCGGCCCTTGTTGCGGCGCACCCCGGCGTCGCAGCCGAAACCCAGGATCACCGCGGGCCGGCGGCCGCCGGCCGGAACGGGCGGCAACGGCAGCGGGCAGGGACTGACCGCCTGCCACCAGCGGCGGTGCTCGGCGCCGTCGCCGTCGAACCGCCCGGTCCAGGGCTTCGGCGGGCTGTCGACGGTGCGGTCGGTGCTGGGCATACCCAAGCTCACCGCAGCGCCGGGCGGAACACCAGCGGCACCGCCGTCGGCGTGTCCGAAATCCCGGACGCCGCTCTGAATTTAGCGCCGAGCTGGCAGCTCACGGCAATGCCGGCGAACAACACTGCCGCGATCTGCCAGCTCGGCGGACCTGCACGGGGCCGGGGCCTACTTCAGGCCCAGCGCGGCCTCAATCGGGCCGATCCCGAAGAACAGCAGGAACGCGGCCGCCACGGCCCACATCAGCGGGTGCACCTCGCGGGCACGGCCCTGGAAGAGCCGGATCAGCGCGAAGGAGATGAACCCGGCGCCGAGGCCGTTGGCGATCGAGTAGGTGAACGGCATCAGGGCGAAGGTCAGGAACGCCGGGATCGCGATGCCCCAGTCCTGCCAGTCGATCTTGCCGACCTGGGAGACCATCATGAAGCCGACGACGACGAGGGCCGGCGCCACCGCCTCGAACGGGACCAGGTTGATCAGCGGGGTGAAGAACATGGCGACCAGCAGCAGCAGGCCGGTGACGACCGAGGCCAGGCCGGTCCGGGCGCCTTCGCCGATGCCGGCGCCGGACTCGACGAAGATCTGGTTGGAGGAGACCGACGAGCCGCCGCCGGCGATGGCGCCGATCGCGTCGATCTGGAGCACGCGGTCCACGTTGGGGATGTTGCCGTCCTTGTCGATGGTGCCTGCCTCGGTGGCGAGTCCCACCATGGTGCCCATGGCGTCGAAGAAGATGCTGAGCAGGATCACGAAGACCAGCAGCGCGGCGGCAACCACACCGAGGTGCTCAAAGGCGCCGAACGGGTTGGCCTTGCCGATCAGGGACAGGTCCGGTGCGGCCCATTCGGAGAACTGCGGGGCCACCAGGGACCAGCCCTGCGGGTTGAACGGCTTGCCCGGCTGGACACTGGGACCGATGTGCAGGGTGAGCTCGAGGATCACGGACAGCGCCGTCGAAGTGATGATGCCGATCAGGATGGCGCCCTTGACCTTGCGGACCACCAGGGCGATGGTCAGGACCAGACCGAAGACGAAGACCAGGGTGGGCCAGCCCAGGAGCTTGCCGTCGAAGCCCAGCCCCACCGGTACGGTGGTGCCGGCGACGTCGGGGATGCGGCGCACGAAGCCGGCGTTGACCAGACCGATCAGCGCAATGAACAGGCCGATCCCGACGACGATGGCGGTCTTCAGCCCGTCCGGGACGGCCCTGAACACCGCGGTACGGAAACCGGTCAGCACCAGGATCAGCATGGTCACACCGGAGAGCATGATCAGGCCCATCATGTCCGGCCAGGTCAGGCCGGGGTTGGTGGCCACGG
Organism: Arthrobacter sp. JB02-1C; assembly: GCF_057748045.1. Lineage (NCBI taxonomy): Bacteria > Bacillati > Actinomycetota > Actinomycetes > Micrococcales > Micrococcaceae > Arthrobacter > Arthrobacter sp. JB02-1C. The sequence goes on from NZ_CM173235.1 coordinate 1,383,308, forward strand.
TAACGGCGGCGAAGGCGTTCACGCCCAGGCCGGTGGCCAGCGCGAAGGGGTGCTTGGCCCAGGCCCCCATCAGGATGGTGAGGATACCGGCGACGAAGGCGGTGGCGGCGGCAACGGCCGGGAAGCCGAGGGTGGCGCCGGAGGAATCGGGGCCGCCCAGGATCAGCGGGTTCAGCACCACGATGTAGCTCATTGCGAAGAAGGTCGCGAACCCGCCCCGGATCTCGCGGGAAAAGTTCGATCCCCGCTCGGAAATCTTAAAATACCGGTCGAGTGCAGAGCCCTGCTTAAGCATTGGTCCTCCGGGAGGGAAAAGGGGTGTTAGGTAGATCTTATTAGGCGTGACGGCGCCCACCCGCCAAACTCGCCTAGTCTGTAAGGAAGCCAACACTAGGAGCCTGCAGCGATGCGCATCATCAGAAAACTTCCGGGCGCCCTGCTGGGCCTGATCGCGATCGCATCAGTGCTGCTAGGGACAGCCCTGCTGGGCGCCGGGCCGGCCGCCGCGCACGACACGGTGGAGTCGACCAGCCCGGCGGCGAATGCGACGGTACCGACGCCGCCGCAGAAGGTTTCGCTCACCGTCACCAACCGCCCGTTGGTCCTCGGCACCCAGATCAAGGTCGCCGATGCTTCGGGCGTGGACTGGGCCGACGGCGCGGCGCAGGTGGTGGACAATGTGGTCTCACAGCCGCTGCGCACCGGGGCGCCGCGCGGCTCCTACACGGTGCAATGGCGCGTAGTCAGCGCCGACGGACACCCGATCGAAGGCACCTTCAGCTTCACCGCCAGCGCGGCCGCCGCAGGGGCCCCGGCGGCGTCCGGCGCTGCGCCCGGCTCGGAGTCCGTGCCCACGCTGGGCACCGCCGCCCCCGGCACCACCGTCACCCCGGCGGCTGCGCCGGACGCGTCCCAGCCGTTTCCGTGGAGCATCGTGGTTTTTGTGGCGGTGGCCGTGGGCATCCTGGTGGCGCTGGGCCTGATGGCGAAGCGCCGGCTTAGCGAGGGCGACGGCGGCGACGCCGACGGCGGCGACGAAGCCGACGTCGACGAAGCCGGGGTCGACAGCCCCGACAGCCCGGGCACGGTGGACGGCAGTCCCGAGGTCCGGTCGCCCGGGGCGGACGCCTAGGCCGGCAGGGCTAAAGGGCCGGGCAGCAGGGAAGGCGTCCCGTCGGGGTAGACCTTGGCCGAAATCGCCTGGCCTACCAGTTTCGCCTGGCGGAGCACTTCCTTGGGCGTGGGAGTGATGAGCTCGCCGACGCCCACCAGGTACATGCCGAGCGCGTGCATGGCCGCAACCAGGTTGCGGCCGGTCGCTACCCCCAGGTCCGCCAGCATCCGGCGCAGCTGGCTGTGGGCGCACCGGGTGAGGACCAGGTGGTCGGCGTACAGGATCCCGCCGGGGGTGCTGACGGCCCACTGCTGCGCCGGCCGCCCGGATTCGTGGACGCCCGCAGCGCCGGCGGGGTGGTCCGCGTCCAGGTGGTCCAACTGCAGGGCCCGGACGTTGTTGCGGACATCAAGATTGTGGTTGCTGGCGTAGTTGCGCAGATGCCGGAGGATCTCGTTGCGCTCCCTCAGGGTGGCCGCATCGGCAGCGTCACAGCGCTGCAGCGAGGAGGTGTTGGCAGGGTTCCCGGCGCCGAGCAGATCCAGGCCGTCCACCACAATGGAGCCGACGCCCCGGCGCTGCAGTTCGCTCGCCACCGCCAGCCCGGACAGGCCCGTGCCAATGACCAGGGTGTTGGTCCGTTCGATTCCGCCATAAACAGGCATGCTCGACACTGCGGGTCCTTTCTCCGATGGTGCGGTCCGGACAAGCTGCCCGGGACGCTGTTCCGAGGCCCGCCTGCCGTCCTCCGCAAGCGGCGAATCTGAAAGACGAGTCTCGGTTCAGCAACGTCTCAGAGGATACCCAACATTGCTGGTACTGGATAGGGGCAGGAGGGCCGGTATATTTCCACGTTTGAGGGAGAGCGCCGGAGCCGTAGAGTTCTGGCAGAATAGCCGCAACACGGCCAGCGACCCGAGGAGGCGGACCCCATGGCCCGAGAACAGGAGCATCCGGATCCGGCCGGGGACGCACGCGAGCAGCCCGCCCATCGGGGAATCGTGGTCGGAGTGGACGGGTCCGAGCACAGCCACTGCGCCGTGGTCTGGGCCGCGCGCGAAGCCGAGCGCCGGCACAGTCCGCTGCACCTCGTGACCGCCTACTCCGTTCCGGTGTTTGCCGCTTCCGGGCTGGACGGCGGCTACGCCACGGTGGACGACTCGGTGATCCGGGAGGGCGCCGAAGCGATCCTGCAGCAGGCCCTGGACAAGGTATCCGGCTACAACATCGACGTCGACGCCTCGGTGGAGAACGGCGACGCTTCCGGCGTGCTGCTGGAACTGAGCGCCGAGGCCGAGCTGCTCGTGTTCGGTACCCGCGGCCGGGGCGGCTTCGTCGGCCGGCTCCTCGGCTCGGTCAGCAGTGCCCTGCCCGCCCACGCCAAATGCCCCACCGTCACCGTGCCCTTGATCTGCGGCGACCGGCTGGGGGAGACCACCCAGGACAAGCATGTCCGGGCCGAGCGGGAACGGACCGGGCACCAGCCGGTCGAAAACGTCGTGGTGGTCGGCGTGGACGGGTCGGAACAGGCCCGGGTCGCCGTGCTCGACGCGGCAGCCCAGGCGGAGCGGCTCTCCGCACCGCTGCGGCTGGTCTGCGCCGTTCCGGAATACAGCGGCTCACTGGCCTGGGTTCCGGCGCCGATGGACCGGCAGGCGCTCTTCGCCGATATCCGGACGCAGCTCGACGCCGGGGTGGCATGGCTGAAGAGCCACTATCCCAGCCTCGAGGTCCAGACCCAGCTCGTTGACGGCTCCCCGGTGGACATCCTGGTCGAGGCGAGCCGGCGCGTCGAACTCGTCGTGGTCGGCACCCGCGGCCGCGGCGGCTTCGCCGAGATGCTGCTTGGCTCCACCTCGGACGGCATCCTGCACCACGCCAAGGGCCCGGTCATGGTGATCCCGGACCGTGACGATCCGCGGCTGGCCGACCGGCCCCGCTTCGGCCCGATGTCCGGCGACTCCTAAGCCGAACCCGGACCCGGCAGCTTCAGTGTCGAACGGAGGACCGCCAGGTGCAGCAGCAACCTCCGGGTGAGCCCGGCGAGCAACTCCGCCGGGAACCGCACGCGGCACCTCCGCTGGTGCTCGGCCTGGACTCGCTGGCGGCAGCGCTGCTGCCTGTCGTCGGCGGCAAGGCGGCCAACCTCGGCGAACTGCTGCGAGCCGGACTGCCCGTGCCGCCCGGTTTCTGCCTCACCACGGCGGCCTACCGGCAGGCCACCGGGACCGCCGGGCTTGGGGACCTCCACGCCGAGCTGGCTGCCACCGCCCCGGCGGACCTTGACGGTCTTGCCGCGCTGGCCGCGGCGGCGCGGACCCGGGTCCTGGCCGCGGACGTTCCGGCCGAGATCGCCGACGCTGTCCGCACGGCGTACCGGACCCTGGGTGACGACGTGCCCGTCGCTGTCAGGTCCTCCGCGACAGCAGAGGACCTGCCGTTCGCGAGTTTTGCCGGCCAGCAGGACACCATCCTGAACGTCGTGGGAGCCGACGCGGTGCTCGCCGCCGTGCGGCGCTGCTGGGCGTCGCTGTGGACCGACCGGGCGGTCAGCTACCGCGCCGCCCAGGGGATCAGCCCCTCGGACGTGGCCCTCGCCGTCGTGGTCCAGCAGATGGTGGACGCCACCGTTGCCGGTGTCCTGTTTACCGCGAATCCGGTGACCGGGCGGCGGCACGAGGCCGTGATCGACGCCAGCCCCGGGCTCGGCGAGGCGGTGGTTTCCGGCGTGGTGAACCCGGATCATTTCGTCGTCGACAGCCGCACCGGGCAGGTGCTGGAACGGCGGATCGGCAGCAAGGAGCTGGCCGTCCGCACGCTGCCGGGCGGGGGAACCGAACGCACGGCCCTGCCCGACGCCGGCGTGCAGCCCTGCATCGACGACGCCGGCCTGCGGGTGCTGGAGCGGCTGGGCCGGCGTGCGGAGGCGCACTTCGGTGCGCCGCAGGACCTGGAATGGGCCATCGACGACGCCGGAACCGCCTGGCTGACGCAGTCCCGGCCCATCACCACGCTCTTCCCGGTGCCGGAACGGCGGAACCCCGACGGCACCCGGGTTTATCTGTGCCTCAGCCTGGCCCAGGGCCTGACCCGCCCGCTGACCCCGATGGGCCTGGCCGGATTCCGCCTGATCGCCTCGTCGGTGGCCAGCGCCGCGCAGTTCGAGGTTCCCGCCCCGCACGCGGGCCCCTCGCCCTACGCCGCGGCCGGCCAGCGGATCTTTTTCGACCTGACCACGGTACTGCGCAGCGCTGTCGGCCGCGCGATCGTGCCCCGCGTCTTCGATGTGATGGAAGCCCGCTCCGCGACCGTGCTGCGCCAGCTCTTCACCGACCCCCGGTTTTCGGTCACCAGCAGGTCGCCGTGGCCGCTGTTGCGGCACGTGGTGCCGGTGGCCGTACGGGGCGGAGTCCCGGGATCGCTGCTGCGCGCCGTGGTCCGGCCGGAGGCAGCGCTGGGCCGGGCGGAGGCAACCGGTGCGCGGTTCCGCGCCGCCCTCACCGTACCCGCCGGAGCCAGCGGGGTGCAGCGGCTGGATCACGTGGAGCGGATCCTCGGCCGGGAGCTCTTCGCCGTGGTGCCCCGCATCCTGCCGCTGCCGGCCCTGGGCTTCGCGCTGCTGGCGGCGGTCGGCCGGCTGCTGGGGCCGGGCGCAGCGCAGGGTGCCCTGCAGCCGGTGCTGCGGGGGCTGCCGAACAACGTCACCACCGAGATGGATCTGGCACTCTGGCGGCTCGCATCGACGATCCGGGCCGACGCCGCAGCGGCTGCTGTGTTTTCCGGCGCGGCGGACGCCACGGGCAGTGCCGGGACGGACGGGGCGGGGACGGACGGGGCCGGCACGGACGGCCCCGGCGCCGCCGAGCTGGGCCGGCGTTACCGCGCCGGGACGCTGCCCGGCGTCGTGCAGTCCGGCGTTGCCGGGTTCCTGGCCCGCTACGGCCACCGGGCGGTCGCCGAGATCGATCTGGGGATGCCCCGCTGGTCCGAGGACCCGACCCACCTCTTCGGCGTCCTGGCCAACTACCTCCGGCTCGAGGATCCCGGCCAGGCACCGGACCTGCAGTTCGGCCGGGCGGCCCAGGCTGCCGAGGACCAGGTGGACCGGCTGGCCGAGGGGCAGCGAGGCCGGCTGCGTGCGGCGCTGGTCCGGGCCGCGCTGCGCCGCACCAGGATGTTTGCCGGGCTGCGGGAGCTGCCGAAGTACCACCTCGTGGAGGGCCTGGCCGCAGCCCGGGCGCAGCTGCAGGCCGTCGGCGCGGAGCTGGCTGCCGCCGGCCGGATCGACCAGGCAGCGGACATCTTCTTCCTGGAGCTGCTCGAGGCCCGCGCCGGCCTCAACGGGACTGACCTGCACCGGCTTGTGACGCAGCGCCGGCAGGACTACGAGAGCGAACTCGGCCGCCGGCACATCCCCCGGGTGCTGCTCTCGGACGGGACCGAGCCGGAGGCCTTGCGGCCCGGCGGTGGCGGCGCTGCGGACGGCGTGCTGACCGGCAGCCCCGCGTCGGCCGGAACGGTCACCGCCGCCGCACGGGTCATCCTCGAGCCGGAAGGGGCGCGGCTGGAACCGGGCGAGATTCTGGTGGCACCTTCCACGGATCCCGGCTGGACGCCGCTGTTCCTGACAGCCGGCGGACTGGTGATGGAAATGGGCGGCCCCAACTCGCACGGCGCCGTCGTCGCCCGGGAATACGGGATTCCTGCAGTCGTCGGCGTCCCGGATGCCACCTCCCTGCTCACCACCGGGCAGGTCATCACGGTCGACGGCGGAGCCGGCACCGTGGCCGCCGGCCCGCCGGGCCCTCCGCAGCCGGGCTCATGAGCGCCCTGGAGGGCCCGCAGACACCCCCGGCCGCCGCCGATGACCCGTGGCTGCCCGACTGGCTGGTCAGCCGTCCGCTCACCGCCGGCTGGGTCTGGGCGGCATTCTGGGCGGCGCTGATCGTTGCGGACGATTACTTCGACGTCGCGGGATGGTCCTGGTACGTCCTGGTCGGGATGGCCGCGCTGCCCACCCTGCTGGCCACCATCGCCGTGCTGCAGGCCACGCCCCGCCGGTATCTCAAGCCGACGAAGGACTCGGTGCTGGGGCACTTCTTTGTCCGGTTCCTGGCCCTGACGGCCGCGTTCCTCGTCTGGGGCGTCTCCGTGGTGATGAGCGCCTCGATCTCCACCACCATCCAGTCCGTCGTCAACGCGTCCGAGCGGGAAGTCACCGCCCTGGGATTCAACCTGCTCCTCGCCGCGGTACCGCTCGTCGTGACCGTACTGTGGCTTGCCTTCATCGCCCGCTGCGCCTGGTTCCTGCGCCGCATCCGCGGCTGGAAACAGGACCCGCCGGGCGCGCGGGTGCCGGCGAAGTTCCTGCGCGGCAGGCCGCGGCTGAGGAGGGTCGTCGTGGGGCTGGCCCATCCCGGGCTGCTCCTGGTGGCCGGACTCGGAACGTCCGTGCTGGCGCTTCTGCTCGGAGCCGTGGAACTGACGCTGACCGTGCTTACGTAGCCGCGGCGGCCCCGTGGCCAAACCGGTCCCGATCTGTGCCCGGGAGGAGATGAAGCCGGGCCGTTCCAAGCGTAGTGTTGAAGCATGAGCTGCGATGTTGGAGCGCGGTCGCAATGACCCGTCCTTGGCTGCGATGGCTGCCGGCCGTAACGGTTCCCGCCGTGATCGCGGCCGGGGTACTAACGGGTTCCCTTCCGGCCGGCGCGGGGGATCCGTTGCCGGCGAAATCACCGGAGCAGGTGCTCCAGCTGATCGCCCAGCACCGCAACAGCTCCTACTCGGGGACGCTGGAACAAGCGTCCAGCCTCGGGTTGCCGGAACTGCCGACGACCGGCCCCGGTGCATCCTCCGGGAACAGCGCGTGGTTGGAGCTTCTTACCGGGCCGCACACCGCACGGGTTTTCCGTGACGGGCCGGACAATGCACGGGTCCAGGTCATGGACCGCCTCGCCGAGCGCGACGTGATCCGGCACGGCAACGATGTCTGGTTCTACAACTCCAAAGACAACACGGCAGCCCACGCCGCCCTCCCGTCCGGATCCGCCGAGCGTCACGCGCCGGCGCAGAAAGCCCTGCCCGCTCCCGACACCCTGGCCGAGGAACTCCTGGCCAAGCTGGACCAGAACGCCGAGCTGACTGTCGGCTCCGACGTGAAGGTCGCCGGGCGCGCTGCCTACCAGCTCGTCCTCACGCCAAGGTCCACGGTCACCCTGCTGCAGTCGGTTGAGATTTCCGTCGATGGTCAGACCGGGATGCCGCTCGGCGTCGAGCTGACGGCCCGCGGCCAGTCCGCTCCGGCGTTCCAGGTTGCGTTCACCCAGCTCTCCCTCGAAGCGCCGGACCCCGCCATCTTCCGGTTCACTCCTCCTGCCGGTGCCGCCGTCAAGGAACTGCCCGTCCCGGAGCACCAGGGCCCCCGCGCAACCGAACGCCAGCAGGCGAAAGACAGCCGGCACAAGGTCAGCGGAACCGGATGGGAATCGGTCATCGAGCTTCCGGCGGGCACGTGGGCCAAGGCCGCCGGCCAGGAAAAGGGCCAGCAGCCGGGCCAGGATCCGGGCCGGGCGCCGGGCGAACAGCCGGGTGGCTCCGCCGCTTCGTTGCTGGCGCAGGCGACCGTCCCGGTGGCCGGCGGCAGGCTGCTCTCCACCGCCCTGGTGAACGTGCTCATCCTTGACGACGGCCGCGTTTTCGCCGGCTCCGTCCCGCTCGACCGGCTCCAAGCCGCGGCCTCCGCCGGGTGACCGCCGTCGCCCCGCCCGCCGAGCTGAGCATTGAAACGCGCGGCCTGAGCAAGCGCTTCGGGCGGCAACTGGCGGTCGACGGCGTCGACCTGGCGGTCCCGAAAGGTTCCGTCTTCGGATTCCTGGGCCCCAACGGCTCCGGCAAAACCACGACGATCCGGATCATGCTGGGCCTCGCTGCCGCCTCCAGCGGTTCGGTGCGCGTCCTCGGCCAGGAGATGCCCCGCCAGTTGCGCACCGTCCTGCCGCGGGTCGGTGCGCTGGTGGAAGGGCCTGCCTTCTATCCGTTCCTGTCCGGCGCGGCGAACCTGCTGCGCCTGGATGCTGCGGATCCCGAAGCGCCGGCGCGGACGCGGCGGGAACGGGTCGGGACGGCGCTGGACCGGGTGGGCCTCTCGCACGCGGCGGATAAGAAGGTCCGGGCTTATTCGCTGGGCATGAAGCAGCGGCTGGGCATCGCCAACGCCCTGCTCGGCCCGCGGGACCTACTGGTGCTGGACGAGCCGACCAACGGCCTGGATCCGCAGGGTACCCGCGAGGTACGCCACCTGGTGCGCTCGCTCGCCGCGGACGGTGCCACCGTCTTCGTCTCCAGCCACCTGCTCGCCGAGGTGGAGCAGATCTGCACCCACGCGGCCATCATGAGTGCCGGGCGCCTGGTGGCTCAGGGCGCCCTGGCGGACCTGCGCCAAGCAGGGCGGGCCAGGTTCCGGCTGCTGACCCCCGACCCCGGCGACGCTGCCCGCGTGTTGACCGGCCTGGGCTTAACGGCCGACGGCGGCGCGGCGCAGGGTGGCGGAAGCCCTGCCGGCCGCGGCGCGGCGCCGACCGTCGGGAGCAGGGATGCCGGCGAGTTGCTGTACGCGCTGCCGGCCAGCGATGGCGCGGAAGCTCCTGCCCCTGAAGCGGTGGTGGCGGCGCTGGTCGCGGGCGGTGTCCGGGTCCGTGGCTTCGCCCTGGAGCAGGGCAGCCTGGAGGACCGGTTCGTGGAATTGACCGGGGAGGGCTTCGACGTTGCCCGCTGATCAGCAGACCCCGCCGCCGGATCACGGCACCGCGGACAGCCCGGACCGGGCCTGGGTCCGGGGCTGGGCGGCCGGGTTCCGGCTGCTCGGTTCCGAACTGGGCGTGCTGTTCCGCCGCCGTCGGACCTGGGCCATGCTGCTGGCGCTGGCTGCCATCCCGGTGCTGATAGCGGTGGCCGTGCGGCTCTCCTCCGCCGTACCGCCCGGCCGGGGGCCGGCCTTCCTGGACCGGATCAGCCAAAATGGATTGTTTGTCGGTGTCACTGCCATGCTGGTGGCCGTTCCGCTGTTCCTGCCGCTGACGGTCGGGGTGGTGGCCGGGGATACCCTTGCGGGCGAGGCCGGGCTGGGCACCCTGCGGTATCTGCTGGCGGCCCCGGCGGGCCGGGGCCGGCTGGTGCTGGTGAAGTACCTTGGCGCCGTCGTTTTCGCCGTGGCCGCGCCGCTGACGGTGGCGCTGGTGGGAGCGGGCATCGGCGCGCTGCTGTTCCCGGTGGGGCCTGTGACCTTGCTGTCGGGGGACGCGATCGGCGCGGCCGATGCGGTGGGGAGGCTGCTGCTGATCGCCGCCTACCTCGCGCTCTCCCTGGCCGGGCTTTCGGCCATCGGGCTGTTCATGTCCAGCCTGACCGACGTGCCGGTCGGTGCGATGGCGGCCACGGTCGTGCTCGCCGTCGTCGCCCAGATCGCTGACGCGCTGCCGCAACTGGACTGGCTGCACCCCTGGCTGTTCAGCCACCGCTGGCTCGACTTCGCCGACCTGTTACGCCAGCCGATTGCCTGGGACTCGTTCGGCGCCAACGCCCTCCTGCAGGCCGGTTACGTGGCCGTCTTCGGCGCGCTCGCCTACGCCAGGTTCTCGACCAAGGACGTGCTCTCCTAGGGCCCCCGCCTGCGGCCGGTCAGGCGTGCTGGTGGGCCTCGTGCTCCGCGTGGCTCGCCGGTTCCAGTTGGAAGGTGCAGTGCTCGGTGTCGAAGTGCGCGCCGAGGCAGGTGACCAGTTTGTCCAGCACCCGGTCCGAGCCGCGGGCATCCAGCACGGCGTCTTCCACCACCACGTGTGCGGAGAAAACCGGGACCCCGGAGGTGATGGTCCAGATGTGGATGTCGTGGACCGATACCACGCCAGCGACCGAGAGGATGTGCTCGCGGATCATCGGGACGTCCACGCCCTTCGGAGTGGCTTCGAGGAGGACATCGACGACGTCGCGGAGCAGATGCCAGGCCCGGGGCAGGATCATCAGGGCGATCACGATCGAGGCGAAGGTATCCGCGGCCTGGTACCCGGTGGCCATGATGACGACGGCGGCAACGATCACCGCGAAGGAGCCCAGCAGGTCGCCGAGCACCTCCAGGTACGCGCCGCGCACGTTCAGGCTTTCCTTCTGCGCCCCGCGCAGGATCAGCAGCGAGACGAGGTTGGCCGCCGCGCCGAGGACGGCAGCGAAGAGCATGACGCCGGTCTGCACTTCGGGCGCGGCGCCGAGCCGGCGGATCGCCTCCGTGAAGATGACCACGGAGATGACGATCAGGACCAGCGCGTTGGCCAGCGCGGCGAGCACCTCGGCGCGCTGGTAGCCGTAGGTGCGCTGGTCGTTGGCCGGCCGGGTGGCTATCCAGGCCGCCAGCAGCGCGATGGACACCCCGGCCGCATCGGAGAGCATGTGTCCGGCGTCGGCCAGCAGCGCCAGCGACCCTGAGACCACGGCGCCCGCCACCTGCACCAGCACCACAGCAAGGGTGATGGCCAGCACGGCGACCAGGCGCTTGCGGTGCCGCGCTGTCGCCGTGCCGCCGGCCGGTAGGCCGTGCGAATGGCCGTGGTCATGTCCCATACTGCCAAGGCTAGCCGCAGAGGCCCGGCTAGCCCCAGCCGAGCTCGTGCAGCCGTGCGTCGCTGATGCCGAAGTGGTGCGCAACCTCGTGCACCACGGTGACCGTCACTTCCTCGACTACTTCCTCCCGGGTGGCGCAGAGGTCCAGGATGGGGCGGCGGTAGATGGTGATCCGGTCCGGCAGGGAGCCGGCATCCCACCAGGAGTCGCGTTCGGTCAGCGGTACGCCCTCGTAGAGTCCCAGCAGGACGGTGTCCGGGTCCTCGCCGGGCTGCGGCGTGTAGTCGTCCTCAATGAAAACGGCCACGTTGTTCATGGTTCTGGCCAGGTCCGGCGGGATCTGGTCCAGAGCGTCGTCCACCGCGGCTTCGAACTCGTCCTCGGACATCGGGAACGGCGGGGCACCGCCGGTGCCGTCGTCGTCGGGCACGATGGGAAGGCCTGGTGGCAGCGAAGGGGGCATAACTGAAGCCTATGCCTCCGGCTGCAGCGCGGGCGTGGCCCGGCGGCGGGAACCGCGCCGGGTCAGCGCCACACCGGCGAGGCAGATGACGCCGCCAACCAGGCCCCAGGCGGTGGGGATCTCGCCGAGCACCAGCCAGGAGATCAGGATGGTGGTTCCGGGCACCAGGTAGGTTGTGGCGGCGAGCCGGCCCGCGTCGATCAGGGAGAGCGCGTACGCCCAGGTGGTGAAGGCGATCGCGGTGGGAAACACGCCGAGGTAGGCCAGGCCCAGCGTCGCGGACAGCGGGGCGGCCTGCAGTTCTCCGATGAGTTGGCCGCTGAAGGGCAGGCAGCACACCGCGCCCACCAGAATGCCGAACCAGGTGGCCTGCGCGGCGGGGATCTTCCGGAGCACCGGCTTCTGGATGATGACGCTGACCGCCGCCAGTGCCGCGGCGAGCAGGCAAAGCAGGACGCCGGCCACGTCCGCCGTCGACCGCTGGCCGGAACCGAGGGCGATGACTGCCACGCCCCCGAAGGCGACCAGGCTGCCGATGATCAGCCAGCGCGGGAACCCTTCCTTCAGGACGAGCCCTGCCATCACCGCCACCAGGATGGGGTTGACGTTGATCAGCAGGGCAGCCGTGCCGGCGTCGAGCAGGTGTTCGGCGGCATTGAGCGCAACGTTGTACCCGCCGAACCACATCACGCCGTACGCGAGGATGGGCCACCACTCGCGGCCCCGGGGAAACGGCGCGGAGCGGCGGAACTGCGGCAGCACCACGAGGCCGAGGACGACGGCGGCGACGGCGAGCCGCCCCAGGGTCAGGGATCCGGGGGAGAAGCTGGGACCGACGGCGCGGATGCCAACGAACGCGGAGGCCCAGAGGACCACGGTGACGACGACGGCGGCGATCCCCAGTCCGCTGATTTGCCCGGGCCGGCGGGGTTCCCCGGGGACGGCCGGCGGGGCGGCGTGCGGCACGGGACGCGGCGGGTACCCGGCGGTGCTGTCCGGCGGGGTGTTGTCATGCTGCGGGGAGCCGGTCTCGGCGGTTGTGGCCATGGTGCCAATTTAGCTGCTGTGGCGGGATGCTGGCTGGCGGATATCGGTCAGGTCTCATCGAGTTCCTGCCAGGTTCAGCGCCGGGTGTTCCCAACACCTTCACCGAAGCACGCGTGCCGCCGCCTGGACAGCCTCCGCAACAACGCTGAGGGCCGCTGAGTCGCGCCGCCATTGCTGCCAGTAGAGGGTGACATCCACCTGCGCCCCGGGAGCGAGTGTCTGCAGCGTCCCGGCCCCGAGGTCCTCGGTGATTTCGATTTCGGGCATCATTCCCCAACCCATGCTGCGGCGGATCGCATCGCCAAACTCCTGGGCGGCCGGCACGTAGTGGCGCGGCGCTCGGCTGGGTGAGCGGCTGAAACGGCGCAGCCAGCGGTCCTGCAGGTCGTCCTTGCGGTCAAAGACCAGCACCGGGGCCTTGGAAAGCGCCGCCGCGGTGACGCCGGACCCAAACCAGCGGCGGGAGAAATCCGGGGCGCAAACGGGCAGGTAGCGCATGGTGCCGAGCCGGCGGGAGGAACATCCCGGTACTGGCGCAGCCGTCACCGTGATTGCCGCGGCCGCGGCGCCCGCCCGCAGGAGGTCCAGGGAGTGCTCCTGGTCCTCGCGGAGGATCTCCAACTGGACGCTCTCGCCGACGGCTGCCAGGCCGGCCAGGGCCCAGGTGTGCAAGGAATCGCTGTTGATCACCAGCGTCAGGCGCGTCCGCCCGTGGACGTCCGCCGGCTGTAGCTCTTCGGCGAGGTCTGCCGAGAGCAGTTCCAATTGCCGGGCAAAGCGCACCACGGCCTGGCCGGACTCCGTGAGCTCTACCGGCCGCGCCCGGGTCAGCACCGGACGGCCGACGGCGGACTCAAGCGCGCGGATCCGCTGGCTGACCGCCGAGGGCGTCACGGATAACTGGGCTGCTGCGGCGTCGAAGCTTCCGTGCGTGACGATTGCCGCCAGCGTCCGGGCCTGCTCGGGGGAAATGTCAACCATTAGCTCAGCTTATCTGCACGAAGAATCTTTAACTGGTTTCATCTTGGGCGGGGACCTACCGTGGGAGGGTGATTCTTCCCCTGTTCTCAGGCCTCTCCACCGGGCTGTCGCTCATTGTGGCCATCGGGGCGCAAAACGCCTTTGTCCTTCGCCAAGGCATCCGGCGCTCGCACGTGGCCATGGTGGTGGCGGTCTGCGCGGTGTCGGATCTGCTGCTGATCGTGTTGGGCGTCGCGGGCATCGGCGTCCTCCTGGACCGGGCACCCGCCGCGCTCGTGGTGATCCGGTGGGCCGGGGCGGCCTTCCTCCTCGCCTATGGAGCGCTCGCGGCCCGGCGTGCCGTCCGCGGGGAACAGTTGGAGGACGTGGCGGACAAGCCGGCCGTCAGCAGGGCGGCCGTATTGGGGACCTGCCTGGCCTTCACCTGGCTGAACCCGCACGTGTACTTGGACACGGTGCTGCTGCTTGGGTCCCTGGCCGCCGCCCAGGGTGAGTCCGGGCGCTGGTGGTTCGCTGCGGGGGCTGGCCTTGGAAGCATTGCCTGGTTCACCGCCCTCGGCGCGGGGGCGCGGTTCCTGACGTCCCTGTTCCGGCGCCGGACGGCGTGGCGGGTGCTCGACGCCGGAATCGCCGTCGTGATGTTGACGTTGGCCGTGCTGCTGGTCGCCTGATCGCTGCGCCGACCCTGCCGGTCGGCCCCGGGCCCTGCGCCGGCCCCGGATCGCGGGCCGGCCGGCCCTTGCCCGTTCGATGTGGCGGGTTCACGATTGCCGGTATGACAGCATCCCCGGCTTCGGCCCGCGAACGAAAGCGTGCAGCCATCGGCACGGCCGTCTTTGCGATCGTCCCTGCAACGGCCGCCGGCGTGGTGCCGTGGCTGTTGACCCGCTGGGAGGTGGAGGCCCCGGTCCCGGGTGGCATGCCTGCGCAGCTCACGGGCGCCGTACTGATCGGCGCGGGCGCGGCGGTGATCGCGAACTCCTTTGTCCACTTCGCCGTCGAGGGCATCGGGACCCCTGCGCCGTTTGCCCCTCCCGCGCGGCTGGTGGTTGGCGGGCTCTACCGGTACGTGCGGAACCCGATGTACGTGTCGATCGCCGCGGCCGTCGCCGGACAGGGACTCCTGCTGGGTCAGCCGAAGCTCTTCGCGGCACTGGGCCTCGGCGCAATCCCGGTGGTGGCCTTCGTCCGGCTGCACGAGGAGCCGGCCCTGACCCGGAAATTCGGTGCGGCCTACGACGAGTACCGCCGTAACGTTCCGCGCTGGCTGCCTCGGCTCACGCCATGGCAGGCCCAGGGGGCGGAGTCGTCCCGGGGCTAGGCCGTCCCGCTACCGGCCGCGGCCGGACCACTCCAGCAGCCGGTCGAGCGGCCAGGTGGTGATGATCCGCTCCGGTGGCACGCCGTTTCGCGCGGCCCGCTCCGCACCGTACTGCAGGAAGTCGAGCTGGCCGGGGGCGTGCGCGTCGCTGTCGATACTGAAGAGGCAGCCCGCGTCGAGGGCCACCTGGATCAGCTCGTCCGGCGGGTCCTGGCGCTCCGGCCGGGCGTTGATCTCGACGGCGACGCCGTGTTCCGCGCACGCCGCAAACACCTGTATCGCGTCGAACTCCGACGGCGGACGCGTCCCCCGTGACCCGTTCAGCAGCCGCCCGGTGCAGTGGCCGAGGATGCGGGTGTGCGGGTCTTCGATGCCGCCCAGCATCCGCCGGGTCATGGTCCGGCTGTCCGCCCGAAGCTTCGAGTGCACGCTTGCCACCACCAGGTCCAGGCGGTCCAGCAGGTCGGGCGCCTGGTCCAGCTTGCCGTCCTCCAGGATGTCGACCTCGATGCCGGCGAGCAGCCGGGTTCGCGGGCGGCCGTCGTCGGGCTGCGACGACTCAATCCCGGGAAGCAGGTCAAGTTGTTGCTGGAGCCGCTCGGCACTGAGCCCGTTGGCGATCTTCAGCGTGGGGGAGTGGTCCGTCAAGGCCAGATATTCGCGCCCCAGCGTCCGCGCCGCGTCCAGCATGGCGTCGATCGGGGAACCGCCGTCGGACCAGTTGCTGTGCGTGTGCAGGTCGCCGCGGAGCTGCGCCGCCAGCTCGTGGCCGCCCTCCGCAAGCGGACCTGCGCCGCGTTCCCGCAGGCCGGCAAGGTAGTCCGGGACGGCGCCATCCACAGCCTGCGCGATCACCTCAAAGGTCCGGTCACCGATTCCCTTCATCCGCTTCAGCCGGCCGTCCCGTCGCCGCGCCGCGAGTTCCTCGGGCGGGAGCCCGGCAATCGCATCGGCTGCCTTGCGGAAGGCTTGGACCTTGAAGGTGGTGGCGCGCTCGCGTTCGAGCCAGAAGGCGATCTCATTGAGGGCAGCGGTGGCGTCCATCTGACCATCATCCACTTGGCTGTACCGGGCTTGTCCAGAGGCAGTTCCGGTTTGGGGAAAAGGATTTTGGAGAATCCGAAAGTAGGCCCTACACTTTTATAGGTCCAGTTCGGAGGAACCTGAAGGGACGAAAACGGAAGGCTTCGGCCCTTAATTTTTGCCTTGTAACAGTGGTTTTACCGGATGGCGTCCTGGCCCCCATCGTCTAGCGGCCTAGGACACCGCCCTTTCACGGCGGCGGCACGGGTTCGAATCCCGTTGGGGGTACGCAAGGAACTGGTCAGGCCGGGTGAAAAAGTCTGGTAGGCTAGAGTCCTTGAAAAAACGCGGTAGCGATACCGCGGACAGCAAGAAACAGCAGTAAAAGCAAGGCCCTGTAGCGCAGTTGGTTAGCGCGCCGCCCTGTCACGGCGGAGGTCGCGGGTTCAAGTCCCGTCAGGGTCGCTCTGATTGCCAGAAGAAATTCCGGCCGTCATGGTGACACGTCACCTAGGCTCTGTAGCTCAGTTGGTAGAGCGTTCGACTGAAAATCGAAAGGTCACCGGATCGACGCCGGTCGGAGCCACCAGCTAGAACCCCGCAGTTCCCAGTGTTTACACCGGGACTGCGGGGTTTTTTCGTTTGGCCATCACCGTGAGAGATTCTCCTGGATCAGGCTAGCGACGTCTCCTTCTGATGCGCACCTCTGGTGGCCTCTTGGATGGGCCATCGGCGCAGCTGCCCCCAATGACGACAGCTGCGCCGATGGCCAGCCAGATCCCAGCCCGATGCCGTCAGCTGATCAGGTCGTCTGCGATATCTAGGACTTCGTCCAGGATGGAGAGCCCGGTCCGAGCGTCCTGCACCGAGGTGTTGCACGGGGGAACCACATGGATGCGGTTGAAGTTGGCGAATGGCAGAAGGCCGCGGGACTTGCACTCGGCGACAAGCTGGTTCATTTCCGGGCTTGAACTGCCATAGGCCGCCATTGGCTCGCGGGTCTCCCGGTTCTTGACCAGTTCGATGGCCCAAAAGACCCCTGTTCCGCGCACCTCTCCCACGGACGTGTGGTTGTCCGCGAAGCCGGCGAGGGCCGGTCCGATCACGGTCTTTCCAAGCCGGGCCGCGTGCTGAACGGTCTGTTCGTCCTCCATGGCGTTGATGGTGGCCACCGCGGCCGCCGTGGCCAGCGGGTGGCCGGAGTAGGTCAGGCCACCGGGGTAGACGCGCTGACCGAACGTGGCCGCGATTTCGGGGCTGATGGCGACGCCGCCCAGCGGGACATAGCCGGAATTTACCCCTTTGGCGAAGGTGAGCAGGTCCGGAACGACGTCAAAGTGCTCGATGGCAAACCACTTGCCGGTCCGTCCGAAGCCGGACATGACCTCGTCGGCGATCAGGATGATGCCGTGCCTGGTGCAGAGCTCCCGCACGCCCTGCAGGTAGCCGGGCGGGGGCATGTAGATCCCGGCGGTCCCCGGAATCGATTCAAGGATCAGCGCCGCGATGGTGGACGGGCCTTCAAAGCTGACCAGTTGCTCCAGATGTTCCAGGGCGCGCTGGCTTTCCTCTTCCTCCGTCGTGGAATGGAACGCGGTGCGGTAGAGGTAGGGCGGGAAGAAGTGGACGGTGCCGGTGCTGGCCGTGTCGCTGGCCCAGCGGCGCGGGTCCCCGGTGAGGTTCACGGCGAGCTGGGTGCCACCATGGTAGGAGCGGTAGGCCGAGAGGACCTTGTGGCGGCCGGTGTGGAGCCGTGCCATGCGGACGGCGTGCTCATTGGCGTCCGCGCCGCCGTTGGTGAAGAAGATCTTGTCCAGTTCCCCGGGGGTTCGCTCCGCGATCAGCCGGGCCGCTTCGGAGCGGGCGTCGTTGACGTAGCTCGGGGCGATGGTGCACAGTTTGGCGGCTTGGGCAGCGATCGCAGCGACGACGGCGGGGTGCTGGTGGCCGATGTTGGTGTTGACCAACTGCGAGGAGAAGTCCAGATACTTGTTGCCGTCGCCGTCCCAGACGTGGGATCCCTGCGCAGCTGTGATGACCATCGGGTCCAGGAGGTCCTGGGCGGACCAGGAGTGGAAGACGTGCTTGCGGTCCAGATCGTAGGCCCGGCGCGCTGCCTCGGGATCGTGCTGGAGCGGCAGGACGCCGCTGTCAATCGTGGAAGTCATGTTGTGTCCCTTTCTGGTGTGGGGCCGGTCAGGCGTTCTGCGGGAAACCGAGGTTGATGCCACCGTGGCTGGGGTCCAGCCACCGGGAGGTCACGGCCTTGCCCCTGGTGAAGAACCCCACGCCTTCGGTGCCGTGGGCATGGGTGTCGCCGAAGAGCGAGTTCTTCCAGCCGCCAAAGGAGTAGTAGGCCATGGGGACCGGGACGGGGACGTTAATGCCGACCATGCCCACTTCCACTTCGTTCTCGAAGCGGCGGGCCGCACCGCCGTCGTTGGTGAAGATGGCGGTGCCGTTGCCGTAGGGGTTGGTGTTGATTAGCTCCAGCGCCTGCTCGTAGCTGTCAACCCGGACTACGGACAGTACAGGTCCGAAGATCTCGTCCTGGTAGATGGACATGTCCGGAGTGACGTTGTCGAAGAGCGTGGGGCCGACGAAGAAGCCGTCCCCTTCGGAGTCGGGGGCGACGTCGCGTCCGTCGACCACCAGGGTGGCACCGGCGGCCTCGCCGGCGTCGACGTAGCCTGCGACCTTGTCGCGGTGGACTGCCGTGACGAGCGGGCCCATATCGCAGCCCCGCAGGCCGTCGCCCGTCCGGAGCGACCGCGTACGCTCCTCAATTTTCGCCACGAGCTCGTCGGCTATGCCGCCCACGGCGAGGAGCGCGGAGATGGCCATGCACCGCTCGCCCGCCGAACCGAACCCGGCGTTCACCGCGGCGTCGGCGGCCAGGTCGAGATCGGCGTCGGGCAGGACAATCATGTGGTTCTTGGCGCCGCCGAGGGCCTGCACGCGCTTCCCGTTAGCGGTTGCGGTCTGGTATACGTACTTGGCGATAGGCGTCGATCCGACGAAGGAGACGGCCTTGATGTCCGGATCACTGAGGAGCGCGTCGACAGCCACTTTGTCCCCGTGCAGGACGTTGAAGACACCGTCCGGCAGGCCGGCTTCCTTCCAGAGCTCGGCCATCCAGTTGATGGCCGTGGGGTCCTTTTCGCTGGGCTTGATCACGACCGTGTTGCCGGCGGCGATGGCGAGTGGAAAGAACCACATGGGTACCATGGCCGGGAAATTGAAGGGGCTGATGATGGCGACCGGTCCGAGTGCCTGCCGGATCGAGTGGACATCCACGTTGGTGGACGCGTTCTCCGTGTAGCTGCCCTTGAGCAGGTGCGGGATGCCGCAGGCGAATTCCACAACCTCCTGCCCCCGGGTCACTTCGCCGAGGGCGTCGTCGAGGACCTTGCCATGCTCGGAGGTGATGATGGCGGCGAGCTCGCCCTTGCGGGCATTGAGCAGTTCGCGGAACGAGAAGAGGATCTGTGTGCGGCGGGCAATGGATGTGTCCCGCCAGGCGGGGAACGCGGCTTTGGCCGCCGCGACGGCGGCGCGGCCCTCTTCCTGGGTGGCCAGGGAAACCTGGCCGGTGACCTTGCCGGTCGCCGGGTTCGTCACGGGGGCAGAACGGCTGCCGGCCGGAACGTAGCTGCCGTTGATCCAGTGCTCAATGACGTTCAAGTAATACTCCTTGTGGGGGACGGGCGGTGTCGTGCGTCCAGTCTGTCCGGCCCGGAGTTCCACCATAAGAGCAGGGGTGTAAAGAGAATCGAGATGTGCTTTACACTTTGTCAATGTTGCCCACCGTCCGTTCCATCCTGGGCCTTCCCGTGCTCCACGACGCAGGTCCGCACATCCTCGGCGGAGCTGAGGCGCTGGATCGCCCTGTCCGCTGGGTCCATGTCAGCGAAGTGCTCGATATTTCCGGGCTGCTCTCCGGCGGCGAACTGGTGCTCACCACCGGTCTGGAACTGGAGAAGACGCCGGCTCGCACGGCCTCGTTCATCCGTTCCCTGGAGGAGGCGGGAGCCGCCGGCGTGATCGTGGAGATCGTCGGCAACCGAAGCCGCAGCATGGACGCCCTGCGCGCGGCCGCACTGGACGCGGCGCTGCCTGTGATCGTCGTCGAACGGCGGGTGCGCTTCGTGCAGATTACGGAGACTGTGCACCGGATGATCGTGGCCGAGCAGTTGGAGCGCGTCGAACGGGCGCGGGACGTCCACGAAGCCTTCACCGTGCTGAGCCTGGAAAGCGCCGGGACGGATCAGGTCGTGGAACGGGCGGCCGCCATGATCGGTGCTCCGGTGGTTCTGGAGGACCTTTCGCACCTTGTCCTCGCATATTCGGCCCGCAAGCTCCAGACCACCGAGCTCCTCGATGACTGGGAACGGAGGTCGCGGACCACACCGTCCGCGTCCGGGACAACCCGGAGCGGGCCGGAGGCCTGGCTGCAAACGCCGGTGGGCGTGCGACGGCAACTCTGGGGGCGGCTCGTGGTCCCGGTGCCGCTCGAGGACGACGACGCCGCGTCCATGGTGCTGGAGCGCGCGGCGCAGACGCTCGCCATCAACCGGCTGGCCGAGGGGGACCGGCGCGAGTTGAGCCACCAGGCGCAGGCGGGGCTTCTCAACGACCTGCGCCAGCCCCGCGGGTTGAGCGAGGCCGAAGCGCAGATGCGTGCCGCCGCGCTTGGCCTCAGGCGCTCGCCATACTATGTGCCGGTGGTGTTCAGGAGCGGCGCAGACAGTACCGGCGCCCCGCCGGGCCAGCAGGGGACCGGCGGAGACCCGCTCGCCGGCCAGCAGGAGGAACGCTTCCTGCTCGAACAGCTCGCCCGTGCCCTCAAGTCCGCGTCGGGCACCGCACTGACTGCGAGTATCCGCTCAGGCTCGGTCGGCATGATCCTGGCAGTCCCGGCCAAGCAACTCGAAGACCCGATGCTGCACCGCCTCGCCGGCGCCCTCGCCGGGGACATTCTCCCGTCCGGCCCTTCCCTGACCGGCTTCCGGCCCCCCGGCCACGCGGAGGTGGCGTGGAGCATCGGCGTCGGCCGTCTCCGCGGTTCACTGCTGGAAGCGGCGGCGGGCATCGACGAGGCCTCCCACGTCGCCGAAACGGCAGCGACCCTGCCGGGGGGCCGCAAGCCGTTCTACCGGGCGACCGACGTCCGGCTGCGGGGGCTGCTGGCCCTGCTGCGCAAAGACCCCCGCGTGCAGCAGTTCGTCGAGTCCGAGCTGGCCGGTGTCCTGCACGCCGAAGCCCGGGGCGCGGAAGGCTACGTTGAGCTGCTGGGGCAGTACCTCGAGTCCGGCGGCAATAAGGCCGCCCTCGCCCGGAAGGGCTACCTCAGCCGGCCGACCCTCTACGCCCGTCTGGGCCGGCTGGAGGAGCTTCTCGCCGTCGACCTCGACGACGCCGAGTCGAGGACCTCGTTGCACGTCGCGCTCATGTTGTACCGGCTGCGGACACTGTAACCATGCGGATCCCCCAGAATGCGAGCGTTGACGAATGACGAAGCCCTTTACCCTGACCCAGCTTCGGTATTTTGCGGTGGTAGCAGAGCTCGAAAACATGACGGCCGCAGCCCAGCGGCTGCTGGTCACCCAATCCACCCTCTCCACCGCGATGGCCCAGCTTGAAGCGAGCCTGGCCACGCAGTTATTTGTGCGGCTGCGAACCCGTGGCCTGCGGCTGACACCATCCGGCCGGCAGCTGGCCCGAGACATCAAGGTGTTGCTCGAACATGCCGATTCCCTGTACGAGTCGGCCCGGGGGCTTGCGACGAGCCTGGTTGGCGAGCTCAAAGTCGGCGTCTTTTCACCGCTGGCACCGTTCAGGCTGCCGGCGATTCTTCAGACCTTCCAGGGCCAGCATCCGGGAGTCGAAGTCTCCTTCCTCGAAGCTGACCTGGCGAGCCTGCAGGCCGCCCTGCTTGAAGGGCAGTGCGATGTGGCGCTGATGTACGGCCTCGGTTTAGGCCGGGGGTTTACCAGCACCGTGCTGGAACGGGTGCCGCCGCATGTGCTGGTCCACGCCGAGCACCCCGCGGCGTCCAGCCCTGAGCGGAGCATCGCGCTGAAGGATCTCGACGGCGAACCCGCGGTGGTGCTGGACCTGCCGCACAGCCGCGAATACTACGAGCAGCTCTACGCCAGCGCCGGGGTGACACCGAACGTGCGGCACCGATTCGCCGGCTATGAAACTGTCCGGTCCTTTGTCGCGAAGGGCCACGGGTACGCGATGCTCAACCAGCGGCTCCACAGCGACCTGACGTACTCCGGGGGGCGGGTTGTGGCGCTCACCCTGACCGACGATTTCCCCCCGATCGAAGTGATGCTGGTCCGGCCGGAGGGTGTCACACCCACCCGCCGGGCGCTCGCCTTCGAACAGACGTGCGTCCGACTTTATGGCGCGGCTCGGCACTAGCCGGACCACCGGGCCGGCAAATCAACAATTTCACATCGAGAGAATCGATCGATTCGTCAAAAACTATCAATTGGACAGATGTGAAGCGGATCACACACAGTTGCTGCAGTGCGGTGATGCCGGAATCCTTCCAGCGCATAAATCCCCGCCGCGACGCCTAGGCCGAATCCTTGAGCTTGAACGCGACGCTGATCAGAGGAGAATCAATGGTTCCGATTCACGGCCCATATGTCCGCGATGTATTCGGACCGGGGCACGCCGGCAACACCGCTGCAACAACGGCCGATTTCATTTCCCGGGGCCGTAACCTGGCACAGGGCTTCGGAAACATGGCACCCCTAGCGTGGCTGTCATGACGATCAACGACGCTAAGCACCAGCCGCCGCTCTCCGGGGCCGCGCTGACCGCAATTGCCCAGGAGCAGGCCTCCGCCCCCGAAACCTTCCGCGTCACCAAGATGCAGAAGCGGGTTCTGCTCGGGGGCAGCGTCGGCCAGTTCATCGAGTTCTACGACTTCACTCTTTACGGCCTCACCGCCGTCATCTTCTCTCAGCTGTTCTTCCCGGGCAGCAATCCCGTCACCGCCATGCTGGCGACTTTCGCGACCTTCGGCGTTGCATTCGTTGTCCGCCCCATTGGCGGGTTGTTCTTTGGCGCCCTCGGTGACCGGATCGGCCGACGCCAGGTCCTAACGATCACCCTGATCGCCATCGGCGGCGCAACCGCATTGATGGGGCTGCTTCCGACCTACGCTCAGATTGGCGCCTGGGCGCCCGTTCTGTTGGTCCTCTGCCGGCTCATCCAGGGATTTTCTGCCGGCGGTGAATCTGTGGGAGCGCCGTCGTTTGTCTTCGAGCATGCACCCGTCAAGAGCCGAGGGCTCTGGCTCAACATCACCATCGCCGCCACCGCGTTGCCATCAGTTGTAGCCGGAACGATGATCCTCATCCTCAGCCAGTCCATGCCGAACGAGGCCTTCACAGCGTGGGGCTGGCGCCTGCCGTTCCTTCTGGCCCTGCCGCTGGCCCTCTTCGGCGTTTGGATCCGCAGACGCACAGTGGAAAGCGACGTGTTCACCGAGGCCAAGGCGGCCCAGACCAAAGAATTCAGCCCGGTCCGGGAGGCCTTCCGCGAAAACCGGCTCCGCATGGTGCAGGTCATCTTCGTTATGGGCCTCACCGCGATGGGCTTCTACTTCCTCTCGGCCTATTTCGTGTCCTATGTACAAACCACCGGACACCTGAGCCGCGAACAATCGCTCCTGGCCAATGCGGCAGCCATGGCCCTCTACGCTGTCCTGCTTCCCGTGGGTGGCCGGCTCAGCGACCGGTTTGGCCGTAAACCGATGCTCATTGCAGGCTCCGCCGCGTTGGCACTGTTCTCCGTGCCAAGCTTCATGCTCGTGACGAGCGGCAGCCTGCTTCTCGCACTCCTGGGTCAGGCACTCTTTGTGGCCGCGCTCTGCATCTACGGCGGCGGCTGCTACACCTTCTTCGTCGAAATCTTCACCACCCGGACCCGCTTCACCTCCGCGGCCATCAGCTATAACGGCGCCTATGCGCTCTTCGGCGGCACCGCACCGTTCATCGGCACGGCCCTCGTCGGCGGCACCGGCGTGCCCCACGCCCCGGGCTTTTACATGGCGGCCGCCGCCCTCGTTGTGCTCCTCCTGGTGCTTTTCACCAGGGTTCCCGAAACCCGCGGGCGCATGGGCTAAACCGCAGCCTGTTCCCCGCCACCGCATCACACAAAGGACTTCCCGTGAACTCAGCAGCTTTCCTCCAAGACTTCCACCATGTCGCGACCATCGGTGCCACCTCCCACAGCGGCGTGGACCGCCAGGCTGCCACCGCGGAGGACGCGCAGACGCGCGACTGGTTCTCTACGTGGGTGCACGACGCCGGATGGGAACTTCGGGTGGACGGAATCGGCAACATGTTCGGGCTGCTGGAGTGGACACCGGGAGCGCCGTATGTGCTCATCGGCTCGCACCTGGACAGCCAGCCGCTTGGCGGCCGATTCGACGGGGCATATGGTGTCATCGCCGCGATGCACGCGGCCCGGCGGCTTGAGGCTGAAGTCGCGGAGGGTGGCGCGGCGCCCCGGTTCAACCTGGCGGTCGTGAACTGGTTCAACGAGGAGGGCGGGCGCTTCGCACCGAGCATTATGGGAAGCTCCGTCTTCGCCGGCCTGCTGTCGCGGGAACGCATGCTGGACGTCGCCGACCTCCAGGGCGTCACCGTCCGCGACGCGCTGGACGCCATCGGCTACCTCGGCGCAGCCGAGGGACCCGAGGTAGCCAGCTACGCCGAAATCCACATCGAGCAGGGCCGGATCCTGGAACGGGAGGGGACCACGATCGGCCTGGTCGACAGCAGTTGGTATACGCAGAAGCTGGACATCGAAGTGCTGGGCGAACAGTCGCACACCGGAGCCACCGCAATGGCAGACCGGCACGACGCCTTGGTTGCCGCGTCCAAGATCATCCTCATGGTCCATGACGTCACCGAGGATTTCGCGGAGGAGGCCCTCGTCTCATCCGTGGGCCAGCTGACCCTCGAACCGAACTCACCCATCGTCGTGGCGCGCAGAGTGCATCTGGTCGCAGACCTCCGCTCGGGTGATCCGGACATCGTCAAGGCAGCCCGCGCCAAGCTCATCGCGGACATCGACGCACTGGCCCGCACGCACGACATCAAAGTAAACGTCAAGGACTTTGACATCCGGCCCATCCGCCGCTTCCCCGAGGCCGGCTTGGAGCTCGCAGCCAAAGTGGCCGCCGACCTGGGCCTCTCCTCGCGGCGGATCCAGACCATGGCGGGCCACGATTCTGTTGCCATGAACACCGTGGCGCCCTCCGTCATGCTTTTCATCCCCAGTGTGGACGGTGTATCCCACTGTGAGCGCGAATTCACCACCGACGACGACATGGTGACCGGGGTGGACATGCTCACCGGGGTCGCCCGCCAGCTCGTCCGCGGGGCACTTGCCGAATCCTCCACCCTGACGGCGGCGGTTGTGGCATGACGGAACTGCACTACCTCGACGCCACGACGGCACTGAGGCTCTTCCGGACCAGGGAGCTATCACCCGTCGAACTGCTGGAAGCGGTGGCCGCGAGGGCGGAAGCTGTCAACGGGGGCATCAATGCCCTGACGGAAACCCTGTTCGAGGACGCGTTCCCTGCCGCCCGGCAGGCTGCCACCAGCTACGCCCGCGGCCGCAACCTGACGCCGCTGCTCGGGTTGCCGGTGGCGGCCAAGGAGAAACACGGGCTCAAAGGCCGCACACTCTCGCAGGGGCTCATCGCGCGGAAGGGGGATCGAGCCGAGGCAGACCACCCTGTCATCGAACGAATCCGACGTGCCGGCGGAATCATTCACGCACGCACCACAACGCCGGAATACAGTTGCGCCACGGTCACCCACAGCCCCTTGTGGGGCGTCACCCGCAACCCCTGGAATCCGCGGTACTCCCCGGGCGGCTCCTCGGGTGGTTCCGGGGCGGCCCTGGCCGCCGGACTGGCGCCGCTCGCCACGGCCTCCGACATCGCCGGCTCCACCCGGCTCCCGGCATCCTTCACGGGCACTGTCGGATACAAGGCGCCCTACGGACGGATTCCTGGCCTGGCGCCGCTATCCGCTGACCACTACCGCGGGGACGGCCCCATGGCACGGACCGTGGCGGACACGGCACTGCTGGCAAACGTCATGGCCGGACGGCATCCGGGGGACCACGCGTCACTTGACGGCGGACTGGCGCTTTCCGTGCCGAATGCCGGGGCGGAGGCGGTGGCCGGCCTGCGGATCGCGCTGTGCGTCCAGTTGGGGAATTACCCGGTCGCCGCGGACGTGGAGGCCAATACGAGAGCCGTGGCGTCCGCGCTCCGCTCCGGGGGCGCTGTCGTGGAGGAGATCCTCCTGCCCTGGAAAACGGAGGACATCAGCCGGACGATGTTTACGCATTTCGGCTACCTTCTGGGCCCGGCCATGGAAGACGAGACCGCAGATGCACCCGGGCTTCTTGCTGACTACACCCGGCGTTTTATGGCCGATGCGCGCAAGGCGGCCAGCGAGAACCGATTCCTGGACGGCATACGGGCCGAAACCCGGATCCAGGCCGAGCTTGCCGCCGCGATGGCCGGCTTCGACGCCCTGATCTGCCCGGCATCCGCCGTGGCTGCCCTGGACGCCGACGGCATGTACCTTGACGGGATCGAGGCCGGGGGCGGTGTGCGCCTTGGCCACTACTGGCAGGGGCACATGACGGCTCCGTTCAACATCGCCAACCGCTGCCCGGTACTCGCTGTGCCAAGCGGCATGGCAGACTGCGGTATCCCGACCGGGGTCCAGATCGTGGGCCATCCGTTCGACGACGCGACCGTTTTTGCGGTTGGCGCTGCCGTGGAGGAACTGCGTCCATGGGCGGCGCGCCACCCCAGCCTCCTTGGCAATCCGGAGGCGTCCTACTTGGGGTCGACCACGGCGCCCAGCGCCTGAAGGCCCGTCGACCCCTCGTCGTCCAGGTACTGCTCGAAATAGGACGCGATTGCATTGCGCGCGGAATCGCCGGCTGCGGCGCTATTGCCCTCCGCGATTGCGGCAAAGATGGCCCGGTCCCGTGCCAGTGAATCCTGCATGGCCCGGCTCTTGTTCGAGGCGCGGTCCATCCGGTCGTCCATGAGCTTGAGGATGGAGCCGGAAACCGCCTGGCCGCAGATCTGCAGCAGGGCGTTGTGGCTGGCGGCCCAAATGCTCGTGTGAAAGTCGAGATCGGCACGGTTGAAGCTGTCCGAGCCGTTCGCAACCTCGGCTTCCATCCGTCCAATCGCCTCGCGCATCGCACTGAGCTGCTCGGGGGTGTGGAGCGCGGCCGCGAGCTGGCAGGCCGAGCTTTCCAGCACGATGCGGAACTGGACAAGCTCCGAGAGTGAAAGTGACGCGACGCGGGCCATCGTGGTGAACGACCGGGACAGTGTCTCGGGCGAGGGTGCCAGAACCTCCGGTCCGCCTCGGCCGCCATGCTTGGAGGCGATCAGTCCCTGGGCTTGAAGAACACGGAGGGCCTCCCGGATTGTCGGTCGGCTAACGGAGAACTGCACCATGAGCTCGCGTTCACTGGCGAGCCGCTGGCCAGGTTTAATATCGCCGGCGACGATGGCCTGTTCTATCTGTTCCACGACCCGCTCGTAAGTCAGGACCGCAACGACAGGTGTGAATGTGACGTCGTTCATTTCAAATCCTTCGGCAGAGCCACCTCGGGTGCTGGCTTGGGGAAAGCATACGGCTCGCCCGGACCCAATTTGCGTATTTAACTCGTTAACATCATTCACTGGTCAGACCAGTAAACGAGTAGTAGGGTCGATCTAGTTTCATGTTAGGCAAGTCACACCAGTCTTTCCACCGCAGATACTGCCAAAGCTGAAGGAGTGCCCCTGTGCGCAGTTCGAAGCGTTTCAAAACGGCCGCCGCCGTCCTTGCGGCGGCCTCTCTGTCCCTGACGGCCTGTTCCGCAGGCTCCAGCGCCGGGTCGCCGAACAAGGCTGAGATGAAGACCGCGCTCACGGTTGCGCTGACTGGCGAGCCCAGCAACCTGGATTTCACTAAGACGGCCGGCGCCGCAATCCCGCAGGCGCTGATGGCGAACGTATACGAAGGCCTCGTAAAGATCGACCAGGAAGGCAAGATTCAACCGTCGCTGGCCGAGTCGTGGACGTTGAGCGAGGACCGCAAGAGCTACACCTTCAAGCTGCGCAAAGGTGTGAAATTCTCGAACGGAGAGGCCTTTACGGCTGAGGACGTCAAGTTCAGCTTGGAACGGGTCAAATCCTCGTGGGTCTCCAGCCTCAAGAAGAAGATGGACGTTGTGGACGCCGTCAACGTCGTCAGCGACACGGAGGTGACGGTAGTGCTGAGCAGGCCCAGCAACGCCTGGCTCTTCGATCTTGGGACGCCGGTGGGCGCCATGTTTGATCCCTCGGGAGTGGCAGACCTGGCCAACACTGCCATCGGGACCGGCCCGTTCACGATCGAGTCGTGGAAACGGGGAGAAGCGATCAAGATGGCCGCCAGGGAGGGTTACTGGGGGGCCGCTCCGAAGCTTAAGACAGTTACCCTGCGCTACTTCGCCGACGCCACGGCCACCACCAATGCGTTGCGCTCGGGCGACGTCGATGTCGTATACAACATGCAGGCCCCCGAGCTACTTCCCACTTTCAAACAGGACAAGTCCTTCCAGATCCTGGAGGGCACGTCCAACGGCAAGGTGGAGCTCACCATGAACAACAAGGTGGCACCGTTCAATGACGTGCGAGTCCGCCAAGCTGTCATGTACGCCATCGACCGAAAAGCCGTCCTTGATACCGCTTGGAGCGGATACGGCACGTTGCTGGGTGCCCCGGTCCCGCCGACCGACCCGTACTACGAGGATCACAACGGCGCGTACCCCTATGATCCGGCCAAGGCCAAGCAGTTGCTCAAGGATGCGGGTGCTGAAAATCTGAAGATCACATTCACAGTCCCCACCCGGCCCTACGCCAATGCGGTCTCCCAGATTGTTGTGTCACAGCTGGCCGATGTTGGGATCAACGCCAAGATCGAGACAGCGGAATTCCCCGCTGTGTGGCTCGACAAGGTCTTCACCAAGCACGAATACCAGATGTCGGTGGTGTTGGCGGTTGAAAGCCGGGATCTGCTGACCGTCTTCAACAACCCGGACTACTACATCGGCTATGACAATTCCAAGATCAAGGACGTCGCCGCAGCGGCGGACGCAGCGGATCAGGCCGGATATGTGGCCGGCATGAAACAGGTGGTCCGCACGATCACCGAGGACGCCCCCGCCAATGTCCTCTTCCTTTTCCCGAACCTGATTGTGGCCAAGGCAGATGTGACGGGCATCCCTGCCAATTCAGTCACCGAGGCACTGGATCTAACCGCAACCGGCTGGAAGTAAAAGGCCAGAACGTCCGCACCACGAGGTAGAGCTCTAGAAAGGGGGCCGGGATGGTCGTACGGCTGTTAGTTAACCTGAGCAGGTTCATCGTGACCTTCTTTGTGGCCACGGCGGCAGTATTCCTGCTCATGCGCGCCATCCCGGGAGACCCCGCGCAGATCGCCCTCGGCGTCAATGCCTCGCCCGAGCTTCTCGAGGAGACACGAAGGCAGCTAGGCACCGACAGGCCCTTGCCTGTCCAGTACATCGACTGGGTTACGGGCCTGCCGCAAGGCAACTTCGGCGTCTCCCTCGTTACCAGGCAAGATATCAGTCCGATGATCGCGGACCGCGTGCAGGTCAGCCTGATCCTCGTAATGCTGTCCATGATCGTGGCCCTGCTCATCGCGATTCCGTTCGGCACTCTGGCCGCTGTGCGTCACCGCCAACCAAGCGGTGTCATCATCAGCGGAATGAGCCAGCTGGGTGTTGCCATCCCGGGCTTCCTGGCTGGCATACTTCTCGTCGTCGTATTCGCCGTCGGGCTGGGTTGGCTCCCGTCAAACGGCTGGACCCCACCCGGCGAGGACTTTGGGGACTTCCTGCGTCGCCTCGTCCTTCCCGTTGCGGCGCTGGCTTCCGTGCAGGGAGCAATCCTGACCCGGTATGTACGGTCCGCCGTGCTGGAAGTCATGAGCGAGGACTATCTGCGCACGGCCCGGGCCAAGGGCCTTGGCCCGTTGGAGTCCCTGGTGCGCCACGGCCTTCGCAACGCCTCCATTCCGGTTTTGACCGTGACAAGCGTGCAATTGGCTGCGCTAATCGTCGGGGCCGTCGTCGTGGAACGCGTTTTCGTCATTCCCGGCCTGGGCTCCATGCTGCTGGACGCTGTAGGCAATCGTGACATGCTCACCGTTCAATCGGTTGTCATGGTGCTGGTGGCGATCACACTCATCATCAACCTTGTGGTCGATCTGCTCTATACAGTCCTTGACCCGCGAATTCGGAAGAAGGCTTAATGTCCAAGTTCACCGACTTTGCATCGCCGCCCGGCGAGTTCGATGCCGCCGTCAGACGCCCCCTACGGAAGCCCTCCGCCACTCTGGCCGTAGGCGCGGCGATAGTGGTCATTGTCGTGCTTGCCGCACTGATTTCCCTGTTCTGGACCCCATACGATCCGGTCAAAGCCTTTCCCACAGAGCGGCTGCAAGGCTCGAGCGGCCCGCACCTGATGGGTACTGACAGGTTCGGTCGCGACGTCTTCTCGGGCATTCTCTTCGGCGCTCGAATCACCCTCATGGTGGGACTCATCTCCGTGGGAATCGCCGTGCTGGTCGGCACACCGCTGGGTATCCTCGCCGGAATGCGCGGCGGCGCGACGGAGGAGGTTACGATGCGAGGGGCCGACATCCTGCTGGCCTTTCCAGCACTGTTGCTTGCTATCATGTTCGGCGCCGTCTTCGGTGCGAGCACGACGACGGCGATGGTCGCGATTGGCATCGGCTCGATCCCTGGCTTCGCCAGAGTGGCCCGCAGCGGCACCCTCCAGGTGATGAGCACCGAGTACGTCCTCGCGGCCAGGGCTTCAAGCCAAAGTGCCTTCCGCATCGCCCGACGCCATGTGCTCCCCAACATCGCGGGCATGGTTGTGGTGCAATGCTCGGTAACCTTTGCTCTCGCCGTCCTGGCCGAGGCCGCGCTCTCTTTCCTCGGTCTCGGCACACCACCCCCGGTGCCATCCTGGGGGCGCATGTTGCAGGAATCGCAGCAGTTTCTGGGCACTTTCCCGATGCTTGTTGTCTGGCCGGGCGCCGCGATTGCGGTCGCCGTACTCGGATTCAACCTGCTGGGCGACGGCCTGCGGGACCGCTTTGACCCGAAGCTGAATGGAGAGCGGTAAGCGTGCCCAACTCGAAACAACTAGATACCGGACCGCTTCTGCAGGTGAGCGGACTTAATATCACCACCAAGGACCTTTCCCTGGTGCAGGACTTCAACCTCACCATGGACCGCGGCGAGCGGGTAGGGCTTATCGGAGAATCAGGTTCCGGCAAGTCCATGACCACCACGGCCCTCATGGGGCTGCTGCCACCGGGCGTTAATGCAACTGGCTCCATCCGGCTCGCCGGGCGCGAGGAGGACCTGGTCACCGCCACGGACCGGCAGATGTGCCGGATCCGCGGGAACGACATGACGATGGTCTTTCAGGAGCCGCTCACGGCCCTGAATCCACTGATGAAGGTCGGCCCTCAAGTCGCCGAGGTCATGCTTAAGCACAAGACCGTGTCCGGTCGCCGCGAGGCCCGGGAAAAGGCGGTGCAGCTGCTCGCCAGCGTGAAGTTGCCGGACCCCGCCGAGGCGGCCAAGGCCTATCCCCACCAGCTCTCCGGCGGTCAGCGCCAACGCGTGATGCTGGCCATGGCACTTGCCAACGACCCCGGGCTGCTGCTTTGCGATGAGCCGACGACCGCCCTAGATGTCACGGTCCAACGGCAGGTGCTGGATCTGATTCTTGAATCTGTGCAGCAGCGCGGCACTGGCTTGCTATTCATCACCCACGATCTGTCCGTTGTTGCCAACGTCTGTGACCGGGTACTGGTCATGAACCGTGGCATCGTGGTGGAGGAGGGC
The DNA here is from genome assembly GCF_057748045.1 of Arthrobacter sp. JB02-1C. NCBI lineage: Bacteria > Bacillati > Actinomycetota > Actinomycetes > Micrococcales > Micrococcaceae > Arthrobacter > Arthrobacter sp. JB02-1C. Next base: position 1,414,859 of record NZ_CM173235.1, read on the forward strand.
TCCACTGAGGAGGTCTTTACCCGCCCCCAGCACCCCTACACGCGCGGGCTGCTCGCGGCGTCGGACCTGGACGCCTCTGATGAGAATGGACGGCTGTTCACGGTATCGTCGGCCGCGGCCTACGTTCCGCCGACCATCCAGGACGTACTGTCCACGGTTCCGCCGAGCGTATTGCGGCTCAAGGCCTCCACCACGACGGCCGAGCCTGCGGCCGAGGAGCCAGGGACCGGCGGGGAACCAGCGCTTTCTGGGAGCGCGAAGGCGGCTATCGAGCCCATGATCAGCGTCAAGAATCTGGTACGCAATTACGAGCGCGGCCGGACGTCCCTGTTCAAAAAGCCCGGTGAGGTGAAAGCGCTGCGTAGCATTTCCTTTGACGTGCAGGCGGGACAGCGTTTCGGGGTAGTCGGGGAGTCCGGCTCCGGCAAATCCACCTTGCTCAGAATCCTGGCCGGGCTGGACCAGCCGAGCGCAGGCAGTGTCCGCGTGGCCGGAAACGAAGTAGCGGGGGCCCGCGAGAACCAGCTCATCGGGCTGCGCCGCGAGCTCCAGATAGTGTTTCAGGATCCCATGGGGTCGCTCAACCCCCGGATGCGAGTTGAAGACATCATCGCGGAGCCGCTGCTGGCCCCGGGCAAACGTGTCGACGGCGCACTCCAGCGCAGACTCGTGCGGGAAATGCTCGCGGCAGTCGACTTGCCGGCCAATGCAGCGGAGAGGTTTCCCCATCAGTTCTCCGGCGGTCAGCGCCAGCGAATCTCGATCGCACGCGCGCTGATCTGCAAACCCCGGGTACTTGTCGCGGACGAACCCGTGAGCGCTCTGGACGTCTCTGTCCGCGCCCAAGTGCTGAACCTGCTCTCCGATCTGGTGGATCAGTACCAACTGACCCTGGTCTTTGTCTCCCACGACCTGGGCGTGGTCCGGCACATCTGCGACAACGTGGTGGTCATGCAGTCCGGGGAGATTGTGGAAACCGGCAGCACCGAACAGATCTACGAGCGGCCGCAGCACGATTACACCCGGACGCTGGTTGGTGCAACCATGTCCCTGCGAGCTGAAATGGCGGCCCGTGAAGCCGCCTTGCTTCACTAGATATTCCAGCACTGGCCGGGCTGATCCGCAGCAAACACCGCGCCGCGAACGACGTAAAGGAACCTACCATGGCCGCCACGCTTTCCACCGAAATCCATTTGCTCAGCGCCCGCGAACTCGGTGCGGCCTATGCGGCCAAAGATCTTTCTCCCGTGGAAGTCTGCACCGCAGTGATAAGCCGAATTGAGGAGCGGGAGCCGGTACTCAATGCCCTCTACGTGTTCAATCCTGAGGAAGCGCTGCGTGATGCACGGGCAAGCGAACATCGCTGGAGCGCGGGCCGCCCCCTGAGCCCGCTGGATGGCGTTCCCTCCACCGTCAAGGAAAATGTTGCCCGCGTAGGGGTGCCAATGCCCAGCGGCACCGCCCTGCCCGGTCCGCGTGTGCCAACCGCTAATGCGCCGATCACGGACCGCATTATTGAAAGTGGCGGCGTCATCATGGGTTCCACCACCATGCCTGACTGGGGCATGCTTTCCTCTGGCGTGTCGAGCCTGCACGGGGTGACACGCAGCGCCTGGAACCCTGCTTGGACGACCGGCGGCTCCAGTGCCGGCGCCGGCGCGGCCGCCGCGGCGGGATATGGCCCGCTGCACGTCGGAACGGATATCGGCGGGTCCATCCGGCTGCCCGGAACCTGGCAGGGTCTGGCCACCATTAAGCCCAGCGCCGGCCTGGTACCACTGGACACCCCATACGTCGGCCGGGCCGCAGGACCAATGGCCCGTACTGCAGCCGACGCTGCGCTCTTCATGAGCGTGCTGGCCCGGCCCGACATCCGCGATTATACGGCTCGCCCATATCCCCCGATGGAGTGGCTGGCCCCTGACGACGGGGTTGCCGGGGCCGCTATCAAGGGCATGAAAGTTGCCGTTCAGACCCAAGCCGGGGCGGGCTCCGACGCGGACCCAGAAGTTCTGGCGGCAGTGGAAGCCGTTGCGGAGGTCTTCGCCCTCGCCGGTGCGTCGGTTACCCGTCTGGGCCCGTTCATCAACCAGGAAATGCTCGACGGCCTCGACAACTTCTGGCGAACCCGTTCCTGGGCGGATTACAGCGCCCTTCCGCCAGATCATCAGGAATTGGTGCTGCCTTACATAGTCCGGTGGTGCTCCCGTGGGGCCAGCTTCGATGGCGCTGCGACCATACGGCACTTCAACTGCATCGACCAGATGCAGAAGGCGACCATCGGCGCCACAGCAGCGTTCGACGTCGTGCTCTCTCCCGTAGCGCCGATGGCAGCTTTCGCCGCCGAGCAACCCATGCCGGTCGACGATCCGGACAGCACTATGGCGCACATCGCCTTCACCGTGCCGTTCAATATGTCGGGGCAGCCCGCCGCCACGGTGAACTGCGGCTTCACCTCCGACGGGCGCCCGATCGGGGTGCAGATGGCGGGCCCGGTGGGTGCAGATGCCCAGATCCTGCGCGCCGCGGCGTGGTATGAATCCGTGCGCCCGGCTTCAGCTGTGCCGATCTGGGCGGCGCTGGACTAGCCGGTTGCAGTAGACGGCGCGCCGAAGGATGCCAGCGCGGCAAGGGCCGCACGGTCATCTTCTTCGAGCAGGTCGCCGTAGTATTCGAAGAGGCTGCTGCGCGCGAGATACTCCGCGCGGTGCGCGTCTCGATCGCGGATCGCGGCGAAGACGTCCGCGTGATGGGACAGAGTGCGCAACATTAGTTCGTCGTCGTCGCCACTGCCGCGGATGGAACTTTCGATGAGCGTTTCTATGGAGTCCCGGACCGCCCCGGCGGAAACCTTGATCATGGCATTGCCGCTGGCCCACGCCACCACGTCATGGAAATCGAGGTCAGCCCGGCTAAATTGGTGCCGTCCCAGGGCCATGCTGTGGCGCATTCGGGCCATGGCCTTTTCCAGCTTGAGCAGATCGGCCTCGCTGCGGCGCGAGGCAGCCAGCGAATTGGCGGCAGACTCAAGCGTCATTCGGTAAATAAGCAAATCGGCCAGGCTGCTGCTGGATGAGACCGTCAGCCGGGTCATGAGTTTGCTGAGCGGGGCCGCGGTAGGAGCCAGGATGACCGCCCCGCGCGGGTCGCCGGGCCGGGAGGCGATGAGCCCGCCACTTTCCAACACGCGCATGGCCTCCCGCACCGAGGACCGTCCCACCTCAAAACGCGTGACCAACTCCCGTTCGCCGGGAAGTCGGTCGCCAGCCTTCAGCTCGCCGCGTAGTACTGCCTGTTCAATGTGATCGACGACCGCTTCGAAGGCACGTTTAGCGCGCGGTACAGCTGGAATAGCATCGGCCATGGTCTCTCCCCCTTAGCTGGTGCGCACAATCTCCTAGTGACATTCTAGAAGGTGGTTCCCCGGCTGCGATCATCCGTGCCGGCCCGCGGGCGGCCGGACCCGTCCGGCTACGCGCCGGGCGGATCGAAACGGCCATCGATGGCGGTCCAGCCGCCGTCGACCGTGAGAACCGAACCGGTGACGAAGCTGGAGGCGCCGGAGGCGAGGTAGACAACGGCGCCGGCCAATTCCTCGGGCCGGGACCAGCGGCCCAATGCGCTCTTGCTCGCGTAGGCGTCATACCATTCTGAGTTGTTCTTGATCTGGGCTGTCAGCGGAGTCTCAACGACCCCTGGGGAAATGGCATTTATGCGCACACCGGACCGGCCATACTCGGCTGCGGCGGTCCGCAGGAGCTGTACCAGACCGGCTTTGGTGGCTGCGTAGGCGCCCTGTCCCGGTTCCACGGTGACGGCGCGGATGGAGGCAAACCCGATGATGCTGCCGCCGCCGTTTGCGGCCATCGCGGGGGCAAATGACTGGATGACGCTGAATGAGGCCCGCAAGTTCAGATTCACTACGCGGTCAAACTCTTCCAGCGTGTAGTCCGCGATGCGCTTGCGGACATTAGTTGCCGCGGTGAAAACGAGCGCGGCGATATCACCGAACTGCAGTGCCGCCGCGCGCACGGCCTCATGGTCCAGCACGTCCAGGGTGATGGCGCTGGCGCCGTCCCCGATCATGGCCGCGGTCTCGGCCGCTGTCGTGCTGTCGCGGTCCGCGCAGATGACGGCTGCGCCGTGCGCGCCGAGCGCCAGCGCGGACTCTCGGCCGATGCCGCTGCCGCTGCCGATTACCATAACGCGGCGTCCATCAAGGTGGAAAAGCTGACTGTAGTCCAAGGCGCGGCTCTCTTCGCTGAGTTGGGTCAATTGGGACTCGCACCGTCGGCAAACCGTGTCGGCGGCCTGCCACGGCGGCTACGGGCGGATCATGGCCATTCGGGTCACGGTGAACTCCTCAATGGCGAAGCGCGGACCCTCACGGCCAATGCCTGAGTCCTTCACGCCGCCGTACGGCATGATGTCCGAGCGGAAGCCGGGGATCTCGTTGACCACGACGCCGCCGACGTCCAGCTGGTTGATAGCGTCGAACGCCAACTCAAGGGACTTGGTGTAGATGGCGGCCTGAAGCCCGTAGCGGGATCTGTTGACCTGCTCGATTGCGGACGCCACGTCGGGCACGCGCCGAAGGCAGACCACGGGGCCGAAAACTTCTTCGCACCAAAGCTCCGCGTCGTCGGGGAGTTCGGCTATCACGGTGGGGGCGATGCTGCGCCCGATGAGGATGCCGCCACTGAGCAGGCGCGCCCCGCCGGCGACGGCGTCGTCTATCCAGCCTGTAATCCGGCGGGAGGACGTTTCGTTGATGACGGGGGCGACACGGGTTCCTTCCTCCCGGGGGTCGCCGACGCGCACTTCTCCCAGCCGGGCCAGCAGTGCCTGCTCAAACTCTTCAGCGATGGTTTCAACCAGGACCACGCGCTGCACTGAGATGCACGCCTGGCCGTTGGCGTAGAAACCGCCGCGGATCACCGCATCGACGGCGTCAGCAATTACTGCGTCGTCGGCGACGATGAGAGCGGCATTGGAACCGAGCTCCAAAACGGTCTTGCGCGGTGCGGCATCGCGGGCTATCTGGTGGCCCACAGCGGCGGAGCCGGTAAATGAGACGACCGCCGTGCGCGGATCGGCGACGAGGCTGGCCCCCACCTCGACGCCGCCAGTGACAAGCTGCACCGCGGCGGCGGACACTCCGTGGGCGGTCAGGACCCCGCGTATCAGGTCCACGGCCCAGAGCGAGGCCAGCGGCGTGTTCGGGGCAGGCTTGATGATGATCGGGCAGCCAGCGGCGAGCGCGGGAGCCAGCTTGTGGCTCGCGAGCAGCAGCGGGTAGTTGAAGCCCGTGACGCCGACGACGACTCCGGCCGGCCGGCGCGTCCAGAAGCCAAACATGCCCTCGCCGAGCGGTTGCAGATCCAGCGAGACGGTTTCACCGTGTGTGTGTGCGACCTCCTCCGCGCTGGCGGCCCAGGTGGTCAGCGCCCTTGCCAGCTCCGTGTTGCAGTCGACGCGCGGCTTGCCGGTTTCCAGGATCAGCAGGTCGATGAGCTCGGGGCCGTGAGTGGCCAAGGCATCGTGGATCGCCAGCAGGAGGGCACGCCGGGCGCCGGTGCTCAACGCCGCCACTTCGCCCCGCACTGCATCGGCTGCATCCATGGCGCGCCGCGCGTGATCGACATTGCCCACGGGGGCATCCGCCACCAGGGAACCGTCATAAGGGAAAACGACCTTCTGATAGTCCGTGCAGGCGGCCCATTCATTGCCGATTGGGAGGCCGGTCGGATAGGGGGCCGTGAAGGTGGACATGGTGCCCGCTTCCCGCCGCGAGCGGCTGCTTGGTGGTCTGACCAGTAACAAACTTAGACTAGACATGGCCGGGGCTCGCGGTCAACGATTCGGACGAAAATTTGCCCGGAAGGGCCTATATTCTGGGCCACTATTGACAATCGGGGATGTTGAGCGGCAAAGTCTCAAGCACTAAACAGAACGGGATCCCAATTGATTGGGGTGTCCATTTACTGTCCGGATCGGAGGACACCACCGGTGTCGGCCGGAGCGCAATCGGTGAGCACGAAGGGAAAGGGGCTATGCAGATGGTCCAGTCGGCGCCCTGGCGAAGTGCCGTGCCGCTCGTCGAGGAAACGGCCGCCTTGCTGCGGGAGCGCATCTTCGAAGGTCGCTACACGCCGGGCGCGCGGCTACCCCAGGCGGAGCTCTCAGCAGAGCTCAGCCTGAGCCGTACACCTCTGCGGGAGGCCCTGCGATTGCTGGAAGAACAGGGGCTGGTCCATACCGACGCCCGCGGCGGAGCCCGAGTGGCGACGATGGGGCCAGAGGAGTTGCTTGCCGCCCTGGAATTTCGCGAGGCTGTGGAGGGACTGGCCGCCCGGCTCGCCTGCGCTCGCTTTGCCGCTCTACGTCGGGGCTCGTCGGCTGAGCCGCTCGCCTTGGTAGAGCTGCGCGAACTTGCCGACGCGGAGACCCGGGAACTGCTGCCAGGACGGGAGAGGCGCTTCGCGCAGCTCAGTGGAAGATTCCATGAGGGCCTGTTGCGGGCCTCGGGCAACGGCTTCGTGCAGCGGCAGAGCGGTCTCATCCGCCTGACCGAACAACTCTTCAGGTCGCCGCTGCTCTCAACACCTGGCGCCGTGGCCGCCGCCCATGCGGGGCATGCCGCCCTCGTCGTCGCGCTGGAACTTGGAAACGCGGACGACGCCGAACAGTTGGCCCGCACCCGACTGCGCGCCGCTGCAGCCCTGATCCGCCAGGGCATGACCTCATCCAAATCATCAGATCCAGGAGCCCCATGAGTCCCCACAAGATAGCCGTCATCCGCGGAGACGGAATCGGTCCGGAGGTAATCGAGGCCTCGCTGAAGGTCCTTGACGCAGCCGAATCGACCTTTGGTTTCAGCACCGAACGGATGGAAGTGGATGCCGGTGCCACGCACTACCTGCGCACCTCAGAACTGTGGACCCCCGAGCTGGAGCTGCGGCTTCGCGGCCAGGACGCAATCCTCTTCGGCGCGATGGGGGACCCTGCGGTGCCCCCAGGAATTTTGGAACGGGGTTTCATTCTGGAGATGCGCCGGACTTTCCAACAGGCGGTAAACCTGAGGCCTGTGAAGCTCTATCCAGGCGTCAAGACGCCCATCTCCGGGCTCACGCCCGAACGATGCGACATGATTATCGTGCGGGAAAATACCGAAGGCGCCTACGTGGGTCGGGGCTCCACAGTCCATGCCGGGACGCCTTACGCCGTGGCCGTGCAGGAGTCAGTCAATACGCGGGTCGGCGTGGAGCGGGTGGTGGACTTTTCCTTCCGGCTCGCCCAGAGACGACGAGGTAAGTTAACTCTCTGCCACAAGACAAACATTCTGGTCGAAGCCGGCAGGCTCTGGCAGGATACGGCCATCGATCTCAGCAAGCGGTATCCCGACGTCGAGCTGGACTATGTACACGTGGATGCCATGTGCTTCCACCTTCCACTCTCACCCGAACGCTTCGACGTCGTCGTGACCGACAATCTGTTTGGCGACATCATCACGGACCTCGGCGCCGTCGTTCAGGGCGGCCTTGGCGTTGCCTCGAGCGCGAACCTGAATCTGGATGGGTCCGCGCCCAGCATGTTCGAGGCCATTCACGGGTCCGCCCCTGATATTGCCGGTAGGGGATGGGCCAACCCGATCGGCTCCATCCTCTCCACTGCCTTAATGTTGGCACATCTTGGAGAGGCTGCAGCAGCCCTCGCTATCGAGGCCGCCGCCGTCCACGTGCTGGCCCAGCTCCCCGCACCCTCCGGCCCGGGGATGGGACGTTCCACGTCGGAATTGGGTCTGGAGATAGCGGCACTTGTGGGCGCCAAGGGATCCGTGCCAGCAGTGCCTGGGCGGTCCCTCATGTCTGACTTGGCAGGAATTCGAAATTGGAACGTCCCTCGTTTTGCTCGGGGTACCTCATCGGAGCGTCAGGCGCCCGAATTGCACTTCACGCCACTAACGGACTGAAAGCCAGGGTTTCTGGTCGCGCGGACGTCGCGTTTGGCGCCGGGAGCGGCGATAGCGAAGCGCTTCTGCTGTCCCGCGACTCACATTCCCGCGGCCGGCGCTCCTGCCGGCATTCCTGTGAGTATTCCGCAACGGCGAGACGAGTAAGGCGCTGCCCTGCCACCCTGCGGCCATAAGGCCAGGGCTTCCGTCTTGCCAATGACATAGATGAGTGTAAATATTCATGCATGTCTATGTCTTTGGAGCTGACCCCGGTACAGACGCTCGCCTGCTGTTCCCCGCTGGCCCGGGAGCCCTTGTCCGAGAACGAGGCGGCACGGATCGCTCCGCTGTTGAAGGCGCTGGCCGATCCGGTCCGGTTGCGGCTGATGTCCCTGGTCGCCTCGCACGAGGGTGGCGAGGCGTGCGTCTGCGACCTGAATGATGCCTTTGACCTGTCCCAGCCCACGATCAGCCACCACCTGAAGCTCTTGCACGAGGTCGGTTTGCTGGACCGGGAGAAGCGCGGTGTCTGGGTCTACTACCGTGCGCGAACGGAGGCGCTGCAGAACCTGGCGGCCCTGATCGGGGGACAGGGGCAGTGAGCCAACTGGCACGCCGGGCGATGGCCGAGTTCATTGGCACCGCGTTCCTGGTCATGGCCGTCGTCGGCTCAGGTGTTATGGCCTCGCGGCTGTCCCCGGACGACGTCGGGCTGCAGCTGTTGCAGAACAGCCTCGCCACCGGCGCTGCACTGGTGGCACTGATCTTGGCTTTGCAGCCGGTCTCGGCATCCTTCAATCCTGTCGTGACCCTGGTCGAGAAGGCCCTGGGCATGCTCGACACCAGGACTGCCTTGGGCCTGATCGCAAGCCAGATCTTTGGCGGACTGGCCGGTAGCGTGCTGGCGCACCTGATGTTCGGCCTGGGCGCGGTGACGTTCTCCACTCATGAGCGCACCGGGACCGGTATGTGGCTTGGGGAGGCCATTGCCACGGTCGGGCTGCTGCTCATCGTGTTCGGTGCGGTCCGCTCCGGCAGGGCGGACCGGGTGGCGTTCGCCGTCGGCGGCTACATCACCGCTGCTTACTGGTTCACGAGCTCCACCAGCTTCGCCAACCCCGCCGTGACGATCGCCCGGACCATCACGGACACGTTCGCCGGGATCGCACCGTCATCGGCTCCGGGTTTCATCTTCGCCCAGCTGGTCGGCGGCGCCGCCGGCTTCTTCCTGATCCGCTTCCTCTACCCAACCCTCATTGCTTCCGCGGACCTCGCGGCTGATCGAAAGGTGCTCTCATGAGCCAAAAACCCTCCGTCCTGTTTGTCTGCGTCCACAACGCCGGGCGCTCCCAGATGGCCGCCGCGTTCCTCACCACCCTCGGCAGGGGGGCCATCGAGGTCCGCTCCGCCGGGTCGCAGCCGGCGGAGCAGGTCAACCCGGCCGCCGTGGAGGCCATGGCCGAGGTCGGCATCGACATGTCCGCCGAGATCCCCAAAGTCCTCACCAGCGAGGCCGTGAAGGACTCCGACGTCGTGATCACCATGGGCTGCGGCGACGAGTGCCCCTACTTCCCGGGTAAACGCTACGAGGACTGGGTCCTGGAAGATCCGGCCGGCAAGGGCGTCGACTCCGTCCGGCCCATCCGGGACGAGATCAGGACCCGAGTGGAGGCCCTGATTGCCTCGCTGCTCCCGGCCAAGGCATAACCGCGCCCGCCGACGATGACTGAAATGAGGACAGCAATGGCATCGGTGGAATCCCTGCCGGTTGTGGTGATCGGCGCCGGGCCCGTCGGCCTGGCCGCGGCAGCGCACCTGCTCGAACGCGGGCTGGAGCCGCTTGTCCTCGAAGCGGGCTCCACGGTCGGTGCCGCCGTCAGGGCGTGGGGCCACGTCCGGGTGTTCTCCAGCTGGCAGTACAACCTCGACGCCGCCGCCGTCAGGTTGCTCGAACGCGCCGGCTGGGAAGCGCCCCGCCCGACCGCACTGCCCTACGGAAACCAGATCGTCGCCGACTACCTCGAGCCCCTGGCGGCAACACCCGAACTCAGGGGCAGGATCCGCACGGGGTCCCGGGTCATTGCAGTCACCCGGCAGGGCATGGACAAGGGCCGTAGCCTGGGCCGCGACCAGACCCCATTCCTGCTGCGGATCCGGCACGCCAACGGCGACATTGTTGAACTCGTGGCCCGGGCCGTCATCGACGCCTCCGGCACCTGGACCGCCCCGGCACCTGTTGGTTCATCCGGGCTGGTTGCCCCCGGAGAAGCCGAAGCGCGGGCCGCCGGGCTGATCACCGGCCCGTTGCCCGACGTATCCGACGACGGGTTCGCCGGCCGCCGCACCCTGGTCATCGGCTCCGGCCATTCCGCCGCCAACATGGTCCTGGACCTGGCCCGCCTCGCCCGGGCCAACCCCGGAACCGAAGTTCTCTGGGCAATCCGCGCCGACACCCCGTCCCGCGCCTACGGTGGCGGGGCCGCAGACCAACTGCCCGCGCGCGGCCAGCTCGGCTCCCGCCTGCGTACCGCCGTCGACACTGGAGCCGTCCGGCTCCTGACCAGCTTCCACACCACCCACATCGAAACCCACATCGAAACCGGCGGCAAAACAGTCTCGGTCCGGGCCAGTGACGGCCGCAGCGTCGAGGTTGACCGGGTCATCCCCGCCACCGGGTTCCGCCCGGACCTGGCCATCCTTTCGGAGCTTCGGCTGGACCTTGATCCCGCCGTCGATGCGCCCAAGGCCCTGGGCCCGCTGATCGATCCGGACGTCCACAGCTGCGGCACCGTCCCGGCGCACGGCGCCAGGATCCTTGCCCAGCCGGAGAAAGACTTCTATCTGGCCGGCATGAAGTCCTACGGCCGGGCGCCCACCTTCCTCATGGCTACCGGCTACGAACAGGTCCGCTCCATCGCAGCCGCCCTGGCCGGAGACACCGAAGCCGCAGACGCCGTCGAACTCGAACTCCCCGAAACCGGTGCCTGCTCGACTGTCATCCCCAACGACCCCGCGGAGCAATCCTGCTGCGGAACTCCTGCATGAGCAAACAGGAGAACTTATCGCCAGCGGATCCCGTGCGCGCTGACCTGCTTTGGATCGCCGCTGACTTCAGCAGCATCGTCTCTGGCGCCTCGGCCCTCGAGCTCGACCGCCCGTCTAACGGGACGCGTTGGACGAACCGGCAGCTGCTCTTCCACATGGTCCTTGGGCAGAACATCACGCTTTCGGCCATACCGCTCCTCGGCCTGTTCTCCCGCCTGCCCCCAGCTGCGTCACGCAACTGGGGCCGGCTGCTCGAGTCATGCGCTAAACCCTATAACTGGGTCAACTGGGCGGGCAGCGCAGCGGCCGGCCAAGTCCTCACACCGCGCAGCATGCTGCGGATGATGGACCGGAACACTCGGACAATCGTGACCTGGTATGACCGTGCAGATGGGGAAGCGCTCGGGCGGGGCATGACGATGCCGCCCTCCTGGGATCCGTACTTCGCTCCGTGGATGAGTCGACGGGACATTCTCCGCTGGGCACCGAGGCACTACCGCCACCACCGGGCACAGCTGACCCTGACAAACCTCCGGCCCTGAGAACTGTCCTTAAAAAGCACGTCGCCGTCAACGACTCGCCGGGTGGACCGACTCCTGGAGCTGTGCCCGGGCAGCCGTACGACGATGTCGTCGCACCGGGGCGGTGTTTAGTCTGTGGTATTTTTGCTGTCGGCTCCGGCCTCTCCCGAGCCGTTTCGCCCGTGGTCGCCTGTCCCGCCGTGCGCCCGGGCAGAGCTGCCGGCCGGTCCGCGAGGACTTATCTTCTCGAATGAGGAACTTCATTGCCCACACCAATCAGCACTGGCGCTGCCCGTGGCGGGCGGAAGATAAGGCTGCCGCTGGATGGCGTTCTTGAATTCCTTCCGCTCCCATCGTTCTTCCGACGCCTGGGGGAGCGCGGGCAGGTTGTTATCTGCCAGCTGCCCTTATCTGTGACCCTCATTCTGGTGATCGCACTGACGGCTGGGTTCAGCCCTTCCACCATGGAAGGAAGCCTGTTTCAGCTGACCGTTCTCGCGCATGCGGTCCTGCTCGTCCTGTGCGCTGTCATGCCATGGGAAAAGTTACCTGACGGCAGCTACGCCGTCATCCCCGTCATGGACTGCGTGGTTCTGGGCTTTGGCCGGGAGGCCGACCCGGTCGTTCTCAGCGTCCTGGGGCTGCTCGCCGTGTTTCCTGTCATCTGGCTCTCGGTCACCCGGTCTTGGGGCTTCGTCGTCTTGGCTGCCCTGGCCGCAACGATGAGCGCTGGACTACCGCCCCTGATCGTTGGCACAACAATCGGCTCATCGACCTTGATCCGAATGGTCATCTTTCCCGTCATCATGGCGGCCATCGCGACGACGGCCCACCTCGCCGGCGTCGGACTCCGGAAGCAGCGGGCAACCCTCGAACGCAAAGACGTGGAACTGGAGGGGCTGCTTCGTGAAAGCCAGCGCCAGCGTCTGGCGGAACTGGACGCCGCAGCGAAGCTGAAGCGAAGCGACGAACGTTTCAGGCTTACGTTCGAGCATGCTCCGATCGGGGTGGCACTGGTGAGCCTGCATCCGGACACAGTTGGCCAGATACTCCGGGCAAACCGTGCCTTTGGTCTCCTTCTGGGTCGGCGGGCCCGGGACCTCACCGGGTCCAGCATCCTCGGCTTTACCGCTCCGGAGGATTCGTCGGTGGCGGAAGGACGGCTGGCTCAAGCACTTTTCGGCGCTGTCTCCGAGTACGCGGAGTCGCGCCGCCTTGTGCACGCTGACGGGCATATCGTGTGGACCTCGATGACCAGCGCAGTGGTGCGTGACGACGACGGGATGCCGTCATACCTCGTCGCGCAGTACCAGGACATCACAGCACGGCGCGAAGCAGAAGAACTTTTGCAGCGCCAGGCCTTGCACGATGGGCTGACCGGGCTGCCAAACAGGGTGCTGGTCATGGACCGGATCAGGCAGGCGCTGGCCCGGGCCCATCGGCAGGAAACCAGGGTTGGCCTGTTCTTTCTCGACGTGGACCGGCTCAAGGCCGTCAACGATACGTTGGGGCATGCGGCCGGGGATGCCCTGATCACCGAAGTGTCTAGGCGCCTGGCCCGGGCCAGCAGGGCCGGCGACACGGTGGCGCGGTTGGGCGGCGACGAATTCGTGGTCCTGTGCGAGGACCTCCCGGATGTCCAGACCGCCGAACTGCTGGCCCGGAGGCTGCTGGACGAACTTACTCCGCCGCAAGAGATTCGGGGGGAGCGCCTCGTGGTGTCTGCCAGCTTGGGAATAGCTGTGTCAGCAGACCAAACGAGCCCGGACGAACTACTCCGTGACGCGGATACGGCTATGTACCATGCCAAGGCCGCCGGCGGCGGAGGCTACGAAGTGTTTAGCGAGACGATGCGCGACGATCTCGAATACGGTCTTCGTACCGAAAAGGAACTCCGCGTGGCGCTGGAAGAGGACCAACTAAGACTCTTCTTCCAGCCAGTCTTTTCCCTTGCCGAGGACCAACTCGTCGCCGTCGAAGCGCTCGTGCGGTGGGAGCACCCCGCCCGGGGGCTCCTCGCCCCTGCCGAGTTTCTAGGCATCGCGGAAAAGAGCGGCCTCATCGTTCAGATCGGGCAATGGATGGTGCGCCAGGCGTGCGCTGAATTGTCCCGATGGCAACGCACCAGCCCCCAGAGTTCGCCGGCCCAGGTGGCCGTGAATCTCAGTCCCCTCGAACTCGCGCAACCGGACCTCATGGACATTGTCAGGGATGCCCTTTTCCGGTCCGGTCTCGCGCCACAGGCACTCTGCGTGGAAATCACCGAGTCAGCGCTGCTCGATGCCAATAGCGCCAACCTCGCCATCGTCCGGGAGCTCCGGTCACTGGGAGTGGACATAGCGCTGGATGACTTCGGAACAGGCTACTCCTCCCTCACGCACCTCAAAACCTTCCCGGTGAACGTCATCAAAATAGACCGGTCATTCGTCGCCGGCCTAGGCACCGACGCCGAGGACACAGCCATCGTAGGAGCAGTCATCGCCCTCGCGAAGGCCCTTGGGCTGTCCACCATCGCAGAAGGCGTAGAAACTCAAGCGCAGCGCGACCACCTGGAAAGCCTGGGCTGCAGCTGCGTCCAGGGCAACTTCTACTCGCGCCCGCTTCCGCCCAGGGACTGCATCAAGACCTTGGGCAAGGGCCGCCTTCCCCAACGACTGGGGGCTTTCGTCCCTTCTCTGTCCGGCCCTCGGGAGCGTGGACTGGGATAGTTCGACCGGAGCGCCACCAAATTCGAGGAAGCGACTTTCCTGAAGCAGATGACCTCCTCCTCCTTCTCGCGACGGCAGGCTATGGGACCGATGAAGCAGCTTGGAAATGCCTTTTCGAAACGTGAATACGGGCCGCGTCCACCGGCAGCTGTCCATCCTGCTGCCGCGCGCTACGAGGGTTGCCGGTACCGGGTGAAGACCATTGTTGGAACTGTCATCGCCAGCGCCTTCGCACTGCTGAGCATGGCAGCCCCGGCGCAGGCCGGCTCAGGACATGGACGCGGTGACTTGTGGGTCAGCGGCGGCGGGCTCGACAGTTCCGGGAGCGGGGTGCAAGTGCACATCGGTTACAGCTGCGACGAGGGCCAGAACGCCGGCGTGGGGCTCTTCCTTACCCAAACCGGTGACCACGACGACTCCGCGCCCATCTTTGGAGGAGCCGGATCCGGGCAGCGGGCCTGCACGGGCGAGCCGGAGTCGGTGACTCTGATCATCCGGCCCGGAAGCGGCCGGTTCAATCCCGGCCGTGCCGACGCAACAGTGTCCCTCATTATCAGCGGCCCCGGGACCGCGAACAAGACCGAGCAACTGACAGAGAACATCCGACTGGGGTGCTGGTAACAGCTGCCCTGCGGGCATCCGTTGCTTGCGGTAATCCAGGTTCGCGTACCCGGTCCGCACGGCGGCTTAAGCCGGTCAGGCCCTCAACCCTGCTGGACGGGGCCCCGGATGATGCGTCGCTGCGTTGCGGCGGCGATGGCTGCCGTGCGGTTCTCCACCCCGAGTTTGCCGTAAATGTGCACGAGGTGGGTCTTCACGGTTGCCTCGGAAACATAGATCTGTTTGGCGATGGCCCGGTTGGAGAGCCCAGTGGCCAGCAATTCCAGCAGCTGGATTTCGCGCGGGGTGAGCGTGGGCGCGGGATTGTTAATTCGTCCCATGAGCAGGGCCGCGGCTCTCGGTGCCAGTGCCGTCTGGCCGGCGGCGGCGGCCATGACGGCCTGATGAATTTGCTCAGGAGGGGCGTCCTTGAGCATGTAACCGCTGGCTCCAGCTTCCACCGCGGCCAGGATGTCAGCGTCCGTGTCATACGTGGTCAGGATCAGGACCGGCGGAGGATCCTCCAGCAGCTTGATCCGCGATGTGGCAGTGACGCCGTCCATTCCCGCGCCCATTTGCAGATCCATGAGCACGACGTCGACCCGCTCGCCCAGAGCGCGCAGACGGTCCAGTTCCTTGAGTGCTGCGTCGCCGTCGGCCGCTTCCGCTGCCACCGAGATACCCTCGAAGGCGGTCAGCAGCGCCCTCAGACCGGCCCTGACAACGGGATGGTCATCCACGAGCAAAATGCGGATGCCGGTCACGGGTCTTTTCTCCCGGCGGTCTCCCCCAAGGGCAGGCGGACGGCCACTACTGTCCCCTCGCCGGGGGATGATTCCAAGGTGAGCGAACCATCGAGCGCGCTGACCCTGCGCTGCAACGACCGGATCCCGTAGCCGCTCCCGTCCGTGCGTGCCGCCGTCCGCGCTGCCGCGGCGGCGGGATCAAAGCCGACACCGTCATCATAAATGTCCAAGGTGACCTCGCTGCCCAGAAATGCGATCGTCACCACAGCGTTGCCGGCCCTGGCGTGGTCCCTGACGTTGGCGAGGCTGGCCTGGGCGGCCCGGAGCAGGGTCACCCGGTACTGTTGCGGCAGCTCTACGGGGTCACCGTCAAGTTCGAACCTGCATCGCAGCCCCAGGCCACGGGCGGCGGCGCTGGTTTCGGTGCTCTCGCAGAGCCGGCGCAGACTCTCGATCAGGGAAGCTCCCTGCAGCTGCGGGGACGACAGTCCGCGCACGAAACTCCGGGCCTCTGCCAGGTTCTCGGCCGCGGTCTGCTGAACCAGCGCAAAGCGTACAGCGGCGGTGGCGGTGTCTCCGTCCGCGAGCGACTTTTCTGCCGCGCGGGCGACCAGAACGATGCTCGAGAAGCCTTGGGCGAGGGTGTCGTGGATTTCCCGGGCCAGTCTTTCGCGCTCGGCCAGGACGCCGGCATGGTGCTGGGACGCGGCCAGCTCCGCACGGGTCCGGCGGAGTTCATCGGCTGCGCGGCGCTGGTGCTCGGCTTCCCGGTAGAGCGCCAGATAGGCAAGTCCGGTCACGACAGCGAAGGCAGCACCGAACAGCGGGCCAATGACGACGGCCGGCTGTGGGACCGGGAGCCCGCTGGCGGTCCATTGGGCGGCAATGACCGCCGCCGTCATCAACGCGATCGTCAGCAGCGCAATCCGGCGCGGCAGCAGGTGCAGGTGGAGGAAGAAGAGGGGAAACACCAGCCAGGCAAAATCGGCGCTCCCGGCGAGCAGGAGGAACCACAGCGCGGTGATGATTCCCAGCCACAGGAGGCCGTAGCGGCGGGGGTCGAATCCCGTGCCGTCCGCGGCGAAACGCTTTTCCAGGATCGTGCCGGTGAGATACACGCCGGCCAGGACAACCGCGGCCCCGGCATAGACATACCGCAGGGGGCCCGCCCCGCCGGCGAGCAGCCTCAGGACGCCCACTGCCAGCAAGGCAGCAAAACCAACGTGCAGGCAGACCCTGAGGACGCGAAGGATCGTGACCGAGGGCTGCGGGGTATCGAGGTCGCCGGGCAGGCCCGCGTCCGGTCCTAAGGGACTATCGCCGGCTGGAGCGGAACGAGGGTCTGTGGCGGGCATTGGATCAGCTTATGCGCCGCCGGTCCGGTGCGGATCAACCAAAAGGTTGACCCGGGAATCAACCATGCGTCGACCCCAGATCAACCATCTGCCCGATGGCGCGCACCCATGCCGGCGGGAGAGTGGATATAGGAGCTTTTCCGGCCACCGAATCACCCACTGAAAGAAGAGAACCGTGTTTCTTGCTATCCGCGACATCCGCTTTGCCAAGGGCAGGTTCGCCCTGATGGGCGGCGTCGTCGCCCTGATCACCCTGCTGCTCGTCATGCTCTCGGGACTGACGGCCGGGCTGGGGGACCAATCGACCTCGGCCATTGACAAACTCGGCACAATCAACGCCAGCGGAGTCCCGGTCAAAGCGGTGGACAGCATCGCCTTCGGCGCCCCCGGCACCAACGAACCCAAGGCCTCCTTCACCGAAAGCGAAGTCACCGCCGCGCAGCTCGACAGCTGGAGGAACCGCGCCGGCGTCCAGGACGCAGAGGCCCTGGGCATCAGCCAGACCCGCTTCCAGGCCGTCGCCGGGGACACCGGAGCCGGTACCGGCACCACCAACGTCGCCGTGTTCGGCGTCGCACCCGAGGGCCGGCTCGCACCGTCCCGGGTCACCGCGGACACCGTCGTCATCGGAAAGACCGTCGCCAGGGCCCTTTCCCTGAACGCCGGCGACAAAGCCACCGTCGGAGGCGCCGAACTGACCGTCAGCGCCGTCGTCGAGGACCAGTGGTACTCCCACACCAGCGTCGTCTGGACAGCCCTTCCAACCTGGTCGAAGCTGGCCCACCTGAGCGACCCGGAACAGCTGGGAACCGTCGCCGCCATCACCTACAAAGACGGCGCCGCCGTTGACGAAGCCGCCGCCAACACCGCAGCGCACACCGTCAGCGCTTCGCGGACCGGGTCCTTCCAGGCCCTCGGCTCCTACAAGAGCGAGAACGGATCCCTGACCCTGATGCAGGCCTTCCTCTACGGCATCTCCGCCCTGGTCATCGTCGCCTTCCTGACCGTCTGGACCGTCCAGCGGACCCGCGACATCGCAGTCCTCAAGGCCATGGGTGCCTCCGGCAGCTATGTCCTGCGCGACGCCATCACCCAGGCCGCCATCGTCCTGTTCGCAGGCGCCGGGCTCGGCGGCGGAATCGGCATCCTCGGCGGCTTCTTCGCAGCGAAAGCAGCGCCTTTCCTGGTCACCCCGGCAACGACACTGCTGCCGATCCTGGGAATCATCGCCCTCGGCCTGGCCGGCGCGGCCCTGGCCGTCCGACGCGTCACCAAAGTCGACGCCCTGATCGCCCTCGGCGGCAACTAAGCCCTCCCGCGGACCGGCCCCGCCCCCTCCATCCTCCCCGCGCACATCCACAAAGGAAGTACCAGCATGTCCTCCACCCCCAGCCCCCTGAACCTCGTCAACGTCAGCCTCGAATACCCGGACGGCGACGGAACCATCAAAGCCCTGGACACCGTGAATCTCACCGTCCAGGCCGGCCAGATGATCTCCCTCGTCGGCCCCTCCGGTTCCGGTAAATCCAGCCTCCTGGCCGCCGCCGCCACCCTGGTCCGCCCCACCCACGGCCTGGTGCTCATCGACGGCGTCGACGCGACCGGGCTCGGCGACAAAGAACTGACCGCGCTGCGCCGGGAAAAGATCGGCATCATCTTCCAACAGCCGAACCTGCTCGCCTCCCTGACCGCCGCAGAACAGCTCATCATCGGTGACCACCTGCGCGGAAAATCCGTCAGCGCCGCCCGCGCCAAAGCCGCGGAACTGCTCGACGTCGTCGGACTCTCCACCTGCGCGGACAAACGGCCGCACCAACTCTCCGGCGGCCAGCGCCAGCGGGTCAACATCGCCCGCGCCCTGATGGGAGATCCCAAAGTACTGCTCGTGGACGAACCAACCGCGGCCCTGGACCACGAACGCAGCGACTCCATCGTCCGGCTCCTGCGCCGCATCACCGACGAATTCCTGGTCGCCACCGTCATGGTCACGCACGACACCGAATTCGTCCCGCTGACCGACTCGGTCGCCACCATGCGCGACGGAAAACTCACCGCCGCCGCGCCCACCAACGCCTAACGGCCGACGCGGCCACCGGCTTGCCACTTCCCCGGCACCGGCCAGGACCCGCCGCCGTCCCCGTCCTACCCGCGCTCCTCGTTGCCGGTGCCAGGGGTCCCGCCGGCTCCGCGATCCGGGCGCCCGCCGCGGCGGTGCGGACGGAGGCGGTCCGGAAGGATCCTGGCGGGCGACCACGGGTCGGAGCCGGGCAGGATCCAGCCACGCCAACGGGCGAGCAGGCACAGCCCCATTCCCACGACCAGCCCGGCCAGGGAACCGGCGGTCCGGTGGCCGGCGTAAAACAGGAGGACCATGGTCCCGCTGGCCGCGGCCGCGCAGCTGGCGTAGAGCGTGTTTCCGCCCAGGACCGCGGGCACCTGACGCAGCACCACATCCCGGGTGGCGCCGCCGCCGACGGCGGTGATGGTGCCCAGCAGCACCGCGGGCAACCAGCCCAGCCCGACGCCGAGCGTCTTCTCCGCACCGGCGGCCGCCCAGCATCCCAGCGCCAGGGCATCCAGTACCGGCCAGACCCGGTCCCAGACACGACCCTCCACCCGTATCACGAAGGCCAGGGCTGCGCCGGCGAAGGCGGTGGACAGGTAGGCGTAATCCGTCAACGCCACCGGCGGGCCATGCTGCAGCAGGGTGTCCCGGATTATCCCACCGCCCAGGCCCGAGAGCACGGAGAGAACGGCGAAGCCGACCGGGTCAAGCTTCTCCCGGCGGGCGATCACCCCGCCCAGGACGGCGTTGGCGAACACCCCCGCCAGGTCCAGCACCCGGAAGAGGTCCGAGACCGGAAAACTTTCCACGACTGCCTGCCTCTCCGGGGGCGGCGTGTCCCTGACCGCTGCGGTGGCCGCCAGTCCGGACGCTACCACCGGCGTCGACACGGTGCCACCGCCGGAGGATCATGAATCCATGAGCGCGTTGGTGCTGATCTGTGATGGTGTCTTCGACGGCCATTCCGCGGACCCGGGAGGCCGGACCGAAATTGCTGTCCGCGACGGCGTGATCGCCGCGATGGGGCGGTCCGTGGACCGGCCCGACGATGCCGAGGTGGTCGATCTGACCGGGCATACGGTCTGCCCGGGTTTCATCGACACCCACGTGCACCTGACCATGGACGCCGCCGGGCTGGCCCGGCAGACCCTGGGATCCACAGCCACCAAGGCGCTCGCCGGCCTCGGCCTGGCGCTGAAATACCTGGACTACGGCTTCACAACATTGCGGGACCTGGGCACCATGGATCCGGAATTCCCGACCGTGGACCTGCGCAACGCGCTGGCCGCCGGTATCGTCCGGGGCCCGCGGCTGGTGGTCGCCGGGCACGTGCTCAGCGCAACGGGCGGCCACGGCGACATGAGCGGCTTCTACCCCTCCCGCTGGGAGCTGCCCGTTTCCGCGGTGGCCGACGGGGTGGAACGGGTCCGGCAGCTGGTCCGGCGCGAGGCGGCCCACGGCAGCGACTGGATCAAGACCGCCAACGCCGGCGGCTACTTCAGCGCGGGCGACGATCCGGCCCGCACCACCTGGTTCGACGACGAGATGGAGGCCCTGTGCTCGACCGCGGCCCTGCTGGGTCTTCCCGTCGCAGTGCATACCGGCGGCGCCGCGGCGTGCAAGCAGGCCGTCCGGGCCGGGGCGCGAAGCCTTGAGCACGCCTACCTGATCGACGAGGAGGGCGTCGAGCTTGCCCTTCGGGCCGGGGTGTTCATCGTGCCGACGATGCAGATGACCCAGGAGGACCTGGCGCAGCTGGCGGCCGGAACGCTGCCGGACCAGGCGGTGTGGAAGTTCCGCCGCGACAGCGGCCAGATCCTGGAATCCCAGCGCCTGGTTGCTGCCAGCGACGTCAAGGTCGCGTATGGCACGGACTGCGGCATGTTCGACTTCGACCACGGCATCCTCGAGTTCCAGGCCATGGTCAACGCCGGCATCAGCCCGGCGAGGGCACTGCGTGCCGCGACATCCACGGCCGCAGAACTTCTGGGCCGGACCGACATCGGGGTGCTCAGGCCTGGCGCCTGCGCCGACATTGTGGCCATGCCCGGGAACCCGCTGGAGGACATCGCAGCCACGGCCCGGGTGGACTTCGTCATGCGCGCCGGCCGGGTCCACCGCCGCTCCGGCGACAGCAGCAGCCTCGGGCGCTGACCCCGACGGCCCAGCCGACGGCGGAAACAGCCGCCGATCCGCCCCGCCGTCGCCCCCAAGGACTAGGGTGGTGTCAAAGAGAAGGGGGAGTGCCTGATGGAGTACCAAAATTCTCAGCCGGGACTTGAGACTGCGATGCCGGCCCGGATGCCGGCCCCGGTGCCGGCCGCCACCGGCCGGACAGTCATTTCGGAGACGGCGGTCGCCAAGGTGGCAGGCATCGCCGCCCGCGCGGTCCCGGGCGTGTACTCCCTGGGCACCGGGTCATCCCGGGCCCTGGGCGCCATCCGTGAAGCCGTCGGCAGTTCCGAACACGCGGCCGGGGTGCGTGCCGAGGTCGGTGAGACCCAGGTGGCTGTGGACATCGCACTGGTAGCGGTCTACGGCACGCCGCTGCACCCGCTGGCCGACCAGATCCGCGCCGCCGTTTACGCCGCGGTGGAGGAACTCGTCGGACTCCAGGTCATCGAAGTCAACATTGAAATCCACGACGTTTTCGTCCCAGGGCCGCCCAAACCGGCTGCCGCCGTCGAATCCCGGCCCGTAAGGGAGGCGCTCCAGTGAACCTCACCGTCGTCGGGATGGCCGCCGGTGCTTTCCTGGCCTTTATGTCCTTCGCCTTCGGGGCCTGGGGATTCCTCGGATCCCTGATCTTCATGGCCATCGGTGCCCTGCTGGGCCGGGCGGCCGAAGGGAAACTGGACCTCCGCAGCGTCCTCGACGCCATCACCGGCCGGCGTTCCTCCTCATGAGCGTCGCCGCCGGGCGCCTGCTGGCCGGACACAACCGGATCAGCACGCAGGCCCTCACCAGCGTGGCCCGGGCGGCCGCCGGGGAGGCGCTGGGCGTCCCCGCGCAGGACATTCGGGCCGACTGGGCCGACGACGACGGGCTGCTGGCACTGTCCCTCGTCGCGCCGATCGCCGTGCCGTCACTGAACTCCGTGCTCCGTAACCCCGCCCGCGTGGCAGCATTCGGCGGCACGATCTGGGACCGGACCGTGGCTGCGAAGGCAGCCATTCTGCACCGCGTGACGGAGCTCAGCGGTGCCCAGCTGAGCCGGGTGGACATCCGCATCAGCGGGGCCAGCGTTAGCGACGGAGGGCGGGTACGGTGAGCCACGCTGCCGAACGGCACCACCACGGCGAGGCCGCATCCCGGGACGCCGGGCAGCACCCGCACGGGCCCGGTGCCAGCACCATCTCCCCCGGCACCGGCACCGGCACCGGCACCGGCACCGGCACCGGTCCGGCGGCTGGCGGCAGCGTGGGGATGGAGAAAATCCTCGCGCGCGAGACGACCGCATCCCGGGCTGCCGCGGCCGTCGTCGCCGCAGTGCTGGCCATCGTGGTCTGTGGCTACGCCCTGCTTGAAACCGCGGTGCGGGCCGTCGGACAGCCGCCCTGGCTGATCGACCCGCAAACCGCCGCGGAGCGGCTGATTGCACTGCCCTCGGGAATCGCCCCGCTCCTGCTCGGGGTCATCGGTGCTGTGCTGATGGCGGCCGGACTGTTCTTTTTCCTCAGCGCGGTGCTGCCCGGCCGCCGCGCCCGGCACGTACTCGGCGACCCGCGCGCGGCCGTCGTGGTCGACGACGAAGTCATTGCCTCCGCCCTGGCAAGGCGCGCCCGGCTCGCGGCCAACGTCGCCCAGGAACAGGTGATGGTGGTGGTGTCACAGCGCCAAGTACTGGTCAACATCCGGCCCACCTCCGGGGTGCCGCTGCGGGAGGCCGATGTCCAGGCGGCCGTCGAGGCCGAACTCCACGACATGTCGCCGACACCCATGCCGCTGGTACGCATCAACCTGGCCTCATCCGGGGTGATCGGCGCGTGAACGGCACCCCCAGAACCCTCAATCGCATCCTGCTCGGGATCCTCGGCGTGAAGCTCTTGGTTATTGGTGCCCTGCTGCTCCTGCTGGCCACCGTGCCGGCAGTCGGAGTGTGGTGGCGTGCCTGGTCCGCGGAGATCTGGACGGGACTCCGCGGCCTCTTTGAGCGCACGCGGTTCCCCGGGCAGTCCGAGAGCTGGCTCTGGATCGTGATAGTGCTGCTGCTGGCGGTGGTCATCGCGCTCATGGTGGCGTGGCTGGCCCAGCAGGGCAAGGGCCGCGCGAACCTGCTCGTCGCCGAGGACGACGCCGGCGAAGTCCCCGGCAGCGTCCGGATCGGCGGCGGCGTGGCCGAGCAGGCGCTCAGGGCCGCGCTGGCCGACCGGCCGGACCTGGCCGGCGCCACCGTGGCGACGTACGAGTTCCGCGGCGAACCGGCGCTCCGGATCCGGGTCCAACCGCGCCAGGGCGTTGCGCCGCACACGCTGGCCGGCGAAGTGTCAGCTCTGGTCCGGGCACTCGACGCTGTCATCGGAAAACGCACGCCGGTGCTGATCCACATAAGTTCCGGCGCGCGGTCCCGGTTCGGCCGCGCCGAACGAGTCCGCTGACCCGGCGCCTGCCGGCGTGCCCCTCGGCGCGCGCCCGACGCCCCGACCCTCTGTGCCGAACCCCCTGCGAAACGCTGGCCCCACCGGTCACAGGTCTCTGGCGCGGCATTCCCCGGGCATTTCCGCGCGGCAGCGAGCGCGGCGGCGTCGCCGGTTTTGGCGAAGAGCTTTGATGTAAACGCTTGCATTCCCGCAGGCCTGATCGCTAGTGTGATGGTCACCACACCAACTGCACCACCGGTCACCCCCGGTACTCAGCGAGGAGCACCTGTATGAAAACCCCTAAGTATCTACTTCCCGTGGCCGCCGCCGGTGTCCTGGCCCTTTCCCTGTCCGCGTGCGGCGGTGGCGGCGGCGGTGGCGGCAGCACGGCCGGTGGCGGCGGCGGTGACGCCGGGGCCAACCTGGATGGCAGGGGCCCCATCACGTATGTCCAGGGCAAGGACAACAGCAACGTGGTCCGTCCGCTGGTGGAGAAGTGGAACGCGGCGCACCCGAACGAGAAGGTGACGTTCAAGGAGCAGACCGACCAGGCCGATCAGCAGCACGACGACCTCGTCCAGCACTTCCAGGCCAAGCAGTCCGACTACGACGTCGTCGATGTGGACGTGGTGTGGACGGCAGAGTTCGCCGCCAAGGGCTGGCTGCAGCCCCTCAAGGACAAGATGGCCATCGATACGAGCGCCATGCTCAAGCCGACCGTGGACAGCGCCACCTACAAGGGAACCCTGTACGCGGCGCCGCAGACCTCCGACGGCGGATTCCTGTACTACCGCAAGGACCTCGTTCCCAACGCCCCCAAGACCTGGGACGAGATGATGGGCATGTGCTCCATCGCCAAGACCAACAACATCGGCTGCTACGCCGGCCAGTTTTCGAAGTACGAAGGCCTTACCGTCAACGCCTCCGAGGCGATCAACTCCGCCGGCGGCTCCGTGCTGGACAAGGACGGCAAGCCGAGCCTGAACACGGACGAGGCCAAGGCCGGCCTCGGGAACCTGGCGAAGGCCTACGCGGACGGCAACATCCCCAAGGAGGCCATCACCTTCAAGGAAGAGGAAAGCCGCCAGGCCTTCCAGGACGGCAAGCTGCTGTTCCTGCGCAACTGGCCCTACGCCTACAACCTCATCACCACTGAAGGCTCCTCCAAGGTGAAGGACAAGCTGGGCCTGGCCCCGCTGCCGGGCAAATCCGGCCCCGGTGCCTCCTCCCTGGGCGGCCACAACGCCGCGGTGAGCGTCTACTCCAAGAACAAGGCCACCTCCCTTGATTTCCTGAAGTTCCTGACCTCGGAGGAATCCGAGAAGTTCTACGCCACGCAGGGGTCCCTCGCCCCGGTGCTGGGCAAGCTCTACGACGACAAGGACCTGGTCGCCAAGCTTCCCTACCTGCCGGTGCTGAAGACCTCGATCGAGAACGCCGTCCCGCGTCCGGTGACTCCGTTCTACCCGGCCGTCACCAAGGCCATCCAGGACAACGCATACTCGGCCATCAAGGGCGAGAAAGCAGTGGACGCAGCGCTGTCCGACATGCAGAAGTCCATCGAAACCCAGTCAAAGTAGTCCAACATGGCAACTGAATTGGGCCCGACGCCGGTCAAGAAGCCGGCGTCGGGCGGGACCGAGCTTCACCACGCTCCCAAGGGGGTGGGGGAGGACAACGTCATCGCGAGCCAGGGCAAATGGGCGTCGTGGCTGCTGGCCCCCACCATCATCGCGCTGGCCGTCGTCATCGTTTACCCGATCGTCAGCGCCATCGTGATGTCCTTCCAGGCCGACGCAGGCCTGGACCCCGCCACCGGGCTCTTCACCGAAGGCGGCCCGGCGGGCTTCTCCAACTACGTCAACTGGATTGCCCAGCAGTGCGCGTCCGCCGGCGGCGGCACCGTCCCCTGCCCGCCCGGCACGCTGGGATCCCAGTTCTGGTCCGCCACGGCCACGACCTTTTTCTTCACCATCGTGACGGTTTCGCTGGAGACCGTGCTCGGCTTCTGGATGGCGGTCATCATGGCACGCACCTTCCGGGGCCGCAGCCTGGTCCGCGCCGCCGTCCTGGTGCCGTGGGCCATCCCCACCGCTGTCACGGCCAAACTGTGGCTGTTCATTTTCGCGTTCGAGGGCATCGCCAACAAGCTTTTCAATGCCTCCATCCTTTGGACCGGCAGTGAGTGGCCGGCCAAGTGGGCCGTCATCATTGCCGACGTCTGGAAGACCACGCCCTTCATGGCGCTGCTGATCCTGGCCGGCCTCCAGATGATTCCCGCGGAGGTGTACGAGGCAGCCAAGGTTGACGGCGCCTCGGCCTGGCAGCGCTTCCGGATGATCACCCTGCCGTTGGTCAAACCGGCGCTCATGGTGGCCATCCTCTTCCGCACCCTGGACGCCCTGCGCATGTTCGACCTGCCCTACATCCTCACCGGCGGGGCGAACAACACCACCACGCTCTCCATCCTGGTAATCAACCAGATCAGGCAGGGCTTCAACGTGGCGGCGGCGCTGTCCACCATCACGTTCATCATCATTTTCCTGGTCGCTTTCATCTTCGTGCGCTTCCTCGGCGCCAACGTGGTGGAGCAGCAGACCGGCGCAAGTAAGGGGAAGAAATGACCGCCGCCGCGACCGAGCTGCGCGCGCAGCAGGACCGGGGACGCAAGAGCGCCCAGAACCGGGAGAAATGGGCGCAGGGACGCACCTACCTCAGCGCTGCCGTGATTCTCATCTGGTGCCTTGCACCTGCCTACTGGATGGTGGTGACGGCGTTCCGTGATGTCGGCTTCACCTACGACACCTCGATCCTGCCCACCCACGTGACGCTGGACAACTTCAAGACCGCCTTCGACACCTCCTTCGGAAACCACTTCGGCCAGGCCCTCCTGAACAGCGTGTTCATCGGCGTCGTGGTCACCGCGGTGTCGCTGCTGATCGGCGTGTTCGCCGCCTACGCGCTGGCGCGGTTGAACTTCCGCTTCAAGTTCCTGGTGCTGGGCTTCATCCTGGGCGCCTCGATGTTCCCCGGCGTTGCCCTCATCACCCCGCTGTTCCAGCTGTTCACCAATATCGGCTGGATGGGAACGTACCAGGCCCTGATCATCCCGAACATTTCGTTCGTGCTGCCCCTGACCGTCTACACCATGACCTCGTTCTTCCGCGAGATGCCGTGGGAGCTGGAGGAATCAGCCCGGGTGGACGGCTGCACGCAGGGTCAGGCCTTCCGGAAGGTGATCATGCCGCTGGCCGCGCCGGCCATCTTTACGACGGCCATCCTGGCGTTCATCTCCTCGTGGAACGAATTCCTGATCGCCAGCCAGCTCTCCAGCGACAGGACCCAGCCGGTCACGGTCGCCATTGCGAGCTTCGCCGGCGCCCAGCCCAACCAGATCCCCTACACGGCCATTATGGCGGCCGGGACCATCGTGACCATTCCGCTGGTGATCCTGGTGCTCGTCTTCCAGCGCAAGATCGTGGCGGGCCTGACAGCGGGTGCGGTCAAGTGAGCGCGTCGTGAAGTGCGGGTCATGACTGCCGGGCAAACCCCGGGTGAGATCCGCAAGCAGCACCGGCGGGTCCGCTCGGGCGAGGACTTCGACATCATCATTGGGTTTTTGGGTTTTTGGGCAGTGGTCCTGCTGGCGGTCACCGTCTGGATGGAGGTGACAGCCCAGCCGGCGCTCGGCTGGGCTCTTGGGCTGCTGGCCACGCTGCTGGCGCTGTACGGAATGGTTCGGCTCCGGCGTCGCCTGCCCGGCCGGACCGGCACCCGGAGGCGCTGACCGGAGGCGCGGGCGTAACGAACGGCGCCGGGACGGGGCGGACAGTAGGATGAAGCGTCGCCGCGGGCGGCGTGCCGGCCGCGCTTCCGCGGGCGGCCGATAAGGGGACACGGTGGCACGGACAACTGATAGGGCGCAGCGCGGCGGCCATTCCGGCGTCAGCATCGAAGACGTGGCGGCCGCGGCGGGCGTTTCCACCGCCACCGTTTCCCGGGCCGTCCGGGGCCTGCCCCGGGTCTCGCCGGCCACACGGGAGAAAATCCTCGACGTGGCCGAGGCCCTCGGCTACGTCGCCTCCTCGTCCGCCTCCGGCCTGGCCACCGGCCGCACCCGGACCATCGGGGTGCTGGCCCCGTTCGTCAGCCGCTGGTTCTTCTCCAAAGCCATCGAAGGCGCGGACCGGGAACTCCACGGCCGCCAGTACAACCTATCCTTGTTCAACCTGGGCGGGCACGGCAGCCCCCGTGAGCGGCTGTTCAGCAAGACGATGGTCTACAAGCAGATCGATGCGCTGCTGGTGCTGTGCATGGCCCTCACCCGCCAGGAACTGGCCCACCTGCACAAGATCGACATTCCGCTGGTGGTGGTCGGCGGCCACGTTGAGGGCTGCGCCTACATCGGAATCGACGACTACGACGCTGCCTCCACCGCGGTGCGCCACCTGATCGACCTGGGCCACCGCGACATCGCGCTGCTGCACGGCGACGACGAGACGGACCTGAACTTCGATGTGCCCCGGGTGCGGATCAAGGCGTTCCAGGATGTCATGGCCGAGGCCGCGCTGGAGGTCCGGCCGGAATGGGACCAGTGGGGGGATTTCACCGTCCGCAGCGGGCAGCAGGCATTCCAGCGGCTGTGGAGCCTGCCCGGTGCGAAGCCCACGGCGATCTTCTGCGCGTCCGACGAGATGGCCCTGGGCGTTCTCTTCGAGGCCGCCCGGGCGGGTGTCCGGATTCCCGAGGAGCTGTCGGTGGTGGGGATCGACGACCACGAATTCGCCGCCGCTGCCGGACTGACCACGGTGGCGCAGCGCCCGGACCAGCAGGCGGAGCTGCGCACCAAGATGCTGCTCGACGAGCTTGACGGGATTGCCGGCGCGGTGCGCTCCTCGGTGGCCCCGCACCGGTTGATCGTTCGGAGCACGACGGCGCCGCCGCGGCTTCCGTTGCGACTGGCCTAGGAGGCGCGGGCCAGCTGCCGGATGGGGATCCAGCGCGAGGCCAGACGCCGGTAGGCGGCGGCAGCTCCGGTCATGTCGCCCTCGGCGAGGCACTCGATGCCCAGCCGTACGTCCAGTGGTGAATCGTCCGGGTACACCTTGTCCGCCACCGCGCCGTAATCCAGCTCCACGACCGAGTCCGGGTGGAACAGCTCCAGCCATTCGGTGAGCTGGGTCAGGTCATCGAGCATGTCGATGTCCGGGGCGGCCAGGGCAAGATGGGCGACGGCGTGCCGGACCCGGGCGAGCGCGGCGGCAATGGTTGCCCGGATGCGAACCGTGACGATCCTTCCGGCGGACTCCACCACGTCGGTGGGGTCTGATTCCTGGAAGAGGCAGAACCAGCTGAACGGAATCCCCCAGGTCGAGGCCCGGGTGTGGACGCGGCGGACGCCCTCGCGGGCCTTGACCTGGTCGATGCGTTCCTGGTGCCGGTCGCGTTGCTCCTCGGGGATCAGGAGCTGTGCCAGCGGGCCGTGGATGCCCTCCATCAGGGCGTTGGCTGCCAGTCCGGCCCGAAGGACCAGCTGGCTGGGGCAGTACAGCAGTCTGGCCGGAACCACGCTCCCCGGCTCGGCGTCGTCCCCGGCGGGGCCCGCCGGTCCGTCAGCAGAGCCGCTGACGGACAGTGTCCGCACCAGGTCTGTCTGGCCGGTGGGAAAGGGGTCCCCGCCGGGCCGGGTGATGCGGCCCAGCGACGCCAGCAGTTCGGCGTTCTCCACTGCGGCCCGGGACTCCGACCGGGCGCCGGCGGTGCGCAGGCCCTCCTGCTGTTCGGCGGGGAAGGCTTCCAGCGGTTCATACACCCGCAGCGTCGAGGAGAACGGCAAGCCGGCCTGGCCCTGATACAGGTTCCCCGTCATCGTTGCCCTGCGTTTCCCCGGCGGGCGTCCATCAGCCGGCCAGCTCCACGATCACGGGCGCGTGGTCGGAGGCGCCCTTGCCCTTGCGTTCCTCGCGGTCGATCGAGGCCCCGGTCACCCGGGCGGCCAGCGCGGGGGAGGCGAGGACGAAGTCGATCCGCATCCCTTCCTTCTTGGGGAACCGGAGCTGGGTGTAGTCCCAGTAGGTGTACACCCCGGGGCCCGGCGTGTACGGCCGGACCACATCGGTGTAGCCGGCGTCTTCGAAAGCGTGGAACGCCGCGCGTTCCGGTTCGCTGACGTGGGTCATTTTCTGGGCGCGGAACAAGTCGATGTCCCACACGTCCTCGTCCCGCGGTGCGATGTTCCAGTCGCCCATCAGCGCCACCTGCGCCCCGGGGTCCGCCTGGATCAAGCCTTCCGCGTGCGACCGGAGCGAGTCCAACCATTTGAGCTTGTAGGGCATGTGCTCGTCATCGAGCGAGCGGCCGTTGGGGACGTACAGGCTCCAGATCCGGACCCCGCCGCAGGTCGCGGCGATCGCGCGGGCCTCCTGGACCTCGTCCTTGCCGTTCTTTCCGAACATGGGCTGGTCCATGAAGGTGCGTTCGACGTCGTCGAGTCCCACCCGGGAGGCGATGGCCACGCCGTTCCACTGGCTCAGGCCGAAGTGCGCGACCTCGTAGCCCATCCGCTCGAACAGTTCCCAGGGAAAGTTGTCGTCCTTGCATTTCGTTTCCTGGATGGCCAGGACATCACAGTCGGTGCGTTGAAGCCAGGCCTCGACACGGTCGGCACGGGCACGGAGCGAATTCACATTCCAGGTAGCAATCTTCACAGTTCCTAACTTACCGAACTTGGCCGCGCGGGGCTGCCGCCCCTGGGTCCGGCATTCGACTGCCCTCTACGGCCGAAAAAGCCACGACAAGACCACGGGCATTATTTGATTCCCGGAACGGCGAGTCGGAACGGGAGCGGAGATCTGAGAGCAAAACATCGGTTACGCTAAGCATGCTTAGTATGTGGGTGGAACATTTTCGTCTTCACCCCATGACCGAACGCCAGATGGCATCAACAGCCACCTGGCGGCAACCAATACGAGGAGAGTCTCATGTTGCTTTGGATAGCTATCGTTATCGCCGCCCTTTGGCTGCTCGGCCTGCTGGCGAACATCGGCGGAGGACTGATTCACATTCTTTTGGTAGTCGCCGTGATCGCCCTGATCGTCCACCTGGTCCGGGGCCGGTCCCGCGTTTGAAACCGCGGCGCATAGAACAGGAAGCCCGCCTCATTGAGGCGGGCTTCCTATTCTGCTGAAGGGGCAGTCAAGGCACTGATGTCACGATCAGTGGGTAAAGCCGGACGCGAGGCCCTCCCTGAGCAAGGCCTCCGCCGTGGCCGGTACCTGGCGGCGGGCTCTGGAGATTAGTAGGAAGTCCGAGTATATTCGGGGGCAGAGATGATCTAGGTCACATGCAAAGGAGCATTCCACCATGGTTCGTGAGCTTTCCCATTACGTCGGCGGCCAGCACGTGGAGGGCACGTCGGGGCGCTTCAGTGACGTCTACGACCCGTGCACCGGTGAAGTCCAGGCCAGGCTTCCGCTGGCCAGCGCCGAGGAAGTCCGCAACGTGATTGCCAACGCCGAGAAAGGCCAGCTGGAATGGGCTGCGATGAACCCGCAGCGCCGCGGCCGGATCCTGCTGAAGTTTGTGGATTTGGTCAACCAGAACATGGACGAGCTCGCCACCCTGCTGTCCTCCGAGCACGGCAAGACCTTCCTGGACGCCAAGGGCGACATCCAGCGCGGCATCGAGGTGGTGGAGTTTTCGGCCGGAGCCCCGCACCTGCTCAAGGGCGAATTTTCCGACAGCGCCGGCACCGGCGTCGATGTCCACTCGATGCGGCAGCCGCTCGGCGTCGTTGCCGGCATCACGCCGTTCAACTTCCCGGCCATGATTCCGCTGTGGAAGTCCGGGCCGGCCCTGGCCGCGGGCAACTCCTTCATCCTCAAGCCCTCGGAGCGGGACCCCTCGGTGCCGCTGCGGCTGGCCGAACTGTTCACCGAGGCAGGCCTGCCCGACGGGGTGTTCAACGTGGTCAACGGCGACAAGGAAGCCGTGGACGCGCTGCTGGAAGACCCCCGCGTCCAGGCCATCGGCTTCGTCGGTTCCACCCCGATCGCGCAGTACATCTACGCCACCGCAGCCGCGCACGGCAAGCGCGCCCAGTGCTTCGGCGGAGCCAAGAACCACATGGTGATCATGCCGGACGCGGACCTGGACATGGCCGCGGACGCCCTGATCGGCGCCGGCTTCGGCTCGGCCGGTGAACGCTGCATGGCCATCTCGGTCGCCGTCCCGGTGGGCCAGCAGACCGCCGACGCGCTCGTGGCAAAGCTGCAGGACCGCATCGCCGGGCTCAAGGTCGGCCCCAGCCTCGCCAAGGATTCGGACTTCGGCCCCGTCGTAGCCGCCTCCGCCAAGGAACGGATCGAGGGCTACATCGCCTCCGGCGTCGAGGAAGGCGCCAGCCTCGTCACGGACGGCCGCGGCATCACGGTGGAGGGCTACGACGGCGGCTTCTGGGTCGGTCCGACGCTGTTCGACAACGTCACCAAGGACATGAAGATCTACAAGGAAGAGATTTTCGGCCCGGTCCTCAGCGTGCTCCGCGCAGCCGACTATGACGAGGCCCTCCGGCTCTGCAGCGAGCACGAATTCGGCAACGGCGTGGCCATCTTCACCCGCGACGGCGACGCCGCCCGCGACTTCGCCAGCCGCGTCCAGGTTGGCATGGTGGGGATCAACGTGCCCATCCCGGTGCCGATCGCCTACTACACCTTCGGCGGCTGGAAGGCCTCGGGCTTCGGTGACCTGAACCAGCACGGCGCCGACGCCTTCCGCTTCTACACCAAGACCAAGACGGTCACCAGCCGCTGGCCCTCCGGCATCCGCCAGGGCGCCAGCTTCGTGATGCCGGAAGGCAGCTGATGGCGGTCCGGCCCGCCGAAATGGCAGCCGACGCGCCCGCAGAAGTCCTGTTTGAGCGGCGCGGCCGGCTCGGCGTGGTCACTCTGAACCGGCCCAAAGCCGTCAACGCGCTCACCGCGGGGATGGCGGCAGCAATGCTGGAGCGGCTCACGCTGTGGGCCGCCGACGACGACGTCGCCGCAGTGCTGGTCCGCGGCGCCGGCGACCGGGGTCTCTGCGCGGGCGGTGACATCGTGGCCATCTACCGCGACATGCTCGGCGGCGGCGGTGACGCCACGGCAGACTTCTGGGCGGTGGAGTACCGGCTGAACCTGCTGATTTCGCAGTACCCCAAACCGTATGTCGCGCTCATGGACGGACTGGTGCTCGGCGGCGGAGTGGGAATTTCCGCGCACGGCTCGGTCCGGGTCGTGACCGAGCGCACCCGGATGGGCATGCCCGAGACCACGATCGGGTTCGTCCCCGACGTGGGCGGGACTCTGCTGCTGTCCCGGGCGCCGGGCGAAACCGGCACCCACGCGGCCCTGACCGGCGCGCACCTGAGCGGAGCCGATGCGTTGTTCCTGGGGCTCGCGGACAGCTTTGTCCGGTCCGAGCAGCTGGCGGACCTGGCGGAGGCCCTGGAAACCGAGCCGGTGGACGCCGCCGTGGCCCGTTTCGCCCAGGCCGCGCCGGACTCCGCCCTCGCCGCACAGCAGGACTGGATTGACGCCTGCTACAGCGCCGATCAGGCGGAGGAGATCCTGCGCCGGCTGCGGGCGTTCGGCCAGCAGGGCGAAGCCTGGGCGCCCGACGCCGCCGACGCCGCAGCCACCATCGAGGCGAAGTCCCCGACGGCGGTCAAGGTGGCGCTGGCCTCGCTGCGCCGCGCCCGCGGGCTGGACCTGGCCGGAGCCCTGCAACAGGAATACCGCGTGGGTCTGCGCTTCCTGGCGGGCCCCGACTTCCGGGAAGGGATCCGCGCGCAGGTAGTGGATAAGGACCGCACCCCGCACTGGCGCCCGGCCAGCCTGGCGGAGGTCAGCAACGACGACGTCGAGGCGTACTTCGCGCCGCTGGGCAGCCGCGAACTGCGGCTTACCCCGCAGGAGACGAACGCAGCGGCCGACGCAGCGACAGGCGCATCGGGGAACCCAGCGCCGACCAAGGAGAAGAACCATGTCTGAGACCCCTGCGCCCGGCACTTCGGTGCCCCTGACCGGCACCATCGCGTTCCTCGGCCTGGGCCACATGGGCGGTCCGATGGCCGTCAACCTGGTCAAGGCCGGCTATACGGTGGCCGGCTTCGACGTGGTGCCGGCGGCCCTGGACGCGGCGCGGGCGCACGGAATCACCACTGTACAGACGGCCGAGGAGGCCGTGGCGGGGGCGGCCGTCGTGCTCACCATGCTGCCCAGCGGCAAGCACCTGCTCGACGCCTACCGCGGCACCGCCAGCGAACCGGGCCTGCTGGCCGTCGCGGCGCCGGGGACGATGTTCCTGGACTGCTCGACCATCAATGTGGACGAAGCCCGTGAGGCCGCGGCCCTGGCGGTCGAGGCGGGCCACCGGGCCGTGGACGCGCCGGTGTCCGGCGGCGTGGTCGGCGCCGAGGCGGGAACCCTGACGTTCATGGTGGGGGCCTCGGCCGAGGACTTCGAGGCCGTCAGGCCGCTGCTCGAAGTCATGGGCAAGCGCGTGGTTCACTGCGGTGGCCACGGTGCGGGCCAGGCGGCCAAGGTCTGCAACAACATGATCCTGGGCGTCTCGATGATCGCTGTCAGCGAGGCGTTCGTGCTCGGCGAAAGGCTCGGGCTGACGCACCAGGCCCTCTTCGACGTCGCCTCGGCCGCCTCCGGGCAGTGCTGGGCGCTGACCACCAACTGCCCGGTTCCCGGGCCGGTTCCGACCAGCCCGGCCAACCGCGACTACCAGCCGGGCTTCGCCGGCGCCCTGATGGCCAAAGACCTCAAGCTGGCGCTCAACGCCCTCGAAAGCACCGGCGTCGCCGCCCGGCTGGGGCCCCTGGCCGCCGAAATCTACGAGACGTTTGCCGCGGAAGGTGGTGCCGGCCGGGACTTCTCCGGCATCATCACCGACATCCGGGACAAATCCGAACAGCAGCCGAAGGGACAGGCATGACCGAGTACGCAAACATCCTGCTGGAGCGCCGCGGCCGGGTGGGCATCGTGACGCTCAACCGGCCCGAGGCATTAAATGCCCTGAACAAGGCCACCATGGAAGAACTGGTGGCGGCCGTGACCGCCATGGACGCCGACCCCGAGGTCGGCGCCGTCGTGCTAACCGGCTCGGCCAAAGCGTTCGCCGCCGGCGCGGACATCAAGGAGATGCAGTCCAAGGGCTACATGGAGATGTATGCCGCCGACTGGTTCCGCGGCTGGGAGGACTTCACCCGGCTGCGCATCCCGGTGGTGGCAGCGGTCTCCGGGTTTGCGCTCGGCGGCGGCTGCGAGCTGGCAATGATGTGCGACTTCATCATCGCCGGGGACAACGC
Organism: Arthrobacter sp. JB02-1C; assembly: GCF_057748045.1. Taxonomy (NCBI): domain Bacteria; kingdom Bacillati; phylum Actinomycetota; class Actinomycetes; order Micrococcales; family Micrococcaceae; genus Arthrobacter; species Arthrobacter sp. JB02-1C. The sequence goes on from NZ_CM173235.1 coordinate 1,449,789, forward strand.
GAAGTTCGGCCAGCCCGAAATCAACCTCGGTGTGCTGCCCGGCATGGGCGGGTCGCAGCGGTTGACCCGGGCGGTGGGCAAGGCCAAAGCCATGGACATGATCCTCACCGGCCGGTTCATCGACGCCGCGGAGGCCGAACGTTCCGGGCTGGTGTCCCGCGTGGTCCCGGCCGCCGACGTCGTGGCGGAAGCCGTGAAGGCAGCCGAGGTCATCGCCGCCAAGTCCAAGCCGGTGGCGATGGTGGCCAAGGAGGCGGTCAACGCCGCCTTCGAAACCGGGCTGGCCCAGGGCGTGCTGTTTGAACGCCGGGTGTTCCACTCACTGTTCGCCACCGAGGATCAGAAGGAAGGGATGGCCGCGTTCAGCGAAAAGCGGCAGCCAGACTTCACCCACCGGTAGGAACGCCCGCCGGGCCGCCGCCGCGGCACGGTTCCTGGGCGGTTCCGGGAAGGAGGCAGCGGTGAATTCCGGATTCCTGGGAGTAGGCGCGTCCCCGGCGGAGGCAGCGGCCATGGTTCCCGGTGACGGGCTGGTCCCCGCCCCGGATGTGGTCATGGACCGCGGCTTCGACCTGCCGGCACCGCCCGAAGCGGTCTGGCCGTGGCTGGTCCAGCTCGGCAAGCAGCGCTCCGGCTGGTACCTTCCCCGCCGCGTCGAGGCGCTGATCCCGGTACGGCGGCGGGCCCTCCGCCACCTGGACCCTGACCTGCAGGACCTCCGCGCCGGAGACGTCATTGCCGACTGGGGCGGGCCGGGCGCGACCTTTGAGCTCGTCAGGGTCGACCCGCCGCGGGCCCTGGTGCACCGCTCGCAGCGCGGCCGCCTCGCGATCAGCTGGGCCATCATGCTCCGGCCGGCGGCCGGCAGCGGGACCCGGGTGCACCTCCGGCTCCGCCTCGCGGGCGTCAAACGGCGCCGGCTGCTGGAAATCGGGGGCGGCCTGTTCGACCTCCTGACCATCGCCGGACTGGCAGCCGGGCTGCGGGAAAGGCTCCGCGGTGACCCCGTGCCCCCTTCTAGGCCACCGGAACCTCCCATCGCCCGGCCTTAACCCGGCCGCCGTTCCGGCGTTAAATTCGCGGCAGCCGGCGCCGCGCACAGAGCACGGCATCGTGGACCGTGACGGGCACGCCGTCGGCGCCGGTGACGGTGCGTGGACGGGCTGCGGACGCCATGATCTCCCAGTCGAGCGGATCCAGCTCCGCGGCAAGCTGTTCGGCCGTGAAGAGCAGCCCGGCGGACGATGGCCGGCGCACACTGGTTTCCAGGTCCGACGGGTGATGGCCCACGATCAGCAGCGTCCCGCCGGGAGCCACGGCCGCCGCCAGCCGCCGGTATACCGTGTCCCGGTGCGGCGGCGGCAGGTGCAGGAACTGGGCGGAGACCAGGTCGAACGGGCCGCCGGGGACCGGTGACGCGCTAAGGTCCAGGTGCAGCCAGGTGATCCGTGCGGCCGTTTCCGGGTCATCGTCGACGGCGGCCGCTGCCCGCGCCAGGGCAACGGTGGAGATGTCCACTGCGGTGACCCGCCAGCCGCGGCGCGCGAGCCAGATGGCGTCGGCACCTTCGCCGGCCCCAACATCCAGTGCGGAGCCGGGAACGAGGTCCGCCGCCTCGGCCACCAGCTGGGGGTTGGGTTGTCCGCTCCACACGGCCTGGTGCTCCCCGCGCTCGCGGTACCGTTCGTCCCAGAATGCTTCGTCAAATTCCATCCGGATCTCCTTGAGGCAGACGTGAGTGTGGCCGGTCAGCCGGCTGGAATGCCGATCAGGCCGATGATCAGGGCCATCACCGTGAGGGTTACCAGTTCGTGGGCGCAGTTCAGGACGGTCAGCCCGGCGGGGCGGCCTTCAAAGGCGTCGTGGGTGATGAAGCGGGCGGCGGTAAAGCCGGCCCACAGGATCAGGGCGGTAACCAGCGTGTTGGCCAGGAAGTTTCCGCCGTAAAAGTGCTGGGAGATGGCGGCGGCGCCGGCCAGCACCCAGGCGCTGACGAAACTGACCACCAAGGTGAGGAGGATGGGTTTAATGGCATCCCTGGCTTCCCCGCTCGGCGTCACCTTGGCCACGCGCATCCAGTAGTTGCCGAACACCTTGGGCGTGTACCAGGCGGAGCCGACCACCATGCTGGACAGCATCGCCAGCAGGACGGCCCAGATGTTGATCTCCGGAATCATTGTGCAGTTCTCCTCCGCTTGAGGCGGCCAGGGCGGCGGCCCGCCTTCGAAGTGTACGGCTCAGCCGCTGAAGTCCCCGGCATTGCGCCGGAAGTCGCCCAGGATCCGGATCAGCTGGTCCACGTCCGGTCCGTCGAATCCGGACCGGCCGAAGACCTCCGAGTTGAGCACCGCCGTCGCCCGCTTGGCGAGGGTGCGTCCCTCCGAGGTGAGCTCGATCAGGGTGGTCCGGCCGTCGGTGGGATGCGGGGACCGGCGCACCAGCCCGGCCTCCTGCAGCCGGTCGACGGCGTTGGTTACGGAGGTGGGATGCACCTGCAGCAGCGCGCTGGCCTTGTTCATCGGCAGCGCGCCGCTCCGGGCGAAACTGAGCAGGGCCAGCAGTTCGTAGCGCGCGAACGTCAGACCGAACGGCCGGAGGGCAGATTCGATCCGGGCCAGCAGGATCTGCTGGGTCCGCATGATGGCCGTGATGGCGGCCATCGGGGCAGCGACGTCGGCCCAGCCGTGCCGCTCCCAGTTCAGCCGGGCGTCGGCGATCGGATCACGCGGCAGCGGCGCGCCCATGCCTAGCCTTGGCCTCTCAAGCCGGGGAAATCGGTCTCGGAGTACTCGATGCCGAGACCCTCCGGTACCCGGCCCGGCCCGTGGCGCAGTTCCTCGCTGTGCCGCAGTTCCACGCGCCGGATCTTGCCGGAGATGGTCTTGGGCAGCTCGGCGAATTCGAGGCGCCGGATCCGTTTGAACGGTGCCAGGTGTTCGCGGCAGTAACGCAGGATGTCCTCGGCCAGCTCCGGTCCCGGCTCGTGGCCGGCGGCCAGGACAATGAACGCTTTGGGCACGGAGAGCTTGAGCGGGTCCGGCGACGGGACGACGGCGGCCTCGGCCACGGCCGGGTGTTCGATCAGGACGCTTTCGAGCTCGAACGGGGAGAGCCGGTAGTCGGAGGATTTGAACACGTCGTCGCCGCGGCCCACATAGGTGATGATGCCGCGTTCGTCCCGGCTCGCCATGTCCCCGGTGTGGTAATACCCGTCGCGGAAGGCATCCGCGGTCTTCTCCGGATCCCCGTAGTAGGCCTTCATCAGACCGACGGGCCGCGGGTCGAGGCGCAGGCAGAGTTCGCCGTCGTCGGACTCGGCGCCGGTGGCCGGATCGACCAGGACCACGTCGTAGCCCGGCAGGGGCCTGCCCATGGCGCCGATCTTGATCGGCTGGCCGGGGGTGTTGGCGATCTGGACGGTGGACTCGGTCTGGCCAAAACCGTCGCGGATGGTCTGGCCCCAGGCGCGGTTGACCTGGTCGATCACCTCGGCGTTCAGTGGTTCGCCGGCGGAGACCACTTTGGTGGGCGGGTGCTTGAGCAGGGTCAGGTCGGCCTGGATCAGCATCCGCCAGACGGTCGGCGGAGCGCAGAAACTCGTGACGCGCTCGCGGTCCATCTGCTCCATCAGCGCCCTCGCGTCGAAACGGTCGTAGTTGTAGATGAACACGCAGGCCTCGGCGATCCACGGCGTGAACACGTTGGACCAGGCGTGTTTGGCCCAGCCGGGGGAGGCGACGTTCAGGTGCACGTCGCCGGGTTCCATCCCGATCCAGAACATCGTGGACAGGTGTCCAACCGGGTAGGAGGTATGCGTGTGTTCAACGAGCTTCGCCTTCGATGTGGTGCCGGAGGTGAAGTAGAGCAACAGGGTTTCATCCGCCAGGGTGGGCCCCTCCGGTGTGAAGTCCGCCGCCGCACCGGCCGCTTCGGCATACTGCAGGGCCGCACCGGGAGCCCCGGCACCGGAACCGCCGTCGCCGATCTCAATCAGGGTATAGGCGCCCGGAACGGCGTCGAATTTCGCGAGGTTGGAACTGCCGACGGCGGCCCAGCTGGCACCGCCCCGCTCCACCCGGTCCTGCAGGTCAGCCGGTCCCATCAGGGTGGTGGTCGGGATCATCACGATGCCGAGCTTGATGCCGGCCAGCATCAGCTCCCAGAGCTCGACCTGGTTGCCGAGCATGATGATCATCCGGTCGCCGCGGCGGACGCCCTGGCTGCGGAGCCAGTTGGCCACCTGTGCCGAACGCGCGGAAAGGTCCCTGAAGCTGCGCCGCGTGGCCGTGCCGTCCTGTTCCACAATCACCAGGGCGGGCCGGTCAGCCCTGGCGGGGTCGGCCGCGAGCTGGTCGAACCAGTCCAGGGCGAAGTTGAACTCCCGGAAACGCGGCCATTCAAATTCCTGGCGGGCCGCGGCGTAATCCTCGCGCAGGGCCAGCAGCCGGTCCCGCGCGGCGCGGAACTCCTCAGTGACGGTCATGGTGCACCTTTCGGGTCCGGCCGGCCGGGGCCCTGGGCGGGTCCCTCCGGCCTAGTGATCCACATCACTGTGCAATATACTAGGACATCCAAGGGTTTGGAAGAGCCGATGCTGCCGCCCGACGCGGCGCAGGACGAAGGGATGCATGCCCGTGCAGACACCAGGAAACGCCGCCGGACAGACCGCCAGCACCGCCGGCCCAGGCAGTGCCGCCGCCGACGCCGGCCGGAGCGGGAGCCTTGAACACGAGGTCCCCGCAGGCCCGTTACCGGGGCCGGCGACGCCGCCGTTCCCGGATGCGGACCTGATGTACATAGTGGACCTGCTGCCCGCGGAGGAGCGGGCCCGCTACCAGGAAATCCGGGAGTTCCTGCAGACCAGGATCCGGGCGGCGTCGATCGACTACTGGAACCGCGAGGAGTTTCCCTTCGGCCTGCTCTCGGAGCTGGGAAAGCAGGGCCTCGGAGGGCTGCAGACGGACGGGACCTCCAAGCTCTTCAAGGGGCTGATGTACGTCGAGGTGGCCCGCGCCGACGTCTCGCTCTCGGCCCTGGTGGGGATCCACAATGAACTGATCGTCGGCATGATCGATGAACTCGGTTCAGAGGAGCAAAAGGCCCGCTGGCTCCCGGGGCTGTGCTCGTTCACCCAGCTCGGGGCGTTCGCGTTGACCGAGCCCGAGCACGGCTCGGACATCGCCGGCGGGCTGGCCACCACCGCGCGGCTGGATAACGGTGAGTGGGTGATCAGCGGCGCCAAGCGCTGGATCGGTGCGGGCACCATCGCCGATTTCGCCCTGGTCTGGGCCCGCGACGTCGCCGACCAGCAGATCAAGGGCTTCATCGTCGAAACCGACCGCCCCGGTTACACCGCCACCAAGATTTCGAACAAGATCGGCCTGCGCATCATGCAGAATGCCGACATCGTCCTGGATGAGGTGCGGATTCCTGCCTCCAACCTGCTGCCCGGCGCGACAGACTTCTCCCGGGCCAACGAACTGCTGCGCGACTCGCGTGCCTGGGTGGGCTGGCAGGGAGCCGGCATCCAACTGGCCGCCTTCGATATAGCCCGTGCCTATGCGCTGGAGCGGCGGCAGTTCGGCAAGGAACTGGCGCGCTTCCAGCTGGTCCAGCAGCAGCTGGCAGAAATCCTCGGCAACGCGACGGCATCACTGGCGCTGATGGCCCAGCTGGCACGGGTCCAGCAGGAAGGAAAGCTGGAAATGGTGCAGGCCGCCATGGCCAAGTCCACCACGACCAGGCTGGCCCGCGCCTCCGTGGCAATGGGACGCTCGCTGCTGGGCGGCAACGGAATCAGCACCGACTACGAGATGGGCAAGCTCTTTGGCGATGCCGAAATCCTGTACACCTATGAGGGCAGCTACGAGATCAATTCGTTGATCGTGGCCCGCGCGGTGACCGGCAAGTCCGCCTTCGTCTAGCCGTCAGGGCACGCGGACGATCTGTGACTCGGATGGAAGCTCAACACCTGTCGGAGTCTCAAACGCGATGGGCATGCCCCTCGCACGGGACCATTGAATGCTGTCGGTGACCTGCACATGGACATGTGGTTGAGTACTGTTTCCTGAGTTTCCACACTGACCGATTGTCTGCCCGCTCTTGACCGCTTCACCGGCCTCGACGCAGACGGAGCCCTTGCGCAAGTGGGCAATCAGCACGAACGGCCCGTGCTCAGCCAGGGCGATGACGACATGATTGCCAGCTATGGCGGCTGCCCCGCGCTGGATACGCTGCGGCTGCCCCGCCATGTAGGCGAGCAGCGTCAGTTGCGACCGTCGAGCTTCGTGATCGTCTTCGCCGTCATGAGCGACGACGACGCTGCCGGTAGCAGGTGCCATGACGTCGGCACCGAATCCGACGAAGCTGTCGGGTCGTTCCGTGGCTACAGCCGCCCTCCAGTTCCAGGCAGCGGACCGCCCGCGAAAATCCACCGGAATGAAGTCGATGGCGAAGGTGGTCCCCATCAGGTCCGTCCCATGACTTGGCACCCGCCGCGCGGGGCTATTCCGCGCACGGAAGCTGCCCGCGAGCGGGTACTGGAGCACGATCGGACCGTGCTCGTTCGGTAGCGGGGTCACGCGATCATTCTCCTGCTTGCACTCAACCAAAACTAGGCCACACCGGCCCGTAAGCGTCGGTCGTCCACCGGATGCGCCGCCGCTGGCTTTTCGGCGCTCGTCGAATCCGCCTCAGGGCAGGAAACGGTAGCCGATCCCGGCCTCCGTGAGCAGGTGCCGCGGAGCTGCGGCATCCGGCTCCAGCTTGCGGCGCAGCTGGGCCATGTACACGCGGAGGTAGTTGGTTTCCTTCGCGTAGGCCGGGCCCCAGACCTCGGACAGCAGCTGCTGCTGGGTGATGAGCTTCTCCGGGCTGCGCACCAGGACTTCCAGCATTTTCCATTCCGTCGGGGTGAGCCGGACATCCTCCCCGTCACGGGTGACCCGGCGCAGGCCGAGGTCGACGGTGAAGGTATCGGTGGTGACGAGCGGAGCGTCGGCGGCCTCGGCGCTGCGGCGCAGGAGCGCCCGGAGCCGGGCCAGCAGTTCATCCAGCCCGAACGGCTTTGTGATGTAGTCATCAGCGCCGGCATCCAGGGCCTGGACCTTGTCTGCCGAGCCGTGCCGCGCCGACAGGACCAGCACCGGCACCGGGCTCCAGCCGCGCAGCGTTGCCAGCACCGCGGTGCCGTCCATGTCCGGCAGGCCCAGGTCCAAAATAACCAGCGCCGGCGGGGTCCGGGCGGCAGCCTGCAGGGCCGTGCGGCCGTCCTCGGCGACGGTGACCTCGTAACCGTGGGCCCGCAGCGTGATCTGGAGGGCTCGCAACAGGTAAGGGTCGTCGTCGACCACCAGAACCGCGGTCATGGCGTGTCCGTCGGGGAGGAGAGGACCGGCGGCGCGTGCCGGCGGCCGACCATGACGGACTGCGGCTCCAGCGGGGCCTGTGCGTGCTTCGTCCGGACGGGGGACCCTTCGGAAAGCGGCAGGCAGACCACCATGGTCAACCCGCCGCCGGGGGTTGCTTCCGCGTTGAGCCGGCCGCCCATCGCCTCGGTGAAGCCCTTCGCGACGGCCAGGCCCAGCCCGACACCTGCACCGTTAGAGTCCACGAGCCGTTGGAAGGGCCGGAACATCTCCACTACTTTCTCCGCCGGGACACCGCTGCCGTGGTCGATGATCCGCATTTCGCCCGCGGGCCGGCCGTTCACCGCGGTTGGGCTCAGTCCGTCGGTGCCGCCGGTGAGGACGACATCTGAATCGGGGGCGTATTTGATCGCGTTTTCGACGATGTTGGCGATCACCCGTTCCAGCAGGCCCGGGTCCGCGTCGACCTCCGGCAGGTTGGCGGCTAGTTCGATCCGGACCCGGTCCGGGCTCGTGCCGTGCAGGGCGCTGCTGGCCACGTCGTACCAGCGCACCGGCCGGAGCAGGGGCTGGACCGCCTCGGACGTGATCCGGGACATGTCCAGCAGGTTGGCCACCAGGGCGTCCAGACGGTCCGAGCAGGCCTCGATGGTTTCCAGCAGGGCCTGCTCTTCGTCCCTGGAGTACCGGACGTCCGCCTGCCGCAGGGCGCCGACGGCCAGCTTGATGCCGGCCAGCGGGGTGCGCAGATCGTGCGAGACGGCCCGGAGCAGTGAGGTCCGCATGGTGTTGACCTCCGCGAGGCGGCGGACCTGGCTGCGGCTGGCCAGCAGTTGCTGGTTCTCCAGCTGGGCGAGCAGGTGCACGCCAAAAACGCTGAGCAGGCGGCGGTCGCTCGCGGGCAACACCCGGCCGGTGAGAACCAGCCGGGTGGCAGCGTTGATTTGTTCCACGTTGTCCACGCGTTCAGCGCCGCCGCCGCTTTCACCGTCGCCGTTTTCACCGTCGCCGTCGCCGGGGCCGGCGCGGGCGGGCCGGCCGCCGCCGTCGGGAGCGCCGCTCCGGGCGAAGCTGCCGACGCCGGCGAGCAGCCGCCAGCCCGGGGCACCGTCGGCCGTCCCGGACCCGGTGGCCCCGGCACGCTGTCCTGTTTCGCCGGTCGGCCCCGCGGCGTCGTCGGCCCCGGTGAGCCCGAACAGCGCAGCGCCGCGCACCCGGAAGACATCCATTGCCTGGTTCAGCAGCCCGGTGAGGGTGTCCTCGGCCCCGACCGCGCCGCGTGAGAGTTCGGCCAGGGTGGTGGCTTCGGCCCGGGCCCGGCTGGCCTCCTTGGAGCGCCGGGCGGACAGGTCCACGACGACCGCGACGGCGGCGGACACGCCGACGAAGACCAGCAGGGCGAGCACATTCTGCGCATCGCTGATGGCCAGATTGCCCACCGGCGGCGTGGAAAAGTAGTTCACCAGCAGGCTGCTCCACAGGGCCGCGAGGATTGCCGGCCAGAGTCCGCCGACCAGGGCCACGGCAACCGAACCGGTCAGCTGGACCAGCATGGAGGTAGCCAGGTTCTTATCCGGGTTGGACTGCAGCACCACCTGCAGCATTACCGGCAGCAGCACGGCCAGGCCGAAGCCAACGCCTACCCGCAGCCGTCCCAGGTCCCGTTGCCGGCCCTGGCGCCCGCGCCCGGGTGCCCCTACCTGCGGGACCAGGTGGACATCCAGCCCGGCCGCACCGCGCAGCACCCTTGCACTGGTGCCGCCGCCGCGCAGCCCGGCCAGCAGGCGGGCAGCGCCGCCGCGGGCCGGGACGCCCAGAACCAGCTGCGACGCCTGCGCGCTGCGGGCAAAGTCGAGGAGGGCGGCGGCAGGTTCCTCTCCGGTGACCAGGTGGTAGCTGCCGCCGAGGTCCTGGACCAGCTGCCGCTGCGCCTCAAGGGCGCGCGGCGACTCGGCGGCGACTCCTCCGGCGCCCCGAACGTGGACGGCCAGCAGGTTGATGCCGCTGATGCGGTTCAGCAAGCGGGCGGCGCGGCGGATCAGGACTTCGCCCTCCGGCCCGCCGGGCAGGCCCACCACAATGCGCTCACGGACCGGCAGGCCGACGTCGGCGCGGCCGTCCGCACCGGCGGTCGCCAGGTCCTCGTCCACCCGGTCGGCGAGCCAGAGCAGGGCAAGCTCGCGCAGCGCGGCCAGGTTTCCGGGACGGAAGGAGTGGGACAGTGCGGCGTCAACCCGGTCCGCCGGCACAATCTTGCCGGCGGCGAGCCGCTGCCGGAGGAGGTCGGGGGAGAGATCAACCAGCTGGAGCTGGTCCGCGCGCCGGACCACCGCGTCCGGCACGGTCTCAGCGGGGCGGTCCCCGGTAATCGCGGTGACCGCGTCGGCCAGGGAGGCGAGCTGTCGGATGTCCAGGGCGGACAGGACGTCGATTCCCGCTGCCACCAGCTCCTCGATGTCCTGCCAGCGGTACCGGTTCCGGCTGCCGGGGACGTTGGCATGGGCGTACTCATCCACGATCGCGGTGCCCGGAGACCGGCGAAGCACCGCGTCCAGGTCGAGCTCCTCGACGAGAACCCGGCCAACCGGCGTGCGCCTGGTCCCGATCGCTTGCAGGCCCGCGAACAGCTCGCGGGTGTCGCGGCGGCCGCGGTCGCGAGCCAAGGCGATCACCACGTCCTCGCCCGCGTTCTTCAGCCGGTGGCCCTCGTGGAGCAGGGCGTACGTCTTGCCGACGCCTGGTGCGGCCCCGAGAAAGATGCGCAACGTTCCACGTGCCATGCAGTCATTCTTCCATTGCCGTCCGGGTATGGCGGGGCGCCTGCCGTCAAGGATTCGTCAAGATCCCCGTCCCAGCGGCGGTCTGGCGCCCAGCCGCTGCTAGCTTCACATCAGAGGCAGAGTGCGCACCCGCCCGACCACGAAGTGGTGCCCACCGGGAAGGCTGAGATGACAACCCTGAGCAGACCACCAGCCGATCCGTCGGCGCAGCGACCAGGCCGCAAGGCGGCCCTGCGGAAGTGGCTGCTGGTGGGGCTGCAGGACAGCAAGGGCACGCACCAGGGCCCCGGCGGCGTGCCGGATGTGCACGAGAAAAAGCACAGCTGGTGGCAAGTGATGTGCCTGACCGGCGTCGACTATTTCTCCACGTTGGGTTACCAGCCGGCCATCGCCGCGCTCGCGGCCGGGGTGATTTCCCCGCTCGCAACACTGGTACTGGTGGCCATCACGCTGCTGGGAGCGCTTCCGGTCTACCGCCGGGTCGCCGGTGAGAGCCACCGCGGCGAGGGCTCCATCGCCATGCTCGAACGCCTGCTGCCGCGGTGGGGAGGAAAGCTGTTCGTGCTGGTCCTGCTCGGCTTCGCCGCGACCGACTTCATGATCACCATCACGCTGTCGGCAGCGGACGCCACGGCCCACCTGGTGCAGAACCCGATCGCGCCGGCATGGCTGCAAGGCCAAAACGTGGTGGTCACGCTGCTCCTGCTGGCCCTCCTCGGCGCGGTGTTCCTCCGGGGCTTCAAGGAGGCCATCGGTGTGGCCGTGGTGATTGTGGGGCTTTACCTGGGCCTGAACGTCGTGGTGGTTGTCTCCGCGCTGGGACAGGTGCTGACCCATCCGCTTGCCGTCGGCAACTGGTGGCAGGCCGTATCGAGCGCACACGGAAACCCGCTGCTGGCCGTGGGCTTCGCGCTCGTGGTCTTCCCGAAGCTTGCGCTGGGTCTCTCCGGCTTTGAAACCGGCGTGGCAGTGATGCCCCAAATCAAGGGCCGGCTAGACGACTCCGCAGAGTACCCCGCCGGCAGGATCGCCGGGGCCCGCAGGCTGCTGACCACCTCCGCCGCGATCATGAGCGTTTTCCTGATTCTGAGCAGTTTCACCACCGTGGTGCTGATCCCGGAGCAGGAGTTCCAGCCGGGCGGACAGGCCAACGGGCGGGCCCTGGCCTTCCTCGCCCACCAACAGCTGGGCGTGGGCTTCGGCACCGTGTATGACCTTTCGACCATCGCGATCCTCTGGTTCGCCGGGGCCTCCGCGATGGCGGGACTGCTCAACCTCGTGCCCCGCTACCTGCCCCGTTACGGTATGGCCCCGGCCTGGGCCAAGGCGGTACGTCCGCTGGTCCTGGTCTTCCTCCTCATCGGATTCCTGATCACCTGGCTCTTTGACGCCGACGTCGACGCCCAGGGCGGCGCTTACGCCACCGGCGTGCTGGTGCTGATGACGTCGGCCGCAGTGGCGGTCGCGCTGTCGGCCCGCCGCAAGCGGCAACGTAAACGCACTGTTGGCTTCGGGGTCATTGCCGTCGTCTTCATCTACACCACGGTGGCGAACATCATCGAACGGCCCGAGGGAATCCGGATCGCATCGGTCTTTATCCTCGGCATCGTTGTGATCTCCCTGCTGTCGCGGGCCGGGCGCTCCTTCCAGCTGCACGCCACGCAGGTGCACCTGGACCGCCAGGCCCTGGAATTCATGTCCGATGAGATCGACGGCCCGCTCCGGCTGATCGCCCACGAACCGCTCCGCCTCAGCGCCGAGGCGTACCAGCAGAAGCTGGAATCGGCGATCGAGGTCAGCCACTTGCCACTTGATTACCGGGCCTTGTTCCTTGAGGTCAGCGTCGACGATTCTTCCGACTTCGAGACGGAACTGGAGGTACGCGGCATCACCCGGCACGGCTACCGGATCCTGGCGGTCCAAGGCCCGGTAGTGGCCAACACGATCGCCTCCGTGTTGCTGCATATCCGGGACGTCACCGGGCTGATGCCCCACATTTATTTCCGCTGGACCGAGGGAAACCCGGTTACCAACCTGCTGCGCTTCCTGGCGTTCGGCGAGGGTGAGATCGCTCCGGTCACGCGGGAGGTACTGCGCGAAGCGGAACCGGATGTCACCCGGCGGCCCTGGGTCCACGTCGGCTGAGCCGCCGCAGAATCCCGTGCCTGCCGCATGTGCCTGGTCCCGGGCGCGGCTGGCGTGTGCCCGGAGGCCCCAAAAGCCCAACAGCCTCCCCGGACGATTCCGGGGAGGCTGCTGTGTCTTCTAGGAAAAGGTTCCGGCGGGGCCGGGCTTTCCTGAAAGCTTAGAGCGGGCGGATGTTCTCGGCCTGCGGGCCCTTCGGGCCCTGGGTGACGTCGAACTCAACCTTCTGGTTCTCGTCGAGCGAGCGGTAGCCGCTGCTGGCGATTGCCGAGTAGTGGGCGAAAACGTCGGCGGACCCGTCATCCGGGGCAATGAAGCCAAAACCCTTTTCGGCGTTGAACCATTTAACTGTGCCTGTAGCCATGCTTTATCCTTCTGAAACGCTGCTGATCTCCGGCGGCCACGGAGGCCAACGGCTGCGGAGACATTCGTCCGCTGTCCCCAACGTACGGGGCCGGACGCCCGGGTGCAAGGGTTTGGCCGCCGGAGTTCGTCCGGTGACCCCGGACCGGGGGCGGTGGAATCCGCTCCCGGACCTCAGCCGGACACGATGCGGACCGTGCCGGCTGCGCCGTCGACCGTGACCACCTGGCCGGTCTGCAGCCGGGAAGTCGCGTCAGGCACCCCCACCACGGCGGGGATACCGTATTCACGCGCCACCACCGCGCCGTGCGAGATCACCCCGCCCATCTCCATGACCAGGGCGGCAGCAGTCATGAACAGCGGCGTCCAGCCCGGGTCCGTCGACGGCGCCACCAGGATCTCACCGGGCTCCAGCCGGGCGCCCACCGGATCGAGGATCACCCGGACCGTCCCCGTGGCGGTCCCGGCCGACGCCGCCGTCCCGGCCAGGTCCGCGGACGGCGTCTGCCGGGCCATCAGGGCCGCCTCCACGTCGGTCCCGTCGGAAAGCAGCACACGTGGGATGTGCCGGCGCCGCAGTTCGGCGTCGTACACCCGCCGGCGTGCCGCCACCAGGTCCTGCAGGTTCGCTCCGCGCAGGCCCACGCGGGTTTCGTCGAAAACCAGGAAAAACACATCGTCCGCCGCCGCGAGCGCCCCAGAGCGCACCAGTTCGGTGCCCACCAGGAGCAGTTGACGGCGGACCTCGGCCAGGACCTTGATGATATGGAACTTGGGCAACTCGCGCAGCCCGGACAGTTCCCGGACCTCCCGCAGGGCGAGCCGGAGCAGCCGGGCACGCCACGTGCCGCGGGCGGCAGCCCGTTCGACCAGGTTCCGGATTCTCTCCTCGGCGTGCTCGGCAGCCCCGCGGAACTGCCGATCCGGGGCCTGCAACGGGTCCTCGACGCGCAGATAGTTTGAAATCATCCCAAGGATGTGGTCCGGCTCATCCGACCAGCGCGGCATGCCCAGGTCAATTTCGGCGACGGCGCGGTGGCCGTAACGGGCAAGGAAGTCCCGCACCCCCTGCTGCGCCGTGGCCGGCAGCGTGCCGTCCCGGTAGGCGGCAGCCAGCCGGCCCGGGTCCTGGGCCAGGAACGCTTCCCGGGCGGCCGGATCCGTTCCGACCCTCACGGACAGCTGCCAGAGCAACAGGTCCATCTCCGTGGTGACATTGTGCGGCAGGCCGCGCAGCACCGCCTCCAGCTCGCGGGGTTCAGCGATGCCGCGGAGCAGCCTGCGGGCCAGGGCGAGCATGATGTAGCCGGCAGCGGGGCCCGGAAGGGTGGCCCGGATCAGCCCGCCGACGTTCCGGTCCACGAGGTGCTCGGCGTGGTCGAGCCGTTGCGTGGCAGTGGCCGGTTCGGCCAGCACCAGCGCCCGCGCCAGGCGGTCTTCGTAGGCGTCTGCCCGGCGCAATGCCCGGGCCGGCCGGAGCGCAGCGCTGATCACGGCCGGAATCAGGCCCAGGGTCTCGCCGAGCCCGGCGCCAGCGTTCCTTCGAGCCCGGGGACCGCGCCGGCGCCGGAGGGCCAGGGGCTCGGACAGAGCCTGGCCAGGCGGTCGCTTGGCGGCGAGCCGTGGATCAGCCAGCAGCGCGGGAAGGACCGCCGCCGATCTTCCGTCGGCGAGCGGGAGGACCCGTTGCAGGTAACGCCGGCCCCAGCGGCTTTGCAGCGACGAGGTCAGGTCCACGAACATCCGCAACCCGGGGTTGAAGTAGCGCCAGGTTCCCCTTTGCTCGCCCATCTTCGCGAAGGCCGTGAGACCCATCGGGGTGATCGGCCGGGTCAGGCCTTGCAGCAGGGTGCCGCACAGGTAGACCCTGATGCCGCCCGGGTCCCCGCCGGCCGGTCCCGGCGCGGCCGGGTCGGAGGCGAGCAGGTCATCCAGCGGGTACAACGTCGTGATGGGGCGGGACTGGGTCAGCCAGGCTTTTCCGGCGCCGTCGAAGACCCACTCCACGTCCTGCGGGGCGCCGAAGAGCTCCTGGACGTCGGCGCCCAGCCGGGTGAGTTCGGTGATTTGGGCGTCGTCCAGGCTCCAGGTGCGTGCCGGATCGTCCCCGGGGCCGCGGCGCAGGACCTTGGCGGTGGCGGTGTCCACGGTGAACTGGTCGGGGTTGACGGAGCCGGAGACCACGGCCTGGCCGGGCCCGGGGCTGGCGTTGATTACGGTCTCGGTCCGTGTGCCGGTGACCGGGTTCGCGGTAAACATGACCCCCGCGGCGGAGGCGTCGACCATGACCTGGACGACGACGGCGAGCCCCGCCTCCCGGTGGTCGATCCCGTTGGCGATCCGGTAGGCCACGGCGCGGTCGTTCCACAGCGAAGCCCAGCACCGCCTGACCGCGTGAATAACCGCCTCCGCGCCCGAAACGCCGAGGTAGGAGTCCTGCTGGCCGGCGAAACTGGCGAAGGGCAGGTCCTCGGCGGTGGCCGAAGAGCGCACTGCCACCGCCGGCTCCACCCCCAAACCGGCGTAGCCGCTCCGCACGGCCGCCTCAACTTCGGGCGGAACCGCCGCGGACTCGACCAGGGCCCGGGCGCGGCCCGCCGCCTGGGCGATGCCGGCCGCTTCCGGTCCGCCCTGCGTCGCGGCTGCCTCCGGTGCTGCGGTGCCGGGGACGCGGTCCAGGTGTTCCACCAGCGCCGCGAGCCCGGGCGGTGCGGCCAGCCGGTAGGCGTCCGTGGTGAGGCAGAAGCCCCGGGGCGCCGGAAAGCCCGCCGCGGCCAGCTTGCCGAGGTTGAGGGCTTTGCCGCCCACCTGGTCCAGCGGTGCCGCGCCTGTGTGGCGAAGATCGACGATCAGATCCCGGGCTGCCCCGCCGGCCACGGGCAACCCTGCCGGCTCGACGTGCATGGCGTCCGCCTACGCGGCCGGCTGGTGTTCGGTGACCTGCATAAACCTGGCCATGACGGCTCCTCGGAGGCTGCGGGTGCTGATGCGCCTCACGGTAGACCCGCCGTCCCGGCTGTGCAAGGCCTCGCCGGGAGCCAGCCTCCGGGCGCCGGTCAGGGCGTCAGCAGCACCTTGATGGCGCGCCGTTCGTCCATCGCCCGGTACGCCTCGGGCGCCTCCTCGAGCGGCATGACGACGTCGAACACCCGGCCCGGGTTGATGGTGCCGTCGAGCACGTCGGCGAGCAACTCCGGGATGTAGGTCCGCGCCGGAGCCATCCCGCCGCCAATCGAGATGTTCGTATCGAACAGGTAGCGCAGCGGAACCTCGCCACCGCCGGTCGGCACGCCCACAAAGCCGAGCGCTCCTCCCGGACGGACGCTGTGCAGCGCCTGGTCCATGGATTCCTTGGTGCCGACACATTCGAGTACGGAGTCGGCAAGCACCCCGCCGAGCAGTTCCCGGACCTTCGCGATGCCGTCCTCGCCGCGCTCTGCCACGATGTCCGTGGCCCCGAACTCCTTGGCGATGGCCTGCCGGTCCGCATGCCGGGACATGGCAATGATGCGCTCGGCGCCGAGGCGTTTGGCGGCGAGCACGCCGCAGAGGCCGACGGCGCCGTCGCCGACCACGACGACCGTCCTGCCCGGGCCGGCTTTCGCGGCGAGGGCTGCGTGGTGGCCTGTGGCCATGACATCGGAGAGCGTGAGCAGGCTGGCGCGGAGTGCGTCGTCGGGCTCGGTGACGCCGGGGACCTTGACGAGCGTCGATTCGGCCAGCGGCACCCGGACGGCCTGGCCCTGGCCGCCGTCGACCGGCAGGCCGGCATCGTCCTTGCCGCCCCAGCCGGCCAGGTGGTCGCAGGCGACGGTGACGCCGTTGAGGCACTGCGGGCAATGTCCGCAGCTGACCACGAACGGCGCGATCACCAGGTCGCCGACGGCCAGCTCCGTCACCGCGTCACCGACGCTCTCGACCAGGCCGATGAATTCGTGCCCGATCGCGGTGGGCCTGCGGGTGGGACGCACCCCGCGGTACGGCCAGAGATCGGAGCCGCAGACGCAGGCGGCGGTGACCTTCACGACCGCGTCCGTGGGCTGCCGGACGGTGGGGTAGTCGCGGTCCTCAACCCGGATGTCACCGGGACCGTGGATGATGGTGGCGCGCATGGGGGCTCCTCGTCGGGTGGTGGTTGGGCTCGCATCGAGTGTAGACCCACGCACCGCGCCCGCTCAGCCGGGTGGGCCCTTAGACGGCTTCGAGGACGCTGACGTAGTTGGCGATACCGACGCCGCCCATGTTCTGCACCGCGGCCCGGCGCGGGGCGGCCAGCTGCATGTCCCCGGCGGTCCCGGTGAGCTGCATGGCCGCGATGACGTGCTGGGACACGCCGGTGGCGCCGACCGGATGGCCCTTGGCCTTGAGCCCGCCGGAGACGTTGATCGGCAGTTTGCCGTCCTTGAACACCCAGCCTTCCTGCAGCGCACGGGCGCCCTGGCCCGGCCCGGTCAGGCCGATGACCTCGTACATCAGCAGCTCGGCGATCGTGAAGCAGTCGTGGACCTCGGCGAAGTCCAGGTCCTCCAGCCCGACGCCGGCCATGCCCAGGGCCCGCTGCCAGGAGGCGCGGGTTGCCGCGAAGGCCGTGGGATCCCGCCGGTCGGCGGGGAAGAAGTCGTTCGCCTGGCCGAATCCGGCGAGCCGGACCGGCGCGGTGGCGCCGCCGGTGGGGGCGACGCTCAGCACGACCGCGGCCGCGCCGTCGGACACGGGGGAGCAGTCGGTGCGGCGCAACGGATCGGCGACCATGGGGTTCTTGTCCGAGACGGTCCGGCAGAACTCCTCGCCAAGGTCCTTGCGGAGCTGGGCGTACGGGTTGTCCACGCCGTTGCGGTGGTTCTTCGCCGCGATCGTGCCCAGCACGTCGGAGACGGGCCCGTAGCGTTTCTCGTAGTGCTTGGCCACGTCCGCGAAGAGCCCGGTGAAGCCGGTGGTGGACGGCTTGCCGGCCATGTCATAGTCAGCGCCGAGCAGCGCGGCGCCGACCACGTCGGCGCCGGCCTGGGTCATTTTTTCCGCCCCGATCACCAGGACCGTCTTCGCGGTTCCGGCCAGCAGCGACTTGGTGCCCTGCTGGAAGGCGGCCGAACCCGAGGCGCAGGCGTTCTCCACCCGGGTCGACGGCACATTGGCGAGCTGCTCCGAGACCTGCAGAGCCAGCGAGGACGGGAATGCCAGCGGCATCATGCCGGAGTTGAACTGGCCGAGGTAGATTTCGTCGATCTGGCCGGCTTCGATCCCGGCGTTGCCGATCGCCTCGGTGGCGACCTGGACGATCAGGGACTCGAGCGTCTCGTCGGTGAGCTTGCCGAAGCGGCTGTGGCCCCAGCCGGTGAGGAGGACGTCTTTGCCAAACTGGTCTTTGAGGCTCATGCCGTGGCTCCTTCCAAGGCGGGGGCTGCGTCGTCTTCCAGTTCGACGTCGAACTCCGCCTCGGTCTTCTCGCGGATCTCCTCCACCGTGACGCCGGGGGCGAGACGGGTCAGCGTGAGCCGGCGGGCGCCGCCTGCTTCTTCGTTCTTCACCAAGTCAAAGACCGCGAGGTCGCTGATGATCCGGTCCACGCAGCTGAGCCCGGTGAGCGGCAGGGTGCACTCGGTGACGATCTTGGCGGTGCCGTCCTTGGCGTTGTGCTCCGTGAGGACCACGACGCGCGGGGTGCCGGCGACGAGGTCCATCGCGCCGCCCATGCCCTTGACCATCTTGCCCGGGATGGTCCAGTTGGCCAGGTCGCCGTTGCCGGAGACCTGCATGGCGCCGAGGATGGCGACCTTGACGTGGCCGCCGCGGATCATGCCGAAGGAGGTGGCGGAGTCGAAGATGCTCCCGCCGGGCAGCACGGTGACGGTCTGCTTGCCGGCGTTGATCAGGTCCGCGTCCTCCTCGCCTTCGTAGGGGAACGGGCCCATGCCGAGCAGTCCGTTCTCGCTCTGCAGCACCACACGGACGCCGTCGCGCAGGTTGTTGGCGACCAGCGTGGGGATGCCGATGCCGAGGTTGACGTAGTCGCCGTCGTTGAGTTCTTCGGCCGCAATGGCGGCCATTTCATTCCGGGTCCAAGCCATGGTGATTCTCCTAAAAGAGGGTGGGGTGGGCGGCGTTCCGGCCGGGTTAGGCGCCGGCGGCGGCGCCTGCCGTTTGGGCTGCCTCCGCCCGGGGCCGGACGGTGCGCTGTTCGATGTCCTTGATCCGGTCGCTGGCCTGCACCAGGCGCTGGACGAAGACCCCGGGGGTAATGATGTGGTTGGGGTCCAGTTCGCCGGGCTCGACGATGACCTCCGCCTCGGCGACAGTGACCGCACCGGCCATAGCGACGATGGGGTTGAAGTTCTGGGCGGTGTAGCGGTAAATCAGGTTCCCGTCGGTGTCCGCGGTGTGCGCGTGGACCAGGGCGACGTCGGCGGTGATGGCGCGCTCCTGGACGTACGTTTCGCCGTCGAATTCCGCCAGCGGCTTGCCTTCGGCGACCAGGGTGCCGACGCCGGTCTTGGTGTAGAAAGCGGGGATTCCGGCGCCGCCGGCGCGGAGCCGCTCGGCGAGGGTGCCCTGCGGGGTGAACTCGACGTCGAGCTTCCCGGCCAGGTACTGCTCGGCGAAGAGCTTGTTTTCGCCGACGTAGGAGGCGATGACCTTGCGGACCTGGCCCGCCTCGATCAGCACGCCGAGGCCCTTGCCGTCGACGCCCATGTTGTTCGAGACGACGGTGAGGTCCTTGACGCCGGAATCCCGCACCGCCTCGATCAGATCCGCGGGAATTCCGCTCAGGCCAAACCCGCCGACGGCGAGGGTCATTCCGTCCCGCAGGACGTCCTGCAGCGCGGCGGCCGCATCGGATTTCAGCTTTGACATGGTGCATCTCCTCATTGAGCATCCGTCGTTATCCACGTTGTGGACTCTGTCTCTGATGCTGGAGCCTACGGGCCGTCAAAGCCACCTGTCAACGGCTGAATTCTGCAATTTTCAGCCGGTTTTTACAGTGTGGACGCTAAGCTGGTGCCTGTCCACATTGTGGATGAATAGCGGTTATTTAACCAAGGAGCAGGATGAATACGTCGCCGGTCCAGGGCGCCCAGGTGGTCAGCCGCGTCGCGGCGCTGCTGCGGATCGTCAGCCGGAAGCCCGGAGGCTCGGCCTTGGCCGAGCTGGTCCGGGAATCCGGACTCACCAGGCCCACTGCGCACCGTCTGCTGAGCTCGCTCGCTGCAGAGGGCTTGCTGGACCAGGACCCGCACAGTGGCAACTGGGTGCTGGGGCCGGAAGTGTTGCTGATGGGATCGGTGGCGTCGGCACGCTTTCCGCTGGAGGACATTGCCCGGCCCAGCCTGCGACGGCTGGCGGAGGAGACCGGGGAGAGTGCGTTCTTTTCGATCCGCCGCGGCGCCGAAACCGTGTGCCTGCTCCGGGAGGAGGGCAGCTTTCCGGTGCGCTCCTTCGTGCTCCATGAAGGTGTCCGCTTCCCGCTCGGCGTTGCCTCGGCCGGAACAGCGATCATGGCGTTCCTGCCGGCGGAGGAGCAGGAGGAGCTGCTGGCCGGCTGGACTGGCCACGCCGGCACGTTCGCCGCCGGTCACCCCGAGGCGCTGGTCCGGGCCAACCTGGAGGCCACACGGCAGGCCGGCTTTTCGGTCAACCCGGGTCTCGTGCTGGAGGGGAGTTGGGGGATGGGCGCCGCCGTCTTCGACCGGCGCGGCCGGCCGGCCTGGGCGCTGTCCCTCACCGGGATCGAGCCGCGGTTCCGGGCGGACCGCCGCGACTTCCTGGGCCGGCTGCTGATGGAAGAAGCACACCGCATCTCCGGGCAGCTTCAGGGCAAGTAGCCGGGAAATCTCGACAAACCCGAGGGGGCGGAGCACGATGATAACTGCAGCCCAAGGGCTGCATGCGCTGAGACCGCACCGCACTTCTTGTCCGGGTGGCGTGTCCGGCCCAAGCCTACTTCCAGCCTTGACACTGGGGGACCCGGAGCCGAAGCAGAGAACGGCGGACGCAGTCCAGACCGGAGCGCGCCGACGCCGCAACAGGCGGTGTCCCGCGCACATGCTGGCAGTTGCCCGGCTGTTTCCCCCCAGCTAAATAAAGGAATGAGTCTCATGACTCCTCTAGCAGAATCCCACCACGCGCGGTCCTTGCTGCGTGTCCTCATCACGTTCACCGCCGCCCTGGTGCTGCCGGTGGCCGTCAGCGGCGCCGTTGCCGCCGATGGCGGAAAATCAACCCGGACGTGGACCGTGCAGGTCGGGTCCGAATCATCGGACCAGGCCATCCAAGGCATGGCATTCCTGCCCGAAAACATCTACGTCAACGTGGGCGACAGGGTCACCTGGCGGGCCAACTCCGCGGAAATCCATACCGTGACGTTCCTCGCCGAGGGCCAGTCGTTGGAATCCACGCAGCCGTTCAACCCCGCGCTGCCTGCCAACATCTCCCAACTCGGCGGAAAGGACTATGACGGTCACTCCTATTACAACTCCGGCATCCTGACCAACGTCTCCGACAGCGGCTTCAAACAGGTCAGGAAATACACCTTGGGCTTCCCGAACGCAGGGGATTTTGTTTATTACTGCCTGGTCCACGGCATGGCCATGAAAGGCACCGTCCATGTCCGGGCTGCGGGAACCGACTACCCCTACAGCCAGTCGCAGTACGACCACCAGACGGAGAAGCAGGAACGAGCCATCCTGCGGGACGGGCACCGGCAGTGGGACATGGCCCGCGCTAAGGCCGACGCTCACACGGTAGTCGTCGGAACCGACAACGCAACCGCCATGGTGATGCGCTTCGTCCACCAAAAGATCGAGGTCCGCGTCGGGGAGACGGTGACGTTCACCAACAACGGCATGGGTGCCCCGCATACCGTCACTTTCGGAACGGAACCGGCCAATGTCTTCGCCCCGCTGGGTGACCGGACCCACTTCAGCGGCGGAGACCTGAACTCGGGAATCATCCCACCGCGGGGAAGCTACACCGTGACCTTCATGAAGGCCGGCGAGTTTGATTACATTTGCGCCCTGCACGACTACATGGGCATGGTGGGAACGGTGGAAGTGCGCGAGTAAGGGGCGCTACTGCTTCCACCAGGTGTCGAAAATGGTGACCGGGACGGTGCGCTTGTGCCGGGTCACGAGGTACTTCCGCTCGATCAGTTCGGCCGCCCCCTCGGGGATGTTCCGGCCCTCGAGGTAATCGTCGATGGTGTCGTAGCTCAGGCCGAGTTCGTCCTCGTCCGTGCGGCCTGGCTGGCCGTCCAGCAGGTCCGCCGTCGGGACTTTTTCCCAGATCCGGGCGGGCGCGCCGAGCTCGGCCAGCAGGGCCCGGTTCTGGCGCTTGTTCAGGCCGAACAGCGGGAGGATGTCCGCGCCGCCGTCGCCGTACTTGGTAAAGAAGCCGGTTACGGATTCGGCGCCGTGGTCCGTGCCGATCACCAGGTAGTTGTGCTCCCCGGCCAGGGCATACTGCGCAATCATGCGGGTGCGGGCCTTCGTGTTGCCCTTGTGGAAATCGGAGATGCCGTTGCCGACGGTTTTTTCGAACTCCTCCTCGAACCCGTCCACCGCGGCGGAGATGTTGAAGGTCCACTCCGTCTTGGCCCTGATGAAGTCCAGCGCCGCCTGGGCGTCCTCCTCATCGCGCTGCACGCCGTACGGGAGCCGGACCGCCACGAAATTGGCTTCCACTCCCTCGGCGTCGAGCTCCTCGACGGCGAGCTGCGCCAGCCGGCCCGCCAGAGAGGAATCCAGGCCGCCGGAGATGCCCAGGACGAAGCCCTTCGTGTGGCTGGCGCGCAGGTAGTCCTTGAGGAAGGCGACCCGCCGGCGGACCTCCGCTGCAGGGTCGATCCGGGGCAGCACGCCCATTTCCTCGATGATCTTTGCCTGGAGTTCGCGCATGCCCTCAGCCTAGCCAGCCCTGTCAATCGCGCTCAACTGTTGGGGCCCTCCCGCCAGGGCCCGGAGCGGCGTAGCGTGGCGGCATGGAGAAGACCGGTTGCGTGGTGGTGGGCGGCGGCCCTGCCGGCATGATGCTCGGGCTGCTGCTGGCCAGGGCAGGGGTACGGGTGACGGTGCTGGAGAAGCACCCTGACTTCCTGCGGGATTTCCGCGGCGACACGGTGCACGCCTCGACGGTCCGGCTGATTGACGAACTCGGGCTGGGCCGGGAGTTCCGCCAGCTGCCGCAAAGCCGCCTCAAGAATGTCGTTCTTCCCGTTCCCGGCGGGCCGCCGGTGACCCTGGGTGACTTTGACGCCCTCCCGGCGCCGTACAACTACGTGGCGATGATGCCGCAGTGGGACTTCCTGAACCTGCTGGCCGGCGCGGCGGCGGAGGAACCAGGGTTCACGCTGCTCATGAGCCACACCGCCACCGGACTGATCCGTGACGGAGGCCGGGTCCAGGGTGTGCGCTTCCGCAGGCCGGACGGCGGGCAGGACGAACTCCTTGCGGACCTGGTGGTGGCCACGGACGGGCGTCATTCGGTCCTCCGCGCCGCCGCCGGACTGGCGCCGAAGGAGTTCCCGGTGCCCTTCGACACCTGGTGGTTCCGGTTGCCCCGGTTTCCCGAGGAAGCCGGGGAGGTCGGCGGCCTGGTCCCGGCCTTCGCGCCAGGGGAGGCGCTGGTGGCCCTGTTCCGCAACGACTACTACCAGATGGGCTACCTCGCTCCCAAAGACGCCGGGGCCAGGATCCGGGCGGAGGGCGTCGAGGGCTTCCGACGGCGGATCGCCGGGCTCCGTCCCGACCTCGCCGACAGGGTGGATGCGATTCGTTCGCTGGACCACCTGCACTGGCTCGACGTGCGCCTGGACCGGCTGGGCTCCTGGCACATCAACGGGCTGCTCTGCATCGGCGACGCCGCGCATGCGATGTCACCGGCCGGCGGCGTCGGCATCAATCTGGCCATCCAGGATGCCGTGGCGGCCGCCGAACTCCTCGCCCCCGCACTGCTCCGCGGCCGGGTCACGACGGCGGACCTCGCGGCAGTGGAACGCCGGCGCCGGCCCCCGACGATCATTGTGCAGACCGCCCAGCGGCTCATGCACCGGGTGGTCTTCGGGCCGGTCATGGCCGGGAAGAGGACCAGGTTTCCGGCCGCGGCAATGTTCATCGCGCGGCGGATCCCTGCTGTCCGGCGGATCGCGCCACGGTTCATCGCGTTCGGGCCAAGGCCGGAGCATGCGCCGGCGTTCGCGCGCCGGGCCGAAGCCGAGCCCGGGCGGGACTAGTCCCGGACGGTCGGCGTGGGCGCGATCCGCTGGGCGCGCCGCCCGCTCGACGCCGGCCGGGGCAGCGGATCACGGTCTGGCCGTGCCACTAAACTGGGAGCCATGACTGCCACCCGTGACTTTGCGGCCGACGCTGCCGCCGCCCGTGCCCGCCTCCTGGAACTGATCAAGGAGCTCGCCGTCGTCCGCGGCAAGGTCACCCTCTCCAGTGGCGCGGAGGCCGACTACTACATCGACCTGCGCCGCATCACGCTGCACCACGAGGCGTCCAGACTCGTGGGCCAGGTCATGCTGTCGCTGATGGACGACGCCGGGATCGACTTTGACTGCGCCGGCGGCCTCACGATGGGCGCGGACCCGGTGGGCACCGCCGTCATGCACGCTGCCGTGGAGGCGGGCCGTCCGGTGGACGCATTCGTCGTCCGGAAGGCGCAGAAGTCCTACGGCATGGGCCGACAGGTTGAGGGCCCCGCCGTCGAAGGCCGGAAGGTGCTGGTCCTGGAAGACACCTCCACCACGGGCGGGTCCGCGCTGACCGCGGTGGAAGGGGTGCGTAAAGCCGGTGGAAATGTGGTGGCGGTGGCGGTCATCGTGGACCGTGACACCGGTGCGAAGGAGAAAATCGAAGCAGAAGCCGGCGTGCCCTACCTGTTCGCCTTCGGCAAGGACGAACTTGGCCTGAACTAGCGCTTCGCTGCGGAGGAGCCGTGTAGACGGCGCTGTGGGGGTGACTTATTATCTTCTCTGAAGTACTTGGCCGGCACCTCTGTGCCCCTAGGTGGAGAGATGCACCCTATGTTCCAGCCCCAGGACTACCCGAGCCCGGCGGACCTCAGCACCGTCGACCGGGTCCAGAATCTGATTCTCGACAGCGTGGACTTTGAAGATTTCCTTAACGAATTGGCCCGCTTTTCGGCCCACCAGGTAGCCGGCGAAGGCGACGATGCGCTGTGCGGGATCACCCTGCTGCGGGACCGCAAAGCCGCCACCATCGGCTGGAGCAGCGACTCCGCCCGAGAGGTGGACGAGATCCAGTACCGGCTGGCGCAGGGGCCGTGCCTGACGGCGGCCCAGGAGGAGCGCGAGGTCTACGTCCCCGATCTCTTCGAGGAAGACCGCTGGGGCCCCGACTACGCCAACGCCGTGGCCGCGCACGGGTTGCGCTCGGTCCTGTCCGTCCCGTTCCAACTCCAGGGCGAAGCGCAGGCGGCGATGAACCTGTACTCGGACGTTCCGCGCAAGTTCGACGGCGAGGTGGCCGCCCGGGCGCGGGACTACACCCGGCAGATCTCCCAGGCCCTCCGGATGGCGGTGCGCTTCTCGCTGCACACCGACAGCGCCACCAACCTGCGTGCAACGCTGGAGTCCCGCACGGTGATCGACATGGCCATCGGTATCGTCATGGCGCAGAACCGCTGCAGCCAGGAAACGGCCGTGCGTATCCTCACGGACGCGTCGAGCAACGGCAACGTGAAACTGCGCGACGTCGCCACCTCGCTGGTCGAGTCCGTAGGCGGGGCGGTGACCAGGACGCACTTCCAGGAACCGGAGCGTCAAGCCACCGGATAATCCGGCGACCCTGTTGCCTCATGTCAACACCTCCGGCTACGCGGAGGTTATTTGTGAGTCAACGCGGTGACCCTGTTGCCTCATGTCAATACCTCCGGGAAGGTGCAGTCGTTGCCTCAGATGAAAACCTCCGGTTGTCGCGGTGGTTCCATCGTTCGTTCACGGCGGGTTTGATCGGGGCCGGTTGTTTGGCGGTAGCGAGGGTTTCGAGCCGGCCGGTGAGGGCCAGGATCTGCCGGGAGAGGGCGGCGGGGCGGATCTTCTTGTACTGGGCGTTCATCCGGATCACGGGCATCCGTGACAGGGCCGGGTGGGCGGCTGCGCGCCGGTGCGGGGTGGCTGCCCGGTCATGGGTTTTGCTGACTTTGGCTCCGTGGCGGACCTTGGCGATGAGTTTTTGCTGGGGCAGCAGGTAGTTGGTGAAGATCCGGTCCAGCTCCCAGATCTGGTTGAGCAGATCCAGTTCCGCGGCGGTGTCATAGCGGAGGTAGCCGACCAGCTCACGGACCCGGGACCAGTTCTTCTGCTCCACGTGCGCGCCGTCGTTCTTGTTGCCCGGACGGGACCGGGTGAAGGTGATGCGCTGCTGCAGGCAGAACTCGAAGAGCTCGTTGTTGATGAACTCGCTGCCGTTGTCCGAATCGATCCCGGCCACGGGAAACGGGAAGACCGCCAGGACATGCTGCAGGGCTGCGAAGACGTGCTTCTGCGCCTTGTTCGGCACGGACCGGTTCACGGTCCAGCCGGTCGCGATATCCGTGACCGTGAGGGTGAAGCAGAACTGGCCGGAACTGTTCGCTCCGTCGTGGCCGACCAGATCGATTTCCACGAAACCCGGCACCGCGCCGTCCCACTGGGCCCAGGTCCGGACCGGGATCTGGGACTTCAGCAGCGATCCGGGCTTGGTATGGGACCGGCCGTGGGGCAGCAGTTTCGCCCGCTGGCCCGCCAGCCGCCGGTCGATGGTCGCCGCGCTCATCCGGGACAGCAGCGCCGCCTGCGCGTCGGTGATGTCCAGGGCCTTCTCAGCCCGCAGCATCGGGACGAGATCGGGCAGCATCGGTGCCAGCAGCTTGCCCGCCGGCCCCCGCAACACAGCCCAGCACACCACGAGCCCGGCCTGCAGGTCCGCCCCGTACACCGGGGCGCGCCCGGGCCTGACCGGCCGTGGCCGCGGCGGATCGAGCGCATGCCGCAAGACCGCCCGCGCATGGTCCCGATGCCAGCCGGTCAACTCGACCAGTTCATCCAGGATCCGCCCCTTCCTGGCACGGTCACCGGCCCGGTAAGACTCAGCCAAATGCTTCGTCACCGCCTTGCGCTCACCCATCGTCAATCCCATCCCTCAAGGATCTCCGCCCCAGCCCGCCCCTGCCGGAGGTTTTCTCCTGAGGCAACGTATCCGGCTACGCGGAGGTTATTTGTGAGTCAACGCGGTGACTTGTGCCGGCCCGACCCTGCGGGCTACGCTGAGGACTGGTTGAGCCGTCGGCCATAGACACTTTCTTTGGAGTACCTATGGACCAGTCTCTTAACGCCCACGTTAAACTCGACGTCGCCCTGGACGTCATCCGGATCGACATCCGCGGCAGCCTCAGCCAGGACACCCGCCCGGCCCTGATAGAGCTGATCCAGCGCATCCGCCGCGGCGGCATCAGCGCCCATATCCGCGTCGAATTGGCCCACGCCCAGTTCGTGGAGTCCAGCGCCCTGGCCGGATTGCGCAACGATCTCAACGCCATCGGCAACCCGGACCAGTTTGAGGTTGCCGGGGCGCCCCGCGCGGCCGGAGTATCACTGGAGCTGCAGATGCTGGCCGAGGAATTCGGCAGGGTTCTCCAGCCGCTGGACCTTCCCGCCGAGCTCATGGCCTCGGCCGGCTCACAGGGGACCCAGCCGCTGGCCGGCTACTCCTACGACGAATTGCTGGCTGCCAGCGACACGGTCTTCAGCAAGCTGGACGATCCTGCCAGCGGCGCGCCGTCGGACCTCCTGGCCACATATGAAGACCTCAGCCTGGAGATCAGCCGGCGCGAACGCGGCCGTGAGACCGAGCCTGCCTAGCCGCTCCGGCCGGGCCACGCGCTGTCTGCCGCCCTCCCCGCGCTGTTTCCGCCGACAGGCTTTTCGCTGACGGACGTCTCGCTGCGCGGGTTTTCGCTGCACGCAGACCACTGGCTACGGTAGAGGTGTGCCGCCTGACACGGAAGCGAACGACCGGCGCGGGCCAGGGGACGCTGAGGCCCGTGTGCTTCGGCACGCCGCCGTACTTGAACGGCTCTCCCGGCGCAACTTCCTGATCGGTGCGGGTGCCGCGTCCGTCCTCGCCGCCGACATGCTGCTGACCCGGCGCGTGCAGACCGAACGGCGGGTTAACAAGATCCTCGAAGTCCCCGACGACGTCGCCGAACGCTACTTCCCGCGCGCCAGCTGGATCCTCTTCCCGGGATACAAGACCAGCTGGGAAGAGGGACAGTGGATCCTGAACTCGTTGCGCGGAACGTTGAACAAACGCGGCCAGCTGGCCGCCGTCGGGTATTCCAACGTGGGCCTGGACATCGACAAGATCGTCATTGCCGTCATCGAACATGTCCGGGCACACCAGCTCGACACCCTCTACTTCTACGGCCACAGCTTCGGCGGAATGGTGGCCGTGCAGGTGGCCGCCCGGCTGCTTGAGCTGCACGGTGTCCCCGTCGCGTTCATCCTGCTCGACTCCAGCCCTGCCAGCCGGTATGACGTCCTGGACCAGAGCTGGTTCGAAGGCGTGGTGTTTCTCTACGAAAGCGGCTTCCGGTTCCCCAGCGTGCTGCGCGGCGGCTACGAACTCGGCGAGCGGGTGCTCAACAAGCACGAACGCACCTGGGGGCAGATCCTGGACCAGACCTGGGAACAGCTCTCGCCGATCGCCCCGTCCAGCGTGCTGATCCAGACCGAGTCGGCCTACATCTACCACTTCGACCCGAACCGGTTCGTCGGAAAGCTCGGAGCCGCGAAGATGGCGTTCATCGGCAACCCCGCGGACCAAACGGTGAGCTACGAGACGGCCCGGGACACCTGGATGCTCCGCTTCAAGGACAACATGGTCTCGGATTCGCTCCGCACGGACGGGGCCAGGCCGCCGCACGCCAGTCCGCAGTGGAACCCGTTCGTCTACCGGCCGCTGATCGAAACGCTCCAGAGCGACTTCCTGCCGCTGCCCTCCGGCGGCGGGAAGAAGACCGCGTTCTAGCCCTCCGCCCCGGGAGCGACTAGACCTGGTTCAACAGATCGGCCACCGAATTCAGCACCTGGTTTGGCCGGAACGGGTAGGACGAGATGTCGTTCCGGTGGGTGATGCCGCTGAGCACCAGCACGGTGTGCAGGCCCGCTTCCATGCCGGCAATGATGTCGGTGTCCATCCGGTCCCCGATCATGGCGGTCGTCTCGGAGTGCGCGTCGATCCGGTTCATTGCGGAGCGGAACATCATCGGGTTGGGTTTGCCGACAATGTACGGCTCCCGGCCCGTCGCCTTGGTGATCAGCGCCGCGATCGCACCGGTGGCCGGCGTCGGGCCGTCCTTGGAGGGGCCGGTGGCGTCCGGATTGGTGGCGATGAACCGGGCGCCGCCCAAAATCAGGCGGATGGCCGCGGTGATCGCTTCGAAGGAGTAGGTCCTGGTCTCGCCGAGCACCACGAAGTCGGGGTCCTGGTCGGTGAGGATGAAGCCTGCCTCGTGCAACGCCGTCGTCAGCCCGGCCTCGCCGATCGTGTAGGCGCGGTTGCCGGATTCGTAGCCGTGCACCTGGTCCTTGAGGAATTGGGCGGTGGCCAGGGCCGACGTCCAGATGTTCTCCTCCGGGATTTCCAGCCCGGACCCCCGAAGCCGGGCGGCCAGGTCCCGCGGGGTGAAGATCGAATTGTTGGTCAGGACCAGGAACCGTTTGGAGGTGTCCACCCAGCGCTGGATCAGGTCCGCGGCGCCGGGGACAGGCTGGTTCTCGTGGACCAGCACGCCGTCCATGTCCGTGAGCCAGCACTCGATCTCCTGGCCGCTGCGGTAGATCGACGACGGCCGTCGATCGTCGTCCGGGTCTGCCTGGTTCGCCCCGTGGTTCTGGTATTGCTCCGCCATGGTGTCCTCCGCCGCTAGTGCCGCCGATAGTGTCCCGCTTCCGAACCCAGTCTAATGTTGAGTCGTGACCGACCCCGAGACTCCCGCCGAAGCACCCGGACCCGAGACTCCCGCCGGGGTTACAACCGGGCCGGAGAACGCAGACGGCCCGGAGGACGCACGCGCGGAGGTCGGCGTTGGGCCGTGGCCCGGGCCGTGGCCGGAGGGCGACCACTGGGACCCGGACCTGCTCGCGGACGGCGACCGGCGCAACGTCCTCGACAAGTACCGCTACTGGAAGCACGAGGCGATCGTCGCGGAACTCGATTCGCGGCGGCACAACTTCCACATCGCGATCGAAAACTGGCAGCACGACATGAATATCGGCACCGTCGTGCGCAGCGCCAACGCGTTCCTGGCCAAGGAAGTCCACATCATCGGTCGACGCCGGTGGAACCGCCGCGGGGCCATGGTCACCGACCGCTACCAGCATGTCCGCCACCACCCCACCGTGGATGACTTCGTCACGTGGGCGCAAGGGGAGGGCCTGGCGATCATCGGCATCGACATCTTCCCGGACTCCGTGCCGCTGGAGACCTTCGAACTGCCCCGGGACTGCGTCCTGGTGTTTGGCCAGGAGGGGCCCGGCCTGACCCCGGAGGTCCACGAGGCGGCCGTAGCGACCCTTTCGATCGAACAGTTCGGCTCCACCCGCTCCATCAACGCCGCCTCCGCCGCCGCGATCGCGATGCACGCCTGGATCCGCCGGCACGTCTTCGACCAGCGGGTCTAGCCGTAAGTGCTGGTTCCGGTCTGCTAGTCCGTCCGCGCGAGATGGCACGTGGCGGCAGTGTTTTCGGAAAACACTGCCGCCACGTGCCATCTCGGTGCGGCGACTGCCCCGCCCCTGTGGATAACCCGGGCGGAAGCTGCGCGGAACAGCAAGAATGAGCCCATGCGTCGGGCGCCTCTTCCCCCACACCTCACCACCGGATCCTTCTCGCTGAGAGCGGCGGACAAGGCCGGCGTCACTCGGACCCGGACTCGCGCCAGCGATCTAGTCACAGTGTCGCGCGGCATCCGGATGCCGCTGGCATCCGCCGCCGCCGGCCCCGCGGCCCTGCGCGCCTACACGGAGCTCGACGACGACTCCATCCTCGCGCTCAGCTCGGCCGCCCGCCTCTGGCAAGCCCCGCTGCCGCCCTGGCAGGGTGAAGACTGGCGTATCCACCTTGCCCGCCGCCGGGGATCCAGCATGCCGCGCAGGGCCAACGTTGTGGGGCATCTTCTGACGCTCCTGCCGGATGAAGTGGTCGAGCTCGGCGGCGTCCGGCTCACCTCGCCGGCCCGGACATTTCTAGATCTCGCCAGGATTCTGCAGGCGAATGAACTTGTGGCCGTGGCCGATTCCCTGGTCTGCGAACACGGGCCGGAGCATCCCTTTCCGCGCCGGGCACTCTGCAGCATCGCGGACCTGAGGGAGATGGTTGCCCGGCACCAGGGTGCCCGCGGTGTCCGCAAAGCCAGGGCCGCCGTCGAACTTGCCCGGGTGGGCGCCGATTCGGCGCCGGAAACTCAGATGCGGCTGGCCCTGCTGAACGCGGGGTTGCCCGAGCCGGTGCTCAACCACGTGGTGTGGGGCGATGTCGCACGGGGTGGCGGCGCGGGGCCAGTCCTCTGGCCTGACGCGGCGTACCCGCGGTGGCGGCTCGCCCTGCAGTATGAGGGGGCGCACCACAACGGGGAGGAGCAGTACTTGAGGGACATCCGACGAGCCGACACCGCAGCGCGCGCCGGCTGGCGGGAACTCAGAATCTCCCGCCTGGACCTGGCCGGAAACCGTCCCGCCGTCGTCGGAAAAGTCCGGGCAGCGCTGGAGGGTCGGGGCTGGCGACCGAGATGACACGTCGTGGCAGTGTTTTCCGGAAACACTGCCGCGAAGTGCCACCTCGGCGAAGGGGCGGAGGTGAAGGAAACGATGCGGCCAACCGAGGAATGGCTAGGATGGTGCGTAGCCGACGAGGTTTACTCCAGAGTCAACCCAGCCCGCAGACGAAATTCACTTTAGGAGTCAGCATGCCCATTGCAACCCCAGAGATCTACTCCGAGATGATCGACCGCGCAAAGACGGGCGGCTTCGCGTTTCCGGCCGTCAATGTCACCTCCTCCCAGACCCTGAACGCTGCCCTGCGCGGCTTCGCCGAGGCCGAATCGGACGGGATCGTCCAGGTGTCCACCGGCGGCGCCGCGTACTGGTCCGGTGCCTCTACCAAGGACATGGTGGCAGGCTCCCTGGGCTTCGCCGCTTTTGCCCGCGAGGTCGCGAAGAACTACGGCGTGAACATCGCCCTGCACACGGACCACTGCCCCAAGGACAAGCTGGACGGCTTCGTCCTGCCGCTGCTGGCCGCCTCCGAGGCCGAGGTCAAGGCGGGCCGCAACCCGCTCTTCAACTCGCACATGTGGGACGGCTCGGCCGAGACCCTGCAGGAGAACCTCAAGATCGCCCGTGACCTGCTGGCGCGCACCGCAGCCGCCAAGATGATCCTCGAAGTCGAGATCGGCACCGTCGGCGGCGAGGAAGACGGCGTCGAGAACGCCATCAACGAGAAGCTGTACACCACCGTCGAGGATGCCCTCGCCACGATCGACGCCCTCGGCACGGGCGAGAACGGCCGCTACATCACCGCCCTGACCTTCGGCAACGTGCACGGCGTGTACAAGCCCGGCGGCGTCAAGTTGCGCCCGGAAATCCTCAAGGACATCCAGGCGCAGGTGGGCGCCAAAATCGGCAAGGCGAACCCGTTCGACCTGGTCTTCCACGGCGGCTCCGGTTCCTCCGAGAAAGAAATCGCCGACGCCGTCTCCTACGGCGTGATCAAGATGAACATCGACACCGACACCCAGTACGCCTACACCCGCGCGGTAGCGGACCACATGTTCCGCAACTACGACGGTGTCCTGAAGGTCGACGGCGAGGTGGGCAGCAAGAAGCTGTACGACCCGCGCGTCTGGGGCGCCTCCGCCGAGGCCGGCCTGGCCGCCCGCGTGGTCGAGGCGGCGCAGCAGCTGGGCTCGACCGGAAAGACCTTCTAGCCGTGTCGGATGAGTTCCGCAAGAACCTGATGGGCCCCGAGCCCACGCTGCTGCCCGCCGAAACCGAGGTCCAGGCCGGCCTGGACGCCGGCCAGGAGGCGCTGGACCTGGTGGAGAAGCACCCGACGTCCTCGCTGCTCTGGGCCGTGCTGGCCGAGGAAGCGTGGGCCGAGGGCCGCACCATCGACTCCTACGCCTACTCACGGGTGGGATACCACCGCGGCCTGGATTCGCTGCGCCGCAACGGGTGGCGCGGCGCCGGCCCGATCCCCTGGGAACACGAGCCCAACCGCGGCTTCCTGCGCGCGCTGTACTCGCTGGGCCGTGCCTCCGCGGCGATCGGTGAGGCGGAGGAACCGGAACGGATCGAAAAGTTCCTCAAGGACTCGGATCCCACGGCCAAGGGGGCCATCGAAGCAGGCCGCTGACCGCCCCTGGTTTACGCAACGACAGCTCGAAACGTCGACGGCGGCCGGTCACCTTCTGCAGAAGGTAGCCGGCCGCCGTCGTTGGGTTACGCCGCCGCTAGCTGGCTTTGGCGAGTCCCGTGCGGGCCATCGCGTCCGCGTAGACGACGCGCATTTCTTCCAGGTACTGTTCCTGCCGCGCCGGGGTGCCGGCGAACGCGCGGCCGCTGAGCGAGCGGACCTTGTAGGTCTTCAGGCCGCGGCGCCAGATCATCGGCACCTCGGTCTTGAGCAGCAGGTTCGCCAGCCGGTTGGCTTCGGTTCCGTGCGCCACGATCACCGAGGCGCGCGGGACCAGGGCCAGGAACTTGAGCAACGGCTTGAGGCCGGCCGAGATCTGGTCCGGCGTGAACTTGCCGTTGGGCTCCCCGGGCACGTGCCACGGGTGGACGTTCCAGGGCATGACAAACTCGGGGCGGAGGCCCAGTTTCCACTGGATGCCGAGCATCCGGGTGACCGCTTCGTCGTCGCCGGGGGTGATGAAGCCGGACGGGTCGGCGGTGCCGATGTTCGAGTGCAGGCTGATAATCCGGCATTCATCAATGTCGTGCCCGGGATCCACGTAGGGGACTGTGGTGCCAGCTTTGGCCGCCTGCAGGGTATCGCACAACTCGTTTACCGGCGCCACACTGGCTTCGTAACGGCGGCTGAGGAGCTGTTCGTGGAAATTTTCTGTGGCCAGGGCTGTCATGTATTGCTGGGTCTCCTGCGGGTTTGGTCAAGCTGCCGCATCGCTCGCGGGCACGCCAAAAGAAGGCGCGCTACGGCCGGTGTGGTTGAAAATGTGGTGTGGACCGATGCGTGGTCGGCCGTTACCAGTCTATCAAGCCCTGCGTCCGGCGAACCCCGGGGATATCTTCGCGCCGGTGCCCGCGCCGGTGCCCGCGCCGGTTACCAGAGCCGCCTGGTGGCCCGGCGTGCCCCTTCGCCCAGCGCCTCAAGCTTGGCGACGGCGATCTGCGGGTGGACCCGGCCGCCGAGCCCGCAGTCCGTGGAAGCGATCACGTTTTCCCGGCCCACCAGTTCGGCGAAACGGACAATCCGGTCCGCGACCAGGTCAGGGTGCTCCACGACATTGGTGGCGTGGGAGACCACGCCCGGAATGATCGACTTGCCCTCGGGAAGCTTGGTGTCCTGCCAGACCCGCCATTCGTGTTCGTGCCGGACGTTGGCCGCCTCGAAGGAGTAGGCCCCGGCGTTGATCTGCAGTACGGAGCCGAGGATGTCCGCGAACGGGATGTCCGTGGTGTGCGGTCCGTGCCAGGAACCCCAGCAGACATGCAGCCGGATCTGGTCCTGCGGCAGGTCGCGCAGGGCCCAGTTGGTCGCCTCCACGCGGAGTTGGATGAACTTCAGGTAGTCGGCCAGGCTCGGCTCCGGGTTGATTTGGTCCCAGCTCTCGGCCAGCGACGGGTCATCGAGCTGGACGGTCAGTCCGGCGGCGATGATGGCCTGGTATTCCTCGCGCATGGCGTCGGCGCAGGCGTAGAGCAGTTCCTCATCGTTTTTGTAGTACTCGTTGGCCACCCGGGCGCAGGAAGCGGGAGAGAGGGACGCGATGAACCCTTCGGCGAGGCCCGCCGCGGCCAGGCCGGCTTTGAGGTTGGCAATGTCAGAGGCCACCAGGTCCTGGCCGGTGTAGGTCAGCGGCCCGGCGATCTTGGGCTGGGTGACACTCCTGCGGTGGGAAAGGATCCCGGAGGTGGGGTCGTTGTAGGCGTCGCCGAACTTCTGCCGGTCGCGGCGGTCCGGAAAGGAGGTCAGGACGATGTGCCCGGGTGAGGAACGATGCACCTGGGAGTCGGACCAGCGGTCCACCTCGGTCGGTTCCAGGCCGCCGAGCCGGGAGAAGGAGTAGTTCCACCAGGCGCCGTAGTCCACCTGGCTGGACATGGCGTGGCCGTATTCGCCGTCGTTCGCAATGTCGATCCCCAGGTCCTTCTGGCGCTGCACCACGTCCACCACGGACGTCTCCAGCAGATCCAGGAACTCGGGGGTGACGCCGTCTTTTTCTTTGGCCTCGTTCGCCGCGATCAGCTCCGGGGTGCGCGGCAACGAGCCGGCATGGGTGACGCGGATGTGGTCGGTGTTCTGGGGCATGGCGCGGTTTCCTTCCATCGGTCCTGGCAGTAGCACCGTGGAGTCACCGCACCGCCGGAGGCAGGCCATGACCGGCCGGTTGCTGCGGCGTCAACGGTCCAGGTCCCTCGGCCGCTCGGGATGGTCAGTCCCAGTTAATTGCAGGGACCGGCGAGTGGCAAATAGCCGCCGGATTGTGTCGCGGCGATGCTCAGCGCGTTAACCGGCGCCCGGTGATGACGGCGGCCGCCGCCAGGACCGAGCACACCGCCATGGACACCGCCATCGGGGTGGCGCTGTGCTGCCCGGCCACGCCGGTCAGCGGGGAAACGAGGCCGCCGAGGAGGAACTGGACGAGCCCGAGGACCGCGGAGCCCGCCCCGGCCCGGCCGGGAACGCGGCCCTGCGCCAGCGCCGTGGCGTTGCCCATGATGAAGCCGAGACAGGACTGGGTGAGGAACAGGTGCAGCAGCGTGGTCCAGCCGGTGACGCCCGCCAGGACCAGCAGCAGCCCCGCGAGATTCACCGCGCACATCACCACGATGGCAGTCCGCAGGAGCACGGCAGGCTCCACCCGGTCCACCAACCTGGTGTTGACCAGCGCGCCGATGATCATGCCGCAGGCATTGACCGCGAAGATGACCGAGTAGCCCAGGGCGGAGAAGCCGAGCACGTTCTGCACCACAAAGGAAGACGCCGAAATGTAGGAGAACAGGGTGCCGAAGCTGAAACCGAACGCCAGCGCGTAGGCCATGAAGGA
Organism: Arthrobacter sp. JB02-1C; assembly: GCF_057748045.1. Lineage (NCBI taxonomy): Bacteria > Bacillati > Actinomycetota > Actinomycetes > Micrococcales > Micrococcaceae > Arthrobacter > Arthrobacter sp. JB02-1C. The sequence continues at coordinate 1,485,733 of NZ_CM173235.1, forward strand.
GGGGGTGCCCAGCACGGATCGGGACGCCTCAGCCACGGCCTTGAGGCCGCCGCGGCGTCGGCGGTGCGGCGGCAGGGTTTCCGGGACCACCAGCACAGAGCAGGCCAGCATCAGCCCGCCGAAGCCGGTCAACACCCAGAAGACTGCCTGCCATGGGGCCACGGTAGCGATCACCCCGCCGAGCAGGGGCGCGACGACCGGCGCCAGGGAGGTGATGGTTGCCATCATCGAATACAGCTTCGCGGCAGCCCGGCCGGCGGCCAGGTCCGAGACGACGGCCCGGGCGATCACCACGCCGGCGGCCCCGGCCACACCCTGGAGTGCGCGCAGGGCCAGGACCAGTTCGATGCTGGGTGCCAGCGCGATCGCCACCGAACTGAGCAGGAAGAGCGCATTGCCGGCCACCATCAACCGGTGCCGTCCGAGCACGTCCGAAATGGGCCCGAGCAGGAACTGGCCTACCGCCATCCCCACCATGTACGTGGTCAGGGTCAGCTGCACCGCGGAGGTCGGTGTCCGGAAGAATGCCGCCATCCCCGGCATGGAGGCGAGGTACATATCTGTCGCCATCGGGCTGACGGCGCTGAGGATCCCCAGCGCCACGACGAGCAGGAGCCGGTCCTTTCCGCCCCGGAGGTTCAGGCGGGACCGGAACTGGTCCTTGTCGTGGGGCGAATCCATGGAATTTTCTCTCAGCTGCGGTCCGGACAGTGGTCTCAAAACCCTAATTGAACACCAGCGCAGGTCCGCAGGCTAAACTTGGGTGGTAAGAGCCCCGGACTCTGGCGTTGATGGTACAGATCGTAGTGGTACCGCGCACAGCGGCAGAGTCGGGGCATTCTCATGAACGGTGTTGAGCTGCGGTGACCGCCCGGTGGAACTGACCGGTGGATCACAGCAGTCCGGCCCGAACGAATGGGGGAGGATCCCATGCCAGCAATCGTGATCGTCGGAGCCCAGTGGGGCGACGAAGGCAAAGGTAAAGCCACCGACCTGCTCGGCGGCCGAGTCGACTATGTGGTCAAGCCGAACGGCGGCAACAACGCCGGGCACACCGTCGTCGTGGGCGGTGAGAAGTATGAGCTGAAGCTCCTTCCGGCCGGCATCCTGAGCCCGAATGCGGTCCCGGTGATCGGCAACGGCTGCGTGGTGAACCTCGAGGCCCTGTTCCAGGAGATCGACGGCCTCGAGGCCCGCGGCGCGGACACCTCGAAGCTGCGCGTCTCCGCCAACGCCCACCTCGTGGCGCCTTACCACCAGGTGCTGGACAAGGTGACCGAACGCTTCCTCGGCAGCCGCGCGATCGGCACCACAGGCCGCGGCATCGGCCCGGCCTACATGGACAAGGTGGCCCGCCTCGGCATCCGGGTCCAGGACGTCTTCGACGCCTCCATCCTGCGGCAGAAGGTCGAAGGCTCGCTGCGGCAGAAGAACGAACTGCTGGTGAAGGTCTACAACCGCCGCGACATCGAGGTGGACGAGATCGTGGACTACTTCCTGTCCTTCGCCGAACGCCTCCGCCCGCTGGTTATCGACAGCACCTTTGTGCTGAACAAGGCGCTGGACGAGGGCAAGGTGGTCCTGATGGAAGGCGGCCAGGCCACGTTCCTGGACGTCGACCACGGCACCTACCCGTTCGTGACGTCCTCCAACCCGACCGCCGGCGGCGCCTGCGTGGGCTCGGGCATCGGCCCCACCCGGATTTCCCGTTCAATCGGCATCATCAAGGCCTACACCACCCGCGTCGGGGCCGGCCCGTTCCCCACCGAACTGTTCGACGAGATGGGCGTGTACCTGCAGAAGACCGGCGGCGAGTTCGGCGTCAACACCGGCCGCCCGCGCCGCTGCGGCTGGTACGACGCCGTGCTGGCGCGGCATGCCTCCCGGGTGAACGGCTTCACGGACTACTTCGTCACCAAGCTGGACGTGCTCACCGGGATCGAGCAGATCCCGGTCTGCGTCGCGTACGACGTCGACGGCGTCCGGCACGACGAGATGCCGATGACCCAGACCGAGTTCCACCACGCGAAGCCGATTTTCGAATACTTCGAAGGCTGGACCGAGGACATCACCGGTGCCCGCACCCTGGCCGACCTGCCGGAAAACGCGCGCAACTACGTCCTGGCACTCGAGAAGCTCTCCGGCACCCGGTTCTCCGCGATCGGCGTCGGCCCGGACCGCGACCAGACGATCGTGATCAACGACCTGATCAACGACTAGGGCCGGCTCCCGCTACCCACTACTCTTAACCCCCGACGACGGCGGCGGCCCACCTTGCGAGGTGGGGCGCCGCCGTCGTTTAAGCGCCGCTGTCTCCCGCCGGCTGGCTGCGGGGAAAAGAAAAAAAGAAATTTCCGGTTCCGGCGTAACCTTTCGCGTTCCCCGGGCGATTACCCCTGTGTAAGCGCCGCCCGGAACCGGGTTCCCCCACCAGCACCGGCCGGCCGCTTCAGGGAAAGATCCCGGGCGCCTGCCCCATCGGGCGCCGACGGGACCTCGACTGCAAGTGCGGGCCGGCGCCTGCCCCCATCAGGCGCCGGCCGGCCTTCAACCAACCAAAGGATGTTCGTTTTTCATGAAGAGTGTTAGCAAAACCACCAAGATTGCTGTCGGCGCCGCCATTCTCGCGGTCGGAGGATTCTCCGGGATCGGCCTGGCCAACGCGGCCCAGGTTTCCAACACCCAGCAGGCCGAAGTGAACCACGCTACGCCCGCCACCCCGGCCGTTCCCGCGACGCCTGCTGTCCCGGCGACACCGAAGCTCCCCGCCGTCCCTGCCGTGCCGGCCACCCCCGCCGTTCCCGCCGCGCCGGCTACCCCCGGCCTCGACGGCTCCGCCAAGGGAGCAGCCAACGTCAAGGGCGCCGGCGCCGCGGCTGAGGGCACCGTTGCTGCCGACGCGGATGGCGTCACCGTCGACGGTGCGGCCAACGCCAAGGGCGCCGCCCAGGCCAAGGCCCACGCCGGCGTTACCGTCGCCGTTCCGGGCGTCAAGGGCGTCCCGGCGGTACCCGCCGTTCCGGCCCAGCCGTCGGTCGAGCTGCCCAAGCTCGACAAGTAAGCACACCGCCTCCCTGCGGAGGTGACGGGGTGCGGCCGCTAGACTTAGCGGCCGCACCCCCTGCAGTAAACGGAAGGACGCCCCTTGGCAGACCCGCTGAGCGATGACGAGCTGTCAGCAGCTCTCGCCGGCGACCCGTCAGGATTCAGCGCCGTCTACACCGCGCTCGCGCCGGCGGTGCTTGGTTACTTCCGCGCGAAGGGCGTTGACGATGCCGAAGCCCTGACCCAGGACGTCTTTGTTGATGTGCTGCCGAAACTGGAGCGAATTACCGGCGGCTACCAGGGCCTGCGGACTTTTATCTTTTCGGTCGCCCACGCCCGTCTGGTCGACCACTACCGGCGTTCCGAGCGGACGCCCTACTTCGCCGAATATGACCCCCTCAATGACGCGCGGTACGCCGCGTCCGCCGAGGACGAAGCCCTGGGCGCCCTCGGCGGCCTGTCCCACACGCTTTCGGCGCTCAATGACGAGCAGCGGGAAGTCCTGGTCCTGCGGATCGTCGCGGACCTCTCCATCGATCAGGTTGCCGGAATCCTGGGCAAGACGCCCGGCGCCGTCAAGCAGCTTCAGCGACGCGGACTCAACGTCCTGCGTGAGCTGGTAACCGAAAAGGACCACGCAGCATCATGACCGGCACGCCCACACCCCAGCAGGATGCCCGCATCCAGGCGATGCTTCACGACTCCGGCCTTGAATCTTCCGTCGAGCTCCGCGGAACGCTCGAGCAGCTCCTGGCCCTGGTGCCGGACCAGGCCCCGGCCCCCCGCGCCGACCTTGCAGCGCTGCTCGCTTCCGGCTCAACCCCCGCCGCGGACCGGACGCACGTCGTAACCCTGCCGGCCGGCGTCAGCAGCCTGGCCGACCGCCGCCGCGGCCACCGCCGCCGGCTGGCCCTGGTCGGTGGAGCCGTGGTCGGTGCGATGAGCCTGGGCGCCGGGGCCGTCGCGGCCGCCAACCCGGATCTCCGCGACCAGGTGGGCCACACCATCGGCGTCATCTTCCAGTCGCCGCAGCCCGCCCCCGCGCCGCAGCCGGCGGTGCCCGCCCCGGCGCCGGCGTCGCCGGACACGGTTCCGGCCGTTCCCGTGGTGCCGTCGACCGGCCCCGCCCACCCGCCGCCCAACGCCTCGACCGCTCCGGCCGCGCCGCCGTCGTCCGCGGTCACCGGCCGGACCCCCGCGCACCCGACGCCCGCCCCGCCCGCGGTGGGGCGCGGCGGCGTCCTGCCCACGCCCCCGCAGCGGCCCGTCGTACCAGGGCTGCCGGGCCAGCGCGGCAAGGGCATTCCGGCCACCCCGCTGCCGACGGTTCCCGCGATCCCGGAACTTCCGAGCGCTTTGCCCGGCTCCTAGCCGGCCAGCCCCGGCACCACACACCTCCCCTCACGCCCGCGGCTTAACCCAGTCAGCTCGCAGCTGATGTCGTTCTGAACGGTCAAAACGACATCAGCTGCGAGCTGGTTTGGGGCGGCCGGGGACCTAGGCGAGGACCTGGCGCCTGGCCGAAATCACCCCGGTGTCGAAGCCAGCCAAGTGCAGGCCGCCGTGGAAGCGGGCGTGCTCGATCTTCACGCAGCGGTCCATCACGACGTCGAGCCCGGCGGCCTCGGCTTCCTTGGCCACGTCCTCATGCCAGGAGCCCAGCTGCAGCCAGAGCGTCTTGGCCCCGACGGCGATAGCCTCCTCCAGCACACCGGGCAGGTCGTCATGTTTGCGGAAGACATCGACGATGTCCGGGCTCTCCGGCAGGTCGGCCAGCGACGCGTAGGTCGGCTGGCCCAGGATCTCCTTGACCACCGGGTTCACGAAGTACACCGTGTACCGGGTGGAGGACAGCAGGTACGTCGCCACGAAGTAGCTGGCCCGGGACGGTTTGTCCGAGGCGCCCACAATCGCGATCGACTTCGCCTGCCGGAGCAGGGTCAGCCGCTCCGGCGCGGACGGCCCGGTCCAGGTACGCTCTTCAACAGTCATCAGTTCGCTCCGATCGTGCAGGCTACAGCCTCTGATGCGCCGCGGGCGGATACATCGGCGGCCTGCTCTGTCGCCGCGTCCAGCGCCTGGTCCAGGTCCCAGAGGATGTCTTCGATGTCCTCCAGGCCCACGGAAATCCGGACCAGGTCTTCGGGGACGCCGGCGGCGTCGAGCTGTTCCGGGCTGAGCTGCTGGTGCGTGGTGGACCCGGGGTGGATGACGAGGGTCCGGGAGTCGCCGACGTTGGCCAGGTGCGAGGCCAGCTGCAGGGACTCGATGAACTTTTGTCCCGCGGCCCGGCCGCCCTTCACGCCGAAGGAGAACACTGAACCGGGGCCCTGCGGCAGATACTTCTGCGCCCGTTCGAAATGCGGGTGCGAGGGCAGGCCCGAGTAGTTGACGTAGGCCACGCGTTCGTCCGCTTCGAGCCATTCGGCGACGGCCTGGGCGTTCGTCAGGTGCTCGTCCAGGCGCTGTGCGAGGGTCTCGACCCCCTGCAGCAGCTGGAACGCCGACTGCGGGGACAACGCCGGGCCGATGTCGCGCAGCTGCTCGCAGCGCAGCTTGGTGAGGAAGCCGTACTCGCCGAAGTTCCCCCACCAGGAGACGTTGCCGTAGGAGGCGACCGGCTCGGTCATGGTCGGGAAGTTGCCGTTGCCCCAGTTGAACCGGCCGCTCTCGACGATCACGCCGCCCAGGGTGGTGCCATGGCCGCCCAGGAACTTGGTGGCGGAATGGATGACGATGTCCGCCCCGTGTTCGATGGGCCGCACCAGGTAGGGGGTGCTCAGGGTGGCGTCCACGACCAGCGGAATGCCGGCGTCGCGGGCCACCTTTGCCAGCCCCTCGAGGTCCTGGACTTCCGAGGACGGGTTGGCCACCACCTCGACGAAGATCGCCTTGGTGTTGTCCTGGACCGCGGCGGCGTAGTCCGCCGGGTCGGTGCCGGCGACGAAGGTGGTGTCCACGCCGAAGCGCCGCAGCGTGACGTCCAGCTGGGTTACCGTGCCGCCGTAGAGCTGGGAGGCCGCGACGATGTGGTCGCCGGACTGAGTGAGCGCGGCGAACGTGATGAACTCGGCGGCCATGCCCGAGGACGTGGCCACCGCGCCGATCCCGCCCTCGAGCGAGGCGATGCGCTCTTCGAACGCGGCCACCGTGGGGTTGCCGATCCGGGAGTAGATGTTGCCGTACTTCTGCAGCGCGAAGAGGTTCGCGGCGTCCTGGGTGTCTTTGAACACGAAGGACGTGGTCTGGTAGATCGGCACGGCGCGGGCGCCGTGTTCGGCGTCGGGGGTGCCGCCGGCGTGCAGCGCGCGGGTGCGGAATCCAAACTTGCGGTCAGCCATTACGCGCTCACCAGCCCGGTGGTTGCGCTGGCCGAAGCCACCGGGGTGCCGGACAGGTCCAATTCGGTGCCGTGTTTACGTGCCAGGTCGGCCTCCAGCTCGCGGACGATCGGCAGGATGTCCTTGCCGAACGCGGCAACCTCCTCCTGGAAATGCAGGTAGCAGGTCAGCAGCAGGTTCACGCCGATCTTCTTGTACTCCACGATCCGTTCAGCGATCTGCTCGGGGGTGCCGATCAGCTGGGTCTTGAAGCCGTCGTTGTACTGGATCAGATCCTCGAAACTGGAGTCGGCCCACATGCCCTTGCCGTCATTGGTGGAGGCCCCGGCCTCCTGGACGGCGGCGCGGAAGCCTTCGACGGCAGGCTTGTGGGCCTTCGCCACGATTTCACGGAGGGTTTCCCGGGCTTCCTTTTCGGAGTCGCGGGCAATGACGAAGCCGTTGAGGCCAAACTTCGGGGCGGCCAGGGCGCCCTCGGTGCCCCGGCGAGCCTCGGCTGCGGAGGCGACGACGCCGGCGATGTTCTCCTTGAAGCCCTCCAGGTCCTTGCCGTTGGAGAAGTACCAGTCCGCCACCCGGCCGGCGGTGGCCTGCGCCGCGGTGGAGTTGCCGCCGAAGAAGATTTCCGGGTGTGCCCGGCCCGGCACGTCCACCGGGGCCGGCTGCAGCGTGAAGTCGGTGATGTTGTAGTACTTGCCGGACTGGCTGTAGTCCTGCTCGGTCCACAGGCCGCGGAGGACGCGGATGAACTCCTCGGTCCGGACGTAGCGCTCGTCGTGGTCGAGCCACTCGAGGCCAAAGTTCTCGAATTCCGCCTTGAGCCAGCCGGAAACGATGTTCACTGCGGCCCGGCCGTTGGAGATGTGGTCCGCGGTGATGATGAATTTTGCCAGCACCCCGGGGTGCCACATGCCCGGGTGCACGGCCGAGATCACCTTGAGCCGTTCGGTCGCGGCCAGCAGCGCCAGGCTGAACGAGGTGGCTTCATGCTGCTTGTCGGCGCCGTAGGAGGCTGCGTACCGGGTCTGGGTCAGGGCGTATTCGAAGCCCGCGTCCTCGGCGATCCGGGCCAGTTTCTTGTTGTAGTCGAAGTCCCAGCCGGTGCGCTGCTCGATGGTGGAGACCACCAGGCCGCCGGAAACGTTCGGGACCCAATAGGCGAACTTGAGCGGTTCGGACAGGCGAGCGACGTCACTGATGTCAGTCATGAGTGTTCCTTACTTCTGGGTGTTTCGGGACCGCAGGACATCCTGGATGTCCGCGATGGATGGTTCGTTCTGGAGCGAGGTGGTGTCCCCGAGTTCGGTTCCTTCGAACAGCTGGGTCAGCAGCCGTCGCATGATCTTGCCGCTGCGCGTCTTCGGCACATCAGGAACGACGACGACGTCGCGCGGCTTAGCAATCGGCCCGATCTTGTCGGCGACCCAAGCCCGCAAATCGGCGGTAATTTCCTCCGTAGCCGCGCATCGCGCGAGCGAGGAACGAGCGAGTGTGTCTAAGCGGCGGGAGGGAATTACTGCCGATTCGCGAAGGACCACGAACGCGACGATGGCGTGCCCGGTCTTGGGGTCCGCGACGGGGCAGACGCCGGCCTCCACCACGTCCGGATGCGAGACCAGGGCGGACTCGATTTCGATCGTCGAGAGCAGGTGGCCGGAGACGTTGAGGGTGTCATCGACCCGGCCGAGGATCCAGATGTCGCCGTCGTCGTCGTACTTTGCCCCGTCGCCGGCGAGGAACCAGCCCTGGGCCGCGTATTGCCGCCAGTACGAATCGAAGTACCGCCGCGGGTTGCCCCAGACGGTCCGGGCGATGGCCGGGCCGGGGGAGTCCACCACGATGAAACCCTGGACGCCGGGCGGAACGGTGTTGCCGGCCTCGTCCACGATCCGGGTGCCGACGCCGGGCAGCGGCCGGGCCGCGCAGCCGGGCTTGAACTCGGTGTCGGTCGGGGCGGGGGACAGGATGGTGGCGCCGGTTTCGGACTGCCACCAGGTGTCCACCACGGGGGCGGTGCCGGCGCCGACGTTGTCGCGGAACCAGCGCCACGCCTCCGGGTTGACGGCCTCGCCGACGGTGCCGAGCAGGCGGATGGAGGAAAGGTCGTAGCGGTCCGGGACGCCGTCCGGGAACCAGCCCATCAGCGAGCGGACCAGGGTGGGCGCGGTGTAGTACTGCGTGACCCGGTAGCGTTCGATGATTTCGAAGTGCCGGCCCGGGTGCGGGGTGTTGGGGGTGCCCTCGAAGATCACCTGGGTGGCGCCGTTGGAGAGCGGTCCGTACAGCTCGTAGGTGTGCGCGGTGACCCAGGCCAGGTCGGCCGTGCACCAGTGGACGTCCTGGTCCCGGAGGGCCGGGTCCGGGTTGCTGAAGAGGTGCTCGAAACTCCACGAAGCCTGCGTCAGGTACCCGCCGGACGTGTGCACCAGGCCCTTGGGCTTGCCGGTGGTGCCGGAGGTGTACATGATGAACAGCGGTGTCTCGGCGTCGAACGCCTCCGGTTGGTGGACGGCGGACGCCTGCCCGACGGCGTCGTGCCACCACACATCTCGGCCGGCGGTCATCGGCACGGTGCCCAGCTCCCCGGCCGGGGTGGTGCGGTTCACCACCAGCACATGCTCGACGGCGTTGTCCCCGGCGACGGCGGCGTCCGCGTTGCCCTTGACCGGGACTGCTACGCCGCGGCGGAACTGGCCGTCCGTGGTCACAAGCAGCTTGGCGCCGGTGTCCTCGACCCGGAACCTGAGTGCCTCCGCGGAGAAGCCGCCGAACACGAGGGAGTGGATGGCGCCGATCCTCGCCACCGCCAGCGTGATGATGACCGTTTCGGGGATCACCGGCAGGTAGATGACCACCCGGTCGCCCTTGCCAATGCCGAGGCCGAGCAGGGCGTTGGCTGCCTTGGAGACCTCGCGCTGCAGGTCTGCGTAGGTGATGGTGCGGCGGTCGCCCGGTTCGCCCTCAAAGTGCAGGGCGACCCTGTTCCCGCGTCCCGCCGCTACATGGCGGTCAACGCAGTTGTAGGCAACATTCAGTTTGCCGCCCTCGAACCAGCTGATCTGCGGGCCCGTGCCGGCGTCGACGTCGGCCGGGACGCGGCGGTAGGCGGTGTGCCACGGCTTGCCGGTGTTGCCTGCCCCGGAACTGCTGCCGGGATGCTCGGCCCAGTCCAGGCGGAGCGCTGCCTGTTCCCAGAACGCGATGCGCTCGGCTTCTGTCTGCGGAATCCGCACGGCCGGGTCCGTCAGTGTTACGCCCATCGTTTTACCGCCCATTTCTCGGCCAGGCCCAGCAGGGCGTCAGTGATTTTGCCGATCACGGCGAGCAGCACGATGGCCAGCAGGAGCCGGTCGGTGCGGCCGTTGTTCTGGGAATCGGTCAGCAGGAAGCCGAGCCCCATCGAGGAGGCGATGAGTTCGGCCGCCACCAGGAAGAGCCAGGCCTGGGCCAGCGCCAGCCGGAGCCCGGAAAAGACCGCCGGCACCACCGCCGGGAGCTGGACCGTGGTCAGCAGCTTGACGCCCTTGAGGCCGAAGGCGCGGGCGGCTTCGACCAGGTTCCGGTCCACGTGGCGCAACGCCAGTGAAACGGTGGTGAACACCGGGAAGAACGCGCCGATCAGGATCAGCGTGACCTTCGAGTCCTCGCCGATCTTCATCCACAGAATCAGCAGTGGAACCCACGCCAGGGACGGCACCGCGCGGAGGGCGCCGATGGTGGGGGCGAGCAGCGCGTCAGCGAACCGGGACAGGCCCACCAAGGATCCAAGCGCCAGCCCCAAGGCGGCGCCGGCGGCGAAGCCGATCAGCACGCGCTGGGTGGAAATCGCGATGTGCAGCCCGAGTTGACCGCGTTGGAGCAGGTCCAGGCCCGCCTCCAGCACCATGGCCGGCGGGGGAAGCTGCACCACGCTGAACAACCCGGCGGCCGTGGACAGCTGCCAGACGGCCAGCACCGCCGCCGGAATGATCAATCCAAAGAGCAGACGCGCCCAGCCGTGGGCCAGGATCCCGGCGGGGGACCATCCGTTCGCCGGAGAGCCGGCTCCGCCCTTGACGGGGGAGTTCGGCTGGGCGGCGTCTGCCGGAGTTGCGGGGACGGCTGCAGCGCGCCCGTCCGCAACATTGTTGCCGGTGAGGTAAGGATTTCCGAGGTGCGCCATCAGGAATCCTTGATGGCGGAGGCGTCCGCCTTCTTCACCAGCGAGTCATCGAGAAGGGAGGCGACGGCGTCGTCGATCTGCTTCTGCGTCTGGACGTCGCCGGTCTCCACGAAGGTCGGACCGATCTTCGCGAGGACCTTGCGCTGCGCTTCGCCCGGCGCAGGGTTGACGTTGAGGTTGCTGCGCTCCAAGACCACGGTCTTCGCAACCGCGAGGTCCAGCCCGGCGGCGTCGGCGAGGATCTGCGCGGTCTCCGCCGGGTTGGCCGCAGCCCAGGCGCGGGCCTTCTCATAGGCGTTGACGACTGCCTGCGCCTGCTTCGGCTTGTCCTTCAGAAAGGATTCCGTGGCGTTCAGGAAACCGTAGGTGTTGAACGAGAGGTTCCGGTAGAAGAGCTTGGCGCCCTTCTGCTCAGCCCCGGCCATGATCGGGTCCAGCCCGGACCAGGCCTCCACCGAGCCGTTCTCCAGTGCGGTGCGGCCGTCCGCGTGCTGCAGGTTCTGCACGGTGACGTCCTTGGCCGACAGCCCGGCCTCGGTCAGCGACTGGAGCAGGAAGAAGTACGGGTCGGTGCCCTTCGTCGCGGCCACCGACTTGCCCTTGAGGTCCGCCACGGTGTTGATGCCGGAACCGGCCTTGGTGACCAGGGCCGCCCATTCGGGCTGGGAGTAGATGTCGATGGTCTTGATCGGGGAACCGTTGGCCTTGGCCAGGAGTGCCGCCGAACCGGCCGTGGACCCGATGTCGATGGCACCGGACCGCAGGGCCTCGTTGGCCTTGTTGGAGCCGGCGGACTGGACCCATTTGACGGTGACGCCCTGGTCCTTCAGCGACGCCTCGAGCCAGCCCTTTTTCTTGATCACGAGGCTCAGCGGGTTGTAGGTGGCGAAGTCGATGTTCAGGGTGCCGCCGGCCGCGGCACCGCTCGCGGCCGGCTGTCCGCCTGAGCCCTCGCCCGCGACGCAGCCGGTGAGCGTGAGGGCGGCGGCCACGGCCACGGCGGTGAGGACGGAGCGGCGGGTTGCGGGGCGGGAGTTGGTGCGGGCGAGAGCCATGGAAGTTCCTTTGAACACGGTACGGAGGTAAAAGAAGGTAGGGCGGACTGCGGGCGCGGTGGTTGCGGCAACGTCCGGAGGGCGGCGGCAGCGGCGCTTAGTGGCCGCCGACGCCGAGGCTCGCCAGGAGCGAGGCCCGCATTCGGGCGAGTTCGGCGGACGCCCGGTCCCGGGGCCGGTCGCCCGGAACCACGACGGTGCGCACGATGGTGGCGCCGGCGGTTTCGGCGCCGGCGGCGGTGGCGGCGGCGGGTCCGGCCGGTTCCGCTGCGGGCTGGTCCGCGTCCTGGCCGAGGACGATGATGCGGTCGGCCAGTTGCAGCGCCTCGTCGACGTCGTGGGTCACCAGCAGGACGGTGGTGGGTTCGGCCCGGTGCACCTCCAGGAGCAGGTCCTGCATCTTGATCCGGGTCAGGGCGTCCAGCGCGCCGAAAGGTTCGTCGAGCAGCAGGACGCCCGGGTTGCGGGCCAGGGCGCGGGCCAGCGAAGCGCGCTGGGCCATGCCGCCGGAGACCTCGCGCGGCCGGTGCTTGGCGAAGTCCTGCAGACCCACCAGTTCGAGGAGCCGGGCCACCTTGGCCTTGCCCTCCCGGGCGCTCGCTCCGGTGGGCAGTCCGATCGCGATGTTGGCCTGCAAGGTGTGCCACGGCAGCAGCCGCGGCTCCTGGAAAGCGAAGGCGCAACGCGGGTCCACGCCCTGGACAGCTACGCCGTCAATCGCCACGCTTCCGGCGCTCGGGGCATCGAGGCCGGCGGCAGCGCGCAGCAGGGTCGACTTTCCGCAGCCGGACGCACCGAGGATCGCCAGGACTTCGCCGGCGCGGACGTCAAAGTCGACGTCGCGCAGGACGGTGTGGGCGTCGGCGCCGGAGCCAAAGGATCGGCGCAGGCCGCGGAAGGCCACCGGAAGGGCGGAAGAGGCGGTGGCCCTGCCGGCGGCGGAGTCCGTGGACGCGGCAGTGGAGAAGGGGGACAGGACAGCAGTCATAGGAGCACTCCATCGGTCCTGGCAGTAGCACCCTACGGAACCGAGCCTCCGGTCCGGGTGGTCAGTCCGGCCGTTCCCGTGGCTCGTTGCCTTGATATCGGCGGACTCCCGGGCGGAGTTCCGACGACCAGGGTTGCTGCGGCTTCATTGATCCAGGTCTCTCGGCCGCTCGGGATGGTCACTACCCACTAAAACGGAAATGCCGGTTTCGCTCAAGTTTGCCGCGTAATATTCGGACACCTGGCTTTCCGGCGGGGGTTGCCGGTCAATAGTTCGGCGCGGCCACGGGGCCGCCAGTCGGTCGCCGGCCTCCCCGCCGCGCCAGCCGCAGGCCTCCCCGGTGCGCGGGCCCGCGCCCCGGCCGGTGGACGTAGGCTGGGCAGATGAACCACGTGAACGATCCGGCAGTCATCGAACGGCTTCTGCGCAGCAGGGGCAGGTGGGCGATTGTGGGCCTGAGCACCAACGAGTGGCGCGCCGCCTATGACACGTCGCTGTTCATCCGTGACCTGCTGGGCATGGAAATCATTCCGGTGAATCTTCCCGGCGATCCGGTCCACGGCGAGCAGGGGTATGCACGGTTGGCGGACATCCCGGCGGAGCGGCCGCTCGACGTCGTGGATTGCTTCGTCAACTCTCAGCGGGTGGGGGACGTCGTGGATCAGGCGATAGCGGCCGGCGCGAAAGCGGTCTGGCTGCAGTTGGGCGTGATTGATGAGGCAGCGGCGGAGCGGGCCAAGGCCGCCGGCCTGGATGTCGTCATGAATGCCTGCCCGGCGCGCGAAGCGCCCCGCCTCGGCCTCTGACCGGACCGGCCTCTGACCAGACACGCCGCCGATCAGACCGGCCTCTGACCCTGCTCCGGCCGGCCGCTGCCGCCGTGCTTAGCTCCGGGCGAGCTGCGGGTAGTGACGCTCGGTCACGTCCGGGTGCGCCCGCATCCTGCCCTTGAGCATGTTCAGCCCGAAGGAGGCCAGCATCGGGTTGCTGGGATCATCCGAAAGCCCGCGCGCCTGCGCCTTCAGCTCGGGCGGCAGCGGCACCGGGTCAATCACCGCATCCAGCCGCGGCGACCAGAAGAACGGCACGGAATAGCGGTCCACGCCCGGCGGCGGCGCCTTGACCCGGTGAATGGTCGCGGCGAGGTAACCCTCGGTGGCGACCTCCAGCATCTCGCCGAGGTTTACCACCAACGCTCCCGGGATCGGCTGCACGGTGGCCCACTCGGTCGTCCCCGGCGGCAGCACCTCAAGGCCGCCCACTTCGTCCTGAAGCAGGAGGGTGACAAAGCCGTAGTCGGCGTGTGATCCGACGCCCTGGTCACCGGCGGCTTCCACCACCCCGCCGACGTAGTGCACCAGCTTGCCCATCCAGGCCGGCTCGTCGCCGAACGGGGCGTCGAAGTGGTCCTCCGGCAAGCCGATGGAAACCGCGATGCCGCGGAGCAGTTCCATCCCGACGCCGGACATCAGCTCTGCCCAGTTCATCGCGGCCGGCCTGAGCTCCGGCATGGCCTGGTCCGGCCAGAGGTTGGGGCCCTGCAGCAGCCAGTACGGCTGGTCCGCGGGGTAGTCGTTGACGGGTTCGCGTTCGGGCGAGTAATCAATCTGCTCCCGCGCATCGGCCCTGCCCTGGGTGATTTCGGTCCCCATCCGGGTGTAGCCGCGGAAATGCCGGGAGAGCCGGTTGTCCAGTTTCATCCGCTCCTCAAGCGGGAGCCCGAAGAATCGCCGGAGCAAGCCCAGCAGCTCCTCGGCCTGCCCCGGCGCGGCGCCGTAGCCGGTGATTTGGAAAAATCCAACGTTGTGTGCAGCGTTCCGCAGCTGGTCGATAAATTCCGGACTGAAGGAACCGTCGGGAAGGCGCGCGGTGCTCAGATCCAGAACGGGAATGGTCGCCGGTTGGTGTGACATATTCGCAGGCTAGCACCGCCCCGGCGGCCGGGGGGAGGCCGTGTTGAGCCGGGTTTCGTTGCTTTACGGCATGTGACGGGGGGCTTCCCAGACGGGGTGCGCCCGTGCAAGATTCGTCGGGTAACCATCCCGAGCGGCTGAGAGATCTGGCTCTGTGACGCCGCAGCAACCCGTGGGTGGTGGCAGGGACAATCTTCGGGAGCGCCGCCACGGAGCGGTCTGGAATGTGCTGCTGAACGCGGTGTCCACGCATAGCCCCGCCATTATGCGGACAGGATCGTGGGGGACGTCGAGGTGAACGGGAGAACACCCGAAGGGCTGCGCATCACTGGCGACATCCGCACCGCCCCCTAGACGGACCGTCGCCGGGTGGCCTTGTTGTTCTGCTAATCTGCGCGTGGCCACTTTCTCAAACCTGGGACCGAACATGTGTGAGCACCACCCCAAACCGCATCAGACACCGCTTCCGACACCGCTGCCGCGCAGGGCCGCACTGGGGTTTCTGGGCGCCTCGCTGGCGGGGCTGCTGGGGGCGTGCGCAAATCCGGTCAGCCCGGCGTCGTCGCCGGTTGGGACGGCGCCTGGGACGGCGCCGGGGCCGGCCGTGCCGCAGGGAACGCCGGCGGGCGGGCCAGGGGCAGCCACGGCGGTGCCCGCCCCACCTGCGCATGCCGTCCGGTCGCGGAGCCAGCAGGTGCCGGAGCTCCCCGAGGGCAACCCCACCCGCCGCGGCCGGGCCCGCTACACGCCGGACTTCAAGCTGCCTCCCGTGCAGAACGGACTGGCCCCGGTGCTCACGCGGATTGTGACAAAGCACCCGGTCGTGTTCCTGACCATCGACGACGGCGTCACGAAGACACCCGAGATGGTGCGGCTGATGGCGGACTACGACTACCCGGCGTCGATTTTCCTGACCCGCAACTTCGTCCAGGACGCGCCGGACTTCTTCAAGCAGTTCGCCGCCCAGGGCAGCCTGGTGGAGAACCACACGGTCAGCCACAACATCAACATGGTCAGCCAACTCGGCTACCAGCAGCAGCTCAACGAAATCACCGGCATGCAGGACTACGCCCAGCAGCAGTTTGGCCGCCGTCCCACCCTGTTCAGGCCGCCCGGAGGCGCCTACTCCACGACTATGCGGCAGGCCGTGGCGGCCGCCGGCCTGAAAGCGGTGGTCACCTGGGAAGCCAAGGCCAACGCCGGCCGCATGGACTACCAGTACGGCAACGCCCTGCGCCCCGGCGACATTGTGCTGATGCACTTCCGGCCCGAGTTCGCCGCCGACCTGGCGGCCTTCCGGGCCGCCCAGCTTGCCGCCGGGCTGGAAGTGGTGCTGCTGGAGGACTTCCTGGGCGTGGCCTGACCCGGCCGGTTGTCCTCCTTCGCGCGGGGATTCCAGCGCTTGCCCTAGCCGCCCGGACCCCGGCTACTTAGACTATCTAGGTGTGGGACGAAGTTCGGCGCACGGACAGCTTGACCTCCTGCTTGTTGGCTCGCTCAGTGCGGGCGAGGCACACGGCTACGCACTCATCGCACGTATTCACGAGCGCAGCGGCGCCCGCCTCGAGCTCCAGGAGGGCTCGGTATACCCCGCGCTGCACAAACTCGAGGCGGCAGGCTGCGTCGCCAGTCGCTGGGCGGATGTCGCCGGTGGCCGCCGGCGCGTCTATGCGCTCACCAAGGCCGGGCGCTCCGAGCTGGCCCGCAGGGCGGAGGAATGGAAAGGCTTTTCCGTGGCCGTGCAGGGCGTTCTAGGGACGACGTGATGAGCGCAGAGAATGGTGCCGGCACCGAAAAGGGTCCCATCGACGCGTATCTGGACGAACTTTTCGTGGCCGCGCACGACGGCGATCCCACCGCCGCGCGACGGCTCCTCGCCGAGACCGAGACGCACCTGCGCGAATGCGCCGCCCGGCTCCGCGGCCAGGGCCTCGACGCCGGTGACGCGGAGCGCGAGGCCGTCCGCCGCTTCGGCCCGGTGGGCACGGTGACGCAGGTCCTGCGTCCGTCACTTCGCGACGTCGCCCGGCTTCCGTTGCGTGCCTTCGTGCGCCCCGTGGTTGGCCTCGCGGCGGTCGGCGCGATCGCCGTCGGCGTGAGCGGCGCCATATCGGAGTTGTTCGGCCGGATCTGGGGTGCGGGTTTCGTTGCCGGCGACCTGCCCGGCGTCGCCTACACGGCCGCCAGGTGCGCGGTGCTCCAGGCCCCTTACCCTGGTCTGGACTGTGCCCGGGCCGCCGCCGAGCATCATTGGGGTGAGGTGGTGGAATACCGCGTGGTCCTTGGGATGCTGGGCCTGGTTCTCCTGCTCGTGTGGCGGCTCCTGCCCCGTGAAGCCGCGCTGCCGCCGGGCCTCGCACCCGCGCTCGCGGCCGTGGCCTTCCTGCTCGCCGCCGCAGGGGCTGGCTTCCAGGCCCTCAACGCTGCCGTCCAGGGCTGGTCCGGCACAGGCGCGGGGCTGAGCGCCGTCGTCGTCGCCCTGCCCCTCGCCGTCGTCTTCGCTGCAGCCGCCCTGCGCCGGATGCGCGTAAGGCCCGGTTCATAACACCGCCCATTGACGGCCTATCTGGGCGCAAACCCTCTCAATTGGGTCCTCATCTCGGGCTAGCCGCGTGCGCGGGTGTCCGGCAGGACGCCACGCTCACTCGGGTGCAGTGAGGCTGACGATATGGGCCGCCACTGCCCATCCGGTGGCCGTGTAGCTTCCCACCTGCTGCGGGTCGAGGACCGTGTACAGGGTGTCCGCGCCGTGCACGTAGGCCTCGTCGGCAAGCGCCGCCAGAACTGCCGATTCGTATCCCTTCCCGGGGCCCGGCGCTTCGGTCTTCAGATTGCCGATGAAGGCCAGACCGTCCTCGATCCTGATGCGGCCGCTGGCGACCGGATGGTCGAAAACGGATACTTCCACGAGGTCGTAAAGCTCCAGGGGTGCCTGGGCAAGTTCGGCGTTCTCGGGCAGTTCGGGCGCAGAGTTCAGCACGTCCGTGGGGGCGGTGAGCAACACGGCGTCGCCCACGGGAGTCAGGCCCTGGGTGGCGGCGTAGCTCAGGGCAGCGCCGGGCTCGCCGGTGACCAGCGTTAGGACCGCTCCGGGGTGCTGCCGGACGGTCTCCGCCGCACGGTCCGCGCCGGCGCCGGGCCAGCCGAGGATGTACTCCGGATGGGCGTGTTCCACCGCCGCCGCGGTGATCACTCCGGAGTCCTTCGGTGCTGAGGTTTGCCCGCGCACGGCGGCCCAGGCGGCGGCCCAGAGGGGGAGGGTGTCCTGCCAGTCAGCCATGATTTCGTTCTCCTTTGGATCGCTACTTTGAGGATACGGGCGAACCGGCCGGCAGGGACCGGTCCCGGCCGCAAGTGCGCGCCAGTGTCAGGGCAGTGGTGACGATCAGTGCCAGCATGACCAGGCCGAACATCACCACGGCCGAAACGAGCGCCACAGTTTGCAGGACCAGCCCCAGCAGCACAACCGGCAGGGCCATGCCCACGTAGCCGACCAGGAACAGTCCTGCCAGCGCCTCGCCGCGGGTCTCCGGGGCGGAGACGGAGATGACGGTGCCGATCGCAGACTTGAACGTCACACCTACCCCGGACCCGGCAACGATTCCGCCGGCGACCAGCAGCGGCAACGACGAGGCGGCAATGGACACGGTGACCAGAACCAGACCGGAGCCCAGCAGGACCAGGCCGACGACGAACTGCGTGGTCCGAGCCCAGCGGGAGGACAGGACCTGGAACGCCGCCGAGGAGGCAAAGACCACGAAGGCGACGGCGCCGGCCACCACGTGCGAGGTGATGCCCAGCTGCTTGGCCACGAAGGAGGGCGCCAGGGAGGTGAAGAAGCCGAACATGGCGAAGCCGACGAAGGCCATCATGGCCGCCGCCACATACTGTCCGCGTGCGGCGCGGGGGACGACGACGCGCTGCGGCCGGTAGACCCAGGTTTCGTCGACGTTGTTGACGGTCTCGGGGACGGTCACGATCAGCAACAGCCCGGCGAGCAGCAGGAACGCGAACACCACGTACGGAGTGTAGAGCGGCATCGGCACGTACTCGGCGAGGAAGCCGGTGACGAGCGGGCCCAGGCCCAGTCCGCCGATATTGGCGGCGGTGGAGATGACCTCCGCGCGCCGGGACCCGGCGCCGGGGCGTGCCGCACTGTGCAGTTCGGTCATATGGGCGGTGGCCGTTGCTGTTAACATGCCGATGCCGAGACCGGAAATGAACCGGGCCAGCACCAGGCCGGGCAGGTCCGGCCAGACCAGGAAGATCAGCGCCGCGACGACGTTGAGCAGCACGGCCGGGGCGATCACCCGGCGGCGCCCGAACCTGTCCGAAATGTGCCCGGCCAGGAACAGGCTCACCACCACACCCACGGCGTAGGCGGCGAAGATGACGGTGATGGTGAAGGCACTGAACCCACCCCGCTGCTGGTAGAGCACGTACAGCGGTGCCGGCGCGGCGGCGAACGCCATGGTGATCATGAAGACGAACGTGACGATCCAGAACCCGCGTCCATGCCGGCGCCGGTGCGCCTGGCGGGATGAATCGGCACGGAGGGAGGGGGAGGTTGAAGTCTGCGTCATTGCTTCAGTATTGGCTCCCGTTTTACATCGCGTCCAACGTTTATTGACGCTAATTACCATCGTCATCGGCGATAATAACGTTCATGCAGCTTTTTCAGGTTGAGTACTTCATCGCGGTGGCCGAGGCGCTGAGCTTTACCCGGGGAGCCCAGCGGGTCAATATTGTCCAGTCCGCCGTGTCTGCGGGGATCCGCCAGCTCGAACGCGAGCTGGGCGCTGACCTGTTCATCCGCCAGGGCCGCAGTATCCGCCTTACGCCCGCGGGGGAGGCCTTCCTCCCCCGCGCCCGTGCCATCCTGGCCGACGTGCTGGCCGCGCGGGACGCCGTCGACGCCGTCCGCGGGACGGTGCGCGGGACGGTGGCCCTGGGCACCCTGGCCCATGCCGGTTCCATCGACGTGCTGCAAATCCTCCGGACGGTCCGGCGCGACTATCCGGGCATCGTCATCAAGCTGCGCCAGACCGTCCAGGGAACCCGGACCAGCCTGGCCGATGTCCGGTCCGGAGCGCTGGACCTGGCCCTGGTGTCCGTGCCCGAAGAGGCTGCCTCCGGCCTCGAGCTGTACCCCCTGCACACCGAAGGAATCGTCTTTGCCTGCCCGGAATCCCACCCCCTGGCCGGCCGGAAACGCGTGAGTCTGGCCGAGATCGCCGAGGAGTCCTTCATTGACTTTCCCGAGGGCTGGGGCAACCGCACCACAGTGGACGCCGCCTTCGCCGCATCGGGGCTAAGCCGCACGATCCACACCGAAGTGGTGTCCTTCACCATGGCCATCGAGCTGATCCGGGAGGGTCTGGGGGTTGCCTTCCTGCCCGAGTCGGCACTGCAGCACGGCCAGGGCGCGGGCATCCGGGCGATCCACACGCCGCTCGTATGGCGCATCCAACTGGCCCGCTCCGCCGGCCGTCAGCCCACGGCCGCCGAACAGGTCGTCATCGGCGAATGCCGCCACCCAACCGGGGCTCGCCGGAAATAGCTTGCATCCTTGGCCGCCCCCGGGCGGCGCCTTTGTCAAGCCCGTCCCGCGGCATCCCGGCTTTTTCGGCTTTCCCGCTGCTGCGGGTGAGGGCTAGGATCATGCCGATGCCTGCCAAGGAGGAGACCATGGCGGAGCCGCCATAAGAGATGAACGGCAGCGGAACACCGATGACCGGCAGCAAGCCACTGACCATGGCGATGTTGATGATGGCCTGTCCGATGATCCATGTCAGGACACTGCAGGAGAGGACGCGGGCGAAAGTATCCTCGGCCCGGGGGATCGACTTGACGACGGCGACGGCCAGGACGGCGAACAGGCCGAGAACCATCAGGGTGCCGGCGAGGCCGAGTTCCTCGCCCAGAACAGTGAAGATGAAGTCGTTGTGGGCTTCGGGGATCCAGTTCCACTTCTGGCGGCTCTGCCCCAGACCAACACCGAACCAGCCCCCGGAAGCCAACGCGTACGTACCGTTCAAGGCTTGGTAACCGAGTCCTTGGGAATCTTCCTCGGAGGCCGCGCCAAGCCAGGAGGATATCCTGCCCATGCGGTTGCCGCTGGTCGCCGCCAGCACGACTGCAGCTACGGCAGACGTGGCGGCCGCGACCCCAAAGACCTTCATCGATACGCCGCCGTAGAACATGGTGGCCGCAAGGATGAGCATGAGGATCATGGCGGTGCCCAGATCGTGGCCCAGGGCCACGAGGCCCACAATGACCGCTCCCACCGGCAGCAAAGGGATGACCGCGTGCTTCCACTGGCCCAGTAATTTCTCCTTACGGGACAGCACGGAAGCGGCCCAGACGATGAACGCGAGTTTGGCGAACTCCGAGGGTTGAGCGGTGAACCCGGCCACGTACAGCCAGTTTCGGTTGCCGTTGACGGTGAGGCCCAGGGGCGTGAAGACGAGGCCCAGGGACACGACGGCGGCGATGAGCATGGGCCACGCCAGTTTCCGAATGTAAATGACCGGCAGCCTTTCCAGCATCAACATGATGAGAATGCCAGCGATGGTCCACATTCCCTGTTTCAGGGGAAGGTCATAGGGATTGACCCCGGAGGCAACGGACTCGACCGACGAGGCGGAAGCGACTTCGACCAGGCCGACCGCTGCGAGCGTCAGAACGACGGCCAGGATGACGGGCCGCTGCCGGCCGGCGGATTGGTCCGTCAGCCAATTCCAGGTACGGCCCGGTGATCGCCGGGGAAGGTTCCGGCGCCGCAGCGGTTTCTTCGTGGTTGTGGTCATCTCTTCGCTCCGTGGCTTCCGTTCTGGTGTGCACGCACCGATCATCGTATGGACGGGGGTATCCGAAGAGGCTACGTCCGTCTGCGGTCTCGACGGCCGAGCACCGGGGTCCGATGCCGTGTCGAAAGGACGACTACGGCGAAGGGTGAGCCGGCCGGATGCCGTCGGCGCTTGTTCGGCCCCCCCGTGAGGCGGGAATCGCGCATTGTGTGTGCCGCTGCCACGATGCGTCGGGCAAGGATGGTGCATTGGTCCTCGGTAAGCGAGCCGGCACTGGTCGCGGCGGTACCGCGTTCGGAGTCGTGCGCGGTGCTCATGGCGGCCTGCAGGTCCAGTTGCAGGGCGTAGACGTCCGCGGGCAGGTCGGGGCTGATGTTCACCTCATCGCCGAGGTGGCTGCGGACATACGCTTCGGCAAGTCGTTGTTGGATATGTCCGGCTCCAGTTGCGAGGGTCTCGACCGCCTTCTCGAACAGGTCCGCGATGTCGTCGGTGCTTTCGGTGTCCGGGTTCATGCGGTCTTTCCTGTCGTTTGTCCGGCCATGGCGGCGTCGGGGTGGGTGGGGAGGAGGATCCGGTCGGAGTCCGCGTCGTATTCATAGAGCTCGCCGTAGCGGCCCCAGTCGATGGCGGTGTCCAGTTGGGCCCGCGCGTCGGCGTCGCTGAAGTTCCGGCGGAGATCTGCGAGGATTGTTTCGGAGCGGATGGCGCCGTTCTCGCTGCGGCGCAGGATCCTGACGATGTTGCGCACCAGGGGGGCCTGTTCCACTGCGAGGGTCGCGAACTGTTCCTTCGCGCGCAGCAGGTCTGCGGCGGCGTAGCGGCGGCCCTGTTCACTCAAGTGCAGCCGGCCACCCCGGGGGTAAGCGAGTTTGAGCATCTGTGCGGCATCCACCAGGGGCAGCAGGTCATCGAGTTCGTAACGCAGCTCGTCGGCGATCTCGGCCAAGCCCTCATTGCCGCCGCGTGCGGCGAGGAGTTCGAGGAGGCCGCCGAGCTCGCCGGTGCTGGCAGGCGGCAGGGCGGTGTCGAATTCGGTACCTTCAGCGCCGAACGGTGAGAGGCTTTGCGCGGCCGTTAGCGGTTGGCGGGCGCCGCTGGGTTGGCCGGTGAGGATGCTGTAGACCTCGTCGACGAGGGCCTCGAATGCGGCACTGCGGCGGTCCCGGGGCTGCGGCAATGTGATGGCAAGTTCTGCTTTAATCCGTCCGGGGTTGGAGTCCAGGACGATGACCCGGTCCGCGAGCTGGATGGCTTCTTCGATGTTGTGGGTGACGATCAGGGCGCTGCGGGTAGGGATGTCGCCTTCGCTCCACAGGCGCAGGAGTTCCCCGCGGAGGTTTTCGCTGGTGAGTACGTCCAGTGCCGAGAAGGGTTCGTCCATCAGCAGCGCGTCGGGTTCGACCACGAGGGCGCGGGCGAACCCGACGCGCTGGCGCATGCCGCCGGAGAGTTCCTTGGGATAGGCGCTTTCGAAGCCGTCCAGGCCGATCAGATCAATCGCACGGAGGGCGCGTTCGCGGCGGTCCGCGGCCGGGACGGCGCGGGCTTCCAGACCGAGCTCGACGTTTTCCTGCACGGTCAGCCACGGCAGCAGCGCGAAGGACTGGAAGACCATGGCCACGCCTGGGTTCGCGCCGTTCAGGATGGTCCCCTTGTACTTCACGGTCCCATCGCTGGGGGCGGTGAGCCCGGCGATGCAGCGCAGCAGGGTCGATTTACCTGATCCGCTGCGGCCCAGCAGCGCCACGATTTCCCCCTCGTGCAGGGTCAGGGTCACGCCGTCAAGGACGGTCAGGAAGCCGCCCTCGGTCGCGAATGTCATCCCGACGTTCTCCACGGTGATCAGTTCGGTGCCGGCGGTGGTGGGTGTGGTGGTCATGGGTCCCTCCTGGGAGCTGACGGGGCGGTAATAGCCTGCGGGCGGGGTTGGTCTCAGAGGGAGAATCGGGCTTCGGCCAGCCGGTACAGGCGGCGCCAGAAGAGCCGGTTGAGGCCGACAACGAAGACGGACATGACGATTACCCCGACCAG
The DNA here is from genome assembly GCF_057748045.1 of Arthrobacter sp. JB02-1C. Classification (NCBI taxonomy): domain Bacteria; kingdom Bacillati; phylum Actinomycetota; class Actinomycetes; order Micrococcales; family Micrococcaceae; genus Arthrobacter; species Arthrobacter sp. JB02-1C. The sequence goes on from NZ_CM173235.1 coordinate 1,509,080, forward strand.
GACCCGGCCCATGTCCCCGGAGCCGGTGGCTTCTGCGATGTAGGAGCCCAGGCCGGTCGCGGTGAGGGTCTGGTGGTTGTAGACGACTATCTCGGCCACGATAGAGGCGTTCCAGGCGCCCCCGGCGGCGGTGATACCGCCTGTGACGTAGGAGGGGAAGATGGCCGGGAGGATCAGGCGCCGCCAGCGCTGCCACCGGGTCACGCCGAAGCTGTCCATCACTTGGCGCAGGTCGGTGGGTATCGCGCTGGCGCCGGCGATGACGTTGAACAGGATGTACCACTGGGCGCCCAGGGACATCAACGCGATCCCGCCGACATCCAGGCTGATATTGGCCGCGACGAAGAACGCGATGATGAAAGGGAAGAGGAAGTTCGCCGGGAAACTGGCCAGCAGCTGCACGACGGGTTGGGCCAGACGGCTGACCCGGGGATTCATCCCGACCCACACCCCCACCGGAACCCATACAAAGGTCGCAACCGCCACGACGACGATGACCCGGGCGAAGGTGAGGGCGCCGAGGGCCAAGGCCTCCTCGAAAGCGTCCAGACCGACACCGTCGTGAAGGAACACCAGAGCATGCCAGACACCGAAGAGCACGGCCGCGCTCACGACGAGAACGAAGACAATGTCCCCGCCGCGGCGGACCAGGACCCGCGTGTGCAGGGGGTGTTCTGCCAGCCCGAACGGACGGGTTAGCGTGTCAAGGGCCCGCCCGGCCGGTGCGGTTGCCCGGGCGAAGGCGTGCGGCAGGCTTGAGCGGCGGAGCGTGTCCAGGACCAGGCTGCGCGGCTTCTCGGCGGCTGCAGTGTCTTCCTGCCGGAACTTTTCTGCCCACGCCACCAGGGGGCGCCAGAACAGAAAGTTGGTTCCCAGGACCATGATCGCCATGGCAAGTATCGCCCACCAGACCCGGCCCAGCTGGCCCTGCTGGACGGCCGCGGCCACATAGGCGCCGACGCCCGGCAGGGCGTAGTCCTGGTTGTTCACCGAGATGGCCTCGGCGGCGGCGAGGAAGAACCATCCGCCACCGAAGCTCATCATCCCGTTCCACACCAGCGGGATCATCCCGGCCGGCACGTCCAGCTTCCAGAACCGCTGCCACTTGGTCAGCCGCATCAGCCGTGCCGCCTCATCGAGTTCCTGTGGCTGGCTGATCAGGGCGTAGTAGAACGCGAACGCCATGTTCCAGGCCTGGGAGGTGAAGATCGCGAAGACCGCCGCGCATTCCAGTCCGAGCATCGAGTGCGGGAACAAGGCAATGAACCCCGTGACGGTCACGGACAGGAAGCCCAGGATCGGCACGGACTGCAGGATGTCCAGGACCGGAAGCAGCACCTTCTCCGCGCGCGGGATCCGGGCCGCGGCCGGGGCGAAAACAAAAGTAAACACGATGCTCGCCCCAAGCGCGACGAACATCCGCAGCAGGGACCGGGCCGCGTAATACGGCAGCTCGGCCGGGTCCGTCGAGACCTGGGCCGGTGCCGAACCGACGTCAAACGGGGCATTCAACGACGGGCCCAGACGCACCAGCAGGAACAGCAGTACCAGCAGGGCGCCGCCGACGAGAAGGTCAACCCAGCGCAGGGCGGGCCAGCGCAGCACACCGGTACTGGGAAAGGAACGAAACAAGGACATGATGGTCTCCGCACGGGACAGCGCCGGCGGGCCGGGACCTCACCGGTTCAGGCAGGGGAGGTTCATCCGTCGGCGGGAAGAGAGGAAGCAGGTTGAGGGGAACACGTGTCTATGCGGTCCGGGTTTCACACCCTCACCTCCCTCCGCTCGCTCCTGCGGCAACGGGCCGCAGGTAACCATCAGTTACCGTCACGGCGCAACAAGGAGAACGGTCCCCGGCTCACCGGCGGGACCTGAAACACCTCCTCGTCAGAGCTTTGGCACTGCACGGCGTGATCCCTTCCCGGCTCAACGCCGACGGGAAGCCACTTGGGGTCACCCCTTAATCCGGGGAGACCTGTCCTGACCGGGAGTGTCTTTCGACAGGAAGGGTCAGTGGCCTGTGTCCATGCAGAAGCCTCACCGAACAAGGTGTTGCGACGCTCCTGACCATAACCGCCGGCACTCACGCCGGTCAACTTCGTCGGCCGGTCCCTAATGGAACATTAACGGTGCCCGGAGATCTCACCCGGACCGGGTCCGCACCCGGGGCGAAGAACCGGCTGCGCTATCGATCGCCGGCACGGATTGCCGGCTTGAGCACTGCCCGGCCTTCGACGACGAGATCGCTGGTGACGGGGCAAACTCGAGCAAGCCTGCGTATGCTCGCAGCATGGACGCAGCAGCACTCCGCCGGATCTGCCTGGGCTTTCCAGGTGCCTTCGAGGACTACCCGTTTGGCCCGGAAACAGCTGTTTTCAAGGTGCGCTCCGCCGTGCCCGGAGGAGCCAGACACGAGGCGAAGGTATTCGCCCTGTCCGCGCTGGATGCTGTGACCTTGGTCGTGAGCTTGAAATGCGAGCCTGCCCTGGCCGAGCAGTTGCGTGCGGCGCACCCGGAAATTACCGCCGCCTGGCACCTGAACAAGCGGCACTGGAACGGGGTCCGGCTGGATGGCTCACTGCCCGATTCCATGCTCCGGGACATGGTCGAAGACTCCTACGACCTGGTGGTTGCGACCTTGAGCCGCCGGCAGCAGGAGCAATTGGGCTGGGCCCGGCTGGCCCGCGGAAACCCGCAACCGTGAGCCGGCCCAGGATCGCCGGCGGCGAGCTGAACTATGCCGGCATTGGCGCCACCGAAACCGGTATCCCGCCGGCGGGCAGTGAGTGGCTCGTCCGGCAGGCCCGCCTGGGCGAGGGGGAAGCGGCCTACCGCCGCGCCGTGCGGGGGCTGCTGACGTGGGAACTGCACCGGCGTGCCGGGCTGCGGGTCCGGGCGGAGTCCGGCGTCGTGGCCTCGGGAACACGCGTGGTGAGCGGCTTCGGCGTCGGTCCGTTCCGGATCAACGCCCCCTGCGAGGTGGTGTGGGTGCACCGTCCCGTCCCCGGCGGCGGCCCGCAGTCCGCAGGATTCGGCTACGGAACGCTGCCCGGCCACCCCGTCCGCGGCGAGGAATCCTTCGAGATTTCACTCGACCCGCACGGGGCCGTGCTGATCACGGTGACGGCCTTCGGCGGCCCGGCCAACCGGTTCTACGCAGCCGGCGGCGCCGTCACGGCCTGGGCGCCGCGGCTGGTCACTTCCCGATACCTTAGGAGTGCACAAGAACTGGCCGCAGGTGTGAACTGAGCAGGAGCAGATCAATGCTGACGCAACAGACCCTTGACCTTCTATGGGACTTCGAAAATCCCGCCCAGTCGGAGGAACGCTTCCGCGCCGCCTGTGCGGACCCGTCCTACGACGCCGACGAGCGGGCCGAGCTTGCCACCCAGCTGGGCCGGGCCATCGGACTGCAGGGCCGGTACGAGGAAGCAGACGTGCTGCTGGACTCGATCGACGGGGAGGAACCGACCGTGGCCGTGCGGGTGCTGTTGGAGCGTGGCCGGCTGCTGAACTCCGGCGGCCACGCGCAGATGGCGGTCCCGCTGTTTGAACAGGCCGCCGAACTCGCCGACCACCTCAGCGAAGAATTCCTCGCCGTGGACGCCCTGCACATGCTGGCGATCGCTGACAGTGCGCACACCGAAATCTGGACCAGGAGCGCCCTGGAATACGCGTCCACAGTGCATGACCTGCGAACCAAGCGGTGGATGGTGGCGCTGCACAACAACCTCGGCCGGACCCTGCACGACGCGGGGCGGTGCGCCGAGGCGATGGTCGAATTCCAACTGGCCGAACAGTGGGCGGAAAGGGTGGGCACCCCACAGCAGCAGGAAGCGGCCCGGACCGCCCTCGCCAGCTGCTGACGGGGCCCGCGCCGCACGGCAGGTCAGCTGCGAGAATGGACAGACTGAAACACCCAGACAGAAAGGCGCAGCCGTGATCTTCATCGTCGTCAAATTCAAGGTCAAGCCCGACTGGTCCGAGCGGTGGCTCGGCCTGGTAGAGGACTTCACCGCCGCCACCCGGCAGGAGCCCGGCAACCTGTGGTTCGAGTGGTCCCGCAGTGTGGAGGACCCCAACGAATTCGTCCTGGTCGAAGCCTTCAAGGACGACGCCGCCGGCGACCACGTCAACAGCAGCCATTTCAAGCAGGCCATGACCGATCTGCGGCAGGCACTCGTCGAAACGCCGTGGATCATCAGCCGCCAGCTCGACGGCGAGGGTTGGGACAGGATGGGCGAACTCGCCATCTGAGCCCGTATCGATACAGTGGGGCCATGTGGATCGGCTGGATCGAATGCGACGTGCTCCTGGGTGACGTTCACAGCCTGAAGGAGAAGCGGTCCCTGATCCGGCCGGTCCTGGCCGAACTCAGGCGCCGCTTCGACGTTTCCGTCACCGAGGCGGCCTACCACGACCAGTACCGGCGCACGGTGATCGGTGCCGGGCTGGTGTCAGCGGACCGGGCACACCTGATCGAGGTGCTGGCCGCCGTCGAACGCTTCGTCGCCGCGCGGCCGGAAGTCGAGCTGCTGAGCGCCCGGCAGCGCGAAATCCGCAGCGACGACTAAGCCCCCCGTCGATTGCTCCGATAACGCCCTTTTGACGCCTCAATACGGCACTTTCGGAGCAACGGATTCGGCCTGTGGATAAGATCAGCGGCTCTTTTGCGGTTCTGTTCTGATGTAGCCATGAAGACCGCCCGACCGCTGCCGGAGGATTTCCAAGAACGTCCCTTCACCGTTGTTGAAGCTGTGGGGGCCGGAGTGTCGCGCAAGCGGCTCCGACACCGCTCCCTGGCAACGCTTGGCAGGGGGATTCGTTCCGCAGGCCCGACGCCGGAGCTTCCATTGCTCCTGCGGGTCCGGCCATTCATTGAGGTCAACGAGCGATGCGCCGCGTCGCACCTCACCGCGGCGGAACTTGGTCTGCTTCCGGCGCGGCGCCAGAAGGAGGGCCCGCAGATGTACCACGTCATCAGACCCGAGGGCGCAGCCCATCTCAACCGGCCACATGTCATCGTGCACCGGATGAAGCTTTACGACGACGAAATTACGCTCCTGGACGGGGTTCCCGTCACCACCCCGGAGCGGACCTGGCTGGATCTAGCCGAAATGCTCACCGTCGATGAACTCATCGTGGTCGGTGATAGTTGCGTCCGGGAGCCCCGGCGTTCGCTGGAGGGACGGGACGTGCCGCTCTGCAGCATCGGGGACCTGCAGCGGATGATCGACCGGCACAAAGGGAAGCGCGGAATTCGGAAGGCCAGGGAAGCGATCACACTCATCCGGGTCGGCTCGGATTCTCCGCAGGAGTCCCTGCTGAGACTTGGCATCGTCCGGGCCGGCCTTCCGGAACCGGAATTGAATGTGCCGATCGTCGACGACGACGGCGCCCGGCACCACGAACCCGACCTCTCCTACCGGAAGTACCGGATCGGGATCGAGTACGAGGGCGAGCACCACGGAGACGGGGCCCAGGTTGTCCGGGACATTGCCCGGTCCGAGCGGTACGCGGCGCTCGGCTGGACCGAGGTCCGGATATCCAAACGCCACATGCACGGTGACGCCAAAGCCGCGGTGGCCAAAGTCCGGACTGCATTGGTCCAGGCCGGCTGGCGCCCGGCCCGATAACCATCGAGTGCTCTGTAGCGGCCGTTTTGAGCGTTCAAAAGGGCCGTTACGGAGCACTCGACGGGGCGCCAGGTGAGGCTACACCGGAAGCGTCAGCCGAAGTACTTCGGCAGCGTCGCCTCGTGCGCTTCGCGGAGGGCGTCCAGGTGCATCGTCTCGACGCCGCTGATCTCGAGCGTGCCGCTCTCGGCATCCACCACCCCGATCCGGGTGTGGGCGAAGCCGCGGGCGGTGCACATGTCCTTGAACCGGATCTCCTCGGAGCGGGGCACGGCCACGATGGCGCGGGCCTGGGACTCCGAGAACAGCGCGGTGAACAGGTCAACGCCGTCGCGGTCCAGGACGTCCTGCAGCGCGATCCGGGCGCCGGTGCCGTAGCGCAGCGCAGACTCCACCAGGGCCGCCGCGAGGCCGCCTTCGGACAGGTCGTGGGCCGAATCGATCATGCCGTCACGCGAGGCGTTGATCAGGATTTCACCCAGCGCGCGCTCGGCGGCGAGGTCAACCTTCGGCGGCAGTCCGCCCAGGTGGCCGCGCAGCTTGGCCCACTCGGACCCGTCCAGTTCAGCCGCGGTCGTGCCCAGCAGGTAGATGGCCTGGCCGTCCTCCCGCCAGCCCGACGGCGTACGGCGGGCGACGTCGTCGAGCTTGCCCAGCACGGCAACCACGGGGGAGGGGTGAATCGGGACGGTTCCGGTCTGGTTGTAGAGCGAGACGTTGCCGCCGGTGACCGGGATCCCTAGCACCCTGCAGGCGTCGGAGAGGCCGCGGATGGCTTCGGCAAGCTGCCACATGACGTCCGGATCCTCGGGGGAGCCGAAGTTCAGGCAGTCGCTGACGGCCATCGGCACGGCGCCCGAGGTGGACACGTTGCGGTAGGCCTCGGCGAGTGCCAGCTGCGCGCCGTGGTACGGGTCAAGGTAGGCGTACCGCCCGTTCGCGTCGGTGGCCAGGGCGACGCCCAGGCCGGTTTCCTCGTCCACCCGCACCACGCCGGCGTCGTCCGGGAACGCCATGGCGGTGTTGCCGCCGACGTAGCGGTCGTACTGGTTGGTGATCCAGGCCTTGCTGCACATGTTCGGGGACGCGACGAGTTCGGTGACCGCTGCGGCCAGCTCAGCGGGCGCGGACGGACGGCCGGCATCCTGCACGGAGCCGGTAAAGGCGTCGGCCTGGACGGCGTCCTGCCAGCCGGGCCGGGCGTAGGGCCGGTCATAGACCGGCCCGTCATGGGCCACCGTGCGGGGGTCGACGTCGACGATCACTTCGCCGTCCCAGGTGATGACCAGGCGCCCGGTGTCGGTCACCTCGCCCAGCCAGGAGTATTCCACGGCCCACTTGTCCATGACCGCCTCGAAAGCGGCGACGTTCTCCGGGGTCACCACGGCCATCATGCGTTCCTGTGACTCGGACATCAGGATCTCGCCCGGCGTGAGCGTCGGGTCGCGCAGCAGGACTGAGGTCAATTCAACCTCCATGCCGCCGTCGCCGTTGGAGGCGAGCTCGGAGGTGGCGCAGGAGATGCCGGCCGCGCCGAGGTCCTGGATGCCCTCCACCAGGGAGCCCTTGAACAGTTCCAGGCAGCACTCGATCAGGACCTTTTCGGCGAACGGGTCGCCCACCTGTACCGCCGGGCGCTTCGAGGGCTTGGTCTCATCGAACGATTCCGAGGCCAGCACGGAGGCGCCCCCGATCCCGTCGCCGCCGGTGCGGGCGCCGAACAGCACCACTTTGTTGCCCTTGCCGGAGGCGTTGGCGAGCCGGATGTCCTCGTGCCGCATGACGCCGACAGCGAGGGCGTTGACCAGCGGGTTGCCCTGGTAGACGGAGTCGAAGACCATTTCGCCGCCGATGTTCGGCAGGCCCAGGGAGTTGCCGTAGCCGCCGATGCCGGCGACGGCGCCGTGCATGACCCGGGCGGTGTCCGGGTGGTCGATGGCGCCGAAGCGGAGCGGATCCATCACGGCCACGGGCCGGGCGCCCATCGAGATGATGTCGCGGACAATCCCGCCGATGCCGGTCGCGGCACCCTGGTACGGCTCAACGTACGACGGCGAGTTGTGCGACTCGATCTTGAACGTCACGGCCCAGCCGTCGCCCAGGTTGGTGACGCCGGCGTTCTCGCCGATGCCCACCAGCATGTCCTTCTTCATCTCCTCGGTGACCTTTTCGCCGAACTGGCGCAGGTGGTTTTTGGAGGACTTGTAGGAGCAGTGCTCGCTCCACATCACCGAGTACATGGCGAGCTCGGCGCCGGTCGGGCGGCGGCCCAGGACCTTGACGACGTCGTCGAATTCGTTCTGTTTCAGGCCCAGTTCGGCCCACGGCAGCTGGGTGTCCGGAGTCTTAGCGGCGTTCGCGACCGTGTCGATGTTGAATTTCTTGGTGGTTTCCGTGGTCACTTGGCGCCTCCCACAATCTTGTTCAGGACGGAGGTGAAGAACGCGAGCCCGTCGGTGTCCGAGCCGCCGGTTCCGGCTGGGCCGGAAAGGACGGGTTCGGGGCCGAAGCCAGCCTCGGTGGCGTGTTCGGGGTGCGGCATGAGGCCCACCACGTTGCCCCCGGGATTCGAGATGCCGGCGATGCCGCGGCGGGAGCCGTTCGGGTTCCAGCCGACGTAGCGGAACACCACCCGGCCTTCGGCCTCCAGCGCGTCGAGGGTTTTCTCGTCCGCGATGTACTGGCCGTCCTGGTTCTTCAGCGGAACGGTGATTTCCTGGCCGGCCGCGTAGTCGCCGGTCCAGTCGGTGGTGTTGTTCTCCACCCGCAGGACCTGGTCCCGGCAGAGGAACTTCAGGTGGTCGTTCTTAATCATCGAGCCCGGCAGCAGGTGCGACTCGGTGAGGATCTGGAAGCCGTTGCAGATGCCCAGCACCGGCAGCTTCGCCGCGGAGTTGGCCGCGTCGATCACCTTGGCCATCAGCGGGGCGAAGCGGGAGATCGCGCCGGCCCGGAGGTAGTCGCCGTAGGAAAAGCCGCCGGGGATGATCACGGCGTCGACGTCGCCAAGGGTCGTGTCGGCGTGCCAGAGTGCCACCGGGGTGCCGCCGGCGAGGCGGACGGCGCGGGCGGCGTCCCGGTCATCCAGGGTGCCGGGGAAGGTGACGACGCCGATCTTCGCACCAGCGAGCTGGCGGGCGTCGGGCGCGTCGGCGGTGGTCCCGCCGATCAGGGGGAGTTCAGTCATGTCAGGCCTCGACGACCTCGACGTTGACGACGTCCTCGATCACCGGGTTCGAAAGCAGGGTTTCGGCGGCGTTGCGCGCCTGGGCGAGGATCTCCTCGGTCACCTCGCCGTCCACTGTCAGCTCGAAGCGCTTGCCCTGGCGGACAGAGCTGAAGGCGGTGAAGCCCAGACGGGGCAGTGCACCCACGATGGCCTTCCCCTGCGGGTCAAGAATCTCGGGCTTGGGCATGACGTCGACAACGATCCGGGGCATCCGGCAACTCCTGTGCATGAGCATTGGGTAAGGGCGCAGCGGAGTAGTGCCGTCTCACGCCGATCCGCTGTGTGAAGTAGACAGGGTGGTCCGGGCGCTCCGCGAGCTTGCATGCCCATTCTACCGGGCGCCGAGCGCCGGGGCGTATTCGGGGCGGCCAGGGGCAGCAGGGACCGGCTATGGCCTCCGCCGGGCGCGCTCAGTAGGATGTGCGCATGGCTGAGAAACCGAGATCCGTGTTGCTTCCCGTGGTTGCCGCGGCTGTCTTTGCGGGTCTGGGCCGCATGGTGCTGCAGAAGATCAGGGCGGACCGCGCCGCGAAGGCCAGCAGCAACGTTGCCGGTCCGCTGGACGACAAGACCCGGGCCTGGATCAGCGAGGTGGTCCGCACGCCCCGCCAGTAGCGCGCCCCCGGACGCATCCTGACCCAAGCCGGGACGGCCACGCCGTCCCGGCTTTGCCATGGCCAAAAACGGACCCCGCTTGTCGAGCTCTTTGACAAAGTTTGGTAAGGGACGTGTGGCCTATGTCATATTCGGCTCTCAGTCTGTACTGTATGACTCGGCTGGTAGACGCGCGGGCACGAGACTCAGCTCCTGTTCCCCGGCCTGTTTCCGCCGTCGCCCCCGGCAAGGGCGCCGGGACCGTTCCTTCTGAAAGGTTCAAATCACTCGTGAAATCACCAGGAAAGAGCTTCCTTCGAAGCGGGGGACTCCGGAGGGCAGTGGCACTGACCCTGGGCTTACCGGTTCTCCTCGCCACCGTCGCCATCACGCCAGCCACCGCAGCACCGGGTTCCACCGTCACCGAAGTGGCCCAGAAAAACACCGACCCCGCCAGCTACCCTGACGGACGCTATATCGTGCTCCTCGCCGAGCAGCCGGCCGCCACCTATGAGGGCTCCGCCGCCGATCTTCCGGCCACGAAGCCCGCAAAGGGCAAAAAACTCGACACCAACAAGGCCGAGGTCAAGAAGTACCGGGCGCACCTGGAAAAGAAGCAGGCAGACGTCGCCGGCCGGCAGAACGTCAAGATGCAGCGCCAGTACTCCGCGGCGGTCAACGGCTTCAGTGCCACCCTGACCACGGACCAGGCCGTCAAGCTCGCGAAGGATCCGGGCGTGCTGGTGGTCGCCCCCGACACCGAGAACACCCCCGACTACTCCAGCACCGATTTCCTCAAGCTCAGCGGTCCCAACGGCACCTGGAACAGCAAATTCGGCGGCCAGGACGGGGCCGGCAAGGGTGTCGTTGTCGGCGTCATTGACACGGGCTACACCCCGGACAGCGCCTTCTTCGCCGGCGAGCCGGTCAAACCGCTGGTCGGCCAGCCCGTCGTCGGCGTCCCGTACCGCACCCCGGACGGCAAGATCGCCATGCTGAAGGCCGACGGCGACACCTTCACCGGAGAGTGCCAGAAGGGCACCGGAACCGGCGCGGCCTTCGACGGGTCCGCCTGCAACTCCAAGGTCCTCAGCGCACACTACTTCGCCGACGACTTCCTGCGCTACGTCCCCGAGGACGAACGCGCCCCGGAGGAGCAGCTCTCCCCGGTCGACGTCGCCAGCCATGGCACGCACACGGCGAGCACCGCCGCCGGCAACGCGAACGTCGAAACGTTCGTCGACGGCCGGAGCTTCGGCCTCACCAGCGGCATCGCACCCGCCGCCAAGCTCTCGATCTACAAGGTGTGCTGGGAGGATACCGATCCGAACACCGGCGGCTGCTACAGCTCCTCCTCGGTGGCCGCTGTGGAGCAGGCCATCGCGGACGGCGTGGACGTCCTGAACTACTCGATCTCCGGATCCGCCACGTCCGTGGTTGACCCGGTCTCGGTGGCGTTCCTGAACGCCGCCGCCACCGGCATCTTCGTGGCCGCCTCGGCCGGCAACTCCGGTCCGACGGCCAGCACGGTGAACCACGGCGCGCCGTGGGTCACCACGGTCGCTGCCAGCAGCTTCTCCCAGGAGCTCCAGGGCACCATCGAGTTTGCCGACGGCAGCAAGTACCGCGGCGCCAGCATCATGAACCGCGAGGTCAAGGACGCCGGTGTCGTGCTCGCTGCCAATGCGGCTGCCGCCAACGCACCGTCCTCGCCCGCGCTCTGTGGACCGAACACCTTGGACCCGGCGAAGGTCGCCGGCAAGGTCGTCGTCTGCGACCGCGGAGTCGTTGACCGCGTCGCCAAGAGCGCCGAGGTCGCCCGCGGTGGCGGCGTGGGCATGATCCTGGTCAACCTGACCAACTCCTCGCTGGACACCGACCAGCACTCCGTACCGACGGTCCACGTCAACCCGCCGGCCACGCAGGCCATTAAGGACAAGGTCGCAGCCACCCCGGGCATCAAGGTCTCCCTGGTCAACAAGGACACCACCGGCCTGCCGCTGGAGGCCCAGCCGCAGATCGCCGGCTTTTCCTCCCGCGGCCCGCTGCTCGCCACCGGCTCAGACCTGCTGAAGCCCGATGTTGCCGCTCCCGGCGTTGCCGTGCTGGCCGGCGTCTCGCCGATCGGCTCCGACGGGGCCAAGTTCGGCTTCATGTCCGGCACCTCGATGGCGGCCCCGCACGTTGCCGGCTTCGGTGCGCTGCTGCTGGGCAAGAACCCGGGCTGGTCACCGGCCACGGTGAAGTCCGCCATGATGACCACCGCCTCCGACGTCAAACTCGCTGACGGCTCCAAAGACACCGACGTCCACGCTACCGGCGCGGGCGAGGTCGATCCGGCCCGCATGGTCGACCCCGGCCTCGTCTACGACGCCGGCACCGAGGACTACCTGAAGTTCATCCAGGGCACCGGCGTCGACCTGGGCCTGAAGTCCAGCACCAAGGCCCGGGACATGAACGTTCCCTCCTTCGCGCTTGGCAACCTCACCGGCAAAATCGAGGTGACCCGCACGGTGACCGCACTGACTCCCGGTGTCTACAAGGTCTCCGCCAACGTCCCGGGCATCAAGGTAAGCGTCGCTCCGGCCGCGCTGAACTTCAAGGCAGCGGGCGAACAGCGCACCTTCAAGGTCACCTTCGAAAACCAGGGTGCGGTGCTTGGCAAGTTCGCCATGGGCTCGCTGACCTGGGAGGCCGCCGGCAAGACCGTCGCTTCGCCGATTTCGGTCCGGCCGCAGGCTGTCGTGGCGCCGAAGGATGTCACTTTCACAACCCAGTCGGCGAACGGCTCCGGCGATATCACGGTGGTGTCCGGGACCAACGGTTCGACCAGCATGACGCTGGACGGACTCTCCAAGGCGGACTCCTCCGCCGTGGAGCTGGTGCCGGGTCCGTTCACGGGCCGGGCCGACGCCTCGACGTTCGTCAAGAGCGTACAGGTCCCGGCAGGAGTGCCGCTGGCGAAGTTCTCGGTGCTGTCCTCTGACCCGAACGCGGACTTCGACATGTGGGTCGTCACGCCCAGGGGCGTCGAACAGGTGGCAACCTCATCGTCGAGCGAGTCGCTGTCCATCCCGAACCCGGCCGCAGGCCAGTACACGATCTACGCGAATCTGTACTCCAGCCCGGGCGGCAAGGCAACCAAGGCGTCCGTCGAGGCGGCCGTGCTGGGCGCCAACGTGGGGAACGCGACGCTCTCGCCGAACCCGTTGAAGCTGACCAACGGCAAGGCCGGCAAGGTCACGCTGAAATGGACCGGGCTGGCCGCCGGCTCCTACATTGGCCGGGTGACCTTCGCCGGCGCGAGTGAGCCGACCTTCGTCAACGTCGTGGTGACCCCGGCCGGAACCGCCGCCGTTGCCCCGCCCGCGGAGGACCAGGCCAAAAACGCAGGCCCGGGTGACGAAGCCGGTACCGGCGACGCGGCGGCGCTCGAACAGGGCGCCAAGGTGAAGAAGGAGCAGGCGAAGGTCGTGAGCCCGGCCGTGGCGCCGGCCCCGAACAACGCCATCTAGCACCCTTGAGCTAAAACGGCAGTGGCCGGCGGGACACCCCGCCGGCCACTGCCGTTTTCGTGCCCCGGCCGGGCCGCCGGTTTCAGGCCGCGCCGGTCGACCCCGCTGTGCCGCCCAGCAGTGGCGCCATGGACCGCCAGCGCGCGATCTCGCACCCGTCCGTGCGGCTGAACCGGGTATGCACCTCGCGGCCACGGAAGTGCCCGGTCACCACTGCAACCTGCGGGCCCCCGTATTGCTGGGTACAAAGCCTCGGCGGTCCGGGCTGGGGAAAGAACGTCTCCTCGCCGTGCAACTGAAGGGCTTCAAGCGCTGCGGCGGGATCCGGCAGGGTGGACCCGGCGGTGGACCCGGCGGCGTCGGCGACCAGACGGAAACTGTACTCCGGACCTCCGGGCGCTTCCGTAAGCCGGATGGTGAGGTCGACGTCGGGCCGGTGGTCCGATCCGTCCGTTCCCTGGGGTGCGGTCATGGCCGTCCTTCCTTTGGCGCAGCGGCAGGGCCGCCGGCGGACGCCAGCAGCGGAGAGAGGGCCTGAAGCAGCCGGCCGCGCAACTCCTGCGACTCGGCGCTGAAGGCCCGCTGCTGCTCCACGTAGTCGGCCTTGCCATCGGGGGTCTCGATCCGGATCGGGGGATAGCCCCACTGGCTCAGCTCGTACGGGGACGCGCGCATGTCCATCGCGCGGATCCGCCAGGAGAGTTCGAAGCAGTCCATGACGAGCTCACCGGGCAGCGCCGGTGCGAGCTTGTAGGCCCACTTATACAGGTCCATGTTGGCGTGCAGGCAGCCCGGCTGTTCCATAGTCCGCTGGTTCTCCCGGCTGGGTTCCAGCGTGTTCAGCGGGACGGCATCCGGGGTGTAGAAACGGAACGCGTCGAAGTGCGAGCAGCGGATGCGGTTCTGCTCCACCACCCGGTCTGTCTGCTCGGGGCCCAACCGCAGCTGCAGGTACTCGTGGCGCCGTTCAAACTTATCCTGGCGGTAGACCATCGCCCATTCGTGCAGCCCGAAGCAGCCGAACTGTGCCGGCCGGGCCGCCGTCCCGGCCAGGATGATGCCGGCGAACTGGACCGCGTCGCGCCGCTCCGCGAGGAAGCGGGCGACGTCGACGGTCACCGCGTCGGTTCCCGGCGGCAGCCCGGCGGCGGCCAGTTCGCCGTCGTCGGGCACGCGGTAGTACTTCCAGTCGGAACGCGCGGCCGCCGCACGCCCGGACAGCACGACGCCGGCCCCGGGGTGCCAGCGCAGCAGCTGGCCGGGCTTCTGCGTGTAGTAGGTGAAGAGGAAGTCCTCCACCGGGTGCTTGCGGCCGGCAGAGCGGCGGGCGAGGTAGGGGTCCGAGTAGGTCCGGACGCGCTGCTGGTGGGCGGCCTCGCGCCGCTGCCAGTCGTCCTGCCGGAGATGCTGCAGTTTAGACAGCCCCGTTTGTTGAGCCGAGGACATCCTTGGCCGCCTCCCACCTGGCGATTTCACACCCGTCGCGCAGGCTGAATTTGGCGTCCACCCCGATCCCGTCCACCGAGCCGGTGACCTGCGCCTCGGCAGGCCCGCCCATCTGCTGGGTGCAGGCCTGGTTGGCGGGCCGCGGGGCGGGGCTGAGCAGGGCGGCATTGTTCTTCAGCGCGGTGCAAGCAGCGGCCGCGGCGGGGTGCTTGCTTTCTGCGGCCGGGAGGCCGTTCCGGCACACCAGCGTGTAGTTGACGGCCTGGGCGCCGGGGGCGGGCTTGATCGCGATGGCCAGCTCGGCGTTGCCCTGGCCGGGACCCGCCGTCGGGGCGGCGGCGGAGGGTGACGGTGCCGGGACAGTGGTCTGGGCGTCGGCCGACGGGGTGCCGGCGGACGGGGTGGCTGGTCCGGGCGTCGCGGAGGCGGTGGCCGATTGCGTGGCGGTCCCAGGGCCTGATCCGGGACCCGGGGAACAGGCCGCCAGGCCGGTCGCCGCCATCAGGGCGAGCATGGCAGGAAGCAGGATCTTGCGCATGGACGGTTCTCCTTGGTTTCCCTCATTCTAGTGCCGGCCGGCTCCGGTGCCGCTCGATTCTAGTGCCGGGCGCGGGCGGCAGCAGGGGCCGGCTCGTGGGACGGCGCGCCGGGCACGGGTGCGTCCATCACCCCGGTGGCGGCGATGAGCCGCATCATCGAGGTGTGCAGCTCGGCTACCTCCGCCCGGGTCAGGCCAAGCCGGGCCATCATGGTGCCGGGCACCGCTGTGGCCTGCTGCCGGAGTGCCGTGCCGGCCGGGGTTAACCGGATGGCAAGGCTGCGCTCATCGCCCTCTGCCCGTTGCCGGGTGATGAAGCCGGCCGCCTCCAGGCGCCGCAGCAGCGGGGAGATGGTGGCGGGGTCCTGGGCGAGGGCGGCGCTGATGTCCCGCACGGAACGCGGGCTCGATTCCCAGAGGCAGAGCATGACCAGGTACTGCGGGTGGGTGAGTCCCAGCGCGTCGAGGACCGGTTTGTAAGCGCCCACCACACTGCGTGAGGCGACGGTCAGGGCAAAGCACAGCTGGTGCTCCAGCAGGAGGTCGTCGGCCACGGGTGCGGTTCCGGCGGCAGTAGACATCCGGTCCTCCTCAGATAGTTAGGGCGTTAATCATTAGCGTACACTGGCAGTACGAACGGTTCGAAGGAGTAGGTAGCGATGTCCAAGGAAAACGCCGTCCAGCGGTTTATGCGGGCGACCGGCAAGCTGCGGGTCATCATCGGCCCGGCCAGCCGCACCTCACTCGGACACGAGATGACCGAACAGAACCGCCAGCTGCTGGCCCAGCGCGAAGCCGAGGCCCAGCAGTGGGAGACCCTCCGGCGGCCGGACGGCAGCACTTACGTGGTCCCGCGCAATCCTGAGGACAAGTCCCTGCGCTAAGCCGGACACTGCCCATGCCTTTTACTGCCGCGGGGCGTAAAATGGGGGCACCGGCGCGGAACGCGCGCCGTCGTTGCGCCGCTTGACCTGCCAGCAGGAAGGGGGTGGAAATGTGGCACATGCACTGAGGATCGCCACGCTGCGTCAGCACCTGCACCCGTCGTCCTGGGCATGGTTCCTGTTCGGGCCGGCTTCGAGGGGGGACTACGCCTCGCCGGTGGTGCACTCACACGATGATTACGAGCGGGCGTCCGAGTCCGAGCTGGCCGGTTTTGAAGTGGAAACCGACTCGCAGGGTCATCACTACGCCGTCCGCCGGGAAGACCTTCCAAAGGAGCAGGTCTGACCGAGCGGAAGCGTGCCAGGCAAACGTCCGGAAACAGGAAAAGGGAGCGGCAGCGCCGCTCCCTTTTCTGCCTGCTTTTCTGGCTGCCGTTCCGGCCGGGCGTTCGCTGCCCGGCATGCAGGGTTGGGCGTTAGCGGCCGGTGTGCAGCGTTGGGCGTTTGCGGCCGGTGTGCAGGGTTGAGCGTTAGCGGCCGGTGCCGCCGTAGACCGTTGCCTCATCCTCGCTGTCCAGGCCGAACGCCTTGTGAATGGCGCGGACGGCGTCGTCGAGCAGGTCGGCGTGGGTGACGACCGAGATGCGGATTTCCGAGGTGGAGATCATGTTGATGTTGATCCCGGCCTCCGAGAGCGCCGCGAAGAACCGTGCGGAGACGCCCGGGTGCGACCGCATGCCGGCACCGATCAGGGAGAGCTTGCCGATCTTTTCGTTGTATTCGATATTTTCGAAGCCGATCTCGGCTTGTGCTGCGCGAAGGGCATCCAGGGCGTCGGCACCTTCGACGATCGGCAGGGTGAAGGAGATGTCCGTCCGCCCGGTGCCGTGGGTGGAGACGTTCTGCACGATCATGTCGATGTTGGAGTGCGAGTCCGCGATGACCTTGAAAATGGCGGCGGCCTTGCCGGGGATGTCGGGAACGCCGACCACGGTGACCTTGGCTTCGGAACGGTCGTGCGCAACGCCGGAGATGATTGGCTGCTCCAAGGCAACTCCCTCTTGAATGGTGATCGGGTCGTCGGCGCTGGGCAGGACCCAGGTGCCTTCGTGGGTGGTGAACGATGAGCGGACATGCAGCGGCACTCCGAAGCGGCGGGCGTATTCCACACAGCGCAGGTGCAGGATCTTGGCGCCGGACGCGGCGAGTTCGAGCATTTCCTCGCTGGAGATCCGGTCGATCTTCCGCGCCGAGGCTACCACCCGGGGATCGGCGGTGTAGATCCCGTCGACATCGGTGAAGATCTCGCAGACGTCGGCGGTCAGGGCGGCCGCCAGGGCCACCGCCGTGGTGTCTGAGCCACCTCGCCCCAGCGTGGTGATCTCATGCGTGGTCCGGCTCATACCCTGGAATCCGGCGACGATGGCGATGTGCCCCTTGTCCAGGGCGGTCCGGATCCGGTGCGGGTCGACGTCGATAATCCGGGCTTTGCCATGGATGCCATCGGTGATCATGCCGGCCTGGGATCCGGTGAAGGACTGCGCCGAGGCGCCGTACTTGTTGATGGCCATGGCCAGCAGGGCCATCGAGATCCGCTCCCCGGCGGAAAGGAGCATGTCCATTTCCCGGGCGGGGGCCGAGTCGGTCACCTGGGCGGCGAGGTCCAGGAGTTCGTCGGTGGTGTCACCCATGGCCGACACCACAACAACCACCTCGTCGCCGGCGTTGTGCGCGTCGACCACGCGCCGGGCCACCCGCTTAATGCCTTCCGCGTCCGCCACGGAGGAACCGCCGAACTTTTTCACCACCAGGTGCTTGGTGGGGGGCGGAACGGCAGCCAGCCCTTGCGGCTGCGGTCCGGGGCGGACTTCGGTAGTGGGCAAACTCATGCGCGCACCCTCACTGGATCATCGGGGTTCTGGGCGAAGCCATCAAACGGCGCAACCAAACGGCGCGACGGCAACTTCTCAGCCAAGTTTATCGCCGCCCGGTGCCGCGCGTTGAATTGTGACCGAAAGCCCGTCCGGGCTCGGCGGACATGTCCATCCTTTGGCGCCAGGCGTGGGCATGCTCGTTGGCTCGGCGGGCATGTCCATCCTTTGGCGCCAGGCGTGGGCATATTGCCATTATGTCCACTCTTGATCGGGCCCGATGGGCATGCCCAGCCGACGCCGCCTTGGGAGCAGCTCAGGTCAGGGCGTTGCGGCGGCCCTCGAAGGCCCGTCCCAGGGTGACTTCGTCGGCGTATTCAAGGTCCCCGCCGACCGGGAGGCCCGATGCGAGCCGGGTCACGGTAATCCCGATCGACTTCAGCATCCGGGCGAGGTAGGTTGCGGTGGCCTCGCCTTCGAGGTTGGGGTCGGTCGCGATGATGATCTCTTGGATGGCACCGTCATTGAGCCGGGTGAGCAGCTCGCGGATCCGCAGCTGCTCCGGGCCGATCCCGGCGATCGGGTTGATGGCCCCGCCGAGCACGTGGTACCGGCCGCGGAACGAACGTGTCCGTTCCACAGCCAGGACGTCCTTGGACTCTTCCACCACGCAGATGACCGCTGGGTCGCGGCGCGGATCCCGGCAGATGTTGCACAGTTCCTGCTCGGTGACGTTTCCGCAGACGGTGCAGAACTTCACCCGTTCCTTGACCGTAGTGATGGCTTCAACCAGGCGCTTCATATCCTGAGGGTCTGCCTCGAGGATATGGAAGGCGAGCCGCTGCGCGGACTTGGGCCCCACGCCGGGAAGGCGTCCAAGCTCGTCGATCAGCTCCTGGACTGCACCTTCGTACACAATTTCCTCGTTCGTTTGGGGGAGCGGCGGCCGGGCAGGCCGCCGGGAGGGCTAGAAGCGGGGCGCCAGAGGGCTTCCGTGCAAGGACCGCTCTTCGAGCAGCTTTCCGCCCAGAATACGTTCGACGGCGGCGCGGCCGAAGACGCCGGATTCCTCGATGGTCTCGTCGTCGGCGCTGGGGATGTCCTGTTCGTAGCTGGTGGCGACAGCGGCGCGGGCCGGTGCCTTGGCTCGTCCGGCTTCGGCCTCCGGGCTGTTGGACAGTCGCTGATAGAGACTCTGGCGGCCCGAGGCCGCGGGGGCGGGCGCAACCGTCGGGGCGGGTGCAACGGGGGCAACGGCCGCCGCAGCCGTGGCCCCGGCGGCGCTGGACGGAGCCGGCGGGGCCGAGGGCGCGCGGTCGGCGAGTGCCACAGCGTGCCCTGGTCCGCCGCCGGCACGGACAGCGCTGGCCGGGTCAGGAACTTGGGCGGCGGCAGGTTCGTAGCGCGGGGGCGCGGACTGCGGGCTGTCGGTGGGCGCCGGAGCGGAATCCCGGCCCACGTTCAGTTCCATTCCAACGGTCCAGACGCCGGGGGACTGCTCGACGGCGCGGGCCCAGGGGTCCGCTGCCGGATCTCCAGCAGGGGGCGCCAGAGTGACGGTGGCTGTTCCCACGGCCTTGGCCGCTCCGGTCCGGTCCGGCTGTGCGCGCGGCGCCGGTGCCGCAGCCGAAGCCGGCGCTTCGGACATTGCCCTGGTAGTGGGCGGCTCTGCGGGGGCCCAGTCCAGGGGCGGCTCTTCGTCCAGGGGCGGAGCGTCCTCGTCCCGCGGCGCGCCCCAATCGTCGTCGGGGTAGGAGTAGGAGGCGCTCGCGTCACCACCCGGGACCTCCGCTGCCCCGGCGGCGCCCCGCGGGGTGTTTACCAAGGGAGCCGCGGCGGCCGGGACCCGTGACGGGGCCGGCTCTTGGAGGGCTGGACCGGCGGCGGACGGGACCCGTGACGGGGTCTCCTGCTGGGCGGCGGGACCGACCGTGGCGGGCGTGGCGGCGGGCGCGTGGGCCGCACCGTTCGCAGGTGCGTCAGTGGCTTGGATTGCTGCCGGCCGGGCCGGTGCCAGTCCCCAGGCGACATCGGCCGACGTGGCCGGGGCCTCCCGGCTAGCGGGTGCTTTTGGGTTTGGTTCAGAGCTCGCTGGACTGTTGGCGCCGCCGGCTACAGCCGTGATCTGGCAATCGATCCCGATCGTCTTATGGATCGCCTGCCGCAGGTTCTCTGCGTGGTCGGCGCGGCCGAAAGCTCCCGCCAGCCCTGGCGTGGTGAAGGACAACGTGAGGACCTGACCCTCGAAGTGACCCACCTGCGCGTTGGGCTCGACGAGCGCCCAGGTGCTGCGCTTGATCTTGGTCAGCGTCTGCAGGATTTCGGGCCAGGCACGCCGGAGCACTTCGACGTCGGCGCCGGCGGCCGGGGCGGGGCCCGGCGCGGAAGCCGGTGCCGGGCGGCCGCCGGCCGAACGGTCGGCGGCCGTGACGGGCGGTGCAGCGGCGGCAGCAGACGTCTCGGCCGGTGCCGGTGCCGGCCGGGAGGCGCCGTTGCCGGACACGCCGTCCTCGACCGGCCAATCGTTGGTGCTGACCCGAGGGGGTGTCAGCACCGGACGCGCCTCCTGCTGTTCCTGCTGTTCCTGCGGTTTTGTGGCGGCAGGTGCCGCTGCGGGGAAGCCGGTGCCGGCACTCTGCCGGCCGGAGTCGGACTCCGATGACCGGTCCGTCGCCGCCCGGGCGGGTACCGGCGGCTGGCCCGTCGGGGTGGGGACAGGCGCCGGCGCGGCCGCGGGTGTCGCTGCGGGGGCGGCGACCCCGGCGGCCGGTGCGGCCTGCGAGGTTACCGGGGCTCCGACGTCGTTCCCGGCGTAGTTCAGGCGCCGCTCCACCCGGTCGATACGGGCTGCAATGCCGCGTTCGGTCTGCTCCGCACTCGGCAGCAGGATCCGGGCGCAGAGCAGTTCCAGATGCAGCCGGGGTGAGGTCGCCCCGGTCATCTCGGTAAGTGCCGTGTTGGTAATGTCCGCGGCGCGGGACAGTTCGGCGGCGCCGAGGTTGTTGGCCTGGGTGTGCATCCGGGCGATCTGGTCTGCGGGCATGCCGCGGAGGATCGATTGGGCGCTCTCCGGCATGGCCTGGACGATGATCAGATCGCGGAAGCGTTCGAGCAGGTCTTCGACGAAGCGGCGGGGGTCGTGCCCGGTCTGGATGACACGGTCCACGGCGCGGAAGACGGTGGCCGCGTCGGACGCGGCAACGGCCTCGACGACATCGTCCAGCAGGGAGGCGTGCGTGTAGCCGAGCAGTGCGACGGCAAGTTCGTAGTCCAAACCGTTCGGGCCGGCCCCGGCCATGAGCTGGTCCAGCACGGAGAGCGAGTCGCGGACGGAGCCGCCGCCCGCGCGGATCACGAGCGAGAGCACCCCGGGCGCCACTGGGACGTTCTCCTGCTGGCAGAGCAGTTCGAGGTACGCCATCAGCGGCTCGGGCGGGACCAGCCGGAAGGGGTAATGGTGCGTGCGGGACCGGATAGTGCCGATCACCTTGTCCGGCTCAGTGGTGGCGAAGATGAACTTGATGTGCTCCGGCGGTTCCTCGACGATCTTCAGCAGGGCGTTGAACCCGGCCGACGTGACCATGTGCGCCTCGTCGATGATGAAGATTTTGTAGCGGTCCCTGACCGGGGCGTAGGTGGCGCGTTCGCGCAGGTCGCGGGCGTCATCGACACCGCCGTGGCTGGCGGCGTCGATCTCGATCACGTCGAGCGAGCCGGCCCCGCCGCGGGCCAGTTCAACGCAGCTGGGGCAGACTCCGCAGGGGGTGTCGGTGGGGCCTTCGGCGCAGTTCAGGCAGCGCGCCAGGATCCGGGCGGAGGTGGTTTTGCCGCAGCCGCGGGGGCCGGAAAACAGGTAGGCATGGTTGACGCGGTTCTTCCGCAGGGCCGTCATCAGCGGCTCGGTGACGTGTTCCTGCCCGATGACGTCCGCGAACGAATCGGGACGGTATCGACGGTAAAGGGCGGTAGTAACAGTCACAGCTAAACCCTACCAATCGGCACAGACATTAAAGACCCCCCATGCACCCGCCAGAGCCCATTTACCCTTGCTACCTTCCGGTCCTGGGGGAGTTCAACAGGATGACGCCACATGAGGGGCCGTCGACAAGCTTACCCGACGATCCGGCCCGGCTCGAATCGGGCCATTCCCTGTGGGACATGCCCGTCCGTCAGGCCGAGGAATGGACATATAGGGACTATGTCCGGTGCTCGCGCCGGCCACGGGGCATGTCCTGATGGCCTGTGGGACATGCCCGTTCGCCAG
This sequence comes from Arthrobacter sp. JB02-1C, assembly GCF_057748045.1. NCBI lineage: Bacteria > Bacillati > Actinomycetota > Actinomycetes > Micrococcales > Micrococcaceae > Arthrobacter > Arthrobacter sp. JB02-1C. The sequence continues at coordinate 1,531,057 of NZ_CM173235.1, forward strand.
GCCCAGGGCTGGATATGTCCAGAGCTCACGCCGAACACGGGGCATGTCCGCCGGGCGGGGGGCATGCCCGTCCGTCAGGCCGAGGAGTGGACATATAGGGATTATGTCCGGTGCTCGCGCCGCCCACGGGGCATGTCCCGCCGGACCGGGGAGGTGGGCCCGGCCGGCGGTGAATTGGGCGAAGGCGGGATGTTCAGGTAGTCTAGTGTCTGCTTTTGATTCAAAAGCTACTGGAGAATTCGCCTAGCGGCCTATGGCGCACGCCTGGAACGCGTGTTGGGTTAACGCCCTCGGGGGTTCAAATCCCCCATTCTCCGCGTTTTGGCCCCGGTCCTGCAGGACCGGGGCCTTTTTGCATTCGGACCAGCTTGCCCGTCACGCGGGGGCTCCGGCGGACCCAACTACCCCCGCCTACGCGTTCCAGTCCCGTCTCAGGCGTAGCCCAGCCGACGGAGCCGTTCCCGCGCGGCGAGCTCACTGGGTCCCACCCTGCCGAGGGCAAGATGCACGACGCCGAGAGTGACCCTCGTCGCCGTTCTCACCGGAAGCGGGACGGGACCCAGCCGGGCGGTGCGCAGTCCCAGCATGTCCCGGTACCTGGGCTCCAGACTGGCCACCGCGGCAGCAAACAGCACGCGGTAACCGGGCCGCAGGACCGGGTGCAGCGGGGGATGGCGGATGAAAGCGACCGTCTCGGTGACCAGGGCGCCGCCGCTGAGGTCGCCGTCGTCGTACCAGCGGTCCAACTGGCGGCGCATCTCCGCTTCGCTGAGCGGTGGCGACTCCACTCCCATCAGGGCGCCCGCCTGCGCCCATTGCCGCACATAGGCGTCCGGGCCGCCGGGAATCGGCCGGCCCCAGATCTTGTGCGAGGACAAGAACGCGTCGGTGAAGGCGATGTGCACCCAGCGCAGCAGTTCCGGGTCGTTCGCTGCGTAGGGCCGGACGACGCCGTGCCCGTCCCGGTATTCTCCCCGCACGGATTCGTGCAGGCGCAGGACCCAACTGGACGCGGACCGGGCCGCGTCCTGCGACCCGTAGGTCACGGTGAAGATCCACCGGATGGTTCGCGCGAGCCTGCCCAGCGGATCTTCCTGGAAACGGGAGTGGTCGTGGACTCCCGCCAGGGCGCCCGGATGGAGCGCCTGCATGAGGAGCGCCCGGATGCCTGCAACGATGGTCGGCATGCCGCCGTGCACCGCCCAGACGGCGGAGCCTGGCAGGTGGTAGCCCGCGTCCTCTCCGTCCGCGAGGTGGCCCACCCATTCCGGCACTGCATCCCGTGTGCCGGTGAAGGTCTGCTTGAGTTCGGCCTGCCATTCCCTGAGGACATTGCGCATACTCCTATTCTTACCCGGGGCCACCTGAGGGCCTACGTGCTTTTCGCGGAAGCCCTACTGGGATGCCACCCCAGTCGTTGAATGGTGCCCCGGAATGCCGGGAATCCGCGGAAAATCAAGGATTCTCGAGGTTCCCAGACCCGAATGATTGTGTTCCCATAAGAGGGTGAGTCCGTCGAGATTGGGGTCTGGCGGACAGAGCCAAGCGCAGGAGTCACGTCGTGGGAAAACACTGGGGAAACTCAACGAGTGAGCAGTCCAAAAATTCAGGGGTGATTGTCCGGTCCGTTGCGGCGGCCGCGGGCGTGGCCTTGGCGGTGATGGTCTTCGGTGCCCCGGCCCCGGGCCGCCCCGCTGCGCCCGAACCGCCGCAGCAGCCGGCTGCCGGTTCGGTGGGCCCGGGCCTCCTCGACGCAGGAACCAACGCGCCCGCCGATTCCGGGAGTCCGGCGGCAGTTGATCCCGGGGCGCTGACCGCAGACCGGCGCGCATCCGTTTCCTTCGCCCGCACCACGGTGCAGACGGTGTCCAAAGACGGCAAGACTGAACTGCGCGTGGCATCGTCCGGGCTGCAACGCCCGGCCAAGGGATTCCTGATGGCTCCGCTGGAATCCCTGATGGAGACATCGCCGTTCGGGCTGCGGGTCAGCCCGCTGACCGGCACGGCAGGGGAATTCCACTGGGGCCAGGACTTCGCAGCCGCCTGCGGCACCCGGGTGTATTCGGCCGACGCCGGCGTGGTGCGCGCCGTCGGCTGGCACCCGTGGGGCGGCGGCAACCGGGTGGAGATCGACCATGGCAACGGCCTGATCACCACCTACAACCATCTGGAAGGCATCGCCGTGAAGAAGGGTGATTCGGTGGGGGTGGACGAGGTCATTGCGAAAGTGGGCACCACCGGTTCTTCCACCGGCTGCCACCTGCACTTCGAGACCATCCTTAACGGATCGCACACCAACCCGCTTGATTGGACCTTCCTGCCCACCCGGCAGGTGGACCAGCTCGATAACCTCCAGATGACCAGTTATGCACCGGGCTCCAGCACCACCGGCAGTTCGGCATCGGACTGGGCGGTCCCGGTCACCGGGGACCCGGTCCGTGAGGTGATCGGCGGGGCGCAGGAGACGCGGGCCCCCGCGGTGGCCGCCGCCAAGCCGGCACCGGCCGCCAGCGCCACGCCGACACCGAGCGCCAGCGCCACGCCAACGCCGAGCGCCACACCGACGAAACCGGCCGCCAGCGCCACGCCGACACCGAGCGCCACGTCGACGCCGAGCACACCGGCACCGACGCCGAGCACCCCGGCAAAAACTTCCACACCGACGAAGAGCGCCCCGCCGGCGCCGCCCGCCAGCATCAGTCTGACGCCGACGCCGACGCCGACAAAGACGGTTGCGCCCACCGCCACCGCCGCACCAACCCAGGCAACGCCCAGCGTCACGCCGACCGCGGTTCCGCCCGCCGGCGCTCCCACCGCGCAGGCCCCGGTGCCGGCGCCCGTCGTATTGCCTCCGACGGCCACCCCCGCACCGGCTCCCAAGACGACAGCAGCACCGCAAGAGACGGCGGCTACCAGGCAGAAAGTGACGCCGTCGCCGTCATCGGCGCCGACCACCGCCGCACCCTGATCCGAAGCCCAGCGCGGGGACCCATACGGCCGGCTTCTGGCCACGAACCACCGGGTGCAACAACCCGCACCCGAGCTCGAGGAGACCTGCCCGTGACGTCCCTGCATGCAATCCCGCTGACCCTCAATGACGGCACCGAAACGAGCTTTGGCCGGTTCCGGGGCGAGGTGGTGCTGGTGGTGAACGTGGCCTCCCAGTGCGGATTCACAACCCAATACGCCGGGCTCGAGGCTCTACACCACAAGTTCCGGGACCGCGGTTTCACGGTCCTGGGTGTGCCGTGCAACCAGTTCGCGGGGCAGGAACCGGGAACCGACGTCGAGATCGCGGAGTTTTGTGAGCGTAATTTCGGCGTGACGTTCCCGCTGACCATCAAGTCCAACGTCCGCGGCCGAAAGCAACACCCGCTCTACGGCCAACTGACCCGCTTCAAGAACGGACCGCTGCCCGGACTCGTGAAATGGAACTTCGAAAAGTTCCTGGTGAGCCGCAACGGCGTGACAGTGGCCCGGTTCGCGCCCACTGTCGAACCGGACGCGCCGGAGATCATTGCAGCGATCCGGCAGGCGTTGACCTGAGCTTCCCCGGGATAGCAAGGGTGCAACGGCCCCTATCCCTCGTCAGCCTTCCGTCCTAGACTGGCGGCACCCTCCGACATTCCGGGCCTACCCGCGTCGCCAACGCGTCCACCTGCGGGCAAAGCAGCCTGCGCGGGCCCGGCAGAGGGTGCATCAGAACACTTCATGAATCACAACTGGGCACTCAACATTGGGGTCCGTGACACCAGGAGGAAAGTGATGACAGGAAACAAGGCCGTTGCCTACAAGGGGCCAGGAAAAGTCGAACTGATCGACATCGACTATCCCACCTTCGAACTCAAGGATGGCCCCGGGGTCAACCCCGCCAACGTCGGGCGACAAGTGCGCCACGGCGTCATCCTGAAAACCGTTGCGACGAACATTTGCGGCTCGGACCAGCACATGGTCCGCGGCCGCACCACCGCCCCCGCCGACCTGGTGCTCGGCCATGAGATCACCGGCGAGGTCGTCGAAGTCGGCCCAGACGTCGAGTTCATCAAAGTGGGGGACATCTGTTCGGTCCCCTTCAACATCGCCTGCGGCCGCTGCCGGAACTGCAAGGAACGCAAGACCGGCATCTGCCTCAACGTCAACCCGGACCGGCCCGGCAGCGCCTACGGGTACGTGGACATGGGCGGCTGGGTCGGCGGCCAGGCCAACTACGTCCTGGTGCCGTACGCCGACTGGAACCTGCTGAAGTTCCCGGACAAGGACCAGGCCCTGGAGAAAATCATGGACCTGACCATGCTCTCGGACATCTTCCCGACCGGCTTCCATGGAGCCGTGACGGCGGGCGTCGGCGTGGGATCCACTGTCTACGTCGCGGGCGCCGGGCCGGTGGGCCTCGCGGCCGCAACAAGCGCCCAGCTGCTGGGCGCCGCCGTGGTGATTGTCGGCGACATGAACGAAGAACGGCTGAAGCAGGCCCGCAGCTTCGGGTGCGAGACGGTGGACCTGTCCCAGGGCGGCCCGGCGGAGCAGATTGAGCAGATCCTGGGCGTTCCGGAGGTCGACTGCGCCGTCGATGCTGTCGGCTTCGAGGCGAAGGGGCACGGCCACGACGCCAAGGAAGCACCGGCCACGGTGCTTAACTCGCTGATGGAGATCACCGCCGCCGGCGGTGCGCTGGGCATCCCCGGCCTGTACGTCACCGGCGATCCGGGCGGCGTGGACGAAGCAGCCAAGAAGGGGGCGCTGTCGCTGAGCCTTGGCACCGGCTGGGCCAAGTCGCTGAGCTTCACCACCGGGCAGTGTCCGGTGATGAAGTACAACCGGGGACTCATGATGGCCATCCTGCACGACAGGGTCAGCATTGCTAAGAACGTCAATGCGAAGTCGATCCCGCTCGAGGACGCACCGAAGGGTTACGCCGAGTTCGACGCAGGCGCGGCCACGAAGTACGTGCTTAACCCGAACGGCTACCTGAGCTAGCGGGGACCCGCCGAGTAGTCCACTATCCGGCGGGCACAGCAGGCCCACGCAGGGGCAGGTATGTGCCCGCCGGACCACCCGGTTATTGCCCCGCTTTAAACCTGCCTACGCGGGTTTGCACATTGCTGGCCAAATCTCTGGTTGGATGGGTGTTACTGAGAGGGAAGCTGGGGGCCACCGCCCCCACCCAACCAGGAAGGTAGCAATGGAGCCCATCGAGGCCGAGCATCCCCGGCCGCGTCATTTCCTACTCCACCTGAGCGATCCGCACCTGCTGGGCGGAAACGAGCAGCTGCACGGCATGGTGGATAGTGCGGCCCGGCTCAGGCAGCTCTTCGACGAGGTCCTCGCCTCCGGCGCACGGCCGGAAGCCGTGCTGTTCACCGGGGACCTCGCAGACCGCGGCGAAGCGGCGGCGTACGCGACGCTGCGGGCCATCGTGGAACCAGCCTGTAAGGCCATGGGCGCCAAAATTATCTGGGCCATGGGCAACCACGACAACCGCGCCAATTTCCGGTCCGGCCTGCTGGACCAGGCTGCCGACGACGCCCCGGTGGACCGCAGCTACTTCGTCAACGGCCTGCGGATCATCACCCTGGACACCACGGTGCCGGGCTTCCACCACGGCGAGTTGAGCCCCGAGCAGCTGGACTGGCTGGCCGCCGAGCTGTCCACTCCGGCGCCGGACGGCACCATCCTGGCCCTGCACCACCCGCCCGTTCCCTCCGTGCTGGACCTGGCCGTGCTGGTGGAACTCCGCGGCCAGCCCGCGCTCGCGGGCGTGCTGCGCAACTCCGATGTGCGGGCCATCCTGGGCGGGCATCTGCACTATTCCACGACGGCCACGTTTGCCGGCATTCCGGTGTCGGTTGCCGCAGCCAGCTGCTATACCCAGGACCTGAACGTCCCGGTCGGCGGAAGCCGCGGCAGGGACGCCGGCCAGTCATTCAACCTGGTCCACGTCTATGAGCACACGATCGTGCACTCGGTGGTCCCGCTCGGCGAGACGCTGCCCCCGGTAGGGGAGTTCGTCACGGCGGAGGAGACGCGGCGGCGCCTCGCGGCCGCGGGCATCCACATCCCCGGTCGTGCCCGGCCGGAGGATCCGGCCAGGGCCGCCGAGCACGGCAGGATCGCCACCCGGAACTAGCTGCCGCGCCGCACCGGGCCGCGCCGGACAGCGCCGGGTGGCGCAGCGCCGGCCGCTACTTCTCCCAGGGCGCCTTGATGGGGAAGTACTTCTCCAGGAAGTCCGTCACGAGCTCGGCGCGTTCCTCGGCTCCGACCTCGGGAAAGCTCCCGTCGTTCAGGCAGAAGAAGTCCATGTTCCGCTTGGACAGCAGCTTGGGCAGATAGTTCAGGCCGGCCCGGAGCGTGGTATCCACGTAGCGCACCTTGGCCGCCGTCTGGGTGACGGCCCGGCCGGTCAGCAGGGCGTAGTAGTGGTAGAACGAATTCGTCACCGAGATGTTGTCCGCTGCCCGGAAGGTGCTGGCCGCGGTCTTGGCGAACTCGGCGGGAAACTCCTGCTCCATGGTGGCCACCACGGAGCGCCGCAACGGGGCTGCCGCATGTTCCAGATGGCGCGTGGTAATCCGGCCGAACCGGTCCCAGAGCAGCTTGCGGTTGACCCTGGCCGCGTTTTCGAAGCCGCTCCGTTCGGCGTCGTTGTCGCCCAGACCAATGCGGGTCTCCGCCTCGATGAACTTGGTGATGCCACCGGGAGTGAAGAACATGTCCGGACTTACGGCACGGCCGAAAAACATGTCGTCATTGGAATAAAGGAAGTGCTCCGACAAGCCCTCAATGTGGTGCAGCTGGCTCTCCACGGCCTGGGAGTTATGGGTGGGCAGCACGGACGGGTCGGCGAAAAACTCCTCGCTGCGCACGATCGTCACGCTCGGGTGGTCCGCAAGCCAGGACGGGGCGGGGGAATCGGTCGCAATGAAGATGCGGCGGATCCACGGCGCAAACATGTAGACGGAGCGCAGCGCATACTTCAGCTCGTTGATCTGGCGGAACCGCGCCTCATGGTCATCGCCCTCGCCGACGACGACGCCGGCCATCCGGGCACGCCGGGCTGCCACGTACTCCGGCGAGCTCCCGTCCACCCAGGAAAACACCAGATCGATGTCAAAGCTGATGTCGCTGGCATGGTCCGCGAACATGTTCTCAATCGTGGGCCAGGTGTGGCCGTAGCGTTCCACCGTGCCGCGGACGGCGTCCTGCGCCAGCATGGTCCGCCTGGTCAGTGAGTTCTCGATCGGCAGGATCAGCTGGTCGCCGTCAAAGCTCCAGAGCTCCACCTGGACGCCGGCGGAGGCGCCGAACTCGAGACCGCCCTTGGGCTCAACCCGCGGCCGATACAGCCGGAAGATCCTGCCCTGCCGGTTGGGGGACAGCTCGCCGTCGGCCACCAGGACGGACGACTTTTTCTTCGCGTCCACGGTCATGGAGTAGAACGGCTCGTCCCGGCAGGCCTGGACCAGCGCGGCGCGGAGCGCCCGCCGGTTCTTCCAGTCCACCGCGATGACGGGGCGGTCATTGTTGCCTCGAACCAGGAGGTAATCCAGTTTTGCTTCGGCCAGCACGGCGCGCAGGAAAAGGAGGTCTTCCACCATGGCCTGGTACGGCGTTCGGTTCTCATTGATCAGCGCAAATCTGCCGTGCCGGCGCACCACATCGGGGCGCGTTCGGAGCCGGGCAACAGCGGCCGGCGAAGTGACCTCCGCGTGGTCCGGGGTCTCTTCCCCGGCCTGGCTGCCGTAGTAAATCTCGTCCTGGATCAATGCTTCTGTAATGTCGGTTCTCCGGGGTGTGAAGGTGCGTGGATTGATACTTGCATGATAACGTGCGGCGCAAAACGGCCCCGCGGAAGGCGCTCAGCCCGCCAGTTCCGCACGCCAGTGGTGGATAAATGCTGCCCCGGCGTCCTCGTGGATCACGTCCGCGCCCAGCCCCAGGTCGGCGGCGGTCAGGATCCCGTACGGCTTGACCGGGACGCCGTCGGCGGGGCGGACGTCAACGTGCTGGACCGGGTGCTCGTGGTGGTGCAGCCAATCCGCCATGGCGTAGTCCGTGCGCGAGTCGCCCACTGTCCGCCAGGCCCGGGGAGTGATGCCCTGGGCGGCTAGCAGTTCAACGGCCCGGCTCGCCCCCAGGTCCTTGCCCAGCCGGACGGATTCAATGTCGGTGGAGATGATGGTGGGGTCCACCCGGTAATCGATCTGGTCGTCGCTGTTGGGAGCATGCCGGTCCAGCCGCACCACACCCAAACCGTGGCGGGCCATCAGGTCCATCGCATCGGCGTCGAACAGCGCCTGCTCCTCGCGGTAGTCCGCGTTGGCCACGGCCACATGCTGCTCCACGGACACCATGGCCCGCTTGGTCTCGTCGAAGAACATGTGGGCGGCGTAATCCTCGGCGACGAGCCGGCGGATGTCATCGCCGAAGGCCCGGGGAACGGCCAGGTCATGGTCCACGTGGACCGGTCCCGCTCCGCCGGCCGTGTAGCTGAACCACACGGCGCCCTTCTCGCAGATGGCATGGATCACCAGCCCGGCCGGCATGCCGGCGTCGATCATTGGCTCCATCACCTGCTCACGGATAAAGGTGTCGGATCGGCCGGTGTTGAAGATGACCGGAATCCCGGCCGCCGCCAGCGCCACCAGGTCCGCGATGATGCCGGGCTGGACGGTCCGGGTCACCGGGCTGGCCACGGGACCGTCGACGTCGAGCAGCAGGGCCAGCGGCGGAGCGGCGGGCGGCGTGGAGAAGGGCGCGGGTGCTGTCATGGCTCTATTCTCTCAGCCGGGGCGGGACTTCGGGCGGGATGACAAATGGTCACCGTTTGGCCACAACCTGCGGCGCCGCAGCCCCGTTGATTCCCCTCGCCCGGGAACTTCCATAGGCTTGCAGAGTGATCTTCAAAGCTGTGGGCGAGGGACGCCCGTACCCCGACCATGGTTTCACCACGCCCAAGGACTGGGCGGCGCTGCCGCCGCGGCCGGTGCGCCTGGACGAACTCGTGACGACCAAGCGGACCCTCGACCTGGAGGCGCTGCTGGCCGAGGACTCCACGTTCTTCGGCGACCTTTTCCCGCACGTGGTGGAGTTCCGCGGCGTGCTGTATCTCGAAGACGGGTTGCACCGTGCAGTCCGCACCGCACTGCACCAGCGCACCGCGATCCACGCCCGCGTGCTGGTGATCAATGGCTAGGCGGCCCCAGGACCCGAACACCCTGCACGGGCACCACATCGTCACCGGCTCGGATCTGCGGGCCGCGTTTGTGGAACAGGGCGAGCATGAGGATCCGTCGCGGACCCGGCGACGCATCGTCCATGGTGTCGTCCTGGTGCTCCTGATCGCACTGCTGGCCGGCGCCGTCGTGGTGGCCCTGGCCATCATGAACGGCCAGATCAAGATCCCGACGGCGGAGCGGAGCGAGGCCGCGGCGCCGCTCTGTCCGGCTACCTCGTTTGACTACACGCCGCCGGAAAAAATCAAACTGAACGTCTACAACTCCACCGGCCGGCCGGGGCTGGCGAAATCGGTGGCGGACCAGCTCCAGGCCCGCAAGTTCGTGGTCGGCGCGGTGGGTAACACCCAGACCGGGTACCGCGGCGTCGCCTTGGTGGTTTCCGGCGCCGCCGGGCAGTCCGCGGCGTTCAGCGTCCAACGCAACCTGCCGGGTTCGGACTACGTCCAGGACGGGCGCAACGATCCGAGCGTCGACGTCATTCTCACCGCGGACTTCAAGGATTTGGCCAAACCGGAACTCGTGGACCAGACGCCGGGCCAGCTCAGTTGCCCCCGGGAAACCCGCCGGGCCGTGGACAATCCCACCGAGCCCGTGGTGCCGACGGTGGTTCCGGTCAGTCCCAACCCCTAGGCGTTGAGGCGCAGCGGACGGTCTTCCTCGTCGAACCTGGCACCCGCCCCCAGCTCGATGAACCTGACGGTCCGGGCGATCCGGGCTTCGGTCTCCGGGTCCGGGCCTGCCCCGTCGCCCCGGGCCGCGCTTGCCGAAAGCGTCCCGTGGATCAGCTGGGCCAGCTGGCTGATGTCCGCCGCGGGGAGGTAGCCCTGCGCCATCCCGTCGCGCAGGATGTCCTGCAGCAGCAGGCTGAGCTCGCCAACATGGTCGGCCAGCTTCGCGAACGACGCCGGGGAGAGGACGGCTCCCATGGCGGGGCCGGGCGGCAGATGGCGCCGGCTCAAGTCCGCCACCTGCGCGCGCACGTAGAGGGCCAGACGGTCCACCGGGTTCTCCAGCGCGGCGAGGGCCTCGCGCAGTTCGACCAGGAAACGCTCGGTTTCATCCAGCGCGTAGGCGATCAGGAGTTCTTCGATGTCCGCGTAGTAGTTGTAGACGGCGGTGCGGCCAATCCGGGCGTGCCTGGCGACGTCTGTCATGGTCAAGCCCGGCAGCCCGTGCGTGAAGAGCAACTCGCCGAAGGCGGTCAGGATCCGGCGCTGGGTCTCCGCGCGTTGGGCGGCGTTGCTGGCGGCCGAAATCCTGGGCATAGAGACACCTTAGCGCGATCTGTCAGTAAAACCCGTTCATCCGGCGGGCAGCAATTTTGGCCGGGAACCCTGCGGCGGGGCTTGTGGCCGGAGCGCCGGCGGGGCGATAGTCGAGGGTAGCAAGGTTAAGCAGTAGCTTTTTGACAGGCCGGCAAGGTTGGCTCAGTGGCCCGCCACCCGTGATGGAGGACAGGCATGCGGATAGGAATGATTGCTGCACCCTGGATTCCCGTCCCGCCAGCGGGTTACGGGGGGACCGAGCGGGTTATCGACACCCTTGCCCGGGGCTTCATGGCTGCGGGACACGACGTGCTCCTGGCGGCCGCCTCGGACAGCGGCTGTCCCGTCGAGCTGGTTCCGGCCATGCTTCCGTCCAGGCCCGACGACGTCGGGTTCACGCTCTCCGAGCTAAGCCACGTCATCAGGGCGTACCAGGCGCTGCAGGACATGGACATCATCCACGACCACACCCTGGCAGGGCCGCTGATCGGGCGGAACTGGACCAGCGCCCCGATCGTGACGACCATCCACGGCCCGCTGACCCCGGAATCCGCCGACCTTTACCGTGCCATGGCCGCCAGCACGGCCATTGTCGCGATCTCGCGGGACCAGACCTCCCATGAGCCGGACGTTCCGGTGACCCGCGTCATCCATCACGGCATCGACGTCGGGTCCGTGCCGGTCGGTTCCGGGGATGGCGGGTACGTCTGCTTCGTGGGGAGGATGTGCGCGGACAAGGGCGTGATGGAGGCCATCCAGATCGCCCGTGCGGCCGGCGTTCCGATGCGCTTCGCGGCCAAAATGCGCGAACCGCAGGAGATCGAGTACTTCCGTTCGGTGATCGAGCCCCAGCTTGGCGCCAACGAGGAATTTCTTGGCGAGCTGGGCGACGCGGACAAATACGCGCTCATGGGCGGGGCGATGGCGTTCCTGAACCCCAGCCAATGGGCCGAGCCGTTCGGCCTCGTGATGATCGAGGCGCTTGCCACCGGCACCCCCGTGGTGGGGACTCCCATCGGCTCGGCGCCGGAAATCGTGATCCACGGCAAGACCGGCTTCCTGGGCCCCACCGAGGAATTGCCTGCCATGGTTCCTGCCGCTGCGAGGCTGAACCGGGCCTACTGCCGGGACCGTGCGTTGAAGCTGTTCAGCACGGAACGGATGGTGCAGGAGCATCTGGAGCTGTTCGCCCGGCTGATCGAAGAGGCAGGTCAGGCAGGGGTTCCGCAGAGGGGCTCCGTGCAGCAGAATCGAACCCGGGGAGCCGTCACCCGGGCAGCGTGGCAGAGCCAGGTCGCTACTGGGCAACCGTGAGGGAGGGCCGCATCCATGACCGCGTGGAATGCCGACACTGAAGCCGAGATCGCCGGAGCCGATGCCGTCACCCTGGTGAACGGGTCCTCGTTCTGCATCTCCGCCGTCAGCGGGGACATCAGCCCCGACGGCGGGACCAGCGGAGCGTTCTATCGCGATACCCGGGTGGTGTCGCAGTGGATGCTGCGCATCAACGGTGCGCTGCGGGAAGCGTTGGTGGCGCAACGGCCGGACTCCTTCGAAGGGACGTTTGTCGGCCGGGCGATGTGGCCCGGCGGCCGGTTCGACAGCCCGCTGGTGGTCCGGCAGGAACGGTTCATCGGGCCCGGCCTGCGGGACGACATCACCTTGGAAAACTACTCCGGGGAACCCATTGAGTGCGACATCGAACTGCTGGCGGATGCGGACCAGGCGGATCTCTTCGATGTCAAGGGCGGCCGGGCGTCCGGTGCCGACTCGGTGGAACGGACGGTGACCGGCGAGGGGCTGCGGATCGAGGCAATCCGTCACGGCCAGCGGCGCGGTTCCGTCATCCGCGCGGCCGGCGCCGTCATCAGCGAGGAGGGCCTGCGGTTCCGGCCCACCATCCCCGCGCGCGGAAAATGGTCCGCCACCGTCATCGTCGTGCCGCTGATCAACGGGGAGCCGCCGCAGGATCCCTTCACCGAGACCGGGCTTCCGCGCCACCGTGCCGGCATCCGGCGGCGCCTGGCGTGGGAGGAGAACGGTCCGCGGATCTCCGTTGCGGATCACGAGGTCGAAGCCACCCTGCAGCGCAGCCAAAATGACCTGGGGGCGCTCCGGATCTTCAGCGCAGACCATCCCGACCGTGCGGCGGTGGCCGCGGGGGCCCCCTGGTTCATGGCGCTGTTCGGCCGCGATTCGCTGCTGTCCTCCTATATGGCGCTGTTGATCGACCCCACGCTGGCGACCGGGACCCTGCAGACCCTGGCCGGTATGCAGGGGTCGAAGGTGGACCCGGCATCCGAGGAAGAGCCCGGCCGCATCCCGCATGAGGTGCGGCTCGGCGTCGCCGCCGGACTTTCCCTCGGCGGAACCGCCTACTACGGCACCGCGGACGCCACGCCGCTGTTTGTCAGCGTGCTCGGTGAATTGAGCCGCTGGGGCCTTTCCTCCGACGTCCTCGAGTCGTTGATGCCCAACGCGGACCGCGCCCTGGCGTGGATCGAGAACTACGGCGACCGGGACGGCGACGGCTTCGTCGAGTACCTGCGTCCCAACCCGCACGGGCTGCTTAACCAGGGCTGGAAGGACTCCTGGGACGGCATCAACTTTGCGGACGGCCGGATGGCGGAGCCGCCCACGGCCCTGTGCGAGGTCCAGGCGTACGTCTTCGCCGCCTACACCGCGCGCGCCCTGCTGGCGCGCGAGGCCGGGGACTCCGCGACCGAGCATCACTGGGCCGAGCGGGCGGCCGCACTGAAGGAGTCGTTCAACAAGACCTTCTGGCTGCCCGACAAGGGGTATTTCGCCATCGCGCTGGACAAGGACAAGAACCCTGTGGACGCCTGCACGTCCAACATGGGCCACTGCCTGTGGACCGGAATCGTCGACGAGGACAAGGCCCCGGCAGTGGTGGAACGGCTCATGTCCCCGCAGATGTTCACCGGCTGGGGTATCCGGACGCTCGCCTCGGACATGGGGGCGTACAACCCGGTCAGCTACCACAACGGATCGGTGTGGCCGCACGACACGGTCCTGGTGGCGACAGGGCTGGTGCGCTATGGCTTCGTCGATGAAGCACAGCGGGTCGCCCGGGGCCTGCTCGACGCCGCGGGGCACTTCGACGGCCAGCTGCCGGAGCTGTTCTGCGGCTTCGACCGTTCCGAGTTCCACGGCCCGGTGCCGTATCCGACCGCGTGTTCACCGCAGGCGTGGGCCGCGGCGACACCGGTGCAGCTGGCCCGCATCCTGCTCAGGTTCGACCCCGACTTCACCCGCAACGTGGTCCACCTGGCGCCCATCATGCCGGAAGAATTCGGGGCGTTCCGCGCGGAGAACGTCCGGCTGGGGGACGCGCGCGTCACGCTCAGCGCAACCGGCAGGGAGGGCAGCATCGACGGCGTCCCGGCCGGACTGAAGCTGCTCCAGGAACCCCGGCCGCCGCTGGACGAGCGGCTGGGCGGCCAGGCTGGCGACTAGCCGGCCGCGGGCGCCCGCACCCCCGGGAAATACCTGCACCGATGCAATTTTGCAGTGATGCAAAGATGTGCAAAAATCCTTTCAGACCACAATCCCTTGACCGGCCCGCCCGCACCCTCCCCACGACTAAAGCAGTTGCCATGGGCAACCGCAACGCGGCCGGCACCCGGATCGTCCCGCGCAGTTTCCTCCGCAGACTAAGGACCCAAATGACGACCCACGCAGTCCCCGCCCCGGGACAGCCCGAAGAGAAGCAGCACATCGTCCTGCTGTTCGTCGGGCTGATGCTCTCGATGCTCCTCGCGTCGCTGAACCAGACCGTACTCAGCACGGCGCTGCCCACCATCGTGGGTGAACTCCATGGTGTGAACGACATGCTGTGGGTCATCACCGCGTTCATCCTCGCCTCCACCGTCACGATGCCGATCTACGGCAAGCTCGGCGACCTGATGGGACGCAAAGCGCTCCTGATGGCAGCCATCCTGTTGTTCATGGCCGGTTCCGTCGTCGGCGCCCTGGCGAACGACATGGGCATGCTGATTGTCGCGCGCGTCATCCAGGGCCTGGGCGGCGGCGGACTGATGATCCTGTCGCAGGCGGTGATTGCCGACGTCGTCCCCGCCCGGGAGCGCGGCAAGTACATGGGCATGATGGGCGGCGTCTTCGCGATCGCCTCGGTCGCCGGGCCGCTGCTGGGCGGCTGGTTCACCGAGGGGCCGGGTTGGCGCTGGGTGTTCTGGATCAACATCCCGCTGGGCCTGCTGGCGCTCGCCGGCGCGGTCTTTTTCCTCAAGCTGCCCAAGCACGCCGGCCGGCCGCGGCTGGACCTGGGCGGCATGGCGCTGCTGGCCGTCGCCACCACCTGCCTCGTGCTGTTCGCGACCTGGGGCGGCAGCAAGTACCAGTGGAGCGACCCGATCATCCTGGGGCTGATTGCCGGAGCCGTCGTCAGCGCCGCCGCATTCGTGCTCGTGGAGAACCGGACCGCGGAGCCCATCATTCCGCTGCACCTGTTCAAGGACCTCAACTTCAACCTCGCCACGATCGCCGGCCTGCTGATCGGCGTGGCCATGTTCGGCGCGATCGGTTACCTGCCGACCTATCTGCAGATGGCCTTCGGCGTGAACGCGACCGAGTCCGGCCTGCTGATGATCCCGATGATGGGCGCCCTGCTGGTGGCCTCGGTGGTGTCCGGCCAGCTGGTCAGCCGCACCGGCCGCTATAAATGGATGCCGATTGTGGGTGGCGTCCTGGTGGCCGGGGCCCTGCTGCTGCTCTCCACCCTGCAGCCGGCCGCGCCGCTGTGGGAAATCTGCGCCCACCTCGCGGTGATGGGCCTGGGCCTGGGCCTGAGCATGCAGATCATGGTGCTGATCGTGCAGAACTCGTTCCCGCTGCGCGAAGTGGGGACCGCGACGGCGTCGAACAACTTCTTCCGCCAGATCGGCGCCACGCTCGGTTCCGCCGTCGTCGGCAGCCTGTTCGCCAGCCGGCTGGCCGAACTTCTGGTCCAGCGGCTCCCGGCCGCCGCGCTGGGTGGCGGCGCGTCCGGCGGGTCGAACTCCCTGACCCCCGCCGTCGTCGGCAAGCTGCCGGCCCCGCTCAAGGAGGCCATCGTCTCCTCCTACAATGACGCACTGACGCCGATCTTCATCTGGATGGTTCCGCTGGCCCTGGTTGCCGCCGCACTGATGTGCTTCGTCAAGGAGAAGCCGCTGGCGACCAGCGTCGAGCACGACGTGCTGTCCGAGTCCATTGCGGAGGGCAACATCTTGATCACCGCGGACGACGACGACCTGGCCGCCGGCGCCGCCGCCCCGGCGGGCGGCACGCGCCGGTAGCCCGGGGCGCCTAAACCGAGCAGCCGTCCGGGCCGCAGGCGCCGCCGTCCGCGGCGTCCGGCCCGGCGTCGACCATCACCAGCGGATGGCTCTCCTGCCACGCCTGGTCCAGTGCCGCGCCGAACGTTTCGGCCGGCTGGGCACCGGAGATGCCGTACTTGCGGTCAATGACGAAGAACGGGACGCCGCTGATGCCCAGGGCGCGCGCCTCGGCAATGTCATGCCGGACGTCGTCGGCGTACTTTTCCGCGCTGAACAGCTCCTCCAGCTCCGCGGCGTCGATCGCCAGGTCGCGTCCGAGTGCGGTGAGGTATTCGCGGCTGCCGATATCCCGTCCGTGTTCGAAGTGGTCACTCAGCAGCCGTTCCTTGGCCTCGGCCTGCTTCCCGTGCGCGGCCGCGAGGTGGATCAGCCGGTGCGCGGTAAAGCTGTTGGCCACCACCACGGCGTCAAAGCGGTAGCCGAGCCCCTCCCCGCGGCCCTGCGCCGCGACGTGGTCGAACATGGCCGCGACCTGGTCGGGAGCCATGCCCTTGCGGGTGCTCAGATAGTCCAGTTCGGTGCCGTCGTAGTGGTCCGGCAGGGTGGGGTCCAGCTGGAAGCTTCGCCATTGCACCTCCACGGCGTCACGGTGCGGGAACGCCGCGAGGGCGGTTTCAAAGCGGCGCTTGCCGATGTAGCACCAGGGGCAGGCAACGTCGGACCAGATCTCTATCTTCATGCTGTGGGCAACGCCCCCGGGACCGGTGGCATTCCCGGGAGCAAGCCGGCGGACCAAACCGCCCGGGTGCCCGGTGGGGCCTAGGCGGAGGCGCCCGGTGGGGCCTAGACGATATGAAGTGTGGTGGTTGCCTGACGTAGGACTGGAACCTCGGGTTCAAAGAGGTTCGTGGGTTGCCAGTCAGGCCACTGTTCCGCGCCGAAGCGCGGGGGGTGTGGACTGGTAGAGCCACATTTGAACGTCTGGAGGTTCCAGCCATGAATAAGCGTACTTATGTCGGTTTGGATGTCCATGCGCGCAGCGTGAAGGGCTGCGCGATTAACCATGAAACGGGCGAGATCCTGAGGCAGAGCCTGGCCGCCAGCGATGCCGGGATCGCCGAGTGGGTTTCCGGATTGCCGGGGCCGGTCCTCGTTGTTTATGAGGCAGGCCCAACCGGATTCGGTTTGGCCCGGCTGTTGGTCGATGCAGGGGTCGAGTGCCTTGTGGCTGCGCCCTCGAAGCTTCAAAGGCCGTCCGGGGACCGGGTGAAGACCGACGCGCGCGATGCCGAGCATCTGGCCCGGTTGGCACTGCTCGGACAGATTACGCCCGTGCGGGTTCCTGGCCGAGCGGATGAAGCGGCGCGTGATCTGGTGCGCGCCCGCGAGGACGTCCGTGCGGACCTGATGAGGGCCAGGCACCGGATCTCGAAGCTGCTGCTCCGCCACGGGCTGGTGTATTCCGGCGGCCATGCCTGGACCGGCGCCCACCACACCTGGCTGCACCGGCAACGATTTGACGATCCGGCCCTGCAGGCCGCCTACGAGGCAAGCCTGGAGACCGCGGAACTGACGCTGGACCGCAGAAACCGTCTGGACTCCAAGATCACCGAGCTGGCGGCAACCGACCGGTATGCCCCGGTGGTGCGGGCCCTGATGTGTCTGCGCGGCATCTCGGTGCTCACCGCCGTCGGCCTCGCAGTGGAAATCGGTGACTGGAACCGCTTCACCGGCAACACCATCGGCGCCTATCTGGGCCTGGTTCCCTCGGAACATTCCTCCGGCGCTTCCCGGTCCCAAGGCGGGATCACCAAGACCGGCAACACCCATGCCCGCCGCCTGCTGGTCGAGGCCGCCTGGCACCACCGCCGGCCCTACACTCACGTCAGCCAAGAGATGCGTTCCCGCTGGGACATCGCGGATGAAGCGTCCCGGGTCCGCGGCCATCAGGGCAACCACCGGCTGCACCGCAAGTGGGAGCAGTTCGAGGCCCGGCACAAACGCCGGGTCATCGCGAACGTCGCCGTAGCCCGGGAACTGGCTGGCTGGTGCTGGTCCCTCGCCGCCCCGATCCAACAGGAACAGCCATGGACGGATGAATAGACGTGTGCCGTTCCCGACCCGGCCTGGATGGCTCGGCAGCGTGGAGGAGACCCGCGATACACCTATGGACAACCGGCCAATCACCCGGTGACGCCCGACATTGCTAGACCAGCGGCACCCCTCCAGCCGAACACCTCGTCCTGCGGTAACCAACCCGCGCATATCAGCATGACAGCGCCTCACGTCGATCACGACGCGCCAGCCAACCGGAGACCACGCAGGGAACGGACACAAAAGAGCGGTCCAGGACAAACCAGCCCTGGACCGCTCACCCTTGCCCTCTTGACAAGGAACGCCTACATATCAGGTGTATTGACCACGGACGTTAGGAACACCGGCGTGGTTGGGTGACAAAAAGAAGACCTCCGAGTGGAGTTGGGCTTGTCGAGAGTCCAGTTCACAAGGAGGTCTTCAATGTCCCATGCTAACGCGATCCTCACGCCTAAGGGCAGGCTCCGGCTGGCCAGATGCATCGTTGATGACGGATGGCCGCTGCGGCGGGCGGCTGAACGGTTCCAGGTCTCGGTCACGACCGCATCGCGGTGGGCCGGCCGCTACCGCGACCATGGTGAGGCCGGCATGCAGGATGCCTCGAGTAGGCCCCGAACCTCGCCGCGACGGACCTGCCCCCGGCGGGAACGGCGGATCATTGCGATCAGAGTCAACCGCCGGTGGGGCCCGGCGCGGATCGGTTACCTGCTGGGGATCCACCCGTCCACCGTGCACCGGGTGCTCTCGAGGTTCGGGCTGGCCAGGCTGTCCTGGCTGGACCGTGCCACCGGCCGGGTGATCCGCCGCTACGAGCACGAGGGCCCCGGGGACCTGGTCCACGTGGACATCAAGAAGCTCGGGCGGATCCCGGACGGAGGCGGTCACCGGAGCGTGGGCAGGGCCGCTGGCAGGCGGAACAAGACCGGCACGGCGGCGAACCGGAGACCTGGCTACGCGTTCTTGCACAACGCCGTTGATGACCATTCCCGGCTGGCCTATACCGAGATCCTGGCCGATGAAAAGAAGGAAACCGCGGCCGGGTTCTGGGAACGCGCCAACGCCTACTTCGAGTCCTGCGGGATTACCGTGAAACGGGTCTTGACGGACAACGGCTCCTGCTACCGCTCCTACGCGTTCAAAGACGCCCTGGGTGCGGATATCACGCACAAACGGACCCGCCCCTACCGTCCGCAGACCAACGGCAAAGTCGAGCGCTACAACCGCACCATGCTGGACGAGTGGGCCTACGCCAAACCCTACGGATCAGAATCAGAGCGTGTTGCCGCTTTCAGCGATTGGCTCCATCACTACAATCATCACCGAGGCCACACTTCACTCAAGGGTCAACCACCCGCCAGCCGCGTCACCAACCTCTCAGGTCAATACACCTGATATGTAGGCGTTCCTTGTCAAGAGGGCAAGGGTGAGCGGTCCAGGGCTGGTTTGTCCTGGACCGCTCTTTTGTGTCCGTTCCCTGCGTGGTCTCCGGTTGGCTGGCGCGTCGTGATCGACGTGAGGCGCTGTCATGCTGATATGCGCGGGTTGGTTACCGCAGGACGAGGTGTTCGGCTGGAGGGGTGCCGCTGGTCTAGCAATGTCGGGCGTCACCGGGTGATTGGCCGGTTGTCCATAGGTGTATCGCGGGTCTCCTCCACGCTGCCGAGCCATCCAGGCCGGGTCGGGAACGGCACACGTCTATTCATCCGTCCATGGCTGTTCCTGTTGGATCGGGGCGGCGAGGGACCAGCACCAGCCAGCCAGTTCCCGGGCTACGGCGACGTTCGCGATGACCCGGCGTTTGTGCCGGGCCTCGAACTGCTCCCACTTGCGGTGCAGCCGGTGGTTGCCCTGATGGCCGCGGACCCGGGACGCTTCATCCGCGATGTCCCAGCGGGAACGCATCTCTTGGCTGACGTGAGTGTAGGGCCGGCGGTGGTGCCAGGCGGCCTCGACCAGCAGGCGGCGGGCATGGGTGTTGCCGGTCTTGGTGATCCCGCCTTGGGACCGGGAAGCGCCGGAGGAATGTTCCGAGGGAACCAGGCCCAGATAGGCGCCGATGGTGTTGCCGGTGAAGCGGTTCCAGTCACCGATTTCCACTGCGAGGCCGACGGCGGTGAGCACCGAGATGCCGCGCAGACACATCAGGGCCCGCACCACCGGGGCATACCGGTCGGTTGCCGCCAGCTCGGTGATCTTGGAGTCCAGACGGTTTCTGCGGTCCAGCGTCAGTTCCGCGGTCTCCAGGCTTGCCTCGTAGGCGGCCTGCAGGGCCGGATCGTCAAATCGTTGCCGGTGCAGCCAGGTGTGGTGGGCGCCGGTCCAGGCATGGCCGCCGGAATACACCAGCCCGTGGCGGAGCAGCAGCTTCGAGATCCGGTGCCTGGCCCTCATCAGGTCCGCACGGACGTCCTCGCGGGCGCGCACCAGATCACGCGCCGCTTCATCCGCTCGGCCAGGAACCCGCACGGGCGTAATCTGTCCGAGCAGTGCCAACCGGGCCAGATGCTCGGCATCGCGCGCGTCGGTCTTCACCCGGTCCCCGGACGGCCTTTGAAGCTTCGAGGGCGCAGCCACAAGGCACTCGACCCCTGCATCGACCAACAGCCGGGCCAAACCGAATCCGGTTGGGCCTGCCTCATAAACAACGAGGACCGGCCCCGGCAATCCGGAAACCCACTCGGCGATCCCGGCATCGCTGGCGGCCAGGCTCTGCCTCAGGATCTCGCCCGTTTCATGGTTAATCGCGCAGCCCTTCACGCTGCGCGCATGGACATCCAAACCGACATAAGTACGCTTATTCATGGCTGGAACCTCCAGACGTTCAAATGTGGCTCTACCAGTCCACACCCCCCGCGCTTCGGCGCGGAACAGTGGCCTGACTGGCAACCCACGAACCTCTTTGAACCCGAGGTTCCAGTCCTACGTCAGGCAACCACCACACTTCATATCGTCTAGGCGGAGATGGAACGCGCCATCACGAAGTCATGTTCCACCGTGGTGCCCAGCCGGAACGTCTTGGTGCCGACCCTGCGGAATCCAGACTTTTCGTAGAACCTGATGGCGCGGGCGTTTTGGTTGTTCACCCCGAGCCAGAGGGTACCCGCACCCGCCTCCGCGGCGGAGGCGACGCTGGCCTGCATCAGTTCGGCCGCGGCGCCGAGTCCGTGGTGGTCCGGGTGGACGTAGCATTTGCTGAGCTCCAGGCCCGGTCTGCCGCCCAGGGCCGCGGCCACGTCGGGGTCCTCGGTCGGGCGGCCCAGCAGGAGGCTGTAGCCGCGGAGCCCGCCGTCGGCGTCAATGACCAGGACCGTGACGTCCGGGTCGGCGAGATACTCGTGGAACCTGGCCTCGCTGAGCGTGCCGGCCAGGTGCGCAGCAACGTCCTCCGGGCGGGAGCCCGGCGGACAGGCCAGCGGAAAGGTGACGGCCGCCAGTTCGGCCAGTGCACCGGCGTCCTCTGCGGTGGCCTTCCGGATGTGGTGCGTCATGCCCCAAACTTTAGTCGCCGGGACACAGCCGGGCCCCTTCGTGAACGGTTGGCCGTCATGAACGGCTGACCGTGATGTTCGGACGGGCGCCATGTACGGACGGGCGCGATGTTCGGACGGGCGCGGCGGCGTGATAGCAATGGGACTGATGAAAACATACTTCTGCCCGGTTATCCGGTCCCGGACCGCATCCCGGGCCGCGTCTTGGACCGCGTCCCGGGCCGAACAGTGAGCGCCGCGGCAAGGATCCCGCGCGCCGGGCTCCTGATGCTCGCGATCGGGCTGATCGCGCTCAACATGCGGGGTCCGTTCGTCGCGGTGGCGCCGGTGGTGGGGGAGTTGCACCGGGACCTCGGTTTTTCGCCGGTGGAGATAGGCTACCTGACCGGCATCCCGGTGCTTTGTTTCGCCCTTGCCGCGCCGGTGGCCTCGCTGGCGGCCCGGAGACTGGGGCCGGAGTTCGCGATCACGCTGACCCTCCTGGGCGTGCTGCTCGGCGTGCTGGTCCGCTCGTCCGGCGGCGGAGCGCTGGTGATGCTTGGCACCGTGATCCTGGGCGTGGCCATCACCCTCGGCAACATTGTCGTCCCGCTGATTATCCGCCGTGATTTCAGCCCGGCCCGGCAGGGCGCAGCCATGGGCACCTACACAGCCACCCTCAACGTCGGGTCCTTCGTCACGTCGATGATCACGGCTCCGCTGGCGGAGTGGCTGGGCTGGCGGCCGGCCATCGCGGCGTGTGCCGTTTTTGCCGTAGCGGCGGCAGCCATCTGGATTCCCGCCGTCGGCCGGAAGTCGGTCCGGCCCGAGGCAATCCCGGGCGCCGACCCCAGCCGGGTGGCGGCCGCCCCGGCATCCCGCTGGATTACCGTGGCGCTGACCGTCGGTTTCGCCGGCCAGTCGTTCGCCTACTACGGCGTCACGGCGTGGCTGCCGAGCATCCTCGCCGATGAACTGGGCCTGGCACCCGCGGCCGCCGGCGCCGGGTCATCCCTGTTCCAGATCATGGCGATCGCTGGCAGCCTGGGCGTCCCGCTCGCCGCACGTTTCGCCAGCACGACGACGGTTGCCCTCGTCCTCGGCGCGCTGTGGCTGGCGGTGCCGCTGGGTCTCCTGCTGGCGCCGCAGCTCTGGTGGCTGTGGTCCTCCATCGGCGGGGCGGCCCAGGGCGGCGGTATCACCCTGATCTTCCTCGCCATCATCAGGCTGGCCCGCGATCAGGCCTCCGCAGGGAAAATGTCCGCCGTCGTCCAGGGGGCCGGCTATTGCTTCGGCGCGGCCGCACCGACGCTGCTGGGCTACGTGCACAGTACGTCGGACTCCTGGACCGGGCCGCTGCTGATGACTCTGGGGGCCGCAGTCATGTTCATCGTGGGTTGTGCACTGTCGATGCGGCACGTTCCGAAGCCGCACTAGCAAGGGTTTCCGTCGCCGGGCCGCCGCCCCGGATTTCGGGGGGCCTGTTGCGAAGGGCGTGGCGGCCCGGCAAACGGAATTCTGGAAGTCCCGGGTCCGGCCGCCGGGAGCGGCGACCGGACCCGGGAAGGCCTGCTGGGCCCCGGGCAGCTAGACGGCGAGCAGGCCGGCGTCGTCGCAGATCGCCGTATCGGCGCCGCCGCGGGCTTCGTGCAGGAAGCGGTCGTACGCCGGCAGCGTCAGGAAGGCGGGGAACTCGTTGCCGAGCGTGACCTCCTCGAAGATGTCCCGGGCATCGGCGAACCGGTCGCCCTCGAAGCGCTCCAGCCGGGCGAATTCCTCGTCCAGCAGCTCGTCCACCCATTCGCGCGTGATGACTTCGCCGGTGTCCGTGATGGCGCGGGAGAAGATCCACTGCCATAGCTGCGAGCGGGAGATCTCCGCGGTGGCGGCGTCCTCCATCAGGTTGTGGATGGCCACCGCGCCGTTGCCGCGCAGCCAGGACTCGATGTACCGGATCCCGACCTCGATGTTGTTCCGCACACCCTGCTCGGTGATGGTGCCCGTGGTGGAGGACAGGTCGATCAGCGCGCGGTCATCCGGGGTGACGTCCTCCCGGAGCCGGTCCAGCTGGTTCGGGCGGTCGCCGAGGACGCCGTCGAACACCTCGCGGCACACCGGCACCAGGTCCGGGTGCGCCACCCAGGAGCCATCGAAGCCGTCGCCGGCCTCGCGGGTCTTGTCGGCACGGACCTTCTCAAAGGCCGCGGAGTTCGCCGCCTCGTCCTTCCGGTTGGGCACCGCCGCGGCCATCCCTCCGATCGCCATGGCGCCGCGCTTGTGGCAGGCCCGCACCAGCTGTTCGGTGTAGGCGCGCATGAACGGCTGGGTCATGGTGACCTGGCCGCGGTCCGGCAGGACGAACCGCGGGCCGCGGGTGCGGAAGTTCTTGATCAGCGAGAAGATGTAATCCCAGCGGCCGGCGTTCAGGCCGGCGGCGTGGTCCTTGAGTTCGTAGAGGATCTCCTCCATTTCGAACGCGGCGGTGATGGTTTCGATCAGCACGGTGGCGCGGATGGTGCCCTGCGGGATGCCCAGCAGGTCCTGGGCCTGGACGAAGATGTCGTTCCACAGCCGGGCCTCGAGGTGGCTCTCAATCTTGGGCAGGTAGAAGTACGGACCCTTGCCCTGGGCGATCAGGCGGCGCGCGTTGCGGAAGAAATACAGCCCGAAGTCCACGATGCCGCCGGCCACCGGGGTGCCGTCAATGAGCATGTGCTTCTCCGGGAGGTGCCAGCCGCGGGGCCGGACCACGATGGTGGGCAGCTCCTCGGCGGCGCGCAGCTTGTACTCCTTGCCTTCCGGGGTGCTGAAGTCGATCCGCCGTTCCAACGCGTCGGTCAGGTTCAGCTGGCCCTGGATAACGTTGCGCCACGACGGGGTGGAGGCGTCCTCCATATCAGCGAGCCAGACCTTCGCGCCGGAGTTCAGCGCATTGATGGTCATCTTCTTATCCACGGGTCCGGTGATCTCGACGCGGCGGTCTTCCAGACCCGGCGCCGGGGGAGCGACGCGCCACTCCGGGTCGTTGCGGATCGACTCGGTCTCGGCCAGGAACCGCGGATCCTGGCCCTTGCTGATCTGCTGCCGACGCTCCTGCCGCGCCCGCAACAGCTCCTGCCGGCGCTCCGCCGTCGCACGGTGCAGTGCGGCGACGAACTCCAGGGCGTCCGGAGTAAGTACCTCGCCCTGCCGGCAAATCGGCTGGGCAGTCAACGTAACCCCGTTGATAGTGAAGTTGTCAGTGAAGCTGTTCATGGGACTTTGCTCCTTGAATGTCCGCCATTGCCCTATCACTTTTGGTCTCCAAGTGAGGCCGATGGGGACCAAAAGTGATAGAGCAACGGGCGGGAAAGACGGGGGGTTTAGTGGAACTGGCCTTCTTCGGTGGATCCCACCAGGGCCAAAGTGGACGCGTTCGGGTTGAGCGCGGTGGCGATGTCGTCGAAGTAGCCGGTGCCGACTTCGCGTTGGTGCTTGGTGGCGGTGTAGCCGCGGGCTTCGGAGGCGAACTCTTTTTCCTGAAGCTCAACGTACGCGCTCATGCCTTCCCGGGCATAACCGTGGGCGAGATCGAACATCGAGTAGTTCAGGGCGTGGAAGCCGGCCAGGGTGATGAACTGGAAGGTGAAGCCCATGGCGCCGAGTTCGCGCTGGAACTTCGCGATCGTGCCGTCATCGAGGTGCTTGCGCCAGTTGAACGACGGCGAGCAGTTGTAGGAGAGCATCTGGTCCGGGAACTCGGCCTTGACCGATTCGGCGAACTTCCGGGCCAGTTCCAGGTCCGGGGTGCCGGTCTCCATCCAGATCAGGTCGGAGTACGGGGCGTAGGCCTTGGCCCGGGCGATGCAGGGTTCGATGCCGTTGCGGACCTTGTAGAAGCCCTCCGGCGTGCGGACCGGCTGGCCGCCTTCGCGGAGGATGAATTCCTGGTCCCGGGGGTCGACGTCGGAGGTGATCAGGGTGGCTGCCTCGGCGTCGGTGCGGGCGATGATGACCGACGGCGTGCCGGCGACGTCGGCGGCCAGGCGGGCCGCGTTCAGCGTGCGGACGTGCTGCTGGGTGGGGATCAGGACTTTGCCGCCGAGGTGGCCGCACTTCTTTTCCGAGGCGAGCTGGTCCTCCCAGTGCACACCCGCGGCGCCGGCCTGGATCATGGACTTCATCAGTTCGTAGGCGTTCAGGGGGCCGCCGAAACCGGCCTCTGCGTCGGCCACGATTGGGACCATCCAGTCCTCGACCGTCTGGATGCCTTCGGCGAACTCGATCTGGTCCGCCCGGAGCAGGGCATTGTTGATCCGGCGGACTACCGTAGGGACGGAGTTGGCCGGGTACAGCGACTGGTCCGGGTAGGTGTGGCCGGAGTTGTTGGCGTCGGCGGCGACCTGCCAGCCGGAGAGGTAGATGGCGCGCAGCCCGGCCTTGACCTGCTGCACGGCCTGGTTGCCGGTCAGGGCGCCGAGGGCGTGAGTGTACTGGCCTTCCTTGTGCTCCTCGGTGAGCTGCTTCCAGAGCTTCTCGGAACCGCGGCGGGCCAGCGTGTGTTCCTCGGAGACCCGGCCGCGGAGGCGGACGACGTCGGACGCCGAGTAATCCCGGGTGACGCCTTCCCAGCGCGGGTCGGCAGCCCACTCGAGCTCCAGGGCTGCGGCCTGGGCAGTTGCCGTGTCCGGCGTGGCCGGCTGCTGGTTGGGCTCAGATGCTGCGGTCATTGCTGATCTCCTCTGACGGCCGGCCGGGGGACCGCCTCTTCGCGGGGTCCCGCCGGTGTGATCCGGGGCGGTGAATCTTTCTGTGAGATCTACTTTTCTGCAGATCTGAAGGGCTTTCTAGACCAAAACTCTGGAAAGAAACGCACTTCTTCCCGTATTCTCAAGAAATGCATCCAAGCAGCTGGAATCGCCAGTCCGTAGCCGCCGCGGTCCCCGCCGAGCCCGAGGTGGACGTCATCAGTTTGGGACGGCGGGTCCGGCATCTGCGCAAGGCGGCGGGCCTGACGCTCGATGACCTGAGTGCCGCCGTCGGGACCGCTCCCAGCCAGCTGAGCCTGATCGAAAACGGCAAACGCGAACCCAAACTCGGCCTGCTCCAGCAGCTCGCTACGGCTCTTGGGGTCAGCATCGATGAGCTGCTCGGAGCGGAGCCGCCGAACCGCCGTGCGGCCCTGGAAATCGAGCTGGAACGGTACCAGCGCAGCCCCCTCTACGAATCGCTGCAGCTGCCCAAAATCCGCATCAGCTCGCGGCTGCCGATGGATGTGCTGGAGTCCATGGTGGGGCTGCAGCACGAGCTGGAGCGCCGGCTCAACGAACAGGTCGCGACCCCGGAGGAAGCCCGGCGCGCCAACGGTGAACTGCGTGCCATGATGCGGGAGCGCAACAACTACTTTCCGGAGTACGAGGTGGAGGCGCAGAAGGTGCTGGCCTCGGTGGGCCACACCTCCGGCCCGCTGTCCCACCATGTCATCGCGGACATCGCCGGGCACCTGGGGTTCAGCCTGCACCACGTCAGCGATCTGCCGCATTCCACCCGTTCGGTGACGGACCTGAAGAACCGCCGAATTTATCTGACCCAGAACGCCCGGAGCGACCATGACCCGCGTTCGGTGCTGCTGCAGGCCCTGGGCCACTACGTCCTGGGCCACCAGACGCCCACCAACTACGGGGACTTCCTGATGCAGCGGGTGGCCACGAATTACTTCGCCGCCGCACTGCTGCTGCCGGAGCAGGCCACCGTGGAGTTCCTGCAGCGGGCCAAGCAGGCCAAGGAAATTGCGGTGGAGGATATCCGGGATGCGTTCGCGGTGTCCTACGAGACCGCGGCGCACCGCTTCACCAACCTCGCCACGGAGCATCTGGACCTGCGCACGCACTTCCAGAAGACGCACAAGAGCGGCATCATTTACAAGGCCTACGAGAACGACGGCGTGACGTTCCCGCAGGACCACACGGGCGCCATTGAGGGCCAGTTCTCCTGCCGGAACTGGACCTCCCGGGTCGTGTTCGACGTGCCGGACAAGTTCAGCGCCTACAACCAGTACACCGACACGCCGGCCGGGACCTACTGGTGCACGGCGCGGACCGAGCGTTCCGCGAACGGGGAGTTCTCCCTCTCGGTGGGGGTGCCCTACGCCCAGGTGAAGTGGTTCCGCGGCCGCGACACCACCGAGCGGTCCAAGTCCACCTGCCCGGACGAGAGTTGCTGCAAGCGCCCGCCCGCCGCCCTGGCCTCGGAGTGGGCCGGCAACGCCTGGCCCTCGGCCCGCGCCCACTCACACCTGCTCGCGGCGATGCCCCCGGGCGCCTTCCCCGGCGTGGACGAGACCGAGGTCTATTCCTTCCTGCAGG
Source organism: Arthrobacter sp. JB02-1C (assembly GCF_057748045.1). Classification (NCBI taxonomy): domain Bacteria; kingdom Bacillati; phylum Actinomycetota; class Actinomycetes; order Micrococcales; family Micrococcaceae; genus Arthrobacter; species Arthrobacter sp. JB02-1C. The sequence goes on from NZ_CM173235.1 coordinate 1,558,766, forward strand.
CGCACTCCGGGAGCTGACCCGCCCTCAGGTTCTGCGGCTTGGCGCACGACGCCCCCGCAGTTTTCGTCGGGTGTTGCGTGACGCTCACGCACTGTTGCGGGGGACCTGATGACCGTTGTCGGCTCGATTGTGGGGCCGCCCTGCGGCGAAAAATTTCTCATTGAGTACTCCGTGGTAGAGGACGTCATGCAAAATCTGGTGGCTTTCGTCGGTGCCGGTCCAGCGGCCGGTGTCCTTCAGGAAGTGCATGTATGCAAAAAGAGAGGCACAGAAAATGGATGCAATTTCGGCATCGTGCTCATTGAGCGCGTCCACGAATTCAGCGATCAGACCGGAGTCCAATGCGGTCACTGCGGCGCCGCCAGAGATTTCGGCGTAGATCGGGAAGAACCTGGTCAGTTGCTCCAGAACGGGAACAACGTCTGGCAAGATCCCGTACTCCCGGTGCCAATGCACAAATGCGATCAGGGGATCCTGTTCCTGGTCGCCTTGGTGCGACGCAGCGGGAGCTGGTCCGGGGGCGCGTTTCCCGGTCCCGCGCCTGCTGGGGCTTCGATCTGTCGGCTGACGACGTGGTTTTTCGGCCAAAATCAATCCTCACTCTGGGTTGTGGCAAGACTCGGACCATCTACCAAAACGCTATGAGGTGGGAACGCGGGGCCTCAAGTACAGGCAGCGGTATGTGGAAAAACCGGGCCGCACAGGGCCGCCTCCCGTACGCCGACACCCGGAAGTCTGGGCCCCCGCCACGCCCGGAAGACTATATTGGCCAGTGTCAGCTCATCGATCCATCTCGCGGGAGCGTGCACTCATGGCCAAGGAACTTGCCACCCAGCTCGTCGAACAACTCCAGGCTGCCGGCGTGCAGCGGATCTACGGGATTGTCGGCGACAGCCTGAACCCGATCGTTGACGCCGTCCGTAAAACCGGCGGCGCCGCGAAAGGCGGGATCGACTGGATCCACGTCCGGCACGAGGAAGCTGCCGCCTTCGCTGCCTCGGCCGAGGCCCAGCTCACCGGCCGGCTCGCGGTCTGTGCCGGATCCTGCGGCCCGGGCAACCTGCACCTGATCAACGGGCTCTACGACGCCAACCGCTCCGGCGCCCCCGTGCTGGCCATCGCCTCGCATATTCCGAGCAAGCAGATCGGCAGCAGCTTCTTCCAGGAGACGCATCCGGACCGGCTGTTCAACGAGTGCTCGGTCTACTCCGAGCTGATCAGCACGGCGGAACAGGCACCGCGGGTGATGCACAGCGCCATCCAGCACGCCGTGGCACTGCGCGGGGTCGCCGTCGTCACCCTGCCCGGCGATATCGCCGGGGTCGAGGCGACCGCCGCCACGCCCGCGCCGGCCGCCTTCCGCCCCGCGGTGCTGGTGCCGGACCCGGCCAGTGTGCGGGAGTTGGCCGACGCCATCAACGCCGCCGGGAAGGTGGCCATCTTCGCCGGGGCCGGCGTCGAAGGCGCACACGACGAGGTGATTGCGCTGGCAGAGCTGGTTTCCGCGCCGATCGGGCACTCGCTGCGTGGCAAGGACTTCATGCAGTACGACAATCCCTACGACATCGGCATGACCGGGCTGCTGGGGTACGGGGCGGCGGCGGAGGGAATCGAGGACGCGGACCTGCTGATCCTGCTGGGCACCGATTTTCCCTACGACCAGTTCCTCCCCGGGACCCGGACCGCGCAGGTGGACCGCGCCGCCGAAAACCTGGGCCGGCGGACCGACGTCGACGTCGCGGTGCACGGCGACGTGCTTCCCACGCTCGCGGCGCTGATGCCGATGCTGAAGCCGAAGAAGAGCCGCCGCTTCCTCGACGCGATGCTGAAAAAGCACGACCGCCTGATGAACAAGGCCGTCGGCGCGTACACCCGGCGGGTGGAGAAAACCGAGCCGATCCACCCCGAATACGCGGCCTCGCTGCTGGACCAGATCGCCGCGGAGGACGCAATCTTCACCGCGGACACCGGCATGTGCAACGTCTGGACGGCCCGGTATATCAACCCGCTGGGCACCCGGCGGCTGATCGGGTCGTACCTCCACGGCTCCATGGCCAACGCGTTGCCCCAGGCAATCGGCGCCCAGCTGGCCTACCCGGGGCGGCAGGTGATTTCGGTGTCCGGCGACGGCGGCCTGTCCATGCTGCTGGGCGAGCTGATCACCGTCGCGGCGCACCGGCTGCCGGTGAAGGTGGTGGTCTTCAACAACTCGACCCTGGGCATGGTGAAGCTCGAGATGCTGGTCGACGGCCTGCCGGACTTCGGCGTGGACGTGCCTGACGCGAACTACGCCGAGGTGGCCAGGGCGCTGGGGTTCCACGCCGTCCGGGTCACCGACCCGGCCCGCATCGGGGCCGCCTACCGCGAGGCTTTTGAGTATCCCGGACCGGCCCTGGTGGAGCTCATTACCGATCCGCAGGCCCTGTCCCTACCGCCGAAGATCAAGGGCGCGCAGGTCCTGGGCTTCGCTACCGCCATGTCCAAGGTGGTGCTGAACCGGGGCGCCGGCGAGGCCGTCAGCATGGCCCGCAGCAACCTGCGCAACATCCCCCGGCGCTGACGGGCCCTCGCGGGGGCCCTCGCGGGGGCCCGCCGCCAAGGACCCGTGGCCCGCCGTTTCGACGGTTCCGTGCGGGTTCGACGTCGGGAAGCATCGAGTGGGCGGGGAACCGTCGAACTGGCCACGGGTCAGCACGGGTCAGCACGGCCCGCCGGCTTACGGCGTCCGGCCCCGCCGTTCTGCGGCCAGGGTCGCGGCCACTTTCCCGATGAGCTCGTAAGGGGCGGGCTTGCCCAGCGGAAACCTCAGCGTGCTTTTCGCGGCGCGGTACGGGGCGAGGTCCGCGCTCAGGGACTCGTCGCCGTCGGGTACCGGATAGACGGAGATGTGATGCGCCCAGCCCGCGAAATACACCACGTATTTGCCGTCGATCGTGATTGTGGGGATGCCGTAACTCATCGTCTCGCCTGATCCGGGCACCGCGGCGTGACAGCGCCGCCGAATCTCCTGCAGCATCTCCCGAACGTCGACAGGAAATGAGGCGATATAGTCCTCGACAGACTCAAAGTGCTGTGCCATTGCCGTCGCTTCCGACGATGCTCCCTGTTGATCGCTTGCCTGGGCTAGCGGGGTCCGCCCTGCCAGAGGGCGTCGAACGGTGCGCCCGAGGCTACCCGGTTCCGGATCCCCGCGGTGACGAACTCCTTGGCCGTCCGCGCGGCGTCCAGCGGCGTCGCGCCCTTGGCCAGCTCGGCGGTCACCGCGGCGGCCAGCGAGCAGCCGGCGCCGGAGACCGCCACCTCGCCCACCTTGGGGGCGGAGAGGACCTCCAGCGTGTCGCCGTCGTAGAAGACGTCGACGGCGTCGGGCCCGGACAGGCGCACGCCGCCCTTCGCCAACACCGCAGCGCCGCTAAGTTCGTGGATGCGGACCGCCGCGGCCTTGAGGGAGTCGACGTCGGTAATGGCAAGTCCGGAGAGCGATTCGGCCTCGAAATGGTTCGGCGTGACGAAGGTGGCCAGCGGCAGGATCTGGGTTTTGAGCGCCTGGTCGGTGTCCAGGGCGTGGCCCGGCTCCTGGCCTTTGCAGATCAGCACCGGATCCAGCACCACATGGCGGAAGCCGGCCTCGGCCAGCGCCGACGCCACCGTGGAGATCGTTGCCGGGCTGCCGAGCATGCCGATCTTGACCGTGTCCAGCACCGACGGTGCGCCGGACGCGGCGCCGTACGCCGCCGTCGTCGCCTCCAGCTGGTCGGCGATGACCTGCTGGTCCACCGGCACGAAGCGGTGGTTCCAGTTGTCCTTCGGATCGAAGGAGACAATGCAGGTCAGGTTGGCGATGCCGAAAACACCCAGTTCCTGGAAGGTCTTCAGGTCCGCCTGCGCGCCGGCGCCGCCGGTGGCCTCAGACCCGGCGATGGTCAGGGCGACGGCGGGATAGGCGCTCGCGTCGGAGGTGATGTTGTCCACGGCGTAAGAAGTCATGGTCCCATCCTGCCATCCGGAGAAAATCCTCCGCATCGTGCTGATGAGCAAGATGACCACAACCCGAGTGTTCGTGGGCTCGGCGCTAACAGTTCGTGGGCCCGGCTCGGGCCCGGGCCCGGCGCTAACGGTGTTACGCGGCGAGCCCGAGCTCGGCGGTGATCTCTGCGACGCGGGCCCGCTGTGGTGCCGTCAGTCCCTGGAGGGGAAGCGGCAGGCAGGACTCCGAAGCCAGCCCGAACTGTTCGGCGATGGCGGCGACCACGCGGATGCTCCCGAACTCGGCAAACACCTGCCACAGCGGCGTCAGCCGTTCGGACTCGGCGGACGCGTCCGCGGTCCGGCCCGCCAGCGCGGCCCTGGTGATCCGCTGCGCCGGGGCGGGCAGTGTGCCGGCGACGACCGAGTACCAGGCGTCACAGCCTGCGGCCAGTCCGCCGGCGGCCTTGGCATCGCCGGAAACACCGATGGTTACGTGCCCGGGGACGGCCGCCCGGATTTCCCTGACCCGTCGCGCTGCCTGCTCCGGTTCGTCCGGCACCCCGGGGATCTTGATGGAGGCGATGCCGGGCAGTTCGGCGATGCGTCCGTAGAGTTCCGTGCTGAAGCTGAAACGGGTGGTTCCGGGGTTGTCGTAGACGATCACCGGCAGTGGCGAGTTCCCGGTGACGGTTCGGAAAAGCTCGTACACGTCGTCGGCGGTGAGGGGCTGGTAGGTCATCGGGGCCAGCAGGAGACCGGAGGCGCCCGCCTGTTCGGCCGCGTCGGCGTTCGCAAGGACCTCGGAGGTCCGCAGCGCCCCCACGCCGACGAACACCGGGACCGTGCCGGCATGTTCGACGGCGAGCCGGGCGACGCGGGCTCGTTCGGCGCCGCTCAGATACGCGTAGGAGCCGGTTGACCCCAGCGCAGTGATGGAGTCGACCTGCGCGGCGGCCAGCCGCTCGACCAGGCGCCCGAAGGCGCGCTCGTCGACGGCGTCGTGGTGCAGGGGCGTCAGGGGAAAGGCACTCAGGCCGGTGAACACGGTGCGGCCTCCTTGCTCCGTTGGTCCGCGGCTGTGCCGCCTGCGGCGCGTTGACTGCCCGACGGCGGACGCCGACTCCCGCCGCGTTGGGCGGCGGCGCCGGCGAGGACCACCAGCGTGATCCCGGCGAACTGCGCGGGGGAGGGTCGCTGGTGCAGTACGAGCAGCCCGAGCAATACGCCGATGGCGGGCTCAAGGGCCATCAGGGTGCCGAACGCCGTCGGTGCCATCCGGCGCAGGGCGAGCATTTCCAGTGCGAAGGGCAGCACGGGCAGCAGCAGCGCCAGCCCCGCCGCGGCGCCCACGACGCCGGGCGTAAGATGGCCGGCGGCCTGCGGGATGCCCACGACGGCGGCCGTGACCGCGGCGACCGGTACCGTCAGCGAAAGCGTTCCGATGCCCGTGAAGCGGCCACCGATGCGCTGAGTGAGCACGATGTACGCGGCCCAGGCCAGTGCCGCGAGGGCCGCGAAGCCCACCCCGGCGGGGTTGAACCCGCTGAGCCAGGGCTCGGTGAGCAGGACGACGCCGAGCAGGGCCAGTGCCGGCCAGATAAGTGCGCGCTTGTTGTGGCTGCGGACCGCGGCGACGCTCAGCGGTCCCAGGAACTCGATGGCCACCGCGGTTCCGAGCGGGATGTGCTCGATAGCGGCGAGGAACGTGATCGACATCAGGCCGGTCGCGACGCCCAGGGCCAGCAGCGTCGGCACGTCCCGGCGTCGAATGCTGCGCAGCGGCGGCCGGACAAAGGCCAGCAGGATCAGGGCCCCCAGGCTGAGGCGGAGCCAGGCGGTACCGGCCGCGCCAACTGCCGGAATCAGTTCCAGGGACAGGGCGGACCCCAGCTGGACCGACAGCATGGCCGCGACGGCCAGCCCCCAGGGCGGCACTGGGCCGGGGGAGGGAAAGGCCTTCATCATGCCTGGCAAAGTCTGTCCAGCTTAGACATTGGATACCTCCGCATGGTGCCCGGTCCCCACGCCCGGCTCAAAAACAGCAAGGGTGAACTTCGCCGGGGCCGTACCCGGGTTGGCATAGGAGTGCGGCACGTCGCCCGGGAACGTCAGGGCATCGCCGGCGGCCAGGACGACGGACTGCCCCTCGACCTGGACTTCGACAGTCCCCTGCCGGACCTGCAACAGCTCCTTGGTGCCCGCCGTGTGGGCCTCGCTTGCATGCCGTTCGCCCGAAACCATGGTCCAGTCCCACAGCTCGACCACGTCCGGAGGCCGGGTTCCGGCCACCAGCACTCCACGGCCGCCCGCCGCACCGCTCCACAGGGCGGCGCCCTCGCCGCTGCGCGTGACCTTCACCGGCTTGGCCTGGGGCGGCTCCACCAGCGCCGGGAGCCCCACCCCCAGGGCGTCGCTGATCCGCAGCAGCGTTCCCACACTGGGATTCGCGGCACCCTGTTCCACGTTGACGACCATCCGGCGGCTTACCCCCGCAGACTCCGCCAGCTGGTCGAGCGTCCAGCCGCGCGACTGCCGCTCCTGCCTGACGCGGGCCCCGATCGCCAGCGCCAACGTTGTAGTCCCCTCATCCATCATGTTCCGCCTCATCCATAAGTGCATCATACTGCACTTCAAGTGCACTGCTTTGGGCCCACGGCGGAGTGGCCCGGCACGGGTGCGAGAATGGAACGGTCCCCGGCGCGCGCCGCCGGGGTCCCAGTGCTAATACAGCCGGCCGCCCGGGCCTTCGACAAATTCTCCGGGCCGTCGAGCGAACCACTACGAACGGAACACCCTTGACTTCTACCAAGACCCTGCCGGCTTCAGCTCCGCCGAAGTTCGCCTCGATCGGATCGCCCTACTTCGGCATCATGATGGCCGTGATGGCCGTGGTGCTGATCCTGTCCAATATCGGCGCATCCAAGGGGGTCGAGATCGGGCCGGTCGTCACCGACGGCGGCTTCTTCCTCTTCCCGCTGGCTTACATCCTGGGTGACGTCATCAGTGAGGTGTACGGCTTCAGGGTGGCGCGCCGGGCCATCCTGACGTCCTTCGCGCTGTCCGTGTTCGCGTCCCTTTGCTACTGGGTCATCATCGCGTTGCCGGGCTTCACCGACGACTACGGCGTGGCCAAGCAGTCCGCCCTGGAAACGGCCCTCGGCCCGGTGCCGCAGATCGTGCTGGCCTCGCTGCTGGCTTTCCTCGCCGGCCAGACGATCAATTCCTGGATCCTGGTGAAGATGAAGGCCCGCTCCGGGGAGAAATCCCTGTGGGCGCGGTTGATGGGGTCCTCCGGCGTCGGCGAGTTCGTTGACACCCTGATCTTCTGCAGCATCGCGGCCACGGTCATCGGCATCACTGACTTCGCCATGTTCGTGAACTACGTGGTGGTGGGCTTCGTCTACAAGACCCTCGTGGAGTACCTGTTCGTCCCGCTGACGTCCCTCGTCATCCGCTGGATCAAGAAGCGCGAACCCAGCTACGGACTGTAGGCCGGGCCCGCACCCTCAGGACCGCCCGCACCCGCCGCACCCTCAGGACCGCCATTTCGACGGTTCCCCGCCTGTTCGACGTTGGGCACCGTCTAGCCAGCAGGGAACCGTCGAAACGGGGAGGCACCGGCCGCCGTTCCTTGGTTCAAGGCCCGCAAGACCCGGTACTTGAACTCGACCTCGTTTAACAGGTCTTTCCATTCGACCCGGAGGACGGTCCAGCCCTGTTCCATGAGCGCCCTCTCGCGCTGCCGCTCGGCGAACAGGACCTCGGCAGTGGGCCGGTACTCGAAGTACTTGGTCCGCCCGTCGAATTCGAGGGCGACCCGGCGCTCTGGCCAGGCAAAGTCCAGCCGGTGTTCCCCCAGCGGACTGCGGACAACGTACTGCGGCTCCGGCGGAGTGATCCCGAGCCGGTGCAGCAGTTCCCTCGTGAGGCTCTCCCCGGCCGACTCCGAGCGCGGATCGGCAAGTTCGAGGGCCCTGCGCAGCGCGACCACGCCGTTGCGGCCGGCGAGGTCGGAACACCGGGCGCGGAGCAGGCGAAGGTCTGCCCCCATACGAACGGCGTGATCGACCAGGATCACGGCTTGTTGCACGGTGAACATCAGGCAGCAGTCAACTATCGTGCGTTCCAGCGACGTGCAGGGGAGTCCGTCCACGAAGCAGATCTCGCTGCTGCCCAGGCGGCGGGTGTGGGCCACGACATCCCGTCCGTGCGAGATCCCGGACGGGCAGCCTTCCTGGGTAAGGTGCACGCGGTCATCCACCTTCCACAGCTGCAGGCAATGGAGGCTGGCACCCGAGACGTGGCTGTAGACGAACCCTCCTGCCGACGTCGTAAGCGTCCCGAGTGAATGTGCGGAAATCAGCTGCCGACGCCGGGCGGCGGCTCAGGCCGCGCCACCACTCCCCGCGGGCGTAGCAGCCACGGCGCAGCCGGACGAGGGTTGTGCCGTGGACCAGCCGAGCGATCGCGCGGTCATTGAGTCCGGAAGCCAGGAGCTGGTCGGTGCGCCAGAGATTCGAGCCGGCCGGCAGTTTGGAGGACATGGAACCAGCCTCACCCGCATACGCCGCGCCGCCGAGACGTCCGTGCGGGTATGTGGACACCGCCCCGCATCGACGGTTCCCCGCGGTATCGACGGTTCCCGCCGTCTACCCCGCAGGGAACCGTCGAAACGGCGCGAGCGAGCCCCGGTCAGGCCTTGAGCGTGCCGTCGAGCAGTTCGCGCAGTTCGCGGAAGTGGCGCTCGGTGGCTTCAGGATGGAATGCGGAGGTGTCCGCCATCGAATAGCCATGCGAAGCGCCCGGGTAGATCTCGTTGGTGGCCTCGAGGCCGGCGGCGGCCAGCGCCTCGCCCAGGCGTTCGACGGCGGCGGGGTCCATGCTGCGGTCGTGGTCGGCGTGGCCGAACACGAACCGGGCACGGGCCTTGCCCAGTCCCAGGTGGGGGCTGTCGGCGTCGCCGGTGGCGAGTCCGCCGCCGTGGAAGCCGCCGCAGGCGGCAACGGCGTCCGGCCGCGCGGTCGCCGTGCGCAGGGCCAGCCGGGCGCCCATGCAGTAGCCGAACACGCCGACCGGGCCGGGGGCCACGCCGTCGAGCCTCCGGAGGGCGTCCAGCCAGGCGTCGATGTCCGGCAGGACCTTGTCAGTGGTGAGGCGTCCGACCCGCGGGAACGCGGCCCTGCCTGCGGCCTCGCGCCCTTCCGGGCTGGTCATGTCCGTTGCGGGCGCCAGTGCGGCTGCCGTTCCCTCCCGGTAGAACACGTTGGGGGCCAGCACGACGTAGCCCCAGTCGGCGACGCGCTGCGCCATGTCCTGGATGCGGGGGCGAAGGCCGAAGGCATCCATGTAGAGGATGACGCCGGGAAAAGGTCCCGTGCCGGCGGAGGGGCGGGCCACCAGGGCCTCGGCGGTGCCGGCCGCGGCGGGGATTTCGATCAGCATCCGGCCAGACTACAGGAGCGGGATGGGAGGCTGTCCGTCACAGTTTCGCACTGGCCGGGGCCCTGTTCGACGGCGGTGCCTGCCCGGGGCGCTGCCCGTTGCGCCGCGGCGCCGCGGCGTGCCAATTTCTTGGCGATCGTGACCCGTTGGCAGGAGGTGAGACCCATGAATGCAGGAACCACTCTGGGCGCTCCCCGCCACCCACGATCGCGGTTGAACTAGCCGCCACCGGGAGCGCCGCCCACCACATGTGTGAAAGGCGACTCCAATGAACACAACGCATCCTTCAACTGATCCCACCTCAACCAACCCCACGACGGCGCCCAGTGACGTCCCGCCGGCCGGGCAGCAGCGGCCGCAGGGCCACGCCGCCGTGCCGACACCGGTGGCGGGCGGCCGGGCGCTGGTCCTCGGCGGTGGCGGATCGACGGGCAACGCCTGGCTGATCGGCGTCGTCGCGGGCCTGTCAGACGCCGGGCTGGACGTCACCGCAGCCGATTTGACCATTGGGACGTCGGCCGGTGCAACCGCCGCTGCGCAGTTCGCCGGCGCGCGCCCGGCCGTGCTGCTGGCCGAGATCCCGGGCGCTGCCGCGCCGGACCGGACCGTTCCGGCGGGAGCCCGCCGCGGAGGTGCCCGGAACAGGCCGGTCACCGACCACCTTGACCGGATCCGCGCCATCATCGCTTCCGCCCGGGACGCCGCCGACATGCGCCGCAGGATGGGCGCCGCGGCGCTCGCGCTGGACTCCGCATCGGACGGTTCCTGGCCGGAACAGTGGCGCGCCACGGTGGCCGCGCGGCTGCCCAGCCAGCAATGGCCGCAACGACCGCTGCTGATCACCGCGGTCGATGCCCGCAGCGGTGACCCGGTGGTGTTCGACGCCGACAGCGGGGTCGACCTGGCGGACGCCGTCGCCGCCAGTTGTTCCAGCGGCCGCCCGTACCCGATCGGCGGCAAGCAGTACATCGACGGCGGCTACCGGCGCAACGAAAACGCCGACCTGGCCGCCGGCTCCGGGCGCGTTCTGGTGCTGTCACCCTTCGGCGGCCGGACACTGCATCCGCTGGGCTGGGGCATGCACCTTGCGGCGCAGGTGGACGAACTACGGTCCGGCGGCAGCAGGGTCGAGACAATCGTCCCGGACAGCAGTGCCGAGCACTTGTTTGGCCAGTGCGATGAATCCGTCGCTGCGCCCGGCAGCTGCCGAGGCCGGACAGGACCAGGGCCGTGCGCTCGCGGCCCGGCTCGCCGACTTCTGGCGCTGAAACCCAGGGCGCTGATCCCCGGGGCGCTGAAACCGGTGCCGGGGCTACGTGTAGTAGCGGCCCAGCGTCTCGGCCTTGAAGTCGAAGAAGGTGCCCGCCTCGATCGCGAGGCGGGCGTCGTCGACCATCTTCACCACGAAGCGCTCGTTGTGGATCGAGATCAGCGTGGCGGAGAGCATTTCCTTGGCCTTGAAGAGGTGGTGGATGTAGGCGCGCGAGTAGTTCCGGCAGGCATAGCAGTCGCAGCCCTCCTGCAGGGGACCGAAATCGCGCTTGTACTTGGCGCCCGACAGGTTGTACCTGCCGGTGGGGTGGTAAAAGGCAGAGTTGCGGGCCACGCGGGTCGGCGAGACGCAGTCGAAGGTATCGGCGCCGTTCTCGATCGCGGTGAAGATGTCGTCCGGTTCGGAGATGCCGAGCAGGTGCCGCGGCTTGTTCTCCGGCAACTCTTCGTTGCACCAGCGCACGATGGTGCCGAGGTTCTCCTTCTCCAACGCCCCGCCGATGCCGAAGCCGTCGAAGTTCATGGCTCCAAGATCACGGCAGGCCTTGCGCCGCAGATCCTCGTACTGGGCGCCCTGGATGACACCGAAAAGCGCCTGGTAGGGCTTCCCGGCGCGCTCGGCGGTGAGCCGGAAATGCTCCGTGAGGCAGCGTTCCGCCCAGCGCCGGGTGCGCTCGAGGGACTCCTCCTGGTAGCCGCGGGAGTTCTGCAGCGTGGTCAGCTCGTCGAAGGCAAACATGATGTCGGCGCCGATCTGGTGCTGGACGTTCATCGAGATTTCGGGGCTGAAGCGGTGCCGGTCCCCGTTGAGGTGGCTCTTGAACCACACGCCGTCCTCGTCCACATGGGCCAGGCGTTCCTTGCCGGGGGCGACGGCGTCGTCCGGGACGGCGGTGTCCGCAACCGGCGCAGTTTTCATGTCAATGACCTTCTTGAACCCGGAGCCCAGGCTCATCACCTGGAAACCACCGGAATCCGTGAACGTGGGACCGGCCCAGTTCATGAAGGCGCCCAGTCCGCCGGCCTCGTCCAGGATGTCCGCCCCGGGCTGCAGGTACAGGTGGTACGCGTTCGCCAGCACGGCCTGCGCACCAAAGTCGGCGACGGCTTCAGGCAGCACGGCTTTCACGGTGGCTTTGGTCCCGACGGCGATGAACGCAGGGGTTTGGATGTCACCATGCGGCGTGGAAATGGTGCCGGTGCGGCCCAGGAACTCGCCGCCGTTTTCCGCTACCTGCCGGTCCGACGGCGCGCAGGTTTCGCTCAGGCGTTTGCCCAGGTGGAAGGAAAAGTCGGACTGACGGGCAGGATGGGGCTCCGACGGGGCGGGACGCGGTTCTGCTGCTGCTTCGGGATTCGCTGGCACCGTTCAAGTCTGCCAGCTAACCCGCGGGAAGCCTCAGTGCAGTGGCTCCGATGTGGGGTAGTTCTCAGCGCGCCAGCGGTCCCAGTAGCCCCGGATGGTCTCCAGCTGGTGCGCCCCGAGGTCATAGGTGGAGATGATCGCCAGCGAACCGCCGTCGGGCCGGAGATCCGGAACGGCCGGCTGATCGGCCACGATCACCAGCCCGTCACCGTGCTCCGCGTAGCTGCGCACGGTGAGTCCGACCTGGTGGTTGCTCCGGAACCAGACCCTGCCGGCGATCTCCTCGCCGGTGGCGAGGGTGAGGGCATAGTCGTCGCCGGGGCCGGGACGTCGGCGACACCCAGCTTCTCGATCGCCGAGCCCTGGCTGCCCGGTACGGACAGGAAAATGGTCCGGCGTTGGCTGTTCGGGTGCCGTTCGAGGGCGAAGCGGAGCTGATGCAGGAACGTCAACCAGCCCTGGGTGACGTCCTCGTCCCACGCCGCCCACTCCGAGTTGTGGTCGACGGCGGCGCGGGTGACGCTGACCTCCGTGCCGCCCGGGACCGGCCTGAGGGTAAAAATGTCGCCGTCGTTGACCACCAGTGAGGTGTGGTCCGCGCCTTCAATGACGTCGGGGCTGAAATAGATCGCGTCGATCTCGGCGGCCAGGTCGTCCGCCTCCCAGCCGTGCCACTGGGCCACCTTCGCGGGTTCACGCAGCATCGTCCAGACCTGCTGCGCGTCGGAGTTGATCACCACGCTCAGATTGTTCGTCATGGGGGTGAATCTACAACGCCACGCCGTGCCCGGGTAGGGCCTGGCCTGCGCGGACGGGGAGCCGGTCGGTCGGCCGGCGGGTCAGCCGGCGGCGCACCCCCGGCGGTTCAGGCGCGGACAGAGTCGAGTTCGTTGCCGATCCGGCGCTCCAGTTCGGGCACGCCCAGGGTCTGCGATCCACCGTGGGCGCGCAGGAAGAGCAAGGCTTCGAGCCGCAGCAGGCGCCATTCCCGTTCCGCATCCGGATTGGAGTTGTCGATGGCGCGGAAGATTTCCTTGTCGTACAGGTTGGGCTCGTTAAGTGAGCGCTGCCGAACTTTGGCGTTGATCCGCGCCTTGAACGGGTCCGTCTCCATCGCATCGGGTGCCCGCAGGAACTTTTCGTACACCGCGGCGCGCGCGGTTTCGCCCCGCTGCCGGCAGATGTAGCTGGCCAGCGCCAGGGCGGCCTCCACGGAGGACCACCGGCCCGGGTTCCCGTCGAAGGGCAGTACGGTGAGCAGGTCCGCCACCGCGAGGGCGTTGTCCGCGTCCTTGAGCACGACAAAAAGCTCGTGGGCCAGGTCGCTGAGGTCCTTCAGGCAGCTGCCTGATTTGGTGTTGATGCCTTTGGTGAGCCGGTCACTGAGCAACAGCACACCGAGCGCGTCCGGGTGAGCCTCGGCCGCGGCCTCCACGACCGACTCCGGGGTCAGCTCGGACACGGGAATCAACGCGAGCTCCGCCTCGGTCGGGCCGCTCGCGAGCGGCGGGGCCACCGGCTGCGGAGGGACAACGACGGCGGCCGCTGCGCCGGGTTCGCCGCCGGCCTGGCCGCCCGCCGGAACGCCGGCCTGGCCGCCGGAGGCGGGTTGGACCAGTTGCAGGGCAGGTCCGCCGTCGTCCCCCTCGGCACCGCTGATGCGGGCGCCGTCGTCCGCACCGTTGAGGCGGCCGCCGTCGCGGTTCTCGTCGCTGTCCGCGGTCGGGGAGCCGGCGACGGTATCCGCAGCCGTGTCCTGGACCTGGACCACCGATCCGGCGGCGATCCGCAAGACGCCGCCGCCGGTCAGGGTGGCGCGGACGATCGCGGGGGAGCCGAAATCGTCGTTGTCGACGTCCACGTGTTGGATCTCCGCCGCGCGGGTGGCGTCGGGCAGGAGCAGCAGATCCCCGGTCTGCAGAGATCCCGCCGGCCGTTCGCTGTACGTCAGTGAGGCTGTGGGGTGGGTCATCTGGAGTCCTTAAATTCTTCTTTGGTCCGCTCAACAGTCTACAAAGAGGCCGAGCCGGGTCGGGGAGGCGGGCGCGGCCGGCCTGCCCCCGCGGTCCCGGCCGAAGGAACCGCCGCGGTCCCGGCCGGGGGAAGCCGCCTAGTTGCCCGCCTAGTTGCCTACGCCGGCAAACGCCAGGGCCTGCCGGATCAAAGCCCCGCGGCCGCCGCTGAACTCCAGCTGCACGTCCGAACCCATCACCTCGGCCGGCGTCATCCAGGTCAGTTCCAACGCGTCCTGCCGGGGCGTGCATTCGCCCGTGACCGGGATGATGTAGGCCAGTGCGACGGCGTGCTGCCGGTCGTCGGTGAATCCCGTGTGCGACGGCGAGGGGAAGTATTCGGCCACCGTGAACGGGACCGGGCTGATCGGCAGCTGGGGGAACGCCATCGGACCCAGGTCCTTTTCCATGTGGCGCAGCAAGGCGGCGCGGATCGTCTCGCGGTAGAGCACCCGGCCGGAGACCAGGGAGCGGATCATGGTGCCGTCCTCGTCGGCCTGCAGCAGCGTACCGACTTCGTTCACAAACCCGAGCGGGTCCAGCCGGACCGGCACCGCTTCGACATAGACCATGGGAAGCCGGCCGCGGGCCTCAAACAAGTCGTCGTCAGAAAGCCAGCCGGGATTAGGGTCGGGAGTGCGAACAGTCATGGTTAAGTTCTACCCCATCCGAGTTCCGCCGGTCCTGCCGGTCCCCGCGACCCGACTCAACGTGCGGCCGGGGCGGCCGAGATCCAGAGGGTACGGGGACAGTCCGCCCGAAGGCCGGCATCCGGGGAGCCGACGCGCAGCAGCGGGACAGGTCCCGCGCCAACCGGCTCGGTGCTGTGACCGGCCGCGGCGAGCCGCTGTCGCAGCGCCTCGAGATCGCCGTCGTACTCGAAGCCGAGCCCCGCATCTGCGGTTCCGGTCCGGGCGCCGACCATCAGGACGCCGCCGTTCTTCGCCGTGAACGACTCCGTCGGGTCCGACGCCGTTTCGCCCTCCGGCTCCGCTTCGCCGGCTGCTCCGGCTGCGCCGGGCATGGCGGCGGCCCCGGGCGCGGGGCGCGGGCGCGCGCCGACATCGCGGAGCGTCCTGGCGGCGGCCGCCGGATCCTCGGCGAACCACACGGCAACCACCGCCAGGCCCGGCTGTTGGGCCCCGGCTGCCGCGGCATTGCCGGTTGCGGGACCGGCCTCCGCGGGGGCAGCGGCGAGGTCGGCGAGGAATGTGAAGCCGCCAGGGGCGGTGACCCGGCAGGACGTCCCGTGGGCCACCTCGACAACTTCGGCGATCGTTCCGCCGGCCGGCCCGCTTCCCGCCGTTCCGGCCTCGTTGGTGCGGCGGGCAAATTCCGCCAGATCACCGACCTCGACGCCGAGGACTGTGGTGCCGTCCGCGGCCGATCCTGCCTCGGCCGCGTGCAGCGCCAGGCGGCCCGCGCCGGCGTCGAACTCCCGCCAGGTGGCGTCGTCGACAGTTTTGACCAGGCCCAGGTCGGTCAGCAGACGGTCCCACTGGTCCAGGCGCGAGGTGAAATGAACGGGGCGGACACGCAGCATGGCTAACTCCCTGGCGGTTCGGGGCTGGGAGCACAATGGTGCCATGGCTGCTGAGCTAATGGAACTGCTGGTGAAGGATGCTGCGCAATGGCGGGCGTGGCTCGAGGCGCATCACGCCGAAAGCCCCGGTGTGTGGCTGGTGCTGCACAAGAAGGGCGGCGCCGTCACTGAGCTGGACTATGAGGCCGCCCTGGAGGAAGCACTGTGCTTTGGCTGGATAGATGGGCAGGGCAGGCGCCGTGATGCGGAAAGCTCCTTCCAGCGGATGACCCGGCGGGGCGCCAAGAGCGTCTGGTCGGCGCGGAATGTGGACCGCATTGCGAAACTGGAGGCGGCGGGCCGAATGACCCCGGCCGGGCGTGCCGCCGTCGAAAGCGCCAAGGCGGACGGCCGCTGGGAGGCTGCCTACGCCGGGCAGGCCGCGGCCGAGGTTCCGGCCGACCTGGCCGCGGCCATCGCCGCCGAACCGCGGGCGCAGGCCATGTTTGAGGTCCTGAGCGCGGTGAACCGGTATGCCCTGATCTACCGGACCAACTCGGTCAAACAAGCCTCCACCCGGCAGCGCAAGATTGCCGGTTTTGTGGACATGCTGGCCCGGCACGAGACGCCCTACCCGCAGGCCCGGCGGCCCGGTCCGGCGGCCACCCCGCCCGCGGATCCGCCAGCCGACTCCCAGTAACCGTCCCGGAAGCAGACAGCCGGGTCTGGCATTATTGCCCAATGCAGATCCTCGTCCCCCGACCCTCCGGCGACGCCCTGCCCGGCCCCGGGTCCCAACGCAGACTGTTCTTTGCTGCGGCGGGGCTGTTGGTGGCTGGCGAAGCGGTGTTCTGGTTGATGCTGGCAGCGGTCCAGACGAACTCCGGACCCGCACTGCTTGACGGGGGCGTGCACGCGGCGCTGGTGGATGGCCGCACGGCCCCTGCGACGGCGATTCTGGCGGCGGTCAGCGCGGTCACCACACCGACGGTACTGACGCTGATTGCCGCGCTGGTCGCGCTTGGCTGGGCGGTGCGTAAACGGGAAATCTGGCGCCCGGCGCTGCTGCTGGGGGCCGTGCTCACCACGTTCGCGCTGTCCACATTCATCAACCACCAGGTATCACGCGGCCGGCCATCCGCAGCCGACATCCTGGGCGGCCAGGAGGATGCCCTGTCCTTCCCGTCGGGCCACACGTTCGGGGCCGGGGTCTTCCTGCTGGTGCTGGTGTACCTGCTGCTGGGCCGCGACGGCGCCCGCACGGCCAGGCGTTCCACCGCCGTGCTCTCGTTTGCCGCTGCCGCAGCAGGGACAGTGCTGGTGGGGTTCAGCCGGCTCTATCTGGGCTACCACTGGCTGACCGACGTCATCGCCTCGCTTGGCCTGGCTGTCGCTGTCACCGGCGCCGCGGTGCTGGCGGACGGACTGCGGTCCGCGCGCGGTGCGGCCGCGGCAGAGGACGGTGCGACGCCGGCGCCCTCGGCGGTGGCGGCGCCGGCGGGAACGGGCCCCACGGCACCTCCGGCCTGACGGGTCCCGGCCCTCAATTGCTTGCCCGCGACCGGCCGGCTGCGCTACCGTGCGGACGGGGCGGCAACTGCGGGCAGTTGAGGTTGTCCGTTTTGCGGATCGCCGCGCCAACCTGACCGCCAGCTAAGGAGCCCGATGTCACTCGTCCGCGTACATAACTTTTCTGTCTCCCTCGACGGCTTCGGTACGGGCGAGGGGCAGCGGCTCGAGGCGCCGTTCGGACACGCCGGGACGCGCCTGATGGAGTGGGCGTTCCCCACGCGTACCTTCCAGCAGATGGGATTCCGGGGCGAGGATGAGGGATCCCGCGGAATCGACGAAACTTTCGCCAGCGGCTGGGCCGCCGGCATCGGCGTCGAGATCATGGGCCGCAACAAGTTCGGACCTCAGCGGGGCCCGTGGGCCGATGAGGAGTGGCAGGGCTGGTGGGGCGACAACCCGCCCTTCCACACCCCGGTGATCGTCCTCACCCACCACCCGCGTCCGACCCTGACCATGGACGGCGGCACCACCTTCCACTTCATGGACGCCGAACCGGGCGATGCCCTCGAACAGGCGCGCGCCCTTGCGGGCGGCCTCGACGTGCGGATCGGCGGCGGTGTCAGCACCGTCCGCCAGTTTCTCGAGGCCGACCTGATCGACCAAATGCACATTGCCCTGGTCCCGATCGTTCTGGGCCGCGGTGAACGGCTGTGGGACAGCCTCGAAGGACTCGAGGAGCGCTTCCGCATCGAGGCAGCGCCCTCACCCAGCGGGATCACCCACTTGACCTTCTCGCGGCACACCCGGTCCGCCTAGCGCCGGGCCGCCTAACGCCGGCCCGCCTAACGTCAGCCGGCAGTTCCGGCGGAACCGTCCTCCATCGGGAAGGCCACGGCCTCACCCACCACGCGCAGGGTCAGTTCGGTGCCCGGCCGGGCGATGGACGCGTTCCAGTGCCGGATGGTGATGATCTCGCCGCCACCCGGGTACCGGTGGTCGGGCACGGCCCCCTCGGCGAGGACCGGAGGGATCGGCAGCTGCAGCCGGACGGTGGTTTCCGGGCCGAAGTAGTCCGTGTCCACCACGGTGCCGCGGATCGGCCCGTCCTCGGCGATCCGGATCTGCTCGGGCCGCAGCATGATCTGCACGCGGCCCTGCGCGGGCGGGCGCCGGACCGGGATGCCGCCCAGCGAGCAGGTCGCCAGCGAACCCTCCATCCAGGCGTCGAGGATGACCGCGTCGCCGAGGAACTCCGCGGTGGCCCGGTCCGCCGGGCGGGTGTAGACCACGAACGGGTTGCCGATCTGGGCGAGCTTGCCGCCGCGCATCACGGCCACCTGGTCCGCGAAGGACAGTGCCTCGGCCTGGTCGTGGGTGACCAGGATGGTGGTTACGCCGGCGTCGTGGAGCACTTTGCCGACGGTGCGGCGCGTGGCGACGCGGAGCCCGGCGTCGAGCGCGGAGAACGGTTCGTCCAGCAGCATCAATTCCGGCTCGCGGGCCAGGGCGCGCGCGAGGGCCACACGCTGCTGCTGGCCGCCGGAGAGCTGGTGGGGCCGCCGCTTGGCCATGGCCGGGTCCAGCGCAACCATCTCCAGCAGTTCGGCCACCCGCGACTTGGCGCCGCGGTGGCCGCCGGGGAGTTTGCCGGCGTCGAGCCCGAAGGCGATGTTCTGGCCGACTGTCAGGTGCGGGAACAGGGCGCCGTCCTGGGCCACATAGCCGACCTGCCGCTTGTGCGCCGGGACCCAGAGCCCGTCGCCTGCGACCTTCTTCCCGTTCAGCGCGATGCTGCCGGTGTCCGGGTGCTCGAAGCCGGCGATCAGCCGGAGCAGGGTGGTCTTTCCCGACCCGGAGGGCCCTACGATCGCGGTGGTTCCGCCCTTGGCGACGGCCAGGTTGACGCCTTTGAGGACGGCCTGGGTACCGAAGTTCTTGGTCACCGCGTCGATGTTCAGGTGGCTGTTGGTGCTGGGCGCGACGGAGGCCGCGATCCGGGGTGCCGGAAGCCGGGAGGGATGTTGTTCGGTCACTGACCCGCTGCTTTCTTGGACTGCTGGAAGAGGAGATAGGTCATCGGCGCCGAGATCAGGATCATCAGCAGGGCGTAGGGTGCCGCGCCGGCGTAGTCGATCTCGCTGCTCTTGCTCCAGAACTCGGTGGCCAGGGTGCGTGTCCCGTTCGGTGAGAGCAGCAGGGTGGCCGTCAACTCATTGACGATCCCGAGGAACACCAGCGCCGCGCCGCCTGCGGCGGCGGGTGCGGTGAGCCGTAGGGTGACCCGGATGAAGGCCAGCAACGGAGGTTTGCCGAGGGCCTGCGCGGCCTCGTCGAGTTCCTTGGGAGCCTGCGAGAGCCCGGACCTGATGTTGACCAGCGCCCGGGGCAGGAAGAGCAAAATGTATGCGGCCACCAGCAGGCCGGTGGTCTGGTACAGCGCCGGCACCATCCGGATACTGACCGTCACGAAGGCCAGGCCGACGACGATCCCGGGCAGGGAACTGGTGACGTAGTTGGAGAGTTCCAGCAGCTTGCTGAACGAACTGGGCCGGCGCACGGCGAGGTAGGCCATCGGAAAAGCGACCACGGTCGTCGCCGCGGCCCCGGCCAGGCCGTAACCGAGGGTCTGCAGCAGCGCCGGGAGGAACTCGCCGGCCGCCCAGATGTCGGCTCCGCCGGCATAAATCCAGCGCAGCACGAAGGTCAACGGCAGCCCGAAGGCCAGCGCGGTGAGGGCGAGCAGCGACAGCTGGGCCGGCCATTGGTAGGCGTGCAGCGGCAGCCGGAGCGCGCGGGCCTGGGCGCCGGAGCCCACCCGGGCGTACCGGGCCGTGCCGCGGCCGCGGGCCTCCACCACGAGCAGGATCAGGCAGAAGAACACCAGCACGCTGGCCAGCATGTTTCCGGCCGTCCCGTTGAAGGTGGACTGGTACTGGACCATGATCGCCGTGGTGAAGGTGTCGAAGCGGATCATCGCGAAGGCGCCGTACTCGGCGAGCAGGTGCAGCGAAACCAGCAGCGCGCCGCCGGTCATCGCGATCCGCAACTGCGGCAGCACCACGCGGAAGAAGGCGCGCCAGGCGCCGAGGCCCAGCGAGGCGGCGGACTGCTCGATCGCCGGATCCAACCGGCTCAGCGTGGCCGCCGCAGGGATATAGACGAGCGGGAAGTAGGACAGCGTCGCGATCAGCACCCCGGACCAGAGCCCGCCCAGGGACGGAATCGCGGAAACCCAGCCGTAGCTGTTGACGAAGGCCGGGATGGCCAGCGGGGCGGCCAGCAGCACGGCCCACCACTTGTGGCCCTTGAGGTCGGTGCGCTCCACCAGCCATGCACCGCCCACGCCCAGGACCAGGCACAGCGGAACGGTGATCAGCATCAGCAGCACGGTGTTGAGCAGCAGCTCACCCACCCGGGGCCGGACGATCAGGCTGACCGCGGTGTCCCAGCCGGTGGCAACCGTCATGAAGGCGACGTAGCCGAGCGGGACCAGCGAAAACAGGGCGATCAGGACGGCCAGGATGGCCACCACTGAGACGCCGAAAGGCGGGCGGGGGCGTGTGCCCCGGCCCGCGGCCGTCGTGCTCCCGGTGGTGCCGGAAGCCGCCAGTGTTTTGGTCACTGCCTAGAGCAGCCCTGCCTGGGTCATCAGTTCGGTGACCTTGGCAGAGTTGAGCTTGGCAGGGTCGACCTTGGGTGCCTGCAGGTCCGTCAGCGGAACCAGCTTGTCATTGGAAGGCACGTTGGAACCGACGGCGTACTCGAACGAGGTTCCCTTCTGCAGCACCTCCTGGCCCTTCTTCCCGGTGATGAACTTCAGGAAGGCCTGGGCCGCTGCCGCGTTCTTCGAGGACTTCAGCACGCCGCCCCCGGAAACCGAGACGAACGCCCCGGGGTCCTGGTTCTTGAAGTAGTACGGCGTGACGTTCTTGGAGTTCTCGCCCGTCTTCGCCTGGTCGCCGTAGTAGTAGTAGTGGTAGATCAGGGCGGCGTCCACCTCGCCGGCGTTCACGGCCTTCATGGCCGCGCTGTTGCCCTTATAGGGCTTGAAGTTCTCCTTCATGCCCTTCAGCCACGCCTGGGCGGAGGCCTCACCCTTGAGCTCGAGCAGCGCCGAGATGATCGCCTGGAAGTCCGCGCCGGACGGGGAAGCGGCCCACTTGCCCTTCCACTCCGGGTTGGCCAGGTCAAGCATCGACTTGGGCAGCTTGTCGGCGCTGACCTTGTTCTTGTCGTACACGAGGACGGTGGAGCGGGCGGCGATGCCGGTCCACTTGTTGGTGGAGGGGCGGAAGTCGGCGGGTACCTGGTCGACCGTGGCCTTGTCCACGTCCGCGAAGAGGCCGGCGTTTTCAACCTGGGCCATGGCGGGGGAGTTCTCGGTCAGGAAGACATCGGCGGGGGAGGCCGCCCCTTCCTGGACGATCTGGTTGGACATCTCCGTGTCCGAGCCTTGGCGCACGGTGACCTTGATGCCGGTTTCCGCCGTAAAAGCGTCCACCCATTCTTTGGTCAGGCTGTCGTGCTGGGCGTTGTAGACGGTAATTTCGCCGGTCGGCTTTCCGTCGGCGGCGGTGCTGCCGCCGGAAGCCGGGGTCCCGGAGCCACAGGCTGCGAGGCCGAGTGCTGCAGTCGCGGCGAGGGCAATGCCAGCCAGCGCGTTCGTGCGGATCTTCATCAGGCTACTTTCTGCAAGGAAAAGGTCGTCGGTGCCCGGCCCCCCGTGAGTCAAGGAGTTAGGGCATGCTCACTACGCAAAACTGTAGGTTAGCCAAACCTAAGCATCCAAGCCGAAAGCGGCTTAAGTGAGCAGGATCACACGAATTAGGACACTCGCGTGTGACTTAATTCGACGCCTGCGAGTCCGGGGCCGCCGCAGGGTCCTGTTCCCCCGGCACTGCCGCCGCGGCATCCGCTGTTTCGGGGCCGGTTTGGGCCGTATCGACGACGGCGGGCAGCTTGCCGGCCGTATCGACGACGGCGGGCAGCTTGCCCGCGATGGAGGCGGCAGCCTCCAGGACCATCCAGCCCTGCAGCTGGGTGGACAGGTCGACGATGGAGCCGGCCGGGTAGGTCCGGCGGGCCGGGAGCTCGGGACGGGACGAAAAGATCAGCCGGGTGCCCTTCCACGCCAGCGGCTCCTGCGCTCCCACCACCCGGCGCCCCTCCCAGAACGCTTCGGCGGTGTCGGTGACCAGCAGCGCCGCGGTCGCCCGGGTTTCCGCGCTGAGCCGCTCGTCGGCGGCCGCGAGGGCCAGGTAGCGGACCAGGATGCCGGTGAACAGGCCGCCGTCGCCGGTTCCCTCGGAACGAAGCACGGTGGTCTTGCGCCCCAGCAGCGGGGCCGGGACGGTCAGCCCGGCGGCAATGGCCGCGACCAGGGCGGCGGCGCGTTCCAGGTTCGGGGCACCGCCCAGGGTCAGCAGGGCACCCAGGACCGGTCCCTGGTTGTACGTGTAGATGGCCTCCTCAAGGAAGGTCCCGCCCTCGGGTGCGGCACGCACACCGTCCCGGTACAAGCCCTGCTCCGGGTCGTAGAGCGTGGCGTCCAGCCAGTCGAGCAGTGCCTGCGCCCTGGCCGTTTCTCCGGTCCGGGCAAAGTACAACGCGACCGGCCCGGTGGCCGCCGTGTTCTTGAAGTCCCGTTTTGTGTTCCAGAAGGTGCCGCCGCCCAGGTCCTCGGTCGAGGCCGCGTGGAACTGGAGGGTGAGTGTCTTCAGGATCCGTGCGTTCCGGTGCCGGCCGGAGGTTTTGCGGGAATCTTCGGCCAGCTTCGCCAGCCGCGCGGTGGCCAGGGCAAGCCACGCCATGTCGTCGTAGTAGTTGTTGACGACGGTCAGCAAATTCCGCAGCCGGATGCCGGTGAGCAGCCGGGAGGCGAGCCGTCCGGCGCTGGGCAGGTTGTCGCCGTCGAACTTTGCCGGCGTGTGGCCCCCGCCGCCGAGTTCGCGGCGCCCGGTGTCCACCAGGCAGTCCAGGTAATGCGCCTGCCACCAGTAGTGCCACGGCCGGGTCAGGTCCTTGAACCCGGCGGCCGGGCGGGCGACAGCGGCGAGGTGGGTGTTCGGGAGGAAGAAGAGCCGCTGGCCGAACAGCCGGGTCACCGAACGTGCGGCCTCATCGGCACGAAAGGCCCAGTTCGGGACGGGGGAATGGGCAGCTGCTGCGGTCATGGTCACAGCCTACTGGCGGAGGCCGCTGCGGCCCGGAATCCGGGCCCCGGGGTGCGCAATGTCCGCATTCCAGTTAACATGCACTAACTAATGCTCCCGAGGGGTGGTGCGCGCGCGTCCACGGCCGGAGGAAGGTTCCACATCAAGGAGGATGCATGGACGTCTTGGGTACTGTCGCACTGGTCACCGGCGGCGCCTCCGGGCTGGGGGCCGCGACGGCCCGCCGGCTCTTCGGCGCCGGCGCCTCCGTGGTGCTGGTCGACCTGCCGGGCCCGGCAGGGGCGGCGTTTGCCGCCGAGCTGAACGGACAGCAGCGTCCGGACGGCGCGGCGCGCGACGCAGTGGCGCCGGCCCGGGCAGTCTTCGTCCCCGCGGACGTCACCAACGAGGAGCAGGTGCAGGCCGCCGTCGCCGCGGCCACGGAACTCGGGCCGTTGCGGATCGTGGTGAACTGCGCCGGCGTCGGCACCCCGGGAAAGGTCCTGGGCCGCGACGGCGTGCTCCCGCTGGAGGCCTTCAGCCGGGTCATCCAGATCAACCTGGTCGGAACCTTCAACGTCATCCGGCTGGCCGCCGCCGCGATGGCCGGCACCGAGCCTGCGGCGACGGAACTGGGCGGACCGGAGCGCGGGGTCATCATCAACACCGCCTCGGTGGCCGCCTTCGACGGACAGATCGGCCAACCGGCCTACGCCGCCTCCAAGGGCGCTGTCGCCGCGATGACGCTGCCGATTGCCCGGGAGCTGGCCCGCTCGCTGATCCGGGTGGTCACGATCGCGCCCGGAATTTTCGAAACACCCATGATGGCGGGACTGCCGCAGGAGGCCCAGGATTCGCTGGGGCAGCAGGTCCCGCACCCGTCCCGGTTGGGCCGGCCGGCGGAGTACGCGAACCTGGTCGCGCACATCGTGGACAACGCGATGCTCAACGGAGAGACCATCCGGCTCGACGGCGCCATCCGGATGGGACCGAAGTGACCGCTCCGGCGGCCGGCCTGCCCGCCGCCGACTTCTTCGACTTCGAGGCGCTGCTCAGCGACGGGGAACAGGCGAAGCTGGCCGAGCTCCGGGAGTTCCTGGCCGCCGAGGTGGCGCCGTTCGCGGCCCAGTGGTGGAACGATGCTGAATTCCCGGCGCACATCCTGCCCCGGCTGGCGGCACTGCAGCTCAGCGCCCCGGCGCAGCACGGTTACAGCAACCTCTTCGCCGGCCTCGTCATCGCCGAGATGACCCGGGCGGACACGTCGCTGGCGACGTTCTTCCTGGTCCACCACGACCTCTTCGTGGAATCCCTGTACGGCTTCGGTTCCCCGGAACAGCGGGACCGCTTGCTGGCGGACGCCGAGCAGCTGCGGATCACCGGGGCTTTTGCGCTGACCGAGCCGCTGCACGGCTCCGACGTTGCCGGCGGCATGGAAACCACGGCGCGCCGGGTCCGGGGCGCCGGCGCGCCGGACCACTGGGTGCTCAACGGCGCGAAGCGCTGGATCGGCAACGGCACCTTTTGCGACTACCTGCTGGTTTGGGCACGGGATGCGGACGACGGTGCGATCCGCGGCTTCATTGTCGACGCCACCCTGCCCGGCGTGGCCCGCAGCAGGATTGAAAACAAAATTGCGCTGCGCACCGTGCAGAACGCCGACATTGTGTTCACCGACGTGGCCGTGGCCGAAGCGGACCGGTTCGCCGGAATCGACAGCTTCGAGGACACCAACGAACTGCTGCGCGGCTCGCGGATGATGGTCGCCTGGCAGGGCGTCGGGCAGCAGCTGGCCGCGTTCGACGTCGCCCGGCAGTACGTCCTCGAACGCCAGCAGTTCGGCCGCCCACTGGCCGCGTTCCAGCTGGTCCAGCAGCAGCTGGTGGGGATGCTTGGCAACGCGGTGGCCAGCATGGGCATGATGGCCCGGCTGGCGCAGTTGCAGGACCGGGGCGGCGCGGAGATGCCGCAGGTGGCGCTCGCGAAGTCTTACGTCAGCGCCCGGATGCGCGAGACCGTGGCGGCCGGCCGGTCCCTGCTGGGCGGCAACGGGATCGTCACCGACTTCGCGATGGCCAAAATCTTCGCCGACGCGGAGGCGATCTACACGTACGAGGGATCGTATGAGATCAACACGTTGATAGCGGGCCGCGCGGTGACCGGCATGTCGGCGATCGTCTAGGCCTCCGACGCCGGGAAGGGCCGCTTTTCGCCGGCCTCGATCCGGTAGTCCAGGCTGTTGTTTTTCACCGGCATGGGGCAGGTGCCGTACGGGGTGAAGGCGCTGGGGTAGTTGATGGCGCGGTTGAAATCCAGCACCACGCTGCGGTTTCCGAGGGAGTCCTGGCGCGGCCGCGCCGTTGAGACCTTGCGCCATTCGTCCGTCGAATCCCCGTTGGTCTCGTCGTGGAACGTCACGGTCAGGGCGCCGAGCTTTTCCTCCTCGGCCTGCAGCCGGCACTCGTGGGTCTGCCCGGGCAGCCGGAAGACGAGCTCGCCGACCGAACGGTGCACCCCGTCAACCAGCGGGTTGGCGGTCCCGATCGGTACGTCCACCGGTTCCGGGTACGGCGTGAACCGGGCCTCCAGCACCAGGTCGGGCCGGTAGTCGAAGGTGGGCACCCCGTCGAAGCCGGTCAACACGGGCGAGGCCGAGTCCCGGGTCCGGATGGCATACTTGTCGGCCCGCACGGCGAGCTCCACGACCACCTGCCGGCCCTCCGGCCCTCCGAACTGCACCCACATCAGGGACTCCTCATCGGCCAGGACCGCGCTGATGGTCCCGTCGACCGGCTCGCCGGTGTCCACCAGCGTCAGCCCGTCGGCCGCGGCAGCGGTGAGGAACGCCGTCGTGCCGTCAGTGGACCACAGCCCGGGAACCAGGTCGAGGGCGGACGGCCGGTCGGCCAGCCACTGGAAGGACGTCAAGGTGAGCCAGCCGTGCCTGACCGCCAGGGCCTCGTTGCGGTGTTTCCGGAAGCGCTGCCAGCGGGCAAGCTGCGCCGCGGGATCGGACTGCAGGCTGTTCATGGTTCCTCCCAAACGGTGACGTGTCGCCAAACATACAACCGCAGCCCGGCAGCGCGAATTCCTGCCCGGCCATTGCTGGCGGCAGGACCGGCTGGTACCGTCGGGCACACGCGCGGGCCGGGGTGCCGGACGCAGTCCCAGGCCGCGGGAAACCGGAGGCAACACCATGAAGATTGCAGTTTTCGGTACCGGAATGGTTGGCCCCACGCTTGCCGCCGCCTTCGCCGGGCTGGGCCATGACGTCGCCGTCGGCACCAGGGACCCGCAGGCGACGCTGGCCAGGACCGAGCCCGGGCCGATGGGCGGGACGCCGTTCCCGCAATGGCACGCGGAGCACGCCGGGATCGCCGTCGCCACCTACGCCGAGGCTGCTGCCTGGGGCGGGGTGATCGTGAACGCCACCAACGGCGGCGCCTCGCTGGCGGCGCTGACCGCTGCCGGAGCCGAAAACCTCGGCGGCAAGGTGCTGATTGACGTCGCGAACCCGCTGGACGCCTCCCGCGGGATGCCGCCGTCGCTGAACCCGGTCAACACCGACAGCCTCGCGGAGCAGATCCAGCGGGCCTTCCCGGAGGCGCGGGTGGTGAAAACGCTGAACACGATGAACGCCCGGCTGATGGTGGAGCCGGCGAGCGTGGCCGGCGGCGACCACTCGGTGTTCCTCTCCGGCAACGACGGGGCCGCCAAGACCATGGTGGCGGGCCTGCTGGCTGAACTGGGGCACCGCGACGTCATCGATCTGGGCGACATCACCACGGCCCGCGGTCCGGAAATGCTGCTGCCGATCTGGCTGCGGCTCTGGGCCGCCTTCGGCAACGCGGACTTCAATTTCAAGATTGCCCGCTGAGCCGCCGGCCGGATCGGCCAGCATCCGGGACGGGTTTTCGGCGGCCCGGGTTCCCGGCGCGACGGCGGGCCGGGTAACATCCGAGGGGTACCAGTAACCCGGCTCACAGTATCCAGTGCAGTGTACGAGCCCCGTCTCACCGCGAAAGATTTGTTTTCCATGGCTGACGCTGCAGTGCCTTCCGGTCCTGATCTTGCCTCCGAACTGCGTGCCGATGTCCGCAGGGTCTCCACCCTCCTCGGCGAATCACTGGTCCGCCAGCACGGTCCCGAACTTCTCGCCTCGGTGGAACAGGTCCGGCTGCTGACCAAGGAATCCAAGGAGGCCGCCCGGGGCGGCGCCGACGCCACCGGCCCGTGGAGTTCGTACGACGTCGTCGCCCAGGTCCGAGAGCTGCTGGGCTCGCTGCCGCTGGAACAGGCGACCGACCTGGTCCGGGCCTTCGCGTTCTACTTCCATCTGGCCAACGCCGCCGAGCAGGTCCACCGGGTCCGCGGACTGCGTACCCGGAACGAAAAGGACGGCTGGCTGGCGAAGGCCGTGCAGGACATCGTGGAGCAGGCCGGCCCGGCAGAGCTGCAGCAGGTCGTGGATGAGCTGGACGTGCGGCCGGTCTTCACCGCGCACCCGACCGAGGCTTCCCGGCGGTCCGTGCTGGACAAGATCCGCCGGCTCTCCGACGTGCTCGCCGAGCCCACCCGGGAAGGCACCTCGGCGCGCCGCCGCCAGGACCGGCAGCTGGCCGAGGTGATCGACCAGATGTGGCAGACCGACGAGCTGCGCCAGGTCCGGCCCACCCCGGTGGATGAGGCGCGGAACGCGATCTACTACCTCACCGGGATCCTCACCGATGCCATGCCGGAGATGCTCTCGGACCTGTCCGACCTCCTCGGCCAGCACGGCGTCACCCTCCCCGCCGCCAAGGCGCCGCTCCGGTTCGGCTCGTGGATCGGCGGGGACCGGGACGGCAACCCCAACGTCACGGCGGCCGTGACCCGCGAAATCCTGCAGCTGCAGAACCAGCGCGCGGTGCGGATCGGGGTCGGCCTGATCGACGGGCTCATTTCCATTCTGTCGAACTCCACGGCGCTGGCGGCCGCCGACCGGGCCCTGCTGGATTCGATCGACGTGGATCTGCGCATGCTCCCCGGGCTGGACCCCCGCGTCCTGGAGCTCAACGCGCAGGAGCCGTACCGGCTCAAGCTCACCTGCATAAAGGCCAAGCTGCTCAACACCGGCCGCCGGATCGCCGCCGGCTCGGCCCACGAACCGGGACGCGACTACGCCGCCACCGCCGAGCTCCTGGCCGAGCTGGGCCTGCTGGAGGCGTCCCTGCGGAACCACGCGGCAGGCCTCGCCGCCGACGGCGCCCTGGCCCGGGCCCGGCGTGCGATCGCCGCCTTCGGCCTGCACCTGGCCACGCTGGACATCCGCGAACACGCCGCCCGGCACCATGACGCCGTCGGGCAGCTGATGGACCGGCTCGGCGGCCCCGGCGTCCGGTACGCCGAGCTGAGCCGGGCCGAGCGGCTGGAGGTGCTCGGCGCGGAGCTTGCCTCCCGCCGGCCGCTCTCCGGCCACCCGATTAAGCTCGACGGCGCGGCGGACGGCACGTACGACGTCTTCCGCGAGATCCGCCGGGCCCTGCGCAGCTACGGCCCCGACGTGATCGAAACGTACATTGTCTCGATGACCCGCGGCGCGGATGATGTCCTGGCCGCCGCGGTGCTGGCCCGCGAGGCCGGTCTGGTAAATCTCCACGGCGCGGCTCCCTACGCCCGGATCGGCTTCGCTCCGCTGCTGGAAACGGTGGAGGAACTGCGTGCTTCCGCCGAGATTATGGACGGACTGCTCTCCGACGCCTCCTACCGTGAGCTGGTCCGGCTGCGCGGGGACGTGCAGGAAATCATGCTCGGCTATTCGGACTCGAACAAAGAGTCCGGGGTGATGACCAGCCAGTGGGAGATTTACAAGACCCAGCGCAAACTGCGCGACGTGGCCGCCAAGCACGGCGTCCGGGTGCGCCTTTTCCACGGCCGCGGCGGTTCCGTGGGGCGCGGCGGCGGCCCGACGTACGACGCGATCCTTGCCCAGCCCAACGGCGTGCTCGAGGGCGAGATCAAATTCACCGAACAGGGCGAAGTAATTTCGGACAAGTACTCGCTGCCGGAACTGGCGCGCGAAAACCTCGAACTGTCCCTCGCGGCCGTGCTGCAGGGTTCCGCGCTGCACCGCGCGCCGCGCACCTCGGAGGACCAGCGGCTCCGCTACGACCACGTCATGGAGGCCGTTTCCGACGCGGCGTTCGCCCGGTACCGGACGCTGATCGAAGATCCGGACCTGCCCGCCTACTTCCAGGCGTCCACCCCGGTGGAGCAGCTCGCCTCGCTGAACATCGGCTCCAGGCCGTCCAAGCGCCCGGATTCGGGTGAGGGGCTCGAAGGCCTTCGGGCCATTCCGTGGGTGTTCGGCTGGACCCAGTCGCGGCAGATCGTGCCCGGCTGGTTCGGCGTGGGCTCCGGGCTGCGGGCCGCCCGGGAGGCAGGCCACACCGCCCAGCTCAAGGAGATGATGGACGGCTGGCACTTCTTCCGTTCCGTGCTTTCCAACGTCGAGATGACCCTGGCCAAGACAGACATGGACATCGCCGGCTATTACGTTTCCACCCTGGTCCCGGCCGGGCTGCACCACGTTTTCCATGCCATCCGCGCGGAGTTCGAACTGACCGTCGCAGAGGTGCAGGCCCTCACCGGGGAGGACCTGCTGCTCGACGCCCAGCCCACGCTCAAACGCTCCCTGGAAATCCGGGACCAGTACCTGGACCCCATCAGCTACCTGCAGGTCGAGCTGCTGCGCCGCGTCCGCGCCGAGCAGGCGGCGGCGAAGGCCGCGGGGGCGGCGGGGAAGGCCGCGGGGGCGGCGGGGAAGGCCGCGGGGGACGGCAAGCCCGACGCCGGCATCGACGAACGGCTCCAACGCGCCATGCTGATCACCATCAACGGCGTCGCCGCCGGGCTGCGCAACACCGGCTAGGAAGAGCCGGCCGCTCGCCTAGGCTTGAACCCATGCCGTCGTTCCAGACCAGATTGAAAATCACCGGCCTCAAGCCCGGAAACCCGCCCGAAGCGGTCATGGCTGCCGCCATCGAGGCGCTGGAAACCCGGCACCACGTGGAAGCGAACCAGCTTGAGCTTGCCGGCGGGGTCCCACAACTGAACCTGCGTTTCCTGGTCGATGCCACCGCCTACGCCGCCGAGAACAGCCAGGCGCGGGAATCGGCAGCCATGATGCGTGACGCCGTCGAGCGGGTGGCGGTGACCGGCAGTCTCGTGGTGCTGCGCCGGAACCGGGGCCGCTGGGCGCCCGTCTAACTGCGGCGCGGGAACAGCGCCGCTAGAAGTCCAGCTCCTCGTCCGGATCGACCGGAGCCGCGACCGGGGAGCTGTTGCCCCGTCGGCGCGAAACCACCACCCCCACGGCGGCGCCGATGGCCAGGCCGACCCCGACGCCGATCAGCGAACTCGCCCAGAACGGCAGCCGCGTGGTGGACCCGGTGACGTAGCCGAGGGCAACCGACCAAGCCGCCCAAAGAGCCCCGCCCAGGGCCGCGCACAGGCTGAAACCGCGCGTGGACACGTTGGC
Source organism: Arthrobacter sp. JB02-1C (assembly GCF_057748045.1). NCBI lineage: Bacteria > Bacillati > Actinomycetota > Actinomycetes > Micrococcales > Micrococcaceae > Arthrobacter > Arthrobacter sp. JB02-1C. Next base: position 1,589,532 of record NZ_CM173235.1, read on the forward strand.
AATCCCGGCCGCCGCCGTGGTTGCCAGCCGGCCGCCGGGGACGAATCGGATCCCGATGATGCCGCCGTACGTGGACGAGCGCCCGGCCCTGGCGATGGCCAGGTGCACGCCGCTGTGGAACCTGCGGCCCCAGCTCCAGCGGTCGAGGACGTGGCTGAGTCGGCGCTTGAACAGCTGGAACACCACCAGGTCCCCGAGCCAGGAGGCAACAGCGGCGATCAGGGCCACCAGGAAAATGTTGGCCCGGCCGTCAGCGGACAGGGCACCGCCGGTAATGACCAGCATTTCCGAGGGGACCGGCGGGAAGATGGCGTCGGCAAAGACCGCGGGGAGGATCCAGAAATAGATCGCGGCTCCCCAGGTGTCCGCATTGGCCAGGTCCATGGGCACAAGTTACCCCATCCGCGGCGATGCCGTGCCGTACCTGCGTCAGTTCGTCAGCGGGGCCTCGGACAGTTCGAGCCGGCTCCGGTACTCCACCGGGTTGCCGGAGATGGGATCCACGAACCGGATGCCCCGGGCCAGCAACTGCAGCGGCCGGGCGTAGTCGTCCGGAGCCTTGTCCAGCAGCTTCGGGTAGAAGGCATCGTTCACGATTCCAAGGCCCAGCGACGCCATGTGCACCCGCAGTTGGTGGGTCTTTCCAGAGTGCGGCTCCAGCCGGTACAGTGCGCGGGCCGGAGCCGTGCCGCCGGCCGCTGCACCGCTGGCCGCTGCACCGCTGGCGGGTCCGGTGCCGGCCGGCCCGGCGAAGGTGCGCAGCCGTTCGATCCGGGTCTCCGTGTTGGCCTCGCCGTCGATGACCTCCGCGAGCAGGTAGCTGCGGGACTTGGTCATCCGGTTCCGCACCACGACGGGGAAGTCGACGGCCGCGTGGCCGGCTGCCGGTTCCGCGGCTGACACACACTCATATTCCTTCTGGACCTGCCGCTTTTCGAAAAGCACCTGGTACTTCCCGCGGGTTGCCGGATTGGTGGAGAAGAGCAGAATCCCGGCCGTCATGCGGTCCAGGCGGTGCATGGGGATCAGGTCCGGCAGTTCCAGTTGGTTCCGGAGCCGCACCAGCGCCGACTCCTGGATGTAGGTGCCGCCGGGAGTAGTGGGCAGGAAGTGCGGCTTGTCCACGACCAGAAGATGATCGTCCTGGTGCAGGATGTTCAGCTCTACCGGGATCCGGGTCTCCGGCGGGAGCGAGCGGTAGTACCAGATAAAGGTATGGCGCCGCAGCGGAGTAGTGCGATCCAGCGGAACGCCGGCCTCGCCGACGATCTCCCCAGCGTCGAAGCGGTCCTCGATTCCCTGCGGGTCAAGGTGCCCCCAGCGGTGCATCATGTAGTCCATCGCCGTGTCCCACGGGCCCTCGTCCGGCAGCCGCAGGCGGGTGGCGTTCACGCCGTCGCGCACGGGCAGGGGAGATTGCATCACCGCCCTATTCTACGGCGGGCCCGGTCCCGCCCCCGCCTGCCCGCGTCCCCGCCCGGCGCCGCCCCGCGCCCCGCCCCGCGCCGCCCACCCACCCGACCCGCCCCGCGCCGCCCACCCGCCGTTTCGACGGTTCCCCGCCCACCAGACGTTTCCAAGCGTCGAACCGGCAGGGAACCGTCGAACCGGCAGGACACCGTCGGAGCGACCGACGAGAAAAAAGTTCTTGACAATAAAAACTGTCGGTGCCCAGACTGAAAGCATGGTTGAGATCGAAGTGATTGCGGACCCCGCTGCGGCTGAGGCTTCGCTGGACCCGATCCGGACCAGGATCCTGCGCGACCTGGCCGAGCCGGCGTCCGCCACCGGGCTGGCCGGAAAACTGGGGCTGCCCCGGCAGCAGGTGAACTATCATCTCAAGGCCCTCGAGCGGCACGGGCTGGTCGAACTCGTCGAGGAGCGGCGCCGCGGCAACGTCACCGAACGCATCCTGCGGGCCACCGCGTCCTCGTACCTGATCTCCCCCTCTGCGCTGGCCTCCGTGGCGCCCGACCCCAACCGCTTCTCGGACCGGTTCTCGGCGTTCTGGCTTTTGGCGCTCGCCGGCCGGATGGTCCAGGAGCTGGGCCAGCTGATCGCCGGCGCAGCCGCGGCCAGGAAGCAGCTCGCCACCTTCGCCATTGACGGCGAGATAACTTTCCGTTCTGCCGCGGACCGGGCGGCCTTCGCGGAAGACCTGGGACTCGCCGTCGCCCGGCTCGTGGACAAGTACCACGACGGCGGTGCCGCCGGAAGGGCGCACGACGACGGCGGGACGTCCAGCGGGACGTCCGGCGGGGCGTCCGGCGTGGCCGCCGGCCGAAACGCTGCGGCCACCTCGGGCGCGGGGCGCAGGCACCGGCTCGTCGTCGCCCTCCACCCCACCCTCAAGATCCCAGCCAACACAGCAAAGCCGAAGGACCAGGACCATGACTGAGCAGCGCCTATTCGAGATCATTTACGACACGGACCTGCCCGGGACGCCGGAACGCGTCTGGGAAGCCGTCACCGCAGGTACCCCGGCCTGGATGTTTCCCACCGACCAGTGGCCGGCGACCAGGACCGTGGAGGAACGCCCGGTGCACCTGGTGACCAGGATGGAAGGCCCGGACGGCTGGTTCAACCAGCTGGAACACGTGCTGGAACCGCTTGACCACGGCCGCTCCCGACTGCACTACGTGCACAGCGGCATCTTTACCGACAACTGGGACGAGCAGTACGACGGCGCCAGCAGGCACACGGCCTTCTACCTACACACCCTGGGCCAGTATCTCGAGTACTTTGACGGCAGGCCGGTCGTCTTCACCGACATTCAGGCCCCTGCGGCGTCGCAATCCCCGGACGGTTTTGACCGGCTGAAGGCCTCCCTCGGCGTGGCCGGCGCGGCGCAGGGAGACGCGGTGGAGCTCGACGTCGACGGCGTCGGAACCCTTTCCGGCCAGCTGGACTTCGTCAATGAGCACTTTCTCGGGCTGCGCACGGCGGACGCGCTGTACCGCTTCTTCGGGCGCAACGCGTTCGGGGCGCCGGTGGGGATGACGGTGCACGACTTCAGCGGCCGCGGGGACACCGACGCGACGGCGGCGGCATGGGGTGCCTTCTTCGGCAAGCTCTACGCCTAAGCACGCCCCAACCCACGTTGCGCCGTCGTAGTCGGTCTCCCGCGTCCACGCCCCAGCCCACGCTGGGCCGTTTCGACGGTTCCCTGCGTACTCGATGGTTCCAAGCGTCGAGTGCGCAGGGAACCGTCGAAACGGGCGGCGATGCCGAGGGGACGCGAGGGGACGCTGCGTGGGACGCGGCGGGGGCTGCGGCAGGGAAGTGCGGGGGACTGATCAGGCGATGGCGGCGGCGGGCGGGGCAGGAAGGCTCCGGCGCAGCTGCGGGGCACCGTCCAGCCTGTCCTGGGCTGCGCGCAGGGCCAACACCGCGGTTTCCAGCTGCTCCGGCGGCAGGGTGAAGGGAACGCGTAGGTAGTGTTCAAAGGCGCCCCCGTTGCCGAACCTTGGGCCCGCGGCCAACCGGATGCCGAAGTCCGGCGCGAGCGCGGCAAGCCCGGTGCTGATCGGCCCCGGAAGGCGGCACCAGACCGAAAGGCCGCCGCCGGGGCGCTCCGGTTCCCAGCCGGGAAGGTGCCTGCCGAGCAAGTCCAACAGCACATCACGGTTTTCGCGCAGCGCCGCAAGCCGATCCGGCAGTGGTTCGGCGAGGTCGTTGACCAGGTGCGCGGCGGCGAGCTGCTCGACCACCGGGCCACCCAGGTCCAGGGTGGTGCGGGCGGCAGCGAAGCGCCGGATCAGCGGCTCGCTGGCACGGATCCAGCCCGTCCGGAGCCCCGCCCAGTGCGACTTGCTGAGCGATCCGAGGGACACCACCGCCGGGCTGAACACGGCCATCGGCGTCGAGGGCGCGCCGTCGAGGTTCAGCTCCCGCAGCGTCTCGTCCACGACCAGCACGGTGCCGGCTGCAGCTGCCGCCCTGACAAGGCGGCGCCGCTGGGAATCGGGCAGCAGCCGGCCGGTGGGGTTGTGGAAGTCCGGCACCACGTAGGCCATCGCGGGCCGCTGCTGCGCCAGCACGGCCGCCATTGCCTCAAGGTCCCAGCCTGGCTGCGCGCGGCCTGGCTGCGCGCGGCCGGTCTGGCCGCGGCCGGTCCCGCCAGGCCCGCCGGGAGCAGCCGCGGGCATGGCGACCGTCACCAGGCGGCAGCCCGCGGCCCGGATCGCGTCGAGGGCGTTCGGATAGCTCGGGTGTTCCACGAGGACCTTTTCGGAGCGTCCGGCGAGCGTGCGGAGCACGATATTCAGGGCGTGCTGCGCCCCGGAGGTGACCAGGATCTGCGCGGCCGTGGTGGGCGCGCCGGCCGCCATGTAGCGGGCCGCGATCGCCTCCCGGAGTGGCTCGACGCCCAGCGCGTCGTAACCGAAGCCGGGCAGCAGGGCGGGCAATTCCGTGAGCGCGGCGGCGAAGGCGCGGTGCACCACCTCGCCGCTTGCCGGCAGTGAGGCGTAGGCCAGGTCGAGCACGCCGTCCGGAACCGCAAGCCCGGGAGCGCCGCTGAGCCGGGGGCCGTCCTTGCGCCGGCTGAGCTTCGGGCCGTGGCCGGGGATGCAGCTGCGGCTCCGGCTGCCCTGGCCGCTGCTGAGAAAGCCCTGTTCGCGCAGCAGGGAGTAGGCTGCGGTCACCGTGGTGCGGCTGAGGCCAAGCGCCGCCGCCAGCGACCGCTCACTGGGCATCGCCATGTCCAGTGCCACGCGCCCGTCGAGGATGAGCAGGCGCACGACGTCGGCCAACTCGCGGTAGGCGGGCGAAGCGCCGACGTTCCAGCCGCCCAGCAGCCGCACCAGGGCGATCGGGCTCAGGGAACCGGGCATAAAGCCAGTATTTCAAACTGGCTATGGATTACAAGGCCAGCAGTCGGGGAGGATGGTGGTCATGATGACGCGTCGCCTTCTCCAGCTCCTGATCGGCCTGGCCCTTTACGGGGTCTCGCTGGCCATGGTTATCCGGGCTAGCCTCGGCACGGCGCCGTGGGACGTCTTCCACCAGGGCCTCGCGGGCAGGACCGGGTTCAGCCTGGGCACCGTGGTGATTGGCGTCAGCTTCCTGGTCCTGCTGCTTTGGATCCCGCTCCGGCAGTGGCCCGGGATCGGCACCTTGTGCAACGCCGTGCTGGTGGGGGTGTTTGCCGACGTCGGACTGGCACTGATCCCGCGTTTCGAGCACCTGGGCGGCCAGATCGGGCTCCTGATCGGCGCGGTCCTGCTCAACGGCGTGGCCTCGGCGATGTATATCGGGGCGCGGCTCGGGCCGGGGGCCCGCGACGGGCTGATGACCGGGCTGTCGCGGCTGACCGGCTGGCCGGTGCGGGCCACCAGGACCAGCATCGAGGTGGTGGTGCTGGCCGCCGGCTGGCTGCTGGGCGGCTCGGTGGGCGTGGGGACCGTGCTGTACGCGCTCGCCATTGGCCCGTTGGTGCAGCTGATGCTGCCGCACTTCACCGTCCCAGAGCGAGCGGGTGCAGAGGCCGCCGCCGTTCCGCAGCAGCAGGTTCCGCAGCAGCAGGTTCCGCAGCAGCAGGTTCCACAGCAGCCGGGGGACGGCAGTTGGACCGTGGCCGGGACGTCCGCAACGGAAGCGGATGTGGCCGGTACGTCCGCGCCGGCGTCGTAAATTCCGCAGGCGGAACCGGCCGTCGTCCTCGGCCGGAACGGGGGACCGGCCGCCTGCCAGCAGCGCGCGGGCCGGTCAGGTCTGCGGCGTCGCACCGGGCGGCGTAGTACCCTGCGGCGTCGCACCGGGCGGCGGCTGGCACCGCGGGCAAAAGTAGATGTCGCGCTCTTCGGCGCCGCCTTCCTTGCCCAGAACCCCGCGCCGGATCGGCGTGCCGCATTTGAGGCAGGGCTGGTGTTCGCGCCGGTACACCCAATAGCCGGGTCTGCCTGCGCTCCGGCCCACCGGGACGCCGCTGGCGTTCAGCACGGTGGTCCGGCGTCCGGCGCCCAGGTTGGCGGTCAGCAGGACTTTCGCGTCGGTCAGCATCGCCGAAAGATCAGGGACGGCGGACACCGGCGACGCGGGATGGACGCCGGAGAGGAAGCACGCTTCGCAGCGATAGATGTTGCCGATCCCGGCCAGGTTGCGCTGGTCCAGGAGGGCGACGCCGATGGCGGCCTCGGGTGCCGCGAAGAGCCTCCGCTCCGCCTCGGCCATGTCCCAGTCCGGCCCGAGCAGGTCCGGACCGAGGTGCCCGACGACGGATGCCTCTTCGGCGGTGGGGATGACCTCCAGCAGGCCGAGGGAGAATCCGACAGCGTCGGCGGAGGCGGTGCGGAGCACGCAGCGAGCGGTGAAACCAGGCCTGCGCCAGCGGCCGCCGGGAGGATAGATCTGCCAGCTGCCTTCCATCTTCAGGTGCGAGTGGATGGTCAGCCGGTCTTTCGGCGTGGGCCCTGCGACGCGCATCAGCAGGTGCTTGCCGCGGGGAACCACTTCCCTGACAGTCCAGCCGGCGAGCTTGAGGGTGGCGAAGCGGGGCACCCTGAAGTCCGAAGCCGTCAGTTCCTTGCCGGCCAGGGCGGCGTGCAGCTGGGCTGCGGCGCGGAAGACCGAGTCGCCCTCAGGCACGGATCCTCAGTCCTTTCGGGGTGGAGTAGGCGCCGGCCTGGGCCAGCGCCGCGGCCACGGGCGTGTCCAGGATGGCGTGCCCGTTGACCTTTTCCATGATCAGCTTGTCGACGGCGCCCCGGGTCACCACACCCACGAGCGCGCTTCCGGCGGCGGCCAGGACGGCGGTGTCTGTGCTGAAGGTAAGCAGCGTCTTGCCGCCGCGTTCGACGTAGAGGACCAGGGCGCCGTCGACCAGCACCACCAGCGCCCCGGCCTTTCGTCCCGGCCGGTGGCCGGTGCCGGCGTCCTGATCAAGTGCCGGCCACGGCAGGGCGGCGCCGTATGGGTTCGCGGGATCGGTGGCGGCGAGGGCCAGCGCCGCGGGCTCGGCCGTAGCGAGCTGGGCGTCCTCGACGTAGGACCGCAGCCGGTCCACGGTGGCCGGGACCGCGAACTGGGCGGCGCCGAGGTGTTCGATGAAGTAGCCGCGGCGGCAGCGGCCGGCTTCCTCAAGCCGGGCCAGCACCTTGTACATCAGGCCGAAGCCGCCCAGGATGTTTTCGGCCATGACCGAGCCGCGGGTGATCACGCCGTAGCGGTCCAGCAGGAGCTCGGCGGTGGCGCGGGCGTGGATTGTGGCGTCGAGTTCGGGCGCCGGCAGCGCCGACCAGCGCCCGGCAGCCAGCGGCGGGGTGGCGGCGGCGCCGGAAGCGGAGCCGTAGCGGCCGCCGCCGAGCCCGGCGGAGCCGAGCGGGCCGGTGCCGTGGGCCCGGCCCAGCCGGCTGAGCCGCGGTGCGCGGGCCCGCGGCGCCCGCCCTACCTGCCGGTGCGCCGTGTGGCCGCCGGCGATCAGGGAACGGACCGGGGCGAAGGTGTCGCCGGTGATCCGGCCGGCCCAGGCCAGGTCCCACAGCGCGGACACCACCTCCTGGTCGCTGAGCACAGTGTCCATGCCCCCGGCGACCTCCGTGAGTTGCCGGAAGAAGTAGCCACCGCCGTTGTTCTGCAGGTGGTCCAGGAGCCGCTGCTGCGCGTCGCCGGGTTCAAAATCCGGGGCGGGGTTCAAGGTGAGCTCGGCGGAGTTGGCCAGATGCAGGCTGATCCAGCCGTCGTTGCCGGGCAGCGAGCCGGCTCCGGACCAGAGGATCTCTCCGGCGGCCATGAGTTCGTCGAGCATGGCCGGCTGGTAGTTGGACACCCGGCTGGCCAGCACCAGCGGTTCCCAGGCGGAAGCCGGGATCGGCACGCCGGAGAGCTGGTCAACGGCGGTGACGATGCCGTCCAGGCCGCGCAGCGCGGACTGCCCGCGGCTGCCTGGTGTGCGCACATTTTGCCAGGCTGGCAGGAAGCGGCCGTAGGCGGAGCCGTCGACGGGTTCGACTTCGGCGCGGAGCGCGGCAAGGGATCGGCGGCGGAGCTTTCGGAGCACCTCGGCGTCGCACCATTCGCTCATTGACGCCGGGACCAGGGCCGGGGCCGGCGTCGCGGGCGGGGCCGCCGGGGCCGCCGGGACCCCGGGTTCGGTCCCGGCGCTGCCCGCCGAACCGTCCGGCGCGGGACCGTGCGGCCGGAACTCGCCCTCGACGACGCGGCCGTCCGCGGCCAGCCGCTTCAGCGCGGTGCCGACGACGGCGACGCCGAGTCCCAGCCGGGCGGCGCCCTCGGCAGCGGTGAACGGGCCGTGGGTGCGGGCGTAGCGCGAGACCAGGTCGCCGAGGGGGTCCGCGACGGGTTCGATAAACGCCAGCGGCACGCCCATGGGCAGCGGTACACCGAGGGCGTCTCGCAGCCTGGCGGCGTCCTCCACCGCCGCATACCGTTCGACGCCGCCGATGTTGACCTTGATCGCGCGGTTGGCGCGCTGCAGCACTGCCAGATGGGCCGCGGCGTCAGGGGCCCCGGGCGCCCCCTCCTCGGCCGCCAGCCGGGCCGCGACTTCGTCCGGGCTGAGCGGACCGAGCAGACGCAGCAGGTCCGCCACGCCTTCCAGGCCACGCATCTTCCGGTCCGGCGCCAGGCGTTGCAGTTCCAGTTCGGTGGCTTCGATGACCTTCGCATCAAGCAGTTCGCGCAACTCCACCCGGCCCAGCAACTCGTTGAGCAGGGTTGAATCCAGGGCCAGCGCTGCGGCCCTACGCTCGGCCAGCGGCGAATCGCCCTCGTAGAGGAACTGGGCCACGTAGCCGAACAGCAGGGACTTGGCGAACGGCGAGGGCTGTTGCGTGGTGGTCTCCAGGATCCGCAGTTCGCGCCGTTCAATGGCGGCGGCGATGTCCTTCAGGGCGGGCAGGTCGTAGACGTCCTGCAGGCACTCGCGCACCGTTTCGAGCACGATCGGGAAGGCAGGGTATTTCCGGGCGACGTCCAGCAGTTGGGCCGAGCGCTGGCGCTGCTGCCAGAGTGGCTGCCGTTTTCCCGGTGTCTGCCGGGGCAGGAGCAGTGCCCGCGCCGCGCATTCCCGGAAGCGCGAGGCGAATAGTGCGCTGCCGCCGACTTCCGCGGTCACGATCTGTTCCAGTTCCCCGGGCTCGAACAGGAACAGGTCCGCGCCCGGCGGCTCATCCTCCATCATCGGCACCCGCAGTACGATGCCGTCGTCGGCGGCCATCGCGGAGCCGTCCAGTCCGTAGCGCTGCTGCAGCCGCTGCCCGACGGCCAGCGCCCAGGGCGCGTGCACCGGCATGCCGAAGGGGCTGTGCAGCACCACCCGCCAGTCACCGAGCTCGTCATGGAACCGTTCCACCACGAGCGTGGTGTCGCTGGGTACCACCTCGGTGGCGAGCTTTTGCTCGGCCAGGTACTGGATCAGGTTGTTGGCGGCGAAGTCGTCCAGGCCGGTGGCCTTGCAGCGTTCGGTGGCGGGGCCGACGTCGGAGGCCGAGAGTTCGCGCATGAAGGCACCGAGGGCGCGGCCCAGGTCCACCGGACGGCCCAGCGAGTCGCCTTTCCAGAACGGCAGCTTGCCGGGCTGGCCGAATGCCGGGGAGACCAGGACCCGGTCGTGGGTGATGTCCTCGATCTTCCAGCTGGTCGCGCCGAGGGCGAAGATGTCCCCGACCCGGGATTCGTACACCATCTCCTCGTCGAGCTCACCCACCCGGCGGCCGCCCTTGGCCGTGGACTTGGCACCGGATGAAGCCTCACCGGAGCCGCCGCTGCCCGCGCCCTCCACCTCGGTACCGATAATGAAGACGCCGAACATGCCGCGGTCCGGGATGGTGCCGCCGGAGATGACGGCCAGCCGCTGCGCGCCGGGGCGCCCCTCGATGGTGCCGGCGTTGCGGTCCCAGACGATCCGTGGCCGCAGTTCGGCGAATTCGTCGGAGGGGTAGCGCCCGGCCAGCAGGTCCAGAGTGGCCTCGAACGCGGAGCGGGGGAGTGAGGCAAAGGGCGCGGAGCGGCGGACGGTGGCGAACCATTCCTCGACGTCGATCGCCTCGAGCGCGGTCGCGGCGACGGTCTGCTGGGCAAGGATGTCCAGCGGGTTGGCCGGGACGTAGAGCCGCTCGATCTTGCCGTCCAGCATGCGCTCGACGGTGATGGCCGTGTGGACAAGGTCCGCCCGGTGTTTGGGGAAGAGCACGCCCTGGGAGATCTCGCCGACCTGGTGGCCCGCGCGGCCCACCCGTTGCAGCCCGCTGGCCACCGAGGGGGGCGACTCGACCTGCACCACCAGGTCCACGGCACCCATGTCGATGCCCAGCTCCAGCGAGGACGTGGCGACCACGCAGCGCAGCCGCCCGGATTTCAGGTCGTCTTCGATCATGGCGCGCTGGTCCTTGGAGACGGAGCCGTGGTGCGCCCGGGCCAGCACCGGGTCGGCGCCGGCGGTGCTTCCGGCCTGGGCCATCATGTGCGCGGGCGTGGAGGTTGACGCCGGAGGACCGGCCGCCCTAGCCGGCGCGGCAGCCGATTCCTCCCAGCCGCCGCCTGCAGCTACCAGCTGGCGTTCGGCGTAAATCTCGTTGAGCCGCGCGGTGAGCCGTTCGGCGAGCCGGCGGGAGTTCGCGAACACGATGGTGGACTGGTTGGCCAGCACCAGGTCGACGATCTTCTCCTCGACGTGCGGCCAGATCGACGCGTGCGGCTGCAGGCCCGACGCCGGTCCCGAGTCGAAGGCTCCGGCCGCGCCCTGCAGATCGGACATGTCCTCGACCGGGACGGAAACCGTCAGGTCCCAGGTCTTCTTGGACGGCGGCGCCACGATCTCCACCGGCGCGGAGCCGGCCAGGAACTGCGCCACGAGTTCCTTCGGCTCGACGGTGGCTGACAGCCCGATCCGCTGGGCTGGTTTGGGCAGCAGCGCATCGAGGCGTTCCAGCGAGACCGCGAGGTGCGCGCCGCGCTTGGTGCCGGCGACGGCGTGGACCTCATCAATGATGATGGTGTCCACCTCGTCCAGGGTCTCCCGCGCCTTCGAGGTGAGCATCAGGAACAGTGACTCCGGGGTGGTGATCAGGATGTCCGGCGGGTGGCTCAGCAGCGAGCGGCGCTCCGAGGCCGGGGTGTCCCCGGAGCGGACGCCCACGTTGATCAGCGGGGCGGGCAGCCCGAGCCGTTTGGCGGTCTGGGTGATGCCGATCAGCGGAGCGCGGAGGTTGCGTTCGACGTCGACGCCCAGCGCCTTCAGCGGGGAGATGTACAGCACCCGGGTTTTCCGCTTCGGGCCCTTCCGCCGGCCGTTCCGGGTGCCGGTTGCCACGGCCGGCAGGCCCGGCAGTTCCTCGGGGTCCCCGGGCGTCAGGGCCAGGAGCCGGTCGAGGGCCCACAGGAAGGCGGCCAGGGTCTTGCCGGAGCCGGTGGGAGCAACGACGAGGGCATGCGAGCCGGAGGAAATGGCCTGCCAGGCGCCGTCCTGCGCCGGGGTAGGCGTGGAGAAGGCACCCAGGAACCATTCCCGGGTCGGACGGCTGAACCGGTCCATGGCCCCGGCCGCGAGTGCTCCGCCGGCGTGCTCCTGCCCCTTCATTCCTCCATCATGCCCTACGGCACTGACAGTATCCGGCGGCGCCGAGGGCCGGGGCTGGGCGCACAGCCAGGCGTACAGCTAGGCCGCCTTGAATGCCCCGATGGTCAGCAGGTTGATGCCCGGCTCCGTGCAGGCATCCTTGGTGTCGGCGATGAACAGCGACGCCCTGTCGTCCGGCGGGTAGATGCGGAAGCCCGCGGCCGGGGTGCGGGTGCAGCCCTGGTAGTTGCCTGCCTGCGTGTAACGCAGGGTTGCAGTTCCGGCCTTGCCCGGGGCAAGCAGCACATCGGAAACCGGGGTGGAATCGTCGCGCGTCGCAGGAGCGCCGATCGGATCACCGGTGGCACCGGTGGTGAGGGACACCCCGGCGAAGCCCTTCAGCAGGCACGGTTCGGAGCCGGAGTTCGTCAGGATCAGTTGCATGTAGACGCTGCCGGCCGCTCCGCCGCCCGTCGAGTCAAGCGACGCGGTGAGGTTGGCGGCCTCGCACCGCGAAGGGCCGGCGGAAGGGCCGGCCGCGGGAGCCGAAGCGGGGGTGGACGAGGCGCCGGCGGAGGCCGTCTGGGAGGGGCTCGCGGACCCGGACGCGGTAGCAGCGGCCGACGGCGGCGTGGATGACGGGGCATTCGCGGCGCCCTGGCTTGGGCCGCAGCCGCTGAGCAGCAGCGCAGCCGCGGCCGCCGCCGTCACCGTAGTAATTACCAACCTGTGTTTCATCTGCTGAGGCCTCATGGCTCAACTTTCATGTTTCGCGGCTGGCTTAGTCAACGACGCCACGACGGCGGAGCCGGATTGATGCCCGGATTGTAATTTCCGGGCATCAACCGTCGGCTACTTCGAAGGAGCTGGCCTGCGGCTCCGGAGCAGCGCGAGGCCGCCCAGGACCAGGCCGCCGACGCCGGCAACAAGGGCCGCCCAGCTGCGCGCCTGGCCGCCGTCGTCCGCGGAGGCCGGCGCGGCGGCGGACGCGGCGCCGGACACCGCGTGGTCGCCGTGGTCGGCGGCGGCAGCCGCCGCGGTGACCGTCAGGGACGGTGCCGGCGACTTCAGCGCGTGCGCATCCTGCCCGTCCGCCGGGAGCTGCGACCAATCGGTCTGCCCCTGCTCGCAGCTCTGCAGGGTCGGGAAGTACAGGGTCTTGCCCGCGGCGTCCGGGAGCTTCACCGACAGCACCAGGACGTCCCGGAGCTCGGGGCTGAGCGGCGCCTTGGCGGTGTAGACGATCTGGCTGGTCCGCTTGGTGATCGCCGAGCCGTCAGCGAGTTTCTTCGGTTCCGGGAGCTGCTCCGTGACCTTGGCGGCCGTCCAGTTCGCGTTCACGGTGGGCTGGGCGTCGTTCAGCTCGGACGGCAGCGTGATGGTGACCCTGGTGGTGGCGGATTCCTCGCAGCCGTGCGGAATGGCGAAGCTCAGCAGGGCGGAGGAATTGGCGGCGGTGTTGTCCGGTGCGACGCCGACGTGGGCGGAAGCGGCGCTGATGCCTGCAAGCAGCAGGGCGGCGGTGCCGGCGGCCGCTGCGGTGGCGGAGATGGCGCGGCGAAGGACGGGGTGGTGCTTGATGGCGGGCATGGTTAAGGCCTTTCGGGCGTGCGCGCGGCACGGCGGCGCGCAAAGGTGGGGGAGGCGCGGCGGGCCCCGGTGGTGCGGGGCTGGCCACGGCCCGGAAAATTAGGAGCAGACGACGGCGGCGGGCGGCCCGCGGTGGCAATCGCGCCTGAGGTTGCGCCAGGGCAGCGGGGCTGCGGGCCGGGAGGGCGCGGACAGGACCGGGCGGACGGCCGGGGATGGCCGCGCCGCGGCCGGGAGCTGTGCCAGCGGCCGGAGCCAGGCAGCGAGCGTCCACAGGGCCTCTTCACCCTTGGCCAGGAGCAGGGCGCAGGCCAGCGTCGCCAGGGTGTGGCCGGCTAGCATTCCCACGGCCACGCCGGAATCGAGTTCGTGCAGCCGGAGGTGGAGCTCATGGGCGGAGACCGGGGGCGGGAGCGCGGCGTGGTGCGCCTGCACGGCCGCCCCGGCGTTGCCGCCGGGAGCCCCGGTCACGCTGAAAGCGGTGAAGGCCTCGTGCAGCACCATCTGGCCGGTTCCGAGCAGTGCCGTCATCGCCGGAAGGCGCAGCCGCAGCCGGGTGGCAGTGGTGGAAACCAGCCCGGTGAAGGCCAGGAACGCGAGCAGGACACCGGGTGGCGGGAGTTCCCCGCCGGCTATGACGTGCGCCGTTGCGGCAAGGGTCAGGATGGTCGCCGCGACCAGGGCCGAACGCAGTGCATGGAAAGGAATCCGGGCAGGCGCTGGGCGCACGGGGGACTCCTTTCGCCGGGCAGCGGACGCGGGGGGCCCGGCGGCCGGGATGGCTGCGGGCGGTCCCTCGATTCTAGCCGTGGTGGCCCTCTTCGGCCCGAAGCGGTAACCGGCGCCCGAGGCTAGCCCGGCTTGTGCCGCAGGAACTGGTCCACCCGGCGGAAGAACTCGTCGGGATCGGCCGCGGCGCCCTGCGGGAGCGCCCGCGCGGGGGCATCGACGGGAGCCAAGCCCTGGTTCACGGCGGCCTTGGACGCCCGCAGCGAAGCCTGTGACATGTGGCCCCACAGCTCGGCCAGCCGGGCCACTTCGGCGTCGCCGGTGCCGTCCGGAACCACCGTGGTTACCAGACCCAAAGCCTCGGCCTCCGGTCCGGCAAGCAGCCTCCCGCCGTACAGCAGGTCCTTGGTCCGGGACGGGCCGATCCGTGCGGATAACCGGTTGGCGAACGTGGGTGGAATGAGCATGCCGAGGCGGGCGATGGGCATGCCGATTTTCGCGCTCGACTCCAGGATCTGCAGGTCGCAGGCCAGTGCCAGCTGGCAGCCCGCGCCGGTGGCCACGCCCTGCACCAGGGCGACGGTGGGGACGGGGACGGCCTCCACCGCCTGGAGGCCAGCCTCGATCGCGGCGAACCCGGCGCTGACGTCCGCGCCGGTGGCGCCCTGCCATTCGCGCAGGTCTGAGCCGGAGCAGAAGGTGCTGCCGCGGCCGCGGATAATGACGGCACGCACGGAGGGACCGGCGGCCAGGTCCCGGGCCGTGGCTTCCAGTGCCTGCCATTGCGCGGAGTTGAGGGCATTGAACCGCTCGCCGGTCCCCACCGTCAGGACGGCCACGCCGGCGTCGGAAGCGAGGCGGCTAACGTCCATGGTGGGCTGCGTCGCCGGGCGTCACGCAACGGCTCCGCTGGAACGCAGCGCCTCGATCCGGTCGGCGCCGTAGCCCAGTTCGGCGAGGATTTGATCCGTTTCCTGGCCGAGCGTTGGCGGCGCCGTCCGGACCGACGGCGGAGTCCTGGTGAGCCGGACGGGACAGCCGACAACCTTCATCGGGCCGGCACTGGGGTGGACGAGGTCGGCGACCATGTTCCGGGCGAGGACCTGGGGGTCCTGTACGGCCTGGTCGACGGTCTGGATCGGTCCCGCCGGGACGCCGGCTGCATCCAGCGCCGCCACCCACTCGCCTGTGCTGCGGGTCCGCATGATGCCCTCGAGCAGCGGAATCAGCGTCTCCCGCAGCGCTACCCGGGAGGGGTTGCCGGCAAAGCGCTCGTCGTCGGCCAGGTCCTGCCGGCCGATGGCGGCGGCGTACCGGCGCCAGAGGCTGTCATTCCCGACGGCGACCATCACGAATCCGTCCGCCGTGGGGAACACCTGGTAGGGGGCGATGGTGGGATGCGCGGAGCCGTACCGTTTGGGGATCTCACCGCTGGCGAAGTAGCCGCTCGAGACGTAGGTCAGCAACGACACCGAGCCATCCAGCAGACTGATGTCGACCCACTGGCCCGCACCGGTCCGTTGCTTTTCGTGCAGGGCAGCGAGGATGCCGATGGTGGCCCACAGGCCGGCGACGAGGTCGGCGCTGCTGACGCCGACCCGGACGGGAGGTCCGTCCGCTTCGCCGGTGACGCTCATGATCCCCGAACGGGCCTGGGCGATCGCGTCGTAGCCGGCGCCGGACGCCTCGGGGCCAGTCTGGCCGTAGCCGCTGATGGAGGCATACACGAGGCCCGGATTTGCCGCGGCCAGCTCCGCATAACCCAGCCCAAGCCGCTCCGCGGTTCCCGGCCGGAAGTTTTCGACCACGACGTCGGCCCGGCGCGCCAGTTGCTGGACGACGTGCCGGCCCTCCGCCGTTTTTAGGTCGACGGCAAGGCTGCGCTTGTTCCGGTTCACTGCCAGGAAGTACGCGGCCTCGCCGCCCTGGAACGGCGGCCCCCACTGCCGGGTGTCATCGCCGGTGCCGGGTTGTTCGACCTTGATGACGTCGGCGCCGAGATCCGCGAGCGTCATGGTGGCGAAGGGACCGGAAAGGATCCGGGACAGGTCCAGCACCAGCAGGTCGCCGAGCGCGGGATCCGCCGGCTCTGTGCCGTGCTGGCTCATACCACGCCGGTCGCTGTTTCCGGCGCATGGACCGGAACGGTCGAGCGTTTCGGCAGCAGCACCAGCGCGAGCATGCTGATGGCGCAGCAGATGATGATGTAAATGGAGATGGACGTCGAGTCGGAGGTCGCCTGCAGCAGGGCCGCAGCGATCAGCGGCGCGGGGCCACCGGCCACCACGCTGGCGAGCTGGTAGCCCATGCCTGCGCCGGTGTAACGGATATCGGCGTCGAAACTCTCGGCAATCAGGGCGGCCTGCGGGCCGTACTGGATGTCGTGGAGCATCAGGCTGAGGACCACCGCGATTCCCACCAGCAGCCCGTCGCGGGTGTTGAGCAGGCCGAAGTAGGGGAAGGCGAATGCCGCGGTCAGCACAATGCCGATCCCGTACACCCGCCGCCTGCCGAACTTGTCCGAGAGCCGGCCAAACACCGGGATGCTGATCAGGCCCAGGGAAGCGGCAATCAGGGTGTCGTCCAGGATTGCATTGCTGTTGAGTTTGAGCTGCTTGACCGTGTAGGTAAGGACGAAGGTGATGAAGAGGTAGAACGGCGCCTGTTCCGACGTCCGGACCAGGGCGGTCAGCAGGACCTCCTTGGGCTGGCGCTTGAAGACCTCGACCAGGGGGTTCTTCACCACCCGGTCCGCCAGCCGGACCGCCTCGAACTCGGGGCTTTCGATCACCCGCAGCCGGACGAAGAGGCCGACGCCGACCAGCAGGATGCTGATGATGAACGGGATCCGCCAGCCGTAGGCGACGAAGCCTTCGGTGCCCGTCATGCCGGAGGTGATCCGGACGACGCCGGTGGAGAGGACAAGCCCGATCGGCACGCCCATCTGCGGCCAGCTCGCGGACAGGCCGCGCCGCTCGACGTGGCCCCACTCCATGCTCAGCAGGACCGAGCCGCCCCATTCGCCGCCGACGCCGATGCCCTGGATGATGCGCAGCACCACCAGGAGGATAGGCGCGGCGATGCCGATGCTTTGATAGGTCGGCAGCAGGCCGATCAGGACCGTGCCGAAGGCCATCAGGAACAACGTCGCCATCAGCGTCGTCTTGCGGCCGATCCGGTCGCCAAAGTGCCCGAAGATGGCCGCGCCGACGGGGCGGGCCACGAAGCCGACGAACTGGGTGGCGAAGGCCGCCAGGACGCCGGCGAAGGCGTTTTGTCCGGGGAAGAACAGCTGCGGAAACACCAGGGCCGCCGCCGTACCGTAAAGGAAAAAGTCGTACCACTCGATGGTGGTCCCGACCACGCTTGCCATGGTGGCGCGCCGTACTGCCTGCGCCCGGGTCACTTCCTGAACGTTCATGTTCACTCCGTTGTTCCGACCAGTTGGGGCACGGCACCCCGGTGGGATTGGCCGCCAGGGGCCGGAGGGCGGCGGGTCGCTCCCGGCACCCCTGGGACAGTGTCCGGAGAACCCACATTGTGGTTTCACAACCCATAGTGCGGACCTACTCTGGATGTGTCAACGGTTTATTGCCCCGGCACCCCACCGCGCCGGGAGGCGGGAACCGGACCACGGGAAGAAGGGCACGGCAGGTGGCAGACGGCAAGAGAACGGTGAAGGACCAGGGCGCCGGGAGGACCCCCGTGCTGGTGCTGCGCAAGGTCAGTGACATCCTGGACTGTTTCTCCATCGACGACCCGGAGCCTACCCTGCAGCAGATCGCCCGCACCACGGGCTTGCCGGCCAGCACGTGCCAGCGTTTGGTCCAGAACATGGTGCACGAAGGCTTCCTGGACCGCGACGGGGACCGCTACCGGATCGGCATGCGGATGGTCCAGTGGGCGGCGCCCGGCACGCTCGGGCTGGACCTGGTCCGGCTGGTCCGGCCCGTGCTGCAGGAACTCCGCGACGCCACCGGGGAAACGGCGTGCCTGTACCTGCGGGACGGCGCACACCGCACCGTGGTGGCGGTCGCCGAAACCCGGCACGTGGTCATGCGGCCGTTCGTGGTGGGCCAGGTCATGCCCATCCATGCGGGGGCGCCCGGCAAAATTTTTCTGACCTTCGACCCCGGCGCCCGGGAAGCGCTGCGCGGCTCCGATCTCACCCGGTTTACACCCGCCACCCCGGTCAGCTGGGCCCAGCTCGACGAGCAGGCCGAAGAGGCCCGCCGGCAAGGCTATTTCGCGGCCTTCGGTGAACGCAACAGCGACGTAGGATCGATCAGCGCGCCCGTGTTCCGGTATGACGGTGAACTTGCCGCGGCCCTGGGGGTGGGTTTTCCCATCCAGCGGGTGGGCAGTGCCGACGTGCCGCGGCTCGGGCCGCTGGTCGCGGCGGCCGGCCGGAAGGCCAGCGCCGCGCTGGGGTACCGGGGTCCCGCGCCGGTGTGAGAACCCGCGCCGCGGGGCAGGAACGGACCCTGCCCCGCGGCGCTGCGGGGTGCCTGTCAGCTAAGGGTCATGGCCTCCGGTGCTTTGGCCGGTCCGCCCGCCAGGCGGAGCCAGGTGTCCACGACGGTGTCCGGGTTCAGGGACACCGAATCGATGCCTTCGCCGACCAGCCATTCGGCGAAGTCGGGGTGGTCGCTGGGACCCTGGCCGCAGATGCCGACGTACTTGCCGCGCGCCTTGCAGGCCTTGATCGCCATGCTCAGGAGCTTTTTGACCGCGGGGTCGCGTTCGTCGAAGCCGGCGGCGACGACCGCGGAGTCGCGGTCCAGGCCGAGGGTCAGCTGGGTCATGTCGTTGGAGCCGATGGAGAACCCGTCGAAGTGGTCCAGGAATTCGTCGGCCAGGAGGGCGTTGGAGGGCAGCTCGCACATCATGACAACCTCGAGCCCGTTCTCGCCCCGGCGCAGCCCGTTTTCGGCGAGCAGGTCGATGACGCCCCGGCCCTCCCCGACGGTGCGCACGAACGGGATCATGAGTTTGACGTTGGTCAGGCCCATCTCGTTGCGGACGAAGGACATCGCCTCGCACTCGAGGTCGAAGCAGTCCCGGAACGAGGGCTCCAGGTAGCGGGAGGCGCCGCGGAAGCCGAGCATCGGGTTCTCTTCGTGCGGCTCGTAGGCGGGTCCGCCGAGCAGGTTGGCGTACTCGTTGGACTTGAAGTCGGACATCCGGACAATCACCGGCTCCGGCGCGAACGCGGCGGCGATCGTGGCCACGCCTTCGGCCAGGCGCTTGACGTAAAAGTCCCGGGGGCTCTGGTACGCGGCAATCCGCTCGCGGATTTCCGCGGCCACCTCGGCCGGCTGCTCGTCCAGGTTCAGCAGCGCCTTGGGGTGGATGCCGATCTGGCGGTTGATGATGAATTCCAGCCGGGCGAGGCCCACGCCGTGGTTGGGCAGCTGGGCGAACGTGAAGGCCTGCTCGGGCGTGCCGACGTTCATCATGACCTTGACCGGCGCCTCGGGCAGCTGGGTGATCTCGGTTTCTTCGACGTTGAAGTCCAGGATTCCCTCGTAGATGTACCCGGTTTCCCCGTCGGCGCAGGAAACGGTCACCTCGAGTCCGTCGCTGAGGACATCGGTGGCGTTGCCGGTACCGACCACGGCCGGGATGCCCAGTTCGCGGGCGATGATGGCCGCGTGGCAGGTGCGGCCGCCCCGGTTGGTCACAATGGCGGAGGCCCGCTTCATGATCGGTTCCCAGTCCGGGTCGGTCATGTCCGCGACCAGGACGTCCCCGGTCTTGAAGGCGGCCATCTGGTCGATCGAACTCAGGACGCGGACGCTGCCGGCGCCGATCCGCTGGCCGATCGCGCGGCCCTCGACGAGCACCGGGCCGGAACCGTTCAGGCGGAACCGGCTCAGGCTGCCGGAGGTCCGGCGGGACTGCACCGTCTCGGGCCGGGCCTGCAGGATGTACAGCTTGCCGTCGATCCCGTCCTTGCCCCACTCGATGTCCATCGGACGGCCGTAATGGTTTTCGATGGCGACGGCGTGCCGGGCGAGCTGCTCGACGTCGTCGTCCGTCAGGCTGAAACGGTTCCGCAGGGCAGCCTCCACCGGAACGAAGTCGATGGTGCGGCCGATTTCCCGGTTCTCCGTGTAGGTCATCTGCAGCGCCTTCTCACCGAGTCCGCGCTTGAGGATGGCGGGACGGCCCGCCTCGAGTGCCGGCTTGTAGACGTAGAACTCGTCCGGGTTGACGGCGCCCTGCACCACGGCCTCGCCGAGGCCGTAGGAGGAGGTCACGAAGACGGCGTTGTGGAACCCGGATTCGGTGTCCATCGTGAACATCACGCCGGAGGCGCCGACGTCGGAGCGGACCATGCGCTGGATGCCGGCGGACAGTGCCACCTCCGCGTGTTCGAACTTGTGGTGCACCCGGTACGCGATGGCCCGGTCGTTGTAGAGCGAGGCGAACACGTCCTTGATGGCCATCAGGATGTTCTCGATGCCGCGGACATTGAGGAAGGTCTCCTGTTGCCCGGCGAAGGAGGCGTCGGGCAGGTCTTCGGCGGTGGCGCTGGAGCGCACGGCCCAGGAGAGGTCCTCGGTGCCGCCGTGCTTGTCGACCAGTTGCTGGTACGCCGCGCGGATCTGCGCTTCGAAGTCGGGCCGGAAGGGCGTGTCACGGATCAGGGTCCGGATCTCCTGGCCGGCTGCTGCCAGGGCCGTGACGTCATCGGTGTCGAGGCCGGCAAGCCGGTCCACGATGGTCTGGTCCAGTCCGGAATCGGCCAGGAAGTTGCGGTACGCGTCGGCCGTGGTGGCGAAGCCATCCGGGACCTGGACACCGGCGGAGGTCAGATTCTGCACCATCTCGCCGAGGGAAGCGTTTTTGCCGCCTACCCGGTCCAGGTCATTGAGCCCGAGTTCCGAAAACCACAGGATTTCTGTCGTCATGATTACTGCTCCTTTGCAGAGTGCTTGCGCGCAGCGGTGCCCGCCTTCCCGCGTTGCCGCGGGCCGTTGGGCACCAGTGCTTTTACAGTGACAGGTCGGGTGCGTTCTTTTCCACTTGAGCGGCAGGCCGCCGGCCTTGTGAATTTTTTCCCTAATGCTTGAGGTGCATCTGTTGCAGGATGGTGGCAGCCATCTCCTCGACCGAAACGCTGGCCGAATTCAGGTACGGAATCCCGTGCGATACGTATAAACGCTCCGCACTGCGCAGTTCGAACCCGCATTGCCGCAGCGACGCGTAGGGTGAGCCGCGGCGGCGCTCGGTACGGACCTGGCTCAGGCGCAGGGGGTTGGTGGTCAGGCCGAAGCATTTCGAAATAAAAGGCCGCAGCGGCCGGGGCAGGCCCTCCTTCTCGAAGTCCTCGTCGACGAGCGGAAAGTTGGCGGCGAAGATGCCGTGCTGCAGTGCGAGGTACATGGTGGTGGGGGTCTTGCCGCAGCGGGAGGGGGCCACCAGGATCACCTGGGCCTTTTCCAGCGCCCGCAGGCTTTGCCCGTCGTCGTGCTCCATGGCGTACTCGACGGCGGCCATCCGGGACTGGTAGCGCGCCGCGTTGCCCAGACCGTGTGCTCGGCCCGGCTCCCCGCTGGCCTGGGTGCCCAGGGCACTTTCCAGCACGCCGACGTGCGGCCCGATCAGATCCACCACGATCCCCTTGCACTGGGCGAGGGTCTGGCGGATGTCGGTGGTGACGGCGGTGGAGAAAACAATCGGACGCAGCCCGGTCGCCGCCAGTCCGTCGATCACCTTCACCACCGCCCGCGCCTGCTCGATCGTCATGATGAACGGGACGGTGACCCGGTCAAAGTCGTTCTCGGAAAACTGCGTGAGCAGGGTGTTCCCAAGCGTTTCCGCGGTGATGCCCGTACTGTCCGAAAGGAAGTACACCGGGCGGGGATCGTCAATGGTCATGAACGCATTGTGCACCACGAAGGGCCGCCGGTTCATTCGTGACGGAGGGGACATTTTTGTTGACACATCACCAAACCGCGCCTAAGATGATTGAAACATCAACTATCCTGAACGGTGAGGCGCCATGTCCTGGTTCAAAATCTTTTCCCGCAAGCCCAAGAGTGGCCGCTCCGCTGCGGCAGCAGCGCCCGGCCTGACTGCCCCGGCCGCGCAGGCGGAGCTGGCCGCGGAGCCGGCGGCCGATCCCGCGGTGCGGAACGCGCGGCCCCGGATTGCGGTCATTACCGGCGCCAGCCGCCCGGGCAGCGTCAACAAGGCCGTCGCGGAATGGGTCCTGGCCCAGGCTGCCGGCCGGGCGGATGCCGAGTTCGAGCTGGTGGACATTGCAGACTTCGACCTTCCGCTGCTCGATGAGGCCACTCCGGCGGCCTACCAGAACTACCAGAACCCGGCCACCAAGGCCTGGTCCGCCAGGATCGCGGAGTTCGACGGCTTCGTTTTCGTGGTGCACGAGTACAACCACACGGCCGGCCCGGTCCTCACCAACGCCTTGTCGTTCCTGAACGCGGAATTCAACAACAAGGCTGCCGGCTTCGTGTCCTACGGGTCGATGGGCGGCGCCCGCGCCGTCGAGCACCTGCGCGAAACCCTGTCCGAACTGCAGGTTGCCCATGTGCGCAACCAGGTCATGTTCTCCCTGTTTGAGGACTTTGAGAACTTCTCGGTCTTCACGCCGACCGAGCAGAACGCGGGCACCCTCGCCCCGATGCTCGACCAGCTGGTCTCCTGGGCCAGGGGCTTCGCCGCCATCCGCTAAACCGCCGCGGCTAAGCCGCGCTGCTAGACCGAGCCACCCCTTCCCCGACCAGCGTCGGGGGAGGGGTGGCTTCGCTGTGCCGGGTGCATCCAGGTGCATCCGGAAGTTCCCGACGGCGGCGTGTGGCCGCGTGCGTTCGTTGCGGGGCAGTTCTTCCTTCCTGCTTGCCGCTGCTTGCCCCTGTTTGCCCCTGCTCGACCGACTCCCCGCCGGGGAGGCCCGGGTTCCGGGGTGCGGACCGCGACAGGGGCCTGGGCCGGGACGCAGGAAAGGCCCCCCGGATAGCCGGGGAGCCTTTCGTGTTGGTGCGGGAGTTGGCTTAGGCGCTCGCGACGGCCAGCTGCTCGGCGCGCACGGCCTCCATGGCGCGGGCCCAGACGGTGAGCTGGTCCACCATCGGTGCCAGGGTGCCGGCGTTCTGCTCGGTAGGCTTGAAGACGGAGAAGTTCTCGAAGTCGGTGAAGAGAGAGAACATGACCTGGTTGCGAACGTGGGCAATCTGCAGCTCGGAGAGGACGCCGCGCAGGTGCTCGACGGCGCGGGCGCCGCCCATGGAGCCGTAGGAAACAAAGCCGGCGGCCTTGTTATTGAACTCGGCGTTCAGGTAGGACAGTGCGTTGAGCAGGACAGCACCGGCGGTGTGGTTGTACTCGTGGGCCACGAAGATGAAGCCGTCGAATTCGCTGATCTTGGCAGACCAGGCCTTGGTGTGGTCATTCTGGTAGTTCTGGTACGCGGCGGGGTAGGCCTCGTCCAGCAGGGGGAGGTTGAAGTCCGCAATGTCTACCAGTTCGAAGTCGGCGTCGGTGCGGTCGGCGACCTGGGCGAGAACCCACTCGGCGACGGACTTGTTGACGCTGCCCGGACGGCTGGCGCCGGTGACGATCGCAATCTTGGTCATGCTGTGTCCCCTTAGGAAGGAAAGTTGTTGACGTGTCACTGATTATGTTGACACATCAACAACACTACGTCAAACTTGAACTATCAACTAATGGAGAGTGGCGGCAGTGGAGAACACGCGATGGCTGGACGAGCGCGAATTGGAAGTTTGGCGCCGATTCGTTGAGGCGACCGGGCTGCTGACCGCCGCCATGGACCGGCAGTTGCTGCGGGAGTCGCAGCTCTCCGGGGCCGAATATGCCGTACTGGCCCCGCTTTCGGAACATGCCGACGGCGTGGTCCGGGCCCGGGATCTGGGGAACCTCCTGGGCTGGGACCGCAGCCGGCTGTCCCACCTGCTCAAGCGGATGGAAGCCCGTGGCCTGCTGGAGCGAAAAGACTGCTCCGCCGATGCCCGCGGCCTGGACGTGAAGATTACCCCCGAAGGCCGGGCGGCCATCGAGCAGGCGGCCCCGGGCCACCTGGAATTCGTCCGCACCCACTTCTTCGACCTGCTCTCCGGCGATGAACAGGCTGCCGTGGCTTCGCTCAGCAGAAAGATCACGGCTATGCTGCAGCCGGACTGTGACTAGACGATATGAAGTGTGGTGGTTGCCTGACGTAGGACTGGAACCTCGGGTTCAAAGAGGTTCGTGGGTTGCCAGTCAGGCCACTGTTCCGCGCCGAAGCGCGGGGGGTGTGGACTGGTAGAGCCACATTTGAACGTCTGGAGGTTCCAGCCATGAATAAGCGTACTTATGTCGGTTTGGATGTCCATGCGCGCAGCGTGAAGGGCTGCGCGATTAACCATGAAACGGGCGAGATCCTGAGGCAGAGCCTGGCCGCCAGCGATGCCGGGATCGCCGAGTGGGTTTCCGGATTGCCGGGGCCGGTCCTCGTTGTTTATGAGGCAGGCCCAACCGGATTCGGTTTGGCCCGGCTGTTGGTCGATGCAGGGGTCGAGTGCCTTGTGGCTGCGCCCTCGAAGCTTCAAAGGCCGTCCGGGGACCGGGTGAAGACCGACGCGCGCGATGCCGAGCATCTGGCCCGGTTGGCACTGCTCGGACAGATTACGCCCGTGCGGGTTCCTGGCCGAGCGGATGAAGCGGCGCGTGATCTGGTGCGCGCCCGCGAGGACGTCCGTGCGGACCTGATGAGGGCCAGGCACCGGATCTCGAAGCTGCTGCTCCGCCACGGGCTGGTGTATTCCGGCGGCCATGCCTGGACCGGCGCCCACCACACCTGGCTGCACCGGCAACGATTTGACGATCCGGCCCTGCAGGCCGCCTACGAGGCAAGCCTGGAGACCGCGGAACTGACGCTGGACCGCAGAAACCGTCTGGACTCCAAGATCACCGAGCTGGCGGCAACCGACCGGTATGCCCCGGTGGTGCGGGCCCTGATGTGTCTGCGCGGCATCTCGGTGCTCACCGCCGTCGGCCTCGCAGTGGAAATCGGTGACTGGAACCGCTTCACCGGCAACACCATCGGCGCCTATCTGGGCCTGGTTCCCTCGGAACATTCCTCCGGCGCTTCCCGGTCCCAAGGCGGGATCACCAAGACCGGCAACACCCATGCCCGCCGCCTGCTGGTCGAGGCCGCCTGGCACCACCGCCGGCCCTACACTCACGTCAGCCAAGAGATGCGTTCCCGCTGGGACATCGCGGATGAAGCGTCCCGGGTCCGCGGCCATCAGGGCAACCACCGGCTGCACCGCAAGTGGGAGCAGTTCGAGGCCCGGCACAAACGCCGGGTCATCGCGAACGTCGCCGTAGCCCGGGAACTGGCTGGCTGGTGCTGGTCCCTCGCCGCCCCGATCCAACAGGAACAGCCATGGACGGATGAATAGACGTGTGCCGTTCCCGACCCGGCCTGGATGGCTCGGCAGCGTGGAGGAGACCCGCGATACACCTATGGACAACCGGCCAATCACCCGGTGACGCCCGACATTGCTAGACCAGCGGCACCCCTCCAGCCGAACACCTCGTCCTGCGGTAACCAACCCGCGCATATCAGCATGACAGCGCCTCACGTCGATCACGACGCGCCAGCCAACCGGAGACCACGCAGGGAACGGACACAAAAGAGCGGTCCAGGACAAACCAGCCCTGGACCGCTCACCCTTGCCCTCTTGACAAGGAACGCCTACATATCAGGGTGTAGTCGTCCCGGCGCCCGGTCACTCTGCGGGCCCAGTCACTCTGCGGCGCCGAAGCGCCGGAACGAGGCGGCCTGCTGGGCGAGCCGCCGCATGGCCAGCAGGACGGGCTCCATCAGCAGCGTTCCCAGTACGACGTGCCGCATCGTGGCCTCCGGCGAGTCGGTGGGGACGCTTTCGACGTCGGCCTCGGCAATGTCCTGCATGGCCAAGGCGTAGCGGTCCAGGAGCGCCTGCGGGGGTGCGAAGCCGGCGGCTGACAGCCCCTGTAGGGCCACCACCAGGGCCGCCTGGGTGTTGCGGTCGCACTCCGCTGCACCCCAGCCCCACCGGTCCAGGAGCTCCTGGGCCGCGGCGAGGTCTACGTCGGCCGGCGCCGGCCGGGTGACTGCCTGATGCGCGATGCCAAGAAAATCGTGGCCCGATTCCGGCGGGGTTTCCATGGCCAGCAGCACCTCGTGGGTGGCGCTGATGCTCAGCCCCGCGGTGCCCGTGAGGGCCCGGATGAGGTTCAGCCGGCGCACATGAGTCTCGTCGTAGCGCGCCTGGGTCGCGGCGGTCAGTTCGCCCTCGTGCAGCAGGCCTTCGCGCAGGTAGTACTTAATGGTCGCAACCGGAACCCCGGTGGCGGCCGCGAGCTGTGAAATACGCAAAAGATTCTCCTTGACTTAGATAGTGGCACTCCCCAATATTGGTGAGTAACGGTATCCAGTTAGGAGAAGCATATGGCGCGGATCAACTCCGGGCGTTACACG
The DNA here is from genome assembly GCF_057748045.1 of Arthrobacter sp. JB02-1C. NCBI lineage: Bacteria > Bacillati > Actinomycetota > Actinomycetes > Micrococcales > Micrococcaceae > Arthrobacter > Arthrobacter sp. JB02-1C. The sequence continues at coordinate 1,615,865 of NZ_CM173235.1, forward strand.
CACCGGCACCATGAGGGCTTAGTGGTCTTTCTGATCGGGATGCGGATCAACCGTCCGTGGCGGCCGGATCAGTGGCTGCCCGTCTTCCTTGCGATGCCGCGCATGCTGGCGGAGCTCTCCCGCGAGCCGTCGTCGGGGCTGCTGGGCTACCGGATGGCCATCGGTCCCGGCGGCCCGGTCATCATGCAGTACTGGGACTCGGCCGAGAAGCTCTACGCCTACGCCGCGCAGCCAGAGGCTGAACACCGGCCGGCGTGGTCCGCGTTCAACCGCCGCGCACGCAAGGCGCCCAACGCCGTCGGGATCTGGCATGAGACCTTCCAGACCGGCCGCACCGAGAGCATGTACGTTTCGATGCCGACCGTTGGGCTCGCCCAGGCAACCGGGCTGGTGCCGGTGGGGCCTGGGAGTCACGCCCAGGACCGGTTGTCACACCCCGGCTGACCGCGTGCCCCGGTCCGGGGGCCTACGCTGGGTGGGTGCTCGACTACACGCTGAAGCAGTTGCAGTATTTCGTCGCCATTGCGGACCATGGTTCGATTTCGGCTGCTGCTGCCGCCACCCACATTTCCCAGGCGGCCATGTCGCAGGCCCTTACCGAGCTGGAACGGATCGTGGGCTCCCAGCTGGTGGTCCGCCACCGTGCGCGCGGTGTTGTCCTGACCGCCGTGGGGTCGCACTTTTTGCGTGATGCCAAGGCCCTGGTCCGGCACGCCGAGGAGGTGCAGGGCCGGGTGCTGGAGCGGCAGGACCGCCTGGTGGGCCCGTTGGTCATCGGCTGCTACAGCGGCCTGTCGGCTTTTTGGCTGCCCGAGATTGGCCACGGCTTCATGAAGCCCAATCCCGGTCTTGAGGTGACGTTGATTGAGGGCGACGGCGGTGAGCTCCAGGAACGCATGCTGGACGGCTTCCTCGACGCCGTGTTAACGCACACCCGGCATCTGGTCCCGCGGGTGGCGTGGACCCCGGTGATGGCGGGCGTGCCGTATGTCCTCGTGTCTCAGGAGCACTGGGCCGCGGGGCGCAAAAGCATCCGGCTGGCTGAACTGGCCGACGACGATTTCGTCTCCCTGGACATGCCCTCGGTCCGCGAAAACCAGTTGGCCAATCTGCGCGAGTCCGGGCTGGATCCGAAAATTGTTTGGAAATCCAGCAGCCTGGAAGCGGTGCGGGGGATGGTGGCCAAGGGCCTCGGGTACACGGTCCTGGTCCAGCGGCCGCCCGTTGACCTGAGCTACGACGCTCTCCCGCTGTCCGTCCTTGCCATCGAAGACGAGGTGGGCCGCAGCGATATCTGTGTGGCGTACATGGAGTCCGACCGGCAGAGCCTGCGCCTGCGGGCCTTCATCGACTTCTGCGTCACGACCGGTCGGAACAAGGAACGGGAGCCGGTCGGCCGCGGCGGCTGACCGGCTCCCGCACCGGGGGGCTGCGGGACTAGATCTGGTCCGCCGTGAGGTCCTGGTCCTTGCCTTCCTTGACGGTGAGCAGGCACAGTCCGGCCAGGACGAAGGTCCCTGCCCAGACGACGCCCGTCAGCCACAATGATCCACCGGTCGCGAGCACCAGGGCGCTGACGATCATCGGGGTGAAGCCGGCTCCCAGAGTCGAGGAGAGCTGGTAGACCAGCGAAGCGCCGGTGTACCGGATGCGGGTGGGAAAGAGCTCGGCCGAAAACGCGCCGAAGGGGCCGAAGATGGCTGCCTGGATGATGCCGTTAGCAATGAAGAGCGCCAGCGCAAAGAGCCACAACTCGCCGAGTTCCAGCATCCACATGATGGGCAGCGCCATCAGTGCGCCGGCAGCGATCCCGGCAAACATCACCGGCCGGCGTCCCAGCCGGTCCGAGTGGCGCGCAGCGAACCAGATCCCCACGACGGTCAGCGCCGCACCGACCGCCTTGACGTTCAGGACGGCGGTGCGGTCCATGCCCGCACTGTCGACCACGAAGGAGATGGCCCAGACCGTCATGAGTCCCTGCACCGTGTAGGAGCTCATGCCAACCAGCGTGCCCTTGATGACGCTGATCGGGTACCGGGTGATGACCTCCAGGATGGGGATCTTTTTCTCCTTGGCCTTGTTCTCCAGGGCCAGGAAGAGAGGGGACTCGGAGACCTTGAGCCGGATGACCAGGCCAATCGCGATCAGGACGATGCTGATGAGGAAGGGGATTCGCCAGCCCCAGCTCAGGAACTGATTGTTCGGCAGGACGGAGACGGCGGAGACGGCGAGCGTGGCCAGGACCGCGCCTGCGGGGCCGCCCATGTTGGCGAAGCTCGCCGCGAAGCCGCGGCGTTCCTTGGGGGCGTGCTCCAGCGCCATGAGCATGGCGCCGCCCCACTCGCCGCCAACCGCCAGGCCCTGCACCACGCGCAGCACGATCAGGGCGACGGGGGCGAGCATGCCGATTTGGGCGGTGGTGGGGAGCAGCCCGATCAAGGTCGTGGCGATGCCCATCATGAGCATCGACGCGATCAGGACGCCCTTGCGGCCCAGCTTGTCTCCGAAGTGGCCGAAAACGATGCCGCCAATGGGGCGGGCCAGGTAGCCCACGGCCAGCGTGGCGAACGAGGCGAAGATGGCTACGGCCGGATCGAGGTTGGTGAAGAAGACCTTGTTGAAGACCAGCGAGGCGGCCGTGGCGTAGAGGATGAAGTCGTAGAACTCGATCGCACTGCCGATGAAGGAGGACGCGAGGATCCGCCGCATCTGGGGCGTGTTGAAACCGGTCTCGGTGATGTTCGCCGGGGCCGCTTCGGTCCCGGCAGGGGCAACTGCTGATGTTTTCATAGGGAGGGTGCCATTTCCGCTTCAGTGTCGGGAACCTCAAGGGCTTCATTGCCGCCGAGGGTGGAGAAAGAGATCACGTCCAAGTCGTCCGGGACGTAGAACTCGCCGGCAAACTCGTTGGCGTGGGAAAGCCAGACGGAGGTGGGGGTGGTTCCGGGAACCAGGTGGTGGAGGGCCAGCCGGGAGGCTCCCGCCTTGCTGGCCAGGGCGGCTGCATCCTTGGCCGAGGTGTGCGACCGGCGGTGGTGGTCCATGGAGGCCTGTGCCTCTTCTGTCGCCGTTCCGCCGTAGGTGCGGGAAACCCACTCGAAGTCGATGGCCTCGTGGAGCAGCAGGTCTGTTCCGCGGGCGAGCCGCACCAAGTTCTCACACGGGGCGGTGTCCCCGGAAATGGTGACGGATCCTTCCGCGGTATCGAAGCGGAAGGCGAAGGCAGGCGCGACCGGAGGGTGCTCCACCAGTGTTGCCGTCACGCTCACCAGTTCATCCCGGTAAATCTCAAACGGCTCCATGCCTGCGGGGGTCGGGTTGTCATTGGGGTCATAACCGATCCCGCCGGGCAGCTCGATATCGGAGGCTGCGAAGCGGTCCAGCGGCGAGGGCCGCAACGCGTCGATCACCCTGTCGTTAAGGTCGGCACCATAGGCGCGCATGAGGTGCTCGAACATCGCTTTCGTGCCCGGCGTCGGCTGCTCCGGGAAGAGCGGCTTCGGGGGGACCACCGCGCGCGGCGACACCGGCGGCAAGGCGCCGCGGTCGCCGGGCCCGATAATCCGAACCGGTTCCTGGTCCGGGCGCAGGGTGAAAAGCCCGAAGATGGCCAAACTTGCCAGGTCAATGCAGTGGTCCGAGTGCAGATGGGTGAGGAAGATTCCGCGCAGGTTCCCGGCCGAGTATCCGGCCTTCATCAGCTGGTTCCCTACGCCGGTGCCCGCGTCCACGAGATAGACCGCATCACCGACGACGACGGCGGTGGCTATCCCCGCGCGCCGGCCGGCGTTGACGCCGGTCCACCAGCGGGGCCCGCCGGCGGTGCCCAGGGTGACGACATGGGGGTTCAGGGAAGTGCTGCTCACAATGACCTTTCAAGTACGCCTCCGTCAACGTGACGTGAGTCTCAGGAAGCCACTCTTCCGGGAAACAAAAGCGTTGTAAAACTGTTTAAAGCAAGCATTCACCTCGGTTTTACCGGTGAAGGGATGAATTCGTGAAGCCGCCGGAGGCTGGCATAGCATGAGCGAAAACCCCGCGATCAGGAGAGCGATGACCGAGCAGGAGCAAGGACGCGGCTGGTTGGCCCGCAAGGTGCTGCCCGGCGGCAAGGAACCTGATCCGAGGTTTACGCTGGCCAATGAGCGCACCTTCCTGGCGTGGATCCGCACGTCTTTAGCTTTTCTGGCCGGTGGTCTCGCGCTGGAAGCATTCGCCATCGAGGCCTTCCCCGAGTCCTTGCGCAAAGTGCTGGCCGTCCTCTTGACGGCTATCGGGATGCTGGTCGCTGCAGGCGCGGCGGTGCGGTGGGTCTCGGTGGAGCAGAGCATGCGGCATGGCCGGCCGCTCCCGCTGCCCATTGTGGTGCCGCTTCTTGGCCTGGGCATTGCCGTGGCCGCCGCCGTCGTGATTAGCCTGATCGTGCTGAACTGATGCCGACGCAGGCCCTTCAGCCGGGCCATCAGGACCCGGGGCTGCAGCCAGAGCGGACCCTGCTCTCCTGGGGGCGGACCGCCATGGCGCTCTTCGTTGCCGCCCTGGTTTTCCTCCGCTGGCTGCCGCACTACGGTGTCAGCATTCTCATTCTGGTCGCAGCGGCTGCGGCCACCGCGGGCGGCATCTATGCCACCCAGCGCAGCCGGTATTCCGTGCGCGTTCACGGCATCGCGGCCGAACGGTTCCACCCGGACGTCAGCGCGGTGTTCTGGACCAGCGGTTCCGTCCTGCTGCTGGGCGTCCTGGCCCTGGGCATCCTGCTCAGCTCCTGAGGGGCCGAGGGCTTGGTCCGGGGAACGACAGCCCAAGAACGGAACCGGGAGCGGGCGGTGCAGGAAGGCGCAACCATCGTCACCGGACGCTGACTTTGATGCCGGCGACCGCACCCGTCCATGGGCCGGAGGGCGCGGGGCGCAGCAACACCGCACCCAGGTATCCCTCCCGCAGCTCGACGGTCTGTGTGTGGACCGCAGAGCAGTCGACCTCCACTGACGTGTGCGCCGTGCCGCCGCCGGGGAGGCGCTGTTCGAGATAGACCTGTGCGTGCTCAATCCCGACGCAGGCCCCGGTGAGGATGTGCGGCCCTGCTTTCTGCACGGTTGCATAATCCGAGAATCCTTTGCCTGGGCCGTCAGCCGGGCCAGTGGCCGAGAGCACCAGCTCACCCGGAGCCTCCGCCAGGAGTCGCTCCAGTTCGACGTAGTTGCGCTTCTCCAGGACCAGCACATCCGGGGCCTTCTCGATCCGTGCCGCGGGGCCAGGAACACCGGTTCCGGTCACAGTGGTGACTGGCTGGTCGGCAGGGCCCTCCTCATAGGTGCAGGCCGACAGTACGGCGGCGACCACCATGCCGGCGAGCACGGCAGGATAACGGGCAGGCATGATTCCCCCACGACCAGGCATGCGCTGAGTCTACGGAACCCCGACCGGAAGGCAAGCTGTTCCGTTATGCCTGACGACCCGTCCAGCCAGCCGATGGCATCACGGTTCTCTCGGGCGGACAGACATTGTGATCGACAAGCATGCGGCCGGGGCCGAATAATGAGAAGTGGGCCGGGCACTGGCCTCCCATCGCACGTGTTCGGCTGTCTATCTCGTCTGGGGCTCCTGTTCCTCAGGCTGTGATCGTCCAGGCAACGAAAGGGGCGGGTAGCAATGGGAAGCCTTCCAGTGGGGATTATCGAGTGGCTGTGTTGGATCATCGCCATCGGCTGCGCCGGTGTGGCGATGATCCGGGCGGGCGTTGTTTCGGCCGGACCAGGTCCCGGCATACGAGAGAAAAGCGGCCTGATCGCCGCTCTCTGGATCATCTGCGCTTTTTCTGCCGTAACGGGATTCGTCCTCGCAGCCGCCGCCGTCCGGGCAGGGGGCAGCTGACAGTCCGCTCCTGGGGTTGCCGGCTACCTATCCGGAGCCTGGCCAGACTCGATGGCATGGGCAACGCTGTGAGGGATGCCTATTCGCGCAGGGCGGTGGAATACGTCGAACGCTTCGCATCAATGGCTACTGTCCACCCTTCGGATTATCAATTGGTGGCGGCCTGGGCGGATGGTATCGAGGGCGCCGTGCTCGACGCGGGGTGCGGGCCGGGCCAGTGGACGAACTTGATCAACGAAGCCGGGATTCCTGTCCTCGGAGTTGACCTGGTTCCCGAGTTTATTGTGCACGCCCGCCGCACCTATCCCGGGATCCCGTTCCAGTCAGGCAGTCTTGACGCCCTCGACGTCGGCACCGGGACAATTGGGGGAGTCCTCGCCTGGTACTCGCTGATCCACCATGAGCCAGCCACGATCCGCACGCCTCTCCGCGAGCTCCGTCGGGTCCTCAGGCCCGGCGGCGCCCTGTTGATCGGCTTCTTCGAGGGCCCGGTCATCGAAAAGTTCGACCATGCGGTTGTCCCTGCATATCAATGGCCAGTGAAGGATCTCTCCATCGAGCTGGTAGCCGCGGGATTCGAGGTGTTCGAGTCGCACGCCAGGACGACCGCCGGCCAGCGGTCTCACGGCGCAATTTTCGCCCGCACGTAGTGAAGCTCGAGATGAAGAACGGGCGAGCTTTAGTTCCCGGGCTGGGCGCCGCGCCGGGAAAGCTGCGTGCCGAGTCCTGAGAGCAGAATGCTGAGTCCCTCGTCGAGTTCCGCCGCGCCGTCATAGTCGGCGAGGACCGGGGCGAGGGAGCGGAGCCGGGGAAACTCTTTTGGCGGCAGTCGGTGCAGCCCAAGGCGGAGAACCGCTTCGTGCTCATCCGGATCCACAACGTATTCCTGGAGCTCGTTGAGGATGTGGCCGTAGAGGAAGCCGTAGTACGCGCGGTAAACGTGGAGTGCGTCGCCCGGGGCGAATCCGGCGTCGATCAGCAGCGACAGGATTTGTTCCAGCGGACGCAGGGTTCCAAGGGGCCGGAGGCCCAGGGGTGTCGACAAGGGGCGGGTCACGAGCAGGGACACGACGTTGGGGTGCCGGAGCGCCAGGAGCCGCAGGTCGTGGGCGATGTGGCGGAGCTGGGCCTGCCAGTCCGGATCGTCGGGGAAGATCGTCAGCTCGTTCAGGACCAGCTCCGAGACGCCATCCAGCAAGGCTGCCCGGTTTTCGGCGTAGCGGTACAGGCTCATCGGGTCGCGGCCCAGTTCCTGCCCCAATCGGCGCATCGTAAGCGCGTCGAGCCCCTCCTCGTCAACGAGGGCAAGCGCCGCTGACAACACGAGCTCCCGGCTCAGCTTCTTCTTGCCGGCACGCCCGGCGGACGTAGTCGCTTCGGGTGGCATGTGGTCCGATCTGCAGTATCGAGGGTCGCTTCCAAGAAAGTAAGGAAGCTTGCTTATTCCGTAGTCTACGCCTAAAGTCTACGTCGTAGAGAAGTTGTTATTCCGCTATCAAATGCGGACCCTGCAACTCCGCTTGCTTCACCGCCCCGTGCAGGGCTTTGAGGCTTTAGTCGCTGTAGCCACACGGCGGCGCCATTGCACCCATCGGAACGAGCCAACCATGGCACATTCGCACTTCGACCAGTTCCTGCAGGAAGCCACCGTCCAGGATCCCGATTCCCTTGATCCCTTGGGACGGGACTGCCTCTACGGCCTCTACACCAGTTGGTGCTTCATCTCGCAGGCCGATCCGCAACCCGAGGACGTCTTCTGGGCGGTTATGAAAGAGAAACAAGTCCACCCCCAACGCACGGGGCTCCGGATCAAGGGACCTGCGGCGGCGGACTATCTGCTGGCCAGCTACCCGGGCCTTGTTTGATGGAAATTTCCGCTCCTGCCTACACCTACGTGCCGCGGGACGCGCACCAGCCCCAGGGCCGCCGTCCGTGGTGCGCCACCTGCCGCACCGACCGGCACCTGCTCGTGGCGCCCGTGACCACGCTCAATGCGCAGCAGGAAACACTGGCCGCGGCCATCAGCTGCACGGCGTGCGGCGGCTCACGGGTCGTTGCGACCACTGCTGCGTTCCTCGCCGCAATCCAGGGAGGCAATCCAGGCGGTGGCGACGTCGTGCACCTGGACGCCGGCTACATGCACTGCGGCGAACCCATGGTGCCGCCGGATACAGAGCGGGTGAGCGCCCACACGGTGATTTCTACCGAGCCTGGACCCGCAGACTTCCTGTCGGTCTATCTTCAGACCCGCGTCATGCGCTGCCGCTGCGGCTTCCAAATGGAAATACCGAGTTGAGCAGGCCAGCCCCGTTCGCCCACACCAAGGAAGCCATCGTGACCCAGCAGCATGACACCGACGCCCCCATCGAACTGCCCAGCCTGAACGACTTGGATTTGTCGCCAAACGGTCTCGCTGACGCCCCCGCGGCCCAGGTCGACGCCAGCAGCCTTGTCTACGTCGGCAACAGCTAAACAACGGCAGGCCCAGACGCCCAGCCGTGGCAAAGCAAAGGCCCCTGCTTCCCTTGTAGACAGAGGGAAGCAGGGGCCTCGCTATTTGGCGGTGACGGTGGGAATGGAAACCATTACGGATGCCAGGTGCGGTCGGGGTGTTGCCTCAAGAAACCCGTAAACTCAGCGATTTTGGCCGCTTTGCTCACAGAGACTCACGGATGCTCACAGGTACTCCTGCCGCAGCGCCGTGGCCTCCCCCCCCAACGGAGGCCTGTGTAGGCAAGGAAAAGTACAAGGTCGGGGTGCCGCGATGTGAGTGCCAGCGCCTCGAACTGGGAATGCGACAGGAACACCTCATCGGGGATTGGCTTCTTTTTGATCGTGAGGTCGCGCGCCGGGTTTTTCGTGATTCTGTTGCCTTCGACGGCGTGGTCGAGGACGCCAGCTAGGAGGTCGCGGACCCGGGCAACGGTCGTGTGAGATCGCTTCTCGCCAAGTTCATTCAGCCATGCCTGTACGTCGCGCTTGGTGATTGCCCCGACCGCGCAGCTACCACCGCAAACGCGGTCAACGCGCCCTCGGACGGCTGACACCCATCGAGTTTGAGACAATAAAAAACGCGGCCTCAGCCGCGTAGAAATTATCAACCCCAGCTGTCAACCAAACCTTCTGCTGTTCAGCCAGGGGGGCTGCAAATTCTGCCGGGAGGGCAGGCGGCGCCTCAACGTAACGGCGGCAGCGCGTGGCCTTCTTCGGTGCGGCTTTGCGCAGCAGCGAGGGGAAGACCTGGAAGATCCGCTCGTCGAAGGCCCGCTCGAAGCCGCACAGTGCGGATTGTCTGCGGGCGCATATCGGGCTTGTTGCGGCGGGTGAACCGTCCGGTCAGCACATGCCACTTGGGCTCCGTGCCCCGGAACGGTCCCTCGTGGAAGCCCATGCGGAGTCGCCAGATGTTGGCACCGGCTTTGGCCAGTTCAAGCTAAATCCCGGTCAAGCAAACGCTCATGCAGGTGATCGACTGGGCGGCCGTGGTCCGCGAACAACGTTGTCGGGGATGTCATCCAAAAGACGATGCCTTGGCCACTCCGGCCGTACTCCATGGCGATCTCCTTCAAGCTTTTCAATAGAGGGCGGACTCTCCTCGGAGCCTCACTGCCGGTTGAAGGTTCCAACAGGAATCCCGGGTACAGGTTCTCGCCGCGATACCGGAGCCCGAAGTCTGGCAAATCCGTGGCGTCCCCTTGTCCGAGGATGGTCTGGGCTTGACTCTCCGTGAGAAGCCCGAACGCTTGACCGATCTGCTTCACCACGTTGATCTTGGCCTGAACAGACCGGGCCAGTTGAGGCGAGGCGTCGCGGTCCACGCTCTCCAACGCGCGGAACAACGCTGCCCTAGTTTCTGCAGCACGCGACTGCGCATCCTCAGGACTGCCGAGCTCACGACCGTTGCTGGCCGCCGTCGGCGCAGGATCCAACCGGTAACGCGCATGTGCATTCCAGCCTGGGCAGACACTTCTATTCGCGGGTCGACACCGCTGCGCTCCCCGTTAGACGCTCAGGAAAGCCGCATGTCCGCGACGCCTCCAGGGCGCTGGCATGACGGCGGGGTCATAGGTCCGGAATTCCGGGGTGCCAGCGGATGCTTATGACCATGGTTAGAAGAGTTCCGGCCGCATCGAGAAGACCTACACGCCGAGGACCGGTCTCCGTTGACGGCGCCGGGACGGTGCCCGGCGGTAAAGTGCTGCAGCTGAGCGGGGAGAGGTGTGCCCCACCCTCCAGCTTCTCGTGGGCAGCTGGGTCGTCCAGGGACGGCCAGTCAGCAGCGCTGAGTTCATGAACATCACTTACTGGGACCACCACCGTCAGATCCTCGAGTCACCCGATGGGCGCAAGCTGAGCAAGAATCCCGAGGAAAGGGACCATGCCATCGGACAGCGCCTCGCACCGATCATGGCAACTTTTGGGCATGCGACTGCGCAGGACGGGCGGTCGCTCAGTCTTGCCCACGCAGCGGTCTCGGGATTGACCGGAGCAAGCCTCCACGTGCCGGTGCTACGGATTCCGTTAGCTGCCGTTCAGACCTGGTGGGCCACTTCGTCGGTGATCGATGTTAACCGCAGCTTTGGCGGCGGAGTCGGCGTCGGTGTCGGTTTCGCTTTCTAGCCAGTCAGCCTGGCTTAGACAGCGACTTCGAATCGTCGGCGTCCCGGGTCCCCCGTTCAGGCTTTGGCGTAGTCGGCGAATCCCTGCCAGTCGATTACGACACAAGGTTCGTCCCCGAGCACCCAGGCGTCATGTCCTGGCGCCATGGTGGCGAAATCACCTGGCCCATACTCCATTTCCTCGCCGTCGTCCATGACGACCTTCATTCGTCCGGAAACGAAATACCCCATGTGGGAGGCCTGGCAGCTTTCCGTTTTGGCGATTGGTTTTACATGCTCGGACCAGCGCCAGCCAGGAAGGAATGTGGCCCGCCCCACGGCACCTTCTTCCAGGTTGACGAGTTGAAGCTGGCCCTTACCGCCTTCGAAAGGACGTGTCTCCTCAGGCGAATCGAGGCTTTTGCGAACTAAGCTTGGCATCGTGACCTCCTATGGCCGGTGCTGCTTGTTGTTGTGAGTTTGATTCCGGCTGCTGCTCTCCGGCGAGGGCGCCAGCCGGGCCGGGCCCTCCCTGGGAGAGACCCATTTGGATGACTTGATCGTATTGCTCCAAGGTGGCACCGCTGAATTCCAGATGACTGCGACAGCCATGACTTTCTCTTTGCGGGCCGCGAGGCAACGCCGCGAAACTGGTTGATACAGCACGGTCTACGCTCACCAAACGGGTCCGTCAATCCATTGCCGGTACGGGCGTGGTACCGAAAACCGCCGACGCTGATAATAGCTACCGTCTTGATCCTGCGGAGCCCTGTGCTGGAGAACCTGGCCTGTGGCCGCATGGCCTCCCCTATTGGGGACCGCGGGCCCCCGTCCAGACGACTTTTCAACAGCTGGTGCAGCGTCCGCTCAGTGACGTGAAGCCCCTGGGCTGTTTCGGACCCCTCGGAGATGATGAATGCATCGAGCTGAGGGGGGCGAGGGAATGTCTGCTGCGGATATAGAAGCCAGAGCGTCCAGGAAGGAAGTCATTCGACGAATACACGACGATATCCTTGCGGCCGAACTCCGGGTTGCCTTGGACGAGGTCCGGGGACGACAGACGCCGGAGGCGGTGGTGCGACTGGCACAGCTAACGCCCCCGAAGCCGCCGTCACCCTTCGTCACGTTGAGAACGGCGGACGGGAAGCTCCGCAGGGATCCTGAGGCTCGGAGAAAATTATCCCTCCACGTGCGCCGCAATATTTTGGCGGCGCAGTTGCGGGTGGCCTTGGACAAGGAACGGGGCCGGGTGACTCCTGAAGCCGTGACGAGGCTGGCCCAGATGGAGCTTCCATCCCTAAGGTGAAGGATTTCGGGCCGCCGCGGAGCTAATGCACGTGCATTGGCATACCGTTCCGGCGGCGGTCCTCGAAAAATGCACCAAAAATGCACCACGAAGGTCCTTGGAATGCAGAAAACCCCCGGTTTTCCGGGGGTTTTCTTTGGCGGTGACGGTGGGATTTGAACCCACGTTGGCTTTGACACCAAACAACATTTCGAGTGTTGCACCTTCGGCCGCTCGGACACGTCACCAACCTGACTAGGGTACCGGAGCGAGGCGCCGAACCCCAAAACGGGACCGGAAAAGTGCCGCAGCAGCGCCCTCCGCCGCAGGGCCGCACCCCCGCCCCCAACAGCACCGACTCGGCCCCCGTCCGGCCCGGCAACTTCCCCCCGTCCGCCGGCGGCACTAGATTCGTAAGCAAGATGAGCAACGCGAACCAGCTACAGGCACCCACCACAGCAACCGCATACTGGACCGTCGGCCCGGAGAAGGGCGAACTCCGGCGCGAGGACCTGTCCGTGCCCGGGCCCGGCGAGGCCCTGGTCCGGGCCCTCTACTCCGGGATCAGCAAAGGCACCGAAATCGTGGTGCACAACGCCCGCGTGCCCGAATGCGTTGCCGAGGAAATGGCGGCACCGCACCAGGAAGGCAGCTTCCCGTCGCCGGTGAAGTTCGGCTACCTCTCGGTCGGCGTCGTCGATGACGGTCCGGCGGACCTGCTGGGCAAGACCGTCTTCTGCCTGCACCCGCACCAGGACCGCTACATCGTCCCGGTCGAATCCCTCACCGTGGTCCCGGACGGCGTTCCGGCCCGCCGCGCCGTCCTGACCGGCACCGTGGAAACCGCCGTCAACGCGCTCTGGGAGGCAGGTCCCCGGCTCGGCGACCGGGTGGCCGTGATCGGCGCCGGGCTGGTCGGCGGCATGGTCGCCCAACTCCTCGGCACCTTCCCGCTGGGCCGGCTGCAGCTGATCGACGTCGACCCCGCCAAGCGCGCCTTCGCCGAGACCCTCGGCGTCGACTTCAGTCATCCCGACGACGCGCTGCCGGACTGCGACATCGTGATCCACTGCTCCGCCTCCCAGTCGGGCCTGGAACGCGCCCTGCAGCTGGTCGGTGACGAGGGCGAAATCATCGAGATGTCCTGGTACGCGGACCGCAACGTCACCCTGCCGCTCGGCGAGGACTTCCACGCGCGGCGGCTGTCCATCCGCGCCAGCCAGGTGGGCGTCGTCGCCCGCGCCCGCCGGCACCGCCGGACCACCGCCGACCGGCTCAACCTTGCGGTCTCGCTGCTCCGCGACCCGGTCTTCGACACCTTCCTCACGGGCGCCTCACCCTTCAGCGAGCTGCCCGACGTCGTCCAGCGCCTCTCCGACGGGAGCCTGGACGCGCTGTGCCACGTCATCGAATACTCCGAAGATCCCGCCGCCACACCAGAAAGCACGAGGTAATCAGTGTTTAGCCTGACCGTCCGCCGGAATTTCATGATCGCCCACAGCCTGCCGCGCCCCGCCTTCGGCCCCGCACAGGGTCTGCACGGGGCCACCTTCGTCGCAGAGGTGACCTTCCGCCGTCGGGCGCTGAACCAGGACTCGATCGTGCTGGACATCGGTGAAGCAGGGGAGATCCTCGACGGCGTCGTGGCGGGCCTGAACTACAAAAACCTCGACGAGCACCCGGACTTCGCCGGAAAGCTCAGCACCACCGAAGCGCTGGCCCAGTACGTCGCAGACGCCGTGGCCGCAAAGATCCGCGGCGGCCAGGACGGGCAGGCGCTCGCCGGGATCGACGTCACGCTGCGGGAGACCCCGGACGCCTGGGCCAGCTACTCACTCGAGTTCGACGCCGCCTGACCACCGATGGACGTCACCGCCCTGCGCCTGGTGCTGCCCGGGAACGTCCGCCACAACTCGGGCGGGAACGCCTATAACGCCGCCCTGCTCCGCGCCGTCGCAGGCCTGGGCGTCGCCGCGGAAGCGTGCGCGGTCGACGGCGACTGGCCGGTCGGCAGTGCCGAGGACCGGCGGCGGCTGCGCCTGGTGCTCACCGCACCCGCCGCAGGCCAGGTCACGCTGGTGGACAGCCTCGTCGCCTGCGGGGCGCCCGAGGAACTCGAGGCAGCCGCTGCCGCGGGAGCGCCGGCCTGGATCCTGCTGCACATGCCCCTGGCCGAACACCCCGAACGCGAACGCCGTGCCCTGCAGGCCGCGGCCGGCGTGATCTGCATCAGCGACACGGCCGCTGCCGACCTGCGGGAACGGCACCGCAGGGACCGCACCGGGGGCACCGGTGCCTCCGGCGGCCCCGGTGCCCCCGGCGGCAGGCGCGGGCTCGGCGGGCTGGACCGGATCGGGATAGCCCGCCCCGGAACCGAGCGCGCCGCCGTCGCCGCCGGCTCCGAGCCGCCGCACCTGCTGGCTCTCGCCGCGCTGCTGCCCAACAAAGACCAGCTCCTGCTCCTGCGGGCGTTGTCGCGGCTGACCGATCTGGCCTGGACGGCAACCCTGGCCGGCTCGGACACGGCCGGTCCCGCCTACGCCGCCCTGCTCCGGCACGAGACGGGCCGCCTTGGCCTCACGGAGCGCGTCACGCTGCCGGGCGAGCTGCGCGGAGCCGGGCTGGCGGCGCAATGGTCGGCCACGGACCTGAGCCTGCTGATCTCCCGGGCCGAAACGTACGGCCTGGTGGTCACCGAATCGCTCGCCCACGGAGTACCCGTCGTCGTCCGGCGGGGCACCGGGGCCGTGGAAGCGCTGGGCGCCGGAACCGCAAGTCCAGCCGGAACCGCAGGCGGGACAGCGGACCTGCCGGGCGCCGTCGTCCGCCTTGACGAGGACCCGGCACCGCTGGCGGCCCTGCTGCGCCGCTGGCTCACCGAACCGGCACTGCGCGCCCGGTGGCGGGGCGCAGCGCGGGCGGCGCGGGAGCAGCTCCCCGGCTGGGACGCCACAGCGCGGTCCGTGCTGGCGATCCTCGCCCCCGACTGACGCGGGTGCCGGTGTGGGACCACAACGGCACCGAAATGCGAGCTCCTTGGCGGACGGAGGGGGGAGAATGTCCCCATGACGACCCAGCCTGTAGCCGTGCACCTGCCGCCCGCCGCGAGCCTCACCCCGGAGCGGCTCCGCGCCTGGTCCTGGCACCGGCAAGGCCTGGACGGCTCACTCACCGGCCGCACCGCCGAAGAGGTCCTGGCCCGGGCCGGCTGGGCCCGGTCCGTCGGCGGCGCCAACCCGTACCTGACGCTCTTCGCCCGCGCCGGCATCCGCCGCCCGCAGGTGGACGCGGACGTCCTGGCCCAGCGGATCCTGGAACTCCCGACGGCGCGCGGCTGCACCTACGTGCTGGGCCGGGACGACTTCGCCTGGGCCCTCCGGCTGGGACAGGCCGCCGCGGAGGCCGGCTTCCGGGTCCTCGGCCGGCTCGGCGTGGACCGCGGCGAAATCGCGCTGCTCGAGGAACAGGTGCTGCACACCCTCACCGAAGCCGGCGCCCCGCTGGACCCGCGGCAACTGAAGGACGAACTGGGTGAGTCGGTGCGCAGCCTCGGCGAGGAAGGCAAGAAGAAGGGCGCCGCCACCACGCTGCCCACCGCACTTGGCATCCTGCAGTCGGCCGGGCGGATCCGGCGCGTCCCCGTCGGCGGCCGGCTGGACCAGCAGCGCTACGCCTACGAGGCCTGGGAGCTGGCGCCCAGCGGGCTCAGCGACGCGGAAATCCAGGCCGAACTGGTCCGGCGCTACCTGGGCTGGACCGGCGGCGCCACCTTCAAACAGTCGCAATGGTTCACCGGCTTCACCGCCGCGCAAAGCAAGGCAGCGCTGGCGGCCGTGGGCGCCGTCGAAGTGCCCACCGCAGCCGCCGGCGAAGCGCCGCTCTGGATGCTGCCGGACGACGTCGAGCAGTTGGCCGCCTTCGAGCCGCCGGCGGAGGAGCAGATCCAGCTGCTCGCCGGCAGCGATTCGCTGGTGCTGCTGCGCCGGAACGCGGCCGACCTGCTCGCCGGGGAGGACCGGGGCAAGCCGGCGCTGGGCTCCCTCGCGCTGCAGGCAGACCTGCCGGACCACCCCATTCTGGACCGCGGCCGGATCATCGGCCTGTGGCAGTATGACCCGGCCCGGGAACGGATCGCTGCCTGGCTGTTCGGTGCCTCCACCCCGGCCATCAGGGCGCGGATCGCGGACGTGGAGGCATGGATCACCGAAGACCTCGGCGACTTCCGCGCCTTCAGCCTGGATTCGCCGGCGTCGCGGCAGAAGCGGATCGATGCGCTGGACGGCTCCACGACGGCGACCGCCGAGCGCTGACCCGGTCCCCGCGGCCCTTCAGCATCCTTCAGGCGCGGTGGCCGGCGAAGAAATCCCGCAGCAGGTCGCCGCACTCGGCTTCCCGGACCCCCGCGTACACCTCCACCCAGTGGTTCAGCCGGCGCTCGCGGAGGACGTCGAACACCGAGCCCGCGGCCCCGGCCTTCTCGTCCCAGGCGCCGAAGACCACCCGCGGGATCCGGGCCAGCACGACGGCGCCGGCGCACATCGCGCACGGCTCCAGCGTCACGACCAGCGTGCAGTCCGCCAGCCGCCAGCCGTCATGGTCCAGGCCTGCGGTGGCGCGGGTACCCCGTAGTCGTGCGGCCGCCTCCCGGATGGCCACCATCTCCGCGTGCGCCGTCGGGTCCCCGAGTGCCTCCCGTTCGTTACGCCCGGTGCCAAGCACCGAACCGTCCGGTCCGATCACGACGGCGCCGATCGGCACATCCGCAGTGGCCAGCGCCCGGCGGGCTTCGGCGAGGGCAAGGCCCATCCATTCCGCATGGCGTGGCTCCGGGGTGGTCATGGCTCAATGATAGTTTCGACGCTATGCATCCTCAGTACGCTGTGTACCGGGGCCGGATGCAGGAGGAAGTCAGGAGACGCCAGTGACGACGAAGACCGAGAGTTGGCTGACGCGGCGCTGGGGCAAGTGGGTGGTGCCCTACGCCGCGTTGTGGATCACGATGCTGATCGGCGGCGTCGTGGTGGTGGTGCTGGCGCTGCTTAGCGCCGAAGTCTACGACAACGTGGTGGACTCCGCCGGCCTGGCGAACCTGGACAAACCCACGCTGGCGTTCATGGAGCAGCTGCGCAGCCCCGGCCTGGACGCGTTCGTCACCGGTTTCACCAACATCGGCGGCGGGATCGGGATGCCCATCCTGGCCAGCATCCTCACGGCGTGGCTGATCTGGACTTCACGGACCTGGCGGCCGCTGATCCTGGTCGGCGGTGCCGCAGCGGTATCGGTCACCGCCACCGCCGTGGGCAAGAAGCTGATCGGCCGGACCCGGCCCGACCACGCCGACGCGGTGCCTCCCTACGAGAACTCGCCGTCCTTCCCCAGCGGCCACACCCTGAACACCACCGTGGTGATCGGGCTGGTGGTCTACCTCGCCTGCCTGCAGGTGCAACGGACCCTGGCCAGGGTTGGCCTCATCACCGCCGGGGCGCTGTTCATCTTTGCGATGGGCATGAGCCGGGTCTTCCTGGGACACCACTGGATGACCGACGTGATCATCGGCTGGGTGCTGGGCCTGGCCTGGGTGGGGATCGTGATCCTGGCCCACCGGTTGTTCCATGTCCTCCGGCACCGGGAACATGCAGGCGCCCCGCCGACGTTCGACAACGACGCGCACCCGGACGACGGCGCCGCGGGCGGCCGGGACGCCGAAGCGGCCGACGCCGATACCCGCGGTCCGGCGGGCGGGCCGCCGATGTCCGGATGATAGTTTTGACCCATGCGCACTCTCGTTGTGGACCACCCGCTGGTCGCCCATAAGCTCACCGTTCTGCGGGACAAGAACACCCCGTCGCCGGTCTTCCGGCACCTCACCGAGGAGCTCGTCACCCTCCTGGCCTATGAGGCGACCCGGGACGTCCGCACCGAGCCGGTCACCATCGAGACGCCGGTCAGCACGACGGTGGGCACGGCCTTCACCAAGCCCACCCCGCTGGTGGTTCCCATCCTGCGGGCCGGGCTCGGGATGCTGGAGGGTATGACCAAGCTGGTCCCCACCGCCGAGGTGGGCTTCCTGGGCATGGCCCGCGACGAAGAGACCTTGGACATCATCACGTACGCGGAGCGCCTGCCCGAAGACCTGACCGACCGCCAGGTCTTCGTCCTGGACCCGATGCTCGCAACCGGCGGCACCTTGCGTGAGGCAATCAAGTTCCTCTTCAAACGCGGCGCCTCCGACGTCACCTGCATCTGCCTGCTCGCCGCGCCGGAGGGCCTGGCCAAGCTGGAAGAGGAACTCGCGGACGCCAATGTCACCATTGTGCTGGCCTCGATTGACGAGAAGCTCAACGAAAAGTCCTACATTGTGCCCGGCCTGGGCGACGCCGGCGACCGGCTTTACGGCATCGCCGTCTAGCACCCGCTGCGGGGTTCCGGCGGGCGGTAACCCGGGCTAGCCTGTGCCCATGGACTGGAAACTTGAACTCGTGATTGTCCCCGTGTCCGATGTGGACCGCGCCAAGGATTTCTATGTCAACAAGGTCGGGTTCAACGCCGACTACGATGAGCGGCCCTCCGAGAGCATCCGGTTCGTCCAGCTGACCCCGCCGGGTTCCGGGTGCTCGATCGCGATCGGCGAAGGGCTCGGCGACGCAGCGCCCGGCACCGCTCCCAGCCTGCAGCTGGTGGTGGACAACATCGAGGCCGCGCACCGGCAGCTCAAGGACAACGGCGTGGACGTCAGCGACATCGACGTCCAGGACTGGGGCCACTTCCTCTACTTCGCCGATCCGGACGGCAACAAGTGGGCGGTCCAGTACATCCCCGGCCGCGCCGGCGGCTAACGGGCAGTGCCCGGCGGGGGCGTTCCGTGCCAGCGGCTGCGGCTCAGTACCAGTTGTTGGCGTAGTGGAAGTTCAGTGCACCGCAGGGGGAGCCGTACCGCTCCTGGACGTACTGCAGGCCCCAGTTGATCTGGGTCCGGTAGTTGGTCAGGTAGTCCGCGCCGGCGCTGGCCATTTTTTCGGCCGGCAGTGACTGGACCACGCCGTAGGCGCCGCTGCTGGAGTTGGTGGCTGTGGTCAGCCAATCCGATTCCTTGGTCCACAGCTTCAGCAGACACTGCATCTCGCCGGCAGCCCAGCCGTGGGCGGGCAGCTGCGCCTCGGCGTAGGCCTGGGCGCCTGCGGGGTCGTCGACGGCGACCGGTGCCGCCGCTGCGGCAGGAGCCGGTTCCGCGGCGGGTGTCGGTGCCACGGCAGCGGGGGCCGGGGGAGCGGGCGCCGCGGCGGCCGGGGTCTCTGCGGGCTTGATCTGGGAAGCCTGCGCCTCGATGCTGAGCGGCGAGGGGGACGCAGGAGTGGTGCTGGCCAGCCGTTCGAAGTCCAGCTGCTGCAGGGACACTTCCTTTGACGCATCGGCGGGCCGGGCTGCCGTGCCCGAGGCCTGGCCGGCGGCGCCGGCGCCCAGCAGGGCGGCCATCGTGGCGGCTATGAAGACGGCGCGCCTGCCTCTGGAAGGGGCGGTACCGGTGCGGGTCCGCTTGCCGTGCGCCGCGGGGCGGGACCCTGCCGGGCGTGGTGCCGGCTTGGCGCGGTGCCGCGCGGAGTCCCCGTCCGACGCCTGTTTAGCGCCTCCCGGGCGCAGTTGTGCCTTAAATTCAGTCATGATCGCCTCTCAACGCTTCGGAGCTAGCTGTTGGGTTCGGAACAAAGATCCGGCCGCATGGAATCTGGGCATGGCGGCTTAACCCACGGGGTGCATGGATGCAGAAGGTCCCGGAACTCGGGGTCCCCGTCTCTGCCTGGTCCAGCGGAATCCGGGAAGCGGCAGAGTGTGGCGTAGGCCCGGATGTGCGGCCAAATTGACGGGCGCACCTTGAAACGGTATCGGACTTTCAGGCAGAAGTCACATTTAGGTAACGAATAGTCGGCGGTCGGCGCGGCGGTTTGCCACCCCGGCGTGGGGCATCGGGCATCCGCGGTGGGCCCGTCCGAGGGCCTGCAGGGGCGCCCGGGCGGCGGGTGGCGGCTAGTGCACCCGAAGGTGTCCCGGCTGGTCCGCCTGCAGCCTACCGGTGCCGGTGAGATCGATGTGCCGGTGGTAGATCCGGCCCTTTTTCGCCTTCCCCGACGTGCCGCTGCCACCCGAGGCGATAATGCCGAAGATCCAGATCACGATCAGCACATACTGCTGCAGGCAGACCCACGCCATGCGGAAAGGACCCGGCCAACCGCCGTCGGCGTTCCGGACGAACGCGCTCCCTGCGGCCAGGCACCCCAGGGTTCGGCCTGCGAAACATGCCATCCCGTAGACCAGCGAACCGCCGATCCACGCGCCGATTGCCGCCAGGACAGGCAGGGACCCGCCGGATGACCTGCCGGCGGTCAGGAAGTACGCGGCGGCGGCAACTGCAGCCAGCACAACGACGTCAACCCCAAAGACGCCCAGCACCTTTCCCGGGCCCGCCAGCAGGATCGGATCGCCGTTGTCGAGGCGGGCAACGTACTTTTCTGCTTCTGCTTCTGTCATGTTCATGCACCCTCAAGGGGACCAACGGCGGATACTTTGGCCAGCGAGCGCAGTTGGGCCGCGTCGGCGCCATGGATTCCAGTCAAGAGTTCCCCCGAATAAGTTTGTGTGGGCCGAAGTAGCCACCTTAGTTTATGTGGGGCCGGCCCCCGCCGCGATGGGGAGAGGTAGGTACCCGCGGGTCAAGCGTGCGAAGTTGGTTGCGGCCGGTCAGCGTGTGGTCAGGATCTGCGCGGAAGTCCGCGCACAAGCGGTGCTTTGCCCAGGGCTGTGCGCTCGACACTCTCAACCAAACGGATATCCAACTGCGTCCCCACCACGCCCGATGATGTGAGGGCGGCGGCCAGTTCGGAGCGGAGACGGTCGACTGAGACGTCTTTCGCCAGGCCCGCAAGGAGCACGCGCAGCGCGGAGGGTTTCTGGATGACCTGCCACCCCGCGACGGTGGCCTCGTCCAGGACGTTGTGAAATACATTCGGGTGGACACTGACGGGCCCCTGCCGTCCTGGTAAGAGCAGGATGTCCTCCACTCGCCCCTCCACCGTCTTCAACAAAGCGAATGACCGGCCGCACGGACAGCCCCGTCCGCCGAGTCCTACCCGGTCGGACATTTCATAGCGAATGAGCGGAAGCGTTCTTGAGAACAGGACCGTCACCAGCAACCTGGTGCCGACGGTCCCGACCGGGACCGGCGCCCCGGCCTGGTCGACGGGTTCAACGATCACCAGATCCTCATACACGTGACTGCTCCGGAAAGAACACGGGGACGCGATGCCTGCAGTCTCAGTGGCCGCGTAGACATCGAACGGCCGGCTGCCCCACGCGGCTTCCATTTCAGCCGCCGCCTGAGCGCTGAGCACCTCGGACGCAGACATCACAGCCTCGGGCGCGATGGCCAGCCTGCCCGCGCGCTGTTCGGCGGCCAGGGGCCGCAGGGCCGAGGCATAGCCGACCAGGCTTCGGGGCTGGAAGCCGTGAGGGCCGCGACCGTTTCTGCCATGGGGGCGGTCACGTCGAGGCGGAGGGTCGGGACCATGCTGGAGCGCAGGGAAGCCCCGACGACGGCGGACTGGTGCGTCTGTACACGGGAGCTCACCACCGCCACTTTCAGGGGTCGGCCAAGGCCGACGGAAATTCCCGCCCAGTCATTGGCGCGGGCGTATGAGGCCAGGACGGTGCCCCATTCGGACCGGTCCCAGATGAAGGTTCCACGGCGGCCGGTCGTGCCCGCTGTTGCGGCAGCCCACCATCGCCCTTTCCACGGGATGCCCGGGTCCCCGCCCGTTTCGCTCAACGCCTGCAAATGGTCCTCCACATCCGCAAGTCTCAGCCGGGGCACAGTGACGGCCTGATCGAAGTCCGCCATCAGCTCCGCCTTGGTCACCACCGGCAAACTGCTCCAGCGGCGCATCCAACAGACCCGCGTGATGCCTTCGATAGAACGCTGAACCCGAGTAGGCGACCCGGCGCAGTTCCCCTAAAGCCTTTTCCTGGTGGTCGGCAATCTGGCCGGCATCCCACTTGTCCCTGCTGCGCCAGGCAAGCCGCAGGCCCAACAGGCGGGATAACAGTGCGATGTCCATGGGCGCGATGTCCTTGGGGCTAGTTCACCGTGAGCTGGGTGTACATGCCGGCGGCGTAATGGCCCGGGAGGTTGCAGACCAGTTCATAGCGCCCCGGCGGCAGGGTGACGGTGACCCAGCCCGACCCGCCGGGCAGGATTCCTTGTCCGGCGCCGTCGGCGCAGGTGCTGGACGGTTCCCCGAGGCTGCCGGACTCATCGATTTTGGCGTCCCCGCCGATCGGGCGGCCGCCGGGGAGCTGGTTGTCAGGAAGGGGAAGGATGACCAGTTCATGGCTGATGGTGCCCCCGTTGGTGACCAGGAAAGACACCATGCCGTGTGCCACGGCGCTTCGGTCTGCCGTCATCCGCATGGCGCCGTCCATCATCCCGTAGCCATTGGGTCGGCGCATCATGGGTCCGCCCATGTTGGTCAGCGAAACGTTGACGACCGGCCCGGGAAGAGCAGGGGCCACGCACCGGGACCGGGACGTAAAGCCTGCGCCGCCGTGAGGCAGCACAGTGCCCACGATGGCGACCGCCGCGAGGGACAGTACGGTCAGAAGGATCACGGCTGCGATCCCGAGAATGACCTGCCCGCGGCGCGAAGGGGTTTTCATTCCTGGCGCCTGAGCGCCGCCCGCCTGGCGGTAAACTCCTGTTCGTCGATTTCCCCGCGGGCGAAGCGCTCATTGAGAATACGCTCGGCGCCCTCGTGCGGCGGCCGCGGCGCGGCCGGACCTTCACCCGGATGGGGACGCCGGAGCAGGAGCACAACGACGGTCACCACTCCGCCCCAGAAGATCAGCATCATCAGAGCCATGGCCACCCATGCGCCGATGCCCCAGCCATTCCCGTCCCAGCCATCCATCATGGTCAGACCTCCTCTTCTGAAGCTAAGTTCGCGCCGCCTCTCGGAACAGGGCATAACGCCCCGGCGGACGCCCAGGCTGTAGCCTTAACCTGTCTAACGCCCGACACTGCCATCCGGAGGGAGAATGCCATGACCGCAGCTTTTATGAGCCATGCCGCAGCCGCCCTTCGCCGAGCATTCCTGCTGATGGGCCTGCTGGCCATCGTGGCCGGATTCCTGGGCATGCACATCATGACCGGAATGCATGGCTCTCATGCCATGACTGCGGTGACAGCCTCAACGGAACCTGCGGGGGCGTCCGCACGAACGGCAGTCAGCCTCCCATCTCATCCCGCCGTCCACGCCCTGCAGGCCGGCACAACGGCCCGCACCGCCATGGTTCCGCACCCACCAACCACAGCGGAGCCCTCGGTGACGGGCAACAGCACAGCGGTTTCGCCGTCGGCGTCGTGCGTGTGCCAATCGAGCTGCACCTACGCAGCGTCGATGCACTCGGCCTGTGTGCCCTCGGCGGCCGTGAGCCCCCTGGCCGCGCCCCCGCCAGGGGTAGCACCCACGTCACTGCACACCCCGGAAACCCGCGCAGACGGCAGTCTCCGGGCCTACTCCTATCTCCCCGCGAGTCCTTCGCCGGGCGATCTCTCCATCAGCCGGACGTAAGACGGGGTCCCGCCGTGTCGTTTCCGGCGCCCCACTTACCCGATACGCCCCCCGTTCTTCCCGCGGCGCGGGCGTGTCATCCGCAGGCGTGCCACAACGCCGACTTGATGATTGAAGGACTTAACACCGTGAAGAAAACCCTGACCGTTTCCGCCCTCGGCATCGCCGCCGCCATCGCCCTGGCCGGCTGCGCCGGCACCTCCGGAAGCACACCCACCAGCACCATGCCAGGCATGGGCAGCGGCGGCATGGGCATGGCATCCAGCTCGGCCCCCGCCACCGCGGACCACAACGCTGCAGACACCATGTTCACCCAGGGGATGATCCCCCACCACGCCCAGGCCGTGGAAATGAGCGACATGATGCTCAAAAAACAGGGCATGGACGCGCGGATCACCACGCTCGCGACCAAGATCAGAGACGCCCAGGCACCCGAAATCGAGAAGATGACTGGCTGGCTCAAGACCTGGAACGAACCCACCCAGATGCCGGCCGGCCATGGCATGGGCGACGGGATGATGGGTCACGAGGACCTCAAGAGGCTCGACGCCGCCGAGGGAACCGCAGCTGCCAAGCTGTTCCTGACCCAGATGATCGCCCACCACGAGGGCGCCGTGATGATGGCCAAGACCGAAATCAGCCAAGGGAAGAACCCGGACGCCATCCAGCTGGGCAAGTCGATCGTGACGTCCCAGGAAACTGAGATCCAGGAAATGAAGGCCCTGCTGGCAAGCCTCTAACCTGCAACCGGGCCCCGGTCCCTGCAGGGACCGGGGCCGTCCCCCTCGTTACTCACCACCCCTGGAGCTCACCTTGATTCACCTCTCCCACCGCCGCGCCCGGCCGCGGCTGCCGTCACGGCCGCCGGGCTCATCGTGTCCCTGGCCGCCTGTACCCCGGCCACCACCAGCCCCGCATCGCTGGCCCCCGCGAAGAGCGCCTCGGGGCTTCCCGGCAGCCACGTCCACGGCATGGCCATCGACGACCAGACCGGGCAGATCCTCCTCGCCACGCACGAGGGGCTGTTCGACATCTCCCGTACCCCAGCCGCACGAATCGGCCCGAGCAATGACCTGATGGGCTTCACCACGGTTCACGACGACGGGATCTTTTACGCCTCGGGGCATCCCGGACAAGGCTCGCCGCTGCCCAACCCGCTGGGACTGATCAGGTCCGGCGACGGCGGCAAGACCTGGGAGCCGCTCTCCCGGCAACGCGAGTCTGATTTCCATGCGCTGACGACGACGAAAAGGGGCATCGTGGGCTTCGACGGAACGCTGATGACCAGCCGCGATGGGCAAAACTGGACTACCGTAACCGCGGGGTTCACCCCGGCCGTGCTGGCCGGACACCCCCACGGCGACACGGTGCTGGCAACAACACCGCAAGGCCTGCAACGATCGACGGACGCCGGAACCACCTGGACGTTGAACAGAGCCGCCCCGATCATGCAATACGCCGCATTCGCCAGCACCAACGACGTCGTCGGCGTCCAACCCGACGGTAACGTCCACGTGTCCGCAGACGGCGGGGCCACGTGGTCCCCGAAGGGACGCATCAGCGAGGGGGTCCAGGCAATCGCAGCAGTCAAGAAACCTGACGGCACGCTCCGGATCTGGGCAGCCACGGACACCCGGGTCGAAACGTCGGCCGACGGCGGCGCCACCTTCACCCCCTACCAACCCGGATGACCCGGTGAGCGGGCCCCGCGGGGCGGGGGCCGCTGGGGGTGCCCGTGCCTGCGGCAGCGGGCTAAGCCACGCCCGGGGCGGCGGGGAGCCGGACGGCGAACTCGGTGCGGCCCGGCCGCGAGGTGACCTCCACGGTTCCTCCGTGCGCCTCCACGATGGACTGGACAATGGACAGGCCCAGGCCGCTGGTGCCCTCCGCAGTCGGTTCCGCCGTTGGCGTGAGCACCGAGGCCGGCCGATCCCCGCGGCCGTCTGCCGGGTTGGTGCGGGCGGCGTCTGCGCGCGCAAAGCGGGCAAAGACCCGGCCGATGAACTCCGGGGCGATGCCGGCGCCGTCGTCCGTCACGGTGATCACCGCGCTGCCGTCGGCCGACCGGGTCACCCCGGTCACCACCCTTGTCCCGGGATCCGTGTGTTTGCGGGCATTGGACAGCAGGTTTGCCAGCACCTGATGCAGCTGGGCGGCGTCCCCGCGAACGACGACGGGTTCGTCCGGCAGTTCCAGCTGCCAGATGCGGTCCGGCGCCATGACCTTTTCGTCGCTGACCGTTTCGACGGCCAGTTGGGTGAGATCGACGTCGGTGAGCTTAAGCGGCTGTCCCTCGTCGAGGCGCGCCAGCAGCAGCAGGTCCTCCACCAGCGTGGTCATCCGCTCGGACTGGCTTTGCACCCGGGCCAGCGACTTCTCGCCGTCGGGCGTGAAATCCTCTGTCATCCGCATCAGCTCCGTATAGCCGCGGATCGCGGTGAGCGGAGTGCGGAGTTCGTGCGAGGCGTCGGCGACAAACTGGCGGACCTTCATCTCGCTCTCCTGCCGCGCCTCCAAGGCGCTGGAGACGTTGTCCAGCATCTGGTTCAGCGCGTAGCCCACGCTGCCCACCTCTGTGCCCGGATGCGATGCCGACGCCGGGACCCGCACCCCGAGGGCCACCTCGCCGGCGTCCAGCGGAAGCTGTGAAACCTTCGTGGCCACCTCCGAGAGTTGCTCCAGCGGCTTCATCGTCCGCCGGATCACGGCCGTCCCGGCGAGGCCGATCAGCACCAGGCCGCCCGCGGACACCACCGCCAGGGTCCACACCAGCGACGCCAGGGTGTTTTCCTTCTCCGCCAGCGGAAGGCCGGTAATGATGGTATCCCCGTCGGGGGTGTGCACCGCCGTCAGCCGGTAGGCCCCGGCAGACAAACTGCGGTCGACCGGCACGCCGTTGGGCGTGAGCGCCAGGAGCACGGCGTCGTCATCGGGGGAGAGGCTCTTCCGGGTGGCGTCGCCGGCCAGGAAGCCCGCGTTGCTCACGGTGCCGTTGGCAATCCTGGCGTTGAGGGTCCCGACGCCCTGCCCGCGGGCCTCGAGCGGGTCGGGGCGGCCCTCACCGCTGCCCGGCGTCGGGCGGCCGAATTCGCTGGCACGATGGGACGCCTGGTCCAGCTGGGCGTCAAGCTGACGGGTGAGGAAGAGGTCCATCGAGGCGTAGCTGAATACCCCTACGGCGCCGCAGATGGCCACCAGCAGCGCCATTGCGACGAGCACCAGCCGGGTGCGCAAATGCCAGGTGGACGGGTTCCGCCAGTCGCGTCCATGGGAGCGCGCCACGCCGGAAAGGGTGGGCACGGGTCAATCCGCCGGTTTCAGGACATAGCCCGCGCCGCGCACAGTGTGGATCATGGGGGCGTGCTTGGCATCGATTTTCTTGCGCAGATAGGAGATGTAGAGTTCCACGATGTTCGCCTGCCCGCCGAAGTCGTAGTCCCAGACGCGGTCCAGGATCTGCGCCTTGCTGATCACCCGCTTGGGGTTTTCCATCAGATAGCGCAGCAACTCGAATTGCGTGGCCGTCAGGTGCAACTCCTCACCGGCCCGGGTGACGTCCCGGGTATCGACATTAAGCACCAGGTCACCCACCACGAGTTCGGCCGTGTCCATCGCGGCTACCCCGGAACGCTGGACCAGCCGGTGCAGCCGCAGCAGGACCTCCTCCATGCTGAAAGGCTTCGTGACATAGTCATCGCCACCGGCCGCCAGCCCGGTAATCCGGTCCTGCACGGCATCCTTGGCCGTCAGGAAGAGCGCCGGGACCTCCGGCGCAAAGGCGCGGATCCTGCCGAGGAGTTCGACGCCGTCGAACCCGGGGAGCATGACGTCCAGCACCAGGACGTCGGGACGGAAGTCTTTGGCCAGCCGCACCGCTTCGGGCCCGTCCGCCGCCACCGCTACGGACCAGCCCGCCATCCGCAGGCCCATGCTCATCAGTTCGGACAGGCTGGGCTCGTCGTCCACCACCAGCGCCCGGATCGGGGAGCCGTCCGGATGGGTCAGCTGCGGAAGGTTATTGGTCGTGGAGTGCGAGGTGGCCATGGGATGAGTGTCCGATCTGCCGTTGAGGTGCAGCTTTGGGGACCCTGTGCGGCACCTGTGAATCCCAGACTACCCAGCTGGATGCACGGCGGGGAGCGTGCGTGTTGACTGGCGGCAGCTGCCCTGGGCGTCCGGCGCTCGCCCCGCCGCGGCCGCCCCGCCTGCGGGTCGGGCCGCCCGGTCGAACGGCCGCGGCAGCGTGACCACAGGGTGGACAGTCCCTCCCGTGGAACTTGCGATCTGCGATTTCGTCGTTTCGAATCACATCGAATAATACGAACTAAAACGCGCGACCATTAGAATAATATTCGTCGAAACGGGCCTTGCCGCGCGGCGGACGCGATCGATGTTCGGGTTTGGGCATTCGGGCAGAATTGTGATTTGCGCTACAATCCCGTCTTTTGTCTCACCATGCGGACTTTAGGACCCTTTGTTACTTGCGAGTTTTCATTGTTACGTTGCACACTTCAATTGTGAACAAGGACTCAACAGCACCTGCAGCCGCAGTTTTCTGGATCAGCGCACCAGCTGGTACCGAGATGCGCTGTTGTCGAATGCACGCCTAACTTCTCCACCCCAGAACGTTTCTAGGCATTCGCCCCAGCCCAGCGTAGGGCGCCCCTCCCCGGGTTCCGATGCGGGGAAATCAGCATTCGTGCCGCGATGACGGCCATTCACATTGAGGTAAGCATTCCATGTCAGTTGCATCCGGATACGTCCACATCTCAGTCCGCAACGCCAATAAGGCCGGCCAGGCCTCCGGACTCCGGCAAGGCTTCGGCGGCCGTTCGGGCATGAGCTCCGCCGGGACCGGCTTCCCTGCCCCCGGCTACGAAGTGCAGGGCTACAACCCGAG
The DNA here is from genome assembly GCF_057748045.1 of Arthrobacter sp. JB02-1C. Taxonomy (NCBI): domain Bacteria; kingdom Bacillati; phylum Actinomycetota; class Actinomycetes; order Micrococcales; family Micrococcaceae; genus Arthrobacter; species Arthrobacter sp. JB02-1C. The sequence continues at coordinate 1,644,140 of NZ_CM173235.1, forward strand.
CTCCTATGGCCAGCTGCGTGCCGTCCCAACTCCGGAGGCTGCGCCGGTCACCGCCCCCACGCCCGTGATCGCTCCGGGCGGCAGCCACGTCCGGGCCGTGCAAAGCGACAACGTAGCCCGTGGGTTCGTTCTTTACATGGGCATCGACGAGGAGACCGCAGCGGCCGCCGGGACCTCGATTGCCAAGCTGGCGCAGGACATCCGGGCGTACGCGCAGTCGCTCGTGGCCGGCGCCGAAAGCTATGCCGCCGTCGCCCTCGCGCCCGCTTCCGCCCCGGGTTCCGCCCTCGACGTCGTCCGGTCAACGTTCGGCGATCCGACTGCGGGGGCCCGCCAGCGGACGGACAACGCGCGGTTGCAGCAGCCGCAGGATCCGCGCCCGTCCGGTGTGCTGATCGACCTCGCCCGCCGTGAGGTCGCGCTCGACGGCGAATCGCTGAACCTGACGTTCAAGGAATTCGAGCTGCTGAACTACCTCGTGGAAAACGGCACCCGCACGGTCGGCCGCGACGAGCTGCTCGAGAGCCTGTGGCGAAATGCCGAGGAGGTCCCCAACGAGCGCACCATCGACGTCCACATCCGGCGCCTGCGCTCGAAGCTGGGCCGGCTAGCCAACACCGTCCGCACCGTGCGCGGCCAGGGTTACCGGTTCTATGAGCACCCGGAGGTCGTGGTCTGGGCCGCTCCGGAGTACTCCATCTAGCTTTTCCCGCCGCGAAAGCGTCCGTTCCTTATTGGGGGCGGGCGCTTTCGCGTTCGCGGCTTGAGTCAGGCTGCCGCCGTCCGCGTCACTGCCGGGCAGCGTCGGTTGCGGGCTCAGGCCGGGCTAGGCTTGGGGGATGAGCGACCACCACATCAAACGCCTGGTGCTCATGCGGCACGCCAAGGCGGACTGGCCGGGCGGAGTCGCCGATCATGAACGGCCGCTCGAAGCACGCGGCCACCGGGAGGCCCCCCTGGCCGGAAGGTGGCTGCTTAAGCACGGCGTCGTTCCCGACTTCATCCTGTGCTCCAGTGCCCTGCGTACCCGGCAGACCTGCACCTGGGTGTGCAGCGAACTGGGCGACAAGGCCCCGACGCCGAAACTTGAGGACGGCCTCTACGCGGCCTCGGCCCTGCAAATGCTCGCGGTCATCAACCACGTTCCGGATACGGTCACCACTCTCATGGTGATCTCCCACCTGCCCGGGGTGCAGGATCTGGCGATGCATCTTGCCTCCCGCGACTCCAACCATGACGCCTACATGGACGCCGCCACCCGCTATCCCACCAGCGCCCTGACGGTCCTCGAGACGGAGAAGTCGTGGGCCGAGCTCGACGGCCAGGATGCGCGGCTGACCCGCTTCAAGGTGCCGCGAGCGAAGTAGTTACCGGGCGGATTCATGGCCAGCCCGCTGATTGTGTTGTTTACTGATGCTGTTATTGCTTTTACTGATGGCGTTTTCTTGGCGACCGAAGGAAATGGTGGATCATTGTGGATTCAGGACAGCTCGTAGCGATCATCGTCGGCATCGTGGTAGTGCTCGCGATCATTGCCGTGGCAATCTATTTCAGCCGCAAGCGCAAAACCGCCGCGGACCGCAACAAGGCGGCGGAGATGCGGGAAAAGGCCGAAGCCGACCAGCTGGCCGCAAGGGACCACGAAGCGAAGGCCGCCCGGGCGGCCGCCGACGCCAAGGCCGCCGAGGTCGAAGCCGAACGCCTCCGGATGCAGGCCCGCGGCACGCAGCAGGAAGCGGAGACGGTCCGCGCCGGCGCCGAGGAGCAGTTCCGCAAAGCGGATGATGTGGACCCGGACGTGGTGACGGCCGAACGCGGTGCGGACCAGGGCCGTGACGCGCTTCCCCAGGAGGAGCTGCGGCGGGACCGCAGCGACCGGGACCGCGGCAACCCGGATGGCGTTGCAGGAAGCAGTGAGGCCGGCGGAATCCGCGAGGAGAGGCTGACCGAGCGGCGCGACTCCGACGACACGCACGAGGACCGCCCGCGCAACCTGTAAGCCGCGTCCTGCCGGGTCAGCGCCGGGTGGGCGCCTTGGGCGTGGGCCGAGCGGTCGTGGGCCGGGCCGCCGACGTCCGGGGTGCCGGAGTCCGCTGGGCTGGGGTCCGGGGTGCCGGAGTCCGCTGGGCTGGGGTCCGGGGTGCCGGAGTCCGCTGGGCTGACGCCCTCGGAGCCGGCGTGCGGCCGGCAGCCGGACGTGCGGCGGACCGGCCGGCGGGCTTGCGTGCCGCGGGCCGGCCGCTGCCGGACTGTGGCCGGCGGGCTGCCTGGCCGCGCGGCACCGGACCTCGGCCGGGCAGCACCGTGCCGGCCAGCAGCAGGAGCAGCGTCAGCGCTCCGGCGGCAGCCGAAAGATAGAAATACAGGTCGGGATATCTGGCATCCACGCGTGCGGACAGCGCTTCCGGGTCCGTCGTGAAGGCCAGGCCCCACTGCCGCAGGAAGGCAATGCCGAAGGCGATGAAAAGGGCGGTGCCAATTCCGCTCGCCAGCAGGGTCTTGTGCCGCCGTCGGCTCACCACCTCGGCCACGCAGGCCACATACGCGAGGGCGGAGGCGCCGAGGCACCAGAGCCCCACGGTCTCATGCAGTGTGACGGCGGCGAGCACGAACAAGGCCAGCGCCGCCAGGGACGCTCCGATGGCAGTCTTGCCGCTGTTACCCATGTGGCGCATGGGACTAATCATCCCCGAGCGCGGCTATTTCGTGACGTAGCCACGCATGATGGCCATGATTGCGGCCACGCTTTGGGCCCTGGTGCGCTCCGGGTGGTAGGCCTTGCGGTCCAGGCCCACGACAAAGCACGCGCCGAAGATTGCTGTCTCGAGGCTGCCCTGCGAGAGCCCGTGGTCCACCGGGTAGCGTGCTGCGACGGCCTCGATCGCGGCGCCGATCACCCCCAGGAGGCGGCCGCGGAGCTCAACGAAGGTCTCCTGCCACTCGCTGGGTGTCCGCCAGTTCTCACTCACCCACAGCACGGCGAACGAAGGGTACTCGGCCATGAAATCCATCGCCTGGCCGACCATTTCATCCATGGCCTCGAGCGGATCAGCGGACTCATCCCTGGCGCTCAGCAGCCGGGTCATCAGAATGTCCACGCCGTGCCGCAGCAGTTGTGCAATCAGATCCGATTTGCTGCCGAAGTTGTAGTAGACAGTTCCCTTGGAGACCCCGGCGGCCGCGGCGATTTCATCCACCGTCACGCCGGCGGCCCCGCGCTCGCCGATCAGTTCCATGGAGGCGTCGAACACTTTTTGCTTGGTTGCGTTGGTCCGGCCGGGCCGCAGCTTCTTCGCGCCCCCGGCCTGGGGCCCGCTGGCGGTGGTGCTCATACTGCGATCTCCGGCTTCAGGGTTTTGAGGGTCCAGAACTTGTGCTTCCGGACGGCGACGGCGGACATAGCCAGTCCCAGCAAAGTGTAGCCAACCAGCCCCAGCATGGTGGGCAGGATCCCGGCCAGGTCGGCACCGTAGATGAGGTGGCGCATGCCGCTGACCACGTATCCCATCGGCAGCAGCTGATGAACCACGTGCAACGGGGCCGGAGTGGTCTGCCAGGGAAAGGTGCCGCCGGAGGAAACCAGCTGCAGTACCAGCAGGATCAGCACCAGCAGCTTGCCCGGCGAACCCAACAGCGCCACCACGCCCTGGATGATCGCGCTGAACGCCATGGCGGCGGCGAGCATCAGAACCCACATCAGCACCGGGTGTGCCGGAGCCAGGCCCAGTGCGGTGTCCACCACGACGGTCAGCAGGCTGGCCTGTACCGCGGCGACCGTCAGGAAGGGCAGCCAGCCGCCGACGGCGATTTTCCAGGTCGGGGCGTTGGAGGCCAGGGCCCGTTGGGTCACCGGCCGCATCGCCTGGACCAGCATGAAGATGCCGATCCACAGGGACAGGGCAAGGAAGAAGGGGGCGAGCCCGGCGCCATACGAGCCCGCCTTGGCCTGGGACACGTTGCTGACAGCCACCGGGTCCGCCATTACCTTGGCCACGCTGTTCTTCTGCGCGTCGTCGGGGTTCGGCACCTGGCCGGCGCCCTTGGCCAGCTCGTCGGCGAGCGTACCGGCGCCCGCGGCCGCGGTCCCGGCGCCGCTCTCCAACTGGGCCGCGCCGTCGTCGAGCTGCTGGGCGCCGTGGGCGAATTGCTCCGTGCCGGCCAGGGCCGCCTGTTCGCCGCCGGCCAGTTCAGCGGCGCCGGCGGAAAGGTTGTCCGCACCGGAGGATGCCTGTCCGACGGCGTCAGCCAGGGCCGGGGCCGTGGCGGACAGCCGCGCTGCGCCTGCACTGACCGCAGCCGACCCCTCCGCGAGCTGCTGCACCTGCGCGGCGGCCCCCTGGAGTGCCGCTGCCCCTCCGGCGGGCGCCGCTGGGACGGCCGCGTCGTAGTCGGCCATGATCGCATCGGCCTGCTGCTGGTTGATCACTCCGGCGGCCAGCAGCCGTTGGTTGGAAGCCGCGACCCGTCCGCGTTGCGCCTGCGCGGCAGATCGGTCTGCTGCAGCCAGCTGCCCCGTCATGCCCTGCAGCCGGGTGTTCAACGCGGCATTGCCGGCCGCGACCTGCGCGGCACCGTCGGCGAGGCGCTGGGCGTCCGCGGGGAGCGTGGCCGTCTTGTCTTTGAGCTGGCCTAGTCCGGCGGCTAGTTTCCCGGCCCCGCTGTTCAGCGCGCCGGCACCGTTCGCGAGCTTGCGCTGGCCGGTGACCAGTTCGCCGGCCCCGCGGGTGAGTTCGGAGGTTCCCCGGTGCAGGGAAGCCGCGCCCTCATGCAGCGATGCCACGCCGCCTGCCAGGTCCCGGGCGCCGTCGGCGGCTTTGAGCATCTGGGAGTGGATGGTGCCAAAACCGGTGAGGAGCTGGTTGGCTGTCTCCTCGCCGACCTCCTTGGCCACGGTGGAGTGCACGGCGGTGGTGAGCTTGTCCACGATCGTGCCGAGCAGGTAGTTGTTGGCGTCGTTGGTGGTGACGTTCAGCATGGCCTGGTTGGCGGCATCGAAGTGCCCGGGGGAGGCCAGATTGGCGGAGAAGTCGCGCGGGATTTTCAAGGCGAACGAGTACTTGCCGCTGCTGACGCCCGCGTCCGCCTCCTCCGCCGTGGGGACGCTCTGCCAGTTAAAGATGTGGCCCTGCAGCAGGCTGTCAGCGACCTTGCTGCCTGCCTCCAGCCTGCTGCCGTCGGCTGCCGTGGCGCCGGTGTCCTCAACCACCAGGGCGGCATCGATCTGGTTCAATTTGCCGTACGGATCCCAGTTGGCATAGAGGTACACGGCTCCGTAGAGCAACGGCACCAGGGCCAGCGCCACAATGGTCAGCTTCGGCAGGAGTCCGCCGGTCATGCGCTTGAGTTCGGAGCGGGCCAGCCGCAGGACAGTCATCGGGCATCCTCGGTTTCGGGATCGAGCCTGAATGCGGCCGCGGGTTCCGTGGCCGGATCTGCCGGGGACGCAGGCGCCCGGTCGGGACCCGGGTCCGGTGCTTCAGGCGCCTGCACGGCGTTGCCGGCCCAGGCGACCGGTCCGGTCCAGTCCGGCGGGACGGCAGCGACGGTGGCGACGACGGCGAGTGGGCGGCCGCCGTCGTACGCCAGCTCGCAGAGCCGCGCCAGCCAGTCGGCGGGGTAGCCGCTGTGGCGGTCGGGGGAGTCGACCACCAGCAGATCGGTGTGTGGATCCGTGAGGGCCAGCGCGGTCAGGAGTTCGAGCCGCCGGTCCGCCGGCAGGTCTTCTACTTGGCTGTCCGCGATGTCCTCGAACCGGTTAACTTTGAGCCAGGGCCCGCTCAGCAGGGCTCCCCGAAAGCGGCGGGGGATCAAGGCAAGGTCTTCGGTGACCAGGTCGTGCACGCTCAGGTGCTGTTCGGGTTCGTTCACCCCGGGGGCGTCCACCACGGCGCTGGCAGCGCGAAGCTGCTTGATCCGCGTGCTCTGGTCCCACGCGACGGTGCCGCCGGTGGGACGCATCCGGCCGCTGAGGGCGAGGGCCAGTGCCGTCCGCTGGTCCTGGCGCGGACCGGTGACGAGCAGAAGCCCGCCGCGGCCCACCTGCAACGAGGTGGCCGGGAGCAGGGGGCCGCGCCGGCCCTGTACGTGAAGCTGTTGAACGCGGAGCAAGGATGCCTTTCGCAGAAATGGTCTGCTTCAAGGCTAACTGAACTGACCGGTCAGTTCAAATAGAACGGCTAGAGGCCGTATTCCTCCAGCAGCCGCAGCCACACCTCGCTGATCGTGGGATAGGACGGGACGGCGTGCCACAGCCGGTCCAGCGGTACTTCGCCGACCACCGCAATCGTGGCGGCGTGGAGCAGTTCGGACACGTCCGGCCCGGCAAAGGTCGCACCGAGCAGCACTTTCCGGTCCTCGTCGACCACCAGCTGGGCCCACCCCTTGTAGTGCTCGGAGTGCAGCGCGGAACCTGCCACCTGGATGGGCAGTTCGACGGCGGAGGCCCGGTAGCCGTCCTTTTCGGCCTGGGCCAGGCTGCGGCCCACGGTGGCCAGCTCCGGGTCGGTGAAGACAACGTTCGGCACGGCATGCTCGTTGGCGGTGTGGGCGTACCGGCTCCAGGGCGCGGGCTCGCCGGTCAGTGCACCACGGGCGCGGGCGGCAATCGCATCGCCCGTGGCCCGTGCCTCGTACTTGCCCTGATGGGTCAGCAGCACCGTGCCCGCGGCATCGCCGACTGCATAGAGCCAGGGGGAGTCGTCGTTCTCGGCGGCGCCCAGGACGAGGCCGCTCGCGTCGGTCCCGAGCCGCAGCGGCTTCCCGCCGTCGGCGGCCAGGCCCGCGTGCTCCAATCCGAGGTTGTCCACCGCCGGGCGCCGCCCGGTGGCGACCAGCAGCTTGTCGACGGTCAGCTGCCCGCCGTCTTCAAAGCTGAGCGTCAGCGACTTGTCCGCGTTTTCCTGCACACTTCGGGTGGCCGTGTGCAGGTGGACTTCGACGCCGTCGGCGCGGAGCCCCGCCCGCACCAGATCTGCGGCCGGCGCCGGGAAAGCGCCCAGGAGCTTTCCGCGGGCGACCAGCGACACGGACGCACCAAGCCGGGCGAACGCCTGCGCCAGTTCCGTGCCGGCCACGCCGCCGCCCAGCACGCCGAGCCGCTGCGGAACTTCCTGGGCCGAGGTGGCCTCCCGGGTCGTCCAGAACTCGACGCCGTCAAGGCCCTCCACGGGCGCGACGCTCGGTCGTGACCCGGTAGCCACCACGACGGCGTGGCGCGCCGAAAGCCGGTAAGTGTTGCCGTCCCGCCCGGCCGCCTCGACGCGGCGCATGCCGGTGATCCGACCGCGGCCCCGGATGAGCTCGATGCCGGTGTCCTCCACCCACTTGACCTGGCTGTCGTCCTGCCAGTTGGACGTGAAGGCATCCCGCCGCTTAAGCACGGCGGCCGCATCCAGTACGCCGGTGACGGCTTCGGCGGCGCCCGGGACGGTCTGGGCCCCGTGCAGTGCGGTGCCGGGCCGGAGCAGGGCCTTGGAGGGCATGCAGGCCCAGTAGGAGCATTCGCCGCCTACAAGTTCGGCTTCCACGAGGGCCGCGGTGAGGCCGCCCTGGACGACGCGGCCGGCTACATTTTCGCCTACTGCGCCGGCGCCGATCACTATGACATCGAAGTCTCGATCAATCTGGGGGCTCATGGCACCAGCCTAACCCTGCGGCAAACCGGCCCTGGGAGCCGTTGGGGAGCCGTTGTGGCGCGGGGCCGCGGCCGAAAAAGCCGGGAAAACAAAAGATCCGCACCGGTGGCCGGTGCGGATCTTCTGTGTTGCAGCTCTCTTACTCGCTGTGCGCCCAAAGGGATTCGAACCCCTGACCTTCTGTTCCGTAGACAGACGCTCTATCCAGCTGAGCTATGGGCGCATTCGCGGCTCTGGGAGAACTACTCGCTCCCCGAACCTCGAATTACTTTACGCGAAACGTGGGCCCAGTGCCAAATCGCGGAAGCTGTAATCTGCCCGACTAGACCGGTCTACGTGACCTTAATCACAATATACGTGTCGAGCGGACGAACGAAACCTTGAGTTTCCGCGGATTTAAGCTGGCGGCGACGTGGTCAGCCTGGCTTTGGGCCCGGAAAAGAGTCCGTTCCGACACCTAGCATTTAGGACAGACCACTGAACCCGACGAAGGGAACCATAATGGGCGATCTGGCGCGACTGCCGCTGCTTGAGCAAGCACCCACCACGCATGCTGGCCTGCTGGCATGGGTAGAAGAGGTAGCCGAACTGACCCAGCCCGACCGGATTCACTGGGTGGACGGATCGGAAGAGGAAAACACGCGGCTCACGGACGAGCTGGTCGCGGCCGGGACCTTGACCCGACTGAACGAAAAGCTGTTTCCGAACTCCTTCGCCGCGTTCTCGGACCCCGCCGATGTGGCCCGGGTCGAAGAGCAGACCTTCATCTGCTCCGAGAACGAACGCGATGCCGGCTTCACCAACAACTGGATGGCCCCGGCGGAGATGAAGGACAAGCTGCGCGGCCTGTTCAGCGGCTCCATGCGCGGCCGCACCATGTACGTCATCCCGTTTGTCATGGGCCACCTCGACGCCGAAGACCCCAAGTTCGGGGTGGAAATTACGGACAGCGCCTACGTTGTCGCGTCCATGCGGATCATGGCCACCATCGGCCGCGAGGTGCTCGACAAGATCACGGCCACCGACGCCTTCTTCGTTCCCGCGCTGCACTCCCTCGGCGCGCCGCTGGCTCCCGGCCAGGCCGACGTCCCCTGGCCCTGCAATCCGGACAAGTGGATCGTGCACTTCCCCGAGGAGCGTTCCATCTGGTCCTTTGGGTCCGGCTACGGCGGCAACGCCCTGCTGGGCAAGAAGTGCTACGCACTCCGGATCGCCTCGGTCATGGCCCGGGACGAGGGCTGGCTGGCCGAGCACATGCTCATCCTCAAGCTCACGTCACCGGAGAAGAAGAACTACTACATCTCCGCAGCCTTCCCCTCCGCCTGCGGCAAGACCAACCTTGCCCTGCTCGACCCCACGATCGAGGGCTGGAACGTTGAAACCCTGGGTGACGACATCACCTGGATGCGGATCGGCAAGGAAGGCGAGCTGCGCGCCACCAACCCGGAAGCCGGCCTCTTCGGCGTCGCCCCGGGCACCGGCTGGGGCACCAACCCCAACGCCATGCGGGCGATCGCCAAGGGCCACAGCATCTTCACGAACGTGGCCCTCACCGACGACGGCGGCGTGTGGTGGGAAGGCATGACCGACGAGGCCCCCGCGCACCTGACCGACTGGCAGGGCAACGACTGGACCCCGGCGTCGGAGACGCCGGCCGCGCACCCGAACTCCCGCTTCTGCACGCCGATCTCGCAGGTCGACATGCTCGCCGAGGAGTACTACAGCCCGGAAGGCGTAGAGCTGTCCGCGATCCTGTTCGGCGGCCGTCGCAAGACCACGGTCCCGCTGGTGACCGAGGCGCGCAGCTGGACCAACGGCATCTTCATGGGGTCGACGCTCTCCTCGGAGACCACGGCCGCGGCCGCCGGCCAAGTGGGTGTGCTCCGCCGCGATCCGATGGCCATGCTGCCCTTCATCGGCTACGACGCCGGCGACTACCTCAAGCACTGGATCAGCGTTTCCGGTAAGGCCAACCCTGAGCGGCTGCCGCGCATCTTCCTGGTCAACTGGTTCCGCCGCACGGCCGACGGCGGCTTCGCCTGGCCGGGCTTCGGCGACAATGCCCGCGTGCTCAAGTGGGCCATCGAGCGGATCGAGGGCAAGGCGGACGCCATCGAGACCCCGATCGGTTTCGTGCCGGCCGGGCACTCGCTGGACCTCGCCGGCCTGGACCTGACCCACGCCCACGTGGAGGACGCCGTCCGCGTGGACCGCGAGGAATGGGACGCTGAGCTGGCATCGATCGAGGAGTGGTACGCGAAGTTTGGCGACTCCCTGCCGGACGCGCTGCGCTCCGAGCTGGACACCTTGAAGGAACGGATGGCCGCACACTAGCGACCGATCCAAACGACGGCGGCCCCGCACCTTGCGAAAGGTGCGGGGCCGCCGTCGTTGTCTCATCGATTGCTCCGCAAGTGCCCTTTTGACCCCTGATAGGGGCTCCTGCGGAGCAATCGATGCCCAGGTCAGTTGGCGAGCCAGATGTCCGGGCCGAAGACCTCGTAGTGGATCTTGGTGGCCGGAATGCCGGCACTGATCGCTTCATTGCGGATGTTCTTCATGAACGGCAGCGGGCCGCACAGGTAGAGCGAGGCGTTGGCGGGCAGGTCCACGTCCCGAAGGCTCATGAACCCCTCCTTGGCGCCCGGCGTCGGCTGCTCCAGCCACAGCTGGAGTTCGGCGCTGTCGAGCCGTTCGACGTCGTCGGTCATCTGGGAGCGGAGGGCCCAGCTTTCCAGGGTGCTTTCAGCATGCAGAACCAGCACCTGGCGGTCGGAGCCGGTCCGGGCCAGGGAGCGCAGAATCGACGCCGACGGGGTGCAGCCGATCCCGGCCGAGGCAAGGACCACCGGGCCGTCGTTGTCCTTCAGCGTGATCTCGCCATAGGGGTTGGAAATCTCGAGGACGTCGCCGACCTCGACGTCGTTGTGCAGCACCGGGGACACCTCGCCGCCGTCGTCCAGCTTGGTGGTGAAGCTCCGGCTGGTGCCGGCGTCGCCGGAGAGCGAGTACTGGCGGACCTGGCGGAGCCCGTCCGGAAGGGTTACCTTGACGCTGACATACTGGCCCGGCAGCGCCGCGGTGACGGGGGTGTCGTCCGCCGGTTCCAGCACGAACGTCATGGACCCGGTCCCGGCCGGGGTCTTGGCAGCGACCTTCCACGGGCTCCACATTTTGCCGTTGGCCTGCGCCGCGTAGAGGCCCTTTTCGAGCTTGATCAAGGCATCGGCCATCAGCCAGTAGACCTCGGTCCAGGCCTCCGCGATCTCGGGGGTGATGACCTCGGCCAGATCGTCGGCGATGGCGGCAAAGAGGTGTTCGTAGACCACCTGGTACTGCGGTTCGGTGATTCCGAGTGAGGCGTGGCGGTGCGCGATGCGGGCCAGCACGGTTTCTGGGAGGGTCCCCGGGTTGTTGACGAGGTGGCTGGCGAAAGCGGCGATGCTCCCGGCCAGGGCCTGCTGCTGGTTGCCCGAGCGCTGGTTGGCGCGGCTGAACAGGCCGTCCAGCAGTTCCGGGTGGGCCGCGAAAAGGCGGGCGTAGAACTTGGGCGTAATCTCGCCGATCCGGGATCCGACCAGCGGCAGGGTGGCCTCGATGACGGGGAAGGACTTGTCCGAGAGCATTTGCTGACTCCTGAGCTAGAGGCCCGGTGTCTTCAGCCGGACCGTTCCGAAATACCAGCATTTGAAATGCGAGTATTTATGCCTTAGTTCTACACGCCGTAGAAATGTGGTGCAAATCGGTTTCCGGGCCGGCCGGACCGCAGGCGGTGCGCCGGCCGCCCACTACAGGCCGGGGCGCAGGCCGATCGCCTGAAAGACGGGGTTCATCTGCCGTGGACTGGGCAGGGACGCGATCACCATGTCATCAAGCTCGCGGTAAAAGGCCTCGCGGGCGCGGCCGAGGGCCCCCCGGAGCCGGCACTCGGTGATCAGCGGGCAGTTGCCGGCTGCCGCGACGCAGTCAGCGGGATCGGCGCGGGTGTCCAGGGCGCGCAACAGCTGGCCCACAGTCGCGCCGCGGCCGGCACTGCTAAGCCGGGAGCCGCCGTTGCGGCCGCGTTCGACGTCGATCAGGCCCAGTTCGCGGAGCCTGGCCATGGCCTTGCTGACGTGGTTGTAGGGGGTTCCCACGGCCTCGGCAATGCTCCGGGTGGTGAGCAGGGCGTCGGCCGGGGCGGCCGCGAGGACCATCATGGCGCGCAGGCTCACGTCGGCGAAGGCATTGATCTTCATTGCACGCTCTGGTCTAGTCCACCCAGACGGCCGGTTCGTTGGTGTCGGCGGAGAGCTCGCCGAACTCCAGCTCGTTGCTGGCCGGGTCCGGGCCGTAGGGCAGGACGGCTGCGAAGACAGAGCCGTCCCGGTGTTCGGCGGCCACGTGGATGGCGTCCGATCCTTCGTCGAGCAGGGTGATGTCGCAGACGATGGCGGCAGCGCGAAACTCGTCCCGGTGCTGGCGGAGCAGTTCGGTGAGGTCGCCGATCATGCCGTCGGCGTCGAAGTCTTCATCGCTGCCCTCTGCGGCGTCGGCGGGCGTGACGGCCACTAGGCGGACCTCGCCGTCGTTCTCCACCACGAGGGCGAACGGCAGGAAGCCGCCGTTGCGTTCGAGCTGTTCCTGGGCGGCGCCCACTCCGGTGCCGAGCAGGTTTTCCAGGTCGGTGGCGCTGCTGTCCGGGACCGTACCCCGCCAGGAGTCGCCGGCAGGGTCGGTCGGCTGAAGGACGCCGGGGTCGGCTGAATCGGCCATGCCGATCAGCCCCGGACCACGGCCAGGACCCGGTCGCGGATCCGTTCCATGGTGGCGCGGTCCGTGCCCTCGACGTTCAGGCGCAGGAAGGGCTCGGTGTTGGACGGGCGGAGGTTGAACCAGTAGCTTCCGTCCGCCGCGATGAAGGTGCTTCCGTCGAGATGGTCCACCGAGACGTCGTCGGCCTGGAAGTCGAGGCGGACGCGCTCCACTGCAGCGGCCTTGTCCTCGATCTCGGAGTTGATCTCGCCGGAGGAATGGTAGGGCTCGTACTCCCGGGCCAGTGCGGACAGCGGCCCGTCCTGCTCGCCGAGGGCTGCCAGGACGTGCATGGCGGCAAGCATGCCGGTATCGGCGTTCCAGAAGTCACGGAAGTAGAAGTGGGCAGAGTGCTCTCCGCCGAAGACCGCGCCCTCGGCCGCCATCTCGGCCTTGATGAAGGAGTGCCCCACCCGGGTGCGGACTGCGCGTCCACCGTCGTGGGCCACCAGTTCAGGGACGGCCCGCGAGGTCAGGAGGTTGTGGATGATCGTCGGGGTGTCCTCACCGTTGGCCCTGGCGCGGGCGATTTCCCGGCGTGCGACCATGGCGGTGACGGCGGACGGCGAGACCGGCTCTCCCTTTTCGTCGATCACGAAGCAGCGGTCCGCGTCGCCGTCGAAGGCCAGGCCGATGTCCGCGCCGTGCTCGACGACAGCGGCCTGCAGGTCCCGGAGGTTTTCCGGTTCCAGCGGGTTGGCCGGGTGGTTCGGGAAGGACCCGTCGAGTTCGAAGTACAGCGGGATGATCTCCAGCGGCAATTTCGGCAGCAAGGTGTCGCCGAGGACGGCCGGGGTGGTCATGCCGGCCATGCCGTTGCCGGCATCGACCACGACCTTGAGCGGACGGGACCCGCGGAGGTCGACGAGGCCGCGAAGGTACCGGGAGTAGTCCTTGAGTACGTCGCGGACGCTGATCAGGCCGCGGGTGCCGTGGGCGGGGATGGTGCCGGCGTTGAGGTAGTCCTCGGCCTGCGACTGGATCTCCTTCAGGCCGGTTTCCGAGGAGATCGGCACGGCGCCCGCCTTGGCCATCTTGATGCCGTTGTACTCGGCCGGGTTGTGGCTGGCGGTGAAGGTGGCGCCGGCTGCGTCCAGGGCGCCACAGGCGTAATACAGCTCATCGGTCGAGATCAGGTCGAGCAGCTGCACGTTGGCGCCCCGGGTGGCGGCGCCGCCGGCGAACGCCCGGCTGAATTCGGGGGAGGAGGGGCGCATGTCGCCGCCCACCAGCACAGTCTGTCCGGCCAGCCCCAGGACATCGACGAAAGCAGCGCCCACGGCCTCGACGATTTCCGCCGTGATCGATTCGCCCACAATGCCGCGCACATCGTAGGCCTTGAAGGAAGCCGAGAGGTCATAGGTCTTTGTCTGGTTGCTAGTCACCGGACCATCTTACGTGGACGCGGCGCCGCAGCAGGGGAGCCGTCCGGCCAGGTGGAGTGCGGTTCTGCACATACACGGCCGCCCGCTTCGCGGCTGTCGGAGCGGGCTGGGATACTAAAGCAATGGCCTTAAACCAGAACGCTGCAGTCATTTCCGCTTCCGACTCCCGCCCGGGCACGGACGGCGCCGCTGACTTTGCCGGGGCCGGGGCTCCGCCGTCCGGGACACGTGAACAGGCCCAGACGGTGCTGCGCGAGCTGGTCGGCCACCCGGCCGCGGAATTCCACGAGGGCCAGTTTGAGGCCATCGAGGCCCTGGTCGACGGCGGCCGGCGCGCCCTGGTGGTGCAGCGCACCGGCTGGGGGAAATCCGCTGTGTACTTCGTCGCTTCGCTATTGCTCCGCCGCCGCGGTGCCGGCCCGACCCTGATCGTCTCGCCGCTCCTGGCCCTGATGCGGGACCAGGTGGCCGCCGCCGCCAGGGCCGGTGTCCGCGCGGTCGCGATCAACTCGGCCAACCAGCTGGAGTGGGACACCGTCCGTGAGCAGCTCGCCGCCGACGAGGTGGACGTGCTGCTGGTCTCCCCGGAACGGCTGACCAACCCGTCCTTCCGGGAAAACCAGCTGCCGGTGCTGGTCCGCCGCACCGGGCTGCTCGTGATCGATGAAGCCCACTGCATCTCGGACTGGGGCCATGACTTCCGGCCGGACTACCGGCGGATTGCGGACCTGATCACCCAGCTGCCGGAGACTGTGCCGGTCCTCGCCACCACTGCCACGGCCAATTCAAGGGTGGTGCACGACATTGAGGAACAGCTCGGCGAAGGGGTCCTGACCATCCGCGGGGCCCTGGGCCGCGAGTCGCTGCGGCTGGGCGTGCTGCGGCTGCCCGACTCCCGGGAGCGGCTGGGCTGGCTGCTGACGCATTTGAAGGACCTGCCCGGCAGCGGCATCATCTACACGCTCACCGTTTCCGCAGCCGAGGACACCGCCCGGCTCCTCGCCGAGGCCGGCCACGAGGTGCTGGCCTACACCGGCCGGACCGACCCTGCGGACCGGGAACGTGCCGAGCAACTGCTCAAGGACAACCAGGTGAAGGCCCTCGTCGCCACCTCGGCCCTGGGCATGGGCTTTGACAAGCCGGACCTCGGCTTCGTGGTCCACCTTGGGGCGCCGTCGTCCCCTGTGGCCTACTACCAGCAGGTCGGTCGCGCCGGCCGCGGGGCCGCGAACGCTGACGTGCTGCTGCTGCCCGGTTCGGAGGACCGGGACATCTGGCAGTACTTTGCCACGGCCTCGATGCCCTCTGAGGAAAAGGCTTCCGCCGTGCTGTCCGCCCTTGCGGAGGCCGGCAGCGCCGTCTCCACGGTGGCGCTCGAAGCGCGGGTTGACCTGCGCCGGACGCCGCTGGAACTGCTGCTCAAGGTGCTGGCAGTGGACGGCGCCGTCGAACGCGTCGGCGGCGGCTGGCGTTCCACCGGCCGTCCCTGGACCTACGACGCCGAACGGTACCGGCGGATCGCCGAGGCCCGGGTGGACGAGCAGGATTCCATGGTGATCTACCAGGATACCGCGGGCTGCCGGATGGAGTACCTCACCTCGGTCCTGGACGATGAAACGGCCCGGGCCTGCGGCCGCTGCGACAACTGCGCGGGCCGGTGGTTCCCCGCGGACATCGCCGCCGACGCCACCGAAGCGGCGGGTGCCACCCTGAGCCGGGCCGGGATGGTGCTGGAGCCGCGGCTGCAGTGGCCCAGCGGCATGGACCGGCTCGGCGTGAATGTCAAGGGCAAGATCAAGGCCGAGGAAAGCCTCGCCGAGGGCCGCGTGCTGGCCCGGCTGACGGACCTCGGCTGGGGCGGCGCCCTGCGGGAAACCTTCGCATCCGGCGCCCCGGACCGGGCGGTGGACCCGGGGATGCTCCGGGCCTGCGTGCAGGTCCTGCGGGAGTGGAGCACGGGAGACGCGCGCACCCCGGGCTGGAGTGGAGCGGGCCGGCCGGCCGCAATCATCAGCGTCCCGTCCCGCGGCAAGCCGGAACTGGTGGACTCGCTGGCGCGTGGCATCTCCGAGATTGGCCGCATCCCGTACCTGGGCCAGCTGCAGCTCGCCCACGGCGGGCCCACCGGCAGCCGCGGCGGCAACAGCGCCTACCGGCTCGCCGGGGTTTGGGAGCGGCTGGTGGTCGGCCCCGAGCTGGCCGCCGCGCTCGGCGGCATCGAGGGCCGCAGCGTCATGCTGATCGACGACCTGGTGGACAGCCGCTGGACCGTGACCGTCGCCGGGCGCGCCCTCCGGCTGGCCGGTGCCGGGGCGGTGCTGCCGCTCGTGCTCGGCCAGGCGGGGTAGGAAACGCAAAAGGCCCCGGTCCAAAGGACCGGGGCCAAACGCGGAGACGGGGGGATTTGAACCCCATCCATTTGTGCGTCTTTTGTGCCCATCCTGCCGCGCCAATAAAGGGAAGTAGGCCGATTTGGGCCGGAATATCGAAACCGCAGAAACCGGACAATCGGGGATGATTCGACTGTGCATCCCCCCAATGGGGGGATCGTTTCGAGGCTGTCGGCGCGCTCGGCTAGGATGACATTTCATCACTCAATCAGGGGGACTCTTTGAAGCGGACCATTCTCACTCTCGCCGCGGTTGCGGCACTCTCGCTCACCGCATGCTCGGCGCCGGCCAACCAGCCCGCGGCGGGGCCCGACGTCACCGGGGTAGCTTCTACGCCGACGCCCACGCCGACGACTGTCACGGTGGATGTGACGACATCGAAGGCGGCGAAGACGGCGGACGGCATTGACGTCGGGTTCGTTGGGGCGCGCATTGCCGCGCAGTCGGAAATTGCGAGCGACCCGAAACCCGACATGGTGCCCGTCGTCTTGCAGTTCAAGTATCAGAACGCCGGAACCGCGGCCGTGCCACTCAAAGCCGTCCCGTTCACTGTTTACTACGGGGCAGACAAGTACGAGGCGACACAGCCGAGCGTGTACCAAGGCGGGACCACTCGGACCGTGATGCCGAAGCAGATAGCCCCCGGTTCCTCAGTGGACGTGACCGACACGTACTGGGCGCCGGCTGGATCGAAGGTGACCGTCGAGATCTGGCCTAGTGAGTCCGCGCCAGCCGATGCCCTGCCTGTGGTCTTCTCTGGGATCACCGCCAGGTAGCCAGCCTCACCACCAGTGCCCCTCGTCGCATCAGCGGCGGGGGGCTTTGTCGTGCCCGTAGCTCGCCGCCGCTGCCTGCGCCTCCATCACCGCGCCGTTGCTGGTGTCATGGTCGAATCGTCGCGGCGTCATCCGGGAGCAAAAAGAAATGTTGCGTAACATGCTAGGTCTAGCGCGTCTGTCAAGAGCTAAAATGCCAACTTGCATTTCTTGGCCGATTCGACGCCACGCCCGTCCAGCGCCAAACCGGCCGCAGCGCCCGCCATTACGGCACCGCCGGAGCGGACCGGGTCAGCAACGACGAAACGCCCCGCCATCCCGATGAAAGGATGGCGGGGCGGTTTGCTATTCGGTGCGGCGTTCGCGGGTGTCGTTGACCGGGGAGGGGCCGGGAGTCGCCGCACGCACCTGGTCCTGATATGCCACGGCCGCATCCCATGCGGTTAGCCTGTGGGCGGCCGGGTAGACGGGCGCCTTGGCGGAGCCGAGGACGGCGCGGGTGAGCCAGTCGGGCAGGCGGGGTTCGGCCCAGCGCCAGAGCGCGTACCAGGCGCCGATGATCACGGCGGTGATGATGGGCAGGGCGATGTCGGCGAGGCCGGCCAGATCCTGTTCGAGCGGAGCGAGGACCGGCGCGACGCCGATCAGCCAGGCGATCACACTGCCCCACAGAGCCGGGACAACGGTCCGCAGGATGGATGTCAGCAGCATCTACTTACCTCCCTCGTTGTTGATTGCTGCCGCACCCCGGGTGAGGCTATCGGCGATGGCCTGGCTGATCTGCTGGGCGATCTGCTTCGGGTCGATGGCCAGCTGGGTGCCGCTGGCCTTGGCAGACCCTGCGTTCTGGACGCCGTGGTCGAACCAGCTGATCACCGATGCCAGGTCGGTCTCGCCCGTCTGGCCGGGGCCCTGCCGCTTGAACTTGGTGAACAGGACGCCCGCGGCCGCAGCCTCCGCCGTGCGCCGGATGATCCCCTCGGTGCGCCCCGACTCGGCCCCGAGGGACCAGGCCAGGGTGTTGGTCTTGTTCGGGTCGCCACCTTCCCGGACGACCTGCTTGTTGACGACCGCTTTCGCGATCTTCTCGATGTCTTCGTCTGTAAGTGCCATGTCGTCCTCCAGTGGTGTGATGGTGCCTTGGGGTGTGATGGTGCCGAGGTCTTCGGGCCATTCGGTGAGGTATCGGTCGGGGTTGACCCGCCCCAGCATGGGGCTGTTCAGCGAATACCCGGGCGGGACAGCCTCGATGTGCAAGTGCGCACCCGTCGTCGCATAGCCGCTGTTGCCCGAGTAGGCGATGAGCTGGCCCTTGCGGACCCAGTCGCCGCGCTTGACCAGGAACCGGGACAGGTGGGCGTAGACGAAGGACGGCGCGTTTGCTCCGCAGTTGAGCACGAGGATGTTGCCGCCCATGTCCAGCAGCCACAGCAGGTTGTCGCTGTAGGTGTTGTCGAACTGCCCGGCCCAGTCGATGTAACCGTCCCCGGCCGCGTGCACTGGGGTGCCGATCGGGGCGGCTTCGTCGTTGCCGGAGTGCGGCCCGTAGATCGTGGCGTTCTCGCCGAAGTTCTGGGACCGCCACGAGGCGCCCCGCTTGAATGGTTTGCAGTAGGTGGCCATCAGTTTCCTAGTCCTGTTCGGGCGGGGGTTTCTTGAGGGTTGGCCAGGGCCGGAGTTCCTGGTCGGGGACGCCGTGTTCGGTGCAGTCGCGGCGGAGCTGGGAGGCGTATTCCTCGGTGAGTCGCCGGTTGTGGGCTTCGAGGTCGGCCCGGGCGCGTTCCCGTTCGGCGTCGGCCCACGCCTCGTTACGCTGCTCTTTCATGCCCATGTTCCGTATCCGCTGCCGTCCGGCGGTGCCGTTGAAGTATTTGACGGCGCCGTTGACGATCACGACCAGCGCGCCGCTGCTGCCGAGGATGCCGAACATCGCCGCGAGCAGCTGGACGTAATGGGGTTCTGCTGCCTGGTCCATAAGCGTTCCTACCGTTCAGGATCGAAGGCGTAGCGCCTGGTGATCACGAGCCGGGCCGCGAAGGCGAGGATGGAGAAGGCGACGAAGCAGAGGGTCGCGGCGCGGAGGCTCTGCTGTGAGACCGGCAGCGCGACGACGACCGCGCCGTAAATGGCCATCGCGAACATGCAGAGGATCGTCCCGGCCCGCTCGAGGAACCAGGCGCCCTGCAGCGCCGTCGCTGTCCCGATCCCGCCGCCGGCGACCAGCATCACAGCCCAGACGACGAGGAGGGTCTGCCCGATGGTCCCCTGGACCGCACGCGGCGGGTCCAACGCTACGAGCAGCCCGAGGATGAACACAGCCAGGTAGATCAGGAAGTAGATCACCGAGAGGGCGCGGGGCTCTTGCACGCGGAGCCACAGGCGCCGCAGCAGCGCCCTCACGCCTTGCCGCCGAACATTTTGGCGGCCACGAGCGCCCATTTCGTGCCAACCACATACTTGATGTCGTCGTCGAGGACGTCGGCGGTGTCGATGGTGCCGTTGAGGTAGGTGACCTTCGCCGCGATGGGCGGGTGGGTCGCCGCGAAGGCGGTCATCATGTCGAGGGGCTGGAGCGGGTTCTCCAGCACCCAGTCGGTGAGCTTCAAACCCTCGACCGATTGGTCCGCCGGTTTGGCTTCGTAGTTGTACTGGGCTTGGACGGTCATGGCCGCGGCGACGCGCCAGACGAGCTCCTGGCTGTCGCGGGCCCTGGCGTATTTGAGCAGGTCAAGGTCGGGCATGGTGCCTCCTATTTGGTGTAGTTGATCCGGACCACCGGGCGTTGCGCGATGCCGTAGGTCTCGTAGGTGCTGTCGCCTTCGAGGGTGAGGCCGCGGTAGGTGCCGGACTTGAAATTGGCCCAGTGCTGGGACGGGATGTCGATCCACCTCGCGCCGGGCCGCGGCCAGTTCGCAGAGGTGACCACGATGCCGTTGGAACTGAACGTCGCCGGGATCGCCTGGTGCGGGTGCAGCCCGATCCTGGCGGTGCCGCCGGCGTTGTAGTACCACGAGTCGAAGTAGAAATAGACGCGGATCCAGTTGATGGTTGCCCCGGCGAGGTCGGCGGTCATGTCCGGGATCAGCGCTATCGACTTCGTGTTGCCTATGCCGGCCGGGGAGAGTCCCTGGATCATGCGCCCGTCGGTCGGCCAGTCATATTTGGTGTTGTTCCCCTGGTAGTTTTGCGACGTCCAGGCCGGGTATTCCTTCTCATACGTGTTCTTCGCCGGCGGCGGGGTGCCGGTCCCGTCGAGCCACACACCTGTTCCGGAGAGGTTCTGGATGCTGCCGATGTCCTCCACGATGAGCGAGGCCCGGGCATCCGCTGCTGCCGACAACCAGCTGTTCGTTGAGCCTGGGTATCCGGACCACCAAACCAGGAAAGAAACCGTCCTCTCCGCCGGCCCCGACGTGTACGAAAACGTGTCGGACAACATGGCCGATTTGAGGTCGCCATCGATCATTGCGTTCGCCAGCGTCGTCTTATTCGTCATGTCCGCGATCGCGTCGAACCGGTAGGACAGCCCGAGGGTCACCTTGGAGTTGGCGCCCATCTTGGCCCGGATCGCGCTGGTGCTGATCCTGTACACCCGGTTGATTTTCAGCTTGGTCTCCAGCCGCAGGTACGGCACGCCACTGCCGCCACCCACTGCCGGCTGGGCTGCATCCGTGGTGCGGAACACCCCGTCCACGAAACCCTGCGGCATCCGGTCCAGCAGAGTCTGCAACTCAGTGCCCTTGTAATAAAGCGACTCGTTCGCGTTGAGCTGCCGGCCGGAGATGCTGCCGTCCTGGGACATCGACGAGGCGAGCTCGCCGTTCGCCTTAATGATGGACAGATAGTCGTCCGTCGCGCTGACGCCCATCCGGACGACTTCCGACACGTTCCCGGAGGCGTCCGTGGCAAACACCTTGAACCCCGCCGGGGACATCTCGGCCCGGGTGCCGTTCTCCAGGCCGGCGATGATCTTAGAGGCCAACACCAGCACAGACTCGAACTTCTTGGCGGTGACTCCGCCATCCACGATCAGCGCCGAGTCCACTACCTGGCGCAGCGACACGCTACCTGCCACCAGGTATTGCGGCCCCACCGTCCCACCGGACAGCCGGATTTCCGGCAGCAGGTTGTAGGCGTTGGCCGGGATGGTGAACTCGCTCACCACGGTAGAGTCCCCAGCGCTGAAGTTCACAGTGCTCTTAGGCACCGTGATGGTCGCCGAGCCGTCCTTGGTGCGGGCGGTCACTCGTATGTCGCCACCACCGCGGACACCCCGGAGGGTTGCCGAGAAGCGCCACACCTGCCCGGGCTCCACCACGATCCAGTCCTTCACTGTGGCCGCAGACTGGGTGACGCCCAGCGGTCGGAAATACTGGTTGTTGGTGCTGGTTGTCGTGAGCACCAGGTCGCCGCTGGCCGCGTCTGAGGTAACGGTCATGCTCGAGTTGGTGTTCCGCAGCGCAGTCATCGCCGGGTCCATAAACAGCGGGTCCGGGATCACGTTCTGCGGCGAACCGATCAGCACCTCCGTGGCGAGGATCTTGCTGGCCGCCAGCTTGCGGGTGTAGATGGCCTGCGCCACCGCGGTGTCCATTGTGGCGGCGTCGGTGACGAACAGGTTCTTGATGTCCGCCCGCTGGAACGCAGCCGTGCGGGAGGCGATGTGCTGCGAGACGACGTCGGGCAGCACCGACTGCCCAGCGACGACGAGGGAGCCGACATCGAGGGACGCGATAGCTTGGTAGCCGACTTTCTGCGACTTCCACGCGCTCCCGTCCCACGCCCATTCGCCGATGACGACCGCCCACGTGTTGTCTGCGTACTGCCACCAAATATCGCCGACGGTTTTCCCGGTCCCGGACGGGGCCTTGGTGTCCCGATAGACGGCCGTCTTGCCGTTCGCGCTGGCCAGTGCCAGGTCCGCCGTGCCCTGCGCCGCGCCCGCCGCCGCCTGCGCCGCAGTTGCCGCCGCCTGCGCAGCGGCCGCCGCAGCCGCAGCGTCCTTCGCTGCCTTGTCCGTGATTTCGGCCCAAGCGTTGCCCAGCCACCGCTTCGGGGTGTTCGCTCCGCCCGTCGTATCAATCCAGAGAGTCGTGGACTTCTGGTAGCTGCTGGCCGGGGTGCCGGACTGGATCAGGGTGTCGGCCTTCGCGTCAATCAGCGCCGGGGCACCGTAGGACGTTATCTCCTCGTTGGTCGCGGGCCGGACGTTCAGCCAGTCAACAACAACGTCCTTAATGGCCATTGGTCCGAAGCCGCCAAGGGCGTAGTTTACAAACAGGTAGCCGCCCATAGCGGTCCAGGTGCCAACGGCGGTGGCCGGACGGCGCAGCGTCTTGGTGACGGTGTACCACTTGCCGACAATGGGGTCCGGGATTTCAGCGGCGAGCGGCATGGAGGCCGTGTTGCCGCCGGTCATTCCCGTCCAGTCGAGCCTGACGCCCATCCCCGAGAGGGTGGCGCCTGATACCAGCTGGAAGGTGATTTCCACGGTCCAGTACTCAAGGTTGGGCGCCCCTGAGAAGAAGCCGGCAACGCCTGACATGCGAAGGTCCAGCCCGCGGTTGGTGGTGGTGTCCGTGCAGTTGAACCGTGCCGCGAATGGCCCGCGCCGGAACAGTGAGGTTTCCTTGGTCGGGCCTGTCCCGTAGACGTTGTAAGCTGCGGGGGCCGCCCCGGTCCAGGTATCGAATGACGGGTTTTGAGTGTACGCCTGCGCAGTGAGCGCCAGCGAATATGCATCATCCCGGGCAGTGTCCGCCTTGGTCTGGGCGTCCGATGCTGCGGCCGTAATGGCGGCGGCTTTGGCAGCGTCAGCTTTGGTTGTGGCGTCGGCCTTCGCGTCCGCGAGGGCCTTGTCCGCCTTCGCCTTGGCGTCCGCTGCGGCGTTCGCTTCGGCTTGCTCTTTCTTCGCCGTGGCGTCCAGTGCGGCGGCGGCAATGGCGGCCGCCTTCGCTGCGTCGGCTTTCGATGTGGCGTCCGCCTTAGCCGCGGCCAGGGTGGTAGCGGACGCGCCGGAGTCCTGGGCGTCAGCATAGGTTTTCGCTGCCGCGAGGGCCGCAGTCTGCGCCGCGTCAGCCTTGGCCTTGGCATCGGCCGCAGCCGCGACCGCCGCATTCGCTTCGGCCTGCTCTTTCTTCAGGGTCGCATCAGCGGCCGCGGCAGCTATAGCTGCCGCCTTGGCGGCGTCCACCTGGGACGGCACAGCGGCGACCTTGCCGAAGACGTCATCCAGCCGGGCCGCGTCCGTGTCAAGCCTGGCCTTCGCCGCCGTCAGATCAGCCTCCGCCTGTGCAAGCTTCTGATCCCGCACAGCGGCAGCAGCGTCCAGCTCCAGGCGTGCCGCCGCCAGCTTCGCCTCCACCGCCGCCCGAGCCGCAGCTTCCGCCGCGAGGGCCTCGTCGTAGCGGCGCTGCGCCTCCGCGAGATTAGACTCCGCCTCGGCTTTGTTCTCAGCGACCCGGACGGACGTCTTCGTGCTCGCGCCCCACAACGCACCGGTTCCGCGCTCCGCGAGGCGGGCCTTCTCCTCCCTGTCGCGCTTCGCGTCAGTCGGGGAAAACGGGCGGGGAATCAGTGAGTTGTCCACTATGCTCCGATCTTTGCCAAAACTGGCTTGTAAACCCCCGTTTCCGGGGTGAGGGACCAGCCCACGACGGGCCAGACTTCTTCGAGGTCAAGGGAGGGGCAGTGAATGATCGCTTTGGCGGTGTCGCCCAGGGTGAGGTCGCCGAGGCGGGTGAAGTCTTCGCCCTCGCCCGGGTTCCGGGCCGTCAGGGTCAGTACCCGCTGCCCGCCGAACAGCTGGGCGGCGACAGCTTTGGCGTGGGAGTCGATCGTTTGTTGCCGGGTGACGCTGGAGAAGGATCGGCGCTCCTCCAGCCGGGGCCAGCCGGCCGCCTCCCGGACCGTGTCAATCACCGGGGCGGACACCAGCCGCACGTCATCCTCGTTAGCGTCACCGACAGCCCGCACATGGGTTGCGGCGTCGCCCTCGCCCCACGGTTCGGACAACTCAAAGTCGGTGATGTTCTGCCCGAGCTCGAACACCTGCGCCGGGTTCGGGTCCCGGTTCCCGAGGAACGGGTAGCCGGTCCGGGCGATCTTCCGCACGAACGAATGCGCGTCGTCGCCCCACACCACGTCAATGGTCCAGCTGAAACCGTCCTGCACGGCGGCCAGCTCGTTCACCCGGTCATAGACGCGGGCGTTATCGTCGTCCTTGTACTCCCGGTCCCGGAGCACACCTGACGGCGGGCAGTCGTACTCCAAACCGATCGCAGCCCCGGCCACACCCACCAGCCACCGGAAAATCTCGGAGGTCTGATCGGCCTGGACGAAGACCTTGTCCGGGACGTACCGGCGGATCAGGTACGCCTCGAGCGTCCGGCACGGGTAGCGCGGCTGCGGCGCCAGTGTGCGGGGCCGGTCCTGCGGGATGCCATGCCACAGGATCCGGTCCTGCTCGTCCACGACCAGGATCAGCGACCGCCACGGCAACACCGCCTGCTCCCACGTATCCGAAACCAGCTCACCCCGGGAATCAAACAGGGGCAGTGACAGGGTCCCGTCCCCGTACTGTTGCAACGCCCGGGTCAGGTCCCCCTCAATGCTGAACGGCAACTCATCCAGGACGTCCCCGGTGACGAGCTCGCAGACTTTGAAACGCAGCATGACTAACCTTTCCGGGCATGGGAAAGGCGGCCACCGGATGCGGCGACCGCCTTGCTTTGGTCCAACGATGGTTCCGGGCGCGCCGACAGTAGGCTGAGGGCGTCAACAATGCAGCGCTGATCTACCAGCGCGCCCGGAAGAAATGAGAGAAAAATGAGCCAACGCCTCGGAGGGAACACTCCATTTGTCATGACCCAAGCCGCCACGCCTATTGCCTTCGCCGCAGCGGAGTTTTTCAACACGACAGATGCGCGGCTCACGGAGGGTGGCGATGGCCTGAAAGGATTTGCTGCGACAACACAGGACAACTTCCCCAGACTGCTGCGGGCAATCGCCGACCTTGAACTTGAGGTAGAGGAACTCAAGCGCTCAAGATGACAGCCCGCCAAACTTGGCGGCACTGATCGACCCATCGACCGTCACGCGGGTACCGCCGAGTTTGGATAGGTCAAGGTTCGCTATTTGCGTGTGAACCACGACCTTGCGCGGCTCTGCATCTTCGTTCTCGCCCGCTGAGCATGGGAGAAGCTGGACAGTGGCGCCGTCGTCATATGCGCCCCACACGGTGGTGCCGCTGTCCAGTTCCAGCTTGTAGCCCGCCTCCGTGTGCTGGATCGCTTCCAGAGACGCGATGATCTTGGCGTGCCCCCTCTTGCCGATCCGCTGATACTGGACCTTTCGGCCCAGGTGTTGGCGCACGAGCTCCGCCGGGGTGACGATGATCGCCGGGTTGTTTGTTGCTTCAGGCATGGTTTTTATCTCCTTTAGGGTGAATGACATTGAATGCGCCGGCTCACACTTCAGCACGGTGGTCTAGCCTTTCCGGGCGATCCTGATCCAGTGCCGCGCCGTGACCGTATCCGGGATGAGGAAGTTGAAGTTGAGTTTGCCGCCGGCCGCGAGCGTGATGTTGTTCGCCGACACGGACACATCCCCGACCGCGGCGAAGTTCGTCACCCCGTAATGAACCTGCGCGAGGCCCACCCCGTCGTCGGATACCCTCAGGAAACCGGTCGTCGCCTTGGGCGTGACGCCGTCCGTGTTGTAGAACCGGATCGTCCACGTCACGTCGTACAGGCCCTCGTCACTGACCTGAACCTGGTTGTTCACCGGGAACGTGAACCGGTCCTGGTTATTCGACTTCGACCCCACGACCGCGGCGAGCATCTGCGCCCCGCTGCCGGGCCCCCACAACGAGTTAGGCGTGGACGCGCTGGACTGGGACAGGACAATGTCAAGGTTCGTCCGCGCATCCACCCGGCCCCACACGCTGCCGTCACAGCGGACAATCGCGCCACCCTGGTCCAGCCGGGACGCGAGCTGCCCGGCGAACTTCGGGACCGTCGCCAAGTCGGCGGCATCCCGCACCGGAATCGGGGCGCCCTCCGCCGACGTGTACGGGCGCTGGTCCGTGACCACCGGGTTCCCCGCGCCGGACTTCGGCACATCCACATACGCCAGCGTGATCGACGGGGACGACGGTGCGGCCGGGTAGCCGCCACCCGACGCCGCCGTCGCCGACGGGGTGCCCGCAATCACCCGGAACTGGGCTTTCCGCCCGGCGCCGCCGCCATTGTCCGGGTCCAGCACTTCCAGGACGACACGGTCCCGGCGCGGGTTCGTGACGTCCGCCGGGGCAAGCGCGTCAATCGTCGCGGTCGCCGCCGCCCCCGTCAGGTACGCGCCCTTCCCCGTGCCGATAGCGCAGCCGCCCGGGTTGATCCGCACATTCGTACCGGACAAGGTCACGGTCAGCGCCCGGACATCCAGCACGCCCGTCCGGGACACGTCCGCCGTCGCACCACCAGCGAGCAGGAACCCAATGTCCCGGCGGAGCTCCTCCGAATCGTAGGAAGGGCCAACCCCGCCGGGCGCGTTAATCCAGGTCGGGTCAAGGGCATCGAGCGGCATGGTAAAACCTCCGGCATTGATGGGCGGGTACGCTCAAGGACGCGCACCAACCACTCAAGAAAGACATGACAAATGAATGATTTGAAACTTGTTCTGTGGAGAATCCCCGGCTCAGACGTCCCGGGCCGCCCGGGTGAAGTCCGTGTCCTGGACATCGACTTCGCCGCCAGCCCACCGGAGCTGCTCGGTCACCTCGCCGACGGCTGGGAAATCGTGAACCACACCATCAGCGGAGTCGAAGGTGACCTGCTGCTCTCACTGTTCCTGCGCAAGACCGTCGTCGTACCAGACGACACCGCAGGGCTCTAACCGGCCACGCCGCACCGCCCCGATCAACAGCGTCTTTCCCGCTGCGGTCGGGGCGGTGAGCTTCCCCCGCGTCACGGTGCCCAAGAGAATCGGCTCTGACATCACTACCTCCAGGCGTCAGACCACTGCGCCGTCATCCGGGCTGTGGCGTTGTAAGTGGTTGCGTTGAATTTCAGTTCGGTCCCGGCCGTGGGCGTGATCCAGCCGCCAGAGAGGGTGTTGCGCCGGTTCACGCCGTTCAGCTTCACCGTCTTCCGGTCCAGATCAACCTCAAGGGTTTGCCCGGACCCGACCGTCAGGGCGAAGGACATCCGCTGCCCATCCGCGGTCGTGATCGACGGGTTCACCGCGTTAGCGATCAGCACCTTCACCGGCGGAGTCGCGTCCCCGACATTCGTGACCACCACCGACCCGGAAACCGTGTCCGCCGCGACCTGGAACGGCGCCTGCAACGGGAACTGAAGTCCGCCAGTCGTGACCGGCAGACTGGTGGTGGCGCTGTAGGTGTACGGGGCTGACCCGTCACCGGAGAAGATGCGCGCATCAGGCGACACCAGCTGCAGAGAGATATCAACGTGATAGTCGCTGATCTGCTTGACGGAAGGCTTGCCCTCCTGCTTCACCATCCGGTGCTTCAGTACACCGCAATCCATCAGGACCAGCGGCGCCAACGTCCGCACAGGGATGATCGACTTGAACGCGTCCCGGGCCCGGATGCTTGCAGGCCGGTTCGGCGCCAACAGCCGCGCCTTCAATACGAGCGGCTGCGGCTCAAGGAACGTCTCACCAACCCACCCGCCGTCCGCGTAATCGTTCTGGGTCACACCGCCGGACGTTCCGGCCGGATCATCCCACCCCTCAACGTCCTTCACCAGCCAACGCACGCCGGCCGGGTCGGCCCCTGAAAGGTCAAAACCGTTCAGGGACCAACCGATGCCATGATCGAGCCGCATCAGACTCCTTCCAGCTGCCGTGCCAGCGCAACAGCCCTGGCCCGATCCGATGACATGTCCGGGATGATGATTTGCCGGGCGCTCTTCACTGCCTCGGTGAGACGGTCGAGCGCGTCAGCCTGGTACCCGCCGGATTGTGTTGCGATCCGGTGAACATCCGCCCACTGCTGCGGGTTGAGAATCGCCTCAGGTTTCCCGGTGCGGTTCACAACCTGCGAGATCCCCGGCGGCAGGATCCCGCCAAGGTCGTACAGCGCCGGATCGCCAGCCGCCGAACCCTTGCCGCCGCCCGTGATGGCGTCCGAAATGCTGTTGAACACCTTCTTGCCGACACCGATAGCAAGGTCAGCGATCATGCCCGCGGCCGGGAACGCTTCCCGGAACTTCGCCAGCAGCCCGTCGATGATCCCGGCCAACGGGTTGAACCCGCCACCGGACGGAACGCCAGCACCCGACAACACGCTGTAAGGGTTGATGTCGTTCGGCCAGCCACCCGCGAACGTGCCGAAGTGCAGGTGCGGTCCGGAGCTGATGCCCGTGTTACCGGAGCGTCCGATCTCCTGCCCGGCGCGCACCATGTCACCGACCCGAACAGCCATGCTGGACAGGTGAGCGAACCACGACTGGATGCCCGAGCCGCCATCAATGTGGACCTCGTTGCCGCCCCATACACCCGGGGCTTGGACGCCGGGCCCTGACCAGGACACGCGCCCGTTCTCCGTGGCAAACACTGGCGTCCCGACGCCAGCAGCGAAGTCAACGCCCTTGTGGATCCGGTTGTAACCCTGCGTCTCGATGAGCTGCTTCAAAGGGTTGACGATGCCGCCCTTAGCGAAGCCTTCACCGAACAGGGCCCGCGCCTCCGACGCTTTCCGGCCCATGATCGCGGCCTTATTCATCGCGTACAGGCGCGCCCGCTCGTACGGGTCCTGCATGACCTCGGAAACCAGCACGCCCTCACCACGGCGCATCGGCACGAGCTGGTCGTCACCATTCCGCCACGACGACTGTCCGGGCAGGATGCCGCCGCGGGCGAACCCGGAACCAGCCTTCAGCCAGTCAGGGACGGCGACATCCGGGAGAGTGCTAATCCCGGGAAGGATGCCGGCGATCTTGTTGAAGGTTCCGATCAGGCCCTCGTTGATGACTTTTTCCACAACGAACCGGACGGGTGTTTTGGCGACCTCCATCAAGCCGTTCCAAAACTTCTTGACGTTATCCACGCCAGTCTGGAAGGCGTTCGGAATCGTCTCCGTAATGGTCTTAGAGATGATGTCGAACACGGGCTTGATGACGTTCTCCCAAACCCACTTGATCGTGGACCCGATACCATCAAACACGGGCTTGATCGAGTTGCTGTACAGCCAGTTCAGTGCGTTCGGAATGACCACCGTGAACATGTTCACCCAGGCATCGAACATCGGCTTCAGGACCACGAGCCAAACCCAGTTCGCGACCTGGCCGATCTTGTCGAACACAGGCTTGAACACGTTGTCATGGAGCCAGTTCAACGCCGCGGGGATAACGACCGTGAAGACGTTCACCCAGGCGTCGAACGTCGGCTTGAGGACGTTCTCCCACAGCCAAGTGGCAGCCTGGCCGATAGCATCGAACACCGGCTTGATGATCGTGTCATACAGCCATGTGAACGCCGCGGAGAACACGTCACGAATGAAACCGACCGCGCCGTTGAAGATGCCGACCGCGAAATTCCACCAATCCGAAATCGTTGAACCAATCGCGCCGAACGCCTCAACAACCCGGTCCCACAAGAACTTGATGTACGGGACAATGATGTATTTGACGACCGAGGCGATGAGCTGGCCGATGCCACGGAAGAACAGGTAAAAGCCGCCGACGATCACGCCGATAGAATCGAAGACCGGCTTGATCGTGGACTCGTAGAACGCCGTGAAGACGTCGCCAACCCACTTGACCGCCGCGGCGATCCCATCGAACACGGGCTTGATGATCGACTCGTAAACCCACTTGATAGCCGCCGCAATCCCATCAAAGACCGGCTTAATAATGTCCGTGTACAGCCAGTTGAAGAAGTCACCAACCGACTTGACCGCCTGATCCCACAACGGGACCGCAGTGTTGGTAAACCAATCCACGACCGCGCCGATGGCATCCTGGATCCACTGGAAGACCGAGCCGACGACATCGCCGACCCAGCGCATGGCAGCGTCAACACCGTCCTTGAACCAACCAATGTTGTTGTACGCCAGGACGAACGCGCCCACGAGCAGCGCAATCCCGCCAATGATCCAACCGACGGGGCCCATAGCGATCAACCAGCCAGCCGCGATCTTCACCGCGTTGGCAGTAGCCTGAGCGGCCATTAGGACCCAGCCAGCGATCATGACGGTAACCGCCCATGAGTGAGTGAACGCGGCCTTGACGGCGCTACCCTTCGCCATCGCCCACGCAACCTTCTGCTGCGCAGCGGACTTGATCGCCTCCACGCCGAGCGCCACAAAATGCGGGATTAGGGAAAGGATGATGAGGCCGGAGACTACGGCGATCGGCTCCTTGAACTCCCATATCTTCTTGACCACGTCGCCCAAGACAGAGATGGATTTCTCAAACGCGTCGCGGACGCCTGCGCCCGCCTTCACCCAGCCCTCAAGCTGCCCTGTGAACTGGTCGCGGGTCGCTGAATCCATCGACAGCCCGGCAGCGAACTGCTCGACAGCGTCCTTGACTACGATGAACCCGTCGCGGACGCGGAGTAGGAAGTCGACCGGCTTAGAGTCCTCAGCCCACCCGAACGCCTCCGCAAGTTTCCCGGTGTAATCGCCCTTGACGATGAGGTCGAACAAGCCTTGCGCGCCGTCGATTGCCTTACCAAGAAACTCTCCGATCTTGGCGCCGGCAACCTTAGCGCCCTCTTCCATCGGCTTTAGCCAGTTGATCGCGCCGGCGAAGAACTGCTGAATCCTTGGGTACACGCCCGAGAGGAGCGAGGCGCCGATACGGCCTACTGCCGCGATTGTGTTTTTGTAGGCACCTTGGAGCGTTTCGCCAGACTTCAGCGCCGCGCCACCCAGGCCCTTGTTCATGGCGGACTCGAACGCCTTGAAGTCAACCTTGCCCTTACTCACCATGTCCGAAGCAGCCTCGGCGGTTACGCCGTAGTGCTTAGCCAGGAACTGCAACACCGGGATGCCACGCGACTGAAGCTGCATCAAGTCGTCGCCCTGCAACTTGCCACGCGCCGCGACAGAGCCGAAGATCGCGCCGACATCAGTCATTGACGCGCCCGCGATAGTCGCCGTGTCGGCAACGGTCTTCAGGACGCCCTCAAGCTCCTTGCCAGGCTTGATGCCCGCTGCCACTGCCGAAGCTGACACCGTGGCGGCTTCGTCAAGCCCGAACGCGGTCCCCTTGACCGACGCCATTGCATCGTTCATGATCTGCGTTACCGACTCCGCAGAGTGGCCCAGGCCTGCGAGCTTGGCTTTCGCCTCCTCAATTGCTTGGAGCCTGCCGAACCCTTTGAAGAGCGCCGTCCCGAATGCACCGCCAACCGACAAGCCGCCCGCAATACCGGCAGCCTTCATCGCGCCGCCCATGAAGCCGGTAATCGCGCCGGTCATCTTGCTACCGAAGCCCTTGCCAGCATTGTTACCGGCAGACTCGCCCACGCCGTCAAGCTCACGCCCAACGGTCTGCTGAAGACCGCGGAAGCTCGGGCGGATGAGTATGTCCGCTACGCCGATAGTGGGCATGTGGGCCTCCTGCTAGATGTCGTCGGCACCAAAGCCGAACTGGCCGACGAAAGCTTCGGCCCAGCTACGTTCCGCGGACGCTATGGCGCGGTCTATCTCGGTGTACGGGGCGGGGAATGGTTTCTCTTCGCCAGGTTTCCCACCAGCTGCAGCAATCGACACGGCGCGGAGTCCCTTGATGGCGTGGAGGATTTCGCGGAGCATCGTGGCGGTCAGGTCAAACTCTGAAATCCTTGGTGACCACGACTCAGCGTCGTCGTCAGTTTTTGCTAGCCGCAACTCCGCCAAATGCGCGGCCGTTTCTGGGTCGTTCGCTATCGCCTCGTTGAGCCTGCAAGCGGTGGGCAGGTTGTCGATTAGTTCGAGCAACCCGACCCACCGCTTACCCGCGTACCATTCCGCCAAATCCACGCCGCACTCATGAGCGAGGTCGTAGCGGATTTGCGGACGGTAACGGCGGATCAGTTCTTCGAGGCGGAATCTTCCCCCGGTGTGCCCACGGTCTGCTGGTAGTAGTTCATTACCCGCTCAATGAGCGCGCCGTGAACACGAAGCGGAAGCTTGGCGGCCTTGTATGCCGCGAAGTCTTCCTTGGACAGCCACTTCTCCATGGCGCCGAAGTCCGATGTCGCCGACTTCAGATCGGCGAGCATCAGCTCAGCCTCATCGGCGGGCATGTCGAAGATGTCCGGGAACGTGACGCGCTTGGAGTTCTTCAACGCCAGCACGAACGGTTCCGGCTTGGCAACCTCGGCCTCAAGATCGGACAGGGACAGTGTTACGTTCGGCTTATCAACAGCCATGGTGTTACCTCCGGGTGAGAGATGGGTGGGTTTGGTTACTTGGTGGACCTGGGAGCGTCAGCCTTCACGGCGCCAGCTTCGCGTACATCGGCGGTGCGGGCCGCCTGCTCGGTGTAGCCGTCGCGGCGAAGTTCAGCAGCTTCGGTGGCTACGGCGGTTTCGACGGTGTGGCTGCCGTCCTTGGAAATGAAGCGGGGCATGGTGGCTCCTAGCAATGGTTCGGGTGATTGTGAAAACGGTGCGCGCCGCCACCCGGAGAACGACGCGCACCGCGATTAGGGGGTTACGGCGCCTGGGTGAAACCGAGCGCCGTCTTGTTCTTCACGGCACCAGTGCCGCCGATGTAGTGCTTCACCGGGACGCCGATCACAGCATCCGTGAACACGTCAAACGTCAGCGGCTGCTGCACCGCGTCGCCCGTGCCCCACTTCTGGGAATCCGTCGCGGCGAGCTTTACCGAGCCGTAGCCACGGCCAAGGATCCAGTTGTCAGCAGCGGGGCCGTCGGAGCCGATGACCAGGAGCCGGTACTCCTGACCGACAGGCAGGTCCGGCTCGTCAAACACGATCTCGCCATTAGCCGCGGCCTGCTTCACGGCGGTAAGGTCCGTGCCGTAGGTCAGTTCGAGCATGTGCTTCCGGCCGGTTTCCAACGGCGTGAACTTGACCGTGCGGGCCACCGAATCAATGTCGGAACGAACCGGCCCGGCGTAACCGAGGCCTGAAACGTCCGTCTTCGACACGTCACGGCCGAACTCGTACCCGTCCGGGGTGACGATTCCGATAGGGAGGAACCCGGCAGCCTTCAAGTCGACCAGTTGCCCGCCGGCCATAAACAGCGTGGTCGGCAGCGGGACAGTGGTCGGTGCCAGGAAAGCGACGGCCTTCTGGATTTTGCGGATCAGGTTCCGGTTGTCCGAATCCTGCTGAATAGTGGCAAAAGTAGGCATGCGAATAAACCCCTTTCAAGGGCTCAGAGTTAGTTAGATCCCCGAACGGGGTTTAGAGCGGCCGTGACGTTACGAAGAACGTGGCTACGGCCTTGTTGAGCGTGTCGGACTGGAACGGAATGTCCTTGGGCACCTGGCCGCTGTCCGTGGTGATCGAATCTATGAAGCCGTGATCGGTTTCGATGTCCGTCCCGCAGATCAGCGCACGAATCGACTCAAGCGTGTTCACGGCGGCAGTACCGGGCGCATAGCACTCAAGCGTCACCCGGTCTACGCGATCCACGAACCCTTCGGACCCGTCTCCGGTGTAGACCAGAACAATCGGCCACAGGTCTTCATTGCTGAATGCGTCCGCTGGCAGGTGCCACACTGACCGGATAGGCGGCCCACCATGGGATGTGCCGTCGATCAGATCATCAATGCATGCCCGAACATCAGGGAAAACGAGTGCGTCAATCATCGGCCCCTCGCTTCCATCGACCGGGCAACACGCAACAGGATCGCGTCGCGGGTGTCCTTCCAATCCGGCCGGGACTCGCGCACCACAGCACCGGCCCGGCGCTCGTTCGCCCAACCAGCCGTGACAGTCGTGTTGGATGCCGAGTATTCGCCACGGCCCACCGCCTGAGCGTTGCCCGCCAGACGCTGCGCCGCCGCGAGGGACGCTGCGCCGACAGCTGCGGACGCGCCCAGG
Source organism: Arthrobacter sp. JB02-1C (assembly GCF_057748045.1). Classification (NCBI taxonomy): domain Bacteria; kingdom Bacillati; phylum Actinomycetota; class Actinomycetes; order Micrococcales; family Micrococcaceae; genus Arthrobacter; species Arthrobacter sp. JB02-1C. Next base: position 1,678,146 of record NZ_CM173235.1, read on the forward strand.
TCCCGCAGGCCGGAATCGTCGGCCATGTACGACCGCGAGCCTGGGACCTTACGGAGCGCCATCAGGCCGCCACCAAAGCGACTTCCCAGCCGAGAGGCCACTCGCCCGGGCGCCCGTCCACAGACCAAGTACCAGCCATGCGTTGGCCGACAGGAACCCGGATCCGGTCAGCGGGCAGGAACCGGAACGGCGCGTCGCTCCTGTCCGGGTCGCGGTACAGGACGGCCTTCGAATCGACGACGTCGGAGCGGTCCAACGGGTCAGCAGTCGCCCGCGGGCCAACGATGCAATCCGTCACCGGGATCTCTGTCGCCGGAAGCGGGTTGCCCTTCGCGTCACGGCCGCCACCGCGGAGCACCACAACATCAGTGCGCCACGACTTCGGAAACCTCGAAACAATGCCCACATCAGCCCCCCGGGTGAATGGTCCATGCCTGCTTACGCGGCCTGGACTTGCTCAGCAGCCGTTTGTCCGCGGCCGACAGGTAGACACTCCCGTCGGCGTTGTGCACCTTGCCGCCCATCGAGAACGGGCCCGTGCCGACCTGGAAGGTTTCGAGCCCGGCGGTCGGATCATCCTCGCTAACGTCCAACGCACGTTTGACCATGCGGCAGACAACCAGCTTCGGAATGTCCGGATCCATGCCGCCGTCCGCGACAGCCACGGCGATGCGCTGGTCGACGTCCGGGTAGTTGCCCCGAACCTCGATAGACGCCTCGTGCAGTTTCTGGGTGGCGTCGGCCTCATCCTCGGCCGGCAGACCTGACCAATGCTTTTTCAGGTCGGCCAGCGTCGCGTAGTCGGCGGCCATCAGGTCCTACTTCCGGGAACGGCCGCGGCGTGCCGTGGCAGGCGCGGTGAAGTCGGGCTGATCATCAGCGGCGGGAGGGGTGGGATCATCCTCGCCGTCGCTCTCAGCGTCTTCGTCGTCTCCCGCGGCATCGTCGTCCGAGCCGTCGTCGCCGTCGGCTTCGGGATCAGCGTCGGCCTCGTCGGCAGGATTCTGCTCTTCGTCGGAGTCCGGGTCGGGGAAGAGGCAATGCTCGCCCACACGGCCCTCGGCCCAACTCGGAAGGTCCTCGCCCGGCGCCAGGGTGACCAGCTCGCCAGCCTCGCCCCAGAGTGACACGTGAGTGCTCAAAGTGCGTGACATTCATTCTCCTTTTGTCAGACCGGAAGGCGGCGGGCATTGCTGCCCGCCGCCGACTGGGTTACAGGACGGTGGCGGCCAGCGTCAGGTTGGTGTTCGCCGGCACGGGCAGGGCGATGGCGGAAGCCTTGGTCCACAGACCAACCGGGTCCTTGTCCGAGTAGGAACCCACCACGACGCCCGGCGCCTCGGTGGCGTCGATGCCGTAGTCGGAGTCCAGCGCCTCGGCCGTGACACCCCACAGGGTTTCGCCGAGCTTCCGATCCGCCGGCGGCAGGAAGAGCACCTTGGCCGGGTCGATGATCGACTTCGCCGTGCCGTCATCGCCCTCCACCTGCGCCTCGTAAGTGCTCAGGGGCGGGAGGCCGAACGACTGCAGCAGCGCGTTGATCGCGTCGATCGTGACGATCTGCTGAGTCGAACCGGCGGGCAGCGTCATGGCCCGGATGGCCGCGTTGCGCATCAGCGAGGACTGAACATCCTGGCTGGTCAGCGTCGCCCCGGGGCGGACGCCGTTGGTGGCGACGTAGACCTTCTGCCACGCAAGCAGGTCGTCGATCGGGTTGGACCCGTCAACGTTCCACTTCGTGGCCGCGGTCTGCGTGTGCGTCGCCTTCCGGCCGAAGTCCGCCTCGAGGGTCAGGCCGTTCTCGGAGAGAGTGACCTTGCCCTCCGTCAGTGCCTGCCCGCGGGCGACCTCGACGCGTGCGTGAATGCTCCGGGCCAGGTCGACGGCGTCGTTCAGGATCGCGTCCACGATGCCCGAATCGAGCTTCCGCATCTTCAGCCGGTCGTACTCGGACAGGCGGCGCTTCTCCGAGATCGGGGGCAGTTCGCCACTGATCCGGTCAATGCCGCGGCGGCCGGAGATCGGGGACTCGGTGTCCCATGCCCGGTATTTGGCGACGCGGGCGAGACCGCCGCCGCCAACCGTTGCGCGGAAGTCGATGTCGTCGGTCTCCACGTCCGGCAGGAATGCGGACAGCCCGAAGGCGTTCTGCGGCAGATCGGCCAGTGCTTCCCGGACGTATCCGGTGAGCTCCGTGGGAGTGATGTACTCGCTGGAAAGAACAAGTGCCATGGTGCGCCTCCTTAGGCGAAGATGATCCGGCCAGCGGCAGATGCCTTGCCAGCGGCGTCGACGGATACGGGCAGCTTGGCGGCAATGACGCGACCATGCTCAAGCAGTGCGGCGCCGACCGGCGTCGCGGGATCGGCCGGGGCCGACACCGGGGTGAACAGGAAACCGGCCAGCGGCTTCGTGGTCGCCCACAGCCCGTACTTGCCGTTGCCGAGCTTCTGCAGGGGCAGGCCCGACTTCAGGAAGCCGCCCGGGTAGTGGTCGGCCTTGGTGAACGTCGAAACGTCCAGTGTGATGCTCTGCGCGGCGTTGGTGCCGTGCGCAGATCCAAGCCAAGACTGATCGTCCTGACCGAAAGACGCCCGCTTGATAGCGATGTCCATGGTCCCTCCTAAGGGGAAAGTAGGTTTACTTCTTCTTGTTGCGGCTTGCGTACAGGTCGCGGCCGGCGGCGATGGAACCGCCGGCAGGGTTGTTTTCGCCGGTGCGCTTACCGGATCCGGGGACCGGATCTGGCTTCGGAGCTTTCCCTTCGGCGCGGGCGTAGAGCTCGGAGATCTTCTTGGCCGAGGCAAGGTAGCTGGCCTCGTCGGTCCCGGTCACCAAGTCTTGGTATTCCTTCGGCACGGGGTGTTCCGCGAGTGCAGCGAGACGCGCGTTGGTGGCCTTGAGCTTCGCGTTCTCGGCTGCCTGATCGTCTCGTTCCTTCTGGGCGCGCTGAATGTCGGACAGCTTGGCGTCCTCAGCGGCCTGCAGCTTTGCCTCCGCGGCGTCGGCGCGGGCCTTCTCTGTAGCCCGAGCATCGCGCTCGACCTGCAGGGCAGCCTTGCCGGCGTCACCCAGCTGCGACTCGTCCGGAACTACCGGGGCAGCGACTGGGGGAACAACGGCCGGGGCGACTGGAATAACGGGAGCCGCGGGATCGACTTCCATGACGGCGTCGCCGAAGGTCTTCCGGTGGAACGCCATCAGCGCAGTGAGTCCGCCTGGGGCGGTGATGTCAATGCCGTGGGGGAACTGCTTTTTCAATGGGAAAGCTCCTTCTTGAGTGCCGCATCGCACGGCGAAAAACCCTGCCCGCATCGCACGGAAGGGAACCTAGTGAGAATGGACGCCGTCGGTGACGTGGTCCGGGAACTCGCGGCGGAAGGCCGCGGCGATTTCTTTCATGTCGCCGGAACCGGCCGCGTCACGGGCAACCGAGTACATGTCGTAGAAGTCGTCGGGGAGGTAGCCGTCTGGGTAGTCGTCGCCGGGGCGCAGTGGCACCGCCTGGCAGTCGCAGAGTCCGTGGTAGGTCTCGCCGTCGGCCCTTGTCTTCGCCGACTTCTCCGAGATGTAGACCGCGTCGCGGGAGGCGAGGATCAAGCACCACGAACACGTCTTCGCGCCTGCCGGCACCCGGGCCCAGAACGCGCCCTCACGGTCGGCGTTCCAGGCGATCGTGTCACGGCCGTGCTGCTTCACGTACTTGTCCGTCGCCGTCAGCAGGCCACCGAGCATCCCGGCGGCCTCCGGCGTCCACAACTGCTTCGCGAGGTACCTAACCTTCGACTCAACCCGATCAGCCGTGACCGACGCCGCGGCCGGGGCAGCCACCCGGAAACGACCGGCCGCCCCCGACGCAGCCCGCAACTCCTCATACCAGTCCATGGCCAGCACCTCGGCAACCTGCCCGTACTGGCCGACGAGCACGGGCAGGAACTCCAGCAGAGCGTTCCGCGCCGCCTCCGGTTTCGACAGGTCAAGCGCAGCGAAGAAGGCGGCCAACTCGCCCGCCACAAGCCCCGAAAGCTCCGACGTCGCCGACCGGTACCGCTCAATCGATGCGCGCTCAACCACCGGCAGCATCCTCACGGATCGTGATCGGGTTGCCCGGGATGAACTTCACCCCATCAAGCCCGACCTGCGCCGCGGCCGAACCGGCCTCGACACCGGCACGCCGCAGCGTACCGAGCGCCGTAGCCTTCGCGGACAGGATCTGCGCCTGCTTCAACTGCTCGTCCGCCGGCGACGCCTCAGCGTCGCTGAACACCGGAGCCGGAGACGACTTCGCCGCGGCCAGCAGAGTGTCCAGTCGGTTGCCGCCAGCCACCCGGTTCCGGTACGTGTTCATCCGCTCAATCTGGCCCTTGTCCAAGCCGTACACCTCCATAGCAACCTCAGGGTCGCCGTCCGGGAAGGTCTCCGTGAACTTCAGCCCGGCGTCAGCCTGGGCGGCCTTCGACGCGGTGCCCGGGTCCATGAAGTGCGCCCTCAAACCGCGCAGCTCCTTCTCCATCCCCGGAGTCCATTCGCCGTGCCGCACAGCAAGCACGTTGCGGGCCAGGTCGATGCGGGACATGCCGATGCTCGGGAGCTCCGCCTCGACCACGGAGACAAGGTCCGACTCATTGGCCCGGATCGCATCCGCAGACGACGGGTTGTCGTGGATGATGCCGAGGTAGCCGACCGGGATCGAGGTCTCACTGGATACCATGAGGCCGATCGTTCGGAGCATGTCGCCGTGCGGCTGCATGGTCGCCTGCGCCAGCTGCTGCAGCGTCGGCTTGACCAGGTCGCCGGTCTCTTCGTCCCGTGTCGCCGGGAGCGCCCACACGCCGCCGATGAGAGCGTCCAGCGGAGAGATGCGCTTGCCGTTGGCGTCGGTGAAGTGCTCTTCCTCAGCACCCAGCAGTGCACGCTGCGGCCCCGAGTAGAACTCAGCGTTGACTTCCTGCCGGAGCAAGGTCCGCACAGCCATGTCGGTGTAGCCCATGAGCGGGCGGCTGATCCGGGAATAGCCAAACGGCCGGTCCAAAGCCCGGCCCCAGACATACGGGGTGCAGGTGACGCGGCCCGCGACGCCGACATAGCGTTCCGTGACCGTCCATGCCTTGTTGATGTACTGGACGCGGAGGGTCTCGCCCGGCAGGTAAAGGAGGGCTTCCCACCGGCCAACAAGCTCGAGCGCCATCGTGACACGGTTCGTGCGGGCGTCGATCTCCGCCGTCGCCTCGAGGGCGGTGCGCGCCGCGACGATGACGTCCGACTCGCCCCTGCCCGTGTCGCCCGGGGTGACGAAAACGAACGACACCGAATGCTGCAGCGACGCCTCAATGGCCATGCGCTCCACCGCGGCGAAATGGTTGTCCCCGAAAACCTCCTCGAGGTCATCCAGCATCGACGACGCCCGGCCCAGCGTGAAACCATCCGGCCGGATGCGGCGGGCAGGGACCTTCACGGCCTTACTCGCCCAGCCGATCGCCACCTGGAAGTCCTGCATGTGGGGCGGGATCGAAAAGCCGATCTTATCCAAGCGCTTCTTCGAGTCGTGATACGACGTCCGCAGCCGGTTCCGCTCAGCCTTCCGGCGGATCACCGTCAACATCCGAGTGAACGCTGCAGTCTCCAACTCACTCAAGGGGCGAACCAACACCTGACCAGCCAAGCGGGCCACCTCCTAAAAAACGATTGCGCCGCGAACCTTCTTCTCAGAAGCCTTCGGGATTCGGCGTGCGAACTTCATCGCGCCATAGTGGGCGCAGGTCACGGCCACCGTAGGGGCCAGATCAACGTCGAGGCTTGTTCGGTTCCACTTGAACGAGCCAGGGCGGTTCTTTATCGGGTCCTGCGTGGTGTGCTTGATGGAGTGGTCGAGGTGTTCCTGGCCGAAGTGCGTGATAGCCGGATGCTTCTCCACAGCCTCGTGCAGCCCCGCGCAGGCCTGCGTGTACTCGTGCGCGCCGAGGATGAAGACCTTCATCTTCTTTCGCTTCAGGTGAGCTTCCAGCAGGTCCCGGGCTGGAGAGTATGCGTCGATGACCACCGGGATGCGGCGCTTACACCGCTCCCACAACCAGTCCACCAGCGCCGACGTGCCAGCCTCATCAAAGGGAGCGTCAGCCGCCAGCTCGAGGTGAATGTCATCGCCCTCACCGAAAGTGGAGACGCCGATCGACACCTTCGTCCGCTCCGGATTCATGTCGACGCCGTAGGACGCGACCTGCCACTCAGGATCCGGGTCGTCGATGGCAAGGTCATCCCACTTCGCTGCCGTGAACGCCAGCTTGCCAGCCGCCTTGGGCGTGGGCCACATGTTGAGCCGCTCGCGCGCGAACGACCGCGGGGAAAATCTGTGATGCTCAGTCTCGACCGTCCGGAGCTTGATGCGGCCGCCTAGCGCCGGGTTAGCCTCAGCCCAATTCTTCCGGTCAGCCGTGAACACCCGGAGCTCGGCCTCGGACATCTTGTCGACGTCACCGGCGGGCGAGTGCTCAACCCATGCCGAGCGCTTGTCAGCCCCCGTAACCGCGGCGTTACGCACGCGGACGAAAGGCTCACCACGTTCCTCCAAGTCCTTTGGAGGAGTGCCCATGTAGATCGTGATCGGATCACCGGACGGGGCCGCCGAGGTCGTCGGCTCCAACGCCTCCTGCTCGTCCTCCTCGTACTCCTGGCCCTCATCAACCACGAGCACATCGAACGAGCTACCGCGGCCGGCGCCGCCCGTACGGGCGCCAAGCTCGATAAGGCCGCCAGTGTGCAGCTCGATGGCTTCCTGGCCGTTGGTCTTGCGGATCTCCTTGACCAAAGCGTTGAGCTCGGGGAACTTGGCGTGAGGGTCGTTGACCTTCGTGCCGAAGAAGTGCATGAGGCGCTTGAACGCCTTGCGCGCCGAGCTCAGGAGGTGCGAGGTGTGCAGGATCTTCATGTGGAGCGCCACCATCAGGTAGAGCTCGACGACCTCCAGCGCGCCGTTCTTGCCGTTCTGCCGGGGAACACTCAGGCCCCAAGTTGAGGCCACCCAGCCGGCATCATCCGTCCGGAGCCACGCCCGCACGACCTCCGCCTGCCAAGGATCCGGAACGTAGCCGTAACCCTCAACGAGCTCCAGCGCGTTCTCTGCATGATGCATGCTGTAGCCACGCGGCGAAGGTGCCGTGTTGAAGCGTGCGACCTGCGAACCGATCAGCACGCCGCACCACCTAGCCGTTCAGTTTCTTAGCCAACCTCTGCAGCGGGGAGACATTGTCTGGCAGGTCGGCGGGTACTGGCACCGGTGGGGCCGCGGCCTTTGAATCGGCGGGGGAGAGCTTCGTCAGGATGTTGGCGAACGCCGTCGCCTGCTGCCTGGCCTCCGCCAGCACCGCGTTGAACTTGACCTCCACGTTGATGTTCACGGAGCCGTCATCGTCGACTTCGCGATCCAGGACCCGGAACTGCATCAGGTTCAGGACGCCCTTCCCCTGAATTACGTTGTCCAGCTCGTCCAGGCGGTCAGCCGTGCGAGCAGCCTCAAGCACCAGCGCATTCCGCGGGACGTCAGCGGTGGACATCGCCAGCCATATAGCTTGGCCGCGCTCGCCGAGACCTGCTGGAACGTCCACAATGGCCTCCTACAGGGTCAGCTTGTTTCCCGTCACCGCGATGTAGCGGCCGGCAGAGTAGAACTCGATGTTGCGGCCGTCGCGGATCCGGCGGCCGGGGCCCTCGGGAGCTTCGACGAAGACGTGGACACCTTCGCCGGACTGGGAAACCTCGGCGAAGATGATCGGCTGGGAAATCTCGGCGATAGCCTCCAGCACCCAGCCGGCGAGCTTGCCGTCAACGAAACAATGGTCGAAATCCCAGCACCCAACACCGTCGCCAAGAACAAAGCCCAGCCCGACGCCGGCCGACGACTTCGAGACGTGCTCGTAAGACGCCCAGGTGCGCGACTTTGTGGACGAGGCGTAACGACCAGCGCCAGTCAGCGGAACCTTGTTAGCGTCCCGACGCACCCAGCGCCGGCGGCTAGTCATGGCCTCCGGAAACGCCGGTGCGCGCTTCGCAGCCCGGTGCGCGTACACCCTGCACTTCGACGTGCAGAACTTCGCGCCCTCCCGGGGGAGGTGCATTGGTCCTCCGCAGTACCCGCACGTGGTCGATGACATGCCTCAAGTCTACCAAGTTGTAACGGATAAACCGAGTAAACATAAGGGTTTCAGCGAAGTATTGAAATGGGGCCGCGCCGCCCACGAGAGCAAATCTGACGGGGGTCAAAAAGCCCTACAAGCAAGCGGCGCGGCGGTCACAGAGGCGGTGAGCGCCGGAGAGAAGGAGCCAGCGGCCGAGCGTGAGGCACTCGGGGGGATATTTTTCGCTATGCCTGGGGGGCGAGGCGCGGGGGCAGGGGGAGGGTCATACCCCCACCCCCCGGGTTATGGGGTCTGGGATAAGGAAAAGCCTTATCTGGGGGCGCCGGCAGTCACCATTTCCGGCTGGTTTTGAGGGGTTTGGCCTTCAAAACGGTCGCGGTTTTGGGTGCTGGCCTGTTGCCTTTGGACTGGTTGCATTTTCGGCAACAGATTTTGAGGTTTTCGAGCTTGTCTTGGCCGCCGTTGGCATGGGCTTGGACGTGGTCGGGCTCGGCGCTTGCCGGCGTCCTACTGGTGACGTAGTCGAGGGCGACGCCGCAGTAGGGGCAGCGGTCAACACCTTGGGCCTGGGCGAGGTGCAGTGCGCGCTTGCGGACTTTCTTCCACTGCGACGTGCCGGTGCGTGATGTGGCCATCAAGGGTCGAGGTAGTCGTCGGGGTCGTTGGTGCCGCCCCCCGCTGCGAGCCATTCGGCTTGGATCTCTGTGAGCCCGATGGATGAGTGCATGGCGCCGCGGACTTCGTGGAAGTATCCGGTGACGTTGTCAGATGCGGGCCGGCCAAGGTTGATGAAGGCTGCCGTGAGGACGTAGTCGGTGACTACCCTGCTTGGCCCAGTCTCGTCGGTGAGGTGCTCTTGCAGGGCGGCCTCTAGCTTGGCCTTGGTTTGTTCGCTCATGCCGGCCTCCTGGAAGTCTGTGGTTGGGTCCGGTCTCGGTGTTTGCCGGCATGAGTTCTTGGCCGCGTTTCGCCCGGTTCCTAGTGGCGGTCGCCGGGGTACGTTGGGACGGCTCCCGCATCTGCCCGCTCGCATAGATGTTTGGCCGGGGTGGGGAGCTGTCAGTGGGGACGGCCCGGCTCGAACGGGTCTGCATTGCCACGACGGTTACCCGTCGCCATCTTGGCGTCTCCTGCCGGGTGAAGAGTCCGGCGGTCTTACTCATGGGAGCGGCACAGGGGCCGCCGTGGGGATGTCCGGATTCGAACCGGCGTTACAGCGAGTGTGGCCATTGCCTCTTGGGCGGGACTCGATCCCTGCTACTCGCCGGCGTGCTAGGCCTCTGCACTACATCCCCGGCGCCGACCGTTTGGGGGTTGGTCGGCGCCAGCCTTTGGGCACTAAAAAAGCCGGTCGCGTTGGCGATCCGGCTTGGTGGGGAAACACTTCTTCCCTCGATCTGACACACTATCTGATTTTGGCGTTTGCGGCGACTTTATCCGGCCCGCGTGTCGTGCCATGCGCGCAGTACTTCGTGCGGGTGGTAGGTGGGTTGTGGGTGTTGATCGACTGCCCGGAGTTTGCCGCGGCGCGCCCAGTTTCGGATGTCCATGCTGGTGACGACGATTCCGGCCTGCTTGCGTAGCCAGGGGAGGAGTTCGCGGGTTGGCATGGGTGGCGCTATGCCTTGCACTCGGGCCTTGATGGCGGCGTGGTTGACGTGTTCGGCTTCTGGCCCACTGACCAGGAGCTCCGCTTTGGTGACCCAGTCTTGGATGAGCCATGCGAGGCCCGCGGCGCGTGAGTCGTGGGCGTAGTCTTTGGCGCTTCTGCCGACGCTCCGGAGGTTCTGTTGCAGTTGGAGGGCGTCGAGGTTGATGGGTGCGGCGGATCCGGGTTTGGAGCCACCACCGCCGCCACCTCCTGCTGGCCGGACGTTGTCGAGCTTGGCGATGGTGACGTTGAGTTCGGTGACCATCACCGGGACTTTGTCGAGCCAGGCTTGTAGGTCGCGGACGCATGATGTGCAGAGGTAGGTGCTGCTGTGGTTGCGGCAGTCTTGGGTGGTGCATTCAAGGCTCACCGGCGTCCTCCGGTTTCGAGTTTCTGGATTTGCATGCGGAACCCGGTGGTGACTTTGACGGGTGTCCTTGGGTCGATTTCGTGGTTGAGTGCGTCTTGTGCGAACGCCCAGATGTCGCCGACGGTCATGCCGGTTTTCTTGTCCTCGGCGACGCGTTCGACCCTGACTGAGATGTTGCTGTTGGTGGTCATGGCTGCTCCTGGATGATGGCTATGAGGCGCTTCCCGTCGACGGTCCCGGCGGCGGCGAGTGCCCGGTTCATGACGTCCCCCAGCTCGGCGACGATGTTCCGGGATGAGTGGAGGTCTGCGGAGCCGATGACGCCGTACTCGTCCCACTCGGACGCGACCTCGGTGGTTCTGCTGTTGATGTGGATCTTGATTTCGATGCTGGCCATTTAGGTCTCCTTGGCGTGGTCGATGGTGATCATGACGCCGGGGTTGCCGTGGTAGGTCTTGGCGGCGGTGAAGCTGACGATGCGGGCGTCGTCGGTGATGACGCCGGGGATGGTGGCCTTGGTCTTTCGGTTCTTGGTGGTGCTGAGGGAGTCGAAGGCTGCCCTGGTGAGCTTGTCGAGGTCGGGTTTGACGGCGGGCAGTGACCAGCGGGGCTTCTTGGGCGGGGCGATCTGGAATACGAGGTGCACGGTGATGGGCCCGTCGAGCGGCGGACCTGAGTGTTTGGCCGTGGTCGCGGCCCGGATCTTGAGCCGCCATTCCCGGAGCTTCGGGGTGACGCCGACGATCCGGCCGCGGTAGTTGTTGACCGATCCTTGCGGGACGGGCGTGCCAGGCACGAATACGTGGATCACTCTTGACCTCGTTCCCACATGGCGCGGGTGAGGAGCGCTTCCTGCCATTGATCGAGAGTCCATCCCAGGCTGGACAACAACGGCGCGAATGATTCCCTCATCGCCGTTTCGAAAGCGTTTCCGAAGTGACCGAAGCCTTTCTCGTGCCGCTGCTGCTGTTCGGTGGCGCGGAACTGGTCGGGGTGGGTGGCGTGCACGTCGCAGGGCGCGCAGGTGTACACCCAGCGGGCTTTGCCTTCTTTGCGGATCATGGGGTCTCCTTATGGCAGGTGCATGGGCAATCGGTCATGAGCCGTACGGCACCGACCTGGGCCATTTCGACGGTTTGGCAGGTAAAGCCGAAGCAGATGCCATTGGCAGCGTGCTTGTCCCGGCATTCGTCGAAGTCGTGGGCGTAGCCGAGGTGGTCGTGGAAGTCGTTCTCGACGGCCTCTTCGAAGTCCAAAGCCCCGGCCATCAGCTCGGCATAGGCTTCGGCGGGGTCCTTGCCTTCGCTGACTTCCTGGAGTGCTCGGTAGACCGACCCGGGTTCGAGCATCTCGCTCATGGGGTCTCCTGTGGTTGGTGTTCGGCGAGTACGAGTTCGTGCGGGTAGAACCACACGGGGCCGGCGTCGAGCCCGCGGACGTGGTACTGGCCCCAGTGCTCGTCTTGGACGGTGCCGACGAGGTCGAACCAGCGGCACGGGGCGGCGATGACCCGGACGGGGTCGCCGATGCGGAACTTCACTTGCGTAGCTCCGCGAGGTTGCGGGTGAGGTCAAGGGATGCGCGGCGGAGCGCGCCGGTCTGCTTCGATCCGTAGCTGTAGTCGAAGAGGGACGGGCCGGGCGCGGGGCGTGGGCTGTCAACTCCGAGGCGTGCCCGCGTGTCGTGCCAGTCATCGCGCTGCCGTGCTTCGACATCGAGCTGGGTAAGGGCTTCGTCGGCGGCCGTGATGAACCGTCGCGCCTCGGTGATGGATGCTTCGATCTTGTTCCTGGTCATGCTCATGGTTCGTCTCCTTGAATGAGAGAAGCCGCCCCGGTTGGGACGGCTTCAGGTGTTTCGGTTTGATGGTCTGGGTCTTTTGGAACGGGAACGAGTGCGCCGGTAAAGTCTCGCCATCGGCGCCCGAACTGGTGCGCCATGCGGAATAGCCCAAGCCGCTGCGCCCAGGTCAGGCCTGGCAGGTCCGTTGACGAGTAGTAGCCGTTCGCGACCCATTCGCTCGCGCCGCCGTAATAGCCTTCGAAGTAGTAGTCATCGGCGGCGTTGATGTGCTTGCGGAATATGTTGCAGTGCGCGCATGCCTTGATCGTGAAGAAGTCGCCTTCCCAGCTGCCGGCGGTCGGGTGATAGGTCTCGCCGGGTTCGATGATCCGGCCGCACTCTTCGCAGTTGTGCGGCTTGCGGGCCTTGAGTGCCTTGGTGCTCGCGAAGTTCATGCTTCCTCGCTTTCTGGTTCGTGGTGTTTGCCGATGCGGTCGGCGGGTCGGATGCCGGCTTTGACGTCGGCGTGGCAGGAGCGGCAGGTGTTGGCGTCTTGGCCGATGTGGTCTTCGCAGGGTGGCGGCTTGGGCGGTGTCCAGTCGGCCGCTCCCGTCGTGGTCCAGTGCTTGCCTTCGCGTGGGTAGATGTCCGGGGTGCGGTACTGGTGGGCGCCGTCAGTGCCGCGGGCGGTTGCGTACATGGCTAGGGCCCGGAGCGCGTGTTCGAAGTCGCGGCCCGGGAAGCCGGCCCCGGCGTTGACGTCGGCGAGCATCTTCCCCGGGTTGTTCTTCGTCCAGTCCGGGCGCATGGCCAGCATGCATGCGGTCAGCCTTTGACCTTCCTGGGCGGTGAGCTTGAAGCCCAATTTGATTCTCCTTTCGGCGGCGGACGTCAAAAGCGGCCGCCATCACCTACGTGACGATCGCCGCTTGAATTAGCCCAACTTCTTTAGAACTGGCCCACCCCGAAAGGTGAGTATTAAGTACTTGGTCTTGGTCTTGGTCTTGGACGATTTGAGGAACGGCGTCCGGAACGCTGTTGGAACGCCGTTCCGCATGCGTTCCCTACTTGTTCTTGCTCCGCCCTTCGATAAACTTCGCTTTGCGTTCCGCGGCCTTCTCTTTGGCGGCTAGAACCTGTTCCTTGGTGCGCTGGTATTCGTCCCATGACAGGAATTGGTAGTCGTCGCCATCAGCGGCCCAGAACCCGGCCTTGATGAGCTTGGCGGCGAGTTGCTTGCCCCGGGGCCACGACTCTACAAACCAGAGCGGCACGGCCCCGTCCGTGAGGTAGTCGGTGCAGTAGGTCCCTGCGAGGGTCCAGAGGCCGATGGCTTCAAGCCCTGCCGCCCTGGATTTCGGGTGGGAGTGCATCTTGTCGTCGGCGTTGAACCATGCCATCGGTTACTCCTTTCTGAGTTGGTAGAGCCCGCCGTAGCCATTGGGGCGCGGGTACTGGATGACGGATCCGGACAGCCATGGTGTTTCGCCGGGCGCGTAGTGGGGCTCGGTGATGCCCTTGGCGGCCATGTCGGCGCACTGACCATCCCCGGCCGTGGCGTGCTCGTCGGCCAGCCTTGCCAGAACCTCTGGCTTGAGGCTGTGGCCCCAGTTGGATCGGCAGAACGGGCAGATGATCCGCGGTGGGCTGAGGGTCGGCGCACCTCCCAGCAGGTCGAGTACGTCCAGCTGGCCGGGGAGCACGTCGCTCATGCTGCTACTAGCGATTCGGCGACGATGCTGGCGAGGTCCCGGGCGGCCGGCGGAGTGACAGCGTTCCCAGCCTGTAGGGTCCGCTCCTTCATGGTGCCGAGGATGGTGTAGTCCTTCGGGAAATCCATGCCCCACATCTGTTCGTGGGGCTGGATCATCCGCAGGAGGGCGTCGTCGATTAGTGGGTCCGTGTACTCGACGAGCGTGTGGTGATTCCCGCCCCCCGTGATCGTGTCCAGCGGCTTGTCCAGGGTCTTGGCGATGCCGTGGTTGCGAAGCGGAACAATGAGTGCGTGACGATCCCGACCGGTGAAGGTTGAGAATGGGACGTCGGTGCCGCGGGATCCGCCCTGCCCGTAGTACTCGATCAGGAAGTTGTCCGATCCGTGGTTGACGCGCATCCCGTCGATCACCCGCGCCATAGTCTTGGGCGCCAGCGGCTTTGGCCGGTCGCCTATGCGCTTGCCCGTCAGTGTCCAGTCGATGGCGTCGGCCGCCGGTCGTACCTTCGGTTCAAGGATCGCGTTGCGGCATTCTGAGCGAGGGCACCTGTAGTGGTACTGGCTCTTGTACTTGCCAACGATCCGGGTAGGGTCTTTGAACGTCTGGACGGCCTGCACGCGGCCGTGTTTTTCACAGTCTGCGTAAGGCCGGAGCCGGTCGAAGTCGGGCGCTTTGTTCCCCTTGCGCCAGAACACGATGTAGACGCGGTCCCTGGACTGTGGGGCGCCGGGCCCGAACGCCTGGGCGTGCATGGAGTTGAGGCTGATGATCTTGTGCTCGTAGCCGAGGTCTCCCATGGACTGCAGCCAGCCGCGGAACGGCCGCCATGCCGTGACCTCGACGACGTTCTCGGTCATGATCGCCTCGTACTGGTGGACCTCGGCGAAGCGGGGCACGTCGTACATGGTGGCCCGGGACCGCTGCGCGGCTTCGTCTGGGAGGCCGTCGGTGAAGAGTGAGTCCTGGCCGTCCCACTGCTCACGCTTGACGCCCTTGGCCACCGTGAAGTTCGTGCACTCCGGGGATGCCCAGAGCAGGTTCGTCCGAGGCGTGTACTCCGGCCGGATGTGTGCAATGTCGGCGCAAGCATGGTCCGTGTCGGGGTGGTTGTACCCGTGGGTTTCGATGGCGCGATCCCAGTGGTTCAGGGCGAGCTTCACGTGAAGACCCGGAACCTGCATGATGCCGGTGCTGGATCCGCCGGCGCCGCAGAAAAAGTCACTAACGGTCAGGCTCATGGCTCCTCCTTTCTAGTGGTGGTAGTTGCGTGGCCGGAGTGGTTCGGCGGGTACTTCGATGAGGACGATGTGGTGGTGTCCGCCAGAGCCTTGGATGTGCCGGCCGTCGGTGATGCAGGCGCGGGGCGTGCCGGTGATGGTGGCGTGGTGGCGGCGGGCGACGTCGGGGAGGTCGCCCAGGGCTTGGAGGATGAGTTCCTGGTCGGTGGTCGCTGTGCCGGCGCCGTCGACGATGGGCCAGATGGCGCGGAAGGTGTGCGTCGGGGTGGTGGGTGGTGCCGGTTTCTTTCGGGGGCTCATCGTCGGCCCTTTCGTTCGCGGGTGATGTTGCGGATGGCGGTTTCGCCCGTGGGGTCGCGGATGGTGCGGGTGGCCCGGTGGTTGGCGTCGTCCTGGGCCTGCGCTTCGATGTGGTGCTGGCAGGTGTGCCGGGATAGGCAGATGCCGTGCGGGCCTTTGCAGAGGGCGCAGCAGGGGTCGGCGGTCATGCGGCTTCGGCGTCTGGCCGGGCTGTGATGTGGCGTTCGATCATGTCGACGTCGAACTGGGTCCAGTGCACATCGCCCTCGATGGCGGATACGTAAACGACGGGCGCGGCGGTGTAGCCGAGGGCCTTGATGAAGTCGAGGGCTGCATCGTCCGTGGTGACGTCGACCTTCGTAAAGTGGATGTCGTGCTTCCGGAGCTTCCGCTCGGTGGCGTCGCACTGGACGCAATGCTTCTTGCCGTAGAGGACGACGGCGACACCTTCGCGGGTCTGGATGTCTTGTGCGTGGTTCATGGGTTTCCTTCGGGGTGTGAGCGGCGCCCGGCCGGGGGAGTGGCCGGGCGCCGCGGGGAGCGGGGGAGCTTGCTAGTTGGTGAAGTAGCTGAAGCCGACGCGGGTGGTGTCGGCCGCCGGGTCGTAGTCGGCTGTCACGGCGCGCAGCGCTTCGCCGAGGTTGTTCGGGCCTTTGACCTCGCCGATGATGTGGGTGCAGTCGCCGGGGTAGGTGGCGAAGCGGACGGGTGCTGTTGCGGTGCTCATGGTGTTCCTTTGCTTTTGGGCATGAAAAAAGCCGCTCGGTGGCGGCTTGGTGATTGGTGGTGCGGTTGGGTTAGCCCCATCCGCCTTGGCTTGCCTGCGCCTGGTTGCCCCAGCCGCCTTGGTCGGCGGGGGTGCCGCCCCAGCCTTGGTCGGTGGTGGCCGCGGGCGCGTCGTTGGCGGCGTATGCCTGCCCGTGGAAGGTGAGGTCCTTGCCGATGGACTCGACGCGGATCTCATCCACGGAACGCTTTTCGCCTTCCTTGGTCTCGTATTCGCGGGTGACGAGTTCGCCATAGACGATGACGTTGTCGGACTTCTTGAGCAGGTTGGCGATGTTCTGGGCGCGCGTGAGCTTGCCTTGGTCCCAGGCGGCGCATCGCCAGAACTTCGTGGGCTGGTCTTTCCACTCGTTCGTCTGCTTGTCGAACTTCTGGGCGCGCACAGCGACGGTGAAGTTGGTGACCGCGGATCCTGACTGCGCGTACCTGAGTTCCGGGTCTGCGGTCAGGCGGCCCTTGACGGTGAGATAGGTTTCCTGACTCATGCCCGCACCGCCCCGTCATCGATGATGATTCCGCGGCCGTCGCCGTCACCGACCATTTCGATCCACACCTGGTAGTCGTTCTCCCGGGCGATGGCTTCCACGAGCGCGAGGTTGTCGGAGTCGAGGAGCGACCCGTCAGCGATGCGGATGACCCGGAGCTTGGGGTTGAGCGCGATGGCCATGGCGAGCGAGACGCGCAGCTGCTCCGCGCCGGATGCCTGCTTGAACGGGACGCCCTGGTAGGTCACTCCGGACTCGTCGAAGCCGAGACCATCGATTGGGAAGGTCGCCGCTTCGAGGCCCGCGGCCTTCTGAGCGTCGATCTCCTTGATCCCTTCGGCGAGGGACTCGGCCTCTTGCTGCGCGATGGCCAGGTCGGCGCGGACCTGCTCGCCGGCCTTGTGGCGGCGGACGGCGGCATTGATCTCTTCGGCGCCGTCGACCTTGGCTTCGATGGCTTCGAGGTCGACCGGGTCAGGAGCATTGGCTGAGTAGTCCGATGCTTCGTCTAGCGCGACCTGGGCTTCAGCGAGTTCAGCGGTGAGCCGATCCACCTTGGCCTGCCACGCCGTTACTGCGCGCTCGGCTGCAGCGATCTTCTCGTTGAGCGCCTGGCCTTCGCGGTACGCGCTGACGAGGTCCTTGACGCTGACCTCTTCGGCGGGCAGGTCGGCTGGCCGGCTGCTGTATTCGGCGGCGCGGGCGGTGAGTTCCTTGACCTTGCGGTTGGCGTCGGTGCGCTGTTCGAACAGGTCTTTGCGCTCGGCGGCGAGTTTGCCGAGGTCGAAGGGCAGGTCGACAAGGCCCAGCAGCGTGGAGAGCTGGTCCTTGTCGGACAGTTGCGTGAAGGCGAGCGGGTCGAGGGAGAGCTTGCCGAGCAGGTCGTCGAGCTTCGCCTGGCCTTTCGGGTACACGGCGCCGTCGGGGGACTTGACCGTGAGGGTGGACCCGGAGGCGGTGAAGCGGCGGGTGACGATCAGGTCTTCGGTTTCGAGGACGATCTGGGCTTTGTCTTCACCCTCCCGGATCGGCTTGGGCGTGGTCTTGGCGTTCACGCCGCCGAGGGCCGCGGTGATGCTGTCGAGGATGGACGTTTTGCCCTGCCCGTTCTTGCCGGCCACGATGACGAGGTTGCCGTCCGGGTCCGGGGCGATCTCCACGGCCTTCAGCCTTTTGTAGTTCGTGGATTCGAGGCGGATTATTTTGCTCATGTGGTGGGTTCCTTTGAAGTGGTCGTGACGTGGATGGCGGGGCTGTGGCGGGTCACTGCTTGCCGCCCTGCAGGTCAAACTCGGGGATGATGCCCTCAGGCTTGATGACGACGCGGGTGTGGTAGACGGACACGTCGACGGACTCCATCTGCGTTGAAACCCAGGCGACGTCGGTGGCCTGCCCGATGTAGTGCTTGCGGTACTCGTTCGGGCCCTGCTTGCACGTCACGATGAGGTCGCCGGAGCGTTCGATGGAGCAGCGGCCTTCGACGTAGAACAGGTACTCGTTGGTGCGGGTGTTTACGCCGATGATCTTGCGCTGGACCTCGAACTGGTCGGCGGCCTTGGACAGGTTGTCGGATGCAACCTTCGCGTCCGAATCGCAAGCCCCCGCGGTGAGCAGGATTGACGCGGCAATGACGGCGCCGATGATTGCGGGATTCTTCTTCATGTTCAGGATTCCTTTGCCTGGCTGCGGATGTAGGTGAGGGTGGCGTCGTCGGCGCCGGATGCTTTGGCGTCGTCCCACATGGCCCGGAGTGATGCCGGGTCGCCACCGGCAGCGTCCGCGAGGTCATGCCAGTTCAGTGGTGTCGGTGCGGTTCCGGCCTCCGGTTCAGCCGGGGGCGCGGGCTCGGCGGCCATTGCGGTCAGCGCCTGGATGCCAGCAGCAACCCGGGGCGCGGGACGTTCTCCTAGGTCCCGCAGGTCGTCGGCCTCTTCCACGGAGTAGGCCATGCCAAGAAGGACATCCGGGAAGACGGTTCGGCAGGCCTCGGTGGCGGCCTTGGCGGAGAGCATGGCGATCGGGTCCGTCTGGTACTTCGGGTTGGACTTGGTGTAGCCCGCCTTGGTGGCCCGCTGGATCGTCCAGGTGAACTCTTCCCAGTCCGCTTCGCCCTTGCGACGGACAGCCCATGTAGAGGTCGTCTCTGTCGCTTCGACGCGCTTCGCTTCGTGGCCCCGAGCGAGCACGAGGGCAACCATGGTCTTGGCGTACATGGAAGGCTGGCCGTGGACGGGGAAGATGTTTTGGACTGCTTGCATGGGGTCCATGCCCACTGACTTCCCGGCGAGGATGACCGCCGCAGCGTCGGCGGCTACTTCAGCCTCCGTCTTCCACGTGTCCTTGTTCTTCTTCAGTAGGGATTGCGGAAGGAAGCTGGACGCGGCGAGGGCCTTACCGAGTGCGTGAGCGGCGGTGAGTTCGGCCGCCCATTCGGTCAGCTGGATCACGGCGTCGGTCTGGGGGAGTGCGGGCAGCGCCTGCGTCTGCTGGGTGGCTAGTTCGTTGCTCATGCGGTTAGTTCCTCAATTTCTCGTGCGACCCAGTAGGGGAGCCGGATGGGTTCGTTGGATTCGTAGCCGGGCCAGGTGTCGGCGGCCAGGCATTCGCGGTAGATGGTTTTGGCGTGGTCGTTGAGTGCGCGGCCGGCGGCGAGCGCGTTGTCGTCGAGCTGGACAACGGACACGAGGTAGGGCGGCGACTTTTCGACGAGAACGAAGATGAACGGCAGCGTCTCACCGGTGGCGATGCGGACGCCCTCGGTGTAGTGGTCGGCGGACTGGTGGTAGCCGAGCTTGTAGGCTGTGCGCCCGAACTCGCGGGGGTCGGCGTTGATCGTGGTCTTGAGGTCCACGAGGAGGCCGGGCTTCCATGCGTCCGGGCGGCACTTGAGCATTTGGCCGTCCTCTTCCCAGAAGACGGACTGTTCGGCGCGATGGTCGGTGAATGCGGCCCGGGCGAGGGGGTGCGCCATGACGGAGTCCCGCATGGCCTTGACCTGCAACCACTCCGCGGTCTTGAGCGGAATCTTGCCGTCTTTCACCGCGGCGTCCGCGGGCTCGGTCCAAACCTTGCCGCGCTTAGCCTCGACGTCGATCACCACTACCCCGGATTCGTCGTCCTCCAGGATGAGGCTGTGAGCGACGGTGCCGAGGTCGTAGATGTCCTTGTGGACAGGATGCTCGGACTCCCACTTCCAATGCGCCGGGGTGCGGGTCGCGAGGGTCTTCAGGCTGGTCGAGCCGAGCGCCGAGTCTCGGTGGTAGGTCTCGTTCGGAATGGCATCGTAAATGCCGGGGGAGTACCCCATGTTTTCTCCCATGAAAAAAGGACCATCTCAGGTCCTTGCGGTTGGTTGCGGTTCCCCATGCAGGGGGCAGTCGGGGTTGGTCGGTCGTGGCCGTCGCGGGTCGTACACGGAGCGCGGGCAGGTGCACCCTACAGGCCGCAACGGGCGCTCATCCTTCATCCCGCACAGCAGCGGCGCGGGCACGGAGCCAGGTCTCGGTCGTCTTGGCTTCGGCTGAATAGGCGCCGTAGCGGACGATGTCTGCCAGTTCGTATTCCCGGCTGTCGGCCATGTTCTGCATCGTCTTGAATAGCGTGTCGGAGCGCTCGGCCCGTTCGTCCGCCGCTTCTTCGAGCGCCACGGCTCCTGCTTCCTTGACCGACCCGCACCCCGCAACGGTCAGGGCGTCGGCCTGGTGGGCGGTGAAGTCTCCGCCCAGTACCCTGCCGAACCACCCGCAGATGCAGTGGTCATGCAGCGTGCGCTCCTTGTGGTTCGGCTGGTGCGCCGCGAGCACTTCCGCCATCCCGCTCATGCCGGGTCCTGCTTTGCGGCGATGGCTTGGCGCCGCCTGCGGTCCTGTCGGCGGTGCTTCATCTTGACGGCCACGAGGTAACAGAGCCCTGGCGCCATGCCGGAGAACAGGCCAACCCACATCTGAGCTGTCATCACGCCCCCTCCGTTGCGGTGAGCGCGGCAATGGTCGTGCACGGCCAGGTCTCGCCATCCTCGTTGCAGTAGTACTGCCCTGGAACCGCCGTCCCCTTATAGTGCAACTGCTCCGCCCGTTCGATCCGCGCCTGTTGTTCCCGCACGAGGGCGAGGAGGTAGGGGACATCGTTTGCTGATTCCGTCAGCCGGTGAAGCTGTCGAATGGTGCCCGCATCAGTGGAGAGCGCTAGTTGCGCGAGGTCGTAGCGTGACCGTATGGCGTCGAGTGGGTCCCCGTCGCCGCCTGCCAGGGTGATTAGGTGCTCGTCGTAGCTGGTCATGGTTTCCTCTCGATACGGGTGTTGACGAAGGACAGCGTGTCGCCCCAGCAGTCGCTGCACAGGCTGACTTCGCTCCACACGTTGGACGCAACGGTCTCGGCGGATGTGACGGCCTTCTCCCAGGTGTTCATGCGGAGATAGTTGAACCTGATCCGCCACGTGTCCCGGTAGACCTTCCCGAAGACGCGGGACAGTCCGGGGCGTGGGAAGTCTCGTTCGATGCCGGCGCCGCACCGGTGGCATGGCTCGCGGGTGCTCATTGTGTTCCTTCCTGGTGGGCGGTCAGCCCGGGGGTTTCGGGGGTGGGCCGGTTGGCCAGTTCGAGCAGCACGTCCGCATGGCACGGCTTGTCCAGCGGGCACCAGCACGCGAGGTCTTTGCCGCGCAACCGCTTGATGTCGAAGCCGAAGTCATGCCACATCGGCACTGTGTACCGCTTGAAAAGACTGACGACGTTCTCGGCGCTGGCGCCACCGCGGCAATAGAACGTGGCAGTGCCGTCTGGGAGCGAAAAGCCTGCCTCCCCGACCCGGAAGGGGTTGCCCCACTTCGATCCGCGGCCGACATACACGGCGCCCTCCGGCATCCGCCAGCCCCTGGTCCGCTTCCGCTGGACACGCACCGGGCTCACGCCCGTACCCGCCATGCGCGGTGGCGGCCGGGGACGAGCTGCTCACCGAAGAAGCATGCGAGGCGGCGGCGGAACGTCCAACGCGCCGCCCTCACCGGGCCGCCTTCGGTTTGTGCAGGATGGTCACTGGCAGGAAGTTGTCAGGGTGCGTGCTCCCGGACCGGGCGCCGCGATGCCAATGCCCGTCCTCCCAGCGCTGGAACGAGATCGCCTGACCGTGATTCGAGGTGTAGACGTCGGAGAGTACGACCGAGCCATTGGGCAGATCGTCCAGCTCTTCCTCGGTGGTGATGGTGCTGGCCGCCGCTGCTTCTTTTGCAGCGACACGGTCGGCTGCCCCGATAGCACGCTTGGCGATCTTGTCGGTGTCCCAGTCGCGACCATAGGCGCGGGCGATAACGCGGGCGGCCGCATCCACGCGGGCGCTCATGCGACGCACTCCAGCTTCGCGGCGCGGTACTCGGCGGTGAGGGATTCAAGTCGGGCCCTGGCGGCCGCGGCGTCGCTCGTGGCCTGGGCGGCGTCAGCGTCGGCCCGCTCCGACGCGACCTTCGCGAGACGGACCTGCCGGTACAGCTTCGCCGCCGCCAACTCAGGGACCGGCGGGCGGGTGGTTTCGGGGGTGGTGGTCATGCGGTCCTTCTCTCAGCGGTCGCCAAAAGCTGGCGAAGATTGTTAGTGATGACGGCGGCTGCGGTGGCCAGTAGCCATGCGTCGTGCTCGAGCGGCTTGCCAGAGAGCGACGCGGCGCGGGACACGAGGGCTGCGGTGCGTGCGTCAGCGGAGGCGATGGCCTTGGCTGTTGCGGCCCGGTCAATCACGCCCGTACCTCCGCTCAAGCCGGGACTCTTCCCACTGGCCCTCCGCGTAGGCGTCAGCCTGGTCCTGTGCGATCGCGGCCAGACACTCCATGCACTCGTCGCAGTCGCCGTTCTCGCACTGCTCGACGTCGTCGGGCGGGAGCATGTTCTCGTAGGCCCGCTGCGCGGACTCAAAACCCGGGATGTGGCTCATGCTGTCCTCCTATAGGGGTATTCGCGCCGCAACGCTGCAGCTTCCCGCTCGCGGCGGGCACGCAAATAGTGATCGAGGGTTTGCTGGTTCTGTTCGACCGTGGCGCGGCCGGAAACGCTCGGCGTCGATCGGGCATAGCAGGTCATGCACCTGCCGCCGTAGCGGGCAATCGTGTCCGGGAAGTCGCTCAGCTTTGAGCGGGCCGGCCGGGTCGGTCGCTGGCAACCGCTGCACGGAATGATCTTCGGGTCGCTCACCACTGCCCCCTCTGCCAGTCTTCGGCAGCCTCGGCCGCCAACCGGTCATCCTCGATGGCCTCCAAGGCGGCCAGGTTCCGGTCGTGGGCGATGGCCCGAGGGATCATGATGGAGCCGCCGAAGACCGTGGCGACGAACACGAGGAAGAAGAACCAGCTCACGCCGTCACCTCCGGGGTGATGTAGCCGCGGCGAACCAACAGCTTGAACAGGGGGTCAACGCCGGACGGCAGGACCTTGGAAGAGTACGAAACCCCGGACGCACCAGAGTTCCGCTCAAAGCTTGTCGCCTTCACCTCGAACCAGTGCGCGAACTCCTGATACGGGCGCCGGTCACCCTGAATCACCTTCGCCGCGCGCAACCAGTCGAACAACGTCTGCCGGCCGACCTTGAACATGTTGGCGACGGCACCGATACTCAATGACCCGTCAGCCTCGATGAACTTCTCGAACGCCTCAGCCTTCGGAGTCAGCTCCTTGACCCGCGACTCCGCAGCGTTCGCCCGATCCGACTCCTCAAGAATCGCCAGGGCAAGGGTGCGCGGATCAATCGCGTTCAAATCCAGCGGCGCGTGACCATAGCTGCCCGTCTTGCGGATCGCAGGGAGAACCTCGTGCGTGATCCACCGCTTGAACGCCTTCGCCCCGTCGAGCTGGCTGCCCATCGTGGCAACGTAGAGGCCGGGCTCGCTGATGACGGTCATTTCCTGATCGCCGCCAAGGGTGTGCAGAAGTCGCACCCCCTTGTCCTCGTCATCCAGACGCCGGGTCATCGCTGCCGTTGCGCTGTACTCGAGGATGCGGGCGACGTCGGCGGCAACGAACCAAGGCTCGCCGTCGACAAGTACCGTCCGGACTTCCTGATTGCCGTAGTTGAAGAGTTGTAGAGTGGTCATTGCTACTCCTTGTTTTGGGTACGAAAAAGGCACCCGTCGTGCGTGGCGGGTGCCTTGCTTATGAGGGTCGGTTGGATATGGACTGGGCGGTCGTGATCGGGGCAGCGACGTTGCTCGTTGTTCTCTGGCAAGAGCTACGGCACTATCTGATGCGAGGCCATGTTGAGTGGCTTGGAGAAATGCGAGAGGTCGCTGGCGGGTGGCAAGTGAGAATCACGAACTACGGGGCCGAACCGGCCCGCGAGGTGCTAATCAACTTCGAAGACGCTGACCACCATGGCGCGCAGTACATGCTCATCCCCGCTGGTGGTAGCGAGGTGATTTCCATTCCCACGGCCGGTCAGGATCCGTGGGCGACAATCCTGTTCCGCTCCCCACATCACCGGAATCGGGCCTTGATGACGTGGGTTCCGCTCCGAACAGACGCTCAGGCGATGGCAGACTACCGGAAACAACGGATGTGGTCCTGGCGTCAATCCCTAGCCGCGCGCAAACGGCACGGAAAAGCAGTCGGTCCCGGCGCACAATTGACAGCCTCTCTACCCAGAGAGCTAAGGAAAATAGCCAAAATGACAGAGCGGCTTGCCAGGCGAACTCAAAAGATTTCAGAGCAACAACGGCAGTGAATACGAACGGCAGCCAGTAGGAACACCAGCTCGGGCGGCGAAGATAGACGCTCACGCGGCCACCGCCACTCGTCGGGCTGCGTTCTCGGCGTTGATGTTGCGGATCGCCAGCATCGGAGTCGGGTCGTTGTACGTGATGGTGCTGTAGAACTCCAGCATCTCGGCGTCGGTAGGCTCATTGGTCAAAGCATCGAACCGGCGCTTGGCGAGCTTGGCGACCTTCTTGATGGTGGAACGCTCGTGGCCAGCGAGGTCTTCGCGGACCCGGTTTTCCCAGAATGCGAGGGTGAAAGATGGCATGGCAATTAGACCTATCTCCGAGGGACGAACCCAAGGGTGAGGTTTGGAAAGGGTGGGGTAGTGCCCTGAGGCGGGCGAGGTGGTGCTGGGCCTGGTTAGGCGGATAGCTTGCGGAGTGCTGCGGCGATGCGGTCTTTGTCGTATCCACCTTGCTGGTGTCCGGCGACGATCTGTGCGATTTCGTCCTGCTGGTCTGGTGAGAACCTGTAGAGCCTGCCGATGCGATCGCATGGCCATTCGCCGGTCTGTGCTTTGCGGCGTACCGTGTCGTCTCCGATCCGGTACTTTGCCGCCATGTCCTGGGTTGTCGCGTAGGACTCTGAACGGCGGGCCATGGTTACGCCGCGTTCCGGCGGCCGAGGATGTCCAGGGGGAGGATGTCGGCGAGCGTGAGGCCGAGGGCTTCGGCGATGGAGCCGAGCTCGCGGAGAGTGAAGTCTCCGCCTCCGTTGATCTTGCGGTCGAAGGTAGTCATGGGGATGCCGGCTTTGCGGGCTGTGGCTGCCTTGGTGGTTTCCTGCTGGACGATCCCGAGGAGGATGTTGCGGCTTGTGGCTGTAATGACAGCGCTGTTATTTGTTTCCATACGGAAACCATAGTTCCCGATCGGGAACCAAGTCAACCCATCGACTAAGTATCGCGTGTCGCGTAAGCAAGTAGTGCGTTCGGCAATGTCGAGTACACAGTGGGAAGGTTGCTGATTGTTAACTTCCCCATATGGGAGTTACTGTATCCGTATGGGAACTTATGGACACGACATTCAGTCCGCGCTGGCCGTTCAAATCAAGGTTGAACTGGCGGAGCGAGGCTGGAAGCAGCCGGACCTGGCGGAACGCTCAGGCATACCGCGGACGACGCTCCACCGCTACCTCAACGGCGACCGGGACATACCACTCCCAGCCTTCGCGGAAATCGCCGGCGCGCTGAACATGTCCGCATACGACCTCGTGGCCCGCGCCGAAGGGCGGCTAAAGGCGGATAACGTCCAGTAGTTTCATCCCATGAAGCGCGGCGAGCGCCCCGGCCTCTTTGACGGTCATGGGGCGCTCGCCCTTTTTTATTGCCAGGACGGCGGTCGAGCCCAGCCCCCACGCCTCAGCGAGCGCCTCTGTAGGCGTGTCTCGGGCCAGTGTGGCGACGTGCTCAAACTTCATTGTCAATCCCCAAAATTCGAAAGTATGTTCGGATGAAGAGAGCCTATCGGAGGCGCCTGACAGTTGCCTACATGGCGTTGCTGGACGTCACCTGAGCGTCTTCATACGGGCAAATCTAGCGCATATGTGGCTGTCGTCCGAACCGCTGGCCGGGTTGCATTTGTCGCGCATATGGGAAGACAATGCCCATATGAAGCGTTTGCGCAGGTCAGACGCAGGTTTAGCGCATGGAGGGCTAATATGTCGGGTGTGCCATCAGGAACAGAGCCGGAGCCCGGCGCATTCGCCCGCGCCGTCAGCGACGAGGTGAGGCTAGCCATGACCAGGCACCGGACCAGTGCAGCCCAGGTGGCCGTCGCAATCGGACGTTCGCCGAGCTACATGTCCAAGCGGATGCGCAACGAGGCCAGCCTTACGGCCAACGATGTCGAGAGGATCTGCACCGTGATAGGGGAGGACCTCCTGGATCTCGTCACCCGAGCGGCTCGCTCCGTGCGGACCTGAGACGACAAAAGAGCCCCCGCCGTATTGGCGGGGGCTCATCTGCTTTGCGGGGCTCACGGGCAGATCTGCTACCTATGCTCCGATTGCCCCGGTTAGCGCGGTTTCGACCATCGCGGCGGCGCGGAAGTGAGCGTCGGGGACGAGGTGGCCGTACGTCTTCGTGGTCGTGATGATGGACTCATGCCCGAGCCGGTTGGCGAGCTCGTACAGGTTCATGCCGCCTGCGATCATCATTGAGGCATGGGAGTGCCTGATGTCATGGATCCGGGGTCGTCGCTCCAGCCCGAGGTCCGCAGCCTTGATCGCGGCGTACCATTCATCGAGCCATTGACGGTGCTGCGGGTAGACGGTGGTAGTGGGCGAGACGGTGAATATCGGCTTGCCTTGTGGCGCCGATTCGACGCGCTCCCGGATGGCTTCAACGGTGGACGGTGCGAGGGCAACGGTACGCCGCGCCTTCTTCGTCTTCGGCGCACCCACGGCCCACCCGTCTTCCATCTCCTGGTAAGCCTTCATGATGCGCACAGAGGGCGTCGTGGCGTCCAGCTGGAAGTCTGTACGGGTCAGGGCCGTAGCCTCGCCTAGACGCAGCCCTGAGCCGATCAGGAGCCGCCACATGGGGCGGTGCCATTCGTCGGCGTGGTCGATGATGGCGTTGACCTGTTCCATGGTGAGGAACATGGCTTTATCTTCGGTGGCGTCATCTTTGGGGAGTAGCCGGCCGTTGCATGGGTTGTCGGGGCGTAGTCGGCGGCGGACGGCTGAGTTCATGGATGCGTGAACGAACCCGTGCACGTTCGCGACGGTCTTGGGCGAGCATCCCTTTTTGGTCATTGCTTTGATCCAGCGGATTAGGTCGTCTTCGGTGATCTGATCCACGGGCAGATGGCCGATGCCGGCGAAGTGGTTCTTGATGTAGCCGCGGTATCGCTTGACGGTGTATTCGCGGACGTTGATGAGCCGTTCGATATGGCCGTTGGCTACTTCCTCGAATGAGGGGGACCGGGACACTTGCCGGAGTAACGCGGTTTGGGCTGCTTGGGTGTCGTGCTTGACGGCTTCAAGCAGGCCCTTCCATTGGGCGGCGGCTATCTCGGTCGGCAGTGTTTGCCGGTGCCGCTCGCCTTTGTCGTACCACTCGACACGGTAGCTCGTGATCTTCCCGGCCGCGTTCTTCCGCGCCTCAATCGTCGCCATTACGCTGCCCCGATGGCTCGCACCACGGCGCGAGCGGCGTGTTCATTCCAGGGGACTTGTATTTCATGGGTGCCGCACTCGCAGCACCAGCCGGTGTCGTGGTCGTAGCACGTAAGGGCGCCTTGGCGGTGTTCCCGCAGCACCTGCGCCGCCGCCTCTACCGCAGCTTCCGGGATCATTTCCCGTCCCCGATCCGTTCGACACTGTACGCGCCGTTTGCGCGGGCTACAGCGTTGAGCGCGTCAAACATCGTGGTGTGGCCCTTGAAGAACAAGTCCAGCGCGGCCCCGATGTCGTGCATGGCTTTCTCTGCTGCGGTCATCCCGTCCCCCTCTAAAAATGGTTCCGGGGGTTCGTGCGGGGTTTCCGCGAATCGGATGAATCCCCTAGAACTCGCCGGGACCGGCGGTTTAATGACCTGACTTTAACAGGTCTTGGGGGGATTTTCTCGGCTTGTGGGGGGATGCCCGCCAACTTCCTTGAGTTGGCGGGCTCCCACGGGCGGAGACGGGGGGATTTGAACCCCCGGTGGAGTTGTGCCCCACACTTCATTAGCAGTGAAGCCCATTCGGCCGCTCTGGCACGTCTCCAATTGCTATTCCTAGCCCACCAAGGATACGCAGAAGGGGCCACGCAGTGCAAAACGGCCGGCCCCGGACTCCGCCGGGCCTGCCGGGGCCGGTGCGGGCGAGCCGCGCAGGCGCGAAACGGCCCCGGCAGCGGTGCCAGGCCGTGCTGTCCGCGGGCCTGTCAGGCACTCCGCCCGGCCAGGGCGCGCCAGAGGAAATGCTGGCTCCGGCTCTGCAGCGCCGCGGCCTGCCGGTTGTCCGAGGCCCCCGCGTGGCCTCCCTCGAGCGACTCGTGGAACCAGACGTTGGGGATGCCCATGGCCTGCATCCGGGCGGCCATTTTGCGGGCCTGCACCGGACCGACGCGGTCGTCCGAGGTGGCCGTCCAGATGAAGGTTTCCGGGTACTCGATGCCGTCCCGGAGCAGGTGGTAGGGGGAGAAGGTCCGGATGAAGTCCCACTGTTCGGGCACGTCCGGATCGCCGTACTCGGCAATCCAGGAGTAGCCGGCGGACAGCTTGGTGTACCGGCGCATGTCCAGCAGCGGAACTCCGCAGGAGACCGCGCCGAAGAGTTCCGGGTACCGGGTCAGCATGTTGCCCACCAGCAGGCCGCCGTTGGAGCCGCCCACGCAGCCGAGCCGCTCGCGGGACGTCACGCCGCGGGAAATCAGGTCCTGCGCGACGGCCGCGAAATCCTCGTAGGCGCGGTGCCGCCGGTCCTGCAGCGCGGCCCGGTGCCAGGACGGGCCGTACTCGCCGCCGCCGCGGATGTTGGCGACGACGTAGACCCCGCCGCGGCTGTGCGGCGCCGCGCCGTCCGCGGCGTCGGCGGCGTCCGTGCGGCGCTCCAGCCAGGCCCGGCCGATGGCCCCGCTGTACGCCGGGGTCCGGGAGATCTCGAACCCGCCGTAGCCGGAGAGCTGGGTGGGGTTATGCCCGTCAAGGACCAGGTCCCGGGCGGCCACCTGGAAATAGGGGACCCTTGTGCCGTCCTTCGACACGGCGAAATGCTGCTGGACCTCGTAGGAACCCTCATCAAAGAACGACGGCGCCGTGCGGATGACCTCGTGCGTGCTGACCACGTGGTCCCCGCCGGCACGCGCCAGCCGGCCGCGGGTCAAGGTGCTGGGCGTGGTGAAGCCGGTGGCAACGAGCCAGAAGTCGTTTCCGGAGCTCGCGCCGTCGTCCGAACCGGCGTCCGAACGGGCGCCTTCCTGGCCCTCGGCGTCGTCGTCGGCTTCGTCATCGACGGCGAATGCCGAGACATCGTGCAGCGGCGGGCAGGCGTCCAGCACGCTGGCTGCCCAGGCGGCCTCGGCGCCGGGCCGCTGGGGGTCCAGGACCCGGATTTCGGAGGAAACGTCGCGCAGCAGGTTCAGCAGCAGGAAGTCCCGGGTCCAGCTCCACGACTGCAGCGAGGTGTGCTCATCCGGGGTGAAGAGCACAGACAGCTCCCGGCTGCCGGCCAGGAAGTCCTCGAATCCCGCGGCGAGCAGGGAGCCGGCCGGGTAGCTGGTGCCGTCCACCGTCCACTCGCGCTGCGGGCGGAACAGGAGCCACTCCCGGTGCGAGCTGAGGTTGACATCGTCCGGCACATCAAGCTCGATCCACTGGCCGTCCCGCAGGACTGAGGTCCGCTTCTCAAAGAAGCTGATCCAGTCCACCGCAAAGGTCCGTTCAAAGCCCGGGGTGGAGTCGTGCGCCAGGAGCGCCATCATGTGCTCTTCCGGGATTTCGAAGATCCGCTCGGCCGAGGCCAGGGATTCCCCGCGCCGCAGCACCACCCCGGTGCGGGCGTACGAGGAGGTGGTCCGCGGAAGCCCGGCGGCCGTGCTCGCAACCAGCAGCGTGTCCGCGTCCAGCCAGGAAGCGTTGCCCTTGGCGGTCGGAAGATCGAATCCGCCCGCGGCCGGGTCGACGAAGCTGCGGGTTTCGACGTCGAACTCGCGGTAGCGGTTCGCATCACCGCCGTCGGGGGAGAGGGCAACGAGGGCGAGCCGGTGCGGCTGGCCGGCCGCGGGGCGCAGGAAAACGGCACCGTGAAACACCCATTCCTCGCCTTCAGCAGCGGCGAGGGCATCGACGTCGAGCAGGATCTCCCACTCGGGCGAGCCCGCCCGGTAGCTGTCCCAGTCCGTGCGCCGCCAGAGGCCCTTCGGATTCGCGCGGTCCTTCCAGAAGTTGTAGTACCACTCGCCGTGCTTGCCGACCATGGCGATCCGGTCGGTGGAATCCAGCACCTCAAGGATCCGGCCCTCGAGCTCAACGTAGTCGGCGTCTTCCAACAGTTCCTCGGTGCGGGCGTTTTGCTCCCGGACCCACGCAAGTTGTTCCTCGCCGTAGATGTCCTCCAGCCAGATATTCTCGTCGACCGGTTCGGGGGCGGTGCCCGTATTCGGTCCGGAGGCGCCGGTGGACGCGGGCGGTTGCGCAGCTGTGGTGGTCGTCATTGGCTCATCCAAGCAACTGTGATGCCAGGCAAGCAAGTCAAGCCGCGCCCGCCAGTCCGGACCCCTGCCCGTCAGCGGATACGCTGGATGCCGTGGTCACCTCGCGAAGCATCCGGACGGCACTCATTGGCGCCGGTCCCCGGGGCACCAGTGTGCTGGAGCGGCTGCTCGCCAACTGGGCCGCGGCGGCGCCCGGTGCCACGCTGCATCTCGATGTGGTCGACCCTTACCCTGCGGGCCCGGGCCACGTCTGGCAAACCGACCAATCACGGCTGTACCTGATGAACACCCAGTCCTTCTATCCAACGCTTGTCCCGGACGTCCCGGACCTGGCGCGGCCGCTGGCCGGCCAGACGTTTGACCAGTGGCGGGAGCTGCAGCGGCAGAGCCCGCAGCAGGAACTGACCTCACCCGAACGCAGGGAACTGTCCGGTCTCGGTTCCGCGGATTTTCCGAGCCGCGCGCTGTACGGCCGCTATCTCAGGTCCACGCTCGAGGCCCTGCTGGCAAGGCTGCCCGACGGGGTTACCGTTGACTTCCACCAGAGCACCGCGACGGCGGTCCACCCTGTTGCCGGGGCTGCGGGCCGCGGATTCGACGTCACCCTCGAGAACGGGACCGTGCTCGCCGTGCAGACCGTCGTGCTGGCGCTGGGCCACGTCGAATCGCGGCTCAACCCCGAACAACGCGACCTGAAACTTGCCGCGGACGACCTCGGGCTCACCTACTTTCCGCCGGCGGCCCCGGCCGACGTCGATTGGTCCCGGATCCCGGCAGTCCGGCCGGTGCTGGTGCGTGGCATGGGCTTGAACTTCTTCGACGCGATGGGCCAGCTGACCGAGGGCCGCGGCGGCAAATTCCTGCCGCCGGCGGACGGGGCGCCCCTGACCTACCTGCCCTCGGGCCGGGAGCCGTTCATCATCGCCGCCTCTCGGCGCGGCACCCCGTATCGCGCCAAGGCCGCGCTGTCCCGCTACTACCCGGCGGCGGTCAGTCTTCGGTACTTCACCGAAGCGGCACTGGCGAAGTTTGCGGCCGCCGGAATCGTGCCGAGTTTCGACCACGACCTCTGGCCGCTCCTGCACCGCGACGCCGTGTGGGCCTACTACTCAACCCTGGCCCGAACCCGGCCGGACGCCGTCGGAAGCGACCCGGCCGCCTTCCTGGGCAGCCTCGAAGAAGCCCTGCAGCCGCACGCCCACTCCGCCGCCAAATGGGAAGCTGCCGCCCGCGCGGTGATTGTCGCGTCCGTCCGCCCGGCCCACCGGCTGGACCTGCTGGGCCTTGCGGCCCCGCTGGCCGGGCGCCACTTCGGCTCGGGCGCGGAGCTGGACGCCGCCGTCGTGGAGTACCTCCTGGATGATGCGCGGCGTTCCGCGCTTGGCGAGGATGACCCGGTGAAGATGGCGATCGGCGCCCTGCATCACGGCCGGGCGGTGTTGAAGACGGCAGTGGTCGACGGCGGCATCACCGACGAATCGTGGGTTGCGGGCCTCCGTGGCTGGTTCGAGTCCTTCGTGGAGGGGCTCGCCAGCGGGCCGCCTGCCCTCCGCGCCGAGCAGCTCGCCGCACTGGTCCGGGCCGGGGTGGTCAGCTTTGCCGGGCCCGATCCCAAATTCGGCGTCGACCGGAAGGCCGGTGTCTTCACGGTTGCCTCACCCTGGGTGGCCGGGCGCGGCCAGGGCGCTGCCAACCGGCTGGAGGCTGAGGTCATGGTCGAAGCGTTGGCGCCGGCCAACCGGGTTGCGGTGAACGCCTCCCCGCTGCTGGAACAACTGCTCGCCGACGGCCTGGTCCGGCCACGCCTCATGATGAGCGCGGAGGGAACGCCCGTGCAGGCCTCGGGCCTGGACGTCGTTCCGCACCCCTACCGTCCGCTCGGGGCAAGCGGCGCAATCACCGAGGGGCTCTACGTCCTGGGCCTGCAGCTTTCCGCAGCGCAGTGGGGCACCGCGATTGCCGCCGAGGCCCGGCCGGCGACGGGCCCGGTCTACCGCAGCGGCCAGCGCACGCTCCGCGACGCAGACGAGATCGCCCGTTCCATCCTCGGCCGTTAGGGCCAACAACGCCGGTGACGCGCCAACCAAAAATGGGCATGCCTCCGTCCGGGCCGGGCCGGGCGGAGGGCATATGGGCCATATGTCCATCCCTGGGATCTTAGGGAGGGCATGCGCAGTGCTGGAGTCCGCTACCGGGGCGCGTCGGGGTGGATGCTGCGGGTCTCGGATCGCTTGTTCCGGTTCCGGATCCAGTCCGAGGGGTGCAGCTTGGGCAGGATCTTCGCCACGGCCAAGGCCGCGTACATGACGGTGTTGATCGCGACAAAGGTGGCGAGGATGGCGAACCATTGTGTCTGGAGCAGGGCTTCTGGGAACAGGATTCCCGCGGGGACGCTGACGGTGGTGATGCTCATGAACGCTCAGCTCCTGTCGTTTCCTGGACACGGACGTGCTGGACGTGCTTCCAGCTGGCCTTCCGGCCCAGCGAAATATCGGCGACGCCCTTGAGGTAGACGACGTTGAGGAACATATCGAAAAACAGTTCCGGGAGCAGCGTGAGCGCGAGGAGCCGGGCCCGCCAGCCGCCCCGCCATACCGTGGCGACCCGTTCAATCATGAACAGGGCGCCCAGCCCCAGCCAGAACGGGAACCAGATCCAGACATCGAGCGAAAACACCATCAGGAAGATCAGCAGCAGGTAGGAGCCCAGGGCGATCACCCCGTAGCCGATTCCCAGCTGCTGCGCCCAGTAGCGCAGCGTCGGCGCAGTGATGCCGTAGGCGCCGATATTCTCGAGCGCCCCGCGCTGCCAGCGCAGCCGCTGCGACCACAGGGTGCGCCAGCCCGGCATCAGTTCGGTCACCACCGTGCACTGCGCCGGCGAGATCATCAGCGCGCCGAGGGACTTCAGGGCGATCGTCAGCTCGTTGTCTTCGGTCAGCGCGGCCGTGTCATAGACATCGCCCGGGGTGCCGGGAATCGAGGTTCCGCGCGCCGCCGCCACCGTCCGCAGGGCCCTGGAGCGGAACATCGATGCGGTGCCGGTCAGCACGAACACCCGGCCGCGCCGGCGTCCAATTTCCCGGCTGTAGCGCAGGTATTCGTTCCGCTGGAACTGGCCGATCAGTCCGTGGCCCTCTTCGCCGTAGAACAGGCCGCCAACGGCCATCAGTGCGCGGTCGTTGATGAACCGCTCCACCGCCGCGGCCAGGAAACCGTCGTCGAGCCGGGTGTCCGCGTCCATGACCATTACGACGTCGTTGTCACCGAGGCCCGGCAGCAGTTGCTGGAGGACCTGGTTGAGGGCGCCGGCCTTCTTCTTGGTGTTCCGCACCGATTCAATGACCTCGACGCCGGCCTGGCGGGCCAGGGCCACCGTGTCATCCGTGCAGTTGTCGGCCACCACGATCACTCGGTCCGGCCGGCGGGACTGCTCGAGCAGGGAAGCGATGGTCTGGGGCAGGGAAGCTTCCTCGTTGTGGGCGGGGATGAGTACCGTGACCGTGACGGGGCCGGCGTAGTCGCCGTGCGTCGCCGCCATCACCACACGCGGGGCCAGCGGGCCGGTGCTGGGGTCCAGGGAACGCCGCGAGCGGTTGGCGATCCGTCGGTCCAGTCCGGCGATGGCGGCGGCCAGCAGCAGCGCCAGGGCGACGGCGGCCAGGAGCACGCGCAGCGGCGGCGCGTCCGTGTTGTACAGGATGTTCCAGAAGCCGAGGAACAGGCCCTGGGCAGGAGTGTCGCTCAGACCCGGGCCTCCGGCGGCGACCGCGAACCAGAGCAGCGCCGCGGCGCCCCCGGCTGTCAGGGCGATCAGGATACCGACGGCCCGTTGAAACTTACCGTTGCGCATGGCCGCATGCTACCAGCGTCACAGGAACACCACCTGTCACGGGAATAACGGCGGCGTTCCGACGCTTGGTGCGCGCCGAACGCTCGAGAACGCCACATGCCCTCCGTCCGGGCCGGGCGGTGGACATATAGGCAATATGTCCACCGCTGCGGCCCGGAGGAGGGCATGCTCAGCGGGTCAGGGCCTGGAGATCAGCCCTTCGGGTCAGGGCCGGGAAATCAGCCCTTCAGGCAGTGCCGGTAGGCCGACATCTGGCTGCCGTAGTTGGCCTGGCCGACGACGTCCGACGGCCGGCTCGGCTTGACCGGCGGAACGCACTTCGGCGGGACCGGTACGGTGGCGCCGACCTTGACCTCGGTCTTGACCACGGTGCCCGACTCGGCGGCGGTGAGCACCAGGGTGCCCGTCCCGGCGGCGGCGCCCGCGGGCACCTTCACCTCCACCGTTGCCGCACCGGCAGCGACCGGCACGGTGCCGAGCGGGGTGACAACGCCCGCAGCATCCCTGAACTCGGCCAGCAGTGCGGTGTTGGCCGGGCTGCCCAGCGAGGTGAGGTCAAGCTTGGAAACCGCCAGGGTGATGGCGTCGCCGCTCTTGACCTCGGCCGCGGTGGTGTTGACGACGGCCACCGAGCGGCGGGCGAAGTCCGGCGAGACCGGGTTGTGGGTCTGCAGGTACTTGATCCACGCGTCACGGTCCACCAGCCCGGAATCCTTGGTGCCGGTCCCGGAGGTGAAGATCCGGAAGTTGTCGCCGCCGGTGGCAAGGAAGCTGAACGTGCCGATCCGGTAGGACTTCGCCGGGTCGATCAGGGCACCGTTGACGCGGATCGCGGTGATCCGGTCACCCGCGGGGCGGGCGGCGTCGTAGGTGTAGTTGACGTTCTTGGACAGGCCCAGCTGCTGGTAGGCGCGGCTGGGGACCGTGCCGTCCGGGTTGGTCTGCCACTGCTGTTCCAGCAGGGTCTTGAACTGGGCGCCCGTGAGCGAGGTGGTCCACAGGTTGTTCACGAACGGCAGGACCGCATTGGCCTCGGCGTACGTGATGGTGCCGTCGGGCGCGTAGTACAGCTCGTTGCGCAGTCCGCCGGGGTTGACGACGCCGATCTCGGCGGCTCCCAGCTCGGGTGCCCTGAGTGCGTCCACGAGCGAGTCGGCCACGAGGTTGCCCAGCGTGGATTCGCTCGAACGGTCATCACGCACGGCGGGGGACCCGGCGAACGCGGTGGTGATATCCGCTGTGACCTTGCCGACCGGCTGGTTGCCGATCACGGCGGCCTCGGCAATCGCCTTGTCCACGATGGCCTTGACCGCGGCGACCCGCGGGTAGGCGGCGACCAGGTCGGCCGCAGGATCGGTGCTGCGCTTGACGTTGGCCGCCTTGTAGCCGGTGACGGACATGGTCTTGGTGTCAATCGTCAGCTGGATCTGTCCGATGAACTCGCCGTAGTTGCCGGTCTGGACAATCGGGCGGGTCTTGCCCTCGACGCCGGGGATCGGTGCGTCCCACGCGTACTGCTTGTGCGTGTGGCCGTTGAAGATCGCGGCGACGTCGGGCGTGACTTCGTTGACCATCTTGGCGAAGGGGCCGCCGGCGGCGACTTCCTGTGCCAGGGTGGCCCCCTCGGGGGCGCCGGACCCGGCGCCGTCGTGGTTCTCCACGATGATCACGTC
This sequence comes from Arthrobacter sp. JB02-1C, assembly GCF_057748045.1. Taxonomy (NCBI): domain Bacteria; kingdom Bacillati; phylum Actinomycetota; class Actinomycetes; order Micrococcales; family Micrococcaceae; genus Arthrobacter; species Arthrobacter sp. JB02-1C. The sequence goes on from NZ_CM173235.1 coordinate 1,714,007, forward strand.
GGCGAGCTTATCTGCCTTGATCTTCGCGGCGACGCGGTTGATGGCGTCGACGGGGTCGCCGAATTCGAGGTCCGCGATGCCGGCCGGGGTGACCAGCGACGGAACTTCCTGGGTCACGGTGCCGATCACGGCCACCTTAATCCCGTTCATCTCCAGCACGGTGTATTCGGGCAGAACCGGTTCGGTGGTGCCCTTCTTGTAGACGTTGGCGGCCAGGTACGGGAACTTTGCGTTGGACCCGCCGGCGATGACGCGGTCACGCAGATCGGCCCAGCCGCCGTCGAACTCGTGGTTGCCCACGGCCGAGGTCCGCAGCTCCAGTGCGTTCAGCACGTCGATGGTCGGCTGGTCCTTGGCCACAGCCGAGGCGAACAGCGACGCGCCGATGTTGTCACCGGCGGAGAGGAAGGCAGTGGCGCCGGGGGCCGCAGCGGCCCGGAGCTTCTCGATGGTTCCGGCGAACTGCACGGTGTTGGAATCGATCCGGCCGTGGAAGTCGTTGATGCCCAGGAAGTTCAGGTCCACACTTGCCGGGACGGCAGGGGCGGCCTTCAGGTCCAGGCCCACCACCACCGGGTCGTGGTCGCTGGCGCGGAACTGGTTCGGCGCGTAGTAGTCCGTGACGTTGTTGTTGTACCGGCTGTACTCCAGCGCCACGGATTCGACCGAGTTGATGTTCCAGATGTCCGCGCCGGTGACGACGGCGTTGGCCGCGGGCGAGGCGAGGATGTGGTCCAGCGAGCCCACCAGGCCACCGAAGAGGTAGGAATGCTTGGCGGTACCGTCAGCGTTCTTGGCCTTTTCGTCCTGGTTCACGTACCCCGCGCCGGTGAGGACGTTGATCGGGTCCTCCTTGGCGTAGGCGTTGAAGTCGCCGATCAGGAACACCTTGTCGGTGCCCTTGGCCTTCTGCAATTCGTCGGCGAACGCCAGCAGGGACTTGGCCTGCGCGGTGCGGGCAAGGTTTGAATTGCCCTGGCCCTTGTCGGTGTCATCCGGCGTCGCCGCGGAGCCCTTGGACTTGAAGTGGTTCGCGATCGCGATGAACTTCTTGTCATCGGCGGCCCCCACAGGCTTGAAGACCTGGGCCAGCGGCTTGCGGGCACTGGCGAAGGCCGTGGTGTCGTTGTGGATGATGGACTCGCCCACCGGCTCCGCCGCGGCCTTCTTGTAGATAAAGGCGGTGCGGATCATGTCCTCGTCGGCCAGCGGGGGAGCGTTCGCGGGGGTCCGGACGTAGTCCCAGATGCCGGGCGTGGCGATGTTCAGGGCGTCAACCAGCGTGGCGAGGGCGTAGTCGCGGTTCTTGCCGAACTGGGCCGAGTTCTCGACCTCCATCAGGGTCACGACGTCGGCGCCAGACTTGGAGATGGCGGCAACGATCTTGTCCTGCTGGCGTTTGAGGTTCGCCGCGTTGGCCGCGCCGCGGACGTTGCAGCCGCCGCTGACGGTGATCGGGTTGCCCGCGCGGTCCGTGTAGAACTTGCAGCCGGAGACCTGGTCGCCGGTGGTCGGGAAGTAGTTCAGCACGTTGAACGAGGCAAGTTTGAGGCTGCCGCCCACGGCGGCCGGGGCCTCGGTGCGGGTGGCGCCGAAGCCGGCCGGCTGGACCGTGTCCGCGTTGGCGGCGGTCAGCTGGGTCAGCGGCTGGAACTTCCAGGAGTTGTTCGCGTAGCTGAGCACCACGTTGGTCTTGAACGTGACCGGCGAGCCGACCCGGACAGGATCCTGCGTGGTCAGGTACGGCAGGGTCTGCGCCTTGGTGCCGGCGTCCTTGAGGAAGTTAGTGCTGGCGCCGTCGTCGAGCTTGATGCCGCGCGCTGCGTTGGCCTCGACGGTGGCGGTGTACTCGGCGGACCCGTAGGCGCCGACGGCGGTGGGCTGTGCCAGCGGGGTGGTGCCGCCGGCCAGGCCGATCTCGCCGTACTGGTTGAGTGAGTAGTTGTCGGCGACCGTGACCGGCCCCTGCGGCGTCAGCAGCATGCCCTCGAGGGATTCGCGGAAGGCCTCATCGGCCGGGAGCGCGAAGCCGGTGGGCTTGACCTCCGGGGCGGCCTCGGTCAGCTTGGTGACTCCGGCGGCGCCGGCGACGTTGAGCTGGGTCATGCCGTAGTACTCGTCGACGTCGCCGGTGACCTCGAGGTAGTCACCGATCCGGACCGAGCCGACGGCGGACGGTGCGTAGACGAAGATGGCGTCCGACGCCGTGTGGTTGGCCGGGGTGAGGTCCCCGCCAGTGCCGGGAGTCTGCAGGTAGAAGCCGGCAAAACCACCGGTGGGGAAGGCTGCGGTGACCTTGCCCCGGGTGGTGACGGACGAACCCTTCAGCGGGCTGGCCGGGCCGGTGCCCTGGATCTCGGCGATGGTCTTCAATGCCGGCGGCGTTCCGGGCCCTGGATCAACCGGGCCGGGATCGGCGACGCCGTTGAGGGCCTTCGGCGTGATGGTCGCGTTCAGCGTGAAGTCGGCGGAGTTGTCGTTGCTGTCGGTACCGCCGCTGCGGTTCAGGCTCTTGACGTCAGAGTTGCCCGAGGGCGCCTTGGCGGCCTGGGTTTCGAAGGTGTTGGAGCTGCCGTATCCCAGCAGATCCGCGACGTTGGCAGGCTCGACGACGGAGCCGGTGGCCAGCGGGTTCAGGGTCGCGGACTGCTTGGCCAGGACGATCGTGCCGGTGCTTCCGGACGGGTTGAACCCGGCGGCGGTCGCGTCGGCGGCCGGCAGATCCAGTCCGGCGGCGCCGTTGCTGCCGCCCTGCAGCAGGTAGTAGCCCTTCGCCGCGATGGTGCCGGAGAGGGCCGCGGTGCTGCTCGGGGTGCCGGTGCCCGTGCCGGAGCGGTACTGGATGGACCAGCCCTCCAGGGAGACCGGGGCGTCGGAGCCGTTGTACAGCTCGACGAACTTGTTCTTGTAGGCTGCGCCGGCGCTGCCGCCGCTGAGGTAGACCTCGTTGATGATGACCGGCGAAGTTCCGGCCGCTGCCGGTGAGACCTCCAGTGCGGCGGCGGGCAAAGCTGTCAGCGGGGCTGCAATGAGCCCCGCGGACAGCGCTGTGCCCAGCGCCGTTTTCCAATATGTGATTTTCATCCGCTCTAACTCTCATTAGGGTGCCCGGGTAAGGGCTGGGTGCGATGTCCGGGTTGTGGCCCACGGACGGGCCGGCCTGCTCCTGGTCAAGCAGAGTCCGGCTCAGCAAAACAGGGATGAATGAACGCAAAGTGAATTTCCTGCGCATTCAGCGACGCGGCCCCCAGCGGAACGCATCGCAGCCGGCGCGGAACCCCAACAGGGCGGCCCCGGCGACGGTGTCGGTAGTGCATTCTTGTCACCCGGTCATTTCCCTTGACACGGGCAGTCAAAAGAATACCGGCCACAATCCGCTTGGAAAGCGGGTGGCCGGTATTCTTTATCGCAGTTTTTCCAAAGCTTCTATAAAGAGCCCAGTTTTAGGGGGCCGCGGTGGCGGAACCGTCCTGTGCCGTCTCGGCGACGATCTTGAACATGGCACCGGTGGGGTCGGTCAGGGTGGCGAGCCGTCCGAACGGGGTGTCCTCGGGCGCGTGGATGACAGCCGCGCCAAGCTCCACCGCACGGGCGGCAGTGGCGTCGGCGTCCTGGACAGCGAAGTAGACCTGCCAGTGGGCGGGCACCTCCTCGGGGAGGTAGCCGGAGGCGTCCACGATCCCTGCCTTGGCTGCTGGACCGACGCCGAGCGTGGTGTAGCGGAACTCCGGTGTGTCGCTCATGACATCCGTTTCCCAGCCGAACACATCCTGGTAGAACTTCACCGCCGCCTGGTAGTCCTTGGCGTGCAGTTCGTGCCACGCCGGGGCGCCGGCTTCGGCAGCCAACTCGAACCCCTTCATTTCGCGCGGCTGCCAGACGCCTACCGAAGCACCTGTGGCGTCGGCAAACATTGCCATCTTGCCCTGCTCCGGAACATCCATCGGTCCCATGTAGACCTGGCCGCCGTGGGCCTTGACTGCCTCCGCCGTCGCGTCGGCGTCATCCGCCCGCAGGTACGTGCTCCAGACGTCCGGGAAGCCGGCCTGCTCCGGCATCTTCTGCATGATCCCCGCCACGGACTTCCCGTTCTTCGATGCCATGATGTAGCCGCCGTAGGTCTCCTGGTCGCCGGCCTCAAAGGTCCAGCCGAAGAGATCGCCGTAAAACGCCTTCGCCTTCTCCGGGTCCGAAGTCATGAGGTCGATCCAGCACGGCGCGCCGGGGGTGATGTCAGGGGTAGGCATGGGGTCTCCTGGTTTTCGCGGCAGCGGTCTTGCATCCGAGGATGGCCGCCGCCTTCCGATGGGTAGGTCAGACAAGAGAGACACTAGGCCGGGGCCCAGACAGTTTCAATGGACGGCGTTCAAGGGGCCGGCGGGATCCGCGGCACCCGGCCAGGTGACAAGCATCCTTGACATGCGACGACGAGGTCCGCACACTGATCTCATGACTAGCAAACTTGACAACCAAGACCGCAGCAACGGCGACCGTACCCGGGCGCGCGCCTATAACCTCGAGTTCTGGCCGGGCATCGCGGCCTACGCGGTGGTGCTCACCGGAGTCTTACTATGGGGGGACCTTCATGGCGAAAGCCCCTGGCGTTTCGTGTGGGCGGTGCTCCCGGTCATCCCCGGACTCTGGATTGTGCGCGCCGTCCTCCGCCACGTCCGGCGAAGCGACGACTACCAGCGGCTCCTCATGCTGCGCGGACTGGCCGGCGGCTTCGCCGTGGCGATGATCGCCTCCGTGACCCTGGCATTCCTGGAAATCGCAGGACTCCAGATTCCCGGCACCGGGTGGGTCATCTACGGGGCAGGAATGCTGGGGTGGGTCTTCACCGGAGCGTTCGTGGGTAGGCGATGAACAACCACCTCAGGACACTGCGCGAGGGGCGGGGCTGGACCCAGGGAGCGCTCGCCGACCACCTCGGTGTTTCCCGGCAGACAGTGAATGCGCTCGAAACCGGCCGCTACGACCCCGCACTGCCGCTGGCTTTTCGTATCGCGCGGCTGTTCGGCCAGCCCATCGAGGCGATCTTCATCGCACCCGAAGAACCCGAAGAACCCGGCGCCCCTGCCCGCAGCTGACCGGGCGGCGGGCCTGGTAGGGGCGGACGCTTCGGTCAGCCCTGGTTGAAGCGGACCGTGTTGCCTGAAGGGTCCCGGAAGGCGCAGTCACGCGGTCCCCAGGGCTGCACGATGGGTTCCTGGAGGACCTCGCCGCCGCCTGCACGAACCGCCTCGAACGTGGCATCCAAATCGTCGGTACGGAAAACGATGATGGGCAGGACCCCCTTGGTCAGCAGCTGCTGGAGGGCGTCGCCGTCGTCCTTTGACCGGCCGGCGTGCGGGGGCGAAAGCACGATCTCAAGGTCGGGCTGGGCCCGGCTGCCGAGGGTAACCCAGCGGTGCCCGTCCGAGCCGACGTCGTTGCGCACCTCCAGACCGAGCAGGTCGCGGTAAAACGCGAGCGATTCGTCCAGGTCGTTGACGGTGATTTGTGCGTACTGAAGTGAAATGTTCATGCTTCAAACGCTACGGTGCGGGGGCTGGCGACGCTTCTTCAATCCTGCTCGGTTTTCGCGGCAGCCGGGTGCGCTGCCTCGCCACGCAGGTCGGCATCGCCTTCACGGCGTGGTGCTCACAGTTCCGGTAGGCGCTCGGCGTCATTCCGACGATCTCGGTAAACCGGGCGCTGAACGATCCCAGCGAGGTACAGCCGACTTCCATGCAGGCGTCGGTGACGCTGGTACCGGCCCGCAGCAGGGCCATGGCCCGCTCGATCCGCCGTGTCATCAGGTAGTTGTACGGCGTCTCACCGTAGGCGGCCTTGAATTGCCGGGAAAAGTGCGCGGGAGACATCAGGGCTCCGGCGGCCATCGCCGGCACGTCGAGCGGTTGGGCGTAGGCGCGGTCAATCAGGTCCCGCGCGCGGCGCAGGTTGGCAAGGTTGGCCAGCTCCTGCGGTGTCATGTCGAAATTGTAGCGCCGATCCGGGAACACCGGCCGGCTCGCCCGGCTGCAGGTTCGGCTAGCGCAGATCGGGCTGCACCGCGGCCCGGACCATCCTCAGCTCGGGCAGGGTGTGCCACTCCGGTGGGAGCACAGCGCGTTTCACCTCGGCCCGAAAACCGTGCTTCTGATAGAAGGCACGGGCCCGCGGATTGTCCTCAAGGACCCAAAGGTAGGCGGCCGAGTCGGCCAGGGCGGCGGCCAGCAGGGCGGCGCCGAGTCCGGTCCCGTAACTGCGGCTCAGCGTGTAGGTGGCGTACAGCTCCAGTTCCTGGGGTCGATCCTCGTCACGCCCCGGTCCCGCGTCGGCGAACCCAACGATTTCGTCGTCTGGATCCAGGGCGATGCCGGAAGGGCGGAAGGAACGAGCGAGGCCGGCCAAACCAATCTTTCGATTGGCCCAGCCGGCCTCAGAGCCGCGCATAGGCGGCGCACCCGCGGAAGGTAAGAGATTCGAACTCTTGGTACGGGGTTACCGCACACTGGTTTTCAAGACCAGCTCCATCGGCCGCTCGGACAACCTTCCCTAACGAGTAGTGTTCCATAGACCGGTCAGCCGCCACAAAAATTCGGCGGCGCTCGCGGACCGCGCAGGTTCGAGGTCCTAGTCTGGAACAGGGCGTTGCCGACACGGGATATCGCCAGCGCGCCGCACGCGGGAAAGTAAGGATCGGGAGTTCTCCATGAAGGCTGTCTATATCTCTGAGCCGGGCGGACCGGAAGTCCTGGAGCTTCGCGAAGTTCCAGAACCCGTGCCGGGTCCCGGCGAGGTACTGATCGATGTGGTCGCTGCCGGCCTGAACAGGGCCGACGTGCACCAGCGCCGCGGGTTCTACCCGCCGCCCCCGGGTTCCTCCGAGATCCCCGGCCTTGAGGTGTCCGGGCGGATCGCAGGCTTCGGGTCTGGAGTCACCAAGCCGTTCTCCGTCGGTGACAAAGTCGTGGCGCTGCTGGCCGGCGGCGGGTACGCCCAGCAGGTGGCAGTGCCGGCCGGTCAGGTCTTGCGGGTCCCCGACGGCGTGGACCTCGTCACGGCGGCGTCGCTGCCGGAGGTCGCAGCAACCGTCTACTCGAACCTGGTCATGACCGCCCAACTCCAGCCGGGGGAGACCGTCCTCATCCATGGGGCGACGGGCGGCATCGGCACCATGGCCATCCAGCTGGCCAAGGCCCTTGGCGCGCGGGTTGCCGCCACTGCCGGCACGGCGGAGAAGGTGGGCACCGCCAAGGCTTTCCTCGGCGCGGACATTGCCATCAACTATGCCGAGGAAGACTTTCCGGAGAGCCTCCGTGCCCAAAACGGCGGCAAGGGCGCGGACGTGATCCTCGACGTCGTCGGTGCCAAGTACCTCGGGAAGAACGTGGACGCCCTGGCCGACTACGGGCGGCTGGTGGTGATCGGCCTGCAGGGCGGGGCGCAGGCGGAACTCGACCTCGGAGTGCTGCTGCGCAAACGCGCGGCGATCATCGCCACCTCGCTTCGCCCCCGCCCCGCGGAGGAAAAAGCGGTGATCATGGCCGCCGTCCGCGATGCCGTATGGCCATTGTTGGCTGACGGCCGCATCCACCCGCTCGTTGCCAAGACTTTCCCGCTGGACCAAGTCCAGGCCGCTCACCGCTACTTCGATTCGGGCGAGCATGTGGGCAAGGTTTTGCTCGTCACCTAGCCCGTGTGACGAATCACATACGTCTTTTGGCATATTTCGGTCCCAGCCAGCCGCACACCGGGCTATGGTGATTCCATACGCGGTATACACGCGTCTTGGGGCGCGTGTATGCCGTCGTGCTGTACCCTCTGGAGCATCATGTCTATCCGCCACAGCCTTCTCGCGCTGCTGCAGGACCGCCCCCGCTACGGGTACCAGCTTCGGATCGAATTCCAGGAGCGCACCGGATCCACCTGGCCCCTCAACATCGGGCAGGTCTACACCACCCTCGAACGACTCGACCGCGATGGCCTGGTGCAAAAAGACGGGGCCGACGGCGACGGGCACGTCATCTACAGCATCACCCCTGCGGGCCGGGCGGAGGTCCGGGACTGGTTCCGCGCCCCGGTATCCCGCGCCAGTCCGCCGCGCAACGAACTCGCCATTAAGCTGGCGCTTGCGCTGACGCTGCCCGGGGCAGACGTGGGCGCGCTGATCCAGGCGCAGCGCGCCGTGTCCATCCGCGCGCTGCAGGAACACACCAAATCCCGCCGGGAGTCGGCCGTGAGCCCGCGCGCAGCCGACATGGCGAAGCTCCTGGTCCTGGACTCGCTGATCTTCCAGACCGAGGCGGAGGTCCGCTGGCTGGACCTCTGCGAAGCGCGGCTGATGCAGCTGGCCGGCCCCGGCTGACCCCGGCGCACCCCACCCCGCCCGCCTGACCCCGCCACACCGCTCGTCGCGCCCTTCACGCCGCTCGTCGAGTGGCCCGGTGCCGTACGCGCCGGCCGGCGCCGGGACCGCGGCCGCCGTTGATAAGGTGCCATGGGACAGATCTGCCTGCTGATCTGTCGGACGGGTTTTTCAAGGAGGAAAACAAACATGGGCACAACGCCAGAGGGCGGGTCAACGACCGCGCTACTCGATGATGGCATTACGCCGGTTCCGGGGCTCCCGCCCACGGCGATCGACGCGTCCGTCAACGACGCCGAAGAGCGCAAATGGACGCCCGGCAAGATCGCCCTCTGGGTGGCTATCGCACTGCTGGGCGGCGTCGCCTGGTTCATGCTCGCGATCGTGCGCGGTGAGACGGTTAACGCGATCTGGTTCGTGTTCGCCTCGGTCTGCACCTACCTGATCGGCTACCGGTTCTATTCCAAGGTGATCGAGCGGTACATCGTCAAGCCGAACGACCGCCGCGCCACCCCGGCCGAGTACAAGGCCGACGGCAAGGACTACGTCCGCACCGACCGCAACGTCCTGTTCGGCCACCACTTCGCCGCCATTGCCGGCGCCGGCCCGCTGGTGGGGCCGGTCATCGCGGCCCAGATGGGTTACCTTCCCGGCACCATCTGGATCATCATCGGCGTCGTCCTGGCCGGTGCGGTCCAGGACTACCTGGTCCTGTTCTTCTCCATGCGCCGCGGCGGCCGTTCCCTGGGCCAGATGGCGCGCGAGGAGCTCGGCGTCATCGGTGGCACCGCAGCCCTGATCGCGACCCTCCTCATCATGGTGATCATCGTCGCGATCCTGGCCCTCGTCGTCGTGAACGCGCTGGGCGACAGCCCGTGGGGCGTCTTCTCGGTCGGCATGACCATCCCGATCGCGCTGTTCATGGGCGTCTACCTTCGCTATCTCCGGCCCGGAAAAGTCATGGAGGTCTCCATCATCGGCTTTGTGCTGCTGATGGCGGCCATCATCGGCGGCGGGGCAGTCGCGAGCACCGACTGGGGCTCCGCGTTCTTCCACCTGGACAAGGTCACCATCGCCTGGGGCCTGATCATCTACGGCTTCGTCGCGGCAATCCTGCCCGTCTGGCTGCTGCTCGCCCCGCGTGACTACCTCTCCACCTTCATGAAGATCGGTGTGATCGTGATGCTGGCCCTGGCCATCATCGTGGTCCGGCCCGAGATCACCGTTCCGGCGTTCAGCGAATTCGCCTCCCGCGACAACGGCCCGGTCTTCTCCGGCGCCGTGTTCCCCTTCCTGTTCGTGACCATCGCCTGCGGCGCCTTGTCCGGATTCCACGCCCTGATTTCCTCGGGCACGACGCCGAAGCTGATCGAGAAGGAGCGTCAGACCCGCTTCATCGGCTACGGCGGCATGCTGATGGAGTCCTTCGTTGCGATCATGGCGCTCGTCGCCGCGATCTCGATCGACCGCGGCATCTACTTCGCGATGAACGCCCCGGTTGCCCTGACCGGCGGGACCGTGGAGACGGCGGCGCAGTGGGTCAACAGCCTGGGCCTGGCCGGTGTCAACATCAGCCCTGATCTCCTCGCCCAGACCGCCAAGGACGTCGGCGAGCCGAGCATCGTTTCCCGCTCCGGCGGCGCCCCGACCCTCGCCGTGGGCCTCGCGCACATCATGCAGCAGTTCATCGGCGGCACCGCGATGATGGGCTTCTGGTACCACTTCGCCATCATGTTCGAAGCGCTCTTCATCCTGACCGCTGTCGACGCCGGCACCCGGGTGGCCCGCTTCATGCTGCAGGACTCGATCGGCAACTTCGCTCCGAAGTTCAAGGACCACTCGTGGCGACCCGGGGCGTGGCTCGCCACCGCCGTCATGGTCGCCGCGTGGGGCGCCGTGCTGCTGATGGGTGTGACCGACCCGCTGGGCGGCATCAATACGCTGTTCCCGCTGTTCGGCATCGCCAACCAGCTGCTCGCTGCCATTGCCCTGTCCGTGGTGCTTGCCATCGTGGCCAAGCGGGGCAGTTTCAAGTACCTCTGGATCGTGGCGCTGCCGCTGGCCTTCGCTGCGGTCGTCACCATCAGCGCGAGCTTCTACAAGATCTTCTCGCCCGTTCCTGCCGTCGGGTACTTCGCCAACAATGCGGCGTTTGCCAAGGCTCTTGCGGATGGGAAGACCTCCTTCGGCACGGCCAAGACGCAGGCCGCGATGGAAGCCGTGGTCCGCAACACGATGATCCAGGGCTGGCTCTCGGTCATTTTCGTGGTGCTGAGCATCATCGTCATCGTCACGGCACTGATCGCCGCGGCGAAGGCGTTCCGTAATGCTTCCGCCGGTATCGTCAACGTCGAGTTCGAGGATCCGGCGCTGCCGTCGCGGGTCTTTGCGCCGGCCGGGCTGATCCCCACCGCAGCGGAGCGCGAGCTGGACGCGGAATGGAAGAAGCTGCCCGCCGAGCAGCGCCTCGAACACTCCGCCGGGCATTGAGGTGCTGCCGTGAACGCGCTGCTGGCAGGGTTCCGGGGATTCGCCGAGTACTTTGGCGGCGTCCTGGGTGCCGACGCCTACAAGAAGTACCTGGAGCATCACGGCTCCTCCGGCCATGCCGGTCCGCCGATGTCTGAGCGGGACTTCTGGCGGGACCGCACGGATCGCCAGGACAGCAATCCGCAGAGCCGCTGCTGCTAGTCAGGAGCCGCGAGGCCAGGCTGCGGTAGCGCGGCTGGCCGCGGTCGGGGCGCTGCCGGGAACATCAGTTTCCGGCAGCGCCCCGCCTTTTCCCCGGAGCCGGAACCGGGCGTCATCCGCCGCCGTCGGTGGCCCGCGCGCGTGAGAGTATGAAGCCATGAGCGACCCGATCGATACCCAGTCCGGCAATGACGCACCGATGGTGGGCACCCCAGTGGCAGGGCCCCCGACGGCGGCACCCTCGGATCCCCGCGGCCAGGACCAACACCCCCGGGGCGGCCGCCTCCAGGACCTGGTCGACGAACCCGCGAAGGTGATGCGGATCGGCACCATGCTGAAGCAGCTTCTGGATGAGGTAAAGGCGGCACCGCTCGACGCCGCGGCCCGGGCCAGGCTGGCCGAGATCCATGAACGCTCGATCAAGGAGCTCGAAGACGGGCTGGCGCCGGAGCTGGTCCAGGAACTCGAACGCATCCACCTGCCGTTCCCGGAGGACGGCGCACCCTCAGACGCCGAACTCCGGATCGCCCAGGCCCAGCTGGTCGGCTGGCTCGAGGGGCTGTTCCACGGCATCCAGACCGCCATCGCGGCCCAGCATTCCGTCCGGGAACACGCCGCCGCGCAGCTGCAGCTCCGGCAGTTGCCCCCCGGCACGATGATTGCGCCCGGCGTCGTCATCGGCGAGAACGGCGAACCCCAACGCGCCGCCGAGCCGCAGCGAGGGGCGGATCCGGCGCAGCCGGCCGACCCGGACCATGGTCCCGGCCAGTACCTCTAGGCGAACCTTGGGATTCTTCAGTGCCGCGCGGCAGGGACGCAGGGACGACGTCGAACTCGGCAGAGGCCTGTGGCGTCGCGCCCATGACCGGTTCATCCGCGGCCTCGACCGCTACCACCAGGTCCTCGAGGGAGTCGAGGATGAGGACCTCTACGCCGAACTGGTGGAGATCGCCAACGACCTGGCCGCGCTGGCCGGTCGCGTGCGGCTGATTTGCATGGAGGCGCAGCGCCGCTCGCCAAGCGACGGCCTTGACATTCCCGGGGCGCTGGCGGGCGTGCACCGATCGCTCTCGACCGCGGGCAACTCACTGGCGATGACCGCGGAAGCGGCAGCGATGCTCCGCCTCGCCGTCGGTCCGGTGCCGGTGGGCGCCGCCTCCGTGCGCCGCAGAGCCAGCACCGTCGTCGAACACATCGACGACGCGGAGCGCCAGTTGGCCGAGGCGGCACCCCGCGACTGACCCCTGGTCCGCTGCCGCGCGAAGGGCAGGGGCCCAGGGTTAAGCGCCTAGCTTAGCTTCGCCGCAATCACTCGCGTGCCGTGCCATCCGTTGGCAGGATGGACGGATGACTTTTACTCCTGAATTGACATTCAATGACGGCCACACGATCCCCCAGCTTGGCTACGGGGTCTGGCGGGTAGCGGACGACGTTGCCGAGAAGGTGGTCGGCCAAGCCTTTGCTGCGGGCTTCCGCCACATCGACACCGCCGCAATCTACGGAAACGAAGCCGGGGTGGGCCGTGCTGTCGCCAGCTCCGGACTCAAGCCGGAGGAAATCTTCATCACCACCAAGCTGTGGAATGCCGACCAGGGCTACGAGAGCGCCCTGGCTGCATTTGAAGAATCCATGGCGCGCCTGGGCCTCGAGACGCTGGACCTGTACCTGATCCACTGGATGCAGCCCAAGCAGGACAAGTACGTGGACAGCTGGAAAGCGCTGGTGGAGCTCCAAAAGCAGGGCCGCGTCAAGACGATCGGCGTCTCCAACTTCACCAAGGAGGGGCTGCAGCGGCTGATCGACGAAACCGGGGTGGTGCCCGCCATCCATCAAATCGAGCTGCACCCGTACTTCAGCCAGACCGAATTGCGCGAATTCAACGCCTCCCACGGCATCCTCACGGAGGCCTGGTCCCCGCTTGGCCAGGGTGGCGAACTACTGGAAGACCCGGTCATTGCCGACATCGCAGCGAAGCACAACGCCACGCCCGCACAGATTGTCATTGCCTGGCACCTGGCCGTCGGCAACGTGGTCATTCCAAAATCGGTGACCGAGTCACGGATCAGCGAAAACTTTGCCGCCCTGGACGTCAGCCTTGACGACGCAGACGTCCAGGCCATCAATGGACTGGACCGCAGCGCCGGGGGTGCCGGCAGAATCGGCGCGGATCCGGCTGTTTCCGACTTCGCCTAGGCGGCTGCGCGCCCTTCCCGCGGGACCACGGCGTCGATCACGGCCCAGCCGTGTTCGTCGCGGACCTGGCGGCTGGCGAAGCGTTCCGCCTCGATGGCCTGGTCGAAGGTCTCGCTGCGGACCCGTCCGCAGTCGGTGTCCAGGTAAGTGACTTCCCAGTGATCCTGTTGCTGTTCCATGGTTAAAAGTCTGCAACCGACCTCTGACAGTAGCGGGTCAGCCCCCCGGCGTGTTGCCGAGCCGCAGCACCCGTTCGCGGGCCAGGTCCTCCCGGCGGCGGTCCCTGTCGGCGGCGCGGACCGCCTGCTGGGCCGCGGCCGCAGCTAGCTCGCGGCGCCTGCGGGCCTGCCGCAGCTCGGTCTCTGCCCTGGCCAGCTCCAGCTTCAACCGCGCCGACTCTTCGGTCAAGGCGGTGGCAGCGTCCTCGGCGGTGCTGAGTTCCTGGGCCGCGGCGTCGGCCTCTTCGGTGCTGGACCGGGCCGCTTCGGCCGCTTCCGCCAGGGCCGACAGTGCCCGGGTCCTGGCCGAGGGGCTGGGAGCGGGGCGGTTCGCCCGCACAGACCGCAGCCGGGGCTGCCCTGCCGGTGGGGCAGCCGGCGGGGGAGCTTCCGCCGACGCCCCCGCGGCGGACGGCGGCCCGGGAACGTCCGGAAGGGCCACTGCCCCGGCGAGGTCCACAACATCGACGCCATCGGCAGAAAGGGCCCGGAGCAGTCGCCCGCTGCGGACCGCCGCGGCGGCGCCCTCGTCGGCCGTAGCCGCACGCAACGTCTGCTCTATTTCGTTCGCGATCGCGGTGCTGATTTTGCGGCCCTGCTCCTCCGCGGTGGCGCGTGCCGTCCCGACTGTGCCGGCCAGCAGCGTCCGCCGCTGCCGGGCCAGGCCGCGGAGAGCGCCGGCGTCGAGCGCGGACTGTGCCTCGCGCATGGCCCGCCCCAGCTGCTCCAGTTCGCGCAGGGTCTCTGGCCGCCGCCAGGCAAGCATATTGACGGCCCAGGCGCTGACCGAGGGCTTGGGCAGTGACCGCACCGCTGCCGCCTGGGCACGGAGCTCCGGTGTGGCGGTACCGCTGGCGGCCAGTTCCTTTGCCGCGGCACCGCGGGCTCCGACGAACGCGTCGAGGGGCAACGCATAAACACGCGCCGCGATGCCCGCCAGCTCATCGGTTGCCATGCAAGAATCATAGAAGCTCCGGCGGCTCATGCCGGGGGGCGCGCAGCGCACGTCCACGGCAGGAGAGCCCCGTGATTGAAATTGCCGGCCTCCCGGCCCATATCCTGTTGGTCCACGCCGTGGTGGTGCTCGGTCCGATCGCAGGCCTTGCGGCCCTTGTCTACGCGCTGGCGCCGCGCTGGCGCACCTACCTGGCCTGGCCGCTGGGCGGGCTGGCACTCGTGCTGGTCCCGGTTGCCCTCGTGACCGCTCAGGCAGGGGAGCAGTTGGAGAAATCCCTGCCGGCCACCCCGATGATCAAGGCTCACGCACAGCAGGGGGATCTGCTGAAGTTCGTCTCGGTGATCTTCTTCGCGCTTGTCGCGGCGATGCTTGCCGTGAGCTTCGAACCCATCAGCCGACGCCTCGGCGTCCTCGGTTCCGTGCGGGAAAACCGGGTCCTGCGGCTGGTCCTGCTGGTGGCGGGAGCGCTGTCCGGCGTCTTCTTTATCTACCAGAGCATCCTCGCCGGCCATTCCGGCGCTTTCGCCGTCTGGGGCCGGTAGCCCAGGCTGCTTGCGTTATGGCCGGCGAGGGTCCGGGTCAAGCGCCGCCAGCGCGGCGCCGGTCACGGCCCCGTAGGCCAAATGCGGGACGAGGTCGCTGATCCAGTCGGTACGGGACCAGGTGCGTGGATCGGTGATGCCGAGGACGGTCATGGGGCCGTTGCTGCCGGCCAGAGCCAGCGCGGCGGCGGTGGCGGAAGTGAGCACCGGCCCGGGGCGGAATCCGGCGGCGCGGGCCAGTCCCAGCGCCGCGCCGACGCCGATGCCCACCAGGAGGCCGCTCAGGGCTCCCAGCCCGGTGACGCGGTTCGTCCGTTCCTCTTCGTTTCCGGGAACGGTCACGCCGGCGACGGCTGCCAGCTTTTGCACGGTGTCCTCAGGCGTGCTGCTGGCGCCGCGTGCGCGCCAGACCATGTCCAGGTACGTGACCGTGTTCAGGGCAGTGGTGCCGGCCGCGCCGGCCGCGGCTCCCGCGGCGACAGTCCGCAAAACCCGCATGTCGGTGTCCTTGCTCATCAGAATCCCCGTCTCCTTGCCCGGGCGGCTCCGGATGGAACAGTCCTTGCTGGACGTATCATGCTCCGGCATCGCGCCCTGGGCAAGGGGCGCTCGGCGGGATGACGCCGGCGCGGCCGGGCCCTGACCACGCGTCGCCAGGGGGCCATTGCCGCAACCAGCTCTTTGTTCTATAACTAATAGAGTAAAGAGGGGTGGGAGTGGTGATCCTCAGCGTTGATCTAGCCAGTGAGGTGCCGATCTACCAACAGCTCCGTGACCGGATTACCGAGGCAATCGCGGCGGGGGTGCTGGCGGAGGGCAGTTCGCTTCCGTCCACCCGGGCGCTGGCCGCGGACTTTGGCATCAACTTCCACACGGTGAATAAGGCCTACGACCTCCTGCGCAAGCAAGGCCTCATCCGCCTCAACCGCAAGACCGGCGCGGTGGTGACTGCCTCGGCGGTGCCGTCGCCGTTCCGGGCCGAGTGGGCCGCGCGGGCGCGGACTTTGCTGGCCGAGGCAGTGGCCGTGGGCGTGCCGCCCGATGAGGTTCTCGCCACCTGCCGGTCCCTGCTCGATTCATTTAACGAAACACCGTCAGAGGACACGCCATGATTGCCACGATCGTCCTGATCTCCGGCTTACTGATGCTCGTCGTCGTGCTCGCATTGGTGTTGCCCTCCATCAACAGCCCGACCGTCCCCTTCGGGGTGCGGGTGCCGGCCGGGCATGCGGATGAGCCCGCCGTCCTCCGGCAAACCCGCCTGTACCGTCGGCGGATGCTTTTCGCGGGGGTTGGTGCGGCGGCCGCCGGTGCAGTCACCTACGGCCTGACGGGCCATGCGTTCCTGCTGCCGCTGGCCGTTCTGGTGCTTGTTGGCCTTTGGTACGGCTGCTTCTTCCTGGCCCACCACGAGATTCAGGCCGCCAAGACGGCCGGGGGATGGTTCGACGGCGTGCGGCCCGGGATCGCCGTGGACACGGAACTACGGACCGACCCGCCGGCCTTTCCTTGGCTTTGGCTGGCCCCCGCGCTGATCATCACGGTCGCCACCGTAGTGATCGGTGTGGTCAGCTACCCGTCCATGCCCGCGACGCTCGTGGTGCACTACGGCGCGGGCGGCGTTCCCGACCGGCTGGCGCTGAAGTCGTTTGGCGCCGCGTTCTCGCTGGTGTTCGTGCAGGTCGGTATGACCGCGCTGCTGGTCGGCATCGCGGTGGGCATTCACCGCAGCCGCCCTGACCTGGACCCGGCGCATCCCCTGGGGTCCTCGCACTGGCACCGCCGATACATGACTCTGGGGATCAAGGCCCTGCTCGGGCTCGTGGCGATGATCGACCTCGGAATGCTGGTTTCGTCCCTGCTGATGTGGACGGGAACCGTGACGCGGTGGGCGCCGCTGGTGGTCGGGCTTCCGATTTTAGCGGCCGTCGTTGCGAGCGTCGTCGTCCTGGCCCGCAACAACCGGGAGCCGGACTCCGGCGAGCAGGACACGGGCCTGACGCACCGCGACGACGACAAGAATTGGCGCGGCGGTCTTATTTACGTCAACCGGGACGACCCCACGCTGATGGTCCCGCGCCGATTCGGCCTGGGGTGGGCACTCAATTTCGGCAACCCGACGGCGGCCATGATTCTGGCCGGCGTGCTTGCCGTGATTGGCCTCGTGGTGGTTCTCCGCTTGGGTGGCTGATGGGCCACGAACGGCGTCGACCCACGGTGGAGAGGGACTGTCCCGCGGGGTCGGGCGCTCTAGGAGGACCCGGTTGTGTCCGTCTCCGGGAGCATCTGGTTGGCGATCAGGTCGACGCGGTCGGCTGCGGTTAGCCGGTCGTCGTTCTGGATCGCCGCTACGTCACGGCCATCGACTTGGGCGTCGCGCGACGCCTGGCGGCCGGGTTCCTCTGTCGGTGCGTGGTGCTCCTTCTTGTGACGCGCCTCATCCAGATGGTGTTCCAGCTTCTCCTCCGCTTCCCGCCGTCGTTGCCCCACGGTGCGGATCTGTTGGGTAGTCGGCGCGGTATGGGCATGCTGGTGCAGCCCATGCTCCTGCGCGGCGCCGTCGTTCTTCTCACTCATAGAGGCATCGTCCCACGCGGATTACGGGCCGGGAAGACCCCCGGGTGTGGCGGGTCTACGCTGGTGGGATGGAGTACCTGAGGGCCGCTCTGTCCTTGGGTATCGCTGCAAAAGGCCTTTCCCTGGCTGGGGTGGCGATGCTGGTTTTCGGACACGGCGGCTGGTTTGCGGCCGGCTTGGCGCTCGTCTTCGTCGCTGTTCTGCTCGGGGCATGGTCAATGGTGGTGGCGCGCGGGGTGCGCTCGCCGGAAGGGCCGGCCCGGCCCGCACCGTTCGGCGGGCTGCGCCGAAAAGAGAAAGGTTCCGACAAGGAGCCGGACGCCTGACGTCGCCGGGAGTCGTGCCGGCAGGACTGCTTAGGGTTCGTACCGGGCGTACCCGGTGCTGCCCGGGCGTTCCTTTCCGTGCCCGGCGTCCACGTGCCCGGCGTCCACGCGTCCGGCGTCGCAGACGGGAGTGTGCTTTATTGCGGCGTCTCGCAGCAGGGACCAGAAGACGGCTGCTTCCTCGGGCATGTCATGCTGCAGAACATGCTGCCTGACGAGCGTCGCAGCCCATTGCTGAACGAGGTCGTGATGGAAGATAAATTCCTCCAGTGCCGCGGCGTCGGGAAGGGCCAGAGCAGCCGGGGCCGACTGCCGGGGCAGGGCGTCTATGGCGGCAAGCACGGATTCCAGGGTGCGGCGCGTTGACTCGGGGGCGCGGGTCTGCGGCGGCAGCGTGCCGACGTCCTTCGCCCGGGCAATGTCCCGGCGCAGCAGGTTCGTAAAGTCGGCCCAGCAGCGGGCAGTGGCCGGTGGGACAACCAGCGCCCCGCATTCCCGCGTGGTCAGCGCGTCTGAGTAGAACACATAACTGGCGCGGCCGGCGAGTTTCGCCGCGTACATTGCTGCGTCGGCTTCTGCCAGGAGCCTGCCAGGATCGCTGCGGGACGAACCGACGGCGATCCCGATACTCGCCGTCACGCAGAGCCGTATCCCGCCCAGGTCCAGCGGCTCGGCCACCGCGTCCAGGACCCGCCGCGCCACGGCCGCGCCCCGTTCCCGCCCCGAGCGCGGCAGCACCAGCGTGAATTCATCCCCGCCGGTACGGGCCGCGGTGTCACCTGTCCGGATGCAGGATTCCAATTTCCGGGCAATCCCGACCAGTACCGCGTCGCCGGCGGCATGGCCGTGCGAGTCGTTCACGGGTTTGAAGCCGTCTATGTCGACGGCGAGGACGAGGATGGGTTCATCCGTGACGGATGCGTCCTGCAGCCGCTGCTGGAGCAGCGTGCGGTTGGCCAGCCCAGTCAGCGGGTCGTGCTGGGCAAGGGCGGCGAGCCGGTCGAGGAGGATGCGTTCTTCGGTCCGGGCGCGTTCGTGGATGGTCCAGTGCATGACGCTGGTGAAGCACGCAGCAAGGAACAGTCCGATGTGGACGAGAGCCTGGAGGGCAGGGCTCTGCCAGGGATCGGCGTAGGCGGCCAGTTCCTGAAGTGCCAGCACGACCAGGACGACATGGTGCACGAGCACGGTGCCGACGGCAGCAGCCATCGGCGCCCAGTCCTCATAGAGGGCAACGACCGGGATCAGGATGAAGAAAAGGAAATGGGCCTCGGCCGCGCCGGTAACTTCCTCCGCCCCTATCGCGGCGGCCATGAGTCCCGCCGCCGCGATCGACGAACGTATCCGGTGGGGGAGTGGGGACTTCGAAGCGACGGCCGCCATAGCAGCCGGGGCGCCGGCGGCGATGAGAATCGAAGCGGTCGGATACCCGCGGAAGAGGGCAATAACGCCGACGGCGGCGGACAAGACGAGCAAGGCCCAGACGATCTTTTGGTGCCGGAGCCTCCGTGCGTTTGCCGGGAGCAGAGAGCCTCGGGGGATCAGTCCGCTGGTCGACCGGAACCAGCGCTGGAGAGGCGGCAACCTTCCGACGGCGCCGCGGTACGGTGACCTCACTGTGGCTTTCCCCCCCAACGGTGGCTGGTCCGTCGAAACGAATCCTAACCGATCGCACCGACAAATCCGCAGGTCAGAGGCTTCGGGTCCGTAGCCATTGCGCTGGTCAGTGGACCGGGAGGCATATTCTGGTTGAGTAACCGATATCACGATGACGACCATGGGGGCAGCTGATGATTGAACACACGGGGGCAGCTGATGATTGAACAGAAGTCGTCCTTGCCCCGCTACGCCCTACGCGATGACGGAATCTTCCTGCGCCTGGAATGGGCGCCCGGGGTCACGATCGAAGCTGAAGACGTCCACTCGACCATCGCCGCCGTCACTGCAGCATCCCCTCAAGGGAAGCGGCCGTTACTCGTGCATGTCGGACCGGTGGAGCGAATCAGCCCGGAAGCCAAGAAGTTGCTCATCGATGACACCTGCTCCGCTCGCACCGCCGTCGTAGGCGTGGATAACGTGGGCCGGGTGATCACTGCCTTCAACGGCCAGTCCGCAACACCCAGCAGGTACTTTGCGACGGCGGCCGACGCGATCGCGTGGCTCACGGAGGACATCCATGCAGATGACGTCTCCGCCAGCAGTTAGGCCCTTCACTGAGAATGGCATTATTGCGTGACCAATAAGCACTCGCCCTGGAGTCCGGGCTTAGTCACAACATGATCATTGGTGTGACGGGCGATTTGCGGGCCTTGAGCTAACAACCGACATCCCCGGACACGGCCAAGGACAGACCGGCGGGCGGCCTATAAAGATCAACCTCGAGGTCATCCGGTGCCGTGCGACCGCCCAACGCGATCACATCCACAACGGGCAGTGCTCGAATGGTTGGAGCCGGGAAAGTCCCAAGGCGCCGAGCACGCCGGGCCAGTACCCACCATGCCCGGCGTGCCGGCCTTCGATCCGGTCGATCTGCAAATCACTGACGCCTGGGGAACCGATTATGACTTCGTGTCCGGCCAGGTATCTGGAGATGGGACAGAATGGGGTGCATCCCGGACTTACGTCCCGGAACCGCCAAGACAAGCTAAAGTCCTGAGCCTGTTTCTTTACGCTGCGCGGTTCGCCCACGGGCAAGAGCTGCAAAATCCAAATTGCCTAAAGTGGCCCTGGCTCGAACACCAGGGTGGTCGCCCGTAGCTTCGATCGTGGGCCGGGTCGCCGAAGGCATGATATGCCACGGAGATCACCAGGCTCGGCCACGGCGAAGGCTACGCAATCGCGCACATCTTCCGGGATGCCGCAAACGAACGAAGCCGGCGCTCAACAGCGGGAGGCACGAAAACGAGAAGCGAGTGAAGCCCCGGACCACCGATGCACGGAGTTACCAGCGTGCCGGCTACCACTGCTCCAGGCCGATGCTGCCGGCGAGCTGTACGGTCTTATCCGGCGACCCGGGGTCGCTGACAAAGAGCGAAACCGTTGCGGTCGCACAGCCGGGCCTGAAGTGACCGTCCACGGCTGTGATGGTCAGAGTTGTTTGCTCGGTCTTGCCCGTACACGGGCGCAGTCCTGACCCGGCGCCCGCAGAAACCGCCGGGCCACCGTCCGCTGACTGCGTCAGGAAAATACCGACGCCGGCCTTCTGGCCTTCCTTGCACCGGTAACTGACGCGCACCTGCACCTCGGTGCCGGCACCGTTCAACTGCCCGTCCCCGATCCGCAGGACTTTTGGTGCCTCGCCCGTGTAAGCCTGGGCCGGGAAACCAACGGCGAGCAGCACGGAGGCGCAGGCCATAGCTACCCCGGCCAACGTCATCAGCCGGACCACCGGCCCGTACCGAGCTCTCAGCAGCTCCGTTCCAAACAGCTTCATCGGTCCCTTTCCTCTCCGGACCGTGTGACGCCGGAGTTTCAGTTCAGTCGAGACGGGCCTCCAGACCCGGGGCTGGGGTGCGGCTTCCCGCACCCCAGCCCGAGCTTGCCCGACGTTCCTCAGCAGCGCCTCGTTACCACCGGATGGTCCTCTGGTGGCTGTTGTCGCTCTTGTGGTGGTCCTTGTTGTCGCTCCGGTGGTCGTTCTTGCTGTCGTCCCTCTTGCTGTCATCGCCCTTGTTGTGCCGGTGTCCGCTATGGTCCCACCAGCCGTCCTTGTCGTGCCGGCAGCCGTCGTTGCCCGTCCAGGACCCGTTGTTGTCGTTGTCGTCGCGCCACTTGCCGTCATCGTCCCGCCAGCCCCAGCCGTCGGAGTTGTCGTGCCACCGGCTCTCGCTGTCCCACCAGCCCTTGGAGGCCTCGTGCTTATTGCTCGTCTCGCGCTCCTGGTGCTTGCTCTGGAATGACGACTGATTCCACGAGCTGGTCGAGGTGGAGGCGCTGGCCGGCATGGCGGCAGCTCCAAGGCCCAGTGCGGCCGTTGCGGCAGTCGTGGCGATGATGCGGAGAGTCTTGTTCATGTACCTGATCCTTTGAAGAAGGCCATATCCCTGATGCCCGGGGCCCGAAGAGCCACGCCAAAGAAAGGCCGTGGTTTACCGGCGGGCACCGGAAGATATGTGTTTGATTGCCATTGGTAGGTCGCCGGGATCTTTGCCGGCTTTAGCGGTCCGTGTCTACAGGACCCTGGTTGCCCCGGAAGTGGTTGCCCGGAGGAACCACTACAGTTCACGCCCTCGCGGGAACCCGCAATAGGGACCTAAGTCCCGAGTAGGTCACCAGACTTCCGGCGCGGCAGTAGGCCAGCGGAGGCTTGGTGGCCGATGCTTGGCTTTCGGTGGACCGCCCGTAGCCTCGGCTCAAGTCCGGTCCTGGGGGAACGAGAAGAGTCTGCGGCGTTGTGATGCTCGTTGGAATGCTCGCTGCCGGCGTCCTGGCCGGCTGCACCTATGAGGACGAGGGCGGCCCGCGGCCAGCCAGCTCAGCCGGGAGAGCGGCCGCCATGCTGTCGAAGAGCCCGGACCTGTTGGCCGTGGAGACGCGAAAC
The DNA here is from genome assembly GCF_057748045.1 of Arthrobacter sp. JB02-1C. Classification (NCBI taxonomy): domain Bacteria; kingdom Bacillati; phylum Actinomycetota; class Actinomycetes; order Micrococcales; family Micrococcaceae; genus Arthrobacter; species Arthrobacter sp. JB02-1C. The sequence goes on from NZ_CM173235.1 coordinate 1,736,405, forward strand.
TATGCTGAGCTGGATCAGCACCTGGCCGGCGCGGCCAGGCCGGTGCTTCTGGCCGTCTCCGGTCCGGCCTGGCGACCGACCACCCAGGGACGGCCAGCGCCGCGTCGAGGCCCCCACCGAAGAATGCGTCCCGGACCTGCCAGACGCTTGTCGTCGTGGCCGTCTTTGAGCCCGAGGAGGGCGACGTTGCCGTCGGTGGTGATAAGAGCGAGCTCCCTTCCACCCGTCGGGTGGGTTTCGTCCACCAGAAGCGGGGTCTGCAAGTACCTGGCATGGGCTGCCGGGGTAGGGCACGGGTTCCCGTCGATAAAGACGTGGAGGTGGCCGCGCGAAGTCACGAACTCGGCGAACCGCTCCGGCGTCCAGCCGGGCGGGCTTTACCGGTGAGCCGTCCTGCGGTGGAACAAGTCGGCTCACCGGTCCCTCCGGCACTTCACGCAGAGGACGGTGCGCAGGTGATGGACGACGTCCACGAGGTCCTTCTGGGCAGTAGGGTCATAGTGCCTGTGAGTCAGGCTGCTTTCAGGGATTCAGAGGCCAGGTAGGCGGTGGCACTCTTCAGGATGACATTGGCACGCTGAACTTCGGTCAGCTGCCGCCGCAGGAAACGATGGTCACTTGGGGATCAACATCCGCTTCGCTCGCGGGAGGCTCCGTCACGATAGGCGCGTCCTCTGTCGCGGATGCGCTGAGTACGGCGACCAATATCTCCAACGCGGAGTCACCGGACGGCGAAGCCGCCGCCTGTGGGGCTGCTGCATCCGTGACCGCCTGCGCTTCGCCGGGTTCGGCGCCTGCCTTCTTGACCCAGTTGTGGATGGTGATGTTCGAAATTTCCATGGTCCTGCCCACAGCCATCATCGCAGCATAGTTTGTATCGTGCGGCTGTTCTCGCCGTGGGCCCGGTAAAGCTTGACGGCCCCGGTTTTGAATCCGTCTGAATGTTCGGGGGGTTTTGTCCGAGTCCAATCGATGCTCTCAGCCATGACTTGGCGGGCCGAGCTTGAGCCCCGAATGAAAGAGAAGAAACCCCTGACCTGTGGATTTGCCGAGATAATGCATTTAGTGAAGCAGTGGGCCTTTAGATCTCGGGTAAGGCAGTTGGATTGACTGGGCTATCCTCGGGGCGGGGTTTGAGCCATGTGGTCAGCCAGAAATTCGGCGTCCGCGCCGACACCTGAGAGCAGCCCCGACTTGAAGGTGTGCATCCAGTGCAGCCCGAGGAAGTACAGCCCGTCGACTGGGGTGACGCCGTGCTGTTGGATGGGCCGGCCGCGCTCGTCGAACACCGGGATCTTGACCCAGCCGAAATCGTAGGCGTAGCCGGTTGCCCAGATGATCGTGTTGATGTCTTCCCTGGTGAGATTCAGCGAGTGGACCTCCCTCACGGCGGGAAGGTGGATGGGTTCTTCCGGCTCTTCCTCGGCGAGATCGTATTCGGTTCCCTTGCTGATAAATTGGCGCGCTGCCGACAGGAAGTCGCTGTATGCCTTGTCGGCCTCATCGAGGACCTGGTTCGCATTGGCCTGCGCAGTGAGATTCCCGCCAGATGCGCCGACGACTCGGCCGATCACCTTGACGCCGTCCCCGGCGAGTTGCCGAACATTGACGTCGTATCCGCCGTTCACGCCGGTGACGACCGTCGAAGGTGGGTATTGACGCGAGGGGAAGCTGTCGATTGTCTGCGCGAAGCGGCCTAGAACCTCCAGCCAAAAGTAGATGTCCTTGCCCCTGAAGCGTCTCGGTGCGCGCCGGTGCCGGCTCACCGACATGTACACGCGGCGCCCGGCATGTAGCAGCTCCTCGGCGATCTGACAGCCCGAGGCGCCGCTGCCCACCACCAGCACGGCGCCTCCGGGCAACGCCTCCGGGGAGTGGTATTGCGTGGGGTCGAGCAGAAGTACCGATGGTGAGACGTCATGCGCCAGCTGGGGGACGCGGGGAAGCTGGAACGGTCCGGTTGCGATCACCACGCGGCGTGCGTGGATGGAACCTTCGGCCAGGAATACGTCGAAGCCGTCACCTGTGCCGTGTTCAGCGAGGGCGCGGACTTCAGTGTTCTCGCGCACGGGAGCCCCTGTGCTGATGGCGTAGTGCTCGATCAGACGAAGAATTTCGCTGTGATGCGCGAAACCGTCGGGATCATTTCCCGCGTATGTGTAGCCCGGTAGTTGGAGCGTCCAGTTCGGGAACTGAAAGCGCAGGGAGTCCCATCTTTCGGTACGCCAGCGTTCACCGGTTCGGTGACGCTCCAGGACGATGTGCTCGCGCCCGTGTTGCTGCAGGACGTTACTCATCGCGAGCCCGGTCTGGCCGCCCCCGATGACAACGACGTCGTGATGCTCGCGCATAGTCAGCTTCCCAAAGTGGTGACACGTCCATTTTATCGGCCGCGGTGTGCAGCCGGGAGAGGGCGATCCTATTCTCCTAGAATCCCGAGCCAAAGTTGGCCGGAAGGCATTCGTCCTCTTGAGCGCCCACCGACAATACAGCCGAACTTGATACGCAGAGGTGCCAGTAAATGGGTTGATATACGTCGTAGTCACCTCTTCAGGGCGACCACGGTGTAGGTAATGATGAAGGAAATGGTGGCCACGGCCAAGATGAAGCGCGTGGCGTCCTGTGTGTAAATCTCCAGGTACGGGCAGTAAGTCGGGGTGACAGCCAAGGGGCGTTGCGGCCGATCAAGTCATCGAACCGTGCCTAGGCAACGAGCTTTGCGTGGGCTTTGTCCGCGCGGATCCCAGTTTTTCATGGCCGCTAACACTATGGCTCGCTCGGCACCAGACATGTCGTCGCACTTCCCCACTTCAAAGACGCTGTGACGTCTAACGCCTACCGCCTATCGGAGCCGTATCCGACGGCGTACCGAACTCTACGTGAGCTTACGTGATGCCTCAGATGCACACGCCCGAATGAAGCGACGTCCCGCTTCGGGTGAACGGAGGCGGCGTGATCTCTGTGGTCGAGGTGACGAAAAAGTGACGGAGTCGCTGGGAATGACCTGCAACGCAGGGAATGCATAAGTCAAGCTCGCTGTCAAGGAAAACGACAGAACCCCCGGAAATCGCTGATTTCCGGGGGTTCTTCTCGAGCTTCCTGCCAGAATCGAACTGGCGACCTTCTCATTACGAGTGAGACGCTCTACCAACTGAGCTAAGGAAGCAACCGCATGAAGCCCGGTGAACGGGGCGGTTCATGCAAGAGTCAACTGTAATCGAGTCCCGGCGCCCGGGTCAAAATGAGGCCGGGAGAGGCAAGGGGATCAGCAAACGGTGTTGTCGGCAGGGGTCTTACCGTCCACCAAGTAGCCGTCCACGGCGTTCCCGATGCAACTGTTCGAGCGCCCGTAGGCGGTGTGGCCCTGGCCCTTCCACGTCAGCAGCGACGCGGTGCCGAGCTGTTTGCGCAGCGCACCGGCCCACTCGACCGGCGTCGCCGGGTCCCCGGTGGTGCCAATCACCACCACGTCCGCGGAACCCTTGTACTCCGCCGGCGCGGGGGTGCGGACATTCTTGTACGGCCAGTCCCGGCAGCTGGTGCCGCCATAGGCGAAGTAATAGCCCAGGGTGGGGGACAGCTGGCGCAGCCGCTGCTCCTCGGCGCGCATGGCTGCGGGGTCGGCGGACATCGGGTAGTCCAGGCAGTTGATGGCGTTGAACGCGAACGTCGAATTCGCCGAGTAGGTTCCGTTCGGTTCCCGGTCGGCGCCGAAGTCGGAGAGCCGCAGCATCGGAGTGACGTCGCCCTTGACGGCGCTGGCCAGGGCCTGGGTCAACAACGGCCAGTTGTCGTCGTTGTAGAACGGCAGGATGAAGCCGCTGACGAACATGGAGGCGTTCACCACCCTGCCGTCCTTGGCGGTCATCGGCTTGTCTTCCACGGCAGCGATCAGGTCCTGGATCTGCCTGATGGCCTGGTCCGGGGTTCCGCTGAAGGGGCAGTCGCTGCCCTGCAGGCACTTGGCCACGTATGCCCGGATCGCCTTCTCGAAGGCCTTCGCCTGGCCGCTCGTCAGCTCCTCGTAGCTCAGCGAGGGGTCCAGTGCGCCGTCCAGGACCATCCGGCCCACGTTGTCCGGGAACAGCGAAGCGTAGGTCGAGCCCAGGAAGGTGCCGTACGAGTAGCCCAGGTAGTTGAGCTTCGCATCGTTGAGGACGCCGCGGAGGACGTCGAGGTCCTTCGCCGCGCTGACCGTGTCGATGTGGCCCAGGACGGGGCCGGTCTTTTCGGCGCACTGGGCCGCGATGGCCTTGTTGTCCGCGAAAGCCTCGGCCAGGCCGGCGTCGGTGTCCAGCTTGTAAATCTTGGCCCGGTTCGCGTCGCGTTCCTGGTCGGTGAGGCAGGTCACCGGCGCGGAACGCTTCACCCCACGCGGGTCGAAGCCCACGACGTCGTAGTTGCTGCGGACCTTTTCGGAGATGTTCGAGGAGCCGGCGTCCCTGACGAAGTCGTAGCCGGAGCCGCCCGGACCGCCGGGGTTGACCAGCAGGCTGCCCTTCTTGTTGCCGCCCTTGGCCGCCAGCTTGAGGGCTGCCAGTTCGATCGTGGCTCCATCGGGCTTGCTGTAGTCCACCGGGACTTTGACCTTGGCGCACTGGAAATCGCCCTCGCAGCGCGCCCAGTTGAGCTGCTGGGAATAGAAAGTGCGCAACTCGGCGGGTGCCGCAGCGGCGATCGACGGGTCGGGCTGGGCCTGACCGTTCTTGGCGCCACCGTCGCCCGAGCCGAACATCGTGCAGGAGGAGAGCACCAGGGCAAGCGCCAGGCCGAGCGCCAGGGCGGCCGCCCGCACCGCGCCCGTCACGGATCGGCGGCCTGCGGGCCGTGGTGGTGCTGGCATCATGCGGTTCTCCTCGGGATCTAAAACTGTGCGGATCAATGGGTGGCCGACGGCTGTCAGACCAGGCTGGTGGCCATCGACTCTATGGCCAGCAGCGGTGCGACGTTGGTGGTCGTGATCCGGGCACGGGCCTTGTTGATGGCATCCATGCGGGCAAGGGTCACAGCCGCCGTGGAATGTCCGGCGAATTCCTGCAGCTCACTTCGCAACTCAATGTTGACCAACTCCACGGCGTTGCCCAGCTGGATGATCAGCACATCCCGGTAGAAGGACAGCAGGTCGGTCAACGTCCGGTCAAGGGAGTCAGTGATGGACCGCTTGGCGCGCCGTTTCTGGTCGTCTTCGAGCTGTTTGACCTGGCCGCGCATCGCGGCGGGCAGTGGCCCGCTTTCCGGGGCGCCCAGGGTGGCGAGCAGCGCGGCCTTCTCGGCGGCGTCACGTTCGTCGTTGGAGCTGTTGGCTTCCTCGGTGGCAATTTTGACCAGCTTGTCCGCCATCATCACAGCCGCAGTCACACCCCGCAGGTGCAGCGGGAACCGTACGGTTTCGAGCCGGCGTTGGCGGGCCTCGGGGTCGCGTGCCAGCCGACGGGCAACGCCGACGTGGCTTTGGGCCGCCCGGGCTGCGCTTTCGGCGAGGCCGGGGTCGACGCCGTCGCGCTTGACCAACAACGCCGCGACGTCGGCGGCCGGTGGAAGCCGCAGCGCCACCGGGCGGCAGCGGGACCGGATCGTCACCAGCACGTCCGCGGGGGACGGGGCACACAGCATCCAGATGGTGCGCGGCGTGGGTTCCTCAATGGCTTTGAGCAGCACGTTGGTGGTGCGCTCCGCCATGCGGTCCGCGTCCTCGACGACGATGATGCGCCAGCGGGCCGATGCGGGACGGTTGCCCGCGGTCGAAACCAGCTCGCGGGCCTCATCGATGGTGATGGTGACCTTTTCGGTCCTGACGAACGTCACGTCCGAGTGGGTCTCGCCGACGATGGTCTGGCAGGCCGCGCACTCGCCGCAACCCCGCCGGGAGACGTCGTCCTGGTCGCAGTTAAGCGCGGCGGCGAACGCCTTGGCGGCGTTGGACCGGCCGGAGCCGGGCGGGCCGGTAAACAACCACGCATGCGTGAGCCCGTCACCCTCGGCGGCCTGACGCAACTGCTCGACGACGGCGGGCTGGCCCTGGAGGTCGTCCCAGACACTCATGCCGAACTGCCCTGGCGCAGCGCCAGCAGCGCTTCGACCCGTTCCAGGATCCTTCCGGCCAGTTCCGGTACCGGCAGGTGCGCGGCCAGGACCAGGTACTTCTCCGGCCGGGCCGCGGCCAGTGCCAGGAACGTGGTGCGGATCAGGGCATGGAACTCGTCGGCCTCGGATTCGAGCCGGTCTTCTGCTGCTGCGCCCGCGGTCCGCCGCCGGCGGCCGTCGGCGGGGTCGACGTCGAGCAGTACGGTGAGGTCCGGTTGCAGACCGGAGGTGGCCCAGTCGCTGATCTGCCGGACCATCTCCGTGCCGAGACCGCGGCCGGCCCCCTGATACGCCACCGACGAGTCGATGTACCGGTCGCTCAGCACCACCTCGCCGCGCTCCAGCGCGGGTCGGATCACCTGGGCGGCGAGGGCGGCGCGGGAAGCGGCGAAGATCAAGGCCTCGGTCCGGGCGTCAATGTGGCCGTGGCCGTGGTCCAGCACCAGGGAGCGCAGCTTCTCGCCGATCGGCGTGCCGCCCGGCTCCCTGGTCCGCAGCACGGTCAGCCCGCGGAACTCGAGCGCCCCGGCAAGCTCCGCAGCCTGGGTTGACTTGCCGGCGCCGTCACCGCCTTCAAAGGCAATGAACAGTCCGGGGAACGCTCCGGGATTCTCGGTACTCACTGCTCTAGCCTACCGATAATGACGGACACGAGGGGCCCGGGCCGTCATGGCGTCGGGGCCGCCGCGGCGCCGAAGTACCCTGTGACCATGAGTCTTCCCGAAGAACAGGCCGCCGCGCTCTCAGCGGAAACCCTCGTGGTGGCCGCCGGCCGTCCGCCGCGTGACCGTGACGCACCGGTCAACCCGCCGATCGTGCTTTCCTCCACGTATTTCGGCACCGGGCCGCTGGGCCCCGGCGACCGCGGTTACGGCCGCTACTCGAACCCCACCTGGGACCCGTTCGCACAGGCACTGGCGCAGCTGGAGGGCGCCGCGCTGCCGGGTCTGCTGTACGCGTCCGGACTCGCCGCCGTCAGCTCCGCCCTTTCCCTGGTCCCGGCGCAGGGGGTACTGGTGATGCCGTCGCACAGCTACGCCGGCTCGCTGGTCATGGCGACGGAACTGGCGCAGAAGGGTGCGCTCGAACTGCGCACGGTGGACATCGCGGACACCGCTGCGGTGCTGGCGCAGCTGGCCCCCGCCGGCGGAAAGCCCGCCGACATGTTGTGGCTGGAAAGCCCCACCAACCCGATGCTCGGCGTCGCGGACATCCGCGCCCTGACAGCGGCGGCACACTCCGCCGGCGCCCTGGTGGTTACGGACAACACCTTCTCCACCCCGCTGGTCCAGCAGCCGCTCAGCCTGGGCTCGGACCTTGTCCTGCACTCGGTCACCAAATACCTCTCCGGACACTCCGACGTCGTACTCGGCGCCCTGGTAACTTCCGACGACGAGTTGCACGCCCGGCTGCTGCATCACCGGACCATCCACGGGGGCATCGCGGGTCCCTTCGAGGCGTGGCTGGCGCTGCGCGGGCTGCGCACCCTCGCCCTCCGGATTGAGCGCTCGCAGGCCTCGGCGGCGGTGCTGGCGCAACGGCTCAGCGTGCACCCGCGCGTTGGCCGCATCCGCTACCCGGGGCTCGCCTCGGATCCGGGCCACGAGCGGGCCAAAGCGCAGATGAAAGGTTTTGGGTCGGTGCTGTGCATCGAGATGGCACCGCTGGAGGCAGCCGGGCTGACCGGCGCGGACGCCGCCGACCGGATGATCCGGGCGCTGCAGCTGTGGCTGCCCGCGACCTCCCTGGGCGGGGTGGAATCGTTGATTGAGCGCAGGCGCCGGCACACCGCCGAACCGCTCAGCGTACCCGAGAACCTGGTCCGGCTCAGCGTCGGCATTGAACATGTCGAGGACCTGTGGGCCGACTTGGAACAGGCGTTGGCCACGCTGGACGCCTAAGGCCGCCCCGGGCGGCTAGGCTGGGGGGATGGACGGAAGAACCCTCGTTGTTTTCGCCGATTTCGGCGTGAGCGTCGTCATCTTGCTCATTTCCCTTGGCCTGGAGATCTGGGCGTTCCTCGACTGCCTGCGCCACAAGGCCAACGCTTTTGAAGCGGTCTCCAAGCGGACCAAGACCTTCTGGCTTGCCCTCACCGGCGTTGCCCTGGCCATCGGGGCGTTGGCCGTCCTGACCTACCGCGGCGGCAGCCCCGTCAACGCCCTCGGACTCTTCGGCCTCGCCGCCGTCACGGCCGCCTCCGTCTACCTCGCCGACGTCCGTCCCGCAGTGAAGGACGCCGGCCGCGGCGGAAGCAGGAACATGGGCCCCTACGGTCCCTGGTAGTCCCCGCCGGCCCACCGCCGGCCCACGGCCAGCGTCAGGCAGGCGCTACGGCGTCCCAGTCCACCGTGATTTCACCCAGCCGCCAGCGCGCCGGACCGTCCTGCACCGGCCAGCCGCCGGCACGCAGGATCCGGCACATGGCCACCCAGCGCTGCCGGTTTCCGAAGGAGGCCAGCGGCGCAGCTTCCAGCCAGCCCTGGTCGAGCGCCTGCAGGTAACCATGGATCTTCTCGCCGGGCACGTTCCGGTGGATCAGGGCCTTCGGCAGCCGTTCCGCGATTTCCGAGGGGAGCGCGAACCCGCCGAAGCGCAAGGAGAGCGAAAGACTCAGGGGCCGCGCGCCGTCGAGCGCCACCCATGTCACCCGGCGGCCAATTTCGTCACAGGTACCGTCGATGAACAGCCCGCCGGGAGCCAGCCGGTCCTGCACCAGGCGCCACACTGCGGGGACGTCGGCCTCCTCGTATTGCCGGAGCACGTTGAATGCCCGGACCAGCACCGGCCGGCCCGGCACCGGGAGCTCGAAGCCGCCCAGTTGGAAGCTCAGCCCGGGGCGTTCCAGGGCCTGGGCCAGCCGGACACGTTCCGGCTCGATTTCAATCCCAACGACGCGCACGCCGGGGCGCACGGCGCTCAGCCGCTCGAAGAGTTCGACGGCGGTAGCCGGCGAGGCGCCATAGCCCAGGTCCACCACCAGCGGATCCGCCGCGTTGCGCAGCCGCCACGCCTGTGGCCCGGCCAGCCAGCGGTCGACCCGGCGCATCCGGTTGGGGTTGGTCGTTCCCCGGGTCACGTTGCCCACCGGTCGCGCGGCCCCGGAGCCGCCACCCAAGCCGCCCGGAGCCCGGGGGGACTGCACCCGCTTCGCCTTCTGCACCACCTAGCCACCCTATCCGCCCGCCGGCACTGTCCCCGGCGCTGCCCGCTCCGGAGCCCGGGGGCGGTGCCGCTGTAACGCCGGGCACAGGAACAGGCGCTCGGTTAGGATGAAAAGCATGACTTACAAGCTGATTCTGCTGCGCCACGGCCACAGCGAATGGAACGCCAAGAACCTGTTCACCGGCTGGGTGGACGTCGACCTGAACGATCAGGGACGTGCCGAAGCGGTGCGCGGCGGCGAGTTGCTGGTCGAGAACGACGCCCTTCCGGACATCGTCTACACCTCGCGGCTGAAGCGGGCCATCAACACCGCAAACCTGACGCTGGAGAAGGCCGACCGGGGCTGGATCGACGTCAAGCGCGACTGGCGGCTCAACGAACGGCATTACGGTGCGCTGCAGGGCAAGGACAAGGCCCAGACCCTGGCCGAATACGGCGAGGAGCAGTTCATGACCTGGCGCCGGTCCTACGACACCCCGCCGCCGCCGCTCGCCGATGACTCCGAGTTCTCCCAGGTGGGGGACCCGCGCTACGCGGACCTCGGCGACGCGATGCCGCGCACCGAGTGCCTCAAAGACGTCCTGATCCGGCTGCTGCCGTACTGGGAATCCGAGATCAAGGAAGACCTCAAGGCCGGAAAGACCGTGCTGGTCACCGCGCACGGCAACTCGCTGCGGGCGCTGGTCAAGCACCTTGACGGCATCAGCGACGCGGATATCGCCGGGCTGAACATCCCCACCGGCATCCCGCTTGTCTACGAACTGGACGAGGACTTCAAGCCGCTGAACCCGGGCGGCACCTACCTCGACCCCGAGGCCGCCGCCGAGTCGATCAAGGCAGTGGCCAACCAGGGCAAGAAGTAACGCTCCCGCCCCTGGTACGACGACGGCGGCCGGTCACCTCCGAGGTGACCGGCCGCCGTTGGGCTGTCTGCTCCCGGAGGAGCAGGCAGCGTCAGCTGTGTTCGTTGCTGTTCGGCTGCCAGGCGCCGGTGACCAGGTAGGTGACCTTCTGCGTGACGGAAACTCCGTGGTCCGCGAAGCGTTCGAAGTAGCGGCTCGCCAGGGCCACGTCCACCGTGGTGGCGGCGGACTCGGACCAGTCGCTGCGCGCGATCGCCTTGAAGACGCTCAGGTGCAGGTCGTTGATGACTGTGTTGGCTTTGAGGATGTCGCGGGCCACCTCAAGGTCGCGGGTCTCCAGCAGGACGGTCAGCTTCTCTGCGATCTCCAGGTCATGCTTCGCGAAGCTCCGGAAGGTCTCCTGCAGCGACTCCGGGATGACGTTGGCCGGGTAGCGGAGCCGGGCGAGCTGGGCGATGTGCCGTGCGAGGTCGCCCATTCGCTCCAGCGAGGCGCTCATCCGCAGCGAACCCACGATCATCCGCAGGTCACTGGCGACCGGGCCCTGCAGGGCGAGGATGTCGATGGCGCGCTCATCGAGGCTGTTCTGCAGGAAGTCGATCCGCGCGTCCGCCGCAATGACGTCCTCGGCGAGGTCGATATCGGCGCCCTGGAATGCCGTCGTCGCCTTCTCGAAGGCCTCGCTGACCAACTTCGAGATTTCGATAAGCTGCTCACCAACCTGGGTGAGCTCTTCCTGAAAAACCTTGCGCACGGGTGCGTCCTTTCCTTGGAAACGTCACCGGGACACCGCAGTGGCCGGCCCGTTTCGATTCACCGTTGCGGCGTTCAACCTGCCACCCTTCCATTCTCCGGTGAACTGTTACGCCTCAATAGGTGAACGTTAGCTGAACCGGCGCTGCAATCGCACCCGTGGAGATTTCCGGCGGGCCGCAGCGCATAAGCTGGAGCCGTGGATCCAATGCTCATCGGCGTGATCGCGGGGCTGGTCGGCCTGTCGCTCGGCATCTTTGGTGTGCTCGCCTTTCGCGTCAGCGAACAGCAGCGCACGCTCAGCAACGTCGAAACCGACGATCCCTCCCTGCCCGACGGCGCCGCGGAGGTTCTGGCCGTCGTCGGCCGGGCCTTCGTCGTCGTGGACGCCGTCGACGGCGTGGTGCGCGCCAGCCCGGCGGCCTACGCGTACGGACTGGTCCGCGGTCACACGGTGGTACATCAGCAACTGCTGGAGATGACCGCCAAAGTGCGCCGCGACGGCGTGATCCTGGAAAAACAGCTCGAGCTGCCCCGCGGGCCGCTGGGCCAGGGGACCATTGTGGTGCAGGTCCGCGCGGCCGTGCTCGGCGAGGAATACATCCTGCTCCTGGCCGACGACCGCACCGAGATCACCCGCACCGAGGAGATCCGTAACGACTTCGTGGCCAACGTCTCGCATGAGCTGAAGACCCCCGTCGGCGCCATTTCGCTGCTGGCCGAGGCGCTGGAGGCCTCACCCGACGACGAGGAGGCAGTCCGCCGGTTCGCCAGGCGCATGCACAAGGAATCCACCCGGCTGGCCGCCTTGGTGCAGGACATCATTGAGCTGTCCAGGCTGCAGGGCGCGAACGTCGCGCAGCAGGCGCATCCAGTGGACATCAACACGGTGGTCGCCGAGGCTGTGGACCGGTCCCAGCTCCCCGCCGAGAGCAAGAACATCGAGATTGTGGTGGGCGGTCGGGCCGACGCCATGGTGTACGGCGAGAAGGACCTGCTGGTCACGGCGCTGCGCAACCTGATCGACAACGCCATCCGCTATTCCCCGGAGAACACCCGCGTAGGCGTTGGGGTGCGGGCCAGGGACGGCCTGGTGGCCGTCTCCGTGACGGACCAGGGGGAGGGGCTCAGCCCCGAGGACCAGGAGCGCGTCTTCGAACGCTTCTACCGGGTGGACGCCGCCCGGTCCCGCCACACCGGCGGCACCGGACTTGGCCTGAGCATCGTCAAGCACGTGATGGCGAACCACGGCGGCGAGGTCACGCTGTGGTCACAGCCCGGCCAGGGCTCCACCTTCACCATCCGCCTTCCGGAAATGGAGGGCCAGGACCAACCTGCGGCGGACCCCCGACGGACCCCGCCCAACGCACGACCAGAACGACGTGACGCCACCGGCGTCCATGAGCAAGGAGCTAGCGCTTGAGCCGGATTCTTATTGTCGAGGACGAGGAATCGTTCAGTGACCCCCTCTCCTATCTGCTGGGCAAGGAAGGGTTCGAGGTGGAGGTCGTGGACAACGGCCTCGACGCCATCACCGAGTTTGACCGCAATGGCGCAGACCTGGTCCTGCTGGACCTGCAGCTCCCCGGGCAATCGGGCACGGAGGTGTGCCGCCAGCTGCGTCAGCGGTCCTCCGTGCCGGTAATCATGCTGACCGCCAAGGACGCGGAGATTGACAAGGTGGTGGGCCTGGAGCTGGGCGCCGACGACTACGTGACCAAGCCCTACTCCTCCAGGGAGCTGGTGGCCCGGGTGCGGGCAGTGCTGCGCCGGCACGGTGAACCGGAGGAGCTCGTGTCCAGCACCGTCCAGGCCGGTCCGGTCCGGATGGACATTGAGCGGCACGTGGTCAGCGTCAAGGGCGAGCAGGTGTCGCTGCCGCTGAAGGAATTCGAGCTGCTGGAGATGCTGCTGCGCAACTCCGGCCGGGTGCTCACCCGCGGCCAGCTGATCGACCGGGTCTGGGGCTCGGACTACGTGGGCGACACGAAGACCCTGGACGTGCACGTCAAGCGGCTCCGCAGCAAAGTTGAGCCGGACCCGTCCGCGCCGCGGTACCTGATCACGGTCCGCGGCCTGGGGTACAAGTTCGAACCCTAGCCGGGGCGAGAACGCGGAAACATAAAGGAGAGGCACCCGTGCAGGGTGCCTCTCCTTTTCTGTGCCGCGAATTATGTGCCGCCAAGCGGCGCTGACGCTAGCGGCTGCTGCTCGGCGAGGGGGCCGGGGACGCGGCCGCCGTCGTGGACGACGAAGCGCCGGGACTCGCCGTACCGGAAGCGGTGCCCGAACTCGTGGGCTCGGGGGTGGGCAGGTACTGCTTGTACTCCGTGATCGTGCCGTCCAGGACCGGCATCTTGAACTTGGCCTCTGTGTTGTTGGCGTCCTCGCGGATGGTCACCTCGACGACGGATCCGGGCTTGCCGCCGGTGGAGCTCAGCACCGCGGAGTCGGAGCTGTCGTTGAGCAGCGTGTAGGAGTTCTTCTTGACCGGCACCTGGGTCTGGGAGCCGTTGGCGCCGTTAATGGTCAGCTTCACGTCCTTCGACGAGGTGTTGTACACGGCGCCGATAACCCGGCCCGGCTTGCCCTGTCCATCGGAGACGATCATCATGTTGCGGAGCTCCAGCGGGCCGAGTTCCGTGCGGGTCCCGTCCGATGCCGAGTACTGCTCTGAGGTCTGCTGAGGGTTGATGTAGCCGCAACCGGTTACGGACAGCAGGCCGATGCCAAGAGCAGCCGTTGCTAATGCCAGCTTGCCGCGCCGGCCCCGGGTCATCGCAGTGAAACGCACGTCACGCACTCCTTGAGAGTCTTGAACCATTATTCAGGCCCTAGCCTATCGGCAATAGACGTCAAACGCGGACTCGGGCGCGTAGATAACGGCGCACGCACCCGAAGCGCAACGGGGCCGGCCAGGGCTTCACCCGGGTGTCGCACAGGTGTCCGCCCCGGGGCCCCGGCAGCCGTTTGCGGCGCGAACCGGAAACCCTAGGCAGGGTGGGGCGAATGCACTATTGTTCGGGTTCGTCAAGGGGTTTGGAGGACCGATTCAGGGCATTTTCCGCGGAATTACGCGGTTTTGGGACCTATTCCATGCCAGTCGTATGCCTTAATCGTGATAAACTGATACGCGGGAAAGGGGAATGTCCACATGGTTTTTGAGGTCGGCGAGACAGTAGTTTACCCTCACCACGGTGCAGCAAAAATTGAAGAAATCAAGATGCGCACTGTCAAGGGCGAAGAGAAGATGTATCTCAAGCTCAAGGTGGCTCAGGGTGATCTGACCATTGAAGTTCCAGCAGAGAACGTTGACCTTGTTGGGGTCCGGGACGTAGTGGGCAAGGAAGGCCTGGAGCACGTGTTTGACGTGCTGCGGGCCGAGTTCACTGAAGAGCCTACCAACTGGTCACGTCGTTACAAGGCGAACCTGGAGAAGCTTGCATCCGGTGATGTTATCAAGGTGGCAGAGGTCGTCCGCGACCTGTGGCGCCGCGACCATGACCGGGGTCTCTCCGCAGGAGAGAAGCGCATGCTGGCCAAGGCCCGCCAGATTCTGATCTCAGAACTGGCGCTGGCCGAAAAGACCGATGAAGAGAAGGCTGCAAGCGTTCTCGATGAGGTCCTGGCTTCCTAGCTCAGAATCGAACCCCGGTGGCGAAACGGCCACCGGGGCTTCTTTTTGCCCGGAACCGGCTCCGCGCGGGGGCCGGGACGTAGTCTTGTCCGCATGAGTACTGCATCCACAGCACGCCCCACCGCGGTCATCCTCGTCGCCGCCGGATCAGGCCAACGCCTCGGCTACGGCATGCCGAAGGCCAAGGTTCCTTTGGGCGGTGACAGCATCCTGACCCATGCCCTGCGGGGCGTGGCCGCTGCGGGCATCGCCCGGCAAATCTGCGTTGCCATCCCGCCGGGGGACCAGGAACTCCGGGCCCAGTGCGAGGCCTTCGCAGCCGAACTGCGCGCCGACCGCGCCCGGGCCGCCGCGCCCGAGGACGGCGAACCGCTGCCCGCGCTCAACATCGTCGACGGCGGTGCCAGCCGTGCGGACTCGGTGCGGGCAGCACTCTCAACCCTGATGCCCGGAACTCTGTCCGTGCTGGTTCACGACGCGGCCCGCGCACTCACCCCCGAATCGGTATTCCACCGGGTCGCCGCCGCACTCGCGGCCGGCGCGGTCGCCGTTATCCCCGTGATACCGGTGGTGGACACCGTCAAAACGGTGGACCCGACCCAGGGCCCCGACGCCGAGATCGCACCGGAGATGGTAACCGGCACTGCACCGCGCGAAATGCTGCGCGCGGTGCAGACGCCCCAGGGTTTCGACGCCGAGACCCTGGTGCGCGCCCACGAGGCCGCCGCAACGTTCGACGCCGCCCAGCACGCGGCGGTCACCGACGATGCCATGCTGGTGGAACTGCTCGGCGTGCCGGTCCACGCCGTACGCGGGGCCAGCCAGTCGCTGAAGATCACCACCCCGCTGGATCTGATTCTCGCCGAAGGGCTCCTGGAAGGCCCGCTGGGCGCGCGCTGGGTGGAGGGCTGACCGATGGACGCGGAAAACTCCGAACCGCACCGGCTGCCGATCCCTCGAACCGGCATCGGCATCGACGTCCATGCCTACGCGCCGGCGGACGCTCCGCAGCCGCTGTGGCTCGGCGGCCTGTTCTGGGACGGCGAGCGGGGACTCGCCGGCCACTCCGACGGCGACCCGGTGGCCCACGCCGCCGCCGACGCCTTGTTCTCCGCCTGCGGGCTCGGGGACCTCGGCACACACTTCGGCACCGACCGCCCCGAATATGCCGGGGCCTCGGGCGTCACGCTGCTGGCCGAGGCGGCCAGGATCGTCCGCGCCGGGGGCTTCGAGATCGGTAACATCGCCGTGCAGTTCGTCGCCAACCGTCCCAAGTTCGGT
This sequence comes from Arthrobacter sp. JB02-1C, assembly GCF_057748045.1. NCBI lineage: Bacteria > Bacillati > Actinomycetota > Actinomycetes > Micrococcales > Micrococcaceae > Arthrobacter > Arthrobacter sp. JB02-1C. Next base: position 1,752,188 of record NZ_CM173235.1, read on the forward strand.
CCGCGCCGGGAGGAATCACAGCGGGTGCTCAGTGCGGCTGCCGGCGCGGCCGTCAGCGTCTCCGCCACCACCAGTGACGGGCTGGGCTTCACCGGACGCGGCGAAGGCATCGCGGCGACGGCCACGGCACTGGTGTATCCGGCCCGCTGATTCCCGCGACCCGGCCCGCCGCGCCGATCGGGCCTACTGTTAAGGGACAACCCCTCCGGACCTTCAGGAGACCTCCCGTGAAAAAGCTGCTTCCCGCCGTCGTCCTTGCCGCCGGAGCACTGCTCGCCGGGTGCGCCGGCCCCGCGGGCCAGCCGGCCAGCACTGCGCCGCGGATGAGCGTGGACGAAACTTGCAAATTCCTCAACACCGATACGTTCGTGCCCCAAGGAAGCGACAAGGAAAAGGCCGCCCAGATCAGCCAGCACTACCAGGACGTCGCGAACAAGGTAGCCCCGGAGGTCGCGGAGCCCATCCAGCAAATGTCGGACATCATGAAGCAGGTGGCCGCGAGCTCCACCGGCACCCAGACCCCGGACCAGCTCACCCAGCTCAGGCAGCAGCTGGACAAGATCGGCCAGCACTGCAAGTAGGACCGCAGGTTCGGCCGCCGGCAATCGGCTAATCTGGACCGGTGACCCTGCGCTTTTACGACACCGCCTCCGCCGAAGTCCGCGACTTCGTCCCCCTCGTTCCAGGCAACGTGAGCCTGTACTACTGTGGCGCCACGGTGCAGGGCATGCCGCACGTCGGGCACATCCGCTCCGCAATCGCCTTCGACCAGCTCACCCGCTGGCTGGAATACCGCGGCTTCCGGGTCACGGTGGTCCGCAACGTCACCGACATCGACGACAAAATCCTGGCGAAGTCGGCCGAATCCTTCGCCGCGGACTTCGAGGACGAGCCGGGAACGGTGCGGAACGAGGAATGGTGGGCGCTGGCCTACCGTTATGAGCAGGAATTCCTCAAGGCCTACGACACCCTGGGCGTGTCCCGGCCAACGTACGAACCGCGCGCAACCGGCCACATCCCGGAGATGCACGCCCTCATTCAGCAGTTGGTCGACCGTGGCCACGCCTACCCGGCGCTGGACGGCTCCGGTGATGTCTACTTCGACGTCCGCTCCTGGTCCAAATACGGGTCCCTGACGCGCCAGAACATCGACGATATGCAGGGCGCAGCCGACGCCGACCCGCGCGGGAAGAAGGACCCCCGCGACTTCGCGCTCTGGAAGGGGCACAAGGACGGGGAACCGACGACGGCGAGCTGGGACTCCCCGTGGGGCGCCGGACGGCCCGGCTGGCATCTGGAATGCTCCGCGATGGCCGGCAAATACCTGGGCACCGAGTTCGATATCCACGGCGGCGGACTTGACCTGCGTTTCCCGCACCACGAGAACGAAATGGCGCAGTCGCAGGCGGCCGGCCAGGGCTTCGCGAACTTCTGGATGCACAACGGCATGGTCACCTACGCCGGCGAGAAGATGTCCAAGTCGATCGGCAATACGGTCAGCCCGGCGCAAATGCTCGAGCTCGCATCGCCGCGGGTGGTCCGGTACTACCTCGGGCAGGCGCAGTACCGCTCGGTGCTTGACTACCGCCCCACGTCGCTGGCGGAGGCCACCGCCGCCGTCGAACGCATTGACGGCTTTATCAGCCGGGCGGTCCGGGCACTTTCCGAGGGCGAAACCTACGGCTTCTTCACCTACGGGAAAGTCCCGGAGGCCTTCGAACGTGCCATGGACGATGACCTGAATGTGCCGCAGGCCCTGGCGGTGGTCCACGAAACGGTCCGGTCCGGCAACACCGCGCTGACCGAGGGACGCCTGGAGGATGCGCGGCAGGCCCTGCACGATGTGCATGACATGCTGCGCGTGCTCGGGCTCAATGACGTCGCCTCCGGTCCCGGCGCGGACTCGCGCGAATCGGCTGCGCTCAACGTCCTGGTGGAGGCCCAGCTCGCCGCCCGGGCGCAGGCCCGCGCCAATAAGGACTGGGCCGCTTCGGACGCCATCCGGGACACCCTCGCCGCCGCCGGCGTGGTCGTTGAGGACGGCGCGGACGGTGCCAGCTGGAGCCTGAAGCGCGACTAAGTTGTTTTGGGCCGTCGCAGGCCACCGGAGCCTGCGCCGACCCCGCCGTCGAGGATTTAACGCCGGTCAGTAGACTGGAGTTCAGACTTATCCACGAATCGCGTAATTAAAAGGGTGAAACTCATGGCCAACAACGGTCGCCGCTCGGTCAAATTGAAGAAGGGCCCCACCGTCGGGACCGGAGGCCACGGCCGCAAGGCCCTGGAAGGCAAGGGGCCCACGCCCAAGGCGGAAGACCGCCCCTACCACAAGGCGCATAAGAACAAGCAGCTCGCCGACCGTTCAGCAGCCAAACGCCCGGGCACCCGGGCCGGCAACACCGGCGCCCGCTCGGGTCCCAAGGGCCGCGCCACCGAGGAAGTGGTCACCGGCCGCAACTCCGTGGTCGAAGCCCTTCGTGCCGGCATCCCTGCCAAGGCCCTGCACGTCGCGATCCGCATCGAGATGGACGACCGCGTGAAGGAGTCCCTCAAGCTTGCGGCCGAACGCGGCATCCCGCTGCTGGAAACGGGCAAACCCGAGCTGGACCGGATGACGGACGATGCCATCCACCAGGGCCTCGTGCTGCAGATTCCGCCGTACCAATACCAGGACGCCTACGAGCTGGCCGAGGAGACCCTCGAAAGCTGGAAGAAGGGCCACGTCGCCAACGCGCCGCTCTTCGTCGCGCTCGACGGGATCACCGACCCGCGCAACCTCGGTGCAATCATCCGCTCCGTGTCCGCGTTCAGCGGCCACGGCGTGGTCGTCCCGGAACGCCGCTCCGTGGGCGTCACCGCCTCGGCGTGGAAGACCAGTGCCGGTGCCGCCGTGCGCGTACCGGTGGCCCGCGCGGCCAACCTCAACAGCACGCTGAAGGCCTTCAAGAACATGGGCATCTACGTGCTGGGCCTGGACGGCGACGGCGACGTCTCGCTGCCGGACCTCACCCTGGCCACCGAGCCGGTGTGCCTCGTGGTCGGGTCCGAAGGCAAGGGCTTGAGCCGACTGGTCCGCGAAAACTGCGACCAGATCGTCTCCATCCCGATCGACTCGGCGATGGAATCGCTCAACGCCTCGATGGCTGTGGGCATCTCGCTCTACGAGATCTCCCGCCAGCGCGCCGCCAAGTAACCTTTTCCGTGGCCGGGCTCCGCCGCAAGCGGATCTTTGCCGTCGCTTAGCGGTCAGCCCCTCCCCAAACTTCGCAAGCTCAGTTCGGGGCCCTCGGGGCTGTCCTTCCTCCCGGCGCTTTGTTCGGCCGCGGGCGGCCTCGCTCCGCTCTGGTCGGCGATGCGCTCCTTGCAAAGATCCGCTTGCGGCGACGTGCCTCTCGCCCCTTTGATTCGGGGCGTCGGCTAGAACTTCCGGCGGTTGGCCAGTACCGGCAGCTTGGCGCGGGCGTCGTCGACGACGGCGGGGTCCAGATCCGCGAACAGGAGGCCCGGGGCGCCGTCGAGTTCCTGCAGGACCTCGCCGAACGGTGAGACGACGGCGGAGTGCCCCACGCCGGTGGGAGCGGAGCCGCTGACCTCGAGGCCCTGGCTGGCGGGATCGCCCTGCCCGCAGGCCAGGACGAACGTGGTCGAGTCCACGGCGCGGGCCCGGGAGAGCAGCTTCCACTGCTCCACCTTGCCCGGGCCGGCACCCCAGGAGGCGCACACGATGTTCACCTGGGCCCCGCGGTCGGCATTTTCGGTGAACAGGTCCGGAAAGCGCACGTCATAGCAGGTGGTGAGCCCGAAGGTGACCCCGTCGACCACGAACGTCACCGGGCCGTCGCCGGCGTCCACGGTGTCCGACTCCGCGAAGCCGAAGGCGTCGTAGAGATGGATCTTGTCATAGCGGGCCTCAACGCCGGGGCCCGTCACCAGGAGGGTGTTGCGGACCTTGGACGTGCCGGCCGACGACTGCCCCGGAGTGAACATGCCGGCAACAATGACGATGCCCTCCTTTGCGGCGACCGCGCGGACGCTGGAAGCCCAAGCGCCGTCGACAGGCTCCGCGATGTCCAGCAGCGAATTGCCGAAAGCGCGCATCGTCGCTTCCGGGAAGACAACCAGGTCGGCACCGCCTGCCTTCGCCTGCCGGGCGTAGTCCCGGACCAGCTCCAGGTTCCGCTCCGGCTCGCGGCCGGTGATGATCTGAGCAAGTGCAATGCGCACAATAACCTCCAAGTCAGGGCCTGCTCCAAGTATGCCCGCCCTTGAACCTCCGTGCCCGCCTGCACTCCTGTCCGCCTGGCGGGAGTGCGGACGAGCATCCATTTGTCACCCCCGGCTAAGCTTGATGCGATGGTCAACCCGCAGATAGATCCCGCCACCACCGCGGATGCCTCGCGGCCTTTTCCGCTGGGCGTGAGCGTCCCCCGGGCCGGTTCCGAAACAATCGATGACCCGCTCGGCGCGTTCGCGAACGTCGCGGTGTACGCCCCCGGCGTGGCCGGCCTGGACGTCGTGTACCGGGCGCCCGGCGACGAGTGGCAGCTGAAGACCCTCCCCAACGTCACGGATGGCGTCCACCACGGAATCGTCGAGGGGATGCCTGCCGGGTCGCGGTACGGCCTGCGCCCCTCCCCGCAGTCCGAGGCACTTCCGGTCCCGGTGCCCACCCGGGACTTCGACGCCGACGACGGTCAGCCGCTGCTGTTGGATCCCTACGGCCGCGGCGTGGACGAACGCGGCGATTTCATTACCAACGTCCGGATGGCCGGCGCTTTCGACTGGGGAGCGGACCAGGCACCGCACACCGCGTGGCGCAACACCATCATCTACGAAGCCCACGTCCGCGGCCAGACCATGCTGCACCCGGACATTCCGGAACACCTCCAAGGCACGTACGCCGGCATGGCGCACCCGGCCATGGTGGAACACCTCCTTGCGCTCGGCGTCACCGCCGTCCAGCTCCTTCCCGTCCATTTCCATGTGGACGAGCCGCACCTGCAGGACCTGGGGCTGACCAATTACTGGGGCTACAACACTGCGGCATTCTTCGCCCCGCACCCGGGCTACGCCACCCAGGCGGCCCGGGACGCCGGCCCCCAGGCGGTGCAGGATGAATTCAAGGGGATGGTCAAGCTTCTGCATGCCGCCGGCCTCGAGGTGATTCTCGACGTCGTCTACAACCACACCGCCGAAGGCGGCCCGGACGGCCCCACGCTGAGCTTCCGCGGCCTCGGCGAGCTGCAGTACTACCGCCACGACGGCCACGGCACGTACGTGGACACGACCGGCTGCGGCAACAGCCTTAATTTCGGCGAGCCCCGGGTGGTGCAGCTGGTGCTGGACTCGCTGCGTTATTGGGTGAATGAATTCCACATCGACGGGTTCCGCTTCGACCTGGCCGTCACCCTGTGCCGCAACGCGGACAACGACTTCGACCCGCGGCACCCGTTCCTGGTGGCGATCGCCGCGGACCCGGTGCTGTCCGGCACCAAGCTGATCGCCGAACCGTGGGACGTCGGCTACGGCGGCTGGCAGACCGGCCGGTTTCCGGCCGGCTGGGTGGACTGGAACGACCACTTCCGCGACGCGGTGCGGACGTTCTGGCTGGCTGACCGGGCCGCGATCGACGCCGGCGGCCAGGGCGGTTCAGTGGCCCGGCTCGCCGACGCGCTGTCCGGTTCCGCGAGCCTGTTCGCGGCGTCCGGGCGCACGCGGCTCGCCTCCGTCAATTTTGTTGCCGCCCACGACGGCTTCACGCTCGCTGACCTGGTCTCCTACGACCGGAAGCACAATGAAGCCAACGGCGAGCAGAACCGCGACGGACATGGCGACAACCGCAGCTACAACCATGGTTTTGAGGGACCCACCGAAGACGAGGCCGTCCTGGCCCACCGCGCACAGAGCAGCCGAAACCTGATGGCTGCCCTGATGGTGTCCCAGGGCGTCCCGATGATCAGTGCCGGTGACGAAATCGGCCGCAGCCAGCAGGGCAACAACAACGCCTACTGCCAGGACAACCCCATCACCTGGATCGACTGGACCAGCACGCCGCAGTCCCACGCGATGCTGCGCAGCACCAAGCGCGTGATCCGGTTGCGCAAGGAGTTCCTCGCCGGACAGCCGCACGATTACCCGGCCCGGGACCAGCAGTCTTATTTCCACTGGTTCGACGCCGACGGCGAGGCCATGTCGGAGGAACGCTGGCACGACCCCGGCCAGCGGGTGGTGCAGCTCCTGCTCGGATCCGACGGCGGCCAGATGACCGGCCTGGTGGTCGTCAATGGGGGTGCCCATGACGTGAAAGTCACGCTTCCGCCGATTCCTGCCGGCGTCGGCGCCCCCAACCGGCTGTACGAACTCCGGCTGACCACTTCCGAGCTGCACGACCGGCGCCAAGGCGTCCGGGTTTCGTCCGGCGAGCGTGACGTCATCCAGGCGAACAGCATCAGCATCTATCGGGTCTGACGTCCTGGCACCAGGCAAGGGAGCGCGGATGAAGATGAGCCGGCTAACAGCCCTGCTCGCCCTACTGCTGGGGCTGGTGGTGCTGGCTTTTGTTTTGCTCGGCCCCCCGCTGCCCGGAACTGCCCCGCCGGAGGCAGGCCGGGCCAGCACCGCCCAGGGCGCGTGGACATCCACGCCGCCGGATGCCGGAGTCGTCAACCCCTCCCGGCTTGCCGAGATTAAGGCGACGGAGCTGCCAGCCGAGGCTCGCCGGACCTTGGCCCTGATCGCGAAGGGTGGCCCGTACCCGTACGCCCGGGACAACGTCCCGTTCGGAAATTTCGAACGAATACTGCCGCAACGATCGTCCGGGTACTACCGGGAATTCACCGTGGTGACGCCGGGGGAGTCGGACCGGGGCGCGCGCCGGATCGTAGTGGGCCAGGGCGGCGACAAGTACTACACGGCCGACCATTACGCCTCATTCAAATTCATCGCCGAAGGCAAATAGGAACCCATGAAGATCTTTTCTGCTGACACCTGGACCCTCGAGGAGCTACTGGCCCAGATGCACGACGCCGGCCGCCGTCCCGTTCTGGTCCCTGCCGCAGACTCCACGAAGGGCGTCCTGCAAGCTTTCGGGGACGCGTTGGACTTCCCCGAGCACTACGGCGTGAACCTTGACGCCCTCAACGATTCGCTGCACGACTTCGCCGACACCGCCGCGGAGGACGACGAGCCGCCCGTCACCCTGATCTGGCAGGTGTCCGCCGGCTTCCGGGCCGGCCGCGCATTCGGCGTCATCTGCGAAATCCTGCAGGACGCCGAACGATACGCCGGCAACGACCTCGCCGTCATCGCCGTCTGCTTCTAACGGCAAGAGGGCCCCAGCGCCGTCGAAAGCGGGCCCGGGAACAGCTCAGGCGTTGACGATCAGGCCCAGTTCGGCCTTGGACGCCAGTCCCTCATGCTTGGGCAGCACCCGCACGGTGTAGCCGAACGACCCGGACCGGTCGATCACCAGGGTGCCGCTGAACAGGTAGCGGCCTTTCCCCAGATCCTCCACGGACTGCAGCTCGGCCACCGTGACGTTGGTCAGCTCGTCGCTGTCCTCGGCGCGGCCGTACGCCACCTCCACCGCCACGTCCTTCGGCGTGAGGCTGTGCAGCGCCACATAGGCATTCACCTGCAGGAAATCGCCGATCTGGGGATCCTCGGAAACGCCCACCGAATCGACATGTTCCACCTGGATCTGCGGCCACGCTGCCCGGACGGTCGATGACCAGGCCGCGAGAGCCTTGGCCTCGGCGAAGCCGTGGGCCGTCGCATGCCGGCCGGAGATGGCGGCCGGCCGGTACAGGACGTTGACGTAATCCTTAAGCATCCGTTCCGCGGAGACGGCCGGGCCCAGGTGCGCCAGGGTGTGCTTGATCATCGAGACCCAGTGCGTTGGAACTTCCTGCGGCCCGGGTTCGGACGGACCAGCCGCGCCGGCACCGGCTGAAACCGTCAGCCCGTAGAACCTCGGTGCCACCTGGGTCTCCAGCAGCTCGTACAGCGCCGCCGCTTCGATGTCGTCGCGTTCCTCCGGGGACGCGTCGTTGTTCGCGGTGGGAATCGCCCAGCCGTTCTCGCCGTCGTACATCTCGTCCCACCAGCCATCCAGCACGGAGAGGTTCAACGAGCCGTTCAGCGCTGCCTTCATGCCGGACGTGCCGCACGCCTCCAGCGGGCGGAGCGGGTTGTTGAGCCAGACGTCGCAGCCGGGGAAAAGGGTCCGGGCCATCGCAATGTCGTAGTTGGGCAGGAACGCGATCCGGTGCCGAACCTCCGGGTCGTCGGTGAAGCGGACCAGGTCCTGGATCATCTTCTTGCCGGCATCGTCCGCGGGGTGTGACTTGCCAGCGATGACCAGTTGGATCGGGTGGGTCTTGTGCAGCAGCAACGCCTTGAGCCGCGCAGGGTCCCGCAGCATCAGGGTCAGGCGCTTGTACGTCGGCACCCGGCGGGCAAACCCGATGGTCAGGATGTCCGGGTCCAGCACGGCATCGGTCCAGGCCAGCTCCGCGTCGGCGGCCCCGCGCGCCTTCCAGGCCGCCCGCAGCCGCCGGCGGACATCCTCCACCAGCGAGACCCGCATTTCGCGGCGCAGCGCCCATACCGCTTCGTCACTGACGTTGTAGGCCAGGTCCCAGCGGCCCTGCGTTTCCGCGTCGGACCCGAACTGTTGGCGGGCCAGCTTCGCGACCCGGGGATCAACCCAGGTCGGCACGTGCACCCCGTTCGTGACGGAGGTGATGGGCACCTCCGCGTGGTCAAATCCGGGCCAGAGTGCAGAGAACATGCCGCGCGAGACGACGCCGTGCAGCTTGGCGACCCCGTTGGCGCGCTGCGCCAGGCGCAGCCCCATCACGGCCATGTTGAAGACGAAGGGATTTCCGTCGGTGAAGTCCTCCCGGCCCAGGTCCAGGATCTTCGCGACCGGCACATCGGGCGCCAGTCCGGCCGCGAAGAAGTGCTCGATCTGGGCGGTTTCAAAGCGGTCGATGCCGGCCGGGACCGGGGTGTGCGTGGTGAACACCGTGGAGGCACGGCCCGCGGTCAGGGCCTCGTCCCAGCTGAGCGGGGCGTCGCCGGACATCAGCTCCTGGATGCGCTCGACGCCGAGGAACCCGGCGTGGCCTTCGTTGGTGTGGAAGACCTCGGGCGCCGGCGCCCCGGTCAGCCGCTGGAAGGCGCGCAAGGCTTTGACGCCGCCCATGCCCAGCAGCAGTTCCTGCTGGAGCCGGTGGTCGCCGCCGCCGCCGTAGAGGCGGTCCGTGATGCCGCGGGCGGCGTCGTCGTTGCCGGCGACGTTGGAATCGAGCAACAGCAACGGGACACGCCCGACGTCGGCCCGCCACACGTGCGCCAGCAGCCGCCGGCCGTTGGGCAGCGGAAGCGCGATCTGGATGGGCCTGCCGTTGCCGTCCGCCGAATTTTCGCGCAGCAGGGTCAGCGGCAGCCCGTCGGGGTCCAAAACCGGATAGGTTTCCTGTTGCCAGGCGTCGCGGGAGAGCGACTGCTTGAAATAGCCCGCCTGGTAGAGCAGGCCGACGCCGATCAGCGGGACGCCGAGGTCCGAAGCAGCCTTCAGGTGGTCGCCGGCCAGGATTCCCAGGCCGCCGGAGTACTGCGGAAGAACTTCGGTGATGCCGAACTCGGGGGAAAAGTAGGCGATGCAGCGCGGCGCGTCTTCGCCCAGGCTCTGGTACCAGCGGGGCTGCTCCAGGTACTGGTCCAGGTCCGCCGCGGCGGCATGGACCCGCTGAACCACGTCCTGGTCCGCGGCGAGGCCCTGTAGCTCCTCGCGGCTGACCAGGCCCAGGAAGGTCACCGGATCCTGCTCGCTTTCGGCCCAGACCGCGGGGTTAAGTTGCTCGAAGAGCTCCCTGGTCGGCAGGTGCCAGGACCAGCGGAGGTTGGTGGCGAGCCGTGCCAGGGGCCGGATCGATTCGGGAAGAACGGTTCGGACAGTAAATCTACGGATAGCCTTCACCAGCGAAACACTAACGGAGAACCAGGAGCCCCGGAACCGCATCGGGTTTCTTTCCGGTAAATGTCGGGTGGCCTTCCGGATTCGTCCAAAAAAAGTTAGCACCCTTAGCAATCTCCGCGATTTGTAGATAACGTCGAGGCTGTGACGACTAACTCGCGAAGCAGTGCCATGTCCAAGCAAAAGCCGAAGAGCCTGATAACCGACGGGCTCAAATTCGGCAGGTTTCCGATCACCGACGTGCAGCCAGCGGTCGAGAACGGCAGGTTCCCCGCCAAGGCAATTGTCGGCGAGGGCATCGTGGTCGGTGCCACCGCTTTCCGCGAAGGCCACGACCTGCTCGGGGTTTCCGCGGTGCTGCTCGACCCCCGCGGAAAAGAGCGCCAGCGGGTCCGGCTGGCGCCACCGCGCGGTGACCGCGGCGCGGGCACCGACCGCTGGGAGGGGCTGCTGACCCCCTCGGCCACCGGCCGCTGGTCTTTCGTGATCGAGGCCTGGCACGACCGCTACGGCACCTGGCACCACAACGCGGAGGTGAAGATCGCGGCGGGCATCGACGTGGACCTCATGCTCGCCGAGGGCGCCGCCCTGCTGACCGAGGCGTCCGAGGATGCCAGCCGCCCCTCCGCCGACCGCCGGACGCTGCGGATCGCCGTCGTGGACCTGTCGGACGCGTCCAAGACCCCGGAAGAACGGCTGGCCGCCGGCTTCAGCGCCGACGTCGCGGCCGTCATCGACCGGCAGCCGATCCGCGAACTGGTAACGGTCTCCGAGCCGTACCCGCTGTTGGTGGAGCGTGAGCTCGCCGGCCGCGGCGCCTGGTATGAATTCTTCCCGCGCTCCGAGGGTGCCGTGCGCAACCACGAAACCGGTGAATGGACCTCCGGGACGTTCCGCACCGCTGCCCGCCGGCTGGACGCCGTCGCCGCGATGGGATTCGACATCGTGTACCTGCCGCCGATCCATCCGATCGGGACGCAGCACCGCAAGGGGCCGAACAACACCCTGCTGGCCGGCCCGCACGACCCCGGATCACCCTGGGCGATCGGCGCAAAGGAGGGCGGCCATGACGCCATCCACCCGGACCTGGGGACGTTCGAGGACTTCGACGCATTCGTGGCCCGCGCCGGCGAACTGGGCCTGGAGGTGGCCCTGGACCTGGCCCTGCAGGCGGCGCCCGACCACCCCTGGGTGCAAAGCCACCCCGAATGGTTCACCACCAGGGTTGACGGCAGCATTGCCTACGCCGAGAACCCGCCCAAGAAGTACCAGGACATCTTCCCGCTGAACTTCGACAACGACCCGGCCGGGCTGTCCAACGAAATCCTGCGGATTGTCCTGCTCTGGATCAGCCATGGGGTCAAGATCTTCCGCGTCGACAACCCGCACACCAAACCGGTGTGGTTCTGGGAATGGCTCATTGCCAAGGTCAACAAGAAACATCCCGACGTCGTTTTCCTCGCCGAGGCGTTCACCCGCCCGGCCATGATGCACGCACTGGGCCGGGCAGGGTTCCAGCAGTCCTACACCTACTTCACCTGGCGCAACACCAAGACCGAGTTGGAGGAATACTTCCAGGAGGTCAGCCACGAATCTCCGGCGTATTTCCGGCCCAACTTCTTCGTCAACACCCCGGACATCCTCACGGAGTACCTGCAGTTCGGCGGACCGGCTGCGTTCAGGATCCGTGCAACGCTCGCCGCCACCGCCAGCCCGAGCTGGGGCGTCTACGCCGGGTTCGAGCTCTACGAGCACGTGGCCCGGCCCGGGGCCGAGGAGTACATCGATAACGAAAAGTTCGAGTACAAGGCCCGCGACTGGGACGCCGCGGCGGAATCCGGCCGGACCCTGGCGCCGTACCTGACCCGCCTCAACGCCATCCGGCGCGCCCACCCCGCCCTCGGGGATCTGCAGAACCTGACCCTGCACACCAGCACCGACGACGCCACGATCGTCTACTCCAAGCACAAGGCCCTTCCCGACGGCACCAAGGACACCCTGATCGTCGTCGTCAACGTCGATCCGCACAGCACCCGGGAAAGCACCGTCGCCCTGGACCTCGCGGCCCTGGAGCTGGAACCGGAGGACCTGACCCACAACGGCGGCTTCACGGTCGATGACCTGCTCAGCGGCGAAAGCTGGGAATGGGGTGAATACAACTACGTCCGCCTTGACGCCCATGTTGAACCCGCCCACATCCTGAGCATCCGGAGGTCTCGCCCGTGAGTTTCAGCCCGAGCAATCCCAGCCAGTTCACCCCGAAGGCGTCGTTCGAACTGAACGCGCCCGGCCTTCAACACGACCCCCTCTGGTACCGCAAGGCCGTCTTCTACGAGGTCCTGGTCCGCGGCTTCGCGGACGGAAACGGGGACGGGTCCGGCGACTTCCACGGCCTGATCGAAAAGCTGGACTACCTGCAATGGCTCGGCGTCGACTGCCTCTGGCTGCCGCCGTTCTTCCAGTCCCCGCTGCGCGACGGCGGCTATGACATCTCGGACTACAACTCCGTGCTGGACGAATTCGGCACCATCAGCGATTTCAAGCGCCTCGTGGCCGAAGCCCACGCCCGCGGCGTCCGCGTCATCATCGACCTCCCGCTGAACCACACCTCGGACCAGCACCCGTGGTTCCAGGAATCGCGCAAGGACCCCGAGGGCCCGTTCGGAGATTTCTACGTCTGGAGTGACACCGACGAGAAGTACCAGGACGCCCGGATCATCTTCGTGGACACTGAAGAGTCCAACTGGACCTTCGACCCGATCCGCCGGCAGTTCTTCTGGCACCGGTTCTTCAGCCACCAGCCGGACCTGAACTTCGAAAACCCCAAGGTCATCGACGCGCTCTTCGACGTCGTGCGGTTCTGGCTCGACCAGGGCATCGACGGTTTCCGCGCGGACGCCATCCCTTACCTCTTCGAGGAGGAAGGCACCAACTGCGAGAACCTGCCGGCCACCCACGAGTTCCTGCGCCAGCTGCGCCGGATGGTCGACGAAAGCTACCCGGGCCGCGTCATCATCGCCGAGGCCAACCAGCCGCCGGCGGAGGTGGTGGAGTACTTCGGCACCGAAGAGGAGCCCGAATGCCACATGGCGTTCCACTTCCCGATCATGCCGCGGCTGTACTACGCGCTGCGGGACCAGAAGGCCGCGCCCATCATCGAGACGATGCAGGATACCCCGGACATTCCCGAGGGCGCCCAGTGGGGGACCTTCCTGCGCAACCACGACGAACTGACCCTGGAAATGGTCACCGCCGATGAGCGCGCCGCGATGCTGGGCTGGTATGCCCCGGACCCGCGGATGCGGGCCAACATCGGAATCCGACGCCGGCTCGCGCCGCTGCTGGACAACTCCCGCTCCGAGATCGAACTCATCAACGCTTTGCTGCTCTCGCTGCCGGGCAGCCCGTTCCTGTATTACGGTGACGAGATCGGCATGGGCGACAACATCTGGCTCGAAGACCGGGACGCGGTCCGCACCCCGATGCAATGGAACCCGGACCGCAACGCCGGATTCTCAAACGCCGACCCGGGCAAGCTGTACCTCCCGGTCATCCAGTCGCTGGTTTACAACTACAGCATGGCCAACGTCGAGGCCGAGGCGGCCCACTCCGGCTCGCTGCTGCGCTGGACCCGGCAGATCCTCAGCGTGCGCAAAAACCACCCGGCTTTCGGGCTCGGCTCGTTCCAGCACGTGGAGGCGGACCACGACGTCGTCCTGGCCTACCTGCGCAAGCTGCCGGCCGGAAACCCCGCCGGCGAGGACCCCGAAACCATCCTGTGCGCCTTCAACCTCTCCCAGCACCCCGTCGCCACCACGCTCAAGCTGCCGCAATACGCCGGCCGCGGGCTCCGCGACGTCTTCGGCGGCCAGCCGTTCCCTGCCATCGGGGACGACGGGATGCTGACGCTCACGCTGGGAAGCCACGATTTCTTCTGGCTGAGGGTCAGGTCGGCGGCCTCGAACCCGGCCTCACCCCACACCCAGGCGATGCCGATCCTTTCCATCGAAGGCTGACATGACCCTGTCCCTGTCCCCAGCGCTGGATGTCCTGCTCCGCTCCTGGCTGCCCCGCCAGCGGTGGTTCCCCGTCAAGAGCGCCACCTTCGACTACGTGCCGGTGGGAAGGGTGGACCTCGCCGCGCTCTCGGCGGACGGTGCCGCCCTCGAGGTCCTGCTCCTCGCGGTGACCTATCCGACCGCAGAGGGGAGCCGCACCGACGTCGTGCAGGTCCCCTTGAGTGTGCGCCCGCAGCCGCGCCCCGGCGCGGACGCCGCGCTGCTCGGCGAGGTCCCGGCAGGCCGGCCGGAGGCATCCCGCTGGGTGTACGACGGCGTCCACGACCCCGCCTTCATCGCCGCCTGGCTGGACCTGATGCGGGCCCGCACGAGCACCGGCGACGGTGCCGCCGGCCACCTGGTGGAATCGGACTACCCGTTGCCCCGCGCCACCGGCACGGTCAAGGTCCTCTCCGGGGAGCAATCCAATACCTCGGTGATTGTGGACGACGGCCGGTCAGCCGCGATCCTCAAATTCTTCCGCGTGCTCTCAGCCGGCCAGAATCCCGAGGTCGAGATCGGCGCCGCACTGACCGCCGCGCGCACCGCGGAAGTCCCAGCCACCCTCGGCTGGGTCACCGGCAGCTGGAACGGCCCGAACGCTGCACCTGACCAGCGCGCCAGCGGAGAACTCGCCGTGGCCCACGAATTCCTCGCCGACGGCCGGGATGCCTGGCGCCTGGCGGTGGACGCCGCCAGCACCGGCACGGATTTCACCGCCGAGGCGCACGCCCTGGGTCACGCGACGGCCACGGTGCACCGGAGGTTGGCCGAGGCGCTGGGGACTTCCGCCGAGACCGTCCCGGGCGGCGACATCGCCCCAGGCGTCGCCCGGCGGGTCCGGCAGTCCTGGACCGAAGCCCGCGCCGCCGTCGGACCCTACGACGCCGAACTGGAGGCTCTCCTGGCCCGGCTCGAAGGGACAAGTCCGGGGCCGCTGCAACGGATCCACGGGGACCTGCACCTCGGGCAGATCCTGCAGGTCCCCGGCGGCGCGCAAACGCCGGAGCGCTGGGCCATCCTGGACTTCGAGGGCGAGCCGCTGCGGCCCATCTCCGAACGCAACTTTCCCGACGTGCCCCTTCGTGACGTCGTGGGCATGCTGCGCTCGTTCGACTACGCCGCGGGCGCTGCAGTCCGTGAATACGGCAACGCCGTCGTCCCGGCAGGCTGGGTGGATGACTGCGCCGGGGCGTTCCTGGCCGGCTACGCCGAAGTCACCCCGGGCGCCATCGACCGCGGTTCAGCCCTGTTCGTGGCATTGTGGCTGGACAAGGCTCTTTATGAAGTTGTGTACGAACTACGGAACAGACCGGACTGGCTCGCCATCCCGGTGAACGCATCCCGTCGTCTCCTCGGCAGTACAGGTGCCGGCGTGTCCGCCGGCACCGAAGCGGAAGGTAACAATATGACAGGCTCAGCACGTACCGATCGACCCGGTGTCCCGATGCCCGTGGACGCGGAGACCCTCGCACGGGTTGCCGCCGGTGAGCACCACGCGCCGCATTCCGTCCTCGGCGCGCACCTCGACGACTACGGGCACGTCACCATCCGCACCGTGAAGCACCTCGCGGAAGCCGTTTCCGTCGTGACCGCGACCGGCAGCCACCCGATGACGCACGAGTCCGGCGGCGTGTGGGTGGCTGTGCTGGACCCCGCGGAGGAAGGCCACGTCCCGGACTACCGCCTCGAAGTCACCTACGAGGGCGAAGAACCCCAGCAGGCCGACGAGCCCTACCGTTACCTTCCGACCGTGGGCGAAGTGGATCTGCACCTGATCGGCGAAGGCCGGCACGAGCGTCTCTGGGATGTTCTCGGCGCCCACGTCCAGCACTACAAGTCGGCCCTGGGCGACGTCGACGGCGTGTCCTTCGCCGTGTGGGCTCCCAATGCCCAGGCCGTACGCGTCAAGGGCGACTTTAACGGGTGGGACGGCCGGGAGTTCTCGATGCGCTCCCTGGGCTCCTCGGGGGTTTGGGAACTGTTCATCCCAGGCGTTTTAGCAGGGGCGTGCTACAAGTTCGAGATCAAGACACAGCAGGGTTACTGGGTCGAGAAGGCCGACCCGCTGGCGTTCGGCACGGAGGTGCCGCCACTGACGGCATCACGCGTCGTTGAGCCCTCGTACGTGTTCAAGGACGCCGAGTGGATGGAGGCCCGGGCTTCCCGGGATCCGCACAACGCCGCCATGAGTGTCTACGAGGTCCACCTCGGCTCCTGGCGGGTGGGACTTGACTACCGCCAACTGGCCAAGGAACTGGTCGAGTACGTCAAATGGCTCGGCTTCACGCACGTGGAATTCATGCCCGTAGCGGAACACCCTTTCGGCGGCTCGTGGGGCTACCAGGTCACGTCCTACTTCGCGCCGACAGCGCGCTTCGGGCACCCGGACGAGTTCCGGTACCTCGTGGACGAACTGCACCAGGCCGGTATCGGCGTGCTGCTGGACTGGGTTCCCGCGCACTTCCCCAAGGACGAGTGGGCGCTGGCGCGTTTCGACGGCGGCCCTCTCTACGAACACTCCGACCCGAACCTGGGCGAACACCCGGACTGGGGCACCCTGATCTTCGACTTCGGCCGGCGGGAGGTCCGCAACTTCCTGGTGGCCAACGCCTTGTACTGGCTGGAGGAATTCCATATCGACGGGTTGCGGGTCGACGCGGTGGCCTCAATGCTCTACCTGGACTATTCCCGCCAGGAAGGCCAGTGGCAGCCGAACCGCTTCGGCGGCCGCGAGAACCTCGAGGCGATCTCCTTCCTGCAGGAAGTCAATGCCACCGTCTACCGCAAGAACCCCGGTGCCGTGATGATCGCCGAAGAGTCCACCGCCTTTCCGGGCGTCACCGCGCCGACAAGCCAGGGCGGGCTCGGCTTCGGGATCAAGTGGAACATGGGCTGGATGCACGACTCGCTCAAGTACATGGCCGAGGACCCCTACAACCGTAAGTGGCACCACGGCACGCTCACCTTCTCCATGGTGTACGCCTATACCGAGAACTTCCTGCTGCCGATCAGCCATGACGAGGTAGTGCATGGCAAGGGCTCGATGCTCCGCAAGATGCCGGGCGACCGGTGGCAGCAGCTCGCCAACCTGCGTGCCTTCCTGGGCTACCAGTGGGCGCACCCGGGCAAGCAGCTGATTTTCATGGGTACCGAGTTCGGGCAGGAAGCGGAATGGTCCGAGCAGTACGGCCTGGACTGGTGGCTGGCCGACATTCCGGCGCACCGCGGTCTGCAGCTCCTGACCAAGGACCTGAACGAGCTCTACAGTTCCACCCCGGCCCTCTATGAACGGGACAACCACCCGGACGGGTTCGAATGGATCAACGGCGGTGACGCGGACCGGAACGTCCTGACGTTCATCCGTCGGGACGCCGCCGGCACCCCGCTGGTCTGCGCGCTGAACTTCTCCGGCGCGCCGCACCATGACTTCGTCCTTGGGGTGCCCGCCGCCGGTTCGTGGCAGGAGGTCCTGAACACGGACGCGGCAGCCTACGGGGGATCCGGCGTCCTCAACGAGGGAACCCTGACGGCGTCCGGCGACGGCGCCGACGGGCAGCCCGCCAGCCTGAAGGTGTCCCTGCCGCCGTTGGCCGCGGCCTACTTCAAGCTGATCGACTAGGCTCCGGCGGCGGCGGCCGCCACCGTCGGTGTCCGGCCGCGTGGGGATGGCCCGGAGATGGGCTTTTGTCAGTCGGCCCCGATGGTGGTACAGTTTATTTCCGCGCCGCTCCCCGGAGTTGATCCGCTAAGACAACCAAGAGCCTCTGCCGAGGCCGGGTTTGAAACGCTGATTTGACTCGGGCGAAGCGAGCGGGTAAGTTTGAAAAGTTGCTCCGGAGCGATCCTGGACCGTTGGGTTTGGGTGGTGTCGGGTGTGTCTGTTGTTTGAGAACTCAATAGTGTGCCAAGTTTGTTGATACCAATTGTTTTATTGATTGGTTGTTTTGGCTGTGTTGTCCACCCAGTGGATGGCATGGTTTTTACAGCTGGTTTCAAATTTTGTGCATTGTGTGCATCCCGTTTTCCCGGGGGCGCATGGTGTGTCTGTTTTACTTCAACGGAGAGTTTGATCCTGGCTCAGGATGAACGCTGGCGGCGTGCTTAACACATGCAAGTCGAACGATGATCTCCAGCTTGCTGGGGGGATTAGTGGCGAACGGGTGAGTAACACGTGAGTAACCTGCCCTTAACTCTGGGATAAGCCTGGGAAACTGGGTCTAATACCGGATATGACTCCTCATCGCATGGTGGGGGGTGGAAAGCTTTTTGTGGTTTTGGATGGACTCGCGGCCTATCAGCTTGTTGGTGAGGTAATGGCTCACCAAGGCGACGACGGGTAGCCGGCCTGAGAGGGTGACCGGCCACACTGGGACTGAGACACGGCCCAGACTCCTACGGGAGGCAGCAGTGGGGAATATTGCACAATGGGCGGAAGCCTGATGCAGCGACGCCGCGTGAGGGATGACGGCCTTCGGGTTGTAAACCTCTTTCAGTAGGGAAGAAGCGTAAGTGACGGTACCTGCAGAAGAAGCGCCGGCTAACTACGTGCCAGCAGCCGCGGTAATACGTAGGGCGCAAGCGTTATCCGGAATTATTGGGCGTAAAGAGCTCGTAGGCGGTTTGTCGCGTCTGCCGTGAAAGTCCGGGGCTCAACTCCGGATCTGCGGTGGGTACGGGCAGACTAGAGTGATGTAGGGGAGACTGGAATTCCTGGTGTAGCGGTGAAATGCGCAGATATCAGGAGGAACACCGATGGCGAAGGCAGGTCTCTGGGCATTAACTGACGCTGAGGAGCGAAAGCATGGGGAGCGAACAGGATTAGATACCCTGGTAGTCCATGCCGTAAACGTTGGGCACTAGGTGTGGGGGACATTCCACGTTTTCCGCGCCGTAGCTAACGCATTAAGTGCCCCGCCTGGGGAGTACGGCCGCAAGGCTAAAACTCAAAGGAATTGACGGGGGCCCGCACAAGCGGCGGAGCATGCGGATTAATTCGATGCAACGCGAAGAACCTTACCAAGGCTTGACATGAACCGGAAAGACCTGGAAACAGGTTCCCCACTTGTGGCCGGTTTACAGGTGGTGCATGGTTGTCGTCAGCTCGTGTCGTGAGATGTTGGGTTAAGTCCCGCAACGAGCGCAACCCTCGTTCCATGTTGCCAGCGCGTTATGGCGGGGACTCATGGGAGACTGCCGGGGTCAACTCGGAGGAAGGTGGGGACGACGTCAAATCATCATGCCCCTTATGTCTTGGGCTTCACGCATGCTACAATGGCCGGTACAAAGGGTTGCGATACTGTGAGGTGGAGCTAATCCCAAAAAGCCGGTCTCAGTTCGGATTGGGGTCTGCAACTCGACCCCATGAAGTCGGAGTCGCTAGTAATCGCAGATCAGCAACGCTGCGGTGAATACGTTCCCGGGCCTTGTACACACCGCCCGTCAAGTCACGAAAGTTGGTAACACCCGAAGCCGGTGGCCTAACCCCTTGTGGGAGGGAGCTGTCGAAGGTGGGACTGGCGATTGGGACTAAGTCGTAACAAGGTAGCCGTACCGGAAGGTGCGGCTGGATCACCTCCTTTCTAAGGAGCACCTACAACAACCACGCCAGGCGTTATGTCTGTGTGGTGGTGTTGTCAGGAGTAGGCCCGTTGCGCAGGCGATTGTTCTGCGGCGGGTGCTCACGGGTGGAATATCAACAAATAGCGGCCGCTGGTTTTCTGCCGGCACCCAGTACGGTCACTTGTTCCCTTCGGGGGGCGGGTTGTCCTGGAACGGTGCGGGGAGGGGATGGGCGGTTTAGTGTTTGGCACACTGTTGGGTCCTGAGGCAACAGGACCATGGCATGGGCGGGGTTTTCCTTTCGGGGGAGGCCTGGTTGGTGCTGTGGGGCTGGTTTGTTTCTGGTTTCCTGGCTGCATCGATCACGCGCGTTGACGTGGGTGGGGTGTGTGGTACGGGGTTGTTGTTTGAGAACTACATAGTGGACGCGAGCATCTTTTATAAGAAGCAATTTCCAAGAATATGAACCTGGATCTGGTTCCATGCCCTTGTGGGTGTGGGGTTGGTTTCGTGGTTCTCTCGTGAATTACTCCTTGATCTTTTGTGGTCAAGTTTTTAAGAGCACACGGTGGATGCCTTGGCATTAGGAGCCGAAGAAGGACGTAGGAATCTGCGATAAGCCTGGGGGAGTCGATAACCGGACTGTGATCCCAGGGTGTCCGAATGGGGAAACCCCGCCAGGGGCGCGAGTTACCTGGTGACCCGCATCTGAACACATAGGGTGCGTGGGGGGAACGCGGGGAAGTGAAACATCTCAGTACCCGCAGGAAGAGAAAACAATAGTGATTCCGTTAGTAGTGGCGAGCGAACGCGGATCAGGCTAAACCGTTCCATGTGTGATAGCCGGCGGGCGTTGCATGGTCGGGGTTGTGGGACTTTCCGTTCTGTCTCTGCCGGGACAGTGGGGTGTGTTGCATGGGCATAGGTGAGCGGTCTTGAAAGGCCGGCCAGAGAGGGTGTGAGCCCCGTAACCGAAATGCTGTCATGCCGCCTGGGAGGTATCCCGAGTAGCACGGGGCCCGAGAAATCCCGTGTGAATCTGTCAGGACCACCTGATAAGCCTAAATACTCCCTAATGACCGATAGCGGACCAGTACCGTGAGGGAAAGGTGAAAAGTACCCCGGGAGGGGAGTGAAACAGTACCTGAAACCGTGTGCTTACAATCCGTCGGAGCCATCATAGCTTGCTGTGTTGTGGTGACGGCGTGCCTTTTGAAGAATGAGCCTGCGAGTTAGTGTTACGTCGCGAGGTTAACCCGTGTGGGGAAGCCGTAGCGAAAGCGAGTCTGAACAGGGCGTTGCAGTGGCGTGATCTAGACCCGAAGCGAAGTGATCTACCCATGGCCAGGTTGAAGCGACGGTAAGACGTCGTGGAGGACCGAACCCACTTCAGTTGAAAATGGAGGGGATGAGCTGTGGGTAGGGGTGAAAGGCCAATCAAACTTCGTGATAGCTGGTTCTCCCCGAAATGCATTTAGGTGCAGCGTTGCGTGTTTCTTACCGGAGGTAGAGCTACTGGATGGCTAATGGGCCCTACAAGGTTACTGACGTCAGCCAAACTCCGAATGCCGGTAAGTGAGAGCGCAGCAGTGAGACTGTGGGGGATAAGCTTCATAGTCGAGAGGGAAACAGCCCAGACCACCAACTAAGGCCCCTAAGCGTGTGCTAAGTGGGAAAGGATGTGGAGTTGCGAAGACAACCAGGAGGTTGGCTTAGAAGCAGCCATCCTTAAAAGAGTGCGTAATAGCTCACTGGTCAAGTGATTCCGCGCCGACAATGTAGCGGGGCTCAAGTACACCGCCGAAGTTGTGGCATTCAGATTTTTGCTAAGCCCTTGTGGTTCAGGCGTCTGGATGGGTAGGGGAGCGTCGTGTGGGCGGTGAAGTCGCGGTGTAAACCAGCGGTGGAGCCTACACGAGTGAGAATGCAGGCATGAGTAGCGAAAGACGGGTGAGAAACCCGTCCGCCGAATGATCAAGGGTTCCAGGGTCAAGCTAATCTGCCCTGGGTAAGTCGGGACCTAAGGCGAGGCCGACAGGCGTAGTCGATGGACAACGGGTTGATATTCCCGTACCGGCGAAAAACCGCCCATGTTGAACGGGGGATACTAACCGCCCGAAGCCTGCCCGAGCGCCCTTGTGGTGTGAGGGTTTTGGTGGAGCGCGGGACCTGATCCCGGGAGGCAAGCGTATTAACAGGTGTGACGCAGGAAGGTAGCCGGGCCGGGCGATGGTTGCCCCGGTCTAAGGATGTAGGGCGAACGGTAGGCAAATCCGCCGTTCATGATGCCTGAGACCCGATGGGACCCCCGTATGGGGGGATCCGGTGATCCTATGCTGCCGAGAAAAGCATCGACGCGAGGTTTTAGCCGCCCGTACCCCAAACCGACACAGGTGATCAGGTAGAGAATACTAAGGCGATCGAGAGAATTATGGTTAAGGAACTCGGCAAAATGCCCCCGTAACTTCGGGAGAAGGGGGGCCCCTACCGTGATGGACACTTGCTGTCCGGAGCGTGGCGGGGCCGCAGAGACCAGGGGGAAGCGACTGTTTACTAAAAACACAGGTCCGTGCGAAGTCGCAAGACGATGTATACGGACTGACTCCTGCCCGGTGCTGGAAGGTTAAGAGGACCGGTTAGCCGCAAGGCGAAGCTGAGAATTTAAGCCCCAGTAAACGGCGGTGGTAACTATAACCATCCTAAGGTAGCGAAATTCCTTGTCGGGTAAGTTCCGACCTGCACGAATGGAGTAACGACTTCCCCGCTGTCTCAACCATAAACTCGGCGAAATTGCAGTACGAGTAAAGATGCTCGTTACGCGCAGCAGGACGGAAAGACCCCGAGACCTTTACTATAGTTTGGTATTGGTGTTCGGAGTGGCTTGTGTAGGATAGGTGGGAGACGTGGAAGCCCGGACGCCAGTCCGGGTGGAGTCATCGTTGAAATACCACTCTGGTCACTTTGGACATCTAACTTCGGCCCGTAATCCGGGTCAGGGACAGTGCCTGATGGGTAGTTTAACTGGGGCGGTTGCCTCCTAAAAAGTAACGGAGGCGCCCAAAGGTTCCCTCAGCCTGGTTGGCAATCAGGTGTCGAGTGTAAGTGCACAAGGGAGCTTGACTGTGAGAGAGACATCTCGAGCAGGGACGAAAGTCGGGACTAGTGATCCGGCGGTACATTGTGGAATGGCCGTCGCTCAACGGATAAAAGGTACCTCGGGGATAACAGGCTGATCTTGCCCAAGAGTCCATATCGACGGCATGGTTTGGCACCTCGATGTCGGCTCGTCGCATCCTGGGGCTGGAGTAGGTCCCAAGGGTTGGGCTGTTCGCCCATTAAAGCGGTACGCGAGCTGGGTTTAGAACGTCGTGAGACAGTTCGGTCCCTATCCGCTGCGCGCGCAGGAAATTTGAGAAGGGCTGTCCTTAGTACGAGAGGACCGGGACGGACGAACCTCTGGTGTGTCAGTTGTACTGCCAAGTGCACCGCTGATTAGCTACGTTCGGATGGGATAACCGCTGAAAGCATCTAAGCGGGAAGCTCGCTTCGAGATGAGATTTCCATACACCTTGTGTGTGAGAGGCCCCCAGCCAGACCACTGGGTTGATAGGCCGGATGTGGAAGCGAGGACTAACGACTCGTGAAGCTGACCGGTACTAATAGGCCGATAACTTACACCACACACCACCCGGGGCAAACGGGTTCAAAAGCGTTTGCCACCAACGGGCGGTACAAAGAAACAAGACTGCTTGCGTCCACTATGTGGTTCCCAAACAACAAACCCAACACCAGGGCACGTTGCAGGAACCAACAACTACATAACAACACCACATGTTGTAACCCACAGATTTCCCACCAC
Source organism: Arthrobacter sp. JB02-1C (assembly GCF_057748045.1). Classification (NCBI taxonomy): domain Bacteria; kingdom Bacillati; phylum Actinomycetota; class Actinomycetes; order Micrococcales; family Micrococcaceae; genus Arthrobacter; species Arthrobacter sp. JB02-1C. Next base: position 1,775,649 of record NZ_CM173235.1, read on the forward strand.
CACCCCCCCAGGGGCCGGAACGGTGCGGAGCACGAGTTACGGCGGTCATAGCGTGGGGGAAACGCCCGGTCCCATCCCGAACCCGGAAGCTAAGACCCACAGCGCCGATGGTACTGCACCCGGGAGGGTGTGGGAGAGTAGGTCACCGCCGGACACTAATTAGGTCGAGAGCCTCCAACCACCAGGTTGGAGGCTCTCCCCCTTTAACCACCCGACCCGCTCGCGGACAAGGGGCCTTGTAGAGTTGATGCCCATGGACAACCTCTTCAGCCATGCAGCCGCAGCGCCTGGCGCCGAACCTTCGGCGGACCTGGAACCCGTGGTGTGCACCGTCCTCGTTCCCGGTCCTGTCGCCAGGGCATTCGTGGGATTCACCGAGCACACCCACCTCTGGTGGCCGCTTGCGGAATACAGCGTCTACGGCGCCGGGTCTTATGTGGAGTTCGAGGAGAACCTCATCGTGGAAACCGCGGACGATGGCAGGACCGCCATCTGGGGCACCATCGATGACTGGCAGCCACCGCTGTCCTTCCACGCCAGCTGGCACCCCGGCGCGCAGGCCCTCTGGTCCACCGAGCTGCGCGTTGCCTTTCGTGCCGTCGAAGACGGGACCGAGTTGCGGCTCGTGCAGAGCGGCTGGGAAGGTGCCCAGGACCCGGCCGGAACCCGTAACGAGAGCGAGGCACGCTGGCCCGGCGTACTGCAGCGGTTCGTCCGCTTCATGGGAGGCGCCGGCGCCTGAAAGCGGACCGCGCCGAACACGCTACCGGCCCTCGAGTAAACGCGGACCTCGCGCCCTAGACTGAAGGCCGGATGACGCCCCCGACCAAGGAGAAGAAGGCTGTGCGGAGCATCGTGAAGGAACTGACCTCGGCCCTGGGCGCGGACAAGGTCGCAGTGGATGCCGCGACCCTGGCGGCGTGCGCAGTGGACCGGGCGCCGGTGCTGGACTACCAGCTCCCGCTGGCCGTGGTCCTGGCCGACTCCCTCGCGGATGTACAAGCCACTGTCCGGGCCTGCGCCGCCCGCCGGGTAGCACTGGTGACCCGCGGAGCCGGCACCGGCCTGTCCGGCGGCGCGCACGCGAGCGAAGGGTGCGTGGTGCTCAGCCTGGAACGGATGAACCGCATCCTGGCCCTCAACCCCGATGACGAGACCGCCGTCGTCGAGCCCGGGGTCATCAACGCGGAACTGAACGCGGCGGCTGCACCGCACGGACTGATGTACGCCCCGGACCCGGCCAGCTACAAGATCTCCACCATCGGCGGCAATGTCGCCACCAATGCGGGCGGCCTGCGCTGCGCAAAGTACGGGGTCACCCGCGATTCCGTGCTGGCGCTCGACGTCGTCCTGGCGGACGGTACCCTGATTCACACCGGGCACCAGACCTTCAAAGGGGTGGCCGGCTACGATCTCACCGGGCTGTTCGTGGGGTCCGAAGGTACTCTGGGAATCGTGGTGGGGATCACCGTCCGGCTGCGGTACCTCCCGTGTGAGGTCCACACCATCGCGGCGTTCTACCCCGATTTCCGCGGCGCGGCCGCCGGCGTCCTCGCTGTCGGCCGGGCACGCATCCAGCCGGCCATCATGGAACTGCTCGACGGCGGCTCCCTCGCCCAGCTGGACGACGTCCACGGCTCGGATCTCACCGCCCGGGGCGGCTCCTTGCTGCTGATCCAGACTGACGGCTACGGTGCGGCCGCCGAAGCGGCGGCGCTTCGTCCGGTGCTGGCCGCGGGCGGGGCAACAGTGACGATGGAGGCGAATGCCGAAGCCGAACTGCTGGTGGAGCTTCGCCGCAACAGCCGCGGCGTAGAAGTGGACGACGAGTACCGGGTGGGCGAGGACGTTGCCGTGCCCCGCTCACGGCTGGTGGACTATGTTGCCGAGCTGGAGGCGACGGCGGCGAAGTTTGCTGTGCAGCTCAAGGTGGTGGCGCATGCCGGCGACGGCAATCTCCATCCCACGTTCTGGGTGGACCGGGCCGAAGCCGGCGCGACTGAAGCCGGCGCGACCGAAGCAGGCGCCGAAGCCGGCGGGGTGCCGGCCGCCGTCGAACGTCTTGCAGCGGCGCTGGACGAATCCGTCACCGTCGCCCTGGCGATGGGCGGGACCATCACCGGCGAGCATGGTGTGGGCCAGTACAAGCTGCGCTGGCTGGGACTGGAACAGAAGGAGCCGGTGCGCGAACTGCAGCACCGGATCAAGGAACTGTTCGACCCGGCCGGCATCCTGAACCCCGGAAAGGCGATTTAGCCCGCGCCCGGCCCCGGCCCCACCGGTTCAGTCGTCGGAGTCCGGGTACTCGTCGTCGGCGCCGTAACGGGATTCCTCGGTCTCTACTTCCAGGATCTTGAGCAGCTCGGTGTCCGGGTTGAGCATGATCGCGGCCTCATCCCGCCGGTGCCGCAGTTCGGAGTCGATGTAGGACTGCACGGCCTCGGCCAGCGGGATATACCGGTTCTCTTTTTGCGACATGTACCAGCGGTGCTCCAGAATTTCGTGCACGGCCTCCGCCGGCTCCAGCTTCCCGGAGAGGTCGCGGGGGATCGCTCTGACGATCGGTTCGAAGATCTGGCTCAACCACAGGTGTGCGCTGTACTCCTCGTCCATTCCGGGGTTGTTGTCTGCCCGGAAGGTGTCCATGTCGTTCAGCAGCCGCCGTGCCTGGTTTTCCTGTACATCGAGGCCGGTGAGCCGCAGCAACCGGCGCTGATGGTGCCCGGCGTCCACGACTTTGGGCTGAAGCTGGATGGTGGAACCGTTTTGCGTGGTCTTGATGGCGTATTCCTCCACATCGAAGCCCAGCTCGTTCAGCCGCCGGATCCGCGCGGTGACCCGCCAGCGCTCCCCGATCTCGAAGGATTCCTTCTCGGTCAGCTCCGCCCAGAGCCGCCGGTAGCTCTCCATGATGAGCTCACTGGTGGCGACGGGGTCCACCTTGTCCTCGATCAGGCCGCCGTCCAACAGGTCCATCAGTTCGCCGGCGATGTTGACCCGGGCGATTTCAAGATCGTATTCCCGCTGGCCGGTGGACAGGTCCGGATACAGCTCACCCGTTTCGGCGTCCACGAGGTAGGCGGCGAAGGCGCCGGCGTCGCGGCGGAACAAGGTGTTGGAGAGGGAGACGTCGCCCCAGTAGAAACCGATCAGGTGCAGGCGGACCAGCAGCAGGGCCTGCGCGTCGATCAGCCGGGTCAACGTGTCCTTGCGGAGCATCTGGGAGAACAGGGCCCGGTACGGCATGGAGAACTTCAGGTGCCGGGTGACCAGCACCGGGTTCAGCGGCCTGCCGTCGGGGGTGGTGCGCCCGGTAATGACCGCCACCGGCTCCACGCAGGGGACATCCAACCGGGCCAGTTTGCGCAGCATGTGATACTCGTGGCGGGCAATGTGTTCGGAGGTTTCCTTGATGGCGATCACCGACCCGCCCAGATGGGCGAAGCGCACAATGTGGCGCGAAATGCCGCGGGGGAGCGCCGCGAGGTACTCCGCGGGCCAGTCCTCCAGCGCGGTATGCCACGGCAGGTCCAGCAGTTCGGGCTCGGTGGCGGCGGCCGTGATGCTCAGCGAACTCGCGACACGCCTTTCGTCATTGCTTGCGGCCGCGTAGCGGGGCAGCTTGCCGATCTGTGCGTAATCCGTGGGTTCATCATGCCACTGGGCGCCGTTCTCCTCCGTCACGCGGTTTTCCTCGCTCATGTGGCAATTCTCCCGTACATGGGCGGACGCGCCTAACGTCTGCCGGCTACCGGGCGCTTAAACCACGACGGCGGCCCTCCCGTGGGAAGACCGCCGCAGCTTGGCAGCTTGGCCGGTTAGGGGCCCGGTGCCGGTGGGGACTAGTCGCCCAGGCGCAGGCCCGTCTTGGTGTCGAACAGGTGCACGTGGCCCGACTGCGGGCGGACCCAGATGGATTCGCCCTTCATCGGGGGGCGGCGGCCGTCGACGCGGGCCACGATGTCGTGGCTCTTGCCGTCGAGCGTGGTGTGGCCGTAGACGTAAGCGTCCGCGCCGAGCTCTTCGACGACGTCGACCTCCACCTGGAGGCCCTCGCCTTGGGGGGCGTTCTCCAGGTCTTCGGGACGTGAGCCGACGGTGACGGTGGAGCCGGAGGCGTCCTCGAGGACGTCACGCGGGACCGGGTAGACGGTGCCGCCGAACTGCACGCCGCCGTCGACGACCGGGAGTTCGAGCAGGTTCATGGCGGGGGAGCCGATGAAGCCGGCGACGAAGACGTTCTTCGGCTTGTCGTAGAGGTTGCGGGGGGTGTCCACCTGCATCAGCAGGCCGTCCTTGAGGACGGCGACGCGGTCGCCCATGGTCATGGCCTCGACCTGGTCGTGGGTGACGTAGACCGTGGTGACACCGAGGCGGCGGGTCAGGGAGGCGATCTGCGTGCGGGTCTGCACGCGGAGCTTGGCGTCCAGGTTGGACAGCGGCTCATCCATCAGGAAGACCTGCGGGTTGCGCACGATGGCGCGGCCCATGGCGACGCGCTGGCGCTGGCCGCCGGAAAGCGCCTTCGGCTTGCGGTCCAGGTAGGGCTCGAGGTCCAGGAGTTTGGCGGCCTCGCGGACGCGCTCGGCACGTTCTTCCTTGCTGACGCCGGCGATCTTGAGCGCGAAGCCCATGTTGTCCGCCACGGTCATGTGCGGGTACAGCGCGTAGTTCTGGAACACCATGGCGATGTCGCGGTCTTTGGGCGGAAGGTCGGTGACGTCGCGGTCACCGATCAGGATCCGGCCGGAGTTCACATCTTCGAGGCCCGCGAGCATGCGGAGCGAGGTGGACTTGCCGCAGCCGGAGGGCCCAACGAGGACCAGGAACTCGCCGTCGGCGATTTCGATGTTGAGCTTGTCAACAGCGGGCTTCTCTGTGCCCGGATACAGACGCGTAGCGTTGTCAAAAGTAACTGTAGCCACAGTTCTCAATCCCTTCACCGGCAGGTACGTGCCGGACGATCCGTAGTGAATGGTTCTTTTTATTCAGTTGTGGATGCGCATGCTCCCCGGCCGAAGCCGAGGAGCATCCAGTGACGCCGCACGGTAGTTGTGCGCCGCATCACATACAGAGTATGTCAGATCATCGGTAAAGGGACTAAAACGTCAGGAGGCTCACAAGTGATATTGCCGACGCGTCCCTTCCGGCGGCTCCGGCCGGCCGCTCCGGACGGCTAGGCCCGGCCGGTTAGGCCCGGACGGCTGTGGACCGTGCACGCAGCAGGGCCTCCAGCAGCTCGGCGACGTGCGCCGGTGCCTCCACCCGGAATTCGGCCTGGGTGAAGTCCAGCCCCACCTTGACGCCGAGGTCCCCGGGAACGAGGCTGCCAAGCGCGTCCTCGTCCGTGGTGTCGTCGCCGGCGAAAACCACCGCGGTGGCCGCGGCGGCCTGCCGCAGGAAGGCAATGCCTTCCCCCTTGGAGGCGTGGACCACCGAGGTTTCCAGCACCCGGTTTCCGGTCTTGAGGTGGACGCCCGGAGTGTCCTTCAGCGCCGCCCTGGCGGCGGCAACCGCGTCCTCGGCGACGTCGTCGGCCGCCAGCCTGGTGTGCAGCACGACGCCGGCAGGCTTGTCCTCGAGGAGTGTCCCGGGGGCGACATGCACGATCTCGTCCAGGATCCGGCGCACGTCGGCCAGCAGCTCCCGCTGCGCGTCTTCCAGCACCAGTTCGGCCGAGCCGGGGCCCATCCAGACCTCCGCGCCGTGGCTGCCGATCAGCAGGGTCTTCTCGGGAGGCGAGGCGACGGCCCGGAGGCTGTCCAAGGCCCGGCCGGAGATGAGGGCCGTCGTCGTGCGCGGGAGGTCCGCGAGGGCGGCGAAGGCGGCCGCCGACCGGGGCAGTGCACGGGCGTCGGCCGCGTGGTCGACCAGGGGCGCCATGGTGCCGTCAAAGTCCATCGCCACCAGCAGCTGCTCCGTGCCGGCGACGCGGTGGACGGCCGCCAGCAGTTCGGGGGAGAGCGAGAGCTTGTTCCCGGTGGGGCCGGCTTCAGGAGTCATCGCGGACCACCTTTTCCTGGAGCGCGCTGAGGAAATCGGCGGACCAGAGGTCGACGTCGTGGTCCAGGATCTGCTTGCGCATCGCCCGCATCCGGCGGGCTGCCTCGGCCGGCTTCATGTTGACTGCGCGCATGATGGTGTCTTTGAGCCCGTCGATGTCGTGCGGATTCATCAGCAGGGCCTGTTTGAGCTGGTCCGCGGCTCCCGCGAATTCGCTGAGCACGAGGGCGCCGTCGTTATTTGTCCGCGCGGTGACGTATTCCTTGGCCACCAGGTTCATGCCATCCCGCAGGGCGGTGACCAGCATGACGTCGGCCGCCAGGTACAGGGCGACCATTTCCTCGATCGGGTAGCTGTGGTGCAGGTAGCGTACGGCGGTGTTTTGCATGGTGTCGTAGGTGCCGTTGATGTGGCCGACGGTGCCCTCGACCTCCTCGCGCAGCAGGCGGTACTGTTCGACCCGCTCCCGGCTGGGGCTGGCGACCTGGATCAGCGAGGCGTCCTCCACGGTGACCTTGCCGTCCTCCAGGAGTTCCTCGTAGGCCTTGAGCCGGTGCCGGATGCCCTTGGTGTAGTCCAGCCGGTCGACGCCCAGCAGGATGGTCTTGGGATTGCCGAGGTCACGGCGGATCTGCTTGGCCTTCTCGATGATCTCCGGTTTCCGCGCCAGTTCGCTGATCTGCTTGACGTCGATGGAGATGGGGAAGGCCTGGGCGCGGGCGATGTGGGTGGTTTGACCGTCGGCGCCCTTGACGTGCACCTGCTGCTGCTTGACGCTGGCGCCGAGGAAGCGGCGGGCGGACCGCATGAAGTTGCCTGCGTCGCTGCTGCGCTGGAAGCCCACCAGGTCAGCGCCGAGGAGGCCGTCGATGATGGCGCGGCGCCAGGGCAGCTGGGCAAAAATCTCCGGCGGCGGGAAGGGAATGTGGTTGAAGAACCCGATCTTCAGGTCCGGGCGCGCCTCGCGGAGCATTTTGGGTACGAGCTGGAGTTGGTAGTCCTGCACCCAGATCGTGGCCCCCTGGGCCGCGTGGCGGACGACGGCGTCGGCGAACCTTTTGTTGACCCTGCGGTAGGTGTCCCACCAGGCTCGGTGGAATTCCGGCGGGGCGATCACGTCGTGGTAGAGCGGCCACAGGGTGGCGTTGGAGAAGCCCTCGTAGTAGAGCTCGACGTCGCGGGCGCTGAGCTGGACCGGAACCAGGTCGATGCCGCGGTTGCTGAAAAGGTCCAGTTGTTCGTCCGGGGCACCGTGCCAGCCGACCCAGGCGCCGTCCGTCTTCGTCATCATGGGCGCCAGCGCGGTCACCAGGCCGCCGGGGGAGCGGCGCCAGCCGTCTTCACAGCCGGGTTCATCGGGGGCGCACCGGTCAACCGGCAGGCGGTTGGAAACGACCATGAAGTCGAAGGCAGGCGTGGACTCCGGGGCATCCGGGCGGTTTTCCGGTGCGGGCTCCCCGCCGGGTTCCGGCTCGGTCCGCTCCTGGACGGTCTGCTCGGCGCTTTTATTGGCGGACGCGTCGGCGCGCGCGTCGGCGTGCTCGGTTGCTTGCATTGGTGCCCCCTGGGATCGCATGTGGCTCCCCCCAGCCTAGCCGGGCGGAATCTTCCGGGCTATTCGACCGTTGGCCATGCTGAAGAAACTTGAAACCGCAAGCTCCCGGGTTTCTCCCCTAAAATGGTGGATGTGCCACCAAGTGGAGCATCCCAGGCCGATCAACACGAGGAATCGATGAGCCCCGCAAATGAACCCCGACAGTCCAAGGCAGACCGCACTGCCGCGGCGCGTGAGAAAGCCCGTCAAATCCGCGAGGCGCAGCTGAAGAAGGACAAGCGCAACAAGCTGCTGATCGGCTGGGGCATTGTGGTTGCCGTGGTCGCCATCATCGCAATCGTGGCGCTGGTGGTCACCTCCAACATCAAGAACAACGCGCCCATCGCGGATTCCGGTCCGACGCCGGCAAACGGGAATGTCCACGGCGGTGTCACCCTGCTGGCCAACACCGACGTGGCGAAGTCGGCCGCGGGCAGCGTCAACGTTGCAGACGTGCCCTCTCCGGCCGCCACGCCGCCGGCGACGGTGACTGCGCCCGGCGCCGAGGCTGAGGCGGGCAAGCCCGTCAAGGTGGTCCTCTACGTGGACTTCATCTGCCCGGTGTGCAAGGACTTCGAAGCGAAGTACAACCAGACCCTCACGTCACTGCGCAACGCAGGCAAGATCACCGTTGAGTACCGGGCGCTGGGTTTCCTGGACAGCCGCTCCACCACCAACTACTCCTCCCGTGCCGCCAACGCCGCCGCGTGCGTAGTGAACGAATCCCCGGAAAGGTACGCCGCATTTGTTGACGCGCTGTTCGCCAAGCAGCCGGCCGAGGGCAGCGCCGGCCTCTCCGACAACGACCTGAAGAAGCTCGCCACGGACACGGGCGCCAAGAACATCGACCAGTGCGTGGACAGCAAGACGTACCGGCCGTACGTGAAGCACACGACCCAGGAGGCCGCGTCCATCGGCGTGACCGGAACGCCGACCGTCTTTGTCGAGGGCAAGCAGTGGGGCAAGGGTGACAGCGCCCAGACCCCGTTTGACCAGTTCCTGCAGGCCGCAGTGGACGCCAAGAAGTAACCAAACGCACCGACGCAGCCCGGCCCCGGAAATGTCCGGGGCCGGGCTGCTTGCCTGTCCGTCATTGTCCGCGCGTGCTAGCGGAATTTTTTACCGTCAGGCCCCGCGTGGGCTACCCTTATCTAGCGCCCGGCGTCCGGCCCTCTTTCAGGGCACCGACGACGGCGGATTGCCTCCTTAGCTCAGTTGGCCAGAGCACCGCTCTTGTAAAGCGGGGGTCGTCGGTTCGAATCCGACAGGGGGCCCCACGAACCCCTCCGTTCGGGCGATCTTGCCCGGGGCGGAGGGGTTTTGTGTGCAAAAACGGAGCACAGCAGGCTTACAACACGTTTACCGGTCGTCATTCAGCCGCGCTGACGCCACCTGTCGCCGCGTTGGCCGCAGAGACGTCAAGATGCAGACAAGCAGCAGGCCCTTGGGCCCGCCTCCATGTCCTCCATGTCGGCCAGGCGCTGGCTTGGCGTCCGCGGACCGGGCACCGGCGCAACCGCACCGGAAACCGACGACAGGATTGTCAAAACGTCCCCGGAATGAGGGCCGCCCGTGAGTTTCAGGCGGATGCGACGAAGGCGTTGACACAAAGCCTTCTCTGCGGGTGCACTTCCCTTCGCCGCGGGCAGCCGGCCATTGTCGTCGTGAAAAGCGGCGACAGCCTTCGCAGCGTCAACATCCGCTGTCTGCGGGCGGGATTCCAGAGCGCGGGGGATCGACCGGAGTTTCATCTCATACTCGGGGAGCATGTTTTCAGCACGGGACTGCATTCACTGGACGTTGAGCCAGTTCGCGATGCGGTACTCCGTGGCGTCAGCGGAACGGCGGTTCGGCAGCCTCCTGTGCTCCCGGACTCAATCCTGCAAGTCAGCGAACCCGCGGCTCCAGCGGTCCTCCAACGGGATGACGTTCGCGACGGCGGCTTCGGCCCTGAGCTTTCGGGCGTTCAGCTTAGCGTCCAGCCGCGTCCTGACGATGGCCGCCTCGGCTTCGGTCACGCCCTCCGGCACGGCGAGGAGCAGCGCGGCGGCAGCCGCAGTGAGACGGCCCCCAGGGCGTAGCTGCGCAAGGTGTGAAAGCGGACGAGAAAGGAAGCGTCTTCCGGGTCGATGGACGGCCGCGGCCGCCGTCCGTGCGCATCCACCCAGGCTTTGAATTCGGCCTGGCGCCACGAGAGTTGCCGGGGCGTGAGCAGTCCGTCCACCGTCAGTATTTTTTGGACGTAGGCGCCAGTCAGGAGGCCGGATTTGTGGCGCATGCGCTGGTCGGCGCCCAGTCATAAATGCGGAGTTCACGCTCGTCGGAATCCTTGGTGCGCCGCGGCATGCTGCCTCGAGTGTCGAGCCAGTCCTGCAGTTCAGCGAAGCGGGCCGCCCACCGGTCGTCCAGACTGATGATCCGCTCCGAGTGGGGGACCTGGGGGCGCGGGGTGTCACAGCCAATCGGAAACATGCTGCCCCCGGCGGGCGCGGCTGCGCGCCACCTGGTACATCGCACTGGCATTCTTCCCGACGCGGATCCAATAGACCGCGCCAGTGACGGTGATGCCGACGGCCAGACCGTAGGCCGGGCCCTGGATGAACCAGTAGAAGGCTGCCGGAAGGATCGCCCAGAGGACGCCGCGGAACAAGTCGCGGCCACTGTGCTTCATCGAGCGTTTGAATGCTTCTTTTACCGTCATGCCGGCACCTGCGTCACGTTTTCCCATGAGCTGAGGATAAGCCGCCGCTCGACTGGCGGTGGCGGGCGGCGCGCCCGCGGAGGTCAGCGAGAAATTCCTCCATGCACCCCATGTGTGCGGATGCGCGATCCGTGCTCCCCGGAGCCGCGAACCATACGCTCGGTTCAGGTTTGCGCCTGTCAGACCCGGAAAATCACCATGCTGAAGAACGAGGCAAGCAGGCAGATCAGCGTCGCCGCGAAGGCGGGGAGGAAGAGCCAGAACCACGCTGTGTCAAGCGGCGCCAGATGAAAGGCACCAAAGAGGATATTGCCGACGGCAAACGTGATGACTCCGGCTGCCAAGATGCAGCCCCCTGCGAGCATGACTCGGCATGCCTGTTCACGTCGCCGGTCGCGCGTTTCTAGGAACCTCTCGTGGTAGCCGATGCCGTAGTCGGTGCTGTTGCTTATGACTTGTCTCCACGGTGATCGGTGCGGTGCAGGTGTTCCTGCTCCAAACCTGATGCGTGCGGAGTCGGCCCGCCCGCTCACCGCAGCTACGGAAAGCCGGGGCATGAGCCCGTAAATCAGAATAGGCAGCTCGTTGTTCTGATTTCCGTTGCCAAATCAGAACAACGCGTCCATAGGGGCCGGCGCCAGGCGGCTGCGGCCAGCTCGGCCGGCGCCCCGGGGGCTGGTGGCTGTCGAGTAAAGGCCCGATTCCGGAGCGGAGCCTGGCCCCCGGCCGGGACTTATTTGCGGCCCTTGATGGTGAACGTGTCGGTCGCGGACTTAAGGCCGGCCTCGCCACCCATCTTCCACTGCCCGCCGTCCTGCTCCATCGAGTAGGCGAGCATGATCTGCCGTTCCACGGTTCCGCCCTCCTGGCAGTGAGTCACAGTGTTCACACGGCCATCGAACACCGGAAGGACGGTGCCGTACGGATTGGCTGTGCGCAGTTGCAAGCCGCCGAGGGTCATCTCGTAGGGCTTTTCCTTGGAAGCGGTGCATTTCTGGCCTTCGTTGTTCTCCAACTCCCAGTTCTTCGTCTCAGGGTCGTAGGAGGTCAGCGCGTATCCCGCCTCTTTCGCCCAGGAGTCACGCATGTTCGCCCAGGCGTTAGGCATGATTAGCGGCTTGAGGGCCGGGGCGATGTTCTTGTCGAACTCGTCCAGGGTGTACTTGAACCCGTACTTGGTGTACTCCGGGTGGTCCTGCGCCACGACCTGGAGGACCTTGTAGCCGGCCTCGGTCAGTGGGCCCAACTGGCTCGCCGGCACCAATTCGGTGAAGTCGGGAGCAACGGCAGGTGTCACTTTTTTGCTCTCCGCCAGGTAATCCTGTTTTTCATGAGCCGGCGGTGTGAACGTTTTGCGGGCCTCGGCCTCTCCTGAGCTGGCGCAAGCGGACAGCGTCAGCGCTATTGATGCCAGGAGCGCGGGAAGAGCGACGGCGCGCTTGCCGCGGAAAGTCTTAGTCAATGGTCCCCCTGTTGAGAAATTCAGATGGTCGCGCGAGTCAAAACCCTTTTAGTCTAGGGGTCGATGGCGGTGGCTCATGGCATGTGTACGGAGGCCGCGGCTGCCGTCCCCAACGGGTCATGCGTCCTCCGGTATCTTGTCTTTGCATCGGCCGCAGTAGTCCGTCTTTCCGCAGTGCCCGTTGTCCACCCTGCTCCCCACGCGGCGCTCCCGCGTGCCTCCGGGATGCGGAGCGAAACCGCCGTCATCGAAGACCTCACCGCAGGAATCGCAGGTGAGGGCGACAAAGCGGTAGGCGGTCAGGGCGCCAGCGCCTTCAGCGCCGCCTTGAGCTTGCCGGACCCGCCAAACCGCTGGGTCTCGGTCGTGACCAAGGTCAGCCGGCCGTAAGTATCGGTGACGATCCGGACGGAGCGGCGCTGCCCTTCTTGAACTGGTCGACGCTTGCGTGGCGAAACGCCAAACCATCACTTCCTCCGCAGGCCGGAAGACCGGTGGTTAGCGAGGAAGCCTCGATCTCAGAAACGACCTCGGCAAGGCCCAGCGGCGGGCCAGGCGCAGCGCTTCCTTGGCGCCCCTCAGCGCCGCTGCGTCGACCGGTACCCCTCCCTGAACCGCATGACCGTGCGCCGGCGCATATTTGTGGTGTCGGCGTCGGACGAGCGGTCCAGTGCTTGCCGCTCGAAGCCGTGGACGAACTTCTGGCCGGCCTTGAGGTCGTGCGCCAGGACGTACTGGGTGGGTGCCTCGCTGCCGCGGCACGGGTTCTTCCGGTTCAGGCCGCAGCCGGGATGTCCCAGGCGCTTGATGTCCGCTCATCGGCGACCCCCGCCAGGTAGCCTTCCCGCCAGACCGGGGCTAGGGCTCCGGACGTGGGGGAGAGGGCCTGGCGCCACTGGGCTAGGAACCCAGTCAGTGACGCGCTGACGGCCGCAGTGGCGAGGATGAGGGTGCTGGTCTCCATGGTCGTCAGGCGTACGCAGCCTGCAGTCGTTCTCCCCGGACATGCAAAAGACGGGCCCGGGAAAAACCGGACCGGCCCTTCATGCGGTGCCCAGCCGACGTCCTCGGCCCGTGCCTGCTCAGCGAGGAGACGCGCCTTATTGCCGGCGCCCTGGTCGACCAGCGAGGCGAGGGCGTAGCCGTACTCGGCGACGTCGAATCTTCCGTCCGCCAGACTCTGCATCATCACCCGGAGAGGGTGGAACATGGCGACCTCGAACCGGATCTCATCGGCGATCTCAGCGGCCATTTCCGGGTCATGTCCGGCCGTCGACGCCTTCTCCAGCCGGTCCAGTGATGCCAAAGCGAACCTGGCCGCCTCGGTGACCTCCTCGGCCGGGAACTTCTCGACGGCCATCAGGCATCCTCCTCGACCTGGGCCGCGGAGGACTCGTCGATGACCTCATCTCGTTCGTGCCGGACGATCAGCTGGTTCTGCGACATGTTGCGTTCGACTTCGCTTGCCGGCGGGGTCCGTTTCCTCCGCAGGGGAGGGGCTAATGAAGTCCGTCGCGATCGGTCGTGGGGGTTGCCGAACCAGTACTCCGCGGCTTCGGGCCCAGTAAGTGGCTATGGGAGGAATGGGCCTACGCGAGGGCCTATCGCTCAGAGACTGAACGCCAAGCCTGTTACTGGGACTTCATCGACCGCTAGAATCACCACAGGCGCCACACCGCTCTCAAAGGGGCTGCACCCGCCAGCCGGGTTAGGACATTTACTTGGCCAGAGCGGCGGCGTGCCGCTCGAGGATGTCCTGCCTTACGCGCCCTCTGGGGTTCACGTCGACGCCGTTTTCCAGAACCTAGGCGCGGGCACCCTTCGGTGAGGGTCCACCTGGAACCTCGAACCTGGGCGGCCCGGCGTGCCTTTGCCGTTCCGCGGGAAGCCTTACGGGCGGCACCCACGTATTTCTCAAGGGCCCCACGCAATTCGTCTGCGTTTCGGTCGCTGAGGTCGATCGAGTATTCGGTATTGTCAAGGGCGAAATGAACGAATTGGGACGCTTCGGTCCCGTCAAGATCATCTTCCAAGAGTATCTGACTTCGTTGTGCCCTTGCTCGAGGCTATCACCGGAATATGGCCTGATCCGGCCCCGTTTGTGACAGCCTCGGAAACTGCGCATGTGATAAGAAGCTCCCCTGAGAAGCAACCCATTCCTTAGCGATCGGGTGCATGAAGAGAAACTGGTCCAAATGCCGTACCCCGAACTCGCGCAGTCCTTCCCATCAAGAATGGGTGTCCCCACCATGGCGCCCTGGGACGGGATCCCCGCTGAATTCTCGCCGCCGATAACCGCGCCGGCACCCCCTGCGCGGCGGAGGCCGGCGGCGTGGACGTTCGTCTGGCTCGCCGTGTTCAGCGCCATGGGAGGGTTCATGGCCCTCCTGCAGGAGTCCGGGATCTTGTGGGTGTGCATCGGACTGCTTCCGGTCGTGATCTCCTTCCTGCGGAAACCCAAGGCTCCCCCTCTGGCCACGGACCTCCTGCCCCTGGAGGTGCTGACGGCACGCTCGCATGGAGAACCCGGGCGCGGGCTGTCGGAGGACGTATTCGGTGAGAAGGCCGCGCTGGGGGCCGAAGGGGAGGCGAGGACGGCGCGTCTCCTCGAGGCGACCGTCCTGCCAGCCCTCCCCTCGGCCCGGCTCATCAACGGGTTGAGATGGCCCGGCACCGGGTCCTCCGACATGGATCACGCCGTCATTGCCGGCAACAGGATCGCCATCGTCGACTCCAAGCTATGGGCCGACGGGAGATACACGTGGGACAACGAGCGGTTGACGCGCGACGGCGCGGAACTGGAACCGTTCAAGCTCATCGCAGCGATCAAGACCCTGCGGAAGAGGTTCCCGGAATACAGGATCGAGGGCTGGGTGGTTCTTCACACCCGGAACGGCGCCCAGGACAGGCCGACCATTTCCCGGACCAAGTTCCCATGGCATGGCGGCAACGGTGTCGCGGTGGTGTCCGCCGCCGAACTTCCCGAGTCCGTCCACTCTTTCCTCTCGGGTGGCCCGCAGGTGCACGTCGTTGACGTCAGCCTCCTGAAGCGCTTCCTGGCAGGCATGGTCTGAAAACAGCCGTCCGTGCCGGAACGGGCATAGAAACAAGAGAACCCGCTTCCGCCCGAAAGGCATCATGACACCCCCACCCCTTACGAAGATCTTCTCGCCGACGTCCTGGAAAACGGCACGCCGCGCAGCGACCGGACCGGAACCGGCACGATCGACGTTTTCGGACGACAGATCCGCTTTACCTGGGCCAGGTTTCCCGCTCATCACCCGGGCAATCCGCCTCGACACCCTGGACCAGGCCAACTGCTGGTGGACCGGCTCGGAAACCAGCGCACGATGACGGACATGAAGCAGGGCTACCTGGAGAACTTGTGGCTGGAAAGCACCCCGCTCGTCAAAGCCATCCGCACCCTGCGGGGAGACACTGGCCAGTAGGAGCATCACAAACCACCGAGGAAAAGAGGGACACCATGACGCTCAAGCAGCGCCTGAAAGAAGACGTCGTCGCCCACATGAAGTCCGGCGACAAGACCGCGCTGACCACCGTCCGGAACGTGTTGGGCGAGATCAGCACCCGCGAGAAGTCCGGCAAAACCCCGGTCGGACTCGACGACGCCCAGGTGACGTCACTGCTGCAGAAAGAAGCAGCCAAGCGCCGCGACACCGCCCGCATCTACACCGAAGCCGACCGCGCCGGGGCGGAAATTGCTGAAGCTGAGGTCATCGAGGCGTACCTGCCCAAGGCGCTCACCCGCCTCGAAGTCGCAACGATCGTCGATGAGACTATCGCTGCCCTGAAGGCGGACGGTCAGGAGCTGTCCATGCGGTCCATCGGTGCCGTGATGAAGCCGGTCACCGCCAAGGTGGCCGGACGTTTCGACGGCAAGACGGTCAGCGAGATCGTTCGCGGCCGCCTGGGTCAGGGCTGACGGAACTCAAGACACCTGTCCCGATCGAGTTCGTCAACTTCGGTATCGCGGGTGGACCCAAGTGCCGGCTCATCTGCAAGCACCACCCGGACAACGGCTACCGGACCAAGAACCCCTGGGGCCGTTCCATCTTTGTCGAGGAGGCGGGAAAAGACTGCCCGTGCCCCGTCAACGACCTGCTCGTCACCTGCATCCCGGACGACCTGACGGATGAGCCGTTCGGCGGCCGCCACTTCGTGAAGGGATGCCGGCCGAGATCGAGCCGGAACCCGTAACGGTTCACCTCACGGTCCAGCATCAGCCCTAACCAGTCAGCGCACGGAGCCCCCGTGAAGCGCGGCCACGCGTCGCAATTCAATGACCAACAGCGTAGAAGCTATGCTCAAAATTCACTGCACATCATCTGGGGGAATCATCAAAACGCAACGCACGAAACGCATGGCTGGGGTCGTGGGACTCCTTGCCGCGCTGGCCCTCACGGCTTCCGGCTGCACCTTCGGAAACAAAGCGGACAATGCGCACATCGCTCCGTCCCCGGAGGCCACGCCCAAGGTCAAGCTCTCCACGCTTCCGGTCCGCTACGACCAGGACGCTGAGGGGTGGAACAGCATGGACGGCGAAGTGGACTTCAAGTGGAGTGTGGCCGACAAGGCGTCCATGGAGAAGAACGGCAAGGCCATCCTCCGGGTTCTGATCGAAGACCACCCCGAGTACACCGTGGAGGGCTTCAAGCCCACCCCTGAAATCTGGAAGAACGAGGTCGCGCCGAAGCTGAAACCCCTCACCCTCAGCTCCGCATGGCCGACGTTCACCACGTCCTGGACCAAAGAAGTCCCCAGCGAGAATGGGAAGATCAAGGAAGGTGACCCGGCGCCGTTCACTCCGAACGTGGTCCTCACCAACCATCCCGAGATTCTGAACGGCGACGCCTACCCTGATTACGACGTCATCCGCACGTGGAAATCCAGGTCCGGCGAGCAGTGCTCTATCTCGGATCACCCGTACGAAATCGAGGGCAGGGGAATCTCCGTCACCACTCGGCCCGAAGGAAACAGCTTCGCCTCCGCTTACCCGCTCCTCAGTGGACAGTATGAGGTCACTGTCCACTGCAAGGAGGGCGGCCAGCTGAGGTCCGTGCTGTCGACCACCATCCAGCTGAAGAAGGAAAACGGCGAGTGGGTCATGAGCGGTGCGAACACGTTCAACGGCTCTAGCCTCGGACCTGCTGACAAGATCGAAAAGTAGCCCGACGGTCCACTAGGGCCGGCCGCACAGCGGAAACACGGAGAGCCCGCACCGATCAACGGTGCGGGCTCCCTTTTGGTTGGCTACTTGCCGGACGTCGGCGGGAGGACGTTAGGGCGGGTGTACTCGACGGCATCGTCGAAGACGGCGAAGTCGCCGAGCGGGTTGTTGGCCATCGTGGCCTGGATGGCTTCGCCGTCATCCGAGACGATCTTCGTCCAGAGCCCCTCGGCGTTGGCGACGACCTTCGCCATCGTCCCGGGTTCGAAGCGGTCCGGCCAGTCCGCGGGATCCTCCCCGGTCATGATTTCGAAGTCTTCGGGTGTCAGTCTGATGCCTGGGATCATGGACGATATGTGTGCGGACGTGCCCCTGCAGGTCTCCGCGGGGCGGTGTTGTTTGGCGCCACCTGGACTATGTTGGATCCAATTGACCACCGATGCGGGAGGCCACATGGGTTTCGCTGAGGACCTTGCACGGGCACAACAGGAGAACGCCGAGGCCGAGGCCGAGAGCCGACCTCGGAGCGACCCGCTCCAGGGGTTCCATCGGCTAGTGGCAGACTTCAGCCAGGACGCCTACGAGGCTGTCGGTTTCCTGGTTGAAGCGAACGTTCCCAGCAGGAAAGTCCTCACCACCACTCCCTCCGCCGATGACAACGTCCGGCTTTTCGAACATTTCCGGCGCGGCTGGTACTTACCCGTTGGGCTGTGCCTCTTCGACGACGGCAAATGGCAGGTCGGAGCAAGCCTGGTTTTGAGGGATCTTGAGCGTCCTGCCGCCAGCATGCGCTCTCACGGCTCGATCGTACGCAAGGCTCAGGACTGGGACGTCATGGGCAAGCTCGGCGTGGCCCCGGGCGAAAGCGTCATTGAAATCTTCGAACATGACCTGGGACGGCTGCCCAAGCCGTCAGACGGCCCCTACACCGAGGACCGGAGTCAGCACCTGTGGCTGGACATTGATCCCGGAGACCCGGATGGGAGGGCGACTTGGGTTCCCCTCCGGGAGGCCTTGGTGCACGGAGTGTCTGACCTCGTCGCGGGCAGCACAGCTGAGCATATGCGGCTCGTGCGGATCGGGCAGCGCTAAGCACGAGCCGTCCGGGAACCGAGGGGCCCTCACGGCCCCGCAAAGCAGACAAAAAGGCCCCGCCCCGTTGGACGGTTCGGGGCTTTCGTTGGCTCCGCGAGGTCAGAAGCGGAACGACCAGGCTCCTGTGCCGGCGAGCCGGTACGTGGACGCGGACGCCTTCGCGGTGAACGCCACCGTCTTTCCGTTCACGGCTTTGTAGGTCCCCGCGGGGACCAGTTTGCCGTCGACGTAGAACGCGACACCCGTCTGCCTGGGAATCGTGTACCGGGCGGTGGCGCTGTTCATGGCAGGCTTCACTGGGGTGACCGCCTTGCGGAAGTCACCGGTCCAGCTTGAGCTGCCGGAGAGCTTGTATCCCGCCGCGGTCTTCACGGTGACAGCGACCAGCCGGCCGTTAGCTTTGAAGGTGCCGGACGCCACCGTGTTGCCGTCAACCGAGTAGATCAGTCCGGTCCTGGCCGGGATCGTGTAGGTGCCGGCGGCGGGGTTGAAGGCCGGTGCCACGGCAGCTACGGCCAGGGGCGCCAGGTCGTAGGTCCAGGCGGCGGTGCCGGTGAGGGAGTAGCCGGCCGCGGCCTTTGCCGTGATGGTGACCTTGGTGTTGCGGGGGTACGTCCCGGCGGTCTTCACGGCGCCGTTGACCAGGTAGGTCACGCCGGTCTTGGCGGGGATCGTGTACGTGGCTTTGGCCCGGTCGAAGGTGGGGGCGGCCGCCGCGACCCGGACCACCGCCGGCGGCGTGAAGTCATACGACCAGGAACTGGTCCCCGTCACAAAGTAGGGCGCGTTGCCTTTGGCGGTGAGGGTGACGTTGGAATTGGCTGCGTAGGTGCCGCCGGTCTTTACGACAGCGTTTACCACGTAGGTGATCAGTGAATCGTAGGGGATGGTGTAGGTCGCTTTGGCCCGGTTGAATGCCGGTGCGGTGGCGGTGACGGCGTAGCTCGAGAGGTCGTAGTTCCAGGTCGGCTTGGTCGTCAGGACGTATCCGTCCACTCCCTTGGCTGTGATGGTGAGCGTGGCGCTGCTCGGGGTGTAAGTGCCGGCACGCTTGACCGCGCCCGCGACCAGGTAGGCAACCCCGGTCTGGGCGGGGATGGTGTAGGTCCCCCTGCTCCAGTCGAAGTCCGGTTCGGCGGCCGTAACCAGCTTGCCGGAGCTGGTCGGGAGCGCCGGCAGTCCCTTGAAAAAATCGCGGGGGCTGTTGTAGGACTCTGCCGGGACGGCGTCAGCCGGATAGCTGAAGTGGTTGGCGGTCGCGTAGATGCTCCCGGCCTGGGAACTGAGTCCGATGCCCATGTAGGTGTCGGTCGGCCTGGACATGTTCGCGTTATGGCCGGGCGAGCCGATCCAACCGTTGACCAGGTCCTGGCCTCCCGTGTAGCCCATGGCGATGTTTTCGGACGCCGAGAACCATCCGGCCGGCGCACCCGAAACGTAGTCGCTGTTATGCACGAAGCTGCGCGTCGCCGCCATCTTGTTGCTCCACTGTTGCGAGACGGCGGCGATGCCGGCGTTGAACTTCAGGGGAGCCAGGTGCTTGGTTGCCCGAAAGGCGTTGATCGCGTCGAAGGTCTCGATGATCATTTGGCGGCGGCTTTCCGGAAAGAGATCCAGAGCCGCGGCCGACGCCGCTCGTGTGACCGCTGGCGCGGACGCTGCAGTGGCGGCGCAGACAGGCCCGGCCACGAGTGCGGCCGTGAGCAGCGAGGCCCCCAAGGTTTTGCTGATGTTCAATTTTCCCCCAATGAAGTTGCCGGCAGCGATTTGCCGGTCCGCAGTGGATCCTACGTTGTCGCTGGTCAGGCGGGGAAACCGCCTGGTTGGTGTGATGCGCAGGCTGGCTCTAATCCGGGCACGAAAGCGGGCTGCTCCGCACACATGAGGGCCATGACCAAGAAGAAGACCCAGCCCGCCCCGATCCGCCCCGAGCTCGTCGAGCCTCTAACCGAGATCATCCGCGACCGCGGGAACGTCATCGCCGCGGGCAGAGCTACCTGACGGCCCGGCAAAGAGCCCGGCGGCCCCAACGGACGGCCGGGCTTCGTCGTTTCCGGTCAGGCCCCTTCGGTGAGATCCACGGCGGCGGCATTCCTTTTCACGGATTCGATCCCGTGCATCGCGCTGGCCTTCGTCTTGTAGCTCTCCGGGGAGGCGATCGTTTCACCGTTGCCGGCCTTGAGGCGGAACCGGCATCCGCCGGACTTGTCCTTGTAGACCTCATACTTGCCTGCCATGATGCCCCTTTCGATCGGTGAAAGAACCGCCGGTCTATTGCCGGTGGCCACACACTACCCGAGTCAGGGCTTCTGGCCAGCAAGGACTTTCCTGGCCGCGTCACCGCGGGCGCCGGTGCAGTTCTTCGTGCGGTAAACGCTGCCGCTGATGTCGGCGCCCATCGCCGAGGCCATGCAGTCCGCCAGCTGCTCCACCCCTTGGGGAAGGCTGCCATAGATGGCGTTCATACGTTTGTTCAACTGGTCGAAGTCGGAGGCGTACAGCTTGTACGAGATGATGTGGGCGCATTCGTGCAATGACACGAACTGGAGGCTCTTTTGGTCGGTGATGCCGGTCGCCAGCTGGATCTGGTAGCTCGGGTAGCGGGCGTAACTGGTCCCGGGGCCCTTCAGGGTGATGACCTGCTTCGGGCAGTAGCGCTTCATGTAGTCGTAGGAAGCTTTCGTGTAGCCGGTGTATCGGGCGGGATCCACATGCTCGATAGCCGACGTGCTGGAGGTCCACGCCTGCTCCTGGACGCTGGCATCGATCGTGACCCGGTACTTGCGGGTTACGGTTCCGATTGTCAGCGGGGTCTTCATGGTCGCCTGGTAACCGCTGGACTTCTTGAAGGAGAGCTCCTGCAGAGTGACCCACTTGTCGCCCCTGAGCTCCTGGAAGCGTCCGGTGCGGTCCGAGAGCGCATTGTCCAGCCGGTAGGTCTGGGACCACTGCGTTCCCGCCGCGACCCGGCCCTCCGCGGTGCCGAACGGCTTCATGCCGTACTCAAAGTAGTTGATCGGCATAGACACGGACGTCGGCTGCCGCTTGTAGGAGAGTGTCCTCGTCGGCGACGTTGCGACCGTCTTGCCTGCGCTGATCAGCAGCGCCCTGAACGGCGCCGACCCTTCAGCCGGAAAGGTGTAGGCAAGGAACTGGGCCCACGGTTCGTTTGGCGCCAGCGCCGGAGACGTCCACACGGTCTTCCAGACGCCGGCGTCCTGCCGCTGGAGCGCAATGGTCGTTCCCTTGAGTCCGGAGCCCAGGCCGGAGAACCCTACGGTCTTTGCCGGGGCACTCGGGGAACCGTACTCACCGAAGTCGATTTTCGGTGTGGCCGACCCTGTCCCCGGCTGGGACCACACCGTCCAGTTCCCGCCCCAGGCGATCTCGACGCCGTTCTTCAACGCCACTGCCTGAAGCCGGACGAAGCCGGCGACCTTGACGTTGTATGGTGCGATGACCGTGTAGGTGGCCGTGGCGGCAGGCGCCGGAGCGGTCCATGCCGACTCTTTGCCGTCGGCTGTGATCTTCACCCGGGCCGTGAGGCCGATGCCATTCGTCATCGTGACAGCCGCGACGTTTCCGGCACCCGGCTCCAGCTCGATGGCCGGTTCCTTGGCTGCCTCTGTCGTCAGAACCGGCCGCGGGTCATTGGCGGCCAGGGCAGGGCTGGCCGGCACCAGTATTCCGGCAGAGACTGCCAGCACGGCGGCGGCTGCCAGTGCCCTGCGCATGACGCGCGGGCGGCTAGGCCCGCCGGAAAGTGTTCTGTTCTTCAACGTCCCCCACTTGAATAACAAATCGCAGGGGATCGGGCCGCCGGCGTCCGGCAGGTGATTTTTCCCCCGTCGCTGACTCTAGCCGCGAAGCGGGAGTCTTGTCTCTCTTTTCCGGACGATGACAGCGCCGACGGGATAGCCTGCCCTTCCAAGCCAAAAGGCCGGTTCGCCCCGGCTGCCTCCCTCTAGGCATGACTGGATGCATCCAACTCCCATCGGAGAGCGAGAAACGTGAGCACACCAACGACGGCCGTCCTCTCGGCAGGCGCCATTGCATATGGGTACCCCCGGACCCGAGGTGATCCGCGAAGCGGCCGCATTGCTGAACGACTCCTTGGGTGACGGGTTTCGGCGTGGCTGACTTGGCCGAGGTCGCCTCCGCAGGCAGCGGGATCCTGGTTAGGGCGCGCGATCAGCATGACCGGCTGCTCGGTGCCGCCACCGCTAGGATCCTCACCCCGTCGGCTGCCGCCGAACTGCACAATAAGCTTCCGGATGCGGACCGGGCCGCACTGGTTGGCCACCGGATAGGGGAACTCAAATCCGCTGCCGGCATCCCCGCAGCCCGCGGCCGCGGCGTCGGCGCCCAGATGCTCCAGGCCAGCCTGGCGTTCCTGAAAGCCGGCGGGTGCCGCCACGCCATCACGGCCTCCTGGGTCTCGGCCGACGCCGGCCATTCTTCCCTGGGGCTCCTGGACCGGGCCGGGTTCACCCGCCTGGCGGCGATCCCGGGCTACTGGGCCGATGAACAGTCCGACGCCTGCTCCGAGTGCCCCGACTGCGGTGGCCGCTGTCGGTGCACCGCACTCATCATGATCCTGGACCTTGCGGCATGAGCGCCGGCCCTGTCACGGTCGGCCTGGTCGGCTGCGCCTCGCAGAAGCTGCGCCGGCCGGCGCCCGCCCGCGAACTGTACGTCTCCCAGCTGTTCAAGAAGGCCTCCGCCTACGCCGAGGCCACCTGCGACCGCTGGTACATCCTGTCCGCCAAGCACGGCCTGGTCCACCCGGACACAGTCCTGGAGCCCTACGACATGAAGCTCGGCACGCTGCTCGGACCCCCGATCAAACACTCGGCGGCCGTGGTTCGGAACCAGCTGGCCGACGAGATCGCCGGAGTCGAGAGCCCCAGGCTTATTGCGCTGTGCGGCGGGCAGTACCTCACCGCACTCGAGGGCAGCAAGTGGACGTACGAAACCCCGATGCAGGGGATGGGCATCGGCCAGCAGCTGGTGTGGCTGACCGGGCATCTCAAAAGCTTCAGCGCGGAAGCGTGGAGAGGCCGGCCGCCCTCAGTCTCGGGGATTCCGCTTCAGGGCGCGGCGCGCGGCCCGTACCGCCAGGACGATGAACAGCGCGACGAACGCGACCGGCTGCAGCGCCAGTGGGTTCCACCCCTCAAGCCTCATCGGGGCGCTGTTCCAGCCTGGAGCGCCTGCAGGTCTGCCGCCAGGGCCTCCATCGCGAGAGTGGGTTCCTCCGGCTCACCCCCGGTAGCGCCGTAGCTGGTTCCGAACCACTTGTGCCAGACGGCGGCGACGACCTCGGGCGTGAGTGCCGGCGGCTATCAGCGCGGAGAGGTCTTCCATCTCCGGGTTGTACTCATCCCCGGGAGCCCCGTGGGGGAGAACTCCGAGCAGGTCGTGGGCGTTGAGCCGCTCGGTGATGGCGCTGCGCAGACGGGCGTGGTCCCGGATGGTGGGGCTCATGGCGGGCCAGGACGGCGACGGCCCCGGAGAAGTCGTGTTCGTGCGCTTTGCCGAGACTTTCGGCTATCCGTACGGCACGACCCCGGTCTCTGGCGGCGACAACTGGGATGCCCTGTGTGGGACGACATGGAATCGGTGGTCCTGCTGAGCCATGCTGAAGCTGATGAGCGGGCCGAGGCCGAGGAGCAGGCGAGACTCCAGCGGGCCATCGGCAGGTACCGCGAAGTGGTCAGGCAGCAGGACGAAGAGGCCGCAAAAAGCCGCCCTCTTGGCAAAGCCTTTCGGCAGCCTCCGCCTGGCTCTTCGGCGGTTCTGGGGCTGACATGGTGCCCAAGGTCGCTACGGCCTGGCCCGGCTAGCCGATGCCCATGAGGACGAGGGTGCCCCGGCACCCGTCGGGGTTCGTGCAGTGGACGTAACCGCCCTCGGGGAACTGCCCGTCAGGGTAGTCCTCGCGGGCCTCGGCCATGGAGGAGTATTCCTTGCCGTCCACCGTGGCGCAGTTCCCGCAGGTGTCCTCGTCAATGAGTTCGCTGGCGAAGATGTCTGTGAAGCCCTCCTTGGGGTCTGCGTCGGCTGCATTCTCCACCGGCATCTCGGCTGCAGGCGCTGACGTCGCGCTCCTGAAGTCATGCAGTCGTTCCCAGATGCCCATTGCCGCCCCGTTCGCTGTGTGGCCCCGCTCAGAGGGCCGGCCCGGTCGATCCTATCCGCCCCGGGCTGTGAGGGGAGGCGCCCATGCCGCACAGATAGAAGATGTTGGTGGGCGCGTAGTCGGCGTATACAGGCCGGCAGCGCGCAGGACGGCCGCAGGCCCAGGCCAGCAGCATACGCCCCGCCGTCGAGACTCGCTAAGTGTCGAGTCAGGAGAGCGGCAACACGGAACGACACGTTTACGACACGCTTTGAACGGGAACGGCAGGGAACGTCCGGGTACGATGTCGACATCAATAGACTCAACATTGCTGTTCGGAGGCCACTTCAGGGCACCACCGGGAACACCCGGGGTACCCCGCCGCGATAAGAGCGGGCGTCGGTTCGAATCCGACAGGGGGCTCCACAAACCGAGGCCTCCCGGTTGCTGCCCCGTTCCGGGGTACGTAGATCCGGGGACTAATCTGGTGACTGGGGCGGTGCGGCCCGGCGTACAGCCGGCCCGCTGCCCAACGCGCTCGAGCCGAGGACGGGAGCAGCCCACGTGATGACATCGGCCGCAGAGGGAGTGGGCTTCCGCTCCCGGCGGGGTCCCATCCTGATCGCCCTGATGCTCTCGACGGGACTGGTCGCCATCGATGCGACCATTGTCGCGACGGCGGTGCCCTCGATCGTCAACGACGTAGGCGGCTTCGCGTCGTTTCCTTGGCTCTTCTCCGCCTATCTGCTGGCGCAGGCGGTCTCCGTGCCCGTCTATGCGAAACTCTCCGATGTGCTGGGACGGAAGCCGATCATTCTGTTCGGTATCGGCCTCTTCCTGCTCGGCTCGGTCCTCTGCGGGCTGGCATGGAGCATGCCTGCGCTGATTGCGTTCCGCGTGTTGCAGGGTTTGGGCGCCGGGGCGGTGCAGCCCGTGGCGATCACGATCGTGGGCGACATTTATACCCTTGCCGAGCGGTCCAAGGTGCAGGGCTACCTCGCGGGCGTCTGGGCGGTTTCCTCCGTGGTCGGCCCGACCCTCGGCGGAGTGTTCTCCTCGCTTGGCATCTGGCGCGGCATCTTCTTCGTCAATGTCCCGCTGTGCGTCCTGGCCGGATGGATGCTGATCCGGACCCTCCACGAGCAGGTCGAACGCGCAGCACACAAGATCGACTACCTCGGCGCCGGACTACTCACAGCCGCGCTCAGCCTGCTGCTCCTGGGCGCACTCGAAGGCGGCCAGGCCTGGGCGTGGGGATCGCCGGTCAGTATCGCCGTGTTCGCTGCGGGGGCCGTCCTGTGCGCCGCCTTCGTCCTCGCGGAGCGGCACGCGGCCGAGCCCATCCTGCCGGCATGGGTCGTGTCCAGGCGACTGCTGGCGACGACGGCGATGGTGTCCTTCAGCGTGGGCGCGGTCATCCTTGGCCTCACCTCCTATGTGCCCACGTTCCTCGAAGGAGCCCTCGCGGCCTCTCCGATCGCGGCCGGACTCGCCTTGGCGGCCTTGACCATTGGCTGGCCTATCAGCGCGTCTCAGTCGGGCCGGTTCTACCTGCGCATCGGGTTCCGGAACACCGCACTGATCGGCGTCACCATCGCGGTCCTCGGCGCCGCGCTCCTGGCCGCCACGGCACCCTCGCCCAGTATCCAACTGGTCGCGCTGGCCTGCTTCATCGTCGGGCTGGGGCTGGGGCTGGTCGCCACCCCGTGCCTGATCGCAGCCCAGTCCAGCGTGGAATGGCACGAACGCGGGGTCGTCACCGGCACCAATCTTTTCGCGCGCTCGATCGGCAGTTCGCTCGGCGTCGCCGTCTTCGGCGCGATTGCCAACGCCATCTACGCGGGCACCCCCGGCGGAGAAAGCAATCCGCACACCATCGTGGCCGCCTCCGGAGCGGTCTTCCTGGCGGTTCTCGTCAGTGCTGTGCTCATCGCTGCCGCCGTGATTGCCATGCCGCTCACCGGAGGCGCCCCCGCAGGCCAGGTACCGGCGGCCGGTTCAGCGCCCGGTTCCGCCGGGGCCAAGCCGCAAGGGCCGGGGTAGGCCAGGGCCGGAGGCTCCTGCGCTAGCTGTCCTCCGCGAACAGTTCGGCCACGTACCCCAGTTGGCGGACCCAGTGGCGTTCCTGGCCGCCTTCGTGGTTGTTGAAGCGGTAGATCTCCAACGATTTCGCCGGGCCAGGTCGCCGTCCACCCGTCGCGCCGGCGCCGTAGGCGTTGTACGCGGCGAAGACCGTCGAGGGCGGGCAGATGTCGTCCATCAGCGCGACGGAGAACAGCGCCGGGGCAGTTGCCCTGCGGCCGAGATGCACGCCGTCGAAGTAATTCAGGACAGCCAAGACCGGCTCGTAACGGTCGCGGTGCCGGGAGAGGAAGCCGGCGACTTCGGTGTATGGTCCCCGTGGAGCCATGTCGACGGCGCGGGGGAAGTCCAGGAGGAAGGGGACGTCCGCGAGGGTCGCCTGGATGCCGTGCAGGCGGCCCACGGCCAGTCCCGCTGCGGCGATGGCCAGGCCGCCTCCCTGGCTCACTCCGGCCAGCACGACTTTGGCGGCGTCGACCTGCGGGTGGCTCTGCGCGGCCTCGATGGCTCGGAAAGCGTCCACGAAAACCCGTCGGTAGTAGTAGTCCTCCCGGGCGGCAATGCCGCGCGTCATCAGCCCCGCGTACGCCACGTCGCCGGCGGAGGGGTGCGGATCCGCGGTCGCGCCCACGGTGCCGCCGTAACCCTGGCCGCGCGTGTCCATGATGAAGTGCGCGTAGCCGGCCTGCGCCCACCGGGTATCCTGCCGGACCAGGCCGCGGCCGCCGGAATAGCCGACGTACTGCACGACCACCGGCAGTGTGCGCGCACGTGCCGAGTGGGCGGGCAGGTGCAGCCAGCCCTTGATCCGGGCTCCGCCGAACCCCGAAAAGGCCACGTCGTAGCTGTCAATAACAGCCAGCCGGTTTTCCACCTTGGTGAACACCACATCGAGTGGAAGGGCCCGGGCCTCGGTTATGGTCTGCTGCCAAAAGTCGTCGAAGTCGTCCGGTTCGACGGCGGCCGAGCCGTACGTCTGCAATTGGTCCAGCGGCAGGTCAAAGAGGGGCATCATGCTCTTCCGGTCGGAACTGGCTGTTGCTATGTGATCCTACGTCCCCTTTTCCGCGTGAAGGGAACGTGGACAGCGGGTATGTCGAGCTGGCCGTCGAGGTCTTCGCGATGCTCGCGGACGCGACCCGCGTGCGGCTGATCCTTGCGCTGCGGGACGGCGAAATGTCAGTCAATGAACTGGCGGAGATGGTGGGTAAACCGCAGTCCGCGGTGTCCCAGCATTTGGCCAAAATGCGGATGGGCAGGATGGTTTCCACCCGGCAGGAAGGCACTCGGGTCTACTACCGGTTGGCCAATGAGCACGCCCGCCAACTCGTGGTCGATGCGATCTTCCAGGCCCAGCATTCACTCGGCGGCACGCCAGCACACCACCGCTCCATAACGAGGACAGGCCCAGCATGAAGAACGCCGACGACGGCCTCCGGGTCACGACGCACCCCAACTGACGGACGGCCCCGGTCATCACGGGCACAGCCATGACCACGACCACGGCCACGGCCACGAGCACAGCCATGACCACGACCACGGCCATGACCACAGCCACGGCCATGAGCACCCTGGCGGTCTCAAGGGCTTCTTGTATGGCCTTTTTTGTCCCGCACAGCCATGATGCGGCGGACTCGGTGGACGAGGCCATGGAAAGCTCGGCCAAGGGCATCCGGGCGCTGAAAATTTCCCTGGCCGTGCTGGCGGTGACTGCGCTGTTACAGGCGGTGGTGTTCCTGTTCAGCGGGTCCGTCGCTTTGCTGGCCGATACAATCCACAACTTCTCCGATGCCTTGACCGCCGTGCCATTGTGGGTGGCATTCATCTTGAGCCGCCGGGCGGCCACGCGGACCTACAACTATGGGTTCGGCCGGGCAGAAGACCTCGCCGGCCTGTTTATCGTCGCTATGGTGGCCCTGTCCGCCGTCGTCGCGGCGGTCGAATCCGTCATCCGCATCTTCCAGCCGCAGCCTCTGCACAACCTGGGCTGGGTCCTGGCGGCCGGTCTGATCGGTTGCGCCGGCAACGAGATCGTTGCGGTCTACCGGATCAGGGTCGGCAGGGAAATCGGTTCCGCCGCGCTGGTAGCCGATGGGGAACGGTCCGGGACATCGGTCGCCGCCTCCTGGACGGCGTTGATCCCACCCTGCTGGCACGCGCAGAGGCGGCCATTGCGCCGGTAGCACCGGACGAGTCAACGGTCCGCCTACGGTGGAGCGGGCACCGCCTGCAGGTCGAGGTGAGCGCGCCGGCCGACCCGCACTGGTCCATGGCGCAGCTGGCGAACGTGAACCGCCGGATCGAGGAGGCAGTGCGCGCCGAGATCCGCAACGTCGGAACGGTGCTCGTCGTCGCCCGCCCGTGGGCGTGCCGGCTGCTGCCGGTCCGCACGCTTGGTTCAACGCACCTCTGAGGGATTGAGTTTTACCCTGCGCAGCAGCTGGGCGTTCAGGGCCACGACGATCGTGGACGCCGACATCAGCACGGCACCGGCCGCCGGGGACAGCACGACGCCGGCAAACGCGAGGACACCGGCGGCCAGCGGTACGGAAATGACGTTGTAGCCGGTGGCCCAGACCAGGTTCTGCCACATTTTGTGGTAGCTGGCCCGGGAGAGCTCCAGCATCGAGAGCACCGCCCGCGGATCGTTTCCGGCCAGGACCACACCCGCCGATTCCATCGCCACATCGGTGCCGGCTCCGATCGCGATGCCGACCTCGGCGCGGGCCAGCGCGGGGGAGTCGTTCACGCCGTCCCCGACCATGGCGACCTTCAGCCCGCGGGACTGAAGTTCGGCGACCTTCTTGTCCTTGTCCGCTGGGAGTACTTCGGCGAACACCTCGTCAATGTCCAGGTCGTGGGCAACTGCCTGAGCGACCTGGCGGGCGTCACCGGTGACCATGGCGACCTGCAGCCCCCGATTCTGCAGCGCCGCGACGGCCTGCCGGGACTCGGGCCGGATGCTGTCTTCGAGACTGACCGCCCCGAGGACATGGTTTCCGTCCATGACGTGCAGCACGGCAGCACCCCGGTCCATCCAGCCGCGGGTCGAGCGGCCCAACGTTTCGGGCTCGGTTGCGCCGAGTTCGCGCAGCAGGGCCGGGCCGCCGACATGGACCGTGCGGTTCCCAATCTCGGCTCGAACACCGCGCCCGGTCAGCGAGCTGAAGCCGGTGGCCTGCGGAATCGCCAGGTTACGTTCCCGCGCCGCCCGGACGATGGCCCGGGCAACAGGATGCTCGCTGTCGGCCTCGGCCGCAGCCGCGAGGGCGAGTAGCTCATCGGCGTCTATGCCGGGAACTGTCGCGACGTCCTTGAGGTCCGGCGCGCCGGTGGTGAGCGTTCCGGTCTTATCGAACAGGACGACGTCGATGGTCCGCATCCGCTCCAGGGCCATCCGGTTTTTGATCAGCACGCCGGCCTTGGCCGCCTGCTCGGTAGAAATGGCGATCACCAGGGGAATGGCAAGGCCCAAGGCGTGCGGGCACGCGATGACCAGCACCGTGACGGTGCGCGTGACAGCCTCAGGGACACTGCCCATCAGGGTCCACGCGATGAAGGTCAGGACACCTGCGCCGGCGGCGAAGTAGAACAGGAAGGCTGCGGCCCGGTCGGCCAGGGCCTGGGCCTTGGACGACGAGGCCTGCGCTTCGGCGACCAGGCGCTGGATCCCGGCCAGGGCAGTGTTGTCTCCGACCGCGGTGACGCGGACGCGGACGCTGTTGTCGGTTGCGACGGTGCCGGCGACCACTGCGTCCCCGGTACGTCGGAGAACCGTTTTGGATTCTCCGGTGATCATCGACTCGTCAACCTCGGCCTGGCCCTCCACCACGGTGCCGTCCGCCGGCATTCTGGCGCCGGAACGGACCAGGACGGTGTCACCCTCGCGGAGTTCGGCAACCGGGACGGTTTCGGTGCCGGCGTCGGTGACGCGTTCGGCCTCGTCCGGAAGGAGCGCGGCGAGGGCATCAAGGGCACCCTGGGCCGAGCCGAGGGCGCGCATCTCGATCCAGTGCCCCAGCAGCATGATCGCCACCAGCAGGGCCAGCTCCCACCAGAAATCCAAATCGAACCCGCCGATGCCCAGGGTCGTCACCCAGGACGCGGCGAACGCCACGGTGATAGCCATGGCGATCAGCAGCATCATCCCCGGCTGCCGGGCTTTCAATTCAGACCAGCCGCCGGTCAGGAACGGCTGTCCACCGTACAGGAAGATCACCGTGCCCAGCACCGGGGGGATCAAGGACGAGCCGGGGAACATTGGCGCCATGTAGCCAAGGAGATGCCCGACCATGGGGCTGAAATAAACCACCGGGAGGGACAGGGCCAAGGTCAGCCAGAACCTGTTTTTGAACATCGCCGTGCTGTGCCCGGCATGTTGGCCGTGGGTATGCACGGCGTGGTCATCCTGCCCGCCGTGAGCCCCGTGTACCCCGTGGTCGCTGTGCGGGCTCCGGGTAGCCGTGGCGCTCGCAGGCCCAGGCCGGGAGGGAGCGGACGGGCTGCCCGGTGCGCCGGGGGAGGCGTGGCCGCCGGTATGGCCGTCGTGGCCACCGTGATGGTGCGTGTGGTCTTCCATGAATTCCTCCTCAAGAGGGAAGCCCGTGTCGGGGCGGGGAAGTGAAGGGCTGGGAGTCAGTTGCTGGCCAGCGTGTAGCCGGCGGCAGCGAGGGCCGCGCCCACTGTGGCGCTGTCGGCCTTGCCGGCCACGAGCAGCCGGGAACGACCGCCGGGAATGAGCTGCACGGAGGCGGCCTCCACGCCGTCGAGCGCCGCTACGGCCTTCTCGACTGCCTGTACGCAATGCCCGCAGGTCAGGCCCTCGACGCCGAACTCGACGTCCGGGCTGGCGGCTGTGGACGTGGGTTCAGGGGCTGCGGTCGAGCAGCAGCTGCAACCCGCGGCCGATGAAATAAGGGGCAGTTGGGTACGGGGCTCAGTTCCACACATATCAGTTTCCATTCCTGCGTAAACGATCAATGGGTGCTGTGGTTGAACGGCTGTGTGAGCGGGTTCCAGATCACCCGCCGGGACATACCACGTCACTGACAACACCACGAGTATACCCCTAGGGGGTATCAAGTCAAGCCAGGCCGGCTGGCGGCTGCCGGGCGGTATCTCAGGGTTGCTCGCTGGGTCCCATGATCCGCAGGACCGGACGGCCGTTGACGTCTTCGAGGGGGAAGTAGACCCGGTGGGTTGCCGGGTCGACGGCGACGGTATGGGCGTGGTTGGCAAGCTTGGCCGATGCCACCGGGACGAGGCTGCGGCCCCGCTCTTCGAAGACACCCACGGTGCCGTCTTCCGCGGCGAGATAGAGCCGGTGCAGGCCGGCGTCGAAGGCCAGCACGTCGGGGGTGTCGCCGGTGTCCAGCTGCGCGGTGGCCTGCCTGGTGCGAAGGTCCAGGACCAGCAGCCTGGCGTTGCCTTCGCAGCCGATAAAGGCCAACTGCTGGATCCCGTCGAGGGAGAGGCCGTGGTTCCCGTCGCATCCGTCGACCTTGATCCGGTCGGTGATGGTGTCGGTGGCGGGGTCAATGACGAGCAGTTCGCTGCGGCTTTGCCCGTTGACGAAGACCTTGCCGGAGGCGGGGTCGTAGATGACGTTCCCGGTTTCGCCGCCCACGTCGATCGGCGGCTGGTCCTTGCCGCTTGCGAGGTTGATGACGGTCAGGGCGTGGTCGTGTTCGTTGGAGACGTAGGCCTTGCCGTGGACCGGGTCGTAGGCGATCCCGTCCGGGAGGTTTCCGGACTTTACGCGGCCGGTTTCCTTCAGGGTGTCTGTGTCGATGATGGCAACCTCGTTGGTCCCGGAGGCCGCGGCCAGAAGTGTGTGCCGGTCGGGGGCCACGGCCACGCCATGGACCGAAGCGGTGCCGGGGACGGTTCCGGCCACGGTGGACGTGACGAGGTCAACGGCCACGACCGTGCCGTCTCCCAGGTGCGCGAGGTAGAGCCGTTGGGCGCTCGGGTCGAGGGACTGGTAATCGAACCGTGTCGCCCCGCCGGGCAGTGCCAGGTCCTGCAGCAGTCTCAGCGGCAGGGCCGGGCCTTCCGTCGGACCGGGCCCTGAGCAGCCCGAGAGCACCAGGGCGATGAGGGTGGCCAGGGCCGTGGTGGTGAAGGTCCTGACCGAACTGACGCGGAACGACATGAGCGGCTCCTCTGCCTCTATCATCGCAAGAATCGCTGCGGAGAGCGACGCCGGGCCGCACCTCCGCATCACTTGTAACCGTCGTTACAATGATGAGTGTGACTGCAAGAATTGAATGGTTGTTGGTGTTGGTCCAGGTCCCGGCCCAGCCGTCCCGGCATCGCGTTTCGGTCTGGCGCCAACTGCGCAAGACCGGGGCCGTGCCGGTTTCTCCCGGCCTGTGGACAGTGCCGGCGGGGCCGGCGTTCGAGCCGGGAATCGAACGCGCGCGGGAACTGTGCCGCGCAGGGAACGGTACATTCGCCGTCGTCGGGGCCACCCCGCGGGACGCCGCCTCGGCCGAGCTGTTCAGGAACCTGTTCCGGGATGCCCGTGCCGAGGCATGGGTGGAGTTCATCGCCGACTGTGGAAAGTTCGAAGCGGAAATCGCCAAGGAGACCGCGAAAGAAAAGTTCACTTTCGCTGAACTTGAAGAGGAAGAGCAAAGTCTGGACCGGCTGCGGCGCTGGCACCGCGAATTGAAGAAACGCGACGTTCTGGAGCTTTCCGAGGCCCAGGACGCCGACCGGCGGCTGCGCGCCTGCGCCGGGGCCCTCGCCGGGTTCGCAGAGCAGGTCTACGGTACGGTCCACGGCCTATCCGGTGACGCTGATGACGCCGTCGCCGAGGGCGCGCGACCGGCGCCGTTGGCGGGCGGGGTGGCGCAATGAGGAGGAAGCGGACCGCCGGGATGGCCTCGGCCCCGAAGGCGGTGGCCGGGGAGAGCGTCCCGGCGCTTCGGGTTCTCGCCCCGCTGTATGGCGCCGGCTTTACCACCGCCTTCGGCGCCCACAGCATCGCAGCAGGTTTGGGTGTGGAGGGCCAGAGTCTTGGCCTGAGCCTGCTGACCTTCGGCATCCTCCTGGCCGTCTATGACATCGCGGAGGTCATCCTGAAGCCCGTCTTCGGGTCATTGAGCGACAGGATCGGCGTAAAGCCCGTGATCGTCGGCGGCCTCATCGCCTTCAGCGCCGCCTCCCTCGCTGGCGTCTTTGCCGCCGGGCCGCTGATGCTGGCTATCGCCCGGCTGGGCCAGGGCGCCGCGGCTTCAGCGTTTTCGCCCGCTTCCTCGGCCGCCGTTGCCAGACTTGCCGGCCCGGCCGCCGCGGGGCGCTACTTTGGCCGGTACGGGTCATGGAAGGGAGTGGGCTACGTTCTCGGCCCGCTGCTGGGCGCGGTGCTGATTGGCGCCGGCGGTTTTCCCGCACTATTCATCACCCTGGCGCTGTGCTCGGCAGCGGCGGCCGTGTGGACGTGGGCCGCCCTGCCCACGCTGCCGGTGCTTCCCCGTCCCCGGTACACCGTGGTTGATCTCCTGCGCCAAAGCACCGAGCGTGGGTTCTTGGTCCCCACCATGGTGCTCGCCGGAGCCACGGGAGCACTGGGGGTCGCCGTCGGTTTCCTGCCGCTCCTGGGCAACGCGCTGGAGCTGCCACTGGTGGTGAGCATGGGAGCCGTCGCCGTCCTGGCCCTGTCATCGACGCTGACCCAGCCACTCGTGGGCAAGCTTCGGGATGAAAACCGGCTGGCTCCGCGGCTGGGAATGTCCTCCGCGCTAGTGCTTATCGCGGCCGGCTTCCTCATCCTGGCACTGGCGCCGCTGCCCATCACCCTGCTCCTTGCCGCAGCCCTCACTGGCACCGGCATCGGCATCGCTACGCCGCTGGGCTTTGCCTACCTCGCCGCGGCCACTCCGCCGGAACGGATGGGCCGGACCATGGGCACAGCCGAACTTGGCCGGGAAGTCGGCGATGCCGCCGGCCCGCTGATCGTCGGCGGCATCGCTTCCGCAGCCGGCATCGCCGTCGGTCTCGGCGCGCTGGCCGGGATCCTCGCCGCGGCGGCCGCCATTTGCTACGCCGCCCTGCGCATTTCCAGCACGCCAGGAGCGGGAACGGAGCCGGCCGGCTAGGAAGCGCGGCCGGTCACCAGTGTGTCTCCGCTGCCGGCGGCAACAATTCGGCAAAACGGGACAGAGGACGTCCCATCTCCGCTTAGGATGAGGAAACAAATTACGGCGTCCCGACACCCGGTCCAAGGAGATGACGTGACAATAGCACCGCAGGGGCTGTCGTCTGCCCGACACGGCGCCCACATCCGCTCCCACGCCCTCCAGGGCCGGATCATGGACCTCATTCTTGAGCAGGGACTGGACGTGGGGGACTCCCTCCCCACCGAAAGTGAGCTTTCGGCCGTCCTGGGCGTCGGCCGCAATACCGTGCGTGAGTCCCTGAAGGTCCTCCAGGCCCTCGGGGTGATCGAGATCCGTCACGGTTTCGGGACGTTCGTGGCACCCAACAACTTCAGCGCGCTGACCGACGGCCTGGTTTTCCGCGGCCGCCTGTCCCTACGGCACCACGGCGGGGAAGCCATGGAACTCGTCGACGTGCGGCAGGCCCTGGAGTCGGGCCTGATCGGCCCTGCCATTGACCTGGTGACCGACGAGCAGCTCAGCGACCTCCGTACGGTCATGGAGGCGATGGAAGCCGCGGCCGCCGCCGGCGAGCCGTTGGCCGAGCTCGACGCCGAATTCCACCGCAAGCTCTACGCGCCGCTGAACAATGAGCTGCTGATGAACCTGATGGACGTCTTCTGGAAGGTTTACCGGCACATCTGCCAGGCCCTCGGCGCCGCCCCGACGAACCCCGCAGACCAGGTCCGGATTCACTGGGAAATTTACGAAGCTGTTGCAAACAAGGACAAGACCGTGGCGGCACAACGCCTCCAGCGGCACTTCGACGGTATCCGCCAGAAGCTCAAGGACATGGCCGCCCTTTAGGCTACGTTCAGCCCTGCAATAACCGCCCGGCGCGCAGCACTGCGACCTTGCGGAAACCGGCGTCGACCGCAACCAGGTCGGCGCGCATCCCCGCCCGCAGGCTGCCGACCTCGGCCTCCAGCCCGAGCAGTTCCGCCGGAACTGCGCTCGCGGCGCGCACGGCGTCCGCAGGGCTCACCCCGGCGTCGATCGCCAGCCGGACAACGTCCAGCAGCGTGGCCGTGCCGCCCGCGAGGGCGCCGTCGCCTTGCAGCGTGGCGACCCCGTTCTGCACCACCACGGCCGAGGGCCCCAGCTGGTAGCCGCCATCCGGCAGCCCGGTTGCCGCCATCGAGTCAGTCACGAGCACCACGTTTGCGGCTCCGGCCAGTTCGAACACCATCAGGACAGTCTCCGGGTCCAGATGCACGCCGTCGGCGATAAGTTCCACGGCCACGGTCCCGGCCCGGGCCAGCCGGAGGCAGGCGGCCGCCGGGCCCGGGCTCCGGTGGTGCAGCGGCGGCATCCCATTGAACAGGTGGGTGACCGTCGGCCGCGCGCCACGCCCCAACCCGGCCGCCCCGGTGGTGCCAGGACCGCCGGCGGAGCGCAGCAGTCCGGCTGCTGCTGCCAGTGACGCCGCCGTGGTGTG
Source organism: Arthrobacter sp. JB02-1C (assembly GCF_057748045.1). Lineage (NCBI taxonomy): Bacteria > Bacillati > Actinomycetota > Actinomycetes > Micrococcales > Micrococcaceae > Arthrobacter > Arthrobacter sp. JB02-1C. The sequence continues at coordinate 1,811,498 of NZ_CM173235.1, forward strand.
CGCGTCCGCATCCGTGTGACCCAGCGACGGGATGACACCGTGGGCTGCGAGCACGCCCAGCAGTTCGTCGGCCCCGGGCAGTTCGGGGGCATAAGTCATCGTCCTGAGGGTCCCGCGGGCGGCGTCCAGCAGCTCGCCGAGTAAGTCCGGGTCGGGGCTCCGGAGCCACTCCGGGTCCTGCGCGCCGCAGCGGGTGTGCGACAGGAAGGGACCCTCGGCGTGGACTCCGGCGATAAGACCTTCGGCGGCGAGGGGCCGCAGGACGGCCAGGGCGGCCAGCAAGTCCGCCCTCGACGCCGTGACCAGGCTCGCCAGCAGGGTGGTGGTGCCGCTGCGGTGCAGGAAGTCGACCGCGGTCCGGCACGCCCTGCTGTCGCCGGTGGGGAAGTCACCGCCGGCTGCTCCGTGGCAATGCAGGTCGATCAGCCCTGGCACGATTGAACTTCCCGGCGGCAGCCGCAGTTCTTCCGCCGCGGGGAATTCCGCCGGGCGGTATCCGGACCGCGGCCCGGCATAGCTGATCCGCCCCCCGGCGACGGCCACCACCGCGTCGGCGTGCAGCCGGCCGTCGGTGATCATGGTGCCCGACAGGACATACGCCGCCGCCGTCGTTCCGCCGGGTTCCGGAGTCAGCATCCTGGTGCCTTTCAAAGGTCGCGGTGTGCCGGGGGAGGCGGCCGGCGCTCAGGAGAGCGCAGGGCTGCCGCAAACCAGCCGGTGATGGCGGCGGGACGCCCTACCGCCAGCATAGTTTGAGGCCGCATTGCGGCAGCACCGCCTGCCTCTGCTGCCCTCAGCCGAGCGGCACGCGCTCCCAGCCATGCGCGCGGGGTTCCCAGGTGAAGTTCGCCCGCTCCCGGTTCAGGAACGCATTGATGCCGATGGCCATATCCGGCCCATCCGTCATCGCCGCCCAGGCGTCCTCCCACTCCTCATCCAGGCGCGGATTATTGGAATCCGTCAGATTCACCAAGTGCTTCATCGAGTGGGTGGAGAAGCGGGAGCGGCTCAGCAGCGACTCCAGCAGCAGCCGGCACCGTTCCTCAAACTCGCCGTCAGGAACGACTTCGGCGACCAGGCCCAGGTCCTGGGCGCGGGCTGCCGTGAACTCCTGGCCGGTGAGGAGGATGAACTTGGCGTTGGCCGGACCGACCTGGTGCACCAGCCGCTCGATGCCGGCCCGGGGGTAGATGATGCCGATCTTGGACGGGGTGATGGCGAAGGCGGAACGCTGGCTTGCGACGATGAAATCGCAAGCCGAAGCAATTTGCCAGCCTCCGCCCATGCAGGCGCCGTCGACCAGCGCGACGGTCGGCTTGGCGACCGAAGCAATCGCCTGGTCGGCCATGCTCAACTGGTCCACCGCCGTGCTTTCCTGATCCCGGTCCAGGAGGACCGAGGACAGTTCGGTGATGGCGGCGCCTGCGCTGAACGTCTCGCCGGCGCCGCGAACGGCCACCACGGTGACGGCGGGGTCCGCATCCAGCCGCGGCATCAGTTCCTGGAGTTGCAGGCACATGGCCCGGGTGAGGGCATTGCGCTGCGCGGGGTTGTCGATTTCCACCAGCGCCAGCCCGCCGGAAACCGAGACGTTGATGCTGCCGGATGTCGTGCGCTTGCTCATGGTTGGGCTCCTGCCGTTTCGCGGTAGGTCTTCAGGTGACCGTTGGCCTCGAGGCGATCGATTTCGCTCTCGGAAAGGCCGATCTCCCTGAGGACGTCGGTACTGTGTTCCCCGAGAAGGGGAGGGGGCGAGACGATCTCGCTGCGCTCGCCGTCGACCGTCAGCGGGCCCCGGAGCAACGGCAGCGCGGAGCCGTCGTGCCGCCGGACCTGCCGGACCAGTCCGAGTGCGGCAACCTGCTCGGATGCCAGAGCTTGGGAGTAGTCGTAGATCGGGCCGCACGGGATGCCCGCCCGGCTGATCTCGGCGACCCACTCCGCAGCGGTTTTCGACGATAGTGCCGATTCCACCAGCTCCGTGAGCTGGTCCCTGTTCGCAGAACGGTCCTCGCCGCGCACGAACCGGGGATCCTCGACGGCCAGCGGAATACCGAGCAGCTCGCAGAATGCCCGCCATTGTCTGTCATTGCCCACCGCGATGGTGATGGATTCCGTGGCGGTGCGGAACATCCCGTACGGCGCGATGACGGGGTGGTTGTTCCCCTGCGGTGAAGGAGTCTCGCCCAGGCTGAGGGCCCGCTGGCCCTGAAATACCGAAAGGTTGAGCGCCGTCTCCAACAAGGACGTGGACACGTTGCTGACCGGGTGCCCCTGGCTCCGGCCGAGCAAGGCAGCGACGACACCAAAGGCGCAGACCATGCCTGAGGTGATGTCCACGATCGGGACGCCCACGCGATACTCTTCCCCGGGGCCCGCCCCTGTGACGGACATCAGGCCGGACATACCCTGGATCACCTGGTCCAGGCCGGCATCATCCTTCAGCGGGCCGGTATCGCCGAATCCCGTGACGGAGCCAACAACGAGCCCCGGGTTCAGCTCGTTGAGCCGCTCCGGGGTAAGCCCCATCTTCTCCAGGGTTCCGGGTTTGAAGTTCTCCACCAGGACATCTGCGCCGGTGATGAGCCGTGCGAGGACCTCCCGACCCTCTGGTGAGTAGAAATCGATGCATACCGAAGCCTTGTTGCGGTTCACGGCGTCGAAGTAGAGGCTGTGGCCGCCTTCGAACGGTGGCCACTGGCGGGCTGTGTCGCCGCCGTTCACGCTTTCGACTTTGATGACCTTCGCTCCCATATCGGCGAGCAGCGCCGTGCAATACGGACCTGCCAGTGCTCGGCTCAGGTCGATCACGGTAATTCCGTGGAGTGGCTTGGTCATGGGGACTCCCTTGTTCATGATGCCTGGAAGACAGTTTCAGTGTTGGTCACAAGCTGGCCGGGATGACGAGCGCCCCGACCAGCATGAGTGGCCCGACGGCGACCATTGACAGGCCCCAGCGGGTCAGCAGCCTGGCCATCCGGGGCCGTTCGTCCTCGTCCACGGTCGCGACGTACGTCGCGCCCACGGTGGAGAAGGGTGAGACATCCACGATGGAGGAGCAGACGCCGAGGGCCGCGATGACCGCCCAGCCCGCGATGTCGCCGGACGCTACCAGGGGCAGGGCCAGCGGCACCAGCGCCGCGAGCATCCCGGTGGTCGATGCGAAGGCGGAAACGAGTCCGCCGATGGCACAAATCACCAGCGCTGCGAGCAGCGGTGTGCCGGCACCTGCCGCGGCCTTGCCAAGCAGGGCAACGGCCCCCATGGCCTGAAGGACGCCGACGAAGGTGATGATTCCGCCAACCAGCAGGACAGTTGACCAGTCAATCTTGGACACGGCGGTTTTACCGGTGCTCGGGTCGCACAAAGTTAGGACGGAAGCGAAGGCGAAGCAGAGGATGCCGATATCAGGATTGCCACCGAGAACCGACATGACGATGACCGTCAGCACCAGGCCGGCCATGCACAGCACGGTGATCACCTGGTTGCGGTTCATCTTTTCGACCGGGGCCGGTGCCGCGGCCTCCGGTTCGTCGAGTACCTGAACGCCGTGGGCCACCACCCGCTGGCTGCGTGCGGCATTGCCGTCGCGCTCGAAGGGGTGCGACGGCGCCGGACGGCTGGTGCTGAAGCGGGGCAGCTCGCCAACGCCGTCGGAGGTACGGGTCTGCAGCAGCTTGAAGCCGCCAAAGAGTGCGTAGGCTGCGGCAACCAGCAACAGGTTTGCGCCCAGCGCCACGCTGAAGAGCACCAGCGGGTCCAGGTCGATGCCGGCGGCCCGCGCGGTCCCGTACGTCACGATGCCGAAAAGACTGGTGGGTGCAAACGCTCCGGCGCTGAGCCCGGAGCCCATCGCGATGCCCATGAGCACGCGGTCGATGTTGTACTTCTTCGCGAGCGGCATGCCGATGGGAGCCATCACGAGTCCGGCCAGCGGTGATCCCATGGCCGAAATTCCCGCGGTAAGGGCGAAGAATGCGATGGGAAGGAAGAAGGCGCGGTCCCCGACCTTGGCGATCGCGAGGCTGATGATGCGGTCGATGGTGCCGTTGGCCTGGGCAATTGCAAAAAAGTAGGTCACCCCCACCAGCAGGACAAGAATTCCGACGGGGAAGCCGGCCACCACTTTCTCGATGGTCATGCCGGCCATCCAGACACCCACTCCCGCGGCGGCGGCGAACATGAGCACGCCGATGTGCACTTTTCGCACGCTCGCTATCGCGAAGACCGCCACAAAGATGACTAGGGCTGCAATTTGAACACCCATAGGTTCTTACTCCAATCACACATCATCGGTTCACTGGTTGAACCATTGGTTCATTTCTGCAAGCTGGCTGTAATGTAGATCACGGATACGGGCAGGTCAACCACCCGTCAGAACCGAGGAGGGCCCGTGAGCACCCAGAGCGTCGTGACGGCCATGCGGGTTCTCGAGGCCGTCTCCGACAGCCAGCCTGCGGGGCTCTCCGACTTAAGCCGCGCCGTGGACGTGCCCAAAGCCACCGTGCTGCGGATGCTCCGGACGCTCGACGAACTGGGCTGGGTGACCCAGGCGGAGGGGCGGGACGGGAAATGGGTGCTGACCAACCATGCCTTCGCGGTGGCAAGCCGGGGAAGCAGCGGGTCCGCGATCCGGGACGCTGCCATGGGGCCGCTGAACGGGCTGCAGCTGGACACCACGGAGACAGTCCACCTGACCGTGCCGGACAAACGGTTCATGTTGGTCCTGGAGCGACTCGACACCCCGCACGTCCTTCGGGCGTTCCTGCCGCTGGGCTCACGGATTCCGATGCACGCCTCCGCCACTGGTATCGCGTACTTGGCCGCCTCCGAGGCGAGCGTCGTGGACGACTACCTGTCAGCCCCGTTGGATGCCGTTACGCCCCAAACCGTGGTGGATCCGGCCTCGCTGCGCCGGGTGATCGAAGAAACCAGGGACCGGGGCTACTCGATCAACGAGGAAGGGCTGAGCACCGGCATCACCTCCATCGGGGCGGCCTTCCTGGGGCCGGGGCAGACGGCGGCCGGTTCGATTTCGATTTCCGGTCCGTCAAGCCGCATTGTCCGGAACAAATTCGAGGGATACGGCGAGGCCGCCGAGAGTGCGGCCCGGGATATCAGCCGGGCGCTTCATGCTTACGCGCCGAAGGGCTACTGACCGTCCGAGGCCCAACCGTGGGAGATTCCTCCGCACGCAAAACCGGCCGCCAGGGACCCTGGTTCCGGCCGAAACTTCAGCTCGGGACTGTTGCGCCGACTCCGGGGGGAGTAGTTTGCACGAATGGACGATTCTTATCAGGTCATAGTGGTCGGCGGCGGTTTCGCGGGCATGACGGCCGCCAGGGAACTGGGCCGCAAGGGCGTCGAGGTGCTCCTCATCGACGCCAACAGCTACCACCAGTTCCAACCGTTGCTGTACCAGGTCGCAACCTCACAGATCGGGGTTTCCGCCATCGCCCGGCCGCTTCGGGCCGTGTTCCGGCGGCTCCGGCGGGTACGGGTGCTTACCGCGGACATCACATCGTTTGACGCGGCCAATCACTCGGTGACCACCGCCGACGGCGACACTTTCCGGGCGCAGATTCTGGTCCTTGCCGTGGGTGCCGTGCCGAACTTCTTCAACACCCCCGGCGCCGATGAGCATGCGTTCCCCCTGTATTCGGTGACCGACGCGACCCGCCTGGGACGCAAGCTAACCCAGCTGCTCGACCAGGCCGACGGCGAACCCGGCGGTTCCGTGGACGTCGTCGTCGTCGGAGGCGGACCCACCGGCGTGGAGACTGCCGGTGCCATGGCGGAAAACGTCAAATTCGTGGTGCCAAAGTACTACTCGACGGACCTCGCGGCGCGCTGCAGGGTTCATTTGGTGGACATGATCCCCACCGTGCTCAACGCGTTTTCGGCCAACCTGCAGGAGTACACCAAGAAGCGCCTCACGAAAATTGGGGTTCAGCTGCACCTGGGCGTCGGCGTGGCCGAAGTCCGGGCGGACGGGGTGACCCTTGAGGATGGCACCGTGATTCCCAGCCGCGCCGTGGTGTGGGCCGGCGGCCTGAAGGCCGGTGAGATTTTTTCCGGATCCGGACTGACCCAGGGCCGCGGCGGACGCATCGACGTCCGGCCCGACCTGACCGCCCCGGATGTCGAGGGCGTCTATGTCCTCGGGGATGCGGCCAACATGACCGACGCGACCGGGACTAAACTCCCGCAACTCGGCTCGGTGGCGCAGCAAGCCGGGAAGTGGGCCGCGCGCAACATCTATGCCGACCTTAACGGCGGAACCCGGAAGCCATTCCAGTATTTCGACAAGGGGTACATGGCGATGATCGGCCGGGGCGCCGCCGTCGCCGAGCTCGGGCGCAAGCGCATCCAGCTGCAAGGCCCGCTGGCCTTCGTGTCCTGGCTGCTGGTGCACCTGGCGCTGCTTTCCGGTGTCCAACAGAAGGCCCGGGCGCTCTTTTCCTGGCTCAACGGCTACATCACCCACAGCCCTGCGCAGGTCGTCGTCGGCCGGCCCGACTAACCGGCCCGGCCGACGGCGGGGACGCTACTGCTTGCGCTCTTCTGGCTTGCCCTCCTCGGACTTGCGCTCCTCGGACGGGCGGGACTGCTCCCGGATCCGCTGTTCTTCTTCGTATTCCCGCAGGTCATTGGCCTGGTCGCCGGCATCGCCGTGCCACTCCTCGCCGCTGACCTGACGCTCGAACTCCTGGCTGGGCTGGGGGTCCTCGAGGGCATCGACCTCTTCCTCGAACTTCTTTTGCTCCGATTGATCGCTCATTGGTCCGCCTTTCGGTTCGAGGGGCTCCCGTTGTCGGTGCCGGCAACCGGCCCCCGTTTCTCCAGCTTAGGTCCGACGGCAGGAACCTACCTACCCCACCCCCGGTCGCCGCTCAGCGTTGTCGGTTGCCTGGATGGTGCCCGTGGGTGTCACAATTCAAGGGCCGCCGCTGGCTGTCCTCCCGGAACGTCCGGGCGATCCCGTGGCCTTCACCGTGGCCCAGCCGCGAGATCTCGACGGCCTGGCCCGCCTTCAACACGCGGATCGTTTCACCCGTGCTCCGCTTGCCGAGGGTCAGGCTTTCGATGGAACTCAGGCACACATCCAGGAGGACGGTCGGCGCGGGCACGCCAGCCTGCACGACGAGCAGCCGCTGCCTGGTCAGGATGACATGCCCCTTGCGGCCGGCGAACGCCCCCAGGCCCACCGCACGGACGGCTTCATTACGGCTGAGCAGACCCGCGATATTTTGCGAGTCGGCACGGGCCAGAGGTGGCAGCCCGGCGCGCACCGCGGCCTGCGCCAGGCCGTGGTCGTACAGCGTTCCGGCCGGGAGGCGCTCTTCGATGGTGTGCAGGGCTTCACTCCGGAGCTCCCGGACATGGTCCGTCAACCACCGGATCTCGGTTCCACGCTCGGCCCGGGACAGGTAGCCGGTCAACTGGGCCGGCCGTCGTCGCCGGCGCAGGGAACCGGGCACGCTGACCCGAATTTCTGTTGGGCCGGGAAAAGTCGCCGCAAAACCGGCCATTTCGGCGGCCCGGCCCACGGTTTCCAGTGCGTTCTGGAATTCCGCGAGCAGTAGCCAGCGGACTGCCTCCGCCGCCGGTGCTGCAGGCTCCCCATCCTGCGCCTGCACCCCCTGTCCGCTGGTCCGGAGTACGTCGACGAGGGTCTCAAAGTCGGCCGGCCGGCCCAGCAGGTAGCCCTGCGCCCGCTCGCAGCCGAGGTGCCGCAGGGCGTCCAGCTCGTCGGCGATTTCCACGCCTTCGGCGATCACCCGAAGGCCCAGTCCGCAGCCCAGCCCGACGATCGCGCCAACAAACGGGCCCGAAGGCTCCTGCTCGTCGGTCAGCCGGTTGGTGAAGGACCTGTCGATTTTGACTTCGGTCACCGGCAGTCGATGCAGTTGGGCAAGGGACGAATAGCCGGTGCCGAAGTCATCGATGGAGATCTCGACGCCCAGCTCCCGCAGCTCCCTCAGGTTGTTTTCGTTGGCGGAATTCTGGCAGATGGCCTGTGACTCGGTGATTTCCAAGGTGAGGGCGGTGGCAGGGAACTCGGCGCCCGCCAGGGTGTCCCGGACCAACGCCGTAAATCCTGGGCTGCCAAGCTGGACTGCTGACACATTGACCGACATCTGGAGGGCGTGGCCCCGGGCGTGGAGGTCAGCGCCGGCCCGGCAGGCCGTTTCCAGCACGTGCGCGCCGACCTCCAGGATCAGCCGGCTGTCCTCGGCAAGCGGGATGAACTCAGACGGCGGGAGCAGCCCCAGTTCCGGGTGTTGCCACCGCACCAGCGCCTCGGCTCCGACCACGGCGTTCGTGGCCACGTCGATCTGGGGCTGGTACTGCACCCGGAGTTCACCCCGGAGGGCGGCCCCGCGCAGGTCCGATTCAAGGCGCAGGGCGCTTTCCCGGGTCAGGTCAGGAGCCGCTTGGCCCCGGGCGTGGGCCCTGCTCCGGTACATTTCGACGTCGGCTTGTTCAATCAGCCTGCGGGCCTGGTCCGAGAGCTCCACGCTCCCGTCCGGGACGTCCGCAGGGAGCCATCCGCTGGTGCTGGTCCCGATAGCGACCTCAACGAAAATCTTCCGGCCGTTGACCTCGATCCCCGGGGCAAGTCCTGCCCGGATACGGTCGGCCACGTGGTTGACGTCGGCGGGGTGCTCGACATCCGGTACGAGGACGACGAACTCGTCCCCGCTGTAGCGGGCCACGGTGTCGCCGCCGCGCACTGCGGCCTTGAGCTGCGCCGCGACGTGGCGGAGGGCGGTGTCCCCGGCGGCGTGGCCGAGGCTGTCGTTGATGCGCTTGAACCGGTTCACATCGCAGAACAACAGTCCGACTCGTCGGCCGCTCCGGCCCGCGACGGCCAGTGCTGCTTCCAGCCGGTCCTCCAGGAGTGCCCTGTTGGGCAGGCCGGTCAGCGGATCGTGCAGGGCCTGGTTGCGGGTCTCCTCCAGCAGCCGGGCATTGTCCAGGGCCACCGCAGCGAGGCCCGCCAAGCCGGTAAGGCGCTCCGTCAACACGCTGTCCAGCTGTCGGGGCGGCGGCTCCTCGGCCCAGCAGGCCACGACCAAACCCCTGAGCCCCTTGGCCGCAATGATGGGTGCGGCGACGAACGCGGAAGCGTCGAATTTGTCCAAGATCGCGTTGGCCCAGCTCGACCCCCTGCGGTCCACCAGCATGGGGGCGCCTCGGGCCATGAGCTCGCTCAGTTCCGGGCTGTCCTGCACGGTGGCCGCATGAACGGCGAATTTCTCCGCCATTTCGCCGAACCAGCCGCTCATGCCGGCCACCCGGACCTTGCCGGACCCTTCATCCCAGGCCATCACGCCGGAGCGGTCAGCGCCGGAGAGAGCCGGGATCGCATCGGCGATCGACTGCGCCACGGTTCCGATGGTCGATTGCTGCGTGAGGGTCTGTGCCAGTTGCAGCAGCAGCCGCGTCGTCATCCCGTTTTCCTGCGCTTCGAGCATCGAGCTGGCGATCTCGAGCAGCGCGGCGGCGTGCCCGGCATATGCGGCAAGGGTGTCGACGTCGCCGGAGGAGAACACCTTGCCGGGGCCGGCGACGGCGGCCAGGACGCCGTAGTGCTGTTGCCCCGAGGCGACGGGGGAGCTCAGCACGCTCAAACCAAGTCTGCTCCCGGCTTCCTCGTCGAGGCTAAGGCGGTCACCGTCCAGCGCGGAGGCAAGACCGGCGCCGGTTCCCCCGGCCTGGACGTGTGGTTTGCGGGCGGGCAGCCGTACTGCCAGCAGATGACCGGACGCGTGGAGCGCCTCTGCGGCCCGCGGTGCTACCCGGTCGAGCAGGTCCTGGATGGGTGCCTTGCTGACCAGGTCCGACGCGGCGCTTTCAAGGATCCGCAGCCGGTGTTCGGCAGACCCCGCGTTGCCTGCAGCGGGCGCTGGAGAAGCAGTTCTCGGAGCGGCTGGGGGCTGTGTCATGTATAGGTGTCTTTCTCAGCAAGGGCTCATTCGCCTGCGGGCTTGCTCCGTAGCTCCGCAGCTCCGTCGCGCCGGCCGTGGCGCGCGCCGGCCGTGGCGGCGGGGGAGGGAATGCGAAGGCGATGCAGGGGAAGGCCCGCGGTAGCGATGAGCGGCAGCCGGCCGCCGGCCGGGCGGTCCGGGGCGGCCGCGTTACAGGCTTGGTCCCTGCTGCAAGAGACCCAAGTGACGGTTGGTTTGTTGGTTGACGCTAGGCCCGGGCGACGGCTCAGAGGGATCAACCCGGGTTCGGGCTGGCGCTACCTAAGCGGGTGGTGGATCAGACGCACGGCGGAAACCTTTAGCTGTTCGGTAGCCCGGCTGACCGCGTGGGCCCCGTAGCTTTGCGTCTCCGGCTCGCACCGGATTTGCCCTTATCGACGAGCGGCTGCCCGGTCAGGGGTCAGTGTAACAGGATGCCGGAAGACGGCATGCATCATGCGTTGTGCGGCGCAGGGAGCCCTGGAGTGCCGTATGCCGGGGAAACGGTGCACGGGGACGCGCCCGGGGTTAGAGGGGTTAGAGATGCGCCCGGCACACTGCCTTGAAGGCGTCGATAGCGCGGTCCAAGGCCGCCGGGTCACCTGCCGCAACGGCTGCCAACTCGGTGGTGTAGGCGTGCTTCAGGATGCTGCCGGCCAGCAGCTTGACCACCTCGACGTGCTCCTGATCGTGCCCGGGTGGGACCTCCGCCGCACTCGGGCCGGCGGCCAGCCGCTCGGCGATCAGTGGTTCAACCAGTTGCTGCACCTCGGTGACGTGCTGCTTTAGCCGGGTGGTGAGTTCGGGGACGGCGTGGAGGACTTTGCGCATGCGCGCCCCGGTCATGCTGCCCAAGCCGGCGGCACGCATGGCTGCAGCCATCAGGTGGGCGGCGTCCCCCACCGGGCCGCGGTTACCGGCGCGGAAGTCGGCAACATCGTCCGCCGCCAACACGGTCTCGCGCAGGCCCAGGATGGCGTCTTCCTTGGTGGGAAAGTAGTTGAAAAAAGTGCGGCGGGAAATACCGGCCCGCTCGGCGATGGCCTCCACGGTGGCCGAGCCGAGCCCGCCCTCCAGCGCCGCTGCTGCGGCCGCCTCATGGATGGCGGTCCACGTCTCATCCTTCTGGCGCTCGCGGAGCGACGGTCCCTGTGTTGTCATGCCGCGTCCAGTCATGTGTCAATTTTATGCACCAGTGCATATTTTGCACAAACGCAAGCAGCAAGCAGCGGCCGGCCTTGACCGTCCCCGGCCTGGAGGCGGAGGGTGTCTGTATGAGTAACGTAGATGGACGGGCTGAGACTCCGGGGCGGCCGCCGGAGATTAAATCCACCGAGCTGCAGGAGACGCCGACGGCGGTGTTGCGGGAAACGGTGCGCATGGACTCGTTACGTGAGTTCTTCCACCGCGCCTATCCGGCGGTGCTGGCGGCGGTGCAGCAGCAGGGTACGCAGTTGGCCGGGCCGCCGTTCGCCCTGTACCGGGGTACGCCCTCTGACGTCGTCGATGTTGAGGCCGGCTTTCCGCTGGCCGCACCGTACCCGGGCGGGGGTGCTGGCGGCGTGTCGGCTGGCCTGCTTCCCGGTGGCCGGGCCCTCGAAGCGGTGCACCTTGGCCCGTACGACACGCTGCCCAACACCTACCGTGCGCTGACGGCCAGGATGGAGGCGGATGGCCTGACGCCGGGTGAGTCGATGTGGGAGTCCTACCTCACCGACCCTGCCGCGGACGCCGACCCCGCCGGTTGGAGAACGTTGGTCGTCTGGCCTCTGGCCTGAGCGGGTCCCCTGGCCTGAGCGTCCCCTGGCCTGAGCGGGTTCCCGGGGCGGCGCGGGCGGCTAGTCGGCGTCGATCTCGGCCAAAAGCTTCTTGGCGGCCTCCGCGATGTCGTCATGGCCATGCTGTGCCGCCCGGCTCTCGAGCGAGACGACGGCGCAGCGGTGGATTTTTTTGAAGTCGCCGAAGGGGAAAGTCACGCTGCCCTTGGTGCCTGACGAAGCGTCCGGATCTATGCCCAGGTGCCAGCTGGCGAACTCGGCGAAACCGCTTTTCTCAATGAACTTGTTTTCCTGTTCCGCGGACGGTGCGTGCTCGCTCCAGTCGTCGCGCGTATCGCGCTCCACCTTCCCGTCCTTGACGAGCTTGCGGGCGTGGGCGAGGGCCTTGGTGTTGAGTTTCGTAGCCATGATTTCCTCCGGATTCTCTTGGTCAGGCGGCGCGGATGTCGCGTTAAACACAGTATTCTTCAACTCCTAGCTTGATACCCTAAACTGCTTCACTGAGGTGCCTGAAATGGCGCAGCGCAGCAACGAAAGTGAACCCCGCTATGGCTACCGATTACGACGCCCCACGCAAGACAGAAGAAGAGTCTCCCGCTGAATCCTTGGAGGCACTTCAGGCGTCCCGTGGCGGCGCCCAGACCGCTGTTATCGATGTCGACGAGAACGACACCGCCGAAGGCATCGACCTTCCCGGCGCTGATCTTTCCGGCGAAGAACTGACGGTCATTGTTGTTCCCGAACAGTCGGACGAATTCACCTGCTCCTCCTGCTTCCTGGTCCGCCACCGGTCCCAGGTTGCCAAAGAGAAGAACGGCTTGAAGTACTGCCGCGACTGCGAAGGCTAATCAGCTTTCACCGCGGCCGCCCGCGTCACCGGGCTTGGTTCAAAAAACTCGATTTCTTCACGCAAAAGCGCCGGATACCTGCGGGGTCCGGCGCTTTGCCATACGAGGATGGTGCAGTGTTCGTGACCTTGCGGCTTCACGGTTAACGTTTTGACGCCGATGCGGCCGCAGACCTCGTCGACGGCGTCGCGAAATCCTACGCTTGAGGTGTCTCAGTTGATTTGAACGGGTCTGCTGACCCGAGGGGGCGGTCCGCGTGCATCGATTCCGTACGACGAAACTCTTTGTGTGGCTCACGGCCGTCCTCACAACGGCGGGGCTGGGGCTCCTCGCGCCGGGGCCTGCTGTAGCTGCTCCGTACTGCGGACTCGAGTGGGGCTCGCTGGCAAGGATCGAGGCCGGAATGAGCCAGGCCCAGGTGACCGGCGTCCGGACCGGACAGCACTACTGCTTCGATCGGCTCGTGATCGATGTGAGCGGGCCGGTGGCCGGATACAGCGTGCGCTATGTACCGCAGGTGGCTCAGGGCGGCTCGGGATTGCCGCTCGCTCTGCGCGGCCAGGCGTTCCTCCAGCTCACCGTCAACGCCCCCGCCTACGATGCGGGAGGCAAAGCGACCTACAACCCCAGCGACAAGGGCGAGCTGAGCGACGTCGGCGGATATCAGACGCTCCGGCAGGTGGCCTGGGCCGGCAGCTTCGAGGGTTACACCGGCTTGGGCGTCGGTGTCCGGGGGCGGCTGCCGTTCCGCGTCATGACGCTGGCTGGCCCGGGTTCAGGCTCCCGCCTGGTTCTTGACGTGGCCCACTACTGGTAACGCCCGCCTGGTGATGTCCGCCGGCGACGGCGAAAACTATCCCCTGCCGGGCGCCCAGTCGATGGCAAATGCGTGCCGCCAGTGGGCCTAGTCGCGTCATTGAATGTCAGTGCCTGCTCGTAGTCTTTGGGTATGGAAAGCAGCGTTGCTTTGAGCGCGGAGATCAGGGAAGCGGTGGCGGCCGTTGGCGCGTCCGCCGCTGCACTTGCGGCCTTGTTCGACGTCGCTAGCGACGCCGAACCTGAGTCCGACCCGTTGCATGCCGTGGCGGATGCCTGCTTGGACGGTTTAGCCGAGGTGGCCCGTGGCGAGGCCCGGTTGGCCGCACTGAAAGTGAGACTGGCTGCCGAGTACGTGCGGGCGGCCGAGTCGCTGGCGTCGCCGGCGGCCAGCCTGCAGGAACGAACCGCCCAGGAGATGGCTGTGGTGGCCGAGGTCGCGTGTGTCCTGACGGTCAGTGAAAGAAGCGCCGCGGCCCTGATTGTCGAGTCGCTGGCATTGACGACGGTGCTGCCGTTGACCCTGGCCGCGTTGCAGGACGGGTCGATGTCCTGGCAGCACGCCCGGATCATGGTCGATGAAACTGCGAATCTGGACCCCGCCGGTGCGGCCGCACTGGAGGCGCACTTCCTGGACCCTGCCGCGCCGGACCCGGCCCGCGGCTGTCCGGCGGGGGAGCTGGTGCCGGGCCGGTTCCGGGCGAAGGCGCGGACCTGGCGGGAGCGCCACCACCCGGTCAGTATCGAGGCCCGCCACAGCAAGTGCGCGGCGGACCGGCGGGTGGAGTTCATTCCGGACCGGGACGGCATGGCCTGGCTTAACGCCTACCTGCCCGCCGATACCGCCGCGGGGATCTGGGAACGGGCCACCGCCGCGGCGCGTGCTTTGCAGGGCCCGGCCGAGGCCCGGACCCTGACCCAGCTGCGCGCCGACGTCGCCGCCACCTGGCTCCTGACCGCCGGGATGCATGACGACACAGGTGCTGTCGGTGGTGTTCCGTCGCCGCGGGCGCAGGTCCTGGTCACCGTCCCGGCCCTGTCGCTGCTCGGTGCCACGGCAGAGCCGGCGATGCTGGACGGGTACGGTCCGATCCCGCCGTCGATGGCCCGGCGCCTGGTCGCGGACGGTACCGACTCGTTCTACCGGGTCCTGACCGACCCGCGGGACGGGGCGCCGTTGGAAATCGGGCGGACCAGCTACCGTGTCCCGAAGGCGTTGCGGCAGTGGCTGCGGCTCCGGGACGGCAAATGCTCGTTCCCGGGCTGCAACAACTCATCGCTGGATAACGACGCGGACCACCTGCTGGCCTGGGCCGACGGCGGCAGCACGGGGATCGGCAACCTCGGCCAGCCCTGCCGCAAACACCACCGGCTCAAACACCGCTCCGCGTGGACACCCACCGCCGCGACCAAGGACCACCCGCCCGGCTGGAACTCCCCGGCGGGCCGGCATTACCCCAGCGAACACCAAGACTGGGAACCACCGCACTGGGTGGACGCATTTACGAACCCGGACGACGGTGCAGACGACGGGCTGCCCCCGGATCCCGGACGCGATCCCGACGCGGAACTGCCCCCGGATCCCTTCCCGGACTGGCATGAATTCATCTCTGCACCGCCAATGCTTGCTGCGTAGCGGCTGGAGCGGCCAGGAGTCCCTAAAGTGCGCCGAGCTCCGCTCGAAGCGGGTACTCCTTGCCGTCAAGCACGAGCTGGGTGCAGCGCCGGCTGCTGGGGTTGAGCACGATGGGCGCCATCAAGTTCACGGTGGTTGAGGTGGGGGAGTGGTTGATGACGACCAGCACCTGCGGAGCTTCACCGGCGCCGAGTTCCAACGCTTCGAGTGCGGCGGCCGGGAGCGGGGGAGCGTAGCTCGGGACGAAGACCGCCGCGTCGGCCAAGAACAGGCGCACCGCCACTGGTTGCTCCGCTTCCAGCGCGAACAGGCCGGGAGCGCTGTCGATATTCCGCAGCGCGAAGTCGTGGACGTTCTCCAAGCCGGGCATGGGGGCAGTGAAGGTTACCGGCGTGCTGCTAAGGACCGAGTTCATCGCAGGAAGTCCATCAGCGTGGGCTGCAGGACCCGCGCGGTGGCGGCCAGGGCCACCTGGTAGTTGGTTTCCTGTAGCTTCAGCTCCATGATCACGCTGCCGAGGTCAGCTTTTTCTATCCCGGTCCGCTGGGCGTCCAAGGAAGCCTCCATTTCGGTGTTGACGTTGCCGGCACGTTCCAGCTGTGCCTGCCGTGTTCCAATTTCAGCACGGCCGTTGACGATGTTCTTAAAAGCGGTGTCGATGTCGGCTACCTGGGTTGAGGTGGGCGACGCTCCGCCCTTCAGTGCGGCGGCAAGCGACCGGACGGCTTCGAATACCGAGGTCGTCTTGAACTCGAAGATGGCGGCGCCGTCCGCATCGACCCGGACGGTTTCGGTGGCGCTGATGCGTCTTTCCACCGGGCTGATGCCCGCACCCTGATAGGTCGGAGGAATTGCTCCGCTGAAGGCTTCGACGGCGTCGGAGTTCCCGGCGAAGATGTTTCGGCCCAGGTGTTTGGAGTTCGCGATCGAGACCAGATCCTTGTTAAGGGAGTCGAGCTCGGCGGCAATCGCATCCTTGCCCGACTGGTTGAGCGAGCCGTTGCCGGCCAGGACGGTGAGGTCCTTGACCCGGTGCATGACGTTGGTGGCCTGCTCCAGCGCGGAGTCGGCGGCCGTGAGCCAGCTGTTGCCGTCGTCGATGTTCCGGCCGTACTGGGCGTTGGCGGCCTGGAGCGAGCGGGTGGCCAGCGACTGGGCCGTGGCGGCGGGATCGTCGGAAGGGCGGGAAATCTTGTCGAGGGAGGATGCCTTGTCCTGCAACTGGGCCAGCTTGGCCTGCTGGAACTGCAGGGTTCGCTGCGCATTCGCGCTCATGGTCAGGTTCGTTACCCGGTTCAGCATGGTTCTACCTTCCCACCAATCCGGTGCGGTTGATCAGGACGTCCAGCGCCTCGTCGACGGCGGTCATCACGCGGGCCGCTGCCTGGTAGGCGTGCTGGTTGGTGAGCAGGTTGACGTTTTCTTCGTCCAGGCTCACCGACGCCTGGGAGGCGCGGCTGGTCAGTGCGGAGACCTGGGCCGCCGAGGTAAGCGATTCGTGCTGCTGCGCGCCGCGGGACTGCACACCGATGGTGGTGACGATGCCGGACCAGACCTTGTCCGGTGAGCTCGCGCCGGTGCCAAGCTGGGAGATCTTGTCGGCGATGCTGGTATCGAGGGCGCCGGATTTCTCCGCTTTCAGGGCGATGCCGTTGATGTCCGTCGGACCTTTGATGCTGAGCGCGGCTGGACCGGTGCCGGTGGTAAAGAAGGGTTGGCCCATCGCCCCATTGGGAACCTGGCCATCCTTGTGGATGTCGTTGACGGCCGTGGCCAGCTCAGTCGCGAAGCTGTTGAACGACTCGGCGGCCGTGGCGATGACGCCACCCTGGCTTGCCGGAGCCAGCACGGAGAGCGCGCCGGCAATTTCACCGCCGTCGGGCCCTGCCGGGGTCTTAGTGTCCGCCCACTGCAGCTGCACGGTAGATCCGAGGACATCCCCGGATTGGTTGCCGGAGAGTTCGAGGCCTCGCACCGAGGTGCCCATCACGAGGGCGTTTCCGCCGACGTGAACGTCCACGGTGCCGTCGGCCTGTTCGCGGACGGTGCCGCCGGCCAGGCGAGAGATGGTCTCGGTGAGTTTGGCGCGGGCATCGATCAGCTCGTTGGCGGAGCCGCCGGCGGCGAGGGTCGAGCGGATGGTGGCGTTGTAGGCCGCGACCTGGCTGGCTGCGGCGTTGACGGCGACGACGGCGTCGCTGGCCTGGGCGCGAACGCTGCTCCATTGCGCCTGCAGGGCCTGGTAGCCGGAGGAAATCTTGTCCGTGACCGAGTTGGCGGCGTTCAGCAGGAGGCCCTTGGGCCCGTCCTCGTCCGGCTGCCTCGCGGCGCCTTGCCAGGCGGACCAGAAATGCTGCAGGGCGGTGGAGATGCCGTTGTCACCTGGCTCCTGCAGGATACCTTCGATGCCTTGCAGGGCCGAGGAACGAACGCTGGCGTAGCCTGCCTGCGCGCTGGTGGACCGGACGCTGCCATCCAGGAAGCTGTTGCCGAGCCGGGCGATGGCGTCTACCGAGACTCCCTGACCGGTCTGCAGCACGCCACCGCTGAAGATGCCGCGGGCCGGCGCGGCCAGTGCGGATTGTTCCACGCGCTGCCGGGTGTAGCCCTCTGTGGCGGCGTTGGCGATATTCTGACCGGCCACGTTCATGCCCTGCTGGGCTGCAGTCAGCCCGCGGTAGGCGGTATTCAGGGCGCCGAAGGTGCTCATGGTCGCTTCCTTAGAATTGCTGGTCGAAAATACGTGAACCGGCCGATTCGCCGGTCTTGCCCCGAGCATCGTAGGTGCCGGCCGCGGCCACGGGATTGAGATCCGCCAAGGACTCCTGCGTGGAACGAACCGCGGTGCGGAGATACTGCTCGTTGGAATCGCGCAGCTCCTTGATCAGGGCCGTTTGCCGGGTCAGGGCCGCGAGATGCGCCGTAAGAACTTCTGCCCACGCGCCTTCGGGTGCCGCAGCTGCGAGTTCACCGAGCGTCGCGTCGGTGGGCAGTCCCCACGTTTCGGCGACGACGGCGGCCTCGATAGTGCGCGCCAGGCTCGCCTGGGACAGGTGCCCCAGGACCTGTTCGACTTCGCGGGTGCCGTGCGGCAGCCAGCGGGACTTGCCGGAGGTGAGCAACAGCTGCTCTTCCTCGAGCTTGAACGTCAGAACGTCCAGAAGTTCACGCTCCCGCCACAGCAAGGCGGAAAGTTCGTGGATGGCCATAGTCCGGAGGGCTCCCTCAGGTGTGAATGGTGCGGTGACAGGGCATGCTGCCGAGGCGGGGAATCATCGTGCGGACAATGCAGCCTTCAGCAGGGTTCGTACAAACTATCGGCAGGGTTTGCGCACCGGTTAGCAGGAATAGGGCCGATAACTGGCGGAAATTTGGCCGGGGGCATGCCCTGAAAAGAATTTTGGATTTCTCCTTACCTGAGCAGTCCAGGTGGCGATAGCTACTCCTGAAGGCCCACGGATGGGCCATCGCTTACAGTCCCAACTCACGGAGGAAATACCATGGGCTTCGTTATCAACAACAACCTCGCGGCGAACAACTCGTACCGCAACCTCAACGCCACGCAGACCGACCTCTCCAAGTCCTTGGAGAAGCTGTCCACCGGCCTGCGCATTAACCGCGCCGGCGATGACGCAGCAGGCCTCTCCATCTCCGAGGGCCTGAAGGCACAGGTTACCGGTTCGGCTCAGGCCGCCCGTAACGCTCAGGACGGCATCTCGGTTATCCAGACCACCGAAGGTGCCTTGACCGAGGTTCACTCGATCCTGCAGCGCATGCGTGACCTCGCTGTGCAGGGTTCCAGCGAAACGAATAACGCTGAGGCCCGTGGCGCAATTGAAAAGGAAGCGCTTGAGCTCGGCAAGGAGCTGAATCGTGTTTCGGAAGCAACGAACTTCAACGGGATCGACCTCCTGAAGGGTAACTCCCTGGCTATCCAGGTTGGTACCGGTTCCAACGTTGCCAAAGACGTTATCTCGCTTGCGCTGGGCAACGTCGAAGGCACCACGGGGGTCAATGACGGCACAACCGTGCTGTCTGATGCAGGCGGCGCAACCGGGTTCAAATTGGACACGGCAGCCAACCGCACGCTGACCATCGATGCTATCGACGCTGCCATCAAGAACGTCTCCGCTCAGCGAGCAGATCTGGGTGCAACGCAAAACCGTCTCGAGCACACGATCAAGTCCCTCAACATCGCCGGTGAGAACCTGCAGGCCGCTCAGTCCCGCATCGCCGACGTCGACATGGCTCAGGAAATGGTCAAGTTCACCAAGGCCAACATCCTGTCCCAGGCCGGCACCGCAATGCTGGCCCAGGCCAACCAGTCCAGCCAGGGCGTTCTTTCGCTTCTGCGCTAGGCCTGACCCGGCAGACCGCCAGTTCAAGCAGTAGGACTGTAGGGCTGCCACCCTGATCGGACGAAGAGACACCCCCGATCAACACGCTGCGGAAGGGCCGGACGATGCCAAAATCATCGTCCGGCCCTTACGTGCAACACCGCAACGCCTAAAGCAGCAGCAGGAACGCGTTCACTAAGACTTGGAGAGGCAGCAATGGGGATCTCACTCGACGGATTGGCCAGTGGGCTGGACACTACCGCCCTCATCGGCTCCATCATGCAGGTGGAGGCCATTCCCCAGACGCTGCTTAAGAACAAGTCCGCCGACATCCAGTCCATGGTCTCGGCGCTGCAGGGGCTCAACAGCAAGGTCGCCGCCCTAGCTACCCAGGCCACCGCCGCAGCGAAGCCCGGCGCCCTGGACCTCTATGCCGCTACCTCGAGCAGCGACAAAGTAGCCGTGACCACCACCGCGGCCGCCAAGGCCGGTTCCCTCGATTTTCAGGTCACGAAACTGGCCCAAACCCAAGTCACGGTAACGCCGAAGGTGAATGCCGTGGTGGGCTGGCCCTACACCACCATGACGATTAGGAGCGGCGGCGTCGACTACACGATCGAGCCGCTGGGCAGCAACCTCGACGATGTCGTGTCAGCCGTCAACGCCAAGGGGGCGGGAGTCACCGCCACCAAGGTGGACGTCGGCAACGGGGACTTCCGGCTCCAATTCACCGCAACAAAGTCCGGCGAAGCCGGCAAGTTCACGGTCACCGGTCCGGCGGACCCGTTCACGGATGTGACAGTTGCGCAGGACGCCGAACTGGTGCTTTGGCCAACAAATCCGGCCGTACAAACCACCATAAAATCATCGACGAACACCTTCACGAGCCTCCTGCCCGGCGTCTCCATCACGGCTAAGGAAGTCAGCGCCGCCCCGGTGACCCTCACGGTGGCCCGCGACGACGCGGGCATCACGAAGCTCGCCTCGGACCTCGTCACCGGCGTCAACGGCATCTTCTCCTACGTGTCTGCCAGGACAGCGGTCAGCACCACCACCGGCACCAGCGGCGCCAAGACCTCCGCCGGCATCTTCGCCGGCGACAGCACGGTCCGCTCCATCAACCAGAACATCCTCTCCGCCGCGTCGCTGCCGGTCGGCACCCCGCCGCGGTCGCCGTCGGAAGTCGGCATCAGCATCACCAAGACCGGCACCATGGAGTTCGACGCCACCAAGTTCGGCGCCGCCCTCGCCGCCGACCCTGCCGGCACGGCAGCCAAGGTCCAGGAGCTCGCCGGCCGCATCGCTGCCGCATCCACCGCGGCGTCCGACAAGTACGACGGGACGCTGACCAAAACGATCACCGGCCAGCAGTCCGAAGTCCGCGACCTTGCCGGCAGGATCAGCGACTGGGACACCCGGCTCGCCTCACGCCAGGCCACCCTCAAGAGCACGTACTCGGCCCTGGAAGTGGCGCTGAGCAATATGAAGGCCCAACAGTCCTGGCTCACCTCGCAGCTTGCCGGCCTGTCCAGCGGAAGTAACAAGTAATGACCTACGGAAATAGCTACGGCGGCTACGGCAACGGAGGCGGCTCCGGACATACCGCCCAGCGCAACCAGTACCTCGCCGACTCGGTCCTCTCCGCCCCACCGGCGCGGCTGCTCACCATGCTCTACGACCGGCTCCTCCTGGACCTGGGCCGCGCCGAGGCCGCTCAACAGAGCGCCAACTGGCCGGTCGCCTCCGAGAACCTGCTGCACGGCCAGGCCATCATCGCCGAGCTGATTTCCTCGCTCAAGACGGACGCCTGGGACGGCGCGGACGGCCTGCTGGGCCTCTACAACTACGCCTTCACCGCCCTGGTCAACGCCAACATCCAGCGCGACGCCGCCCTCACCCGGGAAGCCATCGAACTGCTGGAGCCGCTGCGCCAGGCCTGGCATGACGCCGCCGCGGCCATCCCCGCGGCGCGGCCGACGTCGTCCGCGGCACCCGCGGCACCCGCGGCACCCGCGGCAGCCCCGACGTCGTCCGCGTTCGCCGGCGCCGGCGCCTGGGCGACCCAGCCCGCAGCCGGCGGGAGCCTCGGTTTTGGCTGAGCAGGTCTGGGAGGAGTACCCGAACGAGCCGGACCCGGCGGCCGAGGACCCGGCACTTACCGCCTGGTCCCGAGTGCTGGACCTCCTGGAGTTGGCGGTCGACGCCGCGGAACGGACGTTGAAGGATCCGCTGGGCCCCCTGTCAGCCCCGGCGCAGCCGGTGGCGGCCCTGCCGGTAGAGCGCTGGTCCCCGCCATCGATCAACGCACAGGTGCCTCCCGCTGCCCGGCGACGTGCGTTGGCGCTGTCCGCGGCGCAGGATCGCGTGGCCCGGCGGCTCGAAGCCGCCAAACACGACGTGGCCCGGCAACTGCATGCCGTGAACTCGGTGCCCGGCGTGGGGACGCCGTCGGCAGCGGTCTACCTCGATGTGAACGGCTGACCCAGCACCAGGCAGGGCTGCCGCAAAACTACCCAGTAAATCTTTCGCATATTTCGCTAACGCGGCGCTGACCAGTGCCGATAGCAAAAGTTGGAGCACGGATCGCTCATTTACCGGCCACGGATCGGCCACCCCCCAATTCCCCAGGCAGGACCCTGTGCTCGAATCCGTGACTTCCACAGCCCTGGCCAGCGCCATGGACGGGCTGGCCCTGCGCCAACGCGCCATCGCGAACAACATCGCGAACGTCAACACGCCGAACTACCACGCCCAGCGGGTCAGCTTCGAGTCCGCCCTCGCCGCCTCGGTACAGTCCGGGGACGGCCACACCCAGGCCACGACCGCCCGGTCGCTCGAACCCACCCAGCTGAACGGCAACAACGTCAACCTGGACACCGAGACCCTGTCCAACATTGACACCGTGCTGCGCTTCCAGTTCGCGGCCCGCGCCATCGGCGGGGAATTCACCGCCGTCCGCGCTGCCATGAGGACCAACTAATGACCTTCGACGCCATCGGCATTGCGGGCTCCGCGCTGACCGTGCACCGCAAGTGGCTCGACGCCGTCTCCGACAACCTTGCCAACATGAACAACGCCTCGGCCACGTCCGGGCCGGCGTTCCGGGCCAAATACGTCGAGGCCACCGCCGGAACGGATGACACCGGCGTGTACGTCAAGAGCACCCAGCTGGGCGACGCCACCGGCCGGATCGTCTACCAGCCGGACCACCCCCTGGCCGACGCCGACGGAAACGTGAAATACCCGGACATCGACATGGCCGAGCAGATGGGCGCCCTCATCATCGCCCAGCGCGGCTACCAGGCCAACGCCCAGGTGGTCGACCGTGCCCGCGAGACCTACGTCGCCGCCCTTGAGATTGGAAGATCCTGATGCCCGTTTCCCCGATCGCACCCGTCCAGGGCGTCGTCCCCACCGACTACCTTTCCGGCGTCGGCTCCGTGCCCGGCACAGACGGCTCCGGCTTCGCTTCCTCCCTGACCGGTGCGGTGGACAACCTGCAGCAGCTGCAGTCGACGTCCAAGCAGCTTGCCGTCTCCGCCGTGACAGGCAACCTGGACGACATCCACAACGCCACCATCGCGGCGAGCCGGGCGCAGATCACGCTTGAACTCGTCGCCACCGTCCGCAACAAGGGCGTTGACGCGTTCAACGAGATCATGAGGATGCAGGCCTGATGCCTCCGCAGATTAATGTCTTCTTCCAGCGCCTCGGCGGCGGACTCAAGGGCTTCACCACCGGCCAGCGCACCCTCGCCGTGATCGGCGCTGCCCTGCTGGTGGTCGGCATCGTGGCGCTCTCCGCCTGGCTGTCCAAGCCGACCCTGACGCCGCTGTTCTCCGGCCTGAAGAACACCGACGCGAACGGCATCGTGGAGCAGCTGCGCAAGGACAACATCCCCTACGAGCTCAGCGACGGCGGCGCCACCATCCTGGTGCCGCAGGAGAAGGTCTACGACGAGCGGCTCAAGGCCGCCGCCGCCGGGCTGCCCAGCGCCGCCGCCACCGGATACTCGCTGCTGGACAAAATGGGCGTTACCTCCTCGGAGTTCCAGCAGTCCGTCACTTACAAGCGCGCCCTCGAAGGCGAGCTCGCCAGCACCATCGGCGCGATGGAAGGCGTGAAGGCCGCCGCCGTCCGGCTCGCGATCCCGGAAAAGACCGTTTTCGTGTCGAAAACGCCCGACACCACGGCCTCCGTGTTCATCGAGACCGCCCCCGGGGTGACCCTCTCCGGCGACAAGGTCCAGGCGATCGTGCACCTGACCTCCGCCGCAATTGAGAACCTCAAGCCCGCGAACGTCTCCGTGGTCGACTCCCAGGGCAACGTGTTGTCCACGGTCGGCGGCGGAGCGGCAGGATCGTCCTCCAAGCAGGCCACCGACTACCAGCAGCGCACCGGCGACGCCGTCCGCGCCGTCCTGGACCGCGTGGTGGGCCCCGGCAACTCCACCGTCGCCGTCGCCGCAGACGTCACGGGTGAGTCCGCGCAGCAGAAAAGCGAGACGTTCTCCAACACTCCCGGCGCGCTGCCGCTGAGCGAATCCTCCAAGTCGGAAAAGTACGCCGGCACCGGGGGAGGGGCCGCGGGTGTCCTCGGCCCGGACAACATCGCCGTTCCCGGCAACACCAGCGGCAACGGCAACTTCGACTCCACGACGGCCACCAAGAACAACGCCGTCAACAAGGTCACCGAGGACCGGGTGATCCCGCCGGGCGCCATCAAGCGCCAGACCATCTCGGTGGCTGTCAGCCAGTCCGCCGCGGGTGGACTGAACCTGGGCTCGCTCACCGCGCTCGTCACCTCCGCCGCCGGAGTGGACAAGGCCCGGGGCGACGTCGTCACCGTCGAAGTGATCCCCTTCAGCACCGCCGCCGCGGACCAGGCCAACGCCTCCCTCGACGCCGCCAAGGCCGAGATCGAAGCGCAAAAGCAGGCAGCGTTCTTCGCGACCTTGGTCACCGCCGGCAGCATCCTGCTGGGCCTGCTGATCCTGGCCCTGATCGTGATCGTCATCCTGCGCCGCCGGCAGAAGCGCGAACCCGTGGACCTCGGGGAGCGGCTGGACCTGCTGCCCCCGCTGCCCGCCGTCACCGCCATCGACCCCGCCCCCGCGACGTCGGCCATCCCGCTGACCGCTCTGCCGCTGCAACCGCTGCCGGCCCCGCCTCTGGAGGTCCTCGAAGCCGAGCGCCGGATGCAGGAGATCGACCAGATGGTCGCCGCCAACCCGGAGAAGGCGGCGGACTACCTCCGCGGCCTGATGGATGACAGGCAACCGGTATGAAACTTGCCGAATCGACCCTGACCGGCACCCAGCGCGCCGCCGTCGTGCTGATGCAGATGAGCCCGGCCAACGCCGCGCTGGTGATGGCCCAGCTCAATGACAGCGAGGCGGAGGAAATCGCCGCCGAGATCGTCCGGCTGCGCAAGGTGGACCCCGAGGTCGCCGAGCAGATCATGAAGGACTTCCACGAGGCTGCCCTCAGCAGCCCGCGGCAGGCACGAGGCGGGCGCGAGCTTGCCGAAGGCCTGCTCGAAGCCTCTTTCGGTTCGGAACGGGCAGCTGGTCTGATGAACCGGCTGACCGTGAACATGGCCGGCAAATCGTTCGAGTTCCTCGAAGACATCGAACCGGTGCAGATCCTCGCCTTGATCGACGGCGAATTGCCGCAGACCATCGCCCTGGTCCTGGCCCACCTCAGCCCGCGCAAGGCCTCCGCCGTGATGTCCGGACTGCCCGGATCGCTGCGGGCCGACGTCGCCCTCAGTATCGCCACGATGGGCTCCGGCGCCCCCGAGGCGATTGGCATCGTCGCGGACACGCTGAAACTGCGCGGCGGTGCCGCCGTGTCCCAGCAGGCTTCCAAGGTGGTGGGCGGCATCGCGCCGCTGCTCGAAATCATCAACCGGACCGACGCCGGCACCGAACGCTCCGTGCTGGACGGCCTGGACCTGCTCGACCCGGACCTCGCCGTGGAGATCCGGGCCCAGATGGTGACCTTCGATGACATCGTCAAACTCGAACGCCGGGACGTGCAGCTGGTCCTCCGCGGCCTGGACGCCTCGGTCCTGGCTGTTGCCATGAAGGGCGCTACGGAGCCGGTCCTGGAAACCATCACCACCAACGTCTCCGGCCGCAACCTCGAGATCCTCGAATCCGAGATGGCGGCCCTGGGTCCGCTGCGCGCCTCACAGATCGAGGAGGCGCGGGCCGCCGTCGTCCGCTCCATCCGCGAGCTCGAAGCAGAGGGTGCCATCACCATCCAGCGCGGGGACGAAGAAGACTATGTTTACTGACGGGGGACCGGGCGTCGGGGGAACCGCCGCCGCCCCGGCCAGGATCGTCTTCCCGTCGCTTCGCTCCAGCGGGCCGGCCAACGAACAAGCCGGCTACACCGAGGGCCACGCCGCCGGCTACGCCGCAGGGGTCCGCGCCGCCGCCAAGGAGCAGCGGCGCTGGCGCGACCGGATGGCCGCCGAGCAGGCTGCAGCCCTGGCCTCCGGCCAGCAGGACCTGGACCGCGCCGTCCGCGCCCTGGCCGTGGCCCGGACCGACTTCGCGCACCGCAACGTCCAGGCCCTGCAGGACGCCGAGGAGGTTCTGGCCCGCACCGCGCTGGAACTCGCCGAGGCCATCCTGGGTTACGAACTGGCCGAGGGAACCCGTACCGCCCGCGCCGCCCTGGACCGCGCCCTGACCGGCAACGACGCCGCCACCGTGCTCGCCATCCGGCTGCACCCCGCGGACATCGACGTGCTCGAAAAGGAAGGCCAGGACCGCCCGGCCGGGTTGCCGCTGCTGCCGGATCCGTCCCTGCAGCGCGGCGACGCCAAAGTGGAATACCAGCAGGGCTGGCTCGATGCCAGCCTCGGCAGCGCCCTGGCCCGGGCCAAGGCGGCCCTGCTTGGGGACCAGCAATGGACGTCCGACGGTGCCGCCGAACCCTCCGGCGTGCAGCCATGATCGCCCCCTGGCGCCCCAAAGGGGACGACTTTGCCGCAGCCCTGGCCGCAGCCGGGCCACAGCGCGTTGGCGTCGTCACCTCCGTGATGGGCTTGGGCCTGGAAGTTTCCGGCCTGGACTGTGCGCTTGGTGACCTGGTCACCGTGGGGGAGGACCCCGGGCTCGACGCCGAAGTGGTGGCCGCCCTCGACGGCGCCGTGCGCTGCATGCCGCTGGGACGCCTCGCCGGGGTCGCCGCCGGCGACCCGGTCCGCGCCAAGGGCGGCACCGTGCTGGTCCCCACCGGCGCCGGACTCTTCGGCCGTGTCCTCGACGGCCTCGGCCGGCCGATTGACGGTAAAGGACCATTGGTCAGCGGCCCCAGGGTGCCGATCGACAACGAGGCGCCGAATGCGATGAAACGCGCCCGGATCGCCACCCCGTTGCAGACCGGCGTCCGGGTGCTGGATACCATGACCACCCTGGGCAAAGGCCAGCGGATGGGGCTCTTCGCTGGTTCGGGCGTCGGCAAGTCGTCCCTGCTGTCCATGATCGCCCGCGGCACCGACGCCGAAGTCTCCGTGATCGCCCTCGTCGGGGAGCGCGGCCGTGAGGTCCGCGAATTCCTTGAAGACGACCTCGGCCCCGCCGGCCTGGCCAGGTCGGTCGTCGTCGTCGCCACCTCCGATGAACCCGCGCTGATGCGGATGCGCGCCGCCTTCACCGCCACCCGGATTGCCGAATCGTTCCGGGACCTGGGCCAAGACGTGGTCCTGATGATGGATTCGCTGACCCGCGTGGCCATGGCCCAGCGCGAGATCGGCCTCTCTGCCGGTGAGCCGCCCGCCACCCGGGGCTACCCGCCGTCGACGTTTTCCGTGCTCGCCCGGCTGCTGGAACGCGCCGGTACCGCCCAGACCGGGTCGGTGACCGGCATCTACACGGTCCTGGTGGACGGCGACGACCACAACGAACCCATCGCCGACGCCGCCCGGTCCATCCTCGACGGCCACGTCGTGCTGGACCGGAATCTCGCCGTGACCGGGCACTTCCCTTCGGTGGACGTGCTCGGGTCCATCTCGCGGGTAGCCTCCAAGGTCAACGCACGCGCCCACCTTGACGCGGCCTCCGCGCTGCGACGTGTCCTCGCGGCCCGCAAGGGCGCGCAGGACCTGATCGACGTCGGCGCCTACCAGCAGGGGACCAACCCGCTGGTGGACGCCGCCCTGGCGCATGCGGAAGCCATCAGCGGGTTCCTGCAGCAGCCAATGGACGAATCCACCCCCCACCCCGAGTCCTGGCGCCAGCTGGACCACCTCACGTCAATCCTGGGAGCCGCGGCATGAGCCGGCAATTTTCGCTGGCGGGGCTGTTGCGCCTCCGCCAAATCCAGCAGGACCAGGCCGCCACCGGGCTTGCCCGAGCCCGGTCGCGGTCCACTTCGGTGCGGGCCCGGGAAGCGTCGGCACGACGCCAGCTGGCCAACGGTGACGAGCCGATCGACGGTACGGCTTCGCTGCGCGCCGTCGCCGCGTCCCGGTCCGCGTCCCACAGCATGCTCGCCGACCTGCAAAACCTCAGCCGGCTGGCGGAGGCCGACGAGGCTGCGGCGCGCGAGGAATTCATCGCCGCCCGCACCCGCTCCGTCGGCCTGGAAAAACTGGAGGCCCGGCACCACGCCGAGGTCAGCACCGCCGAACTGCGCACCGAACAGTCCGCGCTGGACGAGATCGCCTCCACCATGTGGCACCGGGACGAACAGCAGGTCCGCTCATGAGCATGACCGAGGCCCTGGGCCGGATGCAGGGCATCCAGTCGATGATTGCCGAGCTGACGCGTACCACCAGCCCGGCCGAGACCAATGCCGCCGCGCTGAAGTCCGCCGCCGCTGCC
This sequence comes from Arthrobacter sp. JB02-1C, assembly GCF_057748045.1. Taxonomy (NCBI): domain Bacteria; kingdom Bacillati; phylum Actinomycetota; class Actinomycetes; order Micrococcales; family Micrococcaceae; genus Arthrobacter; species Arthrobacter sp. JB02-1C. The sequence continues at coordinate 1,839,726 of NZ_CM173235.1, forward strand.
TCGCTCGCCACCGGAACCGGTGCCGGCGAGGCCGGCTCCTTTACCGACGCGCTCACCGCTGCCCTCGGCGGAAACGGTCTCTCCGCCGGGACGGACCTGTCGTCGCTGACCGGGTCTTCCCTGAAAGGACTGGGCCTTGGCGGTACCACCGGACTCGGCGCGCTCACCGGGCTGGCTGCTCCGGGTTCCGCCAAGGCGCCGGGGCCGGCCGGCTCCGCTACGGGTACCGACGTTGTCGCGATGGCCAAGAAATACATTGGCGTGCCCTACGTGTGGGGCGGCACCAACCCTGCCACCGGGATGGACTGCTCCGGCTTCACCCAGCGCGTCTTCAAGGACCTCGGCATCGAGCTGCCCCGCGTGGTCAGCGACCAGATGAAACAGGGCACCCCGGTGGCGTCCCTCGCCCAGGCCAAGCCCGGTGACCTGCTCATCAGCTTCGGCGGCAACCACATCTCCATCTACCTGGGCAACGGCAAAGCGATCGATGCGCCGGTGCCGGGCAAGACCATCCAGATCCGCGACGCCTGGGAGCAGCAGTCCAACCTGACCTCCATCCGGCGGATCGTCCCGGCAGGAGGCTCCTGATGAAGGGCATGGCTTCGATGGACCTGGCAACCGCGCTGGCCCCCGCGCTGGCCCGCGGCGCCAACCAGGGCATCCGTTCCCGTTCCGAGGCCGGCGCGTCCAACGCCGGCGACTTTGGGTCCGCGCTGAAAGACGCCGTCAGCAACAACGCCGGGAGCAACAACACCGCCTCGGCCTCGCCGGGCTCGCCGACGCAGGCGCCGGCTTCCGCCTCGCCGGGCTCGGGCGACGCAGCTGCGAACCGAATGCGGACAACGGCCGACGCCGCCACCCCGGACGTCGTGGCCGCCCTAGACAGGAACCCCGCAACGACTCCACCCGCGTTTCCCGGCACGGAGATCCGGAGCACGGAGATCCGGGGAACAGAGGTCCGGGCCGCGGAGGCCTTGGGGGCCGACAGTGCCGCGGCGCTTACCGATGCCGGCATGGTGGCGACCGCGGCGCTTAACGATGCCGGCGTCGTGCCTGTCGCGGTCCAGGCCGCGGCCACAGCAGGGAATGGCGCGGCCCCGGCAGCAGCCCAGGTTCCGCCGGGCGTGCCCACCGGAAATCAGCCGGCCGGGAATCAGCCCGTGGCCACCCCTGCGCAGCCGGTGTCCGATCCGCGGCTGGTACCTCAGGCGGGCTCCACGGGGTTCCCGGCCGGGATCCTCGGGTCGACGCCGGCGCAGGCAGTGTCCGGCGGTGCCGTCGTGGCCGCAGAACTGCCAGCGACTGCTCCCGCGCTGGCGTCACAGGGCGCCCCCGCTTCGGGTGCTGCCGCCGGACCCGCAGCAGCCGGACAAGACGTTGGCGGACAGGGCCTCGGGAACCCGGGCAGCGGAGGCCACGACTTTGACGGTCAGGGCATCGGGGGCCAGACTGGCCTGGCAACGCCGGGCCCAAGTGCCGCCGCTGCGGCGCCTACCTTCCCCGCACAGGCCATGCCGGCTGCACCGACGCCGGCCCCTGGCCCGACTGCGGCTGCACCGACGCCGTCCCCTGGCCCGACTGCGGCCGCGCCGACGCCGTCCCCTGGCCCGACTGCGGCCGCGCCGACTGCGACCGCGCCGACGGCGACCCCTCCGGCAGGGGCTGCATCAGCGCCCACGACTCCGACCCTGACGGTACCGGGCCTGGACCCCGCCGTCGTAACCGGTCCCGGGGTTTCCGGCAAGCGGCAGGCAGGCGCCGCGGACGGGCTCCCGTCCATGCCCGGGTCCGGGGGCACTGCCCCCGCAGACGGACTGGCCGGGGCAGCGGCGCTGGGCGCCCCGCAACCGGCCGGGCCGGCCAGCACCACGGCGGCGGCCCCTCAGGCTGCCACCCCGGCTCCGGCTCCGCAGACCGCACTCCAGCCGCAGCTGGCTAAGCCGCTCTTTACCCTTGCCGGGGCACCGCACGGGCAGCACGTCATGATCTTGAAAGTGACACCCGAGGACCTCGGCCCGCTCACGGTGCAGGCGCATATCGACGCTGCCGGGGTGCGGATCGAACTGTTCGCGCCGGGCGATTCCGGCCGCGAGGCGCTCCGGAGCGTCCTGCCCGACCTGCGGAAAGAATTGGCGGATTCCGGCTTCGGGGCAAGCCTCGACGTCTCGGACCACGGCGCTCCCGACGGCGGCCAGGAAGCCGGCCGGGACGGCGGCTCGCAGGCGGGCAACGGCGCAGGCTCCGACGCCGGCAACCGAAGCGGACCCGACCCGCGTTCCGGCCACCGCTGGGACGCTTTGGCGGACCAGGCATCGCTCCGCACCGCCAGGATCCTGAACGGCCCCCAAACCACCCTCGACATTCTCGTCTGACACGAAGGAACCCGACCTATGACTATCCAGCCCATCGTCCCGCAGCCGGTCACGGCCACGGGGACGACGCAGCAGGCTGCTGCCGTCCGGGCGCCCGTGCAGTCCATGGACGCGAACGTGTTCATGACCCTTCTCGTGGCGCAGCTCAAGAACCAGAACCCGAGCGCCCCGATGGACACCAACCAGATGATGGCCCAGACCATCCAGCTGTCCATGATGGAAAAGATGACCGAACTGACTACCAACAGCACCGAGGGCTTCTCGCTTCAGATGCGCTCGGCTGCGGCCCAGCTAGTCGGTCACTCCGTCGGCTACACCCTGGCAGACGGCACCACTGGCAGCGGCATCGCCAGCTCCGTTTCGTATTCCGGAACCGTCCCGACCGTCAAGGTCGGCGACCTCTCCGTCCCCCTCGACTCCATCACCGGCCTGACCGCGCCGGCCGCCTCCTGACCCGCTTCCTCCCGTAGAAAGGCAGTTCCCATGCTCCGCTCGCTGTATTCCGGAATCTCCGGCCTCCGCGCCCACCAGACCATGCTCGACGTCACCGGCAACAACATCGCCAACGTCAACACCGCCGGCTTCAAGGCGTCCTCGACCCAGTTCCAGGACACCCTCTCGCAGATGACCCAGGGTGCCTCCGCGCCGCAGGGGGAAACCGGCGGCAGCAACCCGGCGCAGATCGGCCTCGGCGTCCGGGTCGCCGGTGTCAGCACCAACTTCGCCCAGGGCTCCTCGCAGAGCACGGGCCGCGCCACGGACATGATGATCTTCGGCGACGGCTTCTTCGTCACCAACAAGGGCGGGCAGCAGCTCTTCACCCGCGCCGGATCCATGACGTTCGACGCCGCCAGCCAGCTGGTCAGCCCCGACGGCGGCATCCTGCAGGGCTGGACCGCCGACGCGACCGGCAAGGTCAACCAGACCGGCGCCATCGGTGACATCACGCTTAGCCCCAACACGATGATCGCGACCCCCACGACGAAGGTCACGCTGGATGGCAACCTGCCCGCAGGTGCTCTCGCGACCGACCCCCCTTTGGACCGTGTCGTCAAGGTGTACGACGGGCTGGGTGCACCCCGCGATATCTCGCTGAGCTTTGCCCGGAACGTGAACGGCACTGCCTGGGACGTGACGGCCAAAGACGGGGCCACAACGTCAGTGACCAAACTGACCCCCGGTATCGGGGGAAAACTGGTGGCCACCCCTGCCCTCGCCGTCAACGGGATCGACATCGACCTTTCCCAGGTTTCCGGCTACGCCGGCATGAGTTCCCTCACCGTGGCCGGACAGAACGGTTCGGCCGCCGGCAAGCTGGAGTCCTTCACCCTCGGCAACGACGGTTCGCTCATCGGGTCCTTTAGCAATGGGGTGAAGCAGGTCCTGGCCAAGATCGCGCTGGCCAAGTTCACCAACCCGGCGGGCCTGGAGAAGGCCGGCGGCTCGTCCTATGTCGCCACCGCCAACTCCGGCAATGTCCAGCTGGGCTCTGCCGGCGAGCCGGGCATCGGTACCCTGGCCGGCGGCTCGCTGGAAATGTCCAACGTGGACCTGTCCCAGGAGTTCACCAACCTGATCGTCGCCCAGCGCGGCTTCCAGGCCAACGCCCGCATCATCACCACCTCGGACGAGGTCCTGCAGGAACTCGGCAACCTGAAGCGCTAGCAGGCAGCCGCCCGCATGCCGCCGGCGTTGCCGCCGAAGTTGCCCTATCACTCATGGCTGGTAAGAGCCGCGCAAAGCAGCCATGAGTGATAGGGCAAACGCGGGACCGGGCAGCTCAGCGGGTGCGGAGGGCGAAGCTGACCTTCCGCACCGCGGCCCTGAAGTCGTTGGCGAGATCGTCGGCGTTGAACTTGAAATACCGCCATCCCGCAGCATTAAACACCTCGTCCCGGCGGTTGTCCCGGGACTGCTGTTCGCGCGTACGGTGATGCGCGCCGTCGTACTGGATGGCGACGCGCTGTTTGCGGTACCCGAGGTCCGCGGGCGGGGAAGATGGATCCTCGGGCACCAGCCTTAGTTGCAGCTCCGGTTCCGGCAGCCCGGCGGCAATGAGCGCCAGCCGGAGGAAAGTCTCCGGTGCGGAGTCGGCGCCGGGGCGGATCAGTTCTACGGCCTGCCGGGCTTTCACGATCCCTTGAAACTTCGGGTGACGCTTGAGCATGGTCCGCAGGTCCTCGCGCGTCGCCCAGGGCTCGCTTCGGACCTCCAGACCCGGCCGGGGCTGCCGCACCAACTGGTCGCCGATGGCCACGAGATGTTCCAGTGGCAGGATGCGGGCGAGATCCAGCCAGGTCCGGGCCGGGGTGGAAATCATCATGCCATCCAGCGAAGCCACCTCCTCCGGGAAGACCAGCACAGTGTGCCCCACCACGCCCTCCCGGCGGACCGGCGGGAGCGCCTTCGGCTTGCTGAGATGTAACTGCCTGCACTCGCCAAACCAAACCGGAAGCCATAGACCGTGAATAACCGCTGCGGTCAGGTGCGAGATCCAGCCGCCCGGCGTCGCGGCGGAGAGTGCCCGCGCCAGGGCCCTCATCTCAAAGTCCCAGGCGTCGGGGAGGTAAAGCAACCGGCCTGCCGGCGCGAGGTCGGAGGCACGAAGCCGGGCCCTGCTCAGACTGGCAGCCCTCGCCTCGTGCACGGTGAACGGAGCGGCCGCTAAGTGGGAGGGCAGGGGTGCCGGAGCTCGCATGCGGAACATTGTTGCCGTAAACGCCCGATGCTGCCGAGGTTATCCACACCTGCCCGTTGCGCTATCACTTATGGCTGCCAAACCGGGGGCAAAGCAGCCATGAGTGATAGCGCAACGCCAGGGGCGGGGCCGGGGTGGGGGAGGGGTGGGTGACGGCGGTAGGACGTGAGCGGCGCCGCACCACCGGGCCAAACCTAACGAAAGCGCAGCCGCGGCCGACAGTAGGGAGTGAACACTTTCCTCCCTCCCGGCCGCAAGGCCGGGAGCCCCCAGAGCAGAATCGGCCCATGATCGTCGTCACACGCCTTAACGGAACGCGCTTCGCGGTCAATCCGGACCTGATCGAACGGATTCACGAGAGTCCGGACACCCACCTGGTCACGCTCGACGGCGCCACCTATGTGGTGCTGGAGAGCCTGGCGGAGGTGGTCGAACTGATTGCCGATTACCGCGCCTACGTGCTGAGCAAGGCACGGGACCTGCCCGCCGTCACCGGTTATCCCCTGAGCCTGGTTCCCTCGACCGGCCCGGACGACGACGCCGGCTCCTCCGCACCTGAACTACCAAGGAAGTAAGCCATGGATCCCGCAACAATCATTGGATTACTCCTGGCCTTCGGGTCCGTCATCGCCATGGTGCTCATCGAAGGCGGCAGCATCACCAGCCTGCTGCTGCCCGGGCCCATGATCCTGGTGTTTGGCGCCACGCTGGCTATCGGCCTCGCCGGGAACACGCTCAAAGACGCCATCCAGGCCTTCAAGGCCCTGCCCGGGATGTTCATCGGGAAAACCGCGAAGCCGCAGGAAAGCATCGACCAGATGGTCCGCTTCGCCGAAAAGGCGCGCGCCGAGGGGCTGCTCTCGCTCGAGGAGGAAGCCGCCAGCGTCAAGGACCCTTTCCTGGCCCGCGCCCTGCAGAACATCGCCGACGGCACCGACGCCGAGGACCTCCGCATGCAGATGGAGGACGAGATCGACACGAAGGCGCGCACCGACCACTCCAACTCCAAATTCTTCGCCACCCTCGGCGGCTACGCCCCCACCGTGGGCATCGTCGGAACCGTGGTGTCCCTGACCCACGTGCTGGAAAACCTGTCCAAACCGGACGAGCTCGGGCACATGATCGCCGCCGCCTTCGTGGCCACCCTCTGGGGCCTGCTGTCCGCCAACTTCATCTGGCTGCCCTTCAGCGGCCGCCTCGCCCGGCTGTCCGAACTTGACCTCGAACGCCGGACCCTCCTGATGGAGGGAATGCTGGCGGTGCAGGCCGGTGCGCAGCCGCTGCTGCTGGCCGAACGGCTGCGTTCCATGGTTCCGGAGCACCAGCTCAAGAGCTCCGGCCGCGGCAAGGCTGACGGCAAGGACGCGGAGAACCTGGACAAGGCCGCGTGAGCTCCCGGCGGCGTCCGCGGAAAAAACCCGAAGCGCATCACGTCGACGAACGCTGGATGGCTTCCTACATGGACATGGTCACGGTGCTGATGTGCCTGTTCATCGTCCTCTACGCGATGTCCACCGTGGACGCGAACAAGTTTGAGAAGCTGCGTAACTCCCTGGCCACCGGGTTCGGTGCCGTCGCCTCCGAGACCGTGGACACCGCGTCCGGGACGGTGGTCCCGCCCGAACTGGTGAACAAGGATCTCGAGGCGTTCGCGGCGACCCAGGCTGCCGGTGAGACCTCCTCGCAGGCATCCCTGGCCGAAGCCCTGAAGGAAGTGGACCGCCTCAAGGAGCTCGAAGCGAAGATGAAGGCCGGCCTGACAGCAGCCGGGCTCACCGACAACGTCGAGTTCCAGATTGACCAGCGCGGCCTGACCGTCAAGCTCGTCGGCTCCCAAACGTTCTTCGAAGCGGACCGGCCGGAGCTCACCACCCGGGCCACCCAGGTGCTGCGCGTCATCTCGCCGATCCTCGGCCCGGCGGCCCTGGAGATCATGGTCGAAGGCCACGCTGCCAACGGCGTCACCGCCTACCCGTCCACCTGGGAGCTGTCCTCGGCCCGTGCGGTCAACGTCCTGCGTTTCATGGTGGACCGCGGCGGGATCCACCAGGGCAGCATCGGGGCCGTCGCTTTCGGTTCGGCCCGCCAGGTCAACGACGATTCGACGCCGGAGCTGATGGAACTCAACCGCCGGGTGGACATCGTGGTCATCTCGGATAAACCCGAAGTGGTCCGGGCCCTGATTCCGCAGGCGCTGAAACTCAGCAAGAAGTAAACAGGCGGGCCGGCCGCACCTGGCCGGCCGAGCGTCTGACCCGGGATGCCGGGTGCAGCTTGGCGGATGCCCCGCATTTTGCCTCCGACGGATCGCTTACCGCGCCGGTTCCGTTGCCGATAGTGGCAACCGTGAGTGTTTTGGATGAGCGGGAAGTGGTACGGGAGCGGGCCGTCAGTGTCTATGACTTTCGCCGTCCCGCGACGCTGGCCAGGGAGCACAGCAGAGTCCTTGAGCTCGCTTTCGAAACGTTTGCGCGGCAGTGGGGAACCCAGCTGACGGCCAAGGTCCGGGTCAAGTCGGTGGTCCGGCTCGAAGACGTGGGCATGCAGAGCTACGACGAGTACGCCGCGTCGCTGCCGGCCGTGACGGCGATGGTGCTTTGCGCCATCGAAGGCCACGACTCCAAGCTGGTGGTGCAGTTCCCGGCCCCCTCCGCGCTTGGCTGGATCAACCGGATGCTCGGCGCCTCGAACGACTCGGCCATGCCGGACCGGAAATTCACCCAAATCGAGCAGGCCCTGGTCAAGGGACTCATGGACGAGGCCCTGGAGGACCTCGGCTACTCGCTGGGACCGCTGCTGAGCGAAACCATCAGGGTGGACACCGTCCAGTACAACTCCCAGTTCGCGCAGGCCGCCGCGCCGAGCGAACTGATGATCGTCGCCTCTTTCACGATCAACGTCGGCGACATCGGCGCGCCGGCCACCCTCGCCGTGCCGGCCGCCCTGCTTCTGGGCCGGCTGAAGAAAGTCAACCCCACCGACAACCGCGGCGACGCCGCCGCCCGCGTCAGCTCGCAGCTCGAGCGCGTCCCGGTGGAGCTCTCGGTCCGGCTCTCCACTTCCTACGTCACCCCCAGCCAGGTGCTCGGCCTCGCGGTCGGGGACGTCCTGACCCTCCCGCACCTGGAAAACCGGCCCTTTGACCTCACCCTGGACGGCACGAGGCTGGCCACCGCAGCCCCGGCCCGCAACGGGTCCCGGGCCGCCGCTGTCATTGTCACCATCGAGGAGAACAACTAATGAGCATGACCCTGACCAAGCATGAATCGTCGGCGGAACGGCTCGTTGAGGAGCTGCCGAGCCCGGTAGCCCTGAAGGTGGTTGCCCTGGTTCCGGCCCGCGCCGCAGCCGGCTACGCCCGGCAGGCAGTCACCGCGACGTTCGTCGGCTCCGTCACCGCGGACCTGGCGCTGATGCTGATCGACCGCACCTTCCTCGACGAGGCAGCCGGCGGCATGGCCGGCGGCCAGCTCGGCGTCGTCTCCGTCACCGACGTGCTTCGACCCGCCATGGAGGCCGCCAGCTCCGTGTTCGGCGCCGGCGTGCTCTCCGACCTGCGCGAATCCGACGCCTCCGGCCTGCTCACCGACCCGGACACCGCCATCTTCGAGCTCTCCGACGGCACCAGCCCTGCCGCCTGGTTCGCCGTCCGGCTGCGTGAGCACAGCAGCGGACAGGACCGGGGGGGAGACCTCTTCGCCGGCGACACCGTGGCGGGCCGGCTGGGCCGCATCAACAACATCGAAATGGCGCTGACTGTCGAGATCGGCCGCACCCGCATGTCCGTCCGCGATGTCCTCTCCCTCGAACCTGGCAAGATCATCGAACTGGACCGCTCCGCCGGCGCCCCGGCCGACGTCCTGCTCAACGGACGGCTGATCGCCCACGGCGAAGTCGTCGTCCTGGACCAGGACTACGCGGTCCGGATCACCCGGATCCTCGACGTGGCCGAGGGGCTCAGCTGAATGGACTCGCTGATCCTCGGGCTGCGGGTAGCCGTAGCCCTGGGCGCGGTGCTTGGCTTGATCTGGTTGCTCCAACGCCGTCTCGGCAAAAGCACGGGACGACGCCGGGCTGACGCTGCCCTGAGCATCGTCAGCCGCCAAAGCGTCGGGCAGCGGGCCTCCGTGGTCGTCGTCGACGCCGCCGGCCAGCGCTTCCTGCTCGGCGTCACCGACCACGCCGTCAACGTCCTGCACACCGGGGACATCCCGGCGGAACCCGAGGAAGACCCGGTCCCGGAGGCCCGCCGCGGCGCGGCCGGCGCCTTCGCCCAGATCCTCGCCGTGACCGGGGCCGGAACTGCGGCCGACGCCGGAACCGCCACCGACGCCGGAACCGCCACCGGCGCCGGAACCCCCGCCGACGCAGGAACCGCCAGTGCAACCCCCACCGGAACCGGCGATGCAACCGGCGCTCCGGGTGTGCCGGTGGCGCGCCGCCGCTCCGTCCACCGTGATTCCCGCACCCGGACTTCGCCGGGCCGCGGCAGCACGCCGGCCGCCGCCCACCCCCCGCTGCACGGGTCCATCCTGTCCGGTTCCACCTGGAAGCAGGCAGCCGCTGCTCTCAGGAGCGGACGCCGCAATTGATCCGCCCCCTCGCACTCCGCCGCACCAGGGTCCTGGCGCTCGGCCTGGCCGCCGTGCTCCTGGCCCTGCTGTTGCTCTGGCTCAGCGCCTCCGCCGGCCACGCGGCGCCCGTCCCGCCGGTTCCGCCCACCCCGCCGGCCAGCCCGGACAACGGCAGCGTCAACATTGAGATCAACGGCATGGACGGGAAGCCCTCCACGGCGGTCCTGACCCTGATCGGGATCACGCTGCTCTCCGTGGCGCCCGCCCTGCTGCTGATGATGACCTCGTTCACCAAGATCTTCGTCGTGCTGGCGATGACCCGCAACGCGCTGTCGCTGCCCTCGATCCCGCCCAACCAGGTGTTGGCGGGCCTGGCCCTGTTCCTGTCGATCTTCGTCATGTGGCCGGTCATCAACGAGATGAACACGATCGGTGTGCAGCCCTACCTGAACGGCACCCTCGATTTCAACGGTGCACTCAGTGCCGGCTCCGGGCCGCTGCAGCACTTCATGCTGGCGCACACCCGCGAAGAGGACATCGCGCTGATGACACGCGCGGCCGGGATGGAAAACCCCGCCACGCCCGAGGCGGTGCCGCTGCAGACCCTGATCCCGGCCTTCATGATCTCCGAGCTCCGCGCCGCCTTCATCATCGGTTTCGTCATCTTCATCCCGTTCCTGGTGATCGACCTGGTCGTGTCCGCGTCGCTGATGTCCATGGGCATGATGATGCTCCCGCCGGTCATGATCTCGCTGCCGTTCAAGATCCTGCTGTTCGTCCTCGTGGACGGCTGGGGCCTGATCATCACTTCGCTGATCCAGAGCTACGCGGGTACGGGGTGAACGCCAACGCCGTCCTGGACATCTGCCTCCAGGCCATGATGGTCGCAGCGAAGCTCGCGGCGCCGGTGCTGGTGACGGCGCTGGTGGTGGGCCTGGCCATTTCATTGCTGCAGTCCATCACCCAGCTTCAGGAAGCCACCCTGTCCTTCGTGCCGAAGCTCGCCGCCGTGGCCGTGGCCCTGCTGGTCTGCGGGCACTGGATGATCTCCGAGATGGTGGCGTTCACCAACGACCTTTTCGCCAAGATCCCGTCGCTGCTCGGAGGCCTGTGAGGTGGGCATCCCGATCGACCAGACCTGGCTGGAGGTGCTTCTGCTGGCCACCGTCCGGATGACCGCGTTCCTGATCGTCGCACCGCCTTTCGCGCACCAGGCGTTCCCCGGCCGGATCAAGGCCATGCTGGGCGTCGGCCTTGGCCTGGCCGTCTCGCAACGGCTTGCCGGCGGCTACGTTGCCCGGGACACGGCCGGGTTCCTCACCGGGGTGGTCCTGGAACTGGTCACCGGCCTGGTCCTGGGCTTCCTGGTACTGCTGGTTTTCGCCGCGGTCCAGTCCGCCGGCAGCCTGATCGACCTCTTCAGCGGTTTCCAGATGGCGCAGGGCTTCGACCCGCAGATGATGGTGAACGGCGCGCAGTTCACCCGGCTGCTGCAGATGGCCGCCCTGGCGCTGCTGTTTTCCTCGGACGGCTACCAGCTCGTTCTTGCCGGCCTGACCGGCAGCTTCACCGCGCTTCCGCTGGCCGGCGGCCTTGACCTCGCCCAGCCGGTCCAAGCCATGACGTCCGCCGTCACCGGCATGTTCCTCGCCGCCGTGCAGATCGCCGGCCCCTTGCTGGTGGTGCTGTTCCTCGCCGACGTCGGCCTCGGGCTGCTGACCCGCGTGGCCCCGGCGCTGAACGCCTTCACCCTGGGCTTCCCACTGAAGATCCTGCTGACCCTGATGCTGGCCGGGTTCCTCTTCCTTGCCCTGCCGAGGATCGTCTCCACCCTCGCCGGGCAGGCAGCCAAGACAGTGCTGGGGGTGGGCTGATGTCGGACTCACAGGAAAAGACCGAACAGGCCACCGACAAACGCATGCGGGAGGTCCGCTCGAAGGGCCAGCTGTCCCGCTCGCAGGACCTCACCGCGTGGCTCGCGGTCGGCGCCGCCGCCGTGATGATCCCGGCCACGGTGGACCGCGCGGCCAGCGCCGCCACGGACCAGGTGTTCAGCGTCAAGGGCATCATGGCCCAACCGGACCCGGCCAAGGCAGTCAAGGCCCTGGAAAACGGTCTCGGCTCGGTGGCCGGGACGCTGAGCCCGCTGCTGATCGTGGTGCTGATCGTGGTGCTGGTCGGCTCGGCACTGCAGGGCGGCATCCACCTGAAAAAGTTCCGTGTCGACTTCGCACATTTCAACCTGATCAGCGGCCTGAAACGGGTGTTCGGCACACAGGCAGTCTGGGGCGGGGTCAAGGCGCTGCTTAAGGCCAGCGTCGTCGGCCTTGTCCTCTATTTCGTCGTGCAGGGCCTGATCCCGGTGCTGCTCACCGCAGGCGGGCTCCCGGTCTCCGGTGTGGTCGCGGCCGCGGGCGGCGGGATCGCCTCGCTGGTCCAGTTCGCCGTGTTCGCCGGGATCGCGCTGGCCGCGGTGGACTTCTTCGTGGTGATGCGCCGGAACCGCAAAAAGACCCGGATGTCCAAGAAGGAAGTCCGGGACGAGAACAAAAGCAGCGACGGCGACCCGTTGATCCGCTCCCAGCGCCGCGCGCGCCAGCTGGCGATGAGCCGGAACCGGATGATCGCCGCGATCGGCGACGCCGACGTCGTCCTCGTCAACCCCACGCACGTCGCCGTCGCACTCAAATACGAGCCGGGAAAGTCCGCACCTCGGGTGGTGGCCAAGGGCGCCGGCCATGTCGCGACGCGGATCAGGCAGGAAGCCGAGGCCAAGAGCGTCCCGATGGTCCAGGACATCCCGCTCGCCCGGGCGCTGCACGGTGCCTGCGAACTGGGGCAGGAGATCCCGGTGGACTTCTACCACGCCGTCGCCGGGGTGCTGGCGTTCGTGATCTCGCTCAAGGCCCGAGGCGCGGGCGCCGGGTTGCACCGCATGGCCGGGGCCGGCCGATGAACCGCACTCAAACCAGCGTCTGTGAAAGGACCGCATCATGAACAACAGGCTTGCCCGGTTGGCCGTGCCGATCGGCATTGTGGGCATCGTGATGCTGCTGGTGGTGCCGCTGCCGGCGCCACTGCTCGACTTCCTGATCGTCTGCAACATCCTGCTGGCGCTGCTCGTGCTGCTGACCAGCATGTTCGTCAAGAAGCCGCTGGACTTCTCGGTGTTCCCGTCGCTGCTGCTGGTAGCCACGCTGTTCCGGCTGGGTCTGAACGTGGCCTCCACCCGGCTGGTGCTCGGCCAGGGGTACGCCGGCCAGGTCATTGACGCCTTCGGCAAGGTGACTGTGGGCGGCTCCATGATCATCGGCGCCGTCGTGTTCCTGATCCTGGTGGTGATCCAGTTCGTCGTCGTCACCAAGGGCGCCGAACGTGTCGCCGAGGTGGGCGCGCGGTTCACCCTGGACGCCATGCCCGGCAAGCAGATGGCGATCGACGCGGACCTGAACGCGGGCCTGATCACTGACACGCAGGCCAGGGAACGGCGCGCAGAGGTCTCGGCCGAGGCCGACTTCTACGGCGCGATGGACGGCGCCTCCAAATTCGTCAAGGGCGACGCGATCGCCGGCATCATCATTATCATCATCAACTTTGTCGGCGGCATCGCCATCGGCATGCTGCAGCGCGGCCTGGACATCGGCGACGCGCTCAACACTTACGGGCTGCTGACCATGGGCGACGGGCTGGTCACGCAGATCCCCGCCCTCCTGATGGCCGTCTCCACCGGCATGATCGTGACCCGGTCCAACGCGGAAGCGGACATGGGCCGCACCGCGTCCACCCAGCTGCTGCAGTCGCCCAACGCGCTGGTGATCGCCGGCGTCGCCGCTATCGCCATGGCGCTCATTCCGGGCATGCCGCCCATCCCGTTCATCCTGGTTGGCGCCGCCCTGATCCTGGCGTCCCGGCGCACCGCCGCAGGCCAGCGGCAGGAGGCCAAGACCCGGGACGCCGAGGCCGCGGCTTTGAGCTCCCCGGAGCTGGACCCGAACGAGAAGCTGCTTGAGGACATGCGGATCCATCCGGTTGAGATCCTCCTCGCACCGGACCTCGTGGACATGGTCTCGGGCGCGTCGGACGACCTGCTGGCCAGGGTCCGGTCGCTGCGGCACAAGATTGCCATGGAGCTCGGGTTGGTCATCCCGCCGGTCCGCACCAGGGACAGCGTGGACCTCCCGCCGGCCACCTACGCCATCCGGATCGCCGGGGTCGAATCCGGCCGGGGCACCGCCCCGGCGGGCCAGATGCTCGCCCTGGGCGACTCGCTGGACTCGCTGCCCGGCACGGCGATGGTCGAACCCGTCTTCGGCCTCGCCGGCAAATGGATCCCGGCCGAGATGCGGCACAACGCCGAAATGACCGGGGCCACGGTGATCGACCGGGTCTCGGTGCTGGTCACACACCTGTCCTCCATCGTCACCGCGAACGCCGCACGGCTGCTCTCCCGCGAAGACGTACGGGTGCTCACCGAAGGGGTCCGCAAGCAAAGCCCCTCCGCCGTCGACGAGCTCACCCCGGCACTGCTGTCGCTGGCCGAGCTGCAGCGCGTCCTCCAGGGCCTGCTCGACGAACAGGTCCCCATCAACGACCTGGCCCGCATCTACGAGGCGCTCACCCTCCGGGCCAAGGTCTCCACCGACCCCGAATCCCTCGTGGAGGCCGCACGCCAGGCACTGGGGCCGGCGCTGACCGCCAAGTTCATGGACGGGCCAATACTGAACGTGATCATGATTGACCCGCTGCTGGAGCAATCCATGCTCGAGGACATGAGACCGGCCGAGGGAGGCAGCCAGATCGTCATGAGCCAGGACCGGCTCGACGCCGTGCTCCGTTCGATGCGCAACGCCCTGGACTCGGCCGCCGCCGCCAACCGGCAGGCCGTCCTGGTTTGCGCCCCGGCCCTGCGCCCCGCCATCCACCGGCTGATCGGAGGGCAGCCCGGTTCCGTGCCGGTGCTCTCCTACCGTGAGGTCACCTCCGCCAATGTCCGCATCGAAACTGTAGGAGTCGTACGCCATGCCGAACCGCTATCGGCTTAAGGGAGCCTCGCTGGAGGAAATCCGCAGCAAGGCCGAACTCCAGTACGGCCCGGCGGCCCGCATCGTTTCCGCCGAGCGGGTCAGCAGCCCCGGGATCGCCGGGCTTTTCGCCGCGAGCCGCTACGAAGCCATCATCGAGCTGCAGCCCCGGCACGACGTCGTCACCGGCGAGGTGATCCCGGATGCGGACATTCTCGCCGAAGGGCAAATCGTGGAGCCCCCGGCAGCCGGCGCGCCCCGCGCTGCCGCCCAACCTGCCTCCCGACCTGCCTCCCGACCTGCCGCCGTTCCGGGTCCGACGCCGGGGCCGACGCCGGGCGACAGGCGTCTTGTCGCCGTTCCCGGCCACGAACTGCAGGGGGACGCGATTGCCGCACTGCTGGCTGAAGCCGACGCCGCGGAGCTGACCCTGCACCGGGAAGCCACTCCCGGTCTTTCCACCGAGTCGCCCGGCTTCGCCGAACTGCTGGACCAGCTCGGATCCGGCCTCCGCAATCCGGCGGCACCGGCGGCACCGGCGACACCGGCGGCACAGCCGGCCCAGCCGGCGCAGCCGGCGCCCGCACCCGTCCCGGCGTCGGCGGCTTCCCGGCTAGGTTCGCCGACGCGCGCCAGCGTCCCGGTCCCGCTGGGCGGCACGGGGGACCTGGTGGTGCTGGTGGGCCTCGGCGACGATGCGCTGGACCTGGCGTTGGCCATGTCCATGGCCGCGGGGGGAGCGGATGTGCGGACGGCGGGGGAGTTGAGCGCGTACGGCCACCTGCACCTGGACGGCCGCCAAAGCGCGACCGCGGCCCGGGCCCGCGCCGTGGAAACCGAGCAGACGGTGCTGGCCGCCTTCGGCCTGGGAAAGGGACGCTACACTGCGGCCCGGCTGCAGGCCATCGCGGCCCTCGCAGCGGACCAGCTCTGGGTGGTGGTTGACGCCGGACGCAAGCATGAGGACACGGCCCGCTGGGTCGGCCTGCTCCGGACCCGGCTGGATGTGGCCGCCGTAGCCGTTGTGGGCGCGGCAGATACCGCCAGCCCCGAAACCGTGGAAGCGCTGGGCCTGCCCGTGGGGTGGATCGACGACCGGCCGGCAACCCTGCTGGCGCCGTGGACCGCCGGGCACGGCAGCGAAGGGTAGATTGAAGGAATGCTGGTACTTACACGCAAGCCGGGTGAACAGATCATGATCGGCGACGGGATCGTCATCACTGTTCTGGAAGGCCGCGGCGACGGCGTCCGGATCGGCATTGAGGCCCCCCGCGGCGTGCCGATCCAGCGGCGCGAGGTTATCGAGGCAATTGCTGCGGCAAACCTGGCGGCAGCCGAAGCCGGCGCAGACGCCGGCCCCGGCACCGAGGACGCGCTGCGCGGCATGCTTCCGCCGGCAGCCCGGCTCGCCGACTAAGGCCGCTGCACCGGGAACGGCCGGGCCGTGCCAGCAGCGGCACCGTTCACCGCGACTCGCCCGGCAGGCCAGGCTCGCCGGGCAGGCCCGACTCGCCCGGCAGGCCCGACTCGCCGGGGTCGCCAAGGTACGGGGTCATCAAAGACTGCGTGGCGCGGTGCGTGATCGCCAGCGCCCGGTCGATGTTTCCTTCAAGCGCCAGCTGTTCGAGCTTCCCGGCCGGCTCATCCGGCGCCGGCGGCAGTTGCAGGCGGCGCAGCTCGGCTTCATTGGCCCGGGCAGCGGCACCGAGCCTGGACATCAGCTCACGCAGGCCGGCCAGGTGTTCCTGCAGGACGTCGGGCCAGGAACCGGGCGGCGCGGCGGCAGCCAGTTCCGCCAGGGTTGCCTGCGCGGGCAGGCCCCATTCAGCCGCGACGGTCGCGGATTCGACGGTGCGCGCCAGGGTCTCGAAGCCCAGCCGGTCCAGGACGGATTCCACCTCGGACGCGGTGAAGGCCACCCAGTGGACGTTGCCGGCGGCCACATGCAGTCGTTGGGTTTCCAGCCTGAACACGAGCAGCTCCAACTGCCGTCGTTCCTGCCACAACGCCGCCGAAAGATCCCCTGCACCCATGGGCCCCGTTCCCTTGCCAGCCGGGCCCAGAACGCGGCTTTCCGCATTTTCCGCCAAGCTTTTCCCCGAGGCTACACGCAGATTCAAAATCAGGTGATAGGTTTCGATCTGGGTGCTGCGCCCGGGGTCCAAAATACCGTCTCCCATGGGGGGGAGCACGGGATGGCCGGCCGGTGCAGCTCGCCGATTTTCGCAACTCCTGATCCGGTCTCATGGGGGGACACACTGTTGAATCGCGTGGAACGAAACGAGATGGTCACTCAGCACCTTCCGCTGGTGGGCTACCTCGTCTCAGATTTGTGCTCGAAGGCATCCCACCTCTCGCGCGATGACTTGGCGTCGGCCGGGGCCATTGCCCTGATTACCTCGGCCGATTCCTTTGACCCGGACCTCGGCGTGCCGTTCGGTGCGTACGCCCGCCGTCGTATTCTCGGCGCCTTTGCGGACGAGATGCGCGCCAGCGACTGGGCCACCCGTTCGGCCCGGCGCCGGATCAAAGAAACCATGTCGGTGCAGGAAACCCTGTCCGCTGCCCTCGGCCGCACTCCCTCGGTTGACGAGATCGCCTCCGCCTTGGGCGTGCAGCAGAGCGTCGTGGAAGCAGCCCTCGCGGATGCCTCACGCACCCTCACCCCCCTTGACGACGCCGTCGTCGACACCCTGGCCGCGGAGACCCTGTCTCCGGAGAACTCGGTGCTGGCGGACGAACGGCTCCAGTACCTGCGGGCGGCCGTGAAGTCGCTGCCGGACCGGATGCGCTACGTCGTTGAGGAAATCTACTTCGGCGGCCGGACGGTCAAGGACCTGGCCGCGGAACTCGGCTCCACGCACGCCGCCGTGTCGCAACAGCGCGCCGAAGCCATCCGCCTGATGCGCGACGGCCTCGCCGCGCACTACGCGGACGAGCCGGACCAGGGCTTCGAGCCGCAGTCGCGGATCACGCCCCGCCGCCGGAACGACTACCTCGCCCAGCTGTCAGAGGCCACGGCCGGAGGCATCACCCGGGCGATTTTCCCCAAGGGTCCCCTGCTCAACCAGGCGGTCTAGCGCGGCGGCCACACGTTTACTAAGGTCACTTAGTAAGCTGATCGTGAAATTCAGCCGCTGCCGTCGCGGCCGCATCTTTGCTGGGGTAGCGTCTGAGGCGTAACGCCGTATCAGCCGTTCCTATCAAGGAGGATGCATGAAAGCCACACCGACCCTGACGAACAACCTGCAGGCCGTGCTGGTGGACCTGATCGAACTCCACATCCAGGGCAAGCAGGCGCACTGGAACATCGTCGGCACCAACTTCCGCGACCTCCACCTGCAACTGGACGAGATCGTCGAAGCAGCGCGCGGATTCGCCGACGACACGGCGGAGCGGATGCGCTCCCTGCACGCCCTTCCGGACGGCCGCAGTTCAACCGTTTCCAAGTCCACCGCCCTCGCCGAGTTCCCTGCCGGGCTGATCAGCACGAAGGACGCGATCGACAAGATTGTCGCTGCCCTCGAAGCCGCCGTCGGCACCATGCGCAAGGTGCACGACGCAGTGGACGAGGAAGACCCCACCAGTGCCGACCTGCTGCATGAATTCATCGCCCGGCTCGAGCAGCTTGCCTGGATGGTGAACGCGGAAACCATGCGGCCCACGGCCAGCGTCACGGCCGCGGACACCAAAAAGTAACCGCGGAACGCTTCCGCGCCACAGCGTCCGACGCCGGATTCCCGGCGCCGGACGCTGCCGTTTGGGCGCGACGGACGCCGTGCGACGCCGCGGTTTGCAGAGACGCCGCCGACATAGGACAATGGAAGCTGTGACTACGGTCACGAGCAATTGAATATGCCTTTGATCTGCGGCGGGAGAGTCCTGCAAGTAGGTACAAGCAGGCGCCGTAGGAGCAAATCCTCCCCAGGAATCTCTCAGGCCCACGTACCGCCGCGGCAAGGCAACTCTGGAAAGCAGCCGGCCCGTCCACCCACGGTGCCGCGCTCACCGACGGTGCAAGCGGACGTTCGTCTGCGGAATCTCTCAGGTCCAATACAGAGCGGGGAGGAACCCGAATCAATGTGGCGTACCCTGCGCCGCCTTAGTTATGGAGTTCCTTGTGACTGTTACCTCAGCCTCCACGTCCTTTGTTGACCGGCACGTCGGTGCCCGCCGGCAGTCCGACGTCGACGCCATGTTGAAGGCTGTCGGCTACGACACCGTCGACGCGCTGGTGGACACTGCCGTCCCGAAAGACATCCGGCAGGACTCGCCGCTGGCACTTACCGAAGCCCTCAGCGAAGTCGAGGTCCTGGCGGAGCTGCGTAAGCTGGCGTCGAAGAACAAGACCGCCGTGCAGATGATCGGCCAGGGCTACTACGACACCGTTACCCCCGCCGTGATCCGCCGCAATATCCTCGAGGCACCGGCCTGGTACACCGCCTACACGCCGTACCAGCCGGAAATCTCACAGGGCCGGCTCGAGGCGCTGCTGAACTTCCAGACCATGGTCCAGGACCTGGTGGGCCTGCCGGTAGCCAACGCCTCGCTGCTGGACGAAGCCACCGCCGTCGCCGAGGCCGTGCTGATGATGCGCCGCGCCAACAAGAACAAGTCCGCGCACGACGGCAAGACCGTACTCGACGCCGACTGCCTCCCGCAGACCATCGCTATCGTCAAGGGCCGCGCCGAAGCCCTCGGCTTCGAGGTCGAGGTCGCTGACCTGTCCAAGGGCCTGCCCGAAGGGGCGATCAACGGCGTCGTGCTCCAGCAGCCGGGCGTGTCCGGCCGCGTGTTCGACCACTCCGCCGTAATCGCCGAGGCCAAGGAGCGCGGCGCGCTCGTCACGGTCGCCGCTGACCTGCTGGCCCTGACCCTGATCACCCCTCCGGGTGAGCAGGGCGCCGACATCGCCGTCGGCTCCACCCAGCGCTTCGGTGTGCCGCTGTTCTTCGGCGGCCCGCACGCCGCGTACATGGCCGTGGCCAAGGGCCTGGAACGCTCCATGCCGGGCCGGCTCGTCGGTGTTTCCAAGGACAACGCCGGGGTCCCCGCCTACCGCCTCGCCCTGCAGACCCGCGAGCAGCACATCCGCCGCGAGAAGGCGACCTCGAACATCTGCACCGCGCAGGCGCTGCTGGCCATCGTGTCCTCGTTCTACGCCGTCTACCACGGCCCGGACGGGCTCAAGGCCATCGCCGAGACCACGCACAGCCACGCGAAGACCATCGCTGCCTCCCTGCAGGCCGCCGGACTCAAGGTGCTGCACACGTCGTTCTTCGATACCGTGACTGTTTCCGTGCCGGGCAAGGCCGCGGACATCATCGCAGCGGCGGAAGCCAAGGGCATCAACCTGCGCTCCATCGACGCCGACACGGTGGGGATCTCCGCCGATGAAGCCACGACGGCGGCTATCGTCGCCGACGTCGTTGCCGCCTTTGGTGCCACGGTCGTTGATTCCGTGGAAGGCTTCGCGCTGGACGCCGCCGTCGAACGCACGTCCGACTACCTGCAGCACCCGGTCTTCAACACGCACCGCTCCGAAACCCAGCTGCTGCGCTACATCCGCCGGCTCTCGGACCGCGACCTCGCGCTGGACCGCACCATGATCCCGCTGGGCTCCTGCACCATGAAGCTGAACGCCACGGCCGAGATGGAATCCATGTCCTGGCCGGAGTTCGCCTCCATCCACCCGTTCGCCCCGGACTCCCAGACGGCGGGCTGGCGGGAACTGATCGAGGACCTCGAAGCGCAGCTGACCGAGATCACCGGCTACGACCAGGTCTCCATCCAGCCCAACGCCGGCTCCCAGGGCGAGCTCGCCGGACTGCTCGCCATCCGCGGCTACCACCACTCCCGCGGCGAAGCCCAGCGCAACGTCTGCCTGATCCCGGCCTCGGCGCACGGCACCAACGCGGCCTCCGCGGTCCTGGCCGGCATGAAGGTTGTCGTCGTGGCCACGGCCAGCGACGGCACCATCGACCACGCGGATCTGCAGGCCAAGATTGAGCAGCACAAGGATTCGCTGTCGGCCATCATGATCACCTACCCCTCGACGCACGGCGTCTACGACGCCGACGTCCGCGACGTGTGCGACTCGGTGCACGCCGCCGGCGGCCAGGTCTACGTTGACGGCGCGAACCTCAATGCCCTCGTCGGCCTGGCGCAGCCGGGCCAGTTCGGCGGCGACGTCTCGCACCTGAACCTGCACAAGACGTTCTGCATCCCGCACGGCGGCGGCGGACCCGGCGTCGGCCCGGTCGCAGCGAAGGCGCACCTGGCCCCGTTCATGCCGGGCAACGCGGCAGACCCGGCCAACGGCGCCGGCGGCACCCCGATCTCGGCGTCCCGTTACGGCTCCGCCGGCGTGCTGCCGATTTCCTGGGCGTACGTGAAGCTCATGGGCGGCGAGGGCCTGACCGAGGCCACCAAGTCCGCGCTGCTTGCGGCCAACTACGTCGCGGCCCGGCTGAACGACTCCTTCCCGGTCCTCTACACCGGCGAAGGCGGCCTCGTCGCACACGAATGCATTCTGGATCTGCGCGACCTGACCGCCAAGACCGGTGTGACCGCTGAAGATGTTGCCAAGCGCCTCATCGACTACGGCTTCCACGCCCCGACCCTGGCGTTCCCGGTCGCCGGCACCCTGATGGTCGAGCCCACGGAGTCCGAGGACCTGGCCGAGATCGACCGCTTCATCGAGGCGATGATCACCATCCGCCAGGAAATCGACCAGGTCGCGGCCGGCGACTTCACCCTGGCCGAATCGCCGCTGCGGAACGCACCGCACACCGCTGCCGCCGTCGTGAACTCCGACTGGACCCGCGATTACAGCCGCGAACAGGCCGTCTTCCCGGTCCACCACCTCAAGCAGGACAAGTACTTCCCGCCCGTGGGCCGGATCGACGGCGCCGCCGGTGACCGCAACCTAATCTGCTCCTGCCCGCCGCTTTCCGAGTTCGAAAACTAAGGATCCCGACATGACTGAGAAGTTCACCGCGCTTTACGAAGAGCACAAGAAACTCGGAGCCTCCTTCACCGACTTCGGCGGCTGGCAGATGCCGCTGAAGTACTCCTCCGAGCTGGCCGAACACCACGCCGTCCGCAACGCTGCCGGCCTGTTCGACCTCTCCCACATGGGCGAAGTCTGGGTCACCGGCCCGGACGCGGCAGCCTTCCTGGACTATGCCCTGGCCGGCAAGATCTCCGCGATGGCCGTCGGCAAGGCAAAGTACTCGCTGATCTGCAACGAGGACGGCGGCATCATCGACGACCTCATCACCTACCGCCGCCCCGCCGGCGCCGACGGCACCGACACCTTTTTGGTGGTGCCCAACGCCGGCAACGCCAAGGTCGTGGCCGCAGCGCTGGCCGAACGCGCCGGTTCCGGCCAGGAAGGCGGGTTCGACGTCACCGTCCGCGACGCCTCGGACGAGACCTCGCTGATCGCGGTCCAGGGACCGGCGGCCGAAGCCATCCTGCTCCGCCTGGTTCCTGCTGCCCAGCATGAGCTGGTCACCGGACTGAAGTACTACGCCGCCGTCGAGGTCCCCTTCCTGATCGGCGGCGCCAGCCACGAGCTGCTGCTGGCCCGCACCGGCTACACCGGCGAAGACGGCTTCGAGATCTTCGTCGCCAACGACGACGCCGTCGCCCTGTGGCAGGCCCTCGTCGCCATCGCGGACGACGGCGAGCTGACGCCGGCCGGCCTCGCATCGCGCGATTCACTGCGGCTCGAAGCCGGCATGCCGCTCTACGGGAACGAGCTGTCGCTGGAGCGTTCCCCGTTCGACGCCGGCCTGGGTCCGGTCGTGGCGCTCAAGTCCAAGGAAGGCGACTTCGTGGGCCGTTCAGCCCTCGAGGCTGCCAAGGAGGCCGGCTCCAAGCGCAAGCTCGTCGGGCTGAAGGGCCTCGGGCGCCGGGCGGGCCGCGGCGGCTACCCTGTTCTGAAGGACGGTGCCACCGTCGGCGAGGTGACCTCCGGTCAGCCCTCACCGACGCTGGGCTACCCTGTCGCGCTGGCCTACGTCGACGTGGAGTTCACCGAGCCCGGCACGAAACTGGACATCGATCTGCGCGGCAAGGCCGAGCCGTTCGAAGTTGTCGCCCTGCCGTTCTACAAACGCCAAAAGTAACCCGGCCCGGCGCCCGTCGCCGGCCCCCGCATCTTTCATCACCCACACTTTAAGGAAAAATCACATGGCAAAAGTTGCCGCTGAACTTCAGTACTCCGCCGAGCACGAATGGGTTGCCCGGGACTCCGGCGACGCCGGATCAAACTTGGTCTCCATCGGCATCTCGGCTGTCGCCACGGATGCCCTGGGCGACATCGTCTACGTCGACCTGCCCGAGGTCGGCTCGACGGTGACCGCCGGGGAAACCTGCGGCGAGGTGGAGTCGACGAAGTCCGTTTCGGATCTGTACTCGCCCGTCACCGGCGAGGTCACCGAGATCAACGACGCCGTGGTTGCTGATCCGGCGTTGATCAACTCCGATCCGTACGGCGCGGGCTGGCTGTTCAAGGTCGCCGCCGATTCGGAGGGACCGCTGCTGTCCGCTGAGGAATACGCGTCCACGAACGGCGGCGAGCTGTGAGCGGCGCAGCCACCGGGACGCAGGCCGGGTTCGAGCAGGTCGTTTCGGCGTCCCTGGACGTCGACCTCTCGGCACTGGATCCGGAGATCGCGGAGCGGATCGACGCCGAGCTGGGCCGCCAGCGCGACGGCCTGGAGATGATCGCCTCGGAAAACCACACCGCGAAGGCCGTCATGCAGGCCCAGGGCTCGGTGCTGACCAACAAGTATGCCGAGGGCTACCCGGGCAAGCGCTACTACGGCGGCTGCGAGCATGTGGACGTGATCGAGCAGCTCGCGATCGACCGGGTGAAGGCACTCTTCGGCGCCGGGTTCGCCAACGTGCAGCCGCACTCCGGCGCACAGGCAAACGCGTCGGTGATGCACGCCCTGATCAAGCCCGGAGACACGATCATGGGCCTGAACCTGGCCCACGGCGGGCACCTGACCCACGGGATGCGGATCAATTTCTCCGGCAAGCTCTACAACGTGGTTCCGTACGGGGTCCGCGAGGACACCCACACGGTGGACATGGCCGAGGTCGAGCGCCTCGCCCAGGAACACAAGCCGGCCCTGATCGTCGCGGGTTGGTCCGCGTACGCCCGGCAGCTGGACTTCGCCGAGTTCCGCCGCATCGCCGACTCCGTTGGGGCCTACCTGATGGTGGACATGGCGCACTTCGCCGGCCTGGTCGCCGCCGGGCTGCACCCCTCCCCGGTCCCGCACGCCCACGTCGTGACCTCCACCACGCACAAGACCCTCGCCGGTCCGCGCGGCGGCATCATCCTCTCGAACGACGCCGATATTGCCAAGAAGATCAACTCGGCGGTGTTCCCGGGGCAGCAGGGCGGCCCGCTCGAACACGTCATCGCCGGGAAGGCGGTCGCGTTCAAGATCGCGGCCTCGCCCGAGTTCGCCGAACGCCAGGAGCGGGTGCTGGCCGGTGCCCGGATCCTCGCGGACCGTCTGGCGGAGCCGGACGTCACGGCCAAGGGGATCTCCGTGGTTTCCGGCGGCACCGACGTGCACCTGGTCCTCGTGGACCTGCGCAACTGTGAGCTGAACGGCCAGGAAGCAGAGGACCGGCTCGCTGCGATCGACATCACCGTCAACCGCAATGCCGTCCCGTTCGACCCGCGGCCGCCGATGGTCACCTCGGGACTGCGGATCGGCACCCCGGCCCTGGCCACCCGCGGTTTCGGTGAGGCAGCGTTCGCCGAGGTCGCGGACATCATCGCCGAAGCCCTGACCGCCGACGCCGGCGCGGACCTCTCCGGGCTCCGGTCCCGGGTCCAGGCCCTCGCCGCCGCCCACCCGCTCTACCCGTCGGTCGCCAACCTGGCCTAATTGGCCTTCGTCGCCCAACCGTCAGGTGTGGCTGGCTCCGGGGCCGGCGGACCGGACTTTTCACGCGTGCTCGCTCGTTCCTCGCTTAGACGCACGCTTTCGAAAAGCCCGGCTCCGCCGCCCCTCGAGGGCCGCTCACCGGAGCGGGCGATTGAGGACCAGGCGTCCCATCGCGCCATCCAAGAAGTGTTTAGTTAGGATTAAGTAATGGCTGTTGGCGTCTTTGATCTTTTTTCCATCGGGATCGGACCTTCGAGTTCGCACACGGTCGGTCCGATGCGGGCCGCGGCCGTGTTCGCCGAGGAACTCACCGCGTCCGGGGACCTGGAGAAGGTCGCTGGCCTGCGGGTGGATCTGTACGGCTCGCTCGCCGCGACCGGGCATGGCCACGGCACCATGACCGCGATCCTGCTCGGGCTGGAGGGCTTCCACCCGGAGAAGATCCTGCCGGCAGAGGTCGAAGAGCGGCTGGCGGCCATCGCCGAGACGCACACCCTGCAGCTGGCCGGTTCCGTGCCGCTGCCCTACGGGGTACAGGACATGGTGCTGCGGCCCCTGACGATCCTGCCCCGCCACACCAACGGCATGACCTTCACCGTGTCCGACGCCGACGGCGGTGTCCTGCACCAGGCCACCTTCTTCTCCGTGGGCGGCGGTTTCATCGTCCGGGAGGGCGAGGAGGACGCCGCGCAGCAGGAACTGGACGAATCCAAGCAGGAACTGCCGCTGCCGTTCCGGACCGCCGCGGAGCTCCTGGTGCACTGCCAGTCCCAGGGACTGTCCGTCAGCGACGTCATGCGGATCAACGAAGAAGAGAGCCGTACACCGGAAGAGATCCGGGCGGGGCTGCTGCACATCTACGCCGTGATGGAAGAGTGCGTGGCCGTCAGCCTCCAGCGTGAAGGGCTGCTGCCCGGCGGCCTGAAGGTCCGCCGTCGGGCCCCTGACTGGCATGAGCGGCTGCTGAAGGAAACCATCGGCGAGGACCCCGACTACCTTGACCCGAAATACTGGCAGGAATGGGTCAACCTGATCGCCCTGGCCGTGAACGAGGAGAACGCCTCCGGCGGACGCGTGGTCACCGCACCCACCAACGGCGCCGCCGGGATCATCCCCGCAGTGCTCTTCTACGCCCTGCACTTCGCCCCCGGCATGGACAAAGCAACCCAGGAAGACCGCGACGAGGTAGTGGTCAAGTTCCTGTTGGCCGCCGGCGCCGTGGGCGTGCTCTACAAGGAGCAG
This sequence comes from Arthrobacter sp. JB02-1C, assembly GCF_057748045.1. Lineage (NCBI taxonomy): Bacteria > Bacillati > Actinomycetota > Actinomycetes > Micrococcales > Micrococcaceae > Arthrobacter > Arthrobacter sp. JB02-1C. Next base: position 1,865,553 of record NZ_CM173235.1, read on the forward strand.
GCGTCCATCTCCGGCGCCGAGGTCGGCTGCCAGGGCGAGGTCGGCTCGGCGTCGTCGATGGCGGCCGCCGGGCTGGCCGAGGTGATGGGCGGGACCCCGCAACAGGTCGAGAACGCGGCCGAGATCGCGATGGAACACAACCTGGGCCTGACCTGCGACCCGATCGGCGGTCTCGTGCAGATCCCCTGCATCGAACGCAACGCCATCGCCGCGGCCAAAGCCATCAACGCCGCCAAGATGGCCCTCTGGGGCGACGGTTCACACCGGGTCTCCCTCGACGAAGTCATCATCACGATGCGCGAAACCGGTAAAGACATGTCCTCCAAATACAAGGAAACCGCGATGGGCGGCCTCGCCGTCAACGTGGTCGAGTGCTGACCGGGTCCTAGTTGTTCAACGCCGCCCACAGGTTCAGCGATGCGGCGAACACGATCCAGGACAGGTACGGCAGCATGAGCAGGCCCGCCGTCCGGCTGATCGGGCCGAAACGCAGCACCGTCGCCCCGACCGCCACCGCCAGGGCCACGATGATCACGAAGCCGAGCCAGAGCGCGGCGGTGCCCAGCGCCGGGAACAGGCCAAAGAACACCGGGGACCACAGCAGGTTCAACCCCAGCTGGAGGGCGTACGCGGTCATGGCACCGCGCCAGCCGGGCGCCCGGCTGCGCCAGACCAGCCAGGCCGCGACGGCCATCGCCAGGTAAAGGAACGTCCACACCGGCCCGAAGACCCAGTTCGGCGGCGACCACGGAGCCTTGTCCGCGGCGGAGTACCAGCCGCCGACGTTAGCGGCGGTGGCCAGCCCACCCAGCACGGCCACCAGGACCGACGCGCCCAGCAGGACAAGCAACCCCAGGACCTCCCGGCCCGGGTTGCCAGCACCGCCCAGACGCACTGAGGGGCGGGCAGCGGAGGGTTCAGGCTGGGCTTGCATACCTCCAGCCTAGCCAGCGCGCGGACCGCCGGCCGCACCACCGCGCGGAACGTCCGCCGTCGGCCGATAGACTTGGGGCTGCATGCCAGCATGCCGCCGAAGCTCGTCCGCGAAGATTGGATACCGCACCCTTGCGAGAATTCACCGCCCGCTTTGCCTCCGCCGAAGAGGTCGCCGACTGGGACGCCCACGTCACCGCGAACCCCAACGGCGGGAACCTCTTGCAGTCCGAGGCGTTCGCCGCGGTGAAACAAAACTTCGGCTGGAAACCGCTGCACCTGGTGTACGAGGCATCCGACTACACGAGCTACAACCTGGTCCTGGAGAAATCGTTCCCCCTCCTGGGCAAGCTCTGGTATCTGATCAAGGGCCCCGACGTTGCTTCCGTGCAGGACATCCCCGGTATCGCGGCGGCCAACGCCGACTTCGTCAAACGCGCCCGGCTCGGGGTATTCGCGATCAAGATCGAGCCGGACATCGTCCTGTCCGACGACGCCCGGCAAGTCATCGAGGGCGCCGGGCTGGTCAAGACCCACAACCTGCAGCCGAACGACTCGACCGCGCTGCTGGACATCTCGCCGGACGAAAACCAGCTGCTCCGGAACCTGCATTCGCGCGGCCGCAACGCGGTCCGCCGTGCCATCCGGGAGGGCGTCGAGGTCCAGAACGCCGAACCGACGGAAGAGAACTTCCGGGCCATGTATGCGTTGATGACCACCACGGTCGAGGCCAAGTCCCAGGTCCGGGTGCGCGAGTACGAGTACTACCGCCAGTTCTGGTCCAACTTCCTGGCCCGCGGCCAGGGACGGCTGCTGTTCGTCTACGAAAACGGTGTGCCCTCGGTCGGCGCGTTTGTGATCAACTACGGCCGGAAGGGTACCTACAAGGACGGCGGTTCCCTGCAGAAGCGCGGCCAGTACGGCGATTCGCACCTGGTGCAGTGGACGGCCATGAACCAGCTCAAGGAACTGGGCTGCACCGAGTACGACCTGTGTGGCACGCCGCCCAGCGACCAGCTGAAGGACACGTCCAACCCGTTCCACGGCCTGGGCCTGTTCAAGACCAGTTTCAGCAAGACCGTCACGGACTTCGTGGGCTGCTACGACCAGGTCCTTAGCCCGTTGAAGTACAAGCTGTGGATGGCCGCCGGGGAACGCGCCGCACGCCAGCTGTACACGCGGCGCACCGGCCAGCAGTTCTACTAAGACGTCCGCCAGCTCAACCGAGGAGGCCGGGAATGACCAAACCACCCGACGGCCGCCGCAAGCCGCCCACCGACGGCCTGCCCCGGACCGAACCCCTGTCGCCCACGCAGGTGCGCCAAAACGTCGCCGCAAAACGCATGCTCCGCCGGCTGGTCCAGGGCGAGAACCCGCCGACGGCGCCGCTTAGCATCGTGGACCGGCTTGCGGGGAGCCCGTACGCCAACCCGATGATCCAGGTCGGCGGCGTGGATACCTCCGCGCGGAAAACCATCGACTTCGCCCTGAAGCTGGCTGAATCCATGTTCCGCTACGGGGCCGGTGCGCTGGAAGTGGAAACCAGCATCATCGCCATCACCGCCGCGCTCGGGCTGAAAAACATCGAGGTGGATATCACCAACCAGTCGGTCGCGATCAACTACGCGCCGAGGGACCAGACCCCCATTTCACTGCTTCGGGTGGTGCGGTCCTGGACCAACAATTATGCGGGCCTTGCGCAGGTCCATCAGCTGGTCACAGACATCGTGGCCGGGGGAATGGGACGTGAGGAAGCGGCCCGCCGGCTGCATGAGATCACGCGCAGCTCCAAGCCGTTTCCGCGCTGGATGGTCACGGTGGCGTTCGGGGTCTTCTCCGCGGTCTTCGTCGGTGTGCTCGGCGGCGGCGTCGCGGCGTCCCTCGTCGCGTTCCTCTCCAACCTGCTGATCAGCCTGCTGGCCCGGCAGCTGGGCCGCTGGCGCACGCCCGACTTCTTCATCACCGCGTCCTGTTCCTTCGTGGTGACGTTGATTGCGCTGCTGCTCTGGCGCTTCGGCAGCCCGGCGGGAATCCAGATCGCCCCCGCCATCGTCGTGGTCGGCGGCATCCTGCTGCTCCTGCCCACGGGACGGCTGGTGTCGTCGGTGCAGGATGCCATCAACGGGTTCCCGGTGACGGCTGCCGGCCGCTTCCTGTCCACCATGCTCACCTTCGGTGCCCTGGTCTCCGGCATCGCTGTCGCCTTTGTCGTCGGCTCGATGACCGGGATGCAGGCCATCGACGTCACCGAAACATTCCCACCAAAGTATCCTTTGGGTGTCCTGGTCGGCCTGGTCGCCGTTGCCGTCGTCGCGATCGGCGTCACGGAGCAGACCTCACCCAAGTTGCTGCTGCCGACGGCGGCGGTCGGCGTGGTCGGGCATCTGGTGCTGATCGGTGGCACCGCCGTCGGCATCGGTCCGCGCTTTGCCCCTGCCCTGGCCGCGGTGGTCATCGGGCTGCTGGCACGGGTCGTGGCGTTGCGGATGGGTGCCCCGCAGCTGGTGGTTGCGGTGCCGGCGGCACTGATTCTGCTGCCTGGCCTCACTATATTCCGGTCAATGTATGTTTTGACGATAGAGGAGTCGGAGATCCTGGTGGGTGCCGGCGGGATGCTCAACGCTGCGGCCATTGTGCTGGGTGTCGCGGCCGGCATCGTCCTTGGCGACACGTTGGCCCGGCCGCTCACGCGCAGCCTGGCCAGCAACGAGCGGCGCCGGGCCAGGCGTCGCTAGCGTCGCTCATGGCTAGCGGCGGGCCCGGCAGCGTCCAGCCCGGCAGCGGCCGGCGAAGAACCTGAGCTAGATCTTGCCGATGGGGAGCTTCTTTTCGGCCTGGAAGTCGTCCTCCACCCGGCCCTGCGCCCAGTAGCCGGAGAGCGACACCTGCCGGCGCTCCAGGCCGCGTTCGGCGAAGAACACCTCCCGCAGGCCCTTCATCGAGCCGCGCTCCCCGTGCGCGAAGACCTGCACCCGGCCGGCGGGCCAGTCGGCAGCCCGGACCGCGTCCACCAGCAGCCCGGCGCCGCCCGCCGGGGCGCCCCCGCGCCGGAGCCAGCGCAGTTCGAGGCCCGCAGGCGCGTTCAGGGCCAGGATGTCGGCGTCGCCGTCGACCTCCAGGAAGGCGAGGCCGCGGGCGTGACTGGGCAGGGTTTCGATGGCTGCGCTGATCGCCGGAAGGGCGGACTCGTCGCCGGCGAACAAGTGCCAGTCCGCCTCGGGGTCAGGGTTGTACCCGCCCCCCGGGCCGGTGAAGATGAGCTGGTCGCCGGCCTGCGCGGCGTCTGCCCACGGCCCGGCGAGACCCTCGTCGCCGTGGATCACGAAGTCGATGGCGAGTTCGGCCGCCGCTTCATCGACCCAGCGCACCGTGTAGGTGCGGGTATGCGGCCACTGTTCGCGCGGCATTGTTTCCCGGATGACAGTTAGGTCCAGGGGCTCCGGATAGGCCACCCCGGGCTGCGGGAAGACGAGTTTGACGTAACGGTCCACGTAGCCGTTGTTGACGTAGCGGGCGAACCCGGGACCGCCCGCCACGATCCGGACCATATGCGGCGAGAGCTGCTCGCGGCGCAGGACCGTGAGGTTGGTCTGGGGCCGGGCAGGCCGGTCGGGCGCGCTGGCGGCGGGGACTGAAGTCATGCGGCTAAGCCTAGCCAAGATCCGGCTCACGGCACCGCCGGCAACTCCCAGTCCACGGTTCCGCCGCCCTGGCCGGCGAGCAGCTCATTGGCACGGCTGAAGGGCCGGGAACCGAAAAAGCCGCGTGCGGCCGAGAGCGGACTCGGATGCGCGCTGATGATCACCGCTGTGGAGCCCAGCAGGGGCAGCACTCCGGCGGCGTCCTTGCCCCAGAGGACCGCCACCAGCGGCACCGGTCCGGTGCCGTCCCGCCGGCCCGCGACCGCCCGGATAGCCGCCGCCGTGACGGCTTCCCAGCCCCGGGTGCGATGCGACCCGGCGGCGCCGGCGCGGACGCTGAGCACCCTGTTCAGCAGCAGAACCCCCTGCTCCGACCAGCTGCCGAGGTCACCGTGCACGCGTGCCGGGATGCCCAGGTCCGCCTGGAGTTCCTTGTAAATATTGGCGAGGCTGCGCGGAATGGGCCGGGTGCGGCCATCCACCGCGAAGGACAGCCCGACGGCGTGCCCCGGCGTCGGGTAGGGGTCCTGCCCGACGATAAGCACCCGCACTGCCGCGAGCGGCTGCCGGAACGCCCGCAGCAGCTTCGAGGGAGCCGGCAGCACCTCGTACCCGGCCGCCTCCTCAGCGGCAAGAAACTCCAGCACCGCGCGGAGTTGCGGCTCCACCGGAACCAGCGCCGCGGCCCAGTCCGGGGCCACCAGGTCTTCCAGCGGCAGCCGCGCCAGGTCGGAAAAGCGCAGCGTTTCGGCGGGAGCGAGTTCGAAGAGCGCCTCGGGATCAGACGGAGTAGACACCGTCACATTGTTGCAGTTCCGGGGACTGCCCGGCCGGGCGCCCAAATGACAAGGTTGTTATTCACCCGTAACATGTGTGGAGACCGATCGGACCGAGCCCAGGAGTGTGTCGTGGCGGAAGCAGCACCGGAATACCGTCCGGGGGACCAAGCCGGACCGGCGCCGGCCTCCGCGGGCTCCGCGCTGAGCGACCGGGAGCAGCAAATGCTCGCCTTGGAGCGGCAGTGGTGGAAGTACGCCGGCGCCAAGGAACAGGCCATCCGCGAGCTCTTCGATTTGTCGGCGACGCACTACTATCAGATCCTCAACGCCCTGATCGACACCGAAGCCGCGCTGGCGCACGATCCTATGCTGGTCAAGCGATTGCGTAGACTACGTACGTCACGCCAACGTGCCCGCACCGCACGGCGCCTCGGATCCGACGCCTAACACGCGGAAATCCGGCCCGATCCGCGGAAACAGTCGGGTGCTCGGGGCGGGCCACCAGCCACACATCAGCAAGGACGTCGTTTTACCATGACCAAGTACGCTCGGGATGAATTCGATCGGGTCCCGGAGACCTCCACCCGCCAGGGTGTCCACCGGACGGTCTCCGCGCCGCGGGCCCGCCGCCTCGCTCCCATTCTTTCGGTGGGCGCCGTGGCTCTCGTGATCGGGCTGGTCGCCTTTCTGCTCCTGCCCAAGCTGGGGTTCGGGCCGGCCGGAGGCTCGACGATGACCGCCGACCAGGCGAGCAACAACGCCGCGGCCTCGGCAGCGGCGACAAGCCCGGCCGCGAGCCCCGCCCCCTCCGCCGGCGGCGATTCAACCGCCAGCGCCGCCCCCGCCGCACCCGCTCCCTCGAATGCGCCGTCGGCAACGCCGAGCGCTGCGGTGGACAAGACACAGCAGGTGGCCGTGTACAACGGCACGACGACCGCGGGACTGGCGGGCCGGGTAGGCTCAATCGTTACGTCGGCCGGGTGGGTGGCGGGCCCCCTCGGCAACTGGGGCGGCCCTCCGCAGCAGTCGTCGGCGGTCTTCTACAACGGGCCGGCGCAGAAAGCGAACGCCGAAGCGCTGGGTTCCCTGCTCGGGATCGGCACCCTCGTCGATTCGGCGGAGTTCGCCACCCCGCTGGCCGTCGTGCTGGGACCCGACTACAGGTAAGCTCCGGCCGCGCGCGCCACGGTTACGCCTGCATAACGTTCCGTCCGGACCGGGGCCGCAGCCGGCGCCCGGCCGCGGTGCTGTGCTTACAGTGGCTGCGGACTCGTTGCACAACCGCGGCGCACACTGACGTGAGCCGCCCGGAAGCTAGCTGGAAGCGTGGAAAACATGGCACTGGGGACCGTCAAATGGTTCAACGCTGAGAAGGGCTACGGCTTCATCACCGTCGACAGCTCGGGTGATGACGTCTTTGTCCACTGGTCCGCCATCGCCGGCGAGGGCTACCGTGCCCTCGCCGAGGGACAGCGGGTCGAGCTGGAAATCGGCGAGGGCGAAAAGGGCCCGCAGGCCGAGAGCGTCCGGCCAGCCTAGTGGCGCGTAGTGCTGCCGACCCTGCCGTGAGAAAAGCCGGCCGCCCGAACGGCGGCCACCGGCTCGGCGTTGCCGCGGCCGCCGGGATCGCGGCTGTGCTCGTCCTGGCTGCCTGCACGGGTCCTGCCGGCAACGCCCGGCTCTCCGACGTGGAGGCGAGCGGCGACGGGACGCTGCGCATCGGCCTCATCCTGGACAACACCGGCAAGCAGGGCTTCCTGAACGCCGCCCAGCTGGCGGCGGCACGGCTCGCGGTCAAGGACATCAACGCTGCCGGCGGCCACAAGGGCAAGCCCGTCGAACTACTCCCGGAGTCGGTCGGCACGGATACCAAGGCGCAGGCCAGGGACCTGGTGGCGGCGAAGGCGGACGTCGTGATCGGACCCACCGACTCCAGCCGCGCCGCAGACGCTATCGACGTGCTGGCGGGAGCCCGGATCCCCATCATTTCCCCGGCCAACACGGCGCCGGGCCTGAGCCACTACAAGAGCGGCGGGTACTACTTCCGCACCATCGCCGCCGACGTGGCGCAGGCGCCGGTACTCGTCAAACTGGCCAAAGACGGCGGCGCCAAGACCATCGCCGTCGTGCACGAGGAGGGCAGTTACGGCAAGGAGGTTTCCGTTGCCGTCGCCCAGGCCGCAACGGCCGCCGGCGTGGGTACCTCCCTCGACGCCGAATTCCAGCCCGGCCACGCCCAAAAGGCGGCGGCTGCGGCCACGGCCGCAGCACCGGACGCCGTCGTGCTGGTGGCCCGCGAAGGGGCGCAGGGCGCGATCGCCGAACTGAACAACGCAGGGTTGGCGGGCAAAAAGCTCATCCTCAGCGACGGTGCCGTGAACCAGTATGGCTCCGGCCTGGGCTCCAGGGCGCTGGACGGCGCCCGCGGTGTCCTTCCCGGCACGTTTCCCTCGGCGTACTTCCAGGCCGAACTGGTCGCCGTCGACCCGGGCCTGAAGGATATGACGTTTGCGGCCGAGACGTACGACGCCGTCAACCTCGCCGCCCTTGCTGCCGCCGCCGCGGAGGACGACGCCGGGACCTCCATCGCGGCCCGGCTCATCGCCGTCTCCGGCGGCACCGCCGGTGCCGCGGGCGGCGCATCCGGTGAGGCGGCGCCGTGCAAGAGCTACCAGGACTGTGTGACGGCGCTGCGCGCCGGGAAACGACCCGATTACGACGGACAGTCAGGTCCCATCGGTTTCGACCGGAACGGCGACATCACCGCTGCGGCCTACATGGTCTACAGCTACGGCGCGGACAACACCGCCAAGATCACCGGCGCCGAAACGGCCCACAGCGCCGGCAGCTGATCGCTGACAGCGAAGGGCAGCCCCCAGGGGCGGTCCCGCGGACAAACACTGCTTGCACTCTCCCCGGGGGAGTGCTAATTATTGAGTTAGCACTCCCGCGCATTGACTGCTAATGCGACGCCCGGTTCGGCCGCGGCACGCAACGGCGGGCATGCCGGGAGCGAAGAAACACCTGGCTGGGGTGAGGTCCCCGTTCGGCGGCGTACAGAGGCTGCCGAACTGGAACCGTCCGTCGCGGGCACCACAACCAAGGTTCATTCTTAACGACTGTCCCGAAAGGACTACTGCCGTTATGGCCAAGATCATTGCATTTGATGAAGAGGCACGCCGCGGTCTTGAGCGGGGCCTGAACATCCTCGCCGACGCCGTCAAGGTCACCCTCGGCCCGCGTGGACGCAACGTTGTCCTCGAAAAGAAGTGGGGCGCCCCCACGATCACCAACGATGGTGTGTCCATCGCCAAGGAGATCGAGCTGGACGACCCGTACGAGAAGATCGGCGCCGAGCTGGTCAAGGAAGTTGCCAAGAAGACGGACGACGTCGCCGGCGACGGTACCACCACCGCCACCGTGCTGGCCCAGGCCCTGGTCAAGGAAGGCCTGCGCAACGTCGCGGCCGGCGCTGACCCGCTGTCCCTCAAGCGCGGCATCGAGAAGGCCGTCGAAGCGGTCACCCGCGAACTCCTGGCCTCCGCCAAGGAAATCGAAACCAAGGAAGAGATCGCCGCCACCGCGTCCATCTCCGCCGGGGACAACGAAATTGGCGCCCTGATTGCCGAAGCCCTGGACAAGGTCGGCAAGGAAGGCGTCATCACCGTCGAGGAGTCCAACACCTTCGGCCTCGAGCTGGAGCTCACCGAGGGTATGCGCTTCGACAAGGGCTACATCTCGGCCTACTTCGTCACCGACGCAGAGCGCCAGGAAACGGTCCTCGAGGACCCGTACATCCTGATCGTCAACTCCAAGATCTCCAACGTCAAGGAACTGGTTGCTGTCCTCGAAAAGGTCATGCAGTCGAACAAGCCGCTGCTGATCATCGCCGAGGACATCGAGGGCGAGGCCCTGGCCACCCTGATCGTCAACAAGATCCGCGGCACCTTCAAGTCCGTCGCCGTCAAGGCCCCGGGCTTCGGTGACCGCCGCAAGGCCCAGCTGGCCGACATCGCCATCCTCACCGGCGGCCAGGTCATCTCCGAGGAAGTCGGCCTCAAGCTTGAGACTGCCGGCCTCGAACTGCTGGGCAAGGCCCGCAAGGTCGTTGTCACCAAGGACGAGACCACCATCGTCGAAGGCGCCGGCGACGCTGACCAGATCGCCGGCCGCGTGTCCCAGATCCGTGCCGAGATCGAGAACTCCGATTCGGACTACGACCGCGAGAAGCTGCAGGAGCGCCTGGCCAAGCTGGCCGGCGGCGTTGCAGTCATCAAGGCCGGTGCCGCGACCGAGGTTGAGCTCAAGGAACGCAAGCACCGCATTGAGGACGCCGTCCGCAACGCGAAGGCTGCTGTCGAAGAAGGCATCGTCGCCGGCGGTGGCGTGGCCCTGATCCAGGCCGGCGCCAAGGCGTTCGCCAACCTGCAGCTCGAAGGTGACGAAGCAACCGGTGCGAACATCGTCCGCGTTGCCATCGACGCCCCGCTGAAGCAGATTGCCTTCAACGCCGGCATGGAGCCGGGCGTTGTGGTCGACAAGGTCCGCGGCCTGCCCGCCGGCCACGGCCTGAACGCTGCAACGGGCGAGTACGTCGACCTGCTGGCAGCGGGCGTCAACGACCCGGTCAAGGTGACGCGCTCCGCCCTGCAGAACGCGGCCTCCATCGCCGGCCTGTTCCTGACCACCGAGGCCGTCGTGGCCGACAAGCCCGAGAAGGCCGGTGCCCCGATGGGCGGCGGCGACGACATGGGCGGCATGGGCGGCATGGGCGGTTTCTAACCACCCGGCCACCCGGCCCTCACGAGCCGGCCGGCAGGGGTTCATCCCCGGTACGGCAAGGTACGACGGCGGCGGTCCCACCTCTGGTGGGGCCGCCGCCGGCGTTAAGCCGCCGGCGCACCCGGGCCGCGGTGTCTGGCAGGATGGTGCAGTGACGATTACTGCAGCGGCCGACGGTTCGGCCTTAGGAAATCCCGGTCCGGCCGGGTGGGCCTGGTACGTGAACGACCGATGCTGGCGGGCCGGGGGATGGCCGCACGGAACCAACAACCAGGGCGAACTGATGGCGGTGCTGGACCTCTTCCGGGCCACGGCGCACCTTCCCGAGGAGGACCTGCACATTCTGTGCGACAGCCAGTACGTCATCAACTCGGTCACCAAGTGGATGCCGGGCTGGAAGCGGAAGGGCTGGCGGAAGTCGGACGGCAAACCCGTGCTCAACGTCGAGCTGCTCAAGGAGATCGACCAGGCGCTCAGCGGGCGCAGGTACACCTTCGAATGGGTCCGCGGGCACGCCGGCCACGAGCTGAATGAAGCGGCAGACGAACGCGCCAGGGCCGCCGCCGGCGCCTACCAGCAGGGCGTCGCCCCCCGGCAGGGCCCCGGCTTCGTGCGCGCCGGAGACGCCGCCCCCGCCAGTGCGCCTGCCCCCGCCACCGTGCCGGGCGGGTCCCGGCAGGAACCCTCCGCCGCGCAACCCCTCGCCGCACAGCCCGCCGCCGCACAGCCCTCCGGCGCGCCCCGGGGTGCGGCCGCACCGACCCTGTTTGGCTCGTCCGGCGGCGACGGCGAACCTGACCTGTTCAGCGAACTCTTGGACGAGCCCGGCGTTGCCGACCCGGGGCTGGACCCCGAGTCGATCGTGGAGTCTTTGGAGCGGGAGCTGCTGCTGCCCGAAACCCGCGCGGACGTGGGACGGACGGGTGTCCTGCTGCACCCAGGGTTCACCGAAATCGGCAGCTCGGGGCGGCTCTGGACCCGCGACGAGACGATGATGGCGCTGGCGGACGATCCCGGTCGCCGGACCGACTTCGAACTCCTGGCAGCCGAGCGCCTCAGTGAAGGTTCCGTCCTGCTGACCTACCGCAGCCATGCCCTAACCGGGACGGTGCTGCGCAGTTCGCTTTGGGTCCTTGACGGCGCACAGTGGCGGCTACGGTTCCATCAGGGCACCCCGGAGGCCTAGCCCCGCTGCAGGGGCGGGCTCGCGCGCCGTCGCAGCATCCCCGCCGGAGCGCACAATGGCAGGATCCCAACCGGAGTGCCCTGCTTCCGACGCCCGATGGTCCGCGGCAGCTAGCTGAATCGCTGGGCATTGTTCAGCTCGGTCTGGGCGTAATTGGCAGCCGCCGAGTTGAGGGCGAGATTGATCGAGGCGAGGGAGGCCTCGACTTTTCCCTGGGTCAGCGCCCACTCGGCCAGCAGGGCCTGAAAGTTGGTGGCGGCCGAACCACGCCAGCTGCCCTGGAGCTCGTCCAGTCCGCGCCGCATGGCCTGCACGTCGGTGCTGATCCGTTCCACGGTGGCGCGGACACTGGCGGACTTGAGTTGAAGCTGTTCGGTGTCGACGGAAATGATGCTCATGGGGCGGCCTTTCGGAGCTGACGGCGTGCCGGGGATCCGGACTCTCCGGACCGCTTCGAGCCTAGGCAGCCGGCCAGCCGGGCCCCAGCGGGCAGGCGCTGTATGTGGAAAACCGCTAGACGCGCGGCGCGCCGCCCCGGGCGACGTGGTTGGCTGCCGCCTGCTCCGCCGCAGGGCCGGCCTGTTCCGGGGCCGCCTCGCCGGGGGCCGCCTGTTCCGGAACCGCCTCGCCGGTGTCCGCCACTGGCTCCCCTTCGGCCAGGAACGGCAGACTGACCACCAGGGTGGCCCCGCCGCCGTCGGTCTGCTGGAGCCGCACGGTGCCCGCATGCGAGCCGACGATGGCAGCCACGATCGCCAGGCCCAGGCCGCTGCCGCCGGTTTCCCGGGTGCGGGAGGTGTCCGCGCGGTAGAAGCGCTCAAAGATCCGGGTTGCCTCATCCTCGGGCACACCCGGCCCGTGGTCCCGCACTTCGACTACGGAGCGGAGTGCGCCGGACTCATCGCTCCGCACCCCGACGGCAAGCTCGATCGGGCTGCCGTCCGGCGTGTACCGCAGCGCGTTGCCGACCAGGTTGCCGATGACCTGGCGCAGCTTCGCCTCGTCGCCCATCACCGGCGCGGGGGCCGCCGCCGCGGTGTCGAGACCGCATAGCGAAACTACCCTGCTACGGTCGCCGGCCCGGGTGTCCACCACTGCGTCGTGGGCCAGCAGCAGCAGATCCACGGGCCGGCGCTCCAGCGGGCGCTGCTCGTCGATCCGGGCCAGCAGCAGCAGGTCCTCCACCATGGCCCCCATCCGCTGCGCCTCACTCTCAATCCGCCCCATGGCGGTGGCCACATCCTCGGGGGTGGCGAGGGCACCGTGCCGGTACAGCTCGGAGAAACCGCGAATGGTGACCAGCGGCGTGCGGAGTTCGTGGGACGCGTCCGCGGCGAAGCGGCGCATCCTGGCCTCGGAGGCCATCCTCGCGGCGAAGGCAGACTCGATGTGCGCCAGCATGGCGTTCAGCGACCGGCTCAGCCGGCCGACCTCGGTGTCGGGGTTTTCGACCTCGACGCGCCGGGACAGGTCGCCCGCGGCGATGGCGGCTGCGGTCTTTTCCACGCGTGCCAGCGGCCGGAACGAGCGGGTCACGGTCCAGGTGGCGATGAAGAAGGCCAGCACCAGGGTCAACAGCCCCACACCGACCACGACGAGGGTGGCGTGTTCCACTACAGCGTCCACGGGGTAGAGCGGCAGGCCGATCACCACGACCAGGTCGTGCCGGTTGCTGTCCACGACGTTGACCGCCACTACCCGCCAGTTCCGTCCGTCGGTGCCGCGGACCTGGAATGGAACCTCGCCGCGGGCGCGCGCCTCGTCCGGGCTGATGCTGCTGATTGCCGGGCGGGAGGTCTTGCTGCCGCCAAAGACAATGGCCGGCTGGCCGGGACCGAACAGGGTCAGCGAATAGTCGGTCGGGACGTTCGGGCTCTGCTCCTGCAGTTGGCTGAACGACTGCTGCTGGTGGGCGGTTTCGACGGCGGCCTTCAGCTTGTCGTCAACCTGGCCCTGGAGGTAGCTGTGCACCAGCGCGAGCGTTCCGGCGCCCGTGGCGGTGAGGGCCACGAGCATCAACGCCATCATGATGGCGACCAGTTGCGACCGGAGCGACGCCGCCTTCCAACGTTTGAGCAAGGGTCAGCGCTTTTCGGCCGTCCGCAGCACGTAGCCGACGCCCCGCTTGGTCTGGATCAGGGCGGGGGCCTCGGGGTCGATGTCGACCTTGCGCCGGAGGTAGGAGATGTAGGACTCCACGATCGAGGCGTCGCCGTTGAAGTCGTACTCCCAGACGTGGTCCAGGATCTGGGCTTTGGAGAGGACCCGGTTCGGGTTGAGCATCAGGTAGCGCAACAGCTTGAACTCGGTGGGGGACAGTTCGATCACGGTGCCGCCGCGGCGCACCTCGTGGGCGTCGTCGTCGAGCTGAAGGTCATCGACCCGGATGACGGCGTCATCATCATGCAGGGGCTGGGTGCGGCGCAGTACGGCGCGGATACGGGCCACCACCTCGTCGAGGCTGAACGGTTTGGTGACGTAGTCGTCGCCGCCGACCGTGAGGCCAGTGACCTTGTCCTCGGTGTCGTCCTTGGCGGTCAGGAACAGCACCGGGAAATGCTTGCCCGCCGCGCGCAGCCGGCGGGTGACGGTGAACCCGTCCATATCCGGCAGCATGACGTCCAGGACGGCGAGGTCCGGGGCGTGCAGTTCGGCGGCCGCGAGGGCGTCGCGCCCGGTGCCGGCCGACACCACCTCGAACCCGGCGAAGCGCAGCGAGGTAGAGAGCAGCTCGCGGATGTTGGGTTCATCATCAACGACAAGCAGCTTGGCTTCGGGACCGTTCTTTTTCATGATTCCCATCATGCTCCCAGACACTGGGTGTTTTCTGGGAGGCGGATGTGTGTTTCGTGGGGGCCAGCTAGCCGGTGGCGCCCACGTCCTTCGCGTCCATGATCCGGTAGGCGTAGCCCTGCTCGGCGAGGAAGCGCTGGCGTTTCGCGGCGAAGTCCTGGTCCAGGGTGTCCCGGGCCACGAGCGAGTAGAAACGGGCAGCCCGGCCGTCCTGCTTGGGCCGCAGCAGCCGTCCCAGCCGTTGCGCTTCCTCCTGGCGCGAGCCGAAGGAGCCGGAGACCTGGATCGCCACCGAGGCTTCGGGCAGGTCGATGGAGAAGTTGGCGACCTTGGACACGACAAGGGTCTGCATCTCGCCGGCGCGGAACGCGTCGAACAGCCGCTGGCGTTCCTTGACCGAGGTGTCACCCTTGATCACCGGCGCCTGCAGGCGCTCGCCGATCTCGTCCAGCTGGTCGATGTACTGTCCGATCACCAGCAACTGTTCGCCGGCGTGTTCGGCTACCAGCCGCTCCACGATTCCGGTCTTGGTTTCGGAGGTGGCGCAGAGCCGGTATTTGTCCGCGTCCTCGGCCATCGCGTAGGCCACCCGTTCGTCCCGCGGCAGGTCCACCCGGACCTCCACGCAGTCGGCCGGGGCGATGTACCCCTGCGCCTCGATGTCCTTCCAGGGCGCGTCGTAGCGCTTGGGCCCGATCAGGCTGAAAACCTCGCCCTCGCGGCCGTCCTCGCGGACCAGGGTGGCGGTCAGGCCCAGCCGGCGGCGGGCCTGCAGGTCCGCGGTCATCCGGAAGATCGGGGCCGGCAGCAGGTGCACCTCGTCGTAGATGATCAGGCCCCAGTCGTTGCCGTCCACCAGCTCCAGGTGCGGGTACAGGCCGCCGCGCTTGGTGGTGAGCACCTGGTAGGTGGCGATCGTCACCGGGCGGACTTCCTTGACCGAGCCGGAGTATTCGCCGATCTCCTCGGCCGTCAGCGAGGTCCGCTTGAGCAGCTCGTCCTTCCACTGCCGCGCGGACACCGTGTTGGTCACCAGGATCAGCGTGGTGGTGGAACTGGTGGCCATCGCGGCGGCGCCCACCAGGGTCTTGCCGGCGCCGCAGGGGAGGACGACGACGCCGCTGCCGCCGGCCCAGAAGTTCTCGGTCGCCAGCTGCTGGTAGGGCCGGAGCTTCCAGCCCGTTTCGTTGAGCATGATCGGGTGCGGGGTGCCGTCGACGTAGCCGGCGAAGTCTTCCGCGGGCCAGCCGATCTTCAACAGCAGCTGCTTGAGCTGGCCGCGCTGGGAGGAATGCACGACGACGGTTTCGGCGTCGATCCGCGGCCCCAGCAGCGGGGCGATCTTCTTGGCCCGGCTGACCTCTTCGAGCACGGGGTAGTCGGAGGTGCGCATGACCAGCCCGTGCTGCGGGTCCTTCTCCAGCCGCAGCCGGCCGTAGCGGGACATGGTCTCCTCCACGTCGATCAGCAGCGAGTGCGGAACGGGGAACCGGGAGTACTTCAGCAGCGTATCGAGCACCTGCTCGGCGTCGAGGCCGGCGGCCCGGGCGTTCCACAGTCCCAGCGGCGTCAGGCGGTAGCTGTGGATGTGTTCCGGGGCGCGCTCCAGTTCGGCGAACGCCGCGATCGCGTGGCGCGCCTCGGTGGCCAGCTCATGGTCCACTTCGAGCAGGATGGTTTTGTCGCTCTGGACGATCAGCGGTCCGTCACTCACTGGAGCAGTTCCTCCGTGGCCTCAACATCAATAATCCGGTGGATGGACAGGACGCGTTCGGTTTCCTTCGCCGGGTCAAACACCCGGACCCGGCCCCCTGTCACAGCCACCGGAACAACGGTTTCGCGGCTGGCATTCCCGAGGCTGTCCACCACGTTCATCACCACCCGCTGCTTGAGCCGGATGGCCTTCTGCAAGGTCTCCAGGCCCAGCTGCGTGGCGGCCTCGCCGCCCGCCGGCGCCGCGGTGCCGGTCGCTGCGGTGCCGGCGGGTGCGCCGGCCGGTCCCTTGCCATCGCGCAACACCGCGAGCTGCGCGTCGACGTCGGCGTCCGCCGGTGCGCTGCGCGGGGCGCTGTAGACGGGCCGCGCGGTTCCCGGCGCCGGGATGCCGCGCCGCAGCCGGACGACGGCGGAGCCGGACTCCTCCAGCGCCGGGGACAGGCCGAGGCCGCGCAGCACCTGGGCGGCCTCGCGCGGGGCCGCAGCCGAGACCAGGACTGTGGGGGCGAGCCGGACCAGGTTCAGGCCCGAAGCGGCGGCGGTGTTGAGCAGTTCCAGCAGGGCGGTCTCATCTTCGCTCTGGATGAAGCTCGCCGCCGGTCCCACCCGCAGCCGGGCATGCCGCGCAGCCGTGTCCTCGATCAGGTACTCCAGGGGCTGCGGCACGGCGGTGGCCGAATGCTCCCGCAGGAACTCCAGCAGGGTTCGGGCATCGTGGCCGGCGTCCAGCGCGCGGCGGACCGACGCGACGGAGAAGCGGTAGATGGTGGCGGGCCCCTGGCCCTCGGCATCCGCCATGGCGAGGAGTTTTTCGCTCAGCTCCGGGTCCAGGTAGCCGGGGGCGACGGCGGTCAGGTCCGCCTGCAGCAGCACGTGGTTCAGCGCGGCCGGCAGGTGTTCGCCCAGGATGGCGAGGGCCTCGTCGGGCTGCTCCAGGGCAATCGCTGCCCCGATCTGGCTCAGGGCGCCGGAGCCGACCAGCCCCAGCATCTCGGCTTCGGCAAGGACGCCGCGGATCAGCGAACTGAACCGCCGGGCCATCCGCGGCTGCGCCCAGTCGGCGCGCTCCAGCACGGCACCGGCGTCCAGCACCGGGGCCTCACCGTCACCCGCGCCGGCCTCCCGGGTGAGTTCGGCCAGGATTTCCAGGATGCGTTTCCGCACCACCGGGGCGTCCGGCCGCTGGGCTTCGGCGGAGAGGGCGTTGATGGCGGTGCCGGCCAGGCCCCGGTGCGGCTGGGCCGTCGGGACCCCGTTCACCGGCTGCCCCACCAGGGACGGGACCCGTTCGCTGGCCAGCCAGGCATTGACCAGCCACAGCCACTGTTCCTGCCGGGGCAGTGCAGGCCACTCCAACTGCGGCGCCGGAACCCAGGCGGAGCTGTCCACATCGAGCCGGAGCAGCCCGGCGAGGCCACAGAGCTCGGCGAGCACACCGGCGTCGGGCAGACCGATCCGCAGCGCGTCCGCGAGCCGCTTCATTTCGCGCACGCCCACACCGCCGCTGCGCAAGGTGACCAGCGGCTGCTCCCCGACGGTGTGGAGCAGTTCGCCCACCAGCCTCAGCGTCTCGGCGATGGCCCCGAGGGCCGCGTTGCGGCGCAGCGACGCGCTGGTCGTGCCCAACCGCGGTACCGGCGGGGTCAGCGCGAAATGCTCGATGACGAAGCCGCCGCGGAGCGCAAGCCCCACGCTGTGCGGAAGCTCCACATGGGCGGCATCCAGCGGGACGAGGAGCCCGCGGGCCAGCAGCCAGTCGACCGGGCCGACGTCCGGGCCTTCGTGCAGCACGGAAGCCCGCCGTTGTGCCTGCGGGACGGCGCCCATGGCCCAGTTGCCGAACCGGGCGAGCAGCGCCGCCGTACGGTCCGGTGCCGACGCCAGCAGCCGCTGCAACGCCTCCGGCGAGGCGGTCCAGTGCTGCAGGGACAGCGCCGCCTCCATCGGGGTGGCGGCAGCGGCGATGTCGGCGCCGCCTTCACGCAGCTCGCCGACCAGCTGCACGACGCGCTGCGCGAAGGCAGGCTGCAGCCGGACGAGTTCGGTGTAGCTGCGTCCCAGCCCCGCGGGGTAGATGCCGACGACGTCCTTGAGGCTGCCCACCGGAAGGTAGTGCCGCTGGCGTCCTGCGGCCGCGCCGGCGCCATGTGGGGGGTCCGCCCGGTGCACCAGGGCCAGCTCCTGGAGGGAGTGGAGCAGCCGTTCCAGCGCGGTGAGGGTGGCGCCGTTGATCAGCCGCTTCAGCGTTGCGGCCGAGGCGCTGTGCCCCGTGTCGGTATTCGTGCACAAGTGCAGTGTCTCGAGGACCTGCATTTCGGGGCGGTTAAGCCGTTCCAGCGCGCGCTGCACGCTCACACGGCCGCTGGCCCGGGCGGCGAGGGCGGCAAAGTCGGGCACCGGCGGGGCTATCAGATCCGGCCGGGCAGCGAAGAGGGCCCGCAACGAGTCGTCGCTGCGGGCCTGCAGTTCCTTGCTCAGCGCGCGGATAAGGGACATCAGTCCAACGTTACCGCTCGCCGTGTTCCCGCGTCCGGCGCCGGGCAGCGACGGCGCCGGCCACCAGGGCGAGCATCAGCAGGAAGGCCACCGGCAGTCCGTAGAGAGCTGTGGAGGTGATCCACGCCGGCGCCACGGAATGATTAAGGGCCATCACCATGACAACGCCGACGGCGGCAAGGGAGAGCACGGCGGCAGCGGCCGCCAGGATCAGGAGGGGCTGCCTGAAGCGCTGTGGTGTCATGCAGGCAACGCTAACAGGCGGGCTCTGCCCCGCGCCTCAAACCGCCAAATTAGCCAAGGCAGGATAACCTTGGAGGAACAGACCATCACGGTCCGGGCAGTCACTCCCTGAACCCGCATAACCATGCGGATGCGGTGACCGTCGGCCGCGTCCCAGCAGAACGAAGAAGGTTGATTACGTGCCCACCGGCAAGGTCAAGTGGTATGACAAGGAAAAAGGCTTCGGATTCCTCGCGGGCGAGGACGGCCAGGAGGTCTTCCTGCCCAAGTCTGCGCTTCCGGAAGGCATCACGGAGCTGAAGGCAGGCACCCGGGTGGAGTTCGGAGTGGCCGACGGCCGCAAGGGTGCCCAGGCCCTGGGCCTGCGGGTGCTGGACAAGACGCCGTCGATTGCCAAGGCCAAACGGCCCAGTGCGAAGGACCTTGCGCCGCTGGTGCAGGACCTCGTCAGCGTGCTGGACAACCTTTCCGGAACGCTGTCCGCCGGCAAGTACCCGGAGGGCAACAAGGCGAAAGCCATCGCCACCGCGCTGCGCAAGGTCGCCGACGAGCTGGACGCGTAAGGCGCCGTCATGACTACGGAATCCGGACAGAACGCCGCCGTGCCAGCCGCGGGCGCCAAGGCAGGCTCCAAGCCCCGCTACGGTGTCCCCGTCTGGCGTACCGGCAAACCGGATGCCTTCCTGGCCGCCTCCGTGGACGTGGCCCGTGCCGCCGTGGAAGGGATCGCTCCCGCAGAACAGATCGGCCGGCACCTGGCCGCCAAGAGCGAGGGTGACCGTTTGGTCACGCACCTTTTCGAGTCCCGGCTGCCCGGCTACGGCGGCTGGCAGTGGTACGCCGTCCTGACCCGGAACTCGCGCTCGAAGACCGTCACCGTGGATGAACTGGGCCTGCTGCCCTCCGACGATTCCATCCTGGCCCCGGAATGGGTTCCGTGGGCCGAGCGGGTGCGGCCGGAGGACGCCCAGCAGGAGGACGCCCAGCAGGGTGCCGCGGACGCGGCACCGGCCGAGGACGCCCCCCAGGAGGACGACGACGCCGCGGACGCCGCCGCCGCCGCCGACGCCGCCGACGCCGCGGCAGACAAGGCTGTTTGAGGCGACGGAAGGCTTGCTGACAGCGACGCTCCTACGGGGGGAGGCCCGGAGATGAGATCCACCTTCCAGTCGCTTGGCGTCCTGAACTACCGGATCTGGTTCATCGGCGCCCTGGTTTCCAATATCGGAACCTGGATGCAGCGTACCGCGCAGGACTGGCTGGTTTTTGACCACCTGACCCGCCAGGATGCCGGGGCCATGGGCGTGACCATGGCCCTGCAGCTCGGCCCGCAGCTCTTTCTCGCTCCCGTGGCCGGACTGGTTGCCGACCGCTTCAACCGCAAGACACTGCTGATCCTGACGCAGTCCGGGATGGCCCTGCTCAGCGCCGCCCTCGGACTGCTGGTGTTGTCCGGGGCGGCGCAGCTCTGGCACGTGTACATTTTTGCCCTGCTGCTGGGTATCGTTTCGGCCCTGGATGCACCGGTCCGGCAGACGTTCGTCTCGGAACTCGTGCGCGACGATTACCTGCCCAACGCCGTCGCCCTGAACAGCGCGTCCTTCAACGTGGCCCGGATGATTGGCCCCGCCGTCGCCGGCGTGCTCACGGTGGCGATCGGGCCCGGCTGGGTCTTCCTGGTCAACACGCTGACGTTCCTGGCCCTGCTGTTAAGCCTGGCCAAGATTCCCACCGCCTCCCTGCGGCAACTCCCCAAGGCCGCCGCGGGCAAGGGCCGGATCCGGGAGGGCCTGCGCTACGTGCGCTTCCGGCCGGACATCGTGGTGGTTCTGGTGGCGGTGTTCATCGTCGGGACCCTCGGGCTGAACTTCGTCCTGTTCATCGCGGCCATGGTCGGCACCGAGTTTGGCCTCGACGCCAGCGCCTTCGGCCTGATGAACTCGATTATGGCCATCGGTTCGCTGACCGGGGCACTGCTCTCTGCCGGCCGCGGGAAGCCGCGGATGCGGGTGATTTTCGGGGCCGCCGGCGCCTTCGGCGTAACCGCCGGCCTGGCCGCGCTGGCGCCCGACTATTTCTGGTTCGGGGTGGCGCTGATGCCCGTCGGCCTGTTCGCGATCACCATGATGACCAGCGCCAACGGCTACGTCCAGACCACCACGGACCCGGTCATGCGCGGCAGGGTGATGGCGCTGTACATGGCGATTTTCATGGGCGGAACCCCCATCGGCGCCCCGCTGGTGGGCTGGGTCGCGAACGTCGCAGGACCGCGCTGGTCGATGGGGGTCGCCGCCGTCGCCGGGCTGGCCGCGGCGCTGATCGGGATGATCTGGATTGCCCGGGCGCAGCACCTCCGGATCAGCTTCAACCGCCGGGCCAGGGGGCTGCGGTACTTCCGGGTCGCCCCGGCGGACGGCGCCGGCCGGGCGGAGAGCCCGGACAACGCCGTCGACCGCTGACCGGCCGCGAGGGCGCCGACAGCTACTGCCGGAGTTCCTCCACCACGAAGTCGATGCACTCGAGCAGGGCCGAGACGTCATCGGGGTCGATCGCCACAAAGGTGGCGATCCGCAGCTGGTTGCGGCCCAGCTTGCGGTACGGCTCGGTGTCCACCACACCGTTGGCCCGCAGGACCTTGGCGATGGCTGAGGCGTCGACCGAATCGTCGAAGTCGATGGTCGCGATCACGTTGGACCGGTCCTCGGCCCTGGCGACGAACGGCGTGGCGTACGCCGACGCTTCCGCCCAGCGGTAGATGCGTCCGGCCGAATCGGCGGTGCGCGCGGCCGCGAAATCAAGGCCGCCGCTGGCGTTGAGCCAGCGCACCTGTGCCTCCAGGGTGACCAGGGTAGCCAGCGCCGGCGTGTTGTACGTCTGGTTCAGCCGTGAGTTCTCGATCGCTGTCTGCAGGTCCAGGAAGTCCGGGATCCAGCGTCCGCTGTCCTTGACCCGGGCGGCGCGCTCCAGCGCCGCCGGAGAAAACAGGCCCAGCCACAGGCCGCCGTCGGACGCGAAATTCTTTTGCGGCGCGAAGTAGTACACGTCGGCTTCGGCGACGTCGACGTCCAGCCCGCCCGCCGCGGAGGTAGCGTCGACCAGCACCAGGGCGCCCTCGTCCGCCCCCGCCACCCGCTTGACCGGGGCGGCGACGCCGGTGGAGGTCTCGTTCTGCGGCCAGGCATAGGCGTCGACGCCGGCTTCGGCCCGGGCCTCGGGGCGCGTCCCCGGCTCGGCCTTAATGATTGAGGAATCGGCCAGGAACGGCGCCTTGTTCGTGGCCGAGGCGAACTTCGAACCGAACTCGCCAAACGACAGGTGCTGCGCCTTGTTCTCGACGAGGCCGAAGCTGGCGACGTCCCAGAACGCCGTGGAGCCGCCCACGCCCAGGATGACCTCATAGCCGTCCGGGGCCCGGAAGAAATCGGCCAGGCCGCTGCGGACGGACCCCACCAGGTTCTTCACCGGCGCCTGCCGGTGTGAAGTCCCCAACAGCGTGCCCGACGCCGCGCGGAGAGCCTCGATCTGTTCCGGCCGGACCTTGGACGGGCCGGCGCCGAACCGTCCGTCGCGCGGCAGCAGGTTTGCGGGAATGGTAATGCTGGTGTCGCTCACTGGGGCTCCAATTGTGGCTGGGTGCGTGGCGGGCTCGGACGGATCCCGGGCCGACTGCGGCAAGGACCCGGATTTATTCTGCCCGACGGGCCGGCCCGGCCGGGAAAAACGCCCGTCACAGTCCGGTCATTGAGACCACTCGGGCGCCGGCAGCCCTGCCGGCGGCACGACCGGGCGGGGAACGCCGGCCCGCACCGGCAGATTATCCGGACTAATTCAAAATAGGCTAGGCTGGCCGGTGACGCATGGCGGGCCACGCCCGGGCGCATTGGGTGCGCTGTACGGTGGGGAAACGCAAAGGACGGCGCTCGAGGAGCTGAGCTGAATGACGGATCTGATCGACACCACGGAGATGTATCTTCGGACGATTCTGGAACTCGAAGAAGAGAACATCGTCGCCCTCCGCGCCCGGATCGCCGAGCGGCTGCGGCATTCCGGCCCCACCGTGTCCCAGACGATCGGGCGGATGGAACGCGACGGCCTGGTGGTGGTGTCCGGCGACCGGCATCTGGAGTTGACGGCGCCGGGCCGTAAGCGGGCCATTGAAGTCATGCGCAAGCACCGCCTCGCCGAGCGGCTGCTTGCCGATGTCATCGGGCTCGACTGGGCCTATGTCCACGAGGAAGCGTGCCGCTGGGAACACGTGATGAGCGAACGGGTCGAACAGCGGATATTCGACATGCTGGACCACCCAACCGTGTCGCCCTACGGAAACCCGATCCCGGGCCTGGCCGACCTCGGCGGGCTGCCTGCGGCGGCCTCGGAGGGCGTGCTGAGCCTGCTCGACGCCATGTCCGGCTACGGCGCGGATTCCCGGGTGACGGTGAACCGCCTGGCGGAGCCGATCCAGGTCGAGCCGGAACTGCTGGTCCAGCTGGACGAAGGCGGCATCCGTCCGGGCGCCAGGGTGTCGCTGGAGCGGGTGGGGGAGTACATCTCGGTGCGCGTGGCGGACATTGAAGGCGCCCTGGAGCTGCCGCCGGAAGTGGCGGCCCATGTGTTCGTGACGCTGGGCTAGTCCGGCGAAGGACCTCCCCGCCGGAGCGGCGGACACGTTGTCCACATACAGATAACGGATTTATTACCGCCGGGCTTAATCGCCTATAGTTGAGCACTAGCACCGATACTAAAGCGTTACCGGATCCGAAGCCGAGCTCTGCCAGCGGATCAGTCAACGAGTCACCTTTCTGGCAGAGGCGGGGGAACCACTCACGGCCGATCTTGCATCGGCCTCGGGGTGAAGTCCGCTAGCGGCAAGCAACTCCACGAACAACCCCTCCCTGGTTGGCCGTGTCCGGATGCTTGCACCGGCGGACCGGGTCTTTGATCTCTCTGACCCGAATCCGACAGCTAACTTCGCAGGCTATCCAGAGAGGAACCGTTCTTGACCATGCAGACTGTCAGGGGCCGCCGCCGTGCGACCGGTCCCGCTCCGGAGCCGCGCCCGGCCGACGTCGTCCACGCCGAGCGCCCGCGGGACCCGCGCCGGGATGAGCGCCGCGGCCGCCGCAGCCCGCTTCGGCAGGTTGCGGACTTTGCCAGCGCCAGCGGCATCGGCCAGAAGGCCGGCATTGCCCTTGCCTCCACCGGCCTGGCCCTCACCGTAGCCGTCCCGGCCACCGGCCCCGTGCTGACGGCCGAAGACAGCCGGACCGGCGCGGTGGCCGCGGCCGCGCAGCCCGAGGTCCGGGCCGCTGCCGCGCAGATCGACTTCAACCGCACCGCCGTCACCACCAAGGGCGACCCGGAGGGCAAACTCAAGCAGCTGCTGGGTGCGCAGTCCGCCGGCAGCATCACCCGGGCTGCCTCCGCCGGCAGCCTCGGGGCGCCGCTGGACAATATGGTCACCGCGTCGGCCTTCGGCTACCGGGTCAGCCCCATCACGGGCGCAGTCGGGGAGTTCCACCGCGGCCAGGACTATGCCGCACAGTGCGGCACCGCCGTGCACGCCGCTGCCAGCGGCACCGTAACCTTCACCGGGTGGCACCCCTACGGGGGCGGCAACCGGGTGGTGATCGACCATGGCAACGGCCTGGAGACCACCTACAACCACTTGTCGTCATCCAGCGTGCGGGTGGGCCAGCAGGTCTCCCGCGGCGACGTGGTGGCGATGAGCGGAACCACCGGCGCCTCCACCGGCTGCCACCTCCACTTTGAGGTGATGGTCAACGGGGAAGTCGTTGACCCGCTCGGCTGGCTTTAAGCCAACCTGAGGGATGACTCGCATTTGTTTGACACGCCGTGATCTGAATGTGACATTGAGTCCCAACTGTTGTACCGTATGAAGCACGCCAACTCCTCCGGAGTTGGCGCTCTTGAGTGGATTGCCTAACTCTGCCACCGCTCAAGGTCCGTTCGCATGACATCGTCTGGCAGGGGCGGGGGAACCAATTTTGGTCTTCGCAAGAAGGCCTTGGGGTTAAGTCGCAAAGCTTCCCAGGAAGCAGCGCGGCCGGGTGACTCCCATCCGAATCCGACAGCTCACCTCGTAGGCATTGGGAGAGGCTACTTTCGTGTCTTCACGCCACAATGCTGCGCGTTCGCGCGCCAGCGACGCTCAATTGAGTCCGCTGAACTCCATGCTCCGTGCTGCCCTTGCCGGCGCCCGGACTGGTTCGCACACCGCAGTTCCCGCTTTTGGCGCGTCTTCGCAGTACACCCTTCGCTAAAGAAACCCGTTTCGGGGGCGATCCGGCGTACCCCCAAGATGCCGGAGCGTCCTCAGTCCCGCCTGCAACAGCGCGGACAAAGGATCACGAAAGAGAGAACTTAATGACTACTCGTGCAACCATTGCACGGCACCGCGCGGAGGTCACCAAGACCAACTCGCTGGCTGTCATTGCCAAGGCCGTCGGCGAAAACGCCGGTGGCATGGGCCGCCAGGCCGCCGTCATCGCCGCAGCCTCGGGCCTGGTGCTGACCAGCGGTATCGCCGCCAACGCTGCCGAAACCAACGTGCAGCGCGAATCGACGTCCGCGTCCGCCCTCGAAGTACAGTCCACCACCGCGCCGGCAACCATCTCGGCCGCCTCCAGCATCGCGATCACCTACGAGAAGCCGGCCGTCCATACTGCCGCTGCTCCGGTCGTTCAGGTTGCCGAGGCCGCCAAGCCCGCCATCACGGTCCAGGACTCCACCGGCACCGCCGCGACCGCCACCGCCTCCACCGGCACCGCGACGGCCTCCCTGGCCGCCTCCGAGGCACCCCGTGCCGTCAGCGGCATGGGCGCCACGATTGCCGCAGCTGCGTACGCGCAGATCGGCGTCTCCCAGGACTGCACCATGCTGGCCACCAACGCGCTCGCCGCGGCAGGCATCAACTACCACGGCTGGCCGGCAGGTTACCTGTCCCTCGGCCGCACGGTGAGCGCAGCGGAGGCCCAGCCGGGTGACCTCGCCTACTACCAGAACGGCGGCGTGGGCATGGCCCACATCGCTGTGTACGTCGGCAACGGCATGGCCGTACACGGCGGCTGGAACGGCGGCACCACCGCGCTGTACAGCGTCAACGTGGGCTCGGGCCCGGTCTTCATCCGCGTCGGCGGCTAAGCACCTTCCACGACGCAGGCCGGCATCAGCCGGCCGGCACCTTGCAAGAGACCCCTGCCCTGCGGCGGGGGTCTTTTGCGTTCCCCGGTGGTGGTCCGGGCGCGACGCGCGACGTTGTCGTGAAAAGAAAATTCGGTAATCCGGTCTTGGGTGTTTACGCTTGTGGTGTCGATCCATAGCCCGACCATGCAGAGGGCAGCCGGCCCTCGTGCCCCTGGCGGGTGCGGCCGTGAAGAGGTATGCGGATGCGCACTCTCGTTCTGAATGCTGGATATGAACCGCTGGCGGTAGTCACCTTCCGCCGGGCGCTGGTGCTTGTGCTGACCGGGAAGGCCAGCGTGGTGGCCGAAGGGGACGACCCGGTGGTAGGGCCGCAGGACATCCTGGGCCGCCCCTCGGTGATCCTGCTGAACCGGTACATCAGGCCGCGCTACAACACCCTCACGGCGGTCAGCCGGCGCGGAGTGCTGCGACGGGACAACCACCGCTGCGCCTACTGCGGCAAGGCTGCCCACACCATCGACCACGTCCAGCCCAAGTCCCGGGGCGGCGCGGATTCCTGGGAAAACCTCGTGGCCGCGTGCCTGCGCTGCAACAACGCCAAGGGGGACCATACCCCGGCCGAGATGGGCTGGAAGCTCGGCTTCGCCCCCGGGCCGCCGAAGGGCCGCACCTGGCAAATCAAGGAACTCGAAAAGCCCACGCCTGCCTGGGACCCATTCCTGCTGCCCGAATCGGCGCACTGAACCGCCGCTGTCTGGTCCGACGTCGACGCCGTGCCGCGGCGGCTAGGCTGGGCGGGTGGAATACGACGCCGTCATCCTTGCCGGTGGCAGGTCCTCCCGGCTCGGAGGCTCGCCCAAGGCCCAGCTGACGTTCGACGGCGCCACCCTGCTGTCCCGGGCGCTCCGGGCAGCGGAGGGAGCCCGCCGGACGGCAGTCGTCGGCCCGGATCCGGGGGACCTTCCGCCAGGCGCGCAGGCCTGCCGCGAAGACCCGCCATTTGCCGGCCCCGCCGCCGCGATTGCTGCCGGCCTGGCGGCGCTGGCCGGCCCCGGGCCCGGTGCGCCGGCCGGCCGCCCCGCCGCGCTGACCCTCGTCCTGGCCTGTGATATGCCACGGGTCGGCGCTGCGGTCGCCGCCCTGCTCCGCGCGGTGTCCGACGCTCCGCAACCGGCCCTCGACGGGGTGGTGGCAGTCTCGCCGGATGGGCGCGTCCAGCCGCTGGCGGGTCTTTATAGCACAGCTGCGCTAGTACATGCCGTGGCGGAAGCAGCCGGCCGCAACAGCCTCAATGGCGGCTCCGTCTTCGCCCTCCTTGCTAGGCTGGAGCTGCGGGAGATTCCAGTTCCGGCGGGCTCAACGGCTGACGTGGATACCTGGGGCGACGCCTTGGCGTTGGGCGTGTCCGGCGCCGGCGGGTCCGGGACAACGACAGCGAATTCGACGTGGGAGGCACAGAGTGAAAAGCCAGGATGAGACGCTCGAGGACTGGTGCCGCGCGCTGCTCCAGGCCCTGGAGTTGGAAGACGTTGAGATCGACATCAACGAGGTGCTGGGGCTGGCCGGGGTAGCGGCCCATTCGATCGTGCGCCCCGCCGCGCCGCTGACCACCTTCGTGGCCGGCTTTGCCGCCGGCCTCGCCGCGGGTTCCGGCCAGGCGACCGACAGTGTTTCCATGCAGGCAGCCATGGGCGTGGCCCGGAAGCTCGCCAAGGAATACGCCGCCTCCGAGGCTTCCGGGGCATGACGCCGGACGGCGACACGGACGCCGACGGTGAAGGCAGCGGCGGGCCACCCGAGGACGATGCCGCGGCACCGCCGCACCGGCACCTCGTGCACAGCTGGCAGGAAGCACGGCAGCTGGCCTTCGACTGCGCCACACCCATCCCGCCCGCGCCTGTTCCGCTGCGGGACGCCCTGGGACGGACGCTTGCGGCCGATCTAAGCGCCCTGCACGACATGCCGCACTACGCCTCCTCCGCGATGGACGGGTGGGCCACCAACGGCAGCGGACCGTGGATCCTCGCCGAGCCCGGACAACGGCTGGCCCCGCATCAGGCCAGCCCGATCGTCACCGGCGGACTCCTGCCTCCGGGGGCCAGGTCCGTGCTGCGCAGTGAGAACGGCGTCATTGCCCCGGACGAGGATGGCCTGCCGGTCCTCAAGCTCGGTGCCGGTGCCAGGCCGGGGGAGCCCCGGAGCGGTGAACATGTCCGCCCGGCCGGAGAGGAAGCGGCGGCGGGACAGGTGCTGATCAGCGCCGGCGCCGTGCTCAACCCGGCGCACCTGGCCCTGGCCGCGCTGGCCGGACACGACAGCCTGCCCGTCCTCGGCAAACCCGTGGTCCGCCTGGTGCTGACCGGCGCCGAAGTCGTCAGCGCCGGCCTCCCGAGGCCCGGCGAAGTGCGTGACACCTTCGGCCCGCAACTGGCCGCCGTGGTGGGCATGCTCGGCGGAGTCAGCGCCGGGGAGGCCAGAATCGGCGACAGCGATGCCGAGTGGCTCGCCGCCCTTGAAGACGTCGAGCTCCCGGCGGAGGCCCCCGGAACGCTTCCCGTGGACTCGAGCAGGCAACCGGCGATGCAGCCGGCCGACGTCGTCATCACCACCGGCGGGACCGGCCGCTCCGGGACGGACCACTTGCGGCGGACCGTGGCCGCGCTGGGCGGCCGGCTGCTGATCGACGGGATCGCCATGCGTCCGGGCCACCCCGCCGTGCTGGCGGAGCTCCCGGACGGGCGCTTCATCCTCGGGCTGCCGGGTAACCCGCTGGCGGCCATGATGGCACTGTCGACCCTCGGCGGCCCCCTGCTGGCGGCGCTGGGCCACGGCACCCTTCCGCCGGTGACCGACGTGCCGTGCGGAACCTCGATCGATCCAGACCCGGGCCGGACCCGGCTGATGCCGTTCCGGATGCTGTACGGCATGGCCTCGCCGGCGCAGCACACCGGCCCGGGCATGATGCGTGGTCTGGCCGCAGCCGACGGCGTCCTGGTGGTGCCGCCGCACGGGGTGCAGCTGGGTGAGCCCGTGCCGGCTTTCCCGCTTCCATGGGGCGCTGCCCTCCCGGACCCCGCGGCCGCGAAACCGCCGGCCAAGCCGGCCGCCAAGCGGGCCTCCCGGAAGCCGGCCGCGGACGGACCAGTGGACTGGAGCGGCCTGCTTGGCTGAGCGGCGGGCGGAGTCCATGATGGAGACGGGGGAGAACCGGGCGCCGCTAACCGTGCCCGGACGCATGTTGATGAGGAGTCTCCGATGGGCCGCGTGACGCAGCGCCGCAAAATCCACAAATTCGTCCTGGATGGCTCGCCGCAGGCCCTGGAGTTCCCGGTCCGGCACCGCGAGGACGTCCTGGCGGTCGAGGAACCGCTTGAGATCCGGCTGGGCAGCCTGTCCTTCTCCGTCACGATGCGCACCCCGGGCAACGACTTCGACCTCGTCGCCGGCTTCCTGGTGTCCGAAGGCGTCATCTGGGCGCCGGAGCAACTCGTCTCGCTGCGCTTCTGCGCGGGCGAGGACGAGGACGGCGTCCAGACGTTCAACGTGGTGGAGGCACAGCTCCGCCCCGACGTCGCGCGTCCGGAGACCGGGCGCAATGTCTTTACCTCCAGTTCCTGCGGCATCTGCGGCACAGACTCGATCGAGGCGGTGCGCAAATCCTCGCACTTCAGCCCCGCGACGGATCCACTGACCGTGCCGGCGGCGACCCTGGCCTCGCTGCCGGACCGGCTCCGGGAAGCCCAGGCGGTCTTCGACGTCACCGGCGGCGTGCACGCCGCCGGCCTGTTCCGGATCGCCGACGACGGGTCCGCGGAACTGCTCTGCCTGCGCGAGGACGTGGGGCGGCACAACGCGGTGGACAAGGTGGTGGGCTGGGCGCTGCGGGAAGGCCTGCTGCCGCTGAGCGGAACCGTGCTCCAGGTCTCCGGCCGGGCCTCCTTCGAACTGGTGCAGAAGGCCGCGCTGGCCGGGATCCCCGTCCTCGCGGCCGTCAGCGCCCCTTCCAGCCTGGCCGTGGAGCTTGCCGAAGCCAGCGGGATGACGCTGGCAGGATTCAGCCGGGGCAGTTCGCTGAACGTCTACGCCGGTCACGGGCGCATCCACCTGCCGGCTGCGCGGGAACGGGATGCATTGGCATAAGCGCGGCGGGGCACGTAGATTTTCATCCATCGACTGGATCCACGGCCCGAACCCCGCGTCGCCACACCGGCGACCGCGCTAAGGAGCACCTTGCACGACGACCGCCGTCTCACTGAACTCCGGCTGGACCGCTTCCTGCGCGAACGCATCCTCCCCGCGGTGTACCCGCGCACCGTCCCGCTGACGCTCAGCAGCTGGGTCGCTCCGGGCGAACCGGTCCCGGCGTCCGAGGCACTGCAGCAGGACTTCGGACCCCAGGAACCAGGGGCGCCGTGGGGGAGCCCCTGGAGCACCATGTGGCTTCGTCTGCAGGGCGAAGTACCCGCGTCCTGGGGCAGCGACCCGGACACCGCCGTCGAAATCCTCGTGGACCTGGGCTTCGGCACCGACCTCCCCGGCTTTCAATGTGAAGGTACGGCCTGGCGGCCGGACGGAACCGTCATCAAGGCGGTCTCGCCGCGGAACCAGTACATTCCCCTGAAGCTCCTGGGCGGCGGCCTGGCCGTGGACTTTTACGTCGAAGCGGCGGCCAATCCTGACCTGTCGCAGGGCTGGACCTTCGCCGCCACCCCCTACGGTGACCGGGCCACTGCCGGGGCGGCCCCGCAGTACCGGCTGGGCCCGATCGTCATTGCCGAGCTCAACCGGACGGTCTGGGAATTGCAGCAGGACGTCGGCACGCTCCGCGGGCTCATGCACGAGCTGCCGATGGAGCTGCCCCGGCGCCACGAAATCCTGCGCGCCTTCGAAGCCATGCTCGACGCCATGGACCCGGACGACGTCCCCGGTACGGCGGGCGCCGGCCGTGCCGCGCTCGCCGAGGTGCTGGCCCGGCCCGCCTACGCCTCGGCGCACCAGCTGGTCGCGACCGGCCACGCGCACATCGATTCCGCCTGGCTCTGGCCGGTCAGGGAAACCATCCGGAAATGCGCACGGACGTTCTCCAACGCCGTTGCCCTGATGGACGACGATCCCGACTTCGTGTTTTCGTGCTCCTCGGCCCAGCAGTTCGCCTGGATGAAGGAGTTCTATCCGGAGTTGTTCGGCCGGATCCGGGAGAAGGTCGAGGCCGGGCAGTTCGTCCCGGTGGGCGGCATGTGGGTTGAAGCGGACAGCAACATGCCCGGCGGCGAGGCCATGGCCCGCCAGTTCCTCGAAGGCAAGGCCTTCTTCCTGGCCGAATTCGGCGTCGAGTGCCGGGAAGCCTGGCTGCCGGACAGCTTCGGCTATTCCGGCGCCATGCCGCAGATCGTCAAGGCCGCCGGCAGCCGCTGGTTCCTGACCCAGAAGATCTCCTGGAACCAGGTCAACCGGATGCCGCACCACACCTTCGCCTGGGAAGGGATCGACGGCACCCGGATCTTCACCCACTTCCCGCCGGTGGACAGCTACAGCGCCGAGATCAACGGCCGGGAGCTCGCCCACGCGGAGCGCAACTACCGGGACCACGGCCGCGGTTCCATGTCGCTGCTGCCGTTTGGCTACGGCGACGGCGGCGGCGGCCCCACCCGCGAAATGCTGGCGGCGGCCCGCCGGACCGCGGACCTGGAAGGATCGCCCAGGGTGCGGCTGGGCGCCGCTGCCGAGTTCTTTGCCGCCGCCGAGCAGGAGTACCAGGGGCTCCCGGTGTGGGTCGGTGAGCTGTACCTGGAGCTGCACCGGGGCACCTACACCAGCCAGGCCAACACCAAGCGCGGCAACCGGCGCAGCGAGCACCTGCTGCGGGAAGCGGAGCTGTGGTGCACCACGGCGGCGGTCCGTGCCGGGGCACGCTATCCGGCCGCTGAGCTCAAACGGCTCTGGCAGCTGGTGCTGCTGCAGCAGTTCCACGACATCCTGCCGGGCAGTTCGATCGCCTGGGTGCACCAGGACGCGGAACGGAACTACGGAGCCGTCGCCGCCCGGCTTGAAGCGATCATTGCCGAGGCCGCCGGCGCCATGCTGGGGGAAGGCGAGCAGGAATTCCTGCTCAACGCCGCCCCGCACGCGCGCCGCGGTGTGCCGGCCCTGGCTGCCGCCGCCCCGGTCCTCGCGGCAGCGCCCGTGCAGTGCACCGCGGCCGACGGCGGCTACGTGCTGGACAACGGACTCATCCGGGCCGTGGTCAACGCCGACGGGCTGCTGGTGTCACTGCAGGACCATGGCAGCGGCCGGGAAGCCATCGCGCCGGGCGAGTTCGGCAACCTGCTCGAACTGCACCGGGACACCCCGAACGAGTGGGACGCCTGGGATATCGACGCCTTCTACCGGCGCAACGTCACGGCGCTGACCGAGGCCCGGTCGGTGACGCTGGAACGGTCCGGCGCGGCCGCGGCCGTCGTGGTGGAGCGGCTGGCAGGCACCTCGGCGGTGACCCAGCGGATCCTGCTGGAACCCGGCGCCGCGTCACTGGCAATTTCCACCGCCGTGGACTGGCAGGAACGCGAGAAGCTGCTCAAACTCGGCTTCCCCTTTGATGTCCGCGCGGACCGCTCGGCGGCGGAAACCCAGTTCGGCCACGTCTTCCGGGCCACCCACCTCAACACCTCGTGGGAGGCGGCGAAATTCGAAATCTGCGCGCACCGCTGGATCCACGTGGCTGAACCCGGGTACGGGGTGGCGGTCTCCAACGCGGCCAGTTACGGCCACGACGTCACCCGCACTGTCCGGGACGCCGACGGCGGCACCACCACCACGGTCCGTGTCTCGCTGTTGCGGGCACCGAAGTTCCCCGATCCACGTGCCGACCAGGGCCGGCACGAACTGACCGTAACCGTCCGGCCCGGTGCCGGCATCGCCGACGCCGTCGAGGAGGGGTACCGGACCAACCTTGCCCCGCGCACCGTCAGGGGCGCACACGGCGTGGAGGCGTTGTTTACCGTGTCCAACCCTGCCCTCGTCATCGAGGCGGTCAAACTCGCGGAGGATGGTTCGGGCGACGTGGTGGTGCGGCTGTACGAATCGCTCGGGGAGCGCTCCTCCGGGGTCCTGTCCGCGAACTTCGACGCTGCCGGGGTGCGGGCGGTGGATCTCCTCGAGCGCCCGGCCGACGCACCCGGGGTCAGCGTGCGGGGCGGCGGTGTGGAGCTGATCCTGCGGCCGTTCCAGTTGCTGACGTTGCGGTTCGCACGGTGACTGCGGACCGGGCCGGGAGCGCGCCGGCGTGTCCGCGAGAAGGCCGGCTTAAACAGGCTGAGTGGGAGCGGTCCAGCGGACCGCTACCACTCATCCCCCCAATGGCGTTGGACGTCGGCTGGCCTGTAACACTGAATCCCCATTCACGAGGCAAACCGGCGTTTTCACACATTCATGATTCTCTCACGCTCTAATGATTGTGTGAACGGAGGGGGCTAGATTTTGCGAAACGTTGCGGGAGCGTTACCTGCCGGCCGGGCTCGGCGGCCGGACCACCAGAAGGCGAGCAGCCCCAGCACGTAGCCCAGCACCGCCAGGTAGTTAACCAGCAGTCTCGCAGGGTCCCAGGGGGCCGGCGCGAAGGATGCCGGCACGCTCAGGACCGCGGCGATGGCACCGGCGAGGGTCAGAACAGCGCCGGCCCGGACGAACCGGGGCAGGCGCGTCCGCGCGGTGGCCAACAGCGGCGGTGCCAGGACCACCGAGACAAAGGCGGGGTAACTGCGCCCGGCGGCGGCATAGAACGGGGCCAGCGCGCCGTTCCGTCCCCCGTCGTCCCAGAGCGCCTCGAGCCCTGCCGACGAGCCCTCGGTGTCCATCAGCAGGAAGATGGCGGTCACCGCCAGGCAGGCCGCGGCCAGCCACCAGCGTCCCGCGGTGCCGGTGAGCAGCCGGCGCGCGTGGCCGGCGCCGAGCCCCTTCGCCAGGCGCAACCCCACCAGGAAAACCATCAGGAAGACGACTAGGCGCAGGAGCAGGTTGGTTAAGTTCCAGCCGCCCAGCGCCTGGTCGATTGCCCCGTAGGGCCCGGGGATGCTGAGCAGGCTGCACGCCGTGGCGAGGAACAGGATCCCAAAGACCGCGCGGTTGCGGCCCCGCAGCGCATCCGGGACACGCACCAGGCACGCAGAGCCGCAGACAATAAACGTCCCCCATTCAAGGGCGGCCATGGCGCGCTTTCCCGTGGCAGGGCCGCACGGCCAACGACTGCAGGACGTCGATCATCCCAGGTTCTCCCAGATCTTTTCTGCCTGCGCTTGTTCCAGTTCATGCCGCCGCAGCGTCCGGCCCAGCGCCTGCAACCGGTCCCCGGCCAGTAAGGCCAGTTCTCCGTCGGAAAGCCCAGCCAGGGCCTCCTGGCGGGCTCCGGGCGGCCAGCCCGCTTCGGCCTCCGCGATCAGCCCGGTGGCGACCAAGCCTCCGGTCAGGCCGACGCCGGCCGCGCGCGACGTTGCCACCGCCAGTTCGGGCGAGAGGCGGTTGGCCGTCAGCTGCGCGGAATAGTTCTGCGGCGCGACTCCGGTGGCGGCAGAAACCCGGTGCCGCAGTTCACCGTTGTCGATGGCATCCACCCAGTTCCGCACCGAGGTGGCATGCGGGGCCGGGCTCAGCCCAGGTGTTGCTGCCCCGCATGGATCGGCACGGGCGATGACGGCACGCAGCAGGTCCGTGGTCGCGATTTGGCTGACCAGTTCCGCCGGCGTCGGCGGCAACGCCGGATCCGCCAGCCCAGCGTAGTTCTGAAAGCCAGCCAGCCCGTCCAGCGGGTTCAAGCCAAGGGCCCGGCTGATGCTGACCAGCGTGGTCTCGGCGACCTTGCCGCGCACCAGTTGTTGGGCCAAAGTGGTGCGCTTGACGCCGGAGATCCGACAAATGTCGGCGGTACTCATCGCCGGCGCGACACTGTGTAGCCAGTGTTGAAACGCTTTGGCGGGAAGTGCCATCTGTGACTTTCTGCAGGCTGGGTGCAGGGTGGCCGGGCGGGCCGTGCTGCTACGCGGACGCCGGGGGAGAAATCCGACACCGCCCCCTACAGGCCATCATAAATCTTTCCGGCCGACGGGTTCGTGATCGGCCGCGGACTGGTTCTCCGGGGCAGCGCGGCGTTGTCGACCGGCACGCCGAGCGGCCACCTTCCCCAGCCAGATCAAGGCGAGGCCTCCGGTGAGGCCCAGCACGGCGGTGGAACTGATGAAGTACTGCAGGAAGGTCAGTGGCGGCGGCAGCAGCTCACCGAACGCCAGAATGATCATGGCGATTGCTCCCAGGGACAAGACGGCCGCACCCAGGCGGACCAGCCAGGGGAGGCGGGATCGGATGGAACCCAGCGTGGCGGGCAGGAGACACGCGGCGACGAATGCCGGGTAGAGCCGCCCGGCGGCGGTGTACAGCCTGATCAGCTGCCTGTTGGGCTCGCTTTGGTCCGGAAGCGACGCCATCCCCACCGAGGTTCCGGCGGTGTTGGCCATCAGGAACGGAATTACCGTGGCAGCGGCGACGATAGCCAGGGCTGCCAGCCCTACCGGGCCTAACAACAGCCACGCGGCCGGACCGTTGTCGAATCCCCGCGCGATCTTGTAGCCAGCCAGCAGGACCGTTCCGTAGATGACAAAGCGCAGCATGAGGTTGGCGTAGTTGCTCGAGCCCAGCCAGGAATCGATGACAGTGTAGCTGGGTCCGATGCTCAGCAGCATGGCGAAGGCCGCAAGCACGAAAATGCCAAACAACGAGCGGTTTTCACCGCGCCGTGCGGCCGGAGCCCGGAGCGCGACGAGCAGCACACAAACGAGCAGGGTGGAGCATTGCAGGACAAAAATCATCGGTGTGCCTTCAGTTCGTGGACCTCGTCCGCCGCCCCTGGCTCACTCTTGAAGGAGCCGGGCCCGCCGCCGATTTTACCCGCGGCGCAGATTGAACTATGCTAGTTGCTCGAACCCGCTGGTCCGTACACCCCCCAAGTCCGGACCGGCGGGTTCTTTCATGCCCGGCGCCAGGCCGGCGCGATGGAGCGGAATCGCAGCCCCGGCGGCCCTTCGAGCAGCCCTCTGTTGAGGGCCAGTTTCCGGCTGCGGTGAGAGGATGGACTAATGACTGCAACCCTTGTTGCCAAGGACCTTTCCGGCGGCCACGACCACCGCACCCTGTTTTCCAAACTCTCCCTGACCGTCGCCCCCGGCGACGTCGTCGGAGTGGTCGGCGCCAACGGTGCCGGCAAGTCCACCCTGCTGCGGCTGCTTGCCGGCGTCGACCAACCGCAGGACGGATCCGTCAGCCTGGCCCCGGCCGACGCGTTCGTCGGCTGGCTGCCCCAGGAACACGAACGCATCGAGGGCGAAAGCGTCGGCGGCTACATCGCGCGACGCACCGGTTGCACCGCGGCGACGGCTGCCATGGAAGCCTCCGCGGAAGCACTGGGAACCGGCGCACCGGGAACCGACGACGCCTACTCGCTCGCCTTCGACCGCTGGATGGCTTCCGGTGCCGCGGACCTGGAGGAACGGATTCCGCCGGTGCTCGCAGACCTCGGCCTGGACGTGGGAGCGGACGCCCCCATGACCGGGCTCTCCGGCGGCCAGGCCGCGCGGGTGGCCCTGGCCGCCCTGCTGCTGAGCCGGTTCGACGTCGTGCTCCTGGACGAGCCGACGAATGACCTCGACCTGGACGGGCTGGCCAGGCTGGAAGCCTTCGTGCGGGGCCTGCGCAGCGGCGTCGTACTGGTCTCCCACGACCGCGAATTCCTGTCCCGCTGCGTCACCACCGTGGTGGAACTGGACCTGGGGCAGAACGCCGTCGCGGTCTACGACGGCGGCTACGAGGCGTACCTGGAGGAACGCGCCGTCGCCCGCCGGCACGCCCGCGAACGCTACGAGGAGTTCGCCAACACCAAGGCGGACCTCGTCTCCCGGGCCCGGACGCAACGCGAATGGAGCTCCCAGGGCGTCCGCAACGCCATGAAGAAGAGCCCCGACAACGACAAGATCCGGCGTGCAGCGAACACCGAATCCTCCGAAAAGCAAGGCCAAAAGGTCCGGCAGATGGAATCGCGGATCGCCCGGCTCGAGGAAGTCGAAGAACCGCGGAAGGAATGGCAGCTGCAGTTCAGCATCGGTGCGGCTCCGCGGTCCAGCGCCGTTGTGGCCACCTTGCGGGACGCCGTCGTGCGGCAGGGCGGCTTCACCCTGGGGCCGGTGAACCTGCAGCTCAACGCCGGCGAAAGGATCGGCATCACCGGGCCGAACGGGGCCGGCAAATCCACACTGCTGCGCCTGCTGCTCGGAGTCCGGCGGCCGGACGCGGGTGACGCCTCGCTGGGCGCCTCGGTGGCCGTCGGGGAAATCGACCAGGCCCGCGGCCTGCTGGCCGGCCATCTGCAGCTCGCGGCCGCGGTCGAAGCCGTGCTCACGGAGCTGACCCCCGCGGAGATCCGAACCCTGCTGGCAAAGTTCGGCCTCAAGGCCGACCACACCGCCCGGACCGTCGATTCGCTTTCGCCCGGCGAGCGGACCCGGGCCGCGTTGGCGCTGCTGCAGGCGCGCGGGGTCAACCTGCTGGTCCTGGATGAGCCCACCAACCACCTGGACCTGCCCGCGATCGAACAGCTGGAGGCGGCACTGGAAAGCTACGACGGCGCGTTGCTGCTCGTCACCCACGACCGCCGGCTGCTGGAAAACGTGCGCCTTGACGTGCGCTGGAACGTTCTCGACGGCGTCGTTACCGAACAGCTGGCCGCCGGCGCCCCGAAAGGCAGCAACAAATGAGCATGGACCGGGTGGCCTGGAGCTCCCTCTACAACATCACCCGCGCGTCGGACCGGTCACGGCCGTTCTCCCGGGCCACGATCAAGCGGGTCTTCGGATTCGCCCGGCCGCACCGCGGGCAGCTGGTTGCCTTCGTGCTGCTGTCCATCGTGATGGCCGTGCTGGCGGTCGCGACGCCGGTGCTCGCCGGCCAGGTGGTGGACGCCATCATTGCGCACGCCGACGCGGCGAAGGTCGTGTGGCTGGCGGTGCTGATCGCGGTCGTGGCCGTGGCCGAGGCCGGGATCGGGCTGGTCACCCGCTGGCTCTCCTCGGTCATCGGCGAGGGTGTGATCGTGGACCTGCGCACCAAGGTCTTCGACCACGTTCAGAAAATGCCGATCGCGTTCTTCACCCGGACCCGGACCGGGGCACTGGTCAGCCGGCTGAACAATGACGTCATCGGCGCGCAATCGGCCTTCGCCGGCACCCTCTCGGGCGTCGTGAGCAATGTGGTGGCGCTGATCCTGACCCTGGCGGTGATGCTGAACAAGTCCTGGCTGGTGACGGTCCTGGCCGTGATCCTGCTGCCGATCTTCCTCATCCCGGCCCGCCGGATGGGCTCGCGGCTGGCCGACCTGCGCCGGGAGGCCGCGGAACACAACGCGGCGATGGGTACGCAGATGACGGAACGCTTTTCCGCCCCCGGCGCCACGCTGGTGAAGTTGTTCGGCCGTCCGGACGAGGAATCCCACGAATTCGCGCTCCGGGCCGGCCGGGTGCGGGACATCGGCGTCCGCACCGCCATGCTCCAGTTCACCTTTGTCACGGCCCTGACCCTGGTCTCCGCCCTGGCCCTCGCCCTGGTGTACGGGCTCGGCGGCTGGCTGGCCCTGGGCGGCCAGCTCGCCGCGGGCGACGTGGTCGTGCTGGCCCTGCTGCTCACCCGGCTCTACGCCCCACTGACCGCGCTTTCCAACGCGCGGGTCGAAATCATGAGCGCCCTCGTCAGCTTCGAGCGGGTCTTCGAAATCCTGGACCTCAAGCCGCTGATCCAGCAGAAGCCGGACGCGGTGCAGTCGCCGTCCGGGCCGCTGGCGGTGGAATTCGACGACGTCCGGTTCGCCTACCCGTCCGCGGACAAGGTCTCGCTCGCGTCGCTCGAGGACGTCGCCACCCTGGACACCCGCGGCGGCGAGGAGGTGCTGCACGGCATCAGCTTCCGGGTCGAACCCGGGCAGACGGTGGCCCTCGTCGGATCCTCCGGCGCCGGCAAGTCCACCATCGCGCAGTTGCTGGCCCGGCTGTACGACGTCGATTCCGGCGCGGTCCGCTTCGGCGGCGCAAAGCCGGGTACCGGGGTGGACGTCCGTGACCTGACCTTCGACTCGATGCGCGAAACCCTGGGCATGGTGACCCAGGACGGCCATCTGTTCCACGAAAGCATCGCCTCCAACCTCCGCCTGGCCCGCCCGGGCGCGAGCGAGGAGCTGATGTGGAACGTGCTGCGCCAGGCCAGGCTGGAAACCATGGTCCGGTCGTTGCCGGATGGCCTTAACACGGTGGTCGGGGAGCGCGGTTACCGGCTCTCGGGCGGCGAGCGCCAGCGGCTCACGATTGCCCGGCTGCTGATCGCGCAGCCGCGGGTCGTGATTCTGGACGAGGCCACGGCCGCGCTCGATTCCACCAATGAGGCTGCCGTGCAGGAGGCGCTGGGCGCCGCGCTGGAGGGCCGCACCGCCGTGGTGATCGCCCACCGGCTTTCCACCATCCGGGCCGCGGACGCGATTCTGGTGGTCGAGGGCGGCTCGATCGTGGAACGGGGTACCCACACCGAGCTGCTGGCCGCGGACGGCCGCTACGCCGAGCTGTACCGGACCCAGTTTGCCGAGGCCACCGCGGTTGCTGCCGAGGCGGTGCCGGAGCCCTAGTCCCGCCGCCCCACCCGTGCCGCGAGGAGCGGCAGCACATGGTCGGTGAGCAGCGGTGCCAGGTCCTCCGGCGCCGGGCCGGCCAGGTCCAGCCAGCGGACTTCGGCGATCTCGGCGGCGGCCCGCGCGCTCCACGTGCCCGGGGCGATGAACACCGTGGCCTCAATCTGCGTGGCCGCCTCGTTGGCGGCCTCGGCCAGCCAACTGCCCAGCGGCTCCAACTCGTCCGCGGCCACGGTCACTCCGACCTCCTCCGCAAGTTCGCGGGATGCCGCCTGCGCCGCGGATTCGCCCGGTTCGGGTTTGCCGCCGGGCTGCATGAACTTGTCGGTTCCGCGCTTGCGGACGGTCAGGAGCCGGCCGGCGGCGTCATAAACGCACACGGCGGAGACCACGATGTTGGCATTCGCGGGTGCGTCGGCGCGGCCTGCCCCGGGGGTGCGTCGCAGCACGGATTCGAGCAGCAGGTCCTTCGCCGGGCCGGTGACGTCCCAGCGGAAGCGGAAGGCGTCCGCCCCGAGTTTCGTGTACTCGACCCGGTAGGTGTCGGGGTCACACCAATGCCCGTCCCGGCCGTGCCGGGCGCCGAAGCCGATGCGGTGGAAGGGCCGGCCGTCCGGGAAGACCATGTCCATGGTCTCCGGTGTTGCCGCGGGCCGGAGCAGGTATTCCCGGCTGGCCGGTCCGGTGAAGCGCGTGCCGCCCGCCGGGTCCCACCGCACGGTGCCTTCTTCACGGTAGTGGAGGCCGCCGTCGTCCGTCGCGGTGAAGTGCACGACGCCGGTGAAGGTGCCGTGACTGCCTGCGGACCGGTCGGTCATGGTGCGGGTCACCGTCCAGGCGCCCAGCAGGTACCGGCGCAGGTCGAAGCCGGTTGCGCCGTCGTCGCCGGGGTCCGGCAGCAGGGGATCCAAGTGCCCTCGATTGGAATCGAACCAACGACACCGGCTTTAGGAGAGCCGTGCTCTATCCACTGAGCTACGAGGGCGGGCATGCAGGCGGGCGGCGGTTGGCCGGCCCGTCCGGACACGGATACCAGCATACAAGGTGAGCGCGCGTACTACGCTCTTGGCATGGCAGGCTCTTCGATAACCGACGCCCGGACACTCATTGATGTGCCGGACGTGGCGTCCACCCGGTTCTACCTCGGCGCGCTCGCCAAGTTGAGCGTGCTGCAGTATTTCGTCGCCGAAGCCGCGGTCATCGGTGCCTGGGCCGGCCGGGCGCCGTACAGCCGGCGCACCGGCCTGATCAGCGATCTTGGCGCCGTCGGATGCGGCAGTTTCGACGGCCGCGACGTGTGCTCGCCGGCGCACCTGCTGATGGACGCCTCGTTCGTGGTCCAGGGGATCGGCATGATCGTCGGCGCGGTGCTGCTGAGCTCGGCAGTCATCGGCGTGGCGGCCCGGGCCGGGGCGCGGCTCCGGGTGGCACCGGGACTGCGCTCGCCGTCGGCTGCCGCCCTGGTGGGCCGGGGCCTGAGCGCGGCCGCCGGTGCCGGCACGGTGGTGGTGGGCCTGGTGCCGGAAGACTTCGGCTCCATCTGGCACCTGGTGGGTGCCGTGACGTACTTTGCCGCGGGCGGGCTGGCGCTGCTGATTTTTGGCTGGCTGTGGCGCGGCCGGACGCCGCTGGCCTGGTTCATCCTGGCCGCCGGGGCCGTCTCCGTGGTAGCGCTCGCTGCCGGCGGGGTCACCGCTATGCGGGTACCCGAGCCCGGCACGCTGGAACGCCTGATGGCGTACCCCATCACCCTGGGCATGGCCGCGGTGGGCCTGGTGGTCGCCCAGCGGGTCCGGCAGGAGCGTGCGCGGCAGGGCAGGGCAGGGCGGCCGGACGCGCACGGCTGAACCCGAAGGCTGACCCCGAGGCCTGATGCCGAAGGCTGAACCCGAAGGCTGATGCCGGCGTCTGCTGCCGACGTCCGCTGTCGAGGTGGACCGGAGGTGGCGTGGAGGGCGGGGAGTCCTCCCCATCCCGTCGCACCGGCCGGCAGCGTAGGGTGGTCCGGGACTGGCCAGGGGGAAAATGTGGTGCAAAGTAACGTGGAACCGGCGCTCGACGTCGTGGCAATCAGCGGTCTCGCCTGGGCGGCTGCCGTGGACGCCGGCCTCCGGGCCCACGCGGCCCATCCCGGGGTGGATGTTGCCGCCTACGAACAGTCTGCCGGTGCCAAAGCCCTGGCGGCCCTGGAACCGGGGGACACTGCACGGCTGGAGGCTGAACTCCGGGCGGCCGGAATCACCGGCCCGGATGACCTGCTCGCGGAGCCTTGGCGGAGGTCTGTGCTGCTCGCGGTGACCGCCCCGGTTCGCGTCAGCGTCGTCGCGGCCACGGCGGACTGCTCCAGGCACACCGACCTTGCCCTGTCCGAAGGGCGCGGCCTGGCGGTCTCGTACCGGCGGCAGGCCCGCACTACCGCGGCAGGACAGGCGGTCATGGACGTGCAGGACGCCGTCGAACTGGTTCGCTTTGACGAGCCGGACGCCTGGGCGGCGGTGCGGCGGACGCTTCCTGACCTGGCCGAACTGCGGGCCAGTCCCGGCCCGGCCGGCTGGCTGGAGGGCGAACGGACCCTGATCAGCGGACCGGAACTGCTGAGCCTGCCCGACGCCGTCCTGCCGCCGGACGTGAAGACAGCCGTCCTGACCCCCCGTTGCCGCGTCCACCTCGAGGTCACCGCGGACCGCCCCGGGCCTACGGCGGCGTTTCACGCAGCGGACGTCTGGGCGCTCGCGGACGAGCTCTATGCGGTCCGCACCGCCGACGGCGGCCAGTCCCTGGTGCTGGTGCACGTGCCCTCCGGCGACCTCCTCCGCCAGCTGCAGTGGCGGCTGCTCGGTGCCCGTGAAGCCCTGGCCGGCACGTCAGCCCCGGTGGTGCGGGGATGAGCCTGCAGGGAATGGACATGGAGGCGGGGCGCCGGCTCAGCGCCGAACTCGCCCGCGCCGCGGACCGGCTCGCTGCCCTTGGCGCCGAGCTCACCCCCGCCATTGCCGCGGCGCCGTGGGAAGGCCGCGACGGGCAACGCTTCCGGGCCGACTGGGCGGACCACCGGCAGCGCCTGGTTGAGGCGGAAAGCGCACTCCGGACCGCCTCCAGCGCCGTACAGCGCAACCTGGAGGAGCAGTCTGCGGCCAGCCTGAGGGGCTCGGAGCCCACGGGCGCCGGAGGTGCGGCGGGCACGGCGGCCGGCTGGACCGACGTCGTCCGGGCAGCTGCATCAGGCGCCGTCCGGGCAGCCGCGACGGGGGCGGCCGCCTGGGCCTGGCTGCAGGACGCCGCGCCACTGCCGGTCCGGAACCTCCTCGACGCACAGGCCGACGTCGTCGGCCACGCCGGGCAGGTCGGCGCGATGGGCTGGCGTTGGCTGACGTCCGGGGAGCCGCCCTCGATCACCGAGCTCGCCGCGAACGACATCCTGCTCCGGGCGGGAGTGCTGTCCCTGGTCGCCACCACGCTGAGTGGCGGCCGGTACAACCCGCATCTGCTCGACGACGGCAGGCCGGTGGCGGGCAATCCACTGCCGGTCGGCGTCGGCGAACCTGCCGGCATCGACCCGAACAGCCGGCTGAACACGGCCGTACCTGCAAGCATCAGTGCGATCCTGCAGACCACCAACGCCGCCTATGGCGACCAAGGCAAACCCGGAACCCCCGATACGGCGGTCCGGATTACAGCAGTTCACAAACCGGGGGAGCCGGACGCCTATATCGTCAGTGTGCCGGGAACCACCCGCTGGGCCCCGGACGGTGCGGCCAACGCCACAGACTTGACCGGAAACCTGGAGCTGGCGGGCGGGAACCTCTCCACCGCGGCGCAGGCAGTGCGCCTCGCCATGGAGAACGCAGGGATTCCGGAGGCCGCCCCCGTCATGTTGTCCGGCCACTCCCAGGGCGGCATGATCGCAACCGCCCTGGCATCGGACCGGTCGTTCACGGCACGGTTCAACGTAACGAATGTGGTCACCTTCGGCTCCCCGGTCGATTCGGCACCGATTCCTGCCCGGATCGACGTCCTGGCGCTTCAGCATGCCGGTGACCCCGTCCCCAGGGTGGACCTTGGCGACCTGACCGTGGGTCCCGATGGAAGAGTTTCGGCCAGCCAGGACAACGCCGCCATCAAGGTCACCCTGCCGAACCCGGCGGTAGCGCCCGGATTCGGCGGCATCGGGTATCACGACGGCGGCGAGTACGTGAAGTCTGTCGCCGAGGTCGAGCAACGCGGCCCGATCGCCCAGTACGCTCAGAAGGAATCGACCCAGCGGTTCCTGACATCCGACCCCGGACAGGTCAGCGCGACCGTCTCGGGCATCTCCCGAAAACAATGAGTTGGGACCGCGTGCGCGTTACTGCCAGTCATGGCGGCGTCCGCAGGCGGCACACCGTAGTGGAAGCAGACCATGAACACGACAGCCTGGCCCCGCGCACTGATCACGCTCCTGCTGGCCTCCTGCCTGGCGGCCTTCCTGTCGGCTTGCGGGCTGGGCGGACCGTCGCAGGCGGGGCAGCTGGAATCCGCCCTCCAGCAGGCCGCGCTGTCCGTGCCCGGGGTCAGTTCCGCGGCGGCGGACGCCGCCGTCAATACCTCCGGAACCTTCCTTACCGTGAAACTGGTCGGCAACAGTGCGGACAAGGAGGTGCTGGCCGAAACGCTGCGGAAGGCCATGCCCGTCCTGCTCGACAGCATCGGGGACGTCCAGGGCGGCACCTTCGGGGTCGGCATCTTCTCTCCGGACGACGCCGTCCAGGCCGGACCCGGCGACCTCGGTTACAAGGGTTCGAGCTCACTGTCCAGCCTGCGGGAGTACTTCGCCCGATAGCCCGGCAGAGACGAACCGCCTTGGTGCCGGACACCGGGTGCGTCGCAGGAGTGTCCGATGTCTCATCGACGCGTAAGTGTGGACTATTATGAGGGCATTCGCCGGAAGCTTCCGGCGCCTCGTGCGGGAGTTGGCTCCGAAGCACGCCGAATTGCCGACTTTTAGCCATTGGGGACGAATGCCTGATCAGCTAGTTGTGCCAAGCTTCCCGGTCACTGCGTGCCGTGGCCGTGCAGGTGCCGCGTCGCCCCGCGGCGAAGACTGCCGGGCAGGGCTCTGATGACGGTCGAGGCACCGGTTGCGCCGGATGAACAAGCCCCGGAGGAAGCGCCACACGAGGTCGCCGCCCGCCTGGCCGTACCTGAGTCCGCCGAGGCGGGGCCGGTCATCGGCGTGCGCATGCTCGACGGCGGCATCCTTGAAGTTGCGGTGCCCCCGAACCGTGTGGTCGAGGGCCCCGAAGCCCGGGTCGCCGGTGCGGCGGTCCGGTCCCTGGCCGACGGCCGGCG
Organism: Arthrobacter sp. JB02-1C; assembly: GCF_057748045.1. NCBI lineage: Bacteria > Bacillati > Actinomycetota > Actinomycetes > Micrococcales > Micrococcaceae > Arthrobacter > Arthrobacter sp. JB02-1C. The sequence goes on from NZ_CM173235.1 coordinate 1,910,319, forward strand.
GATGCCGGTCTTGATCATCATCTCCGGCGCGGTCGGCGTCAGCGTGGAAGCCCGCCAGGTTTACGTCGGGTCGATCGCCGCGTCGGCCTTCGCGATCGTGGGGGTTACTCCGGTCGACAGGGTGATCGCGCACTACCTCCTGCGTTCCAGGTCCGAAGCGATCCCGGCCGAGTTCTTTACTTCGCGCACGGATGCCCTCGATTGGTTAAGGCTTTTTACGAGTGAAAAGTGACGTTCCAGACCCACGCCTGCATACGCTCGTCGAGGGCATTGTCCGGATCGCCAGCGGCGACCTGAGCACGCGGATTCCGCACTCCGGTGCGCGCGACGACGTCGCGGCCGTCATCGCCGGCATCAACTTGATGGCCGATGACCTGCAGACCATCTACCAGGAGCTCGAAGAGCGGGTCGAGAGCCGGACGGCCATGCTCCGCGAGGCCCAGGTGGAGCTCGAACGGATGGCGCTGACCGATCCATTGACCCAGCTGGCCAACCGGACGGCGCTGAACGCGGTGCTGAGCCATGCGCTGGCGGAGACGACCCGCGGTGAGGCGCCGCCGGCGCTCCTGGTACTCGACCTGGACTCCTTCAAGGGCATCAATGACACGCTGGGGCACAGCGCGGGGGACGACGTCCTGCGGGTCATTGCCCGCCGGCTCCAGGACGCGGTCCGGACCACCGATACGGTCGCGCGGCTCGGCGGCGACGAGTTCGCTGTCATGCTGCCCAAATCCAACCTTGTACGTGCCCGGCGCGTGGCCAACAGGATCCTCAAGGCGGTGGGTGAAAGCCTGGAGCTCGGCGACCTGCGGATCACCTGTGGCACCAGCATTGGCGTGCGCGTCGCGGAGCCCGGCCAGTCGGCCGAGGACCTCGTGATGGAAGCCGACACCGCCATGTACGCGGCCAAGGCCCAGCCGCACAGCGGCATCAAGGTCTTTGAACCCGCGTTGCTGTACGCCCGGCGGCTGCAGAGCCTGATGGTCACGGAGATGCGCCACGCCATCCGGGAGGACCAGCTGACCCTGCATTACCAGCCCGTCGTGGAGCTGGCCACCGGCCGGGTCGAGGGCGTCGAAGCCCTGGTCCGCTGGAACCACCCGGAGCGCGGGCTGCTGATGCCGGACCAGTTCATCCCGCTGGCTGAAGAGACCGGGATGATCGTGGAGCTGGGCCATTGGGTCCTGCGCAACGCCGTCCGCCAGCTGCGTGACTGGCAGGACCGGCTCTCGGTGGACCCTGACTTTTCCGTGCGGGTCAACATCTCCACCACGGAACTGCAGAACCTGGAGCTCATCGAGCACGTCCAGGACATCCTTCGTGAAACCGGTGTCGAAGCCAGGAATCTCGTCATCGAACTGACCGAATCCACGGCGGTCACCGGCGGCGACGTGGACAAGTATTCCCTCAGCGGGTTGCGGCAGCTGGGCGTGCAGCTCGAAATCGATGACTTCGGCACGGGCTACTCGTCGATCAGCTACCTGCGGAAGCTTCCGGTCAATGTGGTCAAGATCGACCGCAGCCTGATCGACGGGCTGGGCACGGACGAGGACCAGAGCCGATTCGTCGAGGCCGTGCTACACCTGATCCACGCCTGCGGGCTCCGGGCCCTGGCGGAGGGCATCGAGACGCTCGAACAGGCCGAGGAACTGGTCCGCCTCGGCTGCGCCAGCGGTCAAGGCTACTACTTTGGCCGGCCCGCGCCTCCCGACGAGGTCGAAGACCTGATCGGACTGGGCAGGGTCCTCAGGCAGTAGGCAGCGCCTCGTCGGTCCGCTCTCTTGGGGCCACGCGTTGAGGGCCGCACGACGGCGGCACGCGAGGCCGCGTGCCGAGGCTTGGCTAGTGGCGGCATTGTTCCGGACAAAACAAAGGGCGGGAACCGGTAGTTACTCCGGTTCCCGCCCTTCGCGGTTGATGCTTTCCCTTAGTTCTTCTTGGGGGAGAAATCGGGCCAGTAGAACACGGCCGAGACTGAGCCTTGATCCGAAGCGTTACCGCTTGCAGACACAGCTGAAGCAGCAGAAAGGCCCGCTGCCGCCAAGGCGCCGGCGACGAGGAGGGTGGCAAGGGTCTTCTTCATTGAGGCTCCTGTTATTCGAGAGGCTGGTGTGACTGATGAGGTGGTGCTTTCCTAGTATAGGGGTAAGAGACACGCCGCAGGTAACGATTTAGGCGAAGGTTGGGCGTAACTGTGATATCTGCGCGTATTCTTGAGTCCTTGACAAGCCATCCACTTGCGTGTGCTGTCCGAGTTCCCGCTCGGGTGGCGGATAATCGAAGCATGCAACAACAATCAGTCTCGCCGGCTTATGCTGCGGCCGAGCTTCGGGCCCGGGAATACCGGGCCAACCACGACTTCTCCGAGGCAGCTAAGAGCGCGGGTGAGGCTGCTCAAATCGCGCTGACCGAGGGCGACCTCCAATCGTGGTGGGCGATGACATTCTTCCGGGCGGAGAGCTATTTGTCGGATGCTGACTTCGAACCTTGCGCAGAGGCAGCGTCCACGCTCCTCGAGGCGGGGCACCCGATCTCGACGCAGAAGCGGGCCCAGGTCCACATACTGATGTCGCATGCTTATCAGGGGTCGGGGCTGTTGGAGAGAGCGGCAGCCGAAGCGAAAGCCGCCATTGAACTTACGCGGGCCGAGTCGGACGTTGATCTCAGTGTCAAAGCCCGACAGGCCCTGATTGCCGCACTAGCGGACTCCGGCAAGCTTGCCGAAGCTTGGTCCGAAAGCCAAGAGCTTGCGGGCGTCATCTCGGACGAGGTGGATGAGCAACTGGCTGGGAAGACCTATTGGGTTGTAGGGAACGTGGCGTTTTTGTGCGACAAGTTGGATGACGGATTGAGGTACCACGAACTCGCTGCCACGACGTTTTCGCCAGCTAGGGACCTCAACATCTGGGCTAAATTCAACAAGGCATCGGCCGCTATGAGACTCGCCGCCAACATCGCCGATTCGGACACGCTGCGATGCATCGAACGAGCCGAGCTGGCCACTGACGTGATCGGTGGCAGTGACACTGATCTGCTACTTCTCCGCCGGAATAGGGCTCACTGGAGCTTCCTGGCCGGCGACGCGGAGTCCGCGGTGGCAATTCTCGAGGACATCCGCACCGCGACGACTGCTCCTCAGGTGCTTGGGGACGCGTGCTTCCTTCTCGGACGTGCCCAGATGGCACTGGGGGACGCGACAGCAGCGCGCAAGTCGTTGCGCGAGGCCGTGGTCCATTTCGAAAGCGCCGGCGCCCCGCACCGTTCCCAGCAGGCCCGAGAGTTTCTCGAGACCGAACTCGGCAAGGCGTCCCTGTGGTCCAGACTGCTCCGCGCCACGGGTCTCGCCCGTACCTAGCCTGTCCGGTCCGGACGGCACATGAACGTGCGCCGATCAATGGGCATGTCCGGCGGCGCTGCGTTAGCGGTGCGGACATGTCCTGTGTCGGGGCTGAGGAGTGGGCATATGGGGTATATGCCCGTTGTCTCGGCCGAGCGATGGGCATGTCCGGCCGCGCTGCGTTAGCCGTACGGACATGTCCGGTTCCGGCACAGAACAATGGGCATGTCCGGCCGCGCGCCGGAGATGTTCCGCGGCCCCTACGCCTTGGCCGGGGACTTCTTCCGGCCCAGGAGAACTGCCGCGACGCCGGCCACCAGGCTCAGGACCAGCAGGACCCAGCCTGCCACCGTGAGCCCGGATGCCAAGGCGACCTGGCCGCCGTCGAGCGTGGCCGCGGACATCATTGAGTCGATGACCGGGTTGGCCCACAGTCGGACACCCGCGAACAGCAGCGGAACAGCCCACAGGGCCCAGCGCAGGGGCTTCCGGGTGACGTTCGTGCCGATCAGCAGCAACCAGGTGAAGCCGAAAATCAACGGGAACAGCGTGCCGGCGGTCTTGTGCACGTAGTTCAACTGGCCGCGCGCGTCCGGGTCCATGGCCGAACGCAACCGTTCCACGAACCCCTGGTCGAAGCCTCCCACCAGCGAGTCGGGCATCGGAAGGCCGCCGCTTAGCTGCGTGAGCTGGTTCAGGGTCAGCAGGTGCAGGTACCAGAACAGGAAGAGGCTTGCCGCGACGCCGGCGATCAGGATCAGGTTGCTGTTGCTTTGCGCCTTCTGCGGCGTGCGGGTGGTGCTGGGGTTGATCACCGCGGGCAGGTGGTGCTGGGGAACGGCGGCGTTGGCGCCGTGCTTCTTAATCCGCTGCGCGGGTGTCTTGGCCATGGTTACATTATTGCCCGTCGCCTGCGCGGCCTCTGCCGGTCGGGGGCGGGTGGTGCCCGCGGGGACGTGCCTGTTCAGTGCTTTCCGGCGCCCGATAGGCTGAACGGGTGAGCGAACTCAGCAGCAATGAACTTGGCAGGCGCCGGCTTGGCCGGCACAGCGCCGCGGAACTCAGCCCCGACCTGGATGACTATCAGCTGGCCGAGGCCCTGGTGCGGGAGGCCGGCGACCTGGCGCTCCTGATGCGGCAGGCCGGGCTGGAGGGCCGGCAAAAGACGTCCGTCTCCGACGTCGTCACCGCCGCGGACCACGCCGCCGAGGCGTATGTCCTCGAACAGCTTCAGCGCTGCCGGCCCGAGGATGGCGTCCTGGGCGAAGAGGGCGCCGCGAAGCAGGGGAGCAGCGGCAGGACCTGGGTCATCGACCCGGTCGACGGCACCTACAACTTCTTGCACGGTTCCAGCTACTGGTGCTCCGCGATCGCCCTCAAGGACTCGTCCGGGGCCCTGCTGGGCGCCATCTTCCAGCCCGAGGAGGACAAGCTGTGGCTCGGCGGCAGCACCCGTAGCGCCACCCTGAACGGTGAACCGCTGACCGGGTTCCGGACCCGTGCAGCGGGCGGAGCGGGCCGGGCGGAGACACCCTTGGCGGAACTTGGTGCCGCGACCTACATTCATCCCAGCTGGCTCGCCGACCCCATGTGCGCCATGCCCTGGCATGCGGCCGCCACCGCGGCGGCGACCCTGCGCATGTTTGGCTCCGGCTCGTGCGACCTCGGCCGGGTGGCGGACGGCGAACTGGGCTGCTGGTTCCAACACAGCGCGCCGGAATGGGACTGGCTTCCCGGCGAGGCGATCGTACGCTCCGCCGGCGGGACCACCGACGTCGTGCGCGTCAACGGCCTTGAGTGGTTCCTGGCCGGCGGCTCGACGGCGGTGCGGCAGCTCCGCGCTGCGCTCCTGTCCGGTTCGGTCGGGTAGGTCTCGCCGGCCGAGCAGGTCGGGTCCAGGCCGCATCCGGGGAGCATGCCCATTTTTCGCGGCGCCCACGACGGGGCATGCCCATTGTTCGCGGCCGGCCGGCGGGACATGCTCATTCTTCAGCCCGGGGCCTGGACATCATGGGGTTATGCTCATCCCTCGTCCGCGCGATGGCGCATGCTCATTCTTGCGGCTCGGCCGGGGGACACCGTGAGTTATGCCCAGCCGTCACCCGCGCGGCGGGGCATGCTCATTGTTCGCGGTGCACGCGGCGGGACATGCTCATTCTTCAGCCCGGGGCCTGGACATCATGGGGTTATGCTCACCCCTCGCCCGCACGGCGGGGCATGTCCGGTGGGAATAGTGGGCGTGCCGGGCGCAGCAGGTCGGCCGGGCCACCCCCGACCCTGGCCGTCAGTGGCACCGCCTAGACTTGTTAACACCATGGATATGTTGTTTGACCCCTACGCCGACGGACCCTTCCGAGCTGCCGCCAACCCGGCCGCACCCGCCAAGGCGTCCGGAAACCCGGGGGCCGGGCGCAGCCTGCCGGACCTCGACTCCGCAGCGCGCTTCGCGGACGAGGGGCACACCGGGGGAACCGGACATGGCAACCACCCCGGCCATGAGGACCGCCACCACCAGCGGCTGCCCAACGCGGACGAGCTGCTGCAGGGACTGAACCCGCAGCAGGAGGAAGCCGTCAAACATGCCGGGAGCGCGCTGCTGATCGTGGCCGGCGCCGGATCCGGCAAGACCCGCGTGCTCAGCCACCGCATCGCCTACCTGATCGCCACCCGGCGCGCCCACCACGGCGAGATCCTGGCCATCACCTTCACCAACAAGGCCGCCGCGGAGATGCGCGAGCGGGTCGAGGCGCTGGTGGGCGGCCGGGCCAAGACCATGTGGGTTTCGACCTTCCACTCCTCCTGCGTCCGGATCCTGCGCCGCGAGGCCAAGAACGTCGGCCTGAACTCCAACTTCTCCATCTACGACTCCGCCGACTCGCTGCGCCTGATCACCTTGGTAGCCAAGACCCTGGATATCGACCCGAAGCGCTTCCCGCCCAAGGCAATCCAGCACAAGATCTCGGCCCTGAAGAATGAACTGATCGACGCGGACAGCTACGCCTCCAGCGCCAATCACAGTGACCCGTTCGAACAGGCGGTGGCCGAGGTCTTCAAGGGCTACACCCAACGGCTGCGGCAGGCCAACGCGATGGACTTCGATGACCTGATCGCCGAAACCGTCTACATGCTCCGGGCCTTCCCGGCGCTCGCGGACTCGTACCGGCGCCGCTTCCGGCACGTGCTGGTGGACGAATACCAGGACACCAACCACGCCCAGTACGCCCTGGTCAGGGAAATCGTCGGCGAGGGACCGGACGCGGCCGAACTGACCGTCGTCGGGGACTCGGACCAGTCCATCTACGCTTTCCGCGGCGCGGACATCCGCAACATCGTGGAGTTCGAGAAGGACTATCCGGACGCCCGCACCATCAAGCTCGAGCAAAACTACCGCTCCACCCAAACCATCCTCAGCGCCGCCAACTCGGTGATCTCGCGGAACCCCAACCGGCCCGAGAAGCGTCTCTGGACCGCCGAGGGCGACGGCGAAAAGATCGTCGGGTACGTCGGTGAAAACGAACACGACGAGGCGCAGTTCATCGCCAAGGAGATCGACCGGCTGCAGGACGAGGGCGACCTCCGGCCCGGCGACGTGGCCATCTTCTACCGGACCAACGCCCAGTCGAGGTCCATTGAAGACGTCCTGGTGCGCGTCGGGCTGCCCTACAAGGTGGTCGGCGGCACCCGGTTCTACGAGCGCAAGGAAATCAAGGACGCCCTCGCCTACCTGCGCGTGCTGGTCAACCCGGACGACGACGTCAACCTCCGCCGCATCCTGAACGAACCCAAGCGGGGCATCGGCGACCGGGCCGAGGGAGCACTGGCTGCCCTGGCGCAGCGGGAACGGACCTCCTTCATCGCCGCTGCCCGCCGCGCCGAGGAAGCACCCGGCATGGCCACCCGCTCGGTCAACGCCGTCGTGGGCTTCGTCAAGCTCCTCGATGACCTGGCCGAAGTGGCCGCCGGGTCCGGCGCGGCGGCAGCCCTCGAAGCGGTGCTGGAACAGACCGGCTACCTCGCCACGCTGCGCGCCAGCACCGACCCGCAGGACGAATCCCGGGTGGAGAACCTCGCCGAGCTCGTCGCCGTCGTGCGTGAATACGAACGGGACAATCCCGACGGCTCGCTCGGCGCGTTCCTGGAACAGGTCTCGCTCGTGGCCGACGCCGACCAGATCCCCGATGCGCCGGGAGACGAAGAGGACGCGGCGGCAGCCGTCGCCGAGGCGAAGCGGCTCGGCGTCGTCACCCTGATGACGCTGCACACCGCCAAAGGTCTCGAATTCCCGGTGGTGTTCCTGACCGGCATGGAGCACGGGCTGTTCCCGCACCAGCGCTCGGCCACGGACCCGAAGGAACTCGCGGAAGAGCGCCGGCTGGCCTACGTGGGGCTGACCCGGGCGCGGAAGCGGCTCTACCTGACCCGGTCCGAGGTCCGCAGCATGTGGGGCCAGAGCCAGTACAACCCGGCCAGCCAGTTCATCGAGGAGATCCCTGCCGAACTGGTCGACTGGAAGCGTGAAGGCACCTCCCGGCAGGCCGGCGGCTGGGGCGGCGGAGCCATTGGGTCCAGCCGCTACAGCGGGTCGTTCTGGGGAGCCGGCGCGGCCCGCGGCACGGGCGCGGACTCCTCGGCGGGCTTCAACGCCGATGTTCCCGCCGCCATCGCCCGGAACCGGGTGCAGCCGCAAAAGGAGATCGTCGCCGTCAGTGTGGGGGACAAGGTCAACCACACCAGCTTCGGCAACGGCACCGTGCTTGCCGTCGAAGGCGCCGGAGACAAGACGGTCGCCAAGGTGAAATTCGATGTCGGCGAGAAGCGGCTCCTGCTGCGGTACGCGCCGCTGACCAAGATCGTCGCCTGACCCGGGCCGCGCCGCACACGCCCGCGCGTCCGCCCGGGATAGGCAGCCGGCGGGCATAATGGGACCCATGCGACGAACAGCCCGGGGGATACTCGCCGCCGTCATTCTGCTGGCATCTTCCGGCTGTACCGTCACGCGGCAGGACCCGGACTACGTCCCGCCGGCTCCGCTGCCTGTGCTCGAACAGCTCCGGCAGGCGCCCCTGACCGACCCGGCCACGCTGGGCGCCGGCCAAGACGTGCTCAGCTTTGTCACGGCAGACCGCAACATCGTCTGTTCACTGACCTCGGCGCGGGGTGAGCACATCAACCTGCCCTACGAACTCAACGGCTACGGCGCCAGCGGCAACGGGAAGTTCGCAACCGTGCCGGTGGCACACTGCGAACTGGCCGTCTATCCCAAGCCCGCGGCCGCCGATATCCGGGACGACTGCGCCGGCACCGGCCTGGGCTACCTGGGCGGTACCGCCGTGCTGACGCCGGAGCGGGCCGTCTACGGCGAATGCCGTTCCGGCGTCACCGAGCAGGAAGCCGAAAACGGGCCCGGCGGGACCGGCGCCGGTCCGATCTCCCAGCTGCCGGTGCTCCCGGACGGGGCGAACATCGAGCGGAACGGGCTCCGGTGCTCCGCATACGACGGCGGCGTCGCCTGCGGAAACGTCTCCGGCGGGGTCGCCTTCTTCGTTGCCCGGGACCGTTACGAATTGGTTTCCGCTCCCGCGAAACCAGCTCCGCCGACCCCGCCGACGGCCCCAAAAACCCCGTAATCTCGCGGTTTTTCTACGCCGAATAGAATAGTGTCCTTACTCACATAAGAGGTAGTCTGGGTCGGGCTCGTCCTGAGGAAGGACTAGAGTTCGAGAGAGGAGCATTGCGCCTGTGGCTCGCTTCCCAGCCTGCCGCAGCGTGCGTTTATTCCGCAGCCCGGTAACCGCGAGTACGTGGGGTCCGGCTGTACAGAAACTACTTCGACGTAGAAGGACACTAAACCGTGGACCTGTTTGAATATCAGGCGCGCGATATGTTCGAGGCGCACGGTGTACCCGTGCTTGCTGGCATCGTGGCGCACACCCCTGAAGAAGCAAAGGCAGCTGCCGAGAAGATCGGCGGCGTAACTGTCGTCAAGGCACAGGTTAAGGTCGGTGGCCGCGGAAAGGCCGGCGGCGTTAAGGTCGCCAAGACCGCCGATGAGGCTCTGGAGTACACCACCGATATCCTCGGCATGGACATCAAGGGACACACCGTCAACAAGGTGATGATTGCCCAGGGTGCCGACATCGCCGAGGAATACTACTTCTCCGTCCTGCTGGACCGCGCCAACCGCAACTACCTGGCCATGTGCTCGGTGGAAGGCGGCATGGAAATCGAGCAGCTCGCCGTCGAGCGCCCCGACGCGCTGGCCAAGGTCGCCATCGACCCGGCTGTCGGCATCGACCAGGCCAAGGCCGACGAAATCGTCGCAGCAGCGGGCTTCGCCGAGGAACTGCGCGGCAAGGTCGCCGCCGTCATCCTCAAGCTCTGGGACGTGTTCAAGAAGGAAGACGCCACCCTCGTGGAGGTCAACCCGCTGGTCAAGACCGGCGCCGGTGACATCGTTGCCCTCGACGGCAAGGTCTCCCTCGACGAGAACGCAGGCTTCCGCCACGCCAAGCACTCCGCCCTTGAAGACAAGGACGCCGCCGACCCGCTTGAGGCCAAGGCCAAGGCGCAGGACCTCAACTACGTCAAGCTCGACGGCTCCGTCGGCATCATCGGTAACGGTGCCGGCCTGGTCATGTCCACGCTCGACGTCGTCGCGTACGCCGGCGAAAACCACGGCAACGTCAAGCCCGCCAACTTCCTGGACATCGGCGGCGGAGCCTCCGCCGAGGTCATGGCCGCAGGCCTCGACGTCATCCTCGGCGACGAGCAGGTCAAGTCCGTCTTCGTCAACGTCTTCGGCGGCATCACCGCCTGTGACGCGGTCGCCAAGGGCATCGTCGGCGCACTGGCCGAGCTGGGCTCCTCCGCGAACAAGCCGCTGGTCGTCCGCCTCGACGGCAACAACGTCGAGGAAGGCCGCCGCATCCTGGCCGAGGCCAACCACCCGCTGGTTACCCTGGCCGCCACCATGGACGAGGGCGCCGACAAGGCTGCCGAGCTCGCCAACGCAGCGAAGTAAAGGGACCGACTATGTCTATTTATCTGAACAAGGACTCCAAGGTCATCGTCCAGGGCATCACCGGCGGCGAAGGCACCAAGCACACCGCCCTCATGCTCAAGGCCGGCACGAACATCGTCGGCGGCGTCAACGCCCGTAAGGCCGGCACCACCGTCGTCCATGGCGACAACGAAATCACCGTCTTCGGCACCGTCAAGGAAGCCATGGCGGAAACCGGCGCAGACGTCTCCATCGTCTTCGTTCCGCCGGCCTTCACCAAGGACGCGGTCGTCGAAGCCATCGAGGCCGGCATCGGCCTGGTTGTCGTCATCACCGAAGGCGTGCCGGTCCAGGATTCCGCCGAGTTCTGGGCCCTGGCCCAGTCCAAGGTTGACGCCGACGGCAAGCAGGTCACCCGCATCATCGGGCCGAACTGCCCCGGCATCATCACCCCGGGCGAGGCCCTGGTCGGCATCACCCCGGCCAACATCACCGGCAAGGGCCCCATCGGCCTCGTCTCCAAGTCGGGCACCCTGACCTACCAGATGATGTACGAACTGCGTGACCTCGGTTTCTCCACCGCCATCGGCATCGGCGGCGACCCGGTCATCGGCACCACCCACATCGACGCCCTCGAGGCGTTCGAAGCGGATCCCGAAACCAAGGCGATCGTCATGATCGGCGAAATCGGCGGCGACGCCGAGGAACGGGCCGCGGACTACATCAAGGCCCACGTCACGAAGCCGGTCGTCGGCTACGTGGCCGGCTTCACCGCCCCGGAAGGCAAGACCATGGGCCACGCCGGTGCGATCGTGTCCGGTTCCGCCGGCACCGCCCAGGCCAAGAAGGAAGCCCTCGAGGCTGCCGGCGTCAAGGTCGGCAAGACGCCGTCCGAGACCGCCACCCTGCTGCGCGAGGTTTACGCGGCGCTCTAGGCGCCACAGCAACACCAGCAGCATCAAGCAACGCGAGGTCACTTCCGGCCCGTCCGTTTCATTGGGACGGGCCGGAAGTGACCCCGCGTTGCTTCGTTAAACGGCGCTCCCGGAGCTCCGGCGCATCGCCGGCCCTCAGACCCTGGTGCCGGCCAGGAGTTCCTCGAGTTGCTCATAGGCTTCGGCCAGTCCGCCTTCCATGCCGGACTGCGCCATGCCGTCCCGGGCTTCCATGCTCGGGTATACGGCGTGCGCGGTCAGCCTGGTGCGGCCGCCACCGAGATCTTGGAAAGTGAGGAACTCGATGCTGACCACGTCCGGGTAGCCGCCGTATTCGAACGTCTGGACGGCGAACTCGTTCTCCCGCACCGTGTGGAAGACGCCGCTGAACAGGTGGGCGACGCCGTCGGGCCCGGTGTGCGTGTAGCGGTAGCTGCCGCCGGTGCGGAAGTCGTAGTGGTCCACCTCCATGGTGAGCCGCCGCGGCCCGAGCCACTGGGCGACGAGGTCGGGGTCCTTGTGCGCGCGGAAGACGTCAGCCACGGGAAATTCGAACTCGCGCTCGATGTCGATGAAGGGTTTTCCGTCCGGGACGGTGAGTTTCAGGGCGTTGCTCATGATGAGTCCTTTGCCTGTGCGCCGCGTTCAGCGGCCTGGGATTGGAGCACGGCGTCGAGGCTGCGGAACTGCTCTTCGCGGACCAACCGGTACTGGTCAATCCAGGCGGTGAGTGCCTCCAGCCGTGCGGGGTTCAGGTGGACGGGCCGGCGCTGGGCGTCGCGGGTGCGCGTGACCAGCTCAGCCTGCTCGAGGACCTGAATATGCTTCGAGACCGCCTGTTTGGTGATCGCGAAGGGTTCCGCCAGTTCGTTGACCGTGGCCGGTCCCCGGCTCAGCCGGGCGATGATCCGGCGGCGGACGGGATCGGCCAGCGCCAGGAAGGCGGCGTCGAGGGTTGCGTCGTCGTCGGCCACGGGTCACACTCCAGAATCAGGCCGCTAGCGTTACCAACTCATTCAGCGTTACCAACCAAATCGTTGATCAACGTATCGGTTGATTACAGGCTACGCCTGGTGCCTACGGGCCGGCAAGGGGTGCCGCGTGGGGAGGTGGTGCTCCGGCGCGCCGGTTCGAGCGGCCCCGGCAGACGTCCACGAAAGCGCGGAACGGGGCGGCCCGTTCCCCGGCAGGGAGCTCGACGGCCTCCGGGTGCCACTGCACGGAGGCAACCCACCGGGACGGATCCTCCAGCGCCTCCACCGTGCCATCCGCTGCCCTGGCGGTCACCACGAGTCCTTCACCCAGCCGGGCCACCGCCTGGTGGTGTCCGGACGCGATCTTTACCCGCAGTGCCTGCCCCGGAACGCCTGCTGCCTGCCCCGAAAGGCCGCCTTCCGGTCCGTGGCTCGACTCGGGGGCCCGGTAAAGTCCGGCGACCTTCGAGCCCGCGGCGATCTCCACCTCATGCCAGGCCCAGGAGCCGGAGCCGGGCACTGGCGCGGCCAGCCGGTGCGGGACCGCGCCGGGCGCCATGTCCTGAAGCAGGGTGCCGCCATAGAGGACGTTCAGGAGCTGGTGCCCGCGGCAGATGCCCAGCACCGGCAGGCCGGCGTCGATGGCTTGCCGGGCCACGGCAAGATCCAGGCTGTCCTGCCGCTGGTTGACGTCGTAGCAGGACCCGCCCTCGGCTTCGCCGTAGAGCCCGGGATCAAGGTCGCCGCCGCCGGGCAGGACGACGCCGTCGAGGTCGTGAAGGCTTTCGTCACCGGTCAGCAGCCGCGGGTCGGCGCCGCCGTCGCGCAGCAACTCCACGATGTAACCGAACAGTGCGTTGGCCTTACCCACCCGTGGATCGGCGTCGGTCGAGGAACTGAGCCGGACCGGAATGCCGATGCTGGGCCGGCCGTTACCGGGCCCCGAGGGACTCTGCATGACTCATTTTGCCTCACCGTGTCCGGATTGTGGCGCAGGCTAGGATTACCGGATGAACGCTGCCCGCAGCCTCCACCCGAGCCCGCGGACCCTGGAAGTCGAAAGCCTGGACGGCTTCGACCGGCTCGTGGCCGGCGGGGCCAGGAGCATGCATGGCTGGCATCTCCAGTCCTTGGATCTGCGCGGCCGCCGGTCGGCCCTGGCGTCCCTTGATGCGCAGGGCGCGATCTTCCTCGGGTGCAGCTTCGACGACGGCGTCGAGGCATCCCTGCGCGGCCGCGGCGCCCTCATCTTCCCCAAACTGGCTACAGTGCCATTCGACCCCTACCGCGGCCACCTCTACACCCCGCAGGAGCTCTACGCCGGGATCGCGGAGACCCCTTACGAGGACACCCCGGACGCCCGGGTTTACCAGTGGAGCATCCGCCCGGGCCGGCGCCTCGACGCGACCCTTGCAGCCGCCCTGCACGACCACTCGATCGGCGACGCGCTGGAGGACCTGGTCCGCGGCGGGCTGGCTCCGGACCGCAACATCGTGGGCGTGATGGGCGGCCATGCCGAACGCCGCGGCGCCGAAGGTTTCGCCGACGCGGCCCTGCTGGGCCGGCGGCTGGCACGCAGCGGCCGGACCGTCGCCACCGGGGGAGGACCCGGCGCCATGGAGGCCGCCAACCTGGGCGCCTACCTCAGCGCCGCGGACGACGCCGATTTTCGGCGTGCGCTGGACGACCTCGCCGTCGTGCCGGGCTTCCGGCCCTCAGTCTCGGCGTGGGCGCGGGCCGCGGCCGCCGTCGTCGAACGCCATCCGGACGGTACGCCGTCGCTGGGCATCCCCACCTGGTTCTACGGCCATGAGCCGCCCAACTACTTCGCCACCCACATCGCGAAGTACTTCGCCAACGCCATCCGCGAGGCGATCCTGCTGCAGCTGTGCAACGGCGGGATCGTCTTCCTCCCAGGCTCCGGCGGCACCGTCCAGGAGATCTTCCAGGACGCCTGTGAAAACTACTACGGCTCCCCGGAAACCATCACGCCCATGGTCCTGCTGGGCAGGGAGCACTGGCTGGACCGGTTCCCGGCCTGGCCGTTGTTGCAGCGCCTCGCCGCGGGCCGGCCGATGGAGAACCGGATTTTCCTGGTGGACAGCGTCGACGAAGCCCTCGCCGTGCTGGAAGCCCAGCGGCGCTAGAGGTCCTTGCGGCAGACGGCGCGGCCCAGTTCGCGGAGCCCGTTGAGGTCGCCCGCGGCCAGCCCCTCGGGCGAGCCGATCTCCGGGTACATCAGCTGCGCGGGGTCATCGACGTGTTCGAGGCCCATGACGTGGCCGAGCTCGTGCAGGATCACTGCGGTCGCATAGGCGGGCCCGTCGGCGCGGCCCAGGCTTGCGGTGATCTGGGGTGCATCCAGTTCCAGGCTGCCGGTGACAAAGCTCTTGGGGCCGTCCCCGAAGCTAAAGTGCGTGCTGCCGCCGGTTCCGATCACCGGACCCTTGAGCTGCGGTGCCTGTTCCGGCGTGGTCCAGGCAATCAGCAGGGGTGCCCAGCGGTCGCCGTAGCGTCCGGGCTGGTACGGCGCCCGTGCCTGCGACGGTTCCTCCGCGCTTGGCCCGTCGGCGATGAACGTGATCCCGGTGGCCCGGGACACGGTCCGGATCGCAGCTTCGACGAGTTGGCTGCCGCCCGGCGGGGCCAGTGCCGCGTTGATCACGTAGTGCAGCGGCCGGCACGGAGAATAGCCCACCGGTCCGCCGTCGGGGTTGGTCGCCAGGAACTTGAACGAGGTGCTGGGGGAGGACCGCGCCGGGGGCTGGCCCAAGGGCCGGTCCTGCTCTTCGAACCCCGGACTCGGAGCGGCGTCCTGAGGGTTTTCGCCGGCAGGGCCGGGCTGCCCGTCCGGGACGCCCGCGTGCGGAGTGGCAGTGGCCCGGCCCGTGACCTGCGCGGTGGCCTGGGCGGTGGCCGGAGGCGTCGCCGGGTGCGTCCGGGGGCCGGCGTCGAACGCGAACAGCCCCACGAAGCGCGGATCACCGTAGACGAGGCCGGCCGTCAGGAACGCGGCCCCGGCGATCAGGATCACGGCGGCGAGGTTGCGGGCCAGCCGGAAGGCCCTGCGGGCACGGCTGCGCCGCGCGGAGCGGTCCCGGAGCCCGGGATCGTGCACTAACCGATCACCGCGCCGAAGGCCAGGCCAAGCAGGTAGGTGACGGCGGCGGCGCCCATGCCGATCGCAAGCTGGCGGAACCCGCGGCTGGTGGGGGAGGTGCCGGAGAGCAGCCCGACGACGCCGCCGGTCAGCAGCAGGGCGATGCCGACCAGGCCGGCCGACACCACAAGTGCGCCGACGCCGGTCATCCCGAGGACGAAGGGAATGATCGGGATGATGGCACCGGAGGCGAAGAAGCAGAAGCTGGACGCCGCCGCGCTCCAGGCGGTGCCGACGGCTTCGTGCTGGTCCTCGGTCTCGGGTATTTCGGGGCGCAGCGACAGGCTCGGGTCGCAGTCGCAGTCGAGCAGGCCCATCCGCTCGGCGACGCGGTGCTCCGCGGCCTCCCGGGACATGCCGCGGGCCAGGTAGACGAGCAGCAGCTCGTTGTGCTCGATGTCCAGCAGCGGCGCGGCGGACAGCGTGATCTGGGTGGGCCGGGTGGCGGCGAGCAGTTCACGCTGCGACCGCACCGAGATGAACTCGCCGGCTCCCATTGACAGCGCGCCGGCCAGCAGGCCGGCAACGCCGCTGAGCAGCACCACGGAACTGCCCACGCCGGAGGCGGCCATGCCCATGACGAGCGAGAGGTTGCTGACCAGTCCGTCGTTGGCACCGAACACGGCGGCACGGAAACTGCCGGCGAGGCGGTTGCGGCCCCGGGTCGCCAGCCCGCGGACCACTTCTTCGTGGATCTGCTCATCGGCGACCATCGCCGGGGTGGCGGAGGGGTCGTTGGCATAGGGCGAGCGGCTCTCCGCGCGCTGGGCCAGGGCCAGGACAAAGACGGAGCCGAAGTGCCGGGCCAGGAAGCCGAGGAACTGGCTCCGGAGCGAGGCGGGCCGCGGCCGGCCGGCCTGGTCGCCGAGCAACTGCAGCCAGTGCGCCTCGTGGCGTCCTTCGGCTTCGGCCAGCGCCAGCAGGATGTCGCGTTCCTCGCCGCTGCGGTTTTGGGCGAGGTCGCGGTAGACGCGGGCTTCGGCGCGCTCGTCCGCGAGGTACTGCCGCCAGCGCTTGATGTCCGCAGGGCTCGCCGCGGAGCCGGACTGGGCCGCAGGGTGGCCCTGGCCGGCCGCGGGATCCGGACGGTTGGGGTTATAGGGGAGGGGCTGGGACACGAAAACTCCTGAGCTGGACGGGGCGTCATAAGGCCCCATTGCCCGTCCAGACTACCGCGTAATTCCGCGGTTTTTCGGCTGGCATTCCTCAGCAGAAGGTTTAGGTGTGCCGTAAAAAAAGCCGCGGGCGGGGGCCGACAGCGGTGCTTCGGCAGGGCCCTTGACCCACGTTCTGCGCAGTGTTCGAATGAGGGCCAGGGCGGGTTCCGCGGCAGACCCGCCCGGCCGCGAGGCCGGCTACCGGCGCGAGGCCGGCTGCCGGCGCGGCTGGCACGTTACTGCCGGAGGCCGAGCGAACGGAGGTTGCATGATGGACAGAACGGGAGCGCAGCCGGACCATCCGGGCAGGGACGCCCTCGAGTCCGACCCGGCTTACGATTTCGCCGAGGATGCCCCGGTGGACGACGCGGACCTCGAGGATGACGAGGTGCTGGAGGAACCCGACGGGATCGTTCCCCTCGACGAGGCGGATTTCCTCGGCGACGAGAAGCCGGTCATCCCCCTCGACGCGGATGAGTTCCGCGAACCAGAGGCGGACGAGTAGGCTGCACGACCACCGCCAGCCAGCGGCTGCTTGCGGGCAACGCACGACGGCGGCGCCTCCCCGTGAAGGGAAGCCCCGCCGTCGGGCGTTACGGGTCAGTGGCTGAGTGCCGGTTCCTTGTCTTCGTCCGGGGTGGCGACGCCCGCCACTCGTTGCTGCCAGCCCTTCATCACCATCGGATCGGTGGGCTTGGTCAGCAATGACACGGCCACGTAGACCACCGCGGAGCCCAGCAGCCCGTAGTAGATCGGTTCGTTGGCTTAGATGCCGTCGAGCGGGACTTCGGCGTTGATCTCCAGGATGATCATGGTGCCGAGGGTGATCACGGAGCCCACAGCCATCGAGGCGGCAGCTGCCGCGCCGGTGCCGCGCTTCCATACTAGGCCGCCGAGGATGGCGACCAGCAGGCCGCCGACGAGGATGTCGTAGGCAATGGTGAGGGCTGCGACGACGTCCTTGGTGATGATGGCGACCAGGATGGCCACCACGCCGAGGCCCAGAACCCAGAGCCGGTTTGCCCTGACGTCGTGCTCCGGGTTGTCCGTATCCTCGGTGCTGACGCTCTTGCCGAACCAGCCGGCGACGAAGGGCAGGACGTCGGCGCGCGCCACCGTGGCGGCGGCGATCAGCGCCCCGGAGGCGGTGGACATCATGGCGGCGACGGCTGCGGCAAGTACCAGACCGCCGATTCCGATCGGCAGCAGGTTGGTGGCGACCTCCGCGTAGACGACGTCCTTGCCGAGGGCCTTGACATCGATGTTCGGCAGGGCCACGCGGGCGCCGAGACCGATCAGGGCGCCGGCAGCACCGTAGAGGATGCAGTAGACACCTGCGGTGGCGCCGCCCCAGCGGGCCACGGTGGGCGTCTTGGCGGTGAAGACGCGCTGCCAGATGTCCTGGCCGATCAGCAGCCCCAGGGTGTAAACGACGAAGTAGGTGATGATCGTCTGGATCCCGATGCCGTCGATCTGGAAGAAGGTGGCATCGACGCGGCTGCGGATCCCGTCCAGGCCGCCGGCGGCGTTGAGGGTGAACGGCAGCATCAGCAGGAAGATGCCCACCGTCTTGATCACAAACTGCACCTGGTCCGCCAGCGTGATGGACCACATGCCGCCGATGGTGGAGTAGACCAGCACGATGGCGCCGCCGACGGCGATGGCCAGCGCGCGGTCCCAGCCGAAGAGCACGACAAAGATGGTGGCGTAGGCGCCGGTGGAGGTAGCGCACAGCATCAGGGTGTAGGCGAGCATGACGATGCCGGAGGTCTGCGTGGCGCGGCTGCCGTACCGCAGGCTGAGCATCTGCGAGACCGTGTAGATCTTCAGCTTCTGGATGGTGCCGGCGAAGAGCAGGCTGAGCAGCAGCACACCCGCGCCGATCGCCACCACCAGCCACATGCCCGAGATGCCGAACTTGTAGCCGAGCCCCACGCCGCCCACGGTCGAGGCGCCGCCGAGGACCACCGCGGCCATGGTCCCGGTATAGAGGAACGGGCCGAGCCGGCGGCCGGCGACGAGGTAGTCGCTGTTGTTCTTGGTGCGGGACTTACCCCACCACCCGAATGCCAGCATGGCGACCAGATACACCACCACGATGGCGATGTTGACGAAACTTGCGTCCATTGAGGGCTCCTCGGAGCGGATCGGAAGCAGCAGGGGATGCCGGCCGCGGCTGCGCGGACGAAGTTTGGGCTGCTCGAGAGTGGATAGCGGGATGATTTCTGAGTACGCCACCGGATAAATTGCCTTTGGTGCAACACCTGTTGCCAAACACTAGGTTGTGACGGCGCTAACAGTCAAGACGCGATGTGACGGCGCCGCTTCCGGGCCGCCGCAGGACGTGTCCGGTTAGGATTGGCTCCAAGCTGGGGCCGCGCGGCCGGCCGTGAAAGGTTCCCAAATGAAGGCTCTACCCGTAGAACCGAGCAACGTACCGGTTGCCATCGGCTCCAGGATCCGTGCCGCCCGGCAGTCGCAGCGGCTCACCATCGAACAGGTCGCCGACGCCACCGGGCTGACCAAGGGTTTCCTCAGCCGGGTCGAGCGGGACCTCACCTCGCCCTCGGTCAGCTCGCTCGTCACGCTCTGCCAGGTCCTCTCCATCTCCATCGGCGACCTGTTTGCCGCCCCGGAAACCCACCTCACCAAGGCCGGCGAAGGCCCGCGCATCTCGCTTGGCGGCGAGGGGATCGTCGAACGGCTGCTGACCGCCCGCTCCGAGCGCCGGGTCCAGATCATCCAGGCCGTGATCGAGCCCCATGGACGCGGCGAGTCCGAGTTGTACGCCGTGGACTGCGACGTCGACGTCCTGCACGTGATCAAGGGCAGTATCCGGCTGGTCCTGACCAACGAGGAGTTCGAGCTGCACGCCGGGGACACCGTGACTTTCCCCGGCCGCGAGCCGCACACCTGGGTCAACCCCACCAACAGCCCGGTCGAGGTCCTCTGGGTCCTGGTCCCCGCAGCCGGCAGGTAGTTCGGGGGCGGGCTCGGGTCGGCCTGCGCGTTCCTGCCCAGTTACTCCGCCCATCCGCCGCCGGGACGCCGCCCCAACCCCGGAATGGCGCGGGCGGTGCAGGGCGGCAGGGGAAGTAACTGGGCTGGAGCGTCGGGCTCCGTCGGGGAACCGTGCCCTGGGCCGGGGAACCCTGGACTGCGCCGGTGGTCCCGGGAGATCGGGGGCGGATCAGCGGGTGGGCTGCGGCCCGCGCTGCAGCACCGCGCGGATCTCGGCGAGGACACGCTCCGGCTCGTACCAGATGTGCTCGGGCATGTACCGGAGCAGGGCGAAGCCGCTGAGCGTGGAGGCGTTGTTCCGGCCCAGGTCCCGGCGCAGGTCCGCCCGGTTGGAGTGGTAGGCGAAGCCGTCCACTTCCACGATGAGGAATCCTTCAAGCAGGAAGTCGACCCGGCCGATTCCCGGCAAGCGGACCTGGGCGTCGTAGCCGATGCCATGGGAGCGGAACAGGTGCTGGGCATCGACTTCGACGATGGACTCGGCCCGGAGATCGAGTTGCTGCAGGACCCGGCGCATCCGGCCGGAGCGGTCGGCTCCCAGCTGGTCCGTCAGCAGCTCCCTCGGAATGCCGTACAGCCGCAGGCCCGACGTCGCGACGGCCACCGAGGCGGGAGCCGGCAGGCAGCCAAGGGCGTGCAGCACCACGTCCTCGACTGCCGCCACCGGAAGCACCCCCGATGCCTCGAACCGGACAGTGCGGTGCCGGATGAAGCCGGTGCCATGGCCGTGGTTGCAGGCCAGGTGCGGTTCTGCCGGCGGCTCCCTGAGCCAAAGCCCGTAGTGGCCGGCCGCACTCGCGCAGCTGACCCGGGCGTTGTGCCGAAGGGCCGCCGCGAACTCGGGTTTGCAGCCCGGCAGGACAAAGATGCCTCGCCGCGGCTGCGGAACCGCCGCGGCCAGCCGGGCCAGGTCCGTCCGCGAGCAGCCCGCGGCCAGGAGTTGACCGGTTCGCGCGGCTCCGCCCAGCCCGGCGAGACAAGCCATGGCATCCATGGGACCACTTCACCGGTTCCGGACCAGGCCCGGCACCCGCTACCTCTGCTATCTGGACAACTGCCTGGATAACGCAGCGCCGCTTAGCCGCCCTGCCCTGCGCTCCTGCCCAGTTACCGCCGGCAACGCCCGGCCACGCCGACCCGCAGGCCCGGAAACCCGGGGGCGGACCAGGCCCGGCACCGTCCCGGGCCCAGGGTAACTGGGCAGGACCGCAGCAGCGGCGCGAAGCCCGGCGTCTTCGGTAAACATCTGATGCGCATCGAACAACTCCGAGTGTATGATGGCTGTCACACCCACCCGACAATCCCTGAAGGAGACCGCCACTCGTGGAAGAGCTGCGCATCGAAGCCAACGGCAACCTGGGCCCCATCGATTCCTCCCGCATCCCGCGCTACGCCGGCGCCGCCACCTTTGCCCGGCTGCCGCGGCTGGACCGGGTGGCCCAGGCGGACGTCACGGTGGTCGGCGTGCCTTTCGATTCCGGCGTCTCCTACCGGCCCGGCGCGCGGTTCGGCGCCAACCACGTCCGGGAAGCGAGCCGGCTGCTACGGCCCTACAACCCGGCCTGGGACGTCAGCCCGTTCGAGAACATCCAGGTCGCCGACGCCGGGGACATGGCGGTCAACCCCTTCCACATCAACGAGGCCATCGAGTCCATCCAGCAGAACGCCCTGGACCTGACCGCCGCCGGCAGCAAGCTGTTGACCCTCGGTGGGGACCACACCATCGCCCTGCCCCTGCTGCGCGCCGCCGCCGAACGCGCCGGCCAGCCGGTGGCGATGCTTCACTTCGACGCGCACCTGGACACCTGGGACACCTACTTCGGCGCCGAATACACCCACGGCACCCCCTTCCGCCGAGCAGTCGAAGAAGGCATCCTCGACACCGAGGCGATCAGCCACATCGGCACCCGCGGCCCGCTCTACGGCAAAAAGGACCTCGACGACGACCACCGCTTCGGCTTCGGCATCGTCACCTCCGCCGACGTCTACTACCAGGGCGTCCTGGAGACCGTGGCCAAGGTCCGCGACCGGATCGGCAACCGCCCGCTCTACATCTCCGTCGACATCGACGTGCTGGACCCCGCGCACGCGCCCGGCACCGGCACCCCGGAAGCCGGCGGCATCACCAGCCGCGAGCTGCTGGAAATCATCCGTGGCCTCCGCGGCATGAACCTGGTGGGGGCCGACGTCGTCGAGGTCGCCCCGGCCTACGACCACGCGGACATCACCGGCGTGGCCGCCAGCCACGTCGCGTACGAACTCGTCACCCTGATGGCGGACCGCGCCGTCGACGGCGACCGGACGACGGCGGCCAGCGGCTACGAGGCGCAGGCCCTCGGCCGGGAAACCCGCCGGCCGGCCGGCTTCGCCGCCCCGGCAGCCCAGCCGGCCCAGGACCGGGCCGAAGCCGCGGAAGTGACCCAGTGACCGGGGTGCGGAACGGCGGCGACCTCGTCGTCGAAACCCTGGAAGCACTGGGCGCCAAGACCGTCTTCGGCATTCCCGGCCAGCATGCCCTCGGCCTGTTCGACGCGATGGGCCGCGGCAAGCTGCACTTCGTCTCCTCACGGGTGGAGAACAACTCGGCCTTCGCCGCCGACGGGTACTCCCGGGCCACCGGCGAAGTCGGCGTCCTCTTCCTCTCCACCGGTCCCGGCGCCCTGACCTCCCTGGCCGGGCTGCAGGAAGCGTATGCCACCGGCGTGCCCATGGTCGTGGTGGCCAGCCAGATCCCGCTCGACGGGCTCGGCGCGCGGCGCAAGGGCATGCTGCACCAGCTCGACGACCAGAAGGCCTCGGCCGCGAACGTCACCAAAAGCCAGCGGCTGATCCAGCACGCCTCCGGCATCCCCTCCGCCATCCAGGACGCCTGGACCGAGGCGATCTCCTCGCCGCAGGGCCCGGTGTGGATCGAAATCCCGCAGAATGTGTTGCTGGATCCGATCGTGGTTCCGCCGGTGGAAGACGCGCTCGCCGAAGCCGCCGACAACCCGCCCCGGGTCGAGCTGGTCCGCGAAGCCGTCAAGTGGCTCTCCGAAGCGAAGCGCCCTGCCATCATCGCCGGCGGCGGCACCCGGCGCGGCAAGGCCGAGAAGCCGCTGCTGTCCATCGCCGAAAAGCTCCGCGCTCCGGTGGTCTGCACCCCGGGCGGCAACGGCGCGTTCCCATGGAACCATGACCTGTCGCTGCAGTCCTGGATCGAGGACCAGCACACCACGGAACTGCTCGAGGACGCCGACGTCCTGATCGTCATCGGCTCCTCCCTCGGCGAAGTCACCTCCAATTACTTCACCTTCGAGCCCCGCGGCCGGATCATCCAGATCGACGCCGAACCGCGCGTGCTTGAATCCAACCGCCCGGGCCTGGGCATCCGGGCCGACGCCGGCCAGGCGCTCGCCGCCCTCGATGAGGCGCTGACCGACCCGCACGGCGAGCGTGCCGACTGGCACGGCAGCTCCCCGGAGGACCTGGTCGGGGAGACCCTGGCCATGGTCAAGGCACGGCTGGAATCCCAGGATCTTGGCAAGGAACTGCGGTTCATGGCGGACATCCGCGAGGCCGTCCCGTCGCAGATGCAGACGTTCTGGGACATGACCATCTCGGCCTACTGGGCCTGGAGCTGCTGGGACGCCCGCGACGGCCAGTTCCACTCCGCCCAGGGTGCCGGCGGGCTCGGCTTCGGCTTCCCGGCGGCGATCGGCGGCGCGGTCGGCCTGGAAACCATCGGCCAGGGCGGCGCGGCCGCGCGGGTGCTCGCGGTCTCCGGCGACGGCTCGGCGATGTACTCGATCGCGGAGCTGGCCACCGCCCGGCAGCACAACGTCCCGGTCACCTGGCTGATTGTCGACGACGGCGGTTACGGCATCCTGCGCGAATACATGGTCGGCGCGTTCGGCAAGGCCACGGCCACCGAACTGGCCCGCCCCGACTTCGTGAAGCTGGCCGAAGCGTTTGGCGTCCCGGCCGTCCGGGTCGCTCCGGAGAACGTGGGGGACGCGCTGAAGGCGTCCTTCGCGTCGGACGGGCCGAACGTCGTCGTCGTCGAAACCCTGCTCAAAATGTTCGCGCCCACCCACCTGGACCTCTGAGCGCAGCACCCCACGGCACACCAATCCCGCCAGGCCCCGCTTCCCCCCGGAAGCGGGGCCTGACGGCGTTTCCGGCCCCAGGCGGGGACCGTCCGCGGGCCCTGCTTAGTTTCCCAAAGTAACCAGTTTCCTGTATTGTTGCTTCGGGCAAGCAAGTAAGGGGCGTTCACTCATGACCGTTGCATCGACCACCGCAGCCAAGCTGGTCAACCAAATCTTCGACCTGCAACGTGCCGTCCGGTGCGTTGCCGCGGCAAACCTGCGCGGCGACGAAACCGGGGTGGCGCTGCAAGGCGTCCTCCGCTTTGTGGGGGAGGGCGAGACCCGGGCCACCCAGCTTGCTGAGCGACTCGGCGTCAGCGCCCCGGTGCTGAGCCGGCACCTGGCCGAGCTGGAAGGGCAGGGCTACGTGGTTCGCCGGCCGGATCCGGTCGACGGCAGGGCGCAGCTGATCGCCCTGTCTCCCGCCGGAGTGGCCAAGCTCCGTTCCATCGAGGAACTGCGCGCCAGCACCCTGCAGGGCTTACTGCTGGACTGGAGCGAAGACGACGTCGAAGAGACCGCGCTCACCCTAAAGAAAATCGCTGAATCCTTACGGACTGCAGCCCGGGCAAAGACGGCCGGATCCACTAACACAAGTACCTTTGTTGAGGAGTAAATCCATGGCCAGCCACGCTGCTGCCGCCGGGCCGTCCCCGGCCCCCACCCCGCACTCACATCCGGCGCCGCAGGTGGCCAT
Source organism: Arthrobacter sp. JB02-1C (assembly GCF_057748045.1). Classification (NCBI taxonomy): domain Bacteria; kingdom Bacillati; phylum Actinomycetota; class Actinomycetes; order Micrococcales; family Micrococcaceae; genus Arthrobacter; species Arthrobacter sp. JB02-1C. The sequence continues at coordinate 1,934,730 of NZ_CM173235.1, forward strand.
GAGCCACCGCCAGATCATGGAGGCGCTGACCGGCCTGCTGGCCGCGTTCTTCACCGCCATCATCAGCAGCACCATCGTGGCTAACGCGCTGCCGACCATCATGTCGGAGCTCAAGGGCACCCAGACGGACTTCGCCTGGGTCATCACCGCGGCCCTGCTGGCCAACGCCGCCACCACCCCGATCTGGGGCAAGCTCGCGGACCTCTTTGACAAGAAGTTCCTGGTGCAGCTGAGCATTGTCATCTTCGTCGCCGGGTCCGTGATGGCGGGGTTCTCGCAGACCATCCCGTTCCTGCTCGCGGCCCGCGTCATCCAGGGCGTCGCGATGGGCGGCCTGACCGCGCTGGCCCAGGCGATCATGGGCTCCATGATCCCGCCGCGCGACCGCGGCAAGTACTCCGGCTACATGGGCGCCGTGATGGCCGTCGGCACTGCCGGCGGTCCGCTCCTGGGCGGCTTCATTGTGGACAGCCCGCTCGGCTGGCGCTGGACCTTCTTTGTCTGCGTGCCGCTGGCAATCGTCGCGCTGATCCTGCTGCAGATCACCCTGAAGCTGCCGCACGTCCGGCGCCCCGCAAGGATCGACTGGCTGGGCTCCATCCTGCTGACCTCCGGCGTCAGCCTGCTGCTGATCTGGGTCTCCTTCGCCGGCAACCCGGACTACTACGACTGGTGGTCCTGGCAGACGGTCGCGATGGTCGGCGGCGGCATCGTCCTGCTGGCGCTGCTGGTGGTCGTGGAATCCCGCGTCAGCCAGCCGATCATTCCGCTGAAGATCATCTCGGAGCGCACCACCGCCCTTTCCATCCTCGCCTCCGTCGCCGTCGGCGTCGGCATGTTCGGTTCCTCCGCGTTCCTGGGCCAGTACTTCCAGGTCGCCCGCGGTGCCACGCCGACCGAGGCGGGCCTGCTGACCCTGCCGATGATCGCCGGCAACCTCATCGGCTCGGTGCTGTCGGGGCAGCTGATCAGCCGGACCGGCAAGTGGAAGCGCTACCTGATCGCCGGCTCCATCCTGCTGATCGGCGGCCTCGGCCTGGCCGGCACCATTGACCACACCACCGAGCTCTGGCTGACCGGGATCTACACTGCGGTCCTGGGCCTGGGCCTGGGCCTGCTGATGCAGAACCTGGTGCTGGCCGTGCAGAACACCGTCCGGGCCACGGACATCGGTACCGCCAGCGCCTCGGTGGCGTTCTTCCGCTCGGTCGGCGGCGCCATCGGCGTGTCCGTCCTCGGCGCGGTGCTGGGCAACCGGGTCAAGGAACTGGCCACCAAGGGGCTGGCCGCCGCCGGCGTTCCCGTCACCGGCGGGTCGGGCGGGTCCAACATGGACCTGAAGGACCTGCCGCCGCAGATCCGCGACATCATGCGGGCCGCCTACGGGGACGCCACGGCGCAGATCTTCATGATCTCGGCGATCATCGGCATCGTGGCGCTGGTTGCCGTGCTGTTCATCAAGGAAAAGCCGTTGCGCCGCACCGTGGACCTCCAGCCGGAGGGCGGGGCAGCCGCCGCTGCGGCCGCGGCCGTCACCGGTTCGGGTGCCGACGTCGACGCCGGGGCTGCCGCCCACGCCGTGGCCGCCTCCGCCCCGGACGGCGCTGCTTCCCGCCCGGACGGCGCTGCTTCACGCAGTGCCGCCGCCCGCAGTGCCGCCGAGTCCGGCTTTGCCGCCACCGGCATCGTGGACCTGGACCGCGAGTTCCTCGAGGTCCTCACCCGGCAGCGGGCCAACGGCACGGCAACCCAGGGCGAAGCCAGGGCCGACCGTGAGGGGGCCCGGCTCCGCGCCAGGACCCTGGTGGCGGAGGCGCGAGCCGACCACACCGACGTCGTGCCCCTGCTGCTGCAGACCCAACGGCTGCTCGCCGAACAGCAAGTGCAGCTGGCAGACGCGCTGCGCGCCGTCCATGAGCAGGCCGCCGAACAGCGCGCCATCGCCGCCGAGCAGGCCCGGGTCAGCGAACAGCTGACCACCCTGCGCCGCCAGCTGGCCAAGGAGCGCAAGCTGCAGCGGGCCGCCGCCGACTACCTCGCCACCCACGGCCGGCACCGCGGCGAGTAAGCCACCGGCCAACCCGGGCAGCGGCCCCGCGACTCCCACCGTGGGAATCGCGGGGCCGCTTTTCACCCGGCGGCTGATTGCGTACAGTTGGACGGCTACGATTGTCGGCCCTGGTTGCTATTACTTTCCTGTCCGTCTTCTGCGATTTCCCTCCCTGCGTTTCATGAACCCCTGCTAAGGACCCGTGGGCATGCTTGTCACCCTCATACGGCGCTATTCCAAGCCGTACCTGCCGTATATCGCGGCCGTCATCGTTTTCCAGCTGGCCTCCACCATCGCGGCCCTTTACCTGCCCAGCCTCAACGCCCAGATCATCGATGAAGGCGTCTCCCGCGGCGACACCGACTACATCTGGCGCACCGGCGGGCTCATGCTCGGCGTCGCACTGGTCCAGGTGGTCACGGCGGTCGCCGGTGTCTACTTTGGCTCCAAGGCCGCGATGGCGTTCGGCCGGGACCTCCGCCGGGGTGTCTTCCGCAAGGTCAGCAGCTTCTCGGCCCGGGACGTCAACGTCTTTGGCGCGCCGACCCTGATCACCCGCGGCACCAACGACGTTCAGCAGGTCCAGATGCTGATGTTGATGGGGCTGAACTTCATGGTGGCCACCCCGATCATGTGCATCGGCGGCATCTTCATGGCGCTCCGCGAAGACCTCAACCTCTCCTGGCTGGTCTGGGTCTCCGTTCCCCTCCTGGTCGTGGTGGTCGGTTACCTGGTGGTCCGGCTGATGCCGCTCTTCCGCTCGATGCAGACCAAGATCGACCGGCTCAACGGCATCCTCCGGGAACAGATCATCGGCATCCGCGTCGTCCGGGCCTTCGTCCGGGAGCCGCATGAGACCGAGCGGTTCGGCGCCGCCAACAAGGACCTCACCGACGTCTCCCTGAAGATCGGCGCGCTGTTCGTGCTGATGTTCCCTGCCATCGGCATGATCCTCCACGTTTCCACCGCCGCCGTGCTGTGGTTCGGCGGCCAGCGGGTCGACGCCGGGGACATGCAGGTCGGTTCGCTCACGGCCTTCCTGCAGTACCTGCTGCAGATCCTGATGGCGGTCATGATGGGCACGTTCATGGCGATGATGATTCCCCGGGCCTCGGTCTGTGCCGACCGCATCGGCGAGGTGCTCGACGTCGAGCCCTCCATCCACGAGCCGCTCGCCCCCGTTGCTCCGGCGGCGAAGGCCGGCCGGGTCGAATTCCGCAACGTCTCCTTCGCCTATCCCGGGGCTGAGGCGCCCGTGCTCAGCGACATCAGCTTCACCGCCGAACCGGGCCAGACTGTGGCGATCATCGGCTCCACCGGATCCGGCAAAACCACGCTGCTGGCCCTGCTGCCGCGGCTCTTCGACGCCGGCTCGGGCGAGGTCCTGCTCGACGGCGTCCCGGTCACCGAGCTGGACCGCCGCGAAATCACCGACCGCGTCGCCATGGTCCCGCAGCGCCCGTACCTGTTCTCCGGCACGATCGAGCACAACCTGCGCTTCGGCAAGGCTTCAGCCACCGACGACGAGCTCTGGGATGCCCTCACCGTGGCGCAGGCCACCGACTTTGTCCGCGAGAAAAAGGGCGGCCTCGACGCCAGGATCGCGCAGGGCGGTACCAACGTCTCCGGCGGTCAGCGGCAGCGGCTGTGCATCGCCCGGGCCCTCGTCACCGAGCCCAAGGTCTTCCTGTTCGATGACTCCTTCTCCGCCCTGGACGTTGCCACCGACGCCCGGCTGCGGAAAGCGCTCAAGGCCAAGACCGCCGACGCCACGGTGATCATCGTGGGCCAGCGCGTCTCCACGATCGCGGACGCGGACCAGATCCTGGTCCTGGACAACGGCCGGATCGTGGACCGCGGGACCCATGAGGAACTGTTGGAAACATCGCCCACCTACCAGGAAATCGTCGAATCCCAGCTGACCGCGGAGGCAATCGCGTGAGCACCAACGAAAAGCTCAGCCCAGAAGCGCCCGTGACGGCGGGTTCGGCCCCGGCCACCGAGCCGGTTGAGGACGACTTCCACGAGGAGGAGTTCACCCCCGGCGAAGCCGACGGCGGCATGTTCGGCGTCCCGGCCAAGAAGGCGCAGCATTTCTGGCCCTCCGCCAAACGGCTGATGGGGCTGCTGAAACCAGAACGCGCCGGCATCGCCGTGGTGCTCGGGATGGTGGCCGTCGCCGTCGTCCTCAACGTGATCGCCCCGCGCATCCTCGGCCAGGCCATGGATGTCATCTTCGGCGGCGTCGTGGGCAAGCAGCTGCCCGCCGGCGCCAGCAAGGACCAGTTCATCGCCGGTCTGCGCGCGCAGGGCCAGGAAAACTTCGCGGACATGCTGGCCCGGATGGACGTCACGCCGGGCGTCGGCATCGACTTCCAGAAGCTCGCCTTCCTGATCAGCGTGGTGCTGGTGATGTACTTCGTCGCCAACATCTTCCTGTGGCTGCAGGGCTACGTGCTGAACGTGCTGGTCATGCGGGTGGTCCGGAGGCTGCGCGACGACACCGAGAGGAAGCTCAACCGGCTCCCGCTGAACTATTTCGACACGCGCCAGCGTGGCGATACCCTGTCCCGGGTCACGAACGACGTCGACAATATCCAGCAGGCGCTGCAGCAGGCCTTCGCGCAGCTGGTGAACTCCGCCCTGACGGTGCTGGGCATCGTGATCATGATGTTCATCGTGTCCTGGCAGCTGGCCCTGATCGCCCTGATCGCGCTGCCGCTCTCCGGGGTGGCGGCCGGCATCATCGGCGCCCGCAGCCAGAAGCTCTTCGCCGCGCAGTGGAAGAACACCGGCGACCTGAACGGCCAGATCGAGGAATCGTTCTCCGGCCACGACCTGGTCCGTGTCTTCGGCCGCGACGCCGACATGCTGGCCCGCTTCGACGAGCGCAACGAGGAACTGTACCGGGCCAGCTTCGGCGCCCAGTTCGTGTCCGGCATGATCATGCCGGTCATGCAGTTCGTCTCCTACCTCAGCTATGTGGGGATCGCCGTGGTCGGCGGCCTGCGGGTGGCCTCCGGTGGGATGAGCCTGGGCGACGCGACCGCGTTCATCCAGTACTCGCGCGAGTTCACCCAGCCGCTGGGGCAGATGGCCGGCATGGCCAACATGCTGCAGTCCGGCGTGGCCTCCGCGGAGCGGGTGTTCGAGTTCCTGGACGCGGACGAACAGGATGCCGAGACTGCCACCGAGCAGCTGCCGGCCAAGACCGACGGGCACGTCGAGTTCCGGCACGTCAGCTTCAGCTACAGCCCGGACAAGCCGCTGATCGAAGACCTGTCGTTCACCGCCGAGCCGGGGCACACCGTCGCAATTGTCGGGCCGACCGGCGCCGGGAAGACCACGCTGGTGAACCTGGTGATGCGCTTTTACGAGCTCAACGCCGGGAGCATCACCCTCGACGGCGTGGACATTACCCGGCTCAGCCGCGCCGAGCTGCGGTCCAAGGTCGGCATGGTGCTGCAGGACGCCTGGCTGTTCGGCGGCACGATTTACGAAAACATCCGCTACGGCAAGCTGGACGCCACCGAGGAGCAGATCATGGCCGCGGCCAAGGCCACCTTCGTGGACCGCTTCGTCCGGGCACTTCCGGACGGCTACGACACGGTCATCGACGAAGAGGGCAACAACGTCAGCGCCGGTGAGAAGCAGCTCATCACGATCGCGCGGGCCTTCGTGGCGAACCCCTCGCTGCTGATCCTGGACGAGGCCACCAGCTCCGTGGATACCCGTACCGAAGCCCTGGTCCAGAAGGCCATGGCCGCGCTGCGCACCGAACGCACCAGCTTCGTGATCGCGCACCGGCTCTCCACCATCCGGGACGCCGACACCATCCTGGTGATGGAAGCCGGCCGGATCGTCGAACAGGGGCGCCATGCGGACCTGCTTGAGCTGCGGGGAGCGTACTACCGGCTGTACATGTCCCAGTTCGCCGGCGAGGATGCCGAAACGGCCTTTTCCGAAAACAGGGCCGATGAGCCGACGGCGGTGCACAGCTGAGCGCCGCCGGCCACGTTCCCGAGTCCCGGCGCCTCGAGGTGCGGGTGCCGATGCGGTGGGGCGATATGGACGCCTACGGGCACATCAACAACGTGCAGATCGTCCGGATCCTGGAGGAAGCCCGGGTCGCGGCCTTCGGGCCGCCGCGCGGTGCCGGCCTGCCCGGGATCGAGCCCGAGGTGGCGTTGTTCAACGAGGTTCCGGCCGGGACCCTGGCGCTCGTGGTGGAGCACAAGATCCGCTACGTCCGGACCCTGGAATACCGCAACGTCCCGGCTGTCGTGCAGCTCTGGATCGGGGCGGTTAAGGGAGCCAGCTTCGATATCCACTACCTCGTGCAGGATCCCGTCACCGGTGAAGACTGCGTGACGGCGAGCAGCCACCTGGCCTTCGTGGACGAGGCGACCGGCCGGGTCCTGCGCCTGACGGCCGAACAAAAGGCCAAGCTGGCACCCTTCACGGCACCCCGCCACACGCACTAACCCGGCCGCCAAGCCAGCCTGCGCCCGCCGACCACCCGCGCGCCCGCCGCATCCCGGCGGCTCGTCGGCTGCGTCCTGCGTCCTGGCTAGCGTTCCAGCCCAGTTAGTCCGGCCGACACCACCGCCGCCACGCTGGTGGGCCGGCGTGTCGGGGCAGTCTGGAGTCCTCCGGCCGCAGTAACTGGGCTGGAGCGTCAGGAACCCGCGTACAGGTGGGGGAGCGGCCCGGCCCAACGTCCCTACCTGATGGTGAAGACTGGTTCTAGACTGAACAGGCAGCCGGGAAGTACAACGTGGACGAGGAGCACCGAGCATGGCCAAGCGCAGCAAAATGAAGGCACGGAAGAAGACCTGGAAGGAGCTCTCGCCACTGGCGAAGGTTGGTACCGTCATGGCGGCAGTCACCCAGATTTCATTGCTAGTCGCTGCCCAGCGCGACATCTCCCGCCGCCCGGCCGAAGAGATCCGCGGCAGCAAGGCGCTGTGGCGGGCTGCCACGCTGATCAACTTCGTCGGACCGGGGAGCTACTTCACCTTCGGCATCAAGCGCCTGCCTGCGCTTAAGTAGCCGCCGGCCCAGTAGCCGCCGAACCGGCGATATCCCCAGCCCGGGCCGCCCAAGTGGCGCACGTGCCGAGGCCCGGGCGCGCCCAGCAGGCCGACTTGCCGGCACCCAGCAGGCCCACCTGTCGGCACCCAGCGCGCCCCCCTGCCTGCGCCCGCCGGGCCCAAGCGCAAGCGCCCGCCGGGCCCAAGCGCAAGCGCCCGGCGGGGCCCGGCACCGCGCCCGCACCTACGCGCCACCCGGGAAACTACTGCCGGGTTGCTCCGGTCCTGCCTTGATGCGGGTGTTCAGCTTTAGCCTGTAAATTGAAGCTATGACCCCTGCCAAGAAGCCTGCCATGCACCGCGCCCTCGGCATCTCCAAGGAGATCGAAGATGCGGCGTGGTTTGTGCTCGGTCCGGGGTTGCTGGGCAAGGCCTCGCCGCTGGATGGCCGTACCCGCACCTGGTCGGTGCCGGCCGCCGCCGAGCTGCTGGAGCGGCTGGAACGAGGCGTCCCGGACGCCAAGGCGCCGATGATGACCAACCTCCGGGAGAACCTGGAAGGCGCGACCCGCGGGGCCAAGCAGCTGGCCGTCGAGCTCCTGTTCCTGCAGTCGCTGCCGCTGGCCCACGAAGTGAAGTCGCTCAAGGTCAAGCGCGCCAGGGTGGCCGAGGCAGCGTCCTGGCTGGAGCCGCCGCTGGAGCTCCCCGATGAACTGTATGCCGGCATGACCGACCACGGGGTCATCCGGGACCGCACCGCCGAATTCAACTGGACCATTTGGGACCACTTGAAGTGGCTGTGCCGCTTCGTCCAGCACGTGGCCCAGCGCCCGGCCGGCGTCGTCCAAGCTGCCGTGAAGGATCCGCTGGCCTTCCATGCCCTCACCGCCGGCACCCCCGAGGACCAGCCGGCCATCCGCCGCAGCATCGAGTTCCTGGTCTGGCCCAGCTACTTCGAACCGGTCGTGGCGGACGTCGAACGCCAGGAAATCCGGGATGCCTTCGCTTCCCTGGTCGGTGGCGCCCACGGGGACACCGACGAGGAAATCTCGGCCGACATCCACCGCATCCGCCTGCACCTCGATGAGCAGGCCGGCCAGCGGATCGACTGGTACTCGCGCCAGCTGGTCAGCCAGTGGCGTAAGGTCGGCGATCCCGGCCGCCGCGCCTGGCTGCTGCGCAGCCACCATGACAACGCTGAAGTGCTCGCGGCCTGGCAGGAGGGGGAAGCGGTGACGCTCGACGTCGAACATCTCCGCCTGCTCGATCCGGGCGTGACCGCCGGGGTGGTGCAGCACGCGGTGGACGAAGATTACAAGCACCTCAGTTACGTGGAGCGTGAGGACACCAAGGCGGCCGTCTTCGCGTTCCTGACGGTGATGAAGCCGGGCGACCTGGCGCTCTACCAGAGCTCAGGCACGGTCCGGGTCGGCGTGGTGCTGGGCGAACCGGAGCATCAGCAGGACAACCGCCGGCTGCACCGGAAGGTCCGCTGGTTCGATGAGGCTCACTCCATGGCGGACCTGCCCCGGCATGTGCAGCGGCAGCTGGCCAGCTCCGGCCAGATCGTCGACATCACCCGGGTGATCCAGGCCCTGGACACGTTGCTCCCGGCCGAAGCGGAAGCCGACGCCGGCGACGGCGCCGAGCCGGCCGCCGTCGTCGTGGCCGCCCCGGAAGGGTTCCGTCCGCTGACGGCGGAGTTCGCCGCGTCGCTGCACATGGATCTGGAGCCGTTGCAGGAAATTGCCGAACTGCTGGAGGAAAACCGGCAGCTGGTGCTCTACGGCCCGCCGGGCACCGGCAAGACCTACCTGGCCAAGCACCTCGCCGCCCAGCTGGCCGGCGATCCGAGCGAGGAACGGGTCAAACTGGTCCAGTTCCACCCCTCCTACGCCTATGAGGACTTCTTCGAGGGCTACCGTCCGGACAAGACCGACGAAGGCCAGGTGTCGTTCAAGCTGGTCGCCGGGCCGTTGCGCCGGCTCGCCGAGGAGGCCGCCAAGCCCGGCAACGAAAGCAAGCCGTACTTCCTGATCATCGATGAAATGAACCGGGCCAACCTCGCGAAGGTCTTCGGCGAGCTGTACTTCCTGCTGGAGTACCGGGACGACCGGATCTACCTGCAGTACAGCCCCACGGAACCGTTCTCGCTGCCGGACAACCTGTACATCATCGGCACCATGAACACCGCGGACCGTTCGATTGCGATGATGGACGCGGCCATCCGCCGCCGGTTCTCCTTCATTGAGCTGCACCCGAAGACCGAACCGGTAAAGGGCACGCTGTTGCGCTTCCTGCAGGCCCGCGGGCTGGACACCACCCCGGCGCTGCTGCTCGATGAGCTGAACAACGCCATTGACGAGTGGGACCGCGACCTCATGATCGGTCCGTCGTATTTCATGAAGAAGGCCGCCCAGACGCCCACCGGCCTGCGGCGGATCTGGAAATACGAGCTGATGCCGCTGCTCGAAGAGCATTACCACGGGCAGCTGAACCGGGCCCAGCTGGAGGAGCGGTTTGGGTTGGAGCAGCTCCTGGGCCGCCTTGCCCGGGTTTAGGACCGCCGCCGGCGGGGGCGTCCGCCACCTTGTGCTGGACGAGTTGTCCGGCGGAGTGGTGGAGCGGATCGACGCCGCCAGCGCCGCGTTCATCAACGGCAGCGGACTGGCGAAGGCCGCGCCGCTGGGGCTGGGGCTTTTCCGGATCGAACCCGTCGGCAAAGTCGGCTCGGTCCGCACCGCCACCGTGCAACTGGAGGTGCGGCCCAAGGAGCGGTTGGGCCTGAGCCGGCTGCTGTTCCTGCTCGGCTACACCGAGGATCAGGGTTTCCGGGATGACACCGTGGCCGCGGTGGAGGACGCCGACCTGTGGAATTCCCTGGCCGAATCCCTCGCGCAGCTTGCGGACCGGGCCCTGAGCCGCGGGGTGTTGCAGGGCTACCTGAACGTCGACGAGTCGCTCCGCACGGTCAAGGGGAGGATCCGGATTTCGGATCAGATCTCGCGCCGGCCGGGGATGCTGGTGCCGCTGGAGGTCTCCTACGACGAGTTCACCGAAGACATTCCGGAAAACCGGATCCTGCGGGCCGCCCTGGAGCGGATGTCGCAGGTTCCGGGGGTCCGGGCGGACGTGCTCAGCCGGTTGCGCCGGCTGAAGGGGAAGCTCGACGCCGTGACGCGCCTGCAGTCCGGCGCCCCACTGCCGCCGTGGCGCGCCAGCCGGATGAATCTCCGCTATCACGCGGCCCTGCGGCTCGCCGAAGTCATCCTGCGCAACGCCTCTGCCGAAGCCGGGGACGGCAAGCAACAGTCGGCGTCGTTTGTGGTGGACATGGCGAAGGTGTTCGAGGACTTTGTCGGGGTTGCGCTGCGCGAAGCGATGGCGGCCTACCCGGGGGAGATGCGGCTGCGGTACCGCTCGATGCTGAACGAGGCGGTCCGGGACTCCGACCGGATCATGGTCCAGCCGGGTGCCGTGCACCTGCTGGGCGGGCGGCCGGTGATGGTCTACGACGCCAAGTACACGGCCGCGTCCGACGCCGGTGCCTCGCTTTCCGGCGACCACTTCCGGATGCTGGCGTACTGCACGTCGCTGCGGGTCCCGACGGCCTGGCTGGTCTACGCCGGCGCGGGGGAGATCAAGCTGCGGCGGATCCTCAACACGGACATCGACGTGGTGGAATTCCCGCTGGACCTGTCCCTGCCACCGGCGGAAATCCTCGCGGCCGTCGCCGACCTGGCGCAGCAGTCATGGGGCGAAGTGGTGCGCCAGGCGACAGTCAGCCGCTAAAGCGCGCCGTCGCGACCGGAGTCAGGCCAGGTCGTCCCCGAGCGTGGTCGATACGGACAGCAGGTGGCTCAGCAACGCCTTTTCCGGCCGGCCGGGGTTCTTCGCCACGTGGTGCCGGAGCTGCTGCCGCACCGGAGCCCCTTCGGGCCTGGTGTCCAAGAGAATGGTGTCGATGATCGCTGACGCCTGAAGGCGCAGCGGTTCCATATCTCCCGGGTTTTCGGGGCGGCGAGTGGTGTGCGCGGTGCTGGTTCCGCCGGACAACATCAAGTGTGGCATTGCGCTTCTCCTGCGGAGTGAGTACCCCAGCGTACGGGTCAATAGAGTCCTAGTCCCCGAGTTTCGATCATAGACCAGGCGTACCCGTCTGTCTCGCCTGGGTGCGACGAGACCCTGCCGGATGCGCCGGCGATTTCTTTCCCGGTGGTGCCGAGGCTACCGGGTGACGGAGCGGGAATTGCGCAATGCGCGCTAAATGATGTGTCGCGGCGCGGCGCGGCTCAGTCCTGGTCGGCGAGGAAGGACTCGAGCCGCTGCTCCAAAGCGGAGCGGTCCTTCAGGCTGCATTCCCAGACGGTGAGCACTTTCCAGCCCGAGCTTTCGAGCAGGCGGCGTTGTTCGGCGTCGCGCGTCCGGGTGCGGGTCCGCTTCGCGTCCCAGAACTCGGCGTTGGACGTGGGGGCGTGCAGGCCGACGCGGCAGTCGTGGAAATGCCAGAAGCAACCGTTTACGAAAATCACTTTTCGACGGCTCGCGAAGACCAGGTCCGGATTTCCGGGAAGCCGGCCGCCGCGCGCCGTGCCGTGCAGCCGGTAACGATAACCCTTGGCGTGCAGCAACCGGCGGATCAGCAGCTCCGGCTTCGTGTCCTTGCCGCGGATCCGGGACATGTTCCAGCTCCGCCGCTCCGGGGTCAGACTGTCCGCCATGATTAAAAGTCTAGGCGGCCGCCGTTCTCTCCGTCGGGGGCGCCTAGATTTCGCGTTCCGGGTGCGTGCCGAACTGGAAATGGCGGCCGCTGACCGAGCTGGGGTCGATCTCGACGTAGAAATCCTTGAGGGTCGGTACCCACGGTTTGAGCCCCAGCGACTCTGCCGCCGCGACCTCTGCGGAGTGTTCCAAGATCCGGGCCTCGCCCCGGACGACGACGGACCACGCCTCCGCGGAGAGGATACCGTCGGTTTCGAAGAGAACCCTGGCATTGATGTTGAGTTCGGCCAGTTTACTCCCGGGCGCCGTCCGCAGGTACAGCTTCCGGCCGCTCACGGCGTAATTCACCGGAAAGATATCGGGTTCCCCGGCCACGCTGACGACGAGCCTGCCGTGCTGCGTTGCCTCAAGGAGCTTCCAGGATTGGTCATCGGACAGGGTGAGGATCGGGCTGTCATCCGTGTGTTCAAACATCATGCGCCCATTGTTCTATCCGGCGTAGAAATTTTCTAGGGCTTCGGCGCGTGGACTTCTCGAAACCGGGGCTTCTGCCGCGAAGAGACGGCTGTGGATAACTCTTACCGCGAACATGTGATGTCCGTTACCCTTAGGCATTGTTTGGATTCAGGCGTCGTGATTTTCCTATCGGGGGAGTAGCCGAACATGACATTCCGTATTCCAGCCTCCAGCCGACGGCGGCCGCGCCGATATCCTGCTGCAACCGCGCTGTTTACCGCGTCGGTGCTGGCGGCGACGGCCTGCACCGGCAGCCAGGCAGCGCCCGAGCCGCCACCAAGCAGTGCCCCACCCTCCGTTTCTGGAGCCGCCACGCCCACTCCGACGCCGACATCCACGGCGAGCTATAAGCCCGCGGACGCCAACGGCCGCGCGCAAAACGTCCCCGTCCCGGTGCTTCCCGAGGTCGCAAAGACGGAAACGAAGGAGGGCCTCGAAGCATTCGCCAAGTACTGGTTTCAACTCCTGAGCTACGGCTACGAGACCGGTGATACGTCAAGACTGTCGGCCGTTACTTCGGATACTTGTGAATTTTGCTCAAACATATTTAAGTCCCTGGAGGCGAACTACCGTGGCGAAACATGGCTGGCCGGAGGCCGGATTGACGCCCCGAGCATCAATGCAAACTTCGCGCCCGATGGGGATGGAAGTTACCAAGTGATTGTCCAGGTGCGGCAAGGGGTTATCACCTATCACAAGGTAGGCGGCTCTCAGCTTCGCCCGCCCACTCCACCGTCAGACACCGGAAATGTGTTGCTGAGTGCATTTACGGAGGGTGCGTGGCAAGTTACCGGGCTTCATCCCATCCGATGAAACCCCGTCGGGTTCGATCCAACATCCTCATGGCATTTGCCGTGATGCTTGTTTTCGCGTGTCTGAGCGCCACCGTCGTGAGCGCGGATGAAGGAGTCGATGCCGGCTTTGGCAACCAAGGCGTGCTCGTCGGAGGGTGGAGATTGGACCCAGGCTCTGGAAAGTTCATCCCATTGATTCCGGGGGCGCCGTCAACCGACCCCTATCAATACAAGTACGAACTTCAATGCCACCTCGGGGGAGGCGACTTCGACACCACCTGCTTGGCTTCCCTGGTGGATTGCAAGAACGGACCCGGTGGCAAGGATGGGATTCCGGTGGTCTGGCTGAAGGCCCCTGCCGGCGTGCCAAACCCCGTCTGGAGCTTCCATTCCGGACCAACGTGCCTGTTTGATCCAAGACCTGAAGATTTACTTCCGCGCATCGCCGCCATGATCCAAACCGAGTTCCAAAAGCTGCCCATCGCTGCGGGCCACATAACGGCTCAGCCAAGTCCTCACACCCTCCGCGGAGCCGAAACCAACTTTTTCGCCAACGCCGCCGAGCAGCAGTACGACATCAAGATCCTCGCCCAGGATGTTCATGTCAGTGCCAAACCAGTCCAGTACACGTGGGACTACGGCGACGGTACCTCGCTCGGCCCAACGGCGGCGGCCGGCGGACCGCTGCCTCAGGACCGTTGGGGCGAGAAGACGGCCACCAGCCACGTCTATACCCAAACCGGAGACTTCGCCGTGGTGCTGACCACCCACTTCCAAGGCACCTACGCCGTCAACGGTGGTCCGCCGTTGCCGATCCCGGGCCAGGGACAGTTCAGCGCCCCGCCTCAAAGCGTCAGTGTGTGGCGGTCAATCACCCGGAACTATGCGGACGACTGTCTGCGGAATCCCCAAGGAGCCGGCTGCCCCGGTGCGCCGGCTCCCGCCCGCTGATCCCGCCGTGATCCGAGTCTCAAGCGGAATAGGCGCCGATGCTGCAAAGTTCCCGCCAGTGAAGTTATTTCACTCCGAAAGGAACCGCGCATGCTGTTTTCCCCTATGACTCTCGGCCAGCTGGAACTCCCCAACCGTCTCGTGATGGCACCGCTCACCCGGGTCCGTTCCGGCAACGAAGGCGTGCCAGGGCCACTGGTGGTGGAGCACTACCGGCAGCGCGCCTCGCTCGGACTCATCGTCAGCGAAGGCGTCTATCCCAGCTTGGCCAGCCGCGGCTTCCCGGGACAACCGGGCATCGTCACCGAGGAGCAACTGGAGGGCTGGGCCAAGGTCACCGCCGCCGTGCACGAGGAAGGCGGCAGAATCTTCGCCCAGCTGATGCACGCGGGCCGTGTCACCCACGAGGACACCAACGGCGGCCACCAGGTCGTCGCACCGAGCGCCATCGCCATCGACGGTGAAACCCGCACCTACCAGGGCAAGAAGCCCTACCCGGTCCCGCACGCGCTGACGACCGACGAGCTGCCCGGCATCCGCGAGGAGTTTGTCCAGGCCGCCCGCAACGCCATCCAGGCCGGGTTCGACGGCGTTGAGCTTCACTCCGCCAACGGCTACCTGCTGCACGAATTCCTGACCCCGGCCGCCAACCAGCGCGACGACAACTACGGCGGCTCACCCGAAAACCGCGCGCGCTTCGTCATCGAAGTCACCCAGGCCGTCGTTGACGCTATCGGCGCCGACCGGGTGGGTATCCGGATCTCACCGGAGCACAACGTCCAAGGGGCCTTGGAGCTCGACGCCGCCGACGTCCGGGCAACCTACGGCCCGCTGGTTGACGCGCTGGCTCCGCTCAAGCTGGCGTACCTCAGCGTGCTGCACAAGGACCCCGCCGGTGAACTCGTCCAGGACCTGCGCGGGCGCTTTAACGGGACCTTCCTGCTGAACACCGGCTTCGGCGTCATCACTACCCGTGAAGAGGCAACCTCGCTCATCTCGGACAACCTGGCCGACGCCGTCGTCGTTGGCCGGCCAGCCATTGCAAACCCGGACCTGGTCCGCCGCTGGCGTGAAGGCTTGCCCGTCAATGAGCCGAACCCGAGCACCTTCTACAGCGCCGGTGCCGAGGGCTACACCGATTACCCGGCGTACCAGAGCTCGAACTAGGCGCCAGGGGCCCACGCCCCACGGCTTCCTGCGCCGTGGGACATGCCCTGCCCGTGTCATGAACAGTGGACAGAATGCCATCCTGTCCACTGTTCGCATTTAAGGATGGGCATGTCCCTAGGGCGGGGTTGGCAGGGGACGAGCATGTCCTGGGGGAAGGTCCAAGAAGGGGCATGCGCCATTGAAGCATGCAAAGAATGGGCATGTCCCTAGGGCGGGGGTGGCAGGGGACGAGCATGTCCTGGGGGAAGGTCCGAGAATGGGCATGCGCCAGGGAGACGTGCCAAGAATGGGCATGTTCCTAGGCGGGTGCCACCGACCGCTGGCACAGGCCGATGAAGGCCCCCAGCTGCTCCAGGGTTTCCGGACGCGCCGGCAGATAGTTGGTCAGTTCGGGCGACCGGACGATGACGGCGCGCCACTGCCCGCGCGACACTGCCACGTTGATCCGGTTGCGGGAGAGTAGGAATTCCATTCCGCGCGGCGCTTCAGCCACCGCTGAACACGCCATGGACACGATCACGACTGCCGCTTCCTGGCCCTGGAACTTGTCCACGGTCCCTACCCGCACCCCCGCAAACCCTGCCCGGTCCAGGGTGTCGCGAATGAGGTTGACCTGGGCGTTGTAGGCGGCCACCACCAAGAGGTCGTCGGGCTTGAGCGGGGCCGCCTCGCCGTCGTTGTGCCACCTTAGCCCCAAGTGGCGGCGTACCTGCCGGAGAACCTCGGCCGCTTCTTCCGGGGACGACGTCGTGTTGCCCGTATGCGGCACCATGACGGTCTCGATCCCGGCCGGCACCCCGTCCAGCCGGCGGAGGTCCGCGGCGGGTGCGGAATGCAGCCGCCCCTCGTATGACAACTCCGAGACCGCGAGGCACAGCTCCGAGTTCATCCGCCAGGTATCGGCCAAGAAGTAGCCGAGCTCCTCGGGCAGCGTCGCGTGGCCGGCGGAGATCCACCCCAGGGCCGATTCGTCGACCGGTTCGGGGTGCCGGCCCTGGCTGACCTGCGGCAGTTGCTGCGGGTCGCCGAGCAGCAACAGCCGGCTGCTCGCCTGGGCTACCGCGAGGGTGTTGGCCAGCGAGAACTGGCCAGCCTCGTCGATGACCAGCAGGTCCAGCGAACCGGCGGGAATGGTGGCTCCGGTCATGGTCCACGCGGTGCCGCCGATCAGCGCACCGCCGGGGGACCCGACCAGCGCCGTCACGTCTTTGGCAGTGCGCGCGGACCACTTCAACGGACGGTCGTGCTTGATGTCCTTGGCGACCAGCGCCGGGCTGACGCCGGCCTTCGTGATCGCGGTGGTGAGGAGGTTCTCCACCACTGCGTGTGACTGGCCAACGACGCCGACCTTCCAGCCCTGCGCCACCAACCGCGCAATGACGTGGGATCCCACATAGGTCTTCCCGGTTCCAGGCGGTCCCTGCACCGCAAGGTAGGAGTGGTCCAGGCCCAGGACCGCTGCCGTGATGGCATCCACGAACCGGTCCGGTCCGGCGCCGGGCCGTGGCAGCCGCGCCGAGTCTGCCAGCCTTGGCGGCAGCCGGCGGACCAGGTCCAAGGCGGGATGATGCGGGATCGAACCGGCCTGCAGGCCCTCCGCCACCGCGGCGGCGAGGCGTTCCAAGGCCTGCTCCAGGCTCTTGGTGGCGAGCGGCTGGTCCTCGGTCAATGCGATGGGGAGCTCCTGGTAGGGGGGAATGCCCCGGTGCAAGCGGTCCCGGATGACGACCGTGTCCTTGCCGTCCGTGTGGCCCAGCTCCAGCACCTCGGTGCCGAACCACCCGCTCCGGCCGGCACCCTCCTTGCCGGTGCCCGCCAAGCCGGCGGGAAGCGGCAGGTCGTACATCCGGAACCACTTGCTGCCCTCGCGCAGGTCCGACCCGGGACTTACCGTGCCGGTCAGCCTGACCCGCCGCTCCGGAAGCTTCCTGCCGTCCTGCTGCCAGTCGTCGAGAAGCTCTGCCGATTCGACGAGGAAAACATTGCGGTCCCGTTCGTGCGTGTCCGGACCCTGCTCGCACCGGTCGAAGTGCGCCCACCAAAAGGACTTGCGCTCCCGGCGATGGTAGCTGACGGCCGCAGCCAGCATCGACACCGCCTTCCGGTCGTCGGCGCCCAGGCTTGCGTCGGTCTCGGCCGCCGCCAGCAGCGCCCGCTCTGCCGGGCCGGGCGCCACGTCGCCCCGCAGCGCGTCGCGTTCCAAGGTCTCGGCGCCGGCAACACCGGCGCCAGGCCCAGGCATGTCGCCTCCCCCTCCGCCCCCGGGCCCAGAACCGCTGCCCGGCCCAGAACCGCTGCCCGGCCCGGAACCGTTGCCCGGCCCGCCTCCGCTGTCCGGCCCGGAACCGCCGCCGGACCCCGGGCCGCCCGGCTCGATGCCGAGTTCCCGCGCCCGTCGGAGCAGCCAGTCGCGAAGTTCCAGGGTGGAGAGGCAGTCGTATTCGTTGTAGTCGGAGATGCCGGCCAGGATCACCGCGGCCTCCTCGGTCCGGCCGGCGTCCCGCGCCTCGCAATAGTGTGCATACGCGACCACCGAGGCGCCGGCGTCCTTGACCTCGCCGGAGCGAAGGTTGGTGCCCATGTACAGCGGCTCAAGCTTCTTGATGCTGTAGGAGTTCTCGGAGATGCGGATGCTGTTTCGGACGGTCTGATAAAGGTCGACCAAAAGCCCCTCGCGGAGCCACTCGTCCACCGTGTCCTCGCCGGAAACGTGCTGCACCGAAAGCTTCCGCAGCGCGGTTTTCTCGTACGCGGCGTAGTGGTACACATGCATGTCCGGGTATTCTCGACGGCGTTTCTCCACGTAGTCGAGGAAGTCCAGGAACGCTTGTTTTTCGGCCGCGCGGTCGTGCGCCCAGAACGGCCGGAAGACGCCCGCTGCCCCGGGGCTGGCCGGCGCCTCGACCACGCCGAAAAGATACTCCAGCCCCCACACGCCGGTGCTGCTTTCCTGCCACAGCGGGTCGCCCTCGAAGTCGAAGAAGATATCGCCCTGGCTGGGCGGCGGCAGCTCGGCCAATGTGTTCCGGGGCAGGACGGCGTAGCGCAGCGTATGCTCCGCGCCTTCCTTGACGTACCGGACTTCTCCGTCCGCTTGGCCGACGCCGCTTTGCATCCGGGCCTGGTCCTGCAGGCGCAGCAGCGTCGGTGTCGGCTCAGCCAGGGTAGCCTCGGCGAACTCCTTTACGGTGCGGATGCCACTGTTGTGCAGGTTCTTGCGCTGTACCGAGTTCATCCGGGCCACCAGCAGCAGGTCATCGGTGGCTTTCACCTGTTCCTGGCAGTAGTCGCACCGGCCGCAGGCGCTGACCTCGTCGGTGCCCCAGCGGACCGTGCCGGGCTGGGCGATATGTGCCGCGGTCAGGGCAAGGAAGCGCTCACGCCGCTCGCGGAAGACCGGCAGGATTTCGGCGAGCTTGTGGTGGCTCCGGACATAGTCGTAGCCGCCGTCGGCCAAGGGCACGGTGGCGCCCAGGACCAGGGTGACCTTGGGGTCCACCGGGATGCCCGCCTTCAGTAACTGGTCGCCGTATGCCGCCAGCTGCAGGAGGGCGGTCACCTTGGCATGGCGCGCCAGCTTGGTGTCGAATACCGCATAGCTGCCGTCAGCCTGCCGGACCAAGAAGTCGGAGCGGCCGTGGAACTGGCCGTCGAAGAACGCGGCCTGGAAGACGACGTCGGCCCCCGCCCGCAGCGCCTCAATGGATTCGGCGTGCTTGGCCAGCAGGGAAGTGCGGTCCATCGCGGCCGCGGGCACCACGTCGTACACGCCCCGGCCCCGCGCCGGATCCCAGGGCCCGAAGTCCTCGACGAACGCGTCCAGGACCCTGCGCTCGTGGAGATCGCCCAGCACCGCCGCATGCTGCAGCATCTCGTCGGCGCCGAAGGTGGCCGCGGGGGAGCGTCCCAGCTTCTCGTCCAGCTTCCGGAGCAGCTGGTACTCGCAGCCCACCGCTACAACAAGGTCGCTGGCAGAGTAGACCAGGTCCGGCTCGGCGCCGGCTAGCTCCGCTTCCAGAAAAAACACTGTGCCCCCGATGGGTTGGTTTTGCTCGCTTGGTTTTGAGGCGCTCGTCCTGCTGTGTCTCTTCTGCCAAGCTACCAAAGCCCCCCGACACCGCAGGGCTAGCCGCTGTCGGGGGACCGGCGTAAGGTCGGACGCACCATGACCGAACAGCAACCCTATGAGCTGGTTAAGCGCTACCCCCACTTCGAGCTGCGCCGCTATCCCGCGTACGTGGTGGCCGAAATCCGCGTCAACGCGACGTTCGACCGCGCCGGGAACGCAGCCTTCCGGCACCTGTTCAATTACATCAGCGGCAGCAACACCGGCGGGCAAAAGTTGGCGATGACCGCCCCGGTCCTCCAAGGCACCCAGACACCCTCCGGCGGAACCCCGGACGGCCGGCGAACCGATGGCCCGCAGAAGCTGGCCATGACCGCTCCCGTGCTGCAAAGCGGCCCGCTGCCAGGAACCGCCGGGCCGGCCGACTTTAGAGTCGCCTTCGTGCTCCCGGCGGGGATCACGGCCGCGTCGGCGCCCGCCCCGACCAACCCCGACGTCGTGATCCGGGGCGTGCCCGGCTCTCTCGCCGCCGCGGTCCGTTTCTCGGGCAGCGGCACGGGAGCGGCCTTTGCACGGCGCAACAACGGACTTCAGGCGGCGCTGACCCTTGCCGGGCTTACCGCTGTGGGACCGCCGCGGTTTGCCCGCTTCGATCCGCCGTTCAAGCCATGGTTCCTGCGGCGCAACGAGGTGGTGCAGGATGTCCAGGAACCGGGGGCAGCCCCGGGAACGCCTGGCACCGGTTCAGCGTGAGCCGGGCTGAGCCAGCCGTGGGGCAAAATAGGTAGGTGAGCCAACACCCGCAACACCCCGCCGTGACCTCCCCGATCGAGACCAAGATCGCCGCCGAACTTGGCGTGAAATCCTGGCAGGTGAAGGCCGCAGTGGACCTGCTCGACGCCGGCTCCACCGTGCCGTTCATCGCCCGCTACCGCAAGGAAGCGACCGGGACGCTGGACGACACCCAATTGCGTACCCTCGAGGAGCGCCTGCGCTACCTCCGCGAACTCGAGGACCGGCGCCGGGCGGTGCTGGAGGCGATCACCGCCCAAGGTGCGCTCACCCCGGAACTGCAGGCCGCCGTCGTCGGCGCGGACACCAAGTCCCGGCTCGAAGACATCTACCTGCCGTTCAAGTCGAAGCGGCGTACCAAGGCCCAGATCGCCCGGGAAGCGGGGCTTGAGCCGTTGGCCGAGACCCTGCTGAAGCACCCGGACCGGGACCCCGAACGCGAGGCAGCCCGTTACCTGAACGCCGGGCACGCCATCACTGACGCCGCCGCGGCGCTCGCCGGTGCCCGGGCCATCCTGGTGGAGCGCGTCGCGCAGGACGCCGACCTGGCGGCCACGCTGCGGGACCGGCTGTGGACGCAGGGCCGGATGGTGTCCCGCGTCAAGAAGGGCAAGGAAGCCGAAGGGCAGAAGTTCAAGGACTATTTCGACTTCTCCCAGTCGCCGGCGGGGATGCCCTCACACCGGGTCCTGGCCCTGCTGCGTGGTGAAAAGGACGGTGTCCTGGAGCTGGATCTCAGCGAAGCGGATCCGGACGACGACGCCGCCCTGGCCGCCGCCCGCGGGCGCTACGAGGCCGCCGTGGCCCGGTTCCTCGGGGTCGCCGACCGCGGCCGGCCCGCCGACGCCTGGCTCCTGCAGACCGCCCAGCTGGCGTGGCGCTCGCGGGTGCTCGGCCGCCTCAGCGCGGACCTCCGCAGCCGGATGTTCGCCGCCGCCGAGGACGAGGCCGTCCGGGTGTTCGCCGCCAACCTGCGCGACGTGCTGCTGGCCGCGCCGGCCGGCAACCGAGCCACCCTGGGCCTGGATCCCGGACTCCGCACCGGTGTGAAAGTCGCCGTCGTGGACGGCACCGGCAAGGTGGTCGCCACCGATACGGTGTATCCGCACGCCCCGGCCCGGGAATGGGACGATGCGCTGCGCACGCTGACCGCCCTGGCCAGGAAGCACGGCGTTGAACTTGTGGCGATCGGCAACGGCACCGCGTCCCGGGAGACGGACAAGCTCGCGGCCGAGCTGATCAAACAGCTCGGCGAAACGAGCGGACAGACGGCGCAGAAAGTCGTCGTCTCCGAGGCCGGCGCCTCCGTCTACTCGGCGTCCGCGCTGGCCGCCGCCGAGCTGCCCGGCATGGACGTCTCGCTGCGCGGCGCGGTCTCGATCGCCCGCCGCCTGCAGGATCCGCTCGCGGAGCTGGTGAAGATCGAGCCGAAGTCGATCGGCGTCGGGCAGTACCAGCACGACGTGACGGCGGCCAAGCTGGACCGGAGCCTCGACGCAGTCGTCGAAGACTGCGTCAACGCCGTGGGAGTGGACGTCAACACGGCGTCGCCGGCGCTGTTGAGCCGGGTGGCCGGCGTCGGGCCGCTGCTGAGCGAGAACATTGTGGCGTACCGGAACGAGCACGGCCCCTTCAACAAGCGCAGCGAGCTGAAGAAGGTGGCGCGGCTGGGAGCCAAGGCCTTCGAGCAATGCGCCGGGTTCCTCCGGATTACCGGGGGAGCGGAACCGCTGGACGCTTCCAGCGTGCACCCCGAGGCGTACCCGGTGGCGCGGAAAATCAGGGCCGCCGCCGCCGTCGCCTCCGGTGCGGCCGTCGGTGCGGGTGCCGGGGCCGCCGGGGCCCTCGGTGCCGCGGCCGGTGCGGGTGCCGCGGCCGCCGGGGCCCGCGGTGCCGGCGCCGGCGGAAACCTGTCCGCGCTGGACCCGCGGGACTTCGTCGACGGAACCTTCGGACTGCCCACGGTCCAGGACATCATCGCCGAACTGGAAAAGCCGGGACGGGATCCGCGACCCGCCTTTGCCGCAGCCGCCTTCCGCGAGGGGATCGAGAAGATTTCCGACCTGCGGCCCGGCATGGTGCTCGAAGGAACCGTCACGAATGTGGCGGCCTTCGGCGCGTTCGTGGACGTCGGGGTGCACCAGGACGGGCTGGTGCACGTTTCCGCGCTGGCCAACCGGTTCGTCTCGGATCCCCGGGAGGTGGTCAAGTCCGGACAGGTCGTCCGTGTCAAGGTGCTGGAGGCGGACCCGGAACGCAAGCGGATCTCGCTGACCCTACGGCTCGACGACGATCCGGCGGCCAGCGGAGAACGCCCCGGCCGGGCCGAGCGCCCGGAACGCCCCGGCCGGGCCGAGCGTCCGGAACGCCCGGCGGTTCCGGGGGCGGCGGCGCGCAGAGGCGAACGCAAGGGCGCGCCGAAGTCTGGGCCCAAGACCGGCACCCACGCTGGCCCAGGGCCGGCGCCGGGGCCGGCGCCGGGGCCGGCGCCCACGGACACGGCGATGGCCGACGCGCTGCGGCGGGCGGGCCTCGGAAAGTAGCCAAAACCGTTTATCGCGGGAATCCTACCGCTCAGCGCAAGCCCTGGTACGTTTGCTGATGATCGGGATGATGATGGCCGAGGGCAACGTTTTGCACAAGGTGCCGTTGGCCTCTGGACTTGCAGACACTGACGTCGCGAACAACGGGAGCAACGATGGGCTGGCTGGACCGCGAACGAACGATAGCCCCGCCGGGGTTCAACCGGTGGCTGGTTCCGCCGGCGGCGCTTGCCGTCCACCTGTGCATCGGCCAGGCGTACGCCACCAGCGTCTACAAGACAGCCCTGGTCCGGCATTTCGGTGCCAGCCTGACCGAAGTTGGCGTGATCTTCTCGATCGCGATCGTGATGCTGGGGCTGTCGGCCGCGATCATGGGCACCTGGGTGGACCGGAACGGCCCGCGGATGGCGATGTTCACCTCGGCCATCTTCTGGGCCAGCGGCTTCCTGATCGGTGCGCTGGGCATCTTCACGCACCAGCTCTGGCTCGTCTACCTCGGCTATGGCGTCGTCGGCGGCATTGGCCTCGGCATCGGCTACATCTCGCCGGTGTCCACCCTGATCAAATGGTTCCCGGACCGGCCGGGCCTCGCCACGGGGATGGCGATCATGGGCTTTGGCGGCGGCGCCCTGATCGCCAGCCCGGTCTCCACCGCGCTGTTGAAGGTGTACGACCCGAACTCCGGCGCCAAGGGCTGGGTGGCCAGCGGTGATTCGGTCGGGAAGCTCTTCCTGACCCTCGCCGTCATCTACCTCGCGTACATGCTCTTCGGCGCCTTCACCATCAGGGTTCCCGCCGAGGGATGGCGCCCCGCAGGGTTCGACCCCGCGAAGGTCAAGGCCGCCAAACTGGTCACCACCGAGAACGTCTCCGCCAAGAACGCGGTCAAGACCCGGCAATTCTGGCTGGTGTGGATCGCGCTGTTCTGCAACGTCACCGCGGGCATCGGCATCCTGGAACAGGCGGCGCCGATGATCCAGGACTTCTTCCGCAAGTCCGACGGCGCCTCGCTGGTCAGCGCGGGCGTCGCCGCCGGGTTTGTCGGGCTGCTCTCGATCGGCAACATGGCCGGCCGCTTCGCTTGGTCAGCGACCTCCGATGTCACCGGCCGTAAGCGCATCTATATGGTTTACCTCGGCGTCGGCGCGGTGCTCTACATCGTGCTGGCATTCGCCGGGTCCACCACCACCATCCTCTACGTGGCCCTGGCGTTCCTGATCATTTCCTTCTACGGCGGCGGGTTCGCCACGGTGCCGGCGTACCTGCGGGACCTGTTTGGCACGTTCCAGGTCGGCGCGATCCACGGCCGGCTGCTGACCGCCTGGTCCGCCGCCGGCGTCGCAGGCCCGCTGATCGTCAACGGCATCCTGGACGCCCAGGGCAAGCCCGGACAATTGAATGCTGCGTCCTATCAGCCCGCACTGCTGACCATGGTGGCGCTGCTGATTATCGGGTTCGTGGCCAACCTGCTGGTCAAACCCGTTGACGCGCGATTCCACGAACCCAGCCCGGACCGCGAGCGGCCCGCCCAACCTGCCCATGGAGACCGCAAATGAGCACCGTGCACACCCCCGGCGCGCAACCGTCCGGAACGTCGTCCGCCGGCAGGCTGGCCATCGCCTGGGCCCTGGTCGGAGTTCCGCTGGCCTACGGGGTTTATGAGACCCTGACGCGCGTGGCGGCGCTGTTCGGCTGACTCGGTGGTCTTTTCCCTGCCCTCGCCGTTTACTACCCGTCCCACCCTGCAAGGCACGTTCGGCATGAGCGCGTCCACGCACTGGCTCGCCACCGCCGCTGCCCAGGCGGTGCTGGAAGGGGGTGGAAATGCGTTCGACGCCGTGACCGCCGGCGCGTTCGTGCTGCACGTCGTGGAGCCGCACCTTAACGGGCCGGGCGGTGACATGACCGGCGTCTTCGTGACTGCCGAGGACCCCGGCCGGCCCGTGGTGCTGATGGGCCAGGGGCCGGCGCCGGCGGGCGCCACCGTGGAGCACTTCCGGGCCGAAGGCCTGGACCTGGTTCCTGGTTCGGGGGCGCTGGCGGCCGCGGTCCCGGCCGCCGTCGACGCCTGGCTCCTGCTGTTGCGCGACCACGGCAGCTGGGAACTGGAGGCGGTGCTCGACTTTGCGCTGGGCTATGCGCGCGACGGTCACCCCCTGCTGGGCCGGGTCAGTGCCACGATCGCCGCGGTCGCGGAGCTGTTCGAGACGCACTGGCCCAGTTCCGCGCAGCTGTGGATGCCCGGCGGCAGGATCCCGGCCGAAGGCGAGCTGGTGCGCAACCCTGCCTATGCCCGGACCTTGGCCCGGCTCATCGACGCCGGCCGTGCGGGCGGTTCCCGGGAGGCGCGGATCGACTCGGCCCGGCGCGAGTGGCGTGAAGGCTTCGTCGCCGAGGCCATGGCCGCGTCGGTGCAGATCCCGCACCGGCACTCCTCCGGGACCGACCACCGGGGCGTGCTGTCGCTTGCGGACCTGGCCGGTTTCGAGTCGGGGTATGAACCTGCCGCCACGGTGGAGTTCCGCGGTCATGTCATCGCCAAAACCGGACCCTGGGGGCAAGGACCGGCACTGCTGCAGACCCTGGCGATTCTGTCCGGCTTCGAGGACCGCTGCCTCGACCCGTCCACCGAGCTGGGGGCGCACACCATTTTGGAGGCCCAGAAGCTGGCGCTCGCAGACCGCGAGGCCTACTACGGCGACACCGACGTGCCATTGGACTACCTGCTCTCGGAGGCATACTGCGCCAGCCGCCGGGCCCTGATTACCGGCCGCGCCTCGCACGACTTCCGGCCAGGCTCCGTGCCGGGCCGAGACCCCTTCCTGCCGCCGCTGCGGACCGAGGACAGCAGGCTTGGGTCGGCCGACAAAGGCCCGCGGGCGGGCGCGGCGGCCGCCGGCGTCGGGGAGCCAACAGTGGCACGGAGTGGGGAAACCCGCGGAGACACCTGCCATATCGACGTGGTGGACCGGTGGGGGAACATGGTCTCCGCCACCCCGTCCGGTGGCTGGCTACAGTCATCGCCGGCGATCCCGGAGCTCGGTTTCTGCCTTGGCACCCGGCTGCAAATGACCTGGCTGGAACCGGGGACACCATCGACGCTGACGCCGGGAAAGCGGCCCCGCACCACCCTGACACCCACACTCGTGCTCCGGGACGGGCAGGCGGTTACCGCGCTCGGTTCGCCCGGCGGCGACCAGCAGGACCAGTGGCAGTTGCCCTATCTGCTCCGGACAATCGTGGGCGGCTACTCGCCGCAGCAGGCCATCGACGCGCCCACGTTTCATACGACGTCGGTGCCCGGCTCGTTCTGGCCGCGGACTTGGGAACCCGGCGGCGCAGTAGTAGAGGACCGGCTCGGCGAAGACGTCATTGCCGGACTGGAGCGCCGCGGTCACGTTGTCACCCGGGCCGGCGATTGGGCCTTGGGGCGTCTCTCGGCCGTGGTCCGGGACCCTGCGACCGGAGTTTTACAGGCGGCAGCCAACCCCCGGGGCGCGCAGGGTTACGCGGCCGGACGCTAACTCATCGCCTCTGCAACTAGTTATCTCTGCGGTGCCGGGGCCGCCGGTTCCGGGCCTTAGGCTGTCGGTGCGCTACCCACCCCGGAGATGTAGGACGCCTGGCGCCGCGCGCGAGGAAGTACGTTCCGGCCGTCGCCAGCACCGGAGTGGCGAGGAAGACGATCAGTCCGGAAGTCCCGCTGGCCGCACCGCCGACTACCGTGTATCCCGTCAGCCCGATCCACCAGAAAAGTAGGGCGATGAAGCCACCCATGAGTGCCGCGTAACGCCGCACACGGGGGTGGCTGCTTGGCAAGGTTTCGGCGAATCCCTGGTACGGCATGATCGGCCTCCGTTGGCTGGTTCCGATGGCTGGTTCCGATGTCGTCCGTAGGAGCTATGACAGCACGGATCGGCTGTTTTGGGGAGGCCTTGGCTGACTTTGTCGGCAAAGGCGTCGCGCGAGGATTAGGTCCGTCGCTGCGGGGTTCAGGGTCTGAAGTAGTGGTTTCGTTGGGGGTGTTGGTTGGGGTCGAGGTGGGGTGGTGGGATGAACCAGGGGATGCCGGCGCGGGACCGGATGGTCCAGTGTTCTTTGTGGATCAGGTGGTGGTGGTGGGAGCAGAGCAGGACTCCGTTGTCGGCGGACGTGGGTCCGCCGCGGGACCAGTAGGTGATGTGGTGGGCTTCGCACCAGGGGGCGGGGATGGTGCAGCCGGGGAAGGCGCAGCCTTGGTCGCGGGCGGTGATGGCTTTGCGGAGGTGGGGTGGGAAGAGGCGGCTGGTGCGGCCGATGTCGAGGATCCGGCTGTCGGTGCCGAGCAGGACGGGGATGATGTCGGCGTCGCAGGCGATTTTGCGGATGGTGGCGGCGGTGATGGGTCCGGTGAAGGCCAGGGTTCCGGTGCCGGTGGAGCCGGGTCCGGGCCCGGTCCCGCGGTCGCGGTCACCGGTTGCGCCCGTTGTGCTGGTGCTGTGGTCGCGGTCGAGGCGGTCCAGGAGGTCGCGGTAGTCGATGGTGACCATGATCTGGGGCCGGAGGCCGCCGGTGGCGGGCAGTCCGCCGGAGGCCAGGGCGGCTTTGCAGGCACCGATCAGGCCGTCGAGGAGCCGCTGCGGCCGTGACCGCCAGTCCAGGGACCCGGCGACCGCGCCGACGGAGTCGTTCCCGCTGCCGCTGCTTCCGGCCGCCCCGCCCGACGCCCCACCCGACGCCCCGTCCGGTGACACCGTGCCGGCCCCGCCCGCTGCCCCACCCCCTGCCGCACCTGCGGCCCCGTCCGGGGCCGGGGTGGTGCGCGGGTTGGTGGCGGTGTTCATCACGGTCAGGAGGTGTTCGAATTGTTCGGTGGTGGCGAAGATTTCCAGGTGCTGGAGTCCGTGCCGGGGGCGGCGGAGGAATGCGCCCTGGCGTTGGCGGAGGGCCTCTTCGGCGGGTTCGGCGCCGTCCTGGTCGATGGCGTCGGTCCAGCGCCGGGCGATCCGGGCCAGGAAGTCGGGGTCGTGTTCGATGGCGGTGCGGGTCAGGGTGTGTTCCATCCGGGCACGGGTGTCCGGGTCGCAGAGCGGCCGGACGCGGTCCAGGGCCAGGGTGATGATGGTCGCGGACCGGGACGGGACGGTCCCGGCGGCGAGGGCCGCGGCGAGTTCCTCATGGGCTGGCGGCAGCGGTTCACCGGTGAACCCGGTGCGTGGCAGCACGGCCCGGGTCAGGGACAGGCGGCGGTGGGCCTCGGCGGCGGTGATCTGCAACCGGTCCCGCAGGAACTCCCCGGTCTTGCGGTAGCCGTCCCCGGCGGCCGGCAGCGCGTCCGGGGCTTCCTTCCGGGACCGGTCCACGGCTGCGGCCGCGACGACCTGCAGGTATTCCACGGCCCGGGAGATCTCCTCGACCCGGCCAGCGAACACGGCCGCGTCCGCGAAACCCAGCAACGCCGTCTCCGCGACCGCCGACGCCGACACCTCCCGCAACAACCCCAGCACGTCCTCCAGCGCCGGAACCTCACCCGGCCCACCGGCGGCACGAACCCCCGCCAGCGCCGGAACCCGGCCCGCATCACCGCCCGGCCCACCAGCCGGACGAACGATGAGAGCTGCACCGATTCCCATACCCTCAGTCTCCCAAGGGGGTGTGACATTCTTAGTCCCGCGCCATACCGGGCGGTTGCCAACGATCGTTGCAACAGAATCAATTTGAAGGTCCCGGTATCCCGGTGTGACCCACCGCCGACATCGCAACCGTAGCTATAACGGGTCCGAACCCGAGCGGTCGAAGCTAGACCATCTGTTGCTCAGGGGTGGTTAATTGTAGAGAGCGCTAATGGTGCGGGCTGATCCGTCCATCGTGAGGTGTCCGCCGTAGGGCAGAATCCATTGTGGACGGGTATGGCCGAAAGGGACCCCGACGCAGATGACGGCCTCGGGGTTGTACCGGGCGACCTCCTCGATCACGGCGTCTCGCTGGGCGACCCGCAGCCGGGAGCGTTCAGCGGGTTCCGGTCGGTATTCAAAATTGCTTGTTGGTGCCCTGGCGACGAGAACCCCGTGGACAGCGTTGAGGATGCCTCGCTCCCCGAGCGAGCGGATCCACCGTTTTACCCAATCGGCAGGTGGGATCAGCTCACTGGTTTCCAGCAGCAGGATGGAGCCGTGGAGATCATCGACCGGCGGCATTCGATCCGCCATCGCGAGCTGGTCGATGACCTCGAGGCAACCGCCCCAGGTGTGCCCCGACACTCGCCGTTTCGGCCCGGCCCATGCCCAGGGTTCGGTAGGCTCCCGTTCTCCGTATTCGACGAGGGCCTTGGGGTCTCGCCAGTCGTGGCCGAAGTCCTCGGATTCGCCTGGCTCTGTGATGGTGAGTTCACCTCCGGTTATTAGGGCGGCTTTTAAAGATGCGAGGTGGACTTCGTCAATGCCGGGACCGGGACCGAGATGAACCTGGGTGGAACCACCGTAGAAGCCGGCGATCCCGTGTGACCAGAGCCAGTTCAGCATGTTTGTGTTGTCGCTGTAACCGAGAAAAATCTTGGGGTCGGCGCGGGCTAGTTCGGCGTCCAGATGAGGGATGACAGTGATCTGGTCGTCGCCGCCGATGGTGGCAAGGATTGCCCGGATGCTTGGGTCACCGAATGCCGCGTTGAGATCAGCGGCACGGTCTTCAGCGGTGGCGCCGAGCTGACGTGTTGTCGGAAACTCCACGGGCACAAGACCCGTCGCCTCGGCAAACCGGTCCATGGCCTGCTCGTGAATTCCAGGCGCGAAACCGGGAGCAGCGAATGACGGTGACAGAATCGCCACCCGTTCGCCCTTGCGAAGTTTCGGTGCAGGCACGGTGGATCCCCAATTCTCCATCCCGCCATTGAAACACGGGGGCATCGTCGTCAGCTTCAGCCCTTGGCGGGACACATGCAGGCGACAGGGCCACTACAGTACCGTGGAGCAATGACGATCCACTTCGATGTGCGTCCCGCTGAGCCCGCAGACGCTCCACGCATGGCGAGAGTTCACGTGGACACCTGGCGCGAAACTTACCGAGGATTGATGAGCGACGCCACCCTGGACGATCCAGCGCTCGTGAGCTGGCGCGAACGATTCTGGCACTCAGCTCTGACGGATCTTAAGTACAGCGAAAACACCACCGCCGTCGCTACGCACGATGGCACTCTGATCGGTATCGCAATGTCAGGCCCATCCCTTGACGACGTTGACGAGGCACAGCAGCTGTACCTCCTCTACGCCTACGCCGCGTTCCATGGCTCGGGAGTAGGTTCGGCGCTCCTCAATGCAGTCATTGACTCCAACGCGCCTGCCGTGCTCTGGGTCGCCGACCCTAATCCACGCGCGCAATCCTTCTACCGAAAAAACGGATTCGTCACCGACGGGGCGGTGAAAACCGAAGGCGAGGTGCGTGAAGTTCGAATGGTTCGAGCGATCTAAGCAACAGTCCAGCTGTCCACCGTTGGGGTCAACTCGGGTGATCCACGGCTGGAATTAGGAGCCATCCGGTTAGCTTGGAGTGCCCTTGTTTCATGAGCTGAACAAGTGGGCAAAGAATCGGCGGCAAAAGTATCGTTGGATTGAGCCGGGGTGTATCAGTTTGCCGACCGCCGGCGACGCACACCAGCAGTTCGTACCGCGCCAGAGGTGGAGACTAATGCCCGGAGGATGGACGACGCCGATGCGGCGGTCCCCCCATGAGCGACGGCGGCGGTCCCCGCATGAGCGACGGCGGCGGTCCCCCCAATGAGCAACCCCAGTAACAACCCCCGTAACAACCCCAGCGGCAACCAGGCCCTGGCCCGCAGGCTCGGTACGTTCGACGCGTCCGTGATCGGCCTCGGCTCGATGATCGGGGCGGGAGTCTTCGCGGCCTTCACCCCGGCGGCCGCCGCTGCTGGGTCGGGGCTGCTGGTCGGGCTTGCCATCGCCGCCGTGGTGGCCTTCTGTAACGCCACGTCCTCCGCCCAACTCGCCGCCGCGTACCCGACGTCCGGGGGGACGTACGTGTACGGCCGCGAGCGCCTCGGGCCTTGGCCAGGGTTTCTGGCCGGCTGGGGATTCGTCATCGGCAAGACCGCCAGCGCCGCCGCCATGGCCATGACGTTCGCCGCCTACGCAGCGCCGCCGGGGTGGGAACGACCGGTGGCGATCGCCGCCGTCGTCGTTTTGGCAACGGTTAATTATCATGGGGTGACCCGAACGGCAGGCCTCACCCGCGTCCTGGTCGTCGTTGTCCTGGCGGCCTTGGCGGTAGCCGTGGTGGCCTGTTGGGGTGGCGGCGACCCGGAACCGGCCAGGCTCTTCGGGGAGGGGCTGCTGGCGTCTGGCTGGTATGGGATCCTGCAGTCGGCAGGGCTGTTGTTCTTTGCCTTCGCCGGCTACGCCAGGGTCGCGACCATGGGGGAGGAAGTCCGCGATCCGCGGCGCACGATTCCCCGCGCGATCGTTATCGCCTTGGCGATCACGGTGCTGGTCTACGCCGCGATCGCCGTCACCGTGCTGGCCCGTTTGGGGCCCGACGGCGTTGCGGCCGAATCCGCGCCCCTCGCCGCCGCAGTCCAGGGTGGAAGCATGCCGCGGGCCGTTCCGGTGGTCCGCGCAGGGGCGGCGGTGGCATCCCTGGGTGCCCTGCTGGCCCTGATCGCGGGCCTCGGCCGGACCACGCTGGCCATGGCGCGTGAGCACGACCTGCCGCACTGGCTCTCCGCGGTGCACCCGCGCTATAAAGTTCCACACCGCGCGGAGGCGGTGCTGGCCGTGGTGATCTGCGCGGTTGTCGCCGTCGCCGACCTGCGCGGCGCCATCGGGTTCTCCTCGTTCGGCGTGCTGGTCTACTACCTGATCGCCAACCTGTCCGCCTTCACCCAGCCTGGGACAGACCGCCGGTACCCCAAAGCGGTGCAAATCCTGGGCGCCGTGGCCTGCGTGGTCCTGGTCGGGACCCTGCCGCCGCCGTCAGTGCTGCTGGGCGTCCTCATGTTCGCGGCCGGGATCCTGCTGCGGCTGCTCCGGCTCCGTCGGGCACGCCGCACGCGCCGCGGAGCGTGAACGGCCGACGGCGCCGTCCCACCGCCCGTCCCGCCCGCACCGCCCGCCCATCCCGCCCGCACCGCCCGTCCCGCCGTCCCGCCCCGCCGAAACCGGCGTCAGAGAACCCTCGGCCGGCCGAACTGCGTGCGGACCCCGGGCGAGTACAACACCGATTCCGGCGGCCCGGAGACCGTAATGCCCGCCGCGGCGATCAGCTGGTCCTCGAGCACGCGCACGCGCGCGTGGAACAGCGGCCAGGGCCGGTGGGCGTTGGGGATATACAGGGTCCGGCCGCGAAAGCGGCTGTGTAAACCGAACCGGGCCGTGAGGTGCACGGACAGCGGATCGTCGGCGTCGACGTCGGGCAACGGGGCAACCGCGACCTCGGTCTGCGCTCCGCCGCGGAACCGACGGACAGAGTATCCGAGCGCCGGCGCCGCCGCCGCAGCCAGCTCCAGTGCGTCCGGCGGCCCCGGCGGACCCGGCGGCCCCGGCGGCCGCGGCGGACCGGCAGTGACGGCCGCCTCGAAGCGGGCGCTGGACCACACGTAGGGGATTCCGGCCGCGCGGGCCGCGAGCACCACCGCAAGGCGGGAGGCGTCCAGGCTTAGGAAGACAACACCCCGCGTGCCGTCCGGTTCCCGGGAGTAGAGCCGGACGTTGATTTCAGTGAAGCTGCCAAAATACGGAATGCCTGGTCCCCGGCCCAGCCCGGCGCCCTGCATCCGGAAGCCGATCAGCCCCACCCAGGCAGCCCCGTCGAACTCGTCCGGGGCGACGCCCGGCGGCATGAAGGCCGCGGCCTCCGCCTCGGGGATGCGCCAGTGCAGGAAGATGGCGTCGGTCCAGCTCTGACCCATGATGACCGGGTGGGGCAGGTCCGGCGCCGCCGGCCAGGAATCGGTGGTCATGGTGCCTCAGCTTGGTGTCGCGGCCGGTTCGGCTCCGGCCGGCTGTCTCTGCCAAGGCCAGCGTCCGGTGATTTCCAGCTCGAGGGAGAAGCTCAGGAACGTCCGGATCAGCACGATGACGGCCAGGACGCCGACGCTTTCGAAGGTTGGCGTCACCGCGACGGTGCGGATGATGTCGGCCGCCACGAGGAGTTCGAGGCCCAGCAGGATGGACCGGCCCAGGAGCTGCCGGTAGGAGCGATAGACGGACAGCCGTTCCGCGCCAGCCGGCAGCCGTCGCGGTTGGTACCCCCGCAGGGCCATGGGGACGGACGCCAAGGCACCGACGACCATCACGCTCACCCCGGCAAAATCCAAGAACCGGCCGATCGTTTCAATGATGTGTTGAAAATCCATGCTGCCCTCAGGTCCGATGGGATGGGAGTGGAATCCAGTTTGCCGGGGCCCCGGAACGCCTTGGGCGCTCAGGGATGTCGCACGCCGACGCCGGACAGGACTGCCCGGTATCCCTCCCGGTAGCTCGGATACGTGAACTCGAAGCCGGTGGAGCGGAGCAGCGCGTTACTGACCCGCTTGTTTCCGCCGCGTCCCGGCCCGCCCCCGGACACCCCGGACACCGCGGACACCCCGGACTCCCCGGACTCCCCGGTCGATCCCGGCAGCTCCGGCAGTTCCAGCTCGCCGGCCAGGAATTGCAGGACCGTACCGAGTTCGGCCGGTTCGTTGTCCACTCCCAGGTACACGGGTGCAGGCTCCGGGGCCATGCTGCACAGGTGCACGATCGCGGCGGCGGCGTCGTCGCGGTGGATCCGGTTGGTGAAGTGGGATGCCGCCGGGACGGTCGCTTTCCCGTCCCGGACCTGGTCGATCAGGCGGGTGCGGCCCGGTCCGTAAATGCCGCCGAGCCGCAGCACCACGGGGGACACTGCGCTCTCCCGCAGGCGGGTGTGCAGCAGTTCCTCGGCCTCGCAAATGATCCGGCCGGAAAACCCGGCGGGGTGCGGCGCCGTCGTCTCGTCCACCCAGCCGCCGTCGGCGTCCCCGTAGACGGCGGTGGAGGACACGAAGAGTACCCGGCGGACCGGCGCGGCGGACCCTGCCACGGCGTCGAGGACGTGCCGCAGGCCGTCCACGTAGGCCGCGCGGTACGCCTCCTCGGTGGCGGAATCCGCCGCCACCGCGACGACGACGGCGGTGGTGTCCGCGGGAAGATCCGGGAGTTCGCCCCGGGCCAGGTCCGCCGTGGCACCTTCGATCGGCGCGGGCAGTTTGTCCGGCGAGCGCCGCCAGCCCACCACCCGGTGTCCGGCTGCGGCAAAACGCAACCCCGCCTCGGTACCAAGGTCGCCGCAACCGGCCAGCACAACAGTCATACCGGCCAGTCTGCCAGCAATCCCGCCCCTGCGTCCCGCCGCGGGTGGGGGACTACGAGTCGCGGCTAGCGGGCAGCGATCGGGAAGAACACCCGGGGGTCCTGCAGCAGCGCCGGGTAGTCAAAGTCCTGCCGGGCCAGGATCTCGGTGACCGCGAAGCTCCGGGCAAACCGGCCGTCCTCGGTGATCGGCCGGCCGTGCACCTGGCCGACGGCGAACGACTGGCCGCCGTCGAAGGGAATGGCCACCACGGATTTGCCGGGCAGCGTGGCGAAGGCGTCTTCCTGCGCCTGCCGTTTGCGGGTGGGCTTCTTGACCAGCGGCTTGGCCGGCCGCTTGCGGGCATTCTTCTCCGGGCGTCGGGACGTGTGGTCCGCGTACACGAACTCATAGTCGTCGTCGCCCACGGCCCGGGCAGCCCGGCTGGCCCGCACCGGCGGCAGGCTGACGGTGTCCAGTTGCCGCGGGTCCGTCTCGCCCAGCGGCAGGCGGAGGATCCACATCCGGTCCCCGGCCGGATCTTCGGGGATCAATTCGTGCTTGGGCTCGGGCCAGACGTACTCCAGGTCCGGGTCCGTGCCGGGGAAAACGGAGGCGTAGAACCGGTGGTCCTTGGCCAGCAGCCGGGACTGGTGGCTGACGTGGAAGTCAGGGTTCCCGAGCCAGTACGGCATCGGGATCTTGGCGGCGTAGTCCGGGTGCGCGGCCTGCGGCGCGAACTCCCTGATCTTGTCCCGGGTGGTGTCTTCGCCGCCGCGGGAGGTCCACTCATCCACCATGGCCAGGCCGTACATGGTCAATGCGGGAACATGGCCCATCCACATCCGGACGGCCGGGTGGGACTGCCAGCCGTACTCGGGAATCACCAGCGCGCGCAGCATTTGCAGCGCCTCGACGCGCTGCTTGCCGAGCCGGACGCGATCAAGGGCCGCGGCGCTTTGCCGGAAATCGGGGAAGGGAAGGAAAGTCTGCATCTCTCCAGTTTGGGGCCACCGGCCCGCAACGCCAATTGTGGGCCCTCCGGGGTGAGCGTCTTCACATCCCGAAACGCTACAGACAGTTCCCAGTTACGGGATCTATCATGGAGCCCACCACCCCACGCCCCACGGAAGACCCGCCATGACCCCTCTTCACGCGGCGCCGTTTGCGCCCAAGTACGGACAAATGCTCCCGCCGGAAGCCAACGGCATCCTGGTCCTCGAGGAATTCACCCTGGACCCGGCTGCGGCCCGCAAGGAACAAAGCGGCTTCCGCGCGGCCCTGGCCTCGATGGCCCTGACGGTGCGCCGCCTGATGGCCTTAAGGCTCGTCATCGCCATCGTCGCGATCGCCAACCTGCCGTTTTTCCTGCTCTCCAGCGGCTGGGAAATTTACGCCGTCTCGCTGACCCTGGTGGTGGCCGTGCATACGGCGGTGTCCTTGCTGAACCGGCATGAACCGCGGCTGCGGCAGCGGCGGATGCTCGAACTCCACCTGCACCGCGAACGCAGCGCCAACTACCGCAAGGTCCGGGACGCGGTGAAGTATGTGATCGACACGCCGGCCCGGATGAACGAACAGCTCTACCTGGAACTGCTCGCCGCCAAGCGCGTGGCGCTGCATCTCGCGCAGGGAACGGTGGCGCTGCTGGACACCAGCGACGACGCCGCCTGGAAGGTCCGCATAATCCGTGAACTTCCGCGAGCCGCCTGAAACCAATTAACCAACGACGCCGGAGCGACCCCCAAGGGCGCCCCGGCGTCGTTGGTTAATCACTGCAGTTCAATCACGGCACTGATCAGGCGGGCAGCTGCAGGACCTGGCCGGCGAGGACCAGGTTCGGGTCGCTGATGGTGTCCGCATTGGCGTCGGCCAGCTGCTGCCAACCGCCGTTGATGTTGAGTTGTTCCGCGATCTTGCTCAGGCTGTCGCCGCTCTGCACGGTGTAGGTCTCGCCGCTCAGCGCGACCGGGGCTGCGTGCCGCGGCGCTGCCTGGACGGGGGCGGCCTGCTGGACCGGCGCCTGCGCGGCCACGTACTGGACCGGTGCCTGCGCCGCCGGGACCTTTACCGGGGCGGTTGTGGCGCCGCCGCCTCCGGTGAGGCCAAGCTGGGCAGCACACGCCGGCCACGCACCCCAGCCCTGGCTGGCCTGGACATTCTGCGCCACGGCGATCTGCTGTTCACGGCTGGCGCTGGCCGCCGAACCCGTGCCGCCATGGGCTGCCCAGGTGCTCTGGCTGAACTGCAGGCCGCCGGAGTACCCGTTGCCGGTGTTGGTGCTCCAATTGCCGCCGCTCTCGCACTGGGCCAGCGAGTCCCAGGTGGACGTGCTGGCGGCGGCCGGGGTGGCCGCGCTGGCTGCGGTGGCGGACAGGGCCACGCCGGCCACCGAAATAGCGGCAAGGGTGGCTCCACGGCGCGCGGCAGTAGTGAAGGTTGATTTCTTCATGGATTCAGCTGCTCCTGAGGGCCACCGACGCTCGGTCCGTCCCCGGACGTTATCGCGCCACTGCCCGCCCCTGACAATAGAGGTCATTTTCGGTTGCTGCCGGTCGGGCAGTTCATGGTGGAGGCAGCACCGGGCATGCAAAGCGCCCACGATTGGGCGTCCGTCCACCGTAAAACAGCCGGGCGCCGAGATCAACCCCGCGCGTTGACTCACAAATAACCTCCGCGTAGCCGGATACGTTGCCTCAGGAGAAAACCTCCGGCAGGGGCGGGCTGGGGCGGAGATCCTTGAGGGATGGGATTGACGATGGGTGAGCGCAAGGCGGTGACGAAGCATTTGGCTGAGTCTTACCGGGCCGGTGACCGTGCCAGGAAGGGGCGGATCCTGGATGAACTGGTCGAGTTGACCGGCTGGCATCGGGACCATGCGCGGGCGGTCTTGCGGCACGCGCTCGATCCGCCGCGGCCACGGCCGGTCAGGCCCGGGCGCGCCCCGGTGTACGGGGCGGACCTGCAGGCCGGGCTCGTGGTGTGCTGGGCGGTGTTGCGGGGGCCGGCGGGCAAGCTGCTGGCACCGATGCTGCCCGATCTCGTCCCGATGCTGCGGGCTGAGAAGGCCCTGGACATCACCGACGCGCAGGCGGCGCTGCTGTCCCGGATGAGCGCGGCGACCATCGACCGGCGGCTGGCGGGCCAGCGGGCGAAACTGCTGCCGCACGGCCGGTCCCATACCAAGCCCGGATCGCTGCTGAAGTCCCAGATCCCGGTCCGGACCTGGGCCCAGTGGGACGGCGCGGTGCCGGGTTTCGTCGAAATCGATCTGGTCGGCCACGACGGAGCGAACAGTTCCGGCCAGTTCTGCTTCACCCTCACGGTCACGGATATCGCGACCGGCTGGACCGTGAACCGGTCCGTGCCGAACAAGGCGCAGAAGCACGTCTTCGCAGCCCTGCAGCATGTCCTGGCGGTCTTCCCGTTTCCCGTGGCCGGGATCGATTCGGACAACGGCAGCGAGTTCATCAACAACGAGCTCTTCGAGTTCTGCCTGCAGCAGCGCATCACCTTCACCCGGTCCCGTCCGGGCAACAAGAACGACGGCGCGCACGTGGAGCAGAAGAACTGGTCCCGGGTCCGTGAGCTGGTCGGCTACCTCCGCTATGACACCGCCGCGGAACTGGATCTGCTCAACGAGATCTGGGAGCTGGACCGGATCTTCACCAACTACCTGCTGCCCCAGCAAAAACTCATCGCCAAGGTCCGCCACGGAGCCAAAGTCAGCAAAACCCATGACCGGGCAGCCACCCCGCACCGGCGCGCAGCCGCCCACCCGGCCCTGTCACGGATGCCCGTGATCCGGATGAACGCCCAGTACAAGAAGATCCGCCCCGCCGCCCTCTCCCGGCAGATCCTGGCCCTGACCGGCCGGCTCGAAACCCTCGCTACCGCCAAACAACCGGCCCCGATCAGACCCGTCGTGAACGAACGATGGAACCACCGCGACAACCGGAGGTTTTCATCTGAGGCAACGACTGCACCTTCCCGGAGGTATTGACATGAGGCAACAGGCCCCGGTCGGCGCCTTTAATTGCCGCCGCTTAGCCCACGGCCTCAAAAGGACAATCACCTAGCGTTACGGATCCAGCGCCGGTGGCCGACGCAGAGCAGTCGATGTACCGGTGATGCGCGGGGTGGCTTTGAACGGATCGCTCCAACGGCCGGCTCGAGTAGCCTAGGAATCAATGAACCCTTTTGGACTGCCGGACCACCAGCTCGCCGCATTCGCCCGCCCGATACTCGAATACCTGCCCGCCGGGTACGATGCTGAGGACGCAGCGCAAGCCGAGATCGACGACGTCAAATCCCTCGCCACACTTGCGTCACCGGACGTTGTGGCGGCCAGGATCGACCGGCTGGGAGTCGAGGTCAGCACCGGTAACATGACCGAGCGGCTACTTGTAGCCAGCGATGAGCGCACCGTCGTTTCGGGGCTCAGATACCGCAACCTCGATCCGGCTTTCCCGTTCGTGGCGGTCAAAACTACTGCCCGGGTGAACGACGCTGAGGCTGTGGATGCACTGGCCGCTCAAGTGGCAGCGTGTTACTGCGGCGCCGGAGTGCGTGGCTTCACATTCTGGGAACAGCCAGGCCTTGCTCTATCCACCGCAGAGAACTGGGCAACCGTTATGTCCGGGTCCGTGGACGTGGCGGCCAGAGCTGACGAGCGGGACCTGACCGGGGCTCTGACGATCTCTTGGCCGGAAGCGGCGGCTGAAGTGTTCTCCGATCACCAGAAAGAACATCAAGCGTGGAGGTCCGAGGCCCCGGAACTTGCCTCGTTTGTCTCGGAGTCCGGCCAGGAGGGGCTCCAAGAAGCGGCTGACCAGGGCCTGTTGATGTCGCTCCGCGACGACCACGGCTTTGCGGGATTGGCGGCTGCCACAATTTCGCCCCTCTTTGGCCGACGCGCGCTCTGCATGCTGGACGTTTTCCTGACGGAACGTCTGCGTGGCAAGGGCCTGGCTCTGGCGGTGCAATCCTCGTTCCTGACCGGCCAAGGCTCCGGCGCAGACACCGTCTGGGGCCAAATCCACGCGGGGAACCTGCCTTCGCTGCGCACGGCCCAGAAGCTGGGCCGTCGACCGGTCCAGCAGGAGTACTTCGTCAGCCTGTCGGCACGCTGAAATTCCCGACCATCAGGACCCCCCACACCGGACACGACGCCTCATCAGGCGATCCCTTGAAAAGATCCTTTTTTCTGGGAACCTTCAGCGCATAGACCTAAGTTGCCAGGGCCGCGGCCAGGTACTGCGCGGTCCGGCTGGTTTTGGACCGGGCGACGACGGCTGGTTCCCCGGCCGCGACGATCCTGCCGCCGGCGTCGCCGCCCGCGGGGCCCAGATCGAGCACCCAGTCCGCGGCGGCCACCACGTCCATTTCGTGTTCCACCACCACCACCGTGTTGCCGGCGTCCACCAGGCGCTGCAGCTGCCCCATCAGGAGTTCGACGTCGGCCGGGTGCAGGCCGGTGGTCGGTTCGTCCAGCAGGTAGAGCGAGTGGCCGCGCTGGGCCCGCTGCAGTTCGGTGGCGAGCTTGATGCGCTGCGCTTCGCCGCCGGAGAGCTCGGTGGCGGGCTGGCCCAGCCGGAGGTAGCCCAGGCCCACCTCCCGCAGCGTCTGCAGGGCACGCGCGGCGGCGGGGACACCGGCCAGGAACTCGGCGGCCGCGTTGACCGTCATGCCGAGCACTTCCGCCACGTTTTTGCCGTGGTAGGTGACCGCCAGGGTCTCGGGGTTGTAGCGGGAGCCGTGGCAGACCGGGCAGGGGCCGTAGCTGCCGGGCAGGAAGAGCAGCTCGACGGCCACGAAGCCTTCGCCCAGGCAGGTCTCGCAGCGTCCGCCGGGCACATTGAAGGAGAACCGTCCGGCGCCGTAGCCGCGGGCCTTGGCCTCGTCCGTGGCGGCGAAAACCTTGCGGACGGCGTCGAACAAGCCGGTGTAGGTGGCCAGATTGGAGCGAGGGGTCCTGCCGATCGGTTTCTGGTCCACCTTCACCAGCCGGTCGATCTGCTCCAACCCGGACACCTGGCCCACGCGCAGCGGCGTGTCGAGTTCGGCCGGCTCTTCGGCCGCCTCCTGGGCTGCTTCGTCTGCGGAGCTGTCCGTTCCGGGGTGCAGCCAGGCGTTGGCGACGTCGGCGAGGACCTGGCTGACCAGGGTCGACTTGCCGGAGCCGGAGACGCCGGTGACGGCGGTCAGCACGCCCAGCGGAAAACGGGCGTCCAGTTGCTGCAGGTTGTGCCGGCTGATGTCGCGCAGTTCGAGCCAGCCGGCAGGCTCGCGGCGGCCGTCGCCGTCGCTGTCGGGGCCGCCGGCCGACGGGGAACGGCGCGCCCCGCCGTGCACCCCGCCGTCGTGCACCCCGCCGTCGTCCGCCTTGCCGGCGGTTTCGGGGAACAGGTAGGGCCGGGTCACGGACGCCTCCACGTCGGCGAGGCCGGCCACCGGGCCGCTGTAGAGCACTTCGCCGCCGCCTTCGCCGGCGCGCGGTCCCACGTCCACCAGCCAGTCGGCGCGGCGGACCACGTCCATGTTGTGCTCCACCACGAACACGGAGTTGCCGGAGGATTTCAGCTGGTCCAGCACGGCCAGGAGAGGCTCGGCGTCGGCCGGGTGCAGGCCGGCGGAGGGTTCGTCGAGGACGTAGATCACCCCGAACAGCCCGGAGCGCAGCTGGGTGGCGATCCGGAGCCGCTGCATCTCGCCGGGGGAGAGGGTGGGGGTGGACCGGCCCAGCGCCAGGTAGCCCAGGCCCAGGTCCACCAGCACGGTGACGCGCTGCAGCAGGTCGCGGGTGATGGCGACCGCCACCTCGGTGGATTCGGCGCCGGACTGGCCGGCCGGCAGCCGGCGGGAGGCCGTCCCGGCGTCGGTGAGTTCGGTGGTGGGCTTGATGATCTGCGCCAGCTCGGTCATCGGGACGGCGTTGAGGTCGGCGATGGTCCGGCCGGCGAAGGTGACGGCCAGGGCCTCGGGGCGTAGGCGGCTGCCGCCGCAGCGCGGGCACGGTCCGGTCTCCATGAAGCGGAGCACCTTCTCGCGCATCATGGCGGACTTGGAGTCGGCGAGGGTGTGCAGCACGTAGCTGCGCGCGCTCCAGAACCGGCCCTTGTACGGTTTGGCCACCCGGTCCCGCTGCGGCGTCACTTCGACTACCGGCTGCTCTTCGGTGAAGAGGATCCAGTCTCGGTCTTTTTTGGGCAGCTTCCGCCAGGGGATGTCGACGTCGTAGCCGAGGTGGCTGAGCACGTCGCGCAGGTTCTTGCCCTGCCAGGCGCCCGGCCAGGCGGCGATGGCACCGTCCCGGATGCTCAGCGACGGGTCGGGGACCAGCGACGCTTCGGTGACCGTGTGCGCGATGCCCAGGCCGTGGCATTCGGGGCAGGCGCCGGCTGCGGTGTTGGGTGAGAATGCGTCCGAGTCCAGGGGCTCCGCACCCTCCGGATAGCTGCCGGCGCGGGAGAACAGCATCCGCAGCGAGTTGGACAGGGTGGTGAGCGTGCCGACTGTGGACCGGGAACTGGGGGTGCCGCGGCGCTGCTGGAGCGCGACGGCGGGCGGCAGGCCGGTGATCAGCTCCACCTTGGGATTATGGCCCTGCTGGATCAGCCGCCGGGCGTACGGCGCCACCGATTCGAAGTAGCGCCGCTGGGCCTCCGCGTAGATGGTGCCGAAGGCCAGCGAGGACTTCCCGGAGCCGGAAACCCCGGTGAAAGCCACGATCGCGTCCCGAGGAACGTCCACGTTGACATTGCGGAGGTTGTTTTCGCGGGCGCCGCGGACCCGGACAAAGCCGTCCACGGGCTGGACCGGCGCCAGGCCGGCAAGATCGGAAGCCTGCTGATTGTTCTGCATCTGTTCGACTCTATCCGGCCCGCATCCGGCCCGCATCCCGCGGGCATCCGGCGGGCATCCGCAGGGCATCCCCGGACCGCGCGGGCTTATCCTTACCGAATGGAAACTTACGACGGCGGCGCTGTACCGCCGCTCACTGAGCCGCATGCCGACGGGTCGCATGCCGACGATGTCCCCGAGTTCGCCGAGATCCCCGAAGAGGTCCATTCTCCGCTGCCGGTCGCGGAACTGCACCTGCATATCGAGGGCACGCTGGAGCCGGAACTGATCTTTGCGCTCGCGGACCGTAACGGGATCACCCTGCCGTACGCGGATCTGGACGAGCTGCGCGCCCGGTACGAGTTCAGTGACCTGCAGTCATTCCTGGACCTGTACTACGCGAATATGGACGTGCTGCGGACCGAGCAGGACTTCGCGGACATGACCCGCGCCTACCTGACCCGGGCCGCGGGGGCCGGGGTGCGGCACGCCGAGATCATGCTGGATCCGCAGGCGCACCTGGCCCGCGGGGTATCGCTGGAGACCTGTGTCAACGGGGTGGCTGCGGTGCTGGCGGACTCGGAGCAGGAGTTCGGCATCTCGACGCTGCTGATCGCCGCGTTCCTGCGCGACCTGTCCGAGGAATCGGCCCTGGACGTGCTCGAACAGCTGCTGGCCATGGACGCCCCGATCGTCGGGATCGGGCTCGACTCGGCGGAGCTGGGCAACCCGCCGTCGAAGTTTCAACGGCTCTTCGCCCGGGCCAAGGAGGCAGGGCTGCGGCGGACCGCCCACGCCGGCGAGGAGGGCCCGGCGTCGTACCTGATGGAGGCGTTGGAGCTGCTGGACGTGGAACGGATTGACCACGGGATCCGCTGTATGGAGGACACCGACCTGGTGGAACGCCTGGTCCAGGACCTCACCCCGCTGACCGTCTGCCCGCTCTCGAACGTCCGGCTCCGCACCGTGGCTACGCTCGCCGAGCACCCGCTGCCGGGCATGCTCGCCGCCGGACTCAATGTCAGTGTGAACTCGGACGACCCGGCTTACTTCGGTGGCTACGTCGATGACAACTTCGCGCAGCTGAGGTCGGTGATCGGGCTGTCCGAGTTCGACTGCGTGCGGCTCGCCGCCAACTCCATCCGTTCCTCGTTCGCGAGCGAAGAGCGCAAGACCGAACTGCTGGCCGAGCTGGCAGCTTCCGGCCGCTAACCTCTGCGCGCATTGCCCGCCCCGCGCGTTGCCCGCCCCTGCGTTGCCCGCCCCTGCGTTGCTCTATCAGTTGTGGTCGCTAAAACAGTCGGTTAGGGACCATAGCTGATAGGGCAACGGGGCTAAGCGTCGATGCTGCCCATATCCGGGTAGCGGGCCCCCGCGTCGTAGCCGGCCGGGGCCAGCTCATCGAGCCGGTTGAGGTCCTCGGCGGTCAGTTCGACGTCGACCGCACCCAGGTTCTCGGCCAGCCGTTCGCGCTTCTTGGTCCCCGGGATCGGCACGATGTGGCTGCCCTGGGCCAGCAGCCAAGCCAGGGCCAGCTGCGCGGGGGTGCAGCCCTTCTCGGCGGCGACCTCCGTCACCCGGTCCACGAGCTGGACGTTGCGGGTGAAGTTCTCGCCCTGGAAGCGCGGCGAGTGCCGGCGGAAGTCGTGCTCCGCGAAATCGTCCTCGCTGCGCAGCTTGCCGGTGAGGAAGCCGCGGCCCAGCGGGCTGTACGGGACAAAGCCGATGCCGAGCTCGGCGAGAACCGGGAAAACCTTGGTCTCGGGTTCGCGTTCCCACAGCGAGTACTCGGTCTGCAGGGCGGTGATCGGGTGCACGGCGTGGGCGCGGCGGATCGTCTCGGCGCCCGCCTCCGAGAGTCCCAGGTGCCGCACCTTGCCGGCCTGGACCAGCTCGGCCATGGCGCCCACGGTGTCCTCGATCGGGACCGTCTTGTCCACCCGGTGCTGGTAATACAGATCGATGTGGTCCACCCCGAGGCGCTGCAGGCTCGCGTCGCAGGCGGACCGGACGTACTCCGGTTTGCCGTTGATGCCCACCCAGGAGCCGTCCTCGCGGCGTTCATTGCCGAACTTCGTGGCCAGCACGACGTCGTCACGCCGGCCGGCGATGGCGCCGCCCACCAGTTTTTCGTTGGTGAACGGGCCGTACATGTCGGCGGTGTCCAGCAGGGTCCCGCCGGCGTCGAGGAAGGCCTGGATGGTGGCGACGGACTCGCGCTCGTCACCCCGGCCGTAAAACTCGCTCATGCCCATACAGCCCAGCCCG
Source organism: Arthrobacter sp. JB02-1C (assembly GCF_057748045.1). NCBI lineage: Bacteria > Bacillati > Actinomycetota > Actinomycetes > Micrococcales > Micrococcaceae > Arthrobacter > Arthrobacter sp. JB02-1C. Next base: position 1,978,775 of record NZ_CM173235.1, read on the forward strand.
AGGGCCGAGACGGTGAGCGAACCGAGGGTGCGTGTTTGCATGGGGAGCTCCTGAACCAGAGGGAATGGAGTGCCGCCGATCAGCCGCGTTCAGCAATGCAGTGCAGCAGCCCGGAGCTGCGGCGGTCAGGCCACTGTAACCAGCCATGCTTGCCGCGGGCAACGGTTTGTTCCGGCGTCACATCGGGCCGCAAAGCAAAGAGTTCACCTGATGCAGTCGCGGAACCAGCGGAACCTTGGCAAAATGCAGGTGGACCAACAGCTTCTAAAGGAGACCCATGGGCGCGAACTCGGCGGAAAACACGAACCTTCGGCTTAAGGCCGTTTTGGATGTGCTGGCAGAAGGGATCTGGTCGGGCGAGAAGCTCAACGCCGGCGTGGTGCTCGGCGAGGCGATCGCCCGCGTGCCGCTGAACGACCACGAACGCGAACTGCTCAGCGGCGGCATTCCGCGCGGGCACAAGGCGCTCACCACCGCCACGGCCCGGCTGGTCAAGGCCGGCTGGCTGGTCAAGGGCCGCTCCGGCTGGACCATCACCGAGGACGGCCAGCGGGCCACGGTCGCGTTCCCCGACCCGGCCGCGTTCATCGCAGCGCTCGACGCCGGCACCCCGGTCCCGGCGGACACGCCGCTGCCCGCCGCCCCGGCCGGGCACCACGCGCCCAAGGCGCCGGCCGCCGCGACGGTCGCCGGAAGGGTAGCGGACAAGGCCGCCAAGCTGGTCGAAGAAGCGGTCGCACCGGTCGCCAAGGCCGTCCGGCGCAAGGTGGCGGACCGGGACGACGCCAAGGAAAACGCCGACGCCGGGACGGGCGGGACGGGCGGGACCGACGCCGGCGTGCCGCCGGTCGATCAGCCCGACGAGGTGGCCGTCGCCGGCGACTTCAACGTGCTGCTGGGCGCCCCGGCGAACTGGGCACCGCAGTATGACGAGGCCCAGATGCAGCTCGACGCAGCGGACCAGCTGTGGAAGCTGGCGGCAGAACTTCCCGCCGGGTCCTACAGCTTCAAAATCGCGCTGAACCGGTCCTGGGACGAAAACTACGGCGCGTTCGGCGTGTTCGACGGTGCCAACCACGAGGTGCACCACCGCGGCGGTCTCCTCGTGATCCGCTACGACCACCGGACCCGCGACATCGTGCTGGAATAGGACCCCTGGGTGATCCGGCCGCGCCCTGATACCGCCGGCCGCGCCCTGATACCGCCGGCGGCTAGAACCAGGTTGCGCTAGAACTAAGCCGCGCTAGAACCGGGTCGGATCGGGCCGCGGCGGTACCGGGCCAGGATCGGGGATCGGCAGCGGGCCCGGCGCGGGCGCAGGGCTGGGGGACGGTCCCGGCGTCGGGCTTGGCGTGGGGCCGGGCTCCGGCACGGGAATCGGCGCCGGCGGCGGGGGTCCCGGATCCGGGAACGGCTCGCCCGGGTACGGTTCCGGCGTCGTCGGGCCGGGTTCTGGCGGAAACGGGTCGGGCCCCGGGGGCGGTGGGATCGTCATGGCTCCGATTATCGGCCCTTGCGGGGGCCCAGGGAAGAGAGCAGCCGGGAAGAGGACAGCCGGGAAGAGCGCGGCCCGGAAGAGTGCGGCCGCCGCGGCCTGCTAGTCCTGCGAGTTGGCGGACTTCTCCCGATCCTCGAACACGTCCTCGCCAGGGCCGGTAAACGCGCGCGAGCGCTGCACGGCCGCGATCGAGCCGGTAAAGAGCTGCGAGTCCTGCGGATCCGCGGGCATGCGGGCGGCCGTTTCGTCGGCTGCCGAGATTTTGCCCCGACGCGCCGGCGGTGTTTGGGCTGCCGTCGCCGCGGAGGGGATGGTCTCCAGCCGGAGGTGGGGCAGCGACGTCGGGTATTTCTCCTGCAGGAACAGGACGAGTTCCTCGCGGACCAGGCAGCGGAGGTCAAAGAGCGCCGCGCTGTCCGCGGCACTGATCAGGATGCGGACCCGGACAAAGCCCGAGGTCGCATCGGTGATCTGCAGGATCCCCACCCGGTGGTCCCAAAGTTCGGTGCTGGCCAGCACGGCCTTGAGTTCGGCGCGCATGGCCTGCACGGGAGCACGCCAGTCCAGGTCGAACTCCACGGTCCCCATCACTTCGGACTGGCGCCGGGTCCAGTTCTCGAACGGGGTGGTGGTGAAGTAGGTGGAGGGCAGGATCAGGCGGCGGTCGTCCCAGAGGTGGACCACCACGTAGGTCAGCGTAATTTCCTCGATCCGGCCCCATTCCTTTTGGACAACGACGACGTCGTCCACCCGGATGGCGTCGGTGAAGGCCAGTTGCGTGCCGGCGAAGACGTTCACCAGCGATGTTTGGGCGGCGAGGCCGGCCACGATGGAGATCACGCCGGCGGACGCGAGCAGCCCGGCTCCGATGGCCTGGATTGCCGGGAAGGTCAGCATGATGCAGCCCAGCGCCACGACCGCGACCAGGGCGACGCCGATCCGCCGGGCAAGGATCACCTGGGTGCGCAGCCTCCGGGCACGCCTGTTGTCCGCAACGTCCACGCGGAAGCGGGTGGTGATCAAGGCTTCGATAATCAGCAGGACAGCGATCAGCAGCCAGGCCACGGAGCCGATCAGGGCGATCAGCAGTGCGTGGTCCACCTTGTCGCGCCACGGCGCGTCGTCGGTCGTCAGGTCCAGGGCTATCCGGATGCCGGTCAGGCAAAGCACGAAGCGCAGCGGCAGGCGCGCCACCCGCGAAGTTTCCCGCAGCGCCGGTTGATTGCGGTTCAAGCGCAGGACAATCCGGCGCACCAGCCAGGAGGCAGTCAGCCCGGCGACCACCGCGATGGCGACAGCGAAGTAAGGAATGGCGGAGTTGAGGAAACCTTGCATCTTTTCAGGTGTAGCAAGCCGGCGCAAGCAATTGCAATTGCAGGGATGCCGGTGTGGTGCTGTTCACTCCCGGGGGGCTCATGAGGGCTCCCGGGGGCTCACGAGGGCCCGAGGGCCCCGTGCGGAGGGCCGCCCGGCCGCACGCCGTCCCATTACGGGACCTAATGCCCTAGGCTTCGCGGCTGGAAAGCTGACAATTAGGCGACCACTTGTTCTCCAGGGGGAGGGTGACATGCGACGCGGCGCTTCGCTCGGACTGGTCCTCATCGTGGTGCTGTGCGCCTCCTGCAGCACACCGGGTCCCCCGCCGGGTGCCGCGCCGGGGATTTCCTCATCCCACAGTGTTCCTCCCGACAGTGTTCCACCCAGCAGTGTTCCTCCTGCCGAGGGCCCCTCGACGCCGACCGTTGGCCCCGGTGCCCCGGCCCGCAGCGGCATACCGGCCGGCCCGGACTGGAAGACCTTTGCGACGTCGGACGGGCTGGCGTTCGATTATCCGCCGGACTGGACCGCGAGGGACCCCGGCGGGGCCCTGGCCGGCGCGTTCGTGGACATCACCAACGCGGCCGGGAAGCCGATGGCCCAGCTGCGGACCAACATCGTCACCGGAGCGGAATGCAGCACGCAGGTGCCGTACCAGGTCTACGACTCACAACCAATCCAGGCGTTGAGCGAACCCGGCGCCGCGGACCGGCCCCCACCCCGCTACGTCTTCGAGTCGCGCGGCGACGGCATGGAGCCTGGCCCGACGCCCACCATCTCTGCCGCCTACGGCATCACCATGATGCCGGAGGAGAGCGGGCCGCTCGCCTGCCCGATGTTCCACCTGTTCCTTTGGCCGCCGAGCGGTGCCTTGTTCGGCGGCGTCTACGACCCCGGGAACAACACGACCCCTGGGGACCCAACGCTGCCGTACTTGGAGAAGGCCAGACGCTATGCCGACACAACGGAATATCAGGAAATTCGAACGATGATCACTTCGCTCCGGCCCGCCAAGGCTGTCCGCTAGCGCGCCGCGCGCCCGGCCGCCACGACGCGGGCAGATCGCATCCTCACGCCGCGGCCCCACACCACGTCCGCACCGCGTCACACGGCGGGCAAGCGCCGCTGTCGGCGGGTGCGTGGCTGCACAGCCTTGCTGCTCCGGGTCCAGGTGGTGCCGCCCCACGGGGTGGCGTGCGACTCCCGGATCAAGCCGGTCCCGGCGCACTCGCGCACCGCCATGATGCCGTCAGCCGCGGCGCGCTTGTCGGTAAAAGCCTTGGACACTGCAAGCACTGTGCCATCCGCGCCCAGCAGGCGGAACCTGACGTTCGATTCCGCGTCGGTGAAGATTTCAAACTGCCCTGCCATGTGTCTCTTCCTTTCAGCATTCCGGCGGCCCGTGCGGGGTGTCCGCGGTATGACCGGTGCCGGAGGTCTCCCTCCACCCTGCCGAGGCGCCCAAGGGGCTGAAAGGGGCAAAGGTCCCTGATGTTTCCCGCCGGGGACCGGTATTAAATTGGAGCCATGGCTGAATTTGGTGAGGGACGCCCGGCGGCGGAGCCCGGAACCGCGGTGCGGCTGACGGCCCGGGTCCACGGCATGGTGCAGGCTGTCGGGTTCCGTTACTGGACAGTCCGCAAGGCCGAGGACCTTGGGCTGAGCGGCACCGTGAAGAACAACGACGACGGCACCGTCGCCGTCGTCGTCGAGGGACCGCAGGCGGTGGTGCTTCAGTTCCGGGCATGGTTGAACTCGGCGGAGGCGCCGGGGCGGGTCGACCACGTGGACGAGCGGATCACTGCCGCCACCGGCGACTTTGACGGCTTCCAGGTCGAGTACTGATCCAAGGTCGAGTACTGAGCGGCCCGGCGTGTTGGCCGGCCACTACTCGTCGGGGGTGTCCGTAACCTCGTCCGGCGCCGCATCAGCCGCGTCGGCTGGGGCCCGGGCGGTCGTCTTGCCGGACGCCTTCTCCGCTGCCGGCGCACGAAGTGGCGCCACCCGGCCGTCCGCCCCGTAATCGCCTTCTGCGTACCGGCCGATTTCGGACTCGGCGGTCCGTCCCGGCAGGGAGCCGACGTCGCCGTAGTTGGCCTTCACGTAGCGCCCGAGCTCACGGGCCTTGTCTCCCAGCGGTTCCGGGAGCCCGCCCTCGCGGCCGGCCTCGCCGTAGTCCCCTTCGATGTACTGGCCCTCTTCGTCGTCCGCATGCCGGCCCCTTTGTTCGCCGGCCTTGCCGAAGTTCCCTTCGACGTACCGGCCGCGCAGATCTTCCTCCGGCTTCGCTTCCGGGGCCGTTGCCGGCGGGGTGTCTTCGAAGCCGCTCTTGTCGGTCATGACCATGCCTTTCCCGAGACGAACTCTGCGTCTTCTGCGGCGCACTTTAATTTTAGCGAGCACGCCGGTGCCGGAACAGGGAAGAGGGCCCTAGGTCCTTAGCCATGCGCATGTCTGGTGGTTACCATAAAACTACTGGGGTTGTCAAATATTGAAAGTGAAACAGATGACTCGAGGAGGCAATCGCAATGAGCGACATCAGTCCGCTGAGAAACGCCGTCCGCAACGGCAGCGGCCTCAAAAAATTGGGAGGGACTTGGGGGGAACTGCTGGCAGAATTCCTCGGCACCTTTGTGCTGATTTCCTTTGGCGACGGCGTGGTTGCCATGGCGGTCGCGGCCTTGCCGGGGTCGGGCCGGGCTGCCACCCCGACCACCATCTTTATGGCTGCCGGGGACTGGCTGCTGATTACCTGGGGATGGGCGCTCGCCGTCACGCTGGCCGTCTACGTTGCCGGCGGCGTCAGCGGCGCGCACATCAACCCGGCGGTGACCCTTGCTTTCGCGATCCGGCGCAAATTCCCGTGGAACAAGGTCGGACCGTACATTGTCGCCCAGGTCGTGGGGGCCTTTGCCGGCGCAGCGATGGTCTATCTGCTGTACCACGACGCGATTGACGCGTATAACAAGGCGGCAGGCACCGGGCGGGGGGACCCGAAAGGGTTGGCGACGTATTCCATCTTCGCCACCTTCCCCGCACCCTATTTCGACGGAAACGCCGCCGGGCCGCTAATCGACCAAATTGTGGGAACGGCCTTCCTCCTGATGTTCGTGGCGGCCATCGTCGACATGCGCAACACGGCGGTGCAGGCAAACCTGGGCCCGTTCATGATCGGGCTGGCGGTCGCGGCGATCGGCATGTCCCTGGGTGCGAACGCCGGCTACGCCATCAACCCTGCCCGTGACTTCGGGCCCCGGCTCTTTGCCTGGATGGCCGGGTGGGGGCAGACGGCGCTACCGGGCACCGTGGAAGGCTCCTTCAGTTGGTACTTCTGGGTGCCGATCGTGGGCCGCTGGTCGGCGGCGCCATCGGGGTGCTGGTTTACGACTGGTTCATCGGGGACGTCCTGGATGCGCGGACCATGCTTCAGGAGCCCACGCCTCCGGGCCGCGCCGGCGGCGAAACTCCCCCGGCGACCGGGACCGAGACGGGGACCGGGACCGAGGCGGGGACCGGGACCGGGAGGGCGGCCGAAGCGGCGGGTGAACCGAGGCGGACGGTTGAACCCAGGCGGACCGTCGAACCGTAGAAACACCCTCGGCACGGCGGCCGGTGCTGGCTAAGGTGGACCGCATGCAGAAGATATCGATCGACGCCCTGGCCCGGCAGCAGCTGACCGCCGCGCTCGCGGCCGGCAGCGGCCGGGCCGCGGACACCGTCTTCGGCGGTCACGAAAAGGTGCTCCGCCAGACCGTGATGGCCTTCAAGGCAGGTACCCAGCTCAGCGAACACCGCAACCCGGGGGAGGCCACCGTACTGGTCCTGACCGGCTGCGTGCGGCTTCGCTCAGGCAGCGAATCGTGGCAGGGGAAGCCCGGCGACCTGCTGATCGTGCCGGACGGACTACACAGCCTGGAGGCCGAAGAAGACTCGGCCATCATGATGACGGTGGCCAAAGTCCCGGGCTGACGGCGGGGCCGTGCCGGAGACTTTCCGAGACCCGTTGTCAGCAGGAGTTCCCGGGCCTACGCTGTGCCCGACGGCCCCACTCGGGGACCGGCTCCAGGACCTCCGCAGGCGGCAGCGCGCCGGACGGCCGATGCCCGCGTCCTGGAAAATTCGGGACAGGACAAGACCATGAGCAAGTATTTGTTTGAAGCGAATTACGTGGGCGAGGGCATCAAGGGACTCATGCGCGAGGGCGGCAGCAAGCGCCGCGACGCCGTGGTGGACGCCCTCAAATCGGTCGGCGGAACGCTCGATTGCATGTATTACGCCTTCGGGCACACCGACGTGCTGGGCGTCTTTGATGTCCCCAGCGACGCCGACGCCGCCGCCCTCTCGCTGATGATCAACTCCACCGGCAACGTGAACATCCGGCTGAAGCCGCTCATGTCGCCCGAAGACCTGGACGAGGCGGCCAAGAAGACGCCGACGTACCGCGCCCCCGGACAGTAACCCCGGGCATCCGCCCTAGGGATTGGCGCGGCTACCCGGCGCCCTTGATCTTGCGCCAGCCGCCGGCCCGGTTGTTGGCGATGATCGCCCGGAACATCGCGCCGAGCGCTTCTTCATTCAGGGCCTCACCCTCGTAAAAGGCGACGGTACGGGCGGTCTTGTTGCCGTGCCCGGCGGTGATGATGTGCTGCGGGTCCGGGACGATGCCGCCGTCGTACAGGAACACGTTGGCATGGTCCTTCGCCGCGAGGAGGGCGCAGATGTTGCCGTCCAGGACGAAGTACGGCTGGACGGAGCGTTTGATGGTCTCCTCGACGGCGGGATCGGCGGCGTGCGCCAGAGCGCGGACCTGCCGGCAGATGGCCTGCTGCCAGGCCGGGAGGGCTTCGATGTAGTGGTCCACCCGCGGATCGTCCATGCAGGGATTATGCCTGATCCTTGCCGCCCGGCGCGCCGCTTCCCCGGGCACCGGGCGCCCCGGTTCGGCGCGCGCGGGTGCGATAAGACAGACTGTTGCCGTGAGCAACTCTTCCCGGACCGGCCTGGCCGTGGCAGGGCTCAGCCTCGGCACTGCCCTGAACCCGCTGAACTCCTCGATGATCGCCGTCGCGCTGGTGGTGCTGCGCGCGGATTTCGGGCTCGACGTCGCCACGGTCACCTGGGTGGTCACCGCCTTCTACCTCACCTCCGCGGCCGGGCAGCCGCTGATGGGACGGCTCGCGGACCGGTTCGGACCCAGCCGGTTGTTCCTCTGGGGCATGATGCTGGTCGCCGTGACCTGCGCCGTCGCGCCGATCGCGCCGAATTTTGCGCTGCTGTGCGTGGCCCGGGCCTTCATGGCGCTGGGCACCGCGACGGCGTACCCGAGCGCCGTCGTCATGGTCGCCGCCCTGGCGCGGCAGGCGAACGTGCCCTCCACGCGGCCGCTGGGCCGGATCCAGATGGCCAACACCTCGGCCGCGGCGGTCGGGCCGGTGGTGGGCGGCCTGCTGGTGAGCCTGGTGGGCTGGCAGGCGCTGTTCCTGGTCAACGTGCCGCTCGCGCTGGCGGCGATCCTCGTGGTCCGGCGCTTCGCCCCGGCGGACGGGCAACGCGAGCGCGGGCGGGTTTCGGCGCTGCTGCGGGACTCCGATCTGCCCGGCATCGGCGCGTTCATCGCTGCCCTGGTGCTGGTGATGATGGCGCTGCTGAACGTGCTGCCGGGCTACCGTTGGTGGCTGCTGGCGGGCGGGCTGCTGCTCGCGGCGCTGTTCGCCTGGCGGGAACTGCACTTCAGCCCGCCCTTCCTGGACCTGCGGCTGCTGGGCCGGAACCGCCCGCTGCTGCTGGTCTATCTGGGCTTCGCCCTGTTCAACGGCGTCTACTACTTCGCGTTCTTCGGCCTCCCGCAGCTGCTGCAGACCGCCGGCGGCTACGACCCGGGAATCGTAGGCCTGCTGATGCTCCCGCTGGCCGCCATCTCGGTGGTGCTGACGCCGTTCGCCGTCCGCGCCATCGACCGGTTCGGGGTGCGCCGGGTGCTGATTGTCGGCGTCGTCCTGCTGATCGTGGCGTCCGGGACCATGTGGCTGCTGACCGCGTCGCTGGCGGTTCCGTTGGTGTTGGCGATGACGGCGCTGCTGGGCGTGCCGTACTGCGTGGTCAGCATCGCGTCCAGCCAGGGCATGTACCTCTCCACCCGGCTGGCGGAGCGCGGGGTGGCCGCCGGGATCTTCCAGACCTGCCGGTACCTCGGCGCGATCACCGCCACGGTGCTGATCGGCATCTTCTACGGCAGCGGCGTCAGCCAGGCCAACTGGGGGCTGATGGTCTTTGTCATGCTGGGGCTGGGCGCGGTGGTGTTCCTGGTGTCGCTGGCGTGGCGGGAACGGCGCCCGGCGTAGGAGCACGACGGCGGCTGCACCTGACGGTAGGCGCTCGCCCAGGGATGCGACCGGCCGCGACCGCCAGCGCCGTCGTGGGCGGCCCCCGGGTGCTCCCTAGACTTGTCATTCGCGGATCTTCCGGCTCGGCGCACTCCTAGGCCTATGCGTGTATCCGGGCCAACGTTTCAGTCAGCTTCTTGAGTATCTGTCCGCGCCAGCCGCCGCCCATGATGCGGTGGGCAATGACGTGGCTGGGCTCGTCCGGGTCGAAGCCTTCGTGGGTGAGGAACAGGCGCGTGCCGGTGCCCTCCGGGACCAGAGTCCAGGTGACCGTGCTGCTCAGGCTGTTGCCGGCGTTGCCATCGCGCCAGGAGATCCGCAGAAGCCGTTCAGGATCGATGTCAAGCACTTCACTGGCGACAAGTCCGCTGAAGCCCACCGCCGGAACCGGAGTCCCGCGCATAGTGTAGTTGTGCCCGACGACGGGCTGAAAGTCGTTTTCCATCAGCCAAGGCGCGATCAGGTCCGGCTCCGTGAGCGCCCGCCACACCTTTGCTGGCGGGTGGGGAAGAAATTCGTCGAGCTCTATGGCGGTCAACGTTGCTGACATCAGGTGTCCTTCAGGTTCTCGAGTGTACGGTTCAGGTCTTTCAGGCGGCTGCGCCAGAACAGCTCGAATGGAGACAGCCACGAGGCGACGTCGGCAAGAGGAGCGGGCGTGAGCTGGTATCGAATGGTGCGTCCGCGCCGTTCCTCGGAAACGAGGTTCCGATCGAGCAGCACCTTCAGATGCTCGGAGACGCTGGGCCGGGCCATGTCATATCGTTCGGCAATCTCTCCGGCGGTCCGTGGACCTTCCAGGAGAAGCGTCAGAATGTCGCGCCTGGTGGGGTTAGCCAACGCTCCGAAGAGCAGGTCCGCGGGGGAATCCTTCGTTCTCACTGGCACCCGCCCATAATATGTAGGACATTTCCTACAAGTCAAAGTGCGAGCGGCGCATTCCTGCGTTTAGCCGCTGCGCCCGGGAGGCCGTTCCTGTGCGAGGTCCCGGACCCATCCCGGCGTCGACCTGCCCAGCCTCCGGTCTGTGACTTCCCGCAACCGGGCGGCTGCCACGTGGACGGCGAGCTCATCTTCGTCCGGCGGTGCGGCCGGCGCGCGAGCCTCCGCCCGGGGCGGCGCCTGATCGGTTGAGGGTTCGGCCCGGGACGGCGCCGCCCTGGCGAGCGGCTTTTCCGAAACCGCATCGAGGACGGCGAGCTCGCCGTTGCCGGCCAGCGGGCTTTCGCCCAGCACCTTGAGCACCCTCAGCCCGATCACGGCGCGCTCTTTCTGCCCGGAGTAGACGGCATCCAGGGCCCACTCGGTCCGGCGCCACCACTCGGCCCGGTTGTCCGCTTCACTCTTTTGTTTCAGCGTCCGCCAGCCGACGAAGCCGGCCACGAGGGCGCCCAGCAGCACGGCCAGCGGCCCGAGGGCGGCCACGATCTGCCACCACTCGGCCGGGCCGCTGTGCACGAAGACATCGACCGGAGCCGGTGCGGGGGAGGGAATCGGCGGCATGCGACCAGACTAGTCCCGGGCCCGGACAGTTAGCCGTCGGGCTTAGACCGTGGCGGCCAGGGGTTCGCCGTTGAGGTACTCGAGTTGCCAACCGTCCTCGGGGTGGTGATGGACCAGGTTCAGTACAGCGTTGTCGATGCTCGGCATGGATTCGCCGAGCGCCAGGCTGAGGCTGAGCCGGATCAGCGTGCCGTGCGCGACCACCAGGACGCGGCGGCCCTGGAATTCCTCGGCGAGGGCGTCCAGGGCGGCCAGCCCGCGCTCAGCTGCTTCGTCGTCGCTCTCGGCGCCGCGGAACCCGCCGGGGATCCGGAGGGCCTCCAGTTCGGGGCCGGCCTGCATTCCTTCAGCCGGGCCGAAGGAGCGTTCGGTGAGCGCCGGGACGCGGCGCGCCACACTGAGGCCCAGCCCGGCGGCGATCAGTTCCGCGGTTTCGGAGGCCCGGCTCAGCGGTGAGGAGACCACGGTGTCCCAGTCGTACCCGGACAGGGCGGCGACGGCGTCGCGCGCCTGGCCGCGACCGACGTCGTTCAGCGGAATATCGCTCGATCCCTGCAGCCGGCGCTGCGCGTTCCAGTCGGTCTGGCCATGGCGGATGAGCGCGAAGGTTGTCAGGGTCATGGGTCTATTCTGCCGGGTGTTGCGTTAGAAGCCATTAACCGGGAGGCAGCAGCGGAACCCGGAGGAAAGGGCTGTCCACGTTTCCCCCAACGTGGACAGCCCTTTGGCCGTGCCGATGGCCGTGCAGCTGGCCGTGCGGATGGCCGTACGGATTGTCCGCGGTTTCCGCGGACCGAGCTGCTACCTCTTGGCGTCGTAGGCCTTCGGGAGCTTCAGTCCGCGCTCGTCCATCACGGCGCGCAGGCGGGTGGGGTAGTCGGTGATGATGCCGTCCACGCCAAGGTCCATCAGGCGCTCCATGTCCGCGGTGGTGTTCACCGTCCAGGGGATGACCGGCAGGCCGAGCTGGTGGGCTTCGGCGACCATCTGCGGGGTGACGGAGCGGAATGCGGGGGAAATGGCGTCGTAGCCCTGGGCGGCGGCCGCCTTGGCCAGGGAGCCGCCGTAGCTGTCGATGTCGATGCCGCCCAGGTTGGGGCTGGCGCCGGGCTTGCCGACCTCGAGCCAGGCATCGCCGCTGGAGAGGGCGACCAGCGGCAGCTCCGGGGCGAGCTGCTTGGTGAGGTTCAGCGAGGACCAGTCGAACGACTGCACGGTGCTCCGTTCCGCCATGCCGGAGGCTTGGATTTCCGCGACCACGGCCTTGGTCAAGGCCACCATGCCCGCGCCGCCGGATTTGCCGTCCTCCACCTTGGTCTCGATGTTGAAGCGGACCTTTTTGGCGTCGGCGTCGCGCACCAGCTGGAAGACGTCCTTGAGTTCGGCGATCCGGTTGCCCTCGATCACGTCCTGCTCCGGGTACTCCTTGAGCTGCGTGAAGCCGCAGTCCAGCGTCTTGACCTGGGCGAGCGACAGTTCGGCAACCCGGTCGCCGACGTACGGGTAGGCGGGGTCGCCCGGCGTGGCCGGCGCCGTGTCCCGGCACTTGTCCGCCTGAATGGTGTCGTCGTGCCAGACGATGACCTTGCCGTCGGAGGTCAGGTGGGTGTCCAGTTCCAGCGTGGTCACGCCGAGCCTCAGTGAGTTGGCGAACGCGGCCAGGGATTCCTCGGTCCACTCGGGGCGGCCACGGCGGGGCTCGCCAGTGAGGCCAGGAGCGCGGCGGTGGCCACGGCGGTCAGGGATTTACGCATGGGGGTGCTTCCTCCTAGGTTGGGACCGGCGGTCGGCCGGTGACCCGTCCACCCTAGGGAGGGCAGGTGGACCGCCGGTGAACGGTCCCGGAACGGAGCAGTCCTTCGCCGTGCAGCTTGCCGGTCACGTCGCCAGCCGCAGCAGCTTGCCGTCCGTGACGGCCTGGCGGGACAGCGTCTTGTAGCCTTCCTGCTCGAACAGCACCGTGATGACATCCTCTTCGTGCCGCATGACCAGGCCCGGCCCCCATTCCTTGTGCACGACGGCGGCCTGGAGCGGGAAGGGTTCCCCGCCCCCGGCGGCCGCAGCGCCGTCGTCGTAGTCATGTTCCTGGGCCGAACCGTCCCGGCAGGTGTCGCAGTTGCCGCAGGGCTCCGGGAGGTCCTCGCCGAAGTAGCCCAGCAGGAACTGGCGGCGGCAGCCGTCGGTCTCGGCGTAGCCGCGCATCATCTCGATCCGGGAGCGGTCCACCCGCTGCCGCGCCTCGGCGTGCTCGACGGCGCGTTCCACCACCGCGGGCAGCTTGGCGCTCGACTCCAGCCGGAAGCCGCGTTTGCCGGTGCGGACCGCCCGGGTCTCCTGCAGCTGGTTCAGCAGCCCGGTGAGTTTCCGAGGCGAGAAGCCGGTCTGCTCGGCCAGCGCCTTCTGCTTCAGCGGCCCGTCGGCGGCGCGCAGGGCTTCAAGGACGGCCAGCAGGGCGTCCTCGTCCGGGGCGTGGGTGCCGAAGAATTTGCGCAGTCCCAGGTCCTCGGGCCGGTAGTGGAGCACGGCGGTGGCGGGACCGCCGTCGCGCCCGGCCCGGCCGATCTCCTGGTAGTAGCTGTCCAGCGAGTCGGGGATGTCGGCGTGGACCACGAAGCGGACGTTGGGCTTGTCGATGCCCATGCCGAACGCGGTAGTGGCCACCACCACGTCGAGTCCGTCGTCCAGGAACTGCTCGTGCACGGCGTCCCGCTCGCTTTGCTTCCGGCCGGCGTGGTACGCCGCGGCGCGCAGGCCCAGGGCGGTGAGCTCGGCGGCGTAGGCCTCGGTGTCCTTGCGGGTGGCGGCGTACAGCAGGCCGGGGCCGGTGAGCCCGGCGACCTGCTCGGTCACGGCGCGGCGCTTGTCCTTGTCTGTGAGGTGCCGGACCACGGTGAGGCTGATGTTGGTCCGGTCGAAGCCGTGGACCAACACCAGCGGGTCGGCCATCCGCAGCCGCTGCTGGATTTCGTCGCGCACCGGCGGCGAGGCGGTGGCGGTGAGCCCGACGACGGGCGGGTTGCCCAGCTGGCCGCGGACCTCGCCGAGGCGCAGGTAGTCGGGCCGGAAGTCGTGGCCCCAGGCGGAGACGCAGTGCGCCTCGTCCACCACGAACAGGCACACGTCCAGGGCCGCGAGGCGTGCGACGGTTTCTGCCTTGGCGAGCTGTTCGGGGGCGAGGAAGATGAACGCCGCGTCGCCGCTTTCGGCGGCGGCCCAGGCCTCGTCCAGCTCGGCATCGCTGTGGCCGGAGTTGATGGCGACGGCGGCGTCGTCGCCGAGGGTTTCCCGCAGCCGGTCCAGCTGGTCCTCCTGCAGGGCGATCAGCGGCGAGACGACGACGGCGGGACCGTGCCGTGCGCCGTCCGTTTCCGCCGCGGTCCCGTCCGCATTTTCCTGGCCCGGCTTCCCGTGCAGGTACAGCGCCGCCACCTGGTAGATGGCCGACTTTCCGTAGCCGGTCGGCATCACGGCGAGGACGTCCCGGCCGGACGCCAGGGCCTGCATTCCGGCGAGCTGGCCGGGGCGAAGCCGGGGGAGCGCCAGGGTGTCGGCGGCGACCCGGCGGAGGTCGGCCGCGGGGTCGGGGCCGGTTTCTGCGGCAGCACGCGTCACGTCAGGCGGGACAGAGGAGGTGGAATTCTCGGTCATGGTGGCGGCTCCAGGGAGGTGCGATCCGATGGCCGGGTGTCTTCAGCCGAGGTTCCCAGTTTACGCCTGGGTGCTCAGCTCGCCTTTCGCCCAGGCGAGCGCCAAGGCGGAAATGCTGATGCCGTCACGGATCTGGTCGTCGGCAATCTCCTGACGTATCTGTTGCACATCAATCCATCGCACGGAGGAGTACTCCGCGGCGGCCGGGCTGGCAAGAGCATCGACTCGGATCCGAACGACGTTCACTGCATCCCCGCTCAGGCCACTCTCCGCCCAGATCTGGCCGAGCAGCCGGGTCTCAACGGCGATCAGACCGGTTTCTTCGAGAAGTTCCCGTGCGGCCGTCGATTCCGGGGTTCCGTCCCCGGCGTCGGCCTGCCCGCGCGGCAGTTCCCACAGGTTCCTCCCGATGGCCGGGCGCTCCGCATCAATGAACAAGACCCGCGATCCGTCGACGACGACGGCGACAGCCCCGTCGCCTTCGGAGTTTGACAGGATCCGGTGACGGGTCCACCCCTCTTCATCGCGCGCCTGCACGAAGAGCCGTTCTCCCGGCGAGGTCCAGACGTCGCGCCAGCGGCGGCCCGCCGTCATGCCTTGAACCGGAGGGTGGACTGCAGCTGGGAGCCGGACATGCGGCGTAGGCTGCCCAAGTCCGACCAGGGTGCAGCGAGGAGAGCAGCCACAAGGAAGGCGATGACCGCCCACTCCGGACCGTTTAGGACGATGACCCCCTTGTCGTAAAGCACCACGCCCAGCCCGCCGATGGTGACGACGGCGGTGCGCAGCATCGTCGAGCGCATCCGCCGGGATCGCGACGTCGTGTCACCGGCGATCTCGTCGATGGCGACGACGAGGTCCAACAGCGACCGCCGTCCCGGGTTTCGCAATAGCTCGCCCGAGCCAACAGCATCGAACGCTTGAAGCCGTGAGTACTCGGCGGGCGTGAAGGCAGCGAGGCGGGTGACAACATCGCCGGCGATCGGCAGAGTGTTCGCGACCGAGGACCGCGACCGGCGTCGGAAGCGCGCGCGCATCCGGGCCCGGAATCCCTCCTTGGGGCGCCGCAGTCCCCAGGCGAGCTCGGCAGCCTCGGCGTCGTCGCCACGGATGCCGGAGGGCGACGGCAGCGCGTTAAAGATTGTGAGCAGCCGAAGGTCGTCCCGGTCGCAGATGGCCCGGTTGTACGCAAGGGTCCACCAGCCGAGGGCAGAGCTGCGGTGTACGGCCAAGCCGTCATGCTGCAGGGAGTCCGGCAGCCGCGGCGGGTTCAACAGTTCCATGTGCTCGCCGTCAAGCCACCGGGTTACCAGTGACCGAGTCGTCACGTGGGCACGCTGGCACGGCTCCTCCTGGCCAGAATGCACAACCCCGCACGGAGCGGTTTTACGCCGGTCAGCCTCGTTCGCGTATTCGAGATTTACCAGCGCGGCGACGAGTTCATCCACCTCCGGGAGCTGGTCTGCGTTCGGGGGAAGTTCCGTATCGAGCTCGGGCCCAAGCGGATTAGGACCGAGGCCGGCGCTGCTACGCACCTGGACGCGCCCGTCCCGCATCGCTTCGACCCAGGCGCTCCGGCCGTCCTCCCGGACTTTCTTCGCGACTTCGATATCCCGCGCGGCCCAGAGAGCCTGTGGCACCACCACCGGGTCCGAAACGCGCCACGCCTCATCGAACCTGGCGCCGGAGGACGAATGGGAGCGCTGGCTTGCATCCGAGGCACGTTCGTAGGCTCCGCCGGTCAGGGCGATGAGTGGAGATGAAACCCGGTGCGGGTCGTCACGGATCGCCGCGTGATTGGCCTCGATTGCCGTCACGAGTTCGTCGTCGACGCCCCAGCGTTGCTCTCCGTTGGCGAGTTGCCATGGTCCCGATGGTGTCGAAGCGCTGGATGGCGCCGGCAGCAGTTGCACTTCGATCGGAAGCGGGGCTCCCGGTTCTAATCCAAGGTGCCAGGCCAGGCGCTCCGGAGGCATGGCGATGAAGAAGATCCCCTCAAGGAGCTGGTTGCGGTCGACGACCACCGTGCCGCCGAAGAGTAGCGCGGCGCGCAATACCCCTACGAGCATTTGCCTCGCCTCTGTCGGCCCGACCTGCAACCACAGCTTCGACTGCTCGACCGGGTCCAGGTTGAAGACGCTGATACGGGCGGACAAGCCAGTCTGCCCCTCGGTAGCTAATGCAGACATACATCCCCAATTGATTTTACGAATAAGTACTCGTGCGCTGCAGCGAGTGACTCTGCACTAGCCGTGCTCTGAGCGTAGTCAATCACGGGTGCTTGCTCGGTGTTATTGCGTGCGAGCATCCGGCGAGTTGGGCATGACGTCAGGCAGGCTCGGCGGAAGAGTCGCCCGGTCTAGCGCGAGCGAAACCCGAGCGGCCGCCCGGGTCTGGCAGCTCCGCTAGGGTGCGGCGCGGACGCCGGCCGCGACCTCTGCAGCCGTCAGCGCCTCGCCGAACGCCACTACGGCGGATCGGTACTCAGCAGTGCGGCCGGTTGATCTGGCCTCGTCTGCCGCGTGCATCGCCCTGATCATCGCGGCGGTGGGAGGAAAGGCAGTGTCCGACATCGCGGGAAAGTCGAACTGCAAGTGCGGGTCCACCTCGTAGGCCAGCCAGCGGCTCTTGAGAAGGTCGTGTCGTGCAGCAGCGGCACTGAACGCCTGAGCGTCAACCAACGACAGTGCCGCGAGGCTCCCCGCGGCTACACTGGCGGCCTGCTCCGCTGCCTGGGCCGCGAGGCGCTGGCGTTCGAGCGCCTGGGCAGTGCCCAGCCCGTCGGAGCCTTTAAGCCGGTACTTCAGCACCATGTTGTTCTCGAAGGTCCGGATCTCCTCAGGGGACATACCGTCGAGCTCCGCAGCGCCCTTGGAAGACACATCGTCCGGGCCTTTCCGGCTGGCGATACTGCTGACCGGGACCGGGAAGATGTACCTGCCCGCCAGGATGCCGCCGACCAGGACAGTCCAGAAGATCCAGCGCGGCCAGCCCGCTGACTCCACCGATCCGGCGAGGAAAAAGGCGCCCAACGTGGCTACAGCCTGCCCGGTCGTAAACACCATGCGGGATTTACCGAGCCGCCTCACCTTCCGGTACGTGCCGAGCTGCCTGTCGTGGAAAGAACGGGCCTTCGCGGTCCAATCTTTTACTCGGTTCACCGGTCGCGGCTTTCAGTCATGGTCATGACAATACCGCCGCTCTCGCGCCGTGGCGTTCGTCGTTCACCCGGACAGCGGCGGCGCATCTCAGCCGTACAGGCCGGTGCCAGGTCGATGAGCTGCGACTTCTTGGCCAGCGATGAAGGCGGCATTTAAGACACGCCGTGACGGTCCGGTAGCTCAATCTTTCTCAAAGCTTCAACCAATACCATACACTTCGAGCGTCATCTATCGCACCGCGGAATATGGGAAAAGGAGTGCGCTCGGAACATGGTGTTGGGTCTATCCCGCCAGCCACTACTGAGCGGAGGCCACCTTTTTGGTCTCGTCTCGTCATACTGCCGGTGTACGAGCCAACGTGCGGCTCCGTGAGGTGTTAAACCAGACGCGGCGCCCATCGCTTACTAATTTCCATGGGGAAAAACAATGATTGATCGTTCCACTATTGTCGCGCGCCTGAAAGGGCGCTCTAAGTCTTTTTGGGTCGTGGCAGCGCTGGTGCTGCTCCTAGCCATCCTCTTTGTGGCGTCCGGCGGCCTGGCCGGCGTCTTCGTGATCCTGGGCATTGTGGCCCTGCTTACGGGCTTGTACGCCCTTATCTTCAAGCGTCAATCCTGGGTGGGGCTGCCGCACCGCAAGGCCGCCGGCGTGGTGGCAGCGGCCGGCGTCGTCGTTTTCATGGTGGGCGGTGGCATCGGAGCCGCGACGGCAGGGCCCGGCAGTTTTCCCGAGAAGTCGCCGTCTGCGGCCGCCTCGGTCAAGCCATCTGCCACGCCTACACCCACGCCCTCTCCAACGCCGACTGCCACCAATCCTGTCCGCACGTCATGCCTGACAGCAGCAGCCACCCAGAGCTACCAGGGCGACGCCCTGGTCTGCACCGCGGGTACCGATGGCCGGCTGCTGTGGCTGCCGGAGGCGGAATCAAAGAAGGTCGTCAAAGCAGCCGAGGAGAAGAAAGCTGCTGAGGACAAGGCGGCTGCCGACAAGGCCGCAGCGGAGAAGCTGCTGGCTGACAAGGTGGCGGCCGACAAGCTGGCCGCCGACAAGGCCGCGGCGGACAAAGCTGCTGCCGACGCCGCAACAGCGGAGGCAGCACGTCAGGCGCCGGTTCCGGTAGCTCCCGCGGTTCCCGCTGCTCCCGCTGTGCCCGCCGGTCCCAATGTGGTTCACCCGGGGGCGTTCTGCAGCGGTGGAGTCGGCGTTTCAAGTACCGGTAAGCCGATGATCTGCGCGCCAGCAAAGGATGGAAAGCTTCGCTGGATCTCGGGGTGAAGGGGCGACGCGTCCCATGCGCACACCCCATTTAGATGCAGACACCATTACTGACACACTCCCGACGCTCCGCCTGCGGTTGAAAGCCGACGCCCGGTTGGACACCGCGCGCAGCACCTAGGCTCTTGACCGTGGTTGGGCCCCCGTTAGCAGTCCAGCGTCTATGCGATAGCTAATTGGTTTTCTTGGGTCCAGTTTTCCCAGTAGCGTTTCGGCGTCATGCCGTCCAGGGATCCGTGGGGCCGTTCATGATTGTAGATAGCTTTCCATTCCTCGGCCAAATACTTCGCTTCGGCCATGGTGTCCATGATTTCTCCGGCGAGTTGTTCCCTTCTGAATTGGGCGTTGAAGGATTCGATGAAGCCGTTCTGCCAGGGTGAGCCCGGGTCGATGAATGCGGTGTCGACCCCGGCGGTGTTGCACCACTCGATCAGTGCGGCGGCGGTGAATTCCGGACCGTTGTCGCAGCGGACGTATGTCGGGGAGGTGCCGGTTTCGGCGATGATGTTCTCCAGCACCGCGACCACGTCGGTGGCTTTGAAGGACCGGCGCGGGATGATGGCCAGCGCGGTGCGGGTGTACTCATCGATGACGTTGAAGAACCGGATGTGCCGGCCGCAGGAGGTCACATCGGACTGGAAGTCGAAGCTGACCACGTGCATCGGGTACTCGGCCGTGAGGCGCTTCTGTTCACCGGCGCCGGGCCCGGTGCGGCGCTTCTTCCGCGCCCTGGGTTTACAGACCAGGCCTTCGTCGCGCCAGAGCCGCCGCACCCGCTTCCGGTTCAGCGCCACGCCGTCCCACTCTGGCTGGGCGAGCAGGTGCCAGCGGGCCTTCCGCCAGCCCCACGCGGGGTGCTGCCCGGCGACGGTGCGCAGGGCTGCGCGGAGCCGGGCTTCCTCAAAGCCCATGTCGGGTTTCTTCTTGCGGAACGCTGACCGGTTCTGGCCCAGTAGCGCGCACGCGAAGCGTTCGGACGCCCCGAACTTCTCCACCGCCATGCGCACGGCACGGCGGCGGGGTTCGGGGCTCAGAATTTTCCCTTGGCCACCTCGTTCAGGATGTCGATGGCCAGTTCCTTCTCCGCCAGCAGCCGCTTGAGCCGGGCGTTCTCCTTCTCCAGCTCCTTGGTCCGTTTGGACGCCTCGGCGTTCTTCTCGGACCCGTACTGGTTCAACCAGCGGTACCAGGTCGCCTCGGTGATTTGGAGCTCCTTGATGACTTCGACCATAGGGCGCCCGTCGTTGAGCATCTTCTGGCCCTGCCGGACCTTGGCGATGACCTGCTCGGGGGTATGTCTGCGTGCCATGATTCGTGAATTTCCTCCTGTGTCCATTCTCGGACACGAAACTCACACAAACACTGGACTCCTACCCGGGGACCCAACCAACCGCGTTCTCGACGCGTTCGCGGTTGCGTCGGAGTAGCCGACCAAGCCGTTGACCACCCAGGAATCAGTGGCCGGGAGAGGCCGGCTTGCCTGGCGAAGTCGCGGATGGTGACCATTGTTCCTCCTCTCTGAGGGCGCCTACGGGTGCTGGCTTGCTTGTTGTTTGGCGCATTACGCAAACGGTTTCGTTCGCGCAGGATCGACCGTAAGTGGTGGGCGAGGGATCGCGTTTGCGCTTCCTAAACGGGGGTGGGCTCCCTGCACCCAACGGGAGACGACCCGAACGACTGGCAGATGGGTCCTGCTCGGAGCTGGTGACTTCGAGGAAAGCTGCTACCGACACCCTTTTAACCTCTGTTTAAAACCGACCGCCGCAGCTCCAGCGCAATGCACAGCGCAGGCACCGCCAACCCCAAGGTTGGCTTCTGCGCCATCAACCCGAACGGGGCCCTGTTCGGGTGGCACAGGAAAACGGAGAAGACCACACCGGCCGTCGAAATTCGCAAGCCGCTCGGCATCGATGCCCCCGCCCGCTAATGGCCGGTACGGCGCTCTTCCTGTCCGGCCGAGGCGACTTCGACCTCATGCTCGCGATGTGCCACAACCAGGGCCCGGGCCCGCGAAGCTCTGGGGTATCGAGGCGGCGTCCGCATCATCGTGCGCTACCGGTCAAATTCGCACCTAGACATAGCGGGCAAGAGCGTCATAGACGTGCACAGCATTGTCGACGCCTGGGGCCAGGCCAAGTGGGTGTTCCCGTGCCCGGCGCTGCAGGGGTAGACGTTTCCACGCAAAAAGGGGCGGCCACCCAGTGGGCTACCCCCGCCGCCGGATTTTTCATCACAGTCCGAGAGCCTTATCTAGCCAGCAAGTCCAACGCGTGCGCCGTGGGGAAGAATGAACCGCATGAAAACAGACTTTCCGACACCGGTCATGAAGCTCCCGCTGATCATGCAGAGCGCCTCCGATGAGCTCCAACAGTCCCTTGCCAAGATCAGGACGTCCATAGGGCATAACCTCTCGATCGGCGAGTCCGCAGAGGAGTCCCTTCGACGCTTCCTACGCGCGCACCTCCCTGAATCGATCGGGGTTGCCAAAGGCGAGATCATTGATAGCAGTGGACAGACATCACGCCAGATTGACGTAATTCTTTATGATCTGGCCAGGACGCCAGTCCTATTCAAGAGCGACGAGCACAACTACCGGATTGTCCCGGTGGAAGGGGTAATCGGTGTCGTCGAGGTGAAGGCGAGCATTTCAGCCAGCGCCATGTACAGCGTGATCGCAAACATGCAGAGCGTCAAAAACCTGAAGAAACGCGCCACGTATGCCGTACCAGACGGTTACGCATCCTCCGCCAAGAGCTTCAACCTCTACGGCGAGGCACTAGCCCACTTCCCCATCATTTACAGTCTGTTCGCCTTCGAATCGTCCTCTGCGGAGAACATGCACGGTGCGTTCAAGTCTTTGAACGACTCGCTCCCCGTCAAAAGACGTATTGACAACGCCTGCCTCCTCGACACAGGGGTGATTCTCAATAGAGACAGCAACGAAGTTATCCATGCCGTTCCGGCACCCGGCACACACTCGGTGATCTCGGCCACAAGCAACAAACTCCTTTTTTGGTTCCTCATGAACTCGTCGCTTTGGCTCCAAGCAGAGACGCAGCCGATCAACATGGTCCACTATCTAGGAGAAGAATTCGCCTTCTGACGGGCATGTGTGGCGCCCCGCTCACGGTTGGGCCCAGATCAACGAACCAGACCGGCCATAGGCAGCGGCAAGTTCATCCGCGCCCGTCGTATCTCCTTCAGGCACTCCTAGAAGATCAAGAAAGCGACACATGCCTTACCCGACCAAAGGCTTGCCGCTGGGTTCTTCCGTACAGACCGACGAGGTCGAAGCGGCCCGTGTAAGGCCTCTTCTGGAGTGTAGTTCGGGGTTATGCCGTTACCGAGGGGCACCTCTACATAACCGTCGCCCTACCAACGGTCCGCGAAGTCGTAGTTCAGACGATTCATCGTCCATGGAGCTCCTCCTCGCCGATTATTGCCCCCGCCCACGAGAGCCACGGAACCCAGATTAGTTGGCGGCATGAAGTAGCAGCTTTTTCTTAGCTGTATATTCTCCCAGGGCGACCGGTGAAGCTTGGGGAAACGGGACTGCAGAATTAGTCGCCGAGGGCGATGAACGGGTGATCTTACGTCTATTGAACGTCAGGCCGGTTCTTTCCGGACACGTACGCTAATAGCTGCGATGGAGGATCTCTCCCGCGCTTTGAGTCGGCAGACCTTCGCTAATTCTAGCCTTCTGAGGCAGGGAAGGCGAGAGCATAGGCGCATCGCGGAAGACCTGTGAAATCAGCGATGACTGCTCGCTGTTCCTACAGGCGCTTGAAATTGTCGGCCCCGGCAAGGGGTGGGTCATGATTGCCGTAGGCCGTCCGTCCGCTAGCCTGGCGAAGTGACTGATTTCATTGGGGGAGTGGCAGCGGAGCAGCTGCCCGAGGGCTTGTACGAACTTCTCAACACGGACGCACTTGGCAAGCAGCTGCACAGCGGGGCAGATCTTCAACCAGTCTTCGCAGAGGTTGAAGACGAAGACTCCCCGGACATCCTCTCCCGCCACGTAGCCGACGCCGTCCGGCGGGCCCTCGCCGCAGCCAAGCCAACCGACCGCGTAGCCCTCGCGAACAGGCTCCTCGAGGAACTGAGCACAGGAGACCGCATCGCCCCTGGTCCTACGCAGCTCCAGTCGCTTCACCGGCCAGACACGCTCAAACGGCGCAACCTTCGCCGCCCTACCACCAAGCTGAGCGACTCGGCCCTGCTCACCAACAGCAAGGACGATCCCAACCTCGCCGCGGAACTCAGGACCGAGATCGAGTCTGCCAACACAGTGGACCTGCTCTGTGCCTTTGTCCGCTGGACCGGTCTCAGGCTTCTCGAACCCGCACTCGCGCAGCTCAAGGAACGTGGGGCCAAACTCCGGGTCATCACCACCACTTATATGGGTGCCACCGAGCGTCGCGCCATCGACGAACTCGTCCACCGCTACGGCGCGGAAGTGAAGATCAACTACGAAACCCAGGCCACACGCCTCCACGCCAAGGCCTGGCTGTTCCGCCGTAACACAGGCTTCGACACCGCCTACGTCGGCAGTTCCAACCTCAGCCAGGCCGCCCTCCTGGATGGCCTGGAATGGAACGTCCGGCTCAGCTCCGTCGGCACGCCCGCACTCCTAAACAAGTTCGAAGTCACTTTCGACAGCTACTGGGAACAGCGGGCCTTCCAAAGGTACGACCCCGAACGCGACGGCGAGAAGCTGGACGCCGCGCTGGAACGCAACGGCGGCCGCCGTACAGCCATCCCCGGCGCAGCGACCGGCCTGGAACTCCAGCCCTTTCTGCACCAAGAGGAGATGCTTGAAGACCTCGAAGCCGAGCGGCTCAAGGGCTTCAACAACAATCTGCTGGTCGCCGCCACCGGCACCGGCAAGACCGTCATCGCGGCGCTGGATTACAAGCGGCTCCGCGAAGCCGCCGGCAACGACCTCAAGCTGCTCTTCGTCGCCCACCGCCAGGAAATCCTCAAGCAGGCCATGCGCACCTACCGCGACGTCATGCAGGACGGCGCCTTCGGCGAACTCTACGTCGGGGAGCACAAGCCTCGTCAGTGGAAGCACATCTTCGCCTCGGTCCAGTCGCTCTCGTCCCTCGGCATTGACAAGCTGGAACCGGACTTCTTCGACGTCGTCGTGATCGATGAGTTCCACCATGCCATGGCGCCCACCTACCGCCGGCTGCTGGACCACCTGCAGCCGCAGCAGCTCCTCGGGCTGACCGCGACGCCGGAACGCGGCGACGGCGTCGACGTCGCCCAGCAGTTCTTCGACGGCCGCACCGCCAGCGAACTGCGCCTTTGGGATGCCCTGGACGCGGATCTGCTGGTGCCGTTCCACTACTTCGGCGTCTCCGACGACGTCGACCTCAGCCAGCTGGAATGGAAGCGCGGCAACTACGACACCGCGCAGCTGAACAACCTCTACACCGGCAACGACGCCCGCGCCGCCAAGGTGATCCGCGAACTCCGCGACAAGGTCACCAGCACCGAGCAGATGCGGGCCATCGGCTTCTGCGTCTCGGTCCAGCACGCCCACTACATGGCCGAGGTCTTCAACCGCTCCGGTATCGCCTCCGTCGCCGTCGACGGCAGCACCGACGACGCCGACCGCGCGGCGGCGCTGAAGCGGCTCGCCACACGTGAGATCAACTGCATCTTCGCCGTCGACCTCTTCAACGAAGGCCTGGACCTTCCGCACGTGGACACCATCCTGATGCTCCGGCCGACTCAGAGCGCCACGATCTTCCTCCAGCAACTGGGCCGCGGGCTGCGCCGCGCAGAGGGCAAGGCGGTGCTGACCGTTCTTGACTTCATCGGCCAGCAGCGCCGTGAGTTCCGCTTCGATCTGCGCTACGGGGCCCTGACCGGTTACGGGCGCAAGGAGCTGGAGAGGGCTGTCGAGGATGAGTTCCCCTACCTGCCCTCGGGCTCCCAGATCGTGCTGGACCGGGTGGCGCAGAAAGTCGTGCTGGACAACATCAAGGCGCAGCTGCGGTTCAACCGGGCCCAGCTGGTCCGGGACATCGCCTCGTACGCGGAGACGGAACTGGACGCCTACCTGGAGCGGTCCGGAAACGACGTGAAGTCGATCTACCGGTCCACCAGGGATTCGTGGACCGGCTACCTGCGCCAGGCCGGGCTGATCGAGGGGTTCTCGCCGCTGGAGGAGGTGCTCAGCGGGAGGATCAGGGAGCTCTCCGACGCCGACGAGAAGAAGCTCCTCGGCCGGATGGCCGCGCTGATCCACGTGGATGATCCGGAACGCGCCGAAGCCTATTCGATGCTCGTCGGCGTCGACGCGCCACGCTATGCGGACCTCGGCATGCGCGAGCAGACGTTCGCCCGTATGCTCTTCTACACGCTCTGGGACGACGGCGGCGGTTTCCGGTCGTACGACGCCGGCCTGGACTACCTGCGGGGCTACCAGTTTGTCTGCAGCGAAATCCGCCAGGTCGTAAAGCTCGGCGTGGCAGCCTCCAAGCATGCAGCCAAGGGTCTCGGCGCGGGGCTGCAGCACGTTCCGCTGCTCTCGCATGCAACCTACCGGCGCGAAGAAGTCCTGGCGGCGCTGCAGTACGGGTCGCTGGAGCTCGGCAAGAACGTCCAGCACCGTGAGGGCGTTGCCTGGTGCCAGGCCACGGCCACGGACGCCTTCTTTGTCACGCTCAACAAGGACGACAAGAAGCACTCGGCCACGACGATGTACAAGGACTACGCCATCAGCCCGGAGCTGTTCCACTGGGAGTCGCAGAACGCGACTTCGCCCGCGAGCCCGACGGGCAAGCGTTACCTCGACCGGACCGCGCACGGCTCGAAGGTCCTAATCTTCACACGGGACACGTCAGAGGATGAGACCGGGCTGACCGTTCCGTACACGTGCCTCGGGCAGGTGGACTATGTGCAACATGCCGGGGAGAAGCCGATTGCGATCACCTGGAGGCTGCACCGACCGATGCCGGCGGATGTGTTTGCGACGGCGGCTGCGGTGGCGCAGTAAGGCGCTGACTTGTAGGAGGGCTTCCCGTGCTTGAGTGCTCGGCAGGGGACGCGTGTGGACAAAAACGAGCTCCAGATTGGCCCTAGTCAGCGTTGTGTACAGCCGCCCGTCGGATCCCGAGTTGGCTCGGAACGTGGGCGGCTCGACGACCACGACCGCGTCAAATTCGAGGCCAGACTCTGCCACTGCCGGGCCGGCGCCGGTTTCCTTGCGCTCGGCGATGGCGATCCAGCGCATCAGCGTAGTGACTGAACGCCCGAAATCCTTCGCAATCTGCGCCAGCGGCGCCTCGCTCTTGCGGACCACATCAAAAACGTCCTGGAGGAACCTCGCCCCATAAGCCGTGGGCATGGTCAACATCCTTCCGCGAGCACCAGCTGGTGAGATCAAGGAGTCAGCAGAACCGGGGGAAATCCCAATGACGGACTTCCTAGATCGCAACGACATGACCTCATCCTTGACGGCTGTGAAATCTGATCTGGCGTCAACGTACGCCCGCCCGGTCGGCGTCTATCACGCTGAGGTTTCATGGCCACTGTCTGCAATTTCTCAGACGTGAAAGGCCGTAGGTGCGACACGGGTTCGCCAGACGCTAGTGTCTAATCTCTTTGAGAGAATGGTGAGCATGATGGGGACGATGATGAGCGGGAGCACGATGGCGGACACGCAGCATATTAAGTCCCGGGAACGAGTACGCGACCTCGGCGAGGTCTATACCCAGCCACGGGAGGTAAACGCGATGCTCGATCTCATCCCGGACGCTTTCACTGAAATTGATACTCGCTTCCTCGAACCTGCCGCAGGCAACGGGAACTTCCTCGTCGCGATCTTGGACCGCAAAATCGCCGCAATCGACGAGAAGAAGCACGGCGGAAGCAAGTATTGGTTCGAGTTTGCGTTGCTACGCTGCGTCGCCTCGACTTACGGCATCGACATTAGCGATGAGAACGTCGATGAGTCGCGTGAGCGGATGACCGCCCTCATTGACGTCGCCCACGTCTTCCGCGGAGAGCCGTCAACCTCTGACTTCGCACCTGCTGTCGAAGCAATCCTCGCGACGAACGTCGTCGTCGGCGACTCGCTGAATGGCGCTGATCAGATCGTCTTCGTCGAGTACACGCCACTGCCGGGTGAGCGATTCCAGCGTGTTTCGTCTGAGCTGGAACAGCCGGAGATGGATCTGTTCTACGAGCCTCCGATGGTGCTGCCGACGGTTCACTACTCGGAGTTGGGGGCATGACCGGCGAGGTAACCGCGTCAGCACGTAACGAGCGGCACGACGAGTATGTTCCTGATGTGCTGGAGACGCTGGCCCAGTTGCCGAATGACGACATTTACACGCCACCGAAAGTCGTCACCGCGATGCTCGACATCCTGCCCCAGCACGTCTGGGCTGAGCCGCATTACACCTGGCTGGACCCCGGAACAAAGTCCGGCATCTACCTCCGCGAAGCCTACAAACGACTCATGATCGGCCTCTCCGAATGGGAGCAGGATGGTAAGAAGCGCCGACAGCACATCCTGGAAAACATGCTGTACGGTGCCGCGACGACGCAGATTAACGGTGAGATCGCCCGCCGCACCCTCTACCAAACGAAGAACGCCACTGGCGCCGAGGTGAGGGATCCGGCGCTGACCGACCTCGTCGTTCACCTTGACTCTCCAGACGGGAACATCCCATTTGTAGAGACCGAGCATACGCTTAACGCTCATGGAAAATACGCAGGGTTGAAGTGTGAGCTATGCGGCGCGCCGGCTGCGCTTATTAGGAACCAGCGTGAGTCATTTGCGTACTCGTTTATCCATGGAACTTACCCCACGAAGGAGGTGGCCGACATGCAGTTTGACGTCATCGTCGGAAATCCGCCCTACCAGATCGGCGTCGAGGGAAATACTCGCACCAAGCCGCTTTACAACCTGTTCGTGGAGCGAGCGATAGCACTCAACCCACGCTATCTGGTGATGATTACTCCGTCACGTTGGTTCACAGGAGGGCTCGGGCTTGATCAGTTTCGCCGCCGGATGCTTGCAGACAGGCGCATCCGAATCCTGGTCGACAATCCGAAGTTGTTCGACGTTTTTCCCCAGGCAGAAATCAAGGGAGGAGTGTCCTATTTTCTTTGGGAACGTGCGTATAACGGGGATTGCGAGTTTAACACCCGTATCGATGGCCACATAAGCTCAACGCTCACCAGAGATCTGCGGAAAGGTAAGGGAGTCCTCGTTCGAAGCAACGAGGCCGAGCGCATAATCGAAAAAGTTCTCGCTAAGAGAGAGCGCTCCATTGAGCACCGAATTTCCTCGCAGAAGCCATTCGGCTTGCTCAGCAACTTTTCTGATTTCACAAATGAACCAGAAGAGCTCGCCCTTCGGCTTTGGAAGCGTGACCGCGCAGATGCATACATCCGAAGAGGACAGGTACAGCAGGGGCTGCATCTTATCGACAAGTGGAAGGTGATTACGCCAGAGGCGGGGGACGGACATGGACGCGTGCCAGCGTTGGTGACCGGAAACCCGTTTGTCACTGAACCGGGGAGCGTTTGCACACAAACCTTTCTCGTCGCAGGGACGCATCCAGATAGGGAGTCAGCTGAGCGTTTTGCTGCCTACCTTAGAACCAAGTTCGTGCGATTCCTGGTACACGCGCGCAAGGCCTCTCAACACACAACATCTGACACCTACGCCTTTGTTCCAGACATCGAGATGAACCGTGTTTGGACTGATCAGCAACTATTTGAGCGATATGAACTTACCCGAGAGGAACAGGAGTTTATCGAATCTCAGATCAGGCCGCTTGGTGTCACCGACAACGTCGATATCAACGACGCTGAAGAGGTCGGTGACGACGAGTGACGAGCTACATCTACGCCTACACGCACTCAGGGAATGCGAAAGCATGGCGGCGTGCGAGCGGGCAGAAAGGTGACGCCTGGATCAAGGTCGGTCAGACCGTTAAGCCGGGGATTGACCGGGTTCGGCAGCAGGTCGGCACCGCGTTCCCAGGTCTCCAGGGCGTCGACGTCCTGTTCCACTCGGAGCTCGCGGCGAGGCCAGACGGCAGCGTTTTCAGCGATCACGATGTGCACCGCGTGCTTACCGGGGCCGGGATTGTCAACCCAGGCGGCGAGTGGTTCGAGGCGACAGAAACCGAGGTCTGGGCTGCGATCCGATCGTTGCAGCGCGGACTGCCCTTCGACCCGAGCCGCGTCCAGGATTTTAAGTCGAGACCTGAGCAGAAGCGAGCGGTCGAGCAGACCGCTGCATTCTTTCGGGCGCACCCCGAGGGAGCACCGAAATTCCTGTGGAACGCCAAGATGCGCTTTGGTAAGACCTTCACCACCTACAAACTTGCGAACGAGATGGGCTGGACGAAGCTGCTCATCCTAACTTACAAGCCGGCGGTGCGAAGCGCATGGCGTGACGACCTGCTCAGCCATGTCGATTTCATCGACTGGCAGTACGTCGACCGGGACACACCTCCCTCCGAGGCGGATGTAATGATCGACAGCGGCCGTTCGACGGCTTGGTTCGCATCATTCCAGGATCTCATCGGGCGTGATGACGCAGGCAAGCCCAAGGAGCGAAACGAGACCATTCACCTGGTCGACTGGGACTGCATCGTCATCGACGAATTCCATTTCGGTGCCTCCACCGCGTCGGCACGCGAGGTGTACGACCCTCAGGACAAGGCCGAAGCGGCGCTTGCCCAGATGTTCATGAAGGCCGCAGACGAGTCCAGTGACACCGATGCCGATGTCGTTCCCGAACTCGACTACGGGCTGAAGACCAAATTTCATCTGCATCTGTCAGGCACCCCTTTCAAGGCGATCACGAACGGTGACTACGACGAGTCCGAGGTCTTCAACTGGACATACATCGACGAGCAACGCGAGAAGGAAAATTGGGTTGCGGCAAAGGGCCCCAATCCTTACGCCGAGTTGCCTCAGATGCGGATGTACACCTACGCGATGGGCACGCCCGCAGACGAGTGGGCGGGGGACGGCGAGTTCGACGGTTTCGACTTGAATACCTATTTCAAGGCTAAGAAGGTCGAGGATGGTCATGTCTTCGTGAAGCCCGATTATGTTGCGTCGTTTCTCGATCTCATCCGCGGCAAGAAGGCGTTGCCGGAGAAAGTCATCGACTCGGGAGAGTCGAACGCGCAGTTTCCCTATGAGGCTGCCGACTTCAAAGACGCGGTGAGACACTCAGTCTGGTATCTCCAGGACGTCGCAGCGTGCGAAGCGATGGCCGCGCTGTTGCGGAAAGATCCCTTCTTCTCCGCTTATGAAATCTACGTCGCTGCCGGGGCGAAGGCGAAGACCGGCGCAAAAGCACTAGGGCCTTTGCAAGCCGCGATCCGCCGCGCGGACGAGTCAGGGAAGTCCGGTTCAATTACCCTCTCCTGCGGGAAGCTGATGACCGGGGTTACCGTGCCGGAATGGTCGTCTATCTTCATGCTCCGCTCGCTGAAGGCTCCCGAATCCTATTTTCAGGCCGCGTTCCGGGTCCAGTCGCCATGGAGGACGGATGGTGAAATTAGGAAGCACACCGCCTACGTGTTCGAGTTCGACCCAAACCGGGCACTGTCGCTCGTTTCGCTTTACGGCACGGAGTTGGCAAACAACTCCGCTGATAGGACAGCGACGCAGGAATCGGTGCTCGGGGAGCTGATCAACTTCCTACCGATCTTCGCGATCGACGGTGGGCAGATGGAACAGCTCGACGTGCAGGCGATTCTTCAGTGGGCACACGGCGGCATCGGCGCGAACGCACTCGCACGTCGTTGGCGTTCCGTGGACCTCTACAACCTCAACGGCGTCACCATGGACCGGTTGCTCCAAGATGCGGACCTACTTGCCGAGTTGGAGCAGATAGAGGACTTCCGGGCCATCCGTGAGGAGGCCGAGAAAATCGTCACCGCGTCGAAGAAGCTCTCTGCGGTAAAGCGGGCCGGTGGCGGTGCCGACGAGCAGCGGAAGCCAAAGAAGGAGATCGCGGAGAAGAGGAGGAACATCCGTGAGAAGCTCAAGAAAGTCTCAGCGAAGGTGCTGATCTTCATGTACCTCACGGACTTCCGTGAGGAGCGCCTGGCGCACGTCATCGAGTCTCTCGATACTGAACTTTTCCTCCGAGCAACTGGCCTCTCGCTGGGCTCCTACGGGAAGCTTACGGACATCGGCGTCATCGACGTTGGCAATATGACTGACGCTATCCAGAAGTTTCGATACTTTGAGAAGAAGAGCATCGAAAACCTGATTCGGTCTCAGGTAGCCGATGCTTGAAGAAGTGAAGCTGTTTAAAGAGGAAGGTGGTTAATCCCCCCTTACTGTCGGTCGAGTTGATGGGGCGGCCCCGGGCGAAGTGGTCCGTTCAAGCGGTCTTTGGTAGTTCTCGCCCGCCCAATGGTGCTCCTACCCAAGTCAATAGCGGAAGGTATCACTGGTTAGCTGTGGCTCAACGGGTTCTGGCCCGACCCGACGACGGATGAGGACGCGGAGCCTAGTTGGCTGGTGACCCCAATGATCCTCACCCAGGCCGTTCACGAAGCGGTGGCTCACATTCACTAGGGACGCCGCCTCGTTATGCCAGAGGACCGGCAGGATCGATGGCTGGTCCCGACGATGACCGAGCGGAACCAGGTAGACAGACAACCCGACCCGGCCTCATCCATCTGCCGGGCAAGGCCCCACACTGACTAGGAGCGCCGAATCCTGGTCAGTCAGCATGCCGAGCTCCGCCAGATCACCTCTGTTAGCGGCCATGAAAAACTGCCCATGGGCGGCCACGAAAGTGCCCACTGACGGCCAGTAGAACTGCCCGACGGTGGCCATGAGATCTGCCCACTTCCTTACTGAACCGACCGCGTCTTAACCTTGATCCACCGATGAGGGTGGGATCGGGTCCGGCGTTTTAAACACGAAATGCCCGTCTTTCGGGGGAAAATTGGCTTACCACAGTCAAAATTTCCGTACCGGAAGAGGACATCTCGTAGATGCAAGTTTCCCATAAGCCGTCCGCGGTGTCAGTTTCCTTCGACGAGCCGAATCTCGTGTCGGCGGCTGGGCTGCTGCCGGTGATGACGCTGGCCCGTGACGCCGGCCTGAACGAGCTGGTCGATGAGTGGCTGACGGTCCCGACGGACAAGGGTGCGAACGCCGGGCTGAAGGTTGCGTCCCTGGTCGCCGGGATGGTCGCCGGCGCGGACTCGATTGATGACATGGCCGTGCTGCGCCACGGCGGGATGAAACGGCTCTTCACCGCCTGTTACGCGCCCTCCACGCTGGGCTCGTTCCTGCGCGCCTTCACGTTCGGGCACGTCCGGCAGCTGGACGCGGTCGCGTCGCGTTTCCTGACCAGCCTGGCATCCCGGGCCCCGCTGCTCGGGCGTCCCGGCCCGGAGGACTTCGTGTTCGTGGATGTCGATGACACGATCATCGAGGTCCACGGCTACGCCAAGCAGGGCTCCGGTTACGGGTACTCCGGGGTCCGCGGGCTGAACACCCTGCTGGCCATAGTCTCCACGAAAGACACCGCCCCGGTAATCGCCGCCCAGCGGCTGCGTAAGGGCGCGGCGAACTCGGCCCGCGGAGCCAAACGGCTGATCACCGACGCCCTGTCCACCCTCAAGCGCGTCCACGCCGGCGGGCGGGTGCTCTGCCGTTTCGATTCGGCCTTCTACGGCCATGCCGCGGTTTCCGCGGCCCTCGCCGGCGGAGCGGCCGTCTCGGTGACCGTGCGCATGGACCCGGCCATCAAACGCGCCATCGCCGGGATCCCTGAAACGGCATGGAAAACCATCGAATACACCGACGCGGTCTTCGACGAGACCACCAACACCTGGGTCTCAAAGGCCGAAGTCGCCGAGACCGCCTTCACCGCGTTCAGCTCACGCAAAAAGGCCGAGCAGATCGCCGGCCGCCTGGTCGTGCGCCGCATCCCCGAACTCAACACGAAAGCCAGCGACGGGCAGGAAACCCTGTTCGAAACCCACCGGCACCACGCCTTCTTCACCACCGT
Source organism: Arthrobacter sp. JB02-1C (assembly GCF_057748045.1). Taxonomy (NCBI): domain Bacteria; kingdom Bacillati; phylum Actinomycetota; class Actinomycetes; order Micrococcales; family Micrococcaceae; genus Arthrobacter; species Arthrobacter sp. JB02-1C. The sequence goes on from NZ_CM173235.1 coordinate 2,011,589, forward strand.
CCGCGCCGACGTCCTGGACACCGTCGCGGCGGACAAGATCCACCGGAAACACGCCATCATCGAGCAGGTCAACGCCGATCTGAAGGACAGCGCCCTGGCACATATGCCCTCAAGCGTTTTTGCCGCGAACTCGGCCTGGCTCGTTGCCGCGGTCATGGCCTACAACCTCACCCGTACCGCCGGGATCCTCGCCGCCGGGCCCTTCCGCAAAGCCCGGACCGGCACGGTCCGCCGCAAACTCATCCACGTCCCTGCCCGCATCGCCACCAGCGCCCGGAAAATCCGGCTTCACCTGCCCGAAGCCTGGCCCTGGCAAACACCATGGCAGGACCTGTTCGACCAGCTCTACCCGCCGCCGCAAGCCGCCTGACCCCCGTCCGCCCCGCCACACGGCGCAACCAGGACCACCAGTGGAACACCGAAGGGCAGCGAGGCCCGGCACCCCATCATGCCCTCAACCCCGCAAACCCGCCGAAACCGGATCCCGATCACCCACCCAGGCGGATCGGTGGATCAAGGCTTAAGCGGTGGGGGCCTCTCCCTGGGGTTTGATGACGGTGTCTAAGCGCACCAAAAGCGAACCAGGAAGAGGCCCTGTATGAAGTCTGACGGAGAAATCATGGAAATTCTTGCTGCCTACGATCTGACCGGATCGTTGCGCGCCACCGCGGAGCTCACGGGCTGCTCGCACCACACCGTTGCCAAACACATCGCTGCCAGGGACGCTGGCCGGCCGATCGGGGAACCCGCGGCCCGGGGCCGGGTCACGGACGCATTTCTGCCCAAGATCGAGGAATGGATCGAAGGATCCAAGGGCCGGATCCGCGCGGACAAAGCCCACGAAAAGCTCGTTGCCCTGGGCTACACGGGTTCGGAACGCTCCACCCGCCGCGCGATCGCGCAGGTCAAAGCGGCGTGGCGGCTCGGCCATACCCGGGTCCACCGTCCCTGGATCACCGAGCCGGGGATGTGGCTGCAGTACGACTTCGGCGACGGGCCAAAGATCGGCGGGGTGAAGACCATCCTGTTTGTGGCGTGGCTGGCGTTCTCCCGGTTCCGGATCGTGATCCCGCTCAAAGACCGGACCGCGCCGAGCGTGTTCGCGGCCCTGGACCGGTGCTTCCGCATCCTGGGCGGGGCACCAACGTATGTGCTCACGGACAACGAGAAGACCGTCACCACCGCCCATGTCGCCGGGGTCCCGATCAGGAACCAGCAGACCCTGGACTTCGCCCGGCACTACGGTGTCACCGTGCTGACCTGCCAGCCGGCGGACCCTGCCACCAAAGGCGGGGTCGAAGCGTCCGTGAAACTCGCCAAGGCCGACATCGTGCCCAAGGACACCAACCTCCGCGACGAGTATTCCTCCTTCGCGGAACTCGAGGCTGCTTGCGCGGCGTTCATGGACGAGGTCAACAACCGTGAACACCGGGCGACCCGGCGCAAACCGGAGTCCATGCTCGCGGAAGAAGCCCCCAGGCTGCACCGGATCCCCGATACCGCCCACACGGTCGCGTTCGGACTGGCGCGCACCGTCCCGGAGAACACCCCGATGGTTACGTTCGAGAACGCCCAATACTCCGTCCCGGCGCACCTGCTCGGGGTGTTCGTGCGCAGCCACGGGACGGGACCCGGCGAACAGGTCATCATCGTCCACACCGGTGCCTCCGGCCCGGTCGAAGTCGCCCGCCACGACCGGGCACGGCCCGGCAGCCCCGCCATCAACGATGAGCATTTCCCAGGGGCCAGGACCCGGATCCCCGGCGACTACGAGGTCAGGGCCCGCAGCGCGGACGAAGCCGCGTTCCTGGCCATCGGTGACGGCGCCAGAACCTGGCTGGTCGAGGCCGCCGCGGCCGGGACGACACGGATGAACGTGAAGATGGCCGAGGCAGTGACCCTGGCGAAAATCGCCGGCACCGCGGCAGTGGACCGGGCACTGGGCGACGCGGCCCTGCATGGCCGTTTCGCGCACCCGGACCTCGCCTCCATCCTGAACGCCAACATCCGCCGCACCACCACCCACGCCGCTAACGAAGCCACCTCCCTGACCCAGGGAACCGGCGCGTGGGCCGCGATCGGCAACCCCGCCCTGAACACCGCGGCCACAAACACCACCCCGGAGGAGCCCCGATGAGCCCCGTCACGACGACCAACACCGCGGCCCCGCCGCTGCCGCCGGACCTGGAGGCCCTGATGCGGTCCCTGAAGATGCCTCACGCCCGGGCGCTGGCTCCGGAGCTGATCGCGACAGCCCGCGCGCAGCGGTGGGAACCGGTCGAGGTCATCAAGGCCCTCTTCGCCGAGGAATCCGCCGGGCGGGCCCGGTCCATGCTCGCCTCCCGCCGCAAGGCCGCGGGCTTCCCGACCGGGAAAACCTTCGATGCCTGGGACCCGGCCGTGTCCTCCATCCCGGCCCCGACCCAGCAGGCGCTGCGGACCCTGGAATGGATCAGCCGGCGGGAGAACCTGGTCGTCTGCGGACCCTCCGGCACCGGCAAGACGTTCTTCCTCGAAGCCCTCGGCCAACAGGCCGTGGAAGCCGGGATGCGCGTGGCGTGGTTCCGGCTCGAGGACCTCGGCGTCCTGATCCGAGCGCACCGCACCGACGACAGCGTCACCCGGGCCGTGACCAGGATCCTGCGCGCCGAACTCGTGGTCATCGATGACATCGGCCTGTTGCCGGTGGCCACGGACGCCGCCGAAGGCCTCTACCGGGTCGTGGACGCCGCCTACGAAAAACGGTCAGTCGCGATCAGCTCCAACCTCCACCCGGCCGGATTCGATGAGCTCATGCCCAAGACGCTCGCCACCGCCACCGTTGACCGGCTGCTGCACCACGCCCACGTCTGCCAGACCAGCGGCGATTCCGTCCGCCTCACCCAAGCCCTCGCAGGAAAAGGAGTAACCCGACTGAACTAACCAAACCAAACGATGGCCAACCCCGCCGAACAAATCAGTGGGCAGATCTGTTGGCCATCACCGGGCAGTTCTACTGGCCACCAGCGGGCACATCAACTGGCCGCCCGTGGGCAGAAACTACTGGCCATTGACACACCTCCCGCTGGATGTTCACGACTCGTGCTCACATTGATCCTTGTGAAAAAATTGAAGGATCCTGGCATTGCCGAGCTCCCTATGACGGGCCGCGGGACACCCGCCGATTCAAAGGCTGGGCAGGTCCAAGTCCGCGCCCTGGGCCATATGGGCCTCGACTACCGGTCCGTGGCTTGTTGCCGCGTCGAGGAGCGCAGTTGGCCGATCAGCGTCGTGGTGGCTAATAACTAACGGTGACGGCCGCAGGTAAGCCAGAAGGTTATGAAGCTTAGTTGAGAAAAATTACCTGCCGCTAACGAGACTCCCTTCGGAGAAATGGCGGACTGCCGCCGTCGGCGGCGACTGGGCGTCTCGTACCCCAAGGGCTTGCAGAAGTTTCGTTGAACCAGAGCTATGCGTGGACGTGCGACTACCTGCAACTTTTAGCTGAGGATCGGACCGGCGCGGCGCGCCGAGATCGTCAACTTCAGCCGCGCTGTGTAGGTTCAACTTTGGGCTTGTCTAGGGCCTTCTTTTCCGGAGGCCGAAGACGGCGGATAACAACTGATTCACCCAGCTAGGAATGTGCAGCTATGGAGACGAACGAGAACATGGCATGAAGCCCGAGAAGGTTAATCCACGGGAGATCTTCTATCAGCCCGCGAGAATGGTAGTGCCTCTTTTCCAGCGCCCTTACGTCTGGTCCAAGGAGCGGCAATGGCAGCCCTTGTGGGAGGACATAGCGCGGCTCGCTGATGTGTTGGCCACGAAAAACGCGGCAGCCACTCACTTCCTCGGCGCTTTCGTCGTACAGCAATTGCCTTCCACACTTGGTACCATGCCGGAGTGGAGTGTCATCGACGGTCAGCAGCGGCTCACGACACTCCAGATCCTCCTCGACTCACTTCACTCGCAGCTTGACGCCCGCGGTCTCACGATGCTCGCCGCACAGGTCGAGCCGCTCATCGTCAATCCGGCCGCCTTCCTCAAGACGCCCGAGGACCGCTACAAGGTCTGGCCGACAAATCTCGACCGTCTCGGATTCAAGTCGGTCATGAGCGCCCCTGCTCCGGTTGACTACTCGAGCGTCGTGCCATCGAGGCTCGCCGAGGCGCATCAGTACTTCAGCGACTCCATCAATGCGTGGCTCGACGACGCGGACGAGCTGGAAGTCAGCGCGAAGCTCCTCGTTGATGCTGTGTCCGGTCAGCTCGAGATCGTGAGCATTCGCCTCGACGCGACAGAGGATGCACAGGCGATCTTCGAGACGCTGAATGCGCGGGGCGAGCCGTTGAGCGCCGCGGACCTCATCAAGAACTTCATCTTCCAGAATCACGCCGGCACCGAAGCGGAAGTCGAAGTAGCGTACCTCAGTAACTGGGCTGAACTCGAGACTCCGTGGTGGGTCACACAGGTGACGGCCGGACGCATCTCGCACCCGCGCGCGTCCTGGTTCCTCTGGCACTGGCTGCGCGCCCGATTGCTGGAGGATTTCCCAATTCGAGAGCTGTTCACGCAGTTCAAGGGCTACGTGACCGACAAGCGGTCCGACCTGTCCACTTTGCTCCCTGAGATCAAGACGGCGGCGGATAGATACCGGTTCGTGATCGAGGGGGCGCAGGCGGTAAACGGTCCGTTGACGAGGGCACAATGGTTCAGTTACCGCGTCGGCACTCTTGATTCTGAGGTCGTGCGACCACTATTGATCTGGCTCGATGAGGAGCCACAGCTCAATGTTCCGGAAGAAGAAAAGAGCCAGATCCTCAAGTACCTCGAAAGCTGGTTCGTCCGCCGCGCGATCGTCAAAGCGCCCTCGCAGGGGACAAACCGATTCATGGTCGAACTCCTCGTCCACCTCAGCAAGCAGCCGCACGATCGTCTGGCGCCTGAAGTCCAGTCCTACCTCGCTTCGAACAAGACGCCCGTCGGGTACTGGCCGGACGACGCAGAGGTCACCTCGGCGCTGAAGGGCGCACCCGCATACAACAGGTATCTCCGGGCTCGACTCCGAATGATCCTTGAAGCGCTCGAAGACTACCGCCGTGGTTATCCTGATTGGAATGCACTGGCTATGGGGCCGATCGCGCGAGGGGTCGGTACGATTGAGCACTTCCTCCCGAGGAAGTGGCGGGCAAACTGGCCGGAGACTTGGTCGTCTGACGAAGCTGAAATGAAGGCGACGTCACGTGATCGCACTCTGCATGAAATCGGCAATCTCACCTTGGTGACCCAGAAATTGAATTCGAAGGTTTCAAACGGGTCATGGGCGACGAAGGTAGAACATTTTCAGCACATCAACGACGTGCTCCTCACGAACGATGTCATTCAGGCAGCTCCGACCAATTGGGACGAGACGGCGATCACTGCGCGTACGGCGAGGCTCGCTGCGTCGGTCCTAAAAGTTTGGCCTGCCCCAGCGGGACATATTGGACTCGCAGCGCAGCCGGAGCAGCCTGAACCTTCGGAGGAAGTCGACCTGGCTCTGCTGGTCTCGGAGGGGCTTATCCAGCCGGGAACCGTGCTCGTAGCTCGTCCCGCTGTCCTGAATGGTGCGACCGCCGCGGTTGGGCTCGACGGGCGCGTGTTTGTCGCCGATGTCGGCTATGACACGCCATCCGCGGCGGGGGTTGCTGTCAACTCGGCCGGAATGTACCGGGGCGGCATCAATGGTTGGCGATTCTGGAAGATTCAAGAATCTGGGAAGTCGCTCTGGGAGGTTCGCAACGAATACCGCGTCAGCCTTGGCGAAGATGACCGAGGCGATGAGGTGGGCGAGGATGTCCAAGACTCAGAGCAGATCGAGGCCGAACTGGTCGCCGCGGAAAGCGCTGGCGAAGTCGACGACGAATAACTCTTGGTTGACGGCGAATTGCCGGAAGCAACTCAGTGGATCGTGCCAGGATTAGATGTCCGCTACTAATGCTTTCTGGTGCGCTGAAGACCGGCCCTGCCTTTGGTGCGTAAGTGGAATTCCCTGCGGGTCTAGCGGGCTCCTGTTGCGTTGGAGTGCAGAGCTTTTCCCGTAGGACTGCCGGACGCCGGTCGGGCAGTCCTACCTGCCTGCGCGGGCTTACGTCGGGTCCGTCACCGCCCGGGGCGTACCAGCGTGACCCGCAGGTGCCACAGCATCGCGGCGAGGGTGGCGAGGAATGCTGCGACCGCCAGCCACAGCTCCGCACGGCCAATCAGCGCCACCAGGGGAAGATGGTCGGCGCGCCCAAGATAGATTCCGGCCACGGCGTACATCCCCAGGGGGAAGATGACGCTCCAGAGGCCGGGTTCGTAGGACAGCGGCACCCGGTGGATCACGTGCCGCCACCATCCGGCCGCCACGAGGACCGGAAAGAGCCACGAGGCAAAGGCCCAGAACACCACGGAGGCGCCGGCCACGAGCCCCCGGGTCGCATCCACCATCGGCGCGCCGGCCATTTCGACGATCCGCGCACCGGCGAGGACACTGATCGCAATGGCGCCCATGGCCACGAAGTACGGCGGGCGGAGGTCCTCGGGCCGGATGGGGTAGGTCATCAGCCGCAGCGAGACGAAGATCCCCACCGCGGCATACAGGATGAGCCCCACCGACCAGGCCACGACGGCGACCAGCGCCAGCACCGCCCGCCAGTCCGGCCCGGCAGCGGGTTCGAGCGACGCCGCCGCGACCGCGACGGACTGGCTGGCCACACACCAGATGAGACGTGCCGAATTCACCCCTGCGGCTCCTTGCAGGCAGCGTCACGGAGCGCCAGGGCCGCCTGGACCAGCGCGGCGTGGGTCAGGGCCTGGGGGTAGTTCCCGAGCAGGGCCCCGGTGGCCGGGTCGGCTTCTTCACTGAACAGGCCCAGCGGGCCGCCGACTTCCAGCAGTGCCTCGAACAGTTCTTCGGCTTCTCCGGCCCTTCCGGTGAGGGCCAGGGCCTGGGCGAGCCAGAAGGAGCAGGGCAGGAAGGCGCCCTCATTCCCGGGCAGCCCGTCCTGGCCGGGCGGGTAGCGGTAGAGGAAGGGGTAGCCGGCGGACAGTTCAGCCCGGACGGCGTCGACCGTGCCCCGGAGCCTGGCCGAGCCCGGCGCCTCGAAACCGGTCACCGGCAGGATCAGCAGGGCCGAGTCCAGATCGGGCGAGCCGTAGGAGCGGGTGTAGGTGTTCCGGGACGGGTCGAAGCCCCGGGCGGTAATGTCGGCGGCAACCGCGGCCCGTGCCGTGTCCCAGCGGCGCCGCCGTCGTGCGCTGATCCGGTGCGTGTCGGCAATGCGGAGCGCCCGGTCCAGCGCCAGCCAGCCCATGATCTTGGAGTGCACGTGGTGCGCGGGATCGTCGCGGATTTCCCAGATGCCGGCGTCGGGTTCCGGCCAGCGCCGCGCCACCAGGTCCGTGAAGCCGCGCATCGCCCGCCACGTCTCCGAATTGAGCCGGTGCCCCTGTTCGACGAGGTTCCAGGCGGCGTCGAGGACCCAGCCGTAGCCGTCGAGCTGGTGCTGGTGCGCGGCGCCGTTGCCAATCCGCACCGGGGCGCTGCCGGCGTACCCGGGCCAGCCGGCCAGGGTGCGCTCGCGGGGGACATGCCCGCCGGTGAGGGTGAGCAGGGCCGGCAGCCGGGGCCGCTGCAGCCGGCTGGCGTGCAGCAGCCAGTTCAGAAAGTTCAGGGCCGCGCCGTCCTTGCCCACGGCGAGGAACGCGGCGATGCCGATGCTCGCATCCCGCGGCCAGGCGTACCGGTAGTCCCAGTTCCGGATCCCGCCCGGGTCCTCCGGCAGCGACGTGGTGGGGGCGGCCACCGGCGCGCCCGAGGGGGAGTAGGTCAGCAGTTTCAGCGTCAGCAGGCTCCGCAGCACCGGCTCACGGAAGGGTACATCGTCGCTGACTCCGGCTGTCCACTCCCGCCAGCGCGCCTCGTCCGCGTCGACCAGGTCCCACGCGGTGTCGGGGTCGACCCAGACCATCGGTTCGGCGTAGGCCAGGGCGAGCACCAGCACCACCGGGCGGCCGGGCACTACGGTGAGGGCCGCCGTCGTCCCCGGTTCCACCCGCAGCCCGCCGCTGCAGCCCAGCGACATTGCCAGCGCGCCCCACGCGCAGACCACGTGCTGCCCGTGCCGGATGCGCGGGCGGACGTGGCGCTCGCCGAAGCGCGGATCAAAGACGACGGCGGCCTGCACCGGGGCGCTCGCCGCCTCCAGCCGCCGGATGAGGAGGGTGGTGGGCAGCAGCTGGCCGGCCACTTCGGCGACCATCGCCTCGGTGAGGGTCAGGGTGCCGCCGTCGGTGGTCCAGACCGTCTCCAGCGTGGCGGTGTGCGGCCGGTAGCGGCGGATGATTTGTTGGGCGGGCAGGGCCGGGCCGGCGCGGAAGGTGCCGGCCTCCGGGCCGCCGAGCAGGGCGCCGAAGACGGGGCTCCCGTCGAAGGTGGGGCCGCAGAGCCAGTCGATGCCGCCGTCGGCCGAGACCAGGGCGGCGGTCCGGGTATCGCCGAGCAGTCCGTAGTCGGCGAGGGCGGGGGAGGGGGCCTTATCTTCCATTGGTGCTCCACCTTCTTTCGCCGGCGTGGTCAGTGGGCCGTGAGGAGCAGCCCGAGCAGCGAGCCGTAGACCAAGTGGGCTGCGACGGCGACGGCCGGGGTCTGGATGCCGTAGTTCAGGCCCAGCAGGCCGGGCGGTTCGAGGGCCGCGCGGCTGGCCGGCCCGGCCCGGGTGCTGGCCATCCGGGGATGGATGCCGGGCAGCAGCGGCAGGATGATGGTCAGCGCTACTGTGACGTGCAGCAGGCCCAGCAGCGCGCCGATCCACCAGGTGGCCTGGCCGAGCAGCGCGAAGACGGCCGCGTAGCCGAGGGCGAAGACCTGCCCGGCGGCGAGGTGGATAAAGAACCCGGCGATCCGGGCCTTGTCCGGGTCCGGGGTGACGAGGCTGCCGAGGACCAGGGGCAGATCGAGCCGGGTCAAGCCGGCCATCTGGTAGGCGATCATCACCGCGGTCAAGGCGGTGGTGGCCAGCAGCCCGAACAGTGCCCAGCCTGGCCAGTCCATCTCAACCGCCGCCTGGACGGTGGTGGCTCCGGGCCGTTGGGGTTATGTCCATGACGCACCTTCTAAAACTAGGTGCTCTAACTTTAGAACGGTCCCGCGGCAGCGGACAAGGGCTGGTGTACCCGGTGCATCCGTAGACTTGGGCGTGCGCCCGAACTCGACGGGCAATGAGTGAAGGTTGGTCATGAACAGCGACTCCACCGGCGAACTTAGACTCGGAGACCTCTTCCACGCTGCCGGGCTGGACGCAGACGACGTGGCGGTCATCCGGCACACGCTAAATCCCGGTGGTCTGGTCACTCGCGCCGACGCCATGGGCCCGAACCTGCTGCAGTACACACGCGAGCAAGGGCACAACAACAAGCTCGGCAAAACACCACCAAAAATCTGGCTGAACTTTCTGGCCACGTCGGGCCGCCGCGCACGATTCATCACTGCGTTCGAGAATCATGGCGAGCTCTTAGAAGAACGCACCGAGATTCATCGCTTTTTCGACCTGCGGCCCTCGCCGGTGCTTTCCGCCTTGGCGGACCGCCTGGTCATCGAATGGACCGCCGACACGGTGAACTGGTGGTTGGGTCCCCGGGTAGGAGTCCAGTGTTTGTGTGAGTTTCGTGTCCGAGAATGGACACAGGAGGAAATTCACGAATCATGGCACGCAGACATACCCCCGAGCAGGTCATCGCCAAGGTCCGGCAGGGCCAGAAGATGCTCAACGACGGGCGCCCTATGGTCGAAGTCATCAAGGAGCTCCAAATCACCGAGGCGACCTGGTACCGCTGGTTGAACCAGTACGGGTCCGAGAAGAACGCCGAGGCGTCCAAACGGACCAAGGAGCTGGAGAAGGAGAACGCCCGGCTCAAGCGGCTGCTGGCGGAGAAGGAACTGGCCATCGACATCCTGAACGAGGTGGCCAAGGGAAAATTCTGAGCCCCGAACCCCGCCGCCGTGCCGTGCGCATGGCGGTGGAGAAGTTCGGGGCGTCCGAACGCTTCGCGTGCGCGCTACTGGGCCAGAACCGGTCAGCGTTCCGCAAGAAGAAACCCGACATGGGCTTTGAGGAAGCCCGGCTCCGCGCAGCCCTGCGCACCGTCGCCGGGCAGCACCCCGCGTGGGGCTGGCGGAAGGCCCGCTGGCACCTGCTCGCCCAGCCAGAGTGGGACGGCGTGGCGCTGAACCGGAAGCGGGTGCGGCGGCTCTGGCGCGACGAAGGCCTGGTCTGTAAACCCAGGGCGCGGAAGAAGCGCCGCACCGGGCCCGGCGCCGGTGAACAGAAGCGCCTCACGGCCGAGTACCCGATGCACGTGGTCAGCTTCGACTTCCAGTCCGATGTGACCTCCTGCGGCCGGCACATCCGGTTCTTCAACGTCATCGATGAGTACACCCGCACCGCGCTGGCCATCATCCCGCGCCGGTCCTTCAAAGCCACCGACGTGGTCGCGGTGCTGGAGAACATCATCGCCGAAACCGGCACCTCCCCGACATACGTCCGCTGCGACAACGGTCCGGAATTCACCGCCGCCGCACTGATCGAGTGGTGCAACACCGCCGGGGTCGACACCGCATTCATCGACCCGGGCTCACCCTGGCAGAACGGCTTCATCGAATCCTTCAACGCCCAATTCAGAAGGGAACAACTCGCCGGAGAAATCATGGACACCATGGCCGAAGCGAAGTATTTGGCCGAGGAATGGAAAGCTATCTACAATCATGAACGGCCCCACGGATCCCTGGACGGCATGACGCCGAAACGCTACTGGGAAAACTGGACCCAAGAAAACCAATTAGCTATCGCATAGACGCTGGACTGCTAACGGGGGCCCAACCACTGGGCCAAGTCAGGAAAGAACGCAAGGTCTCTCACTGTCGTCGAAATCGCCGATCCGCAGATCGAGCTGTTTCCCGGATTCGAGTCGCTTCTGATCAGTTATGACGAACTCCAAGCCGTTATCAGTGATGAACGCTACCGGCAGTGGCAGACCGCCCTTAGTTCGGTGCAGGGGATTTACCTCATCGCCGACACCAAGACCGGCAAGTTGTATGTCGGCAAGGCCGACGGTGCCGAACGGTTCCTTGGACGTTGGAGCGACTACGCCAGGAACGGCCACGGTGGCAATGTTGCCCTCAGGGAATTGGCGGGCGCCGACGCCAGCCACGCACGGCACTTCCAGTTCAGCATCCTGCGGGTCTTCTCACCCAGCGCGCCGGCTGCACAAGTGGACGCTGCCGAAGCACACTTTAAGAAGGCACTGCTCACACGCAGTTTCGGTCACAACCTTAACTAGGCGCTTAGCAGATGACCCCTGGCTGACCGGATTCTCGATCGGGGGCATTGCCCGCTGCCGTTTGATAATGAGCGTGGGCGCGGAGCCAAGGGTGAACAGCGGCGGGCGGTCAGCAGCCGCCGGCCGCCCGCCGTCGTCCTTCTCTGCGGAGCCTACCGCGCCGCCAAGCCCGGCACCCCGTCCCGGATCGTGAACGACGCCTTCGTGCCCACCGGTGCGCCCGGCGTCGTGACGTAGTCCAGGGTGCGGAAGTCCGCGGTCATCGCATCCTTGGTGATCTTCGTATTCACGTAGCCGCGGTTGTCGTTGTAAAACTTCAGGTGCGGGTTCCAGGCCATCACCGGGTCCGTGGTGGAGCCGTTGCCGTTGCCGGTGGAGGTGATGGACGTGCAGACCAGCTCCGAGCCGACCACGGGCGCGTCCGGGTTCTTGTAGTCGACCTTGACGTCGTTGGCCCAGTTGCGGTGCACGTCGCCGGTGAGGACGACGGCGTTGCGCACCTTCGCGTCCACCCAGCCCTGGGTGATGCGGCGGCGGGACGCGGCGTAGCCGTCCCCGCCGTCCATCGAGACGTCGTCGATCTCGGGTGCCTTGTCCCGGTCCCGTTCGGCGAAGAAGACCTGCTGGCCCAGGACGTCCCAGCGCTGTGTGGAGTTCCGGAAACCCTCCAGCAGCCACTTCTCCTGCTCGGCGCCGGTGATGGTGCGGTCCTCGGCGAGGCGTTCGGCCACGTTCTTCTTCCAGCCGTCGCCGGCCAGCTGGTCGTCGCGGTACTGCCGGGTGTCCATCATGTGGAAGTTGGCGAGCTGGCCCCACTGCAGCCGCCGGTAGATCTTCATGTCGGCGCCGGCCGGCACGGTGGAGGGCCGTAGCGGCATGTTCTCGTAGTAGGCCTGGAACGCGGCGGCGCGGCGCTGCCGGAAGTGCTCGGGGCTGTCGTTCAGCTGGTTCGCATCCCGGTTTTCCGGGACGTCGGCCGCCCAGTTGTTGTCCACCTCGTGGTCGTCCCAGACCACCAGCCACGGCGCCACCAGGTGCGCGGCCTGCAGGTCGGCGTCGGCCTTGTACTGTGCGTGCCGCTGCCGATAGCTGGCCAGGCCCACGGTCTCCGGGCCGGCGTGGTCGCGCGGGTTCCCGCCGCCGATCACGTAGCTGTCCTTGGTGTACTCGTACAGGTAGTCGCCCAGGTGCAGCACCAGGTCAGGCTGGTCCTGCGCCAGCCGCGCGTAGGCGGTGAAGTAGCCGTGCTCGAACTGCGCGCAGCTAGCGAACGACATGGCCAGCGCCGCCGGCGTCTCGTGCAGCGCCGGGCTGGTCAGGGTGCGGCCCACCGGGCTGATGTGCCGGCCGGTGCGGAACCGGTAGAAGTATTCGCGGCCCGGCCGCAGGCCCTTGAGCTCCACGTGCACCGAATGCGCGGTCTCGATCCGGGCATGCTCGACGCCGCGGGCCACCACCGTGCGCATCCGTTCGTCCTCGGCCACTTCCCATTGCACGGCGACGTTGCGCGACGGCATGCCGCCCAGGCCGTCCTCGGCCACCGGGTCCACGGCCAGCCGGGTCCAGATCACGAAGCCGGCCGGCCAGGGCTCGCCGGAGGCGATGCCCAGCTGGAACGGATCGGTGCGGAGACCGGCGTCGTCCGCGGTGGAAACGGCGACGGCGGCACCGGGCCAGGCGGCGACGAGGCCGGCCCCGAGGCCGGCGGTGAGAAGGGATCTGCGTGAAAGATTGTCCATGGCCCCGACGCTACGGACGGCGGGTTGACTCGCTCTGTGGACAATGTGAATGGGCAGTTAACTGAGTGACAAGAGCTGTCGACCCGTTGTTGTGCTCCGCGGCAGGGGAGTGGTGCTTTACTTCTTGGGCGCTGCAGGAGTCTTCGCGGCCTTGGCGGCCTTCGGCGCCTTGGGTGGCAGCCCGGCGACGTACTCGAAAGCCTTCTCCGTCCAGGCCCTGGCGCGTGCCTGGTCGCCGTCGCCCTCGCCGTTCCAGACCTCCGGCAGCCCGGTGTAGCCGCCCATCGGGCGCTCCGCGGGGCTGAACGGCACGGTCCGCTCGCTGCGCTCGAGCAGTTCCGTGTCTGCCGGAGACAGCTTGACGCCGATAGTGGGCCCGAACAGCCCGGCGAACATGTTGCCGTGGACGAACGCCCCCAGGTTGCCGAACATCGGCTTGATCACCACCTCCGGATGCTCCGGCAGCACCGAACGGAAGTGCTCCTTGTCGGCGTCGGACGCTTTGGGCATGTCCATGGCGGCGCTCCAGTGGCTAGGGTGCGGCGGGTCTTCCTGCAGGATATGCCTTGCGGAGGGTGGCGGTACAGGCAGGGAAAAGCGTGCACCGCCGCCGGCAGGAAACGACGGCGGAACCGCGCAGCTGCGGGTGTGGCCCCTATGCTGGGTCCACGGCACGCTTTTCGGCTATCGGGGGACAACGTTGCATTCACGGGGTGGGCGCACAGATGGATTCGAGCAGGCGCCGCCGCGCGCCGACGACGGGCCACCCGGCGTCCGACGTTCGCCAAGTGGGCGCATCCCACAGTGGGCCATCGATGAAGCCCTCGGGAAGGTCGACCAGCCGGCGCCCTGGCGGGCAGCTCCCGCCGCCCGGACGAAGCGGCGAAAGACTGCCCGGGGGCTGCGTCGAAAGAGCCCGCTGGGAACGCGCCGCTTGATGGGCCTGCCTCTTCCCACGGTGCTGGGCCTTGGGCTGGTGGTCGTCCTGTATTTCAGCCCCGCGCTGCTTGAACGGTTCGTGCTGACGCCGTTCCGGCCGTACCTCCCGGGTGCCACCGCGCCCCCGGCGGGGGTCGAGGCGGCAAAGGCGCCGCTCGGCCGTCCGCCCGCAACCGCTCCGTCGGCGCACTATGTGCTGCAGCCCGTGGCTGGGCTTGCCCAACCCTTCGTGGCCTACGACCCCTGCCGCCCCGTCCACTACACGGTTCGGCCGGAGAACGGCCCGGCAGGCGGCGATCAACTGATCCGGCAGGCCGTGGCAAAAGTCTCGGAGGCAACCGGGCTGCAATTCGTCGACGACGGCGCCACCTCCGAGGCCCCGAGCGACCAGCGGAAGTCGTACCAGCCCGACCGGTACGGGCAGCGGTGGGCCCCGGTACTGATCGCATGGTCGACGCCGGCGGAAAGTCCGCGGCTGGAAGGCAAGGTGGCCGGGTACGGCGGCAGCGCCCGGGTCGAGACCGCCGACCGGCGTTCGGCATTCGTGTCCGGACAGATCGCCCTGGACGCCCCCGCCCTGAACGAGATCATGCAGCGGCCCAACGGCCCCCTCCAGGTCCGCGCGGTCATCATGCACGAACTGGGCCACGTGATGGGACTCGACCACGTCGACGATCCGACGCAGCTGATGAACGCAGAGAGCATCGGGATTATTGATTTTGCCGACGGCGACCGCGCGGGCTTGGCGGTGCTGGGCGGCGGGCCCTGCATCCCGGAACTTTGATCCGGGATTTTCCCGTCGCGGTGTTCCCTTAAACGGCGCTGATTGGAACAATGTCGCCATGGCACGAATTCTCGGGTTCCTGTTGTTCCTCGCCGTGGTGGTTTACGTGATCGCCGCAACGTGGGTCTTCATCGTCGCGCTGGTCATCACTGTGGCGATCGTCAAGCGGGTGCTCGCCAGACGCCGGGCCGCACTGGCGGCCGCCGAGCTCCACCGCAAAGCCCCACCCGTGCGGCGCCCCGTCCCGGCACCCGCACCTGCGCCCGAAGCGACCCCGGACTACCTGAGCCGGTGGCCGGTCGAGCGCCGGTGGTACGTCGCGGCTGACAAGGACGACTGGGACACGGCCTTTCGGGACACCGAGCTGCGGGCGCAGGTCCGTGTGGCCCGCAGGAGCGTCTACGTACCGTAGCGCGGCGGACGGAATCCCTGGGGGCTCCAACCACGGTGGGCGGGCGGGCCGCTCCGCGCGAACAACGGACTTGCTCGACCCGGCGGGGCTAACTGGACGGCGCCAGCAGTCCTGCCGCGACCAGCAAACTCAGCAGGATCGTGATGATCCCGATGGCTCCGAAGATCCAGACCCGGCTGGATTTGCCCTTGGGCGCCCGCCAAATGGCGATGACCGCGGCGAAGAGCAACCCCGCGGCGACCGGGATGAACGCGAGCTGCCGGGGTTCGGTATTGAGGGGGAGCAACCGGTCCGCACCGTAGAGGGCCAGGACCAGGGCGGGGATGCCGAGGCCGAGGGAGGCCACCGCGGCGAGGGTGTTGAACGCGGCCTGCGAGTCGGCTTCCCGGGAATTGGACACGCTGGCCGCGGCCGCCATGAGATCGCGCGCGGAACCGGACTCCGCATCCAGCTGTTTGCGCATCTCCACGCACTGGCGGACGGCGGCATCATGAAGCCGCATCCAGCTGCGGGTGCTGGAGGTAGCGGCCGCGGCGTCATTGATGATCGAAGGGTCCTGGAGCCGGCGGTACGCGTGATAGGCCTCGGAGTCTGAGAGGTGCAGCCACAGGCCTTCGCGGACCGCTTCCCT
Organism: Arthrobacter sp. JB02-1C; assembly: GCF_057748045.1. Classification (NCBI taxonomy): domain Bacteria; kingdom Bacillati; phylum Actinomycetota; class Actinomycetes; order Micrococcales; family Micrococcaceae; genus Arthrobacter; species Arthrobacter sp. JB02-1C. The sequence continues at coordinate 2,027,434 of NZ_CM173235.1, forward strand.
GGCCTCGTCGGCGGCGCGGCCGCAGATGATATTCAGCTCGAGCAGTGATGCGACGATGGGGGTGTTGCTGGTGGTCGAGTGGCCCTGGCTGCTGAAGCGGGCCAGCCGGTGTTCCAGGTCGTAACGGATTTCACGGACGCTCGCCACGGCGTTTCGGGTCAGTTCGGCCAGGGCCTTGGCGTGTTTGGCGATCTGCAACTGCCGGCCTTCGCGGAGTCCGCGTCAGGCCAGTCCGGGAGTCCGCGGTTGAATTCTGCCGTCGCCGCCTGAACCTGCTCGTCCGTGCCGGCGTCGGCGACGGACATCCGGACAAATTCGCCCTCGTCCGCGCCTTCCACCCACGCGTTGGTCACGTACGACTCGACGGCCCGGTGGTCAGCGTCCTGGACGGACAGGCAGCTGTGGCCCGCGAGGACCACGCGGTGCCCCTTCTCTCCGGACACCCGCAGCAGTGGCACCACACGGAGGATGCTGGGGCTTTCTGGGCTGGCAAAAGGCCCGGCTGATGCCCTGGCCAGCATGTCCCGGTGGGTGAGGGCATGGTTCCCGTGCGCAGTCGCGACGACTGCAACGTTCTTGGCATGGGGGGCTGAGGCCGACGGTGCGTGCATGGGTTCATCGTAGGGGCGCACCCCATCCGCGGCGCGTTGCGACAGGCCGCAGACGGCGGTGACCCGCCCCCGTGGGCGGGCCACCGCCGTCGTCCTGCGGGGAGGCCCGTCTTAGCGGGCGGCCAGATACGCCGTGATGGCGTGTTCACCCGCTGGCCCGTCGCAGTGCGGTTGACGATTGCCTGCACGCGGTCCTTGAGCCCGTCGGCGGTTGCAGCGGGCGCAGGCGGCGACGAAGTTTTGCAGGGAGGTGGTGCCGCCCTTGGACCAGGGATAGAAGTGATCGCCGTGCTCGGCCGGCCGGGAACAGCGGCGCCGGAAGCCGGCCTCCATCTCGCACTGGCCGGCAGCCCGGGCCATGCCCTCGCGGCAGCCTAATGTAACGAACTGGTAACGTGGAGCTGATGACAAATCAGCCTGGACAAGCCCGAGTCACGCAACTGGACGGCCTCCGGGGGCTTGCTGCCCTCGTGGTGGTCGCCTGCCATGTGCTCTCAACCCTGCCGAACATTGGGCGGGCGGTCTTCGATGAGCGGTCCGCGGAGCTCAGCCCCGCCGGGACGTGGGCCGTGTTCTCCCCGCTGCATCTGCTCTGGAATGGCACGCCCGCCGTGCACGTCTTCTTTGTGCTTTCCGGGTTCGTGCTGGTCCTGCCGTTCACCCGGCCCGGCTTCCGCCAGCGCTGGGCGCCGTACTACGCCAAGCGGCTGCTCCGCCTGTACCTGCCGGCCCTGGCATCGCTGGCGGTCGCGGTTACGCTGATTGCCCTGATTCCGCGGACCCCGTCACCGCTGCAGAGTACCTGGGCGGACATGTACGTGATCCACCCCAGCGTGGGCCAGGTGGCCCGGGACGGCCTGCTTCTGCTGGGCGCGAGCACCATCAACACCCCGCTCTGGTCGCTGAAATGGGAGATCCTCTTCTCGCTCCTGCTGCCGGTCTACGCCGTCTTTGCCGTGTGCTGGCGGCGCCTCTGGCTGCTGAAACTCGGCGCCGCGGTGGCCCTGGCGGCGGTGGGCGCGGTGCAGCACGTGGACTGGCTGACCTACCTGCCGATCTTCGCCATCGGGGCGGTCATGGGGGCGGAGCGTGACCGGATCCGGGCGCTGACCGGCTCCTGGCCGCGGCTGGTGTGGGTTCCGCTGGCCGCCGCCGGCATGGTCCTGGCCAACGCCGAGTGGCTTAGCCGCGCTCGGCCGGTCCTCGGCGTCGAGGCGCTCGTCACCGTCGGCGCGACGCTGATCGTGCTGGTTTTCCTGGCCTGCCGGCCGGCCAAGCGGCTCGGTGACACCGCCGCCGCGCAATGGCTGGGCCGGATCTCCTTCAGCCTCTACCTGGTGCACCTGCCCATCATTCTGGCCGGCGTCACCTTGCTGCGGTCCGTCTCGCTGCCCCTGGCGCTCGCCGTCTCCGTGGCGGTCGCCTTTGCCGCCGCCGAGCTCTTCTATCGCTATGTCGAACGGCCCTCCCACCGGCTCTCGGTCGCCGCGGGCCGCGCCGTGGAGCGCTGGACCGGCCGGAACGCCCGCGTGGAACTCCCGGCAGCGCCGCAGGCTGCGCCCGTCCGGGAGCTGGCAGACGCGGGGGCGGGGCGACGGTAGCGGGCTAGGAGTGCCTCGCTGGTCTACCGGCCAGCCGCTCCAGCGCCCAGTCCCAGCGGATCAACTCCTGTTCCAACCGGACCGCTTTCCCGAACCGGTCGGTGCCCAGTGCTTGGTAAAGCGCGGACTCTGCCGCGGTCAGCCGGGTCAGTCCGGCCCGCGAAGGCGACGGTTCGCTGGCCCAGACATCCCGGTGGGCCAGCAGTGTTTCCTCATCCATCAGCACGCTGGTCACCTGCGGGTGGACGGCCCTGAGCTGGTCCAGAATGCGGAAGCCGTGGGTGTCCAGGTCGCCCCAGTACAGGACCTCGCGGTCCCGCAGCCAGGCCGCGTCCTGCAGCGATGAGAAACCGTACCCGCCGCCGTACACGGCCAGGGTGCCGGGCAGCTCGGGCAGGGCCAGGAAATTCACCAGGTTCTCGGTGGCAACGATCCGTCTGACCGGCAACTCAAGCGTGCCGAAGGCCTCGGCAGTGACTGTCAGGTCCCGCGCCGCACCGAGCAACGGCACCGTAGGATCCAGCACCCGGAACCGGACCAGCTCCGGGGGGTGCAGGAACCCGTGCCGCGCGGCGAACCGCGCCGCCGGCGTCCGCGCCGCGGTCCGGCCCAGCAACGACCCCGGCGCCGCCGGCACTTCGGCGAGGCCGTCCTCAGTGGCACTGCTGCCAGCGTCGGCGTCGGGCTCCACCTCAGCCGCCGCCCCGCGCAGCTCCGCGGCCAGCTCGCCGACGACCTTCCGGTGCTGCTCGATAAACTTCGTGTGCACGCCGGGCAGCCCCAGCTGCCGCACGTAGATTCCCGGCACCGGGTTGGCCCGCAGCCAAAGAGCCACCCGGGCCGCGGTCAGCGCGTCGGCGCCCAGCTCCAGCAGCTGCAACGGCCGCCGCAGGGCCCACGCGCGGAACGCGGGGTCCAGGGCCGTCAGCCCGGCCGCCAGGTCCGCAAACCGGTCCGCATCCTTCGATTTGCCCACAAACGCGATCTCGTCTGCCACGCTGGCGAACACCACCGCGGCGGGCAGCCGGTTGGCCCCAATGGTGGTGCGGCCCACCTCCGCGGTCTCCAGGCTGTACTGGCCCGCGGCGGCAAACAGCTCGGCCGACCATGCGCTGGCCGCAGCGAAGTGGCTCCGCAGGGTGGCCGCCGTCGGACGCTTCAGGCCCCGGCGGCGCGGATAGGCGCCGCCGGGCTCCAGCAGCTCGCGCAGCAGCTGCCCCCGGCTCCACGCGGCCAACGACAGGGCACGCAGCTCGGCCAGCGTGGTCCAGCCCTGCGACCGGCCCGGCGCAGCGTCAGCCGCCATGCCGTTCCTTCTCATCGCGGTACTCCTGGATGGTCATGTTGCGCAGCTGCGAATCATCGCCGTTGGCATTCGCCACGAAGCCCACATGCGACACGAACGGCTCGATCACGTGGATTTTCTGCAGCGGCGTGACGATCAGCAGCTGCAGCTTCATCCGCTGAAACAGCTCCAGCCCATACCGGGCGGACTCGTCCGAGCCGCGGCCGAACGCCTCGTCAATCACCACAAACCGGAAGCTCCTGCCGCTGCCGGCGTTCCTGCCCGCACCCTTGCCGGACCCCAGCCCGAACTGGAACGCCAGGGCCGCCGCCAGGATGGTGTACGCCAGCTTCTCCTTCTGCCCGCCGGACTTGCCGCCCGAATCCGTGAAGTGCTCGTACTCCTCGCCGGTCTCCGTCCACTTCTCCGACGCCGAGAACGTGAACCAGTTCCGCACGTCCGTAACTTTCGCCGTCCACTTCCGGTCCAGGTCCGTCAGCCCCTCGCGGCCGCGGAACCGGTCAATCAGCCGCTCCACCTGAAGGTACTTCTGCTCCGAGTACTGGTCCGTCTCACCGATGGTCCCCTCCGAGCACGCCCGCAGGTCGCTGCCGAACTCCCGCACGTCCTGGTCCGACGTCGCCTGGTGCTCCAACTGGATATGCCGGCCCGTGTTGTACGGAATGCCCGCCAGGGATTCGTTGATCTCGCCGATCCGGTCCATGATGTTCTGCCGCCGGCTGTCCAGGAACGCGTTGAATGCCACCACCTCGCGGATGGTGTTCTGGTTCAGCAGATCCTTGAACTGGTTCTCGAACCGGGGCAGGTCGTTGCCCACCAGCTGCTCCAGGAGCCGGTTATAGTCCGCCGCGGCCTCCAGTGAGGCGTCGACGTCGGTGGTTTCGTTCGGGTACTTGTTGCGGAAATCCGCCATCTGCCGGACCGTGCTCTCCGCCGCCCGGGCGATCCGCTTGGACAGTGCGTCGATGGTGTCCGTCAGGCCGTTCCGCACGGTGCTTTCCACTGTGGCCGTGTTCTTGTAGGTGAGCGGTTTGTCCCCGAGCGCCGCGTCAGCGATGCGTCCGACGGCGGCCAGCACCCCGGCGTCGTCCGTCACCGGCGACTCGCGCAGCACAGCCCGGCATTCCTCGATTGCCTCGCCAATGTCCCGCGCGTCCTTCTCGTTGGCGCCGAGCCGCTCCCGGAGCTTGCCCGCTTTCTCTTCCAGCCGGTCCAGTTCCTTCGTGACCTGTTGTTGCTTGGCCATCAGCTGCTGCAGGACGTCGCTGGTGGTTTCCAGGGCCCGCTTCTCCGCCTTCAGGTCCTCGATACTGCGGGCCGTAACCTGCCAGCTGATCTCGCCGAACTCCGTGACGGAACGGACGGTGCCCAATTGCTGGTTGTGCCGGCCCAGCGCCCCAAGCTGCTCGTTGACGCGGGCCAGCTGCCGGGCCACCACCTTCAGCTGGCCCTGCACCTCGTCCAGATCCGCGCGAAACCCGGCGATCTTGTCGTGGTTGTCCCAGCCCAGCACGTAGTTACGCCGGTCAGCCAGGTCCTTGCGGTCGTCCTTCTCGTGCCGGCCCCTGCCGCCTTTAAGCTGGCCGTTGGCCGTCAGCGCCTTGGGGTAGCGGCGGAAATCGGCCAGGTTCTCGCAGCAGAAGTAGTCAAACCGGCTGCTGAGCTCCTCCTGCAGGAAGTCCCGGAACGGGGTGCCTTGCTTGATGGCGATCTTCGCCGCGAGCGTCCCCGGCTCCGCGGTCCTGGGCGCATGCGAGTCACCGATCCTCAGATAAACCAGCCGGCCGCGGAGGTTGTTCGCGTCCACCCAGCTGCTGACCGCGGCGTAGCGCTCCGCGGGGACCAGGAGCGAGAGCGCGAACCCGCGGAGCGTCCGCTCGGCGGCGCCCTCCCAGCCGGCCTCGCCGTCGCGGACCTTGAGCAGCTCGCCCACGTACGGCAGGTCGCTTTCGGTAATCCCGGTGCCTTCGCAGAGGCGTCGGCGGATATCCAGCTGGGGGAGCGGGATCAGGTTGCGCCGTGCCTGGAGGCTGGTGAGCTCGGCTTTGATCTCCGCGGACCTGGTGTTGAGCCCGGCCTGCTGGATGGACAGCGTGGTGCGCTCCTCATGCAGCGCCTCGGATCGGGCAGCCAGGTCCTGTTCCACCCCGGCGAGCCCCGCCCGGTTCGCGTCGAAGAGGACACGGTCCTCGGGCGCCTGCAGGCCAAGGTCCGCGGCGGCGGCCGAGTAGGACTCGAACCGCTGCCGCTGCTCGGCGGACTTGGCCGCGAGGGCTGCCAGGTCGGCGTCGATCGCCGCGAGCCGGCCGCCGCCGTTGGTGCGGATGTCCTCCTCCACCCCGGCCAGGTCCCGGCGCAGCTGCTTGGTCTCGCCGTTCAGCCGGGCCGAGTCCTCCTGCAGCCGCACGCCGGCGCGTTCCAGCTCGGCCTGGTGTTCCAGGCTCAGCTGCAGCTTCCGGTCGGTGAACCAGGGGTGCAGCTGGTCGCGCTGGGCCCGGGCCAGCTCGTCGTCGGCGGTCAGCCCGGCGTGCAGCGCGGCCCCTTCCTTGATGGGTGTCAGCAGGGCAATCTGGTCTTTGGCCCGGAGGACCGCGTCGTGGGCCTTCTTCAGGTCATCGAAGTGGTGGATCAGGTTGGTGATCCGGGTGGCGACATCGTCCTCCTCCAGCATGTTGCTGCGGACGAACGAGGTGATGTTCTCCACCTGCTTCATGGACACCGTGCGGTGGAACAGCTCCATGGCCTGGTTGCCGCTGATCCCGAACTGGCGCTTGAACGCCGCCGCGTACGGCTCGAAGGAATCATGGACCGAGGCGCCGGCGGCCCGCAGCTTCTTCTTCAGCTTCAGCGGGTCCTGGCCGAAATGGCTGAAGTCGGCAGCAATGCTCTGGTCCGTTTCCGCGAGCGAGTAGAAGCGGTTGGGCTGCCCCGCCTCCTGCGTGGCCCACAGCGTGATGCCCAGGGTGACCCACTTGCCCAACACAGCATTGTGGAAGACGCCCAGCACCACGGTCAGCTGGCCGGTAGCGCGCAAAGGTACCGGCTTGGAGTACTCCCCGCCGGCGCTCCGGGCGCTCTTGTGGAAGCCCCGGACGTAGGACAGCAGGGAGCGTTCCTTCTTCTGCGCCCCCGCCGCCTTGTTGTACTCGATTTTGTGGGCCGGAAACAGCAGCGTGGTGATGGCATCCACCACCGTGGACTTGCCCGAGCCAATGTCGCCGGTGAGCAGGCTGTTCGCACCGTCCAGCCGGAACGTGCGCACCCCCTGGTGGAACGTGCCCCAGTTCAGCAGCTCCAGGCGGTGCAGCCGGAACCCGGGGGGAGTGCCGCCGTCGGCCGCGGTGTCGTCCAGGCTGAACAGGCTCTCCTGCAGGTCCGAGGTCATGCGTCAGCCTCCGTCGCGTGCGCTGCTTCGCGTGCTCCGTCCGGCGCCGCTGTGGCGGGCGGCTCGCCGACGAGCGTCGCGCGGTAGTCGGCCAGCCGGGCGTCGAACTCCTCCAGCCACTGCGCATCCACGTACGCCTTCAGGATCCGGGCCACCTCGTAGGTGTCCGCCTGCCCCTTGAGCTTTCGCAGGAAACCGAGCTCCACTACTTTCTTGATGTCCGCGCCCAGCCGGTCCAGGACGCGGACTTCGTTGCTGGATTCCGGCAGGAACACCGAGACCATGTCCGCGATCTCCTGTTCGTTCATGATGAGCCGGACCTCGCTGCTGTTGATGTCGAACTCCATCAGGCGCCGGCGGAGCAGGGCCAGCAGCAGGCTGACGTGGAAGGTCAGGGTGCGGCGGGCGATGAGCCGGGGGAGCGTGCCGTCCGGATCATCCTTCGACCGCAGGAACGCGTAGCCCTCGGATTCGTCCAGGACAAGGTCCAGGCCCAGTACCGAGACGTAGTCGCGCACGTGCGAGGTCAGGCCGAGCAGGGACTGCCACAGCTTCTCGTCATTCTCCGCGTACAGGACGCCCTTGAAGAGCCGGGTGACGACGCCGGGAAGTTCCTCCGGCCGCGGGGTTTCGGTGCCTGCAGGGGTTGGGGTGGCGGGGTTCATGCCGGCCTTCCGAAGATGATCTGTTCGATGGTGGCTTCGCGGATGCTGCCGTCCGGCAGCTGCCAGGACAGCTGCTGGGACTGTTCGGGGTTGATGGTGGCCCAGTCGGATTCGGTGGCCAGCTGGTAATACGCCACCACCTCGGCCAGGCCCTGGGACAGGGGGTAGGCGGCCGTGACGTCGGCCAGGGTGGCTTGCTCTGCTTCTGCCAGGACGGAGTCGATGTTGGCCCGCAGGCGTTCCTTGTCGACGAAGAACTGGCCGAACAAGGCCGAAGCGTCCACGTCGGCGTCGTCGGCTGTTTCCACCGCGTCGTCCACCAGCACCTTGCGGCTGGGCTCATAGAGCGGCCGCTCAAAGGGCAGCACAACGTCCACGGACGGCGCCTCAAGCTCCATGAAGGCGCCCGACGGCGGTGCGCTCCGGGTGCCCAGCGCGGCGGATTCGATACTGCGGATCAGCTGCATGATGCGCTTGTTTTCGAGGAACACCTTGTCATCCAACAGTCGGCGCATCTGCTGGGACAGCTGACGGACCGTGGCCTGGGTCTGTTCGACGGCGGGCAGCCAGTCCTGGTGCAGGTTGGCCACCGCATGCAGCCCGTCCGCCTCGGCCAAGGCTTCGATCGTCGTGGCGCGCTGGAGCAGGTCCTGCAGCTCGGTGCGCAGCTGGGGCGACATCAGGTAGTCCCAGAATCCCTGGAAGGTGCGCCCCTGCAGGGAGCTGCTGATGTCCTGCTGGTTGTTGAAAATTGACTCCAGCAGTTCACCCTGGGTGCCGTCCCACGTGGCGATCTGCTCGCGCACCTGCCGGTCCAGCTTGCGGAAGTTCTGTTCCACCTCGCGGAAATCGGAGAGCAGGTCCTTGGCCAGGGCAGTGAGCTGCTGGAAGTGGTCCAGTGCCTCCGGGGCCGTCATCACGCGGATATTGCCCTCGCGGATGCGCTGCATCTCGGCGTCAATCCCGTCCCGCTGGCGCTGCAGCTCGGCCAGGCGCACCTCCGGGTCCGTCTCGGACTGCTGCACCAGCTGTTTCAGCACGGCGAAGATGCTGGTCAGCCTTGACTGGGTGGCGACAAAGTCGCGGCCGCGCAGGCTCTCCACCCAGCGGACCACGTCCTCCGCGGCCGGCGTCAGGTCGAAATGCGGCTCATCTTCACCCAGAGGGTAATACTTGCGGAGCCACTGGCGTTCATCCGCCGCCCAGTCGTCCAGGTATTCTCCGGCGCTCCGGGGGAACCGGCCCACTCCTTCGCTGTCCCGCAGGCCGAACAGCACGTCATCCAGGACGTCGATCAGCTGCTGGCGGCCCAGGTTCCGCTGGTTCGGTCCGGTGAACGCCGCCATGAAGAAGGCGAGGGCCAGCGGCGCGTTCTGGGCACGCAACAGCGCCCAGCCTGCGTGGTGTTCACGCAGGGAGTTGATGGCATAAAAGTCCATGGAAGTTCCCGGGCAATACGGCCGATGAGTCGGGTCCCACTCTAAAGGACTGCGCCGCCATTCTCTGGCGCCGCGGCGCTACCCCGGAGACCTCCGGCGGCAGGCCAGGGCACGGCGCGGCTGTTGCGGGGGCCGCAGTGCTGGGCGGGCGCCGGAACGGGGCTTCCGCCGTCGGGCGGCCGCGGGCTAGAGTCGCGCGATGGGGACCAACGAAGACGTGTTCGACGGGCCGCCAACCGGCTTGCCCGCACCGATGGCGCGCGGCACCGCACTGTACCGGCCGGCCGCCGGCCCTCCCGCCGCGGTCAGGCACGCGCGCGGTTACGCGCCGTTCCTCGAGTTCTGTGCCCGCCATGGTGAGCCGGCCGGGGAACTTGCCGCGGACCCCGCCCGGCTGATCCGATTCCTCCGGTCCTCCGGCCCTGAACTGGAGGACGACGCCAAACTCCTCGCCGCCGCGGCCGTCTTCACCGGCAACACCCTCGCCGGGCTGCGGCCCGACGCGCAGTGGACCACCTACGACGGTGCGGCCGCCACCGTCGGGAACCGGCAGACGGGGTACGAGCCCACCCGGCTCGTGCAGGCGCTGCGCGGCGCCGACGAGGAGGCCGTGAGCGGTCTGCTGGCCAAACTGTCGGAGTGGGCCGGCGAAGAACCGGACCCAGCGCCCGTACAACGGCCCGTCCCGTTCCCTCCGCCCGCCGGCGCGCCCCGCTACGTCCGGCCGCCGCTGCCGACGTCGGCGTACTACTCCGCCACGGGCGAGTCCATTAGCTACGGACGCCGCTGGGGCCCCGACGGTCCGGACGCCGGGTCCTACGGTGTCGACAGCCACCCCGAGCGGTTCGCCGGGCTGCACCAGGTCGCCCAGGCCCTGATCGACTACCTGGCTTCCGTCTACGACGTCGCGGTGGACGAGGGGCCGGCGGCCGCGGAGGACCTGCTCCGCGAGGCGCCGAACGTCCGGCGCGCCGTGCGGGTAGCGCCGCGCCGCACCGGGGCGGCGGCCCTGACGTTTGTGCTGACCGGCTACCCGGGCGTTCTGGTGCACGCGGGGGAGCTGCACGACTTTCCGTTCCCGGTCTGTGGCTGTGACGCCTGCGACGAGACCGCGGAGTCGGCGGCGGCCCGGCTCGAGGAACTGGTGTTCGCGGTCGCGGCCGGCGGCTACAGCGAACGCTATCCGGTGGGCCCGCGCCGGTGGAGCGAGTATGCGCTGAGCGCCGCCGACGGGTCCGGTTCGCAAAGCGGCCGCGGTGAACCCGCCACCGCCGACCCGGCCCGCCTGCAGGCCGCGGAGCGCCGGCTGGGCCGGCTGGCCGGCGGCTGGGCTCCCTGGCCGTTGCGGCGGAGCTGACCCGGGCTCTCGGGTCGGCGATTTTCTTAGTCAAGATTGCGCGTGCATATTTCTCCGTAACACAGGAGATTTCTAGGAACTAAGTGATAGTTGAAACTCGAACCGCGGGTTACTATGTGCAGATTCCGGCGAACCGGACTTTTTGGTTGCGCAGCTTCTGCTGATGCACGAACTTGGGGGAAATACATGCTCGCAACGACGAGTCGGCTCCGCTTGCCTGCCTTACTTAGCGCACTTTTGGCGCTAATCATGATGCTCGGTGCCGTACCTGCGACAGCTGCCGATACAACCACTACAGGTTCGATTCAGGGCACCGTGCGGGCCCCCTCCGGCATGGATATCTCGGGTACATCTGTATACGCCTACCTCTCCGACTCTGAGGCCCCGCCGTACAGCGCGCAAATTGGGGCGGACGGCACCTACAAGATCACCGGCCTGCCGGCGGGCTTCTACAGAGTCCAGTTCTCCGGTTCGAATGGCAACGGGGCCCCCGAACAGTGGTACCAGAACGCGGCGTCCTTTGGATCTGCCACGGCGGTCGCGGTTGCGGCGGGGCAAAACGTCTCGGGAATTGACGCAACCCTGGTGAACGGCGCCACGATCAGCGGAAAAATCACCGCCCCGGTGGGGGTGCTCCTGTCCAACGTCTACGTCAATGCCATCCCGACCGCGGCTCCAGGGCAAGCAGGCCAGTTTGCCAGTGTGGCCCTCGACGGCAGTTACAAATTTGCGGGTCTTTCGGCCGGCTCCTACAAGATCAGGTTCTCCGGCCAGGGCAGCGTGGCAATGGAGCAGTGGTATAAAAATGCCACCTCCTTTGAAACGGCCACTGCAGTGACCGTTTCCACGGGGCAGAGCGTCACAGGAATCAACGCGGCCCTGGTGACGGGCGCCGCGATCAGCGGCAAGGTCACCGTCCCCGCGGGCGTGAACGCCACCACCCTCATGGTGAGCGCGACTCCGGCCGACGCGCAATGGCAAGCAACGCAGTCAGGCGCTGTGGCGCAGGACGGAAGCTACAAGATCAGCGGCTTGCCGGCAGGTTCCTACAAGGTCCGGTACTTCGGCTGGAACAGTGGAACCCTCGACCAGTGGTACAAGAATTCGGTGTCCTTTGAATCCGCCACGGCAGTGACCGTAGCCGCAGGGCAGCAGCTTGGTGGTATCGACGCTGCCCTGGTCTTGGGTGCAAGCATCAGCGGCAAAGCCACTGCGCCCCCCGGCGTGAACCTTTCCAGCCTGTCCGTCTCTGCCTCGCTGCCCGGCTCGGAGGGGCAATACATAATGTCTGCCAGCATCGGCACAGACGGGAGCTACAAGCTCGCCGGGCTCGCCGCGGGGTCCTACATCATCGGGTTCTCCGGCAACGGAATCCTCGGACAGTGGTACCCGAATGGCGCCAACGTTGACACTGCGGTGGCGGTCACTGTCGCTGTCGGGCAGGCTCTCACCGGTATTAACAGCAATCTGGTCAAGGGTGCCAGCGTCAGCGGAAAAGTCACGGCGCCGCCGGGCGTGAATCTGTCCAACCTTTCAGTCATGGCGACTTCGGCAGCCTCACAAACCCAAGCCGGCCCACGTGCCAACGTTGCGCCTGACGGCAGCTACAAGATCAGCGGGCTGCCGGCAGGCGCTTATAAGATCCTGTTTGACGGCAGGAACTCTGGCGCCATGGAGCAATGGCACCTGAATGCCTCCTCGTATGACAAAGCCACGCCCGTAACCGTCGCTGCGGGCCAGGATCTCACCGGAATCAACGCCACCCTTGTCAGGGGCGCCACAATCAGCGGCAAGGTCACCGCCCCCGCAGGCGTGACTCTAGCCGCCGCCTACGTCAGCGCCTACTCGGCGAGCACGAGGAACCCGACGAACCAGTCCGCCAGCGTCAATCCAGACGGCAGTTACAGAATCACCGGCCTCGCGGCAGGATCATACAAGCTCCAATTCTCCGGCTGGAACACGGGCGCCCTCGAGCAGTGGCACAAGAATGCAGCTTCCTTTGACACCGCCACTCCCGTCACCGTAACGGCAGGACAAGACCTCACCGGCATTAACGCCGCCTTGGTCAAGGGCGCAACGATTAGCGGCAAGCTCACCGCCCCGGCAGGAGTCAATGTTGCCGGAGCATACGTAAACGTCTGGTCCGCGGCGTCAATGACCCCCGTGGCACAAGCCATCAGCGTGGCGCCGGACGGCAGCTACAAGGTCATCGGCCTCGCGGCTGGATCGTATCGACTCCAGTTCGCTGGCTTTGACACCGGCGCCGTGGAAATCTGGCACCAGAACGCGGACTCGCCGTACAAGGCCACCGCAGTCACCGTCACCGCCGGCCAGGACCTGACCGGAGTCAACGCCACCTTGATCAAGGGCGCGACGATCAGCGGCAAAGTGACAACTCCGGCTGGAGTCGATGCGTCGAGCATCAGGGTCGAAGCGACGCCGTCGGCCCCAACGGACCAGCCCCGCACTTACGCCGCCTGGGTGTCGGCGGGAAGCTACAGAATTATCGGCCTGCCCGCCGGATCCTACAAGCTGGCTTTCCGGGGAGGGTCCACCGGCGCCGTTGACCAGTGGTACAAGGGCGGCACATCCTTCGAGACGGCCACACCCATAACCGTTACGGCCGGCCAGGACCTGGCCGGCGTCGACGCCGCCGTCGTCAGGGGAGCGACCATCAGCGGAAAAGTTTCAGCCCCCATCGGCGTCGAGCTCAGAAAGACGATCATGCGCGGCGTCCCCGTCGCTGCGACGGAAGTCCGCGTTTACGCCGCAGGCTCGTCGACGACCCAAGTGGCCCGCGCCGACGTGAGCGCCGACGGAACCTACCAAGTGGTGGGGCTGCCCGCCGGGCCCTACAAGCTCTTCATCTCAGGTTGGAACACCGGGGCAGCCGACCAATGGTTCGACCGGGCCGCCACCTTCGACACGGCCCGAACCCTGGCCGTGACCGCGGGGCAGGTCCTGACCGGCATCAACCCCGCGTTGGTAGCCGGCTCCACCATCAGTGGCAAGCTCACCGGCAGCACGCCGGACTCCACTCCGGTCAGCGTGTTGAACGCCGCCGGTGCCGTCGTGAAGAGCGGCTACGCAGGCTTGGACGGAACCTACAGCATCACCGGTCTTGCCGCGGGCTCCTACAAAGTCGCCTTCAACCGGGCCAGTGGCTCATCGGTTGCCGAGGCCCAGTACTACAACAACAAGCCTGAATCCGCCGGGCTCGGCGCGGCTCAGACGCTGACTCTCGCGTCCAGTCAGACCGCGGCGAGCATCAACGCCACTCTGGCCCCAGGCGCAACGATCACCGGGGTGCTGAAAGACAAGGCAGGCAACCCGCTGCCCAACACCGGAGTGCAGGCGTACACCCGCGACGGCAGTCTTGTCACCCGAAGCGGGACCACGGACTCGAGCGGAAGGTTCGCAGTCGGAGGATTGAGCAGCGGCAAATATGTCGTCACTGCCCGGTCAGGCGCGGACGGAACACGGGTCTATTCAGGTAATGCCCCCACCGAGGCGGCTGCTACAGCGGTAGCGACCACGGTCGGCAAGACCACTGACCTCGGCACCCTCACCTTCGGTCCCACCGCGCCGGTGGCGTTGACGGTTGCTCCGGTTCCGACGGTGTCCGGGTTGACGGTGACCGGGGAGAAGCTGACGGCGGTTCCGGGGGTGTGGGGTCCGGCGCCGGTGGCCCTGGCGTATCAGTGGAAGCGGTCCGGGGTGAATATCCTGGGTGCGACGGCGAGCACGTATGTGTTGACGGCCGCTGATTTGGGCAAGGCGATCACGGTGACGGTGACCGGGTCCAAGGCGGGGTATGTGAGCGCGGCGAAGACCAGTGCCGCGACGAAGGCGGTGACGGCGCCGGTGGCGTTGACGGTTGCTCCGGTTCCGACGGTGTCCGGGTTGACGGTGACCGGGGAGAAGCTGACGGCGGTTCCGGGGGTGTGGGGTCCGGCGCCGGTGGCCCTGGCGTATCAGTGGAAGCGGTCCGGGGTGAATATCCTGGGTGCGACGGCGAGCACGTATGTGTTGACGGCCGCTGATTTGGGCAAGGCGATCACGGTGACGGTGACCGGGTCCAAGGCGGGGTATGTGAGCGCGGCGAAGACCAGTGCTGCGACGAAGGCGGTGACGGCGCCGGTGGCGTTGACGGTTGCTCCGGTTCCGACGGTGTCCGGGTTGACGGTGACCGGGGAGAAGCTGACGGCGGTTCCGGGGGTGTGGGGTCCGGCGCCGGTGGCGCTGGCGTATCAGTGGAAGCGGTCCGGGGTGAATATCCTGGGTGCGACGGCGAGCACGTATGTGTTGACGGCCGCTGATTTGGGCAAGGCGATCACGGTGACGGTGACCGGGTCCAAGGCGGGGTATGTGAGCGCGGCGAAGACCAGTGCTGCGACGAAGGCGGTGACGGCGCCGGTGGCGTTGACGGTTGCTCCGGTTCCGACGGTGTCCGGGTTGACGGTGACCGGGGAGAAGCTGACGGCGGTTCCGGGGGTGTGGGGTCCGGCGCCGGTGGCGCTGGCGTATCAGTGGAAGCGGTCCGGGGTGAATATCCTGGGTGCGACGGCGAGCACGTATGTGTTGACGGCCGCTGATTTGGGCAAGGCGATCACGGTGACGGTGACCGGGTCCAAGGCGGGGTATGTGAGCGGGGCGAAGACCAGTGCTGCGACGAAGGCAGTGACCGCCGGCTAAACTGTCCCGCGCCGCTGTAGGCGCCCCCGTCCACCGCGCCGCAAACTGAGCACCAAAGGAGACCCGTGTCCCTCCCCATCCGAGCGTTGGAGAGGGCGCGGGTCTTCGCGCCCCAACTGTGCGTTGGGCTGTTCGCCTCATCTGTCCTGGTCTTCCAGCCCGGCGGGCTGTTTCGGTTTACCTGGATCAAGGTCCTCTGGCTTCTCATTGCCCTTGGGGTGGGAGCCCTTGCGCACGGAGGAGGCAGGCTGCCGCGGAACGTCCGTTGGGCACTGTGGGCAGCGGCACTGGTGCTCGTCGCCGCCATCGCGTTCTCAGCTAACCCGATGGTCAGCCTCCTGGGACGCTGGCCCCGGTTCGAAGGGGCGCCGGTCATCGCGCTGTACTTCGCTGCCTTTGCTTTAGGCGCCAAGGTCTTTGGCGGTCCGGCCAGCGCCCGGCACTGGGCTGCCTTCCGGAGCGTCCTCGCTCCCGCTGCGGTGATAGTAAGCCTGGTGAGTGCGCTTGAGGCGGCTGGCTTCCGGCCACTGGGCGGCGCAGACGACCTGCGGCCCGGGGCGACCCTGGGCAACGCGACGGACCAAGGAATCATCGGGGTGTTGGCGGCCGCGGTTCTGGCCCTGCCCGCCCTGCGCGGCCCCAACTGGACGGCACGCATCGGCCTGGCAGCGGCGGTCCTGACAACCGTGATGTCCGGTTCCCGGGCCGCAATACTTGGCCTCGCCGCCGTCGTCGTGCTGCTCACCGCGACGGCGGTACGCCGTGCTCCACGCCGGACCCGCACCATCGTTGCCGGCGGGGCGGCGCTCCTCGTGCTGGCCGCCGCCGCCGTCGCGGTGCCAGCGGCTCGAGAACGCCTTTTCAATCCCGACACCATCAATGGCAGGTGGCTGCTGTGGGGTGAGAGTCTTCAACTCGTCGCCGACCATTTGTGGGCGGGCGTCGGCCCAAATGGATTTGTGGATGCGATCACGGGCTACCACACCCTCGAATGGGCAGTCCGGGTGGGCAATACCTTTCCCCCTGACTCGCCGCACTCATGGCTGCTGCAGGCCGCAACAGCGGGTGGATTGCCCCTGCTCGCAGCGGCAGTCCTGCTGACGGCACTGATCCTCCGCAGCGCGCGAGCGAACATCCTCAGCGCGGAACAACGAGTCGACCGAGACAATTTGACCGGTGCACTGGCAGCCGCGGCCGCCTACGGGCTGATACTTCTGACCGGATTCACCTCGCCGGCCACCACCCCCTTGGCAGCCGTTATCTGCGGAAGCCTGGTATCCACGCCTAAGGCGGCTGGGCAGAGCCTCCTGCCTGCCGCGAAGGACCGGTCCCTGTTCCACAAATGGCGCGCTTTCCCGGCCAAAGCGGTGGCATCGGTTGCGCTCTTCGCGCTCGGATTCAGCTTCGCAGCCCCGGCGACGCTCGCGGAATGGCCGATGGCGGCAGCAACTTCTGCCGTCGACGCGGGTGACCTGGCGACGGCGGAGTCCCAGTTCCAGCGCGCTTACGGCTTGCGGCCCTGGGACTCGGATACAGCACTCCTGGCGGCGCAGGCCTTTGCCGGTCCCGCGGCCGACGGCGACGTTAGAGCAGCGAAGCACGCGATGGACTGGGCCCGCATTGCCCTGGCCCGGACGCCGGAGTCGTCAGAAGCCGGGGTGGCCCTGGCCATCGGCTACATCAACAGCGGCAGCCTCCAACAGGGCAAAGACATTCTCGAGGGGGTTATTGCCCGTTCGCCCTCTGACTCCGGTCCGTACCTCCAGCGCGCTGTGGCCAACTTCGGCCTGGGCCAGGTCAAGGACAGCATCGCCGATCTGACGGCCGCAGCAGAACGGGACCCCCGGTCCGCGGAACCGTGGACTGTGCTAGCCCGGATCTACGACAGACTGGGCGAATCGCAGGCTGCGGGACAAGCGCGGGCCCGCGCGGAGGCCCTGCGGGCAGGCTAGTGCGGGCGTGGTAACCCGGCCCACAAAAGTCCTGTAGTGTTGTTCCTGTTGTTGTGTTTATGCAGTTCGTAGTTCAGGCAGTACGCGCGGTCGAAAGTCCGTGTTCTTCTGAAGCAGCGGTTTTGAGCACCCCACACCGGAGGACCCGAAAGTCGGGACTTTTCCTCTACCTTCACGAAGGACAAAAATAATGGCTACTGGTACCGTCAAATGGTTTAACGCTGAAAAGGGCTTCGGCTTCATTTCCCCCGATGACTCCTCGCAGGACGTCTTCGCGCACTACTCCGCGATCGCTTCCTCCGGCTTCCGCTCCCTCGAAGAGAACCAGAAGGTCTCCTTCGAAACCGAGCAGGGCCCCAAGGGTCCCCAGGCCGTCAACATCCAGTCCCTCTAATTCTTTAGAGACTCTGGACCGTTAGGTTTCGAGCAGGGCCCGTCTTCGGACGGGCCCTGCTTTTGTTTAACCTGCGTGTGCCACATCGCGGCGGCGGGCGGGAAGGGCTGTTCCGGCACCCGGGATAGCGGGATGATTAATACATCACCGCACGCGAGGTGCATGAACCATGGAAATATTCGCAATCCTCCTCGCCGCCGCCGGGCTGGCCGCCATTGCCGGCACCATTGTTGCCGACGCGCGCGACGGCCACGGCCACACCCCGGAGATTCTCTCCGTCGAACCGTGGAAGGCGGGCAACCTGCCGAGCGTCCCGTACGCCTCGGCGAGCCTGAACATCCGGAGCGCCCCGCGGCCGCGGTAGCCAGCCGCCGCCGCCCGGCCGGGAGGAGCCCGGCGCCCGGGCGCCGGGCCTACTTCGCAGTGTCCGCCTTGGGCCCGGCGCCGATGGCCCAGACCCGCGGGGGAGTGGTGCCGTTCACGGCGTAGTCACCCACGATGCGGGCCTTGAAGACCCACGGATTGTGGCTGGCGGCCGTGCGCGCGTTCCGCCAGTGCCGGTCCAGGTTCTTCTTGGTGCTGGTGCCGGAGGCCGCGAGGGCGTCGAAGATGTCCGAAGTGGCCCGGGTGGCAAGCTCGGTCAGGATGATCTGCGCCTGCGCGGTCTCCAGCTCGGCGGCGTCGTTGAGGCGCTCCTCCTCGTCCGGATCACCCAGGAATGCCCCGTCGTAGGCGCCCTGCAGCGCCCGGGCCGCGCGCTCCAGCGTGGCGTCGGCCGCGTAGGCCTTGGCCGAGACCTGGCCCACGACCTGCAGAATCTGCGGATCCGCCGCGAAGGAATCGGCGTTCCCGTGCGAGAAGATCCGGGTCCGGTTGCGGACCTCCGCGGCGATCTCCCGCTCGGCGGCCTTGATGCTTCCGGCCAGCACGGCCAGCAGCACTGCCTGGTAGAACGCCGTCTGGTACTTGAACCGCGTGTCGAAATCGATGACATTCCCGGCCTCGACCACCGCGTCCGTGAAGGTGCTGGTGCCCGAGCCGGTGGTCTGCTGCCCAAAACCGTCCCAGTCGTCCGAGTGCGCGACGCCCGGCTGGTGCGCGTTGACGACGGCGATCACCTTCACACCGTTGTCCGTGCGCTGCGCGAAGGTGTCGATCCAGTCGGCGAAGATGCTGCCGGTGGAGTAGTACTTCGTGCCGCTGATCCGGAACCCGCCGGTACTGCTCTCCGGGTCCGGACTGACCTTGGTGATCACGTCGCCGATTTTCACGGTTCCAACCTCGGTCCACGAGTTGCCCGCGATCTCGCCCTTGACGAACCGTTCCAGCCACACCGCGCGCTGCGCGCCGGTGGAGACCAGACGGTCTTCAACGAAGGCGAAGTGCCCGCGGAGGGCCTGCGGGATGTTGGAGTCAGCGGCCGCGAGCTCGCTGAGCAGCCGGAAGAGCTGCGGCAGGGAGGCGCCCAAACCGCCGTCGGACACCGGAACGCGGAGGGCGCCGAAGCCTGCCGCGGTGAGCTCCTTGATTTCCGCGAACGGCAGCGTGTGGTCCTGTTCCCGGGCGCTGGCGCCTTCGGCGATGCGGGCAAAGATGGGGCGGAACCGGCCGGCGAGGGTCTGGTAGTCGGCTTCGGGCACAGCGGTAATTACTGATGACATGGCATGGCCTTTCGTCTGTGGTGTGAGCTTGGAGTTGGTGGGGTGATGGTTACGCGGTGGCGGGTTCGACGGCGGCGGGTGCCGTTGCGGCATCCGCAGGAGTCCGCGCAGCGGCGGACCTGGCCAGCGCCAGGGCCCCGGCGAACGCAGCGGCGACGACGACGGCGGCCAGCACCGCCGCGGACCAGCCGGCCGGCCACGCGCCGGAGAGTCCCAGCAGGGCCGGCGTCGTCGTCGTGAGCTGTCCGGTCAGCAGGGCCGCCCAGCCGGTGAACGCCGAGAGCGAGGACCGTCCGCCGGCCAGGACCAGGAAGAACAGGAACCAGAGGACCGCCCAGCTGAGCCACAGCACGGCCAGGAACGGGTCTGCCGCGACGTTGGTCGCGGCGTAGAAGACGGCGAGCACGGCCACCAGGGCGCAGAACCAGCCGATGCCGGCCGAGCCCAGGCCGAGCACGGCGTTCAGTCCGACGTAGAGGTACGTGAGGCCGAAGAGCACGATGCCGGCGGCTCCGAGCAGCAAGGCGCCGTTACCGCCGGCCGCGACCGCGAGGAGCACGGCCAGCACGAGCTGGAACAGGCCGATGAGGATGTTGAACGCGCCGCTGTCACGGGCCGGGATGCGGCCCAAGAGGGCCAGGCCGTTGATCAGGAGGGCAGCGCCGGAAAGGATCAGGCAGATATATGACATGGAAAATTCCGTCCACGAGGACGCCCCGCCGACAGCGGGACTCGATGCTTGCCGCGGCGCTTATGCGCACGGCCGGATCTTCACCTGGGGCACCCCGCCACGAAGAGGGTTGCCGTCCAACAAGCCAGGGCTTAATGCTGGAACTCTTGATCTGTACCTAGGACACTAGGGGCCGCGGAAGGCCCCCGACAAGTAAGTTGCGTCACATGAAGCGCCCGACGATTGAAGCTACTGTCGGACCATGACGTCGGATGATTCAGTGCGGGAGGCAAAGGCAAAACTGCGCGCCGAGGTCCGGCGCGGCCGCCGGACCCGGGTGGCGGCGGAGCAGGGGCGGGCGGAACAGGGGCCGGCGGCGGCTGGCCTGACGGAGCAGCTGGTTGCCCTGGTTCGGCAGCGCGCCCCGGCCTTGGTGGGCTGCTATCTCTCGGGCGGCGATGAGCCCAACACCCGGCCGTTCCTGGCGTGGGCCGCCGCGAACGGCGTGGACGTTCTGGTTCCGCTGAGCAGGCCGGACGGGTTGCTGGACTGGGTGGCTGCGACCGGGGGACGCGAGCAGCCTGGGCTGTTCGGCATCTCGGAGATGGTCGGCGAGGTGGTGCCCGCCAGCGTGGTCCAGCGCATCGAGCTGCTGCTTGTTCCTGCCGCGGCGGTGGACCGTGCGGGAATGCGGATGGGATGGGGCCGCGGGTACTTTGACCGGGCCCTGGCATCCCTGGCGAAGCCTCCTGCGGTGTTCGCCGTCATTTATGATGAGGAGTTCCTGGATGTGGTGCCGCGGGAGAGCCACGACCGGCCGGTCGACGGGGTGGTCACGCCCGGCGGCACCACAGTATTTTGACCGGCAACGGCGCGCCCCCGGTCAGAGGGCGTCGGTGGGGGCTGCCCGGTGGTCGATGTCGGCCGTCAGCTTGTCGATCCGGTCCAGGGCGGCGTTGAGGTGCGTCACCGTCGCCCACAGGTCCGGGTGGTCGTGGCGGACCTGTTCGAGGCTGGCGCCGGCCGAGTTCAGCGCTGACAGGTCGTAGCTGACGTTGGTGCGCGCTCCGGTGAGGGCTGCCCTGAGGGCTCCAAAAGCGACAACCACATCGGCGATCAGCGCAGGGTTGCCGTGCGCTGCCAGCCATTCCAGGTCCGCGATGGCATCGATGGCCCGCTCGCCGAGCAGGGCAGAGGATTTTGCGGCCTCGACGGAGGCTTTGTGGATGGCGTCCTCGCGTTCGGGCCCGGGGTCCAGGCGGAAGGCGGCCCCGAAGGCTTTGGAGGCGGCGGAGTCGTCGTCGGCCAGGCGGAGCGCGGCTTCCCGCAGTGAACGGGCCCGGGTGTGAACATCCTCGAGTTCAGCGCGTTGCTGCTCATCGGCGTCGGTGTATCCGGCCACCATCGACGTCAGGGACCCGGCGATGGCAAGCATCACCGCGGACCCGGCACCACCACCGGGGGAGCCCACGGATTCCGCCAACGCGAGCGTCCACTGTTCAACCGTCGAACGCCGGGTTGTCACTGCTTCCGAATCAGCCATGAAACCAAGTCTGCCCCGACGCCGCGGGTGCCGTCACCCGCCGGCTGGCGTTTGCTGCAGTCCGAGCGCCGCTCCTTACTGCGCTGCTCCTTACGGCGCCGCTCCTTACGGCGTCGGCATGCCGCCGTTGACGTTCAGCGTCTCGCCCACCACGTAGCTGGACTCCGGCGAGGCGAGGAACACGTACGCCGGCGCCAGCTCGGCCGGCTGGCCGGCGCGGCCCAGCGGGGTCTGCTTGCCGAACTCCGGCAGTTCCTCGGTGGGCTGGCCGCTGCTGGGCTGCAGCGGGGTCCAGATGGGGCCGGGCGCCACCGCGTTGACCCGGATCCCCTTCGGTGCGAGCTGCTGCGCCAGGCCCTTGGTGAAGTTGTTGATCGCCGCTTTCGTGGTGGCGTAATCCACCAGGGTTTCCGACGGGCTGTAGGCCTGGATCGACGTCGTATTGATGATGGTCGATCCGGGCGAAAGGTGCGGCAGCGCCTCCCGGGTCAGCCAGAACATGGCGTAGACGTTGGTCTTGAGCGTGTGGTCGAACTGGACGTCGTCGATGTCGCGAAGGTCCTGTTGCGCCACCTGCTTGCCGGCGTTGTTGACCAGGATGTCCAGTCCGCCGAGCTCCCGCACCGCGGTCTCCACCAGGTCCTTGCACACCGCCGAATCCTTCAGGTCGCCGGGTACCTTGATCGCCTTGCGGCCGGCCTTCTCGATCAGGTTCGCGATCCGGGCGGCGTCCTCTTCCTCCTCCGGCAGGTAGGACATCACGACGTCGGCACCCTCGCGGGCGAAGGCGATCGCCGTCGCGGCCCCGATCCCGGAATCCGCGCCGGTGATGATTGCCTTCCGGCCCTCCAGCCGGCCGGTGCCGCGGTAGCTCTCCTCGCCCAGGTCCGCCTTGGGCGTCATCTTTGCGTCCAGACCGGGCTCCGGCTGGCTCTGCTCGGGCGGTTCGACCTGCTCGTACGCGGTAACGGGATTCCTGAACGTGTACTGGTCAGTCATGGTTCTCCTCCGGATGGTTGCGGTCGGCTGGCATCCACATGCTAAGCATGCTTAGTAACCAGCGTAAGCAGAGCGGGGGACAGGCGCAACGGCCGGGTTGGAGGTTGGTCGCCTGCGGACGGGGCTGCGCGGGGGTGGTGGGGCGGAAGGCACGGGTGGGCCGGCGGGCGCGGGTGGGCCCTGGCCCGTCGTCGGTGTCAGCGTGCCGGACCGCGGGGACCGGCCAGCTCCGCCAGCACCCGCGCCCCCGTGCGTGCGCCGTCGGCCGCGCGGAGGCGGGCCCCCAGCAGTTCCGCCGCCCGGCGGTGGCTCTCGGATCCCAGCAGGGCGGTAAGCGCGGCAGCGATCTGTTCCGGCGGAGATGTGCGGCGCAGGAGCACTCCCGCGCCTGCATCGCGGACGGCTTTGCCGATCATCGGCTGGTCCATCATGGGGTGCATCGGCAGGATCATCAGTGGCAGGCCATGGGCCAGCGCCCGCATGGTGGTGGCGTGTCCGCCGTGGCCGATGACCGCGCTGCAGCGGGGCATCAGCTGAAGATGGTCCACGTAGCGGTGCACCGTGGCGTTCGCCGGCGCGGACAGTTCCGCGGGGTCCACGGCAGGCCCGGTGGTCACGGTTAGCGTGATCGGCAGCGCGGCGGCCGCGTCCAGGATGTTCTGCAGCGCCCGCCGTTGCCCCGGAAACGCCGTGGTGCTCAAGCTGGCCAGCACCTCCGGCGGACCGCCTCCCGGCGTGTGCCCTGCGGTGCGGCCCAGCGCCGGCGGTGGTGCCTGTACTGTAGTGCCGCTCGCCCGGCCTGGGCCGATGCCGTCCAGCACCGCGCCGGACCACACCGGTCCCGTGGCGCCCGGCCCAGTGGCGCCCGGTCCGCTTGCACCGGGTCCGCTTGCGCCGGTGGGCGGACCGGCCGGGTCCAGGGCGGGATCTGCGCACACCAGCACCCGCTCAGCCTGTCGCAGCACGTGCCCCGGTGGCAGCCGCCGGAGCGCCAGCGCCGCCCCCATCGGCCCGCGCCGGAATGGTCCGTCGAAGAAGGCAAGGAAGCTGTGGACCAGCACCACGGGGCGGAGCCCGGCCTCCGCTGCCGCCCGGATCGCGCCCAGCAGCAGGCAGTCGACCACGACGACGTCGGGCAGCATGCGCCGCGCCTCCGCCACAAGGTCCCGGCCGGCGCCGGCGTCGCCGAACACCCGGAGCATTGCGGCGAACTGCCGGTGGGCAGGGATGTCGGCGACGGGATCGAGCGGCGCCGCGTCACGGTAGGGAATGAACTCGGCGCCGGAGGCTTCGACGGCCGCCGCTTGGCGGGGGTGTCCGAGGAACCGCACCCGATGCCCCTCGCGCAGCAGCTCGCGGCCGATGCCCAGGGCCGGCGGTAGGTTGCCGCCGGCGTCCAGCGTCGCAAAAAGAAAACTTGCCATCGGGTCCTCCTCGTGCTGCCTCCCGGGCTGCCCGACCTGATCCAGACCTGATCCAGACCTGATCCAGACCGACTGTCGCTAGGGCATGAAGCATAGTGGCGGTGCCGCCCGCGCAACAGGGCCCGGAGGCCTCCAGGGGTGTGAGCTACTCCATAGCATCTGATTGCCGGCTGCCGGCGCCGAAAACCCTGCCCTGCGGCTCGAAAATCCGCGGAACCACGCCGAAGTTGGTCCCTCTGGAGCCAGCCGGGCGTGGATTTGTTCCGGGTCGGTTTGGTGTGTAAAGTAGTTCGAGTCGCCGCCGCTGAAGCGGAAAGATAGCGACCGACCCCCTTCTAAACGGCCTGGAAAATGGTTCGCGAATTTGCGTGCTGATTTCGGGTGGGGGCCTGGCGTGTGGGACTGGTAATCGCGGAAACGTTGATTTGCAAAGGACCGCGGGGCCGGGTAAGTTTGAAAAGTTGCTCCGGAGCGATCCTGGACCGTTGGGTTTGGGTGGTGTCGGGTGTGTCTGTTGTTTGAGAACTCAATAGTGTGCCAAGTTTGTTGATACCAATTGTTTTATTGATTGGTTGTTTTGGCTGTGTTGTCCACCCCGTGGATGGCATGGTTTTTACAGCTGGTTTCAAATTTGTGCGACTGGTTTCTCCCGTTTTCCCGGGGGTGCCGGTTGTGTCTGTTTTACTTCAACGGAGAGTTTGATCCTGGCTCAGGATGAACGCTGGCGGCGTGCTTAACACATGCAAGTCGAACGATGATCTCCAGCTTGCTGGGGGGATTAGTGGCGAACGGGTGAGTAACACGTGAGTAACCTGCCCTTAACTCTGGGATAAGCCTGGGAAACTGGGTCTAATACCGGATATGACTCCTCATCGCATGGTGGGGGGTGGAAAGCTTTTTTGTGGTTTTGGATGGACTCGCGGCCTATCAGCTTGTTGGTGAGGTAATGGCTCACCAAGGCGACGACGGGTAGCCGGCCTGAGAGGGTGACCGGCCACACTGGGACTGAGACACGGCCCAGACTCCTACGGGAGGCAGCAGTGGGGAATATTGCACAATGGGCGGAAGCCTGATGCAGCGACGCCGCGTGAGGGATGACGGCCTTCGGGTTGTAAACCTCTTTCAGTAGGGAAGAAGCGTAAGTGACGGTACCTGCAGAAGAAGCGCCGGCTAACTACGTGCCAGCAGCCGCGGTAATACGTAGGGCGCAAGCGTTATCCGGAATTATTGGGCGTAAAGAGCTCGTAGGCGGTTTGTCGCGTCTGCCGTGAAAGTCCGGGGCTCAACTCCGGATCTGCGGTGGGTACGGGCAGACTAGAGTGATGTAGGGGAGACTGGAATTCCTGGTGTAGCGGTGAAATGCGCAGATATCAGGAGGAACACCGATGGCGAAGGCAGGTCTCTGGGCATTAACTGACGCTGAGGAGCGAAAGCATGGGGAGCGAACAGGATTAGATACCCTGGTAGTCCATGCCGTAAACGTTGGGCACTAGGTGTGGGGGACATTCCACGTTTTCCGCGCCGTAGCTAACGCATTAAGTGCCCCGCCTGGGGAGTACGGCCGCAAGGCTAAAACTCAAAGGAATTGACGGGGGCCCGCACAAGCGGCGGAGCATGCGGATTAATTCGATGCAACGCGAAGAACCTTACCAAGGCTTGACATGAACCGGAAAGACCTGGAAACAGGTCCCCCACTTGTGGCCGGTTTACAGGTGGTGCATGGTTGTCGTCAGCTCGTGTCGTGAGATGTTGGGTTAAGTCCCGCAACGAGCGCAACCCTCGTTCCATGTTGCCAGCGCGTTATGGCGGGGACTCATGGGAGACTGCCGGGGTCAACTCGGAGGAAGGTGGGGACGACGTCAAATCATCATGCCCCTTATGTCTTGGGCTTCACGCATGCTACAATGGCCGGTACAAAGGGTTGCGATACTGTGAGGTGGAGCTAATCCCAAAAAGCCGGTCTCAGTTCGGATTGGGGTCTGCAACTCGACCCCATGAAGTCGGAGTCGCTAGTAATCGCAGATCAGCAACGCTGCGGTGAATACGTTCCCGGGCCTTGTACACACCGCCCGTCAAGTCACGAAAGTTGGTAACACCCGAAGCCGGTGGCCTAACCCCTTGTGGGAGGGAGCTGTCGAAGGTGGGACTGGCGATTGGGACTAAGTCGTAACAAGGTAGCCGTACCGGAAGGTGCGGCTGGATCACCTCCTTTCTAAGGAGCACCTACAACAACCACGCCAGGCGTTATGTCTGTGTGGTGGTGTTGTCAGGAGTAGGCCCGTTGCGCAGGCGATTGTTCTGCGGCGGGTGCTCACGGGTGGAATATCAACAAATAGCGGCCGCTGGTTTTCTGCCGGCACCCAGTACGGTCACTTGTTCCCTTCGGGGGGCGGGTTGTCCTGGAACGGTGCGGGGAGGGGATGGGCGGTTTAGTGTTTGGCACACTGTTGGGTCCTGAGACAACAGGACCATGGCATGGGCGGGGTTTTCCTTTCGGGGGAGGCCTGGTTGGTGCTGTGGGGCTGGTTTGTTTCTGGTTTCCTGGCTGCATCGATCACGCGCGTTGACGTGGGTGGGGTGTGTGGTACGGGGTTGTTGTTTGAGAACTACATAGTGGACGCGAGCATCTTTTATAAGAAGCAATTTCCAAGAATATGAACCTGGATCTGGTTCCATGCCTTTTGGGTGTGGGGTTGGTTTCGTGGTTCTCTCGTGAATTACTCCTTGATCTTTTGTGGTCAAGTTTTTAAGAGCACACGGTGGATGCCTTGGCATTAGGAGCCGAAGAAGGACGTAGGAATCTGCGATAAGCCTGGGGGAGTCGATAACCGGACTGTGATCCCAGGGTGTCCGAATGGGGAAACCCCGCCAGGGGCGCGAGTTGCCTGGTGACCCGCATCTGAACACATAGGGTGCGTGGGGGGAACGCGGGGAAGTGAAACATCTCAGTACCCGCAGGAAGAGAAAACAATAGTGATTCCGTTAGTAGTGGCGAGCGAACGCGGATCAGGCTAAACCGTTCCATGTGTGATAGCCGGCGGGCGTTGCATGGTCGGGGTTGTGGGACTTTCCGTTCTGTCTCTGCCGGGACAGTGGGGTGTGTTGCATGGGCATAGGTGAGCGGTCTTGAAAGGCCGGCCAGAGAGGGTGTGAGCCCCGTAACCGAAATGCTGTCATGCCGCCTGGGAGGTATCCCGAGTAGCACGGGGCCCGAGAAATCCCGTGTGAATCTGTCAGGACCACCTGATAAGCCTAAATACTCCCTAATGACCGATAGCGGACCAGTACCGTGAGGGAAAGGTGAAAAGTACCCCGGGAGGGGAGTGAAACAGTACCTGAAACCGTGTGCTTACAATCCGTCGGAGCCATCGCAGCTTGCTGTGTTGTGGTGACGGCGTGCCTTTTGAAGAATGAGCCTGCGAGTTAGTGTTACGTCGCGAGGTTAACCCGTGTGGGGAAGCCGTAGCGAAAGCGAGTCTGAACAGGGCGTTGCAGTGGCGTGATCTAGACCCGAAGCGAAGTGATCTACCCATGGCCAGGTTGAAGCGACGGTAAGACGTCGTGGAGGACCGAACCCACTTCAGTTGAAAATGGAGGGGATGAGCTGTGGGTAGGGGTGAAAGGCCAATCAAACTTCGTGATAGCTGGTTCTCCCCGAAATGCATTTAGGTGCAGCGTTGCGTGTTTCTTACCGGAGGTAGAGCTACTGGATGGCTAATGGGCCCTACAAGGTTACTGACGTCAGCCAAACTCCGAATGCCGGTAAGTGAGAGCGCAGCAGTGAGACTGTGGGGGATAAGCTTCATAGTCGAGAGGGAAACAGCCCAGACCACCAACTAAGGCCCCTAAGCGTGTGCTAAGTGGGAAAGGATGTGGAGTTGCGAAGACAACCAGGAGGTTGGCTTAGAAGCAGCCATCCTTAAAAGAGTGCGTAATAGCTCACTGGTCAAGTGATTCCGCGCCGACAATGTAGCGGGGCTCAAGTACACCGCCGAAGTTGTGGCATTCAGATTTTTGCTAAGCCCTTGTGGTTCAGGCGTCTGGATGGGTAGGGGAGCGTCGTGTGGGCGGTGAAGTCGCGGTGTAAACCAGCGGTGGAGCCTACACGAGTGAGAATGCAGGCATGAGTAGCGAAAGACGGGTGAGAAACCCGTCCGCCGAATGATCAAGGGTTCCAGGGTCAAGCTAATCTGCCCTGGGTAAGTCGGGACCTAAGGCGAGGCCGACAGGCGTAGTCGATGGACAACGGGTTGATATTCCCGTACCGGCGAAAAACCGCCCATGTTGAACGGGGGATACTAACCGCCCGAAGCCTGCCCGAGCGCCCTTGTGGTGTGAGGGTTTTGGTGGAGCGCGGGACCTGATCCCGGGAGGCAAGCGTATTAACAGGTGTGACGCAGGAAGGTAGCCGGGCCGGGCGATGGTTGCCCCGGTCTAAGGATGTAGGGCGAACGGTAGGCAAATCCGCCGTTCATGATGCCTGAGACCCGATGGGACCCCCGTAGGGGGGGATCCGGTGATCCTATGCTGCCGAGAAAAACATCGACGCGAGGTTTTAGCCGCCCGTACCCCAAACCGACACAGGTGATCAGGTAGAGAATACTAAGGCGATCGAGAGAATTATGGTTAAGGAACTCGGCAAAATGCCCCCGTAACTTCGGGAGAAGGGGGGCCCCTACCGTGATGGACACGTGCTGTCCGGAGCGTGGCGGGGCCGCAGAGACCAGGGGGAAGCGACTGTTTACTAAAAACACAGGTCCGTGCGAAGTCGCAAGACGATGTATACGGACTGACTCCTGCCCGGTGCTGGAAGGTTAAGAGGACCGGTTAGCCGCAAGGCGAAGCTGAGAATTTAAGCCCCAGTAAACGGCGGTGGTAACTATAACCATCCTAAGGTAGCGAAATTCCTTGTCGGGTAAGTTCCGACCTGCACGAATGGAGTAACGACTTCCCCGCTGTCTCAACCATAAACTCGGCGAAATTGCAGTACGAGTAAAGATGCTCGTTACGCGCAGCAGGACGGAAAGACCCCGAGACCTTTACTATAGTTTGGTATTGGTGTTCGGAGTGGCTTGTGTAGGATAGGTGGGAGACGTGGAAGCCCGGACGCCAGTCCGGGTGGAGTCATCGTTGAAATACCACTCTGGTCACTTTGGACATCTAACTTCGGCCCGTAATCCGGGTCAGGGACAGTGCCTGATGGGTAGTTTAACTGGGGCGGTTGCCTCCTAAAAAGTAACGGAGGCGCCCAAAGGTTCCCTCAGCCTGGTTGGCAATCAGGTGTCGAGTGTAAGTGCACAAGGGAGCTTGACTGTGAGAGAGACATCTCGAGCAGGGACGAAAGTCGGGACTAGTGATCCGGCGGTACATTGTGGAATGGCCGTCGCTCAACGGATAAAAGGTACCTCGGGGATAACAGGCTGATCTTGCCCAAGAGTCCATATCGACGGCATGGTTTGGCACCTCGATGTCGGCTCGTCGCATCCTGGGGCTGGAGTAGGTCCCAAGGGTTGGGCTGTTCGCCCATTAAAGCGGTACGCGAGCTGGGTTTAGAACGTCGTGAGACAGTTCGGTCCCTATCCGCTGCGCGCGCAGGAAATTTGAGAAGGGCTGTCCTTAGTACGAGAGGACCGGGACGGACGAACCTCTGGTGTGTCAGTTGTACTGCCAAGTGCACCGCTGATTAGCTACGTTCGGATGGGATAACCGCTGAAAGCATCTAAGCGGGAAGCTCGCTTCGAGATGAGATTTCCATACACCTTGTGTGTGAGAGGCCCCCAGCCAGACCACTGGGTTGATAGGCCGGATGTGGAAGCGAGGACTAACGACTCGTGAAGCTGACCGGTACTAATAGGCCGATAACTTACACCACACACCACCCGGGGCAAACGGGTTCAAAAGCGTTTGCCACCAACGGGCGGTACAAAGAAACAAGACTGCTTGCGTCCACTATGTGGTTCCCAAACAACAAACCCGTCACCCGACGGCAACGTTGCAGGAACCAACACAACAAAATAACAACACCACCTGTTGTAACCCACAGATTTCCCACCACCACCCCACCAGGGGCCGGAACGGTGCGGAGCACGAGTTACGGCGGTCATAGCGTGGGGGAAACGCCCGGTCCCATCCCGAACCCGGAAGCTAAGACCCACAGCGCCGATGGTACTGCACCCGGGAGGGTGTGGGAGAGTAGGTCACCGCCGGACAACCATTACAGCCAGGCCCCGACACAACGTCGGGGCCTGCGCCGTTTAACACGCCGGCCGGATGCACTTAGTCTGGGCCGCTAATGGGTAAGCTGCGCACTGTGGGCGGAAAATCGCTCCGGGCGGAACTCATCGAGCAACTCGCACTTATCGCCGAGGACTTCGGCTGCCAGCAGTTCGCCAAGGATCAGGCCGAGAGTGGCGCCGCTGTGCGTGAAGACCGTGAAATAGTTCTTTACCCCCGGCAGTTCTCCTATAACGGCAAAGCCGTCGCCCGGAATCGGTTTCGGTCCAGCTCCGTACGATTCAAGCCGAAGGACCGGGTGTCCCTCTAGGACGGCGGATGCTTCTGCCAGCAAGCGTTCCAGCGTTTCCTCGGGCACCGTGAACGTGCCGTCGTCGTGGCGGATCACTTCGGCTTCCGCCCAACTGTGGTCGAGGACCAGCGTGCCGTCGAGGTTGGGTCGTACGGCAATACGGGGCGAGTTGATGACTGCCTTGAGTCGGACGTCGACCGGCTGGGTACGTACCAGCACGGAAACTGGCGTTGACTCAGGGATGTTGATCCCGGCTTCGGCAACGTCGGCGGGGACTGAAGGGCCAGTGGCCAGCACTACCGCGTCAGCGTCAAGTCGGCGGCCCGTTCCAGTTTGCACACCGTTGGCCCGACCGTCTTCGATAATGACGGAACAGCGGCCGGCGTTTTCGATGAGTTCGCCGCCGTCGCGGGTGAACTCGCGCAGAAGTTCCGCGATCAGGCTGGGCAGATCGACCCAACCTTCGTCAGGAGAAAAAAAGATCCCGTCGGCGGGGCGCACGTCATTGCTCAACCCAAGCCCTCTGGCGGCGGCTTCCTCAGGGGTGAGCAGTTCGACGGGGTAGTCGAGGCGCCGGAGGTACTCGAAGTGTTCCTTGCCGCCGGTGGCCCCGGGGGGATTCCAGTAGATTCCGCCGTCGAAGTGTAGGTAGCCGGCGCTGTCATGAAGGCGTGCGAAGTCACGATAGCGTTCCATGGCAGCCACCCGCAGCGCATGGTAAGCAGGGGACGTTTCGTGGAACGCATTGAGCCAGGACAGGGAGCGCCCCGAGGCTCCGCTGCCCACCCGCTCGTCCGTAACCAACAAGACATGGGCTGATTTCTTGGCCAGTGCCGCAGCGGTGGAAACTCCCAGGATGCCGCCGCCGATAACCACGACGTTCTTGTGTTCCTTGGTCATGTTTCTTCCCTTTCTAAAGCTTGTTCATGGTGTCGGGGTCGGAGCCCACGCGTTCCCCGGTTCCCAAGCTGCTGAGCCGGTTCATTTCTGCGGTTGTGAGTGCGAAATCGAAGATGGCCATGTTCTCCGCGATCCGGGCGGGCGTGACCGATTTCGGGATGACGGCGTTGCCCAGTTGGAGGTGCCAGCGCAGGATGATTTGGGCTGGCGATTTGCTGTGGGCGTCCGCGACGTCGGCGACCAGTGGGTTGCCCAGCATGGCCCCTCGGGCCAGAGGACTCCAGGCCTGGGTTTGGATACCGTGTTTGGCATTGTAGGACCGCAGGGCGTCTTGGGGCAGAGCGGGGTGCAGTTCGATCTGGTTGACACAGGGGACGACGCCGGTTTCCCGCAGCAGCGTTTCCAAGTGGGGAATGTTGAAATTCGAAACGCCGATAGAGCGGACCAGCCCGTCTTGCTGGAGCGACTCAAGTGCTCGCCACGTGTCAACGAAGTTATTCTGTGCAGGAGCTGGCCAGTGAATAAGGTAAAGGTCGAGGTAGTCGAGCCCCAGTTTCTGCCTGCTGACCTCGAAAGCCCGGAGGGTGCTTTCCCGGCCGTGGTCCGCGTTCCAGACTTTGGTGGTGATGAATAGTTCTTCCCGGGCGACGCCGCTGAGCCGGAGGGCTTTGCCTACGCCTTCTTCGTTGCCGTAGGCAGCAGCGGTGTCGATGCTGCGGTAGCCGGCCGCCAGCGCCTCTGTTACCGGTGCGACGACGTCCTCGTCGGCAATCTTGAACACGCCGAATCCCAACTGCGGCAGACGGCGGCCGTCATTAAGGGAAAGGGTGGGGATGGGCGGCGAAGCCATCCACTCTTGTTCCAAGGTGGGTGTGTGAGTGGCTCTGGGCATGGGATGGGTTCCTTGAAGGGTCGGGGCTGTCGGTGAATGGCTCACAGGACATGGGAGAGGAATTCCCGGGTGCGCTGTTGCTGGGGCCGCGAGAAAATGTCGTCCGGGGACCCGATTTCCGCGATGCGTCCCTGGTCCATAAACGCAACGGTGTCTGCTGCCTGGCGGGCGAAGCCGATCTCGTGGGTGACCACGATCATGGTCATGCCTTCCGCGGCCAGATTCTGCATGACCTTGAGGACGTCCCCGACGAGTTCTGGGTCTAGGGCACTCGTCGGCTCGTCGAAGAGCATGAGCCGAGGTCGCATGGCCAGGGCGCGTGCAATGGCCACGCGCTGCTGCTGGCCGCCCGAGAGCTGGCGTGGGTAGGCGGAGCCCCGGTCGCCGAGCCCTACTTTGCGCAGGAGCTCGTGGGCGCGTTCCGTCACTTCGGCTTTGGGTTCCCGCTTGACCTTGATCGGTGAGATGGAAATGTTCTGAAGCACGGTCAAATGCGGGAAGAGGTTGAAATTCTGGAACACCATGCCGATTTCGGCGCGGCTCTCGGCGATGGCTGAGGGCCGGAGCTCGTGCATGCGCCCGTGTTTTTGCTCGTAGCCGATTAGCTGCCCAGCAACGTCGATGCGGCCAGCATCAATCGTTTCAAGATGGTTGACGCATCGCAGCAAAGTTGATTTGCCTGAGCCGGAAGGTCCGATCAAGCAGAGAACCTGGTTTTGCCGCACCTCGAGAGAAACTCCGCGGAGTACTTCGACGGCGCCGAAGCTCTTGCGGACGTTACTGATCCGTACCAGCGGGAGACCGGAACTCGGTGTTGCTGCCGCTTCAGCGGGTTCGTTCGGGCGCGGGGTCGTGGACGGGGCCGGAACTTGATGAGTGTTCATTCGATACCACCTGACGAGGTCAATCTTTTCGCGGGGACGCCCTTGCGGCGCAGGAACCGCTGCAAGGTTCCCGGGGCGGACGCTTGCTGGGTCCTGCTGGATCCGCGTTTGAAGTGTTTCTCCAGGTAGTGCTGGCCGATGCTCAGCAGCGAGGTAAGGATCATGTACCAGACGCTGACCATGATCAGCAACGGGATGGTCTCAAAGGTCCGGGAATAGATCAGTTGGGCGGAGAACAACAAGTCGGAGACTGCAACCACGCTGACCAGGGACGTGCTCTTGAGCATGCTGATGACCTGGTTCCCCGTGGGCGGCAGGATTACCCGCATCGCCTGTGGAAGAACGATATCCATCATCAAACGCGTCCGGCTCATTCCCAGTGCTGTCGCAGCTTCAAATTGGCCTTCGTCCACGGAGGAGATCCCGGAGCGGATGATCTCGGCCATGTAGGCGCCTTCGTTCAGGCCGAGCCCCAGGATGGCGGCCGTCATGGCGGTGATCAGGAGGTTGGCATCGAGTTCCATGAACTGCGGTCCGAAGGGAATGCCCAGGGATATTGTGGGGAACAAGGAAGCAAGGTTGTACCAGAAGATGAGTTGCACGAGCAGCGGTGTTCCCCTGAAGGCCCAGATAAATGCCCACGAGGTTGAACTGAGAACTTTATTGGTGGACATGCGCATCAGCGCCAGCACGGTACCGAGGACGAAGCCGATAACCATGGCCACCACCGTGAGGAAGAGAGTGATCTTCAACCCGTCGAGGATGGGGGGAGCGACGAAGTAAGAAACAACCGTGGGCCACATGAAGTTCGGATTCGTCATTACGACGTAGAGGCTCATGAGGGCGACGACGACGATCACCGCCGAAGCGATGCGCCGCCCCGGGTGTTTCAACTGGACAGTAGGCAGCTGGCCGACCTCGACAGCGTCCTCAGTGCTGGGAGGCGTCAAAAGGCTCGGCTTAGAATCGGGCATTGTTTATCGCCGGCTCTTCAAGCTTCTGGAAGGCTATCTCGTACTTGTTCAAGATGTCCATGTAGGCAGAACCCTTGACGAGTTCCTGAGTTGCGGCCAAGATGGCCGGCGTCAGTTTCGACTCCTTCGCCAAGGGCATACCCCAGATCCCCTTTCCAAAGGTGACTCCGGTCGCTTTGAGCTTGCCGTTGGACGTCTTAACGGTTTCTTTGGTGACGGTGGTGTCGGAGGCTCCGACTTCCACCCGGCCGTTGGCCACGGCCAGGGAAACGTTGTTCTGGCTGTCGAAAACGGAGATCTGGATGGGGGCCTTGCCGGCATCCGTGCACTTCTGGCTTTGTGTCTGGAGCCGCTCGAGCGGAATGCTGCCCTTGACCGCGGAGGCAGTGTGACCGCACATCGTGTCCTCATCGCCCACTTGGGCGGTGGCGTCAGCCTTGAGGAAGTACATCTGCCCCGGGCCGTTCAGATACGTCACGAAGTCCACGATGGCTTCGCGTTTCCTGGTATCCCCCATGCTCGAGATGGCGGTGTCGTACCGGCCGCCCTGGATGCCCGGGATGATCGTGTCAAAGGTGACGTTTTCAAACGCGACCTTTAGGTTGAGGATGCAGCCCAGCTGCTTGGCAATTTCGATGTCCGCACCGACGAGGGTCTTTCCGTCAGTGTCAACCGACTCGTAGGGCGCAGTCGCGGCACTGGTGGCGAACGTAATGGTGCCCTTGGCCTTCAGCTCCGCAGGCACCTTGTCTGCGGCGGCTCCCGGCTTACATCCAGCCGCACTCGCGTTGGCAGAGCCGGACGTGCCACTGGCGCTGGCGTTGCTGCCGCAGCCGGTCAGGGCGAAGAGGCCGGCAAATGCCAGGGCGGCAAAGCCGCGGCTGGCTTTGATGTGGTGGGACATGAATCCTCCAGGGGTCTTCGGGAAATACCGCTGCCGGGTGCAGCGGAACTAGTGGTTATCGCTCTTACCTGCTTGGCCCCGGAAGGGGCTGCACAGAACCTTGCCAATCGTTTGCATGCTGTGTCAATAGATTTCCACTGGTCGGTTTTGGGTGCTTTCCCTAGGAGCGGGCGGGACAACCCCAATGGGGTAGCGGCTTTAGTTCGGTTATGAGATATCTTGATACCAATCGTTTGCCTTATGGCTAATCCGCAACCCGTCCCGTCGCTTTGGAGGAACAGTTCATGACCGAAAGAGTTACGGTCCGAGACGTGGCTCAGGCGGCAGGGGTTTCACCGTCCACCGTCTCAAGGGCGCTGACCTCGGACGACAAGCGCGTGGCGCCGGGCACCCGGGCGCGAATCACCGCGATCGCTAACGATCTGGGCTATGTTCCCAATCTCGCAGCCCGGGAACTTATCACCGGGCGGTCCAACAACATCGGCCTCGTCGTGCCGGACATTCAGAACCCCTACTTCGCGTCCGTCACAAAGGGTGTCCAGGCGGAGGCGCTTCGCGAAGGCTATTCGGTCTTCATTTCCGACTCCGATGAGGACCCTAGGACCGAGTACAACCTGGTAGCCAACCTCGTGCAGCAGGTGGACGGCCTCATCCTCTGCTCGCCGCGGATGGGCGACGAAGAACTGGCAGCCTTGTCCGTGCAAAAAACCGTTGTCCTGGTCAACCGCCGACGGCCCGACATGCCGTCCCTTACTCTGGACGAAGAACAGGTCATCCGACTCGCCCTGGAGCATTTATACGCGCTGGGCCACCGTCATGTTGCCTACGCCGGCGGCCCGGCGTCATCGTGGACAAACAAGCAGCGGAGCGCTGGAATCAACGCAGTTACGCCGCAGCTCTCCGGCCTCAGGGTGACGGAACTCGGGTCTTTTGCCCCGGTCTTCGACGGCGGAGCCTCCGCCGCGGACCTGGCTGTTGCCGCTGGCGTGACTGCGGTCATAGCCTGTAATGACATGGTTGCCATGGGGATCGTCGCGCGGCTTAGGTCCAGGGATTTGTTGGTACCGCAAGACATGAGCGTTGTGGGGATCGACGATCACCAAGCCGCCAGCCTCGTCTCGCCCACACTCACCAGCGTCCGGATGCCGCTACTTTCCCTGGGCCGCTCTGCCGTCAACCGACTGCTCGACATTGTGCGGCCCACCGTGCGCCCCAGGGCCTCCTTGATGCTCGACGTTCAACTGATGGTCCGGGAATCCACCTCCGTACCAGCCCGAATCGGGGCCGGGACGTAACCCGACACCGAGTCAATGGAACACCCCACGGCCCGCCGGCGTTGACTACCCGGATGTAGTTTCAGCACCGACCACGGGAGACACCATGACCGCACGGACCATTGTCATTACCGGCGCCAGTGACGGGATTGGTGCCTCAGCGGCCAGGACCTTCGCCGCGCACGGCGAGAACGTCGTCGTCGTCGGGCGTTCTGCGGAGAAAACCGCACGGATCGCGGGCGAGATCGGCGCGGACTACTTCGTGGCCGACTTCGCCGAGCTGGCGCAGGTGCGCCGGCTGGCCGCGCAGCTGAGCGAGAAGTACCCGCGGATCGACGTGCTGGCGAACAACGCCGGTGGCATCATGCGCTCCCGGGAACTCACCGTGGACGGGCACGAAAAGACTTTCCAGGTCAACCACCTGGCGCCGTTCCTGCTGACCACCGAGTTGCTGGACGTGCTCACCGCCAGCAAGGCCATCGTCATCAATACCTCGAGCGTGGCCAACTCCGTCTTCGCCAGGTTCGACATCAACGACCTGGACGCGGCGCGCGGGTACGCCACGAACCGGGCCTACGGCAACGCCAAGCTCGCCAACATCCTCTTCACCGCCGAACTTCATCGCCGCTACCACGCCGCGGGTATCTCGACGGCCGCCTTCCACCCGGGCGGGGTCGCCACCAACTTCGCGGCAGAGTCCACGAGCCCCATGCGGCTGGCCTACACGTCGTTCCTGAAGCGCTTCATGCTGACCCCCGACCAGGGCGCGGACACGCTGGTCTGGCTCGCCACGGCCACGCCGGGCCTGGACTGGGCTTCCGGCGCCTACTACGCCAAGCGGACGCTCGCCAAGGCCAACAAACAGGCGTACGACGCGGACCTGGCCCGCGAACTCTGGGAACGCAGCGAAGCCATGGTCGCCCGTGCATCCGGCACCCTGGACCCGCGGGCCTAGCTGACCTCCCGCGACGTTCCAGCCCGGTTACCGGCCTTGGCTCGGGGCGGGGTCCGCGCCAACCCAGGGTCCGGCGGCCGGGTGGGTGGGTCCGGGGCGGAGTAACTGGGCAGGAACGTCGGCCGGACCCCGGCGAACCCCCGCACAGGCCCGCAGCCGCCGGAGCCAGCCGACCCCGCCAGCCGACCCCGCCTTACCCCGCGGCTTCGACCGTGTCGATGGCGGTCAGGGCGCTTTCCATCGTCCCGGCCAGGTCGCTGGCGGGCGCCGGCTTAGCGAAAAGGTAGCCCTGCAGCGAGTCGCAGCCGAGGTCCATCAGGTACTTGGCTTGCGCCGGGGTTTCAATGCCCTCGGCCGTGACCTTGAGGCCCAGGTCCTGCGCGGCCTTGATCATGGTGCGGAAGAAGGGCAGCTGTTCCTTGCCGGTCTTGATCATCGCCACGAAGGAGCGGTCAATCTTGACCATGTCCAGCGGCAGTTCCTTCAGCCGGCCCAGGGTGGAGTAGCCGGTCCCGAAGTCATCCATCGCAATCCGCACGCCGGCCTCGCGGAGCCTGCCGAGCTGACCCAGCACGTTCGAATCGGCGTCGAAGAACACGCTCTCGGTCAGCTCCAGGACGAGCTGGCGCGGACCGACGCCGGTGGACGCGACGATTTCCAGCACGTCGCTGGCAAAGTTGCGGTTCTGGAACTGCAGGCCGGAGACGTTGACGGACACGCTGTACGCGGCATCGCCGGCGAGCCAGGGCCGGATCTCGGCGCAGGCACGGCGCATGACTTCGTCGCCGATTTCGCGGATCAGCCCGCTTTGTTCGGCGACCGGGAGGAACTGGTTGGGCGGGACCAGCTTGCCGTGCCGTTCCCAGCGCGCGAAGGCCTCGAACTGCACCACGGCGCCCAGCCCGGGGGAGACCACCGGCTGATAGTGGACCGAGATCTGTCCCAGTTCCACGGCCTGCCGCAGCCCGGCCTCGCCCTGGCCCGCATTCGCGGCGGTACTCAGCATCTCCGGCCGGAACTGCAGCCAGGTGTTCTTCCCGGCCGCCTTGGCCGCCGTCATGGCCGAGTCCGCGTGCCGCAACAGTTCCGCGCCGTCGTGGGTTTCCGGCGAGCGGGCGGCCAGGCCCATGCTGGCGGCGGGCCGGATCAGCGTGCCGGCGATCCGGGCCGGCACGGACAGCGACTCGGCGATCCGCTTGGCCACGGCCCCCGCATCCAGGCATTCGGTCAGCAGCACCACGAATTCGTCGCCGCCGAGCCGGGCCACCGTGTCGTGCGGCCGGACGCAGTTACGCAGCCGGCTGGCTACCTCCACCAGCAGTTCGTCGGCGGCGGAGCGGCCCAGCATATCGTTGTACCGTTTGAAGTCGTCCACGTTCAGCAGCAGCACGTCCACCGGGTCCGGCCGGCGCAACGCCGCGGCGAGGCGTTCGTTGAACAGTGTCCCGTTTGGCAGCCCGGTGAGGCTGTCGCGCAGCACGGCGGCCTTGAGCTGGTCGTCGTGCTCGGCGGCGCTGAGCCGGGGGAGGATGCCGGTGTTGCCCGGCACCAGTTCGGCCTCCAGCGAGGTGAAGGTCCGACGGCGGGACGCCGCCGCAGTCGCGGAGCCGCCGTCGTGCGTCCCCGCGGAGCGCAGGGCACGGACGGACAGGGCCACCGCGCCGGTCCCGCCGGCAGCACTCCCGCCGGCAGCACCGCCGCCGGTCCCGGCGGCAGCACCGCCGCCGGTCCCGCCGCCAGCACCGCCGCCAACAGCACCGCCGGACGGGACCGCCGAGCAGGTGATTTCCAGCGCAAACTCGGAGGCGTCGCCGCGCCGCCCCGCGCCGGCGAAGGGCTGCTGCACCGCGAAGGTCGCCGGTTTTCCGGCGGGCGGGAGCTGGGCGAGGACGGCGTGGAAGGCTTCCCGGGAAGCTTCAGCGAGCAGCAGGCTGTAGTCGGCCCCGAGCAACTGCTCCCGGGAGTAGCCGAAAAGCCGCTCCGCGGCGCTGTTCAGGAACGTGATGGAACCGTCCGGTCCCAGCAGTACCAAGGCGTCCGGGCTGTGTTCCAGCACGGTTTGAGCAAACGTTGCGTCCATAGTGTCTAATGCCCCCAAGCAATGGATCTGTCAATAATGGCCCGCGGGTTCCGGCGGCTGCGGAGAACAGCTGCGGGACGCCAGACGGGCCCTGATGTGCGAAACCAGTTCCTGAATCATATGTGGTCAGAGGCACACTGCCATGCCGCACTGACAATAGCCGCACGGACAAGAATTTGTGACGCCGGTGCTACAGCATCCCGGCGGGCTCCTGGAGCGCTGCGATGGCGTCCGCGGACTGGGCCACGGCCACCGTCCGGCGCAGCGCCGGCACCGGGCGGGAGAAAAGGTAGCCCTGCAGGGCGTCGCACTCGTGTGCCATCAGGTAGCGGGCCTGGGCGGCCGTTTCAATGCCTTCGGCCGTGACCCGCAGGCCCAGGCTGTGGGCCATGTGGATCATCGAGGTCAGGATGGGCAACCGCTCCTCCCCGGTCTGCAGCATGGACACAAACGACTGGTCGATCTTCACCGCATCCACGGGCAACTCCTGCAGCCGGCCCAGCGAGGAATAACCGGTGCCGAAGTCGTCCAGGGCCACCCGGATCCCCGCGGCGCGAAGGGTGATCAGTTGCTGGATCACGTGCGAGGCGGCGTCGAAAAACACGCTCTCGGTGACTTCCAGGACCAGCTGGTGCGGGTCAACCCGGCTCCATGCGGCGATATCCAGCACCCGTTCGGCGAAGTCCTTGTGCTGCAGCTGCACCCCGGAGACGTTCACGGCCAGGGTCCGCCCCGGGTCCTCCGCCAGCCAGGGCTGCAGTTCGGTGCAGCTCTGCCGGAGGACCTCGGCGCCGATGTCCCGGATTAGGCCGCTGCGCTCCGCGGTCTGGATGAAGGTGGCCGGCGCCATCAGCACGCCGTCGCGCTCCCAGCGGGCCAGGGCCTCGAACTGGACCACCTCGCGCCGGTTCGTGGAGATCACCGGCTGGAAGAACACCTTGATCTGCCCGAGCTCGACGGCGCGGCGCAGCCCGGCGGTCAGCTGGGTACGTTCCAGCAGGGTGGTCAGCATCTCCGGCTGGAAGTGCACGTAACAGTTCTTGCCGGCCTCCTTGGCCGCGTACATCGCCACGTCCGCCTGCCGGAGCAATTCGGAGGAGGACATGCCCTCCTCCGAGCGGGTCGCCACGCCCAGGCTCAGGCCGGGGCGCATCAACGTCCCCTCGATGGTGACCGGGGCGTTCAGCGTGCTGACGATCCGCTGCGCCACCGCGTCGGAATCGTGGCAGTTGACCAGCAGCACGACGAACTCGTCGCCGCCGAGCCGGGCCACGGTGCCGTGCGGGCCCACGCAGTTCCGCAGCCGGCGGGCGATCTCCACCAGCATCTGGTCCCCGGCGTGATGGCCGAGGATGTCGTTGACGTCCTTGAAGTCGTCCAGGTCCAGCAGCAGCACCGCC
This sequence comes from Arthrobacter sp. JB02-1C, assembly GCF_057748045.1. NCBI lineage: Bacteria > Bacillati > Actinomycetota > Actinomycetes > Micrococcales > Micrococcaceae > Arthrobacter > Arthrobacter sp. JB02-1C. The sequence goes on from NZ_CM173235.1 coordinate 2,067,925, forward strand.
ACGGGGCCGGGGGACTCCAGCGCGGCCACGACGCGTTCGTTAAACAGCGTCCGGTTGGCCAGGCCGGTCAACGGATCCTGGAACGCCAGGGCCTTGAGCTGGTCCGCCTGCTGGGCGAGTTCGTCCAGGGCGCGGCGGGCCTGGTCCTGCGCCTTGGTGCGGGTGGTGACGTCGCGGAAGTTCCAGATCCGGCCCACCACCTCGTCGGCAACCTTGTGCGGCCGTGAATACAGCTCCACAGTGCGCCCGTCCTGGAATACGAGGACGTCCTGGCTGTGCAGCTCGTGGTTCGCGTAGAGCTCGGCGACCTTGGCCCTGAACGCGTCCGGGTCCACCAGCTGCCGGGCGATGAACCGGACCAGGGCGTTGGCGTCGTCCTCGGCCAGGATCTCCCGGGGCATCCCCCAGAGCCGCAGGTACTGTTCATTGACGCCGGTGATCTGGCCGGTGTTGGACACCACCACGATGCCGTCCGCCGTCGTCTCCAGCGTCGCGTCCAGCAGGGAGACGGCCTGCCGGCGGCCGGCGTCGTCATCCGGGCGGTGCGAGACGTCACGCACGGCGACCGCCACGGCCGTTTCGTCCCCCAGCGCGACCAGCGAGCAGGTGACTTCGAGCCGGATTTCGCGGCCGTCATGGTGCAGCCCGACGGCGGGGAACGGCTTGATGCCGTCGGCGCCGGAACGGCCCAGGCGGCTGAGGACCCGCAGGAAGCCGCCGCGGTCGTCCTCCACCAGCAGGCAGTCATGCCCGACGCCGATCAGGCCCTCGGGTGCGTAACCGAACAGTCGTTCCGCCGCCGGATTGGCGAAGCTGATGGTCCCCTCGGTGCTGAGCAGCAGCAACGCATCCGGACCCTGCGCCAGCAGAGCCTCTGCCAATCCCTGTTCCACGTTGATGCCAGCCCCCGGGCGTTCGGTATTCCGTCCACCGTCAGCGCAGTGGACCATAAACTTCAAGCATCATAGGACCCTGAGACGCAAATCACAGCACCGGCCGGGTTTGCGTTCCTGTGTCGCGGGCCAGGGCGGCGATGATCCGGCCCGCTGCGGAGAGTGCGTCCGGCAACGCGGCAGCCGGTTGCGGCCGGGAAAACAGGAACCCCTGGAGCCGTTCGCAGCCTCGGCCGCTCAGGTACGCGGCCTGTGCGCTGGTCTCGACGCCCTCCGCGGTGACGGTCAGGCCCAGGCCGTGGGCCATGTCGATCATGGAATCCAGGATGGGAAGCCGCTCGTGCCCGGTGCGGATCATGGCCACGAACGACTGGTCAATCTTGAGCGTGTCCACGGGCAGGTCCTGCAGCCGGCCCAGGGACGAGTAGCCGGTCCCGAAGTCGTCCAGCGCCACCCGGACCCCGGCGCTTCTGAGTTGCACCAGCTGGCGGTGGATCTGGCAGTCGTCGTCGAAGAAGACGCTTTCGGTGACCTCCACCACCAGCTGGTGCGGGTCCACTCCGCAGGATTCGGCGGTGGCGAACAGGAGTTCCGGGAAACCGCCGTGCTGCAGCTGCGTGCCGGAGACGTTGACGGCGAGGGACCGGCCGGGGTCCTCGGCGAGCCAGTCCTTCAGCTCGGTGCAGCCACGCTGCAGCACCTCGGCGCCGATGTCCACGATCACCCCGCTGCGTTCTGCGGCGGGGATGAAGTGCTGCGGCGGGACCACGACGCCGTCACGTTCCCAGCGGGCGAGGGCTTCGACCTTGACCACCCGGCCCAGGCCCGGGGACACGATCGGCTGGTAGTGCACCACGATCTCCCCGTTGCCCACCGCGGCCCGCAACCCGGTTTCAAGCTGGGTGCGCGCCAGCAGTTCGATCATCATTTCGGGGCGGAACCGCAGGTACCGGTTCTTGCCGGCGGCCTTCGCCGCGTACATGGCGATGTCCGCCCGGCGCAGCAGCTCCGAAGCGTCGACGGCGTCCTCGCTGATCGATGCCAGACCCAGGCTCAGGCTGGGCCGCAGCAGGGTGCCGTCAATCCAGACCGGCGCCTTGAGGGACTCGACGATCCGTGCGGCGGCGGCATCGGCGTCGAGCGATCCGACCAGCAGGATGACGAACTCGTCCCCGCCGAGCCGGGCCACCACGTCGCCCGGCCGGACGCAGCCCCGCAGCCGCCGGCCCACTTCGATCAGCATCTGGTCGCCGGCGTGGTGGCCGTGGACGTCGTTGACCTCCTTTTGAAATCGTCCAGGTCCAGCAGCAGGACGTCGACGGCGGTTCCGCACGGGCCGGCCAAGGCGTACGCCAGCCGGTCGTTGAAGAGCTGCCGGTTGGAGAGCCCGGTCAGCGGGTCCTGGAACGCGAGCTTCTTCAGCTGGCTCGCCTGGGCCGCGAGGTCCGCCATCGCCTGCCGGATCCGGTCCTGCGCCGTCCGGGCTGCCGTGACGTCCCGGAAGCTCCAGACCCGGCCCACCACCCGGTCGCCGACCTTTTGCGGCCGGGAGTAGCGTTCAAAGATGCGTCCGTCGCGGAAGTCCAGGACGTCGTGGCTCTCCGCTTCGGGGTCGGCGAAGAGGGCCGTGACCTTGCTAACGAACTGTTCGGGGTCCGACAACTGGCCCAGGACGAAGGCCATCAGGGAGTCGTTGTCGCCGGTGTCCACCAGCTCGCGCGGGACGCCCCACATCGCGAGGAACTGGTTGTTGACCGAGGAGATCCGGCCCCCGGTGCCACCACGAGGATGCCGTCGGCGGTGGATTCCAGGGTGGCGGAGAGCAGGGACAAGGCCTCGCGCAGCCGGTCGTCCGCTTCGATGCGCGCCGAAGTGCTCATCCGGCCGTTTCCGGATGACGCTGAGACCGATGTTGCCGCATGTGGAACCTCCCTGAGAAATCATAGGGGGCGCAGCAGGGCGGCGCTGCCACCTCGGCACCGGCCGCGCGGCCTGCTGCCGGCGGCGCGGCCGGGGACCGCTCGGTGACCGGTCAGCGGCCGGCAAACCCGCCCAGCGCCGCCGCGTCGGTGGCAACCGGTGCGGCGGCCCGGCCGAGTCCGCGCACAGTCCATCCCGCCGCAGTCCAGGCCGCGGCGTCCAGCGCGTTTCGGGCATCCAGCATCGTCCGGCGCCGGACCAGCCCGCCGGCCGCCGACGGAGACAGCGCCCGGTAGGCCTCCCACTCGGTCAGCAGCAGCACCAGTTCCGCGCCCTCGAGTGCGTGCCGGGTGGAGGCCTCGAAGCGCAGCTGCGGGTAGCGCAGCCAGGCGTTGTTGATCGCAGCCGGGTCTGTGACCGTGACGTGCGCCCCGGCGTCGGCCAGTTGCTGCGCCACGTCCAGGGCAGGGGAGTCGCGGATGTCGTCCGTGTCCGGCTTGAACGCGGCCCCCAGCACGGTCACCCGCCGGCCGCCCAGCTGGCCGCCGCAGAGCTCGCGCGCGGCCGCCACGGTCCGGGCGCGCTGGCTGGAGTTGATGCTGTCCACGGCGTCCATCCAGGCGTCCACCGAGTCCACGCCCAACGCGGCCGCCTGCACCCGCAGCGAACGGATGTCCTTGGGCAGGCAGCCGCCGCCGAAGCCGAGGCCGGCGTGCAGGTAGCGGCCGCCGATCCGCGGGTCCAGGCCCATCGCGCCGGCCAGCGCCGTCACATCCGCGCCCGAGGCCTCGCACAACTCGGCCATGGCGTTGATGAAGCTCAATTTGGTGGCCAGGTAGGCGTTCGACGCCGACTTGATCAGTTCCGCGGTGGCGAAGTTGCAGACCAGCCGGGGAATGCCTGCGCTCAGCAGCGGCGCGTACACCTCGTCCAGGGCCGCGGTGACGGCGGCACCGGCGCCTGCGGGACCGGCGTCGGCGGGTCCGCCGTCGGTGTCCGCGCCGTGGACCTGCCGGTCGGGCACGCCGTACACCAGCCGGTCCGGCACCAGGGTGTCCTTGACCGCGGTGCCCTGCCGCAGGAACTCGGGATTCCAGCCGAGCAGCACGTCCGGCCTGGCGGCCAGGACGCCGCCGAGCATGTCCACCGTTCCCACCGGGACGGTGGACTTGCCGACGATGGCGGCGCCGGGGGCGAGGAAGGGAAGCAGCGACTGCGTGGCGGCGACCAGGTAGCTGAGGTCGGCCTCGCCGGAGGTCTTCGACTGCGGCGTGCCGACGCAGAGGAAGTGCAGTTCCGCGCCGGCCGCGTCGGCGAAGGCGGTGGAGAAAGTCAGGCGGCCGTTGGCGCGGCCGTCGCGCAGCAGTTCGTCGAGGCCGGGTTCGAAGAACGGCGCTGCGCCGCGGTCCAGCTGCGCCACCTTGGCGGCGTCGACGTCGATTCCGACTACGGTGTGCCCCATCGAGGCCAGCGTGGCCGCGTGCACGGCGCCGAGGTAGCCGCAGCCGATTACGGAAATTCTCACAGGGTTGCTCCTCTGGTGTGTCGGGCACTGGCTGGGCTTGCGGGGCCGGTAGGACGGGGACCGGCCGGGCCGGCGGCCCGGGCCAGGACCGCCTCGTAGTGCCGGACCAGCTCTTCGCCCAGCGCGGTCCAGGTCCTGCCCTGGACCGAGGCGTGGGCCGCGGCGGCGAACGCGCGGCGCTTGGCGTCGTCGCCGGTCAGGTCCGCCACCCGGGCCCGCAGCGCGGCGAGGTCGCCCGGGGCGTAGAGCCAGCCGGTCCGCGAATTCTCGACCAGATCCAGCGGGCCGCCGCGGCCGGTGGCGACCACCGGCACCCCGGCTGCCATGGCCTCCTGGATGGTCTGGCAGAAAGTTTCGAACTCGCCCGGATGGACGAAGAGGTCGAAGGACGCCACCGTCCGGGCCAGGTCCTCGCCGCCGAGGAACCCGGTGAACACGGCTTGGGGGAGCGCGGCTTCGAGGGCTTCGCGCTGCGGCCCGCCGCCGACGATCACCAGCCTGGTCCCGGGCAGGTCCGCGATTGCCGCCAGGTCTTCCACCTGCTTTTCCACCGCGAGCCGGCCGACGTAGCCGATGATGCGCTCGCCGTCGGGGGCCACCGAGGCCCGCCAGGCGTCGTCGCGCTTCTCCGGGCTGAACCGTGCGGTGTCCACCCCGCGGCGCCACATCTGGACCCGGGGAATGCCGCGGCCCAGGAACTGGTTCAGCGCAAACGTGGACGGGACCAGGGTGCGGGAGGCGAGCAGGTGGATCTGCTCCACCCGGTTCCAGGCCCAGTTCTCCAGGAACGGGACGCCGTACCGGGAGGCGTAGCCGGGGACCTCGGTCTGGTAGATGGCCACGGTGGGGATCCCGAGCTGGTGCGCGGCCTGCGCGGCCCGCCAGCCGAGCACGAACGGGGAGGCGAGGTGCACGACGTCGGGGGCGTAGCCGGCAAGGATTCGCTTGACCCGGGCAACACCGCCCAACGCGACGCGTACGTTCGTGTAGCCGGCCAGCGGCACGGAAGGGAGCCGGTGCACCCGGGCGCCGTGGACCTCATCGGGCGCCCCGGCGTCCTGCGTGGACGGCGCGATCACCAGCACGTCGTCGCCGCGCTCCTGCAGGTGCTCCAGGACCCGCAGGATGGAATGCGTGACCCCGTTCATCTGGGGCAGGAATGATTCGGCGACAACTGCGATCCTCACGCCTCCACCGTGGCCGCGGCGGCTGACGGGGCGGAGTCACCGGTGTGGCCTGCGGGGGAAGAGTGGGTTAACACGCGGCGGCCCGCTGCCGCTGACGGGCGGGGCCTCCGGACACGGAGGCCGGGCCCGTCAGCGGCGTCGGGGCCCGACGGTCAGTGGAACTTGCCGGGGAAGGCACCGATGAGACCGGCGCTGAGAGCGTCCGCCATCATCATCATGTGGGCCTCCGCCTGGTCATAGACGGCGATGCCGTGGGCGTAATTCCCGGCGAGTTCGTCGCTGCCGTACACAATGGTCTGGTCAATATGCCCCTTCATCATGTCCCGCATGTCTTTCTGCGGCCAGAACCTGGGATTGGCCTTGGCAAGGAAATCCGCGATTTCCTGGGCGTTTGCGTACACCGCCTTGGTCGCCGATTCGAGCCCCGCCGAGTCCTTGGCTTTCGCCGCCTGGAACAGCGCCACGAAGTTCGTGATGTGGACCTTAAGCAGGGTGGTCAGCTGGTCGCCGGCAGCGCTGCCGTAGAAGGGCTTGATGGCGTCGCCGATATCGGCCTGGTTGTGAAGCAGCCGCGCGGCGGTGCTCGGGAAGCCGGGGGAGCCGGACGCGAAGTCGACGACGGCGAGCCGCGTCCACTCCATGTGTTGGGCCCACAGCGAGCGCATGCCCTCGCGGAGGGCTGCCTGCGAAGCGGGAATCTTGCCGGAGTTGGCGTCATCGCCGGAATGGCTGTGCTCGAGGGCTACGGCGGGCACCTGGGGTCCGGCGCCGGGCTGGGCGCCCTGCGCCGGGGAATAGGCGATAAGCAGGCCGGTCAGCAAGGCCAGTACGGCCAGCGGCACGGCGCTCCAGAGGCGCCGCGGACGAGAAACCAAGGAATTCATGACGTGTCTTCCTGTCTTGCGGTGGGAAACGCCGGCGACTCCGGAGGAAGCATGAGAAGGCTGCGCTGCTCCGGTGTGCCGGTTGGGCGAAGACGTCCATAGCTATTTAGTGGCGGCCCGACGCCGGCTTCTTACCGCCGTCGAACGGCAAAGTCTAAGCGCCGGATGGCCAGTAAGACGGCGGATGCCGGTGACACTAACCAGATATGGGAATCCTGGATCACACCGTCGCGGGGCAGGTTTCGCTGCTGCGGTCCGTGGGCATTCCTGATAGTCTGCGCACCAACTGGCAGCACTACCCGAGGCGGACCTCCATCCGCTGGTTATGCCGGTGGACCGCGGTTGCCCGCCGGAACTGGCGGCCCGAATTCCCGGGCCGCTCACTGGCCTTGGACGGCGGGAGTAATTTGATGGCGTTCCTGGATGACCACGAGTTGGCCGACACGGACTCTCCCCGGTCCGAACGCGTCCCGGACGACTGGGTGGAGCTGCTCAGCCTGCCCGGTCCCGGCCGCGACGAGGCCCTGGCCAGGCTGCATGCACTCCTGCTGAAGGCCGCCGGGCACCAGGTATCCCAGATGCTGTCCAGGCTGCCGGCCATCGGCCAGACGCGCCGGGAAGACATCGTAAATCAGGCGGCGGACGAGGCCATGGTCGCGGTACTCGGAAAGCTGTCCAGCTTCCAGGGCCGGAGCCAGTTCACCACCTGGGCCTACAAGTTCGGCATCCTGCACGCCGCCGTCGAGGTCCGGCGCAATCTGTGGCGCAACCGCGAGGTGCCGCTGGAGTCCTTGGCCGAGCCCGCCGCCGTCGGGTCGTCCCCCGAGCAGCTGGCCGAGGCGGCCGACTTTTCCCAGGCCGTCAGCCGCGCCATCGACCAGGTGCTGACCCCGCATCAGCGCAGGGTGGTGCTGGCACTGCTCGTTGACGAGGTGCCGGTTGACGTTCTCGCGGACCGGCTGGGCAGCACGCGCAATGCACTGTACAAGACGCTTCACGATGCCCGGGCCCGGCTCCGCACGCGGCTGACCGTCGCCGGCTACCTTGTTCCAACCACTGCGGGGGAGATGATCCCATGATGCGAGCGCACCGGGCACTCACGAAGGAGGCGGCCGAGCGCCTTACCCTGGCCGCCGAGCCATGGCTTTCCTGCGATGACTGCTTCGAGCAGATCGACGGGTATATCGAGCGGGTCCTGGCCGGCGAAGCCGCGCGGGAGCCGGCCATGCGCGCCCACCTGATCGGGTGCGCCGCCTGCGGCGCCGAGGCCAGGTCCCTGCTGCTCCTGGTGGCGGAGGACCAGGGCCTTGATCCGGGCCCCGCGCTGAGCCGGCTCACCGCGGAGTAGGGGCCGCGGCTGGTGGAACCGCGGCAGGGCTTCGGCTCAGCCGCCGGTGTCCTTCTAGCCGCGCGCGTCCTTCCTGAGCACGTCCGGGAGCTCATCGACGAAGACCGTCTGCGGCGGCTCGTAGTAGATGACGAGCACCTCCTCGCCGACGGCGAAGACGCTCTCCTTGTCGAAGGGGTGGGCGTGGAAGGCACTGGTCCCGCCGAGGAACGGCAGCATGACTTCCCCGATAGTGCCCGGCCCGATGCGCCCGGTCACCCGGCCGATTTTGCCGGTCAGGCTCCGGTCGACCTCCCTACGCATCGGGGGCCGTCGGCGGCTGCTTCGTGGGCCCCTTGCCGTTCTTGAGCGCGGAACGCAGAGCCGGGAGGTAGTCGCCGACCTGCGCCAGGATCCCGCCGACCATCCGGTTGATGCCCTCGCCGCCGTTGAGGACCGTGAACTGGCCGACATGGGCGAACGGCTCCGCCGCGGCGGAAATGATGGCAGGCATGTTCTCGGCCAACTGCTGGGAGATGACGGCTTCCTGGTTGGTCCCGAGCGCCTCCGCGCGTGCCTTAATGCCGTCCGCCTCCGCCAGGGCCTTGGCCTTGATGGCGGAGGCCGCCGCGTCGCCGCGGGCCTTCGTCGCCGCGGCCTCTGCCTCGCCGGTGACGCGGGTGGCACCCGCCGCCGCCGACGCCGCCGTCGCGTTCGCCTGGGCCGTGAGCTCGGTGCGGCGGGCATTGGCCTGCGCTTCGAGCTCCGTGCGCCGGGCCAGCGCCTCGGCGGCGCTGATGTCGGCGGATTTCTGGCCCTCGGCGTCGGTGCGCTTGGCGTAGGCTTTCGCGTCGGCGGGCTTGCGGATGGTTGTCTGGAGCTTCTGCTCCTCCCGGTCCGCCTCGAGCTTGGCCACCTCGGTTTCCTGGACCACAACCTGCTGGCGGGCGGTGGCGTCGGCCAGCGGACCTGCCTGCGCCGCATTCGCCTTGGCCTTCTCGGCATTGGCCATCGCCATGGACTGTCGGATCGACGAGACGCTTTGGGCGTCGGCAATCAGCGCTTCGGCCTCGGCTTCCTTTTCCGCCGCTTCCCGGTTCCGGGTGGCCTCGGCGATCCTGGCCTCCATCTTGACCTGGGCGATGTGCGGTTTGGCGATGTTCTGGATGTAGCCGGTGGGATCCTGCAGGTCCTTGATCTGCAGCGAATCCACCACCAGGCCCAGCTTTTCCATCTCGATGCCGCTGGCGCCGCGGACCTGGGACGCCAGCTTGTCCCGCTCGCGGATGATCTCCTCCATGGTCATGCTGCCAATGATGGAGCGCAGGTGCCCCTCAAAAACGTTGTAGACCTGGCTTTCCATCTTGGGCTGCTGGCCGAGGAAGCGGCGCGCAGCGTTGGCGATGAAGGGCGGGGCGTCGCCGATCTTGTAGATGACGACGCCTTCGACAATCACCTGGATGCCCTGCGAGGTCACGCAGTTAACCTTGAGTTCGGTTTCATTCAGGGTCAGGGACAAGGGCCGGACCGTCTGCAACCCGGGCAGCACCAGGGCTCCCTTGCCGGTGACGATCTTGAAGTCCATGCCCTCCCGGGTGTCCAGGGTGCCGCGGGTCAGCCCGGAGATGATGAGGGCCTCGTTGGGTTCGGCCACCTTCCACATCAGCTTCGTTGCCACCCAGATCACGACGACGACGACGATCACCCCGGCGATAATGGCCAGGGCCGGGATGAAGGCTGAGATATCCGGCATGGGAAACCTTTCGGATCGGGGCGTGCGGCCAGGGTAGGGGCGGGCAACGCGGCGGACATCGCGGCAGGGTAGCCGCCGCGTCAGGCCAGTTTGAGTCGTCGCCGCCGGATAAGTCCAGCATTTGGCGGAACGGCCTTAAATGAAGCTGGTGCGGGCACCTAGAAAACGGGGCGCCCGCACCAGCAGGTAGTACGAAATTGTTAGATTGCTATGAATCGTTCCTCATTCGCGGCTCCCTTTCCCGGTGGTCGATTACCGGGTTTCTGCGTCATCGGCCAGATGCCTCGCAAGCAGCCAGCCGGCGCCGATCATTGCCACGCCCAGCACCAGGAGCGTCCAGATGTCCGCGGTGTTGAACGCGAGGAAGTTGGCCGCCGACCCAACGCCGACGATCAGCCCGTAAACACTGAAGATGATGTACAGCAGACCGAAACCCATCAGGAAATTACGGGCGCCCATGCCGTTGCGCGACATGCTCAGGCCGGTGGCGCCAATCGCAAGCTGAACGATGTTCAGCAGCATGGACACCTGGAACAGGCCTAGGAACAAGGCCCGGGAGTCGGGCCCGAGGAACCTCAGTTCGCTGTACTGCGTGGTGATGCCCGGGAGGAACCCCAGGACTCCCACGGCCATTAAGACGATTCCCACACCCATGCCCGCGTTCTGAACATCTGCCCTGCCGAAATGGGCGCCGTGTGCATGTGGGGATGCGGTAGTCATTGCTGCCTCCAACCACTGAATTCGAACACTGTTAATTTTACGGCGCGTCATCGGAAAAAGCTCCGCGCCGCGGGCCTGCCGAGGGGCCGGGATCCGGGCCGAAATCCGGCGGCGAGCCTGTCGGAACCCGGGCCGCCGCCCCACGCGTGGCACGATGGATCACGATGAAACTGCGCGCTGATCAGACCGGGGACCGTGGCCTTCCGATGCCGTTGTGGCTGCAGGGGGCACTCGAGTCCGCGCAGGCGGCCATCATCTCTGCGCTCGCCGTCATTGTCCCGATCGTTGCGGTCTGGGCAACGTCCGGCTTCCAGGAGAGCGGCTTCGAGTTCCTCGCCCGGCTGGCGGGGCAGGCCTGGTTGCTCATCCACGGGGTGCCGCTGCTGCTGGAAACCGTCGGCCCCGGCACAGCGGCCAGGCCGCAGTCCGGGACCCTCTCGCTGGTTCCGCTCGGCCTCACCCTGCTGCCGTTCCTGCTGGCCTGGCGCGCGGGCCGCCGGCTTGCCCGGGCTTCGTACACGGACCAGCTATGGCAGGCGCTGCTTGGCTCCTGGCTCATGTACGCCGCATTCGGTTTTGCCACCGGGTTCCTGTGCCGCACCGGCGAGGTCGGCGTCAGCCTTTGGGCCGCCGCCATCATTCCGCTGATCCCGGTGGCGCTCGGTATGGTGATCGGCGCCCGGCGTGAGGCCGGATCGTGGAGCCGGCTGATCGGCGTCGACGCCGTGGCCTGGTTCTCCCGCACCAGCCAGCACTCCCGCTGGGCCGGCTCCTACCTGGGCTCTGCCATCCAGGCCGGCTTCGTGGCCGTGATGGCAACCCTGGCAATGGCCGCCCTGCTGCTCACTGCGGACCTGGTCATCCACTGGAACCTGATCGTGGCGGTCTACGAAGCCCTGCACGCCGGCCCCGTCGGCGGCGCTGCCCTGACCCTCGCGCAGCTCGGGTACCTGCCGAACCTGGCGGTGTTCGCGCTGGCCTGGACCTCCGGATCCGGGTTCGCGCTCGGCGCCGGTTCGCAGGCCGGACCGCTGGCCACCGCCGTCGGGCCGCTGCCCAGTATCCCGGTGTTCGCCGCGCTGCCTGCGGGGTCGCTGGACTACGGGTTCGTCGCCCTCGTGGTGCCCGTGATCGCCGGCGTCCTGGCCGGCTGGTGGTTCTTGCGCGCGGGCGAAAACCACTTTGACGAATGGCTCTCCATCAAGGTCCGGGCACGCTGGTTCACGGCCGCCGTTTCCACCCTGGTCCTTGGCGCCGTGGTCGGCGCCGTCGCGGGACTCCTGGCGGCCGGACTGGCGTGGCTGGCCGGAGGCTCGGCCGGAATCGGACGGCTCACCGACATTGGCCCCGCCCCGCTGTCCACGGCGTTGTTTGTTGCCGCGGAGGCCGGCATCGGCGTCGTGATCGGCTTCGCGGCGGGTCCGTGGCTGGAACGCAGACAGCGGCTGCAGGAGGCTGACCTGGATCCGGCGCGAAGGACGGACTGAGCGGCCGCCACAGCGGACCCTGCCGGCGCTTGGCCGTCGACGGTCAGCTAGCGCAGGGGCATCGATTTCTGCAGTTGCGTCTGGCACATGGATGCCGCCTGCTGGGTGAGCGCGTGCCGGGCGCATTGCTGGTACTCCCGCACCTGGTTGAAGAACACCGTGGACGCCACCACCAACAGCACCATCACGGCCGAGACGACCAGGCCGGAGATAGTTCCGAACAGCACCAGCCGGGATTCCCGGAGCTTCGCCGCACGGATCAGCAGCACGACGCCGATGACCACCCCGGCCGCAGTCAGGACCGCGGCGAGCCAGAGGTAGTTGATGTCCAGCTGGTAGACGAAGAACGACCCGAGCACCACGACGATGAACATTCGGAACAGGGTGTGCGTCTTGAGCAGCGACGCTTCGGCTGCCTCGCCGGGCCGCTGCTGGCCGCGCAGGCTTTCGCCGGGCTCGTGGGGGCTATTCATATTTTCCAGCGTACGCGAGCGGCTCATAAGCTAAGGCAATGCGCATAGTTGTCCTCGTCTCCGGCACCGGCTCCAACCTCCAGGCCGTCATCGACGCCGTCGCGGCAGGGGAGCTGGACGTGGAGCTCGCGGCAGTGGGCGCCGACCGGCCCGGAACCTACGGGGTCGAACGCTCGGCGGCGGTGGGCGTCCCCACCTTCGTGGTGGACTTTAAGGCCTACCCGGACCGGGCCGCCTGGAACGCCGCGCTTACCGACGCCGTGGCAGCCTACCGGCCCGACGTCGTCGTCTCCTCCGGTTTTATGCGAATCGTCAGCGCTGACTTCATTGAGTCCTTCGGCGGCCGGTACCTTAACACCCATCCGGCGCTGCTGCCGGCCTTCCCCGGCGCCCACGGTGTCCGGGACGCCCTGGCCTACGGCGTCAAGGTCACCGGCTGCACGGTGCACTGGGCCGACGCCGGCGTGGACACCGGCCCGATCATCGCCCAGGAAGCGGTGCCGGTGGCTGCCGGCGATACCGAGGAGACCCTGCACGAACGGATCAAGGCGGCGGAACGGCGGCTCTTGGTGTCCACGCTCCGGTCCCTTGCAGCGACCCCCTGGCCGGCCACCTGAGCAGCCGTTTCAAGCACGATTTCTCGCCCTGGCGGCTCGACCAAGTAGTGGTGCGGGTCCTGCCGGCGCAAAGGGCGATCGCGGGGCCGCCGCTTCGACGAGTGTGAGCGTGGAGTCGGACACTCGCACAGCGGCTACCGTGCAGGTCAACTGCCCGGCGGGCAAGACTGCGGTCGGCGGCGGTTTCGTGCTGAACACCGCTCAGAGCAACCAGGTTGTGGCCAGCCAGCCCGTTGGGACCATCGGCTGGTCCGTCACTCAGCTGAAGAACAACCTCCTCACGGTCTACGTGACCTGCATCCAGTAGTCAAAAGCGAGATGCCCTATCACTTACGGTGCTTCTGAGTCCTCAGAGCGACCACAAGTGATAGGGCATCTCGGCGTTGTGGCGGCTTCCGGGCTATTCGAGCCGGCGCTGCTTGGTCTCCGGCGCGAAGAAGGCCATCCACAACACGGAGAGCAGCACCAGGCCCCCGGCCAGCGCGAACGACGTTGCCAGCCCCAGCTCGGGCCACAGGAAGGAAGCAAAAATCAGCGGCCCGAATCCTGCGCCCAGGCGGGAAAAGCTCGAGGCCCAGCCGAAGCCCGAGCCGCGCAGCTCGGTTGGGTACAGCTCGGAGACGTAGGCGTACAGCACCGGGATGGCCACCTGCACCACGAAGCCGAACACGAGAAGCCAGAACACGGCCGCCGTCGGGATGTCCACGACGACGGCGACGATGACCAGCGTCAGGGCGGAGAGCGGCCCGGTGACGGCGAGGATCCATTTGCGGCCGGTCCGCTCCACCAGCAGGGCGGCCACCACCACACCGAGCAGGCCCACCGCGGCCATCGACGCCGTCGTGAGGAAGGCCTTGTACTCCTCGAAACCGGCCCCGATCAGGATCCGCGGCATCCAGGTCAGCGACAGGTAGTAGACCAGCAGGATGCTGAAGAACAGGGCCCAGGCCGCCGTCGTGATTTTCCAATTGAACTGCCACAGGGCGCGGAGCTGGGTCCAGGCGCTGCCGGCCGAGAGCCGGGGCGCGTCCTGGGGTTCGGGCAGGCTGTAGACCCGGGCCTCGGCTCCGGTGGCCGCCACCAGGTCGTCGATGACCCGGGCGGCTTCGCCCCGGCGGCCCTTGCGGATGAGGAACAACGGCGATTCCGGGACGCTGCGGCGGATCCAGAACACCAGCAGCGCCGGCAACACCATGATCAGCATGGTCAGCCGCCAGTCGGCGAAGGCGGCCACCAGCCCGGCCGAGACGAAGCCGCACAGTGCCGCCCCGACCGGCCACCAGCCGTCCATGGCGGTCAGGACCTTCCCGCGCTGCTTCCGTGGCGTGAACTCGCCCACCAGCGCGTAGTCCACCGGGATGCAGCCGCCCAGACCGAATCCGGCCAGGAAGCGGAACGCCACGAACCACAGGAAATCGGGGGAGAAGGCGCCGAGGACGGTGAAGACGGCGAAGATCAGCAAGGTGGCACTGAAGGCCTTCTTGCGGCCGATGGTGTCAGCGATGGTGCCCCAGATAAAGGCACCCAGCGCCATCCCGATCAGGTTGGCGGTGCCGATCCAGGCCGCCTCGCCCGGGCTCAGGGACCAGTGCTGGGACAGCAACGGAATGAGGATGCCGTTGAGCGTGACGTCCCACGCGTCGAACATGAAGCCCAGGCCGCCGATCAGGAAAATCCGCCCCTGGACCTTCCACCGCCACGGCAGCTCCTGGACCACTTGTTCGCCGCTGGGCACCGTGGTGTACGTGTTCATTTTTGCCTCCTCGGAAAACTCTACGTGGACCCGCCGGCCTGCCCGGGCTTCACACTCCCGCCGCGCGGGGAGCCGCGGACCCGCAACGCGATAAACTGGCCGCATCCCCACCAGCCGCGGCCGCGCCGCGCAACAACACAGCGATACAAGTGCGAAACAAGACGGAGACTTCTGTGAGCTTTACGCAGCATGAGCGTATTTCCATCGACCGCGTTCCCATCCGCCGGGCCCTGATCTCGGTCTACGACAAGACCGGTCTGGAGGATCTCGCCCGCGGCCTGCACGACGCCGGCGTCAAGATTGTCTCCACCGGCTCGACGGCCAAGAAGATCGCCGCCGCCGGGATCCCGGTCCAGGAAGTCGAGGAAGTCACCGGCTCCCCGGAAATGCTCGACGGCCGGGTGAAAACCCTGCACCCGCGCGTCCACGGCGGCATCCTCGCCGACCGCCGCGTCCCGGCGCACATGAAAACCCTTGAGGACATGGCGATCGAACCCTTCGACCTGGTGGTCGTCAACCTCTACCCCTTTGTGGAGACGGTGAAATCCGGCGCAGCCCAGGACGACGTCGTCGAGCAGATCGACATCGGCGGCCCGGCGATGGTGCGTTCGGCAGCCAAGAACCACGCCGCCGTCGCGATCGTGGTGGATCCCGCCTCCTACGGCTCCGTCGTGGAAGCCGCAGCCTCGGGCGGTTTCGACCTGCAGGCCCGGCGCCGGCTCGCGGCCAAGGCGTTTGCGCACACCGCGTCCTATGACACCGCGGTGGCCACCTGGACCGCCAGCCAGTTCCTCGATGAGGACGGCGACGGCGTGATCGACTGGCCGGCCTACGCCGGCCTGGCCCTGGAGCGCTCCGAGGTGCTCCGCTACGGCGAAAACCCGCACCAGCAGGCAGCGCTCTATGTGGACAAGGCTGCGCCGGCCGGCATTGCGCAGGCTGACCAGCTGCATGGCAAGGCGATGAGCTACAACAACTTCGTCGACGCCGACGCAGCCCTGCGCGCAGCGTTCGACTTTGACCAGCCTGCGGTTGCGGTGGTCAAGCATGCCAACCCCTGCGGTGTGGCCGTCGGCTCCGCGACCGCGGCGGATCCGATCGCGGATGCCCATGCCAAGGCCCACGCCTGCGACCCGGTCTCCGCGTTCGGCGGCGTCATCGCGGCCAACCGCACCGTCACTGCCGGCATGGCCCGGACCGTGGCCGGCATCTTCACCGAGGTGGTCATCGCGCCGGCGTTCGAGGACGAGGCAGTCGAGATCCTGGCCAAGAAGAAGAACATCCGCCTGCTCACGCTGCCCGATGGCTACGGCCGTTACCCGACCGAGTTCCGCCAGGTCTCCGGCGGCATGCTGGTGCAAGCCACCGACAAGGTCGACGCCGAGGGCGACGACCCGGCCAACTGGACCCTGGCCGCGGGGGAAGCCGCCGACGCTGCCACCCTCGCCGACCTGGCGTTCGCCTGGACGGCCTGCCGCGCGGCCAAGTCCAACGCCATCCTGCTGGCCGCCGACGGTGCCGCCGTGGGCATCGGCATGGGCCAGGTCAACCGGCTCGACTCCTGCCGGCTCGCCGTCGAACGCGCCAACACCCTGGGCGTGAAGGTGGAATCCGACGTCGAGGGTGCCGGCGGGGCCTCGAATGCCTATGCCAGCGGCGCGCCGGAACGGGCCCGCGGTGCCGTTGCGGCGTCGGACGCGTTCTTCCCGTTCGCCGACGGCCTGCAGATCCTGATCGACGCCGGCGTCCGCGCCGTGGTGCAGCCCGGCGGATCCGTCCGGGACGAGGAAGTCATTGCCGCAGCCAACGCCGCCGGCATCACGATGTACTTCACCGGGGCCCGGCACTTCTTCCACTAGCGGGAACGGGCCGAACCGCCAGCGGACCTGCACGGCTGGCGGACCTGCACGGCTGGCGGACCTGCGCCGCTGGCGGACCTGCGCCGCTGTGGCAGCCCGCAATGGACATGCCCTTCCGAACCGGGAGGGCACGTCCATTGTTTATGCCCGGTGGGAGCCGGCCGCGCACCGGCTCCCGCCCAGGGACGGGGTATGCGGGACATGCTCATTCTTCACGCCTAGGTCCGGGCACAGGCCCCCGGCATCACAGGCCCAGGGCACTGCGGGACATACGGTTCGTGCGCGAGTGCGGAACATGCTCATTCTTCGTCAGCAGAGACGGACATGCTCGTCGGGCCTTGGGACATGCTCATTTTTCGCCAGCAGAGACGGACATGCTCGTCGGGCCTTGGGACATGCTCATTCTTCGTCAGCAGAGACGGACATGCTCGCGGGGCCCCTGGGACATGCTCAGTCTTTGTGGGCAGGCGTGGACATAGTGGCACTATGTCCATTCGCGGACCTCAGCGGAGGGCATGCTCCGCGGCGGGTGGCTCACCCGGCCCCCAGGCCTCCCGGGGCCTTGGCGTGCACACTCGTGGGCTTCCGCCGGCCCGCACCCAAGCCCTCCCGGCCCGCGCCGCCGCACCCAGCCCCGCCGCACCAACCCCACGCCGCACCCAACCCCCGCCGCACTACCCCGCGCACACACGGGAACGCGGGGCCACTCTGCCGTCCCGTCGAGGGGATGGGCGGCACGTGGCCCCGCGTTGCCCTGCTCCTTTCACTAGGGCGCGGTTGCTGGGGATGAAGGTTTTAGGAAGCTGCGGCCGTGCTATAGGCCTGCTGGATGACCGAACCCCAGTAGGGTCCGTACATGGTGGTCGAGTTGCTGCCGTAGCCGTAGCTGTTGATCGAGTTCTGGTAGCCGCTGGAGCTGGTGCCGATGAACCACGGCCCGCCGGAGGATCCGCCGGTCATGTTGCAGGGGATGCCCTGGGTGTTGAACTGCGGGTTGTACGGATCGTTCCTGGCAGTACCGCTGCAGCTCTTCAGCGACTCGCCGTTGAACGGCGCCGCCGCCGGGTAACCGAACGATTTGTAACTCAGCCCCCGGGCGGCGTTGAACTGCACCCCCGAAGAGCCCACGACGTCGGCGAGCGACTTGCCGTTGAGCGGGTTCATCACGGCGAAGGCAGTGTCGTAGGTCATGTCGCCGCCGGTGCTCCACTGGCCGGGGGTGTACAGCGCCCTGGCGGTCCACTTGCCATACGGCGCCGAGCCGTTGAGGTACGCCGGAACAAAGGTGAAGTTAGTGGCGAAGGCGCCGGGGCCCTCATTGACACAGTGTCCGGCGGTGGAGACGGTGCTCCGGTTGGTGGAGGTCACGGAATTGCCGGAGCAGACGTAGTTGGCGCCGCCGAGGGTAAAGAAGACCTTGCCGATGTGCTTGACCGGCGTCTCACTGGCGTTGGCCTTGAGCTGGGGCTGCGGACCCTGCACGGTGGGCGCGGTGCCGGCCACCTGGGCCGGGGCCCCTGCCTCGGCCGGCCGGTTCGGTGCCGCCTTGGCGTTGCCGCCGCGTGCGACCGCTTTCGCAGCCAGGACATCGCCGGGAATGGCGCTGCGCATGCGCTCGGCAGTCCAGTAGTCGGCGGCGCCGGTTTCGTTGGCGGTGTGGCTGCTGACGTCGGCCGTCGCCGGTGCCCTGCCCTGGCCAGGCGCGGCGGAGGCGGTGCCCGCCGCGCAGAGCGCCAGCAGGGCGGCGGCCGAAAGGCTGAACAGGCTGGCGGCCAGTGTCTTTGGTGATCTCACGGATGTCCTAACCGAAGGGATGCGGTGCGGTCCATGGGGGCGGGCCGCTGTGATGGGTTAGAAGCTACGTCAGCGTGACGAACCTGTAAAGCACTTTGTCAAAAATTGACAGGAGAAATTGCGGGAAGTCGCACGGCACTCGCCCGCGCCGCAGGGCACGACCGCACGGCACCCGCCCGCGCCGCCGGGCACGACCGCACGGCTCCCGCCGGCGCCGCGCGGCACCCGCCCGCGCCGCAGGGCACGACCGCACGGCACTCGCCCGCGCCGCAAGGCACGGCCGCAAGGCACGGCCGCAGGGCCCACGCCGCTTCCGCCGCGAGTCATCCGGGAGGGCGACCTCGTCCCGGATAGGCGTCAAGGCGGCCACCTCGGGTAAGTTAGAGCCGTTGAGATACACAAGATTTCCGCAGACTTTCAGGGAGACGCCCGAGCAATGGCCAAGATTATCTATACCCACACCGACGAAGCGCCGATGCTGGCCACCTATTCGTTCTTGCCGATTGTCGAGGCGTTCGCTTCGACGGCCGGTGTGGAAGTGGAGACCCGCGACATCTCGCTCGCCGGCCGCATCATCGCCGTGTTCGGCGACTACCTCACCGAGGAGCAGCGCGTCAGCGACGCCCTGACCGAGCTGGGCGAGCTGGCCAAGAAGCCCGAGGCCAACATCATCAAGCTGCCCAACATCAGTGCCTCGGTGCCGCAGTTGAAGGCCGCGGTTGCCGAGCTCCAGAGCCAGGGCTACGCCCTTCCGGACTACCCGGACAACCCGGCCTCCGATGAGGAAACGGACGTCCGCTCGCGGTACGACAAGATCAAGGGCTCCGCCGTGAACCCGGTGCTGCGCGAAGGCAACTCGGACCGCCGCGCGCCGCTGTCGGTGAAGAACTACGCCCGCAAGAACCCGCACACGATGGGCGCCTGGAGCCCGGACTCCAAGACCAACGTCGCCCACATGCAGGCCGACGACTTCCGTGCCAACGAGAAGTCAGTGGTGATCGGGGCGGACACCAACATCAAGATCCAGCTCGTCAAGGAAGACGGCACGGTCAAGGTGCTCAAGCGGGCCTTCCCGGTCCTGGCCGGCGAGGTCATCGACGGCACCGTGATGCGCGCCGCCGCCCTGGATGAATTCCTCAAGGCCCAGGTCGCCCGGGCCAAGGAAGAGGGCGTGCTCTTCTCCGCCCACCTGAAGGCCACCATGATGAAGGTTTCCGACCCGATCATCTTCGGCCACGTCGTCAAGGCGTACTTCGCCGACCTCTTCGCCACCTACGGCGAGCAGATCGCCGCGGCCGGCCTGAGCCCCAACAACGGCCTCGCCTCCATCCTCAACGGCCTGGAAGACCTGCCCGAGGAGATCCGCGGCGACGTCGAAGCGGCCATCCAGAAGGGTCTCAACGACGGCCCCGAACTGGCCATGGTGGACTCGGACAAGGGCATCACCAACCTGCACGTGCCCTCGGACGTGATCGTGGACGCGTCGATGCCGGCCATGATCCGCAGCTCCGGGCACATGTGGGGACGCGACGGCGAGGAAGCGGACACTCTTGCCGTCCTCCCGGACAGCAGCTACGCGGGGATCTACCAGGTCGTGATCGACGATTGCCGTGCCAACGGCGCCTTCGACCCGACCACCATGGGCACCGTGCCGAACGTGGGCCTGATGGCGCAGGCCGCCGAGGAATACGGCAGCCACGACAAGACCTTTGAGATCCAGGCCGCCGGCACCGTCCAGGTGGTCGACGACGCCGGGACCGTGCTGATCGAGCACCAGGTCGCCCCCGGCGACATCTGGCGCGCCTGCCAGACCAAGGATGTCCCGGTCCGCGACTGGGTCAAGCTGGCCGTCACCCGCGCCCGCGCCTCCGCCACCCCGGCCGTGTTCTGGCTGGACAAGGGCCGCGCGCACGACGCCCAGATGATCGCCAAGGTCGAGGAATACCTCAAGGACCACGACACCGACGGCCTCCAGCTCGAAATCATGGCCCCGGAAGAGGCGACGGCGTTCACCCTCGAGCGACTGCGCAAGGGCGAGGACACCATCTCGGTCACCGGCAACGTGCTCCGGGATTACCTCACCGACCTGTTCCCGATCCTGGAACTGGGCACCAGCGCCAAGATGCTCTCGATCGTTCCGCTGATCAACGGCGGCGGCCTGTTCGAGACCGGCGCCGGCGGCTCCGCTCCCAAGCACGTCCAGCAGCTGCTCAAGGAAAACCACCTCCGCTGGGACAGCCTGGGCGAGTTCCTGGCCCTCGCCGTCAGCTTCGAACACCTCGCCACGTCCACCGGCAACGCCCGCGCTCAGGTCCTGGCCGACACGCTGGACCGCGCCACCGGCACCTTCCTGCTGGAAAACAAGTCCCCGAAGCGCAAGGCCGGCGAGCTGGACAACCGCGGCAGCCACTACTACCTGGCAAAGTTCTGGGCCGACGAACTGGCACGCCAGGACGACGACGCCGAACTCGCCAAGGCCTTCGCCGCCGTCTCCGAGGCGCTGAGCTCCAACGAGGACACCATCGTCGGCGAACTCCTGGCCGTCCAGGGCTCCCCGGTTGACCTCGGCGGCTACTACCGTCCGGACGAGGCCAAGGCATCGGCCGTGATGCGGCCCTCGGCCACGTTCAGCGAGGTGCTGTCCCTGCTGAGCCAGGCAGCCTCGGCGTAACCACTCGCAACCAGGCGGAGGACGCACCTGGATCTCCCGGTACGCCCTCCGTTTTTTGTCCCGACGGCGGACCTCGGGCCTAAGGAGCGAAGTCCGCCGCCACGCCGGGAACGGTGTCAGCGGTCGGAAGCGCGGCGGTCCCGGCTCTCGTCGAACGCCGGTTCGGTGGCCATGTCCGGGTCGGTGTTTTCGGACTGCCCCGCGCCCACGACGTCGTAGCCGGTGTCCGTCAGCAGCGGTTCGGCGGGCGGCGGCGCCGTTGTGCCGCCGTCGTTCACACGCTCCCGCCAGGCGCCGGTTTCAAAATCCCGGCCCTCAATGAATGTCTTGAACCGCTTCAGGTCGGCTGCGACCTGGCGGGAGTCCAGGCCGACGGCGGCGCCAATCTTCTCGGTCGCGGAGCCTGGCTCCCAGTTGAGTTCGACGTCGACGCGGGTTTCCGCGGGTCCGAGTTCGGCGAACCGGACGGTTCCGGCGTTGCGGGGGCCGTCCAGGCTTTCCCAGGACACCTGCCGGTCGGGGTCCTGGCTGGTAATACGGGCGTCGTAGTCGCGCTTGACGCCGCCGATGCTGGTCTGGAAATGGACTGTAGTGTCGTCGAGCTGCCGGATGGCATCGACGCCGGTCATGAACTGCGGAAAGTCCTCGAACTGGGTCCACTGGTTGTAGGCCTGGCTCAATGGGACGTTCACCGTGATGGATTCCTGGACTGTTGCCATGCTTGTTGTCACTCCTTCAGCCGGCAGGCCGTGGCCTGCCATTCGTTACAGGGGCCGGTACAAGGTCGGTGCAGGTGGTCGGTGCAGGCCGCAGTCGGCCTGACTGACCAAGCTAGCCGGATCCGGCGAATAGCGAAAGTCCGGCACCGCACGCTGCTCTCCTCGGCCGGGCCGCTGCCCTCCGCCGGCCTGGCCGGCCCGGTGACGGAATCCAGGGGCGGCTTAGCCTCCGCCCTTTCCCTTTCCCTTGGCCTTGCCGTTCTGCCCCGGCGTGGCGGGAGCCGGTGCTGGTGCTGGCGCCAGTGCCGCCTGCTCCGCCGCCTCCTGGGCGGCCTGCGCTGCCGCTGCCTCTGCCTCCGCCGCTTTCTGTGCGGCGGCCGCATCGGCGGCTGCCTTTGCCGCCTCCTGGGCGGCCGCCTGCTGCTGCGCCAGCTTCGCGGCGAGGTCCTCGCGGACGCTGTCAATGGCTGTCTTGATGCTCCGGTGCCGCTTGAAGGAGACCTTGCCGTCGGCGGCGGCCGCGTCCAGGGCGGATGTCAGCTCGGCCAGCTTTTGCAGGCCTCCGGCGGCGTCCTCGGCGGCTGCTGCCCGGGTGACGGCAAGAACCTGCGACTGGAGCTGCCCGGCAGCATCCGAGTCGAGGTCCGGCGGGGGTCCGGCGCAGCCCGAGAGCGTTGCGGCCAGCAGGACGGCGGTCAGCGCCGCCCCGAGGAGGGCCGGCACGGCCCGCGGGAAACCGGCGGCGGTCATGGCTGGACACTGTTCTGTAGCTGCTTCAAATGGTCGCCCAGATCACCGGTGACGGTGGGGTAGGGGACGACGGCGGGCGGCTCCGGTACCGCGGCGAGCGTCAGCGCAACGGCCACCGCCCCGGCCAACACCAGCACGAGGGCGAGCACGACGGCGAGCCGGGTGCGGCGCCGGGCGCCCCGGAACCGTGCCCGGCCGCGGACCACTGCGCTCTGGCGTGGGCCGGGCAGGGCTGCGTCCTCAGCGGCCACGATTTGCTGCTGGAGCGTTCCGCGCCTGGCGGCGGTCACGACGTCGGCCGGGGCGGCGCCGGCGGTGTGCTGCCTGGCCACCGCCACCGCCGGAGCAGGGCGCGGCGGCCGGGACGGCAACGCGGGCAGGACCCTGGTGCGTTCCTCGGCCAGCGGCCCGGGCAGCGATTCGGCTGAGACCAGGGCGTGCCGGAGCGCTGCCTCGAGCTCTGCCGCAGCGGGACGGTCAAGGGGATCCAGGGCGGTCATCGCCCGGATCAGTTGCGCCCATTCGGCCGGGACACTGTCCGGGACCACCGGTGCCCGGTGCAGGCGCGCCACCGCGGACTCGACGGCGCTTCCCGGATACTCCACCGTTCCTTTGAGGCACTCCAGCAGCACCAGGCCCAATGAATAGATGTCGCTGGCTGTCCCCATGTCCGCGCCGCGGGCCTGTTCCGGGCTCAGGTAGGCGGCCGTGCCGACCATCGTGCCGGTGGCGGTCAGCCGGGTTCCGTCGACAATCCGGGCGATGCCGAAGTCGGTAAGCTTCGGCCGGACGGGTTCACCGGGGCGGACCTGTACCAGCAGCACGTTGGCGGGCTTGATGTCGCGGTGGACAATGCCGAGTGAGTGGACGTAGGCAAGGGCGTCGGCAAGGCCTGCGCCGATGACGGCCAGTTCGTCGAGGGGAACAGGGCTGTGCCTGATCCGGGCGCGCAGGTCCTGGCCTTCCACCAGTTCCATGGTGAGGAACGGCCGGGGCTCGTTGGGCACCCGCGTATCGGTGCCGGCGTCGAACAAGGTCACCAGGCTCGGATGGTTCAGCGTGGCCAGCAATTCGATTTCGGCCTGCTGGCGTTTGAGCTCTTCGGCATCGGCGGTCTGCGGGGCGAAGAGTTTCAGCGCCACGTCCCGGCCCAGGTTTTCGTCCCGGGCCGAGTACACGGACGCCATGCCGCCACGGCCAATGAGCTCGCCAAGGCGGTAACGGCCACTCAGGACCGCGGTGGTGACCTCACTGGGCGATGCGTCCACGGTGTCCCCCCATCCTTGTCCATGCGCCGTAAGGGCGCTCCAAGAGAATGATACGGGGCCAGAGCATCGGGCGTCGCTGTGGGCGGTACCGCGGAGACGAAACGTGTGGGTCTGTGCAGCCACCTTTCGGTTGTGGGAGGAGGGGCGCCGGAGCCCCTGAGGCCGTTGAATCCCCCAGCGGATCCAACGACTTCGCCCCGGCGACAAGGAAACCTGGCAGGAGCGGGCGCGCTTACGGTGGGCGTTCCGTTGGCGGGAAGACAACGTGGTTCTGGTCGAACTGCGAACCGGCCGGCAGAGACCCGGCGGGCGGCGCTGAGACGGTGCGCCTAGGTGCGGCGGGGGTGCCGGTTATTGGGTTTCGGACGGTGGGGTCCATGGAGGATGCTCCTGAATAGCTGACGGCGGGCGCACATGGCAGCCCGAAGGACCGAGCTCTGCGCAGCAAAGAGGCAGAGGACGGCCCTGCTAGTCAGGAGATGAGCCGGGATCGGAAGCGTCGGCGGAATGGACGTGCTGAAGAGGCCCGCTGATCGGGTCGGCGCCCATCGGAGGGATAAAGAAGAGCGAGCCGGGAAGCCACGCGAGAGCCCCGGAAGGCCCGCTCGACGCGGACCCGCTGCCGGAGCCCGAGCCGGGCGTCGGCGGCAGGGCATTGGGGACGGGGAACCCGGTGCCGTCACCCCAGGGGCGCGGACCCTCCGGGCTGGCCGGGGCGGCCGGAGCGCCGCCGGACGCCGGGTTCACCGGTGTGGGGGTACCGGCTGGCGGGACCGCGGCCGGAGCGCCCGCGACAGCAGGTTGCGGCGGCGCCGGGACGAGGCCGTAGGTGCCGGGCACCGCACCGGGACCGAAGTCGCCGGGCAGCCTCAGCGGCCGCGGTGAAGTAATGGGGGAGCAGGTGGCGGGATCCGGCAGGGGTGCGACGGCGGCCACGGTTTGGAGGGGCAGCAGCGGAAGCTTGGCTGCCGGGGGCTTGGGTGCGGTGACGGGGGCCGGAACCGCCTTGGCATCGGAGGTCGGCGCGGGAACGGGGGTGGCTTTGGGGCCAGGTGCGGGAGCGGGCTCCGGTGCGGCCTTGGGATCGTGTGCGGGAGCGGGCGACGGGACTGCGGGGCCAGCCCCGGGTGAGGCGGGCGTGGTGACCGGGACCGGGGTGACGGTGCCCGACTGGCCTGGCTTTGTCACGCTGCCGGTGGCCGGCGTGCTGGCAGGGTCGGTGGCGGGCGGGACGACCGGAACGCCGGGCACGTTGCCGGGCTCGGCGGCGGGCGGCGTCAGCGGGTCGGCGGGTCCCGCCGGCGGCGCAGGGGCAGGACTCGGCGCAGGGGCAGGACTCGGCGCGGGTTCGGGTCTTGCCGGTGGCTGGACCGGGGCGGGCGTGGGCGCCACCACAACCGGGGCGGGGCTCGGGGAGGTGAGCGGCGCCGGTGTGGCGGGCGGCGGCACCGGTGCGGGTGCGGGTGCTGCGGCGGCCGGGGGTGCCGGGACGGGCGCGGGGACGGTCGGGGCCGGGTGGGCGATGGGTGCCGGGGCCGGCAGCAGTACCGGTGCGAGGGCGGGCGCCGTGGGGGAAGGGGTGGGAACAGCGGGGGCCGGAGAGGCCGACAGGGCGGGCCCGGGGACGATCTCCTGGTCCGTCATCGGCCGTTGGATCATGGCTGCGATGTCGGCGCCCCCCGCGGGCCCGGACATCGCGGGTTCGACGGCGTGTGCCGCGCCCGCGGACAGGGCGAGGGAAAGGGCCAGCCAGGCAAAACCGGCCAGACTAGCCAGCAGGAGCCGCTGCAGGAGGCGGAGCGCACGCGAAGGACTGCTCGCTACCGGCATGCGCAACACCCCTCCCCGAAATGATTCGACGATTGATTTTCAGGGTAAGACTCGAGGGCGGGGGGAGTCCATAGCCGGGCGGATATTTAGGCCGGGCAATCGGGTTCCAAGCCCTAGCGCGTAGAGCCGTGGGCGTCGTTGGGATAGCTGACACCCAGTTGCGCGCGGACACCGTCGAACAGCCGCATGATGTTCAAGGAGTCGTGCAGCGGCATGACCGGACTCTCGGTGAGACCCTGCTGGATGCACCGGGTGACCTCGCGCAGCTCGTAGCTGTAGCCGCGCCCGACCGCGCTGAACCGTTCGATCCGCGGCTCGCCCAGGCCGGCCCGCACGAGGATCTCGCTCGGATTGTTGATTGAGCCGAGGCTCTGCAGGTAGCCTTCACTGCCCGCCACCGTCGCTGTCCGGGGCCCGTAGGCCAGGAGCGAGGACGTCAATTGCGCCTGGGCTCCGTGGTGGTAGCCCAGCGTCAGCGCGTTCTGGGCGTCCACGCCGTCGTCGTTCAACCAGCCGGTGGCGGTGACCGTCTGCGGGAAGCCGAGCGTGCCCAGCGCCCACAGCAGCGGATAAACGGTGATGTCCAGCAGGGTGCCGCCGCCGTCGCGCGGTGCCCAGAGCCGGGAGGTCGGGGAGTAGGGCGCGGGGAAACCCAGGTCCGCGCCGACCCATTTGACCGCGCCGATCTCCCCGGAGGCCGCGATATCGAAGGCCCGCTGCATGCCCGGGAGGAACCGGCTCCACATGGCTTCCATCAGGAACAGCCCGTTCTCCCGTGCCAAGCCCACCAGCTCGGCCGCTTCCCGGGCGTTGATGGTGAGCGCTTTTTCGCACAGCACATGCTTGCCGGCCCGGAGGGCCGCCATCGCGATCGCGTGGTGTTGGGCGTGGGGGGTGGCAACGTAGACAACATCGACGTCGTCGTCCTCGAGCAGCCGCTGATAGCCGGTGGCGCCATCCCGGTCGCCGTATGACCTCGCGAAGCCGTAATCGACGGCAAAGGCGTCCGCCGCCGCCTGGCTGCGCGAGCTCACCGCGTACAACTCCGCGTCAGCCAGGAGAGCCAGGTCCCGGGTGAGCGCGGCAGCGATGCCCCCGGTCGCGATCACGCCCCACCGCAGCCTGGCGCCGGTGGCTGACCGGGGGTCCTGGTCGGGTTGGCTGAACAGCCATGGTGTGGCAATGGGGGCGCTCATGCAGCCATCCTCTCACCCGCGCCGCCGTCGTCGTCCTGCCTTTCCGCCGCGGAAACCGGAGCCCCGGCCCTCCCATGCGGGAGAACCGGGGCTCCAGGGCGAAATGCGTCAGGCTACTTGGTGATCGGTCCGAGTACCGGATCGTCGACGTAGGCCGTCTTGACGTTTTCCTTGGTCACGATGACCGGCTGCAGCAGGTAGGCCGGAACGGTCTTGACCTTGTTGTTGTAGGACTTGTCGTCGTTGATCTCGGGCGTCTTGCCGGCCTGGATGTCCTTGACCATGACGATTGCGTGCTCGACGAGCTTGCGGGTGTCCTTGTTGATGGTGGAGTACTGCTCACCGGCGAGGATGGACTTGACCGACTCGACTTCGGAGTCCTGCCCGGTGATGATCGGCAGCGGCTTGCCGGCGGCCTTGACCGAGGTCAGGACCGCGCGGGCCAGCGTGTCGTTCGGGGACAGCACACCGTCGAGGGTGGCGCTGCCGTAGGTGCCGCTGAGCAGGGTGTCGGCGCGGCGCTGGGCGTTCTCTGCCTTCCAGCCCTGGGTAACAGCCTGCTCGAACGAGGTCTGGCCGGAGAGGACCTTGAGCGTGCCGTCGTCAATCTTCGGCTTCAGGATGCTCATGGCACCGTCGAAGAACACCTTCGCGTTGGCGTCATCGGGGGAACCGGCGAACAGTTCGATGTTGTACGGGCCGGTCGGCTTCTTGGCCTTCATGCCGTCCAGCAGGGCCTGGCCCTGCAGCACGCCGACCTTGAAGTTGTCGTAGGCCACGTAGTAGTCCACGTTCGCGGTGTTCAGCAGCAGGCGGTCGTACGCGATGATGGTCGCGCCGGCGTCCTTGGCCTGCTTGAGCTGGGTGCCCAGCTGGGCGCCGTCGATGGCGCCGACGATGATGACCTTGGCACCCTTGGTGACCATGGCGCTGATCTGGTTCTGCTGCTCCGAGACGCCGCCGTTGGCGAACTGCACGTCCGGCTTGAACCCGGCCTGAGTCAGGCCGTCGTTGAACAGCTTCTCCGCCAGGACCCAGTTTTCGCTGGTCTTCTGCGGAAGTGCGACGCCGATCGAGGAGTTCTTGGGGAACGCTTCGCCGCCGGAGCTCGAGCCGCCGGACGATCCGCTGTCGGAACGGCCGCAGGCTGTCAGCGCCAGTGCCGCTATGGCAGCGATCGCTGCTGCCTTTCCTGCTTTACCAATCAGTTGCATTGCTTGGTTCACTTTCTATAGATGGTGTTCGGAGAATCAGGGGTTCGGTGCGGGAACGTTCAGGACTCCCGGGCAATGACCTCTTTGGTGGATGTGGATTCCTCGGGCCGGGCCTCGCCGCTGCGGCCGAAGTTCTTCATCATCATGCCGATGATCGACCGCTTGCCCTGGGTCTTGTTGTAGACATCGAAAGCCACCGCGATCAGGAGCACGAGCCCCTTGATGATCTGGGTGAGGTCCGCGCCGACGCCGAGGAGCTGCAGGCCGTTGTTCAGCACCGCCATCACGAGGCCGCCGACGATCGAGCCGATCACGGTGCCGACGCCGCCGGTCACCGCGGCGCCGCCGATGAAGACGGCCGCAATGGCGTCCAGTTCCCAGCCGACGCCGTCGAACGGGCCCGAAGCGGTGGACCGGCCGACGAAGATCATGCCGGCCAGGCCGGCCAGGACGGACATGTTCGCCATCACCAGGAAGTTGACTTTCTTGGACTGGACGCCGGAGAGTTCGGCTGCGTGCCGGTTGCCGCCAACCGCGTAGACGTGGCGGCCGACGATCGTCTTGGAGGAGATGAAGCCGTAGATCAGGACCAGGACGGCCAGGATCAGGCCCGGGATCGGGAACGAGGTGCCGGGCCGGCCGGTGGCGAAGAGGTAAGTGGCGTAGAGGATGGCGGCGCAGATCAGGACCAGTTTGGTGATGGTCACCCAGGCTTCCGGGACCTCGGCGCCGAGGGCCGTGGCCTTGCGGCGGGAGCGGATCTCGCTGAACACCACGAACGCGGCTCCCAGCAGGCCGAGCAGCAGGGTCAGGTTGTTGAAGCCGGTGTTGGGCCCGATCTCTGGCAGGTAGCCGGATCCGATGTACTGGAAGTCGTTGGGCACCGGGATGGTGTTGGATTTGCCGACGAACTGGTTGAAGCCGCGGAAGAGCAGCATGCCTGCCAGCGTGACGATGAACGCCGGGATGCCGACGTAGGCAACCCAGAATCCCTGCCAGGCGCCGATCACCGCGCCCAGCAGCAGCCCGAACAGGATGCCGAGGTACCACGGGATGCCCCAGTCGCGGATCATGAGCGCGACGCTGACGCCCACGAACGCCGCGACCGAGCCCACCGAGAGGTCGATGTGGCCGGCGATGATCACCAGCACCATGCCGATCGCGAGGATCAGGATGTAGGAGTTGCCGTTAAAGAGGTTAATGACGTTGCCCGGGGTGAGCGTGCGGCCCTCTGTGAAAATCTGGAAGAAGACGATCAGCGCGACCAGGGCGAAGATCATGCCGAATTGGCGGGTATTGCCGCCAAAGAGCTTCTTGAGCGCATTCATTGTGTCAGTCCTTGTTGTCCGGAATGCTCTGGATGGTCCCAGAGGGTCAGGCGGTCTTGCGGGCGGAAGTCATGAGCTTCATGAGGCTCTCCTGGCTGGCTTCCTCTTTGGTCAGGACGCCGGTGATGGCGCCTTCGAAAATCGTGTAGATGCGGTCGGACAGGCCCAGGAGTTCGGGCAGCTCCGAGGAAATCACGATGACTCCCTTCCCCTGGTTGGCCAGCTGCTGGATGATGCCGTAGATCTCAAACTTGGCGCCGACGTCGATCCCGCGGGTGGGTTCGTCCAGGATCAGCAGGTCCGGGTCGGTGAACATCCACTTTGCCAGCACCACCTTCTGCTGGTTGCCGCCGGAAAGTTTGGCCACCCCTTCCTCCACGGACGGGGTCTTGGTGCGCAGCGACTTGCGGTACTGCTCGGCGACGGTGAACTCCTTGTCGACGTCGACGACGTTATGCCGGCTGATCTTCTTCAGCGCCGCCGAGACCGTGGTGGCCTTGATGTCATCGAGCAGGTTCAGGCCGAGGGACTTGCGGTCTTCGGTGACGTAGCCGAGGCCGGCGTCGATGGCCTGCTTGACGGTCTTGAGGTGCAGCTCCTTGCCGTCCTTGTACACCTGGCCGGAGATGAAGCGGCCGTAGGAGCGGCCGAACAGGGACCGCGCGAGTTCGGTGCGGCCGGCCCCCATCAGCCCGGCGAAGCCGACGATTTCGCCGCGGCGGACGTAGAAACTGGAGTTTTTGCAGACCAGGCGGTCCTGGATCTGCGGGTGCCCCACGTTCCAGTTCTTGACCTCGAAGAACGTCTCACCGATTTTTGGCTCGTGCTCCGGGAACCGGGACTCCAGGGTCCGGCCCACCATGCCCTTGATGATGCGGTCCTCGTCGACGCCGTCGGCCTTCACATCGAGGGTCTCGATCGACTTGCCGTCGCGGATGATCGTGATCGAGTCGGCGATCTGCTCGATCTCGTTGAGTTTGTGCGAAATCATGATCGAGGTGATGCCGCGGCCCTTCAGGCCCAGGATCAGGTCCAGCAGGTGCTGCGAGTCGGATTCGTTCAACGCCGCGGTCGGCTCGTCGAGGATCAGGAGCTTCACCCGCTTGTTGAGCGCCTTGGCGATTTCGACCAGCTGCTGCTTGCCGACGCCGATCTCCTTGACCGGCGTGTCCGGGTCCTCGCGCAGGCCCACCCGGGCCAGCAGTTCGGTGGACCGGATCCGGGCTTCCGCCCAGTCAATCACCCCGCGCCTGGTGGGTTCGTTGCCCAGGAAGATGTTCTCCATGATGGACAGTTCCGGGATCAGCGCCAGTTCCTGGTGGATGATGACGATGCCGGCATGTTCGCTGGCGCGGATGTCCCTGAACTGCTGGACCTCGCTCTGGTAAACGATGTCGCCCTGGTAGCTGCCGTACGGGTAGACGCCGGAAAGCACCTTCATCAGGGTGGACTTTCCCGCACCGTTTTCACCGCAGATGGCGTGGATCTCGCCGGCCTTCACCCGGAGGCTTACCTCGGCCAAGGCTTTAACGCCGGGGAACTCCTTGGTGATCGAGCGCATCTCGAGAATCACCGGGTCGCTGTGCGTGTTGAGGGACGTCATCTGCCCTTACGCCTCCAATGCATGACTTCGTTGTCCGCCCCTGCAAATCGCAGGGCCGTCTGATGCAAAAGTAAACTGGATCACGTCGTTGTCGTCAAGTCTTTAACGCAACGGGCGGATAACGGGTTCAGGCTTTCCGGCCCCCGCCCGCCTACTTGCGCTGGATTCCGGCGTGCTGGAAAACCAGTGCCGTGGCGCCCAAGGCTTCCGCCCGGTCGCCGAGGGAGGACATGGTCAGCGTGGTGGTCTCACCGATGACCGGCACCGCGTGCCGGACCAGCCCGCGCCGGATGGGGTCCAGCAGCAGCTGGCCCAGGCCCGCCAGGGGACCGCCGACGACGATCACCTCCGGATTGATGAGGTTCGAGACGTTGCCCAGCGCGCGGCCGACGGCGAGCCCGGCGTCGTCCACCACGCGCAGGGTGGCGGAGTCTCCGGCGAGGGCCTTGCGGACGATGTCCTCGGGGTTCAGCGGCCGGTCCTCGCCCCGGCTCAGGAGCTCGATCATGGTGGTGGTGGAGGCGATGGTTTCCAGGCAGCCGCGGTTCCCGCAGCGGCAGACCAGGCCGTGTTCGTGGATGGTCGCATGGCCGATTTCACCGGTGATGCCGACGTTGCCGTAATAGGGCATCCCGTTCAGGATCAGCCCGGCGCCGATGCCCGAGCCGATCTTCAGGAACAGCAGGTTGTTGATGCCGGTGTGCGGCCCCCAGGTGACCTCGGAGAGGGCGCCCAGGTTGGCGTCGTTGTCGACAAAAACCGGAAGATCCAGCGCTTCCTCGAGCCGTTTCAGGATGTTGATGCCGACCCATTCCGGGAGGATGGCGCCTTGTGCCACGGTCCCGGTGCGCCGGTCGATCGGTCCCGGGATCCCGACGCCGGCGCCCACCAGGGCGCTGCGCTCCACACCGCTGCTGGCCAGCAGCTTCTCCAGCAGGGCGACGGCGGACGCGATGCCCTCCTCGGCCTGGTGGCCCAGCGGGAGCAGGATCGATTCCTCCGCGACCACGTGATAGCTGAGCGAGGCCAGGAAGACCCGCAGGTGGCGCCGGCCAAAGTCGATGCCGACGGCGACCGCGCCATTGCTGTTGAGCCGGACGTTCAGGGCGCGGCGGCCGGAGCTGGTGATTGGCTCGGTGGAGGCCAGGCCGGCGTCCTGCATAATCTTGACGATGTTCGACACCGTCGCGGTGGAAAGCCCGGTCTGCCGGGCCAGTTCAGCCTGCGTGGACGGGCCTGCCAGCAGGCATTCGATGATCCGCTGTTGGTTCAGGTGCCGGAGGGCGGACTGCGATCCGGGGTTTTTGGTGCGGCTCCTCGTTGAGCGCGTTGGTGAGGGCATGGAATGAAGCGTGCCGCATCAGCGGTTTGTAGTCAAGAAGTTAACGCAACCGGGCGGCTCCGTGTCGCCCCGGGCTTCGAGGTTGGCCCGCGGTGGGCCGAGGTAGAGCCGGGGCAGTCAGCCGTGCAGCGCGCGGTGCGCCTGGGCCAGGTCCTGGTAGTGGCTGGCATTGCTCTTGACGCCCTCGAACTCCTCGTCGGTGAGCTCCCTGCGGACCTTGGCCGGCACGCCGGCCACCAGTGACCTCGGCGGGACGATGGTGCCTTCCAGGACCACGGCGCCGGCAGCCACCAGCGAACCGGCTCCGATCACCGCGCCGTTGAGGATGGTGGCGCTCATCCCGATCAGGCAGTCGTCCTCCACGGTGCAGCCATGGACGACCGCGCTGTGGCCGACGCTGACCCTGGCGCCCACGGTGCAGGGGTAGTCCGGGTCGGCGTGCAGCACCACGTTGTCCTGCAGGTTGCTGCCCGCGCCGACGCTGATGGCGGCGGTGTCGGCCCGGACCGAGACGCCGTAGAAGGCGCTGGAGTTCTCGGCCATGGTGGCGTTGCCGATCACCGAGGCTGTTGGGGCGATGAAGGCTGATTCGTGGACGGCCGGGCTGTCGCCGCCGAAAGCGTAAACGGGAGTCATGGCTACAGCCTAGGACACCGGAGGATGCGCTATCAGTAGTGGCTGGTCCGGGTGCCGGTTAGCGGCCATACCTGATAGCGCAACGGGGTGTTCAGGCCGGGGCCCGCAGGACCGTGAAGCCCGGCCCCAGGTCCGGGTGCCCCAGATCGGGAACGGCGACGGCGACCGGCGCGCCGGGTTCCGCCACCCGTGTTAATTCACGGACGACGTCGTCCCACTCCTGCAGCGGCAGGTTGGCCAGCGCGTCCACGGCCCACACGGCCGCGAACGCTGCATCGGCAAAGGGCAGCGTCCGGCCGGTCGCCACCGAAGCGGACAGGCCCCGGGCGCGGGCGGCGTGGATGTTCTCCTCCGAAGCGTCCACGCCGGTGAAATGGATCCCGGCGCGGACAAAGAGCAGCCCCTCCGTGCCCGGGCCGCAGTCCAGGCCAAGCACGCCGCGCCGGCCCTCGGCCTTGAGCAGGGCGATGAAACCGGGCAGCTCATCCGTCCGCGCTGATGCCATGGCTCCAGTTAAGGGCGGACCCGCGTGGAAGACAAGCCTCGGCCTGGGGCGGCCGTGAACTGGGACGGCCGTGAGCTGGAGACGGCTAGCTGAAGACGACGGTGCGGTTGCCGTCCAGCAGCACCCGGTGTTCGGCATGCCACTGAACAGCCTGGGCGAGGGTGCGGGCCTCGACGTCGCGGCCCATCTGGACAAACTGCTCGGCCGTGCGGCGGTGGTCCACCCGGATGACTTCCTGTTCGATGATCGGCCCCTCATCCAGGGCCGCGGTGACGTAATGCGCGGTGGCCCCGATCAGCTTCACGCCGCGGGCGTGTGCCTGGTGGTACGGCTTTGCGCCCTTGAAGGAGGGCAGGAACGAATGGTGGATGTTGATGGCCTTGCCGGTGAGCTCGGTGCACAGTTCGTCGGAGAGGATCTGCATGTACCGGGCCAGCACCGTCAGTTCAATGTCGTGCTCGGCCATGAGCTTGCGCAGGGCGTCTTCGGCTGCGGCTTTGGTCTCCCGGCCGACCGGAATGTGGTGGAACGGAATGCCGTAGAACTCGGCCAGGCCGGCGAGGTCCTGGTGGTTGGAGACGATGGCCGGGATCTCGATCGGCAGCGTCCCGGAGCGCTGCAGGAACAACAGGTCGTTGAGGCAGTGCGCTGAGGTGCTCGCCATCACGAGGGTGCGGACCTTCCGGCCGGCCCGGTTGAGGCTCCACGCCATCCCGAAACTCCGGGCCACCGGTTCCAGCGCCGCGCGCAGCTCCGCCGGGGCCGCCGGGGTGGTGGCCTCGACCCGCATGAAGAAGGTTCCGGTTCCCTCGCTGCCGTATTGCTGGGAGTCCGTGATGTTGCCGCCGGCGACCAGCAGGGCGCCGGCCACGGCGTGGACGATTCCGGGCCGGTCCGGGCAGGACAGGGTCAGGACATAGGAAGCGGGCAGCTGGTCTTCAGTCACGAAGGACAGCCTACCTGCGGCTGGGATAGTCTTGACCTGTCGCAACTGGCGTTGGGTGGCTAACCACCAGGGAGCGGCACGCACGCAGACCACGGATCGTACGCCTGGGCCGAGGGTCATGTTTTTCCGGCCGGCAGCCACGCTGCCGGCCCGCCGCAGCGCCCCGCAGGGGGTGCAGCGCCGGCAGGAGGCGGTCCCGTCCCGGGACCCGTCATTTTGCGGCGCCGCAGCGGGCCAGCCGGTAACCTGACCTTAAAGCAGTGACCGTTGCCTAGCCAGGAGTATCTCGTGACTACTTCCGTTCGCCTTTCCTCAGCAGCCGTCAGCAACCAGCCGCTCGCTGACCTCGACCCCGAAATCGCCGCCGTCCTGGCCCAGGAACTTGGCCGCCAGCGCGGCACCCTGGAGATGATCGCCTCCGAGAACTTCGCCCCGCGCGCCGTCATGGAGGCCCAGGGCTCCGTCCTGACCAACAAATACGCCGAGGGCTACCCGGGCCGCCGCTACTACGGCGGCTGCGAGTACGTCGACGTCGCCGAGCAGCTCGCGATCGACCGGGTCAAGGAACTCTTCGGCGCCGACTTCGCCAACGTCCAGCCGCACTCCGGTGCGCAGGCCAACGCCGCCGCGCTGTCCGCCATGATCAGCCCCGGCGACAAGATCCTCGGCCTCTCTCTGGCCCATGGCGGCCACCTCACCCACGGCATGAAGCTGAACTTCTCCGGCAAGCTGTACAACGTCGCCGCCTATCAGGTCGAGGAGGACAGCTTCCGGATCGACATGGACAAGCTGCGCGCGCAGGCCCTCGCCGAAAAGCCGCAGGTCATCATCGCCGGCTGGTCCGCCTACCCGCGCCACCTCGACTTCGCGGCCTTCCGCTCGATCGCGGACGAGGTGGGCGCGCTGCTCTGGACGGACATGGCGCATTTCGCCGGCCTGGTGGCCGCCGGACTGCACCCCAGCCCGGTGCCGCACTCCGACGTCGTGACCTCCACGGTCCACAAGACCCTCGCCGGGCCGCGCTCCGGGGTGATCCTGGCCAAGAACGAGTGGGCCAAGAAGATCAACTCCAGCGTCTTCCCCGGCCAGCAGGGCGGTCCGCTCATGCACGTGATCGCCGCCAAGGCCGTGGCCTTCAAGATTGCCGGCTCCGACGAATTCAAGGAGCGCCAGGAACGGGTTTTGGAAGGCGCCCGCATCATCGCGGACCGGCTGAACCAGCCGGACCTGTCCGGCGCCGGCGTCTCCGTCCTGACCGGCGGCACCGACGTGCACCTGGTCCTCGTGGACCTTCGCAACTCCGCGCTGGACGGGCAGCAGGCCGAAGACCTGCTGCACTCGGTCGGTATTACCGTCAACCGGAACGCGGTGCCGTTTGACCCGCGGCCGCCGATGGTCACGTCCGGACTGCGCATCGGCACGCCCGCCCTGGCCACCCGCGGCTTCGGGGCCGAGGAATTCACCGAGGTTGCCGAGATCATCGCCACCGCGCTGAAGTCCGGCGCCGGCACCGACGTCGAGGCGCTGCAGGCCCGCGTGGACAAGCTCGCCGCGGACTTCCCGCTGTACCCGCAGCACGAGCAGTGGTGATCCGATGAGCGCCGCCAACACCGCGAACGCAGGAACCGCACAGCACACGGCCCGGACCCTGGACGGCAAGGCCACAGCGGCCGCGATCAAGGCCGAACTGACCGAGCGCGTCGCCGCCCTGAAAGCCCGGGGGATCGTGCCGGGCCTGGGCACCATCCTGGTCGGCTCCGACCCGGGCAGCACCTGGTACGTCGCCGGCAAACACCGGGACTGCGCCGAGGTGGGGATCACCTCGATCCGCCGCGACCTGCCCGAGGACGCCACCCAGGAAGAGCTGCTCGCCGTGGTGCGGGAACTAAACCAGAACCCCCAATGCACCGGCTACATCGTGCAGCTGCCGCTGCCCAAGCACATCGACCAGGACGTCATCCTGGAGGCCATGGACCCGGACAAGGACGCCGACGGGCTGCACCCGATGAACCTGGGCCGGCTGGTGGCCAACGTCAGCGGACGGATGAAATCCCCGCTGCCCTGCACCCCCAAGGGATGTGTGGAGCTGCTGGCGCGGCACGGAATCAGCCTGAAGGGCAAACGGGTGCTGGTGGTGGGCCGCGGCGTCACCATCGGCCGTCCGGTGGGCCTGCTGCTGACCCGCAAGGACGTCAACGCCACCGTCATCCTGGCGCACACCGGGACCGTGGACCTGCCGGCCGAACTGCGGCAGGCCGACGTCGTGATTGCCGCGGCCGGCCAGCCGCACATGATCAAGGCGGCAGACCTCAAACCGGGAGCCATCGTGCTCGACGTCGGCGTCAGCCGGGTTGAGGACGGCTCCGGCAAGGCCGTGGTCACCGGCGACGTCGAGCCCGCCGCGGCCGGCGTTGCCGCCTGGCTCTCGCCCAACCCCGGGGGAGTGGGCCCGATGACCCGGGCCATGCTGCTGGCCAACGTGGTGGAAACCGCCGAACGGCACGCAGCCGGAGAGCGCGCCCACTAGGAAAGTTCCGCGCCCCGGCCCAACTAACTCGCAGTAGGTGTCGTTTTGAGCGCTCAAGACGACACCTACTGCGAGGCAGTTGGCACGAACGTCGCCAAGTTTTTACGAAAAGACTCTTTCATAGTTTGCCGGGATCGACTACCGTGTTCCGGGTGCCTGAACTTGCTTCGAAAGAGTCCACCGTGAGCCGCGACGCCGAAAACGGAGAGCTCCGCTACGTCATCACCGCGGAAAACCTGACCAAGAGCTACGGCGACGTCACCGCCGTCGACGGCATCTCCTTCCGGGTTCCGGCCGGCGAAGCCTTTGGCCTGCTGGGCCCGAACGGGGCCGGCAAATCCACCACCATGAAGATGATCGGCGGCGTCTCGCAGCGGACCTCCGGCAGCCTGAGCATCATGGGCCTGGACCCGGAGCAGCACGGGCCGGAGGTCCGCGCCCACCTGGGCGTGGTGCCGCAGCAGGACAACCTGGACGAGGAACTGAAGGTCCGGGACAACCTGCTGGTCTACGGCCGCTACTTCGGCCTGCCGATGAGCTACCTGAAGCCCAAGGCGGACGAGCTGCTGGAATTCGCCCAGCTCACCGACAAGGCCAAATCCAAGGTGGACGCGCTCTCCGGGGGCATGAAGCGCCGCCTCACGATCGCGCGGTCGCTGATCAACGAGCCACAGATCCTGCTGCTGGACGAACCCACCACCGGCCTGGATCCGCAGGCCCGGCACATCCTTTGGGACCGGCTGTTCCGGCTCAAGGAGCAGGGCGTCACCCTGATCCTGACCACGCACTACATGGACGAGGCGGAACAGCTCTGCGACCGATTGATCGTGGTGGACAAGGGCAAGATCATGGCCGAAGGTTCCCCCGCCAGCCTGATCCGGGACTACTCCACCCGTGAAGTCCTTGAGCTGCGCTTCGGTTCGGAGCGGAACGCCACCGTCGGCGCCGAACTCGAAGGCATCGGCGAGCGTTTTGAAACCCTCCCGGACCGGGTGCTGATCTACGCCCACGACGGCGAAGCCGCCCTCGAGGAAGTCTCCGCCCGGGGCCTGCGCCCGGTCACCTCGCTGGTGCGCCGCTCCTCGCTCGAGGACGTCTTCCTGCGCCTGACCGGGCGGAGCCTCGTTGACTAGGAAAGCAGCACCGGCAGCACCGGCAGCACCGGCCGGGACGGGCGGCACGACGGCGTCCCCCGCCCTGCGCGCGCACGCCCCGGCCGTCTCCGCGGCCAGGGCGCGCCGCTGGGGTTCCTTCTACTACGCCGAGCAGGTCCTGCGGGTCATGAAGGGCTACGGCTGGACCATCGTCATGTACGGCGTCGGCCAGCCGGTGGCGTACCTCTTCGCCATGGGCGTGGGGCTGGCCACGCTGGTGGACACCAACTCGGCGGCGGCCTTCGGCGGCGTCAGCTACCTGGCCTTCATCGCCCCCGCCCTGCTGATCTCGGCCGCCGTCATGACCGCGGCCAACGAGTTCACCTTCCCGGTGATGGACGGCTTCAAGTGGCGCCGGGTCTACTACGGCCCGCACGCGTCGCCGCTGACCCCGGAGCAGATCGCGGCCGGCCAGATCATTGCCGTCACCGTCCGGTTCCTGCTGCAGTCCGCCATCTACTTCGGGGTGGTGGCGCTGTTCGGCGCGTCCCCGAGCGGCTGGGGCTGGCTGTCCATCCTGGTGGCGACGCTGGCCGGGCTGTCCTTCGGCCTGCCGCTGATGGCCTACGCCGCCACGATCAAGACCGACAAAGGCCAGTTCGCCATGGTCATGCGCTTCATCGTGATGCCGCTGTTCCTGTTCTCCGGGACGTTCTTCCCACTGGATACCTTGCCGGTGGGGCTGCGCTGGATTGGCTGGATCTCGCCGATCTGGCACGGCACCGAACTGGGCCGGGTGGCCAGCTACGGCTACCAGGAAGCACCGCTGCTGACCGTGTTCCACGTCGTGTTCCTGCTCGGCCTCGCCGTCCTCGGCTGGGTCCTGACCCGGCGGCAGTTCGCCAGGAGGATGGCATCATGAGCGTACTTGCCGGACGCTACGACCCCGCCGGCCATCCGGCCGCCGACGCGGCCCGCAACCGCCGCTTCGGGCCGCTCTACTCGCGCAACGTGCGCGCCGTCGTCGCCCGTGGACTGATGGCCACCAAGAGCAGCAACTGGATGGTCATGCTGTCCGGTTTCTTCGAGCCGGTGCTCTACCTGGTCTCGATGGGGGTCGGCCTGGGCGCGATCGTCGGTTCCGTGCAGGGACCCGGCGGCCAGGAAATCAGCTACGCAGCGTACATTGCCCCGGCGCTGCTGGCGGTCTCGGCGATGAACGGTGCGGTCTACGACTCCACCTGGAACGTCTTCTTCAAGATGAACTTCGCCAAGCTGTACCAGGGCATGCTTTACACCTCGCTGGGCCCGATCGACGTCGCGATGGGCGAAATCTTCCTGGCCCTGCTGCGCGGGGCCATGTACGCGACCGGTTTCACCGCGGTGATGGCCGTGATGGGCCTGATCACCACGCCGTGGGCCCTGCTGATGATCCCCACCGCGGTGCTGATTGCCTTCGGCTTCGCGAGCTTCGGCATGGGCATCACCAGCTTCATGAAGACGTTCCAGCAGATGGACTGGATCAACTTCGTGATGCTGCCGATGTTCCTGTTCAGCGCCACCTTCTACCCGTTGAGCGTCTACCCGCAGCTCATCCAGTGGCTGGTCCAGGCGATGCCGCTGTGGCACGGGGTTGAACTGCTGCGGCAGATCAGCGTGGGGGCGTTCACCCCCGCCACCGCCGTACACGTCGGTTACTACCTCCTCATGATCGTGCTCGGCGTCGCCCTCACCACCGGACGGCTGCGCAGCCTGTTCCTGAAGTAAGGGCGGGTGGGTGCCCGGGGCTCCGTTCGCCCGGGGTGGAAGCGCCGTCCCGGCCCGGACCGGTTTGCGATAATGGGCTCATGCAATCCCTAGGCAACCCTTCATCCCAGCCGTCCGCGTCCAGCGCCGCCACCGGAAAATTCTCGATGTTCCGGATCGGCGGACTCGGGATGACGGTGTTCATCATCGCTTTCCTGGTGGCCGTGCTCTTCGCCGCCAACCAGAACGACGTCGTGGGCTGGGTTGTCGCTGTCATCGCCGGCTTCTGGCTCCTGCTGGCCGCCTTCGTCGTGTTCAGCATCCAGCGTGCCGCGAAAAAGGCCGGCGCCAGGCTGAACGAGGCGCAGAACGCCTTCAACTCCGCGGTGGGCCGCGCCCCGATGGCCGGCAGCACGGACCAGGGCGGCACCCGGCTGGTCGCCGACCGCGGCCAGGCCGATGAGCTCCGCGATATGAAGCTGGACCACTCGTTCAAGATCGTGCAGGTGCAGGTCCGTGTGGTGGAACAGGAACGGGCCAAGGGCGACGCCGCCGACCCGGAGACCATCCGCCGCGCGCTCGAAACCATCGAGATCACGGCCACCAACGCACGGGACATGATGAAGGCTCCGGGCGGCTCTGACGAACCGGTCAGCGGAACCATCATCGACTAGAGTGGACCGGGTGAGCTTGGCATTGGAGAAGGACCACCTTCGCGTCGCATCGGTAAACGTCAACGGCCTCCGCGCCGCCTATAAGAAGGGCATGGCGGAGTGGCTGGCCCCGCGCGACGTGGATATCCTCTGCCTCCAGGAGGTCCGCGCACCCGACGCGATCGTCCGGGAACTGCTGGGCGCGGGCTGGTACATCCTGCACGCCGAGGCGGAAGCCAAGGGCCGGGCCGGCGTCGCCATCGCCTCCCGCACCGAACCCGTCGGCACCCGGGACGGGATCGGCGATGACTATTTCGCCACCACCGGCCGCTGGGTGGAAGCAGACTTCATTGTCCGGGACACCGCGGGCGTGGCCTCGCAGCTGACCGTGGCCAGCGCCTACGTCCACTCCGGCGAGGCCGGCACCCCGAAGCAGGACGACAAGTTCCGGTTCCTGGACGCGATGACCGTCCGGCTGCCCGAGCTGACCAAGCACAGCGACCACGCGCTGGTGGTGGGGGACCTGAACGTCGGCCACACCGAGCTGGACATCCGGAACTGGAAAGGCAACGTCAAACGCGCCGGCTTCCTGCCCGCGGAACGCGCCTACTTCGACCGCTTCTTCGGCGAGGACATCGGCTGGAAGGACGTCCACCGCGGCCTGGCCGGGGAGGTCGATGGCCCCTACACCTGGTGGTCGCAGCGCGGACAGGCCTTCGACAACGACACCGGTTGGCGGATCGATTACCACCTGGCCACCCCCGCCCTCGCCGCCGCCGCATTTTCCGCCGTCGTGGACCGGGCGCCGTCCTGGGATACCCGCTTCTCCGACCACGCCCCGCTGGTAGTGGACTACCGGCTCTGAGCCCGAAGGTTTCAGCAACATGACTAGCAGCACCGTTCCCGCCAAGAAGCGCATCCTCTCCGGCGCCAAGCCCACCGCTGACTCCCTGCACCTGGGGAACTACATCGGCGCCGTCCGCAACTGGGTGGACATGCAGGCCGAATACGACGCCGTGTTCTTCATCCCGGACCTGCACGCCATCACCGTTGACTTCGAACCGGCCGAGCTGGCCAAGCGGACCCGGGTCGTGGCGGCCCAGTACATTGCAGCGGGCATCGACCCGGACAAGTGCATCTTCTTTGTCCAGTCGCACGTCCCGGAGCACGCCCAGCTTGCGTGGGCGCTGAACTGCATCACCGGCTTCGGCGAAGCGTCCCGGATGACCCAGTTCAAGGACAAGACGCAGAAGTCCGGCGCGGAGGCCGCCACCCTGGGCCTTTTCGCCTACCCGACGCTGATGGCCGCCGACATCCTGCTGTACCAGACGGACCTGGTCCCGGTGGGGGAGGACCAGCGACAGCACCTTGAGCTGACCCGCAACCTGGCCCAGCGCTTCAACACCCGGTTTGGTGACACCTTCACCGTTCCGGAGGCGACCATCCTCAAGGCCAGCGCCAAGATCTATGACCTGCAGAACCCGTCCGCCAAGATGTCAAAGACCGGCGAGTCGCCGAACGGATCGATCCAGCTGCTCGAGGACCCGAAGATCGCCGCGAAGCGGATCAAGTCGGCCGTGACCGACGCCGGGACGGAGATCCGCTTCGACCTTGAAGCGAAGCCGGGCATCTCCAACCTGCTGACCATCTACTCGACCCTGACGGGCAAGCCGGTGACGGAGCTGGAAGCCGAGTACCAGGGCAAGATGTACGGCCACCTCAAGACCGACCTCGCCGCGGTGATGGTCGACTTCGTCACGCCGCTGCGGGACCGCACCAACGAGCTGATGGCGGACCCGGCCGAACTGGACAGGCTGCTGGCCCAGGGCGCGGAACGGGCCCGCGAGATTGCCTCGGTGACCCTGGCCCGGGTCTACGAGCGGATGGGCTTCCTGCCCTCGCTCAGCTTGGCGGGAGTCCGCTAGCGCGATGTCCTCCGTCAGCAGAGTCACCGCCGGCGACACCGGCCGCGCCGCCCACAGCGCGCGGAAGGGTTCCGCCGCCGCCCACCAGCGCCCGGCGGCCGGCAACGGGCAGACCGCTGACGACGGCATCAGCGTCGGCGTCATCCTGAAATTCCCGCAGGAGGTCGCCGATGAGCTGCGGCGCTGGCGGGCCTCCTTCGGTGATCCGCTGGCCGCGACGGTGCCCGCCCACATCACCCTGGTCACCACCACCATGACCCAGGACTGGGAGGCCACCCGCAGCCTGGTCCGGCAGGTCGCGAGCCGGCAGGAACCGTTCACCGTGACGATCGCCGGCACCGGATCGTTCCGGCCGGTCTCCCCGGTGGTCTTCCTCAACGTCGAAGCCGGCTTCGGCGAGTGCGTGAACCTGCACCGGCAGCTGCAGACCGGGCCGCTGGAACGCGAGCTGCCCTTCCCCTACCACCCGCACGTCACGGTGGCCCATGACATCGCCCCGGAGAGCCTCGACGAGGCCGAAACGGCGCTGAGGGATTACAGGGCCAGCTTCCCGGTCGCTAGCATGGGACTTTACGAGCACGACGACAACGGCATTTGGCAGCTACGGGAAGAGCTTCACTTTGGCACCGAACCTGACGAGCACCGAGGCGCGGCAGACACCCGCTGACCTTCCGCTTCCCACCGACCTGGCCGGGTTGCGGCTGGAAGCGATCAGGAAACGGCGCGAGTGGGGCAAGGCGCGGCGCTCCGGCGGGGGAGCGGCGCCGCTGATGGCCAGGGTGCCCTGGCTGCTGGCCCGGCTGAACACCTTCCGCCCGCTGCGCGCTTTCCAGCACTACAACCTGCAGCACGGGCCGCTGCTGAGCGCCGGCATCGGCTTCCGGATGTTCTTCTCCATCACCGGCCTGCTCGCCACCGGCTTCTCCCTGGCCGGGCTGTTCCTGAACGGACAGCCGGTGCTCCTGGACCAAATCATCAAGAGCGTAGCCAAAACGGCTCCCGGGCTCCTGAAAATCAACGGCGGCCAGGGCCTGGTTGATCCCCACCAGCTGCTGACCCCGTCCAACCTCGGCTGGACCGCGGTGATCGCCGGTGCCGTGACCGTCTTTACCGCCCTGGGCTGGATTGGCGGCGTGCGCGACGGCGTGCGGGGGATGATGCAGCTGGGGCCGCGCGGCATCAACCCGCTCCTGCAGATGCTGCGCGACGCCGGCACGCTGGTGCTGCTTGGCGTGGCGCTGGTGGTCAGCGCCGCCGCCTCCCTCGTCTTCGGAACAGCAGCCGACTGGGTGAGCGGGCTGCTGCATCTCGATCCGCTGCTGGCGGGCCCGTTGACGGCGTCGGTCACGGTCCTGGTGCCGTTGCTGCTCGGCTGGGGCACCGCGGTGATCATGTTTCGGGTGGCGGCCGGGCTGAAGCTCGCCCGCCGGGCCCTGCTGGAGGGGACCATCCTGGCGGCCGTGGGCACCACGGTGCTGCAGGTCTTCAGCACGCAGTTGCTTGCCAGCGCCGGCCGGAACCCGCTGCTGGCGCCGTTCGCGATCATCATCGGCCTGCTGATCTGGTTCAACCTGGTCAGCCAGGTCTACCTGGTTTCCGCGGGCTGGTCCGCGGTCCGCGACGGCGACCTCAAGGCCGCCCCGGACGCCGGGACCGCAGGCTGGGGCGCCCGCCAGGTCCAGCCGGGCAGGATGCCGGTACCGCCGCACGAGCCGCGCGGGTCGGCGGTCGCTACCTTCCGGCGTCGAGGTACTGGTCGGCCCACGCCGAAATAATCCTGGCGGCGCGGGCGGAACGACGACGGCGGCGTCCCCACCGGGAGGGTGGGGGCGCCGCCGTGGTTGGAACGGTGGGGGAGTCCGCTAGATCTTGCGGGCCAGGATGGCCTGCTTGACCTCGGCGATCGCCTTCGTCACCTGGATGCCGCGGGGGCATGCTTCGGTGCAGTTGAAGGTGGTGCGGCAGCGCCACACGCCTTCCTTGTCGTTGAGGATCTCCAGGCGCATGTCGCCGGCGTCATCACGGGAATCAAAGATGAAGCGGTGCGCGTTGACGATCGCGGCGGGGCCGAAGTACTGGCCGTCGGTCCAAAACACCGGGCAGGACGAGGTGCACGCGGCGCAGAGGATGCACTTGGTGGTGTCATCGAACCGCTCGCGGTCCTCGGCCGACTGCAGGCGCTCACGGGTCGGCTCGTGGCCCTTGTTGATCAGGAACGGCATGACCTCACGGAAGGACTGGAAGAACGGCTCCATGTCCACGATCAGGTCCTTCTCCACCGGCAGGCCCTTGATCGGTTCAACCGTGATCGGCTTGGACGTG
Source organism: Arthrobacter sp. JB02-1C (assembly GCF_057748045.1). Classification (NCBI taxonomy): domain Bacteria; kingdom Bacillati; phylum Actinomycetota; class Actinomycetes; order Micrococcales; family Micrococcaceae; genus Arthrobacter; species Arthrobacter sp. JB02-1C. Next base: position 2,112,392 of record NZ_CM173235.1, read on the forward strand.
TCCAGGTCCTTGAGCAGCGTCTTGCAGGCCAGGCGGTTGCGGCCGTTGATGCGCATGGCATCGGAACCGCAGACACCGTGGGCGCAGGAGCGGCGGAACGAGACGCTGCCGTCCTGTTCCCACTTGACCTTGTGCAGGGCATCCAGGACACGGTCGGTGCCGTACATGGTGACGTGGAAGTCGTCCCAGGTGGACTCGTCGGAGACCTCGGGGTTGTAGCGGCGCACGCGCAGCGTGACGTCGAAGGACGGGATCTCGCCGCCGCCGCCGACACCGGCGGGCAGTTCGATCTTGGAGGCTGGCTCAGCGAGTTCAGCGGTCATCTTAGTACTTCCTCACCATCGGCTCGTAACGCGTAAAGACCACCGGTTTGGTGGCAAGCCGGATGCCGGCGATTGCCTCGGCGGAGCCGTCCGCCGGGGCGTGGGCATCCTTGTACGCCATGGAGTGCTTCATGAAATTTTCGTCGTCGCGCTCGGGGAAGTCCTCGCGGAAGTGTCCGCCGCGGGATTCCTCGCGGTGCAGGGCCGCCACGGTCATGACCTTGGCGAGCTCCAGCAGGAAGCCCAGTTCCACGGCCTCCAGCAGGTCCAGGTTGAAGCGCTTGCCCTTGTCCTGGACGCTGATCCGCTGGTAGCGCTCCTCGAAGGACGCGATGTCCGTGAGGACCTGGTTCAGCGTGTCCGCGGTGCGGAACACCTGCATGTTGGCGTCCATCGTGTCCTGCAGGTCCTTGCGGATCTGGGCGACCTTTTCGGTGCCTTCGGAGGTGCGGACGTGGTCCAGCAGGTCCAGCGTGTAGGCCTCGGGGTCGGCGGGCAGTTCGACGTAGTCCGCGGTCTTCGCGTACTCCGCGGCGGCGATGCCGGCCCGCTTGCCGAAGACGTTGATGTCCAGCAGCGAGTTGGTGCCCAGGCGGTTGGAGCCGTGGACGGAGACGCAGGCCACCTCGCCCGCGGCGTAAAGGCCCGGGATGATGGTGTCGTTGTCCTGCAGGACCTCGGCGCTGATGTTGGTGGGGATGCCGCCCATGGCGTAGTGCGCCGTCGGGAAGACCGGCACGGGCTCCGTGTACGGTTCCACACCGAGGTAGGTGCGGGCGAACTCGGTGATGTCCGGCAGCTTGGCGTCGATGTGGGCCGGCTCGAGGTGCGTCAGGTCGAGCAGGACGTAGTCCTTGTTCGGCCCGCAGCCGCGGCCTTCGCGGACCTCGTTGGCCATCGAACGGGCCACGATGTCGCGCGGGGCGAGGTCCTTGATGGTGGGGGCGTAGCGCTCCATGAAGCGTTCACCCTCGGAGTTGCGCAGGATGGCGCCCTCGCCGCGGGCTGCCTCGGAGAGCAGGATGCCCAGGCCGGCCAGGCCGGTCGGGTGGAACTGGAAGAACTCCATGTCCTCCAGCGGGATGCCCCGGCGGAAGGCGATGCCCATGCCGTCACCGGTCAGGGTGTGGGCGTTGGAGGTGGTCTTGAAGACCTTGCCCGCGCCGCCGGAGGCGAAGATCACGGACTTGGCCTGGAACACGTGCAGTTCGCCGGAGGCGAGGTCGTAGGAGACGACGCCGGCGACGCGCTTCTGCTTGTAGGCGGTGCCGTCCTCGCGGACCGCGTCTTCCTCGACGGTCAGCAGGTCCAGGACGTAGTACTCGTTGTAGAACTCCACGTTGTGCTTGACACAGTTTTGGTACAGGGTCTGCAGGATCATGTGGCCGGTGCGGTCCGCGGCGTAGCAGGCGCGGCGGACCGGTGCCTTGCCGTGGTCGCGGGTGTGGCCGCCGAAGCGGCGCTGGTCGATCCGGCCCTCGGGCGTGCGGTTGAACGGCAGGCCCATCTTTTCCAGGTCCAGGACGGCGTCGATCGCTTCCTTCGCCATCACCTCGGCGGCGTCCTGGTCCACCAGGTAGTCGCCGCCCTTAACCGTGTCGAAGGTGTGCCATTCCCAGTTGTCTTCCTCGACGTTGGCCAGGGCAGCACACATGCCGCCCTGCGCCGCGCCGGTGTGGGAACGCGTGGGGTAAAGCTTGGTCAGTACTGCTGTGCGTGCGCGCTGACCGGATTCAATCGCGGCGCGCATGCCAGCGCCACCGGCGCCGACAATGACGACGTCGTACTTATGGACCTGCATACCAGATGCTCTTTCTCTCAAAATTCGCTGTCAAACACCGCCGGCGAGGCCTGCGCAGTGAAGTCTCGTGGTCCCGCCCGCTGGCGGGGACCGACGCCCAGGGGGCTCCCTTGCTACGGAGCGGGGCAGAACCCGCCGGGCAGCTGCACGCCGTCCACCACGGGGCACGGGTTGAAGGTGAAGATCACCAGGGTGCCCAGGACGACGATGGCCGCGGCGGCGGCGTAGAGCACGATCTTCAGCCACAGACGCGTCGCGTCCCGTTCGGCGTAGTCGTTGATGATGGTGCGAACACCGTTGGTGCCGTGCAGCATGGCGAGCCACAGCATGGCCAGGTCCCAGACCTGCCAGAACGGGTCCGCCCACTTGCCGGCGACAAAGCCGAAGTCGATGGCGTGGATGCCTTCGCCCACCAGCAGGTTGACCGTCAGGTGCCCGAAGATGAGCACCACCAGGACGACGCCGGAGAGCCGCATGAACAGCCACGCGAGCATTTCGAAGTTGCCCTTGGACGAACCGCTGCGGCGGTACTGCGGGGCGATCTTGCCGCCGGTGCCCTTGCCACTGATGTTTTGTCCACTACGTGGGCTCTGAATCTGCGTTGCGCTCATGGCTTAGTGACCTCCGAGGGCGAGGGACAGGTGGCGGATGGAGAAGCCGACCATGACGACCACCCAGAGGGCCAGGACCGTCCACAGCATCTGGCGCTGGTACTTGGCGCCCTTCTTCCAGAAGTCGACGGCGATGATCCGCAGGCCGTTAAAGGCGTGGAAAACAATCGCTGCGACGAGGCCCGTTTCACCCAGGGCCATAAGGGGGTTCTTGTAGGCACCGATCACGGCGGTGTAAGCCTCGGGGGACACACGCACCAATGAGGTGTCCAGCACGTGGACCAACAAGAAGAAAAAGATCACTACACCGGTAACGCGGTGTCCAACCCAAGACCACATGCCTTCACGGCCGCGGTACAAGGTGCCAGCTGGTTTTGTCGGCACTGAATAAACCTCCCTGCGACACAGCGGCGCTGGCATGGGATCCACGCGGGGGGAACGCCTGCTGCGAGAGCACTCGTAAGCTCAAGCCTAAATCTAGGCTTCGCTAACAGCTTATTCAATTCAGCGAAGTGATGGTGACGGCGCCCGGCGCGGATTTCAAACGGTTTTGAGACAAACGCCACAATCGCAGGTAGGGCCGGGGCCGCCGGCCCGGATCCGACGCCGCCTCCGCTCGGCACCTGGCCGGGGCCCCGGGCAGGTGGTCGGCTAAAGTAGCCGTGATGAGTACAGACAACGTGACCAGCAACGGCCCGGAGGCCGCCGCGGCAGATTCCCCGCTTAAGCGGTTCATCGCCGTGATTCCCGCCGGTGGAGTAGGGACCCGGCTTTGGCCGCTTTCCCGCGCCGCCGCCCCCAAGTTCCTGCACGACCTCACCGGGTCCGGCAGTACCTTGCTGCGCGCCACCTATGACCGGCTGGAGCCGCTGGCCGGCGGCGGCCGGATGCTGGTCGTCACCGGCGCCGCGCACCGCGAGGCCGTCTGCAGCCAGCTGCCCGAGGTGCAGGAGCAGGACCTCGTGCTGGAGAGCGAGCCCAAGGATTCCGGCGCAGCCATCGGGCTCGCCGCCGCCATCCTCTACGAACGCGATCCGGACACCATCATGGGATCGTTCGCCGCGGACCAGGTGATCAGCCCCGACCGGCTGTTCCAGGACGCCGTCCGGGAAGCCATCTACACCGCAGCCGCCGGCAAGATCGTCACCATCGGCATCAAGCCCACGCACCCCTCCACCGGGTTCGGCTACATCCGTGCCGGCGACAAGCTCAGCGTGACGGGTGCGCCGAGCGCCCACACGGTGGTGGAATTCGTCGAAAAGCCGAGCGAGGACGTCGCCCAGCAGTACCTGGACAGCGGCGAGTACGTCTGGAACGCCGGCATGTTCGTGGCCCCGGTCTCGCTCATGCTCAAACACCTCGAAGCAAACCAGCCGGAGCTCTTCGCCGGCCTGCAGGAGATCGCCAAGGCATGGGACACCCCGCTGCGCGACGAGGTCACGGCCCGCGTCTGGCCCACCCTGCCCAAAATCGCCATCGACTACGCCGTCGCCGAGCCCGCCGCCGCGGCCGGGGACGTCGCCGTCGTGCCCGGCACCTTCCGCTGGGACGACGTCGGGGACTTCGCCTCCGTGGGCCGGCTCAACAGTGCCAAAGAGGTCGACGACGTCACCGTGATCGGTGAGGGCGCGCGCGTCTTCACCGAAAACGCCAGCGGCGTGGTGGTCACCGACACCAAACGCGTGATCGCCCTGATCGGCATCAAGGACGTCGTCATCGTCGACACCCCGGACGCGCTGCTGGTGACCACAAAGGCGCACTCCCAGCGGGTCAAGGCCGCCGTGGATGCGCTCAAGGCCAGCGGCGACACCGACGTCCTCTAAGCCCGTCCTCTAACCCCGTCCTCCAACCCCGCCCGCCGGCGCCGTAACGCGCCGACCGCGATGCCGCTATCCTGCGGACCCTCGCTACAGTAATGGGGTGCGAAACTACACTACCGAAGCCGAACCGACGACCCTGGTGGGGCCGTGGCTGGAGCCGCTGCTGCCGGAGCTGATCGCGTTCCGGCGGGATCTTCACGCGCACCCCGAACTGTCGTTCAAGGAGTTCCGCACCACGGAGAAGCTCGCCCAGCGGCTGGAGGCCGCGGGGCTGCGGCCGCGCCGCCTCGAAGGTACCGGCCTGACCGTCGACGTAGGCGAAGGGCCGATAGCCACCGCGCTGCGCGGCGATATCGACGCCCTGCCCATCATCGAGGAGACCGGGCTGGAGTTCGCGTCCAGGAACCACGGGGTCACGCACGCCTGCGGGCACGACGTCCACACCGCCACCATGCTGGGCATCGCCCTGGTCCTGCAACGGATGCATGAAGCGTCCCCGCTCGGCGGCACGGTCCGGATCATCTTCCAGCCGGCCGAGGAAACCATGCCCGGCGGCGCCCATGCCTGCATCGAACAGGGCGTGCTCGAGGGAGTGCCGCGGATCCTGGCGCTGCACTGTGATCCGAGGATCGAGGTCGGCAAGGTCGGCACCCGGATCGGCGCCATCACGTCGGCCTCGGACACCATTAAGATTGAACTCACCGGCCGCGGCGGCCACACCTCCCGCCCGCACCTGACCGAGGAACTCGTCTTCGCGCTGGCCCAGATTGCCATCAACGTTCCGGCGGTGCTGTCCCGCCGGGTGGATGTCCGCAGCGGCGTCTCCGTGGTGTGGGGGCAGATTTCTGCCGGTTCCGCCCCGAACGCCATTCCCGCGGGCGGCTACCTTGCCGGGACCATGCGGTGCCTGGACCGGGACGCCTGGCACAGCGCCGGGCAGATCCTCGACGAAGTCGTCCAGCAGATCGCGGCGCCCTACGGCGTGGACGTCCACCTTGAGCACAGCCGCGGCGTGCCGCCGGTGGTGAACTCCGAGCATGAAACCGCGCTGATCGAGGCGGCCGCCCGGGCCGAGATCGGTGAAAGTTCGGTGGTGCTGACCCCGCAGTCCATGGGCGGCGAAGACTTCGCCTGGTTCCTGGCCGACCTGCCGGGGGCCATGATGCGGCTTGGCACCAAGACCCCGGGCGGCGAGGAGTATGACCTGCACCGCGGGGACTACATCCTGGACGAGCGGTCGCTCGGGCTCGGCATCCGGGTGCTCACCGCGGCAGCCCTGCGCACCCTGCGCGACCTCGGCGCCGCCTGACCCGCGGCCCTGCCGGCCGGGCCTCCCCGGCGGCGCAGCGGCTCGGCTTCGATGGCCCGGCGGAGCAGCTTCCGATAGTTTGGTTGTGCACAATTGAATTGCACGCTATGATTTTTGGGTGAGTGAAACTTCCCGCCCGAACACCGCGCTGCCGGCCGCGCCCCGGCTCGACCGGCAGGTCTGCTTTGCGATGTACGCGGCGTCCCGGGCGGCCACCTCCGCCTACCGGCCCATGCTTGACGAGCTCGGCCTGACCTACCCCCAGTACCTCGTGATGATGGTGCTCTGGGAGCAGGAGCCGCGCGGCGTGCGTGAACTGGGCGAGGAACTGGGCCTGGACTCCGGAACGTTGTCGCCGCTGCTCAAGCGGCTCGAATCCCTGGGGTTCGTCGAACGCCGCCGCTCCGCGGCGGATGAGCGGCGGGTGGAGGTGCTGCTCACCGCCGAGGGGGCAGGCCTCAGCTCCCGGGCCGCCGGGATCCCGCAACGACTCGCCGAGGCGGCCGGACTCACGACCGCCGAACTCGACCAGCTCCGCGAGACGCTCGGCCGGCTCACCGCCGCCCTGAACTCCCGCCGCTGACACCGCAGGCGGGCCCCACCCGACCGCAACCCTCCTACAGGACGGACCAGCATGAAAACCCTCTACACCGCGGAGGCCCTGGCCTCCGGCGAAGGCCGCGACGGCACCGCCCAAAGCAGTGACGGAAAGCTCAACGTCACACTGGCCAGCCCGGTGGAGCTTGGTGGCGACGGCCAGGGAACAAACCCGGAGCAGCTGTTCGCCGCGGGCTACGCGGCCTGCTTCCACTCGGCCCTGCGCCTTGTGGGCCGCAGGGAACGCGCCGACATGACGGACTCGGCCGTTGCCGCCAGGATCCATTTCGGCGCCCTGCCCGATGGCGCCGGGTACGGCCTGGCAGCCGAACTGGAGATCGCCCTTCCCGGCGTGGACATGAAGACCGCCGAGGACCTGGTGGCCAAGGCGCACCAGATCTGTCCCTACTCCAACGCCACCCGCGGCAACATCACCGTGGACCTCAAGATCCTGGAAGTGGCAGCATGAGCAACACCAACGACAACACCGTCCTGCCGGTCAGCGGCCGGGAAATCCAGCTCGCGTCCCGGCCGCACGGCCGCCCCGTGCCGGAAAACTTCCGGCTCGTCGAGGCGCCGCTGCCCGAATTGCAGAACGGCCAGGTGCTGGTCCGCAACCGCTTCATCTCCGTGGACCCGTACATGCGCGGCCGGATGAACGACGCCAAGTCCTACTCCGCCCCGTTTGCCCTGGATGCCGCGCTCGACGGCGGTGCCGTGGGCGAGGTAATCGCGTCCCGGTCCGCGGAGCGCAAGGTAGGGGACGCCGTCGTCCACCAACTGGGCTGGCGCGAGTACGCGGTGCTCGACGCAGCCGCCACCACGCCGGCCCGCACCGACCTGGCGCCCGCCCAGGCGTTCCTGGGCGCACTCGGAATGACCGGCCTCACGGCCTACGCCGGACTGCTCAAGGTCGCGGAATTCAAGCCGGGCGACGCGGTGTTCGTCTCCGGCGCGGCCGGGGCTGTCGGCTCACTCGTGGGGCAGATCGCCAAAGCCAAGGGCGCCTCCCGGGTGATCGGCAGCGCCGGCACCCCGCAGAAGGTCGCGCGGCTGCTCGAACTCGGCTTCGACGCCGCCTTCAACTACCACGACGGGCCGGTCCGCGAGCTGCTGCAGCAGGCGGCGGGGGAGCAGGGCATCGACGTCTATTTCGACAACGTGGGCGGCGATCACCTGGAAGCCGCACTGTCAGTGCTCAACGTCGGCGGCCGCGTCGCCATGTGCGGGGCGATCGCGCAGTACAACGCCACCGAGGCGCCGGCGGCCCCCCGCAACCTCGCGGTAGCAATCGGCAAACAACTCACGCTCCGCGGCTTCCTGGTCGGCGGCCAGCGGCAGCACCGGGCGGAGTTCGCGGAACAAATGGCCGCCTGGCTCGCCGACGGTACGGTCCGGTACGACGAGACGATCGTGGAGGGCCTGGAAAACGCACCGCAGGCCTTCATGGACCTGCTCGACGGCGCCAACACCGGCAAGATGCTGGTCCGTCTCTGACCGGCGGAGCCGCCGCGTTGGTAACAAGTTCTCAACAATCCGGGAAACGGGTGTGAACTGTGTTACTGGACGTGTGCGCGCCCACTAAAGTGGCTTGCATCCGTGCGCCTCGGCGCAGTGCTGCGCAGCTGTCAGTGACAACAGTGTTTCGGGGGAAAACCGGAAGCAGGCTCATTGAACGCGTCGCAGCGCCTATCTCTTGCTTCCTGGAGGAACTTTGAAGAACTCACTGCGCGCCACCCTCAAGCGCGGTTCAACGGCCGGCGTCGCCACCGTGGGTGCCGCTGCCCTGCTGCTCACCGGTTGCGGCGCCGCCCCGGACGCCGGCAGCGGCGCCACCAAGACGGCCAGCAACTACACCGGCTGCATCGTCTCGGACTCCGGCGGATTCGACGACCAGTCGTTCAACCAGTCCTCCTACGAGGGCCTGAAGAAGACCGAAAAGGATCTCGGGATCAAGGTCAACCAGGTCGAGTCGAAGACCAACAACGACTTTGAGCCCAACCTCCGCGCCATGGTCACCGCCGGCTGCAACCTGACCATCACCGTCGGATTCCTGCTCGGTGACGCCACCAAGGCGCAGGCCACGGCCAACCCGGACAAGCACTTCGCGATCATCGACTTCGGCTACGACAAGCCCGTCGCCAACGTCAAGCCGATCATCTACGACACGGCCCAGGCCGCGTTCCTGGCCGGCTACCTCGCCGCCGGCACCACGAAGACCGGCACCGTCGCCACCTTCGGCGGCATCAAGATCCCCACCGTCACCATCTTCATGGACGGCTACGCCGACGGCGTGAAGTACTACAACGAAAAGAACGGCAAGAACGTCAAGGTGCTCGGCTGGGACAAGGCCAAGCAGGATGGCTCCTTCACCGGCGACTTCGAGAAGCAGGACAAGGGCAAGCAGTTCACCCAGAACTTCCTGGACCAGGGCGCGGACACCGTCATGCCCGTCGCAGGTCCGGTGGGCAAGGGTGCCGGCGCGGCCCTGAAGGAAGCCAAGGCTGCCGGCAAGGACGTCAAGCTCATCTGGGTCGACTCCGACGGCTTCCTCACCGCCCCGGACTACAAGGACATCATGCTCTCCTCTGTCATGAAGCAGATGGGCGAAGCTGTTGAGACCGTGGTCAAGGAAGACAAGGACGGCAAGTTCACCAACGCCCCGTACGTTGGCACGCTCGCGAACGACGGCGTGCAGCTCGCTCCGTTCCACGACCTGGACTCCCAGGTCCCGGCCCAGCTGAAGACCGACCTGGACCAGATCAAGAAGGACATCGCCTCCGGCAAGCTGAAGGTCGAATCGGCAGCCAGCCCGAAGGCCTAACTTCCTCCGCTAGGCGCCACGGCCCGCACGGTCACCGACCGCACGGGCTGTGGCGCTTTTCGTTGCACCGGCCCCGCAAAGACCCTGGCAGCAGGCACTAGGCTGGTCCTGCAGCCCCATTACCCCCGTCCGGGCAGGCGTAGTCAGCGTCGTCCGGACATACTTCGAGATTGGTCAGAGTTTTGAAACTTGAACTCAAGGGGATCACCAAACGCTTCGGCTCCCTGGTAGCCAACGACCACATTGACGTGGTCGTTGAGCCCGGACAGATCCACTGTCTGCTCGGCGAGAACGGCGCTGGAAAGTCCACGCTGATGAACGTGCTCTACGGGCTGTACGAGCCCACGGAGGGCGAAATCCGCATTGACGACAAACCCGTCAGTTTCCGCGGCCCCGGCGACGCCATGGCCGCCGGCATCGGTATGGTCCACCAGCACTTCATGCTGGTCCCGGTCTTCACCGTGGCGGAGAACGTCGCCCTCGGCGCGGAAACCACGAAAGCCGGAGGGTTCCTCGACCTCGAGGACACCCGCCGGAAGATCCGGGAAATTTCCGACCGGTACGGCTTCGACGTCGACCCGGACGCGCTGATCGAGGACCTGCCGGTCGGCGTCCAGCAGCGCGTGGAGATCATCAAGGCCCTGGTCCGCGACGCCAAAGTGCTCATCCTCGACGAGCCCACCGCCGTGCTGACCCCGCAGGACACCGACGAACTGCTCGACATCATGCGCCAGCTCAAGAGCCACGGCACCTCGATCGTCTTCATCTCGCACAAACTGCGGGAGGTCAAGGCCGTCTCGGACACCATCACGGTGATCCGCCGCGGCAAGGTTGTCGGCAGCGCCAGCCCCACGGCCTCGACCACCGAACTCGCCTCGATGATGGTGGGCCGCGCCGTCAACCTGACCCTGGACAAGGCCCCGGCCACGCCGCAGGAAACCACCTTCCAGGTCAAGGACCTCACGGTCATCGCCCCCAGCGGGCAGCACGTGGTGGACGGCATCAGCTTCGACATCGCCCGGGGCGAGATCCTCGCGGTCGCCGGCGTCCAGGGCAACGGCCAGACCGAACTGACCGAGGCCATCCTCGGCCTGCACGACCGGGTCAGCGGTTCCATCCTGCTCGACGGCGAGGAGCTGCTGGGCCGCAGCGTCAAGGACGTGCTGCGGGCCGGCGTCGGCTTCGTCCCCGAAGACCGCTCCGTGGACGGGCTGATCGGCACGTTCTCGATCGCCGAAAACCTGATCCTCGACCGTTACGACCAGGAACCGTTCGCCAAGGGCATCAGCATGAGCCCGGCCAAGGTGCTGGAAAACGCGAAGACCCGGATCGACGAATTCGACGTGCGCACCCCCTCGGGCGTCCTCGCGGCAGGAACCCTTTCCGGCGGTAACCAGCAAAAAGTCGTGATGGCCCGCGAACTCTCACGACCGCTGCGGCTTTTCATCGCGTCGCAGCCGACCCGCGGCGTCGACGTCGGTTCGATCGAATTCCTGCACAAGCGGATCGTGGCCGAGCGGGACCACGGTACCCCGGTAATGATCGTTTCCACCGAGCTCGACGAAGTGATCGAGCTGGCAGACCGGATTGCGGTGCTGTACAAGGGCAAACTGGTGGGCATTGTGCCGGCCGGGACCGGACGCGACGTCCTGGGCCTCATGATGGCAGGCCTGTCGCCCGACGAGGCCCACGCCGACTCCGCCACGGCCCCTGCCGCCGCCGCACCCACCGCCGAACGGCCCGGCGCCCACGCCGCCGCCCAGCCCGCGCAGGAGTCCATCTCCGGCGCCGTAGGAGAGCACCATGACTGATACCAACCAGCCCCGCCACGCGGCTGAGCCGGCCCCGGCGAACGCCGCCACCGAAACCGGCCCGGCCGACACCGACCTGGCGGAGAACGAGCCCCTGGCGGACGACGCCACCACCGCCACCTCGCTGGACACCGCCGGCGGTGCGATGCGGCCGTCCGCGGTCCCGGTCTCGGCCCAGAGCGGCGCCGTCCCCGGCGGCGCGGACTCGGTGCTGCGCCGCATCTTCACCGGCAGCGGCATGGTTTCCGTGCTGGCCGTCCTGCTCGCCCTGATCCTTGGCGGCCTGCTCATCGCCAGCACCGACAAGGCCGTGAATGCCAGCGCCGGCTACCTGTTCGCCCGGCCCAGCGACTTCCTCTCCGCGGTCTGGTCCGCCGCGACCCGTTCCTACATCGCGCTGTTCCAGGGCTCGGTCTTCAACCCTCGCGGCAGCGGCGCGGCCGGGCAGTTCGCCCCGCTGATGGAGACCATGACGATCGCCACCCCGCTGATCACCGCCGGCCTCGGCGTCGCCCTGGCCTTCCGCGCCGGGCTGTTCAACATCGGCGCGCAGGGTCAAATCATCATGGCCGGCATCCTCGCCGCCTGGGTCGGTTTCGCGCTGCACCTGCCCATGGGCCTGCACCTGCTGCTGGTCCTGGTCGCGGGCATCGCGGGCGGTGCCCTGTGGGCCGGCCTGGTGGGATACCTCAAGGCCCGTACCGGCGCCCATGAGGTCATCCTGACGATCATGTTCAACTACATCGCGCTGTACTTCCTCCGCTACCTGCTCAACACCCCGGCCTTCCAGCGCCCCGGCGAGACCAACCCGATTTCCCCCGTCCTGGATCCCAGCGCGCTGTACCCGCAGATCCTTGGCTCCCAGTACCGGCTGCACCTGGGCTTCGTCCTGGCGATCGCGGCCACGGTGTTCGTCTGGTGGCTGCTGAACCGGTCGACCATCGGCTTCGAGTTCCGCGCTGTCGGGGCCAACCCGAAAGCCGCCCTCACCGCAGGCATCAACGTCCCGCGCGCCACCATCCTCGTGATGGCCATCGCCGGCGCGCTCGCCGGCCTGTCCGGCGTCGCCCAGGTGGCCGGTACGGAGAAGGTCCTGACCGACGGCGTCGCGGCCACCTACGGCTTCGACGCCATCACCGTTGCGCTGCTGGGACGCTCGACGCCGTGGGGCACGTTCGCCGCCGGCCTGCTGTTCGGCGCCTTCCGCGCCGGCGCCGTGCAGATGCAGATCCAGACCGGAACCCCGATCGACATCGTGCTGGTGGTCCAGTCCCTGATCGTGCTCTTCATCGCCGCCCCGCCGCTGGTGCGCGCGGTGTTCGGCCTGAATCCGCGCAAGAAGAAGGCCGCCAAGGCCGCAACGTCCAAGAAGGCAGCAACCACCGGAGCAGCAGCATGAGCACAACAGCAACGTCGCCCCAGCCGGGAAAGCCGCAGCCTGCCCTGCCGCGCCGGGACACGGCCGCCGGGAAGCAGCACGCGCCGGCCGTGACCGTCAAGCCTGTGACGTGGAAGATCCCCGGCACCCTGCTGTTCCTGGCCCTGGTGGCATTCATCTTCTTCGGCCTGATGGGTCCGCACCAGACCGCCAAGTTCGGCATCTCCACCGGCAGCGACTTTTTCCAGCTGCCGGCCCTGGAAGTCCCGGCCTACCTCGGCGGCATCGTGCTCTCCGTGCTCATGCTCGGGCTGGCCGGCTACGCCGTCTACCTGAAAACCAGGAACCTCAGGGCGCCGTCCTGGGTTCCGGTCGCCTTCACGGTGCTCTTTGTCGCAGCCTTCCTGATCTGGGTGGTCGGCGGGGCCCGCACCACCAACATCTCCCTCGCCGGACTCATTGCCGGTTCCGTGACCCTGGCCGTGCCGCTCGTGTTCGGTTCGCTCTCCGGCGTGCTGTGCGAACGCGTCGGTGTCGTCAATATCGCCATTGAGGGACAGCTGCTGGGCGGGGCGTTCACCGCGGCGATCATCGCCACGCTGACGCACAACGCCTTCCTCGGCCTGCTCGCCGCGGCCGTGGCCGGCGCGCTCGTTTCCATGGTCCTGGCACTGTTCAGCATCAAGTACGTGGTCAACCAGATCATTGTCGGCGTCGTGCTCAACGTGCTGGTCTCCGGCGTCACCGGCTTCCTGTTCAGCACCGTGATGCAGGCGGACAAGGCCAAATTCAACGCGCCGGCGCACCTGGATCCGATCACCATCCCGATCCTTGGCGACATTCCGCTGATCGGCCCGATCCTGTTCAAGCAGTCCCTGATCGGCTACCTGATGTACATCGCCGTGATCGCGGTGTGGGTCGGCCTGTTCAAGACCAAGTGGGGCCTGCGGGTCCGCGCCGTCGGCGAACACCCGCAGGCAGCCGACACGATGGGAATCAAGGTCAACGCCACCCGGTTCTGGAATGTCACCCTTGGCGGTGCGATCGCCGGAATCGGCGGCTCCTTCTTCACCCTGGTGGCGATCGACAGCTTCACCAAGGAGATCTCCGGCGGCCGCGGCTTCATCGCCCTGGCCGCGCTGATCTTCGGCCGCTGGAACCCGATCGGCGCGTTTTTCGCCGCTCTGCTCTTCGGCTTCGCCGACAACCTGCAGAGCATTGTGACCATCATCGGCACCCCGGTCCCGAGCCAGTTCATGGCGATGCTGCCATACCTGGTCACCGTCCTCGCCGTCGCAGGCCTGGTGGGCAGGTCCCGCGGACCGGCCGCCAGCGGCATCCCGTACGTGAAGGGCTGACATGGCTGAGCGAGCTTTCCCGGCGGCCGGCACCGAATCCGGCGTCGAGCCGGGCACCGAATCCGTGGTCGACTGGGCAGCCCTCGCGGCTGCCGCCGTCGCCGCGATGAACAACGCCTACGTTCCGTATTCGAAGTTTCCGGTGGGGGCCGCGGCCCTCACCTCGGACGGCCGTATCGTCAGCGGCTGCAACGTCGAAAACGCCAGCTACGGCCTCACCCTGTGCGCCGAGTGTGCGCTGGTCGGAAATCTGCACATGACCGGCGGCGGGCTGCTGCGCGCCTTCTACTGCGTCGATGCGCACGGCGCCGTGCTGATGCCCTGCGGGCGCTGCCGGCAGCTGCTCTATGAGTTCCGGGCCCCCGGCATGGAGCTCATGACCACACAGGGCATCAAGACCATGGACCAGGTGCTTCCCGACGCCTTCGGTCCCGAAAACCTGGAGGAGACCCGATGAGCCAGAGCACCAGCAACACTCCCGCCGGTAAGGCAGAGGCCTTCGACGCCGTCGACATCATCCGGATCAAGCGGGACAAGGGCGTGCTCAGCCCGGCCCAGATCGACTGGACGATCGACGCGTACACCCGCGGCGCCATCGCGGACGAACAGATGGCGGCGCTCAACATGGCGATCCTGCTCAACGGGATGGAGCGCGCCGAGATCTCCCGCTGGACCGCCGCGATGATCAACTCGGGCGAGCGGATGGACTTCTCCAGCCTTCGCAGGCCCGACGGCGGCGTGAAGACCACCACGGACAAGCACTCCACCGGTGGGGTGGGGGACAAGATCACCCTTCCGCTGGCCCCGCTCGTGGCCGTATTCGGTGTTGCCGTCCCGCAGCTCTCCGGCCGGGGCCTGGGCCACACCGGCGGCACCCTGGACAAGCTCGAAGCGATCCCGGGCTGGCGCGCGGCGCTGAGCAACGAGGAGATACTGGCCCAGCTCCAGGACGTGGGAGCGGTGATCTGCGCCGCCGGCGCCGGCCTGGCACCGGCCGACAAGAAGCTCTACGCCCTGCGCGATGTGACCGGGACCGTCGAAGCCATCCCGCTGATTGCCTCCTCCATCATGAGCAAGAAGATCGCCGAGGGCACCGGATCACTGGTCCTGGACGTCAAGGTCGGCAGCGGCGCGTTCATGAAGGACGAGGCCCGGGCCCGTGAACTTGCCGAGACCATGGTGGCGCTCGGCAAGGACGCGGGCGTCAACACGGTGGCGCTGCTGACGAACATGAACACGCCGCTGGGACTCACCGCGGGCAACGCGATCGAGGTTGAGGAATCCGTGGAGGTCCTCGCCGGCGGAGGTCCGGAAGACGTCGTCGAACTCACCGTCCGGCTGGCCGAGGAGATGCTGGCCGCCGCGGGCATCGCGGACGCGGATCCGCGCGCGGCGCTCCGGGACGGACGGGCGATGGACGTCTGGAACCGGATGATCGAGGCCCAGGGCGGCGACCCGCGCGCCAAGCTGCCGGTCGCCAAGGAATCCGAGACCGTCTACGCGCAGGCGGACGGCGTGCTGGTGGAACTCGACGCGATGGCCGTCGGCGTCGCCGCCTGGCGCCTCGGCGCCGGCCGTGCCCGCAAGGAGGACCAGGTCCAGGCCGGCGCCGGTGTGCGGATGCACGCCAAGCCCGGTGCCACCGTCCGGGCCGGGGAGCCGCTGATGACGCTGCTGACAGACACCCCGGAGAAGTTCGGCCGCGCCAAGGAAGCGCTGGAGCACGCCGCCGTGATCGCCCCGGAGGGATCCCGTCCGGCCCAGCAGCTGATCATCGACCGCATCGGCTGACCCGGTGCGGCCGGGCCGGGCAGTACACTGGCTGCACAGCATTCCGGGAGAAACCGGGTCCCGCCGTGCGTTAGGAAACCGTGCAGGCAATCAATGACTTCATCCTGGCAGCCGCAGGCCAGCCCTGGGTCCTGCTGCTGGTTTTTGCCTGCTGCGTGATCGACGGCTTCTTCCCCCCGGTGCCCAGCGAATCCGTGGTGGTCGGCCTGGCCGCCGTAGCCGCCACAGCCGACGTGCCCAATCCCGGCCTGCTGATCGCGGTTGCCGCCGCCGGCGCGTTCGCAGGAGACAACCTCGCCTACCTGATCGGCCGTGCCGCCGGCACCGAGCGCTGGGCCTGGATGCGGGGCCGGCGGACGCAGCGGGCGGTGGGATGGGCCAGCCGCGAATTGCGGAAGCGGCCGGCGTCGCTGATTATGGTGGCACGGTTCGTTCCAATCGGCAGGGTAGCCGTCAACCTGACCGCGGGTGCCACCCGCTACCGGCACAGCCATTTCATTGGGCTCACCGTGCTGTCCGCGATGCTGTGGGCCGGATATTCCGTGGCCATTGGGCTCTTCTTCGGCCAATGGTTCGAGGACAACCACCTGCTCGGCGCAACCCTTGCGATCATCTGCGCGATCGCCCTGGGCATCGCCGTGGACCTCACCATCGGCAAGCTGCGCGGCACGCTTCCCGAGGGCCTGGCGCCGGAAGAATTGGGCCCCGCCGCGCCGCGGGCCGAAGGGTAGCTTCGCGGCGCCGGGAACCCTGCCGAAACGGGCGCCGTCATCATGCCGGATGCGTAGCGCAACACGCCCTGCCCGTGGGACACTTATGATGCGATTCCTCACATGTTGGTGTCGCGATTCTGCCCGTCCCTGTACGACCCGAAACCTTCTCGTTCTCTAGGAGCCCAGCCCGCGTGGAGTTCATTAATGAGGCCGTGCTCCATGCAGCCGGCCAGTGGTGGATTTACCCCCTCCTGCTGGCGTTTTTCTTCGTGGACGGGTTTGCCATGGTGGTGCCCAGCGAGACGCTGATCGTTGCCCTCGCCGCGTACTCCCGGCAGAGCGGGCAACCCAACCTGTGGCTCCTGGGCCTGACCGCCCTGGTCGGTGCGGTTGCCGGCGACAACATGGCCTACCTGCTGGGCCGCAAGATCGGCACTGAACGGTTCCGCTGGATGCGCCGGCCCAAGGTCCAAAAAGTATTCGGCTGGGCGCGCTACGAACTCGAAAAACGCGGCGCCGTGTTGATCTTCACCGCCCGCTACATCCCCTGGGGCCGGGTGGCCGTCAACTACGTCGCGGGCACCACGGGCTTCCCGCACCGCCGGTTCTTTTTCCTGGACGCTTTCGCGTGCGTGACCTGGGTGATCTACTCCGTCGGGATCGGCCTGCTGGCCAGCTCCTTCCACTGGCTGCACCACAACCCGCTGCTCAGTGCCGGGATCGCCGTCGTCTTCGCGATCGTCCTCGGCGTCGCGGTCGACCACACGCTGCGCTGGTGGCACAAGCGGCTCGCCAAGCACGACGGATCCGACGTCGGCGAGGAAGCCGCGCCGGACGCAGCCAAGGTTCCGGCGCTGGCACCGCGGTCCGCGCTGGCTCCCGGCGCGGACGCCGCCCGCAAGTAGCGCCCGACGCCGTCCGACCCTATGGTTGGAACGTGACTGAGACTATTCCTGACGCTGCCCCTGACCTCGACTTCGACCTGAAGGGCCTTCCCAAGGTCTCCCTTCACGACCACCTGGACGGCGGACTGCGCCCGGCCACCATCATTGAGCTCGCCGAACAGGCCGGCCATACCCTGCCCTCCAACGACCCGGTCGCCCTGGGGGAGTGGTTCCGCGAATCAGCAGACTCCGGCTCGCTGGTTCGTTACCTCGAGACCTTCGACCACACCATCGCCGTGATGCAGACCAAGGAGGGTCTGTTCCGCGTCGCCAAGGAGTTCGTCGAGGACCTCGCGGACGACGGCGTCGTGTACGGCGAGGTGCGCTGGGCCCCCGAACAGCACCTGCAGCAGGGCCTGACCCTCGACGAGGCCGTCGAGGCTGTCCAGGCCGGCCTGGACGCGGGTGTCGACGCCGTCGCCGACTCCGGCCGCGACATCCAGGTAGGACAGCTGATCACCGCCATGCGCCACGCCGACCGTGGCCAGGAGATCGCCGAACTCGCCGTCCGGCACCGCAACAACGGTGCCGTGGGGTTCGACATTGCCGGTGCCGAGGACGGCTTCCTGCCGGCCCGCTTCAGGGACGCCTTCACCTACCTGGCCCAGCACAACTTTCCCGCCACGATCCACGCCGGCGAGGCCGCCGGGCTGGAGAGCATCCAGTCCGCGCTGGTGGACGGCCGGGCCCTGCGCCTGGGCCACGGCGTCCGGATCGCCGAGGACGTCACGGTCGAGTTTGATGAGGCCGACTCCGCGGACGCCGACCCGGACAGCGACGAGGTGGACGACAACATCGGCCTCGTCACCCTCGGCGAGCTCGCCAGCTGGGTCCGGGACCGTGGCATCGCGCTGGAAATCTGCCCGTCCTCGAACCTGCAGACCGGTGCGATCGCCGGCTTCGGCGAGGGCATCGAAAGCCACCCGGTGGACATGCTCTACCAGCTCGGCTTCAACGTCACGATCAACACGGACAACCGCCTGATGAGCGGGGTGACCCTGACCGATGAGTTCGAACTCCTCGTCGAGACCTTCGACTACGATCTGGACGACCTCCTCGAGCTGACGCTGAACGCTGCCGAGGCCGCCTTCCTGCCGCTGGAGGAAAAGGAAGCCCTGGTCGAGTACATCAACGAGGCCTACGCCGACCTTGGCTAAGGACCCCAACGCGGTGGAGGCGCTGCTGGACGTGATCGCCCAGCTGCGCGTCCACTGCCCCTGGATGGGGGCGCTCAGCCACGGGTCCTTGGTGGAATACCTGCTCGAGGAAGCCCACGAGGTGGCCGAAACCATCGAGGCCGGCGGCGGTGACGACGAGCTCCGGGGCGAACTGGGCGACGTGCTCCTGCAGGTCGTCCTGCACGCCCGCCTCGCCGAGGAACGGGGCGCCTTCGGCTTCGACGACGTCGCCCGCGGGCTGCGGGAGAAGATGGTCCGCCGTAATCCGCACGTGTTCCGGCCGGATGGATCCCTGCAGGGCTCCTTCCCGGCCACCGTGCAGGAGATCGAGCAGAACTGGGACGCAGTCAAGAAATCCGAGCGGCCCGAACGGGGCAGCGCCTTCGACGGCGTCCCGGAGGCCCTGCCGGCGCTGGCCCGGGCCCGCAAGCTGATGGACCGTGCCGAACGAGCCGGCCTGCCCACCCCCGCCGGCTCCGCCGTCGAAAGCGCAGAAGACTCCGAGGAGCGGCTCGGCGAATTGTTGTTCGGCATCGTGGCCGCCGCCCGCCGGCACGGCCTGGACGCGGAACGGGCACTCCGCTCGGCGAACCGGCGGTTCGAGCGTAACGCCTCCGGCGGCTCGGGCTCCGCTCCGCGGGCGGGGCTGGACAGGCTTCCGTAACCTGGGCCGCAAGGCACTAGGCTAGGGGCGACGAGGACGTCGGTTTTCGGCTTGAAGTACCGCTAGATTCCAGCATTCAGATTCCCAGCAGACCGCTTCACCCAAAGGAGCAAATCCATGGCGCTTATCGATGCCATCCACGCACGCGAGATTCTTGATTCCCGCGGCAACCCGACCGTAGAAGTTGAAGTCCTTCTCTCCGACGGCCAGATCGGCCGCGCGGCGGTCCCTTCGGGCGCATCCACCGGCGAACACGAGGCCGTGGAACTGCGTGACGGGGACAAGGGCCGCTACCTTGGCAAGGGCGTGCAGAAGGCCGTCGACGCCGTCATCGACCTGATTGCCCCGGCCCTGATCGGCTTCGATGCGACCGACCAGCGCAGCATCGACCAGGCCATGATCGACCTGGACGGCACCCCGAACAAGGGCAAGCTCGGCGCCAACGCGATCCTGGGCGTGTCCCTTGCCGTCGCCAATGCCGCCGCAGCCTCCGCCGACCTGCCGCTTTACAAGTACCTGGGCGGCCCCAACGCCCACGTCCTGCCGGTGCCGTTGATGAACATCCTCAACGGCGGATCGCACGCAGACTCCGACGTCGACATCCAGGAATTCATGGTCGTCCCGCTGGGCGCGGAAACCTTCTCCGAGGGACTGCGCTGGGGCGTCGAGGTGTACCACGCCCTCAAGGCGGTCCTGCAGTCCAAGGGCCTGGCCACCGGCCTCGGCGATGAGGGCGGATTCGCGCCGAACCTGCCGTCCAACCGCGCGGCCCTGGACCTGATCCAGGAAGCCATCAAGAACGCCGGCTACACCCCGGGCAAGGACATCGCGCTGGCCCTCGACGTCGCTTCCTCCGAGTTCTTCAAGGACGGCTCCTACCAGTTCGAAGGCAAGACCCTCAGCTCCGCCGAGATGAGCGCCTACTACGCCGAACTGGTGGCCGACTACCCGCTGGTCTCGATCGAGGATCCGCTGGATGAGAACGACTGGGAGGGCTGGAAGTCCCTCACCGACTCGATTGGGGACAAGGTCCAGATCGTCGGCGATGACCTGTTTGTCACCAATCCTGAGCGGCTGCAGACCGGCATCGACTCCGGCACCGCCAATTCGCTGCTGGTCAAGGTCAACCAGATCGGATCCCTGACCGAAACCCTCGACGCCGTGTCCCTGGCCCAGCGGAACGGGTACACCACCATCACCTCGCACCGCTCCGGCGAAACCGAGGACACCACGATCGCGGACATCGCGGTTGCCACCAACGCCGGCCAGATCAAGACCGGCGCCCCGGCCCGGTCCGAGCGGGTCGCCAAGTACAACCAGCTGCTGCGCATCGAAGAAGAGCTCGACGACGCGGCACGCTACGCGGGGCGCAGCGCGTTCCCGCGTTTCAAGGGGTAGTACCCGCCTAAAGGAGGAACCGGTGGCTATGGTGGAATGACCATAGCCGCCGGTTCTGTTTCGGCCCGCTTTTGGCCCGCGTTGAAGGAGTGACATGGCAACCCGCCGTCCGAAGGTTCCCCGGGCCGCAGCTGCGGTCCCGAAGCCCACGGCCGCCGGCCAGGGCGAAGCCGCCGGCGGCGACCTCATCCGGGCCGACTTCGGCGGACCCCGGCAGGGGAGCGCGCCGGAAACGCCCACCCGCCGCGCCGGCGCACCCGGGCAGCCCGGTCCCCTGACGCCTGGCCACCGTCCCGCCACGGGCGGTGCCGACAAGGGCGCGCCAGCCTCCGCCTCCGGCGGTGCAGGCAAAGGCGCGCCAGCCTCCGGCGGTGCCGGCCCGGGCGCCAGGGTGAGGGGCGAGCGGGCCGGCGTTCTGGAGGTTGAGGCCGCCCCCGTCCCCGCCAAGGCCTTTTCCGGACGGATGCTCGCCCTCGCACTGGTGATGGTCGCCATCACCATCATGCTGGCGCCATCGGTCAAGATCTTCATTGACAAGCGTGCCGAGATCGCGGACCTGCAGGCCGATATCGCGGCCAAGCAGGCCAAGCAGACGGACCTCAAACGCCAGGTCTCCCGCTGGCAGGATCCCAACTACGTGAAGCAGCAGGCCCGGGACCGGATTAACATGGTTATGCCCGGCGAAACCGGTTACTGGGTTTTCGGCGGCGATCTTCCGGCCGGGAGCACCGGTTCCGGTGACGCGGCAGGAACAGCTGCAGACCCGGCCAACCTGCCGTGGGTGGATTCCCTCTGGGAGTCCATCACCCGATCGGCGACAGACTAGACGCGGCGCCCGCCGCCGGACGACCGCGACCCGGCCGTCCCAACAGGGCAGGAAGGTGCCGCGCCAGTGGACCAGAACCGAGCATCCGATCCCCGGACCGGAAACCCCGTCGACGCTGCCGGCGTTGCCCCGAGCGACTCCCGCCGGCCCTCGTCCCGCGATCTGGATGTCTTGAGCCGCCAGCTTGGCAGGCCGGTCCGCGACGTGGTCGAGATCCCGGCCCGCTGCGTCTGCGGCAACCCGCTGGTGGCGGCCACCTCACCCCGGCTGAGCAACGGCACGCCGTTCCCCACCACCTTTTACCTGACCCATCCGGTCATCACCGCCGCGGTCTCCCGCCTGGAGGCGGCCGGGTTGATGAACGACATGAACGGCCGGCTCGGCGCAGACCCGGCCCTCGCGGACGACTACCGGGCCGCGCACGAGGCCTACCTGCGCTCGCGTGCCGAGATCGGTGATCGCGCGGGCATCGGGCCAGTACCTGAAATCGACGGAATCTCCGCCGGCGGCATGCCCACCCGGGTCAAATGCCTGCACGTCCTCGTGGGCCATTCGCTCGCGGCCGGTCCCGGGGTGAACCCGCTGGGAGACGAAGCCATCACGGGCATCGGGCAATGGTGGACGCGGGATCGCTGCTATTGCGACGGCGCCTGGGACACCGGCGGGGAAGCCCCGTCCCGCGATTTAAGCCGGCACGGTCCACAGGGCCTGCCGGAAATCGTCGGACGGCCCGCCCCGCTCCGGAAATCCGGCGGCAGCGCCGGAACCGGCACTACCGACGCCGGCAGCACCGGAGCGGGGCAGTGACCCGCGTTGCCGCCATCGACTGCGGCACCAACTCGATCCGCCTGCTGATCGCCGACGTGGACGGCGAGGGCTCCGCGCCGGTGCTCACCGACGTCGTGCGTGAAATGCGGGTGGTCCGGCTGGGCCAGGGCGTCGACGCGACCGGTGAGTTCGCCCCGGACGCCCTGCGTCGCACCCTCGACGCCACCCGGGACTACGCCGAGCTGATCCGCCGCCATGGCGCGGGGCGGGTCCGGTTCGTGGCCACCTCGGCCACCAGGGATGCCCGCAACCGGCAGATCTTCATTGACGGGGTGCGGGAGCTCCTCGGCGTCGAACCCGAGGTCATCAGCGGTGAGGAGGAAGCCGCGCTGTCCTTCGCCGGGGCCAGCAGTGTGCTGCCCTCGCGCGGCGCGGACCCCGTCCTCGTGGTGGACCTGGGCGGGGGCAGCACCGAGTTCGTGCTCGGCGACGCCGGTGGGGTCATCGCCGCACAATCGGTCGACGTGGGGTGCGTCCGGATGACGGAACGGCATCTTCTCGATGACCCGCCCACCGCCGAGCAGATCGCGGCGGCGGAAGCGGACGTCGACGCCGCCATCACTGCGGCCGCGCTCACCGTGCCGCTGGAACGGGCGACCGCCCTGGTCGGCGTCGCCGGCTCGGTCACCACCATCACGGCCCATGCCCTGCGGCTGCCGGAGTACTCGGCCGCGGCGATCCACGGTGCCGAACTGGACCTGGCCACGGTCAGTGCCGCGTGCACCTCCCTGCTGGCCATGACCCGCGCGGACCGGGCTGCCCTGCCCTACATGCATCCGGGCCGGGTGGACGTGATCGGCGCGGGCGGCCTGGTCTGGCGACGGGTCCTGGCACGGATGAGCGAGGCCACGGAGGGCCGGATCGCGACCGCCGTTGCCAGCGAACACGATATTCTGGACGGAATTGCCCTCAGCATCAGCTAGCTGCCGACCCCGATAGTCCACCCCCTGCCGTTCCTGGCGCGCCGCCGGGCCCGGGCAACTGCCAGCGCCGTGCCCAACCGCGGCACCACCAGACGAACCGCCGATTGGACCCGAATGACCAGAGCAACAGCCCGGTTCCGCCGGACCGCCTCCGCGATGCTGGCCGTGGGCCTGGCGTTCGGTACTGCCGCCACGGCGCTGACTGCCGCCCCGGCAGCCCACGCCGACGCCACCAGGGACAAGGAATACTGGCTGGCCGAGTCCGGCATTACGAAGGCCTGGGAAGTTTCAAAGGGCGCCAACGTTAAGGTCGCCGTAATCGACAGCGGAGTCGACGGCAAACACCCGGACCTCAAGGGGGTCCTCGCCGGCGGAACGGACGTCTCCGG
This sequence comes from Arthrobacter sp. JB02-1C, assembly GCF_057748045.1. NCBI lineage: Bacteria > Bacillati > Actinomycetota > Actinomycetes > Micrococcales > Micrococcaceae > Arthrobacter > Arthrobacter sp. JB02-1C. The sequence continues at coordinate 2,135,878 of NZ_CM173235.1, forward strand.
GGCCGGCACCCCCGACGGGCAGAAGAGCATCGGCGCCAAACCCGAACACGGCACGCTGGTAGCGACCATGCTTGCCGGCCGCGGCCACCAGCCCGAGAGCCCGAGCCCAAGCCCGAGCCCGAGCGGGAGCCCCAGCCCGAGCCCGTCCTCCGGCCCGGGAGCCGGCCCCGACGGGATCGTGGGCGTCGCTCCCGAAGCCCAGCTGCTTTCCGTGTCCACCTGGCTTGGCTCCGCCAACCCGGGCGGCAAAAGCGACCAGGACCAGATCCCGGCCGCGGTCCGGTGGGCCGTGGATAACGGCGCCCGCGTCATCAACATTTCGCTCGGCAGCACCTCCCCGGAGTGGCCCCAAAGCTGGGACGCCGCTTTCCTCTACGCCGAGCAAAAGGACGTCGTGATCGTCGCGGCAGCCGGCAACCGGGTGGGCGGCAACATCCAGGTGGGTGCTCCCGCCACCATTCCCGGTGTTTTGACGGTCGCGGGCCTGGACCGCAAGGGCGCCGCCAGCATCGATTCTTCCTCGCAGGGCATCAGCATCGGCGTGGCGGCGCCGGCCGAGAGCCTGGCCGGCGGCCTGCCGGGCGGCGGATATGCGGACTGGGCGGGGACCTCGGGCGCCACCCCCATCGTGGCCGGCGTCGCTGCCCTGATCCGGTCCAAGTGGCCGAACATGCGGGCCAGCCAGGTGATCAACCGGATTGTCAGTACCGCGAAGGACGCCGGCGCGCCGGGCAAGGACCCGTTGTACGGCTTCGGTGTGCTCGACGCCGAAGCCGCGCTGAAGGCCGACGTGCCGGAGACCGCCGTCAACCCGCTGGGCTCGATTTCCGAGTGGATCGGGGTGCACCGGCGTGGGAAGACCGTGAGCTCCCAAGCGCCGGCACTGCCCAGCCCGTCGAGCGCCGCGCCGACCCTGCCGGAAGCGACAGTACCGGCCGCGAAGGCACCTTCGCCCGCCGACAGCGCGGTCCCGGCGATGGTGGTGCTGGGCTTCGGCGGGCTCTTCATCTGCATCATCGCCGCCGCCGCCATCCAGCTTCGCCGGGCCGCCCGTGCTGCCGCTCCGGCACCGGCCGAAAGTGCGGGCGGCCCGGAAACCAGTGCACCGGACGAGACGGGCGCTCCGGCACCCACCAGTTAGTGAAGATTTTCACAAACTGCGGTATTCTTGGGGGCATGGCATCCACTCCTCAGCTCCAGGACCGTCCCAGGGTACTCGTCGTCGGCGGCGGGTACGTCGGCCTGTACGTAGCCCTCAAACTGCAGAAGAAGATCGCGAACGCCGGCGGCATCGTCACCGTTGTCGACCCGCTGCCCTACATGACGTACCAGCCGTTCCTGCCGGAGGTCGCCGGCGGCAATATCGAGGCACGCCACGCGGTCGTCTCGCACCGCAGGCACCTGACGCAGACCGAACTCATCGAGGGCCGCGTCCTCTCGATCGACCACGCCAACCGCACCGCTGTCGTGGCCCCGGCCGACGGCGGCGAGAACTTCGAAATCCCGTACTTCGACGTCGTCCTGGCCGCCGGCGCCATCACCCGCACCTTCCCGATCAAGGGCCTCGCGGAGAAGGGCATCGGCCTGAAGACCATCGAGGAAGCTGTCGCCCTGCGCAACAGCGTGCTCGAGCGCATCGAGACCGGCTCCCTGATGACCGACCCGGTGCAGCGCGCCCGTGCCCTGACCTTCGTGGTGGTGGGCGGCGGCTTCGCCGGCATCGAGTGCATCACCGAGATGGAGGACCTGGCCCGGGCCGCGGTGAAGAAGAACCCGCGCGTCCGGCAGGACGAAATCCGCTTCGTGCTGGTCGAAGCCATGGGCCGCATCATGCCCGAGGTCACCGCCAAGCAGGCGGAATGGGTCGTCGAGCACCTGCGCAGCCGCGGCATCGAGGTCCTGCTGAACACCTCGCTGGACAACGCCGAGGGCTCCATCAAGCTGATCAACCTGCCGGACAAAACCCCGGCGCAGGAATTCGAATCCGACACCCTCGTCTGGACCGCCGGCGTGCAGGCCAACCCGATGGTCCGCTCGACGGACTTCCCGCTGGAGCCCCGGGGCCGGGTCCGCGTCCTCGCCGACCTGCGGGTCTCGGGCGACGAAGGCATCATCGAAAACGCCTGGGCCGCCGGCGACGTCGCGGCCGTGCCGGACCTCACCGGCAGCGGCCTGCCCGACGGCACCTGCGTCCCCAACGCCCAGCACGCACTGCGGCAGGCCAAGCGCCTCGCCAAAAACCTGTGGGCCTCCCGTTGGGACAAGGAACTCAAGGACTACAAGCACAAGAATCTGGGCGCCGTCGCCGGCTTCGGCGAATGGAAGGGCGTTGCCAACATTAACCTGGTCGGCCGCATCGGCCTGAAGGGCCCGCTGGCCTGGCTGGCGCACCGGGGCTACCACGGCCTGGCGATGCCGACCGTCGAGCGCAAGATCCGCGTGATCTCAGGCTGGTTCTGGCAGCTCTTCCTGGGCCGCGACACCACCCAGCTGATGGACCTGGACAACCCGCGCGGTGCGTTCGTGGCCGCTGCCACGCCGGCTCCGAAGCCGGCCGCCGCTGCCACGGCGCCGGCCGCCGCGGCTCCCGTGAAGGAAACCGTCACAGCTAACGCCAAGTAACCACCAGCAGTCCGACGACGGCGGCCGTTCCCTTTGCGGGGAGCGGCCGCCGTCGTCGGGCCGCAGCACGGCGGCGAGGATCTCCCCGGAACCGTTGCCGTCGCCATAATCGACGCTGGCGATGAAGGGAGCGAACCCGTAGCCGCCCTAGTAGGTTCCGGCGAGGTTTTATCCGAGTGTGAAGCCGCCAGGGTCGCGTCGCGGTCGATGATCGGCGAGTCCGCGGCCGTCGCGGGCCAGGGAACCGAGGAGTTTGCCCGAACAGTGCCGGACACCGGAGGGAACAAACTGGCCAGTCTGTCCTCACACAGCCTGCCGAAACCCAGCGCGTCCATGAAGCTCGCGAGGACCGTGACCCCGGCGTGGGGGTCTTAGACTAGTTGGCGGCCGGTTGGGGCTGAAGTTTCCGCACCGTGATCTGAGTGGCCAAGCGTTCTAGCAGCGGAGCGGCGTCGCGGATCGCTGTGGCGATGTCCGGCGCTACGCCGGTGATGGCGTGGACGGAATCAAAATCGGGGTAGCGGGGGTCGGTGCTCAGCTGGTTGGACCCGCAGACGGCGATGGTGGGGATGTTGTGCCGTGTTGCGGCCGTCAGCACGCCGATGGGTGCCTTGCCTTGTAAGGACTGGGCATCGAGGCGGCCTTCACCGGTGATGACCAGGTCCACTCCGGCCAGGTGGCTTTCGAAGTCCAGCAGTTCCAGTACGAGCTCAATGCCAGGCCGGGCCGTCGCGCCCAGCGCAGCGAGGGCGGCGAAGCCGATGCCACCGGCCGCGCCGGCGCCCGGTAGATACGCTGCCGCCGGGCAGAATACTTCGGCGAGGTGGCGAAGTGCTCGGTCGAGGATGGCGACTTCCCTGCTGTCTGCGCCCTTTTGCGGGCCGTAGACGGCGGCAGCACCGTTCGGTCCGCACAAGGGGTTGGTCACGTCTGTGGCCAGGACGATTTCGGTGGCGCGGATCCTTGGATCAAGCCCCGAAGTACTGACCTCTTCCAGTTCCAACAGGTGAACCCCGCCGGGGGCGAGGGGTTCGCCCGATGCATCCAGAAGGGACGCTCCCAGGGCCTGGAGCATTCCTGCTCCTCCATCTGTGCAGGCGCAACCGCCAAGGCCGATGATGATCCTATTCGCGCCCGCATCGAGGGCGGCCATGATGGCATCACCTACGCCGCGGCTGGTGGAACCCAGAGGATCCGGCAGACGGTCACCACGCATGGCCAGACCCGAGGTCAACGCCGTTTCTATGACCGCGGTGTCGTCTTTTAGCGCGATAGCCGACGGCTGCAGGTCATTGTCTGGACCGGTCACCGTGATCTCGCGAGCGGTGTACCCGTTGGCGATGAAGGCCTCCAGGGTTCCGTCTCCGCCGTCAGCGACGGGCAATTCGACTGTGCGGATTCCGGGCTGGGTCTGGCGCAGCCCGTGGGCGATTGCGCGGGCCACCTGAGCCGCAGTCAGAGAGCCCTTGAATTTGTCAGGAGCTATGAGGACCGTGGGTCCTTCCAGGTCGTGGTCGCGGCCAGGAGAAATGGTCTCAGATGCCATAAGGCTCATTTCGCTTTCCCGCTACGGTCAGCGCGACGGCTGTGATCTCCTCGGCAACGGTCTTGCCGAGGACTTTGGTGGAGCCTTCGCCTCCCAGATCGGGGGTGAGGATGTGCTGGCCACCGCGTTCCAAAACGTTCTCAAAGCCGCGCTGGACAGTTGCCGCTGCCTGGCGTTCGCCGAGGTGGTCCAGCATCATGGCCGCGCTCCAGATCTGGCCGACCGGGTTGGCAATGCCCTTGCCTGCGATGTCCGGAGCAGAGCCGTGGACGGGTTCGAAGAGGCTGGGGAATTTCCGTTCCGGGTTGATGTTGCCGCTGGGTGCGATGCCAATGGTGCCGGTACAGGCGGGCCCAAGGTCGGAGAGAATGTCGCCGAACAGGTTGCTGGCCACTACGACGTCGAACCAGTCAGGGTGCATGACAAAGTTAGCGGTCAGGATGTCGATATGGTACTTATCGACCTTGAGGTCGCTGAAGCCCTTGGCCATCAGCTCCACCCGCTCGTCCCAGTAGGGCATGGAGATCGAGATGCCATTGCTCTTGGTGGCCGATGTGAGGTGCTTTTTGGGCCGGCTCTGGGCGAGGTCGAAGGCGTACTTCAGGATCCGGTCCACGCCGGTGCGGGTCATGACGGTCTCCTGGATGACCGTCTCGCGCTCGGTGCCCTCGAAGATCCTCCCACCGATGCTGGAATACTCGCCCTCGGTGTTCTCCCGGACAACGTAAAAGTCCACGTCGCCTGGCGCACGGCCCGCCAGCGGACTATCCATGCCTGCAAGCAGCTTTACCGGACGGAGGCTGACGTATTGGTCGAAACCGCGGCGGAACTGTAGCAGGCTCCCCCAGAGGGAGACGTGGTCCGGGACGACTTCCGGCCAGCCGACGGCGCCAAAGAAGATCGCGTCGTATGTGCTGAGCTCCTCGAACCAGTTATCCGGGAGCATCTTGCCGTGCTTGGTGTAGTAATCAGCGTTTGAGTAGTCGAATTGGGTCGTTTCCAACCGGAAGCCGAAGGCCTCCGAGGCTGCCTCCAAGGCGCGCAGCCCTTCGGGCACTACTTCCTGGCCGATGCCATCTCCGGCGATGACTGCGATGCGGTGGGTATTCGTCATGGTCCTTGGTCTCTCCCTTGTTAAGGACGCCGTTGTGCCGAATACGGGCTTGCCCGTGAGGTCGATACCTTCGGCTGTGCTTCTAGTCACACCAGCGTACGAGACAAGAAGCCGGCAATTGGGGGGCTAACAGACAACCCGGTTTTTCTTCAGCAGAAACAATCTTCTGTGGGTCACACAAGTCTCAACGAGTCCCAGGCCCGCTGATGGTGAGCTCGGAGGCAGGACCCTGCGGAACCAGGCTCTGGAATCGCGCGACCCGACGCACGGTTGATGGCGAGTTCACCGCAGATACCCCAGGTCTTGGTGGGCCTGGAAGCTCCATGTCTGCTCCAAAACATCTCCGGACAGTCTTTCGGTATCCATTACGGCCAACCCCTCGCAAGTTGCGGGCGTGTACGCCCTGCGTATAACGAGTCAGCGGGTACGCACTTAGTGGGATCCGTTTTGAACCGTGGACTGTAGCTTGGCCCTGACTGGCCGCGGATCGATGACGGTCGACGCTCACCCGGCGTTGAGGCGAGCGGTGAGGCCTTCGCGAAGGTAGTCAATGGCGGCAGCAATACGCCTGGGAGTCTGCGTCGTGTCCGAATAGAGGGCATGGACGTCGGCGTCCGGTGTAGGGACATGCTCAAGGACCTGGCGGAGGGTCCCCGTTCGAATCAGGGGACCGACATGCCAGCTGGAGCGCATGATCAATCCGAGTCCCTGGGCGCACCAGCCGGTGACGACGTCGCCGTCATCGCTGACCATATTTCCATTGACACGCACGAACTGCTGCTGGTTTCCGGCCCCGAACCTCCACAGGGCGTAATCGGCGTTGTTTTCGCGCAGCACGATGCAGTTGTGGTGCTCGAGGTCCTCAATTCTTTGCAGTGGCGGCCGGTTCTCTAGATACTGCGGAGCCGCACAAACGAGTCTCCGGTTACGCGCGAGCAGTTTGGACTTGAGTCGGGAGTCCTCCAAGGCGCCGACGCGGATGGCGATGTCGAAGTTCGTGCCGGAGATGTTCAACGGAAGAGCGGACAGTTCCAGATCGACGTGGATCCGCGGATTCTGGAGCATAAATTCACCCAGCAGCGGCGCAATGTGGGTTCGCCCAATCCCAAGGGTTGAGTGGACGGTGATTCTGCCTGTAAGTTCACCGTGCTGGTGGGAGACGAGATCTTCGAGGTCGGCTTTCTGCTGCAGAATGGAAAGTGCCCCGGCCGCGTAGCGGTGTCCTTCTTCGGTCAGGGTCAGCCGGCGTGTGCTGCGTCTGATCAGTGTCACGCCCAACCGGGCTTCCAGCGCCGTGAGCCGCTTACTGACCGACGCTACTCCCTTGCCCCAGGTCATCGCGGCTTCGGTGAGGCTTTGGGAGCGGGCGACCTGTTCAAAGAACTCCAAGTCGTCTATCTGGTAGAGGTCCATGCCGGTTCTTTCTTGTGAGGAGAAATTGCATTGTCTCATAGCCTCTTAATGGCTGGCTTCTTGTTTCGTACGCTTGTGTGATGTGACTAGAAGCACATCAGAAGCAGCTGCCACACCTGACCGAGTCAGGAGCTGCTTCCCGCGCCCGGAGACCCTCGTCCTTCGCTTGGTTAGACCGCGTGGTTCTTAGTCAGAAACTGAAAAGCACTCCCTTATGGGGCAAAGAACGCCCTCCCTCTCAATGAAGCGAGACATCACCATGAGCACCACGATAGAAAGCAAGGAAGCAGTCCCGGCAAAAGCGTCCCGGTTCATGCTCGGCGGGGTTCCCCTGATCGTTCCGGTCCTAATGGCAGGGATCGTCATCACCGCTGGTGTGTTCGGGGCCATCCCAGCGAACATGATCGGCGGGCTGGCCATTATCACCGCGTTCGGCATGCTCCTGGGCCCCCTTGGCAACTGGCTCCCCGGCATCTCCAAGATCGGCGGGGGCGCCCTGGTCTGCCTCCTGGTGCCTTCACTGTTGGTCTACTTCGGCGTCTTTAACGCCAACATGCTCGAAGCCACCACGGCACTGATGAAAGAGGCCAACTTCCTCTACTTCGTTATCTGCACCCTCGTCGTGGGCAGCATCTTGGGCATGCACCGGAGCACCATGCTCCGGGCGCTGGTCCGGATCTTTCCGCCTCTGCTGGCCGGAACAGCCGCAGCGGTAGCCGCGGGAATCGGAGTGGCCATGCTCCTTGGCTACAGCTTTGAACGGGCCCTGTTCTACATCGTCGTCCCCATCATCGGCGGGGGCATCGGCGAAGGCGTCATCCCGCTCTCGGCGGCCTACGCCAACGCCCTCGGCGGGGGCCCGAAGGACTTCATCGCCCAACTCATCCCTGCAGCCGTGATCGGCAACATCGTCGCCATCATCCTCGCCGGCATGCTCCGCCGCCTCGGCGAACGCAAAGCCCACCTGGACGGCGGCGGCCTGCTCGTCAAGCCCAAGCCCGGTGCGAAAGCCGAAGAGGTCCACAACAGTGACCACGACGCCGTCCCGGCCAACCCGAACTACGCCATGGGCATCCTGCTGATTTGCGGCATGTACGTCCTGGGGAGCTTGGCAGAACCGGTCCTGCACCTGCCCGCCCCGATCTTGGTCATCGTCTTCTCCGTCATCCTCAAGGTTGCCGGCATCGTCCCCGCCAGCGTCGAAGGCTCCGCCCGCGCCGTGTACGTCATCATCTCCAAACACCTGATCTACCCGACCATGATCGGCCTCGGCATGCTCTACGTACCCATGGCCGACGTCATCAGCGTCCTCTCCATCGGCTACATCATCACCTGCGCAACAGTCGTGATCACCATGGCAGTCGTCGGCTTCTACGTCGGGAAGGCCCTCGGCATGTATCCCGTGGACGCGTCCCTCGTCACCGTCTGCCACAGCGGACTCGGCGGCACCGGTGACGTCGCCATCCTCTCTGCTTCCAACCGCATGAACCTCATGCCCTTCGCCCAAATCTCCACTCGCATCGGCGGCGTCACCACCGTCATCTCCGCAGCATCACTGATCCACCTCACCGCAGGATAACCCGGGGTCCCTCGCCACAAGCAGAGCCACCGGATGGCGGCGGAACCAGAGCGTTTGTTCCGCCGCCACTACCCGCGCGAAGCACGGAAAGACACGCCCCTTGAGCCATTTCCTCGATTTGGATAGCCCACGCACCGCTTGCACCGACGCCGCACGCCACGGTTACAGCCGTTCGGACGCTGCGAACTGCTTTGAACTCGTCGAAGGTGACAAAGTCGTCTTGCTAGGTCCGCAAAAGCGCACTGTCAAGATTTCCAGGACCGTCGACGCCGTTTCGGCCGACGGCTCGTTGGTTGGTTGGTTGGTTGGTGCAGAACGAATATGGGCAACGCAGCATGTTCAGACGGTCGATGGCTACACAACGCTGCTTGATCCCCAAACGCGCGGAGGGGGTAGGCATATGAGACGCGCAAAAATTGTGGCAACATTCGGACCGGCGATCGCGAGCTTCGAGAACACGCTCGCCGTGTTGGAAGCCGGGGTCGATGTGGCCCGGATGAATATGAGCCATGGAGACTACTCCGTTCACGACACCACTTACGAGAACGTCCGCAAGGCCGCTGCGCAGCTCGGGAAGCCGGTCGCCATCATGGCCGACCTCCAGGGCCCCAAGATCCGCCTGGGCCGCTTCGTGGACGGCCCGCACCTGCTGGCCGCGGGGGACACCTTCACGATTACCACCGAGGACGTTCCGGGTACCAAGGACATCTCCTCCACCACGTTGAAGACCCTGACCGAGGACGTCAAGCCCGGGGATGCGCTGCTGATCGATGACGGCAAGGTGGCGCTGCGCGCGATCGAGGTTGACGACGTCAAGGTTGTCGCCACGGTCACGGTGGGCGGGTACGTGTCGAACAACAAGGGCATCAACCTGCCCGGCGTCGCCGTGAACGTGCCGGCGCTGAGCGAAAAGGACGAGGACGATCTGCGCTGGGCGATTGGCCGGGGCGTGGACATGGTGGCCCTGTCCTTCGTCCGGGATGCGACGGACATCAAGCGTGTCCTGGAGATCATGGACGAGGAAGGCCGGCGGGTGCCGGTGATCGCCAAGATCGAGAAGCCGCAGGCCGTGGAGCAGTTGACGGAGATCATCGACGCGTTCGACGCGATCATGGTGGCCCGAGGCGACCTCGGCGTGGAGCTTCCGCTCGAAGAGGTGCCGATCGTGCAGAAGCGGGCCATCGAGTTGGCCCGCCGCTGGGCCAAGCCCGTCATCGTGGCGACCCAGGTGCTCGAATCCATGATTGAGAACCCGCGGCCCACCCGGGCCGAGGCCTCGGACTGCGCCAATGCGGTCCTCGACGGGGCCGACGCGGTGATGCTCTCGGGCGAGACCAGTGTCGGCAAGTACCCGATTGAGACGGTCAAGGTGATGGCCCGGATCATCGAATCGACCGAGGTCCACGGCCTGGAGCGCGTCCCGCCGCTGGGCACCAAGCCCAAGACCCGCGGCGGCGCCATCACCCGTGCCGCCGTGGAGATCGCCGACCAGCTCGAAGCGAAGTACATCTGTACGTTCACCCAGTCGGGTGACTCCGCGCGCCGGCTCTCCCGGCTGCGGCCGATCCGGCCGGTGTTCGCGTTTACCCCGGTGGAGCACGTCTGGAACCAGTTGGCGCTGACCTGGGGCATCCAGCCGGTCCTGGTCCCGATGGTGGGCCACACCGACGAGATGACCGCCCAGGTGGACCGCAGCCTGCTGGAACTCGATGTGGTGGACGACGGCGACATGGTCGTCATCGCCGCCGGGTCGCCTCCCGGAAAAGCCGGCTCGACGAACATGCTCAAGGTACACAAGGTGGGCGCCGAAGCCTCGCGTCTCGGTGGTGAGGGTGGAGCACCCACAGAGAAGATCGGCCCTTGGCCGACTTCTTAGCGACGTGCAGACGACTTCTGAAACCTGACGGCCGTCGTCGTTGGTCCGGCGTCCGCGAAGGGCGGCAACTGGCCAGGACGGGGGCAGCCGTGCCTAGACTTGGCGCATGACTCCAGCTGAAAAGGACCTGCACACCCTGCTGTCGACGATGCGGCCGGTCGTCCGTGAGGGGGAGTACGTCTATGCTCTCTGGCCGCACGGCAGGCCGCTGGCCGGGCAGGTGGCCGCCGCCGTGCGCGAGGCGGAGGGCCTGACCGTTGTGCTGCCCAGAGCCGAGGCCGACGACCTCGGGCTGCCCTACGACTTCGTGGCCGCCTGGATCACGCTCCAGGTGCATTCTTCGCTGGAGGCGATCGGGCTGACCGCAGCCGTCGGCGCCGCCCTAACCGAGGCCAAGATCAGCTGCAACGTGCTGGCCGGGTTCCATCACGACCACCTCCTCGTCCCCGCCGCAGACGCCGAACGCGCGCTGGAGGTGCTCCACGAAGTGAGCGCCGAAAGCCGCGCAGCCAACGGCGGGGAGCAGCCGCCCGCGCCGGCGCTGGTGCTGCGGACCGCACAGCCCTCGGACCGGCCGGCGCTCCTGGCGCTGACGGCCGCCGCGTTTTCCATCTCCCCGGCAACCGGACTGCCGGTCAACGGCGAACCCGACGAGGTGGGGCTGCTGCGGCGGCTGTTCGACTGTGAGGACTACCTCCCCGAGTTCAGTATCGTTGCCGAACTGGACGGCGAAACCGTGGGCCACGTGATCAGCACCCGCGGACGGGCCGGCGACCTGGAACTGCTCGGCCTGGGCCCGCTCGGCGTGACGCCCCGGCTGCAGCGCCACGGAATCGGATCGGCGCTCATGAAGGAAACGATCGACCGGGCCAACGCCGCGGGGGAGCGCGGCATTGCCCTGCTCGGCAACCCGGAGTACTACGCCAGGTTCGGCTTCGTGCCCTCCGTCTCGCTGGGCGTGGAGGCGCCGGACCCGGCCTGGGGCGAACATTTCCAACTGCTGCCGCTGGCGCTCTGGCCCGGCGGCGTCAGCGGCACCTTCCAGTACGCCGAACCCTTCGGGGCCGTCGCTGCGACGTAGCCGTTCCCGGCGGGATATCATAAGCCGGGCGCCCCAGTAGCCCAATTGGCAGAGGCAGCGGACTTAAAATCCGCGTGTTGTGGGTTCGAGTCCCACCTGGGGTACACAGCCCGGCGCCTCCCCGGCGGGGGAGGCGCCGCCCGCTGCCGGCGTGTCCGGCCGGTGCTTTTGACTTGCGCATCGGCGCAACATATGTTGGGGCAGTTCCTCCACGCATCCCCCCAGAGGCGGGGGAACACTACGGCGCCCCCGTACCATGCCACCCCCGGCTGGTGCGGGGGCGTTTTGCTGCCTCCGGACGGCGGGCCGCTCGGGCGGTCCGGCGCCGGGTGAGCGGCCCGGCGTCGGCATGATTTCCGATAGGCAACGAGTGTTATAAGGATGTGATCGAAGTCACTTATGTTCGGGCGGAAATTGCATTAGCTTGAACCTACATCAGGAACACCTGATCTTTCGCGTCAAAGGCCGTTCGCACCTTTAGATCGAGGAGATTCTCTATGACTTCACTCCCACAGGCGGCGCCGCGCATCGCTAAGCTCACAGCGCTTAGCCTCGGCGTCGCCCTGTTGGCCACGGCATGTGGTGGTTCCTCCACGCCGCCCTCGTCCACCGGCTCGGGCTCGGCGTCCGCCCAGGCTGCGGGCATCTCCTGCCCCGCACCGAGCGCCTCGGCCGCAGCGAGCAGTTCGGCGGCGGCGGCAGGATCCGTGCCTGCCTCCTCGACTACTACTCCTACTCCGCTGAAGATCGGTTCGCTGCTGCCGACCACGGGGTCCCTGGCCTTCCTCGGCCCGCCCGAAATCGCGGGCGTCAACCTTGCCATCAAGGAAATCAATGACGCCGGCGGCGTCCTGGGCAAGCCCGTCGAGGTCATCCACCGTGACTCCGGCGACACCAAGACGGATATTGCCACCCAGTCCACCTCCGCGCTGCTGGGCCAGGGCGTCAGCGCAATTGTCGGTGCTGCCTCCTCGGGCGTCTCCAAGACCGTGATCAACCAGATCACCGGCGCCGGGGTCATCCAGTTCTCGCCGGCCAACACCTCCCCGGACTTCACCACCTGGGATGACAAGGGCCTCTACTGGCGCACCGCCCCGTCCGATGTCCTGCAGGGCAAGGTCCTGGGCAACTACATGACCACCTGCGGCGCTCAGACGGTTGGCATGATCGTGCTGAACGATGCGTATGGCACGGGTCTGGCCAAGAATATCCAGGCGGCGGTTGAGGCTGCCGGCGGCAAGGTTGTGGCCCAGGAACTCTTCAACGAAGGCGACTCGCAGTTCAGCAGCCAGGTGGACAAGGTCCTCGCGGCCAAGCCGGATGCCATTGCCCTGATCACGTTCGACCAGGCCAAGAGCATCGTTCCGCTGATGACGGGCAAGGGCGTCAAGCCCACCCAGATCTTCATGGTGGACGGCAACATGTCCGACTACAGCAAGGACTTCAAGGCGGGCACCCTGAAGGGAGCCGAGGGCACCATCCCGGGCACCTTCGCCAAGGAGGACTTCAAGAAGAAGCTTCTCACCATCGACCCGGCGCTGAAGGACTACAGCTACGCAGGCGAGTCCTACGACGCTGTGAACCTGATCGCCCTGGCCACGGAAGAAGCCAAGAGCACCAAGGGCACGGATATCGCCAAGCACCTGAAGGACGTATCCGAAGGCGGCGAGAAGTGCAACAACTTCGCCTCCTGCGTCACCCTGCTGCGCAACGGCAAGGATATCGACTACGACGGCCAGTCAGGCCCGGTGACGTTCTCCGACGCCGGTGACCCGACGGAAGCCTACATCGGCATCTACCAGTACCAGGACGACAACACCTACAAGCCGGTCAAGGAAGAATTCGGCAAGCTGTAACCCCGAACCTTCCCGCACCACAAGAGACCCCCGTCCAGCCGGACGGGGGTCTCGTGTTTGCAGGGGAGGGATGCGCAGGTTCGGGCGGCGGCCCCACCCCCCGCCCCTCGGCCGATTACTTGCCAAGAAGTTCCGAAGCAAACCAGTTTTCGAACGCGTCGCGGTCGCCGACAAGATCCGCGGAGACAGCGTACAATCCGGGGGTCAGTTTCCACCCTGACTTCTCATCAACAGGAAGCACCGCGAAGGCTACACTCCTGAATGCGTCGCGATCCTCGCGCCGTAGCAACATTTTCACCATTTTCGTGGCCAATGGGGGCAGGAAATCGGGGGATAGCGCATGGCGCCAACTGGCAGTCGTGTCGACTTGTCGGGCGTGCCAAGCCCTGGCGTCATCCAGTAACTTCTCCGCACATTCCTTCAACTCCGGCAAAGCATTCAAGGGGGAAACATAGTCAATCGGCGCATTGGAACCCCGGAAAGATGCATCGGCCAGACGCACAAGTTCTTTCCACCACTGCAGCCATTGTCCTGCCATCCCTGAAACGGCGGCACTTGGGGCGGCATAGTCCTGAATTGGCGCAGGGCTCAGGCGCGGAATTGGAACTGATTTGTCAACGGTCAGATCCATCGCATCGCGAACAAATAAGGCGACAACCAGCGGCTCGTACTCGGAGAATACGACGTTCTGCCTTATCGATGAGTGCACCGTCATGGTGCGACCGTACCGCGGTTAAGGCCGCATGAAAACAGCCATCCTCGGCCCCATCCCCGCATCAGTCATAGGGGCAGTCCTCGTCGGCGTCCAGGATGCAAAGACAGGCACGCGACGTGTATCGGGGCTCGATCCTAGACAGGCGACCGTCATTTGCTCTGACTCCGCGCGTGGAGCTTGCGCCCGCCTCGCGCAGTTGCCCCTCGGCCCCAGGCATATCGGCCCGATCTTTCGGGCGTACTACGGCGACCCCTGGTTGCGTGGGGAACGAGCGCAGGCGCCGAGCAAGTGCCTGCATCCGGAGCCGGGGGCCGGGGACTCGCCAGACACGCCAGAAGGGCCGCCACCGGCTGGTGACGGCCCCTCTGGGCAGGGATGGACGGACTAGTCGACGGTGTCGGCCAGGGTGCCCAGGTACAGCTGGATGACTTTGGGATCCTTCATGAGTTCCCGGCCGGTGCCGGTGTACGCGTCCTTGCCCTGGTCCAGGACATACCCGCGGTCGCAGATCTGCAGGCAACGCCGGGCATTCTGCTCCACCATGATCACCGAGACGCCGGCCCGGTTGATCTCATGCACCCGCAGGAACGTCTCGTCCTGTTTGACGGGGGAGAGGCCGGCCGAGGGCTCGTCGAGGAGCAGCACGGCCGGGTCCATCATCAGGGCACGGCCCATGGCAACCATCTGGCGCTCGCCGCCGGAGAGTGAACCGGCGCGCTGGGCACGCCGTTTGGCCAGCTCCGGGAAGAGGTCCGCGACGAATTCGAACCGCTTGGCGAAGTCCTTGGGCCGCTGGAACATGCCCATCTGCAGGTTTTCTTCGATGGTGAGGGCAGCGAAGACGTTGTTGGTCTGCGGCACGAAGCCCACGCCGCGGCTGACCAGCTTATTCGCTTTCAGCCCGGTGATGTCCTGGCCCCGGACCACGACCGAGCCGGAGTGGACCTTGACCAGGCCGAACATGGCCTTCAGCAGGGTTGACTTGCCGGCACCGTTGGGACCGATGATGCCGATCAGCTCACCCTTCCGGGCCTCGATGCTGCAGCCGTTGAGGATGTTGACGCCGGGGATGTAGCCAGCGACCAGGTCCGTGACCTTGACGACCGAGTCGCCGTCGAATGCCGGCTGGGCGGACGGTGCCGCGCTGGTTGCGCTCATTCTGTGTCCTTCTCTGGTGGCTGCGGCTGCTCGCCATGGTTCGGTTCTTCGGCGCTGCGGCGGCCGTGTGGTGCGCCGCGGCCGGTGCCCGCCTCGGGCGCCTCCGTCACCAGGACGTCGGCGGAGATGAGACCGGCGTTCTCGGTACCCACAATCGATTCCTCGTCGGCCTCGAGTTCGGCCGCTAGCTCCTTGATGCCCTCGGCGTCGCCAAGGTCCACGTCGTGGTGCGCGCCCAGGTAGGCGTCGATCACGGCCGGGTTCTTCATCACGTCGGCCGGCGGCCCCTCGGCCACGATCTTGCCCTCCGCCATCACCACCACCCAGTCGGCGATGTGCCGCACCATGTGCATATCGTGTTCGACGAACAGCACTGTCATGCCCTCGGCCTTGAGGTTCTTGATGTGGTCCAGCAACGACTGGGTCAGCGCCGGGTTGACGCCGGCCATCGGTTCGTCCAGCATGACCAGCTTCGGCCGCACCATCAGCGACCGGGCCATCTCCAGCAGCTTGCGCTGCCCGCCGGAGAGCGACGCGGCGTAGTCGTCCTTCTTGGCGTCGAGCTTGAACTTCTCCAGCAGCACGTTTGCCTGCTCGGTGATCCTTTTTTCCTCACCGCCCCAGATCCCTTTGAAGAGGGCCTTGTAGAGCTTCTCGCCGGACTGGCCGGACGCGCCCAGCCGCATGTTTTCCATGACGGTGAGCTTGCCCATGACCTTGGTCAGCTGGAAGGTCCGGACCATCCCCATCCGCGCCACCTTGTAGGAGGAAACGCCGGCCAGGCTGTTGCCTTCAAACTGCCATTTGCCCGAATTCGGCGTATCGAAACCGGTCAGCAGGTTGAACAAAGTGGTCTTGCCCGCCCCGTTCGGGCCGATCAGGGCGGTGATCTTGTGCCGCGGAATCTCAAGGTACTCGACGTCGACGGCGTTGATCCCGCCGAAGCTGCGGGTCACGTTCTCGGCAACCACAATCGGGTCCCGTTTCTTGCAGCCGGGGGCAATGTCGCCGGCGGCAATCGGACTCGTGTCAGTCATATAGTCGATGGTCTCGGCCGTCACGGAAGCCCCGCCGCCGCTCTTTGGTGCCTCGCTGTGCATGCTCATGCGAACGCCAGCTCCTTCTTGTTGCCGAAAACGCCCTGCGGCCGGAAAATCATTAGCAGCATCAGGGCTACTCCTACCAGGATGTAGCGCAGCTGGCCGGCCTGGACCGTGTTCAGCCACGTGACGGCACCCGATTCAATCAGGCCGTACAGCACGCCCTGGGTGAGGGACAGGACGACCCAGAAGATCATGGCGCCGATGACGGGTCCGAGCACCGTGCCGAGGCCGCCCAGCAGCAGGCAGGTGTACAGGAAGAACGTCAGCTCGGTGCCGTAGTTGGCGGGCTGCACGGCACCGCGCGGCAGGGTGAACACCATGCCGGCCAGGGCCCCGAGCACACCGCCGATGATCAGCGCCTGCATCTTGTAGGAATAGACGTTCTTACCGAGCGACCGGACCGCGTTCTCGTCTTCGCGGATGCCCTTCAGGACCCGGCCCCACGGGCTGCGCATCAGCAGCCAGACCAACAGACAGCAGACGGCGACCAGCGCCCAGCCGACCACCCGGATGAAGAAGTCCCGGTTGTTCATCCCCAGGTAGGACCCTTCGGGGAACGGGTTCATGGCGTAAAAGTCGCCCTCGAAGGCGGCCAGGCCGTTCGCCGACCCGGTCACCGACGTCAGCTGGTTCGTGGTGACGATATAGCGGACAATCTCCGCGGCCGCGATGGTGACAATGGCCAGGTAGTCGGCCCGGAGCCGGAGGGTGGGAATGCCGAGCAGCAGGGCGAAAATTGCCGAGCAGACGACGGCGATCAGGAGGCCCACGAAGAACGGCACGTGGAACGTCAGGGTGGAGATGGCGAAGCCATAGGCCCCCACCGCCATGAAGCCGGCCTGGCCGAAGTTCAGCAGGCCGGAGTAGCCGAAGTGGACCGCCAGGCCGAGCGCGGCGAGCGCGTACGCCGCCGTCGTCGGGCTGAAGAGTTCTCCGGCAGCGCTGGAAAAGATGAATCCGAAGTCCATGTCTGTCTCCTAACCCACGCGCTCGCGGCGGCCAAGGATGCCCTGGGGCCGGAACAAGAGGACAACGATCATGATGAACAGTGCTCCCACGTACTTCAGGTCGGCGGCGAGGCCGAAGACGGTGGTCAGCTCCACGAAGATGCCGACGATGACGGATCCGAGCAGGGCGCCCCAGACGGTACCGAGGCCGCCGAGGGTCACCCCGGCGAAGATAAGCAGCAGGATCTGCGATCCCATATCGAAGGTAACGCCCGGGCGGTAGTAGGCCCAGAGGATGCCGCCCAGGGACGCCAGCATGCCGCCGGTGACCCAGACGATCCGGATGACCGAATCAACGTCGATGCCGGAGGCAGCGGCGAGCGCGGGGTTGTCGGCCACGGCGCGGGTGGCCTTCCCCAGCCGGGTCTTCAGCAGCACGACGCCGAGCGCGGCGATGACGACAAGGCTGACCAGCAGGGACCACAGGTTGTTCGGGGAAATCGAGACAGGGCCGAGCTGGACCTCGGCGCTCTGGGCAAAGGGCAGCTGCTGGGTCGCGCCGCCGAAGTAGAACTGGATCACGTAGCGGACGGCCAGTGCGAGGCCGATGCTCACAATCATCATCGGGACCAGGCCGGTGCCGCGGCGCCGCAGCGGCTTCCACAGGCCGGCGTCCTGGACGTAGCCGAAGAGGCCGCCGCCCAGCAGGGCCAGGATAATGGCGAGCCAGAACGGCAGGTTCATCGCGTTGAACGCGAAGACCAGGACGGCGCCGAGGGTGACCATCTCGCCGTGCGCAAAGTTGGTCAGGCCGGTGGTGCCGAAGATCAGGGACAGCCCCACGGACGCGAGGGCCAGCAGCAGGCCGAAGCTCAGTCCGGCCACCAGGCGGTTGATCAGGTTCTGGCCGAAGTCCTGCTGCTGGACGACGATGCCTTTACCGAAGGCGAAGACGACCGAGAGGTTCGAGGTCTGGCTGAAGGTGACTTTGCGGGGATTTTCCTGGCCCTCGGCGAGCTTGATGCCCTGCGGGAGGGTCTTGACGTCCAGTTCGACCTCGTAGGTGCCCTGGGTCGGGACTCCGATGGTCCAGGAGCCGTTCGCGGCCGACTTGGCCGTCCCGGTGAAGTCGCCGCTCTTGGCGGTAAGGGTGACTCCGGCCAGCGGGGCGCGGTCATCGCCGCGCAGGAAGCCGCTGATGCTGTTCTGGAAGGTGGTGCTCGACGGGGATGGTGTCGGCGCCGGGGTCGCGGCCTGCGATGCCGGAGCGACGATGAGCAGAAGAGCGGCCACGGCGGCAAAGAGCGCCCCCACAGCTTTCCACATGCCGCCGCGCCGTTCCCGGTTCGGGCCTCTCGGTGTGCTTCTCAAATTGAAAACCTCCACATGGGGGTCGGTGCGGGTTGCGCCGTTGCAACCGCTGCGAACTTTCAGGGGACGGGTTGGAGCGGACCTGCGATGCGGCGGAGCGATGTAGTTGTGACATCCGTCACCCTGTTGGCCCCATCGTACAGCCCGTTTTGGCCATCCATTGCCGTCGCCAGCAGGCAGAACGTCGCGATCGCATAACAACCGTGAAGCGGAGCAAACCGCCCAATGTAGCCGAACTTAAGAAAACTTTTGTTGATCCCGAGGATTCCTAAACTGTCCGGGAAGGTGCTCGGGGGAACCAGGCCCCAGATCACGGTTGTGTTGCGGCCGGACGCCGGCCGGAACTATTCGTGCCCGGCGGGCGTGGGAATTGGTAGCGTGAAGTGTACGGATCTTCACCCCATCATCATCTACCCCCTTATTTTGGAGGACACCAGCAATGGCACTTGGCGGTAACCCGGTCTTTAACGGAAAGAACTTCCGCGGGGCCACCCAGGCCCCGCCTGCCCCGTACGCGCAGGGCTACGGCCAGAACGGCTACGGCCAGGCCCCCTACGGCCAGCAGTACGGCCAGGCTGGCTACGGTCAGGCGCAAGCCGGCTGGAACCCGGCGCAGCAGGCGATGAGCAACGACCAGCTGCAGGACCTGTACAACCGTCCGGCTGCGGGACCTGCCGACACCGGGCGGATGACGTTCGACGACGTCATCATGAAGACTGCCGCGTGCCTCGCGGCGGTTGTGGCCGGCGCAGCAGTCACCCTCGTGGTGGCCCAGGGCCTGGCGTCCATGCTGATGATCGTTGGCGCGCTGGGCGGCTTCGTCCTGGCCCTGGTCAACACCTTCAAGAAGCAGCCTTCCCCGGGGCTGATCCTGGCCTACGCCGCCCTCGAGGGCTTGTTCCTGGGCGGGCTGACCCGGATCCTCGACGGGATGTTCCCGGGGGTCGGGCTGCAGGCCGTCATCGGCACGCTCTCGGTCTTCGCGGTGACCCTGGTCCTGTTCAAGAGCGGCAAGGTCCGGGCCACGCCCAAGGCCATGCGCTTCTTCATGATCGCCATCATCGGCTACGCCGTGTTCGGCCTCATCAACATGGTGATGATGTGGACCGGCGCCGTGCAGAGCCCGTTCGGGCTGCGGACCAGCGTCGAAATCTTCGGCATCCCGCTGGGCGTCTTCATCGGGCTGCTCGCGATCGGCCTGGCCGCGTTCTCACTGATCATGGACTTCACCAGCATCGAAGCCGGCGTCCGCGCCGGCGCCCCGCAGCGCTTCTCCTGGACCGCGGCGTTCGGACTGACCGTCACCCTGGTCTGGCTCTACGTCGAGATCATCCGGCTGCTCGCCATCCTGCGCGGCGACGACTAACAGCCACCATTCCTGCCAGATAGCGGGCCCCGCCGACGGCGGGGCCCGCTTTTTGCTGTCTTCTTGTTGCCGTCGCCGTCGCCGTCGGTGCTCAGGCGAGCCGCAGGGCGCCGGGGGCCGGGCTCACAACAAAGATGTCCGGCGCCGCGTGCCGGGCCCGGGCAAACGCCCGCAGCACGGCGGCCCGCACGCCCTGTTCCGCTCCCGCCGGCACAAGCGCGATCGCGGAACCGCCGAAGCCGCCCCCGGTCATCCGTGCCCCGAGGGCTCCGCCGGCGCGCGCCGCGTCCACCGCCAGGTCCAGCTCCGGGCAGGAGATCTCGAAGTCGTCCCGCATGGACCTGTGCGAGTCGTCCAGCAGCGGACCGATCGCCCGCGGGCCGAGGCTCTCCAGCACCTCGACGGTCCGCAGCACCCGGTCGTTCTCGGTGACCACGTGCCGGACCCGGCGGAACGTCTCGGCGTCGAGCAGTCCGGCGGCTTCGCCAAGATCGGCAGGGCCGACGTCGCGCAGCGCGCGCACGCCCAGCACCTCGGCGCCAAGTTCACAGGAAGCGCGGCGGGCAGCGTAGCCGCTGTCGGCGTGTGAGTGCGAGACCTTCGTGTCGATCACCAGCAGCGCCACGCCCGCGGCCGCTGCGTCAAACGGCACCAGCCGGACGGCCTGGTCCCGGCAGTCCAGGAACACGGCGTGGCCGGCAGCACCCCGGAGGGAGGCCGACTGGTCCATGATTCCAGTGGGGGCGCCGACGAAGTCGTTCTCGGCGCGCTGGGTTGCCAGCACCATCTCGCGGGCGCCAAGGCCGGCCCCGGTCAGCTCGTTCACGGCCAGGATGACGGCGCATTCGATGGCGTGCGAGGAGGACAGCCCGGCGCCGCGCGGCACGTCCGAGTCCAGCAGCAGGTCCAGGCCCGGCACGGCGACACCACGCTGCTGCAGCGCCCAGAGCACGCCCAGCGGATACTTCGTCCAGCCGCGCGCCGAAGCACGGTTCAGCGCCGCGGCATCCGCCGTCGTCAGGCCCTGGTTTCCGAAGGTGGACAACATCCGCACGGCGGAATCGGGCCGGAGCCGGACTGCCACGCGTGCCGCACGCTCAATCGCGAACGGAAGTACGAAGCCCTCGTTGTAGTCGGTGTGTTCGCCGATCAGGTTCACCCGCCCCGGGGCCTGCCAGATCCCCTCCGGCGGCGCCCCGAAGACCGACTGGAACCTGGCCGGGAGCCCGTCGATGCCCGGCGCCCCGATCATCGGGCACCCCCGCCGGCGCGACCGGTGGGGGCGCCGGCGCCCGCGTCGCGGAGCCGGGCGGCCACCACCTCCGGGGTGGTGTCGTTGATGAATGCTCCCATCGCGGACTCCGAACCGGCCAGGTACTTGAGTTTGTCCGCGGCCCGGCGCGGCGAGGTCAGCTGCAGGTGCAGGTAACCGGCGCGGCGGAGCGCCGGGTCCAACGGGGCCTGCTGCCAGGCGGCGATGTACGGGGTGGGCGTGGCGTAGATGGCGTCCAGGCGCTGGAGCAGGTCCAGGTAAAGCTGTGCCAGCTCGTCCTTTTCCGCGTTGTCCAGGGCGGCGAGATCGGGCACGTGGCGGTGCGGAACCAGGTGCACCTCCAGCGGCCAGCGGGCAGCGAACGGCACGTAGGCGCTGAAATGCCGGCCCTCGAGCACCATCCGGCTGCCGTCGGTGCGTTCGGCCCGCAACAGCGAACCGGTCAGGGTATCGCGGCCGCCGGCGTCGCCGTAATGCCTCCCGGCCGCAGCGGCGAGGACCGCGGCGCGGGGCGGCAGGTAGGGGTAGGCGTAGATCTGCCCGTGCGGGTGATGCAGGGTGACGCCGATTTCGGCGCCGCGGTTCTCGAACGGAAAGACCTGGCGGATCCCGGGCAGGGCGTTAAGCGCCGCGGTGCGGACGGCCCACGCCTCCACGACGGTGCGGGCGCGGGCTTCGCCGAGGCCGCTGAAGGAGCCGGTATGGTCTGCGGTGAAGGCGACCACCTCGCAGCGGCCGTAGGCCGGGACTGCGGTGCCCCAGCCGGGTTCCTCCGGGAGCGCTCCGACGCCGGGCCCCAGCGATGGAAAGCGGTTTTCGAACACGACGACGTCGTAATCCGGCGCCGGGATTTCGGAACGGTTGGCCGGGGTGCTGGGGCATAACGGGCATTCGCCGGCGGCCGGAAGGTGGGTCCGGGTCTGGCGGTGCGCGGCGATGGCGACCCACTCGCCGGTCAGCGCATCGAAGCGCAGCTCGCCCCGGGCGGGACGGCCGGCCAGCGGCCGTTCGTCGCCGAACGAACGGGGACCGGCGGGATGGTCCGCCCCGCCGTCCGCGTCGGCAAAGTAAAACAGCTCCCGGCCGTCGGCCAGGGTGCCCGGGGTGATGCTGTTGGCGCGCATGTCCTCATTCGACCAGACTTCGGGAGCCGCGGGCAAAGCCCCGCCGTGTAAAGCCCCGCCGTGTACGGACGGCCGCGGGGTTGGGTACCGTGGAGCCCATGGACCCGAACGCCCCTGCCGCCGATGCCGCTGCTGCGCCCGACCCAACCCCCGCCGCCGCTGCCGCGCGTTACGCCACCGGCCGGCAGTACGAGCTGCGCCGCGGCGACGCGGTGGCCATCATCACCGAACTCGCGGCCGGGCTCCGGCTGTACAGCCGTGCCGGTGTCCAGTTGACCGAGAGCTACAACGACGCCGAAATCTCCCCGGGCGCCGCCGGCATCACCCTCGCGCCGTGGGCAAACCGGGTGGAGGACGGCGTCTGGCACCTCGACGGCAAGAAACAGCAGCTGGACATCACCGAAGTCTCGCGCAACAACGCCAGTCACGGCCTGCTGCGCAACTCCTCCTACGCGCTCGCGGACGAGACCGAATTCTCCGTGACCCTGGAGGCGGCCATCTTTCCGCAGCACGGGTACCCGTTCCTGCTCCGGCACCGCGTGCGCTACGAGCTGGACGGCGGCCTGGGACTCACGGTCCGGCAGACCCTGGTCAACGACTCCCAGCGGCCGGCCCCGTTTGTGCTCGGCGCGCACCCCTATCTGCGGCTTGGTGAGGTGCCCAGTGAGGAACTGATCCTCACCGTTGGCGGCCGCACCCGCCTGGTGGCGGATGAGCGCCAGATCCCGCGCAGCACCGAGCCGGTGGCCGGTGACTTCGATCTCCGGGCGGGCCGGCCGGCGGGGGAGCTTGACGTGGACTGCGCCTACACGGACCTGGACTTCGATGGGGACGGCGTGGCCCGCAGCACGCTGCGCGCTCCGGATGGGCGCAGCGTCACCCTGTGGCAGGACGTCGCGTGCGGCTACGTCCACGTGTTCGTCACCGACACGTTCCCAGGCCGGGCCAAGGCGGTGGCACTGGAGCCGATGACAGGCCCGGCAAATGCCTTCAACAGCGGCGATGGGCTCGGGTGGCTGCCGCCGGGGGAGTCCTTCAGCATGACCTGGGGGATCACCGCCGAGCTGGGGAACTAGCCCGATCCGTTGCCATGCCGGCCCGGGGCTCGCCGGCTCCCCGCTGGCACGCCAGGGCTGAGCCCGCCCGCCCCGCCACCGATGCCCGCCTGGCGGCGGGACGCCCGGGTTCGTTTCTTTTCCGTGCCGGACTGGGGAATTATGGGACTATGACGCCAGCCGAGGACCCCAGCCCACGCGCCGATTCCACCGACCAGATTGATCCCCGGCCCCCCGGCTATGCCGCCCCGGAACTTTCGGCCCCGCCCGCGAACCCGGCGGCGGGGCCGGTAACGGGTGCCGAGTCCCCTGCTGCCCGGGGCCCCCTGCCGCTGCAGTCGGCGGCGCAAGGATCAACTGCCGGCCGGCCGGTCGCGGCGGAGGACATCCCTTACGCGGTCCGCATCGCCGCGGACTGGGCCTGGCGGCTTGGACTCATCCTGCTCGTCACCGGGGCACTCGTCTGGCTGCTCAGCAAGATCACGTTGCTGATCATCCCGGTGATGGTGGCGGCCCTGCTCGCGGGACTGCTTAGCCCTGTCACCCGCTGGCTGCGTCGGCGCCGCGTACCCAATGGCGCCGCGGTGGCTATCACCCTGCTCGGCTTCATCGGACTCATCGCGGGGGCGCTGGCTCTGGTGGGACGGCAGCTGACGGCGGGCTTCGCCGACCTCTGGGGTCAGGCGCTGGCCGGCGTCCAGCAGGTCCAGGACTGGCTCGGCGAAGGCCCGCTGCACCTGAGCGCCGACCAGATTGATACCTATGTCAGGGAAGCGGCCGACGCGTTGCAGAACAACAGCAGCAGCATCGTCAGCGGGGCACTGACCTTCGGCAGCACCGCCGGGCATTTTGCCGCCGGTCTCCTGCTGGCGCTGTTCGTCACGGTCTTCTTCTTGCTCGAAGGCCAGCGGATCTGGCGGTTCCTGGTTGGCCTGATGCCGCGCAAGGCCCGTCCGGCCTTTGACGGTGCAGGCAGGCGGGGCTGGAAGTCCATGGTCAGCTACACCAGGATCCAGATGCTGGTCGCCTTGGTGGATGCCCTCGGCATCGGGGTCGGTGCCGCCATCATCGGCGTCCCCCTCGCGCTGCCCCTGGGCGTGCTGGTCTTCATCGGATCGTTCATCCCGGTGGTGGGCGCGCTGGTGACCGGCGCCATCGCGGTCTTGCTGGCGCTGGTGGCCAACGGCCTGGTCAACGCGCTGATCATGCTCGGCATCGTGCTGCTGGTCCAGCAGCTCGAAAGCCACATCCTGCAGCCGCTGGTCATGGGCAAGGCGGTCGCGCTGCACCCCGTGGCGGTCATCCTGTCCGTGGCCGCGGGTTCCTACCTGGCCGGGATCCCGGGCGCCCTGTTCTCCGTGCCGATCCTCGCCGTAGCAAACTCGGCGGTTCGCTACATTGCCGGCAGAACGTGGGAACATGATGAAGAGCTGGCCGCTGCACATCCGCAGGGAGTTCCTGCGCTTGCCGGCGCCGGCGAGGACCCGGGCTTCCGGGCGGTCCAACTCCCCGGCGCCGATGCCGGAAACCCCTAAAGGAGACTAGTTAGTGAATACCCTTGAGAGCCTGCCCGTCACGCTGGACGATGTCCTGGAGGCGCAAAAGCTGCTCGACGGGATTATCACGCGGACCCCGGTGGAATCGTCCCGGGCGCTGGGCGGCCTGGTGGGCGGTGAGGTCTACTTCAAGTGTGAAAACCTGCAGCGGGCGGGTTCCTTCAAGGTCCGCGGCGCCTACGTCCGGATGGCCAAGCTCTCCGCTGCGGAAAAGCAGCGCGGGGTCGTGGCGGCCTCGGCCGGCAACCACGCCCAGGGCGTCGCCGTGGCAGCCAAGGCGCTGGGCATCAAGGCACGCATCTACATGCCGCTGGGCGTCGCACTGCCCAAGCTCGCCGCGACCCGCAGCCACGGCGCCGAGGTGGTGCTGCACGGCCACAACGTCGACGAGGCGCTCGCCGAGGCCAAGCGCTACGCGGACGAGTCGGGGGCCGTGTTTGTGCACCCCTTCGACGACGTCGATATTGTCGCCGGCCAGGGCACCGTCGGACTGGAAATCCTCGAACAGATCCCCACCGTTGACACCATCCTGATGGGCGTGGGCGGCGGCGGTCTGCTGGCCGGCGTCGCGGTCGCGGCGAAGGCCCGGGCCAAGGAGCTTGGCCGCGACATCCGGATCATCGGCGTGCAGGCCGAAAACGCCGCGGCTTACCCGCCCTCGCTGGCTGCCGACGCGCTGGTACCGCTCAAACGTGTCTCCACGATGGCGGACGGCATCGCCGTCGGCCGGCCCGGTCAGCTGCCGTTCAGCATCATCCGCGAACTGGTGGACGACGTCGTGACGGTCAGCGAGGATGCGCTGGCCCGGGCGCTGATCTTCCTGCTGGAACGCGCCAAAATGGTGGTTGAACCGGCCGGTGCGGTGGGCGTGGCGGCCCTGATGGAAGGCAAGATCGAGAACCCCGGAACCACCGCCGTCGTGCTGTCCGGCGGCAACATCGATCCGATGCTGATGCTCAAGGTCATCCAGCGCGGTCTCTCCGCTGCCGGCCGGTACATGACGGTGCGGATGATGCTGGACGACCGCCCCGGTTCGCTCGCGACGATCGCGCGGATCATCGCGGAAAACGACGCCAACGTCACCGGCCTGGACCATACCCGGGTGGGCGGTTCGATCAGCATGGGCGACGTCTCCATCACCGTCAACCTGGAGACCAAGGGCCACGAGCACTGCGAGCAGGTGCTCGGCGCGCTCCGGGCCGAGGGTTTCCAGCCGATCGTGGTGCACTAGGCGGGCATGGTCCACCAGGTGCCAAAGGCGGAGCAGCCCGCGACCACCGCCGCCCGGGCCCGGCAGGGCCTGGCGGTGGTGGGGTCGTTCGTGCTGCTGCTCTATGCGATCGAGATCCTCAACACCCTGATGCTGCACTCGCTGAACGCGACCTTCGGGCTGCGGCCGCGGAGCCCGGACGGGCTGCTGGACATCCTGACGTTTCCGCTGCTGCACGCCAACCTCGCCCACCTGCTCTCCAACACCCTGCCCTTGATCATCTTCGGGTTCCTGGTGTTCCTGTCCGGTTTGCGGGTGTTCATCACCGCGGTGGCTTCGAGTTGGCTTGCTTCGGGACTGACGGTCTGGCTGATTGGCGGTTTCAACGTCACGGTGGGGGCGTCCGGGCTGGTGTTCGGCCTCTTCGCGTTCCTGCTGGTGCGTGGTTTCTTCAACCGCAACTGGCGCCAGATCCTGCTCTCCGTGGTGTTGTTCCTTGCCTACGGCGGCATCCTCTTCGGCGTGCTCCCCACCGTGGTGGGCTACGTTTCCTGGCAGGCCCACCTGGGCGGCGCGGCGGGCGGCGTCCTGGCGGCCGTGGTGTTGCGGGCCGACCGGCAGCGCCTAAGGCCTTAAATGCCGGCGCCGGCCCGCCCGGTCAGGGGGAGGGCCGGCGCAGTGGTCCGGGGACTCAGCCTACGTAGGGCTTGGCAGAGATGATCTCCACCGTGATGGCCTTGCCGTTCGGGGCGGTGTAACCGAGCGTGTCGCCTTCCTTGTGGCCCACGATCGCGGAGCCGAGGGGTGACTTCTCACTGAAGACGTCCAGGTCCGAGTCGCCGGCGATCTCACGCGAGCCGAGCAGGAACGTTTCTTCGTCGCCCGCGATCCGGGCCACCACGATCATGCCGGCCTCGACGATTCCGTCGTCGGCCGGCGGCTCGCCGACGTGGGCATCCCGGAGCAACACGGTCAGCTGGCGGATGCGGGCTTCAATCTTGCCCTGCTCTTCCTTGGCCGCGTGGTAACCGCCGTTCTCCTTGAGGTCGCCTTCCTGGCGGGCAGCTTCGATCTTCTGAACGATTTCTGCACGGCCGGCGCCGGAGAGGTGGTCCAGCTCTGCCTTCAGGCGGTCAAAAGCTTCCTGGGTAAGCCAAGCTGCAGTTCCGCTGTTGGTGGTCGACACGGACTTCTCCTTTTAGTGGTCAAACAAGCTGGTCAAACAAGCAAAGACCCCGCCACGGTGGCCACTTATGGATCTCAGTAACCAACTCAGCGGGGCAGAGGTATTGGTCCATTGTAGTCAATGCTGTGGATAAACCAAAGAAGCCCTGCGGCGCAGATCACACAGTGTTACGGGCGGCGCTGCAGCCGCCGGAGCCGAGGCCGGGTCCTACTTCGCCTTCGCCGGGATCCAGCAGTTGTCGACGACGGCGGATACGGCCTGGGACTCGGTGCGGACGTTGACCCGCTGGATCGTCGTCCGGCCGCCGTCCGCGCCGGTGTCCGCCGCGTTCGGACCGATGTCGACGACCTTCCAGCCGACGACGGCGAACTTCGAGTCCAGCGCCTTGACCGCGCACTTGGCCGCCGTCTCCGGGTTCTTACTGACCTGGAAATCGATGTGGGCCAGGGTGGCGTCCGGGGTGCTGAAGCCGATGTCCTTGAAACCGACGGAGTCGGTGGCCGCCGACGTCGAAACCCAGGCCAGGAAGCCGACCCCTGCCGCGAGCGCGGCGAGCAGGATGCCGCGCTTGGTCTTGCGGCCCAGCGCTCGCTTTTGGGTGCCGTATCGATTGGCTAGGCTGGTAGGTGCCGGCGCGGTCGGGGCAGGCTGCTCCTCGGAAGTCACCCGTCCAGTTTAGTGTGGAACACGGCCGGGAATGTCCGCGCCGCAGATCCGCCCGCGCAGCACCGCATCCGTTGAAGAAAAAAGGAGCCGTCCGACGATGACAGCGTCCCCCCGCCAGCAGGCCCCGCTCCGGCTGCTGGCCGTCCACGCGCACCCCGACGACGAGTCAAGCAAGGGCGCCGCCACGATGGCCAGGTACGCCGCCGCCGGTGTCGACGTCATGGTCGCCACCTGCACCGACGGTTCCCGCGGCGACATCCAGAACCCGGCCATGGAGGGTGCCCCGCATCCCAAGCGGGACATGGCCGGCGCCCGCCGGCTGGAGATGGACAACGCGGCCCGGGTGCTCGGAATCCGGCAGCGCTGGCTGGGCTTCGTCGACTCGGGCCTGCCCGAGGGGGACCCGCTGCCGCCGCTTCCTGTGGGGTCCTTCGCCACCCTGCCACTGGAACGTGCCGCGGCCCCACTGGTCCGGCTGGTCCGGGAGTTCAAGCCGCAGGTGATCCTCAGTTATGACGAGAACGGCGGCTATCCGCACCCGGACCACATCATGGCGCACCGGGTCGCCGTCGAAGCCTTCGAAGCCGCGGGCGACCCGGAACGGTACCCGGGTACAGGCGAAGCATGGGAGCCGGCCAAGCTCTACTACGACCGCGCCTTCAGCCCGGAACGGTTCCGCGCCCTCCACTTCGCCCTCGAAGCGGCCGGCCTGCAGTCGCCGTACGCGGAACGGCTCGCCGCCTGGCTCGAAGCCGACGCCGAGGGGCACACCCCGCCCGCCCCCACGCATCCGACCACCACCCAGATCGAGTGCGGTGACTTTTTTGAGGCCCGGGACGACGCCCTGCGCTGCCACCGCACCCAGGTCGATCCGGAGGGCTTCTTCTTCGCGGTGTCGCCCGCGATGCAGCGGCAGACCTGGCCGTGGGAGGACTACTCGCTGATCCAGTCCCGGATCCAGTCCGACGTGCCCGAAACGGATTTTTTCGCCGGGCTAAGATAGATCCGGCAGGGACTTCTATGCTGCGTAGAACCGGCGAAGTCCCGCAGAACACACTCTCCACAGAAGGTTCCCACCGTGCATTCCTTGTTCATCGCCCTGGCGACATCCCCGGCGCCCGAACCGTCGCCGTCCCTGCGCCCGGGGCTCAACCAGGACCAGGTCACGCCGGGCCTGCTGGGTTTCCTGCTGACCGCATTCATCGTGCTGCTCACGGCGTTCCTGATTGTGGACATGGTGCGCAGGATCCGCCGGGTCCGCTATCGCGCCCAGGTGGAAGCCGAGCGCAGCGCCGCGGACGAGGCGGCCGCGGACGAGGCGGCCGCGGACGCCGCCGGACCGGAGGGGGCCGGCCGGCGGAACGGGCTCCGGCCCGGGGACCCGGCCGAAAGCCGTCCGGAGGCCAACGGTGACGCCGGGCCCGGCAACCGCTGAACCCGGCCCGTCCAGGGACGCGCACGGGAATCTGAGCCGCACCGGCAACGCGCTGGGCGGTGAACCGTCCGCCTACCTGCGCCAGCACGCCGGCAACCCAGTGCACTGGCGGCCATTCGGCGATGAAGCCTTCGCAGCAGCCGCAGCCCGCGACGTGCCGGTCTTCCTCTCGATCGGTTACGCGGCCTGCCACTGGTGCCACGTCATGGCCCGGGAGTCCTTCGAAGACCAGGACACTGCCGAGTTCCTAAACGCCAACTTTGTCGCCGTCAAAGTGGACCGCGAAGAGCGGCCCGACGTCGACGCGGTCTACATGGCCGCCACACAGGCCATCAGCGGTGAGGGCGGCTGGCCGATGTCGGTGTTCCTGCTGCCCGACGGCAGGGCCTTCCACGCCGGCACCTACTACCCGCCCCGGCCGCTGCCCGGCCGGCCCTCCTTCCGCCAGGTGCTCGAAGCGGTCCGCGAGGCCTGGCTGGAACGCCGCAGCGCCGTCGAGGAAAACGCCGACGCGCTGGCGCGTGGACTCGCCGCCGCGCAGGCCGGCTCCACGGTGCGGCTGGACGGGCCCGCGGCGGGGCCGGATGCGGCCGTGCTCTCCGAAGCGGTCCGTGTCCTGGCTGGCTCCGAGGATGCAGCCGGAGGGTTCGGCGCGGCCCCCAAATTCCCGCCGTCGCCGGTTCTGGAGTTCCTGATCCGGCACGCCGCCGTACCATCCGACACGGCGGCGACCGCTCGCGGGCTGGCGGGGCGCACGCTCGCCGCAATGGCTCGGTCGGCCTTGTTCGACCAGCTCGACGGCGGCTTTGCCCGCTACTCCGTGACGCGCGACTGGTCCGTACCGCACTTCGAGAAAATGCTCTACGACAATGCCCAGCTGCTGCGTTGCTACGTCCACTGGGTCCGGCTCGGCGGCACGGAAGGGTATACGGCCGAGGAGGCCGCCGCCGTCGCCGGCAGCACCGCGGACTGGATGCTGGGCTCGCTCGGGCTGGCTAACGCGGATGCCGGCGACGGTGCAACACCCACCGCGCTGGCATCATCACTCGACGCGGACACTGTTATCGACGGGCAGCACTTCGAGGGTGGCAGCTACCTCTGGACGCCACAGGAACTCGCCGCGGTCCTGGGACCGAGTGACGGCGCGGCGGTGGCACACCTGATGAACGTCCGCGCCGCCGGAACCGTCTCCGCGGACGGCTCGCCGCTGCACCCTGGCCGCCGGCTCGAGGAACCGGAGGCCAGGTTGTGGGAGCGGGTCCGTCCAGCGCTAAGCCGGGTGCGGTCGGCCCGGCCGCAGCCAGGCCGGGACGAGAAGGTGGTGGCCGGCTGGAACGGGATGGCCCTCGCCGCACTTGCCGAGGCGGGCGCGGTGCTTGACCGGCCCGGGCTGGTTGCCGCCGCGGAAGGCATCGCCGGCTACCTCGAACGCGTGCACTGGTCCCCGGGCAGCGGAGCGGAGCCGGGCTGGCTGGTGCGGGTCTCCCACGATGGTTCCGGCCGCGGGATCGGCGGACTGCTGGAGGACTATGCGTTTTGCGCGGACGGACTGCTCGCACTCTACGCCGTCACCGGCCGGGTCCGCTGGTACAGCCTGGCCGAGGCGCTCCTCCAGGCCGCCGCCAGCAGGTTCGCCGTCGGCGGCACGCTGCAGGACACCGTCGGTGAGTCCCCGCAGGTTTTCAACGCCCAGGGCGGGCGCGCCGGAATGGACCCGTTCGACAACGCGGCCCCGAGCGGTGCGGCGGCGTTCGCCGGAGCGCTGCTGAGCTACGCCGCTCTCTCCGGATCCACGGAACACCGCAACACGGCGGAACACATCCTTTCCCTGCTGCCGCCGCTCGCCGTTCGCGCGCCGCGGGTGGCCGGCTGGCTGCTCGCCACCGGGCAGGCAGCGCTGGCTGGTCCGCTGGAAGCCGCCGTCGTCGGAGCGGATACGCCGCTGCGGACGGCGCTGCACCGGACACTGCTGCGCTCGCCCAGCCCGGGACTGGTGATTGCAGTCGGCGACCCCGACGCCGACCCCGAGGCGGCCGCAGTCCCGCTGCTGCGGGGCCGCGGACCGGCGCCGGATGGTTCGGCCCAGGTGTTCCTCTGCCGCGGCATGGTCTGTGACCTTCCAGTGGGCTCCGTCGGGGCGCTCCAGGAACGACTGGCTAGCATGGCTGAATGACTTTTCCCCCTGTGGCCGCGCGTCCCTTTGAACTGGTGGTCTTCGACTGCGACGGCGTCCTGGTCGATTCTGAGGTGATCTCGGTCCGGGTGGACCAGCTCGTGCTTGCCGATCTTGGCTGGGAGCTGGATATCGAGGAAATCGTGCAGCGCTTCGTCGGCAAGAGCGAGGCCAACTTCATCTCGACTATCGAACGGCACCTGGGCATCGAGCTGGCCGACGGGTGGGACAGCACCTACCAGCAGTGGTACCACGAGGCCTTCGAGCGGGACCTCACGGCCGTCGACGGCGTGGAAGAGGCGCTTGACCGGCTCCGGCTTCCGCACTGCGTCGCCTCCAGCGGCAGCCACGCCAAGATGCGGCGGACACTCGGCCGGACCGGGCTGCTGCACCGCTTCGCCGGCCGCATCTTCAGCGCCACGGAAGTCGCCAACGGCAAACCCGCCCCCGACCTCTTCCTGCACGCGGCCGGGACGCTCGGGGCCGCCCCGGAGCGCTGCGCCGTCGTCGAGGACAGTGCCTACGGCGTCCAGGCAGCGCGGGCCGCGGGGATGCATGCGTTTGCCTATGCCGGCGGCGTCACGCCCGCCGAGCGGCTGGCGGGCCCAGGCACCACAGTTTTCCATGACATGCGCCAGCTCCCGGAACTGATCTCAGCGGGCCGGCCCAGCTGAGGTTGGCTTTGGCGCGGCGGGCCCGCCGTTGTGGAGCCGGTCAACCGAGGACGGCGATCGCGATCGCGATGTAGTGCGCGGCGAACGCGAAGACGGTGAAGGCATGGAACAGTTCGTGGAAGCCGAAGTGCTCGTAGCTGAAGTTCGGCTTTTTCAGCGCGTAGAACACGGCACCGGCGATGTACAGTGCGCCGCCCACGCAGACCAACACCGCAGCGGGCACACTGGCGGCGAAGAAATCCGGCAGGTAGAACAGGGCGCCGCAGCCCAGGGCAATATAAATCGGCACGTAGAGCCAGCGCGGGGCGTGGGTCCACAGCAGCCGGAACAGCACGCCCAGCACCGCCCCGGACCAGATGACCCAGAGCAGGAGCACCGCCTTGGGCCGGTCCAGGAGCGCCCACGCCAGCGGGGTGTAGCTGCCCGCAATGACGAGCATAATGTTCGTATGGTCCAGCCGCTTGAGCACGATCTTGACGCCGGGGGACCAGTTTCCGCGGTGGTAGACCGCGCTGACACCGAACAGCAGCACGCCGGTGAAGGCGTAGACAGCGGAGGCAATTTTTAAATCCGGGGTGGGGGCAAGGAGCACCAGGACCAGCCCGGCGGCCAGCGCCAGCGGCGCCGTGACGGTGTGGATCCAGCCCCGCCATATGGGCTTGATCATCAGCAGCTCCGCGAGCCTGGCCGCCGCGTCATCCAGCGGGGTGTCGTCCCGGCCCGCGGCCTTACCGGGGCCGCCCGCCGATGCCCCGCCTGAGGGCTCCGGGCCGATCCTGTCCATCCTGTAATTCTAAACTACGCGCTGGTAAGTTACCCGCGAGTAACCTAGGTTTGTGGTCATCCGGCACCCCCGGTTGCGCGGACCCGGGCGAACGGCGGGTAGCCTAGGAATGCACTGCCGTCAGACCTCAAGGAAGCCAGGTGAATCTCGGGATGGAACTACCCGGACTCCTGTATGGCTTCTATGAGCGCAAGCTGCAGAGGTCCCTCGATCCGGACCGGATCCCGCGGCACGTGGGCGTCATGGTCGACGGCAACCGCCGCTGGGCCCGGCAGTTCAACGCCCCCACCAGCCAGGGCCACCAGGCCGGCGCGGACAAAATCCACGAATTCCTCGGCTGGTGCCAGGAACTGGGTGTCCGGGTGGTCACCCTCTACATGCTGTCCACCGACAACATGAACCGCTCGGGCGAAGAGCTGGACCTGCTGATGGGCATCATCGCCAATACCCTGGACCGGCTGGACGAGGACGCAGACATTTCGGTCCACGCGATGGGGGCACCCGAACTCCTGCCGGACTACCTCGCCGAACGCCTGGACAAACTCACGCTCCGGACCCCGGTACGGGAGAAGATCCACGTCAACGTCGCCGTCGGCTACGGCGGCCGCCGCGAGATCGTCGACGCCGTCCGTGAGCTGCTGCACGACGCCGTCGGCCGTGGTGCCGACATCGGCAAGCTGGCCGACGAGCTCAGCGCCGACGACATCTCACGGTTCCTCTATACCCGCGGCCAGCCGGACCCGGATCTGGTGATCCGGACCTCGGGGGAGCAGCGCCTCTCCGGCTTTTTGATGTGGCAAAGCGCCTACAGCGAGTTCTATTTTTGCGAGGCCCTGTGGCCGGCCTTCCGCAAGGTGGACTTCCTGCGCGCCCTCCGCGACTTCGCGGGCAGGCAGCGCCGCTTCGGTTCCTGACCCGGTTCATCCCGGCTTCACCTGTTGGCAACACGGCTCGCCGGGAAATGGACTGCCCACAGACGCTCCGCGGACGTACGTTAATCCCATCAGCAGGCAAACCGCCGGCTGACCGGGGAGGCCAGTACATGGAGCGGAACGTCGCACCAGCGTATGGGAGGCCGCATCCGGCCTCATGGCCGAGCCGCCTCACCACTAACGAAGCCGGGCTGCGGCCCGGGGCTGGAGTCGATGTGGCTATTTCTGAAACGCTGCCCGCCGTCATGACCGACCAGGGCACGAAGGATACCTCTCGCGCCACGGGAGCCACTTCACGGACCGGAGCAGCGGCACCTGACGCTGTGGCCGGTCCCGCTGTTTCCGGGGAAGAAGCAGCGGGCACCGAAACGGCCCGAAGCTACGTGATCGACACCTCCGTCCTGCTCTCGGATCCGCGTGCGCTGCTGCGGTTCGCCGAACACGAAGTGATCGTGCCGATCGTCGTCATCAGCGAGCTCGAAGCCAAGCGCCATGACCCGGAGCTGGGCTACTTTGCCCGCAAGGCGCTGCGGCTCCTCGACGACCTCCGGGTGGAACACGGCGGCCTGGACCGGCCGATCCCGCTGGGCCACGACGGCGGCACCCTCCTGGTGGAGATGAACCACATCTCTGCCGAGGTGCTGCCGGCCGGGTTCCGCGGCGGCGATAACGACAGCCGGATCCTCGCCGTCGCCAAGAACCTTTCCAATGAGGGCCGCGACGTGACGGTGGTGTCGAAGGACCTGCCGATGCGGGTCAAAGCCTCGGCCATGGGCCTGCTGGCCGACGAATACCGCAATGAACTGGTCAAGGACTCGGGCTGGACCGGCCTGGCGGAGATCGACGCCGCCGAGGACGAAGTGGAGACCCTCTACGGCCACGAACCCGTGTTCATCCCAGCCGCGGCGGAGCTGCCGGTGAACACCGGCCTGGTGCTGCTCTCCAACCGCGGCTCGGCTTTGGGCCGGGTGGGAGCCGACAAGCAGGTCCGCCTGGTCAGGGGAGACCGGGACGTCTTCGGCCTGCACGGCCGCTCCGCCGAACAGCGCCTGGCGATCGACCTGCTGATGGACCCGTCTGTCGGCATCGTCTCTCTCGGCGGCCGCGCCGGCACCGGCAAGTCAGCGCTCGCCCTCTGCGCCGGCCTGGAAGCGGTCCTGGAGCGCCGGGAACACCGCAAAGTCATTGTCTTCCGGCCGCTCTACGCCGTCGGCGGCCAGGAACTCGGCTACCTGCCGGGCTCCGAGTCCGAGAAAATGAACCCCTGGGCGCAGGCCGTCTTCGACACGCTCGGGGCGCTGGTCAGCCAGGAAGTGGTGGAGGAGGTCATGGACCGCGGCATGCTCGAGGTCATGCCGCTCACACACATCCGAGGCCGTTCGCTGCACGACGCGTTCGTGATCGTAGACGAGGCGCAATCCCTGGAAAAGAACGTCCTGCTGACCGTCATGAGCCGGATCGGCCAGAACTCCAAGATCGTCCTGACCCACGACGTCGCCCAGCGCGACAACCTGCGCGTCGGCCGGCATGACGGCGTGGCCGCCGTCGTCGAGACCCTCAAAGGCCACCCGCTGTTCGGCCACATCACCCTGACCCGCTCCGAGCGCTCGCCAATCGCCGCTCTCGTGACGGACCTGCTGGAGGGGGCAGAAATCTAGACCTGTCCTTCGTCAGCTCGCGGCTTTCGGTGGGGCCGTGGGTGGGTTCGCCGGACCCCCGACCAGGCGATACGGTGCGGAGCCCTAGCAGGCCTACCCGATGCCCAGGTACTTGGCCGTGGGTTCGTGGCCCTGGACGTGGAGGGTCCAGTCGGGGCGTTTGAAGGTGGCCGGGGTGAGGCGGACTTTTTGGGCGTCCTGGAGCTTGCCGCCCCAGCTCACCCGGGTGACGCCGTTGAGCTCGTAGCCCAGGGAGCGGGAGACGCCGAGGGATTGCTGGTTCCAGGCAGCTGCCTCGGAGACGGCTACCTCGGCGCCGAGCCAGTCGAAGGCGTACAGGGCGACGGCGGCCCGCATCTCCTTGCCGAACCCGCGGCCCTGGGCGCTGGTTTGGAGCCAGGAGCCCGTGCTGACCGTCTTGAGGGTGGCGAAGTCCGCGGCTTCGACATCCTGGCAGCCGATGAACTGACCGTCGTGCCAGATGCCGAGCAACAGCGTCCACTCCTGGGGCGACATGTTCCCCCGGCAGCGCCAGTACCACTGGGCCATGTTCGGACCGAGTTGCTCGGCGGGGGCCTCGGCCCAGGGCCTGCTGAACGGGCTGCGGCCC
This sequence comes from Arthrobacter sp. JB02-1C, assembly GCF_057748045.1. Classification (NCBI taxonomy): domain Bacteria; kingdom Bacillati; phylum Actinomycetota; class Actinomycetes; order Micrococcales; family Micrococcaceae; genus Arthrobacter; species Arthrobacter sp. JB02-1C. Next base: position 2,171,961 of record NZ_CM173235.1, read on the forward strand.
GGCTCGTGCACTCCGCTCAGAGCCGCCCGGACCGCGGCCGGGATGTCCTCGTCCCGGATCGGGCGCAACGTCAGGCGCGGCGTTTCGAGCGAGAGGGCGAATGGAGGCCAGAAGGTGGCGGGAGCAGTCACCGAAGGAAGCGTAGCGGCACGGTCCCCGGGACGCCAGTCACGGCCGCGCGCCGGAAGCGGCGGGCCGGGCCGGCATCCAGTAGCATCCGAGAGTGATCCATCGTCTCGGTGAACTCGCGGAAGCCGCCCCGCCGGCCTTCTGGCTGGCCCTGCTGGCCTGCCTGTACTTCGTCGTGATGGCGGCGCGGCTGACGGTGATCGACATCCGGCACCACCTGCTGCCCAACCGGATCGTCTTTCCCTCCTATCCGGTGGCCGGCGCGCTGCTGCTGGCCGCCGCGGTCCTTGCGGCCGCAGTCCCGGCCGGTAGCCACGCCGGTGCAGGGCCGGCCGCCGCGGCGCTGTTCGGCATCCCGGGCCTGCGGGTCCTGGTCGGAGGAGCCGTGCTGTGGCTCTTCTACTTCCTGCTGCGGGCTGTTTATCCGGCGGGGATGGGCTTCGGCGACGTCAAGCTCGCCGGCGTCCTGGGCCTCTACCTGGGCTTCCTGGGCTGGGGCCATCTGTTCGCCGGCACGTTCGCGGCGTTCCTCTTCGGCGGCCTCTGGGGCGTGACGCTGCTGGTGTCCCGGCGCGGCACGCTGAAATCGGACATCCCGTTCGGCCCGTTCATGCTGGCCGGTGCCGCGGCGGCCATGCTGCTGCCCGCAAGCTAGGCTGGCAAAATGGCCACCCCGGACTTCATCCTTAGATTGCGCGAAAAAATCGGCCACGAGACCCTGTGGATCCCCGGCGCCAGAGCGGTCGTGTTCGACGACGACGGCAGGGTGCTGCTCGGCCAGCGCGCCGACAACGGGCGGTGGGGACTGATCACCGGCATCCTGGAACCGGGGGAGGATCCAGCGCCCGGGCTGCTCCGCGAGGTGCTGGAGGAGACCGGCGTCGTCGCCGTCGCCGAGCGGCTGGTTTCGGTGGACGCCGTGGGCCCCACCATCTACCCCAATGGCGACGTCTGCCAGTTCCTGACCCTGGTGTTCCGCTGCCGCTACGTTTCCGGTCACGCGCGCGTGAACGACGACGAGTCCCTCGCGGTGGGGTGGTTCCGTCCCGAAGAGTTTCCCGAGCTGCTCCCGGGGCATCTGGAGGCGATTGAGCGCGCACGGGAACCGGACGGCGCGGCGCACTTCCGCAGCTGACCGCACGCAGGACGGCCGGCGGGACGGGGCGTGCAAGATTGTCGCAGCCCCGCCGTAGCCTGCTTCCAACCAGCTCTTCAGCTGGCTACAGTTGCCCGGACCTGTCCGGGCCGGAAATGGGGAAGCATGACAGATTCAGCACTGACGCACGTGTACGTCCTCCTGGACCGTTCCGGGTCCATGAGTTCCATCGCCGACGACACCGTCGGCGGCTTCGCAGCGTTCGTCCGCGAGCAGCAGGCGGTGGCGGGCCGCTGCAAGCTCTCGCTGGCGCAGTTCGACGACGTCTATGAACGGGTCTACGCGGCGGTGGACATCGGGGACGTTCCGCCGCTGGTGCTCCAGCCCCGCGGAAGCACGGCGCTGCATGACGCCATGGTCCGGCTGATCGGGGAGGCCGGCGCGGAGCTGGCAGCGCTGCCCGAAGAGGAGCGTCCGGGCACGGTGCTCGTGGCCGTACTGACCGACGGCCACGAAAACGCCTCGCGCGAGGCCAGCGGCGCCCTCGTCAAGGACTTGGTCGAACGCCAGCAGCGCCAGTGGGGCTGGCAGTTCACCTATCTCGGAGCCAACCAGGACGCCGTCCTGACAGCGCACGGTCTGGGCATCCGGGCCGAGGACGCCCTGACCTACGCGGCGGGCAACGTGGACGCCGCGTTCTCTGGCCAGTCCGCCAAGACCAGGCGCCTGCGGGAGGCCCGCATGGCCGGAGCCAGCCTTGACGAGGCCGCGGCCTATTCCGCCTACACCCCGGCGGAGCGCCGCGCCGCCGGGGGAGAGGTGCCGCTGGAGTAGGGCCGGTTAAGGCACGACGGCGGCCGGCGCCTTTCGCTGGAAAGGTGCCGGCCGTGGGAAACTACGCCTTGTGCGGGGGGCGGGTCATGGCCATGACGTCCAGGGCGGTGTCCAGCTGCTCTTCGGTCAGCTCGCCGCGCTCCAGGAAGCCCATCGCGACGACGGTCTCCCGGATGGTCAGGCCCTCGGCGACAGCCTTCTTCGCGATCTTGGCGGCGTTCTCGTAGCCGATGTACTTGTTCAGCGGCGTCACGATGGACGGCGACGCCTCGGCGAGGAAGCGGGCGCGCTCGACGTTGGCGGTGATGCCGTCAATCATCTTGTCGGCCATGACGCGGCTGGTGTTGGCCAGCAGGCGGACGGATTCGAGCAGGTTCGCGGCCATCACCGGGATGCCGACGTTCAGTTCGAAGGCGCCGTTGGTGCCGGACCAGGCGATGGCGGTGTCGTTGCCGATGACCTGGGCGGCCACCATGATGGACGCCTCGCAGATGACCGGGTTGACCTTGCCCGGCATGATCGAGGAGCCCGGCTGCAGGTCCGGGATCGCGATTTCGCCGAGGCCGGTGTTGGGACCGGAGCCCATCCAGCGCAGGTCGTTGTTGATCTTCATGAAGGAGATCGCGATGTTGCGCAGCTGGCTGGACGCCTCGATCAGGCCGTCGCGGTTGGCCTGGGCCTCGAAGTGGTCCCGGGCCTCGGTCAGCGGCAGGCCGGTATCTGCGGCGAGAAGCTCGATCACGCGCTCCGGGAAGCCGGCGGGGGTGTTGATGCCGGTACCCACGGCGGTGCCGCCGAGCGGAACCTCGGCCACCCGGGGGAGCGAGGCGTTGATCCGCTCGATGCCGTAGCGGACCTGTGCCGCGTAGCCGCCGAACTCCTGGCCCAGGGTCACCGGCGTGGCGTCCATCAGGTGCGTACGGCCGGACTTGACGACGTCCTTGAACTCGACGGCCTTGCGTTCCAGCGAGGCGGCCAGGTAGTCCAGGGCCGGGATCAGGTCGTTGATCAGGGCGGAGGTGGCGGCCACGTGGACCGAGGTCGGGAAGACGTCGTTGGAGGACTGCGAGGCGTTGACGTGGTCGTTCGGGTGCACCACCTTGTCGCTGCCGGCGGCCGCGAGCGCGCGGGAGGCGAGTTCGGCGATGACCTCGTTGGTGTTCATGTTCGAGGAGGTTCCGGAACCGGTCTGGAAGACATCGATCGGGAAGTCGCCGTCGTAGTTGCCGGCCGCGACCTGGTCGGCGGCGTCAGCAATGGCCTGGGCCAGTTCGCCGTCGAGCACCCCCAGCTCCGCGTTGGCCTGGGCGGCAGCCTTCTTGACCCGGGCGAGTGCCTCAATGTGGGCGCGCTCCAGGGTCTTGCCGGAGATCGGGAAGTTCTCGACCGCACGCTGCGTCTGGGCACGGTACAGGGCGTTCACGGGAACGCGGACTTCGCCCATGGTGTCGTGTTCGATGCGGAATTCGTCGGTGTTCAAATCTGCTGTGGAAGTCATGGGGCTAGCTTATTCGGCCCGCGCGTCCCGCCGAAAACGATGAAGCTGTTCCGGCCCCGGGGCCCTACAGCTTGCCGAGGCTGGAAACCAGGTCCGCGCGGCCTTCGGCGAGGTGGTAGGCCAGCCCGATCACGGCGGCGCGGCCGCCCTCGACGGCGTCGGAAATCACCCGCGAGCTGTCCACAAGACGCTGCGAGGTCTGCTTGACGTTCTCCACCACCATGTCGTTCACCTCATGCTGGCCGTTGCGGATCGACGTCAGCACGGACGGCGTGATCCGTTCGACCAGGCTGCGGATGAAGCCGCTGGGCATCTGCCCGGTCTCAACGGCGTCCTTGGTGGCGGTGACCGCTCCGCAACTGTCGTGGCCGAGGACCACGATCAGCGGCACGCCCAGCACGCCGATGCTGTATTCGAGCGAGCCAAGGACGGCGTCGTCGATCACCTGGCCGGCGGTGCGGACCACGAAAGCGTCGCCGAGGCCCAAATCGAAGATAATCTCCGCGGCGAGGCGGGAGTCGGCGCAACCGAAGATCACGGCGAAAGGGTGCTGCGTTTCCACCAGCGAGGACCGGCGCGAGGCGTCCTGGTTCGGATGCGAAGAGGTGCCGGCGACGAAGCGTTCGTTGCCTTCGCGCAGTCGGCGCCAGGCGAGGGCGGGAGTCAGTTCTGTAGTCACCGCCCTAGTTTACGGGGCGGCCGAGGGGGAAGGTGTGGGGGCCGGCGTCCCGGCGGCCGGGTTGCTGTCCAGCGACTTGACGACCGCCTCGGCGAGGGCCGAAAACTCTTCCAGCTTGGCCGGGCCGTTCAGCACCACGGTGGTGCCGCGGTAGTCCAGCACCATGCTCCGCTCGCCCTTGCCGGTGTCCCGCAGCTGCCAGTCGTGGCCTCCGGCGTTCCGGGTTCCGGTCACCGGGGCACCCTTGGTCTGCTGCTGGAGCCAGGTCGGATTCGACTGCCGGGTCTGCACCAGCGCGATGAAGGACTCCTTCGGCGTCAGGTAGCCGACCTCCCAGGTGGCCACGCCGCTGCCGGACCCTGACTCCCAGCGGGCGTAATTGGGCCGGAATGTGTCGCCGGTTTGCGGCGCCACCGGTGTGAATCCGGCCACACCTGCGGCGTTCTGCGCAACCGCGGTGACGTTGACGTTGGGGCGGTAGCCGTCGCCGTTGGGCGACGGATTCATCAGCACCACCGGGAGGAACGCGCCGATGCTGACCGCCAGGGCGATGATCATGCCGATCACGGAGGCGTTGGCCCGCTTCGCGGCTGCGGCGCGGATGACGGGCTTGACCGGCTGTCCTGCGGCGCCGGGGCCGGTGTCACTGCCGTCGCGGGAGCCGGTGCCGGGGCCGGTGCCGGGTCCGGCGTCGGACGCTGTCCGCCCGTCCGGTGCTGCGGAGGTCTCGGGCGTCGTGTCGTGCAATTCGTTCACCCTTCTATAGTCGCCCATCACGGGCCGTACGCCCATTCGGCGGGACGGCCCGGAGCGGCACGGGCCGGTTCCGCGGGTGGTCATCCCATGACCGATCGTTGGCGCCGCGACTATGATCAGTAACAGTCGAATCACCGCGGTGCCGGACAACGGACGCCGCGGGTCAATGACCGCCACTCGAAGAAGAGGTTCACGTGTCACCAGCGTCCATTACCCAGAAGTACTCCACGCTTTCCCCGTCGCTCGCCGTCGGAATCGATGAGCCTGACCGCAACCTCGCCCTGGAACTGGTCCGTGTCACCGAAGCCGCCGCCATCGCCGGAGGCCACTGGGTCGGTTTCGGCGACAAGAACAAGGCCGACGGCGCCGCCGTCGACGCCATGCGCTCCTTCCTGCAGACCGTCCACTTCAACGGCGTCGTGGTCATCGGCGAAGGCGAGAAGGACGAAGCCCCGATGCTGTTCAACGGCGAGCGTGTCGGCGACGGCACCGGTCCGGAGTGCGACGTCGCCGTTGACCCGATCGACGGGACCCGGCTGACCGCCCTCGGCATCAACAACGCGCTGGCAGTCCTGGCCGTCGCGGAACGCGGTTCCATGTTCGACCCCTCGGCAGTGTTCTACATGGAGAAGCTGGTCACCGGGCCCGAGGCCGCCGACATGGTCGACCTCCGTCTGCCGGTCAAGCAGAACCTGCACCTGATTGCCAAGGCCAAGGGCGTCAAGGTCAACCAGCTCAACGTGATGATCCTGGACCGCGACCGGCACCGCCCGCTGGTCGAGGAGATCCGTGAGGCCGGCGCCCGGACCAAGTTCATCATGGACGGCGACGTGGCCGGCGCCATCGCCGCCGCCCGGGCCGGCACCGGCGTCGACGCCCTGATGGGCATCGGCGGAACCCCGGAAGGCATCGTGGCGGCCTGCGCGATCAAGTCCCTGGGCGGCGTCATCCAGGGCCGCCTGTGGCCCACCAGCGACGAAGAGAAGCAGAAGGCGCTCGACGCCGGGCACGACCTGGACCGGGTGCTCTCCACCAACGACCTGGTCTCCAGCGACAACTGCTACTTCGCGGCCACCGGCATCACCGACGGCGACCTGCTCAAGGGCGTGCGGTACTCCAAGGACAAGGTCCTGACCCAGTCCATCGTGATGCGCTCCAAGTCCGGCACCATCCGCTTCGTCGACGGCGAGCACCAGGCCAGCAAATGGGAAGGCTACGCGCGCAAGAACTAGCCGCAGCCGCCGCGCGCTGCCGCGCGCTGGACATGCTCAGCGCGGGACTCCCGCGCGCTGCCGTGCGCTGGACATGCTCAGCGTTGGACTCCCGCGCGCTGGACATGCTCAGCGCTAACCACGAACAGTGGACAGAAGCACATTCTGTCCACTGTTTGTGTTTAAGACTGGGCATGTCCACCCGGACTGGCAACGAACGTTGGACATGCCCGCGGGCCCGGCTACGAAGAATGAGCATGTCCCGCTGGGTTAGCAACGAAGAATGAGCATGTCCCGTTCATCGCGCAGCCCAGGGACATGTTGCTGCTATGTCCCGCCGAGGGCCCGAAGAATGGGCATGTCCCGCTGGGTTAGCGACGAAGAATGGGCATGACCCGTTCATCGCGTAGCCCAGGGACATGTTGCCGCTATGTCCCGCCGAGGGCCCGGAAGAATGGGCATGTCCCGCTGGGTTAGCGACGAAGAATGGGCATGTCCCTCGGAGCGGGCCGCCGCAGTGGTTCGTGGGGCTGCTTCCACCGGGACCGCCCGGATTGGATAGGGTGGAGCCATGACTTGGCTTGTTACCGGCGGTGCTGGATATATCGGATCCCACGTGGTTGCTGCACTGCGCGCAGCACAACTACCGGCGGTGGTGGTGGACTCGCTGTCCAGCGGGCACCGGGAGTTCGTTCCGGCGGAGGTGCCCTTTGTGCATGGCAGCATCCTCGATGCCGATCTGCTGACCCGCACCATGCTCGAGCATGGCGTCACGGGAGTCATCCACCTGGCAGGCTTTAAATACGCCGGAGTGTCGGTGCAGGAACCGCTACTGACCTATGAGCAAAACGTCACCGGCACGGCCCAGCTGCTGCAGGCGATGGAGTCGGCCGGGGTCGACAAGCTGGTGTTCTCCTCCTCCGCCGCCACCTACGGCACCCCCAGGGTCGACATCGTCACGGAAGAGACGCCCACCCAGCCCGAGTCACCCTACGGCGAGAGCAAGCTCATCGGCGAGTGGCTCATCCGTGACCAGGGCCGGGCGCGCGGCCTCCGGCACACGTCGCTGCGCTACTTCAACGTCGTCGGCTCCGGCTCGCCCGAGCTCTTTGACACGAGCCCGCACAACCTGTTCCCGATCGTGCTGCGCGCGCTGACGTCGGGGAAGACCCCGAAGATCAACGGCACGGACTACAACACCGAGGACGGCACCTGCGTGCGCGATTACGTCCACGTGGCGGACCTCGCCGCCTCGCACGTCGCGGCTGCCCAAGCCCTCGCGGCCGGCCGGCCGCTGGAACGCGTCTACAACCTTGGCTCCGGTGACGGGTTGTCCGTGCGGCAGATCATGACGGCGATGGCGCGGGTGACCGGCATTGGGTTCGAGCCGGAGATCGGCCCCCGGCGGCCCGGCGACCCGGACCGGATCGTCGCCGACGGCGCTTTGGCCGCCCGCGACCTGGATTGGAAGATGCGGCACTCCGTCGAGGACATGGTTGCCAGCGCGTACGCGGCGCAGAAGCGTGCCGCCGAAGCAGTGCAGCCCGCCTAGGAGCATTTCCGGGCCGGGGCGGCCCCTCCCTGGCAGCTGGGGCATATCACCGCAGCCGGGCTGCGACCCCGCAGCCCGGGGCCGGCCCGCGCCCTCCGGGGCCGGCCCGTGCCCTCGGGGGCCTACCGCCGCAACTACCGCCGCAACGCCCCCGCCAGCTTCTTCGCGGCCTGGGCGGCCTTCCGGGCGAGCTGGTAGGCGCCATAGCGGACCTTGTTCACCGGCAGGTCCCAGGTCCCGGCGTAGGCGACTTCCCGGCCGCCGAAGGACTTCTTGAAGGCCGTGAATCCCGCCCACTTGTGGTCCGGCTGGTCGGCCGGAGCCACGCCCCACAGGTCCACGTGCCGCAGCCCCTTTTCCCTGGCCTCAGCCATCAGCGTCACCACCAGCGGGATGCCGGCGCTGAGCTTCCGGTGCGTGTCGTCCAGCGCCGCGTGGGCGTACGTGCGGGTATCTTCGGAGTCGTACACCAACGCCGCCGCGATCGGTGCGCCCGCCAACTCGGCAAGGTAGAGGGTTGCGGCGCCGGCCGGCATCAGCGACCGCGCTACCTGGTCGAGGTACTCGTCGCTCTGCGGTTTGAAGCCGTTGCGCGCCGCCGTCAGGTGCAGGAAGTCCAGCAGCACCTTGATCTCGGCGGGATCCTGGCTGGACCGGAAGCTGACACCCTTTTTGTGGATGTTGCGGTAAAGATTGCGGTTGACCGGCTTCATCGCCGCCAGGACGTCCTTGAAGTCGGCTTCGAGGTCCACGATCCAGCTCAGCTCGGGCTGCAGGTTCGCGGGCGCCGGCAGCAGGCCCCTGCTGCGGAGCACCGCGCCGGCCTCGGTGCTGGAAAAGCCGGCGCTGACCGGTTCGACCCGGACAAACACGGCTCCGCACCGGCGTGCCAGGACCATCAGGGCCTGCAGGGCGGCGTCGAAGGCGGGGAGTGAGTCGGCCAGCGGGCCATAAGGCACATACAGCAGCTTGCCGGCCGGGTTGCTCTCCTCGATGGCAAGAAAGCGCCAGCCGTCGCCTGCCTGCTCGTGGACGGTGCGGCCCAGGGCCCGCTGCACGTCGGCCCAGTGCGGGCCCTGCAGGAAAAAGTCCATGGATCAGGCCGCCATTCCGGTCGTGACGGCGAAGGCCACCGCGGGGGCGGTCGCTCCGGCCACCGGGTGTACATTCACCGGCGCCTCGGCGGCCGGCAGGAACGCCGACGCGCCGCGCCCGAGGTGGAGGTCGCCCCTGGGGGAGTCGAGCAGGACCGCGCCGGAGACCACAATGATGACCGCCGCTCCGGACTGGGCCAGCGGGACCGGTTCCGCGCCGGGTTCCAGGTCCACCCGCTGCAGCTGGAATTCCCGGAACGGCGGCCGGTACAGCTCCTGGCCGAGGATCGTCGTCTCGGCCAGCAGCCGCGGCACGCCGGGGGCTTCGAAGACGATCGTTTTCAGCAGTTCGGGGACGTCGACGAATTTGGCTGTCAGGCCGCCGCGGAGCACGTTGTCCGAGGAGGCCATCACCTCGATCCCGAGCCCGTGCAGGTAGGCATGGACATTCCCGGCGGGCAGGTACACGGCTTCGCCGGGCGCCAGGGTGATGCGGTTCAGCAGCAGTGAGACCAGGACGCCCGGGTCACCGGGATACTCGTCGTTGAGGTTCACGACGGTGCCCAGTTCCGCCACGTGGGCTCCCAGCGGCGCGCCGGAGACAAGGACGGCGACGACGGCGTCGGTGGCCGCCCTGACGTCCGCACCTCCGGCGATCAGCCGCCCGAAGGCGGCCCGCAGCGCTGCGGGCTCATCCGGCAGTGCCAAATCGTCGAGCAATTGCGGAAGCAGCGGCGGAAGGTCAAGGCCGGCGGTTCCGAAGCAGCCGCAGAGGTGCTCGAACACGGCGCGGGACTCCACGGCGGCCCGGAAGCCACACAGTGCCTCGAACCGGGTCAGCGCGAAAATCATTTCCGGTTTGTGGTTGTCGTCCTTGTAGTTCCTGGTGGCCGCGGAACGCGGTACGCCGGCGGATTCCTCGCTGGCGAACCCGGCCCGCGCCTGCTCCAGCGTCGGATGCACCTGCAGCGACAGCGGTCGCTCGGCGGCCAGGACCTTGAGCAGGAAGGGAAGCCGGGGACCGAACTCGGCGACGCTGTCGGCGCCCAGGAAGTGGGCGGGATCGCGGGCGATCAACGCGTCCAGGGGGAGCGGGTCGGCGTCGCCGTCGACGCTGCCCGCCGCCAGGGCCGTGGAAGGGGAGCCCGGGTGGGCGCCGATCCAGAACTCTGCCTCGGGGCCGCCGGAAGCCGGCCGGCCGAGCAGCCCGGCGATCGCTGTGGTGGATCCCCACGCATAGGGTCGCAGGACATTCTCAAGTTCGTACACGTGGTCCCTTATCTGCTCGGGTCGGCTGCTGGCGTGTTGCTTGTCGCGGTGCGGGCGTGTCCGCTGCTAGAGCGGGGCGCACTGGCCGTTGGTGGCGACCAGATCACGGATGGACTGCTCGTCGCCGTTGCGTTTGAAATCGTTGAGCATTTGTTCCGTGATCGGTTCGCCCTCCGGCGTGGTCGTCACCGGGGTGAAATCGGACGACGGCGGCGACGGTGCGGTGACGGGGTGCGCTCCTGCCGCGGACAATGGACCCGGCGCGGCCGCCGGTTGGCGGATGGTGTCGGCGGCGGCGGGCGCCGGGCCGAGCAGCTTGTCCACCGCCTGGTGGATCCGGTCGAAGTCCGGGACGGTGGAGAACGAAGCGTCGAAATCCGGCGGACCGATGGTGAGCCGGCCCACCGGCTGGCTCTTGGATTTCATGGCCAGGTCAACGAAGCTGCCGAGCTGGTTGGCGGAGATGTTGGAATCGACCACCTTGGTGCCGGCCTTGACGATGTCTTCGAACTTCGAGAGCAGTTTGGCGGGGTCCAGCTGTTTGAGCATGGCCTGCTGCACGCACTGCTGGCGCGCGATGCGGGCGTAATCGTCGACGAATTCCCGGGAGCGGCCGTACCAGAGGGCGTGATAGCCGTCCAGGGTGTTGTCACCGGCAGGGATCCAGCCCAGCGGCATGCCGTGGATGCCGTTGGCCTCATCGATGGTTTCGCCGCTGATGGGGACCCAGCCGCCGGCCTTGATCTTGATCCCGCCCATCGCGTCAATGAGTTTGGCGAAGCCGTCCATGTCGACCAGGACGTAGGCCTGGACCTTGATGCCGAGGGTGCCGGAGACCGCCTCCAGGGTGGCCTGCGCGCCCGGGTCTTCCACCCCTGGGTAGAGGTTCTGGTACTTGTTGGTGACCTCGGTGTTGATGGCGTTGATCAGGCACTCATCGCCGCAGTCGTAGCCGTCGGGGTAGATCTTCCGCATCGGGGAGTCGTCGCTGAACCGGGCGTTCTGGAGGTTGCGGGGGATCGAGATGATGGCGGACTGGCCGGTCTTGGCGTCCACGCTGATCACGGACAGGCTGTCCGGCCGGCGGCCGGTCCGGTCCGCCCCGGCGTCGCCGCCCATCATCAGGAAGTTGTAGCGGCCCTCGGACGGCTCCATCGCGGGTCCGTTGGCGAAGATCGTGCCGATCGCGTCCCGCCCGACGTTGAGCAGGTACGCGGCGTAGCCCAGGCTGCCGCTGCTGAGCAGCATGGCCAGGACCAGGGTGCCGATGACCGCCAGCCGGGTTCCGGACTCCAGCAGGACCGGGCGGATCAGGCGCAGGGTGTTGATGAACAGCGCGGCCCAGCCCAGGGCCAGCAGCGCGAGCAGGATCACCAGCAACAGCGAGGCGGCCGGGTTGGCGACCAGGTTGATCAGGGTGGCGCGGGAGGCCAGGAGCATCACGAGCGCCAGGACCACCACGGCCCAGACGGTGAGGGTGACCCGAAGGGCGGCCCGGCCCAGTCTGCGGTTGCCGGCCGCGATCTGGGCGCCGCCGGGGACCAGCAGGGTCAGCAGGATCAGCAGGAACGCACGCTTGGACAAGACCCGCTGGCCCGCCCCGGCGGGGTAGCGGACCGGATCCGTCAGGACCCCCGGGCGCCGCGTCCTTGCGGGCGCTGCGGCGAAACCATTGTTCATCTGCTGGATCCCTTACCGGCCGCCCCGGCTGGGGTTGTTGTCGTCGGCGAACACCTCGGCCACCTTGCTGCGCAGGCTGGCGCCTTTCCGGGTCGCGGCATCGTTGAGGGACTGCGCGAACTCCACCAGGTCGGACCGGAGCTGGACTGCGGTCGCGTCGGTGCCCGCGGCCAGGATCCGTACCGCCAGCAGCCCGGCGTTACGGGCGCCGGCGATCGAGACCGTGGCCACCGGAACGCCGGCGGGCATCTGCACGATGGACAGGAGCGAGTCCATTCCGTCGAGCGTTTTCAGCGGCACCGGGACGCCGATCACCGGCAGCGGAGTCACCGAGGCGAGCATGCCGGGCAGGTGCGCTGCGCCGCCGGCGCCGGCGATGATCACCCGCAGCCCGCGTTCGTGCGCGGTCTGCCCGTAGCGGAGCATCTCGGCGGGCATCCGGTGGGCGGACACGACGTCGGCCTCAAACGGGATGCCGAATTCAGCCAGCGCCTCGGCTGCGGCCTCCATCACGGGCCAGTCCGAGTCGGAACCCATCACAAGGCCCACGAGCGGGGCGGAGGGGGTGCCGGCCGCGGGGGATGGGGCCACGGGGGTGCTGTCGCTCACGTTGTCTCCTGGGTGGTTCCCGGGCCGGTGCCGGCGGGCAGCCGGCCGTCCGAGATGATGGCGGCGACGGCTCCGGCGCGTTGCCGGACGTCATCAACCTCTGCGGCGGCGGTGCCCAGGAGATTGACGTGGCCGATTTTGCGTCCCGGCCGCACCGTCTTGCCGTAACAGTGGACCTTCGCCGCGGGTTCGGCGGCGAGCGCGGCGGGGTAGGCGGAGAACAGGTCCTGGTTCGCGCCGCCGAGAAAGTTCTTCATGACCACCACAGGGCCGAGCAGGTCGGTGGCACCGAGGGGCAGGTTGAGGACCGCGCGCAGGTGTTGTTCGAACTGGCTGGTGACGGAACCGTCCTGGGTCCAGTGGCCGGTGTTGTGCGGCCGCATGGCGAGTTCGTTGATCAGGAAGCCGGCTCCGACGCCGGGGGTCTCGAACATCTCCACGGCCATGACGCCGGTGACGCCGAGTTCGTCCGCGATGCGGATCGCTGCGTCCTCGGCGGCGGCGGCGGTCTCCAGCGGAATGTCCAGCGCCGGGGCGATGACTTCGTCGCATACGCCGTCGACCTGGATGGTGTGCACGACTGGCCAGGCCCGTGATTCGCCGTCCGGGGTGCGGGCGACCATGGCCGAGAGCTCACGGCTGAACTCCACCTTGGTTTCGGCCAGCAGCGGTGACATGACCTCGAACCAGTCGGCCGAGGTGGCCGCGTCTTCGGCGGAATGGACGATCCGCACGCCCTTGCCGTCGTAGCCGCCGCGGGGTGTCTTCAGCACCACCGGCCATCCGGCGTCGTGGCCGAAGGCGACCAGGGCCTCGACGTCGGCCACCGCGGCCCAGCGCGGGTTGGGCAGCCCCAGCCGGTCGATGGCAGCACGCATGACCAGCTTGTCCTGGGCATTGACCAGCGCGTCGGGGCCCGGGTGCACGTTGACGCCCGCCTCGATCAGGGCGCGCAGGTGGCCGGTGGGGACGTGTTCGTGGTCGAAGGTCAGCACGTCCAGCCCGCGGGAAAACTCCAGGAGCTGGTCGAGGTCGGTGTAGTCGCCCACCGGTGCCTGGGCGACGGCAGCGACGGCGGAGACGTCGTCAGCCTCCGCCAGGACGCGGAGCTCGAAGCCGAGGGCGGTGGCGGCCGGGGCCATCATGCGGGCGAGCTGGCCGCCGCCAACCACCCCGATTACAGGAAAAGTCACGCCCCCCAGCCTACCGAAAACCTCGCTGGAACCGTCCGCCGCGCCCCAGCCCGGCCAAAACAGGGGCAGTTTCGGCGGCGGTCCGGCGTCGTTGGGCGGAGCCGGGCGCAGCTGGCTGCCGTCCTGCGGGGGCGTCCTCCCGGCAAACGGCGCTAAAATAGGCCGTCGGCCATCTGGCCAACTGATGCATAGGCCACGGAGGGTCATGATTAATACACTTGCGGACCGTGTTCGCGGACTGGCCTCGCTGTTCTGGCGGGAAGTGGCGAAGTTCGGCGCCGTCGGCGGTGTGGCGTTCGTCATCGACAACGGCCTGACGTACTACCTGATGCATGGCGCCATGTCGGACAGCGAAGCAAAGGCACGTTTCGTCGGCGCCACCGTCGCCACGATCTTCTCGTGGATCGCCAACCGCTTCTGGACCTTCCGGCACCGGCGCCAGGCCAACGTGCTGCGCGAATTTGCCATGTTTGTCCTGATCAACGGCATCGGGATCGGCATCTCCACCGGCCTGACCGCCCTCGCCAAGTACGGCATGGGCATCACGGACAAGAACCTGCTGTTCCTCGCCGGCGTCGCCGGCATCCTGGTGGCAACGGTGGTGCGGTTCTTCGCCTACCGCTTCCTGGTCTTTAACAAGGAGCTCGACGACGAGCCGGAGTTTTCCCACGACCACGAACTCATCGACCGCCAGCCGCAGACCGGAGCGGCCATCACCGTCCCGCCACAGGGCACCGGCCGGCCGGACCTCCCCGACGCCAAGCCTTAGACGGCCGGCCTTCTAAGCCGCCGCCCGGTTGCGCGGCCGCACGGTTGCCTGGCGCCGCTGCGCCCGGGGCCGATCAGCGGGCGGTAACGCGTTCCTCGCCGAGCAGCCGCTCGGTCACCGCGACGTCCGTGTGCACCAGCACCACCGAACCATCGCCGTTCCAGGCGCCCAGGGACCGGGCCAGCGCCGCCTCCAGGCCGTCGCCGGCCGCCACGAGCAGCCGCGCCCCGTCATCCCCGGCCGAGGCGAAGCCGTCCAGCAGCCGGGCGTGCGTGTGCAGTTCGCCGCCGCCGCTGCGGACGGCGGTGCGGCCGGCATCAGCCTCGACGTTCGGCATGAAGACGTCGCCGTGGGACCGCACCTCGGCGGCGTAGTCCACGACGCCGGAAGGCAGCGCACCGGGCCAGCGCATCGCCAGCGCCGGAAGGGCCACGGCCAGCACGGCCTCGAAGGCGCCGGCGGCGGCTCCCGGCCCGGGCTCCGCGGTGGCCAGCAGGTCGGCGTCGCCGCCGTCGAGCACCACCTCCATGCCGAGCTGCCAGCCGGCCAGCGCAAGGACCACCGATTTCCAGTGCGCGGGAAGATCCAGCCGAAGCCTGGTGCCGGGCTCCGCGTCGAGTTCGTCCTGCAGCAGGTTGCTGGTCTTGGCCACCCAGTTGTCCAGCACCCGGCCGGACAGTTCCACCCGCTCGGCGTCGGGTCCGTACCAGGTCAGCCGCGGGGAGGCGGACTGGCCTGATCGCAGGGCTGTCAGCAGGTCGATCGCCGGGATAGTCATGGCTTCATCCTGCCACGGCTGCCCAGGTGTGATCTCGGTCACCGGCCGGCCCGGAGCCCGGTGCGGGGCGGGGAGCTCCGTACACCCGAAATTTCCCTAAATGTCGGCCGGAATTCGTGCCAGAGGGGCCCGGCTGCGGGGCAGTTTGCCGTCACCCGGACGGGCGGCACAAAAATCCCGGG
This sequence comes from Arthrobacter sp. JB02-1C, assembly GCF_057748045.1. NCBI lineage: Bacteria > Bacillati > Actinomycetota > Actinomycetes > Micrococcales > Micrococcaceae > Arthrobacter > Arthrobacter sp. JB02-1C. The sequence goes on from NZ_CM173235.1 coordinate 2,187,290, forward strand.
CGTGGCGTGGCAGCAAATCGCACCACATCCTGATTATTATTCCCGCCGTGGCTTGACTCCAGGATACTTACACGCGTGTAATTAGGTAACGAAAGCCGATGTGCAACAGCCGGCACTCAACCGAGTGTCCGAGGGTCAGGCAGCGGCTGCAAAATCAGAGAGGGAACGCCAATGGGGCTTGCAGAGCGTATCCATGAAGATGAAGTCACCGCCGGACAGGCGACGGCAAAACACCGTTCACGCGGGGTGCCGAGCGACTGGTACCTGGACCCGGCCGACCCGGACGCCGCGGAACGGTACAACGAACGCACCCAGGATGCGCTGCAGGACCAGGCGACGGCCTTCCTTGCGGCCCACGAGGCGCTCCAGACGGCAACGCCGGAGGCGGACCATGATCCGCTCGATCCGCCGATGGAACTGCAGACTCTGCACTCCCGGACCACCGCCCAGCCGGTCTGGATCGGCTTGGGCTCCCAGCAGGTCTTCGACGATGAAGGCGAACTGGGCTGGCAGACGGATGCGCTGTGCGCCCAAACCGACCCGGAGGCTTTCTTCCCGGAAAAGGGCGGCTCCACCCGCGACGCCAAAAAAGTGTGCGGCGCCTGCAACGTGCGGTCGCAGTGCCTGGAGTACGCCTTGTCCAATGACGAGCGCTTCGGGATCTGGGGCGGACTTTCGGAGCGGGAACGCCGCCGGCTTCGGAAGCGGGCAGTCTAATTCTTCAGGAAGTACACGTCACCGCCGTTGTGGTAGCCCACAACGGCGGTGATTATCTCCCCAGGACCCTCGCGGCTTTGGCGGCGCAAACCCGGCCGGCGGACGCCGCGATCGGCATCGATACCGGCTCGCGCGACCACTCCGCGGCCCTCCTCGAACAGGCCCTGGGCAGTTCCAGCGTGACCGTTGCCGACCACCTCAAGGGCGGGATGGGAGCCGCCGTGCAGGCGGCCCTCCAGGCGCTCGCGCCGGAGAGCCGGAAAAGCGGGTCCGCCGGCGCCGAGTGGATCTGGCTGCTGCACGACGACGCCGCGCCGGCCCCCGAAGCGCTGGCCGAACTGCTGCACGCCGTCGAGCGAGCGCCTTCGGTCACCGTCGCCGGCTGCAAACAGCTTGACTGGCACGCCGGCCGCCGGCTGATCGACGTCGGCCTTTCCACCAGCCGCTGGGCCGAGCGCCTCACCCTGATCGAAGCCGACGAACTCGACCAGGGCCAGTATGACGGCCGCACCGATACCTTCGCCGTCAACTCCGCGGGCATGCTGGTCCGGCGCGACGTGTGGGAGGAGCTGCGCGGCTTCGACCCGGCCCTGCCGGGCAGCGGCGACGACGTCGATTTCTGCTGGCGCAACCGGCTCGCGGGGCACCGCGTAGTGGTGGTCCCGAGCGCCCGGATGTTCCACGTCTCGCACCGGCCGCACGCGCTGGGAAACGCGACGGCGGCACGCAGGGCCCAGGTGTACCTCCGGCTCAAGCATGCCCCGGCCTGGAAGGTGCCGCTGCATGCGCTCGGCGCCCTGCTGGGCAGCCTGTTCAAACTCGTCCTCAGCGTCGCGGTCAAGGACCCGGGCCACGGGTTCTCGCAGCTGCTGGCCACGCTCGGCGCGCTGGGCCGGCCCGCTGCCGTGATCCGCGGCCGCCAGACGGCGGCCCGGACCCGGCGTATCCGGCGCTCGGTCATCAAGGGTCTGCAGACGCCGCGGCGCGAGGTGTGGGCGCACCGCCGCTCCCTGATGGAAGCGCTTGGTGCTGATGATTCCGACGACTTCGCCGGCAGCCGGGACCCGCTGGCCGAACAGCCCAGCGGCGACTCCACCGACGATTTCACTGCCCTCGGCACCACCGACCGGGGCTGGGTGGGCAACGGAGCCCTCCTGGCGGTGCTGGTCAGTGCGGCGGCTTCACTCGTGGGGTTGCTGGGACTGATCCGGGCGGAGGCCGCCACCGGCGGTGCCCTGCTTCCGGTGTCCGCCGGCCTGGGCGAGATCTGGGACCACGCTTCGAGCTGGTGGATAGCCCTGGGCGCCGGCCTGCCCGGCCACGGCGACCCTTTCGGTTACGTGCTGTGGCTGCTCGGTGTCCTCGGCGCCGGGAACGCCAGCGGCGCCACGGTTTGGCTGCTGATCCTGGCCATGCCGCTCTCCGCGTTGACCGCCTGGTTTGCTGCCGGCGCGCTGACCCAGCGGCGCCGGCTGCGGCTTGCTTCCGCGCTGGTCTGGGCCGGTGCCCCCGCCCTGCAGGTGTCCCTCAACCAGGGCCGCCTCGGTGCGCTGGTCGCACATCTGATGTTGCCGCTGCTGGTCCTGGCCCTGCTTCGCGCCACCGGGTCCGTCCCGGGCCGGGGCCGCTACGCGGTTCCGGCCCCGGGGGAGCGGCGCTTTACCGAGCACCCTCCGGCCAAACCCGGCGTCAACGGCACCCCGTCCTGGACCGCTGCGGCCGCAGCGGGACTCGCCCTGGCCGTCGTCACCGCGGCGGCGCCGTCCCTGCTCGTGCCCGCCGTCGTCGTGGTCGCACTCTGCGGCACGCTGTTGGGACGGCGCGGCCGCACCGTCTGGTGGTCGTTGCTGCCCAGCCTTGCGCTCTTCCTGCCGGTGGCGCTTTCGGTCCTGGACCGGCCCCGCGCCCTGCTGGCCGACCCGGGCGTGCAACTGGGCTTCGACGCGGCCCCGCTCTGGCAGCAGGCGCTGGGCCAGCCACTGCGCTTTGAAGCCGGCGCCGGCGTTGCCGGACTCGCCCTGTTCGGGCCCGGCGGCGTCCCGTGGGCGCTGCTGCTGGCCCTCCTGGTCGGCCTGCCGGTCCTGCTGCTCGCGCTCGGCGCACTCTTTGTTTCCGGCCGCCGCCGGGCCTGGCTGGTCCGCAGTTTCTGGGCGGCCGCGCTGTTGATGCTGGCCGGCGGCTGGCTGGCGGGGCACATCGCCACCGGCGCCGGTGCAGAAATCCTGGTCACCCCGTTCACCGGTCCGGCGGTATCGGCTGCCGGCTTCGCGCTGCTCGCAGCCGCCCTGATCGGGGCCGAGGCCCTGTTGGAGGGTGCTGCCGCCGCCCTCGCCGCCGGCCGCGACGTCCCGAACCGGCAAGTTCGGCTCCGCAGGGTAGTGGTCCGCGCAAGCGCGGCCGCCGCCGTGATCCTGCTGCTGGCCGGGCCCCTTGCCGGGCTCGCCGGCTGGGCCGCGCACAATGTGCTGCAACCCTCGGCGCCGGCTGCCGGCGGCGCCCTGGGCACCCCGAGGCTGGTCCAGGCGGGCAGCGCCCGCACCCTGCCCGCGACCGCCATCGACCGGGGCGAAGGCCCCGAACAGGCGCGCACCCTGGTCATCTCCGCCCGCGAAGACGGCGCGTTCGCGGCGTCCCTGGAGCGCGGCGCAGGAACCCGGCTGGACACCTTGTCCGCCATCGCTTCGGCCCGGCCCGTGATGGGCGCACCCGGAAAGGAGACGGTCCGTGAGGACGACGCCGTCGCTGCCTCGCTGCGCGGCGTGGTCGCCACCATCGTGGCCGGCCGGGGTGTGGACCCGCGCCGCGAGCTCGAGCAACTGGGCGTCGGCTTCGTGGTGCTTGACGCGACGGACAGTGCAGCCCAGCTGACCGCCAGCCGGATGGACGCGGTCCCGGGCCTGGTCGCCGTCGGGCAGACCGACGTCGGCTGGCTTTGGCGGATCAGCCCGCTCAACCAGCCGGTCATCCAGGCCGCCGACGTGGCCCACCGGGTCCGGATCGTCGACGGCACCGGGGCCACCACCGGGCTGCTGCCGGCGGACGCCGTCACGGCCGACGCCACCGTGCCCGCGGGCCCCGACGGCCGGCTGGTGGTCCTCGCCGAGCGCGCTGATCCGGGCTGGAGCGCCTGGCTGGACGGGCAGCGGCTGACGGCAACCTCCGCCGAGTGGGCCCAGGCCTTCACCCTGCCGGCCCACGGCGGCCGGCTCAGCATCCGCTACGAAAACCCCTGGACCCTGTGGACCGGCATTGCGCAGGGCGCCATGATCGGCCTGACAGTCCTCCTGGCCATCCCGATGCCTGCCCGACGGCCCCACACCGGGCTCTCCAGGGACGAAGGCTCGCTGCGTAAGGAACACCAGCATGCATGACGACCACGACGCGACCACCCCGCCGGACGGATCCCTCCCGGCCGCCGTTCCGCCCGTCTCGGCCGAGGGCGACCGGCGGGACCGCAGCCGACGCGGCGGCAAGGCGCGCGGCGTGGTACGCCCCCCAGCAGTCCCCGCAGCGCCGGGAGCCCGGGCCAAACGTTTGTCCGGCACCGTGGGCGGGATCGTCTCGGTCCTGGCGCTGATAGCGGCCGGCGGTGGCCTTGCGGCTGCCTCCGTCCTCGCACCGGCGGCTCCGGCCAGCAGGCCACTGGCCGCCCCGCTCGCCGCGGTCCCCGCCGGCAGCAGCGTCGGCATCTGCCCCGGCCCGGCACGCCTGCTCGAAGGCACTCCGGTCGGCACGGACCCCCAGTTCAGCCCGGAGTCAGCCACCGCCAAGAGCGCCGTCAGCGCGCTGGTGCTCAGTTCCAACACCGGCGAACTGCCCGGCAGCCGGCTCGCCGGGCTCAACGGCAACACCCTGCTGGAACTGGCCAAGGCTGCTCCGGCGACGGCTGCGCCGACGCCCGCCCCGGCCGGCCCGCCGGCGCTGCGGACCGCTGTGGCGCAGCGGACCGTCGATGCCGCCAGCGTGCTCAGCGCCGATGCGCTGGGAAACCGGCAGCCTGCCGCCGCCGCCGTGATGGCATACACTGCCGCCGACGGCGACCTGCGCGGCACCGCCGCCGCCGGCTGCCAGCGTCCGGCGAACGACCTGTGGCTGGTTGGCGCCAACACTGCCCTGGGCCGGACCGCGGTCCTGAACCTGAGCAATGCCACCGGTACGCCGGCCACCGTCAGCCTCGACCTTTTCGGCGCCAAGGGAGCCATCCCGGCCCCCGGAAGCCGCGGCCTGTTGGTCGCCCCCGGCAGCAGCCGGTCGATCATCCTTGCCGGCCTGGCCCCCGGGCAGGAGCAACTCAGTGTGCGGGTACGCAGCACCGGCGGCCCGGTCTCGGCCGTGATCCAGCAAAGCGTGCTCCGCGGGCTGACCCCGGGAGGGGTGGACTTCATCTCACCCGGAGCAGCGCCCGCCACCCGGCAGGTCATGACCGGCATCGACATCCAGGACCCTGCCGGGCTGGCGGCCCTTTCCGCCAAGCCCGGCTTCGCCGACGCTAAACCGGCACTGCAGATCACCGTCCCGGGCGCAACGGATGCCGTGGTGGACATCAAACTGTCCGGCCGTGACGGCCAGAAACCGCTGCCCGGCGGCGGGGTGGTCACCGCAAAGGCCGGAGCGGTCACAGAGGTGTCCCTGGCGGGCGTGCCGGCCGGCCATTACACCGTCTCTGCCGCTTCGGACGTTTCTTTTGCCGCTGCCGTCCGCGTCAGCCGCGGCCTGAAAGCGGAGGACGCCGCCGATTTCGCCTGGGCACCCTCGGCGGCACGGCTCGGGAGCCAGCACGTGGCGGCCGTCCCGGCCGGTGGCGCCAGGTTCCTGATGTTCGGGGCACCGGAAGACCGGGCCACGGTCACGTACACGCCGATCACCGCCGACGGCAAAGTCCGGGCAGCGGCGACGGCGGACATCGCCGGCGGGACCACCGCGTCGGTCCGGATCCCCGGGGAGGTGGGTGGCTCGCCGCTGGTGGGCTACCTCGTGTCCGGGGCCGGCGGCGCGGCGTACGGTGCGGTCATGCTGCAGCAGGACGGCGCGGCGGATATCGCCACTGTGCCGGTGGCGCCCGGGCCCGCGGGCCAGGAGCAGGTCCCGGTCGTCCTGGGCTACTAGCCGCACCCCGCAGAGCTGTACGTGGGGTCGGTCAGTAGCGGCGGCGGTAGACCGGATCCAGGGATTCCGGCGGGACGCCGAGCATTTCCGCCGTCCGCTCCACCACCACGTCGTGCACCAGGTCCTGCAGTTCCTCGGGGCTCCCGCAGGCCTGTTCCACGACCCGCCGGTACAGCGTGATCACGGGACCGTCCCCGGCCGCAGCCGGGGCATACGCGCCCATCGGCGCGGGCGCCCCGTCGGCCACGAGCTGTTCCAGCCCGGGCGGGATCTCCTCCACGGCGAAGCGGACGCCGTCCAGCGGCTTGCCCCAGATATCGTGCAGGCGCTGGGCCGAATCCAGGACAAGGTCATCGAAACGGTCGGAGCGCGTCCGGTAGCCGGGCAGGGTGGGAAGCATCAGTTCGCCGCGCAGGCCGCGGCCGTGCCGGTTCCTGCGGCGGTCGCGGAAGCTCTTGCCCTGGGCTGAGCCGCTGCCTGCAGGGTCAGCCAACCGGACCGTAAAGCCGGGTTCTAGGTGCGATGACTGCATAGCTTGACTCTAAACCCGGCGCCGGAATTCTGCGACACGGCGGCCTCCCCGCCGCGGGCACGCCCTGCTCCGGTGCACAGCAGCGTTTCAATACACCGGTCAGCCGGTGGGGAGGGGTAGTCTGTGATGTCGTGGGTGCAATTCGTCAGTGTTCCAGGTCAGCCTGCCGCAATTCGGCGGTGGCGACTTTGACGTACGTCTACGCCGACTCCACCGCTGTGCTGGGCCCGCTGGCCACCTACGCCGAACCGCACTGCTACGACCTGTGCGAGCAGCATGCCGACTCCCTGACGGTTCCGCGCGGCTGGGAAGTCCTGCGGCTCGCGATGCCCGCCACTCCGGCCGGGCCCGGCCCCGACGACCTGCTGGCCCTGGCCAACGCGGTCCGTGAGGCCGCCAGGCCCGCAGCGACAGAGCCGGGCCAAGGGCAGCGGGCGGCCCACCCGGCACTGGAGGCCCCGGCAGCCGCCGAGGGAACACGCCGGGGGCACCTGCGCGTCCTGCGCGAACCGTCCTGAATCCCGAACTGGCGGTAGGCTGGACAATGAAATCTGCGTCGGCCACCGGCGCCTGCCGCGCCGCCCCCAGGGAGCCTCCACCATGTCACTGATCAGTCCCGAACTGTTGTCTGTCCTGCGCTGCCCCGTTACCGGTTCGGCGCTGGTCCAGGAGGGGGAGGAACTTGTCACGGCCGGCGAGGACACTGGCGGCGAACGCCTCCGCTACGCCATCGAGGACGGCATTCCGCTGCTGCTGCCGCCGGAGCTGGTGGCAGCCGCCGCTGCTGCCCCCTCGGACCAGCACGACGGCGGCGGGACCGGCGCAGCCGCCCCGCACACGGCAGGGTAATACCTCCCGGCTCCCGGCCAGCCCCGGCAGCGGATCACCGCGGCCGGAACAGCGAGCCGCCGGCCCATCGCCCGGCGCTCCGGCGCCGAACCACTGCCTGTCCGCACAGCTTGACCCGGTAACCCCCAAAGGATCCCCATGACTTTCGACTACAAAATTGCCGACATCTCGCTGGCCGAGGCCGGCCGGCACCAGATCCGTCTGGCCGAGCACGAGATGCCCGGCCTGATGTCCCTGCGCGAGGAATTCGGCCCCAGCCAGCCGCTCAAGGGCGCCCGGATCGCCGGGTCGCTGCACATGACGGTGCAGACCGCCGTGCTGATCGAAACCCTCACCGCCCTCGGCGCCGAGGTCCGCTGGGCCTCCTGCAACATCTTCTCCACCCAGAACGAGGCCGCCGCGGCCGTCGTCGTCGGCAAGGGCACCGTCGAGGACCCGCAGGGCGTGCCGGTGTTTGCCTGGAAGGGCGAGACGCTCGAGGAATACTGGTGGACCGCCGAGCAGATCCTGACCTGGCCCGGTGCGGACAGCAACCCGGACCTGGGACCGAACATGATCCTCGACGACGGCGGTGACGCCACCATGCTGGTGCACAAGGGCGCCGAGTTCGAAGCCCTCGGTGCCGTGCCGGCGACGTCCGATGACGAATCCGAGGAGGGCCGGGTCTTCCTGTCCGTGCTGCGCGCCTCGCTCGAAAAGGACCCGCAGAAGTGGACCCGGATCGGCTCCCGCCTGCTCGGCGTGACCGAGGAAACCACCACCGGCGTGCACCGCCTGTACCAGCTCGCGGAGCAGGGCAAGCTGCTGTTCCCGGCGATCAACGTCAACGACTCGGTCACCAAGAGCAAGTTCGACAACAAGTACGGCATCCGGCACTCCCTGCCCGACGGCATCAACCGGGCCACCGACGTGCTGATGGGCGGCAAGGTCGCCGTCGTCTGCGGCTACGGCGACGTCGGCAAGGGCGCCGCGGAGGCGTTCCGCGGCCAGGGCTCGCGGGTGATCGTGACCGAGATCGACCCCATCTGCGCGCTGCAGGCGGCCATGGACGGCTACCAGGTGGCAACGCTGGAGAACGTCCTGGCCGAGGGCCACATCTTCATCACCACCACCGGCAACAAGGACGTCATCATGGCCGAGCACATGGCCGGGATGCGCGACAAGGCGATCGTGGGCAACATCGGCCACTTCGACAACGAGATCGACATGGCCGGCCTCGCCCGGATCCCCGGCATCAAGAAGGTCGAAATCAAGCCGCAGGTGCACGAATGGGTCTTCGACTCCGGCACCGAGGAGCAGCGCTCCATCATCGTGCTCTCCGAGGGCCGGCTGCTGAATCTCGGCAACGCCACCGGCCACCCGTCCTTCGTGATGAGCAACTCCTTCGCCAACCAGACCATCGCCCAGATCGAACTGTTCACCAAGGCCGGGCAGCCGGAGGGCGAGCGGGAGTACGAGAAGCAGGTGTACGTCCTGCCGAAGGTCCTCGACGAGAAGGTGGCCCGGCTGCACCTGGACGCCCTCGGCGCCGAGCTCACCGAGCTGACCAAGGAACAGGCCGCCTATCTTGACCTCGACCCGGCCGGCCCCTACAAGCCGGAGCACTACCGCTACTAAGCTCCGGGCGGACAGCGCCGGGCCCCGGACTTCGCGGTCCGGGGCCCGGTCGCTGCCGTCCGGCGGCCGTAACCGGATCGTGGCAGCCGGGGGCGCAGTTTCGCGTCGAATCTGGCCTATGCTTTCAACGTAGCCCCTGGAAGGATCCCACTATCGTGATCGCCCCGAAGCGCTGGAGCGCCGGCCGGAAAGCCGCCGTGCTGGCGGCGGTATGCGCCCTGGCCGCCGGTGGCGGCGTGTTCGCCGCGGCCGGACCCCTGGCGCACCCGTCGTTCGCTTCGGAGGCTGCCTCCCCGGAGCGGGCAATGCCGGGACTGGCGTTCCCGGTGGTTCCCCCGGTGCAGGTCAGTGCCGCGCCGGCGGACGCCGCCACCCAGGTCAACCCGGCCGCACCAGTGACCCTCAAGGTCGGCAACGGCCGGATCGAGCGGGCTGCCCTCACCAGTGCTGCCGGTGATGCCGTCGCGGGGACTTTGAGCGCCGACGGCGCCAGTTGGGCCGCGTCCGCGCCGCTGAAGTTCAACACGCGCTACAACTACACCTACGCCGTTACGGACGGTGCGGGCCGCACCACGAACACCACGCGCAGCTTCAGCACGGTCTCCACCGCCAATGAGGCCGATGCGGCCATCTACCCACTGGACGGAATGAGGGTGGGAGTGGCGCAGCCCCTGCAGATCACCTTCAGTGAGCCGGTGCTGAACCGGGACGCGGTGGAAAAGGCCATCAAGATCAGCTCCAGCGCAGGCCAGGCCGGCGACTTCCACTGGTTCAGCAACACCATGGTCCGCTACCGGCCGGAAAACTTCTGGACGGCCAACAGCACTGTCACCATGGACCTGAAGCTGTTCGGCGTCGACCTCGGAAAAGGGCAGATCGGCAACTTCAACAAGTCGGTCACGGTGCACATCGGCGACAAGAAGGTGGCCGTCGCGGACGCCACCGCGCACACCTTCAAGGCGTTTATCAACGACAAGCAGGTCGGTGAGTGGCCGGCCACCATGGGGGATACCCGGTTCCCGTCCGCGCGCGGGTACCTGGTCCTGATGGAGAAATACCGGGTGGAGCACATGGACGCCTCCACGATCGGACTCAAACCGGGCGACCCGGCGTACTACGGCGAGCTGGACGTCAACTTCGCCACCCGCCTGACCCCCAGCGGGGAGTTCATCCACCAGGCCACGGACTCGGCGATGCCGTACATCGGCAAGGTCAACCTGTCCCACGGCTGCATCGGCCTCGGACCGGACGGTGCGCAGTGGGTCTACGACAACATGACCGCGGGCGATGTCGTCCACGTCGTCAACACCGAGGGCGACTACGCCAACTTCGACGACGGTTTCGGGGACTGGAACATCCCCTGGGCGCAGTACGCGAACTAATTAGCAGGACAAGGACGGACAGTCATTTGGGGGACAGCATGGACCAGCCGGTGAACGCGCGCCCGGCCGGGCGCCGCACAGCAGGGAGCAGCACAGCGGGCAGCAGACCGGGAAGCCGGCGCAGGGCCGACGCCACGGGGAAAGTCCGGGGAAAGATGCTGGCCGTCGTCGGGCTCTGCCTCGCCGTCGGCGCCGGCGGGATCGGCGCGGCCACCGCGCCGGTCTGGGCGGACAGTGCGTTTCCGTCGGAAGCCTCCTCACCGATGCGCAATGTCGCGGGCCTGGCAGCGCCCGTGGTGAAAGCGGTGGAGCTGGGGGCGACACCGACCGACGGCGCCAAGGGCGTCAACCCCGCAGCCCTTCCCTCCGTCAAGGTCGTCAATGGCACTGTCAAGGACGTGGAACTCCGGCCGGAGTCGGGCGGCGCCGCCGTGCCCGGTATGACCGGTCCCGACGGCTCCACCTGGACCGCCGAGGACCCGCTGGAGTTTGATACCAGCTACCGGTACGGCTTCACGGTCGTTGACCTTGCCGGTCGCGAGACAAGGCAGAGCCGGACCTTCTCCACCGTCGCGAAGGCCAACGAAGCCGACGCCGCCGTCTACCCGCTCAACGGCAGCACCATCGGGGCGGGCCAGCCGATCGAAATCGTCTTCAGTGAGCCGGTCCTCAACAAGGCGGCCCTCGAAAAGGCCGTGGCCGTCACGGCGTCCTCCGGCCAGGCCGTCGCCTGGCGCTGGTACTCGGACCGCCGGGTCCGGATCAGGCCGGAAACCTTCTGGGCCGCGAACACCCGGATCTCCGTGGACCTGCGGCTCTTCGGCGTGGATTTCGGCAACAAAATGGTCGGCAACGCGGACGCCAAGGTCACCTATACGGTCGGGCCGCAGCGCCTCGCCGTCGTGGACGATATCAGCAAGACGATGAAGGTCTACTTCGACGGGAAACTCGTCCGCACCGCCCCGGTCACTCTCGGCAGCCCGGACTGGCTGTCGCCGACCGGCTACGCGGTGATCATGGAACAGGAACGCTTCTCCAAGTTCAACGCCGGCAGCATCGGCCTGAAACCGGGGGACAAGGGTTACTACCCGCCGCTGACCGTGGAGCACGCCAACCGGCTCACCACCTCGGGCGTGTACGTCCACCAGGCACTGGAATCCGCCTGGGGTGCCGTGGGCCGGTCCAACGTCTCGCACGGCTGTGTCGGCCTGCTCCCGGCGGATGCGCAATGGTTCTTCAACAACATGAAGACCGGGGACGTGGTCCAGACCCTCAACACCGGTGCCCCGGCCGTCGAGCCGCTCGAAGGTTTCGGCGACTGGAACATCCCCTGGGCCCAGTACGCCAAACGCTGACGCCGGGAAAATGCCCCAAATCGGCGGTCCACGGGGTGGCACCTCGCCGCCGGTGAGGCACGGACGGTAGGCTCGACGTCAGATATGTGGCGCCGCCGGACCGGGTCCGGCGGCGCGGAAGCCTACGGAAGCGAAGCTGCAGTGACTGATACGAGTCCCACCCCTCCGAACCGGCAGGCTCCCCCCGTGGAGCCGGTCGAGGACGACGACGAGCCCGCCTTCGAGTGGATGAAGCCGGCCGCGGGGGCAGCTCCGGCGGCGGGTGAGCGCCAGGGCCGGCGGGCCGAGCGGATGGCCGCCGCCGCCGACGCTGACAACCCCGCCGCAACGGGCGGCGTGACCCCCGGTGCTACCGCTGCCGGCGGGGACGACGGCGGCGCCGGTGCCTCGCCGTCGACCTCGGCGCTGCAGCTTAGGCCGCCCCAGGAAGAAGTGGAGCGCCGGAACGCCGAACGCGAACACGCTGCCAACGCGAAGCCGGTGGCGCCCCGCGTCCTGCAGGTGCTGCTGGCGGTCTGCTATCCGGTGATCCTGCTGGTGCTCGCGGTCCGGACCGTAGCCACACCGCTGTTTCTCTGGGTGGAGTACAACCGCCCGGGCTTCCCGGGCGACGGCTACGGCTTCAACACCGACGACCGGATGACCTACGGTTCCTACGCCGTCGACTACCTGAGCAACTGGTCCGGCCCGCGTTACCTCGGCGACCTGGTCGCCCGCAGCGGGGACAAGCTGTTCAAGGACGGCGAAGTCAGCCACATGGCCGACGTAAAGCTTGTCATGCTGTCCTCCCTCGGCGCAGGGGCGGTGCTGGCCCTCCTCAGCCTGATCGCCATCCTCTACCTCCGGCGCCGCCGCAACGGCGGCGTCCGCCGGGGCCTTTTCGCCGGCTCCATCGCAACCCTCGTGATCATCATCGGCCTCGGCGTGTTGGCGGTCCTGGGCTGGGAACAGTTCTTCACCGAGTTCCACCGGGTGTTCTTCGCCAACGGCACCTGGACGTTCTCGCTGCAGGACACGCTGATCCGCCTGTTCCCGGGCCAGTTCTGGGTTGATGCCGGCATCACGATCGGCGGCCTGGTCCTGCTCGCCGCCATCGTCACCCTCATCCTGACCTGGCCGACCCGGAAACGCCGCGGACTCCCGCCGCGCAAGGCCGCGGCCAAGGCCCAGGCCGCGCTCAATGCCCAGGCGGATGCCGCAGAGGCGGCTGACCCGGCAGCGCCCAAGGGCAGGCGTTTCAGGCGCCGGAATGGCTCTGCGGAATCCCGGACCGGCGCCGGCGCAAGCCAGTCGCCCAGCGCCGGTGGAAACAGCGCCGGCGGAGCCGATGAAGTCGGCGGCGAGGATTCGACCGGCGAGCGGGCCGGCACCGCGCAGGAGCGCTAGCCAAGGAACCGGAAACCGGAAAGCCGAAAGCGGCAGGCACCCGAGGGTGGCTGCCGCTTTCGCGTCCGGTCCTGGGACCTAGCCGTAGATCCCGTCGATCTCGGTGGAAAAGTCCCGCACCACGGCGGAACGCTTCAGCTTCAGGGACGGCGTCAGATGCCCGGACTCGACGGTGAAGTCGGCGCCCAGCACCACGAAGCCGCGGATTGACTCGGCCTTCGAGACCAGGGTGTTGGCTTCGTCGACGGCAGCCTGGATCGCGGCCCGGACCTCCCCGTCGGCGGCGGCCTCCGTCGTTGCCAGCACCGGCCGGCGCCGTGCGGCGCACCAGCTCTGCAGACCTTCCGGATCCAGGTTCACCAGGGCGGAGACGAACGGCCGGCCGTCGCCGACCACCACAGCCTGGGCCACCAGCGGATGTTCCCGGATCTTCTCCTCCAGCGGTCCCGGAGCGACGTTTTTGCCGCCGGCGGTGACCAGCAGGTCCTTCTTCCGCCCGGTGATGGTCAGGAAGCCGTCGGCGTCGAGGGAGCCGAGGTCGCCCGTGCGGAAGAAACCGTCCACGAAGGCCTCGGCGTTGGCGGTTGCGTTCGCGTGGTAGCCCTTGAAGACGCCGATGCCCTTGACCAGAACCTCGCCGTCGTCGGCGATCCTGATGGTGGTGCCGGGCACCGGGATCCCCACCGTCCCGACCTTGGTGCGGGTGGGTGTGTTGGCCGTACACGGCGCCGTCGTCTCGGTCAGGCCATAGCCTTCGAGGACCGGAATCCCGGCACCGCGGAAGAAGTGCGCGTCGCTGGAACGGAGCGGGCTCGCCCCGGACACCGTGTAGCCGAGCTCTCCGCCGAACGCCTGCCGCAGTTTCGGATACAGCACCTTGTCGAAGAGGCCCCGTTTGGCGCGCAGGACCAGGCCCGGTCCGGTGCCCTCGCCGCGGTTGGCGGCGTCAACCGCCTTTGAGTACTCAATCGCGGTGGCGGCGGCGGTGCCGAACAGCCTGTCCTTGCCGGCCGCGGCCGCCTTCTGGGCAGCCCCGGCGTATACCTTCTCGAAGATCCTGGGGACCGCCAGCAGGAAGCTGGGCTTGAACGTTCCAAGGTCGGACAGGAGTTCCTGGGCATTGGAAGTATGGCCCACCGTGGTGCCCGCGCTGAGGCAGATCACCTGGACGGCGCGGGCCAGGACATGGGCCAGCGGCAGGAACATCAGCGTCCTGGTGCGCGGCTGCAGCAGAATCTCCGGCAGGAACAGGATGATGTTCTTCGCGACCAGGGCGAAGTTGCCGTGCGTGATCTCGCAGCCCTTGGGGCGTCCCGTCGTGCCCGAGGTGTAGACCAGGGATGCCACGTCTGCCAGCCCGGCCGCGGACCGCTGCCGCTCGAGTTCGGCGTCTGAGATCCCGGCGCCGGCCGCCGCGAGGCTGGCGAGGTTGGGGGCGTCGCCGTCGTAGTCCATCCGGACGATGCCGGGGACCCGTTCCGCCAACAGCCCGGAACCGTCCAAAACGCCCTGGACCAGCGCCGCCTTCGCCTGGTCCTCCACGAAGACCCTGCGGGCTCCGGAGTCGTGCAGGATCCACTCGACCTGGCTGGCCGACGACGTCTCATAGATCGGCACGCTCACGCCCCCGGCGAACCAGACCGCGAAGTCCACCAGGGTCCATTCGTAACGGGTTGCGGACATGACAGCGACCGTCTCGCCCCGGGACAGGCCGCCGGCGATCAGGCCTTTGGCCAGTGACCTGACCTGTGCCAGGAACTGCTGGGCGGGCACGTCGGTCCAGCCCGACGGGCCTTTGCGGGCGTAGAGCGGGTGCACCGGATCCTTGGCGTGCTGCTCCAGCAGCAGATCCGTCACATTGCTGGCCGGATCCAGCTCCACGAGCAGCCCGGTGCTAGCTTCTCTCAAACCCGTCCCTCCCGATCCGTTACCGGTCCCGGCGGCCCCGGGCTCCGCTAGTTATCCTGCCCTAGATCCAGGACGGCATCCACATCCGGAACCGCCAGTCCTGGTATGAAATCAGTTCCCCGGTCCAGACCGGGTAGAAGTAGGCCGAGAGCAGCACCGCCCCAACGACGAACACCGCCACCAGGTAAAGCCCGGAGCGCCGCCGCCAGAGCGGATCCGTCCGCCGGCCCAGGACCAGGCCCAGGCAGTAGGCCAGGGCAAGCACCAGGAACGGTTCGAAGGAGACAGCGTAAAAGTAGAACATGGTGCGTTCGGGGTACATGAACCAGGGCAGGTAGCCGGCGCCGACGCCCGCCAGGACCGCGCCGGCGCGCCAGTCGCGCCGGCCGATCCACCAGAACAGCAGGACACCCAGGCAGACGGCCGCGCTCCACCAGATGAGCGGATTGCCGACCGAGAGGATGGCCGAGGTGCAGCTGGGCAGCTCGCACCCGGAGGCGCCCTGCTTTAGCGACTCGTAGTAGAACGACGTCGGGCGGCCCATCACCAGCCAGCTCCAGGCACTCGCCTCGTAGGGATGCTCGGCGCTGAGGCCCTGGTGGAACTTGTACGCCTCCAGGTGGTAGTGCGCCAGCGAACGGAGCGAAGCGGGGACCCAGCCCCACTCCGCTGAGGGATTGCTCTCGGCCCAGTGCCGGTAATAGGCATTGCTGGAACGGAACCAGCCCGTCCAGGTGGCGGTGTACACCAGGGCGGCGACCGGGACGATGCTCAGGAAGGCGGGGACGCCGTCCTTGAGGATGCCGCCGGTGATCCAGCCGTGGACCCCGGCGATCCGGCGGGCACTGAGATCCCAGAACACCGTCAGCAGGCCAAAGCCGGCCAGGAAAAACAGGGCCGACCATTTGGTGCCGACGGCCAGTCCAAGGCACACCCCCGCGGCCAGCCGCCACCAGCGGATCCCCAGCCACGGTCCGGCGGCCAGCTGCAGGCGCGACGGAACGCCGCCGGGGGAGGCGGCGGCCTGCCGGCCCAGCCGTGCCGCGAGCCGGCGCCTGCCGTCGTCGCGGTCCATCAGCAGGGCGCCGAAGGCGGCCAGAACCCAAAACATCAGGAAGATGTCCAGCAGGGACGTGCGGGACATCACCAGGTGGTGCCCGTCCACGGCCAGCAGCACGCCCGCCACGGCGCCCAGCGTCAGTGAACGCAACAACTTCTGCGCGATCAGGGCTATCAGGAAGATCGACAGCGTCCCGGTCAGGGCGGCACCGAAACGCCAGCCGAAAGAGCTCTCGGGGCCGAACAGCCACATGCCGGCCGCGATCATCCACTTGCCCACCGGCGGGTGCACCACGTATTCCGGGCTGTCCAGCAGGACGCCGGGGTGGCCGGCGATGAAGGAATCGTTGGCCTTGTCCGGCCAGGCCCGCTCGTAGCCGCTGACCAGGAGGGAATACCCGTCCTTGACGTAGTAGGTCTCATCGAAGACGAGGCTGTGCGGGGTGTCGAGCCGGACGAAGCGCAGGATGCCGCCGAGCAGCGCGGTCAGCGCCGGGATGAGCCAGAACCAGAGCCGGAGCGAGGGCGGAAAGTCCCGCCAGCTGCGGATATTGCCGACCAGCCGCTCAGCCAGGGCATCGGGCGTGAACGCGGTCCCGGGCCTGCTGATCCAGCGGTGTCCTTCCAGGTTCCGGCCGGTGTTGGCTGGGCGGCGGGTGCTGTCCGTACCGGATTCGGCACGCGCCGGCGCGGCTGGACCGGCCTTGGCAGGCCGCATGGGGGTCTGCGTCACCTTGCCATGCTACCGTTCATGGCCCGGATCCCCGGTCCCGCGCGCCGCCCGCCGGCAGTAGGCTGGTGGGGTGGATCCCGAGCAAAGCACCGCCCCTGCCCCTGCCGATTCAGGTCCGGCCGCCGGGCCCGGCCGGATTGTGCTGGCAGCTACCCCGATCGGGAACGTCGGCGATGCAACCGCCCGCCTCGTTGAACTGCTGTCAACGGCGGACATCGTCGCGGCCGAGGACACCCGGCGCCTGCACCGGCTGGTCCAGAGCCTTGGCATCGCCGTGGCCGGCCGGGTCATCAGCTACCACGAGCACAACGAGGCGGCGAAGACCGGCGAGCTCCTGGAGCAGGTGCGGGCCGGGAAGACACTGGTGATGGTGACCGACGCCGGCATGCCCTCAGTGTCGGACCCGGGATTCCGCCTGGTCGAAGGCGCGGTTGCCGCCGGGCTCACGGTCACCGCCGCCCCGGGCCCCTCGGCCGTGCTGACCGCGCTCGCCCTCTCCGGGCTGCCAACCGACCGGTTTTGTTTCGAAGGGTTCCTGCCGCGGAAGGCCGGGGAACGTGCCTCCCGGCTCGCGGACCTCGACGCCGAGCGCCGCACCATGGTGTTTTTCGAGGCCCCGCACCGGCTCGAGCCGATGCTCCGGGCCCTGCACGAGCGCTTCGGCGCAGACCGGAGCGCGGCCATCTGCCGGGAGCTGACCAAGACCTACGAGGAAGTCATCCGGGGGCCGCTGCGCGAACTCCTCGAATGGGCCGAAACCCACGAGGTCCGGGGCGAGATCGCCGTCGTCGTGGGCGGCGCGCCCGAGCGGGAGCCGGGCCGTCCGGAGGACCAGGTGGCGGCCGTCAACGCGCTGATCGCCCAGGGTGTGCGGTTAAAGGAAGCGGTCGCGGCGGTGGCCGATGATGCCCGGATCAGCAAACGCGAGCTGTACTCCGCCGTGCTCGCCGCACGCTGAGCCCGGCGGTTGTGCAGCTGCACAGCGAAACCGGCGCAGGGCAGTGCGCCGATGCGTAGACACCCCGCAGCGGCCGGCAGTACCGTGGCACTAACCCCGGCCCCGCGGCGCGCACCGCCGCGTGCCGCTTCAAAGGGTTCCCACCACTGCTGATAAGGGAGTCGTTGTGACTGTAACTGCCCAGCCCACCGTTACCGCGGAGCGTGAGGCCGCGCTGCTGGCCCGTGTGCCGACCGGTCTGCTGATCGACGGACAGTGGCGTCCGGCCGTGTCCGGCAAGACCTTCGACGTCGAGGACCCGGCCACCGGCAAGGTGCTCCTGAGCGTTGCCGACGCCGGCCCCGAGGACGGCGCCGCGGCCCTGGATGCTGCCGTGGCCGCGCAGGATTCCTGGGCCAAGGTTCCGCCCCGGGAGCGTGGCGAGATCCTGCGCCGCGCTTTCGACCTGGTCACGGAACGGGCCGAGGACTTCGCGCTGCTGATGACCCTTGAAATGGGCAAGCCGCTGGCTGAGGCCCGCGGCGAGGTTACCTACGGGGCCGAGTTCCTGCGCTGGTTCTCGGAGGAAGCCGTCCGTGCGTTCGGCCGGTACTCGACGGCACCGGACGGAAAGTCCCGGCTGTTGGTGACGAAGAAGCCGGTGGGTCCGTGCCTGCTGATCACCCCGTGGAATTTCCCGCTGGCGATGGCCACCCGGAAGATCGCCCCCGCAGTGGCAGCAGGCTGCACGATGGTGCTGAAGTCCGCGAACCTGACCCCCCTGACCTCGCAGCTGTTCGCTGCCGTGATGCTCGAGGCCGGGCTGCCGGCGGGCGTGCTGAACGTGATCCCGACCTCCACCGCCGGCGCCACCACGGGGCCCTTGATCAAGGATTCCCGGCTCCGGAAGCTCTCCTTCACCGGGTCCACCGAGGTGGGCCGCCGGCTGCTCGCCGATGCTTCGACCAATGTCCTGCGGACCTCGATGGAACTGGGCGGCAACGCGCCGTTCGTGGTGTTCGAAGACGCCGATATCGACGCCGCCGTCACCGGGGCAATGCTCGCGAAGCTGCGCAACATGGGGGAGGCGTGCACCGCGGCGAACCGGTTCATCGTGCACGAGTCCGTGGCCGGGGAATTCGCGGAGAAGTTTGCCGCGAAGATGAAAGAGATGACCCCGGCCCGGGGGACGGAACCGCAGTCGAAACTGGGTCCGCTGATCGACGCGAAGAGCCGGGACAAGGTCCACGAACTGGTCTCGGACGCCGTCTCCGCTGGCGCGGCGACCGTACTCGGCGGCAACGCCGTCGAGGGCCCGGGCTATTTCTATCAGCCGACGATCCTCACCGGCGTTCGCGAGGGCGCCCGGATCCTCTCCGAAGAGATTTTTGGGCCGGTCGCCCCGATTATCACCTTCGGCACCGAGGACGAGGCGGTGCGGCTCGCCAACAGCACCGAATACGGGCTGGTGGCCTATGTTTTCACGAAGGACCTGAACCGCGGTCTCCGGATGGGCGAGCGCCTCGAAACGGGGATGCTGGGACTGAATGCCGGCGTGGTGTCCAATGCGGCGGCGCCGTTCGGCGGCGTCAAGCAGTCGGGTCTGGGCCGCGAAGGCGGGCTGGAAGGCATCGAGGAGTACCTCTACACCCAGTACATCGGCATCGCGGACCCCTACGCCGGCTGACGACGGCGGGCGCGGACGGCCCGGCGGTTACGCCGGCTAACGATGGCGGGCGCGGACGGCCCGGCGGAGCCTGGAGAAGGCGTCGGCGGCACCGTGCCGGGACAATTTCTCCTGCCTCTTCTCCTGCCTCGGGGCCGGCCGGCGCGGCCTGGGCTTCCTGTTGCCCCAGCGGGTGAGGAGCGAGGGCGGCAGCCACGCGGCGCGCAGCCGGGTCCACCGCGACGCGTTCGCCCGCAGGGTGTCCCGGATGACGGCAATCCGCTCCGCGGCCGAACCGCCCGCCGGGCCCACGCCCGGTGCGGCGGCGTCGGGGCGGCCGTACTGCTGCCGCTCGAAGTCTCCGGTCAGCGCGGCCACGGCGTCGTGCGCCGGCCGGTCCAGGCCGCCGGGTTCTCCGAGCGCGGCGGAGGCACGCAACCGTCCGGCGAAGCGGCGCGGCGTTTCGCTGCGCCGCGGCGGCACGCCATAGTCGGCGGCAAGGTCGCGCAGTTCGTCCCAGGCCGGCGCCGCCCGCGGGTCGGCTGCTGCGTCGCCGGCGCCACCGGCGGCCCGCAGCCGGCGCCGGCGGAGGCCGCCGCGGGCCAGGGCTGGTGCGGCCAGCAGCAGCAGGATCAGCAGCACGCTCGCGGCGCCATACAGCCACCGGGTATCGGGGGTGTTGGTGCCGGCGGTGCCGCCGGCGTCAGGCAGCGGAAGCGGCGCGGGCGCGGCTCCCGCCGGAGGCTTGGCGGCGTCGCTGGGGATCAGGTCGTCGTTGTTCTGGTTCGTGCTGGCGCCGCTGGGCGCCGCGGCCTCGGTCGCGTATGCGGGTACCACGCCGCGGGACGGCGTGGGTTCGAAGGCCACCCAGCCGAGGCCCTGGAAATACAATTCCGGCCAGGCATGCGCGTCACGGGCGTCGACCTCGTACTCGGGCAGCGCGCCCTGCCCCGGGATCGAGACGGTGGCGCCGGTGGCACGGCCGGGGGCGTAACCGACCGCGATCCGGCTCGGAACCCCTTCGAGCCGGGCCATCACGGCCATGGCCGAGGCAAAGTGGATACAGTAGCCGCTTTTCTGGGCCAGGAAGTCAGCCAGCACCGAGAGCCCGTTCCCGTCGTAACCGCCCTGGACCGGTGACTGAAGCGAGTAGCTGAACTCGGTGGAACGAAGGTACTTCTGGATCGCCATGGCCTTCGCGTAGCCGGTGGTGCTGCCGGCCGTGACCCTATCGGCGGTCTGCTGCACGATCCGGGGAACGTTCGCCGGGACCCGGGTGAACGTGTCGGACAGGTTCCGCACCTGGCCTGAGGACCCGGCGAGGACCGCGGGGGTCAATTTCGGAGCCACCGAGGTGACCACATACTGCTGGTTGCGGGTCGTGACGTCCAGGCCCTTGATGCTCAGGGTCGCCGGATCCCAGGTCCAGCGTCCGGTCAGCCCGGCGACTGACTCGGGAGCATACGGGGCGGGCAGGTACGGGCTGGTGAACTCGCCCGCGTCGACGGCGGTCACCACCCTGACCAGCTCCCCGGGGCTGCCGTTCAGTCCCGGGTCCAGCTCACCGGTGCCCGGCCGCCGGCTGGCATCGCGGTCGTCCGGGGACCACGAGTCGCCGTCAAAACTGTCCACCGTGACCGAGCGGAGGTACGGTGCCGCGGCGGCATTGGTGGCGTAGCTGATCTGGCCCGTTCCGGCGGGGCTGCGCAGGCTGTTGCCGAGGCTGATCATGGGGTTCAGCCCGTTGGCGGTGCCCCAGGGGTTCAGCCGCGAGCCCTGCGGGAAGAGGCCTTGATCGAAGCCTGGGATCACCAGTTGCAGCATGAGGGTCAGGGTCAGGGCCAGGGCCCCGGTCAGCGTGGCGCGCTTTACCTGGCCCGGGCTGCCGGCCGTGTCCGCGCCGGTCCCTGCGCCCGGATGAAACCAGTGGCTGCAGGCAAGGATCATCAGGAAACCGGCTGCGGCGGCGGTGAAGCCGAGCCAGCCCACGCTTTGGGGCTTGACCATCGCAGGCACCACCAGGATGGCCAGCAGCCCCAGCCCGCTGGTCGCCGGAAGCCCGAGCGGCACGCACAGGGCATCGATCAGGATCACCAGCAGCCCGAGCGTCCCGCAGACCAGCAGCACGATCCCGGCGTTCGGCGCCACCGGCGTGGTCTCCCCAATCACCGTTTCGCCCGCCCGGTCCAGGTAGCGCCGCACCTGGGCAACGGTGTCGGCGGACGGAATGAAGCCGGCCACACTGTGCTGCCGGAAGAAGGTAGAGGTCAGGACCACGGCCAGCGCCGCGAAACCGCCGGCCCCGACCAGGACCCCCCGCAGCCGCAGGGCCCGCAGCCCCGCCATCGTCATGGCCACTGCCAACACTGTGGTCAACACCGCGGGATACCAGGCCCAGCCGCGGAGCACACCATTGAGGCCCAGCGCTGCCCCCGCCACACCGGCGGCGATCGCGAACCCCATGGCCCACGGTTCGACGCCGGCCAGGCGGCGGCCGGGGCGCTCCGGCGCGGGGGAACCCCTGGTCCCGGCGCCGGGACCGGTCTGCGGGGACGTGCCCCGCTGCGGAGCCAGGGTCATCGCCGGCCCCCCGCCCCGCGCCGCACATCGGAGACGGCCGAGACGGCCGGGGCGCCGGCCTGGTCGAAGGCGGTCCACGCGGCGGTCAGCGGGGTGGCTGCCGTGACGGCGACTGCACGCCATCCTCCCCGGCGCAGGGCCTCCAGCGCGGCGCCGGCGTCGGCGCCCCGGTCGACGACCAGGATGGCGAAGGCGTTCGCGCCGAAAGCTGCAGCCGGGGCCAGGGCCCGCGCCTCGGCCAGCGAAAGCCGCCCCAGGAGGGCGAGGAGGGGACCGCGCAGCCGGTGTGCGGAGAGTTTGTCCAGCAGCCGGTCGTCGAAGGGCTGCGGTCCGGGGTCGGCCGTCGGCCGGTGCGGGCCGGTCAGCTGGATCGCGGCCAGGCTCTCCGCAATGGACTGCAGCCCTCCAGCGCCGACGTATTCGTCGGCCTCCGGCTCCGGGGCCGAGGGAGAATTCAGAAAAGCGGGCTCACCTGCCGGATCCAGGCAGCGCAGGGCATAGTTGCGCTCGCCGAGGTGGGCGCTGATCGACATCACCGCGGTGACGGCCCATTCAAAAGCGTCGCTGCTGAGCGGCTCGGGCCCGTCGGCCAGGTCGCCGGAAACGTAACCGGCGGCGGCGGCGTAGGCATGGTAGCGCTGGTCCAGGATGATGGTGGCTTCCGGAGTGGTCACTGACTCCTCCTGGCGCACCATCAACGCCCCGTGCCGGGCGGTGGCAGCCCAGTGCACGCGGCGCATCGGGTCGCCGTGCCGGTACTCGCGCGTCATGACGTCGTCGTCGCTGGGGTTGGCGCGGATCCGGGTCGGGGTGACGCCGTCGTGGCCGCGCGCGCCCGCCAGCCCGGTCACGGGAAGCTCGACGGCGGCCGGGGTAACGGTGAGCACGTCCCCGCTGCCGATCGCGTGACGGTGGACGGAGAGACCGAACGGATCGCTGAATTCGGCCGTCACCGGTCCGATCAGGAACTGGCCGCGCTTGGCGCTGCGGAGCTGGTACTCGTAGCGGCTGGTTTGCGCGACGGCCGTTCTGGCCGGGAAGCGGAACACCGGCGACTGGCCGAAGCGGTGCGGGAGCTGCTCCGCCATCAGCGCGTGGCCGGTGCCGGCGCCTACGCGGGCCACTGCGAGCCGGACTGTGGTGGCAGCGGACGTTTCAACCGGCGACGGGCTGAACTCCCGGTAGACCTGGAACCGGGGCTTAAGCATCCGCGTGCCCGCGAGGGACAGCAGCGGCAGGACCAGCAGCAGCAGCGCCAGCACCAGCAGGTCCCGGCGGCCCAGCACCTGGGCGCCCAGCAGCGACAGCACACCGGCGCCCAGGAGGCCCCAGCCGCGCGTACTGAAGATGTGTCTCGGGAGCCGGTCCAGCAGCGCCATGCCTGCCCCGTCCGCTAGTTCGCGCTGGGTTGCGGGGCGGTCCCGGCGGTCCCGCTCCGGCGGCCGGCGCGGGCCAGCGCCGGAGAGGGGTCCGCCCCCGCCGGCACCCTGGCCAGGATGGACCGGATCACGCTCTGCGGCGTCTCGCCGGTGCTGGCCGCCTTGCGGTCCAGGATGATCCGGTGCGCCAGCACCGACTCCGCCACGGCGGCAATGTCGTCCGGCAGCACGAAGTCCCGGCCCTCCAGGGCAGCGGTGGCCTTCGCCGCGCGCAACAGCTGCAGCATGGACCGCGGGCTGGCGCCCAGCCGCAGCATGGCACTCTCCCTCGTGGCCCGGCCCAGGGCCACGGTGTACTCCTTGATCGACTGGGACACATAGACGTGCTGGACGGTGGAGATCATGGACGCCACGTCTCCCGCCGTCACCACCGCCGTCACCCGGGCCAGCGGGGACGCGGCCTGATGGGTCTCGAGCATCTCCAGCTCCGCGTCCCGGTCCGGATAGCCCATCGAAATGCGCGCCATGAAACGGTCGCGCTGCGCTTCCGGGAGCGGGTAGGTGCCCTCCATCTCGATCGGGTTCTGCGTCGCCACCACCATGAACGGCTCCTCCAGCTGGTAGGACTCTCCGTCCACGGTGACCTGGTGCTCCTCCATGCACTCCAGCAGCGCGGACTGCGTCTTTGCCGAAGCCCGGTTGATCTCGTCGCCGATCACGATATTGGCGAACACGGCGCCGGGCCGGAATTCGAACATCCGGGTCGACTGGTTGTAGATGGAGACCCCGGTGACGTCGGAAGGGAGCAGGTCCGGAGTGAACTGGATCCGGCTTACCGTGCAGTCGATCGTGCGGGCGAGGGTCTTGGCCAGCAGGGTCTTGCCGACGCCCGGGACGTCCTCGAGGAGCAGGTGGCCCTGGGCGAGGAGCACCGTCAAGGCCAGCTTGGCTGCCTCCGCCTTGCCGTCAATCACGGTGTTGATGGCGCCCAGGATGCGCTCGCTGGCGGCCTGGAAAGCGGCAGGGTCCAGCGGGTCCGCTCCCCGGGCAAGGCCCTGCGGCTCCGGCAGCACTTCGTCCACGGAGGTGTGTCGGTGGTAGTCCATCGGCAGCCTTTCAGCCCTGTTGCGGCCCGGCGGAGCCGCAGCCAATGCCGGTACCCGCACCAGGTTCACGCCTGTCTTGGTATCAGCGTACTAACACAACTTGCGAAGCATATAGAGAGTTCCGGGTAATTCTCGACGCCATGCGCCGATAGGCTGGCAGGATGTGCAATCCGTTGACCCCAGCCCCGTTCCGCACACCCGGCAGCGGCGGCGCCGGCGGTGATACGGCCGGGCGGAAAGGTTACCCGCCGGCCCCCGAACCGCTGCCGGTGCCGGTGATGGACAACCACACCCATCTGGACTTCGGGGACGCCCGGCCGGCGGTCAGCATCAAAGACGCGCTGGACGCCGCCGAGGCGGTGGGAGTGCAGGGTGCGGTGCAGGTCGGCTGCGACCTTGAGTCCTCCCGGTTCACCGTGCAGGCAGTGGAGCAGGACGCCCGGCTGCTCGGCGCAGTGGCGCTGCACCCCAACGATGCCCCGCTCTATGCGGCCAGAGGGCAGTTGGAGGAGGCGCTGGCAGAGATCGAAGCGCTGGCCGCCCATCCACGGGTCAGGGCGATCGGCGAAACCGGACTGGATTATTTCCGCACCGAGGGGGAGGGGCTGGCTCCGCAGCGCTACTCATTCCGCCGCCACATCGACATCGCCAAGCGGCTGGGCCTGACGCTGCAGATCCACGACCGCGACGCGCACCAGGACGTGGTCCGGGTGCTGCGCGAAGAGGGTGCCCCGGAACGTGTGGTGTTCCACTGCTTTTCCGGCGACGAGGAGCTCGCCCGTACCTGCAACAGCGAGGGCTGGTTCATGTCCTTTGCCGGGACCGTGACCTTCAAGAACGCGGCCAACCTGCGCGCGGCGCTGGCCGTCGCGGAGCCCGGACGGGTCCTCGTCGAGACGGACGCACCCTTCCTCACCCCGCACCCGCACCGGGGGCGGCCCAACGCCAGTTACCTGGTCCCGTATACGGTCCGGGCCATGGCCGAATTGACAGGCCGGGAGCTTGGCGCGCTCTGCGCCGAACTGGCCGAAAATACCTTGGAAGCGTACGGCTCCTGGGCCTAGGTTGGACCCGATCGGCTGCCCGCGGTACATACCGGGTATGCACAAAATCTTGGTTCGTTTATAACGCTACGGTTACAGTGGTCAACTATTAGCCGGGGTCGGGGAAGGCCTTCGGATAGTTTCACTCCCGCCGGGCGCGCACACGGTCAAGAAACCATGTGTGCGCTCTCGTTTGGAAGTGTGGCGGCGCCCGCGTTTTCCGCACGTGCTTCGGACCCGTTCCGGAGCTGCCCTCCGGGGTCTTGGTGCGGCGGAACGTGTGCGCTATTCCCCGTGCCCGGACGGTCCAAAAGATATGGGCAATCGTGGTCAAGTTCTTCACATCGGACGGCAAAGTGAGCGTCGTCAAGGTTGGTGCGCAGCTCGTCGTGCTCATGGCGCTGGTTTTGGGGCTCGTCGCCTTCGTGGGCAACAACAAGACGGTCACGCTCAACGTTGACGGGAATGTCAGCTCCGTTCAGACCTTCGGCGGCACGGTCGGCCAGGTGGTCCGCGGTGCCAATGTGGAGCTGAAGTCGGCGGACAAGGTCTCGCCGGCGGCCGATTCGACGGTGCAGGACGGGTCCGTCATCAACGTGAACCTCGCGAAGACCGTCAAGGTCAGCGTGGACGGCGCGGAGCGGACGATCAGCACCACGGCCCCGACCGTGGAGCGGCTGGTGACCGAGCTCGGCGTTGCAGGCGCCTCGGAAGTCTCCGCCCCGAAGGACGCGCAGCTCGCCGTTTCCGGTTCTTTCGTCAGCATCTCGACGCCCAAGAAGGTGACCCTCGTCGCCGACGGCAAGGCCACCGAGACAACGACGACGACCGCCACCGTCGGACAGCTGCT
Organism: Arthrobacter sp. JB02-1C; assembly: GCF_057748045.1. Lineage (NCBI taxonomy): Bacteria > Bacillati > Actinomycetota > Actinomycetes > Micrococcales > Micrococcaceae > Arthrobacter > Arthrobacter sp. JB02-1C. The sequence goes on from NZ_CM173235.1 coordinate 2,213,495, forward strand.
CGCCGACGCCGGCATTAAACTCGGTGCCGGAGACCGCACCTCCCAGCCCGACAACGCCCACGTCGTCAACGACATGATCGTCAAGGTGTCCCGCGTCGACACCAGCAAGACGGCCGAAGCAACCGAACCCGTCCCGTTCGAAACCCTCACCTCCGAAGATGCGGGCATGCTCAAGGGTGAGAAGACGGTGACCCAGGCCGGGGCCGCCGGCAGCATCAGCAAGAGCTTCAAACTGGTCCTCGTCGACGGCCGCGAAGCATCCCGGACCCTGGTGTCCCAGAGCGTCACCGTCCAGCCCGTGACGCAGAAGGTCACCATCGGCACCAAAGAGAAGCCCAAGGCCGAGGCGGCACCGGCCGGCGGCAACACCGGCGCCGCGGCACCGGCCATGATGAACGAGGCCATGTGGGACAAGATCGCCCAGTGCGAGTCCGGCGGCAACTGGTCCATCAACAGCGGAAACGGCTACTACGGCGGCCTGCAGTTCGACGTGCGCACCTGGGTCGGCTCCGGTGGCGGGGCCTACGCGCCCACCGCCGCCGGCGCCAGCAAGGCCCAGCAAATCGACATCGCCAACCGGGTCTACGCGCAGCGCGGACTGCAGCCCTGGGGCTGCGGCTGGGCAGCGTCCCGCTAGGCAGGGTCGCGTCGGTGGGGTCCCGCCAAGCGGAGTCCCGCCAAGCGGAGTCCCGGGCCGCTGCCGCGGGATAGGATACCAAGGTGACTGAACCGACCTCCTCCGCCGCCGGGCCCGCCGGAAAGCTGTCCGCCGGCAGTCCAATGCCGCTCCTGGGTGCCTCCGACATCCGCCGGCTGGCCGAGGAAATCGGGGTCCGCCCCACCAAGACCCTGGGCCAGAACTTCGTCATCGACGGCAATACCATCCGGCGGATCGTCGCGGCCGCGGACATTGACAGCGACGAGACCGTCCTGGAGGTGGGGCCCGGACTGGGCTCGTTGACCCTGGGCCTGCTGGACGCCGCCAAGGCCGTGGTCGCCGTCGAAATCGACCCGGTCCTGGCCGCGAAGCTGCCGGCCACCGTCGACCGGTGGCGGCCCGAGGCGGCGAAGGATTTCCATCTCGTCCTCGCCGACGCGATGAAGGTCACCCAACTGCCGGTCCAGCCCACCGCCCTGGTGGCCAACCTGCCCTATAACGTGGCGGTTCCCGTGGTCCTGCACCTCCTGGAACACTTCCCGGGCCTCCGGCACGGACTGGTGATGGTCCAGGACGAGGTTGCCGACAGGCTCGCGGCGCCGCCAGGTTCGAAGACTTACGGCGTTCCGTCGGTCAAGGCGGCCTGGTACAGCGGCATGCGGAAGGCCGGCGTGATCGGCATGAACGTCTTCTGGCCGGCACCTAAAATCAGTTCGGGCCTGGTCGCCTTTACCCGCAGGGAACCCCCCGCCACCACCGCCAGCCGGAAAGAAGTGTTCGCCGTCATCGATGCCGCCTTTGCCCAGCGGCGCAAGACGCTCCGGGCCGCCCTGGCCGGCTGGGCGGGGAGCGCCGCGGAGGCGGAACGCTGCCTCCGCGCCGCCGGCGTCGACCCCGCCGCCCGCGGCGAAGTGCTCGACGTCACCGCCTTTGCCCGCATCGCCGAAGCCCACGCGGGCCGCGCCGCCTGACCGCGGCCGGCCGCACCGCTCCTGGTTGGAGCCATGGCGCGCCATGCCATAGCGTGGAGCCATGAACGCAGTGAGAGGGCGCTTTTCCGCGCGGACAGTCCGGGTCAAGGCCCCCGGGAAAGTGAACGTCTCACTCGATGTGGGGCCGGTGCGCCCGGACGGGTACCACCCGGTGGCCAGTGTCTATCTGGCCGTGTCGCTGTACGACGAGGTCGCGGCCACCAGCACGGACACCGGCCGGATCACCGTCGGCATCAGCCCGGCCAGCACCCTGGACCTGGACGACGTCGATATTCCGGTCGATGAGCGCAACCTCGCCTACCGGGCGGCGGCCATCATGACCGACGTCTCGGAACACTCCACCGGCGTGCACCTTGAAATCACCAAGCGCATCCCGGTTGCCGGGGGCATGGGCGGCGGCTCGGCCGATGCCGCGGCCACCCTGCTGGCCTGCGATGCGCTGTGGAACAGCGGGCTCTCCCGGGAGGAACTCGCGCACCTCGCCGCCGAGCTCGGCGCGGACGTGCCGTTCTCGCTGCTCGGCGGAACCGCCGTGGGGCTGGGGGTGGGAGATGACCTGTCGCCCGCGCTGGTCAAGGCCCAGACGGACTGGGTCCTCGTCACCGCCGACTTCGGCCTGTCCACGCCGGAGGTCTACCGCACCCTTGACCGGCTTCGCGCCGCCGAGGGCGCCCGGATCGAACCGCCCGACTCGGTGGATCCGCGGGTCCTCGCCGCCCTGCTCAGCGGCGACTCTGATGCCCTCAGCCGGGTCCTCGTCAACGACCTGCAGCGGGCCTCGATCGAGTTGGCTCCCGGGCTGCGCGACGTCCTGGGCCTGGGCGAATCCCTGGGGGCGATAGCCGGCATTGTCTCCGGATCCGGGCCGACCGTGGCGCTGCTGGCCCATGGCTCGGCCGCCGCCGAAAGCCTCGCCGGGGAGCTGTGCCGCCACGGCCTCGATGCCATGGCGGTGCACGGCCCGGTGCACGGAGCCCGCATCATCTCCGATACGCTCCTTTAGTAGCGTTGACTGTATATACGTCAGGATTAACTGCGGCGTCAGGCGCCGCCGCTCCACCCTTCACCTAGGAAAGCAGTTCCCCGTGGCACACCTTCTCGGCGGCGAAAACCTCACCGTTTCATACGCGACGCGCACCGTCCTGGACGGCATCACCCTCGGCCTTGAAGAGGGCGACCGGATCGGCATGGTGGGCCGCAACGGCGACGGCAAATCCACGCTGATGCGCCTGCTGGCCATGCGCTCCACGCCGGACTCGGGCCGGGTGACGAAGCGCAGCGAAGTCAACATCGGCTACCTGGACCAGAGCGACGTCCTGGACGGCGACCTCACCGTCGGCGCCGCCATCGTCGGGGACCAGGCCGATTACGAATGGGCCCGCAATCCGAAGATCCGTGAAGTCATGGGCGGACTGGTGTCCGACGTCGACTGGCAGGCCAACGTGCATGCGCTCTCCGGCGGCCAGAAGCGGCGCGTCGCGCTGGCCAAGCTGCTGATCGAGGACCACGACGTGATCATGCTCGACGAGCCGACCAACCACCTCGACGTCGAGGGCGTCGCGTGGCTGTCCCGGCACCTGAAGACCCGCTGGCGGCCCAACCAGGGCGCCTTCCTGGTGGTCACCCACGACCGCTGGTTCCTCGACGAAGTGTGCAACAAGACCTGGGAAATCCATGACGGCATCATGGACCCGTTCGACGGCGGCTACGCGGCCTATGTCCTGGCCCGCGCCGAGCGTGACCGTGCGGCGTCGGTGACCGAAGGCAAGCGCCAGCAGCTCGTGAAGAAGGAACTGGCCTGGCTGCGCCGCGGCGCCCCGGCCCGGACGGCCAAGCCGAAGTTCCGGATCGAGGCTGCCAACGCGCTGATCGCCGACGTCCCGGAGCCGCGCGACTCGACGGCGCTGAGCAAGATGGCTACGGCGCGTCTTGGCAAGGACGTGCTGGACCTGGAAAACGTTTCGCTCGATTTCCGCGGCGGCGAGCCCGGCCAGAAGCTGTTCGACAACATCACGCTCCGGCTCGCCCCGGGCGAGCGGCTCGGCCTGGTCGGGGTCAACGGGGCCGGGAAGACCACGCTGTTGAAGCTGCTCAACGGCGAGATTGAGCCCAGCGCCGGCAAGCTCAAGCGCGGCAAAACCGTGGTCACCGCGGTGCTCACCCAGGAGGTCAAGGAGCTCGACGACGTCTCGGACCTGCGCGTGATCGAAGTGATCGAGCGCGAAAAGCGGTCCTTCAACGTGGGCGGCAAGGAGTTCACGGCGGGCCAGCTCGTGGAGCAACTTGGGTTTACGAACGAGAAGCAGTGGACCCCGGTCAAGGATCTGTCCGGTGGCGAGCGCCGCCGGCTGCAGCTGCTGCGCCTGCTCGTGGGCGAGCCCAACGTGCTGATGCTCGACGAACCGACCAACGACCTGGACACGGATACCCTTGCCGCGGTCGAAGACGTGCTCGACGGCTGGCCCGGCACCCTCGTGGTGGTCAGCCACGACCGGTACCTGCTGGAGCGCGTCACGGACCACCAGATGGCCTTGCTGGGCGACGGCAAGGTCCGTGCCCTCCCGCGCGGCGTGGACCAGTACCTGGAACTGCGCGAAGCGGCACTGGCCGGTTCAACCATCACCGGCGGCGGAAACCCGGTCACCGGACCCAGCGGAAGCTCTGCACCCGCCGCCTCCGGCTCCTCCGAGGCCCAGAAGCGTGACGCCCGCAAGGCCAAGAACCGGATCGACCGTCAGCTCGGCAAGCTCCAGCAGCAGGAAGACAAGATCCATGCCCAGATGACCGCTGGCGCCGGCGACGCTTCCAAGTTCGACGAGCTGGCCGGCCTCAACGCGAAGCTCCAGCAGCTCGCCGCCGAACGCGAAGCCCTCGAACTCGAATGGCTCGAGGCCCTCGAGGTTCTCGGCGAGTAACCTGCTCCCGGCTGCCCCGGCTGATGGACATACCCGCTGCTTGACTCCAGGAATGGGCATGTTCTCTGGCAGCGGCATCCATACGCGGGGATGCCCTTCGCTCACGTCCAGGAATGGGCATGCTGGCAGTATGTCCATTGCTCACAGCCAGGGAAGGGCATGTCCGGGGTGGCTGCGCCGGCTCCGCTCCGGCATCAAGTCGCACGATTAACATCCTTCGTGGCAGAATTGTCTCTTGTGCTCAGGCTCGACGCCTGGGCACGGTCCGCTCTGGTGTAATGGCAGCACCCCGGCCTTTGGAGCCGTGGAGTATAGGTTCGAGTCCTATGGGCGGAACTGCCTCAGGCAGCCGGCGGCCGGACTAACCGGCCAGCCGGGCGGCGGCCGCCGGCCGTCCAGTAGGATAAAGGGGATGCCGAGGCCGGAACGTGGTCCGGCACGGCCGCGCGGAGCCGGCAACGAGGTACACCACCTGGCTGTCGTGCAAGGGTGCGCCGAGATCGACCGAACAGTGACCCCCAGCCAGGCCACTGAGCAAGGAGAGCCCGTACGTGAGCCCCGAGAACACCGGCCCCGCTGCCGTCATTGTCCTAGCTGCAGGCGCCGGTACCCGGATGAAGTCCCGTACCCCCAAGATCCTCCACGAAATCGGCGGCCGCTCCCTGGTGGGCCACGCACTTCACGCCGCCCGCGCCCTCCGGCCGCAAGAGCTGGCCCTGGTGGTCCGGCACGAACGGGACCAGGTCGCCGCGCACATCGCCGCACTTGATCCGCAGGCGCTGATTGTCGACCAGGATGACGTTCCCGGCACCGGTCGCGCCGTCGAAGCCGCCCTGGACGCCCTGGATGCCCGCCACCCCGACGGGCCGCTGAACGGAACCGTCGTCGTCACCTACGGCGATGTTCCGCTGCTCACCGGCGAACTGCTTTCCGAACTGGTCGCCGCGCACGAGGCCGACGGCAACGCCGTCACCGTCCTGACCGCCGTGCTCGACGACGCCACCGGCTACGGCCGCATCCTCCGGGCGGAGGACGGTACCGTGACCGGAATCCGCGAACACAAGGACGCCAGCGACGCCGAGCGCCTGGTCCGTGAAATCAACTCCGGCATTTACGCCTTCGACGCGGCCGTGCTGCGCGACTGCCTGGCCCACGTCACCACCGACAACGCGCAGGGCGAAAAGTACCTCACCGACGTGCTGGCCCTGGCCCGTGCCGCCGGCGGACGGGTCGCCGCCGTCGTCACCGAGGACCGCTGGCAGGTCGAAGGCGCCAACGACCGTGTCCAGCTCTCGGCGCTCGGTGCCGAGCACAACCGCCGGACCGTGGAAGCCTGGATGCGCGCCGGCGTCACCGTCGTCGACCCCGCCACCACCTGGATCGACGCCACCGTCAGCCTGGACGAGGATGTCCGGCTGCTGCCCAACACCCAGCTGCACGGCACCACCACCGTGGCGCGTGACGCCGTCGTCGGCCCGGACACCACGCTCACCGACGTCGAGGTGGGGGAGGGCGCCACGGTCATCCGCACCCACGGCTCCGGTTCGCGCATCGGCGCCCGCGCCTCGGTCGGCCCGTTCACGTACCTGCGCCCGGGCACCGTCCTGGGCGAGACCGGCAAGATCGGCGCCTTCTACGAGACCAAGAACGTCACGATTGGCCGCGGCTCCAAGCTCTCCCACCTCGGCTACGCCGGCGACGCCGAAATCGGCGAGGACACCAACATCGGCTGCGGCAATATCACTGCCAACTACGACGGCGAAAAGAAGCACCGGACGGTCATCGGTTCCGGCGTCCGCACCGGCTCCAACACCGTTTTCGTTGCGCCGGTGCGGGTGGGCGACGGTGCCTACAGCGGCGCCGGGGCCGTCATCCGCAACGACGTGCCCGCGGGCGCGCTGGCGTTGTCCATCGCCAAGCAGCGCAACGCCGAAGGCTGGGTCCCGACCCACCGGCCGGGCTCCATCTCCGCGGTGCTGGCCGAGGCCGCCGGCGGCACCCCCACATCCTCCACGACTCCGGCATCAACAGAAGAGGGCTAGTAAACATGAGCGAAATAACGGCACACGGCGAGAAGAAGCTGGTGCTGGCCGCGGGGCGCGCGCACCCGGAGCTGGCGCGTGAAATCGCCAAGGAACTGGGGACCGAACTGCTGCCGCTGGACGCCTATGACTTCGCCAACGGCGAGATCTACGTCCGCGCCGGCGAGAGCGTCCGCGGCACCGACGCCTTCGTGATCCAGGCCCACCCGGCACCGCTGAACAACTGGCTCATGGAACAGCTGATCATGATCGATTCGCTGAAGCGGGCCTCCGCCAAGCGCATCACCGTGGTTTCGCCCTTCTATCCGTACGCCCGCCAGGACAAAAAGGGACGCGGCCGCGAGCCGATCTCCGCCCGGCTGGTGGCAGACCTGTACAAGACGGCCGGAGCCGACCGCATCATGAGCGTGGACCTGCACACCTCGCAGATCCAGGGTTTCTTCGACGGGCCCGTGGACCACCTGATGGCCATCCCGCTGCTGGCCGAATACATCCGCACCCGGGTCGGCTCGGACAAGATCACCGTCGTCTCACCGGACACCGGACGGGTCCGCGTCGCGGAACAGTGGGCGGAACGCCTTGGCGGCGCCCCGCTGGCCTTCGTGCACAAGAGCCGCGACCTGACCGTGCCCAACCAGGCGGTCTCCAAGACCGTCGTTGGCCAGGTCGAGGGCCGCACCTGCGTGCTGATCGACGACATGATCGACACCGGCGGAACCATCTCCGGTGCCGTCCAGGTGCTCATGAACGCGGGCGCCAAGGACGTTATCATCGCAGCGACCCACGCCGTGTTCTCCGACCCCGCCCCGCAGCGCCTCGCCGAATCCGGCGCCCGCGAGGTCGTCGTCACCAACACCCTGCCGATCGCCGCCAGCAAGCACTTCCCGCAGCTGACAGTGCTCTCGATCGCGCCGCTGATCGCGCGCGCCATCCGTGAAGTGTTCGACGACGGCTCCGTCACCAGCCTCTTCGACGGCAACGCCTGAGCACCACCGCCGCACTTCCAGCCGGGCCCTGTTTCGTGAAACAGGGCCCGGCACTGCTAAACTTGTTCCGATACCTTGGCGAGGGAGCGCGCCGGCCTCTTATTTCGCAGACAATCGTCAACCCGCTTGACGCCTGCCTGCGCAGTGCCGGCGGCCGGTCTCCGTTATCGACTGGGTCTGAATCTCCCTTCTGAAGGGCGGCGTTGCCGCCCGGCGTTGAAGGTCGCTGACAGACCTCCGCCCTTGCTGAACAACCCGTTCGTCCCAGAGGAGATATCCATGTCTGAGCAGAAGCTCGCAGCAGAAGTCCGCGCCGAATTCGGCAAGGGCTTCGCCCGCCGCGCCCGCATGGCCGGCCAGATCCCCGCCGTCATCTACGGCCACGGCGCCGAGCCGATCCACATCACGCTGCCCGCAAAGGCCACCACCCTCGCGGTCCGCACCGCCAACGCCCTGCTGTCCCTGGACATCGATGGCGAAGAGCACCTGGCCCTGGTCAAGGACATCCAGCGCAACCCGATCAAGCAGATCATCGAGCACCTCGACCTGCTGACCGTCCGCACCGGCGAGAAGGTCACGGTGGACGTTCCCGTGCACCTGACCGGAGAGCTCGCTCCGGGCAACGCCTACAACCAGGAGATGACCACCGTCTCACTTGAGGCTGAGGCTACGAACCTGCCGACCGCCATCGAGGTCAGCATCGAGGGCCGCGCCGCCGGCGAGCACGTCCTCGCTTCCGACCTGGTGCTGCCGAAGGGTTCCGTCCTGCTGGCCGACCCCGAGTCCCTGGTCGTTCACGTCTCCGAGGCCACCGAGGTCTCCGAGGAAGAAGCATCCGCCGACACCACCGAGGGTTCCTCGGTCGCAGCCGAGTAGTTCCGTCGTTGCCGTGGCCGGGCCCCTCGGGGCTCGGCCACCGTCGTCTGCACAGACTGTCCATCCTGCCGCTCCACCGGGCCGCCCCACAAGAAGGACTGAACCATGACTGACACGTGGTTGATCGTCGGCCTCGGCAATCCAGGCTCCGAGTACGCCAACAACCGGCACAACGTCGGCCAGATGGTGCTCGACGAACTCGCCGGCCGGGTGGGGGGCGGCTTCAAGTCGCACAAGGCACGGGCCCAGGTCCTCGAAGGTCGGCTGGGTATCGGCGGCCCGCGGGTGGTGCTGGCCAAACCGCTGAGCTACATGAATGTTTCGGGCGGCCCGGTGGCCGCGCTGACGAAATTCTACGACGTCGACCCCGGCCGGGTGATCGCAGTCCATGACGAGATCGACATTCCTTTCGACACCGTCAAACTCAAAATCGGCGGCGGCGAGGGCGGACACAACGGTCTGCGCGACATCTCCAAGGCCCTGGCGACCAAGGACTATCTTCGCGTTCGGGTCGGCGTGGGACGTCCACCAGGTCGAATGGACACCGCGGACTTCGTGCTTCGGGACTTCGGCGCGGCGGAAAAAAAGGAGCTGCCTTTCCTGATCGGCACCGCAGCCGACGCCGTGGAAGCCCTGCTCCGGGAAGGCCTGCAGGCAGCCCAGCAAAAGTTCCACCCCGCCAGGACGCCATAGCCCACACTGCGTCGGTTCCTTTGCAGGCGCCCGGCTGGCCGTTATGATCTGTCTACTCTCCTGTCGGGGGATAGGGTTACGCTACTTCTAAGCGGACGGTCTCAGGTTTGCTGTCCGCAAAGCGGTGCAAAGGAAAACTGATGTCGAGGGATTCGCTGGGCTGGGGGGAAATTCCCATTTCATTGGCGCCGGCCGACGACCAACACGCCGCCGGGGCGATGAGCCGCCACGCGTGGGCCGGGCTGGCCCACGCGGCCGATGCCGACCGGGTGCGGTCTGCCTTGGCCGCGCCCGCATCGTTGGGCGTTGTCATCACGGGGGACCGCGGAGTAGGTAAGTCCCTGGTCGGACGCAATGCCTTGGCGGGACTGGGCCCGGAGGCCTATACCGTCCAGCTGCGCAGCTCCGGTTCCGGCACGTCACCGCCCTACGGATGCCTTGCCTTCACGCTCGCCCGGCTCCCGCAAAGTGCTCTCGGCTCGCCCACGGCGATCCTGCACGGAATCACCTCCCTGATCCGAGATGACGCAGCCGGCCGACAATGCTTCATCCTGCTCGACAACGCCGGTTCGCTCGACGAGCAAAGCACCGGCGTCCTCCTCAACCTGCTCCAAACGGGCACGGCACGGCTCGTCGCCACCGCGCGGCGCACCACCGACCTTCCCGCCGACTTCTACTGGCTGATCACCAGCGGGCAGCTCGCCGAAGTGCGGGTCGCCAACCTCACCGAAGTCGAAACCCGCGGCGTCCTCCAGGCCGCACTCGGACACCGTGTTTCGAGCGCCCTCGCAAGCCAGCTGCACGAGTTGGTGGGCGGCAACCTCACCCTCCTGCAGGCCGTCGTCTCCGAGCAGATCGAACGCGGCAACCTCGTGCTGTCCGGCTCGGTCTGGACCTTCGTCGACGAAGTGGTTTTGGACGGGAAGACCGCACTCGAGGACATCGTCAGGTCCCGGTACGCCCGGGAGTCCCCGCAGGCACGCGAAGCCATCGAGGTGCTGTCCTGCGCCCGCAGCCTGCCGTTGTCGAGGCTGGCAAAAATGTACGGCCCCGGCCTGATCGCCGACCTGGAAGAGGCCGGCCAGATCGTCGTCGACCGCACCGACCGGCATTTTGTCACCCTCGGTGACCGCTACCTTGGCGACATCGTGCGGAACTGGCTCAGCGTTGAACGGCGGCTGGAGCTGAGGGACAAGGTGCCGGGCCACCAGGAACACGAGCTGGACGAGCTGAGGGTGGAGGACCTGCTGGCCTACGCGGCCTGGACCCACGACTGCAACGCCGAGCTGGCGCCCGCGCATGCGTTGGCTGCGGCCCGGGCCGCCGTGCGCCTCTTCGACCCGAAGTTCGCGCTCAAGTGCGCCGGCGGGATCGCCCCGGGCGACCGCGAATGGACGGGCGGCCAGCTGGAAAAGTCCGCGGCCTACCTGCAGTTGGGGCTTCCGCGCCAGGCCATGGCGTCCCTTGACGACATCTCCGAGGCACAGATCAGCACTCTTTCCCCCGGGCCGTACGCGGACCTGGTGGCAGCCAAGGCCGACTGCATGGCCTGGCTGGCGGACCGCAGCGACCAGGTACCGGGGCTGATCCGCGAGGCCCGGGAGCGGCTGCAGGATTTCCGGCTTGCCGGCCCCGCCGAGGGCCAGGAAGCGGTGGCCCGCGCCGGCCTCAGCGTGGACCTCGCGGAGTTCAACTACCTTTCCTTCATCGGCGACTACGAATCGATGATGCCGCGGCTCGAGGCGGCCTCCCGCGGCGAGTACGCCGGGGCCATCGACCCGGTCCACCGGCTTCGGGCTTCCATCATCCTGATGGAAGCCCTTTGCCTGACCGGAAAAGAGCTTGAGTCCCGCACGCTGATGCGCGAACTGGCCGGACAACTCGGCGAATGGTCCAATGTTCCGCGGATTAGGGAAAACTTTGCCTGGCGCTCGTTCAACGTCCTGCTGCTCTCCGGCCATTGGCGCCAAAGCATCGACATGCTCAAAGACGCCAGCGGACGCGCCGGACACGGGTTGCACTCCGGGAGCGCCGCCACCGACCTCGCCGTCGGCCTCGCCTACGTGTACGCAGGCCGGGGTTATCTGGCACTGGATCCGCTCCTGGCAGCCATCGCCCAGCTCGAGGTCAGGCCCAGCCTGCATTCCCTGCGGCAGGCGTATGCCGCCACCGCCTTCGCCTACGCGCAGACCGGAAATGCTGTCCAGGCCACCGTCTACCTGGACCGGGCCCGGTCCGCCGAGGGGCCGGCACGGTTCGTGGTCGAGAGTTCGGCGGAGTTCTGCCAGGACATGGCCTCGCGCTGGTTGGGTGACCCGGATGCGAAGGAGCGGCTGGTCCGGTCCGCCGAGCGGCATTTCCGGAACGGCCGCTACACGATGGCCGGCATTTGCATGCTCGGCGCCACCGTCCACGGCACGGCGAAGGACTTTCAGTTCATGGAAGACATCTCCGCCCGCAGGCAGGGACCGCTTGCCGAATTGTCCCGCGTGGTCGCCGTCGGGAGCCGGAAAAAGGACGCCGTCACCATGCTCGAAGCCGCAGAACTGGCCGCCGCCCTCGAGCTTGATGCCGTTCAGGCCAGGTGCGCTGCGCTGGCCTTCGGCTTCGCCAAGGGCGACGGCCAGGCCGGAATCGCCGCCGCCGCGCACAATATGCTTGAGGCCCTGGCGGCCTCGGTGCCGGCGCTGCCCGTCGTCCCGCGGAACAGCGGACCGCTGCTGACCGACCGGGAGCGGCAAATCGCGGCCCTGGCCGGCAGCGGAGTGTCGAACAAGGACATCGCCCTCGAGGTGGGTATCTCGGTGCGGACCGTCGAGGGACACCTGTATCAGGTCTTTACAAAATTCGGCGTATCCTCCCGGAGTGATCTGCTTGGACTCATCTAAAGCGCGGGGGGGAGGGGCCGCCGGGCCGGAAGGCCGCGTCCCGGCCGGACGGTCCGATGACCTGGGTTCCGCGATGGAGGCCCTGCAGGACGGCGCCCGGGTAGCCGTGCTGGTGCTGGGTGAACACGGAATCGGCAAATCCACGCTGATGGAGGCCGTTGCGGATCGGCTGGGCAGCACCATGACCATCGTGCGCCTGCATGGCAGCCCGGCCCTGAGCCAGGTTCCCTACGGCGTGCTAGCCCCCTTCATCGTGGATCTGCCCGTGCAGGACGCAACCTCCCAGCTGGCGGTACTGCGAACCTTCTGGAAGTACCTTGACGGCGAACGGCGGCTGACCCAGAAACCGCTGCTGCTGATGGTCGACGACGCCCACAGCCTTGACGAAGCCACCTGCGGGGTCCTGGTCGAACTGGCTACTGCCGGCTGGGCAAAACTGCTGGTCGGAGCCGCGGCCCGCCCCTGCCTGCCCGAACCGCTCCTGCAGTTGTGGTTCGAAGGACTGGCGGAACGCCATGACCTGCGACCGCTGACCCGTGAACAGACCACCGACCTCCTGCTGGAACGGCTCGGCCCGCAGGTCCTCCCCGTTGTGGCCGAGGTGTTCTGGTCAGCCTCCGCAGGCAACCCGCTCCTGCTGACCTGCCTGCTCGACGACGCCACCAGCGACGGAACGCTCCTGCAGCGCAATGGAGTATGGCTGCTGACCCGGCAGTTGAACAGCCACGGCGAACGGCTGACCGACGTCGTGCGCCGCCAGTTGCTCCGGCGCTCGGCGGAAGAAACCAAGGCGCTGAACCTCGTGGCACTGGCCGAGCCGGTGGGCAGGGACCTGGTTGAAGCCCTTGTGGATGCGCCCACCGTGGCGGAGCTGATCGAGCAGGAACTGATCCGGGTCTCGGCCGCCCCGGAGGCGGAATTACGGCTTTGGCATCCGGTCTACGCGGATACCCTCCGCAGCCTGATCTCGCCCGCCCGCAGCCTGGAACTGCGGCAGAACCTGCTCGAATTGATGGACCGGGAACCGGAGTCGGCGGAAGGCCTGCTGCGGCAGGTCAGCTGGTCGATGGACTGTGATGTCGACGTCGAGGACCGTCAGCTGCTGCGCGCCGCCGTGCTCGCCAGCAGGCTCTTCGAAGACCAGTTGGCCCGCAGGGCGGCATCCCGGGTCAGGGATCCGGAACTGCAGATGGCGGCGCGCGCCGTGATAGCGCGAACGCATTACAACACCTCCAACCACGCCGCCGCCCGCGACATCCTCGCTGCGGACTTCGCGCGTGGGAACACGCTGGCCAGCCTGCTCGCGGGATCCCTGTTGTGGGCCGCAGTGCTGTCTGCGCTGGGACAGCCGCCGTCAGAGATCATGCAGCGAGCCGAGGCCCTGCAGACAGCCGGGCAGCGGCTCGCCGCCGAGCGACCCGCCGAGGCCGACAGTATCCTTGCCGCGGTCACGGAGCGCCTCCGCACCATCCGCACCATGGTCCTGGCCCTCGCCGGTGATGCTGAGGCGCTGGCCCCGGCAGCCGCCGAGGCAGCCCCGCCGGAGGGGGCTCCGGTGGGAATGCTCGAAACTGCGTTCGGGCTGGCCCTCAAGGCAGAGCAGCTGCTGGTGCAGGGAAAGTCGGCCGCCGCCTACGCCGCGGCCACAGCGGCACTGGGTGCGGTCAGCGACGAACAGGACGAACTGCACTTCCTCTCCGACTTCCTGGTGGTCCGAGCCGTGACCACCGCGGTCCACGGCGGTGATTGGAAAGCAGCGCAGCGCCTGCTCGAAGGCTTCGTTGCAGGGTTTGGCCCGAGCCTGATTTCCTTCGGCGGCGGAGTCCACGCGGCCACCGGTATCGCCTTGCTCTATCAAGGGAAGGCCGCCGAGGCGAAGAAGACGCTGCGGGCGGCCCTGGAAGCACTCCGCGTCACCGATCCCCAGCAGTTGTTTTCGCTCACCGCTGCGATGGGCTTCGCTGCTGCTGCGGAAGCCGGCTTCACGGAGCGGGCTGCCGCATTCCTGGCCGATTACGAATCATCCCGACCCCCTGTCTCCCGGTACCTCCGCAGCTTGGCCGCCATGGCGTTGGCTTACGGCCGGGCGCGGTTGGGGGAGCACGCTCCCGGGCTGGAGGAACTGCGGGAGCTGGGCAACACCGAAGCCGGACGCAACGCCGCGGGCCTCGAATTTGATGCGCTCGCCTTCCGGCTGGCCCTCGGGGACGCGACGGCTGCGGGCCGGCTGCGGGAGCTGCAACCGGCACTGGAGGGCAGCAGGGCGGCTGCGGTGTGCGCCTATGCCGCTGCCCTCGCCACGGGCGGACCGGCGGAGCTGGCCGCGGCGGCACAGACGTGTGAGGACGCCGAGCTCTGGGGATTCGCAGCACTGGCCCACGATGCCGTCGCTCGGTCTTACCACGAGGCCGGCGACGTGTTGCGGGAACGGGTTGCGGCCTCCCACCGGCAGCGTTGCCGGGACCGGGCCGAGCGCCTGCCGGGGCAGGAGCCTGCCGGACGGGACGCCACCTTTGGACTCCTGACCCGCCGGGAACGCGACATTGTGGCGCTGGCCGTCCGGGGCCTGACCGACCGGCAAATCGCGGCCGAGTTGCACCTGTCGGTCAGAACGGTCGAAGGCCACCTGTACCGCTGCTACGCCAAGCTGAACGTCAAGGGACGCGAGGAGCTCCGCCACTTGGCGGCGACCTGAGGATTTCCGCGTACCTGCTCGCCCTGCTGCGCGCCACTCGCGAACCCCGCGTCAACTACTTGCCCGACACCTCCGGCCTACCGCCGCGAACTGAGTACAGCCACGTAGGCCCAGCGCCCGTACTCGTCGGGCAATCGAGTACTACTTACGGATGCCCTCGCCGGTCCTAGTCCATAGCGTGGATTTATCACTGGTTAAACATTGATTGCGAAGGTCTCTCCCATGTTTCAGCAAGAAGCCGGCTTGCCTGCGGGCAGCGGCAAAACAGACACGATTTCGCGCACTCAACAGCCGTCCCAGGAGCGGCAGGAAAAACCATTCGCCCGGCGGCATGTGGTTTCGGAGATCGTTGAAACCCTGACATCCGGCTCCGGCTGCGGCGTCGTCCTGGTCGGTGAGCACGGCGCGGGAAAGTCCTTCATTGCCCAGCGTGCCCTTGAGCAGCTGGGCAATGAGTACTTGGTGGTCCAGGTGCGGGGAAGTTCCATCTCCTCCAAACTTCCCTACGGCGCCCTCAGCGTGCTGCTGAACGACCTGGACTCCTCCCATTTGGAACACCCCCTGATGGTGCTCCGCGGCCTCACCCAGTTGCTCCATTCAAAAGCCCAGGGACGTCCCATCGTCATCTTCGTGGACAACGCCCACGACCTCGACGACCTGTCCTGCATGATGGTGGCTCAGCTCAGCGCCGGTGGCCACGTTACGCTGCTAGCAGCCTGCGTTGACCTGCCGCATGTCGGCGGCGACATCATGGGACTGTGGAAGGACGACCTGCTCCGCCGCGTCGACCTGGAGCCGTTCGATTTCGCCGAGACCGCTGCAACCCTCAACCGGGAATACGGCGGGCACTTTTCGCACACCGCGGCCCGCGCGCTTTGGAGCGCCAGCGGCGGCAACGCCCTCTTCCTCCATTCGCTGGCGCGTGAACAGATCAAGCTCGGCACGATTGTCCGGCAGGGGAGTGCCTGGGTCCTGACCGGCCGCCCTATCGCCCTGACCGGTGAAGTCCGCGATGTCATTAAGGCCCGGCTGAACAGGCTCAGCCTCGGCCAGCGGGATGTTTTCGAGCTCCTGGCACTCGCCGGCGCCGTCCCGCTGCAGACGTTGATGGGAATCTTTAACCCGCAGGATATGGACAATCTGCAGGAGCGGGGCCTGATCCAAGTCAGCCATGAGCATCCGCCGCTGGTCAGCGTCGCGAACCCGGTGACGGCTACCATCGTTGCCGGTGTTGTTCCTCCTGGCCGCAGTGCGGAACTCCGTCGCCGTCTTAATGCCGTGCAGTCCGACGCTGCGAAGGCCGAGCCCACCGGCTCCGCGGATGTGGCCTGGGCTCTCGACTGCGGTGAGCAGATCAGCCCCGAGACCGCGCTCGCGGCCGCACGGCTGGCGAACAAGGCATCGGACCCGGCGGCAGCGTTGCGGTTTGTCCACGAAATCGACGGCCTGGGGGCGGCGGCCGGCGTGGCGATCGAATCCGTGCAGGCCCACATCTCGGTGAACAACGACGAGTCTGCACGGATGGTGCTGCACGGGCTGGAAGCATCGGCCCAGACTGAGCCGGCGCTGCTTGACTGGGTCACGCTGGAACTGCTGCAGGCCGAGCTGGACCAGCGCAGCCCCGGCACGGCCGCCGCTGCCCGGCAGCGACTGGACCAGGTCGGCCAACGCCTTAGCGCAGCGACCGCGGACGACCCTGCGGTTCTGGCAACCTGCAGGGAGCAGTTGCGCCTCGCCGAGTTCAAGCTGGCCGCCTTCGAAGGCCGCTACGCCGACATTCTCGCCCGCCGGTTTGAGGGTGATCCCGGGCTGGCGACCGAGACCGGTCTCCTCACCGCGAGCCTGCTGTGTGAGGCCCTTGCCGTCAGCGGGGACGTACTGGAGGCCTTGGCGCTGGATAAGCGGATCATCGCAGCGGCGGCAAGCGTTTCCCTGACGGATCGAACCATCCGCGACGTACGCGGCCGGTTCCTGCTCCTGATGCTGCTGTCCGCCAAGTTCCGCGATGCTTCAGCCTTCCTTGCGGCCACGTCAGCAACGGATGAGCCGCAGGGCCGGCTCGGGGGCATGTTCGAAATCGGACAGGGCATCGTGGATCTTCACGAAGGGCATCTCGAAGGCGCAATCCCTTGGCTCGAAGCCGGCATGTGGCAGCTGAAAGTGCAGGATCCGGACGCCCTGTCCGGACTTGCCACGTCGGCCTGCGCCTACGCGATGGCACTGGCCGGTGACGAGGAAAGGGCCGGCCAGTTGCTGGCCGACCTGACACAGCCGCGCCGCCAGGCGTCGTGGCTGGTCCGCCGGCTGACGCGATACTTCGAGCTCTGCTCACTCGCGGAACTCGGGCAGCGCGCGTCCGCGATCAGGACCCTCGCGGCCGAGGCGGACCGTGCGGACGAAGCCGGTGCCCCGACGTCCGGCCTGCTCTTCCTCTCGGCGGCAGCACGACTGGGCGACCGGCAACTGTGCCAGAAACTGTCCGGCATGGCGCCCCGGGTGACGGGACAGTTTGCAGTGCTGTGCCAGCGCCTTGCCGATGGGGTCAAGGAAGGTGCCAGCGAGCAACTCCTGGCCGTCGCCAGGGACGCAGAAGCCGCCGGCAACGCCGTCTTCGCACGCGACGCCGCCCGGCGGGCGGTCTATTGCGCCAATGAGGCCGGGAACCGGATCGCACTGCGGACGGCGCAGCGAACCGAACAGTCCCTCGATGACAAGTTCGGCAGCCCTAAAAACGGGCTGCATTCGCTGACCACCTCATCCCTGACGGCCCGGGAATGCGAAGTGGCGGTCCGGGCGGCGGCCGGTGCGTCCAACCGCAAGATCGCCGAGCAGATGCATGTCTCGGTCCGCACGGTGGAGGGCCATTTGTACCAGGTGTACGCAAAACTGCATGTTGCGAGCCGATCGGAGCTCAAGGATGTCATCTCCGGCCCGGCTGCCAGCGCACGCATCGGTTGACCCGCACGGCTGGATCGGCGGCACTCCGGTCGCGACTGACACCGAGGGCGGACCCTGATGGACAGCCTGAGCGGTGGCGACGGCCTGATTGGCCGCTCCGGCGTCGTGCGGGAAGTGATCCGCTGCCTGCGCGACGCCGGCGGCGCCGGGGCCCTGGTTGTCGGCAGTTCAGGATCCGGGAAGACAGCGACGGTCAAGGCTGTCCTCGCCGAACTGCACCCGCAGGGCCCGGTGGTCAGGCTGGCGGCAACGCCGGCGCTCGCGGCCGTTCCGTTCGGAGCGCTGGCCCCCTATCTGGCCGGACTCCCGTCCGAGGATTTGGACTCCTACGCGGCCGTACTGGGTGCGATCAACGCCAGCCTGAAGAGTGAGCCGGTCCCTACGTTGTTCGTCGTCGACGACGCCCATCATCTGGACCGGGGAACCGTAAGGCTGCTCGCGGAGGCAGTCGCAACCGGTGCGGCGAGGCTGCTCGCCACCTGTCTGCAGGGTCCTCTGATCCCGGAAGAGTTCCTGGCCCTGTGGGACGACGGCATCATTGCCAAGTTCGATGTGGCGCCCCTGAACCGTGCGGAGGTGCACCAGCTCTGCGAACAGCTGTTGCGGGGCGACGTGTCCCCCTGGGTCAGTGAGCTGTTTGCCGGATTGACGGAAGGCAACCCCTTCATGTTGATTTCGCTGATTGAGCATGCGCGAACAACGGAGACGATCGGCCGGCGGCACGGCACGTGGTTTCTGCTGGCACCGCCGGACCTGGGGGGCGTCCCGGCCGCGGACCTGGTGGATCACCAACTACGTTTGCTGTCCCCGGAAGAGAAGACAGCCGCCGCGCTGGTGGCCTTGGGGGGCCCGTTAGCGCTCGGACAGGTTCTCCGCTTCAGCGGCCCCCGCGCGCTAGACGCCCTTGAGATGGCCGGGATCATCAAGGTCTTGCGGGGCCCGGAACGCCTCGTCGCACCGGCCAGCCCCTTGATCGGCGAAATCATCCGAAGCCGCGTTCCTGCAGGCCGGAGCGCGAGCCTGCGGGCCAGCCTCTTGGCTATTCCGTGGTCTGGGACGTCGCCCCCTGGTTCCCGGCTAAACCAGCTCCGCTGGGCGCTGGATACCGGCGCGGATCTGGGCTCCGCGGAACTGCTTGAGGGCGCGGCAGCGGCAAACATCGCTTTCGATACAGCGACCGCGCTGCGGGCCGCGGAAGCCGTTCGGGACGACAACTTCCGGTCCGAGGCGAGTCTCCAACTCGCCTATGCCAACTACCTTCGGGGCCGCCGCGACGTGGCTGCGGGCCTCCTGAATTCTGCAGGCCCGGTCCGCTACGGCCGCCCTTCCTACGCTGCGGCCCTCCTCGCCGCGCGCCTGGATGGCGTTCTTGCGTGGGAGGTGCCACGGCGGGCCGCCGAGGGGGATCCCCGGGCGGAGGGACCGGACGAACTGTACTGGACCGGTCCCGGCCCCGGCCTCGCCGCAGGCCTCCTGCAACGCCGCTGGGACGGAGACCCGGCGCAGTTGCAGGACCGGCTGCAGGAACTGATGGGCGCCGCGGCGGAGAACCCGGACCTCCGGATACCGGCGGCGTCCCGCCTGGCCGGGGTCTGGACGGCGCAGGGTCTGGTGCTGGCGGCCCTAAGCCTGGACCGCGAAGCCTGGCAGGGCGCACAAAGCGGCCAGCTGACGTTTCCCCTCATCTACGAAGACACGCTGGCCCGGCACTGCCTGACCCTGATCCGTGCCGGCGATTGGGACGAGCTGGCCTCGGTCCTCGACCACTACGTTTCGAACCTTCCCACGCGGCTGCTGTACAGCGGGGGACTGGTGCATGTGATGAGCGGCTACTCCCGGCTGCGCCAGGGGCGGATTCCGGAAAGTCTGGCTGAGTTGCTGCTCGCGGTGGACGAGCTCCGGATCGCCGACCCCTGGCAGCTGCTGGCCTTCACCCACGCCGTCACGGCCTACGCGGCGGCGGCAGCTGGACGGGGCGACGAGGCGGCGGAGCAGGCCGCCGCCTTCCGGGACGCCGACTACGGCGAACCGGAGACCCTGCGGCTGCTCGCAGAGGCCTACGCCAACGCCGCCGAGATAGCCGGTAGCCGCGCCGGCGGCGATGCCCGCCACGAGCTAGACCGGCTCGCGGCGGAGGCCGAGCGCCAGGGACTCAGGGCGGTGGAGGCGGACATCCGCAGGCTCGCGCTCCGTGGCGGGGACCCCGCCGCAGCGCATGCGCTCGCGGCCAGCAGCGTTGCCGTCGAAGGTCCCGAATCCGGGTTGCTGCGGTCCTACGCCTTGGCGGTCGAAGCCGCCGATGCGGACGCATTGATGGCACTGAGCGACGAGGCAATGAGCGCCGGTTACCTGCTGCTGGCCCTAGAAGCCGGCCAGCAGGCGGCCCACCTGCTCGAAGGCGACACGGACAGGTGGAAGCTCTCGGTGGCGCAGCGGAAGGTGCGGCACCGCCTGGCTGCTGCCGGCCTGTCGGACCAGATGGAGATCATCCGGGGCGACCACTATGCCGAGCTGACCCCCCGGGAGTCCGAGATACTCAAGCTTGTGGCGGCAGGGTCCTCCAACGCTGAGATAGCTGCGGCCCTGACGGTCTCGCAGCGGACCGTTGAGGGACACCTGTACCGGATCTTCGGAAAACTCGGGGTGAGCAGGCGCGCCGAACTGGTGGAGCTGCACCACGACCTGCCGCCCGGCCAGCGCTAGGCAGTTTCGGCCGGTGTCCCGGGGCAGGGACCCCACTGGGACGGGGGAGACGACTGCGTAACCACCACGTGGCACAGAGGCTGCTCGGGAGTACGCCTAAGTAGTGGGACCCAGCGGGGCGCCGGAGAAGTAGGGTAACCCCTACTCGTGCACGGACCGGCCCCGCGCGATTGACTTAACTCAGTCCCGGGAACACCATCCCGATCCCGACTCCTTCACTGGAACCGTATGGTGCATTCGCAGCAGCCATACCCCAAGGACGGAGCCGGCGGCGTCAGAGCCTTCTGAGACCGAGGCTCTCCCCCCAGCCGCCGTCGGCTCCCTTAACCGGTCTGCACCGCGTTTATGGGGAAAAACAAGGGGGTACGGCGGCCAGCCGACGCACCTTCATAGCTCCACCAACCACGATGCCCCGCAGCGAACCGCTGCGGGGCATCGTGGCGCCCAGCGGTCCGGCCCAGCGGTCCGGCGACGTTGCCGCCGCGGCGCACCCCCGCGGCGCTGGAACGTGGGACAATTAGGTCTAATCCGTGTGACGTAATAGGGCCAGCCGGACGGCAGGTTCGTTGCGCCGCAGCGAATACCGATCCAGGAGTTCTGCCTATGGTTGCCACACCAGCCCATCTGCTCCGCTCGGCCACAGCGCTGAGCAACGAGGAGGTCAGGAGGATCCGCAACGACTTTCCGATCCTGAACCAGTCGGTCAACGGGCACGCGCTGGTTTATCTGGACTCCGGCGCCACCTCGCAGAACCCGCTCAGCGTGTTGGAAGCGGAGCAGGAATTCTACGAGCAGCGCAACTCGGCCGTGCACCGCGGCGCGCACCACCTCGCCGTGGAAGCCACCGAAGCCTTCGAGGATGCCCGGGCCACGCTGGCGGCCTTCATCGGCGCAGAGCCGGACGAACTGATCTGGACGTCGAACGCCACCGAGGGCCTGAACCTGCTCAGCTACTCCTTCCTGAACGCCTCCCTGCCCGGCGCCTCCGCGGAAGCGGCCCGCTTCGCGCTCCGTGCCGGAGACGAAATCGTGGTCACCGAAATGGAACACCACGCCAACCTCATCCCGTGGCAGCAGCTCGCCGAACGAACCGGCGCCACGCTGAAGTTCATCCCGGTCGACGACGCCGGCACCCTGGACCTCGACGCCGCCCGCTTGCTGATTGGCGGCCGCACCCGCGTGCTGGCCTTCACCCACGCCTCGAACGTGCTTGGCACGATCAACCCGGTGTCCACGCTGGTCGCGCTCGCGCGGGCCGCCGGGGCCCTCGTCGTGCTGGATGCCTGCCAGTCTGCCCCGCACCTGCCGATCGACGTGAAGGCCCTGGACGTGGACTTCGCCGTGTTCTCCGGACATAAGATGCTTGGGCCCACCGGAATCGGTGGCCTCTACGGCCGGCTGGACCTGCTCAATTCGATGCCGCCCTTCCTGACCGGCGGTTCGATGATCACCACCGTCACCATGGAGCGCGCCGCATTCCTGCCCGCGCCGCAGCGGTTCGAGGCCGGCACGCAGAAAATCTCCCAGGCCGTGGCGCTCGCCGCCGCCGCCAACTACCTCAGCGAGACCGGACTTTCCCGGATCCACGCCTGGGAAGCGGAGCTGGGCCAGCGGCTCGTGCAGGGGCTGGAATCCATTGCCGGGATCCGTGTGCTGGGCCCGGACGCTGGCCAGGACCGGATTGGCCTTGCAGCCTTCGACGTTGCCGGGGTGCACGCGCACGACGTCGGCCAGTTCCTGGACAGCCGCGGCATCGCCGTCCGCGTGGGGCACCACTGTGCGCAGCCCTTGCATCGGCGTCTGGGGCTGACGGCAAGTACCCGGGCCAGTACTTACCTTTACAACACCACCGACGACGTCGACGCCTTCCTTGCGGCCGTCGCCGGTGTCCGCAGCTATTTCCAGGCCTAAGGACGGCATCGCATGAGTCTTGACCAGCTGTACCAACAGATCATCCTCGAACACTCCAAGGCGCGGCACGGCAGCGGCCTCTCCGGCGCATGGGTGCAGGATGGGTCCGGCAGCGGCCAGTCCCACCAGCTCAACCCGGTCTGCGGCGACGAAATTACGGTCCGCGTCTCGGTCGCGGAAGGCAAAGTCAGTGAGCTTCGCTGGGACGGGGAGGGCTGCTCCATTTCCATGGCGTCCGCCTCCGTGCTGACTGATCTGGCGGAGGGACTGGACCCGGCCGAACTCCAGCGGGTCATCGACGCCTTCCGTGAGGTCCTGCGATCACGCGGCAAGGTGGCCGCCGATCCCGAGGTCCTGGGCGACGCAGCCGCCTTTGAAGGCGTTTCCCGCTACGCAGCACGCGTGAAGTGCGCCATGCTGTCGTGGGTGGCCGCAGAGGACGCACTCGGCCAGGCCGTGGCCGGACACCCCGCCTAGCTGTCCTGCCGGCTCAGCCCTGAAGCCCGGGTGGGAATTCCGCCCTCAAGGAGGAGCTTCCGAAACAGGCGTTCCGCCCGGTTGCCGCCTGCCGAAAATTGGGCTCAACACCCGCCCGCCCGCACATCCCCGTCCGGTTCCGGCGAGTAGCCAACCGAGTGGTGGAGCGCCGCAGAAACGGGTATCTCGCTGTCGCTTCCGTGCTGTACCCGCAACAAAGACGGGTAGGTCCCACTCGTGCCCGACATGGTGGTTGGTTTCTACTCTGGATCATGTTGGGGCATAGAAAACACGGGGAAGCGGTCTCCCGGAGAATGCTAGATGCACCTGACTCTCGGCAGCGGGGGCCACTGAACTCTGTCCCCGGATCGTTCGACGTCAGACGCGACTATTCGCCCGGAAGCGGCTATCCAGTTCTGAATCGTAGGCCAGCTTTGCCAACGAGACACAGAATTTCAGCGGGACAGCAAGAAAACCGGGAGGGCCAAGGATCATGACGCCGAATACTAGGACAAAAAACCGCCGAACCAAGGCGCCCGAACTCCCGCCACTCGTGGAAGCAGCGGCCCCCTGGCCGGACGAACTCCCCGGGAAGCCGGCCCCGACGCGGGCCGTGTCGGGTGGGCCGCTCAATGAATCGGCGGAGGCCCAGCCGGCCTTCACGTTCGATGTGGCAATTGTGGGCCTGGGCTATGTGGGGCTGCCAACGGCGCTTGCCATCAATGCTTCCGGCCGGCGCGTGCTCGGACTCGATGTTTCCGAAGCGCGGCTGGCCACTATCCGGTCGCAGCAGGCCGATCTCCTGGACTCCGACAAGGCGCGGTTGGAAGCGGCCCTTGATGACCCGGCGTTCATGATCAGCAACGATCTCTCCCTGCTGGCCCGCGCCGCTGCCGTGGTCGTCTGCGTGCCCACCCCGGTGGACCCGTACCTCGTCCCCGACCTGGGAATTCTTCGCGCGGCTTGCGCCTCCGTCGTCGAATTCGCGGTCCCGGGCCAGCTCTTGATGCTGACCTCTACGACCTACGTCGGGTCCACCCGTGACCTGCTTGCGGCGCCGCTGGCGGCCAGGGGTTTGATCCCGGGACGGGACATCTACGTGGCGTTCTCGCCCGAGCGCATTAACCCAGGCGTGGACGCCTTTTCCCACGAGGACGTACCCAGGGTCGTCGGCGGGGTGACGCAGGCGTGTGGCGACGCTGCTGCCACCCTGCTCAGCGCAAGCACCAAGCTCGTCCACAAAGTCCCGTCCGCGGACGTTGCCGAAATGACCAAGCTCGTGGAGAACACTTTTCGGGCCGTCAACATTGCCCTGGCCAACGAGTTCGCTGATATTTGCCAGGGACTGGGCATGGAGGTCATGGACGTCATCGATGCCGCTTCGACCAAGCCCTACGGCTTCATGCCCTTCACACCCGGTCCGGGCGTGGGCGGCCACTGCATCCCTTGCGATCCGCACTACCTGCTCTGGCAGTTGCGGAAGGCCCGGGTCACCGCGCCGGTCATCGAACACGCGATGGCTGGGATCGCCAGCAGGCCGCATCAGGTGGTCGAGAAGGCACGCAAGATTCTCTCCGAGCGCAACCACGGTCTCACGGGCGCCCGGATCCTGATCGAAGGCGTGGCGTACAAGCCGGACGTCGAGGACCTTCGCGAGTCGCCGGCGCTGGAGATCATCGCGGAGCTCATCGCAGATGGCGCCGAGGTGGCCTACCACGACCAATGGTGCCCGAGCGCGCCGGATGGCCAGGGCGGCCGACTGGAGTCGTTGGCGGATCCCGAAGCCTGGGGAGCCGACCTCGTGATCTTGCACACGAAACATTCGGCGTCCGATACCGGCTGGCTCGTCACCGCTCCAGCCGTTCTGGACACCACCTATCGGCTTCCCAACGACGCCAACGTGACGCGGTTGTGAATCCGTAGGCCTCGGGACAGGAATACCGCGGCAGCCAGAACAAGGAAGCAGGAGCAATGAAGACCACAATCACTGGGGGAGCCGGCTTCATCGGAAGCCATCTCGTAGAACACCTGCTGGCCGCAGGCGACGAGGTAACCGTGCTCGACAATCTCTCCACTGGAAGGTTGGAGAATCTGCGCAACATGATCGGACACCGCAAGTTCCACTTCGTGGAAGGCGATATCCTCGACAAGCCGGCAGTGGACAGGGTTGTCGCCGGTTCCGATCGGGTTTTTCACTTGGCGGCCGCCGTCGGAGTCAACCTGATTGTTGAACACCCCCTGGAAAGCCTCCGGACCAACATCCACGGGACGGAAGTCGTCTTGGACTCCGTTCTCCAGGCAGGCGCCACCCTGCTGTTGGCCTCGACCAGCGAAATCTACGGAAAAAACACGGCGGACAGCCTGGACGAGGAGTCCGACCGCATTCTCGGTTCTGCGCTGAAGTCCCGGTGGACCTACGCCGCAGCCAAAGGCATCGACGAGGCGTTCGCGCATGCGTACTGGCGGGAGTTCGGACTCAAGGTCGCGATCGTGCGGCTCTTCAACACGGTGGGACCGCGGCAGACCGGCCGCTACGGCATGGTCGTGCCCCGGCTGGTCAAGCAGGCCCTGGCCGGCAAGCCGCTGACGGTCTACGGCGACGGCAAGCAGACCCGCTGTTTCTCCTACGTGGCGGACATCGTGCCGGCGATCACGAGGATTTCGGAGGAACCGACGGCGTACGGCAATGCCTACAACCTCGGGGGCAGCTACGAGATCTCCATCCTCACCCTCGCCGAGCGGATCGTGGAGCTTCTGGGCAGCGAGAGCGAGATCAGCTTCGTGCCGTATGAGCAGGCCTACGCCGAAGGGTACGAGGATATGCGTCGCCGCGTCCCGGATAACAGCAAGGCCCGGCAGCTGGTCGGGTTCGACCCGAGCACGACCCTCGACCAGATTATCCACAACGTCGCGGCCGACCACCGCTCACGCTCGTTGCGCACCCCGGTCCACCGGACGGCGACGATGGCTGCGAATTAGTTCCGTCCAGTGGTTTGAACAGCTTATATTGGTGATCGGCAGCCAGGGGCGGAAACAGTGGAGCAAAAGGCACAGCGACATCTGAAATCAGCATTCAAGCGACTTGCCGCGGCGGGCCTCGTGGGAGTGTTGGCGGTGTCCTGCACCGGACCACAGCCGTCTCCCAGCCCAACCCCGCAGCAAGGGTACCCGTGGCACACCGGGATTGTCGCAACAACGTTCTGGGTGGGCGAAATCTTTGACCCCAAGGCGTCCGATGGCAGCCAGGTCGTCTCCACCTACGACAGCCAGTGGATGCAAAGCTACGGTGGGTGCGACGGCGTCCTGAAGAACGGTTGCGAAACGGAGGCCCGGACCAGCGCCAATGACTATTTCCCCACCAGCATGACGCCGCGGGAAAACCCCTTCTACCTGGATCTTCCCTACGACGATGTGAACGACACGTCCGCGTTCGGGGAACGGGCCGCCGTCGTTCCGTGGGCGAAGGAAGCATCTTTGGCCGGACAGGCCGGCAACCACCGGGTCAGTTACATGAAGAACCGCTGGGTCAAGATCCGGATGAACGGCAAGGAGTGCTTCGGTCAAATCGAGGACGCTGGACCTGGACAGTATCGGGACAAGGAATACGTCTTCGGCTCCGACGACGCCAGACCCAAAAACAAGGAATTCAACGGAGCAGGGATGGACGTTTCACCCGCGCTCAACGGCTGCCTGGGCTTCAAGGACCTGAACGGACAGGACGACAAAGTTGACTGGCAGTTTGTGGACCGCAAGGATGTCCCGCCCGGGCCATGGCTGAAATTGGAGACAACGAGCCCCGTCCAGTAGGCGCCATCCGGGTGGCGTATCACTTCATCCTGCCCGTTAGACCGGCGCCGAGGAGTTCCGAAAACTCCCCGGGACTCTGGCTGACGCCGCTGCAGACGTGGGTGGCGGTGTCCGGGTCGGCCGCCGCCGGGCACGCCACGTCACGGTTCAGCGACCACATCGACAGGCGCTGGACGCCCTTCCCGAGCGCAAATTCGCGGATCTTCCTGGCTGCGTCCTGGTCGAACACCTCACCCGGAAGACTGTTCTGACCAATCATGGGCGTGATGCCCAGCTTGGCCCAAAGCTCGTCACTGCCCAGATTGATGCCGGCTCGCTGGTAGACGATGCTCAGCTGGTCGTGCGTGGCCGTGGCCGCGGAGGTGGAGGCATCCAGCATGCTTTGGGATCCGGGACGGCTCTCGCCGTAGTTCATCGTCATGACATTGACGCCGGTCAGCTGGACCCCGGCGTGGAGCATTTGCTCGACGGCGGTGAGCCCTGCATCTGTGAGGCCGCGCGGGGAGACCGGAAGCGTCAGCCAAACATCGAGCCGGTCGTCGCCAGACCCGCGCTCGTCTTGCAGTTCCCGGACAACGCGGGCCCTGCGCTCGCCGGCGGCCGCGTCGGACAGGTTATCGCCTTCAATGTCGAAGTCCAGGGCCACCGGGCCGTAGCGTGCCACGACCTGCCTATAGGCGTTCTTCAAGGCCGCTTCGTCCTGGCAGGAATTCGCCAATTCCAGGTTGAGCTCACCCCCGAACGACACCGCCACCCTTCCGCCACGGGATTTGAACGCCCTGACCCGTTCATCCAGATTCAACGCCTGGTCCGCCGCATCCATCGAGTAATGCAGCCCCCAGCTTGGTACACAAGGTTGGTCCGGAGACGCGACCACGAAGGCCATGATGACGTCTTTGCTGCCGCCGTTTTCGAATGCGTACGGCGGGCTGACGGTGACGTCGGCATAGCCGGCGAACCAGCTTGGATCAGCGGCATGCCGCCCGGCGCCGAGACTAGCCATCAGCACCACCGCCATGGCCGCCACGACGGCAATGATCGAGGTGCCGAGAACGCGTCGCCTGAGGGCTGGGTCCCACTCCGACCAGACGCGGCGGGGTCCGCTCGCGGCACGCGGATCCGGGGTGCGGTCCGGGTCGCCGTTCGCTGTCATTCGGCCCTCGTGTCCTCTGCGGCTGGGTCATAACAACACCATTTCACCACGATCAAGAGCCGCCACGCCGCCGGATGGAAACAGCGCCTTGAAGAAGCCCTCCGGGAACATCTACGTGGCGAGAAGTCGAGTAGTCCGCCAGCCCATACTCGCAGCAAGACACGGGACAGGCAGGTGATCCCGGGCAAAAACGCGTAGAGGCCACTCGTGTCCTGTTGGCGGCCGCTCTCTACGCTGTGGGTGTCGGTTGCAGAGGGTGCACAGTGATGGAGAAGAAGCAGGTCTCAGCTCTCCGCAGAGGATCGTCGTCGTCCTGGGCCGGCAAATGCTTGACCGCCAGTGAAGGGCAGCTACCTGGGTGGCTGCGCAGGCCGGTCAGCACGATGAGAGGGGCATCTGCCATGACAAACCATCCGACGAACAGGGGCGGGGTTAAAGGCCGGGTTCGGCCGCTGTCGGCTGGCGCTCCCGCTCGCCGGGCCAACCTGAGGTCGGCCTGGGTTGTCTCCTCGCTGCTGGCAGTCGCGGCGCTGGCGCTTTCGGCCATGCTGGTCCCCAGGCCCGGAACCGCGCCGGCCGCTCCTAACGCGGCGGGGGAGGGGCTCGTCGGCGCCGCGGGGCCAGCACTGACCAGCGTGAGCTTCACGTTCGACGGCGGCCGCTCGAGCCAGCTGGCAGCAGCCGCGGTCCTCAAGGAGGACGGCATGCGCGGTACCTTCTTCATCAACTCAGGCTTTCTGCAGGAGCCCGGCTACATGAGGGTGGAGGATCTCCATGCCCTGGTGGCCAACGGCAACGAGATCGGTGGGCACACGGTGACGCTGGCGGACCTCAGCATCGTTACCGGGGACGAGGCCGCCCGGCAGGTCTGTTCCGATCGCAGCAACCTCACCGAGCTCGGTTTTAAGGTCTCATCCTTCGCTTACCCCTTTGCCGCCGTCACACCCGCCGCCGAAAACCAGGTGGCTGCCTGCGGCTACAACAGCGCCAGGAGCGGTGCGGACCTCCGCAGCCCGTTTGGATGCGCCAGCTGCGATGCAGCGGAACTGGTCCGGCCCGCCGACCCGTTCCGGTCCCGCTCCGTCATCGAAATCGGCAACGCCTGGCGTCTCGCCGACCTTCAACAACTCGTAACGGCGGCGGAGGAGCGGGGTGGCTGGTTGCAACTGGTCTTCTACGACATCGATGACACGGGATCGCCGCGATCGGTGACGCCCCAGCTGTTCAAGGATTTCGCGGCCTGGTTGAAGCCCCGGAACGAGACGAAGTCGACTGCGGTCCGTACCGTTCACGAGGTGATCGGTGGGGGCGTGAAGCCCGCGGTCCCCGGCCCGACCGCTCCGCCGGCACCTACGGGGGTCAACGCCATCAAGAACCCCGGCCTGGAAGCGGCGGGAAAGTACGGGTTGCCACAATGCTGGGAGCTGGCCTCGTACGGCGAAAACCAGCACGAACTGAGCGTCCTCAGTCCTGGCCACGAGGGCACCATTGCCCGCCGCCTGGACGTAACCGGCTACAAATCCGGCGACGCCAAGCTTTTGCCCACGCTGGACCTCGGCGAATGCTCTCCGAGCGTCGAGGCCGGGCACGCTTACACGATTAGTGCGTGGTACACCTCCACGGCGCCCACGCAGTTCGAACTCTATTACCGCAACAAAGCCGGGGTCTGGACCTACTGGACAGCCAGTCCCTGGACCCCCGCCACGCCTGCATACCAGTACGCCCGGTGGACCACGCCCGCCGTCCCCGCAGACGCGGTGGGCATCAGCTTCGGCCTGAACCTCTTCAACAATGGCGAGCTCGCCACCGACGACTACGAGATGTTGGATGCCGGCAAGCCCTGACTTCCCCCCATCAGTGTGCAAGCCAGCCCGGCTGGCCGCAATGTAAGGAATTGAGTAATGCTCATAAACGAGACTGGACGAACAACTTCATTTCATCGCGTTCGCGGCCCGCGCCGACTGGCCGGCTGGTGGTCTAAAACCGTTACGGTGGCCGCGGTATTCGGCCTGTCTGTCGCGGGGCTTGCGGCCGGGATGGTACCGGCAACGGCGGCGGCACCAACGGTGGTGACGCTGACGTTCGACGACGGGAATGCGGACCAGATGAATGCCGCACAGATCCTAAACAACAATGGATTCAAGGGAACGTTCTATATTCCGTCTGGTTCCGTCGGCACGGCCAATTACCTGACGCTGGCGAATCTCCAGGGGCTTGCCGCATCCGGCCATGAAATCGCAGGTCACACTGTCACCCACCCGGACCTGACGACCCTGACGACGGAAGAAGCAACGCGGCAGATCTGTAATGACCGGGTCAACCTCACGAGGTGGGGTTTCCGCATCACGAGCTTCGCCTACCCCTTCGCTGCTGAGAACGCCACTACTGAAGGGATCGCCAAGAACTGCGGCTACAACAGTGCCCGGGGCCTCGGCGACATCAAGACTCGGTTCAGTTGTCCCGGCTGCCCTCTTGCGGAGACGATACCGCCAGCCAATTACTACAACACGGCCGCGCCTGACGAAGTGGATTCATCCTGGACTCTGGCGGATCTGCAGAAGTCGGTCACCCAAGCTGAACCTGGCGGTGGATGGGTGCAGTTGACCTTCCATCACGTAGCCGCCACGAGCGCTGACCCGCTGAATATCACGCCGACGCTGTTGACGCAGTTCGCGACGTGGCTCAAGGGGCGGCCCGGGACGACTTCGGTGAAGACCGTGGATCAGGTGATTGGCGGTACCGTGAAACCCGTTGTTGCCGGGCCTGCAGTTCCCCCACAGGCGACCAGCGGCAACCTGGTGAAGAATCCTAGCCTCGAGACGCTGGTCAACGGCGCACCCCAGTGTTGGCAGGCCGGGGGCTACGGAACTAACACGGCCGCGTTCAGCGTAGTCAGCCCAGGCCATACGGGCAGCGTCGCCGAACGGCTCGTCGTGACGGGATACGCTAACGGGGACGCGAAGTTTCTGCCAGCATTGGATTTGGGCGGGTGTTCACCCGCGGCCACAGGGGGACATACTTATAACCTCTCCACCTGGTACAAATCCACCGCCAGCACGCAATTTGCCCTCTATTACCGAACGGGTCTGGGCTCCTGGGTATATTGGACCTCAAGTCCTTGGTTCGCGCCCGCGACCACTTTTCAAAAGGCGGGGTGGACGACACCCGCGCTTCCTAGCGGCGCGACCGGAATCAGCTTCGGGCTCAACCTATTCAGCAATGGCACGTTGATCACTGACGACTACGAAATGCTCGACACGGCGACAGCCCCTGCGCCGGCCCCGCCGCCGTCCGGTACCAACCTGGTGCAGAATGCAGGCCTCGAGACTGCCGGGACGGGGACGCCGCAATGTTGGCAGGTGGCTGGCTACGGTGCCAATACCCCAGCCTTCAGCACGGTGACAAGCGCCCACAGTGGTAGGGCCGCCGGGCGGTTGACCGTCAGCGCCTACGGTAGTGGGGACGCGAAGCTTCTTCAGACACTCGACAGCGGTTCCTGCGCCCCCCCGGCGGTCGCCGGCCACACCTACTCGCTCCGGGCCTGGTATACGTCCACGGCCGTCACCCAGTTCACGGTGTACTACAGGAACGCGGCGGGAGTCTGGACCTACTGGACATCCGGTCCCTGGCTGGCCGCGTCGCCAGCATACGTTCAGGCTAATTTCACCACGCCGGCCCTGCCTGCCGGTGCAACGGCTGTCAGCTTTGGACTCAACCTGTTCAGCAATGGCGTGCTCACTACCGACGACTATGCCATGTACGACTCAGTAGGAGCGCCGTCGCTGTGACTGTCCTGTTCGTGATCCTTGTCCTGGGTGTTACCACTATCTTCTGGACGCTGGTGGGCCTGATGCGGGTGGCCAGGGAACAGTACGACCTGTACAGGGCGACGAAGCCTGCCCTGGGATTTACCGGCCGCCGCCTGTGGTGGGCACGGGATCAGGCTGGACCGGGCGGCCGACGCTTCCCGACCCTTCCGTCCCAAGGCAGGGCCGGCAGGATCAGCCGGATTCACGGCAGGCGTAAGGCCAAACCTGCCATGCTGCGGCCTGCCGACGTCGCCGTCTTGATTGCCGCCCACAACGAGGCGCTGGTGATCAGCGAAACCATCCGGGCCGTGACTGCTTTGGTTCCCATCGAGAACGTTCATGTCATCTCGGATATGTCCACGGACGACACGGCGGAAATCGCCCGCCGGGCAGGAGCTAAGGTCCTCGAGTTAGCCCCCAACCGGGGCAAGGCCGGCGCGCTGGCTGCCGGGATCGCCCACTTCGAACTGTGCCGGGATTTCCAGGTGGTGATGCTGCTCGACGCGGACACCAGGCCTGCCCCGGACTACCTCGCCACCGGGCTGCCGCTCTTCGCGGACCGGACGGTAGCGGCCGTGGCGGGCCGCGCCAAATCGATCACGAACCCGACGTCCCCGAACGGGCTGGGACGCTTCCTGGTGGCCTACCGTGAGCGGCTGTATATCCTGGTGCAGTTGCTGCTGAAGTACGGCCAGGCCGCCAAGGGCGCGAACGTCGTGTCCATTGTGCCTGGTTTCGCGAGCATGTACCGCACGTCCGCACTCGAAAAGGTGGATGTCTTGGGCCCCGGCCTGGTCATCGAGGACTTCAATATGACCTTTGAGCTGCACGCGAAAAAACTGGGCAGGATCGCCTTCCATCCTGCCGCCGCCGTGGCCTATACCCAGGACCCGGACACGCTTTCCGACTACATCAAGCAGGTGCGGCGCTGGAGCCTGGGGTTCTGGCAGACCGTGCGGCGGCACAGGGTACGGGCTGGGAAGTTTTGGCTCGCGCTGACCGTGTACATTATCGAGCTGCTGTTCAGCTGTGTGTTCTTCGTGCTGCTTGTTCCGGTCCTGTTGATCTCGGTCCTGGCCGCGCTGCAGCTGCAGACCGGAAACACCTCGCCGGAACTGATAGCCGTGGCAGGTCTGCTCCGTCCGCAGGACGTCCTGCTCGGCGTATTCCTGCCCGACCTACTCCTAACGATCGTCGCAGCCGTGGCTCTGCGGCGCCCCTCGCTCCTGTTGCTGGCACCATTATTCCCGCTGATGCGAATCCTCGACGCAGGAATTTGCCTGATGGTGCTGCCTCGGGCATTCTCAGCCCACTCCACTGGCGTCTGGACGAGTCCAGCCCGGCGGGCCCAACACGAGCCCCCCAGCGGAGAACCGCTGGAGAGCTCGGCTGCGAGGGACGCGCCCGCGAGCAGCTAGCTGACGCCGGAGGTCGTTTCGACCTTGAGCCACGGACCATCGGGTACGTTGGCGCGGTCGATGAAGGACCACGACACCCGGTCCCCGCTGCCGTCAAGCTCGGCGAATCCCAAGCAGCCGTTCAATGCAGGGGAAACATCCATTCCCGCGCCCTGGCTTGCGTCGGCGGAGAAGTCGCCGTTGGCCGGCCGGCGGTCGTCCGCACCGAAGACGTAGCCGGCATCGTGGTACTGGGTGCCGCTGGAGGGGCCGGCATCCTGGATCTGTCCGTAGCAGACATTGCCGTTGGGGCCGGTGAGCTGGACCCAGCGGTTCTTCATGTAGCTGTAGTTCGAATCGGCGCAGTGGTTCACGCCGGTGGCGGCGTTGTCAGCTGCTGCCCACGGGATCACCTGGCAGCGCTGCTGGAACGCCACCGCATCATTGACATCGTCGAACGGCAGGTCTAGGTAGAAGGGATTTTCCTTCGGCAGGGGCTGATTCTTGGGGAAATAACCGTTGGACGCGTCCCGGGCTTCGGTGGCGCAGCTGAAGTTGCTTCCGCTGCCCGAGCTGATGCCGTCGCAGCCGCCGAAGATGCTGCCGGGGCAGCCCGAGGCCGAAGCCGGGGTGGTGCCCAGGTTGACCCCGGTGTGCTGGAACGCCCACTGGCCGTGGTAGGTGGAGCAGACCTGGGATCCGTCAGCGAGGCTTGCGTTGAAAATTTCGCCTACCCAGAACGTGGTGCTGATGATATTGGTGTGCACCGGGTAGGGGGTGGAAACCGGGGCGGCCTTCGCCGGAGCCGGGGCCGGAGCGGCTGCCTCGGCGGGGACCACCGGTGCAGCAGGACGGTTCGCCGTGGCGGCCTCGGCCGGCGCTGCTGACTCGGCCTCGGCCGTCGCGGACTGACTGGCCGACGCCGTCGCCGATGCGCTGGCCGACGGCGTGGCGGTCCGGGTGGGATCCGTGGTGCTGGAGGTAGGGGTAAGGCAGTGGGCTGCCTGGCTGCCGGGCTGGCAGGCCTCTGCAGACGGCGTTGAAGCAGCGGCGCACCCGGACGTGAGTCCGGCGATCAGGACAACCAAGGTTGCCAGGCGGAATTTATTGAGGTGTTTCATCGGTGGGTGCAAATTCTGTTGGGGACATGGAAAATGACAGCGTGCTGCGAGTGGCGGCATGCTGAAGTTCGGCCGCGACGGCACCGCCACCCATGGGGCTGCGGTCTCCCGGTTGGGCGCCACATGGGCGGCCAACCACACCGGCAAGCTCCCCCCGGAGGGCCAGGTGATACGTGCGGCACGCAAAGACCAGATCGTGCAGGGTCAACCATACATGCGGGTCAGCTCTCGGTTGCCACGCCGGAGGCGCCAGGGGGCTGGGAGGTGATCATTCTCACGTTCTAGCCTGCCGCCCCCCCGGCGAGGGCCGCCCCGGCGCACGGAAGCCGCCGCAGGCAGGCCGGCGGCATTAAAAGAACCCGGTCGACACAATGTCGACCGGGGTTGTCAATTTCCTGTAAAAAACCGGGTCAATGCGGAAAAACCACCATCACCCAGGAAAGGAGAGCCAGCAGGATCAGCGCCGAATACATGGACCAATTCTTGCCGGCGGACTTGCGGTGGCTTCCGTGCCAGACCCGCTCCATGCCGTTCATGTCCGTGCTCATGGGTCGATTCAACGCCCGGAAAGCCGGAAGTTTAAGCGTGCCGCTCACTCAACAATGTGGGCCCGGGCCACCTAGTCGAGACGGTTCCCTACTCGGATGAAGCGTCCCGCGGCCGGGTAGCCGGGACCGGCAGCTGCTAAGGCCTGCCGAGGCCCTTATACGTCCAGCCTGCCGCACGCCATTTGGCCGGGTCGAGCACGTTCCGCCCATCGAGGATCCTCGGCGCGGACACCAGGGCCAGGGTGTCGTGCGGATCAAGCTCCCGGTACTGCCGCCACTCGGTCAGCAACAACACCGCGTCGGCCCGGCGCAGGGTAGCCTCCAGGTCCGGCTCCAGCGGAAGCTCGGGGAAACGCTTGGCCGCGTTCGCCAGCGCCTCCGGGTCGGTTACCGTTACCACCGCTCCCTGGAGCTGCAGCTGCGCGGCCGCGCTCAGCGCCGGTGAGTCCCGGACGTCGTCGCTCTCCGGCTTGAACGCCGCGCCGAGGACCGCAATCCGCTGGCCCATCAGCGAGCCGCCGCACAGTTGCCGGGTAAGCTCCACGACGCGGGTCCGGCGGCGCATGTTGATCGCGTCCACCTCGCGCAGAAAAGTCAGGGCCTGATCCGCGCCCAGCTCGCCGGCGCGGGCCATAAACGCCCGGATGTCCTTGGGCAGGCAGCCGCCGCCGAAACCGATCCCGGCGTTGAGAAATTTCCGGCCAATCCGCTCGTCCAGCCCGATCGCGTCCGCCAGCCGGGTGACGTCAGCGCCGGTGGCCTCGCAGACTTCAGCCATTGCATTGATGAACGATATCTTTGTGGCCAGGAAGGAGTTCGCCGCGGACTTGACGAGTTCGGCGGTGGCGTAGTCGGTAATGAGCCGCGGCGTACCGCCCGAAAGCGGCGCCGCGTAGACCCGATCCAGGACCGCGACGGCGGAGTGGTCCTCACTGCCGCCCGGAACGCCGTAGACGAATCGGTCGGGATTCAGGGTGTCGGTGACGGCATGGCCCTCGCGGAGGAACTCGGGGTTCCAGACCAGGGTGGCGCCTGACGCCGTCTCGTCAAGACGGTCGGCCAGCCGGGCAGCGGTGCCCACCGGCACCGTGGACTTCCCGGCAATGATGTCGCCGGGGGACAGCTGACCGGCCAGCGCCTCCACCGCCGCGTCGACAAAGCGCAGATCCGCCGCGTTTTCGCCGCGCTTCTGCGGGGTTCCCACACAGATGAAATGCACTTCTGCCCCGCGGGCGGCGGACATCTCGGTGGTGAACTTGAGCCTGCCTGATTCCTCAAGTTCGGTCAGGAGGTCGTCCAGTACAGGTTCGTAGAACGGCGCCCGTCCCCGGGACAGCTGCTCCACCTTATTTGCGTCGACGTCGATGCCGACCACGTCGTGACCCAGTTTTGCCATGCACGCTGCGTGGACCGCGCCCAAATACCCGCAACCGATAACCGAGATCCGCATTCCAAGATCCTCCCCCGGATGGTGTGATCACAGAGTACGTGCTGACGTCCCGTTTCGGACAGGCCTCCGGCGCGGCATTAGCAGCAGGGCAAGCAAAGCGCCAAGAGTGGCGCCGGTGGCGTTCGCCAGAACGTCGGCCAGGGTGGCGTAGCGGGCGGGCAGAAAAAGGAGCTGCGTCAGTTCAATGGCGCTCGACGTCAGCAACCCGGCAACCGCACCTACCCACCAGTGGCTCTTTCCAACAATCCAGGTCACGAGTGCACCCAGCGGGATGAAGATCAGCACGTTCGCGGCGGACTCGATGAAGCCGTAGTCCACCCAGGCTGGGACGCCCCGGAGGTGCAGCGCCTGCAGCGCGCCGGCCAGCAGCCCGGAAATTGGGCGGTCCACGGGCTGCGGCCAGAGAGCTACCGTGGCCAGGGCCGCGGCATAAGTGAGGAGTCCCAACATGGCGACGCGACGGGACCGCAAACACATCCCCCTCACCTGGGTCGGATATCCCCCCGATTCTAGCCCCGAACGCTCCGCGCGTGGCGCCGCGGGGGAGCTTAACCGGCCCTCAACCGCCGCCGGACGCGGCCGCCGGAACAATCCAGCAACCGCGTCCCGGAGCAATTCGGCAACCGCGGGCCGGGGCAAGTACGGGGATCAGCCGAGCAGTGCGCCGACCCCGATCGCGGCAGTCGCCGCGCCAAGCACCATCGAAATGCTGACCAGCACGACGTGGACCGTAAGGAACCGGGTGGCCTTGCCGCCGGCGTCGCGGGCCCGGGGGTCTTTCAGAACCCGGCGGAGGAACTGCGGCCAGACGACCAAGGACCAGACGCCGGCCACGATCAGGACCACGGCCAGAGCGGCCGGTAGCTCCATGGGCTAGTGGCTCTCGAGCCAGGCCTGGGCCTGGGTGGACTGGATGTTGAGTGCCTTGCCGACCATCGGTTCGGCGGCGTCGGCGATCTTCCCGCCCAGGAACGGTACGGATGAGGTGACGGTGCCCTCCAGCTCGATCCGGGTGCTGCCGCCGTCGGCCACGAGGCGCTGCACGGCGTTGACGTCCAACGGCGCGCCGGCGACCTTCAGGGAGATATTGCTCTGCCGGGAACCGTCCGCAGCCGGGGCGCTCCAGCTTTCCAGCTGCGTGACCTTGAGGCTCTCGCCGACGAACTTGCGGGCCAAATCGGGCATGCGGTTGGTCGGAATGGTGCGGACCGTGGTGGTGTTGAAGGCGCCGGCGGTGTCGCCGTTGACGGCAAACGATTCCAGGGTTCCGCCGACGAGTTCGCTGGTGTGGCGCAGGAAGTCCTCGTTGACGAAAACTGCCGTCACGCTTTCAACGCTGTGCGGAAGGGTGGTGGATGCGCTCAGGGCCATTGGGGTCCTCCATGGGGTGGATCTGGTCGTTTCGGGCTCCCAACATCCTATGCGGTGGGCCGCTCCGGTTTCGATTCGACGGACATCAGCTGTTGCGCCGCCGCCGAGATGTTCCGCGACATGGCGGGAAAAATGAGGCTGTGGAAAGGCAGCACGGCCAGCCAGTACAACCGGCCGCTCAGCCCCTTGGGAAAGAAGATGGCCCGCTGGCGGTAGCGGCTGCCGGC
This sequence comes from Arthrobacter sp. JB02-1C, assembly GCF_057748045.1. NCBI lineage: Bacteria > Bacillati > Actinomycetota > Actinomycetes > Micrococcales > Micrococcaceae > Arthrobacter > Arthrobacter sp. JB02-1C. The sequence continues at coordinate 2,251,172 of NZ_CM173235.1, forward strand.
GCCGTCGGGTTCCACCGACAGTTCCAGCCAGGCCCGGCCCGGAGCGCGCATTTCGGCGCGCAGCCGGAGCAGCCGGCCGCGGTCGATCCGCTCGACCCGCCACCAGTCCACCACTTCGCCTTCGGCCAGGAGGTGCGGGTGCCGCCGGCCGCGCGCCAGCCCCGCGCCCCCGGTGAGCTTGTCCAGCCAGCCGCGCACGCTCCAGGCCAGCGGCAGCGAATACCAGCCGTTGCGTCCGCCGATGCCTTCGATGATGGTCCAGACGTGTTTCGGGTCCACCGGGCTGGAGTAGGCGCGCTCGTCGACATAGACCCGGTGGCCGGCCCAGTCCGGGTCGCTCGGCAGCGGATCGGCGTCGGCCCCGGCGTTGGCCCACGTCGTCTCCACCTGCCCGTCGCGTTCCTTGCCCAGGGCCAGGGCCACTGCCCGCCGGTAGGGGGTGAGCCCTCCCTCTGGCTGCGGGATGTAGGAATCGATGTCATGCTCCCGCGATACGGCGTCGTGCTGCAGCGATTCCACCAGCGGCAGCGACATGGACAACGGGATCGGGGTGGTCAACGCGACCCACATCCCGGCAAGCTTCGGCGCGGGGATCGGCAGCGCCAGCACCACCCGGTGCGGCAGCCCGGCCTCCGCGGCATATTCCTGCATCATGCCCGCGTAGCTGAGCACCTGGCGGGAGCCGATGTCGAAGGTGCGGTTGATCGGCCCTTCGAGCGCTGCGGCCCCGACCAGGTAGTGCAGCACGTCCCGCACCGCGATCGCCTCGATCTTGTTCCGCACCCAGCTGGGGGCGGGCATCACCGGCAGGGTCTCGGACAGGTGCCTGATCATCTCGAACGACGCCGAGCCGGAGCCGATCACGACGCCGGCCTGGAACACGATCGCATTGACCGGGCCGTCCAGGAAGACCTTGCCCACGGCCTCCCGGGACCGCATGTGCGTGGAGAGCTCGGCCCCGGAGGGGTGCAGGCCGCCGAGGTAGACGATCCGGCCGACGCCGGCCCCGGCGGCTGCCTTTGCCGCCGTTTCGGCCATGGCCTTTTCCTTGGCTTCGAACCCGGAGCCTCCCGCCATTGAGTGGACGAGGTAGTAGAGCACGTCGACGCCCTCGAGCGCCTCGCGCAGCGCAGCGCCGTCATCGAGGCTGCTCTGGACCACCTCGACCTGCTCCAGCCACGGGACGCCGGCGACTTTCGCCGGGGTCCGGACCAGGACCTTCACCCGGTGCCCGGCCTCGAGCAGGCGGGGGACCAGCCTGCCGCCAATGTACCCGGTGGCGCCTGTCACGAGCACCGTCTTCGTGTTCGCAGCCCCGGGGGTGCCGTTCATGGGTGGCTCCTTCTCATTGCGGATATCAGCCGGCGGATACAAGCCATTCGGAGCGCCGGCCCGTCCGGACTGCGCGGCCCCGGACTGCGCGGCCCCCGACTGCAGGCCCTGGCCGACGTCCCTGCCGCCAGCTTAGCCCCGGGGTGCGGCCCGGCCACCGGGGCGCGGTAGGCTAAAAGGACCCCGGGATTCTTGCGAATTTCGGGTATTCGTGTTGCCTGCAGGTCCCGTCATTACTTCAGGAGTTCCCGCCATGAGCCTCAGCGGCCCCTCACTTACCGGTCTGCGGCGCGTCCTCGCCGGGGACAAGACGTTCGCCCGGGTGCAGGGGGAAGCTTCCCGCCCGTTCACGGTGCGCAGCGAGGACTACCAGATCAGCGCCCCGGGGGGCCTGCGGGCCGCGCTGCTGGCGGAGATGGCCGACGGCCTCGCCTCGGAGGCGCTGTCCGACGGGGACGCGTCCGACGGCGGTGCCTCCGCCAGTGTCCGCACGCCGGTGGTGCTGGCCGTCACCGCCACCGGGCGCGAGGCCGAAGACCTCGCCGCGGCGCTGGGCGCCTTCCTGCCGGCCGGCAGCATCGCCGAATTCCCGAGCTGGGAGACGCTGCCGCACGAACGGCTCTCCCCGCGTTCGGACACGGTCGGCCGCAGGCTCTCGGTGCTGCGCCGGCTGGTGCACCCCGAAACCGGCGCCGGGCCACTGCGTGTGGTGGTGGCGCCGGTCCGTGCCGTGGTCCAGCCCATCGTGGCAGGGCTCGGCGAACTGGTCCCGGTCACCCTGAAGGTGGGCCAGGAAGCGCCGTTCGGCGGCGTCGTCAAGAGCCTCGCCGACGCCGCCTACGCCCGGGTGGACATGGTCACCCGGCGGGGCGAGTTCGCCGTCCGCGGCGGCATGCTGGACGTCTTCCCACCCACCGAGGACCACCCGATCCGGGTGGAGTTCTTTGGCGACGAGGTGGAACAGATGCGCTGGTTCGCGGTCGCGGACCAGCGTTCGCTCACCGGCCCGGCAGTGCACCACCCGACCGAGCTGCACGCGCCGCCGTGCCGGGAACTGTTGATCACCCCTTCGGTGATGTCCCGGGCGGCGACGCTGAAGTCCCAACTGCCGGCCGCGGCGGACATGCTGGAGAAGATCGCCGGCGGCATCGCCGTCGAAGGGATGGAGTCCCTGGCCCCGGTGCTTGTCGACTCCATGGTGCCCTTCCTGGACCAGTTCCCCGGCGGCTCCATCTCGGTGGTCATTGAACCCGAAAAGGTCCGCAGCCGCGCCCACGACCTGGCCGCGACCAACGAGGAGTTCCTCGAGGCAGCCTGGTCCACGGCATCGGACGGGGGAGCCGCGCCGCTAGACCTAAGTTCCGCGGCGTCCGAGGCCCTGCACACGGCCAGCTTCCGCTCGCTGGCCCAGACCCGGTCCACGGCGCTGGCGCACGGCGTCTCCTGGTGGTCCATCACGTCCCTGGCCAGCGACGAGGAACTGCTGCCCGACATCGATGTGCTGAACCTGCGCGCCCGTGAGCCCCGCGGCTACCAGGGTGATGTCGCCGAGATGATGGACTTCATTGGCTCCCACGTCCGGGACCAATGGCGGATCGTCGTCGCCACTGACGGCCCCGGGCCGGCACAGCGGCTGGCGGAGTTGTTCCACGACAACGACATTCCCTGTGCCCGGGTGGACTCGCTGGACGCCGAGCCGCAGCCGGGCCTGATCGAGGTGACCACCGCCGCCGTCGGCCGTGGCTTTGTCCTGGACTCGCTCAAGGTGGGACTGCTGACCGAGGCCGACCTGCTGGGCCGGACCTCGGCGGGTTCGACCAAGGACATGCACCGGATGCCGTCCAAACGGCGGAACGCCGTGGACCCGCTGCAGCTGCTCGCCGGTGACTTCGTGGTGCACGAACAGCACGGCATCGGCCGGTTCGTGGAGCTGATCCAGCGCAAGGTGGCGGGTGGCGGGGACGGCGTGCGCGAATACCTGGTCCTGGAGTATGCCCCCTCCAAGCGCGGCGCCCCGGGTGACCGGCTTTTCGTGCCGTCCGACCAGCTGGACCAGGTCACGCGCTACGTCGGCGGCGACACCCCGGTGCTGAGCAAAATGGGCGGCTCGGACTGGGCCAGCACCAAGTCCAAGGCACGCAAGGCCGTCAAGGAGATCGCCGGCGAGCTGATCCGGTTGTATTCGGCCCGGATGGCGTCCCGCGGCCACGCCTTCGGCCCGGACACGCCCTGGCAGCGCGAACTTGAGGAGGCCTTCCCCTACGTCGAGACCCCGGATCAGCTGACGACCATCAACGAGGTCAAGGCGGACATGGAGCGGGAGATCCCGATGGACCGCCTGGTCTCGGGCGACGTCGGCTACGGCAAGACCGAGATCGCCGTCCGCGCCGCCTTCAAGGCGGTCCAGGACGGGAAGCAGGTCGCCGTGCTGGTGCCGACGACGCTGCTCGCCCAGCAGCACTATGAGACTTTCACCGAACGGTTCTCCGGCTTCCCGCTCCGGGTCAGGCCGCTGTCCCGCTTCCAGGGCGCCAAAGAGGCCAAGGAGACGCAGGAAGGGGTGAAGAGCGGTGCGGTGGACGTGGTGATCGGCACCCACCGCCTGCTCTCCAAGGACTTCGCGTTCAAGGATCTGGGTCTGGTGATCGTGGACGAGGAACAGCGCTTTGGCGTCGAGCACAAGGAAGCGCTCAAAAAGATGCGCACCAACGTGGACGTCCTGGCCATGAGCGCCACCCCGATTCCGCGGACCCTGGAGATGTCCTTGACCGGCATCCGGGAGACGTCCACGCTGGCCACCCCGCCGGAGGAACGGCACCCCGTGCTGACCTACGTGGGCCCCTACACGGACAAACAGACCTCGGCCGCGATCCGGCGCGAGCTCATGCGCGAAGGGCAGGTCTTCTTCGTGCACAACCGGGTCTCCAGCATCGAGCGCACCGCGGCGAAAATCCGCGAGCTCGTCCCCGAGGCGCGGGTCGAAGTGGCGCACGGCAAGATGTCCGAGAGCCGGCTGGAACAGATCATCGTGGACTTCTGGGAGAAGCGCTTCGACGTGCTGGTCTGCACCACCATCATCGAGACCGGCCTGGACATTTCCAACGCCAACACCCTGATCGTGGACGGTGCGGACAAGTACGGGCTCTCGCAGCTGCACCAGCTGCGCGGGCGGGTGGGCCGCGGCCGGGAGCGGGCCTACGCCTACTTCCTGTACCCCTCGGAGAAGCCGCTCGGGGAGGTGGCGCTGGAACGGCTCAAAGCCGTCGCGACGCACAACGAGCTCGGCGCCGGCATGCAACTGGCCATGAAGGACCTGGAGATCCGCGGTGCGGGAAACCTGCTTGGCGGCGAACAATCCGGCCACATCCAGGGCGTCGGCTTCGACCTGTACATCCGGCTGGTGGGCGAGGCGGTGGCGGATTACCGCGGCGAAGCCGAGGAAAAGGCCGCGGAGATGAAGATCGAACTGCCGGTGAACGCCCACCTGCCGCACGACTACGTGCCGGGGGAGCGGCTGCGCCTGGAGGCCTACCGCAAGCTGGCCGCCGCGCTCAGCAACGAGGCCATTGACGAGGTCGAGGCGGAACTCGTGGACCGCTACGGCGAGCTCCCGCTGCCGGCGAAGAACCTGGTGGCCGTGGCCCGCTTCCGGGTCGGGGCGCGCGCGGCCGGTCTCAGCGACGTCGCACTGCAGGGCAACTTCATCAAGTTCTCGCCCGCGCAGCTGCCGGAGTCCAAACTGATGCGGCTGGCCCGGATGTATCCCGGCTCACAGGCGAAGCCGGCCCTGGACGCGGTCCTGATCCCCAAGCCCAAGACTGCCCGGATTGGCGGCCGGGACCTGCAGGACGCCGAGATCCTGGCCTGGGCCAACGGCGTGATCGAGGCGATTTTCTCCGACGCCGCTGTAGCTGCACCGACAGCCGGCTAGGCCGTGATGGGAGGACACCACGCCGCGTCTGGCGCCGCGGCGTGGGTGGCTGTTGCCTCGACCGGGCCGTACGCGCTGGGCTGGTATCCGCTCGATGCCACCGGCATTGTGATCGGCGGGATAACGACGGCGGGCACCGCCCTGGTCTGCGACTGGGACCACCGCTCGTCCACGGTGGCGCATGCCCTTCCGCCGCTGTCGAACCTCATCGCCGTCGGGATCGAAAACGCGTCCGGCGGCCACCGGCAGGGCACCCACTCGGTGCTGGGCGCGGCGTTCTTCGTGCTGCTCGCGGCGCTGGCCGGGCAGCTGCAGCTGCAGACGGACTGGGGCCTGCTGTCCCTCGGCGCCGGGCTGCTGTGCATGTTTATGATCAACATCGCCGCGAAGGCGCTGAAGCTGTTTCCCAAGTACGGCTGGGTCAGCAACTGGATCTTTGCCCTGGTGATGGCCGGCCTGGTGACCTGGTTCGCGCCGCACCAGTGGTCCTGGCTTCCGGTGTCCATGCTCACCGGCGTCCTGGTGCATATCGTCGGCGACATGATCACCACCGGGGGAGTTCCGCTGCTGTGGCCGCTTGTGGTCAAGCCGCCCAAGTTCCTCCGCAAGGTGCCGCTGGTCAAGGACGTCTGGAAGGCCAACGGAGCGTTCTCTATCCCGTTGCTGGGCCGGGCCGGCTCGCGGCGGGAATGGTTCGTGCTGATCCCGGTCAGCGCCTATGCCATGGTCGGGCTCTTCGGGGCCGGCTTGGATTTGGCCAAGGGGCACTTCCCGGCAGCCCTCGCGTTGGGGACGGCGCTGGTTAACCGCCTGCTGGCCGCCGTCGCCGGCGCGGCTTAAATGGCTGAAGCCCCGGCGAACCGGGGCTTCAGCCATTTCCGTCCGAGCGTGCGAATCAGCTTTCGCCGGCCGAATCCGAGCGGCCGGTGATGGTCTGCGGGATCCAGAACGCAAGGCCGAACAGGATCAGGCAGACGGCCATCGGCCACGCGTTGCCCAGGGTGAGGAAGGACAGTGAGTACAGGGCGGCGAAGAACAGGATCATCATCAGGACAAACAGCACGATGCTGGATGCCAGGCTGTTCTCGGCCTGCGGGGTCTTGGTGTTGTTGCTCGACATGCGTTCCTCCTCGGCCCCTGGGGGCTCAAAACCGTGATTGCTGGTGCTTGTGATCGGTGCGGTCAGTACGCGGACGAACCCTGTTCGCCGCTGACGATCGCGATGCCGGAGCTGGCGCCAATACGTGTTGCACCTGCTGCAATCATAGCCCGAGCGTCGGCGAGCGACCGTACACCGCCGGAGGCCTTGACGCCGAGTCCGGAACCCACGGTGCGGCGCATCAGGGCTACGTCCTCGACCGTGGCGCCCCCGCCGTTGAAGCCGGTGGAGGTCTTCACGAAGTCGGCGCCTGCTTCCACTGCGGCCTCGCAGGCAAGCACCTTCTGGGAGTCATCAAGCAGGGCGGTCTCGATAATGACCTTCAGGATGGCGCCGCCGGCATGCACGGTCTCTGCCACCGCGCGGATGTCCTCCGTCAGGGCACCCTTGTCGCTGGCGCGGGCCGCGGCAATGTTGATCACCATATCGATTTCGTCCGCGCCGTCCAGCACTGCGCCGCGGGCTTCGAAGGCCTTGACGTCGGTCGGCGTGGCACCGAGGGGAAAACCGACCACCGAGCAGGTCAGGACGTCCGATCCCCTAAGGGCGGTCTTGACGGTCTTGACCCAGACCGGGTTTACGCAGACGGACTTGAAGTGGTACTCGACCGCCTCGGCGCAGACCTTCAGGACCTCGGCTTCGCTTGCCTCCGGCTTGAGCAGAGTGTGGTCGATGTACGAGGCGATCGCGTCGGCCGGCCGGTCGGAGCTGGCAGCCCCCGTGGCCGTGGTGGCTTCATTGCTCATGGTGGTCCCTTTCCTGGCGGGCGTGGTTCGTGGCCGGGCCCGTCCCGCTGGCACGGCGTACGTCGTGGCTTCTCAGTGCACCATCTTGCCATAACAGGACCCGCCCGGGCCCGGCTCAGGCTGCCTCCGCAAGCGGGCCGGCCGGGCCTGCCCGCAGCAGGTCCGGGGTCAATACAGCTAGAGCCCCAGGGCTTCGCGCACGTCGGCGAGGACGTTTTCCAGGGCTGTGCGGGCCTCCAGCCGGGCCGCCGGCAATTCAGCGGCGGAGCCGACGCTGCGGATGACTTCGAGGTAGCACTTGAGTTTCGGCTCGGTTCCGCTGGGGCGGATGATGACGCGCGTGTGGTCCCTGGTCAGATACAGCAGCCCCTCGGTGGGTGGCAGCCGGTCGCTGCCTTCGGCGAGATCCGTGGCTGTCTCCACCGGCGAGCCGCCGAAGGACTCCGGCGGATTGACCCGGAGCCGGTTCATCATCGCGTCCAGCAGGCCCAGATCCGCCACCCGGATGCTGAGCTGGTCACTGGCATGCAGGCCGTGCACCAGGTACAACTCGTCAAGGGTGTCGAAAACCGTCTTGCCCTCGGCTTTCGCGGCGGCCGCGAGTTCGGCGATCAGGACGGCCGCCGAGATGCCGTCCTTGTCCCGCACCAGGTCAGGGGCCACGCAATAGCCCAGCGCCTCCTCGTAGCCGTACCGCAGGCCGGGAACCCGGGCAATCCACTTGAACCCGGTGAGGGTTTCCTCGTGGGCGTACCCGGCGGCCGTGGCCACGCGGGCGAGCAACCGGGAGGAAACAATCGAGTTGGCGAAGACGCCGGTGGTGGCGTCCGCCTCGTCGGCGAGCCGGGCCACGGCGTGGGCGCCGAGCAGGGCGCCCACCTCGTCCCCGCGCAGCATCCGCCAGTCCCCGGTGTCCGGGTCCTGGGCTGCGACGGCGGCGCGGTCCGCATCCGGGTCGTTCGCGATCACGATGTCCGCACCCACGCGGGCCGCGGTGGCCAAGGCCAGGTCCAGTGCCCCGGGTTCTTCCGGGTTGGGGAAGGCCACGGTGGGGAAGTCCGGGTCCGGCTCTGACTGCTCGGCCACCAGGGTAACGTCGGCGAAGCCGGCAGCCTGCAGCACCGCCGAGGCAGTTGCGCCGCCTACCCCGTGCAGGGGCGTGAGGACAATCTTGAGGTCCCGGGCCGGAAACCGCTGCGGAAGCGCAAGGGCCGCGACGGCGGCCTGGTAGTCGGCGGCGACGGCCGGGTCCAGCACCGTCCAGCCCTCGGAGGCCAGCGGGATCGAGTCCAGCGTGCCGACGGCGTTGATCTCCGCGGCGATCTGTTCGTCGTAAGGCGCCACGATCTGGGCTCCCCGGCCACTTTCCTCCACGGCGTGGCGGCCCAGGTAAACCTTGTAGCCGTTGTCCTGCGGCGGGTTGTGGCTGGCGGTCACCATCACGCCGCCATCGCAGCCCAGCGCCCGGACGGCGTAGGCCAGCAGCGGCGTGGGCAGCGCGGCGGGCAGCAGAAACGTTTCGATGCCGGCAGCGGTGAAGATCGCGGCCGTCTCCGCCGCGAACACGTCGGAGTTGTGGCGGGCGTCGTAGCCGACGACGGCGCGGGGCCGGGTTCCCGGAGCTGCCTTCCCGACCGTGGTGCCGAGGAAGGCGGCGAGGCCGCGGGCCGCCCGCCGCACCACCACCCGGTTCATCCGGTTGGGGCCGGCCCCCAGCGCGGCCCGCAGCCCCGCGGTACCGAACTGCAGCGTGCCGTTGAAGCGGTCCGCCAGCTCCTGCCGGGCCCCGGCCGTCCCCGCCTCGGTGAGGCGGATCAGTCCGGCCAGCTCGGCGGCCGTGGCGGGGTCGGGGTCCTGCGCGGCCCAGTCACGGGCCTCGCTCAGCAGCTGGGACAGTGCGGCATCGGAAGGCGTCATGGGTACCAAACTAGCGCCAAATGCCGGTCCGGCGTGCCCGGACCGGCGCGTCCACGGCTGACGGGTCCATCACGTCGGGCCCGCCGACGGGTCCGGCACGTCCGCCCGGCGCAGGGCTTCCGAAGGATCAGCACAAGACCCGGCGAACCGGCGGCCGGGCGATTGACACCCATTTTTCCGGACACGTAGCGTCTGGAATATGAAAATGGGGCGGGGAGTGGAATGGGCCGTGCATTCGTGCGTCAACATGTCATGGACGCCGCCCGGGGAAGCAGTCAACAGCGCCAGGCTTGCGGCTTTCTACCAGCTCCCCGCGGCTTACCTGAACAAGCAGCTCCAGGCCCTGGTCCGCGCCGGCATCCTGGCCTCGGTGTCCGGCCCGCGCGGCGGCTTCCACCTGGCCCGGAGAGCGGACAACATCAGCGTGCTGGACGTGGTGCTGGCGGTGGAAGGACCGGAACCGGCTTTCCGTTGCGAGGGGATCCTGGGCGCCGTCCCGGGGCAGGACCGGCGGGAAAACTTCGTCCGGAGCTGCCTGATCTCGCAGACCATGCGGCAGGCGGAACTGGCCTGGCGGCAGGCGCTGGCACGGCAAACCATCGCGGGCATCGCCGAGTCCATGGAGCGCCGCTTCCCCGGGGACCGGGCCAACGCCCTCCGCCACCTGGCCTCCGGGTAGGCGCTCCGGCGCCCGCCGGTGTTCCTTCCGCCGGGACGTACCTCAGAGTTTGGCGATGATTTCGGCAAGCAGCTTGGAGATCCGCGGGGCCGCCGCCTGACCGGCCTCCAGGACCTCCTGGTGGCTCAGTGGCACCGGGCTGATGCCGGCAGCAAGGTTGGTCACGAGCGAGATGCCGAAGACCTCCATGCCCGCGTGGCGGCCGGCGATGGCTTCGAGCGCGGTGGACATGCCCACCAAGGACGCGCCGATCCGCTTGGCGTACTGCACCTCGGCCGGGGTCTCGTAATGCGGGCCGGTGAACTGGGCGTAGACGCCTTCGTCCAGGCTGGGGTCCACCTCGCGGGCCAGGCCGCGGATCCGCGCGGAGTACAGGTCGGTGAGGTCCACGAAGGTGGCGCCCTCGAGCGGGGAGGTGGCGGTGAGGTTGATGTGGTCGCTGATCAGCACGGGGGTGCCGGGCGCCCAGTCCTCGTTCAGCCCGCCGCACCCGTTGGTCAGGACCAGCGTCCGGCAGCCGGCGGCGGCCGCGGTGCGCACTCCGTGCACCACAGCGCGGACGCCCTTGCCCTCGTAGTAGTGCGTCCGTGCGCCGAGGACCAGGGCGCGCTTGCCCTCGCGGGTGAGCACCGAGCGGATGGTGCCCACATGGCCCACCACGGAGGGTGACGAGAAGCCGGGGACCTCCTCGGCGGAGAGTGTGGCGGTGGTTTCGCCGATCAGGTCGGCAGCGTCGCCCCAGCCCGAGCCGAGGACCAGTGCCACGTCGTGGCGGTCCACGCCGGTCTCGGCTGCGATGTGGTCGGCGGCAGCGCGGGCCGCGTCGAAGGGGTCCGTGTTCAGGAATTCTGTAGTACTCACTGGTACAAGCTACCGTGCGCGCGGGGCAGTGCCCACCACCCCATTGGTGGCGCCCGTTCTTATGGTGGACAATGGATGACTGTGACTACGCACCCCGATTTCAGCGCACCCCGGATCGCAATTCTCGGCGGAGGGCCCGGCGGCTATGAGGCCGCCATGGTCGCCGCCTCGCTGGGGGCGCAGGTGACCATCATTGAGCGTGCCGGCCTCGGCGGCTCCGCCGTGCTGACCGACGTCGTGCCGTCCAAAACCCTGATCGCCACTGCCGACCTGATGACCCGGATGGCCGGTGCGGGGGAGCTGGGCGTCATGTTCGACGTCGACGGCGGCGATTACGCGCCGACCATGCGGGCGGACCTCAAGCACATCAACGACCGTGTGCTGGTGCTGGCCCGGCAGCAGTCCGCCGACATCAGGCGGGGCCTCGAGCGCCAGGGCGTCCGTATCCTGATCGGCTCCGGCAAGATGCTGGACAACCACACCATCGAGGTCCTCACCGCCGAGGGAACCGAAACGATCGAGGCAGACGCCGTCCTGCTGGCGGTCGGCGCCCACCCGCGCGAACTGCCCACCGCCCGCCCGGACGGCATCCGCATCCTGAACTGGGCCCAGATCTACAACCTGGACGAACTCCCGGAGGAACTGATCGTGGTGGGGTCCGGCGTCACCGGCGCCGAATTCGCCTCCGCGTACAACGGCCTGGGTTCCAAGGTCACCCTCATTTCCAGCCGGGACCGGGTGCTGCCCGGCTCGGATGCGGACGCGGCGGAGGTGCTCGAAGGCGTCTTCGAACGCCGTGGCGTAACCGTGCTGTCCCGGTCGCGGGCCGAGACCGTCGAACGCACGGACGACGGCGTCGTGGTCACCCTCGCCGACGGCTCCACGGTCTCCGGCAGCCACTGCCTGGTGGCCGTCGGGTCCATCCCGAACACCGCAGGAATCGGCCTGGAGGAAGCCGGCGTCGCGCTGACCGAGAGCGGCCACATCAAGGTCGACGGCGTCTCCCGGACCACCGCGCCGAACATCTACGCCGCCGGCGACTGCACCGGCGTGCTGGCCCTCGCCTCGGTCGCGGCGATGCAGGGCCGCATCGCGATCGCGCACTTCCTGGGCGACGGCGTCACCCCGCTCAAGCTGCACCAGGTGGCGTCGAACATCTTCACCTCACCGGAAATCGCCAACGTCGGCGTCTCCGAAGCCGAAATCGACTCCGGCAAGTACCAGGCCGACGTCATCAAGCTCTCGCTCAGCAGCAATGCCCGGGCCAAGATGCGCAACCACAAGGACGGCTTCGTCAAAATCTTCGCCCGCAAGGGTTCCGGTACCGTGATCGGCGGCGTCGTCGTCGGCCCGAACGCCTCCGAGCTGATCTTCGCGATCTCGCTCGCCGTGACCCAGAAGCTGCACGTCGACGACGTCGCGAGTACATTCACCGTCTACCCGTCGCTCAGCGGGTCCATCTCCGAGGCCGCGCGGCGCCTGCACGTCCATATGTAGCGTTCCGGTGGCGCCGCCGCTCTGGACGGACCGGGGCGAAGTGGCGTTGAATGTGGCCAGTGCACAAAGCACTGCTGGCCGCAGCCGGGGCCACCGGTCCGAGGCTGCATTGCGAAGGAGCAATTCAATGGCAGGAATTGAAGATCATTTCGACAAGGCATTCCACGGCAAGTCGGCGTCCGAACTCGCAGCCGCTCCCGTCGATGCCCTCAAGGGTGTGACCGAGGCCGACGGCGAACATTTGAAAGCCGCGTTCGGCATCACCACGGTCAAGGACCTGGGGACCAACAAGTTCTTCCTCTGGGCGCAGGACGTCGCCAAACAGGCAAAGTAGCCGCCGGCGAGGAGGGCCCAACGGCGCGATGCCGTTGGGCCCTCCGGCGCGGTTGACTGCCGCCCGCGGCCGGGTGGGTCTAGAACGGATACGGTGCGATGTCCGGACGCACGGTGAGCCACTGGATTTCCGTGAAGGACTCCATGTTCGCGTGGTGCCCGCCGATCCGTGAACCGTTGCCGGAGTTCTTCACGCCGCCGAACGGGGAGTTCGCCTCGTCCGAGACGGTCTGTTCGTTGATGTGCACCTTGCCGGAGTCGAGCCGGTCGGCAACGGCCATGGCCAGGCCGACGTCGCCGAGGATGCCGACGGAGAGGCCATAGTCGTTGTCGTTGGCCAGCGCCACGGCCTCGTCCACGGTCGAGAATTTCAGGACCGGCGCCACCGGGCCGAAGATTTCATCCTTCCAGGCCGCGCTGTCCCGGCGCAGGTCCACCAGCACGGTGGGCTGGTAGAAGCGGCCGTCGTGGGTGCCGCCGGAGGCCAGCCGGGCGCCGCCACGCACCGCGTCCTGGACGATGCCGTCCACCCGCTGCAGCTGGCGTTCGTCGATCACCGGACCCAGCGCCACGGTACCGCTCTTCGGATCACCGACCGGCAGCTGGCCGGCCTTCTCGGCGAGTGCCGCGACGTAGTCGTCGTAAATGTCCTCGTGCACGATGTGCCGCCCGGCCGCCATGCAGATCTGGCCCTGGTGCATGAACGAGCCGAAGGCCGCCGCGGAGGCCGCCTTCGCCAGATCTGCACCCGGCAGCACGATCAGGGCGCTGTTGCCGCCCAGTTCCAGATGGGCACGCTTGAGCAGCCGGCCCGCGGTTTCGCCGATCTTCCGCCCGGCCGCCGTCGAGCCGGTGAAGGCGATCACCCGGACTTCCGGGGCCTCGACGACGGCGGCACCGATCTCCGCGCCGCCGGGCAGCAGCGAGAGCAACCCGGCCGGAAGACCGGCCTCCTCGAAAATCCGCATCACCGTTACGCCGCCGCAGACGGCGGTCCGGGGGTCCGGTTTCAGCAGCACGGCGTTGCCGAGGGCAAGGGCCGGAGCGACGGCCCGGATCGAGAGGATCAGCGGGAAGTTGAACGGAGCGATCACCGACACGACGCCAACCGGACGGCGCCGTGCGAACGACCAGCGGCCTTCGTTCGAGGTCAGCACGTCCCCGGCGGGCAGCGACGGCAGCGCGGCGGCTTCGTAGCATTCGTTGGCGGCGGTGTGCGTTTCCAAGCCGGCCTTGGGCGGGATGCCGCCCGATTCCCGGACAATCCAGTCCTGGATCTCGGCTGCGTGTTCCTCCCAGAGCAGCCCCGCGCGGCGCAGGACGGCCGCCCGGTCCTCCGGGTTGCGGGCCGCCCACTCCCTTTGCGCCGTCGCCGCGACGGTGGCCGCTTCGCGCACGTCCGCCACGGAGGCGACGCCGTAGCTGCCGAGCTGCTCGCCGGTGGCCGGTTCGACGGCAGGGCTCGTCCCTCCGCCGCCGGTGCGCCAGCCGTTGAGGTAGATTTTGCCGTCCCAGAGGACGGGGTCGAGCAGGGGCATGTCGTGGCCTTTCGTCGTGAGCCTGGCGGTGCTAACGGTCCGGCCGAGACGGGCAAGGCCGACGTGTCCATCACATGCGGTGCCGGCTGTGCCGTCAAGGGCCCGGTGACGTTCGGCCCTAGCCGCGGCGCGCGGCCGGACCCAACAGTGGAGCATGGCCAATATCTATATTCCCTTCGGGACGGTCGAAGGCCAGACGGCCCGGATCGCCGAGTACATTGCCGACGTCGTCCGCGGGCAGGGCCATGAGGCCCGGGCCGCAGACCTCCGGGCCTCCGGCAACGCCCTCCCGGCCGGCTGCGAGGGCGTCATTCTCGGCGGGTCGGTCCACGTCGGCAAACACGAGGGCTGCGTCACCGACTTCGTCCGGGCGAACAGGGCCGCGCTGAACCGGCTGCCCACTGCCTTTTTCTCCGTGAGCCTGGCCGCCCACGGGGACGAAGGGAACGCCGAAGGCTACGTGGAGAAATTCATGGACGACGCCGGCTGGCGACCTTCCCATGTCGCCTTGTTCGGCGGGGCACTGCCTTACACGCAGTACGGCTTCCTGAAGCGGCACCTCATGCGCACGATCGCCGGCAGCAAAGGCTCCCCGGACACCGACCTGACCCGCGACTACTACTACACCGAGTGGGACGGCGTCCGGCGCTTCGCCGAGGATTTCCTCTCCGCACTCCCCGACCCTTCAGTCTAGGGGAGCGGAACAGGCGGGCAGCAGGGCGGAAGCGATTCGTCAAGTCCGTCTCACCGCCGGGTCATACGCCGTCATCGGGGGTGCCCAAGCGCCGGGCTGTCTTGCTATCGTCGCTAGTAGAATGCCGCCCTGCGCGGCCACCCCAGCGGGCCCCTCCGGCTCCTCGATGAAGGACCATCATGAAGCACACTCGACTTTCCGTCATCGGCCTGATCGCAGCGGCAGGTCTGGCTCTCACGGGCTGCGGTTCCGCCGCGACGAGCCCGTCGAGTTCGGCACCGGCCGGCGGGGCGGACACCTCGCTGAGCGACGTCAAGAGCGCCGGCGTGCTCAAGGTCGGCACCGAGGGAACGTACAAACCGTTCTCGTTCCACGCGAACGGCACCGGGGAACTGACCGGCTACGACGTCGAGATCGTCAGCGCCGTCGCGGCCAAACTGGGCGTTAAACCCACCTTTCAGGAAACCCAGTTCGACGCCATCTTCGCGGGCCTCGAAGCCAAGCGGTTCGACGTCGTCGCGAACCAGGTCTCGATCACCGACGAACGCAAGGCGAAATACGACTTCTCCACGCCCTACACCGTGAGCACCGGCGTCATCGTCACCAAGTCGGACAACTCCAGCATCACCTCGTTCGACAGCCTCAAAGGCAAGACCACGGCGCAGTCGCTGACCAGCAACTGGTACAAGCTGGCGCAGCAGAGCGGGGCAAATGTGCAGGCGGTGGAAGGCTGGGCACAGGCGATCACGCTGCTCAAGCAGGGACGCGTGGATGCCACCATCAATGACAAGCTGACCTACCTGGACCAGCAAAAGCAGGCCAAGGACGACAGCATCAAAATCGCGGCGGAGACCACCGACAAGTCGCTGAGCGCCTTCGCTTTCCGGAAGGGCTCCACCAGCCTCACCGACGCCGTCAACAAGGCGCTGACCGAACTGCAGGCAGACGGTACCCTGACGAAGATTTCGCAGAAATACTTTGACGCCGACGTCACCAAGTAGCGCGGTGCCCACCGTCGCCCAACGCCGGGCCTTGCCATGACGATCAACTGGGACCTGGTCTGGAGTTCGCTGGGGCCGATCCTGGTGGGTGCGGTCACCGGGACCATTCCGGTTGCGCTGTCCTCGTTCGCGCTCGGCCTGGTGCTGGCACTGCTGGTTGCCCTGATGCGGCTCAGCCGCAATTCCGTCCTCTCGACCATCGCCCGGATGTACATTTCGGTGATCCGCGGCACGCCGCTGCTGGTCCAGCTCTTTGTCATTTTCTATGGGCTGCCGTCCGTCGGCGTCACCATCAGCCCCTGGCCCAGCGCGATCATCGCGTTCTCGCTCAACGTGGGAGGCTACGCCGCGGAGGTGATCCGCGCGGCCATCCTCTCGGTTCCGAAGGGCCAATGGGAGGCCGGGCACACCATCGGCATGTCCCGGCGACAGTCCTTGATCCGGATCATCCTGCCGCAGGCCGCCCGGGTCTCGGTGCCGCCGCTCTCCAACACCTTCATCAGCCTGGTCAAGGACACCTCGCTGGCCTCGCTGATCCTGGTCACGGAGCTGTTCCGCCAGGCGCAGCAGGTCGCCGCCTTCAGCCAGGAGTTCATGCTCCTCTACCTGGAGGCCGCCGTCGTCTACTGGATCATCTGCCTGGCCCTCTCCAGCGGACAGTCCGTCCTGGAGAAGAGATTGGACCGCTATGTCGCCCACTGAATCCGCGCTCCCGGACACCGCGCCGCTGCTGGCCGTGCGGGGGCTGCGCAAGGCCTTCGGCCGGCACGAAGTGCTGAAATCCATCGACCTCGAGGTCCGGCGCGGCGAAGTGGTCACCCTGATCGGGCCCTCCGGTTCCGGCAAAACGACCGTGCTGCGTTGCCTCAACGGCCTCGAAGTGCCCGACGCCGGGACCGTCGAGTTCAGCGGCGGCCCCGCCGTCGACTTTTCCAGCCAGGCCTCCAAAAAGCAGCTGGCGGCGCTGCGGGACCGCAGCGCCATGGTCTTCCAGCACTACAACCTCTTTCCGCATAAGACCGTCCTGGAGAACATCATCGAGGGCCCGGTCCAGGTGCAGAAACGGCCCAGGGCCGAGGCCGCCGCCGAGGCAAGGGAACTGCTGGCCCGGGTCGGGCTTGCCGAGAAGGAGGCGAGCTACCCGTTCGAACTCTCCGGCGGGCAGCAGCAGCGTGTCGGCATTGTCCGTGCGCTGGCCCTGCGCCCGGCGCTGCTGCTCTTTGACGAGCCGACGTCGGCGCTGGACCCGGAACTGGTGGGGGAGGTGCTCACCGTCATCAAGGAACTGGCCGACGAAGGCTGGACGATGGTGGTGGTCACGCACGAGCTGGCCTTTGCCCGTGAGGTCGCCAACGAGGTCATCTTCATGGACGGCGGCGTGGTCGTGGAACGCGGGCACCCGGACACGGTGCTGCGGGACCCCCGGGAGGAACGGACCCGGCAGTTCGTCGACCGTCTACTCAACCCCTTCTAAGGCTCAGCGACGACATAAACGTCCACATAGTGGACCATTTGTCCATTGGGTGGACGTGGGGAACTAATATGGCAGATATATTCCCTTCCGTAGCCGGCTGCCTCTTCCGCAAAGGCATCCGGTCTTCATGAAAGCGTCACCACATGTCAACCACTGTTAAGTCGACGGAGAATGGGGCCAAGCAGGTGAACTCGCGCGGCCGCGTGATTGTCGCCAGCCTGATCGGCACCACCGTTGAGTTTTACGACTTCTATGTCTACGCCACGGCCGCCGTCCTCGTCTTCCCGAAACTGTTCTTCCCGGGCCAGAACGAGACCACCCAGCTGCTCAGCTCCTTCGCCGTCTTCGGCGTCGCCTTCGTCGCGCGGCCGCTCGGCTCGATCGTGTTCGGCCACTTCGGTGACAAGTTCGGCCGCAAGGGCACCCTGGTGGCGTCACTGCTGACCATGGGCATTGCCACCTTCCTGATCGGCTGCCTGCCCACCGCCCTGGTTCCGGGCTGGGAATTCTGGGCACCGGCGCTGCTGGTCATCATGCGCTTCGCCCAGGGCCTGGCCCTTGGCGGCGAGTGGAGCGGTGCGGCCCTGCTGGCCACCGAAAACGCTCCGGCCAACAAGCGCGCCATCTACGGCACCTTCCCGCAGCTGGGCGCGCCGATCGGCTTCATCATCGCCAACGTGCTGTTCCTCGTCTTCAGCTACGCCTTGTCCCCGGCGGCCTTCATGGAGTGGGGCTGGCGTGTGCCGTTCCTGGTCAGCGCCGTCATGGTCATCATTGGCCTCTACGTCCGGCTCAAGCTGATCGAGACCCCGGCGTTCACCAAGGTCCTGGAATCCAACGAGGTTGCCAAGCTGCCGGTCGGCCGGGTCTTCAAGACCAGCTGGCGTCCGCTGATCCTGGGCACCTTCATCATGCTCGCCACCTACGTGCTCTTCTACCTGATGACCACGTTCACCCTGACCTACGGCACCAAGCCCACACTCGCCGGCGCGCAGGCTGCCGCCGAGAAGGCCGGCAAGCCGATGTCGGAGGCAGCAGTCGCCGCGTTTGTCCCCGGCCTGGGCTACACCCGCAACGACTTCCTCTGGATGCTGATTGCCGGCGTCGTGTTCTTCGGCATCTTCACGCTGGTGTCGGGCCCGCTGGCGGAAAAGTACGGCCGCCGCAAGATGCTGATGAGCGTCACCGCCGGCATCTTCGTCTTCGGCCTGCTGTTCGTCCCGTTGTTCAATGGGGGCTTCGTCGGTGCGATGGCCGTGCTGATCATCGGCTTCACCCTGATGGGCCTGACCTTCGGACCGATGGGCGCCATCCTGCCGGAACTGTTCCCGACCAACGTCCGCTACACCGGCTCCGCCATCAGCTACAACTTCTCGTCCATCCTGGGCGCGGCAGTGGCCCCGTTCATCGCGGTCTGGCTGTGGGAGATGGCCAAGGGCAGCCCGGTGCTGGTGGGTGTCTACCTCACCGTGATGTCCGTGCTGACCCTGATTGCCTTGTTCCTGAGCAAGGAAACCAAGGACGTCGACTTCGAGAACAACGTGGCCTGACGTTCCAGCCCGGTTACTGACGGGAATGCCCGGCGTGTGCTGTCAACACGCCGGGCATTTCCGTGTCCCGGGGCCGGAGCCGTTCCCCAAACCGGGCAGGAGCGCTCCGGTGGCCCCAAAACGGCGGCTCCGGATCCCGGCCGGCCTCAGCGGGCGTAGCGCTCCACGAAATTCCGCAGGATGGCCATCGGCTCGGTAGCGTGGTGGCGGCGCGCCAGCGCCATCAGTTCGCCGGCCGACTCGGGCGGGAAATAGCCGGCGTGCCGGTAGATGTCGATCCGGGTGATCAGGCCATCGGCGTCGAGCTCGGGGTGGAACTGGGTGGCGTAAAGGTTGGAGCGGAGCCGGAACATCTGCACCGGGCACTGCTCGGAGCTCGCCAGCAGCACAGCCCCGGGCGGCAGGACGGTGCAGGCCTCCTTGTGGCCCACGAAGGCGGTGAACCGCTCCGGGAGCCCCTTCAGCAGCGGATCGCGCCGTCCTTCCGGCGTCAGGCTGATCGTCACGCCGCCCAGCCCCTCGCCGTACGTCCGGTCGATCACCGCGCCCTGGTGCAGGCCGAGGGTCCCGACGCCGTAACAGGCACCCAGAAACGGGAAGTCCTCGGCCACGATCCGGTCGAGCAGGGTGAACAGTTCACGTTCCACCCGGTGCTGGGCCTCGCTTTTGTGCTCGGCGGGGTCGCTGGACGTGAAGGGGCTTCCGCCAACAATGACGCCGGAGTACCGCCCCAGCTCGAGGGCGGGCAGGGGAGCCGCCTCCATCCGGATCCGGTGCAGCCGGTCTTCGGTGAGGCCGGTGTAGCGCAGGTAGGCGCGGTATTCGTCGTCGGCGGCGGTGTCCTCGGCGCGGGAGGCGAGCAGCAGGAAGGGCTTCACGTAACCAAGTCTGCCCCCGCCGTCCCGCTGCCGCTATTCGGCCGCCTCGCCGTCCTCGATCATGGCGATGACGGCGCCCGCGGAGACGGTCTCGCCGGCCGCGGCGGCGAGTCCGATCACGATGCCGGCGCGGTGCGCGGTGAGCGGCTGCTCCATCTTCATGGCTTCGAGCACGACGACGAGGTCACCCTCGGCCACGCGGTCACCCTCCGCCACGGCCACCTTCACGATGGTGCCCTGCATGGGGGAGGTCAGCGCGTTCCCGCCGGCCGGAGCCGCAGTGCCGCCGCCGCGGGACCGCTTCTTGGCCTTGGCCGGCTTGCCGCCGCCGGAAACGGTGCCCAGCGTGGCCGGCAGCACCACCTCGAGGCGCTTGCCGCCGACCTCGACGACGACGCGCTGGCGGTCGCCGGCGTCGGCCGTTGCCGTCGCGGTGCCGTCCGGTGTCCAGGCGGGGATGTCGTTGACGAAGGCGGTCTCGATCCAGCGGGTGTGGACCTTGAACGGGCCCTCGGCCGGGGCGAAATCCGGGTTGGTGACGACGGCGAGGTCGAACGGGATGACGGTGGGGATGCCTTCGACCACCATCTCCTGGAGGGCACGGCGGGACCGCTGCAGCGCCTGGTTGCGGGTGGCACCGGTGACGATCAGCTTGGAGAGCATTGAGTCGAAATTGCCGCTGATGATGTCGCCCTGTTCGACGCCGGAGTCAATCCGGACGCCGGGGCCGGTCGGGTTCTTGAGGCCGGTGATGGTCCCGGGGGCGGGCATGAAGTTCCGGCCCGGATCTTCCCCGGTGATGCGGAACTCGATGGAGTGGCCGCGGACCTCGGGGTCGTCGTAGCCGAGCTCTTCGCCGCGGGCCAGCCGGAACTGCTCGCGGACCAGGTCGATGCCGGTGACTTCCTCGGAGACGCAGTGCTCCACCTGCAGGCGGGTGTTGACCTCCAGGAAGGAGATGGTGCCGTCCTGGCCGACCAGGAATTCGCAGGTCCCGGCGCCCTGGTAGCCGGCCTCCTTGAGGATGGCCTTGGAGGATTCGTAGAGCCGCCGGTTCTGCTCCTCGGTGAGGAAGGGGGCCGGGGCCTCCTCGACGAGCTTCTGGTTGCGGCGCTGCAGGGAACAGTCGCGGGTGGAGATCACGACGACGTTGCCGTGCGCGTCGGCGAGGCACTGGGTCTCGACGTGGCGGGGGGCGTCCAGGAAGCGTTCGATGAAGCACTCGCCGCGGCCGAACGCGGCGGTGGCCTCCCGCACTGCAGACTCGAAGAGTTCGGGGATTTCCTCGCGGGTGCGGGCGACCTTAATGCCGCGGCCGCCGCCGCCGAAAGCTGCCTTGATGGCGACCGGCAGGCCGAACTTATCGACGAACTCCAGGATCTCCTCGGCGGATTGCACCGGGTCGGCGGTGCCTGGGACCTGGGGTGCGCCGACCTTTTCGGCGATATGCCGGGCCTGGACCTTGTCGCCCAGCGCGGAAATCGCCTCGGGGGAGGGGCCGATCCAGGTGATGCCCGCGGCGATCACCTTGGCGGCGAACTCGGCGTTCTCGGCGAGGAAACCGTAGCCGGGGTGGACGGCATCGGCGCCGGCACGGTGCGCCACCTCGATCAGCTTGTCCATCACCAGGTAGGACTCGGCGGCGGTGGTGCCGCCCAGGGCATAGGCCTCGTCGGCAAGCTTGACGTGCAGCGCGTCCCGGTCCGGATCCGCGTAGACCGCCACGGAGGCAATGCCTTCATCGCGCGCGGCGCGGATGATGCGCACCGCGATCTCGCCGCGGTTGGCGATCAGCACCTTGCTCAGGCGGTGGGTGCCGGTCGCGGTGGCGGCGGGCTGGACGGACTGCTCCGAATTTGCTGACAAGGCGTCTCCTTCTTTTCCTTCAGGGAGCCTAGCGCGCTTTTGTGGGGTTCGCTGATATTACTTGCGGATCCCGCGCGTAATCCGCCGATCCTTTGTGGGATTCCTACAAGGCGGGGCGAAACCCGTCACTCCGCCCGGACGTCGGCGGGATCGGCTGCGCCGCCGGTCCAGAGGTCGGTGACGGACACCTTCGCCTGGCCCAGGAGGCTGCGCAGGGTGGAGACGGAGAGCCCGACGACGGTGTGCGGGTCGCCGTCGACCTTGCGGATGAAGGCTCCGCCGTACCCGTCGATCGTGAAGGAGCCGGCGCACTGAAGCGGCTCGCCGGTGGCGATGTAGGTGTCGACCTCGTCCTCGCTCAGCTCCATGAAGTGCACCTCGGCGGAGGTGACGGAGCCGAGCGTCGCACCGCTGCCGGCGGTTGCGTCGGTGCCGTCGGCGGGCGCGTCTGTGTCGCGGCAGTCCACCAGCCAGTGGCCGGTGTGCAGCACGCCCATCCGCCCGCTCATCCGCAGGATCCGCTCCCGGGCGACCTCGGCCGTGTACGGCTTGCCGTGGGCTTCGCCGTCGAACTCGAAGACCGAGTCGCAGCCGAGCACCAGGGCGCCGTCCGCCTCCGGCAGCGTGGCGACGGCCTCGGCTTTGGCCCGGGCCAGGAGCAGGGCGGTGTCGTGCGGGTCGGTGACGCAGTAGCGGGCCTGCACGGCGTCTTCGTCGACATCGGAGACGAGGACCTCGTGGGCGATGCCGGCGTTGCTGAGCAGCTTGGTGCGGGCGGGGGACTGGGAGGCAAGAATCAGACGGATCACGGCTCCAGCCTAGTTCCCTGGGCTGGCAGTGTGGCGGGTTCGGTGGGTATGGGGGCCGGAGCGCGGCCTTATATTGTCACACCCCTCCGATTGAATACGTTTTATGGAAGGTCAACGAGGAGCTGAAGGCGATCTTCGCAGCGTCATTGCGCTGTGCTGTCACATGCTTGAGGAAGTGCGACTGCCCGACAGTCGTGAGAGCCTGATCGAGTCGGAGGTGCGGCTGGAGGAGTTGCAGTCCGCTTCGGCTCCTGTTCTTACCCGGCCGCAGGTGGCGACAGCGCTGAATGACGGACCAATGGCGGCATTGGACGTGGGACGTTCCCCGGCTGCGACCGCGGCCGTGGACGGGCTCTTGCTGGCTCTCAAAAATGTCGTAGCCCTGCAGGACACTTGAGCTATGGACGGCAACCAGTCGGCGAAGACGCAAGCAGCGGGGGACGCGGCGGCGATCGTTGATGAGCTCCGCGCCTTGGAGGACCGGAAGTCGGCGATCGCGGCCCGGCAGGCACGGTTGGCGGTGGCCTTGGATCTGGTCCGGCGGCGGGAACAGGCCGCTCTTGGGTTGCCCGCTGACCAGCTCGGCGCCGGGGTGGCGGCGGAGATCGCGTTGGCGCGGCGGGAATCCCCTGCCAAAGGCTCACGCCTGCTGGGTTTGGCCCGGGCGCTCGTGACCGAGATGCCGCACGCCCTCGCCGCCCTCGACACCGGGCGCCTGAACGAATGGCGCGCCACCCTCCTGGTCCGCGAAACCGCCTGCCTGGACGCCGCCGGCCGGGCCGCGGTAGATGAGGAACTCGCCGCCGACACCGGCACCTTCGACGGCGCCGGAGACCGCGCCATCATCTCCGCAGCCAAAGCCGCCGCCTACCGCCACGACCCACGATCCGTCGCCCAACGCGCAGCGCATGCCGAGACCGAACGGAGCGTCAGTCTCCGACCGGCCCCAGACACCATGTGCTACCTCACCGCACTACTCCCCGTCGCCGCCGGAGTCGCCACCTACGCCGCCCTGACCCGGCACGCCGACACCGCCCGCGCCACCGGAGACCCACGCTCCCGCGGCCAGGTGATGGCGGATGCTTTGGTCGAACGCGTCACCGGCACACCGGGCGGGATCACCGGCATTGAAGTCCAACTCGTCATGACCGACCGCACCCTCCTCGCCGGAGACAACGAAGCCGCTAGGCTCGCCGGCTACGGGACCGTCCCGGCCGGGTGGGCCAGAAAACTCCTCGCCGGCAAAGGCGACGACGCAGAGTTCACAACCTGGATCCGGCGGCTCTACACCGCCCCCGCCACCAGGGACCTGATCGGCATGGACTCCCGGGCCCGGCTCTTCCCCGCAGGGTTACGCCGGTTCATCGAAACCCGCGACAACACCTGCCGGACCCCGTACTGCGACGCACCCATCCGGCACCTGGACCATATCGTCCCGAGGTACCGCGGCGGAGAAACAACCGCAGCCAACGGCACCGGACTCTGCGAAGCCTGCAACCACACCAAAGAAACCCCCGGCTGGACCTCACGGCCGGTCACTGGGACAGGTTCGGTCCGCCGGACAGAAGCGACCAAGACAGCTGAACCGGGTATGCGGGCCGGTCCGGACAGCACAAGGCCGCCTTCCAACCGTGGCCGGCACACCCTGGAACTCACCACTCCCACGGGTCACACCTATCTCTCAGTCTCACCGCCCCTCCCGGGTCATTCCGTGACGTCCGGAGAGGCGGAGCCAGCAGGGGTGGGGGATCGATGGTTGACGATAGGTGTCTCCCACGCCCGGTCGAAAGTTTGGACTGGTTACGGACTCCAAGGGCTTAGGAAGAGTCGGACACCCCGTCGGAAACGGATGAAACCGGTCGCGGCTCTCGTCCCTCGGGTGCCGAGTGTTCCCACGCCCGACGGTTCGTTGGATGGAGCCGCGTGACGGCTCAGCATTAGAAGATCGTGACCGTCCGCGTAGGAGATGTGGAGGGCGCGGAGAGTCTGCGGCGACCGGCCCGGTGGGCTTGAGTACTAGTCGGTCCTAGGAGCCTGGTAATTCACCAAGGCGTACCCCGAAGGTCGATGTCGCCTTCTGGCCATTCGCTCTTCTCGCGGATTGCAGAACAGATCAGAATGGGGCCGCCGTCCGTTTGAACGACGGATTTTTGGTCCAGCCGTGAGATGCAGCGTTCCGTCGCGTGAACTTGCACCCAACCTGCTTTCTCATAGAACGGCACCACTTCCGGCCGGCAACCCAGGAAGCCAAACTCGATGCCCCGTTCCGCGCGCATGGCCTGTTGGGCGCGGCGCATCACCAGGCCGCCGAGGCCCGTCCCGCGTGAGGCGTCGTCGACGAGCACGCCACCGGTGCCGGCCACCACGACCTCGTGCATCCCGACGGCAATTCTTCGACGTTGAAAGCCCACATGAGCGGCCAGGTCCCGGCCTTGGAACGCCAACACATGTGTGTCGGCTGGCGAATATCCGTAGGGTGCGTTGGGAGTCCACGGGCCGAAGTCATTCAGATATTCTTCGTCGAAGAGCCTCTGTAAGGCGTCGACGTCAGCAGCCGTCAGGTCTGTATGGCGTCGGACATGGATCACCTCACGCATCGTCGCCATAGCCATCGACAGATGTCGGCATCCGTCGACTCCTAGCCGGCGCGTTCCGGAGACAGAAACTCAAGCCGGTTTCCATTGTTGTCCTGCAGATAGAACCGCCGCATGCCGGGAAAATTGTCATCCCATTCGACATCGAGGCCGTGCTCCTGAACCCGCTGAGCGAGGGCATCAATGTCCGCTACCAGAATTCCAGGATGAGCTTTCTTTTGCGGGCGGAAGTCCTCCTCGACCCCGAGATGGATCTCAAGGTTGTCAGCCCGGACCCACAGGCCACCCAGGGCGGCCAGCGCCGGTGGTTTCTGAACCTCGGTCATGCCTAGGACGCCTACATAAAACTCCCGGCATTCCTCTTCTCCACCCGACGGCAGAGCCAACTGGACGTGGTGGAGACCAAAGCCCAGGATAGTGCGGGCGGGAACAGACTCATACGGTTGCAGGTCAGGCACGGAGCTCCTTCGTCGGCGTCGGGCCGAGTATTCCACATGAAGCGCCCGGGAGCTTGTAAAGGTGCGCATTCGGAGAACCCACCCAAACGAACGCCGCCCGCCGATCACACGGATCGACGGGCGGCGTCTAGGGGAGTGCGGCGCCGGGTTCAGCGCGCAGCCCGGGAAGCAGCGGAAGCAACCCTTACCGCACGGCGACCCCGGCGGCCTCGGGCTCGGCCGCTCCGCCGCCGGCGTCGGGCTTGCGCAGCTTGGCGCCCTCGACGTCGACGTCCGGAAGAATGCGGTCCAGCCAGCGCGGCAGCCACCAGGCCTTCCGGCCCAGCAGGTACATCACGGCCGGGACGATCGTCATGCGCACCACGAAGGCGTCGATCAGGACCCCGAAGGCCATCGCGAAGCCCAGCGGCCGGACCATATTCAGGTGCGAGAAGATGAAGCCGGAGAACACGCTGACCATGATGATGGCGGCCGCCGTAACCACCGCCGCCGCGTGGCTGAAGCCGGAGCGGACGGCACGCTTGGCCGTTTCGCCGTGCATGTAGGACTCGCGCATGCCGGAGGCGATGAACACCTGGTAGTCCATCGCGAGGCCGAACAGCACACCGATCAGGATGATCGGCAGGAAGCTCAGCACCGCCCCGGGGTTCTCGACGCCGAACACACTACCCAGCCAGCCCCACTGGTACACCGCGACGACGGCGCCGAAGGCGGCGGCGAGGGAGAGCAGGAACCCGCCGGTGGCCAGCAGCGGCACCCAGATCGAGCGGAACACGAGCAGCAACAGCAGCAGCGAAAGGCCCACCACGATCGCGAGATACGGCGGCAGCGCGTCGCCAAGCTTGGTGGAGACGTCCACGTTGCCGGCCGTCTGCCCGGTCAGGCCGATGCCGACGCCGGTGGCGTCCTTGATCCGGTCCTTTTCGGCGCGGAGCTCGGAGACTACCCGGACGGTACTGGCACTGGCCGGGCCCTCGGCCGGAATGATCTGGAAGACGGCGGTCCGGCGGTCCTGGCTGAGCGCCAGCGGCACCGCGGCGGCCACGTTGTCCGTGCCGCGGAGGATGTCCGCGACATCGAACTGCTTGGCCTGCGCCGCGGTTGCGCTGAGCCCGGCCGGCAGGTCACCGACCACGATGATGGGCCCGGTCATGCCCTCGCCGAAGCTCCGCTTGGTGACGTCGTAGGCCTGGAAAGCCTGCGAGGCCACCGGCTCCGAACTGGCATCCGGCAAAGCCAGCCGCAGCTGGCCGGCGGGCAGCGCCACGACGCCCAGGAGCACCACGCCGGCCAGCAGCGCGAGCCAGGGGTGCCGGGTGACGACGCCGCCCCAGCCGTGGCTGCTCCGGTACTCGTCCTGGGCACGGTCCGCTGTTTCGTGGCCCGGGGCGGCGTTGTGCTGCTCCGCTTTGGCCCACGCCCGTTTGGAGATCAGCTTCCGGCCGACGAGGGACAGGACGGCCGGGGTCAGGGTCAGTGCGACAACGACGGCGACGGCCACCGTGGCGGCGGCGGAGAGGCCCATGACGGCAAGGAACGGCAGCCCGGGCACCACCAGGGCGGCGAGGGCGATGATGACGGTGAGTCCGGCGAAGAGCACGGCGTTCCCCGAGGTGCCGGTGGCCAGCGCCACTGATTCCTCGGGGTCCATCCCGGCGAGCAGCTGGCCGCGGTGCCGGTTCACAATGAACAGGGAGTAGTCGATGCCGACGGCGAGGCCAAGCATCAGGGCCAGCATCGGGGAGATGGAACTCATGTTCACGGCACCGCTCAGGGCGAAGGTGCCGCCGACGCCCACGGCGACTCCGACGACCGCCATCAACAGCGGAAGCCCCGCGGCGACCAGGGTCCCGAGCATGGCCACCAAAACCAGGGCGGCGACGGCGACACCGATGATCTCGGCGGTGCCGAAGATCTCCGAAATGTCCTCGCTGATTTCCTTGCTGGGCAGCGCGGTCACGTTGGCGGCGGAAACCTCTTTGACGATGTCCTGGACTTCCTGCCGGACTTCCGGCTTGAGGCCGTTGATCGAGGTCTTGAACTGCACCTGGGCGATCGCGGCCTTGCCGTCCTCGGAGACAAAGCGCAGGCCCTTTGAGGCGTCCAGCTGTCGCTTACCCAGGGCCAGCTTGGCGGCGCCCGCCTCGAGGTCACGGGTGCCGGCGTCGAGCTTTGCCTGTCCTTCGGCGAGGGCGGCTTTCTGCTGGCCAAGCTGCGCCTCGATCGCGGCAGCGGGCAACCCGGCCGCTGCCATCTGGGCTTCGGCGGCGTCCAGCCGGGCCTTCCCGGCGGCGAGATCTGCTGCGGCCTTGTCCAGCTGCGCCTTGCCGGCAGCGGCCTGCTGCTCGCCGGCGGCAAGGTCGGCCCCGGCCTTGTCCAGCTGCGCCTGGGTGGCGAAGGGATCCACGGTGCCCTGCACGTCCGGGACGGTCTTGAGCTTGGCCAGGGCTGCGGAGACCGCGTCCTGGCCGGCCTGGCTGAACCGCGCGTCGTTGGCTTCGAAGACGATGCTCGCAGAGCCGCCCGAGGAGGACGGAAGCTCCTTCTTGAGCTTGTCCGCCATCTGCTGCGTCTCGGTGCCCGGGATCTGGAAGTTGTTGGACAAGGTGCCGTGGAAGGCGGCCGCGGCGCCGCCAACGGCGAGCATCACCGCCAGCCAGAGCGAGATGACGAGCCAGCGGTGGCGGTAGGAGAACTTGCCGAGGCGGTATAGCAGCAGTGCCATGTCAGAACCGATCTGGGGAAGGGGTGGCGGGGGAGGCGGCGGCCGGGCCGGCTGCCGGGGTGGCAAATCCCGAGCCCAGCAGGCTCATGGAGTCGATCAGGAGTTGGCGCAGGGTGGCCAGTGATTCGGGTGAGAGCGAGCCGCCGCAGCGGGCGAACCAGACGTCCATGGCTGCCTTGCCGCAGGAGATGACCGACCCGGCCAGGGCGTGCAGGTAGAGTTCGTCGACCTCGGGGCCGCTGCCGTGGACGAACCGCGTCCTGGCGGCGTCGATGATTTCTGCCGTGCAGTGGTCCCAGGCCTCCAGTTCGGACCGGTTCAGCTGCGGGTTTGACCGGCCCAGGCTGTACAGCTCGGCCAGCGGCGCCACGGTCATCGGGTCGGCAAGTTCCACCAGCGCGGCCCGGGCGGATTCCAGGATGGGTTCGTCGGCGGGGCGGCGACGGAACTGCCGGAGTGCGGTGTCCAGGAACCCGTGGGTGGCGGAAGCAAGGGCCTCCTCGGTGCTGCTGAAGTAGTTGAAGAAGGTCCGGCGCGAAATGCCGGCCGCGTCGGCGATGTCCTCCACGGTGAAGTTGCCGGGCCCGTTGCTGCGCAGCAGCGCCACCGCGGCGTCGGTGATCGCCTGCCGGGTCGCGGCCTTGTTTAGCTCCCGCCGGGACGGCGCTGGGGGCGCCGGGGTCCCAGCCGGGTCGGACAGCGGAGGAGTGGGCATGCGGTTACACTACGTGCATGTTTGCACTGAGGGCAACTTTATTTGCGTCGTCGCGCACCGCCGGGGGACATTCACAGCAAGCTGAAAGGTTCCCAACAGCGTGGTTGAAACCCGGGCCCGCAGAATGGAGACAGGTTTCGCGGGCGAAACCGCATCCAACGAGGCCGTCACCGGACGGCAGAGCAAGGAGACAGTAGATGTCACGCACCAGGAGAACCACGCTCGGCATTTCCGCGGCCGCCCTCGCGCTGGGCGCGGGCGTCGGATTGGCCGGGATGGCGTCCGCCACCACGACGCCGGCCCCCACCCCGAATTCCAGCTCCAGCGCACCCGCTGACGGCAGCACCACACAAGGTGGTGCTATGGGGATGCGCGGCGGCCACGGCCACGGCGGCGCACGGGAGGGTTTCGGCGGAGCAAAGGCGTCCGAGCTGGCCGCCAAGCTCGGTGTCGATAAGGCCAAGGTGACCGAGGCGCTGAAGGCATTCCGGGACGCGCACAAGCCCAGCGGCCGGCCCGCCGAGGGCACCAAGCCGGACCGATCCGCCATGGAAGCCGAGCTGGCCAAGTCGCTCGCCTCCTCGCTGGGGATCGAAGAGGCGAAGGTGACGGCGGCCCTTGAGGAACTTCGGACCGCTGCCCAGGCGGACCGTGCCGCCGGCCTGAAGACGAAGTTGGACAAGGCGGTCAGCGACGGCACCCTGAGCCAGGCCGAGGCCGACGCGGTCACCAAGGCAGTCGAGAAGGGCGTCATCGGCGGCGGCCGCTAGCCGCGGTGCCCCGCCGGCGCCGGGCAACAAGGGCGCCGGGCAGCAAGAAAGCTGCAACACGACGAAGTCCCCGGGAACCTCCCGGGGACTTCGTCGTATGAGCGGCGCGCCGGACGTACAGCCAGGCGCGGCGGATCTAGGCCCTGGTGCCGGCCAGTTCTCGCTCATCCAGGGTGCCGCCGTCGGCGTCCGTAGCGGCGGCGACGGGGACATCGTCACTGAACGGATCGCCGTTGCGCGGGGCGTTGTACAGTGCCTCGTCCAGGATGCCCTGGCGCTTGGCCACAATCGCCGGGATCAGCGCCTGCCCGGCCACGTTGACCGCGGTGCGGCCCATGTCCAGGATCGGGTCGACGGCCAGCAGGAGCCCGACACCGGCCAGCGGCAGGCCCAGGGTCGAGAGCGTCAGGGTGAGCATGACGACGGCGCCGGTGGTGCCGGCGGTCGCGGCGGAGCCCAGCACGGCGACGAGGGCGATCAGCAGGTACTGGCTGAAGTCCAGGTGGATGCCGAAGAACTGGGCCACAAAAATGGCCGAGATAGCCGGGTAGATCGCGGCGCAGCCGTCCATCTTGGTGGTGGCACCCAGCGGCACGGCGAAGGAGGCGTAGGCACGGGGGACGCCCAGGTTGCGTTCGGTGACCCGCTGGGTCAGCGGCAGGGTGCCGATCGAGGAGCGGGAGACGAAAGCCAGCTGCACGGCCGGCCAGACGCCGGAGAAGTACTGCTTGATGGACAAGCCGTGGCTGCGGACCAGGGCCGGGTAGACCACGAACAGGACGAGGGCCAGGCCGACGTAGATGGCGAAGGTGAACTTGCCGAGCGCGCCGATGGTGTCCCAGCCGTAGACGGCGACGGCGTTGCCGATCAGGCCCACGGTGCCGAGCGGGGCGATCCGGATGATCCACCACAGGACTTTCTGGATCACGGCCAGGGCGGAGGCGTTGAGGTTCAGGAACGGTTCGGCGGCCTTGCCCACCTTCAGCGCGGCGATGCCGACGGCGATGGCAATCACCAGGATCTGCAGCACGTTGAAGCTGACCGCGGTGCTGGCCACGCCGTCGGTGACGGTGGTGCTTGCCCCGAGACCGAGGAAGTTCTTCGGGAACAGCCCGATCAGGAACGCCCACCAGTCGCCGGACTTGCCGGCGTACTTGGCCTCCTGGGTGATCCCGGTACCGGCGCCGGGCTGCAGCAGCACCCCCAGCCCGATGCCGATCAGGACGGCAATCAGCGAGGTGATGGCGAACCACAGCAGCGTGTTCCAGGCCAGCCGGGCCGCGTTGGACACGGCGCGCAGGTTGGAAATCGAGCTGACGACGGCGGTAAAGATCAGGGGCACGACGGCGGTCTGCAGCAGCGAGATGTAGCTCGAGCCGATGGTCTGCAGGGTGGCGCCGAGGGCGTTGGGGTTGGTCTTGGTGCTCCCGGTGTATTTCGCGAGCAGGCCGAGGCCCAGGCCCACGATCAGGGCGGCAATGATCTGGAAGCCGAATGAGCGGGCCCAGGAGGGCAGCTGGAAACCGGGCTTTCCTGCGGGTGCGGAGGTGCTTGTCTGAGTGGTCACCCGGACACGCTAGGGCCGATGTCCTTATCATGACGAACCAACGTTGAGAAATGTTACGCGGCCCTGGGTCGGCCAGTGCCCCGGAACCCCGCCAATCCGCCTCGCAATCACCCATTTGTGAAGTTATTCCAACCGTCACTGTGGCCATTGTCACCCCGGAGGCCCGGACCACGCCGAGATGACAGTCCGCGCCAATGTTTTCAAAAAACACTGCCGCGAACTGCCATTTCGCGCACGGCCCGGGGGAGGACTACTACCCGGGCCTACCCCAGCAGCGCCCGCTTCAGGGTGTCCAGGCCCACGGAGCCGATGTTCAGCGCCTTGGTGTGGAAGGCCTTGAGCTCAAAGCCCGGGCGGGACTCAAGCTCGGCCCGGATCTGCTCCCAGAGCCGTTGTCCCACCTTGTACGAGGGTGCCTGGCCGGGCCAGCCGAGGTACCGGGTGAACTCGAACTTGAGCTGGCCCTCGCTGATCGCCAGGTTCTGCTTGAGGAACTCATACCCGGCCTCCGGGGTCCAGGTCCCGGAACCCCAGCGTTCGGGCACCTCCAGTTCCAGGTGCACGCCGATGTCGAACACCACCCGGGCGGCCCGCATGCGCTGCATGTCCAGCATGCCCATGTGGTCGCCCGGATCCTTCAGATAGCCCAGCTCCTGCATCAGCTTCTCGGCGTACAGGGCCCAGCCTTCGCCATGGCCGGAGGTCCAGCACACGTTGCGGCGCCACTTGTTGAGCAACTCGCGCCGGTAGGTGGCGGTGGCGACCTGCAAATGGTGGCCGGGAACGCCTTCGTGGTAGACGGTGGTGGTCTCGGCCCAGGTGGTGAAGGTGTCCTCGCCCGGCGGCACGGACCACCACATCCGGCCCGGCCGGCTGAAGTCGTCAGACGGCCCGGTGTAGTAGATGCCGCCTTCCTGGGTGGGGGCGATCTTGCACTCAAGCGTCTTCATGGGGCCCGGGATGTCGAAGTGCACCCCCGCGAGGTCGGCCACCGCCCGGTCGGAGAGGTCCTGCATCCAGTTCCGGAGCGCTTCGGTGCCCAGCAGCTGCCGGGCCGGGTCATTGTTGAGGATTTCCTTGGCCTCCGCTACCGAGGCGCCCAGCCGGATCTGGTCGGCCACGCGCTCCTGTTCGGCGATCAGGCGGTCCAGCTCCTGCACACCCCAGGCGTAGGTTTCCGCCAGGTCCACTTCGGCGCCGAGGAAGGAGCGCGACGCCAGGGCGTAACGTTCCCGGCCGACGGCGTCTTTTTCCGGAGCCACCGGCAGCAGTTCGGCTTCCAGGAAACCGGCCAGCCGGGCGTAGCCGGCGCGGGCGGCGGCAGCACCGGCGTCGAGCTTGGACTGCACGTCCTCCGGCAGCGGGCCCTCCGCGGTGGTGGCTTCGGTGGCGAGTTTGGCGAAGAAGCCGTCATCCGCGGCGTGCTTGGTGGTTTGTTCGATGACGATCCGGACCTGGCGGGCGGCGGCAACGCGGCCGGCGTCCCGGGCCGTGCGCAACGACTCGATGTAGCCGTCCAGCGCGGCCGGCACGTTGTGCGCCCGGCCGGCGATGTGGTCCCACTGGGCGGCCGTGTCCGTGGGCATCAGGTCGAAGATTGCCCGGATTTCCTGGGCGGGGGAGGCGATGTTGTTCAGCTCGGCGAGGTCCCAGCCCGAGTCATGGATTTCCAGCTGCAGGCCCAGGCGTTCCCGCATGGCATCGAGGGTGACGGCGTCGACGTCGTCCGCGGGTTCCAGCCCGTCCAGCGCGGCGAGGGCCTCGCGCGCGGCGGCAGCGAACTCCTCGTGGCCTGCGGGGGAGAAGTCCTGGTATTCCGTCTCGTGGCCGGGCAGTCCCAGCTCGGTGGCGAAACTGGGGTTAAGCCGGATCAGGGTGTCCGTGAAGGCGTCGGCGACGGCGTCGATCGCGGTCTGCGGACGGCCCGGGACGGGGCTGGGTGTGGTGTTATCAGTGGTTTCGGTAGTCACCCGAACGAGACTAGCCGGGCCGCGGCCGTTATGAAAGGGTTACTGAACTTTTCCTAGCCGCGGCTGCGCTTCCAGGACCCGGGGCCTGGTTTGGGCGCCAGCTGCAGCTGCTGCCGGCGGATCCAGTGCCGGGCGCTCGGCTTCGCCGGTGCTGCGGTTCCGGTGTCGCCCAGCGCAAGGACGACGGCGGTGAGCGCCGCGAGTTCCTCCGCGGTCGGGGATCCCTTGACGACGGCGAGCAGCGGCTGCTCTGCCGGCAAGGCGGCAGCTTCGATCCCGGATTCCGACGTCGTCACAGCGGGATGTTCCCGTGCTTCTTGGCCGGCAGGCTGGCGCGTTTGTCCCGCAGCGCCCGCAGGCCCTTGATGATCTGCAGGCGGGTCTCGGACGGGGCGATGACCGCGTCCACATAGCCCAGCTGGGCGGCCTGGTACGGGTTGAGCAGCTCTTCCTCGTACTGCCGGATGACGTCCGCGCGCTTAGCTTCGACGTCGCCGCCGTCCGCCGCGACCGCGGCGAGCTCGCGGCGGTACAGGATGTTCACCGCGCCCTGGGCCCCCATCACGCCGATCTGCGCGGTGGGCCAGGCCAGGTTGAGGTCGGCGCCGAGCTTCTTGGAGCCCATCACGATGTACGCCCCGCCGTACGCCTTGCGGGTGATCACGGTCAGCTTCGGTACCGTGGCCTCGGCGTAGGCGTAAAGCAGCTTGGCGCCGCGGCGGATGATGCCCTGGAACTCCTGGTCCTTGCCCGGCAGGAAGCCCGGCACGTCCACCAGCGTGATGATGGGGATGTTGAAGGCGTCGCAGTGCCGGACGAAGCGGGCGGCCTTCTCCGAGGCGGCGATGTCCAGGGTTCCGGCGAACTGCATCGGCTGGTTGGCCACGATGCCCACCGTGTGGCCCTCGACGCGACCGTACCCGATGATCACGTTCGGGGCGTAGAGCGACTGCATTTCCAGGAAGTGCGCGTCGTCGACGATCTGCTCGATCACCTCGCGCATGTCATAGGGCTGGTTGGCCGAGTCCGGGATCAGCAGGTCGAGGGCGAGGTCGTCGTCGTCGGGCTCCAGCTCCTGGGAGTGCTCCAGCACCGGGGCCTCGGCGAGGTTGTTGGAGGGCAGGAAGTCCAGCAGTTCGCGGACGAACTCCACCGCATCCGCCTCGTCGGCGGCGAGGTACGTGGAGGTGCCGGTGTTCGCGTTGTGCTGCCGCGCCCCGCCCAGGGTTTCCATGTCCACGTCTTCGCCCGTGACGGTCTTGATCACGTCCGGGCCGGTGATGAACATGTGCGAGGTCTTGTCCACCATGACCACGTAGTCGGTCAGGGCGGGGGAGTAGGCGGCGCCGCCGGCGGAGGGGCCCATGATGAGCGAGATCTGCGGGACGACGCCGGAGGCGTGCACGTTGTTGCGGAAGATGTCCGCGAACATGGCCAGCGAGGCGACGCCTTCCTGGATGCGGGCGCCGCCGCCGTCGAGGATGCCCACCACGGGGCAGCCGTTGCGCAGTGCGAACTCCTGGACCTTGACGATCTTCTCGCCGTTGACCTGGCTGAGCGAACCGCCGTAGACGGAGAAGTCCTGGCTGTAGACGGCGACGGGCCGGCCGTCCACGGTGCCGTAACCGGAGACCAAGCCGTCGCCCAGCGGCTTCTTCTTCTCCATGCCGAAGGCGGTGGACCGGTGCACGGCGAGGGCGTCGAACTCCACGAAAGACCCGGCGTCGAGCAGCAGGTCGATGCGCTCGCGGGCGGTGTTCTTGCCGCGGGCGTGCTGCTTCTCGATCGCTTCCGGGCCGGAGGGCTGCTCGGCACGGGCCTGGCGGTCGCGGAAATCGGCAATCTTTCCCGCGGTCGTGGTCAGATCGTGGCTCATCAGGTGTCTCCGGCTCTGTTGTGCTGTGCGTGTTCGGTACGGCGGCCGGGCCTGGACGCTGCCCGGCCCGGCGCTTAAGTGGGTTCCCCACAAAAACACGGCCGTGCTCGCAAGTCTAATGACGGTATTCGCCCGGGACGCTGTAGGAACCCTACAATTTTCGTTCGGACGCCACGCCCGTTTCCTTCGGGGCGCCGCGCTCGTTTCCCGGGGGGACGCCACGCCCGTTTCGTTCGGAGGCCGCGCTCCCGCCCAGTTACCGGGGTACGGCCCGCGTCCGGCCGGCGTGTTTGTGCGGGCAGCGGTCCCGGTCCGGCGCCGCGGACCCCAGTAACCGGGCAGGAACGTCATCGGCTGCGCCGGAACCCGGGAGAATGCTATGTTACCGGCGGGTAACATCGGCTAGAGTGGACTCATGACTTCAAGCAATGACGCTTCGGGCGCCGTCCGCCACGGCGCCGACCCCGCCGACCCCGCCGGCCAGCACACGACCGCCGGCCAGCACACCGCGCACCGGCCCTACCGTTCCTCGGCCTCGCTGCGGGGCAACACCCTCCTGATGTCGGGCGGCAGCCGCGGCATCGGCCTCGCCATCGCCCTGCGGGCCGCGAGCGACGGCGCCAACATCGTGCTGCTGGCCAAGACCGGGCAGCCGCATGCCAAGCTCGAAGGCACCGTCTACTCGGCTGCCGAGCAGATCGAGTCTGCCGGCGGCCAGGCGCTGCCGCTGGTCGGGGACGTGCGCAACGACGACGACGTCGCCGGCGCGGTGGCCGCAGCGGTGGAACGCTTCGGCGGGATCGACATCGTCGTCAACAACGCCTCCGCGATCGACCTCTCCCGGACCGATGCCGTGGACATGAAGCGCTACGACCTGATGCAGGACATCAACGTCCGCGGCACCTTTTTGCTCAGCAAGCTCGCCCTGCCCGCGCTGCGCGAGTCCGCCGCCGGGCAGATCCTGACGCTGTCGCCGCCGCTGAACCTCGACCCCAAATGGGCCGGCATGCACCTGGCCTACACGATGGCCAAGTACGGCATGAGCCTGACCACCCTGGGCCTGGCCGAGGAACTGAAGGTCGATGGCATTAACGTGAACTCGCTTTGGCCCTGCACCTTGATCAACACCGCGGCGATCCGCAACATGCCCGGCGGCGAACGCATCGTCCAGGGCGCGCGCGGGCCGGAGATCATGGCGGACGCGGCGCACGCTGTACTCACCGGGAGCAACGCCATCCCGGACTCCGGCAGCTGGAGCGGCAACTTCTACACCGACGAGCAGGTGCTCGCGGCCGCCGGCGTCACGGACTTCACGCCGTACAGCCTGGGCGCGACGGAAGACCGGCTGGTTCCCGACATCTTCCTCTAAGCAGGGCAGGCCCCAGTGGTGGGTCCCGCCGGCAGACCTCCGGCAGACCTCCGGCAGACCTCCGGCAGACCTCCGGCCGGCCGCCGGTTACTCGGTAGGATTCAACCATGGAAGCTGCGCAGGAGACCCCGGACCGCCCACCCCTGGACCGGGGCGCCCTCGCCGACGCCGCTTTCCTCAGCTCCGCCGGCATTCCCCGGCTGGACGTGGTGGAGTCCACCGGCTCCACCAACGCCGATCTGCTGCGGGACGTCGCCGTGGACCCAGCCGCCTGGCCGGACCTGTCGGTGCTCGCGGCCGAGTACCAGAGCGCCGCGCGCGGCCGGCTGGAGCGGCGCTGGGAGGCGCCTGCGCGCAGTTCGGTGTCGGTCTCGGTCGTGCTCCGTCCGGTCAATGCGGACGGCCGGCCCCTGCCCACGCAGTGCTACTCCTGGCTGTCGCTGCTCGCCGCCCTCGCACTGCGGGAGACGCTGCTGGAGACGGCAGGAATCCCGGCGGAACTCAAGTGGCCCAACGACGTCCTGGTCCGGGGCAAGAAGATTGCCGGCATCCTCGCGCAGCTGGGCGCCAGGTCCGACGGCGGTGCGCCCCCGGTGGTCCTCGGCACCGGCCTCAACGTCACCCTCACGCAGTCCGAGCTCCCGGTTCCCACCGCCACGTCCGTACTGCTGGAGCAGCCGGCCACGGTGGACCGTACCGTGCTGCTCACCAGCTACCTGTCCCGTTTCGCGTCGCTGTACCGGAGCTTTTGCGACGCCGACGGCGACCCTGCCGCCGGGCTTGCCGGCGGTCCCTCCCTGCACCACCGGGTCGGCCATGTGCTGACCACGCTGGGCAAGCAGGTCCGTGCGCAGCTGCCCGGCGACAATGAAATCATCGGGCACGCCACCCGGCTGGACGAGTACGGCTCGCTGCTGGTGGTCGATGCCGGCGGCCACGAGCATGTGGTGACGGCGGGCGACGTCGTGCACCTCCGCCCCTGGACGCCGCCCGGCGCCGGCGAAAGCGGCTATGCGTAAAGAGCTGTTCCCCGGCGAGCAGGTGATTGTGGTAACCCGTCCGCAGCCGCGCAGGCTCATTCTTCCCGCGCTGGTGTTGATCCTGGTGGCCGCCCTGGCCGCCTACGCCAGCGCCTGGATCGTGAAAGGCAACCCGGCGCGGCTGGTCCCGCTCGTCACTCCTGACTGGACGCCGTGGCTGGTGGGTGCCTGCCTGGCCGCGGCCGGCTGGACCCTGGCCGCGTACTGCCTGCCCCGGGTCCTGGCCTGGCAGGCCAGCCGCTACATCCTGACCAGCCGGCGGCTGGTGGCCCGGTACGGCCTGTTGCGACGGCGCGACCAGCAGGTTCCGCTCGCCGCAGTCCGTAATGTCTTCATTGAACAGACCCTGCTGCAACGGAGCCTTCGCTCCGGGACTATATCCTTGGATACCGGGTACCCCTCCAGCACGGTGCTTCCGGACGTCCCCGAGGTCATGACGTTCCGGAACTTCATCCTCGACGCAATCGACGAACTTCCGGAGGGCGAACTGCTTGAGGCCGACGACACGCTGGACGGCTCCGGCCACTGGCCAGGGGAGATAGGGGAAGGTGGAAGAGATGAACGCTGAGAACGCGCACCCCGACACCGGTCTCCTGGCCGTCGACGCCGCTGCCGAAGGACCTGCCGAACCCGCGGAAGCCGCTG
Organism: Arthrobacter sp. JB02-1C; assembly: GCF_057748045.1. NCBI lineage: Bacteria > Bacillati > Actinomycetota > Actinomycetes > Micrococcales > Micrococcaceae > Arthrobacter > Arthrobacter sp. JB02-1C. Next base: position 2,289,166 of record NZ_CM173235.1, read on the forward strand.
AAGCCGCGCGTGACGCTGCCGCGTCCAACGGCCACCACGCCTCCGCCCCGGCGTCCCCCGCGGGCCCGGCCACCGGCAGCATCTCGACCGACCGGCTCGCGGCCAAGGCCCTGGAGCAGCGGCTGCTGGGCGGCGAACGAAAACTCCGCCGGCGCGAGGTGGCCGCCGGCGCCGGCCTCTCGCTGCTCTCGGCCCGGAAATTGTGGCGGGCCCTCGGGTTTCCCAACCTTGGCGATGAGGATGTCGCGTTCACCGAGCGGGACCAGGCGGCGCTGAACACGATCGTGGACCAGGTCCGCACCGGCAAACTGACCGAGGAAGCAGCCATTTCCGTCACCCGCGCCATCGGCCAGATGACCGACCGCATGGTGGTCTGGCAGATCGAGGCCCTGGTCGAGGACATGGTCCACCAGCAAGGCGTCAGCGACGCGGTCGCCCGCAAGCGCCTGGTCAACGAACTGCCCGCCCTGGTGGACGCGCTGGAGGACATGCTGGTCTACTCCTGGCGGCGCCAGCTCAATGCCGGCGTGCAGCGCCTCGCCGTGCGCGCCGAGGCCGGGCTGGCCTCCAGCGAGGAAGGCCGCGAGGGTGACGAGGACGACGCGCCGCTGCCGCTGGCCCGCGGCGTCGGGTTTGCCGACCTGGTCTCCTACACCAGCCTCTCGCGCCGGATGAACGAAAAGACGCTCGCGCAGCTGGTGCAGCGGTTTGAAAACAGGTGCGCCGAGATCATCTCCGTCGGCGGCGGACGCCTGGTCAAGACCGTCGGCGACGAAGTCCTTTACATTGCCGAGACCCCCGCCGCCTGCGCGGAAATCTCGCTGGCCCTCTCGCAGGCCTTCAACGAGGATGAAATCCTGCCGCAGGCCCGCGTGGCCATGGTGTGGGGCCGGATCCTTTCCCGGCTCGGCGACATCTACGGTCCCACCGTGAACCTGGCCGCCCGGCTCACGGCACTGGCCGATCCCGGCACCGTGCTGGTGGACTCCATGACCGCCGCCGCCCTGGACCAGGACGAGCGCTTCGTGCTGCTGCCCCGGCCCGCGGAGAACGTCCGCGGCTTCGGCGAGATCCACCCGGTGGAGCTGCAGCGCGGCCGCGGCAAAGGACTCGTCGTGGACTAGCCCAGCCGGCACCACCAGCCCTGCCGCCTGCCACCGGGCCGCACGGGGTTTCTCAATTCGATGGCCAATATGCCATAGTCGTGGATATCTGACCACAGCTACGGCACTTCACCACGCCCGCAGGGCGTGCCACACGGGGGCAGCGGGAACATGAAAAACATCCTGGACGGGGTGCGGGCAAAAAACCGTGCCGGCTTCCGTGCTCCCCGCAGGAACCGCCGCAAGCGCCTGTTGGCTGGTACTGCTGTGGCGGTGGCTGGTGCGGTGTTGGTGGCTGCGGCGGTGTTGTATCCGGGGTTTAAGACCACTGAGGTGGAGTTGAATGACGGTGGCGTGTGGGTGGTGTCGAAGGCGAAGAACGCGGTGGGGCGGTTGAATTATCCGTCGCGGGTGTTGGATGGGGCGGTGACGCCGGCGTCGACGAAGTTTGACGTGCTGCAGGATGCCGGGACGGTGTTTGTTGATGACGCGTCGGGGGCGACGTTGAACCAGGTCTCGGCGGCGCAGATGCGGCTGGGTGGGGAGAAGAAGTTGCCGGGCTCTGCCGTGGTGAGTTTCGGGTCGAGGGTTGTTGCGGTGACGGATCCGGCGAAGGGTGCGGTGTGGGCGTTGTCCCCGTCGACGGTGAATGGTTTTGATCCGGAGAATGCGGAGCCGGTTGTGGCGGGTGCTGCCGGGCTGGTGTCGGTGGTGGGTTCGGATGACCGGATCTACAGTGTGGACCCGAAGGCGGGCCGGGTGACGGTGACCGCGGTGGATGCCGGGGGCAGGGCGACGGATTCGCAGTCCAGTACCTGGGAGGGGCTCAGGGGTGCCGGGGCCGTGCAGGTGACGGTGGTGGGGGATGCGCCGGTGGTGTTGGATGCCGGGCGGGGGAAGCTGTTCCTGCCGGGCGGGCGGGAGCTGGCGCTGGAGAACGCAAAGGACGCAAAGCTGCAGCAGCCGGGTCCGGCGGCGGATGTGGTGGCGGTGGCGACGCCGAAGGCGTTGCTGAAGCAGCCGTTGAATGGTTCGGCTGCGGTGGTGGTGGCGTTTGGCGGGCAGGGGGTGCCGGCGGCGCCGGTGCAGTTGGGCGGGTGTGTGCATGCGGCGTGGTCGGGGGCGAATAAGTATGTCCGGGACTGCGTGAATGATGCCGATGACAAGACGGTGCCGGTGCCGAAGGCCAGTGCGTCGCCGTCGTATGTGTTCCGGGTGAACCGGGATCTGGTGGTCCTCAATGATGTGAATTCGGGCAATGTGTGGCTGGTGAACCAGAACATGCAGCTGGTGAACAACTGGGACGACGTCATCCCGCCCAAGCAGACCTCGGATGACGCGGACAAAGACTCCGCGGACGAGGTGCAGCGGACCGTCCTTCCGGACCGCAGCAAACCCAACAACCCGCCCACCGCCAAACCGGACAGCTTCGGCGTCCGGGCCGGCAAAACCACCATCCTCCCGGTCCTGGACAACGATTCCGACCCCGACGGCGACGTCCTCACCGTCCGCGCCCCCGAGCCGCCCAAGTCCGGGCTGCTCGCACCGATTTACGGGGCCACCGGCTTCCAGATCAGCGTCGGCGCCGACAAGACCGGTGCGGAGACCTTCAAATACACGGTCGACGACGGCCGCGGCCTGTCAGCGTCCGCGGACGTCACCCTCAACATCGTCCCGCCGGGGGAGAACGCCGCGCCCCGGCAGAAACCGAACCGGAACACCACCCTGGTGGTCCAGTCCGGCAAGGTCGTCAGCCAGAACATCCTCCCCGACTGGATCGACCCCGACGGCGATGACCTGTTCGTCGTCGGCGCCGCCGGCAGCGACCCCCGCGACCAGGTTAAGGTCCGGCCCGACGGGATGCTCAGCTTCCAGGACTCCGGCGCCGAAGTCGGCCGCAAGACCATCACGGTCACCGTATCGGACGGCCGGTCCACCGCCGAGGGCAAGGTCACCGTCGAGGTCCGGCCGCCGGGGGCCCTGCCGCCCATCGCCAACGCGGACCACCTGGTCGCCGTCGCCGGCGTCGATACCGTGGTCACCCCGCTGAAGAACGACTCGGACCCGCAGGGCGGGACGCTGCGCCTCGCGCAGGTCACCCCGGACGGCAACTCCACCGCCACCCCCGGCGCCGACCAGCAGACCTTCACCTTCAACTCCACCGCGCTCGGCGCCCACTACGTGTCCTACCTGGTCACCAACGGTCCCGCCAGCGCCCAGCAGTTGGTGCGCGTCGACGTCGTCCCCGGTGGCGGCGACGGCGCCCCGGTGGCGGTCCGCGACACCGCACTGCTGCCCAGCGGCGGCAGCGTCCTCGTCGACGTCCTGGGCAACGACTCGGACCCGTCCGGCGGCGTGCTGGTGGTCCAGTCCGTGACCGCCGGGGACGGGCTGCCGGTCAGCGTCGCCGTCCTGGACCACTCCGTCGTCCGGATCACCGACCTCCGGGCGCAGGGACAGCTCACCGTCAAATACACCATCTCCAACGGCAAGGCCTCCGCTTCGGGCGAGATCGCCGTGCTGGTGGTGCCCGCCCCCGCAAAGTTGCAGGCGCCGCAGGCCAAACCCGACGAGGCCACCGTCCGCGCCGGCGACGTCGTCACCATCCCGGTGCTGGCGAATGACACCGACCCCAACGGCGGCAAGCTCACCCTCGAACCGGTGCTGGCCCAGCAGCCCGACCCCGCCGACGGCCGCACGTTCACGTCCGGCCAGACGCTGCGCTTCATCGCCGGCGGCGTGGCGAAAACGGTCTACGCGATCTACAAGGTCACCAACGCCTCCGGGCAGTCCGACTCCCAGCAGGTCACCATCCGGATCCGCGCGCGCGACGACGAACGCAACACGCGTCCGGAACCGAAAAACCTCACCGCCCGCGTCGTGGCCGGAATGACCGTCCGGATTCCGGTGCCGCTGGACGGCGTGGACGCCGACGGCGATTCGGTGCAGCTGATCGGCGTGGACAAGGCCCCCGCGATGGGTACTGCCGTGGTCAAAAACGGTTTCCTGGAGTTCACCGCCGCCGGCACCGCCGCGGGCACCGACACCTTCAGCTACCGGGTCCGGGACCGCATCGGAGCTGAGAACACCGGCACCGTGATCGTCGGCATCGCCCCGCCGGAGGCCAACAACCAGAAGCCCATCGCCGTCGACGACGCGGTGGATGTCAGGCCGGGGCGGAAGATCGCCGTCGACGCGCTCACCAACGACTCGGACCCCGACGGGGACCCGATCAGCCTGGTGGGCAACGGGTTTGACGCCCGCCCCGAACTCGCCGTCGAAGCGGCCGACGGCGGCAAGGTCCTGCTCACCGCACCCGCCGCCGCCGGCAACGAGAGCGTCAGCTACAAAATCCAGGACGACAAGAAAGCCCAGGCCAGCGCCGTCATCCGGGTCCACGTGAGCCCGGACGCGGCGCTGAAGGCTCCGGTCGCGAAGGACGACGTGGTCACCGCGGCGGAGACGCTGGGCAAGTCCGCCGTCGACGTTCCGGTGCTGAAAAACGACTCCGACCCCGACGGCGTCGCGGCCGAGCTGAAGATCGCGCTGCCGGACGGGAACCCCAACGCCCGTGTCTCCGGCGACGGGACCGTCCGGGTCGCCCTCGCGCCGAAGGACCAGCTGGTCCCGTACACCGTCACCGACGTGGACGGCCTGAGCGCCACCGCCGTCATCTGGGTTCCGGGCCAGGGCGAGCAGCACCCCACGCTGGCCAGGACGGACGTCCTCGAGGTCATGGCCGGCAAGGAGGCCAGCCTGGACCTGGCCGAGTACGTCAGGGTCCGGGACGGCCGCACGCCCCGGATCACCCAGGTGGACAGGGTCCGGGTACAGGGCGCCGAACCGGACAACGTCGTCACCGGCAACGGCAGCAGCCTGCGCTACGCCGCGTTGAAAGACTACGTCGGCCCCGGATCGGTCACCTTCGAAGTCACCGACGGCGCCGGGCCGGACGATCCTGCCGGCCTCAAAGCCACGCTCAGCATCATGACCAAGGTCATCCCCGACCCCAACGCGAACCATCCGCCGACCTTCAGCGGCGCCGCCCTGGACGTCCCGAAGGGTGAAGCGGCCAGCCTGGAACTGCGCCACCTGGCCAAGGACGTGGACGCCGGCGACGGGGAAAAACTGAAGTTCGAGCTCGACGGCACCCAGCCGGACGGGTTCAAGGTGTCCGTGGAGGGCGGCACCCTGAAGGTGGCGGCAGATTCCGCGAAGGCGGCCGGCTGGAAGGGAAGCATCCCGCTCAAGGTCACGGACGGCCGTTCCGCGCCGGTCCGGGCCACCGTCAGCGCCACTGTGGTGGCCTCGAACCGGCCGTTGCCGGTCGCGAACGAGGACGTCGTGGACAAGGCCGACGCCGGCAAGCCCCAGACCGTCAACGTCCTGGCCAACGACTTTAACCCGTTCCCGGAAACGCCGCTGCGGATCGTCTCCGCCAGCGTGGAGACCGGCTCCGCCGCGGGGCAGCCCGCAGTCTCCGGCGACTCCATCAATGTCACCCCGGCCGCCGGTTTTAGGGGGGTGATGGTGGTCCGCTACACCGTGATGGACAAGACCGACGACGTGTCCCGGCAAACCGACGGACGGCTCCGGATCACCGTGCGGGACCGGCCCGACGCACCGTCGGCCCCGACGGCGACGGACGTCCGCAGCCGGACTGCCGTGCTCAAGTGGACGCCGCCGTCGGACAACGGCGCGGCCATCACCAAATACACCGTGCGTTCCGGCAACGGCTTCAGCCAGGAGTGCCCGACCACCACCTGTACCCTGAGCGGGCTGACCAACGACGTCAAATACGTCTTCACCGTCTCCGCCACCAACGAGGTCCGCGAATCCGACCCCTCGCCGCCGTCGAACGAGATCCGGCCCGACGAGAAACCCTCCCCGCCGGACGCGCCGACCGTGAAGGCCGGCGACAAAAACATGGTCATCGCCTGGTCCGCAGCCAGGACCGAGGGCTCGGCGGTGAAGAACTACAACCTGGAAATCTCGCCGCCGCCGGCGAACGGGGTGGCCGTGAAGAACGGGGTGGCCGGACTGAACTACACCTGGCCCGGGCTGACCAACGGCGTGCGCTACAAGGTGCGGGCGCAGGCCGTGAACGACCTGGGCCCCTCCGACTGGGGGCAGTACTCGGCCGAGGACAACCCGGCCGGGGTCCCGGCCGCGCCCGGAGCGCCGACGTCGTCGGTGGCGTCCGCGGTGGGCAGCTCCAACCAGCTCAAGGTCGACTGGAACGAACCCAACACCAACGGCGATGCCATCAAGAACTACTACGTCACGATGAGCGGCGGCGGCGGCGCGGCCCAGACCCAGGTGGTGGCGGGCACCGTCCGGACGGCGAACTTCTCCGCCAACAACTCGGAAGCGTCGTACACGTTCACCGTGCAGGCCGAGAACAAGGCCGGCAAGGGCGCCGTCAGCGCGCCCTCGGCGCCGCGGCGCGCCACCGGCAAGCTCGGCCAGGTCTCCGGCGTGAGCGCCACGGAAGCCAACACCGGCGGCGCCGGGCGCTCCGTGACTGTCACCTTCCGCGAGCTCACCGCCGCGGAACGGAACGGCTCAGCCGCCTCCGAGGTCAGCTACACCTACCGGGCCAGCACGGGCCAGTCCGGGCCCATCAAACCCGGCCAGACCGTCGGCGGCTTCGCCAACGGCGCCGCCACCGCCATCACCGTGACCGCCAACTCCTCCGTCGCGCCCAGCTCGGACGCCAGCGCACCGGCGACCGCGAACCCGTACGGGTCGCCCGGAACGCCGTCCGCCTCCGGAACCGACGGCGCCGAAAACCAACGCAGCCTGACCCTCAGCTGGGGCTCACCGGATGCCGGCAGCCATGACATCGCCTACACCCAGATCCGCATCGACGGCGGCGGCTGGGAACGCGTCGGCGCGTCCGGCAGCCGCACGATCAATACCGGCGGTTTCAACGAACGGCACAGCATTGAGGTCCAGACCGTGAACTCCAGGGGAAGCGGCGGCGCCCTGGCCTCCGCTTCCGCACAGTCCGGAGCCCAAAAGACCCGCTGGACCACCCGGCTAAACACCGGCATGGACCGCAGCTGCACCGACCTGCCCGGCCCCACCTCCTACGACCCGGCGAAAAACACCTGTGACGGGCAGGGCGGCTATAACCGGCCCTGGATGTCCCACTTCGACACCTTCGACGTCATGTGCTGGAAGCCGCACGGCACCACCTACAGCGGCGACGGCCAGTGGTACTACATCATGCGCGGCTCACCGAACGGAACCCGCTGGATCCAGTCACTGCACACCTCCATCGGGTCCCCGGCGCAGAGCGGGGTACCGGCGTGCAACTTCCCGACCGGCGCCACGCCATGACCGGCCGGCACAGGAACCCGCGCCACCCCGCCGGGCAGTTCTCCCCATCGCCCGCGTCCAACGCCTTGGGTAGGCTGTCGCGGGGGATGGGCGGCCAGGCCATGCCCGGGGAACCACAGAATCTTGAAGGACATCGAAAGCCGTGACACGACTCTTCGCCATGCCGGGCGCCAGGAAGCCGCGATCCGGGAAGTTCGGCCCAGGCACGCGCCGCAAGCGCCTGTTGGCTGGTACTGCTGTGGCGGTGGCTGGTGCGGTGTTGGTGGCTGCGGCGGTGTTGTATCCGGGGTTTAAGACCACTGAGGTGGAGTTGAATGACGGTGGCGTGTGGGTGGTGTCGAAGGCGAAGAACGCGGTGGGGCGGTTGAATTATCCGTCGCGGGTGTTGGATGGGGCGGTGACGCCGGCGTCGACGAAGTTTGACGTGCTGCAGGATGCCGGGACGGTGTTTGTTGATGACGCGGCGGGGGCGACGCTGAACCAGGTCTCGGCGGCGCAGATGCGGCTGGGTGGGGAGAAGAAGTTGCCGGGCTCTGCCGTGGTGAGTTTCGGGTCGAGGGTTGTTGCGGTGACGGATCCGGCGAAGGGTGCGGTGTGGGCGTTGTCCCCGTCGACGGTGAATGGTTTTGATCCGGAGAATGCGGAGCCGGTTGTGGCGGGTGCTGCCGGGCTGGTGTCGGTGGTGGGTTCGGATGACCGGATCTACAGTGTGGACCCGAAGGCGGGCCGGGTGACGGTGACCGCGGTGGATGCCGGGGGCAGGGCGACGGATTCGCAGTCCAGTACCTGGGAGGGGCTCAGGGGTGCCGGGGCCGTGCAGGTGACGGTGGTGGGGGATGCGCCGGTGGTGTTGGATGCCGGGCGGGGGAAGCTGTTCCTGCCGGGCGGGCGGGAGCTGGCGCTGGAGAACGCAAAGGACGCAAAGCTGCAGCAGCCGGGTCCGGCGGCGGATGTGGTGGCGGTGGCGACGCCGAAGGCGTTGCTGAAGCAGCCGTTGAATGGTTCGGCTGCGGTGGTGGTGGCGTTTGGCGGGCAGGGGGTGCCGGCGGCGCCGGTGCAGTTGGGCGGGTGTGTGCATGCGGCGTGGTCGGGGGCGAATAAGTATGTCCGGGACTGCGTGAATGATGCCGATGACAAGACGGTGCCGGTGCCGAAGGCCAGTGCGTCGCCGTCGTATGTGTTCCGGGTGAACCGGGATCTGGTGGTCCTCAATGATGTGAATTCGGGCAATGTGTGGCTGGTGAACCAGAACATGCAGCTGGTGAACAACTGGGACGACGTCATCCCGCCCAAGGACCAGTCGGACGACCAGGACCAGGAATCCGCGGACAACAACACCATCAACATCCTGCCGGACCGCACCAAGCCCAACCGGCCCCCGGAGACCAAGCCCGACGCCGTCGGCGTCCGGCCCGGACGCACCACCGTGCTGTCCGTGCTGGATAACGATTCCGACCCCGACGGCGACGTCCTCACCGCCTCGGTGGCCGGCGACGGTCCCGCCGCGGGCAGCCTTGAGAGCATCTACGGCGGCACCGCCTTCCAGATCACCGTCCCGGCCGGGGCGAAACCCGGCACCGAAACGTTTCGCTACAATGCCGCCGACGGCCGCGGCCTCTCCGCCGCCGGCAGCATCACGCTCAGCGTCGTAGCCCCGGAGGACAACAAGCCCCCGCTGTTCAAACGCGGCGAACCCACCACCCTGCTGGTCGAGCAGGGCAAGGCCGTCAGCCAAAACATCCTCACCGACTGGATCGACCCCGACGGCGACGACCTGGTCCTGCTGGACGCCAAGACGGACAACGCCCAGGACCAGCTCCAGGTGCGCCGCGACGGGCTGCTCAGCTACCAGGACTCCGGCGCCGCCCCGGGCAAGAAGACCGTGACCGTCACCGTCTGGGACGGCCGTGCCACCGCCACCGGCAAGGTCATCGTCAACGTGCAGCCGCCCGGTGCCCTGCCGCCGGTGGTTAACGCCGACCACGTCACCGCCGTCGTCGGCCAGGACCTCGTGATCGCGCCGCTGAAGAACGACGTCGATCCCAACGGCGGCGCCCTGCGCCTCGCCCAGGTGGAAGCCGCCGGCCCGGCGCAGCTGGGACCGGTGACCGACGGCGGTACCTTCACCTTCCGCAGCGACACCCCGGGCCCGATCTACCTGACCTACCTGGCCAGCAACGGCCCGCAAAGCACGCAGGGACTGATCCGGGTGGATGTCGAGTCGGGCAAGGACGTAGGCAACCCGGTCGCCGTCCACGACCTGGCGCTGATGCCGGTCGGCGGCAGCGTCCTGGTCGACCCGCTGGCCAACGACTCGGATCCGGCCGGGGGAGTGCTGGTCCTGCAGTCCGTCCAGCTGCCGGAGAACGCCACCGCCTCCGTCAGCGTGATCGACCACAGCGTCCTCCGGGTCACCGACGTACTCAGCAGCAAGGAACCCTTCAGCTTCCGCTACACCGTGTCCAACGGCACCGCGTCGGCCACCGGCAGCGTCGCTGTCGTTCCGGTCCCCGCTCCCGCCGTAGTCGAGCCACCCCAAGCCAAACCGGATGAAGTCAATGTCCGGATCAACGATGTGGTCACCATCCCGGTGCTTGCCAATGACACCCACCCGCAAGGCGCTGAACTGACCCTGGACCCGGTCCTGCCGCAGCCGGTCCCCGCCGCCGACGGCAAAAGCTTCGTCTCGGAGAACACGCTGCGCTTCATCGCCGGCAGCGTACCCAAGACCGTCCACGCCATCTACAACGCCGTGGACCCGCAGGGCCAGAAGAGCGCTGCCGCCGTCACCATTCACATCCTCCCGCTGGAGGGCACACAGAACTCCCGGCCGCAGCCCGCGAACCTCACCGCACGCGTGGTGGCTGCCGGCACCGTGCGGATCCCGGTGGCACTGGACGGCATCGATCCCGACGGCGACTCGGTCCAGCTGACCGGGATCGACAGCCCGCCGTCGAAGGGCACCGCCACGGTGGGCAGCAACTTCATCGACTTCACCGCCGCCGCCGACGGCGCCGGAACGGACACCTTCCGCTACCAGGTGGTGGACCGGCAGGGAGCGGTCAACACCGGCACCGTGACCGTGGGCATTGCCCCGCGCGGCGACACCAACCAGAAGCCGACCCCGGTGGACGATGAAGTCAAGGTCCGGCCCGGCCGCCAGATCGCCGTGGATGCGACCGCCAACGACACCGATCCCGACGGCGACCCGATCCGGATCCTGGCCAACGGCATCGACGCGGCCCCGGAGCTGCAGGCCACGGTCAGCAAGCAGAGCGGCCGCATCATCCTGCTGGCCCCCGGCAAGGAAGGCACCGCAAACGTCCGGTACACCGTGGCCGATGACCGCGACGCCCAGGCCCAAGCCGTCATTGCCGTCAAGGTTCAAAACGACGTACCCCTGCAGGCGCCGATCGCCCGGGACGACCGGGTCACCTCGGCCCAGACCCTCGGCAGGACCGCGGTGGACGTTCCGGTGCTGAAAAACGACGAGGATCCGGACGGCGTGGGCGAAAGCCTGTTGGTGGCGACCGAGGCCAAGACCGCCCGGCCCGGCACTGAGGGCAACGTGATAGTGGAGCTGACCGAGGCGCCGCAACTGATCCCCTACACGGTCGAAGACATCGACGGGCAAAAGTCCACGGCCATCATCTGGGTTCCCGGCCTCAGCCAGCAGGTGCCGACCCTCGCCAAGGACGACGTCCTAGAGGTGGCGGCCGGCGCCTCCGTCACCGTGGACCTTAAAGACTGGGTGAAGGTCCGCGACGGCCACACGCCGCGGCTCACCCAGGCAGACAGCATCAAGCTGATCGGCGCAGACGGGTCCGACCCGGTCGCCGGCGGCGGAACCGGCCTGAAATACACCGCCGGCCGGGACTACGCGGGCCCCGGCTCGCTCAGTTTCGAGGTCACCGACGGGACCGGCCCGGATGACCCGGCCGGCCTGAAATCCACCCTCAGCATCCGCACCAACGTGCTGCCGGACCCCAACCGCAACAACCCGCCCGTGCTGCTCGGCAGCCAGGTGGACGTGCCCAAGGGGGATACCGCCAGCATCGACCTGGCGAAACTGACAGCCGACCCGGACGACGGCGACCTCGACGGCATGAAGTACGAACTGGCGGGCACTGTTCCGGCAGGCTTCGCCGCCAGCATCGATGGGAAGACCCTGCGGGCGTCGGCCAAGGACGGGACGGACGCCGGCACCACCGGGGCCGTCCAGGTCAAGGCCCGGGACCGCCGCGGACTTGAGGCGACGGCCACGTTCCAGCTGGCGGTCACCGCCTCCAACCGGCCCAAACCGGTGGCCAACGATGACGTCGAACCGAACGCCGCTGCCGGCAAGCCCGTCACGATCAACGTCCTGGCCAACGACGCCAACCCGTTCCCGGAGACGGCGCTGAGGATCGTCTCCGCCGGCACGGAGACCGGGTCCGGCACCGCCGAGGTGGCCGGCGACGCGGTCACCGTCACGCCGGCAGGGGGATTCTCCGGATCCATGGTGGTGGCCTACACGGTGGCGGACAAGACCGGGGACCCGTCCCGCCACGCCACCGCACGCATCCGCCTCACGGTCAAGGACAAGCCGCTGGCCCCAGGCGCGCCGCAGGCCCAAAGCACCGGGGACCGTACCGCTCTGCTGACCTGGACCCCGCCCGCGGACCGCGGCTCGCCCATCACCACCTACACCGTCCACGGCGAGGGCGGCTACCGCCAGGACTGCCCGGCCAACACCTGTACCCTGACCGGGCTGACGAACAACGCGAAGTACCACTTCCAGGTCACAGCCACGAACGCACTGGGTGAGTCGGACCGGTCCCCGGCCTCGGCGGAGGTGCGCCCCGACGTCAAGCCGGACACGCCCGCGGCGCCGTCGCTGAGGTTCGGCGACAAACAGCTGAGCGTGAACTGGGTTGCGCCGGCCTCGAAGGGCTCCGCGATCAAGTCCTATGACCTGGAAATTTCGCCCGCCCCGGCCGGCCAGAACGCGCAGGTCCAGAACCTCACCTCCGCGAGCTACGTGTGGAAGGGACTGAAAAACGGCGTGGCCTACAAGGTCCGGGTACTGGCGCGCAATGACGCCAAGGAACCCTCGGAGTGGAGCCCCTACTCCGCCGCCGAGACGCCCGCCGGCGCCCCGCTGACCCCGTCGGCGCCGACCGCGTCGGCTGCGCCGCCGGTCGGCAGCCAGAGCCAGCTGAAGGTCAGCTGGACGGCGCCGAACAACAACGGCGATGCCGTCAGGTCCTACACCCTGACCACCCTCCGCGGCGGGACCCGCGTTGGCAGCCAGCAGGTCTCCGGTACCGCACAAAACATCACCGTGGAGAACTCGGAGGCGGATTACACCTTCACCGTCGCCGCAACCAACAAGGCCGGTACCTCCGGAACCAGCCCGCAGTCCGCGCCGATCCGGGCAGCCGGCAAGCCTGGCACGGTAGCAGGCGGCACCGTCGCCGCGCCGGGCAACAGCGGCCAGTTAAACGTGACGTTCACCCCGCTGAACCAGGCCCAGCGCAACGGCTCGCAGGCTTCCGAGATCAGCTACCGGTGGTCCACCGCTTACGGGTCCGGCCCCATCAGCGCCCCCGGCGGCACAATCACCGGCCAACCCAACGGCAAGAGCGTCACCGTCAACATCATCGCCGTCTCCACCAAGAACAACATCTCCGGAGACGGCAAGGCGATCGGCTCGGCCGTTCCCTACGGACCGCCCGGTACCCCCGGCGTCACCGGGGGCACCTCGGCCAAAGGCGACGGCCAGGTGCACTGGACCTGGGCGGCCCCGAATGACAACGGCCGTCCCATCAACCGGTACGAGGTGAGCTACGACGGCGGCGGCTGGACCAGCGTCGGCCTGAAGCGCAGCTACGACCGCAGCGCTGGCGGCTGGAACCAGGGCCACACCCTGGCGGTCCGCGCCTGCAACGGCACTGACGGGACCAAGGACTGCGGCGGCACCGGCAGCGCCAGGGCCACCTCCGGCCCCGATCCCACCCCCGCGCCGGTCGGGCCCAAGCTCTGGAACGGCACCGTCAACGTCAACAGCTGCCTCGAGGACGCCAAGGGCTCCGGAGACCACTGGACCGGCGGGAACTGCTCGTCCTACATGATGCCGAAGGGCTCCAACCTCGGGCTCGAGTGCTACCGCGACGGTTGGGGCGCCCACCGCTGGTACTACATCTACGAAAAGGGCGGCAGCCGTTGGACCAACCAGTACCGCTTCATCCGTTCCGACACCGTCAACGGAAGCACCGCCGGAATGGGCTCATGTCCGTCGAGCTACTGATGCCGCCCGCCCCACCGACCGCCGGATACCGCCGGCCAGCCCCGCCCTCACCCGGCCACGCCTTTCACCAGCAACAGAAGAGGACCAACCCATGACCATGACCACCGAACAGGCCGAATGGTTTGCCGGCACCTTCGAGACCCTCGTCGCCAACGTGGGCCAGGCGGTGCTGGGCAAGTCCCACGTCATCCGGCTGACCTTCACGGCAATGCTGGCCGAGGGGCACGTGCTCTTCGAGGACGCCCCCGGCACCGGCAAGACCTCCCTGGCGCGCGCCCTCGCCGCCACCGTCCAGGGCTCCAACAACCGGATCCAGTTCACCCCGGACCTGCTGCCCTCGGACGTCACCGGCGTGACCATCTACGACCAGAAGACGCAGAAGTTCGAGTTCCACAAGGGACCCATCTTCAACAACATCGTCCTTGCCGACGAGATCAACCGCGCCTCGCCCAAGACCCAGTCCGCGCTGCTCGAGGTCATGGAAGAATCCCGCGTGACCGTGGACGGCGTCACCTACGAGGCGGGCCGGCCGTTCATGGTGCTGGCCACCCAGAACCCGATCGAGCAGGCCGGAACCTACCGGCTGCCGGAGGCCCAGCTTGACCGCTTCCTGATGAAGACCTCGATCGGCTACCCGGACCACGCCTCCACGGTGCAGCTGCTCGGTGGCGCCAACCTCAAGGACCGGTCCAAGGAAATCACCGCCGTGATCACCACCCAGGCGATCGCGGACATGGCAGACCTTGCAGCCACCACGCACGTGGATACCGCCGTGCTCGAATACATCTCCCGGCTCTGCGAGGAGACCCGCAACGCACCGGAGACACGCCTCGGCGTGTCCGTCCGCGGCGCGCTGGCCATGGTCCGCGCCGCCAAGGTCTGGGCCGCCAGCCAGGGCCGGAACTTCGTCCTGCCCGACGACGTCAAGGACCTCGCCGCCGTCGTCTGGACGCACCGCCTGGTGATGGACCCGGAAGCGGAGTTCTCCGGTGCCACCCCGGAGGCCGTCCTGACCCGGGTGCTGGCCGACGTGGCCGCCCCGCAGCAGCGCGCCACCGTGTAACGCGGCCCGTCCCACCCAGTCCAGCACCCGGGCAGCCCATCCTGCCGCCCGGCGCCACGCACAAACAAAGGCACCCATATGTCCACCAGCACTCCGTTGACCCGGCTTGCTGACCGTCTGAAGCGGCCCCTGTCCCGGGCCGGAAAAACCCCCGGGCTGCACCCGTCCGCCGTCTGGTCCGAAGCCCGCGGCACCGCGGCCCTCGCCCTGGCGCCGGCCGGCCGCGCCGTCCGGGACCGTTACCGCCGGCACCTTGCGCCGGTCCTCTCGGTCGTGAGCGTGCTCGGCTGGTCCGTGCTGGCCGCTTCGGTGCTGCTCTGGGGCCTTGGCCTGGCGTACGGCTGGCAGGAGGCAAAGGCTGCCGCGGTGGCCGCGGTCGTGCTGTTTGTGCTGGCGGTCGGATTCGTCCTGGGCCGGTCCTCCTACGGCGTCGTGCTGGACCTGGCCCGGACCAGGGTGGCGGTCGGGGACAGCGCCGTCGGCAGCATCGCCGTCTCCAACACCGCTGCCCGCCCGCTGCTGCCGGCTGACCTGGAACTGCCGGTGGGCGCCGCCACCGCGGTGTTCCACCTGCCCCGGATGAAGCCCGCGCAGGTCCACGAGGACCTGTTCACCATCCCCACCACCCGCCGCGCCGTGATCGTGGTGGGACCGGTGCGCTCCGTGCGCGCCGACCCGCTGCACCTGCTCCGCCGCCAGGTGCCGTGGACCGAACCCGAGGACCTCTTCGTGCACCCGAAAACCGTGGCCCTGGCCGGCTCGGCCGCCGGCTTCATCCGCGACCTGGAAGGCATGCCCACCACGGAACTCTCCAGCGCCGACGTGTCCTTCCACGCCCTGCGTGACTACGTCCCGGGTGACGACCGGAGGCACATCCACTGGAAGACCACGGCCCGGACCAACACCCTCATGGTGCGCCAGTTCGAGGAGACCCGCCGCGCGCACCTTGCCGTCTCGCTGTCCACCAACACCGACGAATACGCCTCCGAGCAGGAGTTCGAACTGGCGATTTCGGCCGCCGCCTCCATCGGCCTGCAGGCCATCCGGGAGCAGCGCGACCTGGACGTCCTCACCCAGAACGGACCGCTGCGCTGTGAAACCGGCCGCAACCTGCTAGATGACATGACCCGGATTGCCGGCGCCTCCCAACGCAGGACCGCCGTCGACCTCGCCCGGACCCTGGCCGACACCGTCCCCAACGCCTCCGTCGTGTTCTTCGTGGTGGGCAGCAACGTGACCGCCACCGAGCTGCGTTCGGCCTCGGCCTCGGTGCCGCCGGGCGTGCGCAGCCTGGCGGTTCGGGTCGAGACCGGCGCCGCCCCCGCCCGGGCCAACATCGCGGACCTGACGGTGCTCACCCTGGGCGATCTCGCCGAACTGGCCATCGTGCTGCGGAAGGCCGCCGCATGAGCGCCGCACCGGGCCTGCGGCGCCGCATGACGCCGTCCCGCGACGGATTCGCGGACGGCCAGCCCACCTGGCATTACGCGCTCGACGCCGGCGCGCTCCTCGTCCTGCTCGGCCTCGGGGTCCTCGGCTTCAGCCTCAGCTTCGGCGGGGACCCGTACTACCTGGCCGCCGGGGGCGGCGGCATCCTGCTCGGCCTTGCCGTGGCCGCCGTCGCCGTGCACTACCGGCTCGGAGCGCTCATCACCGCGGCCCTGACGCTGGGCGTGTACCTGCTCTTCGGCACCGCCCTCGCCGTCCCGGAGGCGTCGGTCGCCGGCGTCCTGCCCACCCTGGAGTCACTGCGCACGCTGCTGGCCGGCGTGGTCTTCGCCTGGAAGGACATGCTCACCCTCGGCGTGCCGGTAGGTACGGCAGGCGGCACCCTGATTGTGCCCTTCCTGAGTTCCTTGCTGGCCTCGCTGGCGGCAGGGCTGCTGATCTGGCGGCTCAAGAGTCCCTACTGGCCCCTGCTGCCGGTCCTGGTGCTCTTCGTGACCGGCATTGCGTTCAGCACCAGTTCCGGTTTCCTCATGGTGGAACGCGGCACGGCGTTGACCGTCGTCGGCATCGCCTGGGCCGCATTCCGCCGCGACGCCCTGCGCCGCAGCGACACCCGCAAGGTCTCGGTCAACCGGCCGGCCGAGGACCAGGCCGCGGCGCGCGCGGCCCGGTTCCGCCGGCTGGGAGCCGCGGCGGGCGTGGTCGTCGCCGCCGTCGGAATTTCCGCGGTCGCGTCCCCGCTGCTGACCACCGCCGGTGACCGGAAGGTGCTGCGGAACACCATCGTGCCCCCGTTCGACCCCAAGGACTACATCAGCCCGCTGGCGAGTTTCCGGACCCTGGTCAAGGACAAGAAGGACGAGAACCTCTTCGTCGTGAAGGGCCTGCCCAAGGACGGCCGGGTCCGCCTCGCCGCGCTGGACGCCTACAACGGCACCAACTACGCCATGGACCCGAACGCCTCCGGCAGCTTCAGCAAGGTGGGCGACGCCAGATCCCTGAACACCCTCGCCGACCCGACCGGGATCGTCCCCACCCGGGATTACACCCTGGACATCACCATCGAGGACTACCAGGGCTTCTTCCTGCCGGGTGGCCGGAAGACCACCGGCATCAGCTTCGCCCGCGATGGCTCCGGCGCCGCCTCCGGCCTGTACTTCAACTCAGGCACGGACACCGCCGTGACCACCCGCGGCCTGGCCAAGGGGGATGCCTATACCGTTCAGGTGGCCGACCCGGTCATGCTGGAACACGGCCAGCTCACCCAGTACGACTTCGCCAAGGACACGCTGCCGGATCCGGCCGAGGTCCCACCGGTGGTCGGCTCACAGGCCAACGACCTCGCAGCGGACGCACCCACCGCCATTGACCGGGTCCGCCAGGTGGAAGCCCATTTCCAGAAGAAGGGCGCCTTCAGCAACGGCCTGATCGCCGACGGCCAGCTGCCCAGCGTCTCCGGGCACAGTGCCAACCGGATCAGGAGCCTGCTGACGGCCAAGCAGATGCTCGGCGACGACGAACAGTATGCCGTGGCGATGTCGCTCATGCTGCGCCACCTGGGCATCCCCGCGCGCGTGGTGATGGGGTTCTATCCGGACCCTAAGAGCCCGGAAAACGGTGCCGGCAAGGTGACCATCACCGGGAAGGACGTGCACGCCTGGGTCGAAGTGGCCTTCGACCGGGTGGGCTGGGTCGCGTTCGACCCCACACCGCCGAAGGACAACGTGCCGATCCCGCCGGACCCGGAGAACAAGTCCAAACCCAAGCCGCAGGTGCTCCAACCGCCGCCCCCGCCGCAGGAACCGGCCGAACTGCCGCCGGACTCCTCGCCGGACGCGCTCGACGCCGACGAGAAGAAAAACAACCCGTGGCTGTTTTGGGGTCCGCTGCTGTCCGCGATCGGCATGGCCTTGATTCCGGTGGCGGTCCTGGCGCTGCCGCTGCTGCTGGTCGCGCTGCTGAAATCCCGGCGGCGCAAGGCCCGCTTCACCGACGGACATCCGGCCCAACGCGTCGGCGGAGGCTGGAACGAGGTCCTCAGCCTCGCTACGGACCTCGGCGCCGGCGTGGACCAGCGGGCCACCCGGCGGGAGTCCGCCGCGGTGCTCCGCGACGCGTTCCCGGCAAGCCAGCACAGCACCACAGTGCTCGCCCACCGGGCCGACGCCGCCATCTTCGGCGCGGGCCAGCCAAGCGAGGACGAGGTGCGTGAGTACTGGCAGATCGTGGACGGCTCGCTCAAGGAAATGACCGGCACGCTGGGCTTCTGGCGCCGCCAGCAGGCACGCTACTCGCCCCGATCCCTGCTGGCCGACGGCCGGGCCGCCCTCACGCTGCGCGGACTCCGGCAGGCGCTGTCCGGCGGGAAACGCGGGACGCCGGCCGCCGGCCCCGGCCCGGACGCGGCCGCCTTCGGTCCGGCCCGCCGGCCAGCTAGTACAGTGGAGCCCGGTCCGGACCCCGACCCGCAGCCCACCGCCAGGAAGAACCGCAACGAGCCATGACCGACGACGTCGAGCGCTGCCCGCGCTGCCGGCAGCCGATCCGCCCGGGCGCTGTGTTCTGCCCGGCCTGCGGAGTGCCGCTGAGCAACCGGTCCGCCCGGAGCAGACGGCACCCGGTTGCCGGACCCGGTACGATCCCGATAGCGGCGGGCGTAGCTCCCGGGCCGGTGGCGCCCGGACCGGGCGTGCCAGGGCCAGGCGCGCAAGGACACCAAGGGGGAGATGACGGAATGCCGAACAGGCTCGAACTGGTTCCGGCCGCCGCCGGCAAGCGGCTGGCTGCGGCCATCCTGGACTGGACCGGTCCTGCTGCCGTCCTGGCCGTGCTCTTCGCCCTCGGCTTCGCAGGGGTCACCCAGACGCGCAGCGGCGGCTCGATCATCTACAACACCTCGTCCCTGGTGCTCTACGGCGGCATCGGGACCGGCATCACGGTTGTATATGTCCTGGTCCAGGCAATGATCGAAGCCCGGTCCGGCGTGACCGTCGGAAACCGCCTGATGGGGATCCGCAGCGCCGACGCCGAGGGCTACCCGCCCGGCGGGGGAGCGGTGTTCCTCCGCGGCCTTGTCACCGGGGCCGGGGTCCTGCTTGCCATCCTCGCCGCCGCCGTGGTGGTCCTCTGCCAATGGTTCGGCGCCGCGCCCTGGATTGTGGGCCCGCTGGCGCTGCTGGGCGCCGCCTGGGCGGTTGCGGTGGTGGTGTCCAACACCTGGGACCGCAACGGCCGGCTGCGCGGCTGGCACGACAAAGCCGCCAAAACGCTCGCCTTCGATATCCGGGCCGGCCGTAACCCGCTGCTCACCGGCGGAATCCAGGGACCCTACAGCTTCGCCCCGCTGGACCTGCCACCGGTCCAACAAGTCGCCTCACCGGTGGCCGGCGCGGCCCGGCTGCAACCCGCTGCCGCCGCCCACCCCGCTGCCGCCGCTCAACCGGTCCCGGCCGCAGCCGCTCCCACGCCGATCGAGGCGGCCCGCAGCGAAGCGGTCAACAGCCGCGCGTTCAGCCCGCACCCCGACGACGACCACGACCGCACCCAGGTCCGCGGCGACAGCACTGTTCCGGTCACGGTCGCCATTGCGCGGATCAGGATCGACGACGGCCGCGAAATCGAAGTGGACCGGACCTTGCTGATCGGCCGGAACCCGGCGTCCCACCCCGGTGAAAACCCGGTCCGGCTGCTCCCGGTGGCTGATCCGGGCCGTTCCATCTCCAAAACCCACCTTCACCTCCGGCCCGGAAACGGCGGAATCTGGGTCACGGACCGCAACTCCACCAACGGCAGCGCCGTCACCACCCCGGACGGCGTCCGCACTGCCCTGGCAGCCGGGGAACCCACCCACGTACGCCCCGGATCCACCGTGCACTTTGGTGACCGCTCCTTCTACCTAGGACAGGCATGACATCCCAGCCCCCTCCCGATCTGCCCGCTGCCGGCCCGGCGGACTCAGCCGCGGCCGGCTCCGGCCTGCGGCTCAACGTCGGCTACGGAACGGACCGCGGACTGCGGCGTGAAATGAATGAGGACTCCTTCATCGCCGCGGACCCGGTGTTCGCCGTCGCCGACGGGATGGGCGGCCACGAGGCCGGCGAGATCGCCAGCGGCATCTGCGTGCGCACCCTCGCCGGGATCCCGCAACTGGCCACCGGTGAGCGGGACGCCACGGCCGCCGTCGTCCAGCAGTACCTGCTGCAGGCCGACGCCGATATCCGCTCCGCCACCGGCTCCCGCGCCGGTACCACGCTTTCCGGCGTCGTCGTCGTGGAACAGATGGGCATTCCCTATTGGCTGGTGCTCAACATCGGCGACTCGCGGACCTACCGGCTGGCCCAGGGCGCGCTCAGCCAGGTCAGTGTCGACCATTCCGAGGTGCAGGAACTCGTGGACGCCGGGGAGATCACGCCCGCGCAGGCAGCCGTGCACCCGCGCCGGCACGTGGTCACCAGGGCACTGGGCACCGGCGACGAGACGGAGGCCGACTACTGGTTGCTGCCGGTGGAGGAGGACGACAGGATCCTCGTCTGTTCCGACGGCCTCAACGGCGAGCTCGACGACGCCCAGATCAGCCGGATCCTGACCTCCGAACCGGACCCGCAGGCGGCGGTGGATGAGCTGATCCAGGCCGCCCTGCGCAGCGGAGGCCGGGACAACGTCACCTGCATCGTGGTCGACGCCACCAACGTGTCCCACGACCACGGCGCGCAGACGGCACCGCGGGCTGCCACGGAGGCCGAAGACGCCAATACCCTGCCGCGCACCGAGATCCTCGACGCGGCCCCGGAAGCAGACCCCGGCGACGCCGCCGGAACTGCGGACCGCGGGACCGGCGACGCGCCTGCCGGCCAGGGCGGGGAGCCCCGTGGCGCCCGCTGACGGCCGGGCCGCACTCAGCTACACGCCGGGACCCTGGCTGGGCGTGGTCCGCTCCGGCACCGTGGTGCTGCTGGGCCCGGAGACCGACCGTGCGCTGGTGGAGACGCTCTGGTCCTTGCTGGCCCGCGCCCGGGAAAACCACGAGGTGCTCGACGCCGTGACCGCGGCCACCGGTGGCTCGCTCGCGCGGCTGCCCTGGTTCGGGATCGTGGGCCTGCGCGGGCCGCTGCAGGTGTTCCTTCGCGGTGACCTGGAGCTCGACGTCACCCAGGACGGCGGAGCCGGTGCGGCGCTCAGCGGCCGGGACGTCAGCACCTGGGCCGAACGCCGCTTCCCCTCGGCACAGTCCTTCCGGCTGGCCGTCGCCGGCGCGGGCCCTGCCGCGGACCCGCTCCCGCTCCCGCTCGGTGAGGGAGTGGTGCTGCTGCAGGCACTGCACGGCGCGCTGCACGGCGCGCTGCCCGCGGCGCGGCCCGGTTCCCTGCCCGCGGCGCAGCCCGCTTCGGCCGGCGCCGTGGACGAAGAGCTGCTGGCCGCCGCCGAGGCCGACATGCAGGCCGGTCTGGGCGAGCACGGCAGCTCCGCCGACACCGTGCTGGAACTCCCGGACGAGGAGGACCCAGGCCCGGACGCGCCGGAGCCGGCTGACGCGCCGGAGCCGGCCGACGCGCCGGAGCCGGCCGACGCGCCGGAGCCGGCGGAACAGGAACCCACCGGCAGCTATGACCATCTTTGGGAGCAGACGGTGATCCGGACCATCGAAGACGCCGCCGTACGCGAGGCGCCCGAGGCGGAAGAACCAAAGCCCGCGCCTGCGCCCCCACCTTCACCCGCTGCTGAGCCCGTGCCTGTACCCGTGCCTGCACCTGCGCCCGCTGCTGCCGCGCCGCGCCCTCCCGCGGCCCCCGCCGGGCTGATCGACTCCGTCCCGTGGCGCACCGGCGGGGACGCGGCGCCAGGCCGGGGACCGGCGCCGGTAGCCGCGCCGCCGTCGCTGTTCACCCCGCCGCCCTCCGCGGCCCCGCCGCCGGCGGGTGCGCTGCAGCCGTCACCGGGGGAGGACGCCGACCACGACGGCCAGACGGTACTCAAGAGCGCCCTGGGCGCGGCGGCCGGCGGCCGCCCCGCTGATCCGGCGCCGCCGACGAGGGGCCAGGAGCCCGGCACCGGGCCCATGGTCCTGGCCAGGGTCTGCCCGCAGGGCCACGCCAACCCGCCCACCAGCGCCCACTGCGCCTACTGTGAGCAGCCGCTGCCCGGCGACGGCGTGCAGGTCCCGCGCCCACGCCTCGGCCGGATGCGGCTGTCCACCGGCGAACTGATCGACCTGGACCAGTCCCTGATCGTGGGCCGGCAGCCTTCGGTCAACCGGGTCCAGGGCGCCGTGATGCCCAAACTCGTCCAGGTGGCCAGCCCCGGCGGGGACATCTCCCGCTCCCACGTGGAGGTCCGGCTCGAAGGCTGGCACGTGATGCTTTGCGACCTTAAAGCAACCAACGGCACAGTGCTGCTGCGCGAAGGGCAGGCCCCGCGACGGCTCGCCCAGGGCGAGATGGCCATCCTCTTCGACGGCGACATCGCCGAACTGGGCGACGGCATCCAGCTGCGCTTTGAGGAGCTCCTGTGAACGCCAAACGGCCCGTCGCACCACCGCCGGCCATCCCGGGCTTCACCTACATCAGCCTGCTCGGTTCCGGCGGGTTCTCCGACGTCTACCTGTACGAACAGGACCGGCCGCGCCGCAAGGTGGCAGTCAAAGTCCTGCTCTCCGACCTCAAGACCGAAGGTTCGCGCCGCCGCTTCGAGTCCGAGGCGAACCTGATGGCGCAGCTGTCCTCACACCCCTACATCGTGACGATCTTCGAGGCGGAGGTCACCGACGCCGGCCATTCCTACCTCGCCATGGAATACTGCTCCCGGCCCAGCCTGGACGTGCGCTACCGCCGGCAGCGTTTCAGCGTCGACGAGGTCCTGGCCGTGGGCATCCAGGTGGCCTCGGCGGTGGAGACCGCGCACCGCGCCGGCATCGCGCACCGGGACATCAAGCCCGCGAACATCCTCGTCACCGATTACAACCGCCCCGCGCTGACCGACTTCGGTATCTCCGGCACCCTCGCCGGCGACCAGGACGAAGACGCCGGCATGTCCATTCCGTGGTCGCCGCCCGAACAGTTCAGCGACCGGCAGGTCGACGGCGTCCTCGCGGACGTCTGGGCGCTCGGCGCCACGCTCTACACCCTGCTCGCCGGCCGCTCCCCGTTCGTGCTGCCCGGCGCGGACAACTCCCAGCGCGAACTGATCGCCCGGATCACCAACCTGCCGGTCCCCAAACTCGGCCGTGCCGACGTGCCCGCGTCGCTGGAGCTGGCGCTGGCAACCGCCATGGCGAAGGCTCCGGCGTCGCGGTACTCGTCCGCGCACGCGTTCGCCCTGGCACTGCAGCGGATCCAGGCCGAGTTGAACCTCTCGGTGACGCCGTTCGAAGTCCTCGAAGAACCCCGCGCCGAGGACCCCCTCCCGGACGACGCCGTGGACGAAACCCGGGTCCGCAGCGTCGCCGCCATCGACCCCGACGCCACCGGCCAGGCCCCCACGTTCCCGGCCAGGCCAACCGGAACCGTTCCGCCGGACGATCCGACCACCCGCAACCACGCCGGCCTGGCCCAGGCGGTCCCGGGCCACGACACGGTCCGCCGGCCCGGCACCGTAGTGCCCGGCGCGCCGCTGTCACGGCCCGCGGCAGCCGCCCGGGTCGAGGACGACGCCGTCGCGGCCACCGTCAACCGCTCCAGCCTGCCGGCGGAACCGTCCGGCGGCGCGGGAGAAGCCGAAGCCGGTCCGGCAGCGCACAGCCGCCGCAACCTGGCCCTCGCGATCGTGGGCGGCGCCGTGCTGGCGGTCGCCGCCGTCGTCGGCGTCATCGCCGGAACAGCCCGGCCCGATCCCGCCCCGCAGGCATCCCAGCAGGTCAGCAAACCGCCCGCAGACGCTTTGGACAACGGCACCGTTCCGGACGTCGAGGCGGTAGCCGGCAGCGCTGACGGAACCGGGAAACTGAGCTTCAGCTGGACAAACCCGCAGCCCAAACCCGGCGACCGCTACAAGTGGCGGACCTACTCGCCGCAGGGCAACGGCGAATTCCAGTCCAGCGCTGACACCAAGGCCCACGTCGCGGCCAACCCGACGGGGGAAACCTGCATCCAGGTCATGATCATCCGCTCCGACGGTTCGTCATCGCCGATGGAACAGGGCTCCATCGGCTGCGCGAAGAAACCCTGAGCTACAACAGCATGGCGCAACGCACACCAGGACACACCGGCATGAAGCCCAACGAGGAGACAGACACCATGGGGGATCTGGCAATAGAGTTCTGCGGCGAATGGTATGAACCATCCGACGAGGACATCTTCAGCATCGGCCGCGAAGGCGACCTCGAAGTTGACGACAACCCGTACCTGCACCGCCAGTTCCTGCAGGTGGCCCGCTATGACGGGATCTGGTGGCTGAGCAACGTCGGCAGCATGCTGTGCGCCACCATCGCCGACGCCTCCGGTGGCATGCAGGCCTGGCTGGCCCCGGGGGCCCGGATTCCGCTGGTGTTCCGCCAGACCAACGTCATCTTTACCGCCGGACCCACCAGCTACGAGTTCGCCGTCCACCTCCACACCCCTGCGTTCCGGCAGGAGTCCCGCGGCGCGGACAGCGGCGGAGACACCACCATCGGCCCGGTGGTGTTCACCGACTCGCAGAAGGCGCTGATCGTGGCGCTCGCCGAGCCGATGCTGCGCCGCGAAGGGACCGGCTTTAGCGCCATCCCTTCCTCCGCCGAAGCGGCCAGGACCCTCGGCTGGGCGCTGACCCGGTTCAACCGGAAGCTGGACAATGTGTGCGACAAACTCGACCGGGTCGGAGTGGCCGGGCTGCGCGGCGGAGGCGGGAAGCTCGCCACGAACCGCCGGGCACGTCTGGTGGAACACGCGGTGACCTCCCACCTCGTCACGCCGGCGGACCTGGTGCTGCTGGAGACCCAGCGCGGCGGGGAGGAAGGATGAAGATCCGGCTGACCCTGCGCCGCGACCCGGCCGAGGCCAAGGACCTGGCCGTCACCGTGGACGGCCTCGCCACCGTGGCGGACATCGCCACGGAGCTCTGGGCGGCGGACCCTGCCCGGCGCGGCACCGAACCGCCGGCGAACCTCTCGCTGCAGGTCGAGGAGGCCTTCGCCGCCGGCGGCCTGGCCGGCAGCATCCTGACCCGGGAGGACAACCTGCTCGAATCCGGGCTGCGGCCCGGCTCGATCGTGTCACTGACCCGGATCAGCGAACAGTTTGCCGTGCCCGGCGCGCACCGCGGGCCCGCCGCGGCGACGCTGCGCGTGCTCTCCGGCCCCGACGTCGGCCGCGAATTTCCGCTGCCGTCCGGAACCAGCTACATCGGCCGGGACCGGGATGTGGACGTCCGCTTGACGGACCCGCTCACCTCCAAGCGGCATGCCCGGGTCACGGTCGGGGAAACCGTGGAGATCGTGGACACGAACTCCGCCAACGGGCTGCTGATGGACGGCCTGCCCGTCAGCCGGGCCACGCTGAACTCCTCGGACACCGTCACGCTGGGGGACACCACCGTGTCCGTGATGTCCCTGGGCGGCAGCCAGGGCGCGGCACCGAGCAGCCCGCTGATCGAGTTCAACCGCTCGCCGCGCGTGGTGCCCCGGTTCGAACCCCGCGTCCGGACCCTCCCGGCCGGCCCCAAACGGCAGAACCGCCAGCCCTTCCCTTACATCATGCTGGTGGCCCCGCTGATGATGGGCGCCGTCCTGTTCGCCGTCACGCAGAACATGATGTCAGTCATTTTCATGATGATGATGCCGTTGTTCGTCGTGGGCCATTACGTCGACCAGAAGATGCAGTCCCGCCGGGAACGCCGGGAACAGCTCAAGGCCTTCCGCGCCGCGATGGCGGCCTTCCATCAGGACATCACCGCGCTGCAGCAGGTGGAACGGGCCGTCCGGCTCCAGGAGGCACCGTCGGTCAGCGACACGGTCGACGCGATCTACAAGCTCGGGCCCCTGCTCTGGACCCACCGGCCGGAGCACACCGGCTTCCTGGGGCTGCGGTTCGGGCTGGGCACGGCGCCGTCCCGGATCCGGTTCGAAGAACCCGGCAACAACGACACCGACCCCGAGTTCATGGCCGAAATTCAGGAGTTCATGACGGAATTCGGCAGCATCGAGGGTGTCCCGGTGGTCTCGCAGCTGCGCACCGCCGGGTCCTTCGGGCTGGCCGGCCAGCGCGGCCTGGTCGATGACGTGGCCCGCGGCCTGGTCCTGCAGCTCGTAGGGCTGCATTCGCCGGCCGAAATGGTGCTGACGGCCATTACCTCGGCCCAGTCCAAGGACCGCTGGGACTGGCTGCAGTGGCTGCCCCACACCGGATCCGGGCACAGCCCGCTGGGCGGGGACCACCTCGCGGCCGGTCCCGCCGGCGGCACCGCCCTGCTGGCCAGGCTCGAAGACCTGATCGACCAGCGTGAGGCGGCGGCCCGGTCGCCGCGACCCGAACCCCGCCCCGGCATCGCGGCCGAGGCCGGCGACCTCCCGGCCCCGGAGCTGCCCGCCGTGCTCCTGGTCGTGGAGGACGACGCCCCGGTGGACCGCGGCCGGCTCACCCGGGTCCTGGAACGCGGCCCGGACTCCGGCGTGCACGTGATGTGGGTGGCCGCGTCCGTCCAGCAGCTCCCGGCAGCCTGCCGCGACTTCATGGCGGTCGACGGCGAACACGGCACCACCACCGGACAGGTCCGGCTGGGCCGGCACACCTTTCCGGTCAGCTGCGAAAGCCTCGACGCCGGGCTCGCCGCGCAGCTCGCGCGGATGCTCGCGCCGGTGGTCGACGTCGGAAAACCGCTCCAGGACGACTCGGACCTGCCCCGCGCGGTGTCCTACGCGACCCTGATCGGCAAGGACTTCCTGGACAACCCGCAGTCCGTCGCCGACCGCTGGAGCGAAAACAACTCCGTGCATGCCACGGCCACGCCCAACCGGAAGGACAAGGGCACCCTCCGCGCCCTGGTGGGTTCCAAGGGCCTCGAGCCGCTCTACCTCGACCTGAAGAACGAGGGCCCGCACGCTCTGGTGGGCGGCACCACCGGCGCCGGCAAGTCCGAGTTCCTGCAGTCCTGGGTGATGGGCATGGCCGCCGCGTACAGCCCGGACCGGGTCAATTTCCTGTTCGTCGACTACAAGGGCGGTGCCGCCTTCGCGGACTGCCTGCACCTGCCGCACACGGTGGGCCTGGTCACGGACCTCTCGCCGCACCTGGTCCGCCGGGCCCTGACCTCACTCCGGGCCGAGCTGCATCACCGCGAGAAGCTGCTCAACCGCAAGAAGGCCAAGGACCTGCTGGACCTCCAGCGCCAGGCCGACCCGGAAGCGCCGCCGTACCTGATCATCGTCGTGGACGAATTCGCCGCCCTGGCCACCGAGGTGCCCGAATTCGTGGACGGCGTGGTGGACGTCGCCGCCCGCGGCCGTTCGCTGGGCCTGCACCTGATCCTTGCCACCCAGCGGCCGGCAGGCGTCATCAAGGACAGCCTGCGCGCCAACACCAACCTGCGGGTGGCGCTGCGGATGGCCGACGAGGACGACGCCGTCGACATCCTCGGTGTCCCCACCGCGGCCTACTTCGACCCGGCCATCCCCGGCCGGGGCGCGGCCAAGACCGGGCCGGGCCGGATCCAGGGCTTCCAAACCGGCTACGCCGGCGGCTGGACCACGGCAAAACCGCAGCGTCCGCGGATCGACGTCGTCGAAATGGCCTTCGGCTCCGGGCCCGCCTGGGCCGCCCCCGCCGACGAGACCCCGGCGCCGGAGGAAGCGTCAGGACCCACGGATATCGCCCGGATGACGGCGAACATCATCAAGGCCGCCGAGGTGCTGGCGATCGCACCGCCGCGCCAGCCGTGGCTGGACGAGCTCGCCACCACCTATGACTTCTCGAAGCTGCCCAACCCGCGCACCGACGAGCGGCTGCTGCTGGGCGTGGCGGACGACCCTGCCCACCAGGACCAGCCCACGGTGTTCTACCAGCCCGACCGGGACGGCAACATGGCCATTTACGGCACCGGCGGCTCGGGCAAGTCCGCGGCCCTGCGCGGGATCGCGATTGCCGCCGCCGTCACCCCGCGCGGCGGCCCGGTCAACGTCTACGGCATCGACTGCGGCTCGTCCGGCCTGACGATGCTTGAGGCGCTTCCGCACGTCGGCGAGGTCATCAACGGCGACGACGTGGAACGTGTCGGCCGGCTGCTGCGCTGGCTGCGCGACCTGGCCGACGACCGCTCCGCCCGCTACGCCGAGGTCCGGGCGGCCACCATCGTGGAATACCGGCAGCTGGCCGGCAGGCCGGACGAGAAGCGCATCTTCGTCCTGGTCGACGGTATGTCCGCGTTCCGGGAAACCTACGAATACAGCAAGCTCGCCGCGCTCTGGGACATCTTCCTGCAGCTCGCCACCGACGGCCGGCCGCTGGGCATCCACCTTGTCGTCACCGGTGACCGGCCCAACGCGGTGCCGGCGTCACTGCTGGCCTCGATCCAGCGCCGGCTGGTGCTGCGGATGTCCTCGGAGGACGACTATCTGTCCATGGATGTGCCCAAGGACGTCCTGGCGGCAGGTTCACCGCCCGGTCGCGGCCTGCTGGGCCCGCTGGAGGTACAGCTGGCGGTGCTGGGCGGAAACTCCAACCTGGCGGTCCAGTCCCGTGAGGTGCACCGGCTCCGTGAGGCGATGCTGCGGCAGGGCGTCGAGCAGGCACCGCGGATCGAGCGGCTGCCGGACACGGTGGACCTGGAGCTACTGCCGGCCGGCAGCCCGGACCTGCCGGTGATCGGCGTCGACGACGAAACACTGCAGCCGGCCGAGATCCTGGCCAAGGGTCCGCTGCTGCTGGCCGGGCCGCCCGGTTCCGGCCGCACCGTGGCGCTGGTGACCCTGGCCCACGCGCTGCGCCGGTCCAACCCCGGCGTGGAGCTGATCTACCTGGGCTCACGGCGTTCCGCCGCCGCGTCCCTGAAGCTCTGGGACCGGTCCGTGGTGGGCGCGGACGACGTCGAGGAAGCGATCGACGAACTCACGGACTACGCCGCCGGCACGCCGGGCAAACTCGCCATCTTCATCGAGGGCCTGACCGAGTTCACCGACACCCTGGCCGAGTCCGGCATCGGCCGGCTGGTCACGGCCGCCATCAAGGCCGACCAGTGGGTGGTGGGCGAATCCGAGACCTCCACCTGGTCTTCGGCCTGGTCCTTGGCGCAGCCATTCAAGTCGGGGCGGCGCGGTGTGCTGCTGAACCCGGGCGATATCGAGGGCGACACCCTGCTCAGCACCCCGCTGGGCCGGGTCAGCGGCGACTTTATTCCCGGTCGCGGCTACGTCGTGGGCCGCGGCAAGGTCCGGAAGCTGCAGGTCGCCCTCCCGCCGGAGAACCGCACCTGATATGTAGCCGTCCCGCACCGCCGATGGGGAGTGCTGCCCATCGACAGCATTTTGCGGGACAGGGTAGGTTCTAGGCAATGGATCTTCCGGATCAGCCGGGGACCGCTGGGGATGCCGACAATGGTCGGGTCCGGTGAACTAAGGAGTTTTTCGCATGGCTATGTGGGGTGCAGATGTAAATCAGCTCAAGACGCTTGGGTCGAAGCTGCAGGCCGGTTCGCAGGAGATCGACAACCAGCGGTCCATGTTGACCAAGGTCCTGGAAGGTACCCAGTGGATGGGCCCGGATGCGGACAAGTTCCGCAATGACTGGAACGGCGAGCACGTCGCCGCCCTGACCCGGGTCTCGCAGGCGCTGCAGCAGGCCAGCCAGCAGGCCGCCCGGAACGCCGCCGACCAGGAGAGCGCCTCCCTCCGCTAGGCCTGCCGGCCGGAGCGAGCGTGCCAGGGCCGTTGTAACCCGATGTTCATTCGGTGTTGCAGCGGCCCTGGCCGGTTTAAGGGCGAGCGTCAGGATTGGGGCGTAGAGTGCGAAGACCACGTCCGGGCCGGTTCCCCCAGGGTCACGGTGCGGCGTCGGATCCTGGAGGCACAGCTAAGGAGACGCACCATGAAGGCATGGCAGTTTACCGGAACGAACAAGCCGCTGGAGCTCAATGAGGTTCCCGAGCCGCACGCCGGCCCGGGCCAGGTGGTGGTTGGTGTCAAGGCCGCAGGAGTCTGCCACTCCGACGTGACCGCGCTCGACGACGCCGGCTGGATGCCGCTCTTCCCGCACCTCCCGCGCACCATGGGACACGAGAACGCCGGCATCATTTCCGAAGTCGGGGACGGCATGGACCAGTGGAAGGTCGGCGACCGGGTGGGGCTCGCCCCGGTCATGAGCGACGGTGACGCGATCGGCTACGGGAAGTGGGACGGCGGCTTCGGACCCCGGCTGCTGGCGACCGCCGACAACCTGGTCCGGCTCCCCGACGAGGTCCCGTTCGACCTGGGGGCGATGGCCACCGACGCCGGCCTCACCGCCTACCACGCCATCATGGCGGTCGGCGGCGCCACCGCAGGGATGCGGGTCGGCGTGATCGGACTCGGCGGCCTGGGATACATCGGTGCCCGCTCCGCCGTGCTGTCCGGCGCGGAGGTCTACGGCGCCGAGATCAACCCGGAAACCCGGAAGCTTGCCGACGAGATCGGGCTGGCCGGGGTGGCCGAGTCGATCGATGCGTTCAAGGACAAGAACCTCGACCTGATCGTCGACTACGCCGGCTTCGGCAGCACCACCGCCGCCGCCGTGGAGACCCTGGCGGAATTCGGCACCCTGGTGCAGGTCGGCATGGGCCGGTTGGAGGCCACCATCAACACCTATCCGCTGATCATCAACCAACTCTCGATCAAGGGGTCGAAGTCCGGCACCAGGGCGGACCTCGAAGGCATCTACGACCTGATGAAGTCCGGCCGGCTGAACCCGCCGATGAACCTGATCACCCCCGCGGACATCCCCGGCGCCATCGACAAGTTGCGCGCCGGCGGCGTGGTGGGCCGCTTCATCGCCCTGTACGAGTAGCGGCCGCCGCGGGCCCGGCGGCCGTGACCGGACAATGCGGCCGATCTGAGGCAGGATAGGTCTGTGAGCACAGGGAAGACTGCAGCAGCCACCGGCACCACCAGCGCCAACGGGGAGCGCGTCCCGTCCGAAGCTGTCCGCCAAGAGTACGAGGTCCTGGTCGAAGAGGTCCGCAAACACCGCTTCGCCTACTACCAGGAGGACGCGCCGATCATCTCCGACGCCGACTTCGACGAGCTCTACCGGCGGCTGGAAACGATCGAGGCCATGCACCCGGAACTGGTGGCCAACGATTCCCCCACCCAGGAGGTCGGTGGCGAGGTATCCGCCGCCTTCACCGCCGTCGAACACCTCACCCGGATGTACAGCCTCGAGGACGTGTTCTCGCTCGAGGAGGTGGAGGCCTGGATCGCGAAGGCCGAGGCCGGCATCGCCAAGCTCGGCAACGGCGGGAACCCGCCGTCGTGGCTCACCGAGCTCAAAATCGACGGCCTGGCCGTGAACCTGCTCTACCGGGACGGCGTCCTGGCCCGCGCGGCCACCCGCGGCGACGGCACCACGGGGGAGGACATCACCCGCAACGTCCTGACCATCAAGGAAATCCCGCGGCAGCTCAACGGCGGGAACTTTCCGGCGGAGATGGAGATCCGCGGTGAAGTGTTCATCCCGTCCAAGGCGTTCGTGGAGTTCAACGAGGCGCTGATCGCCGCCGGCAAGGCGCCGCTGGCCAATCCGCGGAACGCTGCCGCCGGGTCGTTGCGGCAGAAGGACCCGGCGGAGACGGCCAAGCGCCCGCTCAAGATGTACGTGCACGGCGTCGGCGCCCGCGAAGGATTGGCCACGACCAGCCAGTCGGACACCTACCGGCAGCTCGCCGAGTGGGGCCTGCCCACCAGCCCGTACTTTGAAGTGCTGCCCGGGCTGCCGGAAGTGCTGGACTTTATCCGGCGCTACGGCGACAAACGGCACAGCCTCAGCCACGAGATCGACGGCATCGTGGTCAAGGTGGACGACTTCGCCACGCAGCGGGCCCTGGGCTACACTACCCGGGTCCCGCGCTGGGCCGTGGCCTACAAGTACCCGCCCGAAGAGGTCAACACCAAGCTGCTCGATATTGCCGTCAACGTGGGCCGCACCGGCCGGGTCACTCCGTACGGCGTGATGGAACCGGTCAAGGTGGCGGGCTCCACGGTGGAGATGGCCACCTTGCACAACCAGGAAGTCGTCAAGGCCAAGGGGGTCAAGATCGGCGACATCGTGGTGCTGCGCAAGGCAGGGGATGTCATCCCGGAGATCGTCGGCCCCGTGCTGGCCCTCCGCGACGTCCAGGACCCGCCGGTCCGCGACTTCGTGATGCCCACCGAGTGCCCCGCCTGCGGCACGCCGCTGGCACCGGCCAAGGAAGGCGACGTCGACATCCGCTGCCCCAACGCCCGGTCCTGCCCGGCCCAGCTGCGTGAACGCGTCTTCCACCTGGCCGGCCGCGGCGCCTTCGACATCGAGGCGCTCGGCTGGGAGGCGGCGATTGCGCTGACCCAGCCCGCCGAGCCCGACGTCGCGCCGCTCACCTCCGAGGCGACCCTGTTCCGGCTCACCCGTGAAGACCTGGCGGGCGTCAAGATCCGCCGCGAGAAGCGGTCCAAGGGCGTGGCGACCGGAGAGTTCGAGCTGGTCCCGTATTTCTACACGAAGGGCACCGCCAAGTCCCCGTCGAAGCCCACCGCGAACACGGAGAAGCTCTTCAGCGAACTCGAAAAGGCCAAGTCCCAGCCGCTGTGGCGAATCCTCGTCGCCCTGTCCATCCGCCACGTGGGACCGCGGGCCTCGCGGGCCCTGGCGACCGCGTTCGGGACCATGGACGCCATCCGGGCGGCCTCCGAGGAGGAACTCGCCCACGTCGACGGCGTGGGCCCGGTGATTGCCGTGGCGCTGAAGGAATGGTTCGCCGGGGACTGGCACCGGGAGATCGTTGATACCTGGGCCGCGGACGGCGTGCGGATGGCGGACGAGCGCGACGAATCCACTCCGCGGACGCTCGAAGGCTTGACCGTGGTGGTCACCGGCGGTCTGGAAGGTTTCAGCCGGGACGAAGCGAAGGAAGCGATCCTGGTCCGCGGCGGCAAGGCTGCAGGGTCCGTCTCCAAGAACACCAGCTACGTGGTGGCCGGCGAGAACGCCGGCACGAAGCTGGACAAGGCGGAACAGCTCGGTCTGCGCATCCTGGACGAGGACGGGTTCCGCGCCCTGCTGGCCGAAGGACCCGCCGGGCTGGGCGACGCCGGTGCGGTGACCGTCGAATGACCGCCGCTGCCGCCGGTTTCCCCGAACCGGCGGCCTTCCTTGCACTGGCCCGGCAGGCGGCCGCCGCGGGCGCGGCGGTGCTGGCCGGCCGTGGCACCGGCCCCCTGGAAGCCAGCAACAAGGGCGACGCGGGGGACTGGGTTACGGCTTTCGACCTGGCCGCCGAGGCTGCCGTCAGGGACGTGATCACGACGGCCCGGCCGCGCGATGCGGTGACCGGGGAGGAAGGCGGCACGGTCCTGCCCGAGGCTGCCAGCGGGTTCCGCTGGTCCATCGATCCGCTGGACGGCACCACCAACTTCATCCGCAACATCGTCTACTACGGCACCTCGGTGGCGGTCGCCGGGCCCGACGGGGCCTGGCTGGCCGGCGTCGTCCATGCCCCGGCGCTGGGGCGGGTCTACTACGCTGCACGCGGCGCAGGGGCCTGGCTGGAAGAGAACGGGCAGCGTACCCGGCTGAACGGCCCGCTGACGGGCCGGACCGGCCAGCTCCTCGCTACCGGCTTCAGCTACGACCCGGGGGTCCGGGCCGAACAGGCCGCAGGGCTCGGCGCGCTGATGGACGGTTTCGCCGATGTCCGCCGGCTGGGTTCCGCGGCGCTGGACCTGTGCCTCGTGGCGGACGGGTCCCACGACGCGTACGGCGAACGCGGCCTGAACGAACACGACTTTGCCGCCGGGGCGCTGATCGCCGAGGAAGCCGGCTGCTGGGTCCGGCGGCCCCGCCTCACCAGCGTGCTCGACGGCGGTCCCTCCGCGGCCGAACGGCCGGCGGCCTGGACCTGCGCGGGACCGCTGGAGCTCTCCGGGAAGTTCCCGCTCTGAGATGTCCGCCTCGTGATAGCTCCGTCACGGAATCCGGCAACCGGCGGCCGGCACGGCGGTAGGACCCGTACCATTGACAGGTGCCCTCGCAGATCCTCATCCGCCCCGCCGTGCCGGCAGATTACGACGACGTCGCCCGGATCACCCGGGACGCGTACCTGGCCGCAGGCTACTTCGAGGACGCGGACCATCCCTACATGCAACAGATCCAGCAGGTCGCCCGCCGGCACGAGCAGGCCACCATCTGGGTCGCGGAACGGGCCGGCCGGGTTGTCGGTTCGGTGACCCTCGCCGTGGCGGGCGAGCCGTATGCGGACATCGCGCTGCCGGACGAACTGGAATTCCGGATGCTCGTGGTCGACCCGGCCGTGCAGCGCAGCGGCGCCGGACGGGCCCTGGTGGAAGCCATCGTCGGGTACGCCAGGACCCTGCC
Source organism: Arthrobacter sp. JB02-1C (assembly GCF_057748045.1). Taxonomy (NCBI): domain Bacteria; kingdom Bacillati; phylum Actinomycetota; class Actinomycetes; order Micrococcales; family Micrococcaceae; genus Arthrobacter; species Arthrobacter sp. JB02-1C. The sequence goes on from NZ_CM173235.1 coordinate 2,323,915, forward strand.
CGGCATCGCCGGCGTGGCACTCACCACGGGCCTGACGTGGGAGAGCGCCCACGGCCTCTACCGGAAGACCGGCTTCCGGCGCGTGCCCGAGCGCGACTGGCTGGTGCCGGATACGGACATCAAGCTGCTCGTCTACCGTCTGGACCTTTAGCCCGGGGACGCTGCGGCCGCGGCTCCGGTAGGGTTGCAGCCAGAGCACCACCACTGACCCACGCTGTCCACCGCACGAGCCCAGCTGGAGGTTCCATGGCACCGCACATTCCGGACACCATTGACGAGAAACTGCTCGGCCTGTATCTGTCGGACCACCTCAGCGGCGCCACTGCCGGGCTCGGCAGGATGGAGCGGATGGCCAAGGATTTCAGCGACACGCCGGTACACGCCGACCTCGCCGATCTGGCCGCCGCGCTCCGCCGGGAGCGGGAGCGGCTGCGCGGGTTGCTCAACGAACTGGGCATCCGCCGGCGCCCGCATCGCCAGGCCGCCGCCTGGCTCGCCGAACACGCCGGCCGGCTGAAGCTCAACGGCCGGCTCCTGAGCCGCTCGCCGATGACCCTGGTCCTGGAGGCGGAGCTGATGCGCGGCGCCGTCCTGGGCAAGATCGGCGGCTGGCAGACGCTGGAGGAGCACGCGGCCGAATTGGGGCTGGAGCAGTCCACCTTCACCCAACTGATCGCGGACGGGCACCAGCAAATCGAAACCCTGGGCCGCGTCCACGAGCACGCCCGCAGCAACGCCTTCCGCAGGGACGGCGACGTCACCGGCTAACCGGGGAAACCTCCCGGTTGTTTCTCAAGCGGAGTGCGCGAAAATATTGCCTCGTTTGACACTCACTTAGAACCACAGCCGGAGCCGGAAGCGAAATCTATCTCCGAGAACTTTTTCGAGTTCATCACGGAGGCGAACCCCTTCCAGGTCAAAGTGTTTGCGGCGTTCCTCACTCCCAAACATCCCTGTCTCTTCATTCGCATGTTCGTTGAAGAATGCCGCCCAGGCCACAAGATCCTGGTACAGAGGTTCTGGAAGTTCGCTCTTCCAATCGGGCACATCTTCTAGCGCCCAGAATATGGTGGACATCGGCCAGGTGTACCCGTAATCGACGTCGACAAGGATCTCGGGTCGCGAATCTTCTGTAGGCGTGGCCACAAGACGACTATATCTTCGCAGCGCCCTCGCCCCGGCCCTTGGAGATCTCCCCGCTTCGCCGGGCGGCGAAACCGTCAGGAGCGCAGAGCCCGTTGGAATTACCCCTTCATCCACGGCGCTCCGGGCCACCGCGTTGCGGACACGACGTCAGGAGCGAGACTCCGTAGTGTCGAGGGCGTCGAAGCCGGCAGAAATCTTCTTCAACGCCCGAATATGGTTGTCGAACGCGCTCCTGCCGGCTGCGGTGAGACGCAACCAGGTGATACGCCGGGAATCAGCCCGCGACGCTGAGGCCATCTTCGTCGAAGTAGCGAGGCCCGCGGCAATGAGCGCCTTCAAATGTTTCGATAGCGTCGCGTCGCTGACGCCGAGCGTGTCACGCAGGACGGCGAAGTCCAGCTCATCGACCGAGCGGAGGAGACCGCATATCCGCAATCGCAACGGCGCGTGAATGATCTCATTGAAAACGCCATCAGCGGACATTGCGAAGGCGCTCTCGCATCGACGCGAACATTACGCTCGCGAGCCACAGGACCAACACAAAGGCGGCGCATGCTGGTGCCGCAATCCACCAGGGAAGGCCTGAAGCGGCCAGCCCGAGCGCGACGCTGTGCAGGACGAGGGAACCCAATACCGCCGCCGCGAACGCCACCCACTCTCGCACACCGAATCGCGAGATCTTAATGCCCGTAGCGCGGTAAGCGTTGCCCACCAGGAGAAACCCAGCAATAACTGCCGCGATGAGGACGAAGTTACGGGTCGGCGCGTCCGGGAACGCGGGGATCGACACGTAGGCAGCAGCGATAAGTCCGTATCCCGGCGCTAGCCACTTGGGTGCCCGGAAGTGGTGAACGAGCCGGGTCCGGTCGGCCTCAAGCTGATCAAGAATATCCGGCACGACGTGTGAATTTCCCGACTCGCCGGGGCTCCTGTTGCTTTCCATGCCGGCAAGTCTATTGCATTGCTTTCCGTGGCGGCAAGTGACATAGCGGACCAGGTCACGCACCTTTTCGCCCGCCCGCATCGATGCCCTCGTGTGAAAGGCCGAAGGGCGGTCGTGCAGCGGAAGTGCCTGATCGATAGTCTGGCGGCGTGACCACCCACACGCACGGCGCCACGCGCTCACCTGTAGTCGCGGCCTACGTCGTCGTTCTGGGCCTGTTCGGCCTATGGATGGCGCAGCCGGTCCTTCCTAGTTGGGGATGTGCGATCAGTCTTTCCGCGATGTGTCCTGCGCATCTGCTGCCTGTTCGTGCATCGCTGGTCAGTGCAGGCCTCCTTAGGTCGCGGAAGACGCGAGGGCGCAGCGTATTCAAGAGCGGGGACCCCTCAGGGAGCGGTCAGCGCCGTGAGAAGCTCGCGGACGTCGGCCGGGAGCGGGCGCGTGCCGTTTCCGTCGCGGTAGAGCAGCCCGCAGCCGTCGAGTTCGGTCGTGAGTGTCATCCCGAGGTCCTGCCCACCCCTGCGTGGCCAGAGCACCAGGAACGTAGCAGTCGAGGCATCGCAGGAGCGCGGCACCGGCTCAGCTGCGGCAACCTCGGCCACCAACTGAGCGGTCGCCGTGTCGAGCGTGCCGCCGGCGACGAATCGACCCGTGCGAAGGGTGATGGACCCGGGGAACGCCGGCGCCCCGCTCGGCCCGGGCGCGCCCGCCGGAGCAGGTTCGACAGCATAGCGGCACCAACGCATGCCATCGAGTTCGGCCGGCACCGTGACGGTCAGCGGTTTGCTCGGAATCTGTGAGGTACCGTCCGAGCCGGGGATCGATCCGGTCGACGGGATCGACAGGCCCGGGCCCTCACCGAACGGAGCTTTCCACCCCACTGCGCATCCGCTGTCGAGCGCAGCGCGCGGTTCAACTAGTGTTCGCTTGAGCGTCCTGACCTCTCGCACGTTCAGCCCGGCGAGGGCGTCGCGCACGCCGGGCTTCGTCTTGCCGCATCCGTTCCGAGGGTAGTGCGCGTTGATCGCCTGTCCGTTTGCGTCCACGAGCCAAAGTGGGGGCACGAGCTCGGCGTCTGCAGTACACGGACCGAGCCAGTGCCCATCGTCGGGCTCGGACAGGGCCGCGAGCAGGGCAGTGAGGTCACCCGCAAGGGTCACTGCGGTAACGCCGCTCCACCGTCCCTCGGCGTCGTCGATGCTGGCCATCAGGTCACAGCGCACAGCCGTGGTCGGTGTGAACCCGACCGGGACCCGCCCGGGTTTCGGTGCATCAGGATGTTGCGGGTCGGGCGGACTCGTTGGGGCGGGAGGGAGCACCCAGCCACCCAGGTTCGGGGCGAGGCAGTCGTAGCCATCGACGGCCTCGGCAGCATCCACCGCGCGAGAGTTGCCGCCCGGGACGACGGCGCATCCGCTGAGCAGCACCGCGACCGTTACGACGCCGAGCAACACCCGGCTGAAGCCTGCAATTGCGGCTGTTGGTTCCAGAGGGTGCATGGCTCCATCATGGCGGGGGGCGACCGGCCCGTCGATTGCTGGGACTCTATCGTTATGCGAACGGAAGTCTCGAGCGGCGGTCAGCGCAGACTTTTCTGAAGCTCGGGCATTGTGTCACAGGGCAGCGGAATGCCGGGAGTTTCGACGAACGCTCCTGAGCCCTGGATGTCGCGGCAGTCGGCTTTTTGCGTTCGGGCCGCGACACGGCCGGATCGCCTGGATGCATAGCTGGCATTCCACTATAAACTCAGTGTATAGATTGACGGGTGAATAACTCCCTTACCCTGTTGGGACTGCTGGGCCGCGAGCCGAGCTATGGCTACGACCTCAAGCATTCCTATGACCGCTATTTCGGGACCGGGAAGGCGCTGGCTTTCGGGCAGGTGTATTCCACGCTGGCCCGGATGGTCCGGGACGAATTGATCCGGGCCCTGGGTGAGGAGACCGGCGGCGGCCCGGACCGCAAGAAGTACGAGATCACCGGGGCCGGCCGGGTAAGGGTGCAGGAGTGGCTGTTTACTCCCGACGTCCCCTCGGAATCCCTGCAAAGCGAGCTCTTTGCCAAGACCGTGATCGCGCTGCTGCTCGATGATGACGCCGACCGATTGCTGGATGTGCAGCGCGGCGAACACATGGCCCGCATGCGTGAGCTGACCCGGCTCAAGCGCGACGCCGATCTGCTGCGGGTCTTGATGTGCGACCACGGCCTGTTCCACATCGAAGCCGACCTGCGCTGGATCGACCTCACCAGCGCCCGCCTGACCCAACTCAAGAAGGAGCTCCAGAGCGCATGAGCACCCAGGACACCGACGCACCTATCCTCAGTGCCCGAGGCCTGCACCACTCCTTCGGGCAGACCGAAGCATTGCGGGGTGTCGACCTTGACGTCCACGCAGGGGAGGTGCTTGCTGTCATGGGCCCGTCCGGATCGGGCAAGTCCACCCTGCTGCACTGTCTGGCCGGGGTTCTTGTGCCCGACGGCGGTTCGGTGACCTACGGTCCCGCCGGCCGGGCCCCGATGGAAATCAGCGCCCTCGGGGAACCCAAACGGGCCCGGCTGCGGCTGACCGACTTCGGGTTCGTCTTTCAGTTCGGCCAGCTGCTGCCGGAACTCACGGCGGTGGATAACGTCAGCATCCCGCTGCTCCTTTCCGGGACCAGGCGCTCGGACGCGCTGCGCCGGTCCACGGAGCTGCTGGACCGCCTCGGTTTGGACGGACTGGGCGCCAAGCTCCCCGGTGAATTGTCCGGAGGGCAGGCCCAGCGCGTCGCCGTCGCCCGGGCACTCGTGACATCCCCTGCGGTGTTGTTCGCCGATGAGCCCACGGGTTCGCTGGATTCCCTCGCATCAGAGAACGTACTGACCCTCATGCTGGAGCTTGTCCGCGAAGCAGGCACCACCGTGGTGATGATCACCCACGATGCCCGCACGGCTGCGTACGCGGACCGGGAAGTCATCGTGCGCGACGGCGCCATCGGCGCCGGGTACCGGGTGTCCGCATGAATCCCGCCTTGCTCAAACTGGCAGTTGTCGGCAGCCGGACCGCCTACGGCAGGCTCGGCGGCATTGCCGGTGGGGTTGCTGTCGGAGTGTGCCTGTTGTTGTTGCTGTGGGGAGGCGCCAACGGCCTGAGCGCACGTGATGACCGCGGTGCCTGGCTGCGCGAAACAGGCAGCCCATCGGTGTCCAGCCCGGCGGTAGAGGACAACAGTCAAGGCCCAGGGCGGCCGACGCCGGTGCCGCTTACCGCGGAGACGGCGCTCATGGAGGCCAACCCGGCGGAGGTCTTCCGCGACCAACTGATTAACCGTCGCGATTTCGCCGCCCTGAGTTCGACTACCGTCAAAATCCCCGGGATCGGCGCCCCGCCGGCACCGGGCAGCTACTATGCGTCCCCGGCACTTCAGCATCTGATCGAGTCAACGCCGCGGGATGAGCTCGGCGACCGTTTCGGCACGTTTGCCGGCACGATAGACGACGCCGCGTTGCCCGGACCTGATTCGCTGATCGTTGTCACAGGAGCGACGGAAACCGAACTCCGTCAGAACGGCGCGGCGTTCCTGGTATCGGACTTCACGACCAACCCCTATGGTGGCAGCGCTGCCGCCTATAACACGGTGCTGTCCATCGGGGCCATTGGGGTGTTCTTCCCCGTGCTGCTGCTCATCAGCATCGTGACCAGCCTGGGCGCTGCCCAACGCCGGGAACGTTTCGCGACCCTGCGCCTCATTGGCGCATCCCCACAGGTTGTCTCCCGGATCGCCGCGGTTGAAACCGCCGTTCCCAGTCTGATCGGCGCAGTGATGGGCATCGTGCTGGCCGTACTGCTCAGGCCGGCTGTCGCGCAGATACCGGTCAATGGCACCAGGATGTTCACCGCGGATCTGACCACCGGCTGGGTAGCCGCCGTCGTCGACGTGGCCGTGGTTGTCAGCGCCTCGGCGCTCGTCGCCGCCCACCGCACGGCCCGTGCCGGCATTGGCCCCCTGGGGGTAACACGAGCCGTGCACGAAAAAACACCCACCACGTGGCGGACCGTGCCCTTGCTCGTTGGTTTGGCCGCCATGATCACGGCGGTACTCATGATCCGGGTCCTGGAGGTGCGGCTGCCGTGGCTGGAATCACCGCTCCTGATCGTCGGTTTTCTGCTGATCCTGGTCGGCATCGTGGTCATCGGCCCCTGGCTGACCCGTCTGGTGAGCCGGATCGGGCTGCGCCAGGCGCGGAGCGCGGCGGCAGTTATTGCCGCCAGCCGGATTCAAAGGACCCCGGTGGCGACCTTCCGTTCCGTATCCGGACTCGTGATCGCCGTGTTCGTCGTCACCGTCTTCGCCGGAGGATCCAGCATCATCGAGTCCGCTGAGGCACCCCCCGCCCGTCCCGGTCTGCTCCAGCCCTCCAGCCTCCAGGCCACCGTGAGCGCCGGACACACCCGGGCCCAAGCCGCGGAGGCCGCCCGCCAAGCCAGGGAACTGCCCGGAATCCTGGGCGCCACCGTCGGCTACGGCCCTGGAGCCCTTTCCGGACCGGATGCCGGCCCCGAAATCTACCTTCGCGCTGCGGACGCGGCAGGCCTCGGGTTCGAGGACGTCCCGGCAACAGAAATCGTCGCTGTCGATACCTCGTTCCTATACTCCTGGACCACGCAGCCAGCGGCGCTGACCCCAGCGCCGGCCGCCAACCTGGACGGACTGGTCCCGGTCGTGATGGTGCTCGGCACCGACGGCACGCCCGCCGCCATGGACCGCGCCCGGACGGCATTAAACAGTTCAGGCATCACGGCGATCCCGGCTACAGCTCCGTCGGACCTCAAACTGCCGTCCACCGGCCGCCTGATTCAGGGCCTGGCGGTGCTCGCCTACCTCGGCATGTTCGTCGCGATCGCAATCGCCGGCCTGTCCCTGGCCGTCGCCACCGCTTCCGCCGTCCTGGACCGGAAGAGAGTTCTGGGTCTGATGCGGCTGATGGGGATGCCGGTGTCCGTCCTGCGCCGTATCATCACCCGTGAGGCAGCCGTCCCGCTCCTGACCGTGCTGCTGCTCTCTGTTGGCCTCGGATTCCTCGTGGCCTGGCTGATGGTGACGTTTATCAACGACACCTACCGGATGACCTGGCCGGCCCCCGATTACTTCGCGGCCCTGGGCCTCAGCCTGCTCCTGGCCCTCGGAGCGGTCACCGCGACATTCAGTCTCGTCCGGGGCAGTACGGCAATGACCGTCACCCGCTTCGAATAGAACCGCATCCCCCAAGAACGCCGGTGGCGGCGGGAGTACCATCCGAGGAAGCGGCCGAGGTCGCCGTCCTCGAGTGAACCAGTCGAACGAATACTCGATTGCCTGCCAGGGCTTCGTTGGAGGCAGGGCCGTTGTTGCGTTCGGACCACCGGCGGTCCGACGGCCACTGCCGGCTGCCAGGCGCCCGCGTCGGTACTCAAGACGGAGCACGCTAGCAGGCATCCCGCTGATCTAGCGGAATGACAGCGCAAGGCCCAGCATGGCGAGGGCGAGTATTGGGAAGAACCAGTTGGTCACCTGAACGATTGCCCTCGCGCCTCTTCCGGTGCTCTCGGTGGTCGCGGAGAGCGGATCGGTGATGGCGTTGTCGTCCTCCGAGCGGGATGACCGGATGGTATTCATGATTGAAAGTGCCACCATGACGAGGGCGCTGCCTATGAGCCAGGGCAGCGGGTCGATCGCTAGCCATGCTTCGGCCCGGCTCGCAGGGGTCGCGAAGGCCGAGACGAGCCCTGCGAGGACGCAAACGGCGGTTATACCGATACAGGCCCAGATGCGCCGGATGACGGCGTCGAGGTAGAGCGGCAGGAAGGCCAGCAACACGACTGGTGTAGCGAGGAGCGCCAGCTGCGCGGGTGATACGAGCAGCAGTTCCGCCCGTGTCCAGGACACCACTGCTTGATTGAAGAGCAGGAAGGCCAGAAGTCCGAGCAGCGCCGGCCAGAGGGCTTTTCGCACCCAGTCGTGCTTCGGCTCGGACGGGAGTTCAAGCGCGGCAGCGTAGTCTCGTGCTGGCCCGAACGCTTCCTCGGCCTGTTGGCCGGTATCGCCCAGGAGCTCCCTGGCGCTTGCAATGGTGTCGCCGATGGCACTCCCGTGCACTTGGCGGATACGTAACTCCATGACGAGCTGGTCGAACCATTTCTTGTCGTTGGCCTGCTGCGTCATGCGGAGATCTCCTTCGTGAGCCGCTTGGGGTCGAGGTAATGAGTGCTGGTGCCTGCGAAACGGAGCCAGTCAGCGCTCAGGCGGCTGAGTTCGGCGCGGCCCTGATCTGTCAGCGCGAAGTACTTGCGGCCAGGACCGCCGTCGCCGGCCCGCCACTCCGTGGTGAGTAGACCGGCAGTCTCGTACCGGGTGAGGAGTGGGTAGAGGGTCCCGCCCTTTATGGCGCCGAACCCATGGCGCTCGAGTTCGCTGATGATCGCGTATCCATAAGAGGGCCCGGCGGATAGTGCGCGGAGGGCAAGTAGGCCAAGTGTGGCCCGGAGCCAATCACTTGGCCAGTCCGCGCTTCCTGTGGGTTGCGGATCGGAGGCCGGAACATTCATGACTAGATTGTCTATCTAAGTAGTCGGCCTGTCAAAACAACTTTCGATTGGGCATGGCTGGGCGCCGGGTGCGACACGCAGCGGGTCCGCTCTTCGACTAGTCCCCGGCGGCCTGTTCCGATGTCTGACGCATCTTCACGGGAAGTGTTGATCGCACAGGCGAGGCGATGAGGGCCGCAAGCCAGTGCCCGTCACCGGGCAGAGGCCCTGGTCCGCACGAGCCAATCTTTCACCAGCGCGGCAGTGAGGTCCGGACGTTCGAGATGGGCGTTATGGCCAGCGGCGTCGAGCACCGCGTACGTGCCCCGGACATAGTGGTTGCGGAGTTTCAACCCGTCCTCGTAGCCAGTCACATGGTCCTGACGCCCGAAAAGGTGCAACGAGGGCGCTTGGAAGGGATCAGGGTGCGCGACCTCCGGTTCGACAGAGAGCGCATAGTCCTCCGCTACCCGTTCGAGAATGGCTTGGTTCGCCCCACGAAGACCAGGAAGGGCATACCGGGTGAATGCCTCGAGCGTGGCCTCGCTTTGAACTACGGTCATTTCTTCGTAGTCATCCCTCACCGGTCCTGCCAAAGCCAGGACGGAAGGGTCCTCTCGGACGACCTGCCGGCGGGGAAGGCTGCGAGCCTGATGGTTCGGCTCGTACACACCCGCAAGAGTAGCCAGGCCAAGAACCTGATCTCGAAGCACATGGGCTACGTGCCGGGCTATCATGCCTCCGAAGGAGTTGCCGATCACCGCGAAGGGCCGGTCTCCAAGGTACTCATCAATATCGGCCAGAGCCCCTTGCGCGATATGGTCTGCGCTGGAGGCATTGGTGCCGGTATTCCCCGCGGCCCACGGTAGGTCGATATAAATCCGCTGCCATCCGGACTCAGCAATGGCGTCTTCCAACGGCAGCATGATCCGATGATCAACGCCGAATCCATGGATTACGACGAGCGGAAGGCCTTCTCCTAGGATTTGGGCAATCACGAACCAGAGCCTACAGGCACAGCTTGATCCTGGTGGGTTCTGGCTCAGGGAGGCCGGCTGTGTGCCGCTGACCGTCACGACAGGCACCATGACTGAGACCATTCATGTGCCGATCGGCAAGAGCTGCTCATAGCTCGCCGTCACAGCAGGGTCTGCCCACTGCGGAACTAAACCACGGAACCGACGGACAACCGAACAATCAGAAGCACAGGACGATTGTTAGGATAGGTTTCTTTCACCGGGCGGGCGCCCGGCATGGAGGGGGACCATTGCAGACATCAAACGAAGGCCCGGCTAAGGAACAGGCAGAAACAGTCAGCGGATCCGTTCGCTATGCGACGGTGCGGCCGGCCAAAACGCACAGGGCGGCATCGGCCCGACCTGTGGCCGCAGCCGTGTGGGTATTCGCCGCAGGAACGCTGGCGTGGTTGATAATTGCCGGAGATCTCAATGCCGCAATACGTGCTGCACCCTGGCTGGTTCTACTGTCCTGGTTTGTTTACGCATCCCAGTGGCGGCCGTGCCTGCGCATCGACGACTCTGGGTTTGAGGTGATCAATGGTCTGCGCGACCACCAGATACCGTTTGGGACCGTTAAGGACATCGAGGTCCGATACGCCACAGCCATCTGGGCGGCCGGTAAAAGGTACGTCAGCTGGGGAGCTCCGAACCCACCGACCGCATTCGGCTCCGGATTTCGGAACGAAGTAAACCTTAGGAGTCGTCCCTTCACCATGCTTCCGAGCAACGACCGCATCAGCCAGCCGGAGACAAAGACCGGACGTGACGCCATCGTCGCCGCGTGGCACGAAGCCCGATCCGCCGGATACACCTCCACACGTAAGGTTGTCGTCTCCACATGGAACGCACCCGTGATCGCCGTCGGACTGCTCGCGGTTCTCTCAGTGATCGCCTCAGCTTTGGCCTAGATGCCGCTGCTCAGCCCTTGCAAGTGCGGGCATCCGAGCCCGCGGCAATGAGCCGCGGCAAGATGCGTATCTAGGCCGTATGGGGTGAAGCGAACCCCGACGCTCAACGGGGTGGGCCCGGGGTGGGGCAGGATGATCCTGTGACCACAAGTGACGAGCAGCTCTTTCTGGCCTATATCCACAAGAACCCGATCAACGGGGAAATACTTGACCTGGCGCCGCTTCTTGGCGTCTCTGACTGGTGGTTGACTGCCGGGGCGTTGTTCCAAACTGTTTGGAACGTGCTGGAAGGGAAGGACCCCCGAGCTGGCATCCGGGACTACGACCTGTTCTACTTCGACGAGGACACCTCTTACGAGGCGGAAAACGCGGTGATTCTACGGGCGCGCGAGCTATTCAAGGACCTGGGAGTCGACGTCGAAGTCCGCAACGAAGCCCGCGTGCACGTTTGGTACGAGGAGCACTTCGGCGTTCTTGCCATCCCCTTCACCAGTACCCCTGATGCGATCGATCATTTCGCCGCGAAGACCTGCTGCTTCGCCGTCACCCCAGATGAGGCGGGCGTCCTCACAACGTACGCCCCACACGGCTACGAGGACCTGTTCAAGCGGAAGATAGTGCCGAACCCGGTCCTTGCTCCCCAGGATGTGTACGAGGCGAAGACCAGAAGGTGGAGCGCACAATGGCCTACGCTGACAGTGCTGCCATGGTCCACAGACAGCTCCTGCGATGAACTACCGCTGCCGTCCACAATGACGGGAAGATTGTGACCATGGCGGATGTCCTTCAAATGCGGTGGCTGACCACCCCGGTTATGGCAAGTCCGGTCTTCTCTTGAAAGCATGGCCCAGTCACTCCACGAGCCGGCCAATCGACTACTGCTGGCCACTGTCAACGATCAGCTGGCAGGGTGGCTGTTCCTAGCCGGTAATTCCAGCGAGCTCACCGCACACTGGGCACGAATACTTCGTGTCCAGACCGCAGTTGGCTTCAGAAAACGCGGCGTCGGGCGTGCACTCATGACCGAGGTAGCACGAGCCGCCTCCGAGGACCTGGCCCTTGACCACCTGCGCCTTGAATTGCGTTCAGGCACGGGCCTTGAAGACTTCTACAAGTCATGCGGTTGGCAGGAAATCGGGCGTTGGCCAGGAGCTCTCCGGTTCCCGGAGGGTGACCAAGACGAGGTCCTCATGGGCCTGCCCCTAAGCAAGGACCCCGAACCGGCAGCCAGCGCCCCGTAAGCGATGCTTTAGCGGGCGTCAGATCCGTCCTGATCCGGGCATCGAGTTCATCCCAAGTTCCGTCAGGAAGAACCCAATCGTCATAGTCAGTGTCGACCGTTCGGTAGCCCCGCCGGGACGCGAAATAGAAGGTCATCAGTTGGGCAACCCGTAGGCTGATGTCATGAAAAACACCATGCGAGCAACGCTCATTTGGTCGCTGGGGGCGGTTATTTTCTCTCTCGTCGGCGTATACATCGCATTGAACGCCAACGGGGTTTGGTACAGCATCGTCTCGGCGGTCTTACTTTTGCTCGCCGGCGTTACCTTCGCCGCCAGGGCCGCTCTTTCCGTCCGGGCCTCAGATCCCAACATCTAGATAGGCAGCCAGGGCCACCGCGTACTTTGGGGGCGGGGCTAGCACGGGGAGGCAGGTCCAGGGGTCTGCCGAAGCGCCAGGGCTGCCATGGTCCCCGGCGCAACCGTGACGCGGCGCGTTGGATGGTGCGCAGGTAGTCGTGTCGAGCGTGCGTCGTGCCGGCCACGGACCAATCGCCGCCATGGAGTGCATGGTGCACGTCATGGCGCTGAAAGCTCAAGCACGCGCTGAGCAGTTTCGACAACGAGCGGTCGCCACGGCTCCGAGTGCTGGAAGTTATCCGTTGCAGTGATGTCCGCTGCGATGGCCGCGGCACCGCGATGGCGGACACCGCGCTGGACCCAACCGCAAGGCCCGGCGCACAAAACACTGCCGTGGACTGTGATCCCGTCGTGGGACGCCCTTCCCGGCAGCCCCGGGAAGTAGCAGCAGGGGAACCCACGTAGACTGGAACGGAAAATAATCCGAACCTTGCAGGGGAGATCCATGGCTGCGATCAACCGCGACGACGTCGCGCACCTCGCGCGTCTCGCGCATATCGAGATGAGCGCTGAAGAGCTGGACAGGATGGCCGGCGAGCTCGCCGTCATCGTGGAATCGGTCAAATCCGTGAGCGAAGCCGCCGGTGACGACATCCCGGCCACGTCCCACCCGATTCCGCTGACCAACGTGTTCCGCGACGACGTGGTGGGCCACACCTTCACGGCCGAGCAGGCGCTCTCCGGAGCTCCCGACGCGTACGAGGGCCGTTTCAAGGTCCCGGCAATCCTGGATGAGGACTAAGACATGACCGAAACCACCCCTGAACTCTTCCGCCTCTCCGCCGCAGCGCTCGCCGAAAAGCTCGCCGCCCGCGAGGTCACCGCCGTCGAGGTCGTGCAGGCGCACCTGGACCGGATCGCCGCCGTCGACGGCCAGGTCAACGCGTTCCTGCACGTCAACGCCGAGGAAGCCCTCGCCGTCGCCGCCGAAGTGGACGCGATCCGTGCCGCCGGTGGCCCCGCCGCCGAAGAGCTGCACGTGCTCGCCGGCGTCCCGATCGCCGTCAAGGACCTGATCGTCACCATCGGCCAGCCGACCACCGCCGGCTCCAAGATCCTCGAAGGCTGGCACAGCCCCTACGACGCCACCGTCGTGGAGCGCCTGCGCGCCGCCAAGATGCCGATCCTGGGCAAGACCAACCTGGACGAGTTCGCCATGGGCTCCTCCACCGAGCATTCCGCGTACGGTCCCACCCGCAACCCCTGGGACCTGGACCGTATCCCTGGCGGCTCCGGTGGCGGCTCGGCTGCCGCCGTCGCCGCGTTCGAGGCGCCGCTGGCCCTCGGCACGGACACCGGCGGCTCCATCCGCCAGCCCGGCGCCGTCACCGGCACCGTCGGCGTAAAGCCCACCTACGGCGGCGTCTCCCGCTACGGCGCGATCGCCATGGCGTCCTCGCTGGACCAGATCGGCCCGGTCTCCCGGACCGTGCTGGACTCGGCGCTGCTGCACCAGGTCATCGGCGGGCACGACCCGCGCGACTCCACCTCGCTGCCGGATCCGCTCGAGGACCTCGTGGCCGCCGCCAGGACCGGCAACGTCGAAGGCATGAAGATCGGCATCATCAAGGAACTCCACGGCGAGGGCTACCAGGCCGGCGTCGAGAACCGTTTCAACGAGGCCCTCGAACTGCTCAAGGGCGCCGGCGCCGAGATCGTGGAAGTCTCCTGCCCCCACTTCAAGTACGCCCTCGGCGCCTACTACCTGATCATGCCCTCCGAGGCCTCCTCCAACCTGGCCAAGTTCGACGGCGTCCGGTTCGGCCTGCGCACGCTGCCCACCGACGCGCCGCTCACCATCGAGCGCGTCATGGGCGCCACCCGCGCCGCCGGCTTCGGCGATGAGGTCAAACGCCGCATCATCCTGGGCACCTACGCCCTGAGCGCCGGCTACTACGACGCCTACTACGGCTCGGCCCAGAAGGTGCGCACCCTGATCCAGCGTGACTTCGACGCCGCGTTCGCCCAGGCCGACGTGCTGATCTCCCCGACGGCGCCGACCACGGCGTTCAAGCTCGGCGAGAAGCTCAACGACCCGCTGGCCATGTACCTCAACGACGTCGCCACCATCCCCGCCAACATGGCCGGCGTGCCCGGCCTGTCCCTGCCCGGCGGCCTGGCCGACGAGGACGGACTGCCGGTCGGCGTCCAGCTGCTCGCCCCGGCGCGCCAGGACGCGCGTCTCTACCGGGTCGGCGCGGTGCTCGAGTCGCTGCTCGAGGCGCAGTGGGGCGGACCGCTGCTGGAGAAGGCCCCTGCACTGACTGATTCCGCGCCGGTGGTTGCTGCCGGCGCTCCCGCGAGCCACGGAGGTTCACACTAATGACTGACGCAACCCTCAGCTTCGAAGAAGCGATGGAGCGGTACGACCCGGTGCTCGGCTTCGAGGTGCACGTGGAGCTCAACACCAAGACCAAAATGTTCTCCTCCGCGCCCAACATCTTCGGCGACGAGCCCAACACCAACGTCAACGAGGTGGACCTGGGCCTTCCCGGCGTGCTGCCCGTGGTGAACCGGACCGCGATCGAGTCCTCGATCAAGATCGGCCTGGCGCTGAACTGCAAGATTGCCGAGACCTGCCGCTTCGCCCGGAAGAACTACTTCTACCCGGACACCCCGAAGAACTTCCAGACCTCCCAGTACGACGAGCCGATCGCCTACGACGGCTACCTGGACATCGAGCTTTCCGACGGCACCGTGTTCCGGGTCGAAATCGAACGCGCCCACATGGAGGAGGACGCCGGCAAGCTCACCCACATGGGCGGCGCGGCCGGCCGGATCCAGGGCGCCGACTACTCGCTGGTGGATTACAACCGGTCCGGCGTGCCGCTGGTCGAGATCGTCACCAAGCCGATCGAAGGGGCCGGCAGCCGCGCCCCCGAACTCGCCAAGGCCTACGTCGCCGCCGTCCGGGAGATCGTCAAGAACCTCGGCGTCTCGGACGCGAAAATGGAACGCGGCAACGTCCGCTGCGACGCCAACGTCTCGCTGCGCCCGCACGGCCGCGAACGCTTCGGGATCCGCTCGGAGACCAAGAACGTCAACTCGCTGCGCGCCGTCGAACACGCCGTCCGCTTCGAAATCCAGCGGCACGCCGCGGTGCTGGAATCCGGCGAGCCCGTGATCCAGGAAACCCGGCACTGGCACGAGGACACCCGCTCCACCACCTCGGGCCGGCCAAAGTCCGACGCCGACGACTACCGCTACTTCCCGGAACCGGACCTGGTGCCGATCGTGGCGTCCCGGGAATGGGTCGAAGAGCTCCGGGCCACGCTGCCCGAGCCGCCGGCCGCCCGCCGCAAGCGGCTGCAGGCCGACTGGGGCTACTCCGACCTGGAGTTCCGCGACGTCGTCAACGCCGGCGTCATGGACGAGATCGAGGAGACCATCGCCGCCGGCGCCACCGCCACGGTGGCCCGGAAGTGGTGGATGGGCGAGATCGTCGGGCGCGCCAAGAACGCCGACGTCGACCCCGGCCAGCTCGGCGTCGCCCCGGCCACCATCGTGGAACTGAACCAGATGGTCGAGGACGGCAAGATCAACAACAAGATGGCCTCCGAGGTCCTCGACGGCGTGCTCGCCGGCGAGGGCACCCCCGCGGAAATCGTTGCCCAGCGCGGCCTCGCGGTGGTCTCCGACGACGGCCCCCTGCTGGAAGCCATCGACGCCGCCCTCGCCGCGCAGCCCGGCGTCGCGGACAAGATCCGTGGCGGGAAGCTCCAGGCGATCGGCGCGATCGTCGGCGGCGTCATGAAGGCCACCCGCGGCCAGGCCGACGCAGGGCGCGTCAAGGAGCTGATCCTGCAGCGACTCGGGGTCGAAGGCTGAGCCGAAGCTGAGGCGCAAACCGCCCCGTGACGCGCAAATGCCCTGCCGCTGCCGGGATACCGGTAGCGGCAGGGCATTTGCGTGTCGCCGGGTGCGGGGTGTCGCCGGGGGCGCAGGCCTAGTGCGTCAGGTCCTTGCCCTTGGTCTCCGGGATGGTGAAGACGAAGGCGATGCCCACCAGCAGCAGGATCACCGCGTAGACGTTGAACAGGCCGGCCTGGCCGATGGTGCCCAGCCAGGTCTGCAGGTACGGGGCGGTGCCGCCGAAGACCGCCACGCAGATGGAGTAGGGGATCCCGACGCCGATGGTGCGGATCTTGGTGGGGAACAGCTCGGCGTAGACGGCCGGGACGATGGCCGCACTGCCCGCGATGAAGAACAGCATCACGGACATGCTCACGGCCAGCTGCCAGGGGGAGTCCTTCAGGAGCCAGGTCATCGGGAAAAGCAGCAGCGCGGCACCGGCAGAGCTGGCGATCAGCACGGGCTTGCGGCCGATGCGGTCAGACAGCTTGCCCCAGAACGGCAGGGCGGCGATGAAGACAATGTTGCCGATCACGCCGGCCCACAGGGCGTCCCCGCGGTCCATCTTGAGGGTGGTGGCGGCGTAGCTCGGAGCCACCACACCCCAGATGTAGTAGGACACGGTAAGGCCGACGGTCAGGCCGATGACCTGCAGGGCCTGTTTGCGGTACCGGAAGATCTGCGGCCACATCGGCTCGTGCTTCTCCTTCGGGGCTTCAGCCTCGAAGGCCTCGGTTTCCTTCATGCGGGCCCGCATGACCAGGGCGTAGATGCCCAGGGCCCCTCCGATCAGGAACGGGATGCGCCAGCCCCAGGCGTTCATGTCGGCCTTGCTGAGGACTCCGGTCAGGATGGCGCCCAGCAGCGTGCCGGCCAGGATTCCTGCCGTGCCGGAGGTGTAGATGAGCGTCGCCCAGAAACCGCGCTTTTCCTTGGGGGCCATCTCGGACAGGTACGTCTGGGACGACGGCAGTTCGCCGCCGTGGGCCAGGCCCTGGATGAGGCGGGCCACCAGCAGCATCACCGAGGCGAAGGCGCCGACGGCCGCGAAGGTCGGTGCGATCCCGATGAGCAGGCTGCCGACGGCCGCGAGGCCGACGGCGAAGGTCATGGACGTCTTGCGGCCGACCCGGTCACCGATCCAGCCGAAGACGAAACCGCCGAAGGGGCGGGCAACGAAGCCGACGGCGAAGATCGCCAGCGTGGAGAGGACCGCCGACGTCGGGTCCGCGGTGCTGAACAGCGCGCCGGCAATGAAGGGCGAGAACGTGGCGTAGATGGCCCAGTCGTACCATTCAACGGCGTTGCCGATGCCGGTGCCGATGAGGGTCCGCAGGTGGGATTTATGAACCTGGACTGTGGCTGAAGTGCCTACGGTGGCGGTCATGTCGTGCTCCAAGTGATGGTGGTAATGGTCAGTTGCCGGCAGCGGCAAGGGCTGCGATGCGGGAGACTGCGAGCTCTGTGTAAAGCGCTGCGCCGTCGGACAGAACGCCGTCGTCAAAGGTGGCGTAAGGGGAATGGTTAAACGGTGTGGCGGTGTGGTCGGCGCCGGGGGTGACGGCACTGAGCCCGATGAAGGTGCCGGGCACCTCCGCCATCACCCGGGAGAAGTCCTCCGAGCCGCTGAGCGGAGTGGCCCAGCGGGTATGGCGGGATTCACCAAACAGCTTCGCGATGGTCTTCTCGGCTGTGTGCGTCTCGTCTTCGTCCGTGACACTGAGGGGGTATTCGGCGCGGTAGTCGACGTCCACCTCCAAGCCGTGGGCCGAGGCGATGCCCTTGAGGAGGACCGGAATGGCAGTCATCATCAGTTCCCGGGATGCGTCGGAGAAGGTGCGGATGGTGGCTTCGAAGCGCGCGGATTCGGGGATGACGTTGCGCTTCGTGCCGGCCTGCAGGAGGCCGACGGTAAGGACCACGGGATCGAACATGTTGAACCGGCGGGTGACCATCACCTGCAGGGCCGTCACCATTTCGGCGACGGCCGTGACGGGGTCCTTGGCGGCGTGCGGCGCGGAGCCGTGGCCGCCCGACCCCAGCACCGTGACGAAGAGGCCATCCGAGGCGCTCATGATGACACCCGGCTTGGTGCAGAACTGCCCGTGTGGTTCCAGCGCGGAGAACACGTGCATCCCGTAGGCGGCATCAGCCCGGCGCCCTGCTGCGTCCAGGACGCCTTCGCGGATCATGTGGCCGGCGCCGTCGAAGCCTTCCTCGCCCGGCTGGAACATCAGGACGACGTCGCCGGCAAGCTGTTCGCGGCGTTCGGCCAGCAGGGTGGCCGCTCCGGCCAGCATCGAGGTGTGGAGGTCGTGGCCGCAGGCATGCATGGCGCCGTCAATCCTGGAGGAGAACGCGACGCCGGTGCGTTCCTGGACGGGAAGGCCGTCCATGTCAGCGCGCAGCAGGACGACCGGTCTGGCGGCCGCTGCGTGCGGCGCCCCGCCGCGCAGGACCGCGGTGACCGACGTCGTGCTTTCCCCGAGGGTGATCTCAAACGGGAGGTCCTGGAGCGCCTTGAGAACTTTTTCCTGGGTGCGGGGAAGGTCCAGGCCGATCTCCGGCTCCTGATGCAACTCATGGCGGAACCGGGCGATCTCGCCCCGGAGTTCCTTGGCGTCCGCGGTAATCGGCATCAGCTCTCCTGCTTCCTGAACGTTCGGTTTGTGATCTACTGCCTATTGTGAGGTGATCCGGTTCACAATGACGCAAACGGCTGGAAAAAATCAAAACTATGATTGTTCCTGCAGTATTCACGCAGCCGAGGGAGGACGCAGATGGAACTCAGTGAGGAGGACTTCGACCTGATCAATGCGCTGCAGATCGCGCCGCGGATCAGCTGGACCGATGCCGCCGGCGTCCTGGGCGTCCACGCGACCACCCTTGCTGCCCGGTGGGAGCGGTTGAAGGCGTCCGGCGTTGCCTGGCTTACGGCGCATTGGATGGGCGATCCCCAGCAGATGTGCCTGGCGCTGGTGGACGTGGACTGCGAGATGCGGCTGCGTGCCGACGTCACGGCCGCCCTTGCCGCCCTCCCGGAAGTGGTCACGGTGGAGGAAGCAGCGAGCAACCGTGACCTCATGCTGACGGTCATCACGCCCACCCTCGCCCAGTTCAGCGAATCAGTGGTGCCGCGCTTCAAGGAGATCCCCGGCCTCACCAAGTACCGCACCTCGCTGTGCACCCGCCTGCATGCCGGCGGCTACGCCTGGCGGCTCAATGTCCTGAACAAATCGCAGCAGGCTGCCCTGAAGGCGCTGGCGGGGCCGGAAGCGACCGGCTCGGCGCCGCCCCGGACCCCGGGTGCGCCGCTGCCGCCGAGCCATCTGGCGCTGATCCCGTTCCTCGCCAGGGACGGACGGGCGACGGCCGCGGAGATCGCCCGCGCTTTGGGCCGCAACCCCGCCACTGTCCAGCGGCAGCTGAACCGGGTGCTGGCCAGCCAGATGCTCTCCTTCCGGTGCGAAATCGCGCAGAAATACTCGGGCTATCCGGTCACCTGCCAGTGGCTGGCCAACGTGCCGGCCGGCCAGCACGAGGCCGCTGCCGCAGAACTGCGCACCTTCCGCAACATTCGGCTAAGCGCCTCCACCACGGGGCGCACCAACTTCGTGATCCTGATGTGGCTGCAGTCCCTGGCCGATGTCATGAACGCCGAACTGGTCCTGCAGCAGAGGATCCCCGGGATCGAGCTTGTGGAGAGCGTGGTGGTGCTCAGTTCCGCCAAGCGGGTCGGATGGATGCTGAACCCGGATTCGACGGCGACCGGCGCCGTCGTCGTCCCCGTCGCGGAGTTGACGCCGACAGCGTGACACCCGCGCACCCAACTGGGGATCAGGTGACCAGCTCGGTCATGATGGTCTGCAGCGCGTCGCAGACCATCATGACCGACTTGCGTTTCAGGTTCTCCGGCCGGGCCAGGATGTCGATCCGGCGCCGGGTGCTGATGCCCTCCAGCGGCTTCAGCACGATCCCCGGGTTTAGCGCGGGCCGCGCGGTGTGGCGCGGCAGCAAACCCACCACGCTGCCGGCCGCGACCAGGGCCGCCACGGTGGAGTAGTCGTTGATCCGGTGCACGATGTTCAGCTCCCGGCTGGAGACAGCGGCGACCGCAGCCAGCACATCGGCGGGGGAGTAGCCGGCATGGCTGGTCACCCACGGTTCGCCGACGACGTCGTCCGCCGTCACCGCGGGCTGGCCGGCAAGCCGGTGCCCGGCCGGTAGGGCCACGTCCAGCGGCTCATGCGCGAGCGGGATCACCGCCACCCGTTCCTGCGGCCACCGCGGGCTGTGGTCCATCCGGTGCGCCAGGACCAGGTCGTAGCGGGCCGTCAGCGCCGGGAAGTCCTGTTGCGCAACATCCTCGTCGGAGAGCTGGATCGTGGGCTGTCCCGGTTTGGCCAGCAGCCGCGCCAGCGGACCAAACAACGCCTGGCCCGCGCTGTGGAATCCGCTCAGCGTCACCGGCGCCACCGGCGAGCCGTGGTAGGCGCCGATCGCCATCTTCGCGTCCGCCATGGCGCTGACGACGGCGGCCCCGGCGTCCGCGAGCACCTGCCCGGCTTCGGTCAGCACCAGGTTGCGGCCCTCCTTGCGGGTCAGCGGAACCTCCACTGACCGCTGCAGCGCCGCCAGCTGCTGGGACACCGCCGACGGCGTGACCGCCAACGTTTCCGCCACCGCCTTGACGCTGCCCAGGGCGCCGAGTTCACGTAGCATTTCCAGCTGGTGAATTTCCATAACGTCCATCCTATGCTCAAGCTTTTACTAAATCGTCGATTGAGAAAAATTCTGTTGTGCTAATGCTTTTCTGCTTGTCTAATGGGGTGAGTCGTCCCACACCGCTGCCGCACGGAGGCAGCCAGCACAGTTAGGCAGGCCCATGAAGGCTCTCTACAAGTCCGGCGCCCACGCGGGATTCGAACTCGTCGACCGCCCTGAGCCCCAGGCCGGCAGCGGGGACGTCAAAATCCGCGTCATGAGCACCGGCATCTGCGGCACCGACCTGCACATCCAGTCGTGGGACGCCTGGGCGCAGGGCATGATCCAGGCACCCCTGATCGCCGGCCACGAGTTCTACGGCGAAGTGGTGGAGGTCGGCGCGGGCGTGCGGGACGTGCGGGTGGGGGACCGGGTGTCCGGGGAGGGCCACATCGTCTGCGGGATCTGCCGGAACTGCCGGGCCGGGCGCAAGCAGATGTGCATCAACACCGTCAGCGTGGGCGTGCAGCGTGACGGCGCCTTCGCCGAGTACGTCGTGATCCCCGAAACCAACGTCTGGGTTCACCACGATCCGTCCGTCACGCCGGAACTCGGCGCGATCTTTGATCCGTTCGGCAACGCCGTGCACACCGCGCTCAGCTTCCCCCTGGTCGGTGAGGACGTCCTCATCACCGGCGCCGGACCGATCGGCCTGATGGCCATCGCGGTCGCCCGGCACGCCGGCGCCCGGAAGATCGCCATCACGGACGTCTCCGCTCCGCGGCTGGAGCTGGCGCGCCGGCTCGGCGTCGACCTCGCGATCGACGTCTCCGGAACGCGGGTCAAGGACGCGCAGCGCGAGCTGGGCATGCGCGAGGGCTTCGATATTGGCCTGGAAATGTCCGGGCACCCGTCCGCGCTGCCGGAGATGATCGAGAACATGAACCACGGCGGCCGGATTGCGATGCTGGGCCTGCCCAGCCAGTCCATCGACATCGACTGGGGCAAGGTGGTCACGCACATGCTGACCATGAAGGGCATCTACGGCCGCGAAATGTTCGAGACCTGGTACGCCATGAGCGCCATGCTCTCCTCCAACCCGGTCCTGCACGCCAACATCTCCGCGGTGGTCACGGACACGCTGCCCGCCGCCGACTGGGAAAAGGGCTTCGAGATTGCCCGTGCCGGCAGCGGCGGCAAAGTCGTCCTCGACTGGACCGGCTTCTAGGCCGCGCCGCTTTCCGGTACCGTACAAAAATTCCCCCAGCCCAGGAGCGCAACCCATGTATTCAGCCATCAAGGACCAACTGCAGGACGAACTCGACGCGATCCGCGGCGCCGGCCTGTTCAAGACCGAGCGCCACATCGACTCGCCGCAGGCCGGCCGGATCCGTGCCGGCCAGGTGGGCCAGGGCGCAGCCGACGTCCTGAACTTCTGCGCCAACAACTACCTCGGCCTCGCCGACCACCCCGAGATCATCGCGGCCGCCAAGTCGGCGATGGACGATCGCGGCTTCGGAATGGCCAGCGTGCGCTTCATCTGCGGCACCCAGGACCTGCACCTGGCCCTCGAGGAACGGGTCTCGGCGTTCCTCGGCACCGAGGACACCATCCTGTTCTCCAGCTGCTTCGACGCGAACGGCGGCGTCTTCGAGTCCCTGTTCGGCCCGGAAGACGCGGTCATCTCCGATGCGCTGAACCACGCCTCCATCATCGACGGGATCCGGCTCTGCAAGGCCCGGCGCTTCCGCTACGCCAACCAGGACATGGCGGACCTCGAGGCGCGGCTGATTGAGGCCGACACGCAGGAGAACCCCGCCCGGCGCAAGATCATCGTCACCGACGGCGTCTTCTCGATGGACGGATTCCTGGCCCCACTCGAAGCGATCTGCGACCTCGCCGAAAAGTACGACGCCCTGGTCATGGTGGACGATTCACACGCCGTGGGCTTCATGGGGGCCTCCGGTGCCGGCACCCCCGAACACGCCGGCGTCTCGGACCGGGTGGACATCTACACCGGCACCTTCGGCAAGGCCCTCGGCGGCGCGTCCGGCGGCTACGTCTCCGGCCGCCGCGAGATCGTCGCCATGCTCCGGCAGAAGGCACGCCCCTACCTGTTCTCCAACTCGCTGGCACCGGCCATCGTGGCGGCGACCTTGAAGGCCCTTGACCTGGTCGAGCAGTCCGCCGAGCTCCGCAGCCGCCTCTTCGCCAACGCCGGGCTCTTCCGGCGCCGGATGGCCGAGGAGGGCTTCGACCTGCTCCCCGGCGAACACGCCATCGTCCCGGTCATGTTTGGCGACGCCGTGACCGCCGCCAGGGTCGCGGACGCGATGCTCGCCCACGGCGTCTTCGTCACCGCGTTCAGCTACCCCGTCGTGCCCAAGGGCGCAGCCCGGATCCGCGTCCAGCTCTCCGCCGCGCACAGCACGGACGACGTCGAAAGCTGCGTCCAGGCGTTCGTCCGCAGCCGCGCGGAGGCGGCCGCCCACGTATAACGGCGCCCCGCCGGGCCGAAACTACTGACGCCCAAAACTACTGACGCGGCCTCCCCCCGGATGCAAGGATGGGGGGATGTCAGCTACATACGATGTCGTGATCGTCGGCGGCGGCATCGCCGGCCTGTCCCTTGCCGCCGCGCTTGCCGGCAAATGCAGCGTGGCCCTGGTCGAAGCCGAGCAGTCGCTGGGGTACCACACGTCCGGGCGGTCCGCCCGGCAGCTGATCCCCAGTTACGGTCCGCCCGTGGTCCAGGAACTGACCATGCGCACCCTGGAACTGCTCGGCAGCCACGAGGGCACCCGGCCCGAACCCGTGCTCGCGCCGCGCCGGTTCATGCTGATCGGGGACGAGGAATCGGTCCGGCAGCAGGCCAGCGGCTTCATGCAGCCGATCAGCCACGCCGAGGCGCTGGACCTGTGCCCGGCGCTGAAGCCGGACTCCTTCACGGCCGCCGGCCTGGACTCCGGATCGTTCGCCTGCAACGCGCCCCTGCTACTGGAGGATCACCGGGAGCGGGCCGCCGCCGCGGGCGTGAACATCATCACCGGCGCCCGCGTCCACTCGGCGCAGCGCCTCGGATCCGGCTGGCAGCTCGGCGCCGGGCAAGAGGGCTTCGAAGCCGCTGTGGTGGTCAACGCCGCCGGAGCATGGGCGGACGAGCTGGCCGTGCTCAGCGGCGTCGAGAAACTGGGACTCCAGCCCTACCGGCGTACCGCCGCGATCGTCGACGTCGAACGGCCGCTGCCGCCGGGCTGCCCGATGGTCGCCGCCACCGGCGCCTTCTACTTCCGCCCCGAGGGCGCGCGGCAGGTCCTGATCTCGCCATCCGAAACCGTGCCCAGCGGGCCCGAAGACGCCCAGCCCCACCCTGGTGACATCGACGCCCTGATCGCCCGGCTCAACACCTTCACCACGATGGGAATCGGCAGCGTCGAGCGGGCCTGGACCGGGCTCCGGACCGAAGCCGCCGACGGCGTCCCGGTGGTGGGGTTCGACGCCGAAGCCACCGGCTTCTTTTGGCTTGCCGGCCAGGGCGGCTACGGTTTCCAGACCTCCTCCGCTATCGCCGAACTGGCAGCCGCCCTGATCCTGGCCGGACAGCAGGGCGGCAGCCCGTTCCCGGCGGACAGTCCGGCATCCCGGACAGCCGCGGCCGTGGCGGCAACGCGGTTGTCGATCCGGGGCTGAAGAATGGACGCATGAGCACCCTGATCACCAACATCGCGGAACTGATGACCCAGGACGCCGAACACCGGGTCCTGGACGCCGCGGCTATCGTGATCGAGGGGGAACGGATCGCCTGGATCGGAGCGGCAGCCCAGGCGCCCGCCGCCGACGACGCCGTCGACGCCGGCGGCCGGGCGCTCCTGCCCGGCTGGGTCGACTCGCATACCCACCTGGTCTTTGCCGGCGACCGGACGGCGGAATTCGAGGCGCGAATGGCGGGGGAGGCCTACCGCGCCGGCGGCATCGCGGCCACTACCGACGCCACCCGGAGGGCCGGCGACTACGACCTCACCCGGCTGGCGCTGGGACGGGTCGCGGAAGCGGTGGCGCAAGGCACCACCTACCTCGAAACCAAGACCGGCTACGGGCTGGACGTGGAGCACGAGGCCCGCAGCGCGCGGATCGCCGGCACGGTCGCGGACGAGGTCACCTACCTCGGCGCCCACCTCGTCCCGGCCGGCATGGACGCGGAGGACTACCTCGACCTGGTCTGCGGACCCATGCTCGCCGCGGTTCGCCCCTACGTGCGCTGGGCCGACGTCTTTTGTGAACGGGGCGCCTTCAACGAGGACCAGTCACGGCGCGTGCTGCAGGCGTGCCGGGAAGCCGGGCTGGGCCTGCGCGTGCACGGCAACCAGCTGGGCCCCGGAGCCGGTGTGCAGCTGGCGGTCGAGTTCGGGGCAGCCAGCGTGGACCACGTCAACTACCTCTCCGGCCCGGATATCGGGGCCCTCGCCGACAGCTGGTCCGGCTGGGACCCCGACGCCGGCACAGGCAGGCGCGGAACCGTCGCCACCTGCCTGCCAGCCTGCGACCTGTCCACCCGACAGCCGCTGGCGCCCGGACGGCAGCTGCTCGACGCCGGTGCGCAGCTGGCGCTCGCCTCCAACTGCAACCCCGGCACCTCCTACACGTCCTCGATGGCGTTCTGCGTCACCACAGCCGTGCTGCAGATGCGGCTCAGCGTGCACGAGGCTGTCCGCGCGGCGACGTACGGCGGCGCACTGGCGCTCGGCCGGGAGTCCGGGAACGACGTCGACGGACAGCGGGCGGTCGGCTCGATCGCCGTCGGGCACCGGGCGGACCTGCACCTGCTCAACGCCCCGTCAGCGACGCACCTGGCGTACCGGCCAGGCATGCCGCTGACGCATGCGGTCTGGCGCGCCGGGGTCCGCGCCCGCTAAGACACCGTCGGCCGGGACACAGTCGGCCAGGACGCCGTCCGCTAGAAAACCATCGGCGGGGCATCCAGCACGGTCTCGTCCACCCGCCGGTGCTCCCACTGGCTGAAGGGCCGGTCCAGTTCGTACTTTCCCTCGTCGGTGCGCAGCAGCCTGCGGATCTCGGCGTTGTCCGGGTTGTTCAGAGATTCAAAGTACTCCACGGACCAGTGGAACCAGCGCATGCAGAACAGCCGCATGGTCAGTCCGTGCGTCACAAACAAGGCATTCGGCGCGTAGTCCGGCCGGGACCAGTGCCGGTGCAGGGTCTCCATGAAGGAGGAGATCCGGTCGTAGACGTCGGAGCCGGACTCGCCCTCGCGGAAGCGGTAAAAGAAGTGCCCGTACGCGTTGCGGAGCTCCTTCTGGTCCTCAATGTCGCCGGCGATCTGGAAGTTCGCCCAGTCCTGTTCGCGCAGCCGCGGCTCCTCGATCACCCGCTCCGTCAGCGACCCCAGCCGGAGCGCCTCCAGGGTCTGGTAAGCCCGCAGATACGGCGAGACATAAACGCAGACCTTTTGTCCGTCCAGGTCCCGCCGCAGCAGCTCTCCCGCGGCCGTGGCCTGTTCGATGCCGAGCGGGGTCAGCGGAATCCGGTAGTCGGGCACCCGGTTGTAGATCGAGGTGTCGGCGTTGGCGGCGGACTGGCCGTGCCGGATCAGGTAGATTCTCCCGGGCGCACTCACGCCCCCAGCATAGGCGCGTGCAGTCAACTCCCCGAAACGGCAGGCAAGATAGGAACATGTTGGTTCCCTCCCGCCGTCGGCTGCGGCTTGAAGTCTGGATTGTCCTGGGCCTGTCCCTCGGCCAGTCGGCGGTGTACTCGGTGGTGCAGCTGCTGGACAAGATGACCCGGGCGCCGCTGGCGCAGGGCACATCGACGCTGAACCGCTCGCAGAGCCCGCGCGAATACTTCGATCTCACCTACCAACTGCTGGACATCATCTTCGCCCTGGTCCCGGTGGTGCTGGTGATCTATTTCCTGACCGAACACCGGGCCGCCGGCCCGGCCGGCGGCACTTTCACCGGCGGCGCCGGAACCTCGGCGTTCCGGAAACTGGGCTTCAACTTTGCCCGCCCCGGCAGGGACCTGGGCCAGGGCCTGGGCCTCGCCGCGCTCATCGGGATCCCGTCGCTCGGGCTCTACGCCGCCGGCCGGGCGCTGGGAATTACGACCGCGATCATCCCGAGTGCACTGGACTCCTACTGGTGGACGGTGCCGGTCCTCATCCTCTCCGCGATCCGGCACGGGATTGTCGAGGAAGTCATTGTGGTGGGCTATCTGCTGGACCGGTTGGGGAAGTTCGGCTGGGGCGCGCCGGCGGCCATCCTCGCCAGCTCCCTCCTGCGCGGCAGCTACCACCTTTACCAGGGCTTCGGCCCGTTCCTCGGCAACGCGGTCATGGGCGTCGTCTTCGCGCTGATCTACCGGAAGACCGGACGGGTGATGCCGCTGGTGATCGCGCACGCGCTGCTGGACATTGTCGCCTTCGTCGGCTTCAGCCTCTTCGGCAAAGCCATCGGCCTGGGCTAAGGAAGCCATTAAACCTGGGCTAAGGAAGCCATTAAAAGGGTTTCGGCCGCCGGCGGCGGGTGGCGTCATTGGCACCCGCGGCTGGCGGCCGAAGTCTTGTGGCCCGAAAGCGTCAGATGGTGACGGCTCCGGAGGCGGTTTCGAACGTGACGGACATGATACCGGGCGTCCCGCGGGGGGCCAGCCAGTTGACCGCCACGTCTTCCAGCGGCTTTTCCACCGGCATGCCAAGCCACTCGGTGACCCGCTCCGCCGAACCCGCGATAGTGAGCTCAGACATTTTGACGCTGCTCTGATACGCGTTGGACGGATGCAACGCGGGGTCGCCCTCCCATTTGAGCATGTAGGGGACCTGCGGATCGGCGATCAGGCCGAGGATGCCGATCTGCTTCCAGACCAGCTCGCGGCCGTCCGGGAACTTGCGGTTGCCGTTGACGGCGGCGCGTCCCAGGCGCTTCTCGAACGGGGCCAGGTCGTCGACCTCGACGCACCACCCCATCCAGCCGCCGCCGGCAGCCGAGCGGGCCCGCACGGCCTGGCCGAACGGCGCCTTGTCTGAGGCGGGGTGGTCCAGGACCTCCACGACCTCCAGGTACTTGTGCCCGGCCAGCGGAATAATCATGTTGCGGGTCCCGAACCGGGGGTGTACTCCGCCCTTGACGGCTTCGACACCGAGGGCGGTCGCAATACGTTCGGTGGTGGCAGCCAAGCCATCTTGTTCACAGGCGTAAGAGACGTGATCCATGCGCATGCCATCATCTTGGCACTTTGTGATAGAGCTCTCAGCTTAGGCCGCCCTAACCGTCATGGGATGTCGTTTGAGAGGGCCCGGCCTGACGCAACCACCGCCCGCCACCGGCATTTCCGGCCCGTACTTCATCTTTGTCACAAAGCTATCCGCGCCCGCCGGCCCTACCTAGACTGGGGCCAGGTCATGAGTGCCAGCATCGAGCCCCGGCTTGCTGGCCGGCAACCCTCCTTACGCGGTGGGGTGCCCCGGGTGAAGACCTGGCCGCCCGGCGCCCGCCGGGTGGCAAGCGCGGCGCCAGCGCCGTCCGGCCTTCGGGCCCGGGGCGGGCTGTGCCCAGTAACAGGGAGCTATTGCCATGTCCAATGCCTGGTCCTTCGAAACCCGCCAGATCCACGCCGGCCAGGAGCCGGACCCCGCTACCGGGGCGCGTGCACTGCCGATTTACCAGACGACGTCGTTTGTCTTCCCCAGCGCCGAGAGCGCTGCGGACCGTTTCGCCCTCGCCGAACTCGGCCCCATTTACACCCGGATCGGCAACCCCACCCAGGACGCGGTGGAGCAGCGGATCGCCAGCCTGGAAGGAGGGGTCGGCGCCCTGCTGCTCAGCTCGGGGCAGGCCGCGGGGACGCTCGCCATCCTTAACCTTGCCGAGGCCGGGGACCACGTGGTGGCCAGCCCCAGCCTGTACGGCGGCACGTACAACCTGCTGGCGCACACGCTGAAGAAGCTCGGCATCTCGGTGACGTTCGTCGCGGACCCGGACAACCTGGATCAGTGGCGGGCGGCCGTGCAGCCGAACACCAAGCTGTTCTTCGGCGAGGTGGTGTCCAATCCGCGCCAGGACGTACTGGACCTTGAGGGGGTCGCGGAGGTCGCCCACAGCGCCGGAGTCCCGCTGATTGTGGACAACACCCTCTCCACGCCGTACCTGATCCGGCCGATCGAGTGGGGCGCGGACATTGTGGTGCATTCGGCCACCAAGTACCTGGGCGGCCACGGCACCGCGATCGGCGGCGTGATCGTGGACTCCGGCAACTTCGACTTCGGCAAGGACCCCGAGCGGTTCCCCGGGTTCAACACCCCGGACCCCACCTACAACGGACTGGTTTATGCCCGGGACCTCGGAGCGGACGGCGCGCTGGGCGCGAACCTGTCCTTCATCCTCAAGGCGCGGGTCCAGCTGCTGCGCGACCTCGGGTCCGCGGTCTCACCGTTCAACGCCTTCCTGATCGCCCAGGGCATCGAGACGTTGAGCCTGCGGGTGGAGCGGCACGTCGAGAACGCCGGCAAGGTGGCGGCCTGGCTGGAGGCGCGTGACGACGTCGAATCGGTTGCCTACGCCGGGCTGCCCTCCAGCCCCTGGTATGAACGCGGCCGCAAGTACGGCCCGAAGGGTACCGGTGCCGTGGTCGCCTTCACCATCGCCGGGGGAGCAGAGGCGGGCAAACGCTTCGTCGACGCCCTTGAGCTGCACTCCCACGTGGCGAACATCGGCGATGTGCGCTCCCTGGTGATCCACCCGGCATCGACCACGCACAGCCAGCTGTCGCCCGAACAGCAGGCGGTCGCGGGGGTCCAGCCGGGCCTGGTCCGGCTCTCCGTGGGACTCGAGCACATCGATGACATCCTCGCCGACCTCGACGCGGGATTCCGCGCGGCCAAACTGGCCTGAGGTCATACAGCCGTCACAATCTTCGCGCTTGCCCGGCCCCGTTTCGTAGACTCGAGCCAGGTCATGAGTGCCAGTGACAGCCCCGGCTTGCTGGCCGGCAACCCTCCGCTTCCGGCGGGGTGCCCCGGGTGAAGACCTGGCCTGCCGGTCTGCTGACGGCGGGCAAGCGCGAAGTTAGGTCTGCACATGACGATTGCCGCCACCCGTACGGGTGCCTCAACCCACCCCGCCCACGCCGCCGTTCCGGACGGAACCCTGCGGTACCTGCGGATCGGCGACCTGGACCTGGAATCCGGCGCCACCCTGCCGGACGCCACCCTCGCCTACGAGACCTGGGGAACCCTCAACGCGGACGCCTCCAATGCCGTGCTGATCGAACATGCCCTGACCGGGGACACGCATGTCACCCGCGGCGCCGGCGCAGAACCGGGCTGGTGGGAGCAGTTGGCCGGCCCCGGCGCCCCGGTGGACACCGACCGCTTCTTTGTGGTCTCGATCAACATCCTGGGCGGCTGCTACGGCTCGACAGGACCCTCGACGCCGGCCCCGGACGGCCGTCCGTGGGGCTCGCGCTTCCCGTTGGTCACCCTGCGGGACAGCACCGCAGCCGAAGCCCGGCTCGCCGACGCGCTCGGAATCGAGAACTGGCACGCGGTGCTGGGCGGTTCCCTCGGCGGCGCGCGTGCCCTCGAGTGGGCTGTCAGCCACCCGGACCGGGTCCGGCGCTGCGCGGTGATAGCGGTCGGCGCCCGCAGCACCGCCGAGCAGATCGCCTTCGCCCAGGCCCAGACCCTGGCCATCCGGCAGGACCCGAATTTTAACGGCGGTGACTACTACGGAGGCACCGAGCCCCATGCCGGCCTGGCGCTGGCGCGCCGGATCGCCCACATCACCTACCGGTCCGCGGCCGAACTCGACGGCCGGTTCGGGCGCAATGCCCAGACCGACGAGACGCCCCTGACGGCCGGTTCGCTGGCCGGCCGCGGCCGCTACCAGGTGGAGAGCTACCTTGACCACCAGGGCAACAAGCTGGTGCGCCGGTTCGATGCCAACAGCTACATCGCCATTACCGAAGCCCTGATGAGCCACGATGTCAGCCGCGGCCGCGGCACCCTTGAGCAGGCGCTCTCCCGCACCACGGCCGAGTTCCTGGTCGCGGCCGTCGACTCGGACCGGCTCTACTTCCCGGCGCAGTCCCAGGAACTCGCCGGGGCCCTGCCCGGCAATGTGCCGGTGCAGCTGATCCGGGCTCCCATCGGCCACGACGGCTTCCTGACCGAGATCGGCCAGCTCGGCGGGCACCTGCGGGGCAACTTCTTCGCCTGACTTCTTTGCCTGGCTCTTTCGCCTGGCTTTTCCGCCAGATCGGGTGGGGGCGGCGCGGCCTGTGCATTTTTGCAGATGTGCTCTGCGGGAATGGTCGTTGAGCCTTCCGCGGCGGCAGTCCATACTCGTGGAGGATATCGCTGTGTGCCACACCACACACACCTCAGGTTCACAGGATGTCGACGGAGACATCGAAGGAGTCCCACATGAGTACGGAAAACACCGCCATACGGCGAACAGAAGAGCCCGACGTCAAGTCCTCGGGCCTGAAGAAGGTAGTTGCGGCCTCGATGGCCGGCACGGTGGTTGAGTGGTACGAGTTCTTCCTCTACGCCTCTGCCGCCACCCTGGTCTTCGGCAAGATGTTCTTCCCCAACTCCGGCACGGAGCTGGACGGAATCTTGGCCGCCTTCCTGACCTATGCGGTGGGCTTCGTGGCCAGGCCGATCGGCGGCATCGTCTTTGGCCACTTCGGTGACAAGTTCGGCCGCAAGCAGCTCCTGCAGCTGAGCATCATCCTCGTCGGTGTCTCCACCTTCCTGATGGGCTGCCTGCCGAGCTTTGCCCAGATCGGCTACTGGGCACCGGCCCTGCTGGTATTCCTGCGCTTCGCCCAGGGCTTCGCCGTCGGCGGTGAGTGGGGCGGCGCCGTGCTGCTGGTCGCCGAGCACAGCCCCAGCAAGTCCCGCGGCTTCTGGTCCAGCTGGCCGCAGTCCGCCGTCCCGATGGGCAACCTGCTCGCCACCGGCGTGCTCTTCATCCTGTCCTCCGTGCTGCCCGCTGCGGACTTCCTCAGCTGGGGCTGGCGGGTCGCGTTCTGGCTGTCCGCGGTGATCGTGCTGATCGGCTACTACATCCGTACCAAGGTCCAGGACGCCCCGATCTTCCTGGAGGCCCGCAAGGAGGTTGAAGAGGGGCAGAAGGGTTACGGCGTCGCCGAGGTCTTCCGCCGTTACCCCCGCGGCGTGTTCACCGCCATGGGCCTGCGGTTCGCGGAGAACATCCTGTACTACCTGGTGGTCACCTTCTCCATCACCTACCTCAAGACCGTGGTCCACGCCGACACCGCCCGGATCCTGCTGCTGCTGCTCATTGCGCACGCGATCCACTTTGTCGCCGTCCCGCTCGTCGGCCGGCTTTCGGACCGGTTCGGCCGCCGCCCGGTCTACATGGCCGGTGCCGTGCTCGGCGCCACCTGGGGCTTCTTCGCCTTCCCGATGATGGACACCGGGAACGATTTCATCATCCTGGCCGCCGTCATCATCGGCTTGCTCTTCCACTCGCTGATGTACGCCGGGCAGCCGGCCATCATGGCCGAAATGTTCCCCACCCGGATGCGCTACTCCGGCGTGTCGCTGGGCTACCAGGTGACCTCGATCGTGGCAGGCTCGCTGGCCCCGATCATTGCCGTCGCACTGCTGGGCCAGTTCAAGTCCTCGGTCCCGGTGGCTATCTACCTGCTGATCGCCTGCGTGATCACCATGGTGGCGGTGTACTTCCTCAAGGAAACCCGCGGGATCTCGCTGCACGACGTCGACGCCGCCGACGCGCAGGGCACTGCCGACCTGCTCGCCGCCGGCAAGAAGTAGCCAGCCCCACCAGCACCACTGCTGCCCGTGTCCGCGATCCGCGGACACGGGCAGCCGTCGTTTCCGGCGTCGGCACGGCGGTCCCCGACCTGGCCCTGAAAACCATGGAGGCCTTTCCGGAGCTCAGATCTGTTCGAGGAGCTGTTGGTAGAGCGCCCGGGTCCCCGGGCTGGGCGAAACACCAAGCTGGTCGCGGAGAAGGCCGGCTAGCTGGCCGTACACGGCCAGCGCCTCGGCTACGTTGTCCTGGGCGGCGAGAGCCCGCATCAGGTAGCGATGGCCGCTTTCGCGCAGCGGATCCAGGTCGATAAGCCGGCGACCCGCGCGGAGCGCACCGACGAGTTCAGCGCCGCCGATGCCGAGCTCGGCGGCGGCGTAACACTCCAGGGATCGCAGGCGGATCTCGGCCAGCTGGTCTCTGGTCTGGTCGATCCAATCCGCATCCTCGCCAGGCAGGAATCCGCGGTCGGCGACGAACAACGCGACCAGAGCCGGCCCCCACGCACGGGTCCAGTCCTTCTGAGCCACGGCGGACTCGGCGCGGTGGATTGCCTCCACGGCGGCCTCGAGGTCGATCCACACGTCGGGGAGGTGAAGCTGGACGGTGACGCGACCATGCACAGCGTCCGGGCCCATGACGTGGCGAAGCTTGGAGATCAGCGGGTTCAGGCGCGCGTCATTCCCGGCGGGATCGGGGCTGCGCCACAACGCCTCGATGAGCTCGTCGCGGGGCACCTGACGGTGCCGGTTGACGACGAGGTAGGTGAACACCAGGCGTCCCTGACGGCCGGGCAGGTCGTGATCGAGCCTCAACCCGTTCCGCTCCACAACCAGCGGCCCGCAGATCTGCAGACGCAGCGCTGACTGCACGCTCATGACACCATGATCCCATGGACCGCCATCGTTCCGGGGAGGGTCCTACCAGTTGCGGGAGGTCGTTATGGCTAAGCTCATCCGATGTGAATGCGGGTTCGTCGTCCGCGGCGACACCGACGAGGAAGTGATCGGGGCGATCCGCGGCCACATCGCCAGCGACCACCCGGCGCTCCTGCGATCGGTCGGTCGCGAGGATCTGCTGGGGTGGATCCAGACCGAATAGGCCGACCGGCCCGGCGCCAAGGTATCGCCAACTTTGGGCCAACCTTGCGCCAATGACAAGCGGGCAGACTGTGGACATGCTCATCGAACCCATCTGGCTGGCGAATCATCTGTATGACCCTGCGGTCCGCGTTGTCGAAGTGGACGTGTCCGCGGCCGCCTACAATCAATGGCACATCGACGGCGCGGTACTGTGGAACGTCTACGCAGACCTCAAAGACGACCGGTACCGCCCGGTCGGCAGAGAAGCCGTCGAACAGCTATTGGCCCGGTCCGGCATCGGCCCCGCGTCGACGGTCGTGTGCTACGGCTACGCCCCGGCACTCGGCTATTGGCTGCTCAAGCTGTACGGTCACGCCGATGTCCGCATCCTGAACTGCTCCCGCGATGCCTGGCGCGCCGAGGGACATCCCTACGGCACGTCACCGATCCCGGTGGAGGCCGCCCCGTACCAGCTCACCGAACGGAACCCGTTGCTGTTCGCCGACATGCCGGCCGTGCGGGCAGCCATCGGCCGCGCTGGAACAACTCTTCTGGATGTCCGCTCCGGGCCCGAATACGCCGGTGAGCGGTTCTGGCCATCCGGCGGAATGCAGCCGGGAGGGCGCGCCGGGCACATCCCTACCGCCGTCCACCGGCCGTTCGGCGATCTCTACGACCAGAAAGGCGCGTTCCGCCCGGCCGACGAGCTGCGCCGGGCGATGCCCGTGCCGGAGCTCGAAGGCGAGGACGAGCTGATCACGTACTGCACCATCGGCGGCCGCGCGGCTACCGCGTGGTACGTGCTCACCGAAATTCTCGGACGCGGCCGTGTCCGGGTCTACGACGGATCCTGGGCCGAATGGGGTCTTCGTCCCGACTCCCCGGTCGAGACCGCCCACCTCACCACATGACTGCCCCGGTGCGACACTGCGGCGATGAACAACGCCATCGACTGGCTCAGCCCGTCAGCAGGTCCTGGCGTTCGGAGATCTCCCGCCGGATGGTGGCCAGCACCGCCTGGACCTGCGCCGAGCGCAGCGATTCGGCCCGCGCCACCGCCCAGATCGGCAGCTGCCGCTGGAAGTCGTCGGGCAGGACCGGCAGGAAGCCGGGCTTGCCGACCACCATGAAGTTGGGCAGCAGGCCGATGCCTGCCGCCCGGCTCACCGCCTCGAGCTGGGCGAAGATGCTGGTGGCCTGGAAGCTGGAACGCGGCACCGGAAGCTGGGTGGAGCGGTGGCCCAGCTCGGCTACCTGCAGCGCAGACTCCACGTAGGAGACGAAGCCGTGCCGCTGGACGTCGTCAAGCGTTTCCGGCAGCCCGTGGCTGAGCGCGTACTGCGGGCTCGCGTACAGCCTGAGGAAGTAATTGGCCAGGAAGATGGTCTGCGCGTTGCTGACGTCCAGGTTGCCCACCACCACCTCGAGGTCCACCCCCGAGCGGTTCTGGCTGACCTTGCGGGTGGCGCTGAGCATCTCCACGTTCAGCAACGGATGCTCCTGCTGCAGCCGGACCAGCGCGGGGGTGACGAATTCCGCGCCGAAGCCGTCCGGCGTGCTGATCCGGACCAGGCCGGAAAGTACGTCCTGGCGCCGGGCGATCCGGCCGGACAGTGCGCCAAGGGTCGCCTCGATCTCTTCGGCCGCGGCCACTGCCTGCGAGCCAAGTTCGGTCAGCTCCCAGCCGTGCGGGCTGCGCCCCAGGGTGCGGCCGCCGAGCTGCTTGTCCAGGGCCAGGATCCGGCGCGAAATCGTGGTGTGCGTCGTTCCCAGGGTCTCGGCAACGGCGTTGAACCGGCCCAGCCGGGCCACTGTCAGCAGGATCAGCAGGTCATCCGGACTGGCCAGCCGCTTCCGGTCCACCACAGGCGCTCCCCTCGATGTGCATTGCTGCACATGGCATCTTTACTTTTTCCCCTTGAATGCACTGTAACAGGATGTGATGGTAGACACGTCGGGCCGGCACCGGGCCGCATCGAATTCAGCAGAACTAAGCAAAGGAGCTTAAGCCATGGCAGTTGTCGCCTGGATCGGACTGGGAAACATGGGCGGGTTCATGTCGGTGAACCTGGTTAAGGCCGGACACGAAGTCCGCGGCTTCGACCTCAACCCCGAGGCCGTCGCTGCCGCCGAAGCCGGCGGGGTCAAGGCCGCCGGCAGCATCGCCGACGCCGTGCAGGGCGCCGACGTCGTCTTCACCATGCTGCCCAAGGGTGAGCACGCCCGTGCCGTGTACCTCGGCGAGGACGGGGTCCTGGCCCACGCCGACACCAAGACCCTGCTGGTCGATTCCTCGACGATCGACATTGCCTCCGCCCAGGCCCTGCACGACGCCGCCGCAGCAGCCGGGTTCCGCTTTGTTGACGCGCCCGTCTCCGGCGGGATCAGCGGCGCCGAGGCCGCCACCCTGACCTTCATGATCGGCGGGGAGTCCGGCGCCGTCGCCGACGCCACCGAATACATCCGCCCGATGGCCGCCAACATCATCCCCACCGGCGGCCCCACCACCGGGCAGGCCGCCAAAATCTGCAACAACCTGATGCTCTTCATCAACCTCGCCTCCACGGCCGAAGGCGCGGTGCTCGCGGACCGGCTGGGCCTGGACAAGCAGGTCTTCTGGGACATCGCCTCGGTCTCCTCCGGCGACAGCTGGGCGCTGCGCACCTGGTACCCGGTGGCCGGGGTGGTCCCCACCGCCGCCTCCAACAACGACTTCGCGCCCACCTTCACCGCCGAACTCGCCAACAAGGACATCGGCCTGGCCATCAGCGCCGCCCGGGACACCGGCACCCCCCTGGAAATCGGCGAGCATGTCCAGCAGCTCTTCCAACGCCTCATCGACGGCGGCCAGTCCGGCAAGGACTGCTCCGCAATCGTCAAACTGGTCGACGGCTCCTTCGAACCCGCCAACTAGCCCGCCACCTCGCTTAGAAAGAGACCTTCCCATGGAACGCATCCCGCACTTCATCAACGGCGCCCTGGTATCCGACGCCGAACGCTACGGCCCCGTCTTCAACCCCGCCACCGGCGCACAGGAGAAGGAAGTGGCGCTCGCCTCGGCGTCACGCGTCGAGGAAGCCATCGCCGCCGCCCGCGCCGCGCTGCCGGGCTGGCGCGCCACCAGCCTGGCCAAGCGCACCACCATCTTCTTCCGGGTCCGCGAACTGCTGATGCAGCGCCGCCCCGAGCTCGCCGCCCTGCTGACCAGCGAACACGGCAAGGTCCTCTCCGACGCCGAGGGCGAGATCACCCGCGGCCTGGAAAACATCGAATTCGCCACCGGCCTGTCCCACATGCTCAAGGGCGAACGCTCCGAGCAGGTGTCCAGCGGCGTCGACGTCCACTCGGTCCGCCAGCCGGTCGGCGTCGTCGCCTGCATCACGCCGTTCAACTTCCCGGCCATGGTGCCGCTGTGGATGATCGGCAGCGCCCTGGCCTGCGGCAACACGGTCCTGCTCAAGCCCAGCGAAAAAGACCCCTCCTCGGCCGTGTTCATCGCCCAGGTCTTCGCCGAGGCCGGCCTGCCCGCCGGCGTCCTGAACGTGGTCCACGGGGACAAGGAAGCCGTCGACGTCCTGCTGGAACACCCGGACGTGAAGGCCGTCAGCTTTGTCGGGTCCACCCCGATCGCCCAGTCGATCTACAAGCGCGCCGCGGACAACGGCAAGCGCGTCCAGGCCCTCGGCGGGGCCAAGAACCACATGGTGGTGCTGCCGGATGCCGACCTGGACATGGCCGCCGACGCCGCTGTTTCGGCCGCCTACGGCTCCGCGGGGGAGCGCTGCATGGCGGTCAGCGTCCTGGTGGCGGTCGGGAACATCGCGGACGACCTCGTGGAGGCGATCAGGACCCGGATGGCGACCCTGACGATCGGCCCCGGCACTGACCCTGCCTCCCAGATGGGACCGCTGATCACTGCCGAACACCGCGACAAGGTTGCTTCCTACGTCGCCGGCGCCGCAGACGAGGGCGCCTCCGTGGTGGTG
Source organism: Arthrobacter sp. JB02-1C (assembly GCF_057748045.1). Taxonomy (NCBI): domain Bacteria; kingdom Bacillati; phylum Actinomycetota; class Actinomycetes; order Micrococcales; family Micrococcaceae; genus Arthrobacter; species Arthrobacter sp. JB02-1C. Next base: position 2,361,558 of record NZ_CM173235.1, read on the forward strand.
GACGGCCGCGCCCAGCAGTTCGACTCCGACGGGTTCTTCATCGGCGTCAGCCTGATCGATAACGTCAAGCCGGGCATGAAGGTCTACGACGACGAGATCTTCGGGCCGGTGCTATCGGTGGTCCGCGTCGGAAGCTACGCGGACGCGGTGCAGCTGGTCAACGACAACGAGTTCGGCAACGGGGTCGCGATCTTCACCCGCGACGGCGGTGCCGCCCGGCAGTTCGAATTCGACGTCGAGGCCGGCATGGTGGGAGTCAACGTGCCGATCCCGGTGCCCGTGGGAACCTTCTCCTTCGGTGGCTGGAAGAACTCGCTCTTCGGCGACACGCACATGTACGGCCCGGAGAGCATCAAGTTCTACACCCGCGGCAAGGTGGTCACCACGCGCTGGCCGGATCCGTCCACCTCGGTGATCGACCTGGGCTTCCCGCAGGTCGACTAGGCGGAGCCCCCCCGACAACAGCAACGCGGGGTCACTTACGGCCTATCCACGAGTGGAGTATGGACGGTAAGTGACCCCGCGTTGCTTATCGGGTCAGGGGTGTCAGCCCTTCATGATCTCCGCGCGCTGGGCCATGTAATCCTCCATCGCGAGCTCGCCGTTGCTGAACTTCTGGTCCAGCTCGGCGAGCCTGCGGGCGCGGTAGCCCTGCGGCCCGGACGAGGACGGCAGGTCCGGGGCCGCCGGCGTCCCGGGCTGCTGCCGGGGCGCCTGCGGCGGCCCGTACTGCGGCGGATTGTTCAGGTACTCCGGGCTGTCCTCATACGGGACGGGGTACTGGCTGCCGGGCTGGCCCGGGTAGGGGTTCGCCGGCGGCTGCGGCGCGCCGAGCTGGCCGAAGCCGCCATAGTAGTCCCGCTGGGTGAACCCGTCCCGGGGCTGGTTGCTCTGCTGGCCCGGGAAGCCGCCGGGTAACTGCCCGGGGAACCCGCCCGTCATCCCCGGATCCTGGCTCCGTGCCCGCTGTGAGGTGCGGTACCAGCGCCTCGCTGCCGGCACCACCACCGACAAGACGATGATCAAGAAGAAAATACTCACGGTACCGCGCCTCTCAGAAGGGTGTCCTTCCAGCTTAACGCGAACGGTCCGCCGAGTCGCCCGCGCCGGGCGGGCCCTCGCCGGAACCAAGCGGGACGCCGGGGCCGAAGACCGGGCCGGCCAGCGGACGCTTGGCCGTGATGCCGTCGCCGGAGGAGCGGTGCCGCAGGCGCCGGACCACCCATGGAACGAAATGCTCACGGGCCCAGATCAGGTCGCCGGTGCGGGCCTCCCGCCAGCTGCGCTGCGGCAGCGGTTTGGGGGAGAGCGGCTCCAGGGTGTGCTGCACGTTCAAGGAGTCCAGCACCATCGCCGCGATCGTGTGATGGCCCAGCGGCGAGAAGTGCAGCCGGTCAGCATCCCACATCTGCGGATCGTTAAGCTGACGCAACGACCACATGTCCGCGATGATCGCGTCGTGGCGGGCAGCCACGGTGCGCAGGTTCTCGTTGTAGATGGCCACCTTGCTGCGGATCCGGCCCAGCACGGTGGAACCCGTGTCCGGGCCGTTGAACAGGACCACGGTGGCGCCGCCCAGGCTCAGGATCTGGACCACCGAGTCCAACCGCTCGGCGAGGACGTCGGGGTCGCCGCCGGGCCGGATCAGGTCGTTCCCGCCCGCGGACAGCGTTACGAGGTCCGGCTTCAGGGACAGGCAGTGGGCCAGTTGCTGGTCCACGATCTGCTGCAGCAGCCTGCCCCTGACGGCAAGATTGGCGTAGGCAAAGTCCCCGTGGCCGCGGCTCAGTTCCTCCGCCACCCGGTCCGCCCAGCCGCGGTGCCCGCCCGGGCTGGCCGGCTCGGGGTCGCCGATGCCTTCGGTGAAGGAATCGCCCATCGCGACGTACCGGGTCCAGGGGTGGTTGAGGGTGCGGTCCGGCGTCTCCACCGGGTATTCTGTTTCGCTCACCTTCATATCCTGCCCTTTCCCGGCAAAGCCGCGCCACCGCAACGGGTGACCCACAGGTAACTGTAAGAATGGAGCCATGACTGAAGCTGATGCCTTCCCCAGTACCTTCCCGGCCCCCGTTGTGCTGTGGTCCCGGCCCGAAGAAGCCCGCGCCGGCAAGCCGCTGCTGGTGCTGCTGCACGGCTACGGCGCCAACGAACAGGACCTGCTCAGCCTGGCGGACCTGCTGCCGGAAGAGTTCGTCGTCGCCGCCCTGCGCGCCCCGCTTCCGGCCGGGCCGGGCTTCACCTGGTTCCCGCTGACGGCGTCCATCGACTATTCGCTCGACGCCGTCAAGCACGCCGCCGCCTACGCCCAGCACTGGATCGACTCGGTCCGGGGCAACCACCCTTCCGTGACCCTGCTCGGGTTCTCGATGGGAATGGCCCTGGCCACGACGCTGCTGCGCCAGCGGCCGGACGGCTACGCCGCCGTCGTGGGGCTCTCAGGCTTTGTCGTCGACGCCGGCGGCGACCCGGCTTTCCGCGACGCGGAGCTGGACGGCACGGTCCCCATGTTCTGGGGGCGGGACCAGCAGGACCCCGTGATCACGCCGGACAAAATCGAGTTCACCATGGGCTGGGTGCGCAGCCACGTGAAGCTCACCAAGGTGCTCTACACCGGCATGTGGCACGGCATCAACCAGCAGGAGATCGGCCACGTGGGCGAGTTCCTCAGCCACGAGGTGCTCAGCGCCTGACAGCACTGCTCCGCCGGCACCTGCCCGGACCCGTGGTCACTGCAGCTAGGCTCGCCCCGGTGCCGAAATCCGCACGGTCCGGCCGTTCACGGTGACGGTGTCGCCGTCGTGCAGCTGCCGGCCGCGGCGCTCGTCAATCTGGCCGTTGACCTTCACGAGCCCGTTCTTGATCAGTTCCGCAGCCTCCACCCCGTCCTCCACCAGGCTGGCCAGCTTCAGCAGCTGCCCCAGCCGGATCATGTCGTCGCGGATGGGGATGTCTTCAATTTCCTGCTTGCTCATACCAGCAATAATGCCTGACCAAAGGTGGCACCAATGACCCACGCACCGCGGCTTCCGCTGCTGCCCGGCCTCCTGCTGGCGGTGGCGGCCGGGCTGTTCGTCCCGGTCCAGGGCCGGATCAACGGCGCCCTGGGAACAGTCCTGGCCGACGGCCTCGCCGCGGCGGTGGTGAGCTTCAGCACCGGCCTGGTCCTGATGATCGCCATCACCCTCGTGCTACCCAAGGGGCGCGAGGGGCTGGCGCGCGTCCTGCCGGCCCTGCGGGAACGCCGCTTCCCGCGCTACTACGTGCTGGCCGGCGGCATTGGCGCGTTCTTCGTCTTCGCCCAGTCCTTCACGGTCGGGCTGCTCGGCGTTGCCTTGTTCACCGTCGCCGCCGTCACCGGCCAAACCCTCAGCGGACTGCTGGTGGACCGGATGGGCATCGGCCCGGCGGGGAAGAAATCCATCACGGGCATCAGGGTGCTCGGCAGCGTGCTGACCGTCGCCGCCGTGGCGTGGGCGGTTTCGCCGCGCTTCGATGGCAGCGCCGCGGGCGGCGCGTCCGGGCCGCTGCAACTGCTGCTGCCGGTGCTCCTGCCGGTCCTCGCAGGATTCCTGATGAGCTTCCAGCAGGCCATGAACGGCACCGCCACGATGCACTACGGCACCCCGATCACCGCCACCCTGGTCAACTTCATCGCCGGCGGCATCGTGCTCTGGCTCGCCTGGCTGATCAAACTGGCCGTTGCCGGCCCCGGCCAAGCCCTCCCCGGCGACTGGTGGTACTACCTCGGCGGACCGATGGGCTGCGTGTTCATCGCCGTCGCGGCCTTCCTGGTCCGCAGCCTGGGGGTCCTGGTCACCGGGCTCGGCATGATCGCCGGGCAGCTGCTGGGGTCCCTGGGCCTGGACCTGGTCCTGCCGGCGCCGGGCACGATCATCGCCCTGCCCACGGTCTTGGGCACCCTGCTGACCCTGGCCGCCATTGTGCTGGCCAGCCTGCCCTGGTCCCGGGGCGCCTTCAGGCGGTAACGGCCCCGGGTAGGCTTGGACATTGCATCACACCGTTCGCACCACCCCGCCCGGCAACCAGCCGGTGTCGCGGGGCTGACAGCACGGACCGCACCCAGCGGCCCTGTAGAAATTGGAGTTCCCATGGCAGCAAAATCCGTACTCGACCAGATCATTTCCCTCGCCAAGCGACGGGGGTTCGTCTTCCAGGCCGGTGAAATTTACGGTGGCTCCCGTTCTGCCTGGGACTATGGGCCCCTCGGTGCCGAGCTGAAGGAGAACATCAAGCGCCAGTGGTGGCAGTCCGTGGTCCGCGGCCGCGACGACGTCGTCGGCCTCGACTCCTCGGTGATCCTGCCCCGCCAGGTCTGGGAAGCCTCGGGCCACGTCGAGGTCTTCTCCGACCCGCTGGTGGAGTGCCTGTCCTGCCACAAGCGCTACCGTGCGGACCACCTCGAGGAAGAGTACGAGGAGAAGAAGGGCCGCCCGGCCGAGAACGGCCTCAAGGACATCGCCTGCGCCAACTGCGGCACCCGCGGCCAGTGGACCGAGCCGCAGGAATTCTCCGGCCTGCTCAAAACGTACCTGGGCCCGGTCGCGAGCGAAGAGGGCCTGCATTACCTGCGCCCGGAAACCGCCCAGGGCATCTTCGTGAACTTCAGCAACGTGCTGACCACCTCGCGGAAGAAGCCGCCGTTCGGCATCGGCCAGATCGGCAAGTCCTTCCGCAACGAGATCACCCCAGGCAACTTCATCTTCCGCACCCGCGAGTTCGAGCAGATGGAAATGGAATTCTTCGTCGAGCCCGGCACGGACGAGCAGTGGCACCAGTACTGGATGAAGGAACGCATGGCCTGGTACACCGGCCTGGGGATCCGCGAGGAAAACCTGCGCTTCTTCGAGCACCCGCTGGAGAAGCTCAGCCACTACTCCAAGGGCACCACGGACATCGAGTACCGCTTCGGCTTCTCCGGCTCGGAGTGGGGCGAGCTCGAGGGCATCGCCAACCGCACCGACTTCGATCTGTCCACGCACTCGAAAGCCTCCGGCCAGGACCTGAGCTACTTCAACCAGGCCACGAACGAGCGCTACACCCCGTACGTGATCGAACCCGCCGCCGGTCTCACCCGGTCCTTCATGGCGTTCATGATCGACGCCTACACCGAGGACGAGGCACCCAACGCCAAGGGCGGCGTCGACGTCCGCACGGTGCTCAAGCTTGACCCGAGGCTGGCCCCGGTCAAGGCGGCCGTGCTTCCGCTGAGCCGGAACGAGGACCTCTCCCCGAAGGCGAAGGATCTTGCCGCGCAGCTGCGGAAGAACTGGAACATCGAATTCGACGACGCCGGCGCGATCGGCCGCCGCTACCGCCGCCAGGACGAAATCGGCACGCCGTTCTGCATCACGGTGGACTTCGACACCCTCGATGACCATGCCGTCACCATCCGCGAACGCGACACCATGAGCCAGGACCGGGTGTCCCTGGACAAGGTGGAGGGCTACCTGGCCGCACGGCTGATCGGCGCCTGAGCATGACCATCGCATACCGGGAATGGCGCGACGGCGACGACCTGGCGCTGCTGGAAATCTGGGGCGGCCCGGAGACGGACCAGGCCCGGCAGTTCCGTGCCGCGCTCGCCGTCTCCGGCAACAGTCCCTGGCGCCGCTGCATCGTGGCGGAGGACGTGGTGGACGGCGCCGCCATCCCGGTGGCCGCCGGTGTGGTCCACGAGGCCTCCCTGCATCCGGAACGCCTCTGGGCCTACGTTGAGGTCGCCCGCGACCACCGCCGGACCGGTATCGGCTCCACGCTGCTGGCCATGCTCCGGCACGAAGCGGAGCATTCGCCGTCGGGCGTGACCCGGCTGCGGACCAAGGTCGAACCCGGCACGCCCGGCGCCGCCTTCGCCGAGGCCGCCGGCCTATCCCCGATCCAGCGGTCCCGCCTCGTGGTCGTCGAACCCGGCGCCCTGAAGCTGCCGGTCTTCGGCGACGGCTCCGAGGCGGCCGCCTCGGAGCAGGTGGAGGACCTGGCCACGGGCTCGGTGGAACTGAGCGACGTCGTTGGCCGCTACTACACCGCGGTGCACGGGTGGGACAGCCCCGGCGAACTCAGCATCGCCACCGTGCAGCGGCTCTTTCTGGACGACCTCAGCGGCGCCCACGGGGCCATTGTGCTGCGCGCGCCCAAGGCCAGCGCTTTTGGTGCGGGCGTGCCGGCGAGCAAGAAGGGCCGGCTGCAGGCGTTCGCGGTCAGCTACGCCCAGGGCGGCCCGGAAATGGGCGGCCCGGAAGATGGCCACGCCACCAAGGCCGGCGAACCCTCGGACGTGTTCCTCGGCCACGAGCCCGGACTGTCCGCGGAGGAGGCCCGCGCCGCGGTCCGGGACCTGCTGGCCCTGATTGCGTACCAGTACCCGGTGCTGCTGGAACTTGACGATTCAATGGCGGCCCTGTGCGCCGTCGTCGAGCCGCTGCTGGAGAGCGGCACGGCGCGGCTCGCCGGCGCGGAAACCCTGGTGCTCTCCGACCCCGCCTGACACCGGGCCCGAGACATCAAAAAACCACCCCGCCGCCGTTGACTGCACCGGCTGGCAGGGTGGTTTTTTGCGCCTGTGCGCCGCGCCTACTTGCCGGCCGGCATCACCGGCGGGACGAAGTCGAAGGTCATGCCGAGCAGCCAGACCAGCAGCAGCACTACCGGCAGGTGGAAGATGAACTGCAGGAAGGTGAAGCCCACCAGGTCCCGGGCCCGCAGCTTCAGCACCGCGAGGAGCGGGAGCATGAAGAAGGGGTTGACCAGGTTGGGCAGCGCTTCGGCGATGTTGTAGATCTGCACCGTCCAGCCCAGGTTCATCTGGACATCGGTGGCCGACTGCATCACGTACGGCGCCTCCACCAGCCATTTGCCGCCGCCGGAAGGAACCAGCAGGCCCAGCACGGCCGTGTACAGCGCAATCACGACGGCGAACCCGCCACCGCTGCCGATCTCCGAGAAGAACCCGGCCAGGTGCGCGGAGATGGTCATGCCGCCGTTGCCCGTGGCCTTGGTCAGGATCGCCGCCATCGCGGCGTAGAGCGGGAACTGCACCAGGATGCCCGCGGTGGCCGGGACCGCCTTGGTGACGGCCTGCAGGAAGTTGCGCGGCGTGCCGTGCAGCACCAGCCCGAGGATGAGGAAGACCAGCAGGTACCCGTTGAGGCTGCTCACCACGGTCAGGAACGGCTTGGTCAGGAACTGGGACACCAGCCAGCCCAGGGTCAGGATCCCGGCCAGGACCGGCAGGATCCTGCTGTATTCGAGCCACTCGCCCGGGCGGGACCGCGGCGCCGGCTCGCTGGGTTCGTCGTCGAGGTCGACGCCGAGATCTTCAGCGGTGCGGATCGAGCCGCCCTGCGGGGCGGAGAAATGCGCGATCACGGTGGTCAGCAGCATGAGGATGGCCAGGGTCAGCAGCGACTGCCAGGTGAAGATCGTGGTGCCGAAGTCCAGGATGCCGGTGATCTTCAGCAGCGCCGGCGGCAGCGAGGCGGGGGTCGCCTGCAACTGCGCGGCGGAGGAGGACAGGCCCAGGGCCCAGACGGCGCCCAGGCCCATAAAGGCGGCCGCGCCCAGGGCGCGGTAATCCACGGTGAGGTCCTTCCGGCGGGCGATAGCCCGGGCCAGCAGGCCGCCGAAGATCAGGCTCAGCCCCCAGTTGAGGAACGAGACGGACATGGACATCAGGGCCACGAAGCTCACGGCGGTGCGGGCCGTGGACGGGACCATGGCCAGCCGGTTGATCAGCCGGGCCACGGGCGGGGACGTCGCCACGACGTAGCCGGTGAGCACCACCATCGCCATCTGCAGCGTGAAGGCCGTCAGGTCCCAGAAGCCGTTGCCGAAGGAGTCCGCGATGGACTGTGGCGAAGCACCGATCGCCAGCGCGGCCAGGGCGATGATGATGACGCCGGCGAGGGCGAAGATGTAGGCGTCGGGGAACCACTTTTCGGTCCATGCCGCCATGCGTTGGGCGACCCGGGCGAGACCACGCTCTTCACCGGTGCCGCGCTTGTTCAGGACTGTGTTTGCCACAGAGTTGTACCTCTCCATCGAGTGCTGAATTGCTCCCCAAGGAGTGTAGTCAAGAGAACCGCGCGGGCGGGGCTTATCGGCGCCGGGCGCGTGCGCGCCGCCGACCCTCGGCCTCATCCAGCCGCCGCCGCTCGTCGTCGCCGGGCGCGCCGCCGCCCAGCACGGCGGGCATCCACCAGGCCCCCGCCGCCGGCCGGAGCGGGAAGTCGGCGATGCAGGCGTCGATGCCGCGCTGCAGGGCTTCCCGCAGCGCCACGGTGGCCTCGGCAGCGTCGACGCCGGGGCCCGGCGCGACCGGTTCCCCGACATGGATCCGCACCGGGGCCCGCCAGGCCCGCAGCGGGGAGAAGGCGTGGTGCCGGGTCATGATCCGGTGCGAACCCCAGACCGAGACCGGGATGAGCGGAACACCCGCCTCGGCGGCCATCCGGACCGCACCGGTCCGGCATTCGCGGACCCGGAAGCTGCGGCTCACCCCGGCCTCCGGCAGGACCCCGACATACTCGCCGGCGTGCAACTTCCGCACCGCAGCGTCATAGGCCTGGGAGCCGCCCTGATAGCCGACGACGACGTGCCCGGCGGCGCTGACGGCGGGACCGGCCAGCCAGTGGTCGGCCGCGGCCTGGGTGATCAGGAAGCGCAACTGGGCCCGGCTGTGCCGCCACAGCAGCAGCTCGGCGAAGGCGAAGTCCAGGTAGCCGAAGTGGGTGATGGCGATAACCGCGCCCGTGCCGGGGACCGGCCGCCGGGACGGGCCGGACACCGGCTGCTCCGGGCCCGTGGCGGCCGGTCCCGCCGGCAGGTGTTCGCATCCGGTGACGATGACCCGGACCCGGAACAGCGCCAGGAGCGCCTGCCCGGTCCGGACCAGCGCCCGGTAGAAACCGTCGCTGGTCCCGGGCCGCCAGGGGCGTCCAGCCGGCGGCACGTCAGTGTCCGTCGCCGTCGTGCTGCGGCTGTGACGCGTGGGCCGGCCGGTGCCCGTGGCGCGGCCTGCGGCGCGGCGGCCGGGGCAGGAAGCCCGACGTCGCCTCGATGTACTCCCTGTACCCGGGCCGGGCGGACATGGCCTTTTCGGTCAGCGGCTTGCCGGTCTTGCCGGCCAGGGTCCAGATCATCAGGGCGGGGGAGAGCACGGTGAGCACGCCGGGCCAGCTGTCCGCGGCGACCAGGAACAGCCCGGCCCAGACGGCGGCGTCGCCAAAGTAGTTCGGGTGCCGGGTGTAGCGCCACAGGCCGGTGTCCAGAACCGTGCCGCGCCGGGCAGGGTCCGCCTTGAACCGGGCCAGCTGCCAGTCGCCGACCGTCTCGAAGACGAAGCCGACCACCCACAGCAGCACGCCGGCCAGGGCCAGCCAGCCGAGGCCGCCGGTGCCGAACATGCCCACCTGGATGGTGAGGGAGACGAAGAACATCACGATTCCCTGCGGCAGGTAGACCCGGCGCAGGGCGTAGACGTTGCGGGAGCCCGGAGCCGGGGCGAGCATGTCCACGTAGCGCGGATCCTCGTGGCCGCCGCGGGCCCTGAGACCGATGTGCACGGCCAGCCGGATGCCCCAGACCGCCACCAGGACCAGCAGCAACAGCCGGCGGCCGGCGTCGCCATGGCCCGCTGACAGCAGCCAGGACACGGCCGCCGCCACCACGAAACCCAGGCCCCAGACGGTGTCGATCACCGAGTGCCGGCGCTGCCGCACGGCGACGGCGAAGGTGACGGCCAGCAGGGCAACGATCGCGAGCGCCGCCCAGGGCAGGCTGGCCAGGAACGCAGCGAGCGGGAAGGGACTGAGCGGGAAGTCCGGCATCACAGCACCACCTTCATCACAGCACCACCGGCAACGCGGCCGTGGCCGGCAGGACCTGGCGGAGCGTCGCGGTGCCGGGGAGGTCGATTCCGGTGCTCCGTCCAAACGCGTCGAGGATGAAGCCGTTGGCAAGCGCGTGCCACAGCCTGACCCGGCGGGCCATGAAATGGCCCGCCCCCTGCAGCGCGATGTAATCCATCGAACCGGCCACGCCCTCGGCGCGCCGGGCGTAGGCGAGGGAGTTTTTCGGGCTGGTCCACCGGTCCTCGCTGCCGTGCACGATCAGCACCCGCCGCCCGGTGACCCGCGCGGCCGGGGTGGCCCCGTCCAGCCAGGGGGCCAGGGCGACGACGGCCTCTACCTGCGGGTCGTCCGCAACGCAGAGCGCCGTCAGGCCGCCCATCGAATGGCCCAGCAGGTAAACCGGGACGTCCGGATGCTCCACGCTGATCTGGGACAGTGCCCAGCGCGCATCCTGGACCGGGGACATGTCCGGCCCGTTCCAGCCGCGGTACCGGTTCCGCAGGGTCCAGACGGCCAGGCCGTGCGGGCCGCCGGCGGCCCGCAGCGACTGGGCGAAAGGCAGCATCCGGGCCGGACTCAGGTGCCGGGCGCGGACCGCCTCGAAACTGTCCGCCCGGCCGCCGTGCAGCACCAGGGCCACGCCGCGGGTGGTCCCTGCGGCGTCGGCAATGCTCAGCTCGGCGCGGGCTGCCGTGTCCCGTCCCGAGGTCCCGGGCTCCCGGTCGTCGGTCTTGCGTCTGGCCACCGTTGTGTCCTCCAGATCGTTCCTCATGTCCCACTTTAGGACCGGCTCACGCCGCGTACCACCGGCTATTCGGCGCAGCGCGCGGCGGGGATGGGTCGGCGGCGCGGATCCGTGCGGGTCCGGGACCGGGGCCCGCGGGGGCTCCCGCAATACGTTGTCCGGACCCCTTGACCCGGCCGGGTCAAAGGAGTATGGCTGGTGCTCGTAGACCACCGGGCGCCATGCCGGCTGGGAGCACACCATCGTCCGGTCGGAAGATTCGACGAAATCGACGGTGTAGGAAATGAACGGAACATTTGAGGCCTTGCGGGGGCACGTCCGCGGGCAGATCTCCATGCCCGGCGACGGCGACTATGACGCTGCCCGGGCCGTGCACAACGGCATGATCGACAAGAAGCCGGCGGCCGTGGTGCGGGTCAGCCAGGTGGCCGACGTCATTGCGTGCGTCAACTCCGCACGGGATAACGGCCTGGACCTGGCCATCCGCGGGGGAGGGCACAGCGCCCCGGGATTCGGAACCTGGGACAACGCGCTGGTCATCGACTTTGCCAACACGACCGGCGTCCGGGTGGACCCGGCCAAGGGCACGGCACGTGCCGAAGCCGGCGCAACCTGGGCCGATTTCAACCACGCCACCCACGCCTTCGGCCTCGCGACCACCGGCGGCATCGTCGGCACCACCGGAGTGGCCGGGCTGACCCTCGGCGGAGGCATCGGCTACCTGGACCGGAAATACGGGCTCAGCTGCGACAACCTCCTCTCGGCCGACGTCGTCACGGCGGACGGAAAATTCCTGACGGCCAGCGCCAGCGAGAACGATGACCTTTTCTGGGCGCTGCGCGGCGGCGGCGGGAACTTCGGCGTCGTGACCTCACTGGAATTCCAACTGCATCCAGTGGACATGGTCCATGCCGGCATCCTGATCTACCCGCTCGAGCAGGCGGACTCCGTGGCCAGGTTCTACCGCGAATACCTGGCGACGGCTCCGGAAGAATTCGGCGCGTTCCTGGGCTTCGCGCTGGGACCGCCGGTGCCGTTCCTGCCACCCGAGTGGCACGGCAAGCCGGTGTGCGTCGTGGTCGGCATGTGGACCGGGGACCAAGCGGAGGGGCCGGCCCGCTGGCAGCCGTTCCTCGACGCCGCACCCGTGGCCGGATCCATGGTGGGCCCGATGCCCTACCCCGCCCTGAACCAGGCGTTCGACGCCATGCTGCCCAAGGGACTGCGCGGCTATTGGAAGGCCGATTTCATGCAGGAGCTTTCCGACGGCGCCATCGATGTGCACATCCAGCACGCGACCTCCATTCCCACCATTCCGACCGCAATCCACCTGTACCCGATTGACGGCGCGGTCCAACGGATCGGTGCAACGGAGACCGCCTTCGCGAACCGCAACGTGAAGTTCGCCCCGGTGATCGCCACCTTCTGGGAGGACCCGGCGGACGACGCCGCGAATGTTGCCTGGGCCCGGGAATATGCCCAGGCGCTGCGTCCGTTTTCTGCCCCGGGCGGCTACATCAACTTCATGGACGGCGATGACCTGCCCCGGGTGGCGGAAAACTACGGGGCCAACTACCAGCGGCTGCGGGAGGTGAAAGCCAAATACGATCCGCAGAACCTCTTCCACATCAACCAGAACATCACGCCGGGCCGCACCCCGTAGAGTTTTCGGCATGAGGTTGAACTGCTGATGGGCGCCGGACATTCACATCCCCCGCAGGGGCAAACGCCGCCGACGCCCCGGGCGCTCGCCGCCCGCCGGAAAGCCAACCTGATCCTGGCCGCGGTCCTGGTTCCCCTGACGCTGCTGACCATTGCCGCGATGGTGCTGCTGTGGCCCTCGGGAAGCAAGGAGGGCCTCAAGCTGGCGAGCCCGTATGCGGCCGCGCCAGGCGTCACCTTCGACACCGGAAAGATCCAGCGCGTCGTCGTCGCCAACTGCATGGACGGCCAGCCCGGCGCGCCTGCCGGCCAGCCCGGCGCGCCTGCCGGCCAGCCCGGCGCGCCTGCCGGCCCGTCCCAGCCTGCCGCGCCTGCGCAGCAGGGCCCGGATGCCGGCGGCGGCGCCGGACAAGGGTCGCAATGCACGTTCGCGTACACCGAACCGGACGCCGGCGGGAACCCGGTCAAGGTAGTGATCAACCCCGATGTTGCAAAATCCCACGGGGTCAAAGTCGGCGACAACATCCGCTATCTGAACCTGTCAAAAGTGCAGAGCGCCGGCTCGCAGGGAACGCCAGCGTACGTCTTTGTCGACTTTGTCCGGACGCTCCCGATCATCCTGCTTGCGGTGCTGTACGCCGTCGTGGTCATTGCCGTGGCGCGCTGGCGCGGGCTGCGCGCCCTGATCGGGCTGATCGGCGCCTACGCCGTCCTCGTCACCTTCATGCTGCCGGGCCTGGTCGAAGGCAAACCGCCGCTGCTGCTGGCCCTGGTCAGCTCGACGGTGATCATGATCGGCGTGCTGTACTTCGCCCACGGCTTCACCGCCCGGACGTCGACGGCGCTGCTGGGCACCATGTTCGGCCTGGGCATTACGGCCGGGCTCGCGGCCTGGGCCACCGATGCGGCGAACCTGGCCGGCGTGGGAAACCACGACGCCGCCACCCTCACCAGCGTCTCGGACCACATCTCCATCTCGGGAATCATCCTGTGCGGGCTCATCATTTCCGGGCTCGGCGCGCTCAACGATGTCACGATCACCCAGTCCTCCGCGGTGTGGGAACTCTGGGAGCTGGCGCCGGGAACGTCCGCACGGAAGCTGTTCACCTCGGCCATGCGGATCGGCCGGGACCACATCGCCTCCACCGTCTACACCATCGCCTTCGCCTACGCCGGGGCCGCGCTGCCCGTCCTGATCATCGTGATGCTCTACGAACGGCCGCTGGGCGACGCGCTGACCAGCGCCGAGCTCTCCGAGGAAGTCATCCGCACCCTGGTCGGCTCCATCGGCCTGGTCCTGGCCATCCCGGTCACCACCCTGCTCGCCGTGCTGGTGGTCAAGGCCACCGCACTCAAGGCCGCCGGTCCTGCCGGGGACGACGGCGATTTGGACGCCGCAGTCCCGACGGCTGCCGGCCTGGCCGGCGGGCAGCCCGGCCCCGGCGGCCCGACCACCCGGCAGGGCAACGCCGACGGCGACAGGGACCAGGGCAACGCCGAGGGCGGCCCGGCGGGGGAGCGCCGCCGCGGACGGCGGGCCGCACTGCCAGGCTGAGGGACTCCCGGCCGCCGTCGGACGCGCCGCGATGTCCACATAGCCGGCCCGGGACCCGTCGATTTGCCCGGCTTTGAGACAATGAACGGGTGACTGTTGTAGCAACGCCCCCCGCCCCGAAGCTGGACCTCCCGCCCCTGCGGCTTGGCCCCCTCACAGTGGACACCCCCGTGATCCTGGCTCCGATGGCGGGCATTACCAACTCGGCCTTCCGCAGGCTCTGCCGCGAATACGGCGGCGGGCTGTACGTCGCCGAGATGGTCACCTCCCGGGCCCTCGTGGAGCGCACACCCGAGTCGCTGCGGATCATCTCGCATGACGAGGACGAAAAGGTCCGGTCCGTCCAGCTTTACGGGGTGGACCCGGTGACCGTCGGAAGCGCGGTACGGATGCTGGTCGAAGAGGACCGCGCGGACCACATCGACCTTAACTTCGGCTGCCCGGTGCCCAAGGTGACCCGGAGGGGCGGCGGTTCCGCACTGCCCTGGAAGATCGATCTGTTCACCTCGATCGTCCAGGCCGCGGTCAAGGAAGCATCCGCGGGCAACATCCCGCTGACCATCAAGATGCGCAAGGGCATTGACGAGGACCACCTCACCTACCTCGACGCCGGCCGGATCGCGCGTGACTCCGGCGTCGCGGCCGTCGCCCTGCACGGCCGCACCGCCGCCCAGTTCTACTCCGGCAAGGCCGACTGGTCCGCCATCGCCCGGCTCCGCGAGGCCCTGCCGGACATCCCGGTGCTGGGCAACGGCGACATCTGGTCCGCCGAAGACGCCGTGCGGATGGTCCGCGAAACCGGCGTGGACGGCGTAGTGGTAGGCCGCGGCTGCCAGGGGCGGCCCTGGCTCTTCGGCGACCTGATGGCTGCCTTCGAAGGCAGCGAAAAGCGGTTCACCCCGGCGCTGCGCCAGGTCGCCGAAAGCATCTACCGCCACGCCGAACTCATGGTCGAGACCTTCGGCGACGAAGGCAAGGCACTGCGGGAGATCCGCAAGCACATGGCCTGGTACCTCAAGGGCTACGTCGTTGGCAGCGAACTGCGCAACCGGCTGGCACTCGTGACGAGCCTCGAGGTGCTCCGCGGCACCCTCGACGAACTGGACCTCGACTCGCCCTACCCCGGCGCCGACGCCGAGGGCCCGCGCGGACGCGCAGGATCGCCCAAGAAACCCGCCCTGCCCAAGGACTGGCTGGATTCCCGCGCGCTGAACGAGGCACAGTCCCAGGACATCTCGGCCGCCGAACTGGACGTTTCCGGTGGCTGAGACCAGGACGTCGGCGCCGGTGATCGACGGCTACGTGGACCGGGACTGCGCCCGCTGGGTGGAGGAGCCGCCCAAGAGCACCTACCGGTCCGACTTCGAGCGCGACCGCGCCCGCGTCCTGCACTCCTCCGCGCTGCGCCGGCTCGGTGCCAAGACCCAGGTGGTCGCCCCGGACACCGACGACTTCGTCCGCACCCGGCTGACGCACAGCCTGGAAGTGGCGCAGGTGGGCCGCGAGCTGGGCCGGGCCCTGGGCTGCGACCCGGACGTCGTGGACACGGCCTGCCTCAGCCACGACCTGGGCCACCCGCCCTTCGGCCACAACGGTGAGTCGGCCCTCAACGAGGTGGCGCACGCGATCGGCGGCTTCGAGGGAAACGCCCAGACCCTGCGCCTGCTGACCCGGCTGGAGCCCAAGGTCCTGGCCCCGGACGGCCGGCCCGCCGGGCTCAACCTGACCCGCGCCAGCCTCGACGCGGCGGCAAAGTACCCGTGGTCGGCGGAGAACGCGCCCGTGATCCATGGCCAGCGGACCAGCAAGTTCGGCGCCTACGAGGATGACCTGCCCATTTTTGACTGGATCCGGGAAGGTGCTCCGGAACGCCGGCCGTGCCTCGAAGCCCAGGTCATGGACCTGGCGGATGACATCTCCTACTCCGTGCACGACGTCGAGGACGCGATTGTCGCGGGCCACTTCCAGCTCCGCTGGATGGACAACCCGGACCACCGGGCCCGGGTGGTGGGCTACGCCAAGCAGTGGTACCTGCCGCACAATGACCCGGTGGCCATCGATGCGGCGCTGGCCCGGCTGGAAGCCACCCCGGTCTGGGTCCGCGAGGCCGACGGCAGCCGGAAGTCCATGGCCGCGTTGAAGGACATGACCAGCCAGCTCATCGGCCGGTTCTGCCAAAGCGCCCTGGAGACCACCCGCGCCGTCTACGGCCCGGAGAACCTGACCCGCTACAACGCCGAACTGATCGTCCCGGACGAGACGGTCATGGAAATCGCCGTGATGAAGGGCCTGGCCACCACGTTCGTGATGACCACCGAACACCGGCAACCCATCTACGAACGGCAGCGCGAAGTCCTGCATGCCCTCGTGACCGCGCTCAGCGCGGCGGGCGACCGGCACCTGGAGCCGATGTTCGCCGCCGACTGGCGCGCCGCGGCGGACGACGGCGCCCGGCTGCGGGTCGTGATCGACCAGGTCGCCTCGCTCACCGACGGGTCGGCTCTGGCGATGTACGAACGGCTCGTCGGCAGCCTGCCGTCGCTGTGGTGACGGCGCTGGTGACGGGTGCCATAGGCCGCCGCCCGCTGCCCGGACCGGGTACTAGGATGGCACCGTGGCCGGCCTGATCAAACGCGAAGACATCGACGAGGTCCGTCAGCGCACCGACCTCAAGGAGGTCGTGGACGGCTACGTCACCCTCAAAGGCGCCGGGCTGGGCTCGTTCAAGGGCCTCTGCCCCTTCCACGACGAGCGCTCGCCGTCCTTCACCGTGCGTCCCCAGGTCGGCCGCTACCACTGCTTCGGCTGCGGCGAAGACGGCGATGTCATCTCCTTCGTGCAGAAACTCGACCACACCTCCTTCCACGAGGCGGTGGAAAAGCTCGCCGCGCGGATCGGGTACGAGCTGCGCTATGAGGACGGCGGTTCCGGTCCCAACCGGGAAGAGATCGGCCGCCGCCAACGGTTGCTCGACGCACACAAAATTGCAGACGAATTCTTCCGCGCCCAGCTGCTGACCCCCGGCGCCACCGAAGGCCGGAACTTCCTCTACGAGCGCGGCTTCGACCGGGCCGCCTCGGAATTGTTCGGCGTCGGCTACGCCCCGCAAGGCTGGGACTCGCTGCTCAAGCACCTCCGCGGCCGCGGCTATACCGACGCCGAGCTCAAACTCACGGGGATGTTCTCGGAAGGCTCCCGGGGGATTTACGACCGCTTCCGCGGCCGGCTGGTCTGGCCGATCCGGGACATCGCCGGCGACACCATCGGCTTCGGCGCCCGCAAGCTCTATGAGGACGACCAAGGCCCCAAATACCTCAACACCCCCGAGACCGTGCTCTACAAGAAGTCACAGGTCCTCTACGGAATCGACCTGGCCAAACGGAACATCGCCAAGGAACGGCAACTGGTCGTGGTCGAAGGCTACACCGACGTGATGGCCTGCCACCTGGCCGGGATCCAGACGGCGGTGGCCACCTGCGGTACGGCCTTCGGCTCAGAGCACGTCAAGGTTGCCCGCCGGCTGCTCTCCGACGACGGCAGCGGGGGAGAAGTGATCTTCACTTTCGACGGCGACGCCGCAGGCCAGAAGGCGGCCCTGCGCGCCTTCGAGGAAGACCAGCGCTTCGTGGCCCAGACCTACGTCGCGGTGGAACCGGGCGGCTCCGACCCGTGCGAGCTCCGCCAGACGAAGGGCGACTCGGCCGTGCGGGACCTGATCGGCAGCCGCCGTCCACTGTTCGAATTCGCGATCCGCGCCACGCTGCGGCGGCACAACCTGGACACGGTGGAGGGCAGGATCGCGGCGCTGCGCGAATCGGCTCCCGTCGTGGCCCAGATCCGCGACGCCGCCATCCGGCCCGGGTACGCCCGCGAACTGGCCGGCTGGCTGGGCATGCCGGTTGAGGAAGTCAGCCGCGCCGTCGGCGTGGCCATGAAGCGGGGGAATGCAGGCATGCCGGCAGGCAACGGGAACTC
The DNA here is from genome assembly GCF_057748045.1 of Arthrobacter sp. JB02-1C. Classification (NCBI taxonomy): domain Bacteria; kingdom Bacillati; phylum Actinomycetota; class Actinomycetes; order Micrococcales; family Micrococcaceae; genus Arthrobacter; species Arthrobacter sp. JB02-1C. The sequence goes on from NZ_CM173235.1 coordinate 2,379,364, forward strand.
GCGCAACGGCGGCCGGCCGGCGGCGGGGAACGCAGCCCGGCCCGGCGGGCCCGGCGTGGCTGCCGGACCGGCGTCGGGGGCTGTCCCTTCCTACCAGCGCCCGGACCCGCGGGACCCGGTGGCGTCGATGGAGCGGCAGGCGCTCGAGGTGGCGCTGCAGGAGCCCGCCCTCCTGGCCGGCGGCATCTGGGAACGCTTCTCCGGCACGCGGTTCACCACGCCCGCCTTTCAGGCCGTCCACGATGCCATGCGGGCCTCGGGGCCCGGACTGCTGGGAGAACCGGCGCGCTGGGTGGGGCAGGTCATGGAGGAAATTCCCGAACCGCTGAGGCCGCTGGTCTCCGAGCTATCCGTGGTGCCGCTTCCTGCCAGCACCGCCGAGGGAGTCCAGAAATATGGCAGGGGAATTCTGCGGGCGCTTTTCGAACTGCAGATCACGCGGGTCAAAGCGGACAAGATGGGCCAGTTGCAGCGGCTCGACCCCGCTTCCGAGCACGAACGGATCCAGCAGTTGCAGCGGGAACTCATGATGCTGGAAATGGATCGCCGCGCCCTGCGCTCGGACGCCTGAGCGGCAGGTTTCCGCGGCCCGGTTTCACTACCGGTTTCGCTTCCAGCCGGGGTCTTTGCTAAGCTAATATCCGCTTCATTCCTCCTTAGCTCAATTGGCAGAGCATTCGACTGTTAATCGAAGGGTTGCTGGTTCAAGTCCAGCAGGAGGAGCGCGCAGTCCCCGTTCCGGTTTCGGAACGGGGACTTTTTCTATACCCACAGGGGGTATTGGCCGCCGATTTCCGCATCGGTGAAACCTTTGCTAATGTCATACCTGCTTCCTTCCTCCTTAGCTCAATTGGCAGAGCATTCGACTGTTAATCGAAGGGTTGCTGGTTCAAGTCCAGCAGGAGGAGCAGACGGGCCCCGCAGCCGGTGAACAACCGCTGCGGGGCCCTTTTTCGTCTCCAGGTTTAAGCGACGGTTCCCGGCCCCAACTCCCGCAGCGGGACCTAGACGAAGAACATCTCAACCTGCAGGAACCGCTCCGCCTCGGCAACCGCGCCCTGGAAAGCCTCGTCTTCGGTGGGCGACTGCCGCGGTTCCCGGGGGTGCCACTCGTGCGGTGAGGAATGGACCCGGGTAAAGCCGCCGCGGGGCGGGGCATAAAAGATGGCGAAGCGCTGGACCGGCCACTCGCGGGACGTCTCGGGCGCCACCAGCAGGGCCGAATCGTAGGCGGGGTTGTACCACTGCGCGATCGGCCGGCGGCGATCTTCGGTGAACAGGCCGGCGGCGTAGAGCGCTGCCGACTGCGGGCTGGTCTGGGAGCACAACCGCTCCCACCACAGGGGCAGAATGCCGTCGTCGCACCGCTGCCACGTGGCCGGGAGGGGAGGGGGGTCCTGCCAGTCGGGCACACAACAACTTTATCGCCCGCCGTTGGCCGCGAACAGGGTGGCAGTCCGGGGGTGGCAGCCCGAGGTGGCAGCCCGGGGGTGGCAGCCCGGGGTGGGCACGGACATGCTCCCCGTTCCGGCTGGCCGCTGGGCATGGTGCCAGTATGTCCATTCGTGGCGGCAGGCACTGGGCATGTCCCGCGGAATTCCCAGCCCAATTCCGGTCAGCGGAAGGTTGCCCTTGCCCGGGCGGGCTCCGGGGGAGATGTTGGAGCCATGACGAAGATGAGGGCCGCCGCCAACCACCACGGGCGGGACGTCGCCGCGAGCATCGAGGCGGACCCGGAAGGGGTCATCGCACTGTCCCCCCAGCTTGCCGCGATCTGGGACCGCGCGGCCCCCTATCTGCGGGTGCGGGACAACGATGCCCACACGCTCTACGCCCTGGGACTGGCCCAGGCCCTGTTGGACGCGCACCCCGGGGCCGACCCCGCCGTGGTCCTCCCGGCCATCATGCTGCATGACGTGGGCTGGTCGCAGGTTCCGTCGGAGGAGGTGCTGCAGGCCATCGCCCCTGGCGGCGGCAGACCCGACCTGGTGCTGCTGCATGAGAAGGAGGGGGCCCGGCTGGCGGCCCAAATCCTCGCGGACAGCCAGTACGATCCCGGGAAGTTCCCGGCCATTCTGGAGATCATCGACGGGCACGACAGCCGGCGCGAAGCCCTCTCCATCGAAGACGCGATCGTCAAGGATGCGGATAAGACCTGGCGGCTCAGCCCGCACGGCATCGACACGGTGATGGACTGGTTCGGGCTCGACCGCGCACAGGCCCTGCGGCTGTGCAGCCAGCGCGTCCACGGGCACCTGTTCACCGCCGAGGCCCGCACCATGGCGAGGGCGCTGTCCGCCCTGGAATCGGTAACCCTGTGGCCGCAGCGGCAACGACTGCTCGACGCAGCAACCGGCCCGGCCGCTCCGGTCTAGACTCGATTCCGGACGCCGCTGGGCGCCAAGGAATCCAGGAGGTCAGCATGGCCGGCGGCAGCCGCGAACCCGGACGCACCGTGACGTCCAAGGTCCTGGCCATCCTGGAGGCATTTGAGAAGTCCCGCGGCGCGTTGAGCCTGACGGACATTGCCGGGAAATCCGGGCTCCCGTTGAGCACCGCGCACCGGCTGGTGAACGAGCTGACGGACTGGGGCTTCCTCTCGCGGGAACCCAACGGGCGGTACCAACTCGGCATCCGGCTGTGGGAACTCGCCCAGAACACCGGACGGCAGCTTCGCGACGCCGCCCGTCCCTTTGTCCAGGACCTGTTCTCGCTGACGGGCGAGACCGCGCACCTGGCCGTCCGCGCCGGCCATGAAGTGCTCTACATCGACAGGGTCTACGGTTCCAAACGGGTGCCCAGGGCCTCCCGCGTGGGAGGCCGGCTCCCCATGCACGCCACCGCCGTCGGCAAAGTCATCCTGGCGTTCGAAGAGGGCTGGGTCCGGGACGCCTACCTGCAGCGGGAACTGGAACGGCCCACAGCCCACACCCACGTTGACCCGCGGCGGTTCGCCGCGGAACTGGACCAGATCCGCGAGCAGGGCTACGCCACCACGCTGGAGGAAGTCCGCCTGGGCTCGTGTTCGATCGCCGTCCCGGTCTTCCACACGGGCAGGATCGGGGCCGCGATCGGCCTGGTGCTGCCCACCTCCCAGGCGTCCACCATGACCAGGCACCTTCCGGTCCTGAAGGGAATATCGGCGCAGATCGAACGCGCCACGGCCCGGATCCCGCTGGAAACGCTGATCGGCGTCCACCGGGGAGCCCTTCCGACGGGGTAGGCCGACGCCGCTCTTCCGGGGACCGATATTGGTTTCCACTGAGCGGAAGCCCGGACTGGGCTTGGCTGGTGATCTGGACCACACTGGAGACCACGAACCCCCGGCGCCTGACGGCAGCGGGCGGAGCCAATTTTCCTAGGAGTTCCCATGTCATCGTCGACTGAAACGGCCGGCCGCTGTCCCTTCGGCCACGGCGCCGAAGCCCCCGCCGGGCACCACGGCTATGAGCCGTTCCAGATGAAGGACCCTTTCGGCGCGTACGCCGAGCTCCGGGCCGAGCAGCCGGTCATGTTTGACGAGCGGACGGGCCTCTACGTCGTCTCGCGTTATGAGGACATCAAGGCAGTGTTCGAAGACTGGGAGACCTTCTCGAGCGAAAACGCCCAGGCGCCGGTCCGCGAACGCGGCGCCGCGGCCAGGAAAATCATGGACGACGGCGGGTTCACCGCCTACTCGGGTCTATCCGCGCGCATCCCCCCGGAGCACACCCGCATCCGCGCGATCGTCCAGAAGGCCTTCACCCCCCGCCGCTACAAGGCGCTTGAGCCGTTCATCCGGCAGAACGTCGTCGGGCTGGTCGAGAAGATGCTGGCACGCCCGGAACACCGCGGCGACATGGTCAAGGACCTCGCCTATGACGTCCCCACCATCACCATCCTCACGCTCATCGGAGCCGACGTCGCCAAGGTCGATACCTTCAAACGCTGGAGCGATTCCCGCGCGGCCATGACCTGGGGCGACCTCAGCGACGAGGAGCAGATTCCGCACGCCCGCAACCTCGTGGAGTACTGGCAGGAGTGCCTGCGCCTGGTGAAGGAGGCCCACGACAACGGCGGCGACAACCTCACCGCGGACCTGGTGAAGGCGCAGCAGGAAGGCGCCGAGATCTCCGACCACGAGATCGCCTCCGTGCTCTACAGTCTGCTCTTCGCCGGCCACGAGACCACCACCACGCTGATCTCCAACGCGCTGCGCGAGCTCCTGGCCCGGCCCGAGCAGTGGAAGCAGGTCGTGGCGGACCCCAAAAAGATCCCCGCCGCCGTCGACGAGGTCCTGCGCTACGCCGGCTCGATCGTGGGCTGGCGGCGCAAGGCGCTGAAGGACACGGAAGTGGCCGGCGTCGCGATCGAGAAGGGTTCCCAGCTGCTGCTCCTGATGGGCTCCGCCAACCGCGACGAGAACAAGTTCGACGCCGGCGAAGACTTCGATATCAGCCGGCCCAACGCCCGCGAGCACCTCTCCTTCGGGTTCGGCATCCACTACTGCCTGGGCAACATGCTCGCAAAACTCCAGGCAAAAATCGCGCTCGAGGAAGTCGCCCGGCTCGCCCCGGAACTGCAGCTGGAGGATCCGGAGGGCATCACCTTCCGGGAGAACCTGTCCTTCCGCGTCCCCGAGACCGTTCCCGTCAGCTGGAAGGCCTGAGAATTATGCACAGCAACGAATACATCCAGTTTTTCGACGGCGGCATGGAGCCGAAGCTCGAAAACCTCGGCGGGAAGGGCGCTTCGCTGGTCACCATGACCTCCGCCGGCATGCCCGTCCCGCCCGGCTTCGTGGTGACCACCGCCCAGTTCGACGCCTTCATGGCGGAAGCCGGGATCACCAAGCACATCCATCAGCTCCTGGCCGATCTGGATTCCGAGGACATGGCGCAGGTGGACAAGGTCTCCGCCGCCATCCGCGAGGACATTTGCTCCCGTCCCGTCCCGCAGGCCATGCGTGAACTCACGATCAGCGCCTATGAATCCCTGATGTCCCGCTTCGAGGCCCCGGTCCCGGTGGCCGTGCGGTCCAGCGCCACCGCCGAGGACCTGCCGGACGCCTCCTTCGCCGGCCAGCAGGACACCTACCTCTGGCTCGACGGCGTCAAGGCCGTCACCGACCACATCCGGCAATGCTGGGCCTCGCTCTTCACCTCCCGGGCCATCGTCTACCGGCTCAAGAACAACATCCCCAACGAGGGCCTCTCGATGGCGGTCGTGGTGCAGAAAATGGTCAACGCCCGGGTCTCCGGCGTCGCCATCACCATGGATCCCACCAACGGCGACCGCTCCAAAATCACCATCGACTCCTCCTACGGGGTGGGGGAGATGGTGGTCTCCGGGCAGGTCACCCCGGATAACATCATGCTGGACAAGGTGACCCTGGCCGTGATCACCGACCACCTCGGCGACAAGCACGCCGAACTCGTCCCAGACGCCGCCGCCGGCCGCCTCGTCGAACGCGAGGTCGACGCCGAACGCCGCGGCCGGCGCAGCCTCACCGATTCCGAACTCACCGCCGTCGCCCAGATGGCCAAGCGCGCCGAGAAACACTACAAGTGCCCGCAGGACATCGAATGGGCCCTCGACGCGGACCTGCCCGACGGCGAGAACCTGCTCCTGCTGCAGTCCCGCCCGGAAACGGTGCACTCCTCCAAGGCCGCTGTGCCGTCCGCCGTCGCCGGCGGAGGCTACTTCAGCGGACTCAGCCCCGCCAGCTAATCCAGCAAGTTTTGACCCGCTCCATACACCAGGCTCAACGCCGAGCCCGTATTGAAAGGACCGCCATGTCCCTGAAGTCCTTCCCCAAGCCTTCCGAGCTTCCGGTACCCGCCGGCGCCGAGGGCTGGGAAAAGATCTACCCGTACTATCTGGTCTTCCAGGACAAGCTCAAGGAGCAGGAGGACGCCAAGTTCTGGTTCTGCGACAGCCAGCACTGGCCCACCGTGTTCAAGCCCTTCGAGACGATCGGCGGAGAATTCGCGGTCAAGTGCCTGGGCCAGTACAACGCCCGGCACCTGATGATCCCCAACGCCAACGGCATCGAGTTCCGGGTCCACCTCGGCTACCTGTACATGTCGCCCATCCCGGTCCCCGAGGACCAGATCGCCGCCCGCGTCCCCTTGTTCGAACAGCGCGTGGGCCATTATTTCCAGAACTGGGAGCAGTTGCTCAAGGACTGGCACGTCAAGGTCAAGGGCACCATCGACGAGATGGAAACCATTTCCTTCCCCAGGCTCCCTGATGTGGTCCCGATGGAGGACATCACCTCCGGCAAGGGCAAGGACGGCTCCGAGAAGCTCCTGGAAAGCTACGACCGGCTGATCCAGCTGGCCTACCAGAACTGGCAGTACCACTTCGAGTTCCTGAACCTCGGCTACATCGCCTACCTGGACTTCTTCAACTTCTGCAAGCAGGTCTTCCCCAACATCCCTGACCAGTCCATCGCCACCATGGTGCAGGGCGTGGACATGGAGCTCTTCCGCCCGGATGACGAGCTAAAGCAGCTCGCCAAGCTGGCCGTGGAGCTGAAGCTGCAGCCGCATTTCAGCAACACCGACGACGTCGAGGCCACCCTGGGTGCCATCGCTGCCGCCCCGGGCGGGGACCGCTGGCTGGCCCAGTACGACGGTGCCAAGGACCCGTGGTTCAACTTCACCGTGGGCAACGGCTTCTACGGCCACGACAAATACTGGAACGAGCACCAGGAAATTCCGCTGGGCTACATCGCCGACTACATCCGGCGGGTTGATGCCGGCCAGGACATCATGCGGCCGGTGGAGGCGCTGATTGCCGAGCGCGACCGCATCATCGAGGAATACCGGGACCTGCTGGAAGGCGAAAACCAGGCGCTCTTCGACGCCAAGCGGGGGCTCGCCGCCACCGCCTACCCGTACGTGGAAAACCACAACTTCTACATCGAGCACTGGACCATGGGCGTCTTCTGGCGCAAGATCCGTGAACTGTCCCGGATGATGCAGGCCGAAGGCTTCTGGACCGAACCGGACGACCTGCTGTACCTGGGCCGCAACGAGGTCCGCGACGCACTGTTCGACCTCGTCACCGGCTGGGGTGTCGGCGCCAAGCCGATCGGTCCGGACTACTGGCCGGAGGAGATCGAGCGGCGCCGCGGGATCGTGGACGCGCTCAAGACCGCGCGGCCGGCGCCGGCGCTGAACACGCCGCCGGAAATCATCACCGAACCCTTTACCCGGATGCTCTGGGGCATCACCACCGAGCAGGTCCAGCAGTGGCTGGGTGCCGGCGAGGAGGTTGAAGGCGGCGGCCTGCGCGGCATGGCGGCCTCGCCCGGCGTCGTTGAAGGCCTGGCCCGGGTGATCACCGATGCGGACCAGCTCTCCGAGGTCCAGCAAGGCGAGATCCTCGTGGCCACGGTGACCGCCCCGTCCTGGGGCCCGATCTTCGGCAAGATCAAGGCCACCGTCACGGACATCGGCGGGATGATGAGCCACGCCGCGATCGTGTGCCGCGAATACGGCCTCCCGGCCGTGACCGGAACCGGCTCGGGGTCCACCACGATCAAGACCGGCCAGCGGCTGCGGGTGGACGGCACCAAGGGCACGGTCCAGATCCTCGACGACGAGCCCGAGCTGCAGGTCGCGGGGCCGGGGGCCCACAGTCACAGTGCCCACAGCCACAGCCATGTCTGATCCCACTATGACTGATCCCCAGAGGAACGGTGCGGGCCCTGACGGCCGCACCGTCCTGATCACCGGTGCCGCCGGCGGCCTGGGCCGGGCGTTCGCGCTCGGCTTCGGCCGCCGCGGCTACCGCGTGGCCGCGGCCGACGTGAACCTCGAGGGTGCTGAGGAAACCGCCAAACTGGTCGCCGATATTGGGGCCGAGGCGGCAGCCTTCCACGCCGATGTCACCAGCGTCGACTCCACCGAGGCCCTCGCGAAGAGCTGCGCAGACTTCGGCGGCGGGGGCATCGACGTCGTCCTCAACAACGCCGCCGTGTACGCGGGGGTGACCCGCAGCCGATTCGAAGACATCGATCCGGCCGAGTGGGACCTGGTCATGAACGTGAACCTCAAGGGCCCGTGGCTGGTGACCCGGGCCGCGAGCCCGTACCTGCGCGAGGGCGGCCGCGTCATCAACCTCTCCAGCGCGACCATCTTCAGCGGTTCGGAGCAGTGGATGCACTACGTCGCCTCGAAGGGCGGCGTGGTGGCCCTGACCAGGGTCATGGCCAAGGAGCTGGGCAGGCGGGGGATCACGGTCAACGCGATCGCCCCCGGCTTCACCCTCACCGAGGCCAGCTACGGGCTGATGGAAAATGCCGAGAACTACGGCGTGGACCGCGGCGCGATCAAGCGGGCGAGCCAGCCGGAGGACATTGTCGGCGCCGCGCTCTTCCTGGCCGGGCCGGACAGCTCCTATTACACCGGCCAGACCATGGTGGTCGACGGCGGCCGCCAGTTCATCTGACCCCGTCCGCCACCGCCCAACCCAACGATTCATCCCAAGCTCACCCTCTAAGGAGGACCCATGCCAACCGTTCATTTCACTGACGCCGAAGGCGCCGTTCGCGATGTCCAGGGCAACGCCGGCGACTCCGTCATGGAAACCGCGGTGCGCAACGGCGTGCCCGGGATCGTCGCCGAATGCGGCGGCTCGCTGTCCTGCGCCACCTGCCACGTGTTCGTCCGCGAGGACTGCCTTTCACAGCTCCCGCCGATGGAGGACATGGAGGACGAGATGCTCTACGGCACCGCGGTGGACCGCGAGGACAACTCCCGGCTGTCCTGCCAGCTCCGCCTCACGGACGAGATCGACCTGTTCGTCACCACCCCGGAAACGCAGGTGTAGCGATGGGCACCCACGCAGTGGAGCAGGCAGCCGCCGCTGAGCAGACCGCGGCCGACGCAGCCGTACAGCCGGACAGCACCACCCGAACCGGCCTGCTGATCATCGGCGCGAGCCAGTCCGGCGTCCAGCTCGCGGTGTCGCTGCGGGCGCTTGGCTTCGAGGAGCACATCACCCTCCTCGGCGACGAGGACCACCGCCCCTACCAGCGGCCGGCGCTGTCCAAGGAATTCCTCCAGGGCACGGTGGAGAGCGAATCGCTGATCTTCCGCTCCAACGACTACTGGACCGAACACAACGTGGACCTGGTGAAGGGCGAATTCATCGTCCGGATCGACAAGGGCGCGGACGGCTCCGGCGTCGCGCATTCCGCCTCCGGCAAGCAGTTCCCCTTCAAACGGCTCGCCCTCACAGTGGGCGCCCGCGCCCGCAAGCTGGAGATCGACGGCGGGGACCTCGACGGCGTGCTGTATCTGCGCAACGCCGACGACGCCCTGGCGCTCAAGGCCCGGGTGGGGGACGTCACGGACGTGGTGGTGATCGGCGGCGGCTTCATCGGCCTGGAAGCCGCGTCAAGCCTGCGCAAGATGGGCAAAAACGTCACGGTGCTGGAGTTCGGGCCGCGCCTCGTGGGCCGGGCCGTCGGCGAAGAAACCGCCGACTACTTCCTGCGGGCGCACCGGGACCGCGGACTCGACATCCGGCTCAGCACGAGCGCCCGGCGGTTCATTGCCGAGCACGGCCCGGGCGAGGGCAGCGGGGCGGTGGCCGGCGTGGAACTCCAGGACGGCACCGTGCTGCCCGCGCAGATCGTGCTGGTAGGCATCGGCGTCATCCCCAACACCCAGCTGGCGGAAGAACTGGGCCTCGCGGTGGACAACGGGATCGTCGTGGACCGCTTCGCCCTGGCCTCGGACGGCGCCACGGTAGCAATCGGCGACTGCGCCAACATGCCCAACCCGGTGCCCGGGTCCACGCCCGGCGAACGGATCAGGCTGGAAAGCGTCAACAACGCCATCGAACACGCCAAGGTCGCCGCTTACTCGCTGACCGGACGGCGGGAGGAATACGCCGGCATCCCGTGGTTCTGGTCGAACCAGGCGGACCTCAAGCTGCAAATCGCCGGCCTCTGCAACGGCTACGACCAGACTGTTCTCCGGCGCGACGAGGAGCGCGGAAAGTTCAGTGTCCTCTACTACCGGCAGGGCCGGATCATCGCCGCGGACTGCGTCAACGCGCCGCTGGACTTCATGGCCGTCAGGAACGCGCTCGCCAAGGGCCAGAACATCCCGGCGGACGCCGCCGCTGACCCGGCCACCCCCCTCAAGACGATTACGACGGACAGCTAACTGTATTCAGACAGTACGTTGGCCGCACCCGAAGGAGCATCATGACCATCCCCGAGACTCCGGTCGCCCACGCCGACGCTGGTGCGTCCGCCCGAAGCGCGGAAAGCGAGTCCGCGGCCGCGGATTTTGCCGCAACCTATCCGGCCCGCCCGGTTCCGGCCATGGGCCCGGTCGACACCGCTCCGATCGCCACCACGCCGGCGGCCCTTGAGGACCTCGACGGTCTTTGGCATGCCGTGGTGCACGAGACCCGCACCCGCGGCAACGACATCCACCTCCCGATCTCGCTCGCGTTCGCCGAACGGCTGTGCCGCGCCTACCCTGACGCCGACGCCGAACTGGTCCGCGTGGCCACCTTGCTGCACGACACCGGATGGGCCCACGTGGACGAATCGCGCATCATCTCCGAGGGCTTCGCGGGGGACTGGCGCAAGGCAGCCATCCGGTTCGAACACGAGAAGCAGGGCTGCGGCGTCGCCCGCCGGGTGCTCCCGCCCCTGGGCTATTCCCCGGAGTTCATCGAACGGGTCTGCGAGATCATCGACGGCCACGACACCCGCCCGGAAGCGCAGTCCCTGGAAGACGCGTTGATGCGCGACGCGGACCGGCTGTGGCGGTTCGATCAGGCGGGGATTGCGCTGGCTTCGTCGTGGTTCGGGATGGATCCTGCCACCTACACCGACCGGCTGGCCACCGAAATCGTGCCCGAACTCATCACCCAGGCCGCCCATGACATGGCCACCGCGGACCTGGACCGATCCAACGCCCTGCTCAAGACGGCGGTGATCCGGTGACCGCCGCGACGCACGACGCGCCGGCCCTCGCCGCGCGGGCCGCACTCGAACTGCCGTACACCCACGTCGAGGACATCTTCCTCGACGGCGCCTGGATCCCCGCGCGCGGCACCGGCCGCAACCCGGTCACGGACCCCGCCACCGGCGAAGTGTGGGGCTCGGTGCCGGACGGAACGCCCGGCGACGTCGACGCCGCCGTCGCCTCCGCCCGCAGGGCTTTCGACGCGGGCGGGTGGCCGCGGTTGGCGCCGTCCGAGCGGGCAGCCTATCTGCTGCGCATCGCCGAGGAAGTGGAGAAACGGGCGGGGGAGCTGTCGCTGACCAACACCCGCGAAAACGGCTCGCCGGTGTCCGAATCCGGCGGAGCAGCCGCCAACGCGGCGGGCATCTTCCGCTACTTCGCCACCTTGGCCGAGTACCTTGAGCGCGAGGATGTGCGTGCGTTCCCCAAGGGCGGCGGCGAATCCGTGGTCCGGCGTGAACCGATCGGCGTGTGCGCGCTGATCGCGCCGTGGAATTTTCCGATCAACCTCGTGGTCATCAAACTTGCCCCGGCGCTGCTGGCCGGCTGTACCGTGGTCATCAAGCCGGCGTCGCCCACGCCGCTGTCGCTCCGGGTGATTATCGACGCCGTGGCCGCGGCGGGTGTCCCGGCCGGCGTCGTCAACCTGGTCACCGGGTCCGGCCGGCTCGGGGACGCGCTGGTGAAACACCCCGGCGTGGACAAGGTGGCGTTCACCGGTTCAACGCCGGTGGGCCGGAAAATAGCCGCGGCCTGCGGCGAGCTGCTGCGCCCCGTCACCTTGGAGCTTGGCGGAAAATCCAGTGCGATTGTGCTGCCGGACGCTGACCTGGACGCGATGTCGCGGGTGCTGATCCGCTCCTCCATGCGCAACACCGGCCAAACCTGCTACATCTCCACCCGGATCCTGGCCCCCGCCAGCCGGTACGACGAAGTGGTGGACATGGTCACTTCCACCATCGCCGCCGGCAAGCAGGGCGACCCGCTGGACCCGGACACGGTCTTCGGGCCCTGCGCCACCGAATCCCAATACCGGACGGTGCTGGAATACGTTGAGTCCGGACTGGCCGAAGGGGCCCGCGCCACCACGGGCGGCCGGGCAGCGACCCTCGGCGGCGGGCTCGAAGGCGGCTACTTCGTGGAACCCACTGTGTTCGCCGACGTCACCCCGGAGATGCGGATTTCCCGGGAGGAGATCTTCGGCCCGGTGATCTGCATCCTGAAGTATGACGACGCCGGCGGCGCCGTTGATCAGGCGGTCGAGCTGGCGAACAACACCGAGTTCGGCCTCGGAGGGCTGGTATTCGGGAAGGACCCCGCCGCTGCCCTGGCGGTGGCTGACCGGATGGACACCGGGTCCGTTGGCATCAACTTCTTCGCGTCCAACCACGCTGCACCCTTCGGCGGCCGCCACGACTCAGGGCTCGGGACCGAATATGGCATCGAAGGCCTGAACGCGTACCTCAGTTACAAGTCCATCCACCGCCAGCTCTAGCCTCCCGCCGTCTCCCGAGCCGGTCCGCCCCCGGCCCGGCCCGGTGCGCCCCGTCCTGGTGCGCCCGCCCGTCCGTCCCATCCACCTACCCCGTCCCGGGGGGCATGTGCCACGTTCGAGCCGGCGGGTGGGCATGTGCCCGCTATGTCCATTCGTGGCCGCGGGGACTGGGCATGCCCTTCCCGGGGGGTCCGCCTGTTGTTGTGCCAGCCGGGTGGGCATGTGCCACGTTCGAGCCGGCGGGTGGGCATGTGCCACGTTCGAGCCGGCGGGTGGGCATGTGCCCCGTCCACCTACCCCGTCCCGGGGGACATGCGCCACGTTTGAGCCGGCGGGTGGGCATATGCCCGTTATGTCCATTCGTGGCCGCGGGGACTGGGCATGCCCTTCCCGGGGGTCCACGACCCGCCCAGCCCGTACGCCACGCCCAACCTGCCAGTCGGCCGGACCCGGTCCTGACGCTGAATGATAGTTTTGAGACCTGAGTGCGCGCCGGGAGGGGCGCACCCGGCAATTCAGCGGAAGCGGCACCACAGATGGAACCAGTTAGGCGGAACCCATGAGCGGACGTCACACCGGCAGTACGAGGAGCGGCGGCCTCCGCCTTTCCGCGCTGCCCAAAACCCTGAAACTGATTTTCAAGCTTGCACCGCGGCAGCTCAACGACGAGATTGCCTTCGCCAAGGCCGAACTGAAACGCAAGGGCAAACAGCTCGGCGTGGCAGCGGCCTTCCTCGCCGTTGCCCTCGTCTTCGTCGCGTTCCTGGTGGTCGGCCTCATTGTGGCCGCCATCATGGGCCTGGCCACGGTGATGCCGGCGTGGCTGGCCGCCCTGCTGGTCTGCGCGGCGTTCCTGCTGATCGCCCTGGTCGTGGGCCTGGTCGGTTACAGCCGGTTCAAGAAGGCCATGCCGCTGATGCCGGACGAGACCATCCGCGGCCTGCGGTATGACCTCGGCATCGCCAAGGAAGGATCTTCCTTCGACGCCGCCGTCCTGGACCCCGACTCCCCGCAGGCCAAGGCCGCCAAGGCCGCCAAGGAGGAAGCCGCCGCCAAGGCAAAGGCAGAAAAGGAAGCCAAGAAGGCAGCCGAGGAGACCGACTTCGGCCCGGCCCCCACGGAGGCGGACCTGCGCCGCCGCCTCGACCAGCGCCGTTGGCACCTCACCGGGGTCCGCGACGAACTCGGCGAGGAACTCGACGTCAAGACCCAGGGCCAAGCCCTACTCGCTGCCGGCCAGCACCGCCTGGCGGAAGGCAAAGAACTCGTCGACGACAGGGTGGCGGCCTTCCGCGACCGGCCCAGGGCCCCCGGTGCCGGCACGGTTCCTGGCGCCCAGGCGGAGCTTGCCAGGCGTTGGAAGCCCCTGGCCGCACTGGCCGCCTCGACGGCGGCGTTCGTCTTCCTGCTCCGCCGCCTGCTCAAGGGATAGGCGCCACCCTGGTCTCCGACACTGACTCGACGCCGGTTGTGGAAAGGGGGAATGGATGAGGTTCATCGGTGCCGGCACCCGGCCCGGGCAGCCCCAGATCCACCACGACCAGGTCTTCACGGTCCCCAACCTGCTGACCGTGATCCGTTTCCTCGGCGTCCCGCTTTTCATCTGGCTGGTCCTGGCCAAACGGGAGTACGGGGCCGCCGTACTGGTGCTCGCAGTCATGGGCAGCACCGACTGGGTGGACGGATACGTGGCCCGCCGCTTCAACCAGATGTCCAAGCTTGGCCGCATCATGGACCCCATCGCCGACCGGTTGTCCCTGATCGCGGTGGCGGTCACCCTCGTGATCGCCGGCGTCGTCGAGTGGTGGTACCTGACCGCCCTGCTGGTACCGGACCTGGTGCTGCTCAGCAGCTCCTTGTTCTATTTCCACAGCCACCCGGACCTGCCGGTGAGCCGGATCGGAAAGGTCCGCACCGCGCTGCTGCTGGTTGGCACGCCGCTTCTGGTCCTGTCCAAGCTCGCCATCCCGGGGACGGGCAGTTATTTTGTGGCCGCCTGGCTCTGCCTGGGACTGGGCCTGATCGGGCACTGGATTGCTGCCTATAACTACCTCCGGGCCATTATCCGCAAGGGTCGGGGAGTCCGGGCCGCAAGCCACGGCACCGCGTCCCGGGAGCCGGACACGACCGACGGCGGGCTGCGCTGATGGTCTGGTTCGCGGTACTGCTCGCGGTCCTCGGCGCCTGCTTCCTGGCCTTCGGCGCCCAACGGCAGGGGAGTGCGGTCAAGGCCGACACCGGCGGCCTGGCCCTCAGCTCGCACGGGCTGCTGCGCCTGATCCGGAACCCGCGCTGGGTGCTGGGACTGGTGCTCCTCGCCACCGGCACCGCGATGAACGCGATCGCCCTGGTTTCCGCGCCGCTGACCGTCGTCCAGCCGATCGGCGCAATCGCCCTCGTCATCACCACCATCATCAACGCGAAGGACCAAGGGCTCAGCATCAACCGGGCCACCGTCGTGGCCATCAGTTCCTGCGTCACCGGCTCGGCCCTGTTCGTGATCCTCGCCATCAACGTGACGCAGGAAAACCACCACGTCAGCGGCACCGATGAACTGACCGTTGTGCTGCTGCTGGCCCTGGCCGTGGGCTTGTTCGGGACGCTGGCAGTGCTGTTCAAGCACCGGCTGAGCGCCTTCGTCTACATCATCGGCGCCGGCGTGCTCTTCGGCTTCGTGGCCGTCCTGACCCGCATCATCGGCAAGCACCTGCTCGATCCCAACGGACTGTTCCTGCTCAATGTCCAGTGGTACACCCTGGTGGCGATGGCGGCTGCCGGCGGCCTCGGATCCTGGTTCGTGCAAAGCGCCTACTCCGGTGGCCCGCCGGACCTGGTGATCGCCGGGCTGACCGTGATCGACCCGATCGTCGGCATTGCCATCGGCATCGTGATCCTGGGGGAGTTGCGCCCCGACGTCCACGCCGTGACGGCGATCGCCATGGGGTCCGCCGCTTCCCTTGCTATCGTGGGAGTGATCGCCCTTTCCCGGCACCACCCCGAGGTCACAAAGCGCAAGAAGGACGCGCGGAAGGCCGCGGGACGGCTGTCCTAGGGTGGTGCCAGAGACTTCAGGCGCGGCCGGCGCCAGCGCGCCGACGGTCGCCCGCCGCAGCCCCGCTGACCGCACCGTGAACACCAGGAGCTATCCCCGTGACCATGCCCGAGAATAACCAGAAACCGCTGACCATCCTGATTGCCGCGGAAACGTACCCGCCCAACATTAACGGCGCGGCTATGTTCGGTTACCGCCTGGCCAAAGGCATGACCGCCCGCGGACACAACGTGCACGTCCTGGCCTGCCGACCGAGCAAAGGAAAGAGCTACAGCGAAGCCTGCGACGAAGGCACGGTCCACCGGATCCGGTCGCACTCGGTTCCGACTCACGAATACTTCCGGATCACCTTTCCCTGGGAGATCAAGAAGGAAATTGCCCTGCTGTTCGACCGGATCCGCCCCGACGTCGTGCACATCCAGAGCCACTACATGATTGGTGAGCACGTCCTGTACGAGGCGGTCAAGCGGGGCGTCCGGGTCGTAGCGACCAACCACTTCATGCCGGAGAACCTAAATCCGTTCCTGCCGTTCCCGCAGTGGTTCAAGGACATCGTGGGCCGGGTCTCCTGGCGTGACATGGGCAAGGTGATGGGCCAGGCCGATGTCGTCACGACCCCGACGCCGCTCGCCGCCAAGGCCATGCACGACCATGCCTTCCTCCGCAAGGTGCTGCCGCTCTCCAACGGCATCGACGCCGCGGCCTACGAACTGAAGCCCGGCGAGGAGGAGTTCCGCCACGCCAGCCCCACCGTGCTGTTTGTCGGACGCCTGGCCGAGGAGAAACACATCGACGTGCTGATTGACGCCGTGGCCAAGACGCCGTCCGAGCTGGACATCCACCTGGAAATCGTCGGCGGAGGCGAGGTCCGGTCCGCCCTCGAGGCGCAGGTGGCACGCCTCGGCCTGCAGGACCGGGTGAGGTTCCTCGGACTGGCCAGCGACGAGGATCTGCGGAAGGCGTACCTGGGCGCGGATCTGTTCTGCATGCCCGGCACGGCCGAGCTGCAGTCGCTCGTGACCCTGGAGGCGATGTCCGCATCCACCCCGGTGGTCCTGGCCGACGCCATGGCGCTGCCGCACCTGGTGCGCGACGGCGAGAACGGCTACCTGTTCACGCCGAATGACAGCGATGACCTGGCCGCCAAGATCACACGGGTACTCTCCCTGCCGGCGGACGAGCGGGCCGCCATGGGCAAGACGAGCCGGAGCATGGTCGAGAGCCACGGCATCGAGCGCACCCTGCAGACCTTCGAGGACATTTACCGCGGCGCCAGCTACGACGATCTGGTCGTCTAGCGGCACCGGCCGCGGCCCCTCCCGCACCCTGCCCACCGGCGGGGGACGCGGGTGGGACGCGGCGCGCTGGGCCGGCAGCCCGGGTGCCGGGGGCTAGTATTGCTAGAGTGTTTTTGCCCGGACCGGGCGCCGTCCCGCCGGGCCGGCTCTCTTCCGGGCGCAGGGGGCTATAGCTCAGCTGGTTAGAGCGCGGGACTCATAATCCTAAGGTCCTCGGTTCAAGTCCGAGTAGCCCTACCACGACCCCGCGCCCCGGTGCGCGCGGCAGCCTTTCGCCCGACCATACCGCCGGGCGGGTGTGCTCCCGGTCACTTGCCAGCGGCACGGCTGCACGGTAAGTTACTGATCAGTAACAAGCCGGTGGCGCCTTGACTGCGCCCTGTTGGTCGCTGCTGACCCGTGAAGGAACAACATGTCCAAAGCTGCAATCGATATAAACAACCTGCCCTACGCGGACGGCGACTTCTTCGCGTTCGAACAGTTGCTCAGCGGCAAGGAACAGGACCGGCTCGCCGAGGTGCGGGAGTTCCTGGCCCGGGAGGTCAGGCCCATCGCGGTGGACTGCTGGAACCGCGGCGAGTTTCCGATGGAACTGATCCCCAAACTCGCGGACATCGACCTGGTCAGCCCGGTCCGCCGCCAGGGCTATTCCAACCTCTTCGCCGGCATCCTGCATGCCGAAGCCACCCGCGCCGACACCTCGATCGCCACCTTCATGGGCGTGCACGACGGACTGTTCACCGGCTCCATCGAGGCGCTCGCCTCGCAGGAGCAGCAGGAGGCCTGGCTGCCCGATATCTACGCGCTGAAAAAGATCGGCGCCTTCGGCCTGACGGAACCGCTGGGCGGCTCCGACGTCGCCGGCGGGACGAGGACCACTGCCCGGCGCGAGGGTGGGAACTGGATCCTCAACGGCGCCAAGCGCTGGATCGGCAACGCCACCTTCTCCGACTGGGTGGTCATCTACGCCCGCGACGTTGCGGACAACCAGGTCAAGGGCTTCCTCGTGGACACCGGCACCGAGGGTTACAGCGCCACCAAGATCGAGAACAAGATCTCGCTGCGCACGGTGCAGAATGCCGACATCACGCTGGAGAACGTCGTGGTCCCCGACTTCTACAAGCTCGCCAACGCCAACAGCTTCCGGGACACCAACAAGGTCCTCAAAGTCACCCGCCTGGCCGTTGCCTGGCAGGCCGTCGGCCAGCAGCTCGCCGCGTTCGACGTCGCCCGCCGCTACGCCGTCGAGCGCAGCCAGTTCGGCCGGCCGATCGCCTCCTTCCAGCTCGTACAGCACCAGCTCGTGCAGATCCTCGGCAACGCCGTCAGCTCCATGGGCATGATGGTCCGCCTTTCCCAGCTCGAAGACGCCGGCCAGGCCAAGGACGAGCAGTCTGCCCTGGCCAAGGCCTTCACGACGGCACGGATGCGCGAAAGCGTTGCCATCGGCCGCAGCCTCCTCGGCGGCAACGGCATCGTCACGGACTACGAAATGGCCAAGGTCTTCGCCGACGCCGAAGCGATCTACTCCTACGAAGGCACCCACGAGATCAACACGCTGGTGACCGGCCGGGCCATCACGGGGATCTCGGCGATCGTCTAGCTCCCCGGACGAGCCCTTATCGGCGGCAGCAGGACGGAGGGCCGCCGGTCCGTCACGAAGGACAGCGGATCCAGGTAGACCTCGCCGCGGCGCACGCCCCAGTGGATGCACGGCGTCGCGCCGCAGTGCCCGGGCAGCGACCGGCCCAGCACAGCGCCTTCGGCGACGGCGTCGCCGGGCAGCAACCGGCTCTCCACCGGTTCGAAACTGCTCCGCAATCCGTTGCCGTGATCGACGGTCAGCACCGGGCGGTCTACCACGACGCCGACGAAGCTGACCCGGCCCGCAGCCGGCGAGGTGACCGGCGCGCCGTCGTACCCCGCCCGCAGGTCCACCCCGCGGTGCCCGCTGAGCCACGGCCGGTCCGGCGGGTCGAAACCCCGCAGTACGGCCGGTTTGGGGGAGAGCGGCCAGCTCCAGCGCGCCGCAGCTGCCGAAGCCGGGACTGCCGGGGGTGCCGCGCCGGGTGCCGCGGCGGGCGCCGCGCAAGTCAGGGACAGCAGCAGGGCGGCGGGCAGGCTGAAGACCTTCATGGTGCCACCCTCCCGCCCCGGCAGCCGCCGCGAAAGGGCCGGCCGCGGCCATGTGGATAGCCGGGCGGACGCCGCGCTGTGCACCGTGGGACCCCTTTCGGCGCGCCGGTTTGGCCGGACCTGTGACGTTTGCAGGCAGCGACAGCGTTCCTGCCCGGTTGCACCCTGGCCAAGCACGTCGGGCTGGCCGGCTAACCGCCAACTGGCGCGGATTTCGGGCCCCACCGCTGCGGCGAACCGGGCTGGAACGTCGCGGCCGCCCCACGTCCGACAGGTTGTGCCGGCGGCCGCCGTGCGTCCCGTGACCACTCGCCACCCAGCCCTTCAGGCCCGCCAACCCCCTTCCGATCGGCCCCCGGCGGCCCGCCCGGAATCCGTGCGTCCGGGCAGGTGCCCTGTAGTACACTTGGTGGAGCAGTTTGCTGTGCCCTCATGCGCGTTTCCGGTTTTTGATCGGATAGTTTTTCGTCGGATAGGCAGCACGCCTCATTCAGGAGTGCGGGAACAGCAGCTGACTACGCGTATCCAGCCCTCCCAGTCCGAAGCCCGGCTTCCGGGTGCGGAGGACTGCGCCTCTTACGGTCCGGCCCCTGGTCGGATGAGGGGTGCGGTGGATGCCAGGAGCAGCACCCGACCGGGTGGTGCTAACAACCGTCAACTATTGGCAGGGTAAGAGAGCCCACGGCTTTCTCATGAATGACCTGCCGGAAGGAGCGTCGGCATGCCCGTCGTAACTATGCGCCAGCTGCTTGACAGCGGCGTCCACTTTGGACACCAGACCCGCCGTTGGAACCCGAAGATGAAGCGCTTCATCTTCACGGAGCGCAACGGCATCTACATCATTGACCTTCAGCAGTCGCTGTCCTACATCGACCGCGCCTACGAGTTCGTCAAGGCCACCGTCGCCCACGGCGGCACTGTCCTCTTCGTCGGCACCAAGAAGCAGGCACAGGAAGCCATCGCGGAGCAGGCTACCCGCGTCGGCCAGCCGTACGTGAACCAGCGTTGGCTCGGCGGCATGCTGACCAACTTCCAGACGGTCTCCAAGCGCATCCAGCGCATGAAGGAACTCGAAGAGATCGACTTCGACGACGTCGCCGGCTCCGCGTACACCAAGAAGGAACTGCTGCTTCTTCGCCGCGAGCTGACCAAGCTGGAGACCAACCTCGGTGGTATCCGCAACCTGACCAAGGCGCCGTCGCTCCTGTGGGTTGTTGACACCAAGAAGGAGCACCTCGCCGTCGACGAGGCCCAGAAGCTGAACATCCCGGTGGTGGCCATCCTGGACACCAACTGCGATCCGGACGAAGTCGACTTCCCGATCCCGGGCAACGACGACGCCATCCGCTCCGTCAACCTGCTGACCCGCGTTGTTGCCGACGCCGTGGCTGAGGGCCTGATCGCCCGCCACAACCGCGCCACCGGCACCACCGAGGCTCCGGAGGAGCCGCTGGCCGAGTGGGAGCGCGAGCTCCTCGAAGGCAGCAAGACCGCAGAGACCGCAGCTCCGGCTGCCGCAGAGACGGCAGCTCCGGCCGCCGCCGATGCTGCTGCCCCGGAGGCCGCCGCTGAGGCTGCTGCCCCGGAGGCCGCCGAGGCTCCCGCCGCAGAGGCCCCGGCTGCCGAGGCTGCTCCGGCCGCCGACGAAGCCAAGTAGTCAGACAAGTAAATCTGGATCTCCCCGGGCGCTGCCGCGCAGCGTCCGGGGTACTGACAGGATGGCCGCTCACCGTGGTGAGCAGCCGTCCTGTCGGTCCGTACACCACATAAATTTTCTAGACAGAGGGGTTCACATGGCGAACTACACTGCCGCTGATATCAAGGCTCTGCGCGAGCGCACCGGCGCCGGCATGATGGATGTCAAGAAGGCTCTTGACGAAGCCAACGGTGACGCCGAGAAGGCCATCGAGATCATCCGGATCAAGGGCCTCAAGGGCGCTACCAAGCGCGAGGGCCGCTCCACCGCCGAAGGCCTGGTGGCGGCCAAGGTCGATGCCGGCGTCGGCGTCATGATCGAAGTCAACTGCGAGACCGACTTCGTGGCCAAGGCGGACAAGTTCATCCAGCTCGCCGACAAGGTGCTGGCCGTAGCGGTGGAGTCCGGCGCTGCCGACCTCGACACCCTGCTCGCCACCGAGGTCGACGGCAAGCCGCTCTCCGAGGTTGTCATCGAAGAGGGTGCAATCCTCGGTGAGAAGGTTGTGGTCCGCCGCATCGCCCGCATCGAAGGCGCGACTGTGGACGCGTACCTGCACAAAACCTCCAAGGACCTCCCGGCCCAGGTCGGCGTGCTGTTCGCCGTTGACGGTGAGGGTGAAGCGGCTTCCACCGCCGCCCACGACGTCGCAGTGCACATCGCGGCGATGGCGCCGAACTACCTGACCCGCGAGGACGTCCCCGCCGATCTGGTCGAGTCCGAGCGCCGCATCGCCGAGGAAACCGCCAAGGCCGAGGGCAAGCCCGAGGCAGCGATGACCAAGATTGTGGAAGGCCGCGTGACCGGCTTCTACAAGGGCGAGGTCCTCGTTGACCAGGCATTCGCCAAGGATGCCAAGAAGTCTGTCGCCCAGGTCCTCGAAGAGGCCGGCGTCAAGGCAACCGCGTTCACGCGGTTCCGCGTCGGTTCCTAAGTAGGTTCCGCTGAGGGGTGGTCACTGCGGTGGCCACCCCTTTCGCATGCGCCCCGGACGCTGGCCGGGGAATGCAGCCTTTGGTCCCCGGCACGATACCCTTTTTCAGAGCTCACCAACGGGAAGGCACCATGGAAACCGTCAACAATTCAGCCCAGCCAACGAAGAACAGGCGCCGCGTGCTCCTGAAGCTGTCAGGCGAAGTCTTCGGCGGGGGCAAACTGGGCGTTGACCCGGACACCGTCCGCGGGGTTGCGAAGCAGATCGCGGCCGCCGTTCCCGAGGTCGAGGTGGCCATCGTCGTCGGCGGCGGAAACTTCTTCCGGGGCGCCGAACTCTCGCAAAGCGGCATGGACCGCTCCCGGGCCGACTACATGGGCATGCTCGGCACCGTCATGAACTGCCTGGCCCTGCAGGACTTCCTGGAACAGGCCGGCGTCGAGACCCGTGTCCAGAGCGCCATCACCATGGGCCAGGTGGCCGAAGCCTACATTCCGCGCCGCGCCATCCGCCACATGGAAAAGGGCCGCGTCGTCATCTTTGGCGCCGGCGCCGGCCTTCCGTACTTCTCCACCGACACCGTCGCCGCCCAGCGCGCCATGGAGGTCCACGCCGACGTCGTCCTGATGGCCAAGAGCGGGGTCGACGGCGTCTACACCGCCGACCCCAAGAAGGACCCGAACGCGGAGAAGCTGCACCACCTCAGCTACGACGAGGCCCTGCGCCGCGATATCCGCGTCATGGACCAGACGGCGATGACCATGTGCAAGGACAACAACCTGACGATGGTGGTGTTCGGCATGGAAGGCGAGGGCAACGTGACCCGGGCCATCCGTGGCGAGGAACTGGGCACCGTAGTCACCCCCTAGCTGCGGCTAGGATGTTTTTTAGGACAGTTCAGCTCCCCGGGCTCTGGGGCGCGCCAATTTCTGAGGAGAGATCGTGATCGAAGAAACCTTGCTCGAAGCCGGGGACAAGATGGACAAGGCGGTTGAGGTAGCCAAGGAAGACTTCGCCTCGATCCGGACCGGCCGCGCCACCCCTGGCCTGTACAACAAGGTCCTGGTGGATTACTACGGCGCGCCGACTCCGCTGCAGCAGCTGGCCTCGTTCGCCGTCCCGGATGCCCGCACCATCCTGATCACCCCGTTCGACAAGGCCGCGCTGCGCGACATCGAACGCGCGCTGAGCGACTCCGAGGTCGGCGCCAACCCCTCCAACGACGGCAACGTCATCCGGATCACCATCCCGGAACTGACCAAGGAACGCCGCAAGGAATACGTCAAGATCGTCAAGTCCAAGGGCGAGGACGCCAAGGTGTCCATCCGGAACATCCGCCGTAAGGCCAAGGAAACCCTGGACAGGCTCGTCAAGGACGGCGAAGCGGGCGAAGACGAGGGCACCCGCGGGGAGAAGGAACTCGACGCCCTGACCAAGTCGCACGTGGACGGCATCGACGAGCTGCTCAAGCGCAAGGAAGCCGAGCTGCTAGAGGTCTGATGGCGGCCGAACAACAGGCGCCGGGCCCGCGGGTCCGGGCGCGGGGCAAACCACGGAAGAACCCGACGCCGAAGGCCGGCCGGAACCTCCCGGCCGCCACGGCGGTGGGCCTTGCCATGCTCTTCGCGGTGCTCGGCGGCCTGCTCTTCCTGCCCCTGGCCTTCGTGCTCATCGTCACCGCGTTCGCGGTGTTCGGCGTCTGGGAGGTCTACCGCGCGCTGGAGGCTTCCGGCACCCGGCTGCCGATCATCCCGGCGATGACCGGCACCGTGGCGATGCCGCTCGCGGCCTACTTCGGCGGTCCCGAAAGCCTGCTCTTCGCGCTGCTGCTCAGCAGCGTCGCCGTGCTCCTCTGGCGTTCGCTCGAGGGGGCAGCCGGGTCCGCGCGCAGCATCTTCGCGGGGGTCTTCACCATGGCCTGGGTCCCGTTCCTGATCAGCTTCGCGGTGCTGCCACTGCATGCGGCCGGCGGTCCCACCCCGATCGGCCCTTGGCCCGGCGGGGTGGTGCCGAACGGAGCCTGGCAGATCGGCACCCTGCTGCTGCTGGTGGTTGCGAATGACACGTTCGGCTACCTGGTGGGGGCCTCGCTTGGCAAGCACCCGATGGCTCCGAAGATCAGCCCGAAGAAGTCCTGGGAGGGCTTCGGCGGGTCGATTGCCGGCGCCGTACTGGTCGGAATCCTCGCCTGTCTCTTCGTGCTCGGTGAACCTTGGTGGTTCGGCGCGGCGCTGGCCGTCGGCATGGTGGCCGCGGCGACAGCCGGTGACCTGGCCGAGTCCATGGTCAAGCGCGAACTCGGGATCAAGGACATGGGCAACAGCCTCCCCGGCCATGGCGGGGTGATGGACCGGCTGGACTCCATCGTGTTCGCGTCACCGGTGGCGTTCATGATTTTTTCCGCCGCCGCCGGCGGCTAGCCCCGCGGGCATCTCCCGGAGCCTACAATAGTCCCGAGCAAACCCCGCCCGCAGACGGCGCAACCAAAGCCGAACCGCATCGAAGGAAACATAGTTACAGTGGACATCCAACGGCAGCTTCCTGCCTCCTTTGACCGCGTGCAGCGGAACCAGTACGGCTACAACGCCAAGCAGGTCGACCAGTTTCTGGAGCGGGCCCGGGTGTCCTTTGAAGCCCCCCACGCAGCCGCCCGCTCGGTCAAGAGCGCAGACGTCCGCGCCGTCTCCTTCGACCCCGTCAAGGGCGGCTATGCCGCCGCCGGCGTGGACGCGGCCCTGGACCGGCTCGAAGACGCCCTGGCCCGCCGGGAACGCGACGAGCTGATCGGGGAACGCGGCGAAGAGGCCTGGCTCCGGGAGATCGGCCGGCTCGCCGGCCTGCTCCGCGGCCGCCTGCACCGCCCGGACGGCCAGCGTTTCCGCCGGCCCGCCAAGGCCAAAGTGCGCAGCTACAACACCGCCGACGTCGATGACCTGTGCCACGACCTGATCGGCTACCTCGAGGAGGACCAGCCATTGAGCGTGGACAACATCCGCCGGGCCACGTTCCGGGCGGCCGTCGGGCGGGACGGCTACGAGGAAAGCCAGGTCGACGCCTTCCTGGACCGCGTCGTCGAACTGATGGCAGCTATCGACTGATCCCCGGGCCCGGGGCCGCCCCCGGCCCGCCGGGCCGGCCCTGCGGCTACCGCTCGGTGGCCAGCGGCCGTTCCGGAGTGTGCAGCCGGTTCATCAGCCGGGTGACAGTGTGCGGAACCCGGTTCCTGGTGGCCCGGGAGACCAGCACCATCACGGCGAACGCCGCCGGAACCGTCCAGGCGGCCGGCTGGGCCAGCCACGGCGGGGTCGCGGCGGAGCCCAGCATCGCGCCGGAGAACATCGCCCCGCCGCAGAGGACAGCCCCGGTCAGCATCCCGGCAATCGCGCCGGCATCGGTCAGCCCACGCCACCAGATGCCCAGCAGCAGCACCGGGCAGATAGTGGAGGCGGTGAAGGCGAAAACCAGGCCGACGCTTCCGGCCAACGCCGTGGAGTCCGTCATGCCGGCGATGGCCAGCGGCACCAGGGCCGACATCACCGCGGCCAGCCGGAAGCCCCGCACGCTGCCGCCGAGGATGTCCTGGCTGATGACACCGGCCAACGACACCACCAGGCCCGAGGTGGTGGACAGGAACGCCGCGAAGGCGCCCGCCACCACCAGCGCGGACAGCAGATCCCCGGCCGCGCCGCCCACCAGCCGACCCGGCAGCAGCAGCACCAGGGCGTCGGCGTGCCCGGTCTGCGCCAGCCCGGGGGCAAACATCCGGCCCAGCAGCCCGTAGGCGGTCGGGAACAGGTAAAAGACGGACAGCAGCCCCAGCACGATCAGCGTGGTCCGCCGGGCCGACTGGCCGTCCGGGTTGGTGTAAAAGCGGACCAGGACGTGCGGCAGCCCCAGGGTACCGAACAGCAGCGCCACCAGCAGCGACATGTTCTGGTACGGCCCGGCCGGGGCCAGAGCCGTCGGGTTCACGGACGCCTCGGTGACCGGCGGGGCGCCGGTGCCGGCCAGCAGGAACAGGATGAACAGCACCGGCACCGCCAGCGCGGTCAGCTTCAGCCAGTACTGGAACGCCTGGACGAACGTGATGGAACGCATGCCGCCGGCCACCACGGTCACGCAGACCACGGCGACCACGGCTACCTGCCCCACCCAGGCGGGTAGCCCGGTGGTGATCCGGATGGCCAGCGCCGCGCCGTGCAGCTGCGGCACAATGTACAGCCAGCCGACCACCACCACCACGAAGCTGGTGACCCGGCGGACCTGACGGGAATCCAGCCGCGCCTCGGTGAAATCGGGAATCGTGTACGCCCCGGAGCGCCGCAGCGGCGCCGCCACAAACAACAGCAGCATCAGGTACCCGGCCGTGTAGCCCACCGGGAACCACAGCGCGTCGGTGCCGGAGAGCAGGATCAGGCCGGCGACGCCGAGGAAACTGGCCGCCGACAGGTACTCGCCGCCGATCGCCGAGGCGTTCCACCACGGACGCACGGTGCGCGAGGCAACGTAGAAGTCGCCGGTGGTTCGGGAAATCCGGAGACCGTAGAAGCCGATGATGGCGGTGGCCAGTGAGACAGCCACGAAGGCCGAGATCCCGACAACGGGGTTCACCCGCTCCTCACCTGTCCCCGGCGAGGTCGCGGTAGCGGGCTTCGTTCCGCGCTGCGGACCGGACATACAGCCAGCCGCTCAGGCCGATCACCGGATAGACGCCGGCGCCCAGCAGCACCCAGCCGAACGGCAGCCCGGCGATCCGCAGTTCCGCCATGCCCGGCACGAGGCCCAGCAGCAGGGCAAAGGCGAGCAGGATCAGCATGAACCCCGCAGCCACCACGAGCCCGAGACGCAGCTGGGAGCGGATCAGCGAGCGGATGAAGAGCTGACCGGCGTCGGACTCTTCGGCCGCCTCGCGCAGGTCCGTGGACGGCCGGCCCGCTGCGCCGGCCGGGACGCTGCCAGGCGTGCCGGGCGCAGGGCGGGCCGGGACGCCACGAGGCGCCGTGACGCGGACCCTGGTCATGGCTGGGGCCGGATCCGGGTCGCTTCGAGCTTCTCCCGGACCGCCGGCAGGTGCCGGCGGCTGATCGGCAGCTCGGCCCCGGCAACGGTCACGCTGGGACGGGCCGCGGCAAGCTTCAGGTGGCTGACGTGGCCGAGCGCGATCAGGTAGGAGCGGTGGATGCGCAGGACCCCGGCGTCGGCCCATTGCTGCTCAAGGTCGGCGAGCGGCACGCGGATCAGGTAGCTGGCGTCGGCGGTGTGCAGCCGGGCGTAGTCGCCCTGCGCCTGCACATAGGTCACGTCCTCGCGCCGGATCATCTTGGTGGTGCCGCCCAGGTCAACGGTAATCATCTCCGGTGCCGGCGCGCCGTCGCGGATCAGGTCGCTGATCCGGCCGATGGAGCGGGCCAGCCGCTCGGCACGCACCGGCTTGAGCAGGTAGTCCACCGCCGCCAGCTCGAACGCCTCCAGGGCGCAGTCTTCATCCGCCGTGACAAAGACGACGGCGGGTGGCTTGCTGCCGCGCGCGATCGCCCGGGCGATGTCCAGACCGGACACGGCCGGCATGTGGATGTCCAAAAAGACGGCGTCCAGGTCCCCGGCCTCCAGGGCACGCAGCGCCTCGGCACCGGAGGAGGCGCGCCGGATGGTCCCGATCCGGTCGTCCCGGCCGAGCAGATAAGCCAGCTCTTCGACGGCAGGGAGCTCGTCGTCGGCGACGAGGACGTTAATCATGGTCCTAGGGTACCGCCGGGGTCAGGCGTCGTGCCGCGGCTGCGACTTCGGCACCCGCATGGTGATCAGGGTGCCTTCGCCCGGCGCGGTTTCGATCACCAGCCCGGTGTCCTCGCCGTAGACCTGCCGCAGCCGGGCATCGACGTTGCGAAGTCCCACGTGGTCGCCGTCGCTGTGCCCGGCGAGGACGGCGCGCAGTTTCTCCGGGTCCATGCCCACGCCGTCGTCTTCGATGGTTACCTCCGCGAAGGCCCCGGAGTCGTTGGCGGTGATGGTGATGTGGCCCGGGCCTTCCTTGGCTTCGAGGCCGTGCCGGACCGAGTTCTCCACCAGCGGCTGCAGGCTCAGGAACGGGATGACAGTGCTGAGCACCTCGGGCGCGATCCGCAGGCTGACCTGGACCCGTTCGCCGAAGCGGGCCCGCTCCAGCAGCAGGTACCGGTCGATGCAGCGCAGTTCCTCGGCCAGGGTGGTGAAGTCGCCGTGGCGGCGGAAGGAGTAACGCGTGAAGTCGGCGAACTCCACCACCAGCTCCCGGGCGCGCACGGGGTCGGTGTTGATAAAGGACGCGATCGCATTGAGGGAGTTATAGATAAAGTGCGGGCTGATCTGGGCCCGGAGGGCCCGCACTTCGGCTTCCATCAGCAGGGTCCGGGACGCGTCCAGCTCGGCCAGTTCCACCTGGGTCGCCACCCAGTCCGCCACCTCGCCGGTGGCGCGCACGAGCCCGGCGTGGGCGGCCGGGGCGAACGCCGCCACTACTCCGACCACGCGGGCGCCGGCCTTCATCGGGGCGATCACGACGGCGCGCTCCGCGGCCGCCGCCGGCGCGGCTTCGCCGGCGAGCAGCTGAAGTTCCCCGGCCGGGATCACCGCCGTGTGCCCGCCCGCCAGGACCTTGGCGGCGAGGCCCATCAGGGCCGGTCGGAACTCGTCCCCGGCGCCGTCCCAGGCCAGTACGCCGGTGGTGTCGGTGATCGCCAGCCCGTCGCAGCCCAGCAGGCCGCGCAGCTGCCGGCTCGCCTTCGCTGCGCCGGCCGGGTTTAGTCCGGTGCGCAGGTACTGGCCGGCCCGGGAGGCGGCGTGCAAAGTCTTATAGGTGGCCCGTTCGGCGTCGGTGCCGAGCTCCCGGAAGGAGCGCAGCACACGGAGTCCAACGGCCACCACGACGGCGACGGCCATGGCGATCACGGCAATCGCGGCGGCGCTGACAAGGGGAGAGTCCGGCATGCTGCCAGCGTAGCGCGCGCCGTTGGGCGCAGCATCGGGACCGCTGGGCGACCGGAAGCGAGATCTTGCTGGAACGTTGGCCGCATTCCAGTGCACAGTGATCTCAGTCACATGGCGCCGGGGTCTCGCACGCCGGGGCCCGGGGGAAGCCCGTCGGTGGCTCGCCAGTCTCAATGAGGAGGAACGATGGGTCACGACGCCCAACATGCGGACGCGGCGGCGTCCGTGGACTTCAAGGAAGTCCAGTCGACGGAGCGGTTCCAGGAACTGCGCAAACGTCACCGCAGCTTTGTCTTTCCGATGGCCATCGCATTCCTGCTGTGGTACTTCGCCTACGTCCTGCTGGCCGACTACGCGGTGGACTTCATGTCCACCAAGGTCTGGGGCAACGTCAACATCGGCCTGATCCTGGGGCTGCTGCAGTTCGTCTCGACCTTCGCGATCACGGCGTGGTACGTCAGCTACTCGAACCGGAAGCTGGACCCGATTGCCGAGGAGATCCGCCACGAGATCGAGGGTCACGAGTTCGATAAGCACGGCAACCGAGTGGGCGGAGCAACAAAATGAGATTCATGGTCCCTGCGGTCGACGTTGCCGCCCTCAAAGACACGACCCTGCTGAACATGGGTATCTTTGCCCTCTTCGTCGCGGTCACCCTGGTGATCGTGCTCCGGGCAAGCCGGAACAACAAGACAGCGGCCGACTACTACGCCGCCGGTCGGTCCTTCAGCGGTTCGCAGAACGGCACCGCGATCGCGGGCGACTACCTCTCCGCGGCGTCCTTCCTCGGCATTACCGGGGCGATCGCCATCAACGGTTACGACGGCTTCATGTACTCCATCGGCTTCCTGGTGGCGTGGCTTGTGGCGCTGCTGCTGGTGGCCGAGCTGCTGCGCAACACCGGCAAGTTCACCATGGCCGATGTGCTGTCCTTCCGGCTCAAGCAGCGCCCGGTGCGGATTGCCGCCGCCATCTCCACCCTGGCGGTCTGCTTCTTCTACCTGCTGGCCCAGATGGCCGGCGCCGGCAGCCTGATCTCGCTGCTGCTGGGCATCAGCGACTGGGGCGGACAGGCCCTGGTGCTCATCGTCGTCGGCGTCCTGATGATCACCTACGTCCTGATCGGCGGCATGAAGGGCACCACCTGGGTGCAGATCATCAAGGCCATCCTGTTGATCGCCGGTGCTGCCGTGATGACGTTCTGGGTGCTCGCGATTTACGGCTTCAACCTCTCGGACCTGCTCGGCGGCGCTGCCGAGACGGCCAAGAACCCGGCGGTCCTGAACCCCGGCCTGCAGTACGGCAAGAACGACACCTCCAAGCTGGACTTCATGTCCCTGGGTCTGGCGCTGGTGCTCGGCACCGCCGCCCTGCCGCACGTGCTGATGCGCTTCTACACCGTCCCGACCGCCAAGGAAGCCCGCAAGTCAGTGGTCTGGTCGATCTGGCTGATCGGCCTGTTCTACCTGTTCACCCTGGTCCTGGGCTATGGCGCCGCCGCGCTGGTGGGTGCCGCTACGATCAAGGCCGCCCCGGGCGGGGTCAATTCCGCGGCTCCGCTGCTCGCGTTCCACCTGGGCGGCCCCCTGCTGCTGGGCTTCATCTCGGCGGTGGCCTTCGCCACCATCCTCGCCGTGGTTGCCGGACTCACCATCACGGCGGCTGCGTCCTTCGCGCACGACATTTACGCCAATGTCATCGCCAAGGGCAAGGCGGATCCCGCGGCCGAGGTCAAGGTGGCCCGCAGGACCGTTGTGGTCATCGGCGTCCTGGCCATCGTCGGCGGCATTTTCGCCAACGGCCAGAATGTGGCCTTCCTCGTGGCCCTGGCCTTCGCCGTGGCGGCGTCGGCCAACCTGCCAACGATCCTTTACTCGCTGTTCTGGCGTAAATTCACCACGCAGGGCGCCATCTGGAGCATGTACGGCGGCCTTGGCTCCGCCATCATCCTGATCGCCCTCTCGCCGGTGGTCTCCGGCGCCAAGACGTCCATGATTCCGGGCGCCAACTTCGCGGTCTTCCCGCTGAGCAACCCCGGCATCGTCTCCATCCCGCTCGCGTTCGTCCTGGGCTGGCTGGGAACCGTCCTGGACAAGAAGCTCGAGGACACCACGAAGCAGGCGGAGATGGAGGTCCGCTCGCTGACCGGCGTGGGCGCGGAGAAGGCCACCAGCCACTAGCCGCCCCTGCCGCCGCCCCTGCCGCCGCCCCTGCCGCCGCCGGCTTTCGCCCGGCCCGGCTGTCGCACCGCCCGAAGGAGCTCCCGCGCACTGCGGGGGCTCCTTCCGGCGTCGGCCGGTTCCGTCGCGTTGAGGCATCCGGCCGGCCCCTGATGTCACCGTGGCCGCCCTGCCCGGGCTGGTCCCGGCCCTGGCGGGCGGACGCTGAGGCCGGCGGCCCGTTCGGCGGTCAGGACTCCGCGGAGCCGCGTTCGAGCAGCGGCTGGATCCGGAACGGAATGAGTTCGCCCATGGCCAGGGCGGTGTCCGTGCGGTCGACCCCGTCGCAGGAGAGGATCTTGCCGTTGATCCGGAACAGGTCCTCGGCGTCGAGCGCCACCACCCGGAGCAGCAGGTCGGCGGACCCGGTCAGGCCATAGCCCTCCAGGATCTCCGGAATGCCGGCCAGGTCGACCGCCAGCTGGCCCAGCTTCTGCTGCTGGACGTGGACCGAGATGAAGGCCATCAAGGGATAGCCCAGGGCGGCCGGATTGATCCGCCGCTCGAAGGACAGGAAGACATGCTTTTTCTCCAGCTGGGCCATCCGGGCCTGCACGGTGTTCCTGGACAAGCCCAGTTTCTGGGCCAGCGCCACCACGGTGCGCCGGGGATCCCGGGCCATGGCCGAGAGCAGCCGGGTGTCGGTGCCATCTAAAGCTCGCATAATGCGCAACGTTAGCACGGTACCGGCCCTCCCGGCTGGGCAAAATGCTGAGAAAATCCGAGGGTGGTTGTACCCTATGACGGTTGTGAGTAGTGTCACAATTATCCGGGGCAACGGCGCCCGGGGCCCGTCGCCCGCAGGGATCACAAGTCCCGAGGACCGGGGGCCGACAACGTCAGAAGGTGGCGGACAAACTGTGTTTACCGACGACGCGGGGGAGAGCGGCATGACCGCCGGCGGCCCCGGAAACAACGCACCAGCAACCCGCCGCACGGGCGGGGACCTCGTCCAGCTGATCACCCCCGGCGGTGAACGCATCAGTCAGCCGGAGTTCGATTCCTGGGTCCACGACGTCGGGGACGAGCAGCTCGCCTCGCTCTACGAGGACATGGTGGTGATCCGCCGCATCGACGCCGAGGCGACGGCCCTGCAGCGCCAGGGTGAGCTGGCGCTCTGGCCGCCGCTGCTGGGCCAGGAGGCGTCCCAGATCGGTTCGGTCCGGGCACTGCGCGAGGACGACTTCGTTTTCCCCAGCTACCGCGACAACGGTGTGGCCTATTGCCGCGGCGTCGCCCCGGCGGACATCGTGAAGGCGTGGCGCGGCAACGCCCTGGCCGGCTGGGACCCCTACACCGTCAACGTGGCGACGCAGCAGATCATCATCGGTGCCCAGTCATTGCACGCCACCGGATACGCCATGGGCATCCAGTTCGACGGCGCGGACTCCGTAGCGGTGGCCTACTTCGGCGACGGCGCCACGAGCGAGGGCGACGTCAACGAGGCCATGGTCTTCGCGGCGAGCTTCCAGGTGCCGGTGGTGTTCTTCTGCCAGAACAACCACTGGGCCATCTCCGAGCCGGTGCTATTGCAGTCCCACATCCAGATCGCGGACCGCGCCTCCGGCTTCGGCATTCCGAGCATGCGGGTGGACGGCAACGACGTGCTGGCCGTGATGGCGGCCACCCGGATTGCCCTGGACCGGGCCCGCCGCGGCGGCGGCCCCACCTTCATCGAAGCAGTGACCTACCGGATGGGCCCGCACACGACGGCGGACGACCCCACGCGCTACCGCGACGCCAACGAGCTCGAGGACTGGTCCGCGAAGGACCCGGTGGCCCGGGTCAAGGCCCTGCTCGACCGGAAGGGGCTGCTCACCGCAGAACTCGAGGCCGCCGTCGCCGCGAAGGCCGACGCCGTGGCCAAGGAGCTCCGGGCCGGCACCATCAACATGCCTGAGCCGCAGCCGCTGGACGTCTTTGAACACGTCTACAGCACCCCCAACTCCTGGCTGGACCGCCAGCAGGAGCAGTACTCCCGTTACCTGGCTTCCTTCGGCGATCCCGCAGCAGCCACTTCCGAAGAAGGTGCACGCTGATGACGCAGATGACCTTTGCCCGGGCCATTAATTCGGGTCTGCGCAAGTCCCTCGAAAACGATCCCAAGGTCATCCTGATGGGTGAGGACATCGGCGCCCTCGGCGGTGTCTTCCGGGTCACGGACGGGCTGCAGAAAGACTTCGGCAAGCACCGGGTGGTGGACACACCGCTGGCGGAGTCCGGCATCCTCGGCACCGCCGTCGGACTCGCGTACCGCGGCTACCGGCCGGTGGTGGAGATCCAGTTCGACGGCTTCATCTACCCGGCGTTCGACCAGATCGTCAGCCAGGTCGCCAAGATGCACTACCGCACCCAGGGCGCCGTGAAGATGCCCATCACCATCCGGGTGCCCTTCGGCGGCGGCATCGGCTCGCCGGAGCACCACTCCGAATCCCCGGAAGCCTACTTCACGCACACCTCCGGTCTGCGGGTGGTCAGCGTGTCCAATCCCCAGGACGCGAACACGGTGATCCAGCAGGCCATTGCCTGCGACGACCCGGTGCTCTACTTCGAACCGAAGCGCCGCTACCACGACAAGGGCGAGGTGGATGAGTCGCTCGACCTCTCTTCCGCCCTGTCCATGGAGAAGGCGCGCGTGGTCACCGACGGCACCGACGTGACGCTGGTTGCCTACGGCCCGCTCGTGAAGACCGCCCGCGACGCCGCCCTCGCGGCAGCCGATGAAGGCGTCTCCGTCGAGGTGCTAGACCTGCGCTCGCTGGCTCCGCTGGACTTCGCCACCCTGGAGGCCTCGGTCCGGAAGACCGGACGGCTCGTCATCACGCACGAGGCCAGCCAGTCCGGCGGACTCGGCGCGGAAGTGGCCGCCAGCATTACCGAACGCTGCTTCTACCACCTCGAGGCGGCGCCGGTCCGGGTGACCGGCTTCGACGTCCCGTACCCGTACTCGAAGCTCGAAATGCACCACCTGCCGGGCCTGGACCGGATCCTCGACGGCGTTGACCGGGCCCTCGGCCGCCCCAACTCCCTCAGTGGGCTGGAAGGATGACCGCCACCATGATCAAGGAATTCCGGCTGCCGGACCTCGGCGAAGGCCTGACCGAATCAGAAATCGTCGCCTGGAAGGTCGGCGTCGGTGACACGGTCACGCTCAACCAGATCATCGCCGAGGTGGAAACCGCCAAGGCCGTCGTTGAGCTGCCCTCCCCGTTTGCCGGCGTCGTGACGGCGCTGCATGAGCAGCCCGGCAGCGTGGTCGAGGTCGGCAAGCCCATTGTCTCCTTTGAGATTGAGGGCGACGACGGCGGCTCCGGTTCCGGGGCGGACGGAGCCGCTCCCGCCAAGCGGGAGCCGAATCTGGTTGGCTACGGCGCCGTGCTGGAAAGTTCCGGCCGCCCGGCGCGCCGGGCCCGCAGCTTCGCCGCCGCGCCAGCCACCGTCTCTGCCCCCGTCACCGCACCCGCCGCCGAGGCTGCCCCGGTCGCGGAGGTTGCCCCGACTCCCGCCGCGGCAACAGTGCCTGCGGCCGAGCCCCAGGCGGCGGTGTCCGCCGACGGCGCCCGGACCGTCGAGCGTCCGCGCTCCACCCCGCCGGTACGCAAGCTGGCCAAGGACCTCGGCGTCGACCTCGCGGCCGTCACCGGCACGGGGGAGCACGGGCTGATTACCCGCGATGACGTGCGTAACTTCGTCGGCGGCGGCGACCTTCCGGCCGCGCCCCGGGAGCTGGCGGGCGCCCCGGCGCCCGCTCAAGGTGAACGGGAAACCCGGATACCCATCAAGGGCGTGCGGAAGTTCACTGCCGCGGCGATGGTGTCCAGCGCCTTTACCGCGCCGCACGTCACCGAATTCCTGACCCTGGACGTCACGCCCACCATGGAACTGCTGGGCCGGCTCAAGACCAGCCGCGCGTTCGCCGGTTACAAACTGACGCCGCTGACGCTGGTGTCCAAGGCCGTGCTGATCGCGCTGCGCAACCACCCGACGCTGAACGCCCGCTGGGACGAGGCCAACCAGGAGATCGTCCAGTTCAACTACGTCAACCTTGGCATCGCAGCGGCCACGCCGCGGGGGCTGACCGTGCCGAACATCAAGGACGCTGACCGGCTGTCCCTGCTGGAGCTTTCCACCGCGCTGACCGAGCTGACCGACACCGCCCGGGCCGGCAAGACCGCCCCGGCGGACCTCTCCGGCGGGACCATCTCGATTACGAACATCGGTGTCTTCGGCATCGACGCCGGCACGCCCATCCTCAACCCCGGCGAGGCCGCCATTCTGGCGCTCGGCGCGGTGCGGAAGATGCCCTGGGAATACCGGGATGAAGTGGCGCTGCGCCAGGTCATGACCCTCAGCCTGTCCTTCGACCACCGGCTGGTGGACGGCGAACAGGGTTCCCGCTTCCTGCAGGACCTCGGCACCATCCTCGCTGATCCGGGCATGGCGCTGGCGATGGTCTAGCCACCGAGGGATCACAGCTTCCGGCCTCCCCTCGACGGGGAGGCCGGCAACCTTGTGTTTCGGCGCGGCATGCCTGTCCCCGTTCGAAGTTTGGATGCCCGACGAAAGGTCCGATGCCCGTAGTCGGGCCGCGGCCTTTCGCTGGTCCGGGTGGGGATCCTTGAAGGGGCGCACCATGACCGCTGCATCCAACCCGGCATACTGGCTTGTACGGTGCCGAAGCGTTTCCGGCTAGAGCTGCTAGGAGCATCAGTGGGACACATTGGGTCGTATGTTTGGGAGTTGCGCCAGAAGGTTGGCTCCCGGCAACTGCTCCTGCCAGGAGCACAGGTCCTGGTCCTGGATGACAAGGGCGACGCCCTGTTTCAGCGCAGGGTCGACAACGGAGTCTGGGAATTTCCCGCCGGCGCTTGCGAACCCGGGCAGAGCTTCGCTACTACCGCCGCCGCCGAACTTCTTGAGGAGACCGGCATCCTGGCCGATCCTGGGGACCTGGTCGCGTTCGCCAGTCTCTCCGATCCGGAGCTTCATCAGCTGGAGTACCCGAACGGCGATAAAGTACATGCATTTGCGCTGTGTTTTGTGGTGGAAAGGTGGGAAGGGGATGTTCTGCCGGAGCAGTCGGAGGTGAGTGAGATCGCCTTTTTCTCGCTGACCGCAGTGCCCGAACCGACCCACCCGCCCACCCTTGAGGTGATCCGGCTCTATCAGCGATACCGGGAAACGCATCTTTTCCAGGCGCGATAACTGGCCAGGTATCGCTCCTCCACCCGACATCCGGAACTGTCACGCCAGGTTGATCCAGCAGGGATCTTTTACCCGGTGAGCTTCGGCAGTTCTTCCTGAAGGTCCGTCGCGGCGGTGTGAAGTATGGTTCTGAAGCCCAGGCTCCGTGCGGTGGCGACGTTCGTGGCGTTGTCGTCGATGAACACCACGTCGCGTGGGCGTGTGCCTAAATCAGCTACAACGTGATGAAAAATCTGTGGGTCCGGTTTCGCCATACCCAGCATCCCGCTGAAGTACAGTTTCGAAAAATAGTTTGTCCACGACGACTCGGCAAGGTGTCGCCGCGCCATGTGAATAGGCATGTTTGAAAGGAGAGCTACGTTGGCGTTTTCGCTTTGCAGTGTCTCCAACACCGCTAGCGTCCTCGAGTTCAGGTGGGACCATTGCGCTAAATCATGAGCTTCCAGCAGTTGGACGTCAGCTGAAGTGACGGGACGGCTGAGAACCGTTCCCCAATACTCCTCGGGACTTAGCTCCCCGGAGTCAAAAGATGCGCGGCTCGCCCAGTATGGGCTGGTTGTTGGCTTGAGAGCCAACCCTGTTGTGCGCTCCAGGGCCTGCCAGTCACTTTGTTTCGGAGCGGTCGAGACTACCATTCCGTAATCGAAGAGATACCAGAGGTGCGAACGGGATATCGCTGTCATCGATTCAGAGTAGCGGCGTTCTTAGACGGTTTCTCGTTTGTCTCGGCAAGCACGCGTAGCAACTCTAGCTTCTTCTACCCGCGGCCCGCGCGACAGCGAGAGAGCCGTCACAACCGGTCAGTTTTGGGAGTCCATGCTCGAGCTGGCCGCCAAGGCACCCGATCAACTGCGTCACACCCCAGCCGTAAAAGCGAAGTCCGAGCCTTGCAGCCGAAGTAACCTGGCGTCCGGTGGAGGATCCCCAAAAGGCTCCAGCCGCGGCGGCGGGGTAGCCCTATTCCGCACCGATCAATAGCATGAGGTGTGGCCACGCCAAGTGAGAGTTCAAAGTTGATCAGGCGCCTAACGGTTGTCCTGCTCGGTCTCTCTCTTTTCGCTACGTCTTGCGCCGGAACGGGGCCTGCGGGTTGGGCCGGCGAAGCTGCCCAGCCGCCCGTGCAGGAGCCGACGCCAATCCAACCGCCTACTGGCTCACTGGTCAGTCCTGAAGCTGCGCCGGCGGACGGAACGATCTCTCATGCTGCCAGCACGCTGAGTGGGGGGGCTGGCAGGGGATGCTGAATTCGCCTCAGTCGAAGTGATCGAGGGGAACCGGATTATCGTTCATTGGCACGGCCCGTTGGGCGCGAAGCTACAGGACCTACTGGCCCGGTTTCCAAACGTCGATATTTCAGTCCAGACAGCCGCCTGTTCTCCTGGGAAACTGAGCGATTTTGCAAGCGAACTGTTGGCCTCCGACCCTGCTGTGAACATCACTTCGGTATCGCCAGACGGTTCACACCTGACCCTGACGCTGGACGAATCAGTCAGGGCCGCATCGGACGTTGCAAGTCTGGAGCGCAAGTACTCGAAGGCAGCTGGGTGCCCGGTCAAAGTGGAATTCGGGCGTATTGCCCCGCTCGGCGGTTAATCCGCACTCAATACTGGACGCGGTAAGGCCCCCCAGCCTGCACCATCCGCAATCTCCGCGCGGTATCCGCTAAAGGTTCCCGGAGCGGGCGCTTCTCGGACGGCTCTCTGGCAGCCGTCGACGCAGCGGCCCGTGCACCGACCGTCCCGTCAAGGTCGGCCTCTGATCTCACCGGCGGCGTGTCTGTTCCCCCGTCGAACTGCCGACTTCTGGCACCATGACAGTGACAGCAACCGATGCCGTCATGATCATGTGGGAGAAGCAATGGATAAGCGTCGAGTAAACCACTTTGGAAAGCCTTCGGCATGGTCCGTGACTTCCTTCGTCCTCGGTCTCTGCGCCCTGACCACGACAAGTCTCGTGGCCATCCTGTGGAACCCAATCGACGAGGACATCATCAATCGGGCTGACGCCGCGGGCTGGGACACCAGCATGCTCCTGCCGCATCAAACCGAACTCTCGCTCCTCATCAACGCATCAGTCCTGGCAACCCTCGTCATCGTCGTGACTGCGTTCATGGGCATGCTCACCTCACGCCGGCGGACCGGGATATCGGCCGATTCCCCAGCCCCAGTCTGACCAGACCTGGGCCTCAGGCTCGGCTCCCTGATGCCCTCAGCCCACCGACAGTGACAGGCAGACTTCGGTACCGCTGCATCTTCGGCCGCCTGGAGTTGCTTTAGAGGAACCTTGGGTTCTTCAACGGGCATCCGTGGGGGCATCAAGTTCTTAACGCGCGGCAAAGGCCGCGAGCTAGACTGGCACCTTAGAGGGAAGTCATGGAATTGATTATTTTAGGTATCGGCGCTCTGGTCATAATCGTTGCGTCTATCTGGCGCGACATCTCACGGAAGTCGCTGCGGCCCCCTGCGGGATCGGACCCGGAGCGGGAGCTTCGTGACTTTCATCGCGGTCAGACCCTGGGCCAATCGCATTTCGTAGGACTTGATAACACAGGCCATCGCCGATAACTCGAGGCACGCTGCTCCGCTCCAGAGCATCGCGAAACCCTGGGTTAAAAAACACGCGCGGATTCACGGTCCCGGAAGAGGATCCTCCTACGGGAGGGTAGGATCTTTGCGCCTCGGTCCGGCAGAGGCCTATGACCCCGGGGCTTGGGCACTTCGACTCGGAGGCGGGGTCAGTTAATCCGGATCAGACCCAACACATCTGCCACCGCCACCCAGATCAGATACGCGAGCATGTTGCCCCGATTTGGCCACCCGATCCGTACCTCGGGACTCCCGACCTCGGAATGCTTCCCCAGCCTTAGCCTTGATCCACCGATGAGGGTGGGATCGGGTCCGGCGTTTTAAACACGAAATGCCCGTCTTTCGGGGGAAAATTGGCTTACCACAGTCAAAATTTCCGTACCGGAAGAGGACATCTCGTAGATGCAAGTTTCCCATAAGCCGTCCGCGGTGTCAGTTTCCTTCGACGAGCCGAATCTCGTGTCGGCGGCTGGGCTGCTGCCGGTGATGACGCTGGCCCGTGACGCCGGCCTGAACGAGCTGGTCGATGAGTGGCTGACGGTCCCGACGGACAAGGGTGCGAACGCCGGGCTGAAGGTTGCGTCCCTGGTCGCCGGGATGGTCGCCGGCGCGGACTCGATTGATGACATGGCCGTGCTGCGCCACGGCGGGATGAAACGGCTCTTCACCGCCTGTTACGCGCCCTCCACGCTGGGCTCGTTCCTGCGCGCCTTCACGTTCGGGCACGTCCGGCAGCTGGACGCGGTCGCGTCGCGTTTCCTGACCAGCCTGGCATCCCGGGCCCCGCTGCTCGGGCGTCCCGGCCCGGAGGACTTCGTGTTCGTGGATGTCGATGACACGATCATCGAGGTCCACGGCTACGCCAAGCAGGGCTCCGGTTACGGGTACTCCGGGGTCCGCGGGCTGAACACCCTGCTGGCCATAGTCTCCACGAAAGACACCGCCCCGGTAATCGCCGCCCAGCGGCTGCGTAAGGGCGCGGCGAACTCGGCCCGCGGAGCCAAACGGCTGATCACCGACGCCCTGTCCACCCTCAAGCGCGTCCACGCCGGCGGGCGGGTGCTCTGCCGTTTCGATTCGGCCTTCTACGGCCATGCCGCGGTTTCCGCGGCCCTCGCCGGCGGAGCGGCCGTCTCGGTGACCGTGCGCATGGACCCGGCCATCAAACGCGCCATCGCCGGGATCCCTGAAACGGCATGGAAAACCATCGAATACACCGACGCGGTCTTCGACGAGACCACCAACACCTGGGTCTCAAAGGCCGAAGTCGCCGAGACCGCCTTCACCGCGTTCAGCTCACGCAAAAAGGCCGAGCAGATCGCCGGCCGCCTGGTCGTGCGCCGCATCCCCGAACTCAACACGAAAGCCAGCGACGGGCAGGAAACCCTGTTCGAAACCCACCGGCACCACGCCTTCTTCACCACCGTCCGCGCCGACGTCCTGGACACCGTCGCGGCGGACAAGATCCACCGGAAACACGCCATCATCGAGCAGGTCAACGCCGATCTGAAGGACAGCGCCCTGGCACATATGCCCTCAAGCGTTTTTGCCGCGAACTCGGCCTGGCTCGTTGCCGCGGTCATGGCCTACAACCTCACCCGTACCGCCGGGATCCTCGCCGCCGGGCCCTTCCGCAAAGCCCGGACCGGCACGGTCCGCCGCAAACTCATCCACGTCCCTGCCCGCATCGCCACCAGCGCCCGGAAAATCCGGCTTCACCTGCCCGAAGCCTGGCCCTGGCAAACACCATGGCAGGACCTGTTCGACCAGCTCTACCCGCCGCCGCAAGCCGCCTGACCCCCGTCCGCCCCGCCACACGGCGCAACCAGGACCACCAGTGGAACACCGAAGGGCAGCGAGGCCCGGCACCCCATCATGCCCTCAACCCCGCAAACCCGCCGAAACCGGATCCCGATCACCCACCCAGGCGGATCGGTGGATCAAGGCTTAGGGTCGCTGCCAGGAACCAGATCAATCCCGCCCAAGGAAGGGCCGCGGCCCACATCAAGATTGATCCTCCCGGCCCTCCGGTAAACGCGCCCAGCCCCGCACAGCTCGCAGCGACCGGAAACCCAAGGATAAAGACAGAACCCAGAACGGCATGAACCTTGCTTCTGCCCGTCATGTGAGACCTCGGTGTTGTTATCGGGTCGGTGTCGACGAAAGCCGCTCCAATCGGGCCCAGGGCGACCAGAATAAGCCCAACAGCGAACGCGTCGGCGGACTCCCACAAGACAAAACCACAGGCGATAACGCTCGTCCCGCCAAGGACGAACGCAACCCGCATGATCGTCCCCCACCGGCCCAACGAATACTCACTAATCATGCGCCAGGCCGGGTCAAATTCCGGTTCGAGAAAATGAAGAAAGACAACAAGAACGATGGCGCCAGCGGCGGCCCCCAGAGAATAAAGGGCGGCAAGTTCCACCAAAGAATCCGTCATCTCCATCTCC
Organism: Arthrobacter sp. JB02-1C; assembly: GCF_057748045.1. Classification (NCBI taxonomy): domain Bacteria; kingdom Bacillati; phylum Actinomycetota; class Actinomycetes; order Micrococcales; family Micrococcaceae; genus Arthrobacter; species Arthrobacter sp. JB02-1C. The sequence continues at coordinate 2,420,385 of NZ_CM173235.1, forward strand.
TGGTACCCAACGGGAAGTCGGGTGCCACTTGGGCCAGGATATTTAGGTCCGGCGATGGACGCCAGGGGGCTGCGGACGCCCGGCAATCAGCCACACCAGTCCGCCAACCACGCTTCCGAGGACTAAGAGCACCAACCAGACGTCCCTGCTGAAAGTCCGCATGTCCCGCGCGTCAGTCCGGCTGAAGTCGATCAAGCTGTACGCCCAGACGGCCAGGCATGGGACAAGAACCAGTAGAGGCAGCAACGCGTCGACGCTTGTCGTGCTCATAGCACCAGTATGCGCCGGCGCTGCTCCGCAGCGGGAGACGGCGGCCATTCCTCGCAGGTGTTGGGCCTGAGCGACACATCGCCGGACCACTGGTGCAGTTCGGCCAACCGGTCCTTACCTAGACTTTGCAGCGGAGCCAACCACAAGGGGAGCTGCCGAACCAATCATGGCCGAGACGAGCCAGCTCACCGCCGCTCTCAAACCGTCCCGTAAGCCGGTCCTCTACGGCGCATCCGGCATCGCAGTTGCCGGATTCGACATGATCGTGTTCCCATAGCCGGCCGATTCCCGTATGACCGGCCCGAGAAATTGGCCGGTGACGGGGGGGCGGATTCCATCGGTCGACGCAACAATTCATTGAAATGGGAGGTGTTGTCCCGGTTTTTGAGGTTACCTCAGAACTGCGATTGGCACTTTATGTTCGGCCCTAAACCGTGCAGCTGGGGTGTCGTAGTGGAGATTCTTTCTGGGCCGAGTGTTGATCTCTCGCATCACGTGGTCGACGTGCTGGGCGCTGTGAACGGCCAGGTTGGTGCCTTTGGGGAAATATTGGCGGACGAGTCCATTGAAGTTCTCGTTCGCGCCGCGTTGCCACGGGCTGGATCGTTCGGCAAAGAACACGGGAACACCGGTGGCCTGCGTCAGTGCTTCATGACTGGCCATTTCCACTCCCTGGTCCCAGGTCAGGGAGCGTTTCAGGGATGGTGGCAACGTGGCGAACGCGCTGATGGCTGCGGCGTTGACGCTTGCCGCGGTGTGGTCCCGGGGCAGGTTGACAATGATTCCGTACTGGGTTTTCCGTTCCCTCAGCGTCATCATTGCCGAGACGGACCCGACTCCTACGATTAGATCGCCCTCCCAATGGCCTGCTTCCAAGCGGGTTTCCACCTCGGCCGGCCGCTGGTCGATCATTCTCATGTTGCGGATCCGCGAGCCCTGCCCCGTTCGAGTGCGCCAGCGGGTCTTGCGGATTCTCCTGCCGGTGCGCAGCTTGGTGGCGTAGCGCTTGTGCAAACCCTGGCCCTCGCGCAGGAGCAGAGATCGATAGATCGTTTCGGGGCAGAGCCGCAACGTCTGGTCATCGGGGTAGGTCCTCTTCATCCATCCGCAGATTTCATCCGGGGACCAGCACCGGTTGAGCTTGCGTTGCACGAGCCTGCGCAGGCGGGGGTCGGCGACGAGTTTGTGGGCCTTGGGCCGGGCCCGTTGCAGCCGGGCGTCGTGATCGGCTGTGCGGGGCAGATAGCGGCCTTCGACGTCTCGGTGGCGGTCCAGCTCTCTTTTGATGGTGGAGGGCTGACGCCCGAGTTCACGGGCCACTCCGCGCATGGAATGTCCCAGTTCCAAGAGGTCAGCGATCTGCAGCCGTTCGCGGGCATCGAGGTATCGGCCCGTCGCGGCCGGCGGCGGCTTGAGGGAGGGGATCTGGTAGTTATTGGCGCGCCGGAGCAGCGTACCTGTTCGTCGATGCATACCGAGAAGTCTGCATGCGTGGGCATTGCTTTTGCCCTCTCGCATCAGCTGCCAGTACTTCGTGTCCCGTTCGGTGCGTCGCTGTTGCGCCGCCGAAACTGTTGAGGCTAGTACCTGGTCTGCGTAGCGGCTCGACGACAACAAGGCGGCGTGTTGGGCCGCCGCTGCCGCATTCCTGTCCTTCGCCAGCCGGGCGAGGCGTTCGCGTTCGAAACTGCGGCAGCGCTGATCTGTCAGGCGCAGAAGGCCCTGGCAACGCGTCACGGTGACCTTCGAGCTCCGGAGTTGGTCGAACCGAATATGGAGCCATCGAATACGAGGTCGAACGGCTCACCGCGCCGGCCAGGGCCGACTCATCAAGGCTCTTGCCACCCTCAAACGCAGCCCAGAATGCAGCTTCATTTTCGGCATTGGCCTGTAGATGGTGGCGGCCCGTAGTACCGCTGACGGTTGCTTCCCAGGCTGGGAGCCTGGATGAAACGAAACCAAGCGCTGCCATCGATTCTGCCGGACTCGATCCGTCGCGGCGGAGTTCCAAGTATCTTTCACGCAACCAGCGGTAACCGGTCTCTTTGCCGATGCCAGCCGAACGGGCAGAGGGTTTGAGACCATTTCCTTGCTTGATCGAGGCCAGAAAGCGGACACCTGCTGGAGACGTCGAACTCAAATACATATCGAATCACCTTGAAATAGGTGTTGCTTCGATCGACAGAATCCCCCGGGGGCTTAACGGTACATTCACGTCCGATACCGGGGTCCCCATCGACAGGTGGGTTAGGGCATCCCGTGGGCGGTTGCCGTCGGGGGTAATTTTCAGCGAGTTATTCGGCCTTTTCGTCCGGATTTGCGGTGTGTCCGAGCCAAAGTGCCCCAGCGTGGGCCTCGGCGGTTAGGCAGCGAGTCCCGGCCGGAAAGCGCCCGGCGCTCAGGAGTTGACGGGTGCCAGCAGCCAGCGGTGGCTTGGTTCCCGGCCAAGCTGTTTTGAGTGGCCGCCACGGGGGTGCCAAGGTGGCGGCGGGCAACTTTGGGGGCAGAAATTGTCCGTGGAGCCAATGTCCATAGCGTGTCCGCGCCAAAGTGCCCCCGGGCCGTCGGCCGGCACTTGCCGGCTGGGCAAGCGCCGGCCCGGCGTCAGCCGAGAGGTCGGGGTGACGCCGGCGCCATGAGGGCCGCCAGCGCCATGTTCTCCAGCAGCGGCCGGGCCCGCTTGAGCGCCATCCGGCGTCCCTGGTTCCGCACCGAGTGCGGCGTGGAGTTGATCAGTCCGAAGGTGGCATGTGCGCGCACCCGCAGCTCGGCCGGGTCCGTGTCCGGATGCAGCCCGGCCAGCACGTCCACCCAGAGTTCCACGTAATTGCGCTGCAGGATGCGGACCTCGGCCTGGTCGTCGTCGTCGAGGTTGCTGAAGTCCTGGTCCTGGACCCGGATGACGTCCGGGTAACTGAGGGCGAAGTCGACATGGAATTCGACCAGACCGGCGAGGGCCGCTGCGGCGCCGTCGGAGTCCTGCACCACGCTGCGGCCGCCTTCCAGCAGGTCCTGGCTGACGCTGAGCAGCAGCGCCCCGAGGACGGCCTGCTTGCCGGCGAAGTGGCGGTAGACGGCGGGCCCGCTGACCCCGGCGGCGGCTCCGAGATCCTCCAAGGAGACCCGGTTGAAGCCGTCGGCGGCGAACAGGGCTGCGGCGGCGGTCAGGAGGGCCTTCCGTCGGCTCTCCTTGGCCTGGCTTCGCTGGGTGGTCTGGCTGGGCTCGGTCACCGGCGCGTCCCTCCTCTCGACTGTCCCGTGGTGGACATCACAGTTAATAGAGACTAACCTAAAACTCAGTTACGCGGTACTAACCGAAAGTGCGGGCCGGCCGCTGGAAACACACGCCGGCGCCACGGCCAGGATGGAAGCAGTCAATGGAGACAATCGCCAGCCAGCTGGACACGGGGACGGCAGCCTTTGCCGCGAACCGCGAGGCGCAGCTCGGCCTGGCGCGGGAGCTGAAGGAGCGTCTCGCCACCGCCGCGCTGGGTGGACCGGAAAAGTCCCGGGAACGGCACGTAGCCCGCGGCAAACTGCTGCCGCGGGAACGGGTCGACCGGCTGCTCGATGACGGCAGTCCCTTCCTGGAGATCGCCCCGCTGGCCGCAGAGGGGATGTACGACGGCGATTCGCCGGGCGCCGGGGTGATTGCCGGGATCGGGCTGGTGCACGGCAGGCAGGTCCTGGTCATCTCCAACGACGCCACGGTCAAGGGCGGCACCTACTATCCGATGACCGTGAAGAAGCACCTCCGCGCGCAGGAAATCGCGCTGGAGAACCGGCTGCCGTGCATCTACCTCGTGGACTCGGGCGGGGCCTTCCTGCCCAAACAGGACGAGGTGTTCCCGGACAAGGAGCACTTCGGCCGGATCTTCTTCAACCAGGCGCAGATGTCCGCGGCGAAGATCCCGCAGATCGCCTCCGTGATGGGGTCCTGCACCGCCGGCGGCGCCTACGTCCCCGCGATGAGCGACGAGACCGTGATCGTCCGCAACCAGGGCACCATCTTCCTGGGCGGCCCGCCGCTGGTAAAGGCAGCAATTGGCGAGATCGTGACCGCCGAGGAACTTGGTGGCGGCGACGTGCACTCGAGGATCTCCGGCGTCACCGACCACCTGGCCGAGAACGACGAGCATGCCCTGCAGATCGTCCGCGACATTGTCGCCACGCTGCCGAAGCCGGCCGCGCCCGTCTGGGACGTGGACACCGCCGTCGAACCCGTGGCCGATCCGGCGGAGCTGTACGGCGCGGTCCCCACCGACGTGAACGCTCCCTATGACGTCCGGGAGGTGATCGCCCGATTGGTGGACGGCAGCCGCTTCCACGAATTCAAGAAGAACTACGGCACCACCCTGGTCACCGGTTTTGCCAAACTCCACGGCCACCCGGTCGGCATCGTGGCGAACAACGGGGTGCTGTTCAGCGAATCCGCGCTCAAGGGCGCGCACTTCATCGAACTCTGCGACCAGCGCGGCATCCCGCTGGTCTTCCTGCAGAACCTCTCCGGCTTCATGGTCGGGAAGGACTATGAGCAGGGCGGGATCGCCAAGAACGGCGCGAAGATGGTCACCGCCGTCGCCACCGCCCGCGTACCCAAGCTGACGGTAGTCATCGGCGGGTCCTTTGGCGCCGGGAACTACTCCATGTGCGGCCGGGCCTACTCGCCCCGCTTCCTCTGGATGTGGCCGGCGTCCCGGATCTCCGTGATGGGCGGCAACCAGGCCTCCAGCGTGCTCGCCACGGTCAAGCGGGACCAGTACGAGGCGCGCGGACAGGAATGGTCGGCCGCCGACGAGGAAGCGTTCAAGGCCCCGATCAAGGCCCAGTACGAGGAACAGGGCAGTCCCTATTACTCGACGGCCCGGCTGTGGGACGACGGCATCATCGACCCCGCGGACACCCGCACCGTCCTGGGACTCGCGCTCGACGTCGTCTCCCGCACCCCGCTGCCGGAGACCTCCTTCGGCCTGTTCCGGATGTGAGCCAACCATGATTCTTTCTTCGTCGACCACTTCTTCCACAGCTCCGCAGCCGGCACCGGCCGCAAAGCCCCTGTTCGGCACCGTCCTGGTGGCCAACCGCGGTGAAATCGCCTGCCGCGTGATCCGCACCCTCCGGGCGCTGGGCATCCGCTCGGTGGCCGTCTACTCCGACGCCGACGCCGGCGCCCGCCACGTCCGCGAGGCCGACACCGCCGTCCGGATCGGACCGGCCGCCGCCACCGAAAGCTACCTCAAGATCGAAGCCATCATCCAGGCCTGCCGCGACACCGGCGCCGAGGCCGTCCACCCCGGCTACGGCTTCCTGAGCGAAAACGTCGACTTCGCCCGCGCCCTGGAACAGGCCGGCATCACCTTCATCGGCCCCGGCGTCGAAGCCCTCAACGTCATGGGCGACAAGATCCGCTCCAAGAACCACGTCACCGGCTACGGCGTGCCAGTGGTTCCCGGCATCGCCGAACCCGGCATGAGCGACGCGCAGCTGATCGAGGCCGCGGCCGGCGTCGGCTTCCCGCTGCTGATCAAGCCCTCCGCCGGCGGCGGCGGCAAGGGCATGCACATCGTCGAACGGCCCGAGGACCTGGCATCCACGCTGGCCACCGCCCGCCGGGTCGCGGCCAGCGCCTTCGGCGACGACACCCTGTTCCTGGAACGGCTCGTCACCACCCCGCGGCACATCGAGGTGCAGGTCCTCGCGGACAACCACGGCAACGTCATCCACCTCGGCGAGCGCGAGTGCTCCCTCCAGCGCCGCCACCAGAAGGTCATCGAGGAGGCGCCGTCCCCGCTGCTGGAGTCCCTGCCCGACGGCGCCAAGATCCGGGCCCGGCTCGGCGAGGCCGCCTGCCAGGCCGCCCGCAGCGTCAGCTACTCCGGCGCCGGAACGGTGGAGTTCCTGGTCTCCGACAGCGCCCCGGACGAGTTCTTCTTCATGGAGATGAACACCCGGCTGCAGGTTGAGCACCCGGTCACCGAAATGGTCACCGGCGTCGACCTGGTCGAATGGCAGGTGCGGATCGCCGCGGGCGAAGAGCTCGCGGTGACGCAGGACGACGTCGTGCTCACCGGCCACGCGGTGGAGGCCCGCGTGTACGCCGAGGTGCCGGAGAAGAACTTCCTGCCGTCCACCGGGACGGTGCTGTTGCTGGACGAACTGCCCGGCCCTGCCCAGCGCGCCAGCGCGCCGGCCCGCAACGAAGTCGAAACGGCCCGCGGCCGCGTCCGCGTGGACTCGGCGCTGGTCCCGGGTCTGGAAATCTCCTCGAACTATGACCCGATGATCTCCAAGGTCATCGCGTGGGGTGCGGACCGCAGCGCCGCCCTGGACACCCTCGACAAGGCGCTCGCCGGCTACACGGCGCTGGGCATCGACACCAACGTCGAGTACCTGCGCCTGCTGATCAACGACGCCGACGTCCGCGCCGGCCGCCTCGACACCGGCCTGATTGAACGCAAGATGCCGGACTTCAGCTTCCGGCGGGTGGGCGACCCTGAACTGGTGGTCGCGGCCCTGTACGCCGTCGCCATGGCGGAGGAAGCCAATCCGGCGGACCGGGATGGCAGCCCGTGGCAGCGCCGCGACGGCTGGCGGCTCGGTGCGCCGGCGCCGCGCCGGTTCAGCCTGGGAACCGCCGACGGCGGAGTTGCCACCGTGGACGTGAGGGGGCCGCTTACGGGGGAGCAAGTCAGTGTGAGCGTCAACGGAGGCCCGCAGCTTGCGGCCCACCTGCAATACAACGCGCGTGACCGCCCGATGCTCACGCTCGAGGGCGAGACCACCATTTACGCACTCGCACCCGTTCGCACCGGTCCTCCCGCCCAGAGCTGGATGGCTCCCGATCCCCGCGTTCTGTCCGAACTCTTCCTCGGCAACGAGGGCTGGTCCTGCCGCCTCGAACTGCTCAGCCGGGAGGCCCGGCTCGCCCGGGTGCTCGCCGCCGTCGAACGCGAGGAGGGTGCCGCCGACCCGGCCGTGCGCTCGCCGATGCCCGGCACCGTCGTGTCCGTCCTGGTCAGCAACGGGGACACCGTGGAAGCCGGCCAGGTCCTGCTCTCGGTGGAGGCCATGAAGATGGAGCACCAGCTCGTGGCGCCGCTGGACGGCACCGTGCACATCAGCGCCGGCACCGGCGACCTCGTGAAGGCAGACCAGGTCCTCGCCACCATCCACCCTGCTGCGCCAACTGAACCTTCCGAGGCGGGGCACGCCGTCGAGGAAGCCGTCACCGCAATGGGCGCACCGGACTAGCACACCACAGCTTTAACACCACATAGCCACCCCCAGACACAGGAGTCCCGATGGCCAGTTTCGAACTTAGCGAGGAATACCAGGACCTGAGCGACACCGTCCGTGAATTCGCCGACGGGGTGGTGGCCCCGGTGTCGGCCAAGCACGACCAGGAACACAGCTTCCCGTACGAGGTGGTCGACCAGATGGCGGACATGGGCCTCTTCGGGCTGCCCTTCCCGGAGGAATTCGGCGGCATGGGCGGGGACTACTTTGCCCTCGCCCTGGCCCTCGAACAGCTCGGCCGGGTGGACCAGTCCGTGGCCATTACCCTGGAGGCCGGCGTCTCCCTCGGTGCGATGCCGATCCACCGTTTCGGCAACGCGGAGCAAAAGGAACAATGGCTGCCGCTGCTGGCGTCCGGCAAGGCGCTGGCCGGCTTCGGCCTGACCGAGCCGGAAGCCGGTTCCGACGCCGGCGGGACCAAGACCACCGCCCGGCTCGAGGGGGGTGAGTGGGTGATCAACGGCAACAAGGAGTTCATCACGAACTCCGGGACCGACATCACCCGGCTGGTCACCGTCACCGCGGTCACGGGCCAGGAGGAACGCCCCGACGGCAGCGTGAAGAAGGAAATCACCACCATCCTGGTGCCCACCGACACCCCCGGCTTCACCGCGGAGAAGGCCTACAACAAGGTGGGCTGGAACGCCTCGGACACGCACCCGCTGACCCTGACGGACGTCCGGGTCCCGGAAGCGAACCTGCTGGGCGCGCGGGGCCGCGGCTACGCGAACTTCCTGTCCATCCTGGACGAGGGCCGGATCGCGATAGCGGCGCTCGCCGTCGGCGCAGCCCAGGGTTGTGTGGAGCAGGCGGTGAAATACGCCAAGGAACGCAGCGCCTTCGGGCAGACCATCGGAAAGCACCAGGCCATCGCGTTCAAGATTGCCCGGATGGAGGCCCGAACCCACACCGCCCGGCTCGCGTACTACGACGCAGCCGCACGGATGCTCGCCGGCAAGCCGTTCAAGACGCAGGCGGCCATCGCTAAGATGGTCGCAGGTGAGGCTGCCATGGACAACGCGCGGGACGCCACCCAGGTGTTCGGCGGCTATGGCTTCATCAACGACTTCACGGTCGCACGCCACTACCGCGATTCCAAGATCCTCGAAGTCGGGGAAGGCACCACCGAGGTCCAGCTGATGCTGATCGCCCGCGAACTGGGCCTTTAGCCGCCACCGCCACCGCCGAGGGAAGGATCAACGATGATCAACAAAGTTGTCGGCACCGCCGCCGAGGCCGTCGCGGACATCCCCGACGGCGTCTCTCTCGCCGTCGGCGGCTTCGGACTGTGCGGCATCCCGGTGGCACTGATCGACGCTCTGCACGCGCACGGCGCCACCGGGCTGGAAACCGTCAGCAATAACTGCGGCGTGGACGACTGGGGGCTCGGGATTCTGCTCAGGGACGGCCGGATCCGCCGCACCATCAGCTCCTACGTGGGGGAGAACAAGGAGTTCGCCCGGCAGTACCTCGCCGGCGAACTCGAGGTGGTCCTCACCCCGCAGGGCACCCTCGCCGAGAAACTCCGCGCCGGCGGGGCGGGGATCCCCGCTTTCTACACGCCCGCCGGCGTCGGCACCCAGGTCTCCGACGGCGGCCTGCCGCAACGCTACGACGCCGACGGGAACGTCGCACTCGCCTCCGGGGCCAAGGAAGTCCGCAGCTTCCACGGCGAGGACTATGTGCTGGAGGAGTCGCTGAGGCCCGATTTCGGTCTCGTCCACGCGTGGAAGGGCGACCGGCACGGCAACCTGGTTTTCCACGCCACGGCGATGAACTTCAACCCGCTCTGCGCGATGGCCGGCAGGATCACCATCGCCGAGGTCGAGGAACTCGTGGAACCGGGGGACCTGGACCCCGAACACGTCCACGTCCCCGGAATCTTCGTCCAGCGCGTCGTCCTCGCGGCCCAGGGCGAAAAACGGATCGAGAAGCGGACCGTCTCAAGCACCACCGAGCAGTCAGGAGCATAGCCGTGGCAGCAAACGACGAAAACCAGGCCGCCCCGCCCCGCCCCGAGGCGGTCCGGCACGAATACCGCCGTTCCCAGGTTGACCAGGCCGCGGTCCGCAGCGGCAAAGGCTGGACCCGCAACGAGCTGGCCGCCCGGGTGGCGCTGGAGCTGCACAACGGCCAGTACGTCAACCTCGGCATCGGGATGCCCACGCTGATCCCCAACTACATCCCCGCCGGCGTCGAGGTGGTGCTGCATTCGGAAAACGGCATCCTGGGCGTGGGCCCGTACCCCGCCGAGGACCAGGTGGACCCGGACCTGATCAACGCCGGCAAGGAAACCGTCACGGTGAACAAGGGCGCCGCGTTCTTCGACTCCGCTGCCTCCTTCGGCATGATCCGCGGCGGCCATGTCGACGTCGCGGTGCTGGGTGCCATGGAGGTGGCCCAGAACGGCGACCTCGCCAACTGGATGGTCCCCGGCAAGATGGTCAAGGGCATGGGCGGCGCCATGGACCTGGTCTTCGGCGCCAAAAAAGTCATCGTGATGATGGAACACGTGGACCGCAACGGAAACCCGAAAATCGTCGAGCACTGCAGCCTGCCCCTGACCGGCAAGGGCTGCGTGGACCGGATCATCACGGACCTGGCCGTGATCGACGTGACGACTGACGGCAACAAGCCGCGGCTGGTGCTGCGGGAACTGGCCCCGGGCGTCAACGCAGAGGATGTGGCCAAGGCCACCGGCGCCGAACTGTTCGAGGAAGACCAGGAACTGACGGTATGAGCACCAATGCCCTGCCGGAACCGGCAACCGGCGCCCGGGTCATCGAACAGCGCGGCCTGTACTTCGAGGAACTGGAAGAAGACGTGGTGTATGCGCACCGCCCCGGCCGGACCGTGACCGAGACGGACAACGTGCTGTTCACCACCATGACCATGAACACGCAGGCGCTGCACCTGGACGCCGCGTGGAGCGCGGCCCAGCCGTTCGGGCAGCGGCTGATGAACTCGATGTTCACCCTCGCCACGGTGGTGGGCCAATCCGTTCCGCAGCTGACCCAGGGCACCATCGTCGCCCAGCTGGGACTGACGGATGTATCGTTCCCGCACCCGCTGTACCACGGGGACACGCTCTACACCGAGACCGTGGTGACCGGAAAGCGGCTCTCGTCCTCCCGGCCCGGCCAGGGAATCGTCACCCTGCAGCACACCGGCCGGAACCAGGACGGCGACGTGGTGGCGCTCGCGACCCGCAGCTGCCTGATGTGGACGCGGGAAGCCCATGCAGCGGCCCGGCCGGGCGCGGGGGAGCAGGGAGCGCCCCAGCCGGAAGCAGGGCAACAGGCGGCAGCACCTGCAGAAGCCGCCGGAAAGGGGACAATCGAAGCATGACTTTCCTGATGGGTCCCGCCCTGCTGTTTTGCCCTGCCGACCGGCCCGAGCGTTACCAAAAGGCGGCCGGGCGCGCCGACGCGGTCATCCTCGACCTCGAGGACGCCGTCGCCCCGGCCGACAAGAAGCGCGCCCGCGGCGCCATCCTGGCCCAGCTCGGTGCGGCCGGGGACGCGCCGGAACTGGATCCGAGCCGCACCATCGTCCGGGTCAACCCCGTGGGGACCGAAGAGTTTGAAAAGGACCTGCACTGCCTCAGGCACACCCCGTACCGGCACGTGATGCTCGCCAAGACCGAGCACGCTTCCCAGCTCAAGGAACTCGCGGACTACAGCGTGATCGCGCTGTGCGAAACGGCGGCCGGCGTCGTGAACGCCGCAGCGATTGCCGCGGAACCCAACGTGGTGGCGCTGATGTGGGGCGCCGAGGACCTGCTCGCCTCCCTCGGCGGCACCTCCAGCCGCACCGACGACGGCGGCTACCGGGCGGTCGCGCTGCACGCACGCTCCGCCGTGCTCCTGGCCGCCGCGGCCTACGGCAAGGAAGCCATCGACGCCGTCTACGTCAACATCCCCGACCTTGACGGCCTCGCCGCCGAGGCGGCCGACGCCGTCGCCTCCGGCTTCGGCTCCAAGGCGTGCATCCACCCGAACCAGGTGGCGGCCGTCCGCTCCGCCTACGCCCCGTCCGAAACCGACATCGCCGCCGCCTCCGCCCTGCTCGCGGCCGCCGACGCCGCGGGCACCGGCGTCTTCCAGTACGAAGGCAAAATGATCGACGGGCCCATCCTCAAGCACGCCCGGTCCACCCTGCGCCGGGCGGGACACGCGGTTTAGGGCCCACGCCCGCTGCTGTTGCCTCCCAGCGGGCATCTTGGCGGCGATCTCCGCGGCGCTGCAGTGCAACTAGCGAGGCGTTGCCGGGCGCGGGGGCAGCGAAACCGGCGGGATCGGTTCGTTCAGCGGGATCCGGATCCAGCGCTGGCCGGTGGCGCGGAACTCCGCCCGGGTGGCGAAACGGTACAGGTAGCTGCGGGCGCGCACCCACTGCGGCCGGGCACCGTTGAACGGGTCCTCCCGCAGCAGTTGCAGGGTGGGCCGGTCGGCCTCCAGCAGTTTGGTCAGCAAGGCGTAGAACCATTTCTCGTGCACGGTCCGCAGCGGCAGGAACCACATCAGCCAGTCCAGGCGCAGGTGGTAGGGCGCCCACTGGCGCGGGATGCGGCGGACATCCCCGGGCTTGCCCCGGAAGCCGTATTCCTGCCAGCCCGTGGGATCGTCGGGGTCGGTGCCGAGGGTGCCCTCGACAACGATTTCAATCCGTTGCTTCGTGACCGTGCCGAAGGCGCCGTACGCGTTCACGAGCTGCCAGCGGTTGAAAGCGGCGTTCATCAGCTGGTAACGCGCCAGCAGGTTCTCGATCGGACGGTAGCTAAGCACCAGCAGCAGGACCGTGACCAGGAAGACCACCACCAGCCAGGCGAGCGGCGCCTGGCTGCCGGCCGGGACCTCCACGCCGTCGGGCAACGGGGGACCGGCGCCCGGAATGGCCGGGACCACGGCGTGCGCCACCGGGTCGCTGACCGCGGCGAACGCGAGGACGATGGCCATCCAGTTCAGCCAGGCGAAGTTGCCGGTGAGGACCAGCCAGAGCTGGGTGGCGATGACGATCCCCGCCGCCACACCGGCCAGCGGTTGCGGGGCAAACAGGAAGAACGGGACCACCAGCTGGGCGGCGTGGTTGCCCAGTACCTCCAGCCGGTGCCATGCCCTCGGCAACAGGTGCGCCTGCCGGCTGAACGGTCCGGGCATCGGCTGGGTCTCATGGTGGTAGTACAGGGCCGTCAAGTCCCGCCACTCCCGGCCGCCCCGGATCTTGATCATCCCGGCTCCGAACTCCAGGCGGAACAGCAGCCAGGTCAGCAGGATCAGGATGGTCCGCGGCGGGGGAGTCTGGTCCGAGCCCAGGAACGCCACGGTAAACCCGGCCTCAAGCAACAGCATCTCCCAGCCGAAACCGTAAAACGTCTGGCCCACGTTGACAATGGACATGTACAGCAGCCACAGGGCCAGGAACACCAGCAGCGGAACCCACGGCGGGCCACGCTGCGGCAGGCCCAGGACGATGCTGCCGGCAAGCAGCATCCCGGCCCAGCACACGGCGCGCAGCAGGCGGTCCGAGTACCGCCAGCTGAACAGCGTAGGCCCGCGCAGTCGCCGGGAGTGTGCCAGCAGCTCAGGCACCGGCAGCAGTCCGCGCTCGCCGAGCAGGGCCGGGAACTGGTTCAGCGACGACAAAAACGCCACCAGGTAGAGGGCCGCCACACCGCGCTGAAGTACCTGCCGGGCGAACACATACTCCGGCGCATCAAACCAGGCCGTCCACTCCACAAATTCCACGTTACGCCGGCCGATTGCCCCGTCAACAGGCGCCAGCCCGACGGCAGGGGAGACAGTGCGGGATACTGGAAGCATGCAGCCGCGCACCATTGTCATTCTCGGATCCACCGGTTCCATCGGCACCCAGGCCCTCGACGTCGTCGACGGTGCCCCCGACCGCTTCGAGGTCGTGGCGCTCAGCGCCGGCGGCGGGAACCTCGAACTGCTCGCCCGGCAGGCTGTGCACACCCGGGCCCGCGCCGTTGGCATCGCCACCGGGGACGCCGCAGCACTCCAGCGGTTGATCGACGACGCCGCCCGCGCCGCCGGCGTCGCAGGGTACCGGCCGGAGATCATCGCCGGACCGGACGCCTCCACCCGGATCGCGGCGATCCCGGCGGACGTGGTGCTGAACGGGATCACCGGGTCGATCGGACTCGCCCCCACCCTGGCGGCGCTGAAATCCGGCGCCACGCTGGCCCTGGCCAACAAGGAGTCCCTGATCGTGGGCGGTGCCCTGGTCAAGGCGGCCGCCCGGAAGGGCCAGATCGTCCCGGTCGACTCGGAGCACTCCGCCATCGCCCAGTGCCTGCGTTCCGGCACGGCCGCGGAGGTGGACCGGCTGGTGCTGACCGCGTCCGGGGGACCGTTCCGCGGCAGGACCCGGGAGCAGCTGCACAACGTCACGCCAGGGGAGGCCTTGGCGCACCCCACCTGGGACATGGGCCTGATGGTGACGACCAATTCCGCGAGCCTGGTCAACAAGGGCCTGGAAGTCATCGAGGCCCACCTGCTCTTCGACATCCCGCTGGACCGCATCGACGTCGTGGTCCATCCGCAGTCGGTGGTGCACTCGATGGTGCAGTTCGTTGACGGTTCCACCATCGCGCAGGCCTCGCCGCCGGACATGCGCCTGCCCATCGCCCTCGGCCTGGGCTGGCCGGACCGGGTGGCCGGTGCCGCGCGGCCCTGCGACTGGACCACGGCCACCGCCTGGACCTTCGAGCCGCTCGACACCCAGGCCTTTCCCGCCGTCGAACTGGCCAAGGCCGCGGCCCGGCAGGGGAGCACCTTCCCGGCCGTCTTCAACGCCGCCAACGAGGAGGCCGTAATGGCGTTCCATGCCGGCCGGATCCGGTTCACCGATATTGTCGATACGATCGAAGCCGTCCTCAGCGGACACTCAGGATCCTCCGGGCTGACGGTCGAGTCCGTGCTGGAGGCTGAGCAATGGGCACGCGCCCGGGCGCTCGAGCGTTTGGCCGTTGGAAGTTCCTAGCAAGTAGCCCCACCAGTGCCCAGGAAGTAGCGAAAGCCAGCATGAGCCCCGTTGTCCTTTTTATCCTCGGCGTCGTCTTCGTCGTGATCGGCATCGCCGTATCCATCGCCCTGCACGAAGTGGGGCACCTGGTGCCGGCCAAGCTCTTTAACGTGCGGGTGACCAAGTACATGATCGGCTTCGGGCCCACGCTGTGGTCCAAGCGCCGCGGTGAGACCGAATACGGGCTCAAGGCCATCCCGCTGGGCGGCTTCGTCTCGATGATCGGCATGTACCCGCCGAACAAGACCGACGGGACGGTCCGGCCCTCCAGCACCGGGATGTTCCAGTCGCTGGCCTCGGACGCCCGGTCCCTGGCGCACGAGGAAGTCGGGCCCGCTGACGGGAACCGGGTCTTCTATCGGCTGCCGGTGTGGAAGAAAATCATCATCATGCTCGGCGGCCCGGCGATGAACCTGCTGATCGGGGTGGTGCTGACGGCGGTGCTGCTGATGGGCTTCGGCGTGGCGGCGTCGACCACCACCATTGCCGACGTCTCCAAATGCCAGGTGAAGGCCGGCGAAACGGTCGACCCGAACTCGGCCGCCTGCAACCCCACCCCGGCCGCCGCCGCAGGCCTGTTGCCCAACGACCGGATCACGTCCTTCGACGGCAAAGCGGTCACCAGCTGGGAGGAGCTCACCGGCTGGATCCGGGCGTCGGCCGGCAAGACGGTAGGCATCACGGTGGAGCGGGACGGTGCCCCCGTCAGCACCACCGTCACTCCGGTCCTCTCCGCCCGGCCGGTCGTCGGCGACGACGGCCGGCAGGCCAAGGACGCCAGCGGAAAGCCCCGGTACCAGGACGTCGGCTTCCTCGGCATCGGGGCACAGACCGCCCTGGTGCAGCAGCCCGCGACCTCGGTGCTGCCCATGGCCGGCGAAAACATCAAGCAGATTGCCGGCGTCGTGCTCAACCTGCCCGCGCGGGTGGCCGGCGTGGCGCAGGCGGCCTTCAGCGAGGAGCCCCGCGACCCGAACGGGCCGATCAGCGTGGTCGGCGTGGGCCGGGTCGCCGGCGAAGTCGCCGCGATGGAGCAGGTTCCCCTGCAGTCCCGTTTCGCCGCCCTGGTCGGGCTGCTGGCCGGCCTCAACTTTGCGCTGGCGGTGTTCAACCTGGTCCCGCTGCTGCCGCTCGACGGCGGGCACGTGGCCGGGGCGCTCTACGAGGGCGTCCGGCGCCGGATCGCGAAGCTCTTCGGACGGCCCGATCCCGGCGCGTTCGACATTGCCAAGCTGCTGCCGGTCACCTACGTCGTGGCCGTGCTGCTGATGGGCATGTCGGCGCTGCTGATCTACGCCGACATCGTCAAGCCGGTCAACCTGTTCGGTTAGCCCTGGACTCACCCCGGTGACGTTCCTGCCCAGTTACCGGCGAAGGCACCGCGGACGCCTGCCGGTACGCCGTGCCACCGGACGGGCGGCGGGCGGGCGGCGCGGGAGTAACCGGGCGGGAGCGCAGGCGACCGGGTGCAGGCCGGCGGGTCCCGCTCAGCCTGCAGCGACATATTCCGGATAATCAGTTGTAAATGATTGATTCTGGATAATCAGCCGTTTAGGGTTGGTGGCATGTACGTCCTCACCATTGACCAGCGCGGCAGCAGCGCCGACATCGACCGCGTCCCCGAGCTGCTGGCCGAACTGGCAAACCTCTGCCCGCATTCCCGCTTCGAACGGTCCGTCGGCGACGAGGTCCAGGGCGTGCTGCAGAGCCCGGAGGAGGCCGTGGACGTCGCCCTGCATGCGCTCCGCAGTGGCCGCTGGTATGTCGGGATCGGGGTGGGCCCGGTGGACCTCCCGCTGCCGGCCAGCCCGCGGGAAGGGTCCGGGCCGGCGTTCGTGGCGGCCCGCCTCGCGGTGGACCGCGCCAAGGCCGCCGCGTCCCACGTTCCGCTCGCGGTGGTCCCCGGAGGCCGCGGCCGGGTGGCCGCCGGCCCGGTCTCCGGCGGCCCCGGACGGGCCGCGGCGGACGGGGCGCCCGGGGAACGCGAAGGCGCCAACGCGGAGGCGGTCCTGCGGTTGATCGGGCGCGTCGTCCAGGACCGGACCGCCTCGCAGTGGAAGGTTGTCGACGTGCTTCGCAGGGTCCAGCACGGCCATGCCAGTACGCACGGAACGCAAAAAATAACGGCGCGGCAGTTGGGAATCACCGAACAGTCGGTGAGCCGTGCACTGCTTCGCTCGGGCTGGCAGGAAGAATGGGCGGCGAGGCCGGCCGCGGAAATGTTGCTGGCCCTGGCGGATGGCCTGGTCACCGGGCCGGATAAGGCCGCGCCGCAAGCCCCTAGCGAAGGAGACCGGTGAACGCCCTCTGGATTGCCCTGGCCCTGCTGGCCGCCGGGTTCGGCGGATGGCCGGTCACCGCTTTGGTGTTCCGGTTGGCACGGACCATCGATGACCGGTCGGACAGCCGGCGCGGCAACAGCGGATCCGCCCCGGACGGTGCGGCAGCGGACGGGACCGTCGACGGCGATATCACCCTCCCGGCAGCGGCAACGGACCCGGCACCGGCAACGGCAGCGGCAACCCCCGACGCCGGCACCCGCATCCTGCGCGGCGGTGCCATCATCGGGGTGCTCGAACGGCTTGCTGTCTGCCTGGCCATCCTGGCCGGCCAGCCGGTTGCGATTGCCTACGTGGTCGCCATCAAGGGACTGGGCCGCTTTGCCGAGCTCAAGGAAACCCCGGTGGCCGCCGAACGGTTCATCATCGGCACCCTGGCGTCCATGTTGTGGGCGGCCGGCGTCGCGGCCCTGGCCAAAGCCCTCTTCCTGGCCTGACGGGCCGCCCTCGGACGCCTCCGGGAGCGGACAGCACGGTTGTCCGGATGGGAACCCGGCGGGCAGGGGCGATAGGGTAGCGGTATGACTGTTTTTGCTGTTGAGTACGTGTACGACGCCGAATCCGCCGCCGTCCGCGACGCCACCCGACCCGCCCACCGCGAATGGACCTCGGGCCTGGCCCAGGACGGCACCCTGCTGGCCAGCGGCCCTTACACCGACGGCGCCGGAGCGCTGCTCATCTTCAAGGCCGAGGACGAACAGGCCCTGAATGAGCTCCTCAAGGAGGACCCCTTCGCCGGCGCCGGCGCCATCTCCGGCACCCGCACGATGGTGTGGGCTCCGCTGACCGGCCTGCTGGCCGGGCACGCCGGATAGCGCGCACCGCCCACCCACCTTCGATTGTTCGATTCAGAGGAGTCACCGTGACCTCGGTCAGCCTGGGAATGCCGTCGGCACCGCCCCCCGTTCTTGCCCCCCGCCGGAAAACCCGCCAGATCAAGGTCGGCTCGGTCGGCGTCGGCTCCGACTCACCGATCAGTGTGCAGTCGATGACCACCACCCCGACCACGGACATCAACGCCACCCTCCAGCAGATCGCCGAACTGACGGCCTCCGGCTGCGACATCGTCCGGGTCGCCTGCCCGTCCGCCGACGACGCCGAGGCGCTGCCGATTATCGCGCGCAAGTCGCAGATTCCGGTGATCGCGGACATCCACTTCCAGCCCAAGTACGTCTTCGCCGCCATCGAGGCCGGCTGCGCGGCGGTCCGGGTCAACCCCGGAAACATCCGCAAGTTCGATGACCAGGTCAAGGAAATCGCGCGCGCGGCCAAGGACCACGGCACCTCGATCCGGATCGGCGTCAACGCCGGGTCGCTCGAGCCGGGCATCCTGAAGAAGTACGGCAAGGCCACGCCGGAAGCACTCGTCGAGTCCGCCGTCTGGGAAGCCTCGCTGTTCGAAGAGCACGGCTTCCATGACTTCAAAATTTCGGTCAAGCACAACGACCCGGTGATTATGGTGGCCGCCTACGAGATGCTGGCCGAAAAGGGCGACTGGCCCCTGCACCTCGGCGTGACCGAGGCCGGTCCCGCGTTCCAGGGCACCATCAAGTCCGCCACCGCCTTCGGCGCCCTGCTCTCCCGCGGCATCGGCGACACCATCCGGGTCTCCCTCTCGGCCCCGCCGGTGGAGGAGATCAAGGTCGGCAACCAGATCCTGCAGTCGCTGAACCTGCGCCCCCGGAAACTCGAAATCGTCTCCTGCCCGTCGTGCGGCCGCGCCCAGGTGGACGTCTACACGCTTGCCGAACAGGTCACGGCCGGCCTCGAAGGCATGGAAGTCCCGCTCCGCGTCGCCGTCATGGGCTGTGTGGTCAACGGGCCCGGCGAAGCCAGGGAGGCAGACCTCGGGGTGGCCTCCGGTAACGGCAAGGGCCAGATCTTCGTGAAGGGCGAGGTCATCAAGACTGTTCCCGAAGACCAGATTGTTGAGACACTGATCGAAGAGGCGTTGCGTCTCGCTGAAGAGATGGGGGAGTCCGATGGCGAAGATGCTGTCCAGGGTGGCCCCGTGGTTAGCGTCTCGTAAGGACGGCGCCGGGCCCGCCGTCAGGGTGCTGACCGGCGGGGACACCACCGCGCTGCTGGACCTCGCCCGGCAGGACCCCGTCGCCAACGTCTTCATCCTCTCCCATCTCGACGCCGCGGGGAGCGCCGCGCCCACCGCCGGCGGAGCCAGTATTTTCGGCGTCTTCGACGGCGGATTGCTGCTGGGCGCGTGCTGGGCCGGCGCCAACCTGGTGCCGGTGGAACTGGACCCGGAACTGGCAGGACTGGTGGCGTCCGCGGCGAACCGTTCCGGCCGCCGCTATGCCTCGATCTTCGGACCGGCCGAAACAGTGCTGGCCCTGCACGCGGGCCTGGAAGCGCTGGGCTACACGGCCCAGGAAGTCCGTGCCGACCAGCCGCTGCTCAGCATCTCCGGGCCGCCGCTGATCGATCCCAACCCGGCGCTCGGGTTTGGTCAGCTCGCGGACTTCGACCGGATCCTTCCTGCCTGCGCCGCCATGTTCGAAGAGGAGGTGGGGTATTCGCCCTACCTCGGTGGGAGGGAGTACTACAGCAGGCGGGTCCGGGGCCTGATCCGGGCCGGCCATTCGCTGGTGCACCTGGGGCCGGACCGGGAAGTGGTGTTCAAAGCCGAGCTCGGCGCGGTCACCGACGACGTCACCCAGGTGCAGGGCGTCTGGATGAACCCGGCCTTCCGTGGCCGCGGCGGGAGCGCAGGTTACATGGCGGCCGTGGTAGTCCTCGCCCAGACGCTGGCTCCCGTGACCAGCCTCTACGTCAACAATTTCAACGCCAGGGCGCGGGCCAGCTACCGGCGCGTGGGTTTCCACCAGGTAGGCACCTTCGCGACCGTGCTTTTCTAGGCCCCGCGTCCCGGCCGCGCCGCCGCATCCAGCGGGCAGCGCGGTTGTCACAGAGCTACCGACCGGTAGAAATCTGGTTGACAACTCTTGTTTTAGCGACGTGGATCACATAGGTTCTAGCTACCCGCGCCGAGCAGGCGCGAGCGCTCTCAGGACGAAGCCGGTTGCTGCACTGGGGTCGCAGGAGCCACGCCATCACGGGATGACCAGCCGGAAACGGCCAGGGGCTTCCGCGTCATGGCGTGGCTCTTCCCGGCCCGGGAGCAAGGGGTGGCCGCCCAGACGGTAGATTGGTAGCTGGATAATTTTCAGTTAGCCCCCCGCACTTCCTCAGAAACGGATACCCCTCCAGTGGTCCTTCGACTCTCCAAGCTGTTCCTGCGCACCCTGCGTGAAGACCCCGCCGACGCCGAGGTGGCCAGCCACCGTTTGCTGGTCCGGGCGGGCTACATCCGGCGCGCGGCGCCGGGTATCTACACGTGGCTGCCGCTGGGGCTGAGCGTGCTGCGCCGGGTCGAGCAGATCATCCGGGAGGAAATGTCGGCCATCGGTGCACAGGAAGTGCATTTCCCTGCCCTGCTGCCCAAGGAACCCTACGAGGCGACCAACCGCTGGACGGAGTACGGCGAAGGCATCTTCCGGCTCAAGGACCGCAAGGGCAACGACTACCTGCTCGCACCCACGCACGAGGAAATGTTCACCCTGCTGGTCAAGGACCTGTACTCCTCGTACAAGGACCTGCCGCTGAGCATCTACCAGATCCAGAACAAGTACCGTGACGAGGCCCGGCCCCGGGCAGGCCTGCTGCGCGGCCGCGAGTTCATCATGAAGGACTCCTACTCCTTCGACGTTGACGACGCCGGGCTGGACGCCAGCTACGCGGCCCACCGCTCCGCCTACCTGAAGATCTTCGAACGCCTGGGCCTGGAGGTCGTCCCGGTCACGGCCACGGCCGGCGCCATGGGCGGGTCCAAGAGCGAGGAATTCCTGCACCCGACCGAGGTCGGGGAGGACACCTTCGTACGCTCCGCCGGCGGTTACGCGGCCAACGTCGAGGCCGTCACCACGGTGGTGCCGGCGGACATCGACTTTTCGAACGCCCCGGCCGCCGAGGTCCGCGACACCCCGGACACCCCCACCATCGGTACGCTCGTTGACGCCGCCAACGCGATCGCTCCGCGCAGCGAGGCCGACGGCGGCGCCTGGACCGCCGCGGACACGCTGAAGAACGTTGTCCTCGCCGTCACGCTGCCCACCGGCGAGCGGCAGCTCGTCGTCATCGGGGTACCGGGCGACCGCGGCGTGGACCTCAAGCGCGTCGAAGCGAACATCGGCGCCTTCCTGCCCATCGGCGGCGAGATCATGCTCGAGGCAGCCAACGAAGAAGACCTGAAGAAGCAGCCGCTCCTGGTCAAGGGCTACATCGGCCCCGGGCTGTCCCTGGACGCACCGCTGCTGGGGGCCGACGCCGCCTCGAAGCTGCTCTACCTCGTGGATCCCCGCGTGGTCAGCGGCTCCGCCTGGGTCACCGGCGCCAACGAGGCCGGCAAGCACGTCTTTGGCCTGGTGGCCGGCCGCGACTTCGGCTGGGACGGCGTCATCGAGGCCACCGAGGTGCGCGCGGGGGACGAGGCCCCGGACGGTTCCGGGCCGCTGGAAACGGCCCGCGGCATTGAGATGGGCCACATCTTCCAGCTCGGCCGCAAATACGCCGAGGCCCTGGACCTCAAGGTCCTGGACCAGAACGGCAAGCAGGTCGTCGTGACCATGGGCTCCTACGGCGTCGGCGTTACCCGCGCCGTGGCGGCCCTGGCCGAATCCAACCACGACGACAAGGGCCTGATCTGGCCGCGCGCCGTCGCCCCGGCCGACGTCCACGTCGTGGCCGTAGGCCGCGGCGAGGAGATCTTCGCAGCGGCGGAAAAACTGTCCCGGGAGCTTGAAGCGGCCGGCCTCGAGGTCATTTACGACGACCGGCCCAAGGTGTCCCCGGGCGTGAAATTCGGCGACGCTGAGCTCGTGGGCGTTCCCACCATCCTCGCCGTCGGGCGCGGGCTGGTCGACGGCGTCGTCGAGATCAAGGACCGGCGCAGCGGCGAGGCCGAGAACATTGCCGTGGACAAGGCTGTCGACCACGTGGTCAACGCCGTCCGCAGCAACTGACCCCCGCAGTCGACACAGGAATGGTCTCAGGTCTCGAATCGATCCAGCTCGCCACGCTGATCCTGGTGGTGGTTGCCGGGTTCGCTGCCGGCTGGGTCGATGCCGTCGTGGGCGGCGGCGGGCTGATCCAGCTGCCCGTCATGTTGCTCGTGCCCGGGATCAGCCCGGTGCAGGCGCTGGCGACGAACAAGATGGGTTCGATCTTCGGCACCACCACCAGCGCGGTCACGTTCTACCGGCGGGTGCGGCCGGATTTGCGCACCGCCGTGCCGATGGCGGTGATCGCCCTGGCCGGGAGCTTTGGTGGCGCCGTGCTGGCAGCGAACCTGCCCGCAAGCGTGTTCAAGCCCATTATCGTCGCGGCACTGGTTGCCGTCGCGCTGTTCACCGCCTTCCGGCCGAACGTCGGCGAACTGACCAAGCTGCGCCATGACGGCCACCGGCATTACGTGGTGGCCTGCCTGATCGGCGCCGTGATCGGCTTCTACGACGGCATGATCGGCCCGGGCACGGGTTCCTTCCTGATCATCGCGCTGGTCTCGGCGATGGGCTACGCCTTCCTGGAGGCCAGCGCCAAGGCGAAAATCGTCAACATGGCCACCAACGCCGGGGCACTGCTGTTCTTCCTGCCGCACGGTTCCCTGCTGTGGGGCCTCGGCCTGGTCCTGGGGGCGGCCAACATGGCCGGCGGCTACCTGGGTGCCCGGACCGCTGTCAGCAGGGGGAGCAAGTTCATCCGGATCGTGTTCCTCGTGGTGGTGGGCGCCCTGATCATCAAACTCGGTTCCGACGTCTGGCAGGACGCCAGCCGGTAGCAGCCCGGCGCCGGCGTCCGGGCCGCGGCTCCAGAGGGGCTGCCCGGGCCGCGCCGGCGGGCGTAGCATGCAGCTATGTCAGCTCCTGTTGATCGCTATGGCGAGGCTTTGGCAGCCGCATCCCGGCACGCGCACCGGTGGCTGGAGAGCCAGGGGACCCGGCGCGTCGGACCGCAGGCCACCGCCGCGGACCTCGCCGCGGCCTTCGGCGGCCCGCTGCCCCGGGACGGGACCCCGGCGGAGGAAGTGGTGGAGTACCTGGCAACCCGGGCCGAGCCCGGGTTGATGGCCATGCCGTCTGGACGTTTTTTCGGCTGGGTGATCGGCGGCACGGTGCCGGCCGCCCTCGCGGCGGACTGGCTGGTCAGCGCCTGGGACCAGAACGCCGGGCTGCGCTTCGCCACTCCCGCTACGGCGGCGATCGAGGAGGCGGCCGGCGCGTGGCTGCTTGACCTGTTGGGGCTCCCCGCCGACTGCGCGGTGGGATTCGCCACCGGCGCCACTATGGCCAACTTCACCGGGCTGGCCGCGGCGCGGTGGCGGCTGATGGCCGACGCCGGCTGGGACCTCGATGCCGACGGCCTGGCGGGCGCACCCCGGATCCGCTGCTTCGTCGGCCGGGAACGGCATGACACGATCGACCTGGGCCTGCGCTACCTCGGATTGGGCCGCCCCACGGTCATCCCCACGGACAGCCAGGGCCGCCTTGATCCGGCGGAACTGGATTGCGCGCTGGACCGCGCCCTGACCGACACCCCCACCGCCCCCGGCGGCGGCGGAACCGCCCGCACCCCGCTGCTGGTCTGCCTGCAGGCCGGAAACCTGCACTCCGGGGCCTTCGACCCGTTCAAGGCCGCCATCGCGGTCGCCAAGGCGCACGGCGCACGGGTGCACGTGGACGGTGCGTTCGGCCTCTGGGCAGCCGCCGTACCCGAGCTGGCCGAGCTCACCGGCGGCGTGGCAGGCGCGGATTCCTGGGGCACGGACGCGCACAAGACCCTGAACGTGCCGTACGACTGCGGGATCGCGGTGGTCCGGGACGGCCAGGCACTGCGCTCGGCCATGGGGGTCCACACCAGCTACCTGATCCAGGACACGGACCGCCCGGCCGACCCCTTCGAGACGGTTCCGGAGCTGTCCCGCCGGGCCCGCGGTGTGCCGGTCTGGGCTGCGCTGAAATCGCTGGGCCGGGACGGGGTGGCACGCCAGGTCCGCACCCTGGTGCTGATCGCCCAGGAGCTGGCCGCGCGGCTGTCCGCGCTGGACGGCGTCGAGGTGCTCAACGACGTCGACTACACCCAGGTCTCGCTGGCCTTCGGCGACGACGAGACCACCCGGGCGGTGACGGCCCGGATCATGGCCGACGGCCGGGTCTGGATGTCCGGGTCACGGTGGCAGGACCGGGACATCCTGCGGATTTCGGTGAGCAACTGGAGCACGGACGACGCCGACGTGGCAGTTGCGGTCGACGCCGTGCGCGACGCCGTGGCGGCCGTCCGGGAAGACAAACGCCGCTAGCCCGGCCGTTCGGCGGCTTCCCCGGGCGCCGGGAGGTCCTGCGGGGCCGGCAGGCCGGCGAGCGTATTGCCGGCGAGGGTGCTGGCCACCCACAGGGAGCGGGCCAGGTCGCCGCGGTGGTTGCGTTCCGCGTACCACAAGGCGTTCTCCACCTCCCGGACCACAGCCCACTGCCGGGCAGTCTCGCCGTCGAGGCCGGCTGCGGCGCTGAAGTCCCGGCAGCGGGCCAGCAGGGCGTCGCCGTGACCGGTGCGGGGCAGCTCCGCCAGCCGGTTCCACAGCAGCGGCGCGACCGCGAACTCCGCTTCGCCGACCAGGGGCTGCGGGTCGATCGCCTTGAAATCCTCGGCCGTGAATCCGGCACCGGGCAAGCCGCCGGGGCCGGGCCGCTCCTGGGCGGCGGGCCGGGCGAGGACGTTCTGGAAGTGCAGATCGGTGTGCACCAGCACGTCCGTGCCGGACCGCCGGCCGACAGCGCCGCGGGTCTGGCAGACCTCCAGGGCTTCTTCCAACAGCCAGCGCGGGAACGGCCGGCCCAGCCGCTCCCAGCGCTCCGGGAGCTCGTCGCTCCACTGCTCGGCGCGGGCAGCTATGTGGCCGAAGGCCGGCCACTGCGGCCGGCCGTCCGGCGGAAGGCTCAGCTGGCTGACCAGGCCGCCCCAAATGGCAGCGGCGGCGTCCAGCGGCACGTCCTGCAACGAGCGGCCGGCGTCGAGCCGTTCGAGCAGCAGGGCGCCCGCCTCGGGGTCGGCCGCATAGACCTGGACGGCGCCCCGGCCGCCCCACAGCTCAAGGGCCTGGTGTTCAGCCAGTGCTTCCTCGTGCGGGAAAGCGAGCTTCAGGACCGCCGCCGCGGCACCGGAAGTCTGCCGGCGGACCGGGACCACGACGGCGCCGCGGCCGTGCCGGGGCAGGTCCCCGGGGGCCAGATCAGGCACGAGCTGCCATTGCTCCAGGTAGCGTCCGAGCAGCCGGGGGAGAGCCGCCAACCAGGCCCGGCCCTCGCTGCTGCCGCCATAGCGGCGGGAGAGCGCGGGTGGGAGCGGGACGGCTGCAGGCGTGGTCATCGCCTCCAGCGTAGTTCCAGTGGAGTTACGGCGCCGTTCCCGCCGGTCAGGCCGCGATGCCGCTGGCGCCGAGCCAGCTGCCGATCAGGAAGGTCGCCACCAGAGCCGCGGCGCCGCCGATGACCACCCGGATGGCCGCCTTCAGCTGCGAGCCGCCGCCGATCCAGGCACCGATGGCTCCGGTGGCCGCCAACGCGATGAGGACCGCCGCGAAAGTCAGCGGGACGCGGATGTTTTGCGGCGGCAGCAAGATGGCGAGCATCGGCAGGATGGCCCCGATCAGGAAGGCGATGGCGGAGGCGAACGCCGCGTGCCACGGGCTGACGATGTCGGTCTCGTCGATATGCAGTTCGGCGGACAGGTGCGCACCGAGTGCATCGTGCGCCGTCAGCTCGATGGCCACCTGCTGGGCGGTTTCGGGGCTGAGACCCTTGCCCTGGTAGATTGCGGCCAGCTCGGCAAGTTCCTCCTCGGGCTGTTCGGCCAGTTCGCGGCGTTCTTTCTCGATCAAGTCATGCTGGCTGTCCTTCTGGCTGCTCACGGACACGTACTCGCCCAGGGCCATCGAGATGGCGCCGCCGACGACGCCGGCGGCGCCGGCGATGAGGATCGGGCCCGAATCGGTGGTCACACCGGCGACGCCGACCACAATGGCGGCGACCGAGACGATGCCGTCATTCGCGCCCAGGACCCCGGCGCGGAGCCAGTTCAACCGCTGTGCAATGTCTTCGTGGTGGGGCTCGTTGTCGTGAAAGGCTGCTGCGCCGCTAATCTCCATGGCTACAGCAAATCATCAGCCGTCCACTGCTGGCCAGTATTGGAAGGCTAAGCAAGGTAAGCCGGACCATGGCCAGGACGGCGTCAACCGGCGGGCAGCGTGGGGAACGACGCGGGGTCCACGTCCAGGCCCGGCAACGCGGGGGCACTTGCCCCCCAGAGAGCGGCGCGGCGGGCGGCGCCGAGCAACCCCGCGATGGCCCACTGCCGGTTGTCCCCGTCGCTGAGGGCCACGAGGTCGCCGTACGCGGGCAGCGACGCACCCTCCAGCGCAGCCAGGCCGGGCCCGGGTGAGGCCAGGAACGCCGGATCCAGGGCATAGCCGGGCTCCGGCGGCGGGATAGGTGCGCACTGCGAGCGGCTCAGTGACTCCGCGCCGGCGAGAAGTGCCTCGTGCCGGGCAAGCTGCTCGGCTGCCGACTTGGCCGCGGCGCCGTCCAAGCGGGTCAACGCTACCTGGTAGCCGTACATGGTCTCCTGCTCGGTGCGGATCAGGGCCGCCAAGGCTCCCGGCAGCCCGGCATTTCCGGCGGCTGTCCCGCCGTCGTTGACGGGGGCGGACGACGGCGAAGCGGTCGCGGCGGGGCACGATCCGGGCGCCGGGTGGTCGGCGGCAGGTCTCGGGCCTGGCGCTCCGGCCGCCGGGTCCGGGGCGCCGGCTGCGGCGGCGAGGGCGCTGGACTGCAGCAACTGGGCGGTTCCGACCGCAGCCAACAGCCTGGCCATCCCGCCGTCGGCCGTGGCGGCGTCGGCGAGGCGCTGCCGGCCGCTGCCGGCGAGGGACGCAGCCAGGCCGGCGGCGGTGGTCGGAGTAGACGGCAGGGACGGTGTGGACTGTGCTGCCGCCTGAACCTGGCCGGGCCGCAGCAGCGCCCGCGCGTGGGTTGTCAGCAAACTCACAGTCTGAGTCAGGGCGGCCCGGGAACCCTCCGCCGGTGCGTCCTGCGCCGGGTTCGCCGCCGCGGCCCCCCGGGCGGCTCCCAGTTCCTCGCCGGCGTTCCGCAATTGCAGGGCGTCGGCCAGGGCAGCAGCCCGGGCCCGTTCGGAGACCGGCGGTTCGTGCGGTGCCGGCGGGTTTCCGGGCGTGAAAACCATGCCCACACTGACCAGCACCAGGGCGAGGCAGACCAGGAGGAGGGCGCGGGGAAGGTGCCGGGGAAGCCGGAACCGCCGTCGTTCTTCCCTGCTGTCGTCTTTCACAACAGACCATGTTGTCATGGCCGCCGGGAACCCGGGTGCACCACGGCGCCGGGAATATCGCTAGGCTAGTAGGCAAAACATCATCTAACGGGAGGCGGGCGGCATCATGACCAACGCAGAAGCCACGACTTCAACAGACCGGACCGGAACGGGAAAGGCTGAAGCCGCACCCGCCCACAATCTCGAGGCCGAACGGCTGCGCGCGCTGCTGGAGCCGGCGGTCCAGGCGAACCGGCTGTACCTGGAGGATGTTTCGATTCACGTAGCCGGCGCCAACCGCGTGGTCCACGTCGTCGTGGACCTGCCGCAGGAGGAGACCGGCGGCGTCAGCCTTGATGTGATCGCAGAGATCTCCAAGACCCTGTCCGAGGTTTTGGACAACGATCCCGGCACCGACTCCCGTCCCTACGACCTTGAGGTGTCTTCGCCCGGGGTAGGGCGGCCGCTGACCGAGCCGCGCCACTGGCACCGCGCCCGCGGCCGTATGGTCACGGTCAAGGTGATCCAGGACGAGAACGTCACCGGCCGGATCCAGTCCGTCGACGACGCCGGCGTGACCCTGGTTCCGGAACTGCCGGTCAAGAAGGGCATGAAGCCCCGGCAGGGCGACCCCGTCAAGCTTCCTTTCGACAGGATCCGCAGCGGAAAAGTCGAGATAGAGTTCAGCCGCCTCGACGAGGCCGGCCTGGAGAACGACAACGGACCTTCTGAGGAGGCCTAATGGATATTGACATGAGCGCACTGAGACTCCTGGAGCGTGAGCGCGAAATCCCGCTGGATCTCCTGATTCCGACCATCGAACAGGCCCTGCTGGTGGCCTACCACAAGACGCCCGGGGCCTTCGAAAAGGCCCGGGCCGAGCTGGACCGCAAGAGCGGCCATGTGACGATCTGGGCCACCGAAATCGACGACGACGGCGCCCCCATCGGCGAATTCGAGGACACCCCGGCCGGGTTCGGCAGGATTGCGGCGAGCACGGCACGGCAGATCATCCTGCAGCGCCTCCGGGACGCCGAAGATGACAACGTGCTGGGCCAGTTCAAGGGACGCGAAGGCGAACTCGTGGCCGGCACCATCCAGCAGGGCAACAACCCGCACATGATCCAGGTGAACCTCGGCACGGTGGAGGCACTGCTGCCGCCGCCCGAGCAGGTTCCCGGGGAAAAGTACACGCACGGCAACCGGCTCCGCGCGTTCGTGATCGACGTGCACCGGGGCACCAAGGGCCCCTCCATCACGCTGTCCCGGTCCCACCCGGGCCTGGTGCGCAAGCTCTTCGAACTGGAAGTCCCGGAGATCGCCGACCGCTCCGTCGAGATCGTGGCCCTGGCCCGCGAAGCCGGCCACCGCACCAAGATCGCGGTCAAGGCCAACATCCCCGGCGTCAACGCCAAGGGCGCCTGCATCGGCGAAATGGGCTCCCGGGTCCGTGCCGTGATGACCGAACTGAACGACGAGAAGATCGACATCGTCGACTACAGCGACGACCCGGCCACGTTCATCGCCAGTGCGCTGTCGCCCTCGCGGGTGAATTCGGTCACGATCACGGACGAGGCCACCCGGTCGGCGCGCGTGGTCGTGCCGGACTACCAGCTCTCCCTGGCTATCGGCAAAGAGGGCCAGAACGCGCGGCTCGCGGCGAAGCTCACCGGCTGGCGCATCGACATCGTCTCCGACGCGGCCGAGAACCGCGGGAAGTAGCCCCGCCGGTCCGCCCGGCGGCGGGCTCTTCTTTCGCCGGCGGCCGGCCGGTTGGCCGCCGGTTTCGGCCCGCAGGCCGACGAGGGGCTAGAATGGATAAGACCGCGCCCTTAGGGCCGGAATCCTCGCGCCCCAGTGCGTCCGGTATGTCACGGACCCCTGCGGGCCGGCAGATGCGTACCGGCAGGAAGATACTCGTAGTGGCAGAAGTGCAACACCTCGGGAATCAGCCTCAGCGCACCTGTATTGGGTGCCGGCAGAAGGGTCTGCGGTCGGAGCTACTCCGGCTCGTTGCCGACACCAGCGGTTCACCCGCTGTGCTGCTGGACGAACGACGCCGGATGGCTGGCAGGGGAGCATGGCTGCACCCCAGCGAAAAGTGCCTGGCACTGGCGGTCAAACGTCGAGCGTTCGGACGCGCCCTCAGCGGCGCCGCCCTGAGCGCGGACGAGGAGCGCCGGATCATGGCAGGCACGCGAGCAGCGGATACCCCGGTGGCCGCAGCAACAACCGTCCAACCTGAAAGCGGGTCAGAAAACTGATGGAAACCCGATGAGTTCCCAGCGATGAGTGCGCAACGATGACAACTTTGTTGCGCTCTGCAATGGGCCTTTCAGCTGCACCAGCGGCGGAGGCCCGCAGTAAGAAGTAGACGGTTCGTGCCTGGCTCGGTGCGGACCGAGACAGGAGAAATGTGGCCAAGGTCCGCGTACATGAGCTTGCTAAAGAGCTCGGTATTACTTCCAAAGATGCAGTGTCCAAACTGCAGGAACTGGGCGAATTCGTTCGCTCCGCCTCTTCCACCATTGAGGCCCCGGTAGTACGGAAACTCCGTAATGCCTTCCCGGGCGCGGCAGCCGCTTCGAAGACCGAAGCGCCCGCGTCCGCCCCCAAGGCCAGCCCGGCCGCGACCCGACCGGCTCCGGCTGCGCCGAAGTCTGCCGAACCCAAGACCGCAGCCCCGGCTCCGGCAGCAGCTGCCGCACCGGCAGAGGCGCCCGCCGCGGCCCAGACCGCGCCTGCGGCCCCCGCCGCACCCGCGGCCCAGACGCCGGCAGCACCTTCCACCGGCGCCAAGCCCGGCGCCCGTCCGGCACCGAAAGCTGAAACCCCGGCCGCCCCGGCCCGCCAGGGTTCCGCACCCCGTCCGGGCGGTCCCCGCCCAGGAAACAACCCGTTCGCCACCTCGCAGGGCATGCCCCGCGGCCGCGGCGGCGACAACGAACGTGCTGCCCGCCCCGGCAACAACCCGTTCGCTCCTTCCCAGGGCATGCCGCGTCCGGGCGGAAGCCGCACCGAAAGCGATCGGCCCGGCGGTCCCCGTCCGGCAGCCGGAGCCGGTGGTCCCCGTCCGGGGGCTCCCCGTCCGGCAGCGGCCGGTGCACGACCGGGCGCGCCGCGTCCGGGCGGTGCACCCGGTGCCCGTCCCGGCGCCGGCGGTAACCGCCCCACGCCCGGCATGATGCCCAACCGCACGGAACGTCCCGCCCCCGCTGGTGCAGGCCGTCCCGGCGGCGCCCGCGGCCCCGGCCGTCCCGGCGGCGCTCCCGGAACCGGTGCTCCCGGTGCCGGCGGCGGCGCTCCGGCCGGCGGTGGCTTCGGCAAGGGCGGCCGCGGTCGCGGTGGCACCCAGGGCGCGTTTGGCAAGGGCGGCGCAGGCCGCGGCAAGCAGCGCAAGTCGAAGCGTGCCAAGCGTCAGGAACTCGAGCAGATGAGTGCCCCGTCGCTGGGCGGCGTGAGCGTACCCCGCGGCGACGGCAACACCGTCGTCCGGCTGCGCCGCGGTTCGTCCATCACGGACTTCGCTGACAAGATCGAGGCGAATCCCGCAGCGCTCGTGACCGTACTGTTCCACCTTGGTGAAATGGCCACCGCGACGCAGTCCCTCGACGAAGAGACCTTTGCCCTGCTGGGTGAGGAGCTTGGCTACAAGCTCCAGGTCGTCTCGCCCGAAGACGAAGAGCGCGAACTGCTCTCCGGCTTCGACATCGACTTCGATGCCGAGTTGGAGGCCGAAGGCGACGAAGAACTCGAGGCGCGTCCGCCGGTTGTCACCGTCATGGGCCACGTCGATCACGGTAAGACCCGGCTGCTCGATGCCATCCGCAAGTCCGACGTTGTGGCGGGCGAGCATGGCGGCATCACGCAGCACATCGGTGCCTACCAGGTCACGCACAACCACGAAGGTACCGATCGCAAGATCACCTTCATCGATACCCCGGGCCACGAGGCGTTCACCGCCATGCGTGCCCGTGGTGCGAAGGTCACCGACATCGCCATCCTGGTGGTCGCAGCGGACGACGGCGTCATGCCGCAGACCGTTGAAGCGCTCAACCACGCCCAGGCCGCCAATGTGCCGATCGTCGTTGCGGTGAACAAGATCGACAAGGAAGGCGCCAACCCGGACAAGGTCCGCGGCCAGCTGACCGAGTACGGCCTGGTTCCGGAAGAATACGGTGGCGACACTATGTTCGTTGAGGTCTCTGCCCGCCAGAACCTCAACATCGACGAACTGCTGGAGGCCGTCCTGCTGACGGCGGACGCCGCTCTGGACATGCGTGCCAACCCGAACAAGGATGCCCGCGGTATCGCGATTGAAGCGAACCTGGACAAGGGCCGCGGTGCGGTTGCTACCGTCCTGGTCCAGTCCGGTACCCTGCACGTCGGCGACACGATCGTGGCCGGCACAGCCCATGGCCGTGTCCGTGCGATGTTCGACGACGACGGCAGCGTCCTGACCGAGGCGGGCCCGTCCCGTCCCGTCCAGGTGCTGGGGCTGTCCAACGTGCCGCGCGCCGGTGACACCTTCTTCGTGACCGGAGACGAGCGCACCGCCCGTCAGATCGCCGAGAAGCGCGAAGCCGCCGACCGGAACGCTGCGCTGGCCAAGCGCCGCAAGCGGATCAGCCTTGAAGACTTCGACAAGGCCGTCGCCGAAGGCAAGATCGACACCCTCAACCTCATCCTCAAGGGTGACGTCTCCGGTGCGGTTGAAGCCCTCGAAGATGCGCTGCTCAAGATCGACGTCGGCGAGGGTGTCCAGCTCCGCGTTATCCACCGCGGTGTCGGTGCGATCACGCAGAACGACGTCAACCTGGCAACGGTCGACTCCGCCGTCATCATCGGCTTCAACGTCAAGCCCGCCGAGCGGGTTGCCGAACTGGCAGACCGCGAAGGCGTGGACATGCGCTTCTACTCCGTCATCTACGGAGCAATCGATGACATCGAAGCAGCGCTCAAGGGCATGCTCAAGCCGGAGTACGAAGAGTTCCAGCTGGGCACCGCCGAGGTCCGCGAGGTGTTCCGTTCCTCCAAGTTCGGCAACATTGCAGGCTCGATCGTCCGCTCCGGTGTTATCCGGCGCAACACGAAGGCCCGCATCAGCCGCGACGGCAAGATCATCGGCGACAACCTCACCGTTGAGACGCTCAAGCGCTTCAAGGACGACGCCACCGAGGTCCGCACGGACTTCGAGTGTGGTATCGGTCTTGGTTCGTACAACGACATCAACGAAGGCGACATCATCGAGACCTTCGAGATGCGCGAGAAGCCGCGCGTCTAGTCTGAAGTCTGGTGCATGGAAGGTGCGGGGCCGTTGGATTTTTTCCGGCGGCCCCGCCCCTGCGCTGGGCGGCCAACGTCTGACGACGTCGGCCGCCCAGCTCCGGCAGGCCCGATGCCACTCCCAGGCCGCCGGAAAAAATCCAACGGGAGTCCGTCGTAGACTCGCCTTAGGCGCGTGGCAACAAACCCGACGTGTGTGCGTTCGCCGCTTTTGCGCCGTCGTACATCCAAGAATTTAGGAGTGGAAATGGCTGATCCCGCACGGGCTGCCAAGTTGGCGCAGCGGATAAAGGTTGTGGTTGCTGAGGCTTTGGGCCGGAGGGTCAAGGATCCCCGGCTGGAAGGTGTGACTGTTACCGATGCGCGGGTGACCAATGATCTGCAGCACGCCACGGTCTACTACACGGTGTTCGGCGACGAGGTGGCCCAGGCGGATGCGGCGAAGGGGCTGGAGAAGGCCAAGGGTGTGCTCCGCCAGGAGGTGGGACGGAGCATCACCGTCCGCCTGACTCCCACGCTGGAATTCGTCGCCGACCAGATCCCGGTGGTTGCCTCGAACCTGGAGCAACTGCTCCGCGAAGCCAAGAAGCGCGACGCCGAGGTGGCGGCCCTCGCCGCCAGCGCCAAGCACGCCGGCGACGCCGATCCGTACAAGAGCGACGTTCCTGACGACGTCGAGCTCGACGAAGACGACTTTGACGAAGAAGAAACCGACCTCATCGACCACGATGCCATCGATGAGGACCGCAACAAGTAAGCGTCTTCAACAGCAGGGGCCGGAACCGGAAAAGGATCCGGCCCCTGCTGTTTGCGTATCCGGGGACCTTCGACCCTTGGCCCGGTAGCAGCGGGGGAGTCCCATGGAGTCATGACTGCGGGCGGGACGGCGGGGGGCCGCCATGACGGATAACTTGCTCAAATGCCCGCATTGCGGCACCACCAACCGCATCCCCTCCATAGCGTCCGGCCACCCGCGCTGTGGCAAGTGCCGGCAGGACCTGCCGTGGATCGTCGAGGCCGGCGACGCCGACTTCGCAGCGGTTGCTGAGCAATCGCCGGTCCCCGCCCTAATCGACTTCTGGGCCGCCTGGTGTGGTCCGTGCCGCATGGTCAGTCCGGTGCTGGACAAACTGGCGCAGGAACGGGCCGGCCGGGTCAAGCTGGTCAAAGTCGACGTCGACACGTCGCCGGCGCTGTCCCGGCGCTTCGATGTCCAGGCCATCCCCACGATGCTGGTGATTACGGACGGCAAAGTGGTGGGCCGGCAGACGGGCGCTCCGCCGGCAGCGGCACTGCGCGACTGGCTGGACGAAACGCTGGCCGCCGGGGCGTAGCCGGGCTCAGCTCCGCCGTCGGCCGCGGAGGCCGCCTAACAGCGGTGAGCCCATGCCCAGCAGGAAACCGAAGTCATACCAGTTGCCGGCCCGGCCCGTGTTGTAAAAGGGGAACTCGTGCCACGCCCCGAAGACGTGGGCAATCAGCACGATCCAGGCCGTGATGCCGTTCCAGATGCCCCACAGCAGGTCCTGCCACCACATCAGTTCCACCTCCGACGTCGTCCGCGTCCGGCGTCCTGAATCCGCCAGCCCGCACTCCTGCGCGTGAGGTCAGGCTACTGCCTGGCGTGCCCAGCCGGTAGGGAGGGGGCTTCCGTGTCGCGGCCGGGTAGCCTGCCGACCCCCTCCACCAGTTCGGCGTGGGAACCGCATAGGGCGATCCGGATCCAGCCCTCGCCGATCGACCCAAACGCGGTGCCCGGGGCAAAGGCCACGCCGGCATCGGCGAGGAAGTGCCTGACCCAGCGACGGACATCACCCCCGCTGAGGTGGGAGACGTCCGCCCAGAGGTAGAAGGCCCCCTGCGCGGTGAGGAAGGGGATGCCCTTGGACGCCAGCACTGCCACGGCGGCGTCCCGGTTGGCGCGGTAGTGCTCACGCGCGGCGCTGACGTAGTCCTGCGGACCGGTCAGGGCGGCCAGGGCAGCGTACTGGGAGGGCGACGCGACGCACGAGACGATCGCCTCCATCACGTTGTTCATCTGCTGCTCGAGGCCCGGCGGGCAGATCAGCGCCCCGATCCGCAACCCGGTGAGCCCGTAGGTCTTGGACAGCGTCAGAGAGGTGAACACCCGGGCCTCGCCGGGGACGTCACTGTCGAACCGGGCCGGGCTGACGTGCGGGACGTCGTAGGTGAATGCCTCGTAGCATTCGTCCGAGATGATCCAGAGGTCGTGGCGTACGGCCAGGTCCACGAGGCTGCGGGTGAGCTCTTCGCCGAGCACCGCGCCGAGCGGGTTGGACGGCGAGTTGAGGACCAGCACCTTGGTGCGCGGCGTGATCAGCGCTTCGATGTCTGCGAGCCGGGGCTGGAAGTCGTGGTCCGGGTAGAGCGGGTACCGTACGGGGACGGCGTGCAGCAGGCTGGACGTCATCGCAAAGGTCGGGTAGCCCGGGTTAGGGATCAGGACTTCGTCGCCGGGGGAGAGCAGCAGGGTCATTGCGAAGTGCAGTCCCTGCTGCGCGCCGTCCACGACATACACGCGGTCCGCGCCGACCGGCGTCGCATTGTGCTCACGGAACCTGGCCGCGAAGGCCTCCCGCAGGGCCGGAATCCCGGCATTGGGGGTGTAGTTGGTCTCGTCCCGGTCGAGGCACGCCATGCCGGCTTCGAGGATATGGCGGGGGAGGGCAAAGCCCGGCTCGCCGATGCTGAGCACGATCGCGCCCGGCGTACGCCACGCGGCCTCGGTGATCTCACGGATCTGGTTGGCAGGAACGTCGCGGACGTGGGCGGCTAGCTCTGGCATGGTTGCCATCCTAGCGGCCGCGTGCAACCGCGCCGGGGAGCCGTCGCGGCGCGGATATACTGGGAGGCGTGCTTTCTGGACTGGTGATAGTAGATAAGCCGCAAGGCTGGACCAGCCACGATGTGGTTGGACGGATGCGGCGGATCGCCGGTACCCGGAAAGTGGGCCACGCGGGAACCCTGGACCCGATGGCCACCGGCGTCCTGGTGCTCGGCATCAACAAGGCAACCCGTCTGCTGACCTACATCGTGGGCACCTCCAAGACGTACACCGCCACCATCCGCCTCGGCGAGTCGACCGTCACGGACGACGCCGAAGGTGAGGTCACCGCCACCCGCAACGCCGCCGCGGTTACCGAGGAAAGCGTCCGTGCCGGCGTCGCCGCCCTGACCGGGGAGATCCAGCAGGTGCCCAGCAGCGTCAGCGCCATCAAGGTCAACGGCGAGCGTGCCTACGCCCGCGTCCGGTCCGGCGAAGACGTTAAGCTCGCCGCCCGACCGGTCACGATCAGCCGCTTCGACGTCCACGACCTCCGCCGGCCGGCCGGCGGGGACACCCTGGACCTGGACGTCACCGTGGAGTGTTCCTCCGGCACGTATATCCGCGCCCTCGCCCGCGACCTGGGCGAGGCGCTCGGCGTCGGCGGCCACCTCACGGCGCTCCGCCGGACGCAGGTCGGCCCCTACACCCTGGACCAGGCACGGACGCTGGAAGACCTGGCGGAGGAGCTGGACGTGCTGGAGCTGTCGCAGGCGGCCCGGGCGCTGATGCCCAACCGCGAACTCAGCGCCGAGGAGACCACGGAGCTGTCCTTCGGCCGCCGGATCGCCGCCGGAGCCGACGCCGGCACGCCCGGTGCCGCGACGCCGGAAAGTCCCGCGGCTGCGTTCGCCCCCGACGGCACGCTGGTGGCCTTGCTGGCCGATGCCGGCAACTACGCCAAGCCCGTCCTGGTTTTCGCGCCGGACAACGACAAGCCGGCGGCGTAGAAGTGGACGCGTATTTCTATATCATCCTGGTGGTCGGGCTGCTGTCCACGCTTCTGTGCGTTGGCGCGGGGGCATTGAAGAAGGCCCCGAACGACACCACCCTCCTGTCGGTAGCGGCCGTCGAAGTGGCGCTGCTGGTCTATCTGGTCGGTTCCATCATCCGGGTGGCGACGGGGGAGCGGATGGCCGGGGAAGCCTGGGAGTTCTGGGGGTACCTGGTGACGGCGCTGCTGCTGCCGCTCGGCGCTGTGTACTGGGCCATCCTGGAGCGGACCCGTTGGAGCAATTTCGTGCTGGGCGCCGTTGGCGTGACCGCCCTGGTGATGGCGGCCCGAATGAACCAGATCTGGTATTGACGTGGAAGAGGCAGAGGACATGACGGCTTCAGAGCAGCGACCGGACGACGGCGCCGCGCACCCGGGGGTGGGCGCGGCCGCCGGGGACCGGCCCGGCGCAGTTGCCGCCGGTGCCGGGGCTCCCTCGCGGGACACCCGCAACACCGGACCGGGCCGGCTGCTGATTGCTGTTTATGCGGTGTTTGCGCTGTCAGCGACGGCGCGGGCGGGCTACCAGATCATCACCAAGTTCGCCGAGGCGCCGCTCGCCTACCTGCTGTCCGCCTTTGCCGCCGTCGTCTATATCGTCGCCACCGTCTCGCTGGCGAAAGCCGGGCGGACCTGGTTCAAGGTCTCCGTCACGGCGGTCCTGGTGGAGCTGGTCGGCGTCCTGGTGATCGGCGCCCTGAGCCTCTTCGATGCCGAGAACTTTCCGCACGAGACGGTCTGGTCCTTGTTTGGACGGGGCTACGGCTTCATCCCGCTGGTGTTGCCCATCCTTGGCCTCATCTGGCTGTACCGCCGGCGCCCCTCGCCCCGACGCGCCTGACCAGGCTGCCGGGGCTGCCGCACCCCCCGGCTCGGAAAAGTGGCCCCACCCCGTTCTGCCGCCGCTGGCGCGATGGTCCTGAGCGGCGGCAAACAGTAAGTAGACTTGCCAAAGGTATAGTAAGCATGCTTATTGTGGAGCATGGGAGCGGACAGAGCGAGCGATGCACCCCACAATTTTCCACTGCAGCGAGGGAGGCATCATGAGCACAATGACCGCCGTTCGCCGAGGAGCATGGGAAGCGAAAGAAGCCGCCGCGGGTCGCCGACGCGGGTGGCAGGGATGAGCCAAAGGCACGAATCCGAAGGATGGCGGACAGACCAGCTTCTGTCCATGGCGGCCAGGGTGGTGGAACGCCGGAAGGACCAGGCCTTGGCGGCTCTCGGGCTGACGCATGCCGGCGTGATAGCGCTCCAGGGACTCCTGGCCGGAACTACGAACCAGGAGCAACTGGCCCGCCGGATTGCGGTGCAAAGCCAGTCTCTGGGAAAGGTGCTGGCTCGGCTGGAGGAGGCGGGCCTGGTCACGCGCACCAGGGATGAGCAGGACCGGCGGCAACTCACCGTGGCGTTAACCCCGGCCGGCAGTGCCGCGCTGGCGACCGCACATCAGATTGAGCGCGATGCTCTTCCCGAGGACTTGGAAGGCTGGACCACGCTTCAGCGTGATCTGGTCAGGATCCTGACCGCATTCGAGGCTCCGGGCCGGTTCTGAGGACGGGCTTGCCCCGGAGTCTCGGCCCGGGCCCATCAGGCAGGGACCGCCGTCGTCGTGGGTTCTATTCGCCGTTTCCGTGCAGATCCAGCCGGCGCCGCAAGGCGGGCCAGGCAGCGGCGAAGCCCGGATGCAGCTCTTTGTCGCCTACGCCGTCCAGCCGCACCCATTGCAGTTCGAGGCTCTCGTGGTCGCTGATTTCGGCTTCAAAGGGTTCCACCACTCGG
This sequence comes from Arthrobacter sp. JB02-1C, assembly GCF_057748045.1. Taxonomy (NCBI): domain Bacteria; kingdom Bacillati; phylum Actinomycetota; class Actinomycetes; order Micrococcales; family Micrococcaceae; genus Arthrobacter; species Arthrobacter sp. JB02-1C. The sequence continues at coordinate 2,458,636 of NZ_CM173235.1, forward strand.
GCGGCGACCGTCGTGTAGGACCAGTACCCGACGTCGAACACCGAAGTGAACAGCACCCGGACCGACGAGGGCGGCACCGCGGCTTCCTCCTTGGCTTCCCGGAGCGCGCCGTCCACGGCATTCTCCCCTTGGTGCAGGGCGCCGCCGGGGAGGCCCCACGTTCCGCCTTGATCACTCCAAGCCGCCCGGTGCTGGAGCAGGACTCCCTTGCCGGCGTCGTGCACCAGCAGGCCCGCGGAACCGAACCTGCCCCAAAACCTGCCCCGTTCCCCCTCCACCCAGGCATCCCCGGGATCCCGAGGACCAAGCGGCCGGCGCGGATCGTTGAACGGGTTGTGCGGCGGTTCTTCCAGCCCTTCCCGCGGCGGAAGTGCGGCGGGAAGGCCTCCGGGGGGAAGGCTTCCCGCGGGGTGAGCCTCGGCTGGCTGCGCGGCGGAACTGTCCATTCAGTTAGTCTGCCACGCGTTCAAGCGCGACTCCCGAGTGTGGCGTTTTGCTTAGTGTCGGTGGGCCGAGGTTTTCACCTAAATCCGGTCATGGTAGCCTGCACGCATGGCGCTCAATCGGAAGCGTGTGGGGAACCGCGCGGAGACGCTGCCCTGGCAGCTGATCCGAGCGGACCTGGACGAAAATCGGGTATACCTCTCAGCGTCCTCGGTGATGTGCACGACGCCCGAGAAAGTGCGGCTCATCGAGACCCCTTCTGAGATCAAGATTTCCGTGACGGGGCCGCGACGCAGCGAACCCTGCACGGCGCAGAGCATCACCCTGGTCGGGTACGTCCAGCTTGGCTCCGTCGGTGGGAGGCGGGTCACCGGCCACAGCAGCTAATACGGCGACGGGCGCGACGGTAGCCCGGCTGCTCCGTCGCCCCAAGAATGTCGGACCCCCTTGATTGAATTACTGCATGGGAATCGGTGCAGTTCTCGCCTCTCGTCCGGCTGGTGGGCCGGGCGGTGATGTTGCCCGCGCGGTTCCTTCGCTCGGCAGTATTCTGGGCCAGTTGCGGGAGTTGAGTTCGACGGCGGCGCGGGACGCGGCGCTGCTGGGCTTCGCTGCGGCGGCGGATTTCGCCGGCGACGTCGAGGAGGTCGCCCGGACCCTCGAATACCTGCAGGTCGTCGCCGCCGGCGCCGTGGACCGCACCCGCAAAGAAGCCGCCGACGGCGCCGGGACGGGCGAGATCGGTACAGGCGCGATCGGCGGGGTTGACGGGGTCCGGGCCGGCGATGACGGCTACCGCAAGACCGGGGATTTCCTGCGGGACCGGCTGCAGATCACCGCCGCCGAGGCTCACCGGCGCCTGTCCCTGACCCGGGCCGTGCTGCCGCGCACCGGGTTCACCGGTGAACCGCTGCCGCCACTGCATGAGGAACTCGCCGCGGCCCTCGCCGCCGGCACCGTCCCGTCCCGGTCCGCGACCATCATCACCCTGGCCCTGGACCGCGTCCGGCCGCTCTGCGACCCGGACACCCGTGCCCGGATGGAACACACCCTGACCAGCACCGCCATCGAACACGACCCCGACTTCCTGGCCCGGATCGCCCGGCGCTGGACCGACGCCATCGACCAGGACGGCGCCGAACCCGCCGAAGAGGCCCTCCGCCAACGCCAGGGCGCATTCCTCCGCCGCCCCCGGCACGGGCTCCAGCACCTCGAAATCTTCGCCACCACCGAACAATTCGAACACCTCCTCACCGTGATGAACACCGCCACCAACCCCCGCACCACCCCGGCCCCGGGCGCGGCCGCGGGTGCCGGCACGGTGTCACCGGACGCGGCGTCGGGTGGGGCGGCCGGAAGCAGCGGCAGCGGGAACGACTCCGTCGGCGCGGTTGCCGGGTCCCTGGACTGGCGGTCACGGCCGCAGCGGCTCCTCGACGGCCTGATCGGTGCCTGCAAAGTCGCCCTGGCCTCCGGCGGCCTGCCCGCCACCGGCGGCCTCCGGCCCCAGATCATGGTCACCATCGACTACCAGGACCTCCTGGCCCGCCTCGACCGCGACCACAGCACCAGCACAACGGGCGCAACCGGAGACGGCGCCACCGGGACCGGGCCCGGACCCGGCTTCACCGGCACCGGAACCCTGGCCTTCACCGGCCCCGTCACCGCCGCCACCATCCGCAAAATCGCCTGCGACGCCGACATCATCCCCGTCCTGCTCGGCACCGACAGCCGGATCCTGGACATCGGCCGTACCAGCCGCCTCTTCCCGCCCCACCTCCGCAAAGCCATCACCGCCCGCGACCAGGGCTGCGCGTTCCCCGGCTGCACCATCCCCGCCCCCTGGTGCGAAGCCCACCACATCACCTACTGGTCCCGCGGCGGACCCACGTCCGCCGAGAACGGAGTCCTGCTCTGCTCCCACCACCACCACCTGATCCACAAAGAACACTGGACCATCCGGCCCCGCGCCGGCATCCCCTGGTTCATCCCGCCACCCCACCTCGACCCCCGCCAACAGCCCCAACGAAACCAGTACTTCCGATCGTGAGTGTGGGTGCCTGCTTGGTCAGCCGGCACTGAAGGGGAGCGGGGTTCCCGCCGGGAACTGGACGGTGCCCTGGTTTGGCGTCATCGTGAACCATTCACGGTTCTGCTCGGTGAGGAAGAGGAGTTTCCGGGCGCCGTCGTCCAGCGGGTCGCCGTCGGGGTAGGTCTGTCCGCAGGTCACCGGCATGGACGCGACGCGGACGGGGCCCCGTCCAAGACCGCCCTTGAAAACCTGCTCGACTTCCACCACATGGACATGGGCTTGGTAACCGTAGCTCCGCGATTCGCCGTCCCGTTTCAGCGGCTTGCCGACGAGCACGGCACCGGCGTGGTCAAAGCGCTGTTGCATCGTCTCGAAGGCGACCCAGTCAACGCAGACGTCCGTGCGGACGGCTCCCGGCACAAGCCCGCATCCGCAAAGCAGCGCGGCGGACAGACCACCCATAATCCCCGCACCCGCCGGCCTGCGCATGTTCAGACCATATCTGGTCTGCCGGAGGTGCCGGTAGCGGGACTGGACGGCTTCCAGTAGGTGCCGCCCCACGGGACCTGTGTGGCATGCTGATGTGCGTGCACCCCCGGAACCCGACCGCTGGCCCCTCACGGGTCCTCTTCTATGGCGTCACCGGAAGCGGCAAATCCTCCGCGGCCCGCGCCTATGCGGCCCGCACGGGGCTGCCCGAATTCTCCGCCGACGACGACGTCGGCTGGCTTCCGGGGTGGCGGCAACCGAGCACCGACGAGCAGCGGGAACTGGCAGCGCGTATCGCTGCCCAGGATCAGTGGGTTCTCGACAGTGCCTACGGAGTGTGGCGTGACATCGTCGTCCCACGTGCGGAATTGATCGTGGGACTGGACTATCCGCGGTGGCTTTCGCTGCTCAGGCTGATCCGCCGCTCGGTCCGCCGGGTCATCGCCCGGGAAGAAGTCTGCAACGGCAACCAGGAATCCTTCAAACGACTCTTCGCGCGCGACTCGATCATTGGCTGGCATTTCCGCTCCTTCAGCCGTAAGCGGCAGGTCATGCGCTCACTGCGAAACGCCCCAGGCAACGCCGAGGTCCTGCTCTTCCGCCATCCCCGCGAACTCGAATCGTGGCTCCAGCGGCTCCCGGATGTGGACCCCCAGCCCGGCCGGTAATCCGGCACACCGCACCGCCGGTCCATGCCGGCCTTAGCGGATCGGCTCGCCCTTAGCGTCTACCCGGAAGTCCGCAATTACTCGGTCCGTGGCCGTGTCGATAATGACGACGGAGTGGTCCGGCCAGGCCGGGTTCGGCGTGACGGTGTAGCTCACGTCCGAGAGCTTGGTGGGCCGGCCCGAATCGTTGATTTGGCGATTGAACGCGTCCACCACCTGGTTCGTCTCGGTGTTGACGGCGACAGTTTCCTGCGGAAGCGCCGCGGTGGCCCCGGAGGCCGGCGTGGCGTTCCACCAGCCTTCGTACCCGCCGACGGGGCCGTCGAGCCGGGACGTTGTGGACTGCCCGGATCGCTCCGGTTGCACGCTGGCGGCGGACTGGACCGCGTAGGCGCTCAGCGCACCAACCGATACAAGGGCCAGCACGACGGCGGCCAAGAGCCTGTTCTTCAAAGTGTCCCCCAACAGTGAGTCGAATTTCCGCCGACTCTAGCAGTGCCGCGGGTCCACCCACCGGTGTTCCAGCCGTTCGCGCTATTTCTTCCCGAAAAGACCGCCGAACAAACCGCCCAGGCCGCCCTCGCCGCCGCCCGCGCTGCCGCCGAGAATCCCGCCGAGGATGCCGCCCAGATCAATGCCGCCGGCCCCGGACTGTGCGCCGCCCTGCCCTCCGCTGATACCGCCGTCGGACTGGCCGCGTCCGCCCAAAACCTTGTTGGCAAGGTAGGACATGACGATCGGTGCCAGCATCGGAAGTAGCTTGCGGACCAGGTCGCTGCCCACCCCGCCGAGTTGCGTCGTGCCCGCCAGTTGCTGGGCCACCTGGTCCTGCTGTCCGCCGAAAACGTGGTTCACGATCTTCTCGCCGTCGGCCGTGTCCACCTGGGCCGCGTCCACGCCGCCGTCGAGCAACCCGTTCCGGTGCTGGCCGAGCGCGGATTCCAAGGAAGCCGCGCCGTCGGGCGCCTGGGCGTTGTTGTGCAGCCCGGCGAGAAGCGTGGGCACCGCCGCCTCCACCGCCGTCTGGGCGGTCTGCCGGTCAGTCCCGAGCATGCCGGCGATCTGGTCGACCGGGATCTGGCCGAGGATGTCCTGGAGTTCAGTCATGTTCTTCTCCTTCAGCCGCGGGCAGCCCCGCGGGCATTCTGGGCGGCGGCGGCCGCGTTGCCGTCGCAGGACTCGTGCCCAAGCATCGTAGCTCCGGGGCGGAGGAGCCGAAAGGGGTCCGCCGGGGGGGCCGGCCGACGTCCGTGGAACGGGCCGATTGCAGGTAATCTTAGAGAGTTCCGGAGCCGGCCCGACCCCTCCGGAGGAGTTCACGGCAGGCAGCAAAAGGCGAGGTAGATGGTCCGCATTTGGAACGATCCGTCCGAGGTCCCGGCTGACTTCGGTCCGTCTGTGGTCACGTTCGGCAACTTCGACGGCGTCCACCGCGGCCATCAGCAGGTGCTCTCGCAACTCATCCGCACCGCGCGCCTGAACAACGCCCGCGCCGTGGCCATCACCTTCGACCCGCACCCCGCCCAGGTGCACCGGCCGGAGTCCGCGCCGGAGCTGATCATGGGGCTGGACGACAAACTGACCGCCCTGGGCGAACTGGGGCTGGACGCCGTCCTGGTGATGAAGTACTCCCTTGAACTGGCCAGCCTCACGGCCGAAGAGTTCGTCTCCTCGGTGCTCGTCGATGCGCTCAAGGCCAGCCACGTCGTGATCGGCCATGACGCCCGCTTCGGCCGCGGCAACTCCGGCGACCTGGACACCATGAAGGAACTGGGGGAGAAGCTCGGCTTCGACGTGCAGGTCATCAGCGAGTTTGGCTCGGAAGGCTATCCGCTGCACGGTGCCGGTGGCGCCGGGCACGACGGCGGCGGAAGCGACCGCCGCTGTTCCTCGTCCTGGGTCCGGGAAGCATTGCGCCAGGGCGACGTCGCCACCGCTGCCGCCGTCCTGGGACGGCCGCACCGGATGCGCGGCGAGGTGGTCCACGGCGCCGCGCGCGGCCGGGACCTTGGTTTTCCCACCGCCAACCTTGCCCCCTCCGCCAGCGGGTACATCCCGGCGGACGGCATCTACGCGGGGTGGCTGGTTGATCAGGCCGGAACCCGTTGGCCGGCCGCCATCTCGGTCGGCTCCAACCCGACCTTCGACGGTGTCAGCCGCCAGGTCGAGGCCCACGTGATCGACCGCCCGGAAGAAGCCGTGGAAGACTTTGATCTCTACGGCCAGAGCGTGGTGGTCGAGTTTGTCGCCCGGCTCCGCGGCATGGTCGCGTACCGTGGCCCTGAGGCGCTGATCGAACAGATGCGCCTGGACGTCGTCCAGGCACACGGAATCCTGTTCGCCCACTAGCGCGTTCGCGCGGTGAGGCCGGCAGGGCAGAGAGTCCGGGCCAGGAAGGCAAGAGACGTGACCCTTGAGAAAAACACGCGGGAGCTGGACCAGGACATCGTCCGTGACTTCAGCTCCCGGATGAGCTACGCCTCGTACCTGCAGCTGCAGACCCTGCTCAGCGCCCAGCAGCCGGTCAGCGCCCCGGAGCACCACGATGAGCTGCTGTTCATCATCCAGCACCAGACTACGGAACTGTGGCTCAAACTCGTGCTGCACGAATTGCGCAGCGCGGCCGCGTGGCTGCGGGCGGATAACCTCGGCTCCGCACTCAAGGCCATCGCCCGGGTCAAACACATCCAGAAGACCCTGACGGAGCAGTGGTCCGTGCTGGCCACCCTGACCCCCACCGAATACTCACAGTTCCGTGGGTTCCTCGGCAGCTCCTCCGGATTCCAGTCCAGCCAGTACCGGGCGGTGGAATTCCTGCTTGGCAACAAGAACCGGAAGATGCTGCCGGTCTTTGAATCGGATCCCGAGGCCCACGCCATGCTCCTGGAACTGCTCGAGGCCCCCAGCATTTACGACGAATTCCTTGCCTATCTGAGCCGCCAGGGCTTCGCCGTCCCGGCCACGGTGCTGGAACGGGACGTCAGCCAGGCCCACGTGTTCTGCCCCGAGCTGGTCCCGGTGTTCAAACACATCTATGAAAACGCTGCCGGCAACTGGGGCGCCTACGAGGCCTGCGAGGAACTGGTGGACCTGGAGGACAATTTCCAGCTTTGGCGCTTCCGGCACCTGCGCACCGTGCAACGGACCATCGGCATGAAGACCGGCACCGGCGGATCCAGCGGAGCGGCCTTCCTGCAAAAGGCCCTCGAGCTGACCTTCTTCCCGGAGCTGTTCGCGGTCCGGACGGAGATCGGGCAGTGAGCGCACAGCCGGCAGTCCCGGACGCCGCGGAATTCCTGCGGGCACGGGCCGCAGCGCTCGACGCCGCGGACCCGCTGGCGGCGTACCGCGCCCACTTCATCGGAACGGACACGGATTTGTCCTACCTCGACGGCAACTCCCTCGGCCGCCCGCTGAAGCGCACGGCCACGGACATCGCCGACTTTATCCAGCACAGCTGGGGCGGCCGCCTGATCCGGGGCTGGGACGAGGAATGGCTGGAATTGCCGCAGGCCATCGGTGACCAGCTCGGCCGCGCCGTCCTCGGTGCGGCGCCGGGCCAGACCATCATCGCGGACTCCACCACCGTGGCGCTGTACAAGCTGATCCGTGCGGCGCTGGCCGCCGTCACCGACCCCGGCCGCACCGAGATCGTGCTGGACACGGAAAACTTTCCCACCGACCGCTACCTGGTCGAAGGAATCGCCCAGGAGGAAGGGCTCACGCTGCGCTGGATCGAACCGGACCCGGCGTCCGGGGTGACCGTGGAGCAGGTGCGGGACGCCGCCGGGCCGGGCACCGCCGTCGTGGTCCTGAGCCAGATCGCCTACCGCTCCGGTTACCTCGCGGACCTGCCCGGCATCACGGCGGCCGTGCACGACGCCGGGGCCCTGGTGGTCTGGGATCTGTGCCACTCCGCCGGGTCGGTGGAGATCGGGCTGGACGCCGCGGGCGTCGACTTCGCCGCCGGCTGCACCTACAAATACCTCAATGGCGGACCGGGATCGCCGGCCTTCGCGTACGTGAACGCCCGGCACCTGGCCGGACTCCGGCAACCCATCTGGGGTTGGATGGGCCGCAAGGACGCCTTCGAAATGGGGCCGGGTTACGAGGCTGCGTCCGGGATCCGGGGCTTCCTCAGTGGCACCCCGGCCGTCTTCGGCATGCTGGCGATGCGGGGGACACTGGACCTGCTCGAGGAGGTCGGGATGGCTGCCGTCCGGCAGAAGTCGAGGCAGCTGACGGGGTTCGCCGTCGAACTGTACGACGCGTGGCTGGCGCCGGAGGGGGTGCTGCTCGGAACGCCCCGGGACCCGGAGCGGCGCGGCAGCCACATCACCGTGGACCACCCCGCCTTCCGGGAGATGACCCCGGCGCTCTGGGGACAGGATGTGATCCCCGACTTCCGCGCACCGCAGGGCATCCGCATCGGGCTCTCACCGTTGAGTACGTCCTTTGAGGAGCTGTACCGGGGCGTCGCCGCGATCCGCGAGCTGCTCGCCGGCTCCCGGTGAGAACCGCCGGCGTCGGCAGCGTTTAGACAACGCCGACGGCATACCCGTAAACTAAAGGTTGGATCCGGCTGCAGTCCGTGGCGGCTGGCTCTTGTTGTGTTGCGTAGACTTCCCCCGGGAGGAACTCCGGCACGGCACCCGGCAGTGAATTACTGAATCGGGCCTCACGGCACGTCTCTAGGAGTAAACGTGGCACTTGAAGCCGCTGTAAAGCAGTCCATCATGAAGGAATACGCAACGTCCGAGGGCGACACCGGTTCGCCGGAGGTCCAGGTTGCGGTCCTGACCCAGCGGATCAAGGATCTGACGGAGCACATGAAGGAGCACAAGCACGACTACCACACCCAGCGCGGTCTGCTGGCCATGGTTGGCCGTCGCAAGCGCATGCTCACCTACCTCAAGAACACTGACATCAACCGCTACCGTTCGCTCATCGAGCGCCTCGGCCTGCGCCGCTAGTCAGCTTTAGGGCGGCCTTTCCTCCGGGAAGGGCCGCCCGCTTCAAAAAAACTCAACAGGAGGATCAACCGCATCACGCATTCGCGGTCCTCGGTAGTGACCTCCGGGAACGGCTTCAAAGGAACGAAGCCTAGGCCCGTGGGTCTCGATCGATGACCGGGTGTAGTGCAGGCCAGTAGACAGATGCTGGACTGGGTTGATGCGGCTGGACTCCGTCAACCAGAAACGGAGGTGACTCTCTTGGAGGGTCCCGAAATCCAGTTCTCAGAAGCCGTCATTGACAATGGCCGCTTCGGCAAGCGGGTTATCCGCTTTGAAACCGGCCGTCTTGCCAAGCAGGCAGCCGGCGCAGCGATGGTCTACATCGACGAAGAGACCGCGCTGCTGTCCGCCACCACCGCCGGCAAGCACCCGCGCGAAGGCTTCGACTTCTTCCCGCTGACGGTCGACGTCGAAGAGCGCATGTACGCCGCCGGCCGCATCCCGGGCTCGTTCTTCCGCCGCGAAGGCCGCCCCTCGACCGAAGCCATCCTGGCCTGCCGCCTGATGGACCGTCCGCTGCGCCCCGCGTTCGTCAAGGGCCTGCGCAACGAGGTCCAGATCGTGGTCACCGTGCTCTCGATCAACCCGGACGAGCTCTACGACGTCGTCGCGATCAACGCGTCCTCGATGTCCACCCAGCTTTCCGGCCTGCCCTTCTCCGGCCCGATCGGCGGCGTCCGCGTTGCCCTCGTCGCCGACGAGCACGGCTCGCAGTGGGTTGCGTTCCCGAAGCACTCCCAGCTGGAGAACGCCGTCTTCAACATGGTCGTCGCCGGCCGCGTTGCAGGCGATGACGTTGCCATCATGATGGTTGAAGCCGAAGCAACGGATAACTCCTGGAACCTCATCAAGGAACAGGGCGCCACCGCCCCGACCGAAGAGGTTGTTTCCGAAGGCCTCGAGGCTGCCAAGCCGTTCATCAAGGCCCTTTGCGAAGCGCAGTCCGACCTGGCAGCCCGCGCCGCCAAGCCGACCGTCGAGTTCCCGGTCTTCCTGGACTACGAGGACGACGTCTTCGCCGCCGTCGAGTCTGCCGCCGCGCAGAAGCTGACCGCTGTCTTCCAGATCGCCGACAAGCAGGAGCGCGACACCGCCTCCGACGCGCTCAAGGACGAGGTCACCTCTGCCCTGGCCGGCCAGTTCGAAGGCCGCGAGAAGGAACTGTCCGCAGCGTTCCGCTCGGTCACCAAGCAGGTCGTGCGCCAGCGCATCCTCAAGGACCAGATCCGCATCGACGGCCGCGGCCTGACGGACATCCGCCAGCTCACCGCCGAGGTCGAGGTCCTGCCCCGCGTCCACGGCTCGGCCATCTTCGAACGCGGTGAGACCCAGATCCTGGGCGTCACCACGCTGAACATGCTCAAGATGGAACAGCAGATCGATTCGCTGTCTCCCGTGACGCGCAAGCGCTACATGCACAACTACAACTTCCCGCCGTACTCCACCGGTGAGACCGGCCGTGTCGGTTCGCCGAAGCGCCGCGAAATCGGTCACGGTGCCCTCGCCGAGCGCGCCATCATGCCGGTGCTGCCGTCCCGCGAGGAATTCCCGTACGCGATCCGTCAGGTGTCTGAGGCTCTCAGCTCCAACGGTTCGACGTCGATGGGTTCCGTCTGCGCCTCCACGCTGTCCCTGCTCAACGCAGGCGTGCCGCTGAAGGCTCCGGTCGCCGGTATTGCCATGGGCCTGGTCTCCGACCAGGTTGACGGCCAGACCCGCTACGCCGCGCTGACCGACATCCTCGGCGCCGAAGATGCCTTCGGCGACATGGACTTCAAGGTTGCCGGCACCTCCGAGTTCGTCACGGCCATCCAGCTGGACACCAAGCTCGACGGCATCCCCGCCTCGGTCCTGGCTGCCGCGCTGAAGCAGGCCCGCGAAGCCCGCCTGCACATCCTGGACGTGCTGAACTCCGCGATCGACACCCCGGACGAGCTCTCCGAGTTCGCGCCGCGCGTCATCGCGGTGAAGATCCCGGTAGACAAGATCGGCGAGGTCATCGGCCCGAAGGGCAAGATGATCAACCAGATCCAGGAAGACACCGGAGCCGACATCTCGATCGAGGACGACGGCACTGTCTACATCGGCGCCACCAACGGCCCGTCCGCCGACGCTGCACGGTCCGCGATCAACGCCATCGCCAACCCGCAGATCCCGGAAATCGGCGAACGCTACCTGGGCACGGTCGTCAAGACCACCACCTTCGGTGCCTTCGTGTCGCTCACCCCGGGCAAGGACGGCCTGCTGCACATCTCCGAGCTGCGGAAGATCGCCGGCGGCAAGCGCGTGGACAACGTCGAGGACGTGGTTTCCGTGGGCCAGAAGATCCAGGTGGAAATCACCAAGATCGACGACCGAGGAAAGCTCTCCCTCTCGCCCGTGGTGGCCGACGAGGCAGGGTCCGCTGAGGCGGACGACGCCGAGGTCTCCGTGGAGTCCGGCGAGTAGTCCTTCCTGACCCAAGCTGCGGGGCCGGTGGATTCGTCCACCGGCCCCGCAGCCGTTAAAGGCAGGTAGGATTGCTGCCAGATTTCGCACATTTTCACTGACGGTTTCATGGAAAGGCCTTAATGACTGTCGTCCCTCTGCCACTCGAGCAGAACCAGCACGCTGACACCCTCATCCACGGCGCCGACGGCGGGTCGGAGGTGCGGCGTTCGGTGCTGCCGGGAGGCGTCCGGGTGCTGACCGAGGCGATGCCGGGGCAGCGGTCGGCCACCATCGGCTTCTGGGTCGGCGTCGGCTCGCGCGACGAAGCCCCGGGGCAGCATGGCTCCACGCACTTCCTGGAGCATCTGCTCTTCAAGGGCACGAAGCGTCGGACCGCACTGGAAATAGCGTCCGCCTTCGATGAGGTGGGCGGGGAATCGAACGCGGCCACCGCGAAGGAAAGCACCTGCTACTTCGCCCGGGTGCTGGACACGGACCTGCCGATGGCGATTGACGTCATCGCCGACATGATCACCGGTGCCGTGCTGGATCCGGAGGAGATGGAGCAGGAACGCGACGTCATCCTCGAGGAAATCGCGATGGACAGCGATGACCCGACCGACGTCGCGCACGAGCACTTTGTCGCCGCGGTCCTGGGCACCCACCCGCTGGGCCGCCCGATCGGCGGAACCCCGGACGCGATCCGCGCCGTGGCCCGCGACTCGGTCTGGGACCACTACCGCCGTTACTACCGCCCCGACGAGCTCGTGATTACCGCCGCCGGGGGACTGGACCACGACGTCGTCTGCGGCCTGGTGGTCGGCGCACTCGATGCGGCCGGCTGGGACCTGGAGCACGACGCCGCACCCGTCCAGCGCCGGTCCACCGAACGTGCGGCGATCTCCGGAACGGCAGGGCTGCACGTCATTAAGCGGCCCGTGGAACAGGCCAACATCATCGTGGGCTGCCCCACGATCGTCGCCACCGACGAGCGCCGCTACGTGATGAGCGTCCTGAACGCCATCCTCGGCGGCGGCATGTCGTCCCGGCTGTTCCAGGAAGTCCGCGAGAAGCGCGGTCTGGTGTATTCGACCTACTCCTTCGCGTCCTCCTACGCTGACGCCGGCTACTTCGGGATGTACGCCGGCTGCACTCCCTCGAAGGTCCGCCAGGTCCTGGAGCTCCTCGGCGCCGAGCTGGACAAGCTGGCCGCGTCCGGCATCACCGAGGACGAGCTGCGCAAGGCCGTGGGCCAGCTCAGCGGCGGAATCGTGCTGGCGCTGGAGGACACCGGCTCGCGCATGTCGCGGCTGGGCCGCGCCGAGCTGGTCTCCGGTGAATACCAGGACATTGATGCAACCCTGGGCCAGATCCAGGCGGTCACCGCAGCCGACGTCCAGGCCCTGGCCCGCGAACTCGCCGCCGCACCGCGCACCGTCACGGTCGTCGGCCCGTTCGAGGAAACCGAGACTTTCGGGCTCTAGCCCTCGTTTCGGTCCGGCGCGGCGCCCCCGCCGGGCGCCGGGCGCCGCTCCGCCCCCGCCGGGCGCCGCTTTACAGCGCCGCGGCCCGGCGTGATGATGGTGGCGGGGCCACACCGGAGTGCCCCTCGGAGGCAGCATGGACCGACCGCTGGCGGGCAGCGCGCAGGAGGCGCTCGAAGGGTTTCTCGGACACTGGAGCGGCACCACGCGGTGGGAAGCCACGGCCTGGGCGCCGGCCCGGACCGCTGCCGCCGACATCGTCTTTGCCCGGGCCGCCGCCGGCTTGGCCATGACCATGAGCTACCGGCACCAGGAACCGGACGGCGCCAAGACCGAGGGCATCGGGGTCTTCACCACGGACCGGGCCCATGCCGACACCCTCTGGTACCACGTCAACAGCCCCGGCGCCGCGGAAGGTCCTGTCCGGGCCAGCTGGCATGACGGCACCCTGACCATTGAGCGCCGCAGTGCCCGCGGGGTCGCCCGGCACACGCTGCGGCTGGAGCAGGACCGGCTGATCCACGCTGCAGGGCTGCGGCTCGGTGCCGCCCGCGAGTTCAGCCCCGTCCTGAGAACGGTGTGCCGCCGCGTGGCCGACGCCGCCGCCGTTCCCGCCTGACGCTCCCGCGGGCATTCTTCGGGAGCGTCCGACGTTCCCGCGGGCACCAACCGTTGCCATTTCGTTGCAAAGCAGCCCCTGAAATCCGTTGACACGCTGTGAGCCGCATCATAGATTGGCGGTAATCTGAATCACCTTTCAGGTTCTACCCAAATCTCTTGCCAGATTCCGCGGATTCTCAACGAAAGGCATCCCGTGAAGGATACAAAGAAGTTCCTGATGGCCGCCGTCATGGCCACCGGGCTCGCCCTCAGCGCCTGTGCGCCCACCGCCGGCTCCGCCGCGCCGGCCGGCTCCGATGGCGCCAGCAAGGCGGCCGAGCCGGTCAACGTCGGCATCATCTACTCCAAGACCGGCCCCTTGGCGGCCTACGGCGCCACCTACTACGAGGGCCTGCAGGCGGGCATCGACTATGCCACCGGCGGAACAGGAGCAGTCAACGGTGCCAAGATCAACCTCACCTATGCGGACGACGGCGGCGACCCGGACAAGGCAGTCACCGCTGCCAAGGACCTGATCGGCAAGGGCTACAAGGTCATCGGCGGAACCGTCGTCTCGGGCATCGCCCTGAAGCTGGCCGAACAGGCGCAGCAGAACAAGGTGGTCTACATCTCCGGACCTGCTGCGACCGACGCCATCCAGGGCATCAACAAATACACCTTCCGCTCCGGCCGGCAGAGCCTGCAGGACGTCGCCACTGCCGGAAGCTTCATCGACACCAAGGGCAAGAAGGTCGTCGTGTTCGCGCAGGACAACGCCTTCGGCCAGGGCAACGTCGCAGCCGTCAAGGCCGTCCTCGGTGCGAAGGGGGCCACCGTGGAGTCCGTCCTGGTTCCTGAGGGCCAGGAGCTCACGCCCTTCGCCCGCCAGCTCGTAGACGCCAAACCCGACATGGTCTTCGTCGCTTGGGCCGGGGCGACCTCCGGGACCATGTGGCAGGCACTGAGCCAGCAGGGCGCCTTCGAAGCTGCTCCGATCGTCACCGGGCTGGGCGACGCGTCAACCTTCGGCGCCTACGGCGAAGCCACCGCCAAGATCAGCTTCCTCAACCACTACTTCCCGGGCGCCGCTGGCACCGAGGTGGAAAAGAAGATGATCGCCGCCGTCGAGAAGGCCGGCAAGAAGGCCGACCTGTTCACCCCCGATGGATTCGTTGCCGGCCAGATGATCGTCCAGGCCATCAAGGGCGGCGGCAATGACGCCGATGCCATGGTCAAGGCGCTCGAGGGCTTCAGCTTTGACGGGCCCAAGGGCAAGGAGACGGTCCGGGCTTCGGACCACGCCCTGATCCAGGACATGTACCAGGCCAAGCTCGTCCAAAAGGGCGGTACCTGGGCTGCCGAGCTCGTCAAGGTGGTTCCGGGCGACACCGTCGCGCCGCCGGAAAAGAAGTAGCCGCACGGCGCGGGCCGTGTGCCTGTTCCAGCCCAGACCAGCCAGCGAGAAGTGAAGGATCCGAATGACTACCCCAGCCCTGCCCGCCCTGGCGGTGGACGGCCTTGGTTTGCAGATCGGCGGTGCCCGCATCCTCCAGGATGTCAGCTTCGCCGTCGGCGCCGGTGAGATGATCGGCGTGATCGGCCCCAACGGGGCCGGCAAAACCACCTTGTTCAACCTGATTTCCGGCGTGATGCGGCCCAGCGCCGGCCGCATCACGCTGAACGGCAGGGAGATCACGGCCGCGCCGATCCACCAACGCGCCCGGGCAGGGCTGGGCCGGACCTTCCAGACCTCCAACCTGTTTCCGCGCCTGAGCGTGCTGGAGAACGTCCGGCTGGCCGCCCAGGCCAAGCTGGGCGGGAGCTTCAGTATCCTGCGCTTCCCGTCCGGCTCGGACGAGGCGACGCGGATCGCGCGCGGGACCATCGCCGAGGTCGGCCTGAGCAGCAAGCTGACGGCGGCGGCCGGCGATCTCTCCCACGGCGAGAAACGGAAGGTGGAGATCGCGGTGCTGCTGGCGACGGACCCCGCCGTCGTTCTGCTGGATGAACCGATGGCCGGGGTGGCATCGGGGGACGTCCCGGCCCTGACCGCGATCATCCGGGGAATGCACCGGGACCGCGGCTGCACGGTGATGATGGTGGAGCATCACATGGATGTCGTTCTGGGCCTGGTGGACCGGGTGGCCGTGATGCACCACGGCAGCCTGCTGGCCCTGGACAGCCCCGATGCCGTGATGGCAGACGCCACAGTGCAAAGCGCCTACCTTGGAGAACCCGTATGAGCACCGCAGCCGCACCCCGGTCCACCGAAACCCGGCCGATTTTGCGGGTCGAGGGCCTGCACGCGACGATCGCCGGCCAGCAGGTGGTCGAAGACGTCTCCTTCGTCGTTCCGGCCACCGGCATCACGGCGCTGCTGGGCCGCAACGGCGTCGGCAAGACCAGCACGATCAAGGCCATCATCGGCCTGATCGACCGCAGCGGCACGGTTGAGCTCGACGGCCAGCGGATCGAAAAGGACGCCACGTTCAGGATCATCCGCAGCGGCGTGGGCTACGTTCCGGAGGACCGCGAGGTCTTCGCCAAACTGACGGTGGCGGAGAACCTGCGGCTTGCCGAACGGGACGCCGCCCCCCGCCGGCAGCTGGTCGAAGAGCTGTTTCCGGATCTGCTGGCCCGCTCCGCGCAAATGGCCGGAACACTGTCCGGCGGCCAGCAGCAGATGGTCTCGCTGGCACGCGCCCTGCTCAATACCAACAAGATCCTGCTCGTCGATGAGCCCACCAAGGGCCTGGCCCCCAAAATCGTCGGCGAGGTTGCCGAAACGCTGGCTGAGGCCGCCAAAACCGTCCCGATCCTGCTCGTTGAACAAAACCTGCACGTCGTCCGCCAGCTTGCCGAAGGCGCCGTCGTCCTCTCCGGCGGCCGCGTCGTCCATACCGGCCCGGCCCTGGAGTTCCTCGACGACCCCGGCCTGATCCAGCGGCATCTGGGCGTCTCCAACGACTCCGGGGGAGCCGAAAAGTCGGCCGAGGCAGCAGGGGCAGCAGCCGGCGGCCCGGCCCGGACACCTGTCGAGAAAGGCGCTGCGCTGTGAATACCGTGGTCCTGCTGTTGTTTACCGGCCTTGGCCTGGGCGCGCTGTACTTCCTCGTCGCAGCCGGCCTGTCCCTGATTTACGGCCTGATGGGGGTGCTGAACTTCGCGCACGGGGCCTTCCTGACCCTGGGTGCCTTCACCGGCTGGGAAATTGCCCGCCGCACCGGCTCAGACAGCTGGGGAACATTCCTGCTGTCCCTTCTCATCGGGGCCGTCGCCGGGGCAGCCTTTGCCGCCTTCACAGAATTCGTCCTGATCCGCAGGCTCTACCAGCGGCACATCGAACAGGTCCTAGTCACGGTGGGTCTCTCGCTTGCCGCCGTGGCACTTTTTGACGGCATCTGGGGCACCGACCCGGTGTTCATCCAGGGGCCGGCCTGGTTCAAGGACACCACCGAGATCCTCGGTGCCCGGGTCCCTAACGACCGCTTCGTCTGCATCATCGCCGCCGTGCTGGTGCTGCTGGCCATGGTTTTCTTCCTCAGGAAGACCCGCTACGGGATGATCATCCGGGCCGGGGTGGAAAACCGCTCCATGGTCACCGCCCTGGGCATCGACGTCCGGAAAGCCTTCACCCTGGTCTTCACCATCGGCGGGGCGGCGGCCGGCCTCGGCGGCGTTCTCGCCTCGCACTACTTCGGCTACGTGTCCCCGATGCTCGGCGGTTCGCTGCTCATTTTCGCTTTCATCGTCACCGTGATCGGCGGGCTCGGGTCGCTGCCCGGTGCGGCGATCGCCGCCGTCGCCGTCGCCGTCCTGCAGCAGTTCGCGAACTTTTACCTCGGCGGCACGGGCGACTTCGTCGTCGTGCTGGCGCTGGCCCTCGTGCTGCTGTTCCGTCCCACCGGCCTGCTCGGGAGAACCGCATGACCACCGACACTGATACCAATAGCACCGACGACACCGTGAACGCGGGCCAGACCGCGGGCCGCGGCGGCAGCGGCGACGGCGGAACCGGTCAGCGCGGTGCCAGCGCCGTCACCCGGCCGCGCCCCGGCCGCGGCCGCATCACCGGCCGGCGGATCGCGGCGTGGGCCGGCGGCGCCGCGGGCGTGCTGCTCCTGGTCCTGCTGCCGCTGCTGAACCTTTCGCTGCCCGGTGTGCTGCCCGGACCCAGCTATACGCCGGGATCCTTGCAGCTGCTGGCCATGTGCATGCTGATGGCCGCTGCGGCGCTGACCTATCACCTGCTGCTGGGCGTGGCCGGACTGCTGTCCTTTGGGCACGCCCTGTACTTTGGCGCCGGCGTCTACGGGCTCGCGATCATCCTGCAGAACCTGGACATCCCGCTGCTGCCCGCGATGGGACTGACCCTGCTGATCGTCATTGTGCTGGCCCACGTGGTGGGCAGCATCAGCCTGCGCGTCAGCGGAATCCCGTTCGCGATGGTCACCCTCGCCTTCGCCCAGGCAGGCTCGGTGATCGTCGGACGCAACCCGGAGGGCAAGACCGGCGGGGACGAGGGACTGACGCTGCGGACGGACAACCTGCCGGACTTCCTGGTCGGCGTGGTGAACACCCGCAATCTGTACTGGCTGGCGCTGGCGGTGCTGGTGGCGGTGTTCGTCGTGGTCACCTGGGTGCAGTCATCCCGGGCCGGCCATGCTGCCGCCGCGGTCCGCGAAAACGAACTCCGGGTCCGCGTCCTGGGGCTGCAGCCCTACCTGGTGAAGCTGCTGGTCTTCGTGGTCTCCGCCGTGCTCGTCAGCATCATCGGCATGGTTTTCCTGCTGTTGCAGAGCGGTGCCGTTCCGCGGGCGATGTCCGCGGACCTGACCATCACGCTGCTGGTGATGGTGGTACTGGGCGGCGTCGGCTCGCGCTGGGGCGCCGTGATCGGCGGCGTCTTCTACACCATCCTCGACCAGCGGCTCACCACCCTCGCGAACTCCGAGGCGGTCAAGGCGCTGCCGGATATCCTGCGCGTGCCGCTGTCGGAGCCGCTGTTCATCCTCGGCACCCTGTTCGTGCTGGTGGTGCTGTTCCTGCCCGGCGGCCTGACCGGGACCGCCCAGCGGCTGGCGCGACGCCGGCGCCGCGGCCCCCGCAGCAGCGGGCAGAGCACGGCCACGCCGAGCGAGATCCTCGAGGACGCCGCATGAGCAACGCCTCCGGTTCCCGGGTGCCGGACGGCCTGCATACCCTGGGCCGCTGGACCACGGACCGCAGCCTGGCCGGCCCGGACCGGATCGCGATCGATGACCGCGGCTGCACCCTGAGCTACGGCGAGCTGGAACGCAGGGCGGCGTCCCTCGCCGAGGGCTTCCGGGCCGCGGGCTACGGGATCGGCGACCGGATCGCGAGCCTGACCGGGAACAGCTCGGACCACGTGGTGGCCTTCTTCGCCTGCGCCAAGGCCGGGCTGGTCCTGGTGCCGCTGTCCTGGCGGCTCTCACCCCGGGAGCTCGCGGCCCAGCTGGAGCTCGCCGAGCCGCAGCTGCTCCTGGTGGAGGGCGAGCTCGACGCCCTCGCCGCGGCCGCGTGCGCGCTGCTGGCGCACCGGCCGCGGACCGCCGCCCTCGGCCCGGGCGGGGTGGAAAGAGCCGCCCCGCCACCGTCCCGCGTCCGCGCGGCGGCGCCCTACCCGGCAGTCTCGGACCCGGCGGCCGGGCCCCGCCGGGAGGTGCGCGACGACGACGCCGTCTTGATGATTTTCACCTCCGGCACCGAAGGCACCAGCAAGGCCGCGGTGTTGACCCACGCCAACTGTTTCTGGAACAACCTCTCCCTGTCCCGCGCCCTGGACATGGGCAGCAGTGATGTGGTGCTGGCCGTGCTGCCGCAATTCCATGTGGGCGGCTGGAACATCCAGCCGCTGCTGGCGTGGTGGACCGGAGCCACCGTGGTGCTGGAGCGCGGCTTCGAGCCGGGCCGGGTGTTGCAACTGATCGCGGAACGGGGCGTGACCATGCTGATGGGGGTCCCCACCCAGTACCTGATGCTGGCCGAGCACCCCGACTTCGCCCGCGCGGAACTGTCCAGCCTGCGGCACGCCGTGGTGGGCGGCGCCCCGATGCCCGCGCCGTTGCTGCGGATCTGGCACCGGCGGGGAGTGGCGCTGAGCCAGGGCTACGGGCTCACCGAAGCCTCCCCGAACGTGCTGTGCCTGGCCAACGAGGACGCCACCCGGATGGTGGGCTACTCGGGGAAACCGTACCCGCACGTCACCGTCGCGGTCGCGGATCCGGCCACCGGGGAAATCCTCGAGGGAGCCGCCACCGGCGAACTGCTGGTCGCCGGGCCCGGCGTGTTTGCCGGCTATTTCCGGGACCCCGCCGCCACCGCCGCCGTCCTGGCCGACGGTTGGCTGCACACCGGAGACCTTGTCGAACGCGACCCCGAGGGGTACATCAAGGTGGTGGACCGGCTCAAGGACATCTACATCTCCGGCGGCGAAAACGTGGCCCCGGCCGAGGTCGAGGCCGCGTTGCTGGGCCACCCGGCGGTGGCGCAGGCCGCCGTCGTCGGCGTGGCAGACGAGCAGTGGGGCGAAAGCGGCCGGGCGTTCGTGGTGGTCCGCCCCGGCATGGCCACGGACGAGCAGGAACTGCTGGAGCACTGCGCCTCGCAGCTGGCCCGCTACAAGGTCCCGGCCGGGATCGAACTGGTCCCTGCGCTGCCCCGCACCGCACTGAACAAGGTGCTGCGCGCCCGGCTGCGCCAGGACCTGGCGGCCGGCGCGGCGGCAGGGGAGCGGTCATGAGTGCCACGCCGCGCACCGCCCGCGGCACCCGCACCCGGGCCAAGCTCCTCGAAGCCGCGGAGGCGGTTTTCGCTTCCGTCGGCTACCACGAGGCCTCGATCGTGAAGATCACCGAGGCGGCCGGCGTCGGACTCGGCACCTTTTACCTCTACTTCGACGGCAAGCAGGCGATCTTCGATGAGGTGGTCGAGGACCTGAACCGGCGCGTCCGGCATGCCATGACCGACGCCGCCAGGAGTGCCGCCACCCGGCTGGAGGCAGAACGGGCAGGCTTCCGGGCCTTTTTCCGTTTCACCGCCCAGCATCCGGCGCTCTACCGGATCATCCGCCAGGCCGAATTCGTCTCACCCGGGGCCCTCCGGCTGCACTACACCCGGATTGTCAACGGCTACATCGAAGGCCTCAAGGCGGCCCAGCACAGCGGCGAGGTCCGGGAGATGGACCCCACCGTGGCGGCCTGGGCCCTGATGGGCATCGGTGAACTGATCGGCATGCGCTGGGTGCTGTGGGACGAGGAAGGCAGCGAGCCGGTGCCCGGCGCCCGGCCGGACGTACCGGACGACGTCTTCGAAGAAATGATGCAGTTCATCGAACGCGCTTTGGCCCCGGGCTCCCCGGCGGCCGCCACGAACCCCACCCCGCCCCAGGAAGGGACAACACCATGACGCAGACAGCCAGCAGGGACACCTACCGCACCGTCGAAGTGGAAGTCCGTGGCGGGACGATGCACACCGCCATCTGGGGGCCGGAGGATCCGGACGCCCCGACGGTCCTCGCCGTGCACGGGGTGACCGCCTCGCACAAGGCCTGGCCCTGCCTTGCGGCCGCACTGCCGGATGTGCGCGTCATCGCCCCGGACCTGCGGGGCCGGGGACGCAGCAACGCACTGCCGGCGCCGTACGGCATGCCTTCACACGCCGAGGACCTCGCCGCCGTCCTCGCGGCGCTGGCCCCGGGGCCCGTGGTCGTGGTGGGGCATTCGATGGGTGCCTTTGCCTCGCTCGTCCTGGCAAATCTCTTTCCGGAGCGCGTCCGCTCGCTGGTGCTGGTGGACGGCGGACTGCCGCTGCAGGTACCGGAGGGCCTCTCGGACGAGGCGATCGTCGCCGCGGTGCTGGGTCCGGCCGCGGAGCGGCTGAACGCCACCTTCCCCAGCCGCGAGGTGTACCGCTCCTTCTGGCGGCAGCACCCGGCGTTCAGCGCCGACTGGAGCCCGCTCGTGGAAGCCTACGTTGACTACGACCTGACCGGGGAAGCGCCGGAGCTCCGGCCCGCCACCCGGTACCAGGCGATGGCCGAAGACACGGCTGAACTGCACCGCGGCGCCTCGCTGCTCCGGGCCCTGGAGGAACTCGCTGTGGACACCCGGGTGCTCCGCGCCCCGCGGGGCCTGCTGAACGAGCCAGCCGCGCTGTATGCGCCCGGCTACCTGGAGGACTGGGCCGCGAAACTGCCGGCCCTGCAGGTTCGGGAAGTGCCGGACGTGAATCACTACACCATCGTGATGGGGGAGGCAGGTGCCGCCGCGGTTGCCGAGAGCGTGCGGGAGGCCCTGGCCGCGGGCTGAGGCGGGCAGCTCCGCTCCGCCGGGCCCGGGCGGCTACCGGCGGCGCTGCTACCCGCCGGCGAAAGGCGGCAGCACGTCCACGACGTCGTCCGGCGCCAGGACCGCCGCCGCGTGATCCCGCACCGCCACCTCGTTGAGCAGGAAGCTCGACCTGGACAGGATCCGGGACAGCGGCGGCGTGCCGGCCGGCGGCTCGGGCCGTTCGACGGCGAGGATCGCCGCCAGCAGGGCCGGCAGCGTGGCGCCGTCGGGGAACTCGAACTTTTCCTCGTCAGTGCCGGCAGCGGCGCGCGCGGCAGCGAAGTAACGTACATGCACAGCGGTTTCAGCCTCCGATGGCGCTCATGCTGCGGTCCGGCTGGACGAAGTCCGGTGCGTCCAGCCCGACGTGGTCCATGCCGTGGGCCTTGGGTTTGAGCCACATGGCATCCTGCCAGCGCCCGGCGAGTTCCTCGTCGCTCGCCCCGCTGCGCAGCAGCCCCAGCAGGTCGGTCTCCTCGCGGGAGAACAGGCAGCTCATGATCTTGCCCTCCGCCGTGATGCGGGTCCGGCGGCAGTCGGCGCAGAACGGTTCGGTGACCGAGGCGATGATCCCCACAGTGCCCAGCACGGGGCCGGTGGCTTGATCCGTGCCCGGGATGCGGGCCCGGACCTCGAAGCGTTCGGCCGGCGCGCCGTCGCGCTCCCGCGGGTCAGTGCCGAGCACATAGTCCGCCGAGAGCAGCTCGCGGATCTCGGCGGCAGTGATCATGTTCCGCCGGGTCCAGCCGTGGTCCGCGTCCAGCGGCATCTGTTCGATGAACCGCAGCTCATAGCCGCGCTCCAGCGCCCAGGCCAGCAGGGCGGGGGACTCGGCGTCGTTGATGCCGCGCATCAGCACGGCGTTGAGCTTGACCGGCCCCATCCCCGCTGCCCAGGCGGCGTCAACGCCGGCGAGGACGCGGTTAAGGAACGGACGGCGGGTCAACTTGGCAAACGTCTCTTCGTGCAGTGAATCCAGGGACACGTTGATCCTGGTCAGGCCCGCTGCCTTCAGCCCGGCCGCCTTCTTGTCCAGCCCGACGGCGTTCGTGGTCATCGAGATCGGCAGGTCCGGGTGGGCCCGGCGGAGCGCGGCAATAATCTCCAGCAGGTCGGCCCGGACCAGCGGCTCACCGCCGGTGAGCCGGAGTTCGCGCACCCCCAACAGGTCCACACCGATCCGCACGAGGCGCACAATCTCGTCCGCGGTCAGGACCGCCTGCTTGGCCAGCCATTCCAACCCCTCGGCCGGCATGCAATAGCTGCAGCGAAGGTTGCACTTGTCCGTCAGCGAGAGCCGCATGTCGGTGGCGCGGCGGCCGTAACGGTCCTGCAGGCCTGCCGGCATCCCGTCCGGGCGCCCGGCCTCCGGCGCCGGGGTGCCGGTGCCGGACACGCCGGAGGCGCCGGACGGGCGGGGCCCGGGCATGCCAAGCTGAACACTCATACCGTCAGGCTACGCCACTGTGAGCCAGGCATCACGCCCGCGGGCGTGCGAACTTATGCTGGAGGTATGAACACCTCCCAGGCCGCGCCGGCAGCGGCCAGCAGGGGAGCGGCCCGGCCGGGCAGGCGGCCCCTGACCTGGTGGGCGGCGGCGGCCGGGGTCGCCGCCGTCGGCGCCGGCGTCGTCCTGGGCGAACTGGCTGCCGGGCTGCTCAGTCCCTCGGTCTCACCGGTCACGGCGGTCGGCGGGGCGGTGATCGATGCGGTCCCGCCCGGCGTCAAAGACCGGGTCATCGCGCTCTTCGGCACCGCGGACAAGCTGGCCCTGCTCACGGGCATGGGCCTGGTCATCGCGCTGCTGGCCGCGCTGGCGGGCCTGCTGGAGTGGCGGCGCCGGTTTGCCGGGCTGGCCCTGATCGCAGTCTTCGGCCTGGCCGGCGTTGCGGCGGTGCTCAGCCGGGCCGAGGCGACCGGCAACGCCATCCCGATGCCCGTGCTGAGCGCGGCGCTGGGCATGATGCTGCTGACGTGGCTTGTCCGCCGGCTCCGGGGGTGGCAGGACGCCCTCGCGGCCGCCGCCGCACCGGAGCAGGCCGCACCGGACCAGGCCGCACTGGAGCAGGTTGGCGGTCCCGCCCGGCGGCGGTTCCTGCAGTCGCTGGGCGGCACCGCAGTGGCGGCTGCCGTGGGCGGGGTGCTGGCGTCCACCCTCCGCGGAGCGGCCGACGCCGTCGCCGGTCTGCGCAGTTCCCTGGTCCTGCCGGCGCCCGCGTCCCCGGCGCCGGCGATCCCGGCGGGCGCCGACCTCGGCCTGGCCGGGCTCCCGGCCCTGGTCACCGCGAACAAGGACTTCTACCGGATCGACACCGCCCTCCGGGTCCCGCTCGTGGACCCCCGGCAGTGGAAACTCAAAGTCACCGGCATGGTCGACCGCGAGGTGGAAGTGGACTTCGACACCCTGCTCGCCAAACCCCTGACCGAACGGCACATCACCATCGCCTGCGTTTCCAACGAGGTAGGCGGTGACCTGATCGGCAATGCCCGCTGGCTTGGCTGGCCGGTCCGGGAGTTGCTGGCTCAGGCCGGCCCCCGGCAGGGCGCGGACATGGTGCTGTCCCGGAGCATCGACGGCTGGACGGCCGGGACCCCGCTGGAGGCACTCACCGATGGGCGGGACGCCCTGCTCGCGGTGGCGATGAACGGCGAGCCGCTGCCGCTCGAACACGGCTTCCCCGTCCGGCTGATCGTGCCGGGCCTGTACGGCTACGTGTCGGCCACAAAGTGGGTCACCGAACTCAAACTGACCAGGTTCGCCGCCGACGAGGGATACTGGACCCCGCGCGGCTGGAGCGAGCGCGGACCGATCAAGACCGCGTCGCGGATCGACCTGCCGCGCCCCGGGCGGAGCGTGCGGGCCGGGACGGTGACCTTCGCCGGCGTGGCGTGGGCGCAACACCGCGGCGTCGGCAAGGTGGAACTGCGGGTGGACCGCGGCGAATGGCATCAAGCCGAGCTGGCCCCCGGGATCTCCACGGACACCTGGTACCAGTGGAGGACCGCCGTGCCGCTGGGCTCGGGCCGGCATGAGGTGCAGGTCCGCGCCACCGGCCTCGACGGCGTCCCACAGGTGGAAGCCACGGCGCCCCCGGCGCCCAACGGGGCCACGGGCTACCACACCGTTACAGTGGACGTGAACTCCTAGTCCCCCGAACCGAAAGCCAGCAACGCATGCACCGCACAGCGCACGCACCGGTCACTGTCGAAGCACACCGGGACAAGGTACGGGAACTGCTCGCGCCCCTGGCCGGACGCCGCGAGATGGTGCCGGTGCCCGAAGCCCTGGGCCGCGGACTGGCCGCGGACGTGCTGGCGCCGCTGGACCTGCCGCCCTTTGCCAACTCCCAGATGGACGGCTTCGCCATCCGCAGCGCCGACGTGCCCGACGGCGGCGCGGAGCTGCCGGTCGCAGACCCCGTCCCTGCGGGCGCCGAACCGGCAGCACTGGCACCGGGCACCGCTGCCCCGGTCATGACCGGGGCGATGCTTCCCGCCGGCGCCGACGCCGTGGTGCCGATCGAACAGGCAGTCCCCGATGCCTTCCCCGACCCGGGTGCGGCTGCCACCGTCCGCCTTCCGCCGGCGCCGCCGGGAACCTTCGTCCGCGACGCCGGCAGCGACATCGCCGCCGGGCAGCCAGCGCTTGCCGCCGGAACCTGCCTCGGACCGGGCCAGCTGGGCCTGCTGTCCGCCCTCGGGATCACGGAGGTCCCGGTGCACACCGCCATCAGGGTGCTGCTGGTTAGCACCGGCGACGAGGTGGTGGAACCGGGCACCCCGCTGGCACCGGGAAAGATTTACGACGTCAACGGCACGCTGCTGGCCTCGGCGCTGCGCCAGGCGGGCCTTAGCGTGACCCGGTCCGGGATCTCGGCCGACGACCCCGCCGAGCTTGGCCGCCTGCTGCGCCGGGAGGCTGCGGCAGTGGACCTGATCATCACCACCGGCGGAGTCAGCAAGGGCGCCTACGAGGTGGTCCGGCAGGCGATGGCGGGATACGACGTCGAATTCGGCACCGTGTCCCTGCAGCCGGGCGGCCCGCAGGGCATCGGCACCTTTGAGGGGGTCCCGGTCCTCGGCTTCCCGGGGAACCCGGTCAGCTGCCTGGTGTCCTTCGAAATGTTTCTTCGGCCCGTGCTGGTGGAGCTGCTGGGCTCGCCGGCGCCCCGGCCGGTGGTCCGGGGCCGGCTGGCGGAGGCCCTGACCTCGCCGGAAGCCAAGCACCAGGTCCGGCGCGGAACGGTCGGACCGGACGGCAGGGTCCGCCTTGAAGGCGGTGCAGGCTCCCACCTGGTGCACGCGCTGGCCCGTTCCAACGCGCTGGTCCACGTCCCGGTCGGGACGACTGCGCTCGCCGCGGGCGATGAGGTGGAACTATGGATCCTGTGAACCCAGCAGAGAACGATTCTTCAGACCCCGCCGCGCCCGCCCCACCGGCGGTGCCCGTGCTGACCCATCTCCGCCAGGACGGCACCGCCCAGATGGTGGACGTGTCCAACAAGGCCGAGACCACCCGGGAAGCCACCGCCACCGCCACCGTCAACAGCACCGCCGAGGTCCTGGCCCTGCTCGGCGCCGGCGAACTGCCCAAGGGCGACGCGCTGGCCGTGGCCCGCGTCGCCGCGATCCTCGCCGCGAAAAAAACCCCTGAGCTGATCCCGCTCTGCCACCCGCTGCCCATCACCAAGGTCACGGTCGACTTCGAACTCGACGTGGACTCGGTGACAGTGTTCGCCACCGTCAAAACGCGCGGCGTCACCGGCGTCGAGATGGAGGCGCTGACCGCGGCCTCCGTCGCCGCCCTGAGCGTGTACGACATGATCAAAGCCGTCGATAAACACGCGGTGCTCACCGACATCAAGGTGCTGGCCAAAAGTGGCGGCAAGAGCGGGGACTGGACACGATGAGCCCGACCGGAATGAACCAGCCCGAGCCGCACCGCCACGGCGAGGCCACCGGCCGGAAAGCCGGCATCGTGATCGCCTCCACCCGCGCCGCCGCCGGTATCTACGAAGACCTGACCGGCCCCGTCATCGCCGACTGGCTGGCCGAACACGGCTTCGAAGCATTTCCCGCCATGGTGGTTCCCGACGGCGGGCCGGTCGGCGCGGCCCTGCGTGCCCTGCTGACCCAGCGCCCGGCCGTCATCATCACCAGCGGCGGCACCGGGCTGAGCCCCACCGACGCCACTCCGGAACAAACGCTGCCGCTGCTGGACCGCGAGATCCCCGGCATCATGGAAGGCCTTCGAAGCGCCGGCGCGGCCAAGACCCCCACCGCCCTGCTCAGCCGCGGCCATGCCGGCGCGGCCGGAAGCACCTTCATCGTCAACCTCCCCGGATCGCCCAAGGGCGTTATGGACGGCCTCAGCGTGCTGGACCCGATCATCGGACACCTTTGCGACCAGTTGGAAGGCAGCCATGGGCACTGACTCCGGCTTTGAAATCCTGCACGCCGTGTTGAGCCCGGACCCCATCTCGGTGGACCAGGCGATCGCCGCGGTCGAATCGGACACCGCCGGTGCGGTGGTGAGCTTCAGCGGCGTCGTGCGCAACCACGACGGCGGCAAACCGGTCAGCCGGCTCAGCTACAGTGCACATCCGACCGCCCATCAGGTCATGGCCGACGTCGTCGCGCAGCTCGTCGCCGAGCACGCACCGTCCGGCACGGACGCGCCGGACGGGGCGGAGACACCCGCGCAGCCGGTGCGGATCTGGGCCGCGCACCGCACCGGAATGCTGGAGATCGGCGACCCGGCGCTGGTGTGCGCGGTGTCCGCCGCGCACCGGGGCCAGGCCTTCGCGGTGTGCGCCGAGCTGGTGGACCGGATCAAGGCCCAGGTTCCGGTCTGGAAGGAACAGTTCTTCGCCGACGGGACCGTCGAGTGGGTCGGCGCCGGCGGCTGAGGGCGGTCCAGGACGCCGCTTGACGCCGCTCCCGGTGCCGGCCGCCCCGCGGTGCGGCGGTAGGGTTGATGGCATGACCGAACAACTCGCCGTCGCCGTTTTGGGCGCCAACGGGCGCATGGGCGCCGAGGCCGTCAGGGCCGTAGAAGCCGCCGAAGACCTCAAACTTGTTGCGGCCCTGGGCCGGAACGATCCCCTCGACACGCTGGTCGGCGCCGGCGCCCGCGTCATGGTGGACCTCACCGTCCCCGAAAGTACCGAAGCGAATGTGAGGTTCGCCGTCGAACACGGCATCCACGCCGTCGTCGGGACCACCGGCTGGGACGCTGACCGGCTCGACCGGCTCGAGGCGCTGCTGGCCGGCCGGCCCGGCGTCGGTGTCCTCATTGCCCCGAACTTCGCCCTCGGTTCGGTCCTGGCCTCGGCCTTCGCAGCGAAGGCCTCGCGCTACTTCGAGTCGGTCGAGATCATTGAACTGCACCACCCGGACAAGGTCGACGCGCCCTCCGGCACCGCCGTGCGCACGGCCCAGCTGATCGCCGCCGAGCGCGCCGCCGCCGGTGTCGGGCCGAGCCCGGATGCCACCAGCAGCGAACGCCCGGGCGCTCGCGGCTCCGACGTGGACGGCGTCCGGGTGCACAGCGTCCGGCTCCGCGGCCTGGTGGCCCACCAGGAAGTCCTGCTGGGCGGCACGGGGGAGCAGCTGACCTTCCGGCACGACTCGTTCGACCGGGCCTCCTTCATGCCCGGCGTACTGTTGGGCATCCGCAACGTCGCCGGACACCCCGGGCTCACCGTCGGCCTCGACGGCTACCTGGAACTGGGTCTCTGATGGCCAACGCGCTGACCCTGTTCAAAGCCAACCGCACCAAGATCTGGGTGGGGGCGGTAACCCTCCTGCTGGTGTTCTACCTGGTGGTCTCGCTGCAGCGTTCGGTGCTGCTGCTGGCCGACCCCAACGCCGTGGCCAAGATCCTGGGCCTGGCGTACCTGCTGCTGCCCGTCATCGGGGCCTGGGCCCTGGTCCGGGAACTGCTCTTCGGCGCCCGCACCGAACGCCTGGCGAAGATCCTGGAGGCGGAGGGCGGCCTGCCCGAAGACACCCTGCCCCGCACCCCCGCCGGCCGGATCATCCGCGAAGCGGCGGACCGGGAATTCGAGAAGTACCGGGCCGAGACCGAGGCGGCGCCGGAGGACTGGCGGTCCTGGTTCAGGCTCAGCTGCGCCTATGACGCCGCCGGGGACCGCAAGCGGGCCCGCGCCTCCATGCGCGACGCCGTCCGGCTCTTCCGCGCCGGCTGAGCTGCCGCACGGCCAGGTAACCGGCTGGCCGGCCGCTAGGGGTGGAGCCGGCGGCCGCGGCCCAGCCGGTTCGCCGCGTGCCCCACCCACTCCAGCGGGCCGCGCCAGGACAGCCACGCGAAGCCAGCGCCAAGGAGCAACACCGCGATCGTCTGCGCCCAAAACACGCCGTCCACACTCCACCCGGCCGCCTGCGGATGCCCGTACAGCGACGCCATCACGCACAGGTGCGCCGTGTAGAGACTGAGGGTCAGGGTGCCGGCCCCGCGCAACGGCAGCAGCAGGTCCAGCTGGAGCCAGTCGCCCAGGCGGACCAGCAGCAAGCACAGACCCAGCACCGCGGCAGCCACGCCCGAGGTATGGACCAGGTCCAGCGTGGTACCCGAATGCGGCGCGCTTGCGGCCAGCCACCAGGCGGACCCGGACTGGTCGACGCCGGTGAGGTTGACCTGCAGCAGACTCGCCAGTGGATAGGACGGATCGCCCAGCTGTTCCTGCAGCGCCGCCCGGCCGCCCTGGTCCTCCATCAGCACGGTGCCCAGTTCCTTGGCCAACACCGCCAGCAGTGTCCCGCCGGCCAGCAACAGCACCGGAACCAGCGCCGTTGTCAGCGCCAAGCGGCCGATCGCCAACCCGATCAGCAGGTAGCCCAGCCACTGGAAGACGGGGTAGTAGCCGGTGAAGAAAAGGTCGCCGAGGACCCTGGCGGGGGCGCCCAGATCCCCCCACCCGGGATTGTGGCCCAGCCGGAGGGGCGGCTCGGCGGCGAGCAGCCACGGCCGCAGCAGGTAGGCGAGGGCAGGACTGGCCAGCAGCCATGCCGCCGCCAACGCCCAGAGGCGCCGTGCCCGAAGCCCGACGAAGGGCAGCACAGCCAGGAACAACACCGCGTAGTGGACCAGGATGACGGCGATATTGACCTCCAGTCCACCCAGGGACAGCCCGACGGCGCCCACCACGAGCGCCCGCAGCGCAATGCCCCTGCGGGCCGCCCATAAGTCCGGCCCGGCCAGCGGACGTTCCCTCCCGGTCGACAGCGCCAGGCCGACGCCGGCAAGGATGGCGAAGAGGGCCGCGGCGCGCCCGGAAAAGGCCAGGCCCACCCAGGTGGGCGTGAGCTGGGCATCGGACTCGAACGTGGGCAGCACGTGGGTGGCCATCATGCCCAGCAGGGCCAGCCCCCGGGCCGCGTCGACGCCGGTCAACCGGACCCCGCCGGCCGGCCGCCGCGCGCCGGTGGCGCTCCTGGCGGTCCGGGAAGGGGTGGCCATACCGCGCAAGGTCATCTTTCGATCGTCTCATGCCTTGTATTCGAATATATGTTCGAATAACATGAACCCATGAACCAGGAACCAGCATCTGCCCCAGAGGATTTCCCCAGCCCGGACGGACGCGGGCCGGGGGACGGGGTGCTCAAGGCCATGAGTCCGGGCGTCGTCGACTTTCTGTTCCGGCGGCTGGTCGCCGGCGAGTCGGCCGAAGATGACCAGTGGCATCGCGAGGGTTCCCCGCTCTCGGCGCAGATTCCCGGCGCGGAGCTGGCACGCCGGCTCGCCGAGACCGACCTTGAGGCGCTGACGCCCACCGAGCTGTTCCACTACGTCCGTGCCGCACAGCGGCTGGCGGCCTGGGCGGAATCCCTGCGCCAGGGCGCGGTAAGCCGCTACTGTGCCGTGCCGACGCCGCGGCCCGAAGCGTCGGCCGCTGCAGCGCAGGAGCGCCGAATTTGACGTGCATCACGCCCCGGCATTGTCGTAACGAGCGCGGGACAGGGTAACGTTTTTACTATGGCTGACTCTGACATTCGCTCCTACACGTTTGGAACCCTCGTGACCGCCATGGTCACTCCGTTCACCAACGACGGTGAGGTCGACTACCAGCGTGCTGCAGAGCTGGCCAACAAGCTTGTTGACGACGGCTGCGACGGACTGGTGGTCTCCGGCACCACCGGGGAAACCTCCACTCTGGAGGACGACGAAAAAGAGCAGCTGTTCCGCGTCATCGTCGACGCCGTGGGGGAGCGGGCCAAGGTGATCGCCGGCACCGGCACCAACCACACCTCGCACTCGATCGAGATGGCAAAGCGGGCCGCCAAGGCAGGCGCGCACGGCCAGCTGATCGTCACGCCGTACTACAACAAGCCGAGCCAGGCCGGCATCCAGGCCCACGTCGAAGCCGTCGCCGACGCCGCCGAGCTCCCGGTCATGGTCTATGACATTCCGGGCCGCGCGGGCGTGCCGATCCTGCCCGAAACCATGATCCGGCTCGCTGACCACCCGCGCATCCTGGCACTTAAGGACGCGAAGGCGGACTTCGCCGCCGTGACCCGCGTCCTCGCGAACACCGACCTGGACGTCTACTGCGGCGACGACGGCCTGACCCTGCCGTGGATGTCTGCCGGGGCGGTCGGACTGGTCAGCGTCTCGGCCCACGTTGCCACCAAGCAGTACCGTGCGATGATCGACGCCGCACTTGCAGGCGATTTTGCGACCGCCCGCACCATCCATTTCGAACTGGACCCCGTGGTCCGTGCAGTAATGACCCACATTCAGGGTGCTGTTGCTGCGAAGCAAGTTCTAAAGTGGCAGGGAGTCCTGCCCAACTCGGTTGTCCGTTTGCCCCTCGTGGAGCCGGGCGAAGCCGAGATCGAAACAATCCGCGAGGACTTGGCGGAAGCGGGACTCGTCTACTCCTGATCCGGCAACCTGCCGGATCAGGCCCGACAACTCCTGCTTCGCCTGGAAAGTAGTGCACTATGACCCAAACCGCCCTTCCCGGCCTTGTCACGCCGCCGAAACTGCCGAGGAACACCCTGCGGATCGTTCCGCTCGGCGGCCTCGGCGAAATCGGCCGCAACATGACCGTCTTCGAAATCGACGGCAAGCTGCTGATCGTGGACTGCGGTGTCCTCTTCCCGGAGGAGACCCAGCCCGGCGTGGACCTGATCCTGCCCGATTTCTCCTACATTGAAAACCGGCTCGAGGACATCGTCGCCGTCATCCTCACGCACGGCCACGAGGACCACATCGGCGCCGTTCCGTACCTGCTGCGCCTGCGCAACGACATCCCGCTGATCGGCTCCCAGCTGACGCTGGCCCTGATCGAGGCCAAGCTCCAGGAGCACCGGATCAAGCCGGTCACCCAGATCGTGAGCGAGGGCCAGGTCCAGAAGCTCGGGCCCTTCGAATGCGAATTCGTCGCGGTCAACCACTCGATCCCCGACGCCCTCGCCGTCTTCCTGCGCACCTCCGGCGGCACCGTGCTGCACACCGGTGACTTCAAGATGGACCAGCTTCCCCTCGACGGCCGGATCACCGACCTGCGCCACTTCGCCAAGCTTGGCGAAGAAGGGGTGGACCTGTTCATGTCCGACTCCACGAACGCGGACGTGCCCGGATTCACCACCGCCGAAAAAGAGATCGGACCGACCCTGGACCGGCTCTTCGGGCAGGCGTCCAAGCGGATCATCGTGGCCTCGTTCTCCTCGCACGTGCACCGCGTCCAGCAGGTCCTGGACGCCGCCGCGAACCACAACCGCAAGGTGGCTTTCGTCGGCCGGTCCATGGTCCGGAACATGACGATCGCGGCGAAACTGGGCTACCTCGAGGTGCCGGACGGCATCCTCGTCGATATCAAGAACATCGACAACCTGCCGGACAACCGCTTGGTCCTGATGTCCACCGGCTCCCAGGGCGAGCCGATGGCGGCGCTGTCCCGGATGGCAAACGGTGACCACCGCGTCGTCGTCGGCCAGGGCGACACCGTTATCCTCGCCTCCAGCCTGATCCCGGGCAACGAGAACGCCGTCTTCCGCATCATCAACGGCCTGCTCAAGCTCGGCGCGGACGTCATCCACAAGGGCAACGCCAAGGTCCACGTCTCCGGCCACGCTGCGGCCGGCGAGCTGCTGTACTGCTACAACATCCTCGAACCGCTCAATGCGATGCCGGTGCACGGCGAGACCCGCCACCTGATCGCCAACGGCAAGATCGCCCTCGAATCGGGCGTTCCCGAGGAGAGCATCCTGCTGGCGGACAACGGCACCGTGATCGACCTCCGCGATCACCAGGCGGACGTGGTGGGCCAGGTCGAGGTCGGTTTCGTCTACGTCGACGGCTCCAGCGTCGGCGAGGTCACCGAGGCGGACCTCAAGGACCGCCAGACGCTCGGCGACGAAGGCTTCATCTCCATCATCACGGTCATCCACCGCGCCACCGGCAAGGTGGTTTCCGGACCCGAGATCCACGCCCGCGGCGTCGCCGAAGAGGATTCCGTCTTCGACGAGATCATCCCCAAGATCAACGCTGCGCTTGAGGAAGCCGTGCAGAACCGCGACCACACGGCCCAGCAGCTCCAGCAGGTCGTCCGCCGGGTGGTCGGCACCTGGGTCAACCGCAAGCTGCGCCGCAAGCCGATGATCATCCCGGTGGTCCTCGAAGCCTAAGAGCAACACGTAAACGGCCTTCCCCGCCGCCACCGCCCAGCTACGGCGGCCGGCGGGAGAAGGCCGTTTCGTATACCCGGCACCGGTACGGCAGCCGCCGCGCCGGGCCCAACATGGTCCCGTCCGCCGCGGAAATCCGCGGCTTCGGAGCCGGGGTCCGGTACCGTTGCAGCTATGGCGACACGTACTTCCCCCGCGCCTAGAGGCAATTCCGGTGGCAGCTCCAGCGGCAACAGGCGGGGCAAAACCGGCAGCACAGCTGCCCGGGGCGCAGCTGCGTCCAAGTCCTCCCGCCCGCAAGGCACCGCGCGGACCCGGCAGCTTGCCGCCGTCGAACCCCGTCAGCCGTGGCTGGTGCGGGTGCTGGCCGGTGCCTGGCTCGGAGTCGGCCACGTGGTCGGTGCCGGCGTCCGCCGGATCGGCCAGGACGTCAGCGACATCGCCCCGGAAGACCGCCGAGACGGGGCCGCCCTGTTCAACCTCGCACTCGGCGTATTCATCGCCACCTTCGCCTGGTGGGGTTTCCAAGGGTGGTTCCCGGACCTGGTCTTCGGCATTGTCAACGGCACCTTTGGCTGGATGGCACTGCTGCTGCCGCTGATGCTGTTTGTCTGTGCCTTCCGGCTCTTCCGCCAGCCGGAGGACGGGCGGGGCAACAACCGGATCGGCATCGGCTTCCTGATCATGACCTTCGCCGGCTCCGGCCTGGCGCACATCATCGGCGGTGAGCCAACCGTCGCCGACGGCTTCGACGGGCTGCGCCACGCCGGCGGCATGCTGGGCTATCTCGCCGCTGCACCCCTGGCCACCATCCACGCCTCCGTCCCGCTCGCGTTGTACGGGCTGCTTGCGTTCACCTCGCTGCTGATCGTCACAGCCACGCCCTTTGGTGCCATTCCGTCCCGGCTGCGCGGAGCGTACGAGCACCTGATGGGCATCGATCTGCAGGAGGATGCCGGGGACGACGGCCACGACCGCAGCTACCTGTACGAAAACGAGGCGCCCGCGCCGAAGAAGAAACGCAAGCGGCTCTTCGGCCGCAACCACGGCGACGACGCCGCCGGACTCGAAGGCTACGTCGGCGACGAAGCCTTCGAACGCGCCGTCGTCGACGATGACGATCCGCGCGAAGTCAACAGCCGGGGGACGAAGGAGCCCAAGGGCGTCGCCCCCGGTGTCCGCCGGCCCACGCAGGCCGAGATCGCGGTCGAGAAAATCAAGGCCGCCCAGGGCCTGGGCGCGGCGTCCGCGGCCGCCAGCGAGGGGGAGAACGCCACCGAGGCGATCCCGTTGGTCACCCCCGGCATGATCGCCGCCGGCTCCCTGAACCCTGCGCTGAAAACCGGCGCCGCGGCCGCCGCCTCCGTACCCTCCAATCCCGTCGCGCCCGCGCCGCCGCCCACCCCGATCCCGCAGCGCACCGAGCAGCTCTCGCTCGCCGGCGACGTCACGTACACGCTGCCGGCGTCGGACCTGCTCACGCCCGGCTCCATCCCGAAGGAACGCACCGAAGCCAACGACGCGATCGTCGCCTCCCTTACGGACACGCTGAACCAATTCAACGTGGACGCGCAGGTCACCGGCTTCAGCCGCGGCCCCACCGTGACCCGGTACGAGATCGAACTCTCCGCCGGCACCAAGGTCGAACGCGTCACCGCCCTGTCCAAGAACATCTCCTACGCCGTCGCCAGCTCCGATGTGCGGATCCTGAGCCCCATCCCGGGCAAGTCGGCCATCGGCATCGAGATCCCCAACACGGACCGCGAAACCGTGTCCCTGGGCGATGTGCTGCGCAGCCAGAACGCCCGCCGCACGGACCACCCCATGGTGATGGGCGTCGGCAAGGACGTCGAGGGCGGCTACGTCGTGGCCAACCTCGCCAAGATGCCCCACCTGCTGGTGGCCGGCGCGACCGGTGCCGGCAAGTCCTCGTTCGTGAACTCGATGATCACCTCAATTCTGATGCGCGCCACCCCGGACGAGGTCCGCATGGTCATGGTGGACCCCAAGCGCGTGGAACTGACCGCCTACGAAGGCGTCCCGCACCTGATCACCCCGATCATCACCAACCCCAAGAAAGCCGCAGAGGCGCTGCAGTGGGTGGTCCGGGAAATGGACGCCCGCTACGACGACCTCGCCAATTACGGCTTCAAGCACATCGACGACTTCAACAAGGCCGTCCGGGCCGGCAAGGTCCACCCGCCGGTCGACTCCAAACGCGTGATCCGGCCGTACCCGTACCTGCTGGTGATCGTGGATGAACTCGCGGACCTCATGATGGTGGCCCCGCGCGACGTCGAAGATTCGATCGTGCGGATCACCCAGCTGGCCCGCGCCGCCGGCATCCACCTGGTGCTCGCCACCCAGCGGCCCTCCGTTGACGTCGTCACCGGCCTGATCAAGGCCAACGTGCCCTCCCGGATGGCGTTCGCGACCTCCTCCGTCACCGACTCCCGGGTCGTCCTTGACCAGCCGGGTGCGGAAAAGCTGATCGGACAGGGCGACGCGTTGTTCCTGCCGATGGGTGCCTCGAAGGCGATGCGCGTGCAGGGCGCCTGGGTCACCGAATCGGAGATCCACCGGGTCGTCGAACACGTCAAGGGCCAGCTGAAGGCCGTCTATCGCGAGGACGTCGCCGCCGAAGCGCCGAAAAAGCAGATCGACGACGATATCGGGGACGACCTCGAGGTTCTGCTGCAGGCCACCGAACTGGTGGTCACCACCCAGTTCGGTTCCACCTCCATGCTGCAGCGCAAGCTGCGCGTCGGCTTCGCCAAGGCCGGGCGCCTGATGGACCTGCTCGAGTCCCGCGGGGTGGTGGGGCCATCCGAGGGCTCCAAGGCCCGGGACGTGCTGGTCAAGCCGGACGACCTCGCCGCGGTGCTGGCCGCCATGAAGGGCCAGGACGGCCCGGCGGTAGCCGATTCACAGACCGCCGCGCTGAGCGAGAACGCCAACGCCAACATCGCCCAGGGCGGTTACGCCGAAGACCTGGTGGCCGCGGACCTGGACAACCGCACCCAGAACGTCACCTACTACGACGGCGCAGACGGCGCCGGCTCCGGTGACGACGACGACGGGTCCGAGGACGCGTGGTCGCTCACCGGCCGGTAGCCGGCCGAGACGGTAGCCTAGGAGGGTGACTAGCGCCGAAACCAACGCCGGATCCGCCGCGCGGATCTGGAACCTGCCCAACGTCCTGACGATGCTGCGGATTGCGCTGGTGCCCTTTTTTGTCTGGTCCCTGGTGGCCGACGCTCCCGGCCTGCAGGCGCAAAACGGCGGCTGGCGCTGGGCCGCCGTGGTCATCTTCGCGGTCGCAATCTACACGGACAAGCTCGACGGCGACATCGCCCGCGCCCGCGGCCTCGTCACCGACTTCGGCAAGATCGCCGATCCGATCGCGGACAAGCTGCTGATCGGCTCCGCCCTGGTGATGCTCTCACTGCTGGGCGAGCTCCCGTGGTGGGTGACTGTCCTGATCCTGGTCCGCGAATGGGGCGTGACGGCGCTGCGGTTCTTTGTGATCCGCTACGGCGTCATCCCGGCCTCCCGCGGCGGCAAACTCAAGACCCTGGTGCAGACCGCCGCGATCTTCCTGTACGTCCTGCCGCTCGCCGCCATCGCCCCGTGGCTGGGGTTCGTGGCCTTTGTGGTCATGATGGCGGCGTTGGCCATCACCGTCTGGACCGGCGCCGAATACGTGGTGGAGGCGATCAAGCTGCGCGCCAACGGCATCCGGGCCCGGAAACAGCAGATCCAGGAGGGAACGCCATGAGTCTTCCACCGCCCGACCCCCACCCGGGGCCGCACCCGAACCTGCACCGGCTCGCCGAACAGGCCGTGGGCCGTGCCGTTGAGCGCGGCCTGACCGTCGCCACAGCCGAGTCCCTCACCGCCGGCATGGTGGCCGCGGTGCTCGCCGACACGCCCGGCGCTTCCGGGATGTTGCAGGGCGGCGTGATCGCGTACGCGAACTCGGTGAAGGCGGAGGTGCTGGGCGTCTCCCGCGAACTCCTCGATGCCGTCGGCTCGGTGGACGGGCAGGTGGCCGCGGCGATGGCAGCCGGCGCCCGCGGCGCGTGCGGCGCCGACGTCGCCGTGGCCACCACCGGCGTGGCCGGACCGGAGCCGCACGACGGCAAGCCGGTGGGCACCGTCCATGTCGGCGTCGCCACTGCGGAAGGGACGACGTCGTTCGCCTACCACTTCACGGGCAGCCGCCAGGAGATCCGGGCACTGGCCTGCGGCGCGGCCCTGGAACGGCTGCTCGAACGTCTCTCCCCGGAAGCTACCGGGGGTAAAGTTGCCGGGAACAAATGTTGATTTCGAATAGTTGTTACATAGTGTCGCCCATAAAGAAGGGTGGCGCCTAGGATGAAGTCATTACAGGGCCCGCCCTTACCGGCGGTCCCAACACATGAGGGAGCAAGGCGATACAGATGGTAAAGCAGCCCGTATCCGTGAACGGCGTTGTCCGCTGGAAGGATGTGGGCCTCGCCGGTCAGGCAAAGAGCGAACAGAAGGAGCGCAAGATGGTTGTTCTTCGTCACGAAATCGGTGACGTCCTGCGCGACGTCCGCCAACGCCAAGGCCGTACCCTCCGCGAAGTCTCGCACAGCGCCCGGGTGTCCCTCGGGTACCTGAGCGAAGTGGAGCGGGGCCAGAAGGAAGCCTCCTCGGAGCTGCTCTCCTCAATCTGCTCGGCCCTGGACGTGCCGTTGTCGCTCATGCTCCGTGAGGTCAGCGACCGCGTGGCCGTAGCCGAGGGCGTTACGGTGCCCGACACCGTGCCGCAGGAATTCGCTCAGCGTTACGGCCGGGACCTCGACCGTGAACTGAACGACGAACTGGCCAAGGGAATGTTCTCCGGGGCTCGCTAGCCCCACCCACTTACTCGAACAAAGGTCCCCGGCGGTGTGCCGGGGACCTTTTCGCGTCCCGTAACCCTTACAGGACCTCGTCCCGCGGGAACCCGTCGCGTTCGTAACTGGCGTTGAGCCTGGCCATGTAACGGGCAAAGTCCTCAAGGTCCGCGGCCGGCCACTCCGCCAGCCGCTCCCGGAACACTTCGCGCCGCGCGTCCTGCACCAGATGCATCTTCTCCTCGCCCTTCGCTGTCAGGCTGATGGCCTGGGCCCGGCCATCGAGCGGATCGGCCTCCTTCGCCACCAGCCCGAGCTCCTCGAGGAAGGCCACCTGCCGGCTCACCGACGGCTTTCCCACCCCGATCGTCGACGCCAGTTCGGTCAGCCGGATCGGTCCCCGGGTCCGCAGCACCGACAGCAGGCCGTATGCGGCGGGTTCCATCTCGGGATGGACCCGCCGGGAGAGCTGCTGCGACACCGAGCGGGCACGCCGCCAGAGCAGGCTCAGCTGCCGTTCGACGGCGGCCAGGGTTTCCTCCGAGGCCGGTTCATCCGGCCCGGAAAGCCGCGCCTGCTCGGGCACGGTCTCGCGTGGGTTGCTCATAGCAAACATCTTAGGGCCCCGGCCCATGAGAGAATCGACCGGTGAGAATCAGCGACTTTTGGCGGCTAATGGACGACGAGTTCGGCTCCGGGTACTCCCGGGTCCTGAGCAGCTCCCTGGTGCTGGCCGGCGTGGGGGGCCGCACCGCCGACCAGGCCCTTGCCGCCGGCGTTCCACCCCGCCAGGTGTGGCTTGCCCTCTGCGACGTCCAGGATGTGCCCGCGGATCGCCGGCTTGGCCGCGACGTCAAGTCACGCTGACGATGGCGGCGCGTCCCGCGCGACCGGCCTGACACGCCGCCCGATTGTTCGAATATCTGTTCGGGTCGGGCTATGCTTTTTGCAGTGCGTTTTCCACATACGCGCCGGGGCGGCCAGCTGTTGTCAGGGGTCGCCGCTAGCGTCAGTGATGACATAACAACGGCCGGAACGGCCACTCCCCAGCGAGAAAGTATTAGAGGTGCGAATCATGGCCGCAGCCCCGGATCGCCAGAAGGCGCTCGACGCAGCGCTTGCCCAGATCGATAAGCAGTTCGGCAAGGGCTCCGTGATGCGCCTGGGGGACGAAGTGCGTGCGCCCATTGAAGTCATCCCCACCGGCTCCATCGCCCTGGACGTGGCCCTCGGAATCGGCGGTCTGCCGCGCGGCCGCGTGGTGGAGATCTATGGCCCCGAGTCCTCCGGCAAGACCACCGTCGCGCTGCATGCCGTGGCCAACGCCCAGCGCCTGGGCGGCATTGCCGCCTTCATCGACGCCGAGCACGCCCTCGATCCCGAGTACGCCGCCAAGCTTGGCGTCGATACCGATGCCCTCCTGGTCTCCCAGCCGGACACCGGTGAGCAGGCCCTTGAGATCATGGACATGCTGATCGGCTCCGGCTCGCTGGACGTCATCGTCATCGACTCGGTCGCCGCGCTGGTGCCGCGTGCAGAAATCGAAGGCGATATGGGCGACAGCCACGTCGGCCTGCAGGCCCGGCTGATGAGCCAGGCGCTGCGCAAGATCACCGGCCGGCTGAGCCAGACCAAAACCACGGCCATCTTCATCAACCAGCTGCGCGAAAAAATCGGCGTGTTCTTCGGCTCGCCGGAAACCACCACCGGTGGTAAGGCGCTCAAGTTCTACGCCTCGATCCGGATCGATGTCCGCCGGATCCAGACCCTCAAGGAGGGCGCGGACTCCGTCGGTAACCGGACCAAGGCAAAGATCGTCAAGAACAAGATGGCCCCGCCCTTCAAGATCGCGGAATTCGACATCATCTACGGTCAGGGGATTTCCCGCGAGGGCGGCATCATCGACATGGGCGTAGAGCACGGCCTGATCAAGAAGTCCGGGTCGTGGTTCACCTACGACGGTGACCAGCTGGGCCAGGGCATGGAGAACTCCCGCCGCTTCCTGCGCGACAACCCGGAACTGGCGGCCGAACTCGAGCGGCTGATCAAGGAAAAGCTCGGCGTCGGCGTGAAGCCGGCCGAAGCCGAGGAATCGCCGAAGCTGAAGGCCGTTGACGGCTTCTGACCGTTGCGGCTCCGGCCGGGCGACCCCGCCTGCGCCGGAGCTGGACGCCGAAGCAGACCCCGCCGGCGTGGCCCGTGCCGTGGTGTTGCGGCAACTGACCAATTCGCCGAAGAGCCGGCTGCAGCTGGCCCGCAAGCTGGCCGAACGGAACATCCCGGACGATGTGGCCGAAGCCGTCCTCGACCGGTTCGAGGAGGTCCGCCTCGTCGACGACGCCGAATTCGCCCAGCTGTGGGTGCGGAGCCGGGCCCAGACGCGGAAGCTGGCCAAGGGTGCGCTGCGTCGGGAACTGGCGGAAAAGGGTATCGACGCGGAGACAGCAGACGCCGCGCTCGAGCAGCTCAGCGACGCGGATGAGGAAGAGGCTGCGCGTGCCCTGGTGGAGCGCAAGGCGCGCAACGTGCACGGGCTGGAGGACCGTGCCGAGCGGGACAAGACGGTCCGCCGGCTGGCATCCATGCTGGCGCGCAAGGGCTACCAGCCCGCCCAGGCTTTCCGGATCGTCGGCGAAGTCCTGGACGCCGCCCAGGCGCAGCCGGAGGACGGCGCCTGACGCGGCGCTCCGGGCCGGGCTGCCTGCCCTGTGAAAGCGGTCCCGTGAAAGCGGCCCCGGGCAACCGGTACCCTTAACGGGTGAGTTTGACCATTCCTTCCCCGGCCGACGCCGCCCAGTCTCCTGCCACTGCCGACGCTGTGCACGCCACCCCGGTGCCGCAGACCGGCACCGCCCGCACGTATCAGGTGCGCACCTTCGGATGCCAGATGAACGTGCACGACTCGGAACGGATGTCCGGTCTGCTCGAGGCTGCCGGCTACGTCCGTTCCGACGGCGACGTGGCCGACGTCGTCGTCTTCAACACCTGTGCCGTGCGCGAAAACGCCGACAACAAGCTCTACGGCAACCTCGGCATGCTCCGGCCGGTGAAGGACGCCAACCCCGGAATGCAGATCGCCGTCGGCGGATGCTTGGCGCAGAAGGACCGCGAGACCATCCTGAAGAAGGCGCCCTGGGTGGACGCGGTCTTTGGCACGCACAACGTCGGCGCCCTGCCGGCCCTGCTGGAGCGGGCCCGGCACAACGACGAGGCCCAGCTGGAGATCCTGGAATCCCTGGACGTCTTCCCCTCCACCCTGCCCACCAAACGCGACTCGGTCTACGCCGGCTGGGTCTCCATTTCCGTCGGCTGCAACAACACCTGCACCTTCTGCATCGTCCCCGCGCTGCGCGGCAAGGAAAAGGACCGCCGGCCCGGAGATATCCTCGCCGAAATCCAGGCACTCGTCGACGACGGTGCCATCGAGGTCACCCTGCTGGGCCAGAACGTGAACTCGTACGGCGTCGAGTTCGGCGACCGGCAGGCCTTTTCCAAGCTCCTGCGGGCCTGCGGGGACATCCCCGGGCTGGAACGTGTCCGGTTCACCAGCCCGCACCCGGCGGCATTCACCGACGATGTCATCGACGCGATGGCCGAGACCCCCAACGTCATGCCGCAGCTGCACATGCCGCTGCAGTCCGGGTCGGACAAGGTGCTCAAAGACATGCGCCGGTCCTACCGTTCAACCAAGTTCCTCGGCATCCTGGACAAGGTCCGGGAGAAGATCCCGCACGCGGCTATCTCCACCGACATCATCGTCGGATTCCCGGGGGAGACCGAGGAGGACTTCCAGGCCACGCTCGACGTCGTGGAACGGTCGCGTTTTGCCACCGCGTTCACCTTCCAATATTCCAAGCGGCCCGGCACGCCTGCCGCGGAACTGCCGGACCAGCTGCCCAAGGCCGTCGTGCAGGAGCGCTTTGAACGGCTCACGGCGCTGCAGGACCGGATCGCTGCCGAGGAAAATGCCCGGCAACTGGGCCGGCGCGTCGAGGTCATGGTCACCGCACAGTCCGGGCGCAAGGCGGGCGAAACGCACCGGTTGTCGGGACGCGCCGAGGACCAGCGGCTGGTGCACTTCTCCGTGCCGGAAGGCGCAGAAGCGCCGCGCCCGGGCGACGTCGTCAGCGTGATCGTCAGTGCGGCCGCCGCGTTCCACCTGGTCGCCGACCCGGCCTCGCCGGCGGACTACAGCCTGCGCCGCACCCGCGCCGGAGACGCCTGGGACAGGTCGCAGGCCGACTCGTGCGGTGCTCCGGTTCCCGCTGCCGCCGGTGCACGCACCGGGGTTGCACTGGGCATGCCCAGCCTGCCGCTGCGCGCCCGCTAGCGCCGTGGCCGCCTCCACCCGGCACGACCCGGCCCCGGCCGCTGGCGGCGACGACGGCGATGCCAGCCGCCCGGCCGGGGCCGCGCCGCCGGTGATCGCCGTCGTCGGGCCCACCGGCTCCGGAAAGTCGGATCTCGCTGTGTCCCTGGCACTGGCCCTCGGCGGTGAAGTCGTCAACGCCGACGCCATGCAGTTTTACCGCGGCATGGACATCGGGACGGCCAAGATCACCGAGGCAGAGCGCAGGGGAGTGCGCCACCACTTGCTCGACATCCTCGACGTGACCGAGGAGGCCAGCGTCTCCGCCTTCCAGCAGGAGGCCAGGGAAGCGATCGCGGACATCCACGCACGGGGCAAGCGCGCCATCGTCGCCGGCGGCTCCGGGCTCTACGTCCGCGCCGTCCTGGACGTACTCGAATTCCCCGGCACCGACCCCGCCATCCGCCGCCGCCTCGAAGCCGAAGAGGCGGCCCACGGACTGGCGCGCCTGCGGTCCCGGCTGCAGGAGGCGGACCCGGTTTCAGCCGCCCGGCTCGGCGACGCCCGCCGGGTCATCCGGGCCCTTGAGGTGTTCGAGCTGACCGGACGCCCCTTCAGCTCGTTCATGCCGGAGCGGGCGTACTTCCAGCCGGCGGTTCAGATCGGCCTGGCGGTGGACCGCGAGCAGCTGCGCCAGCGCCTGGCCGTGCGCGTCCACGCCATGGTGCGGGCCGGCCTGCTGGCAGAGGTGCAGCGCCTTGACGCCGCCGGCCTGCGTGCCGGCAAGACCGCTTCCCGCGCCCTGGGGTACGCCCAGTTCCTCAAGGTCCTCGACGGCGCCGCGGACCAGGACCAGGCGGCCGAGGAGACCATCGCCGCGACCCGGAAATTCGCCCGGCGCCAGCTCACCTGGTTCCGGGCCGACCCGCGGATCCACTGGCTGGACTGGCAGGACCCGGACCTGGCGGCGAAGGCAGCAGCACTCTGCCGGTAAGCCTGCGCCGACCCGGCCGGGCCCGGCGGCGGCCGGCCCGGTCCGGCCGACCCGGCCGGCCCGGCGGCGCCGAGCGCCCGCCGGACCGGTAATCTGGGTGCATGGACAAAACCTTCGCCCCGGCGGCTGAGCACTCCCTTGCCGCGGACAGCAGCGCACTGAGCGGACTCACGTTCTCCAAGGGGCACGGCACGGGCAACGACTTCGTCCTCATCGCCGACCCGCACGGCACCCTCGCCCTCACCCCCGAGCAGGTCGCGGCCCTCTGCGACCGGCACCGCGGCATCGGCGCGGACGGCCTCATCCGCGCAGTCCCTTCCAGTTCCCTGCCCGAAGGCAGGGAACTGCTCGCCGCCCACCCCGGCGCCGAGTGGTTCATGGACTACCGCAACGGCGACGGTTCCCTCTCCGAAATGTGCGGAAACGGCGTCCGCGTCTTCGTCCACTTCCTCATCGCCGAAGGCCTGGTGGACCTGCCGGCCGGAGAAGCCCTGACCATCGGCACCCGCGGCGGCGTAAAGACCGTCGTCCGCACCGCTGCCGGCTACGCCGTCGACATGGGTCCCTGGGAATTCATCTTCCCCGGCGAGGCCACCGCCCGGGCGATGGATTCCCTGGTCAGCGCCGACGGGCTCGAAGTCGCCAGGCCCGCGCTGTCCGTCAGCATGGGAAACCCGCACACGGTGGTCGCGCTGGCCGAAGCCGCCGAGCTCGCCGGCACCCAGCTGTTCAGGGCGCCCCGGGTGGACCCCGCGCCGCCGCACGGCACCAACGTGGAGTTCGTGGTGCCCGCCGAACCGCTCGTTCACGACGGCGTGGGGACCATCACCATGCGGGTGCACGAGCGCGGCGTGGGGGAGACGCAGTCCTGCGGCACCGGTGCCTGCGCCGCCGCCGTCGCGATCCGGCACTGGGCCGGCCA
This sequence comes from Arthrobacter sp. JB02-1C, assembly GCF_057748045.1. Taxonomy (NCBI): domain Bacteria; kingdom Bacillati; phylum Actinomycetota; class Actinomycetes; order Micrococcales; family Micrococcaceae; genus Arthrobacter; species Arthrobacter sp. JB02-1C. The sequence goes on from NZ_CM173235.1 coordinate 2,502,894, forward strand.
GGACGCCCCCGACACCTGGCAGGTAGCCGTGCCCGGCGGCGTCGTGGGCGTGAAGTTCTTCGTTGCCGCAGACGGCCACGAGCACGTGGAACTGAGCGGGCCGGCCGTGATCGTCGCTAGCGGGACGATTTCCTGACCCGCAGGATCCGGAACGACTTGGAAGTGCTCTCGCGCGTCACGGTGAAACTGTCGTCAAGTTCGGCGGCGAGCCAGCGCTGAAGCGAGTCCGAGCCAAGGTTCTTCTGGACCACCAGCCAGGCCGAACCACCCGCAGCGAGCCGCGGCAACCAGTGCAACAACAGGGCGTGCAGTTCATCTTTGCCGATCCGGATGGGCGGGTTGGACCAGATCGTGTCGAAACGCACGTCGGGATCCACCTCACCAGGGGTGCTGGCGGTGACATTGCCGAGCCCCAGCAGGGCCGCGTTCTCATTCGTCAGCGTCACGCAGCGCTCGTTGACGTCCACCGCGAACACCCGGGCATGCGGGGCCTTCAAGGCCATGGTCAGCGCAATGGGACCCCAGCCGCAGCCAATGTCCAACAGGTTGCCCTGCGGAGCCGGAGCCGGGACGTCCGCCAGCAGCACGGCGGTTCCCTTGTCGATGCCGTCGGGGCTGAAGATCCCGGACGACGTCTGCAGCTGCCGCCGCGCGCCGGCAAGCTCCACGGTCAGGGGCTTGCGGGTGAACGGCCCGGCCGGCTGGGCGCTGAAATAATGTGCAGACTCCATAACTGGCCAGATTAGTTGGCCCTGCGACGGTATGCGAAACCGGCCGGCAGCCCGGCGGCGGACGGCCGCGCACGAGGCGCAGCCGGCGAAAAGTCGTCAGCCCAGCGCGTATTCCGCGCCACCGGACACCGAACAGCACTATTCTGAAAGTGCAGACCCTTCAAAGGAGACCATGACCAGCCATCCCAACACCGGATCCGATTCAGCCGACCAGGATATGAGTCCTGCCGAAATCCAGGCTGTCATCGACCGGATTCTCTCCAAAGACCTTCCCGTCGGCGGAGCCAGCCAGCCCAACGGCGCCGGCAACGGAGCCGGCCATCCCGGCGGAACGAGGGCGGTGTTCGGCAAAGCCCAGGCGATCTCGCCGCTGGAAGAGGAACACGGCAGCTACGACGGCGACCAGCAGGATCTCGAGGAGCGCCGCGCCTTGCGCCGCACCGCGGGGCTGTCGACCGAACTCGAAGACGTCACCGAAGTCGAATACCGCCAGTTGCGGCTGGAGCGTGTGGTCCTGGCCGGACTGTGGAGCGAGGGCACCCTCGCCGACGCCGAGAACTCACTGCGCGAACTGGCGGCACTGGCAGAGACCGCAGGCTCAGAGGTGCTGGACGGACTCGTCCAGCGCCGCGCCAAGCCTGACCCGGGAACCTTCCTCGGCTCCGGCAAGGCCCGCGAACTGAAAGACATCGTGATGTCCACCGGCGCCGACACGGTGGTGGTCGACGCCGAACTGGCCCCCTCCCAGCGGCGCGGACTGGAAGACATCGTCAAGGTCAAGGTCATCGACCGGACCGCACTGATCCTGGACATTTTCGCCCAGCACGCCAAGAGCCGCGAGGGCAAGGCCCAGGTGGAACTGGCCCAGCTCGAATATCTGCTTCCGCGGCTGCGCGGCTGGGGCGAGTCGATGTCCCGGCAGGCCGGCGGCCAGGTCGGCGGCGCCGGTGCCGGCATGGGCTCCCGCGGCCCCGGTGAAACCAAAATCGAGCTGGACCGCCGCCGCATCCGCATCCGGATGGCCAAACTGCGCCGCGAAATCGCCGCCATGAAGCCGGCCCGCGAAACCAAGCGCGCCAACCGGCGCCGCAATGCGGTGCCCTCGGTGGCAATCGCCGGTTACACCAACGCCGGTAAGTCCTCGCTGCTGAACCGGCTCACCGACGCCGGGGTGCTGGTCGAGAACGCCCTGTTCGCCACCTTGGACCCGACCGTCCGCAAAGCCGAAACGACAGACGGTTTGGGGTACACCCTCGCGGACACCGTTGGCTTTGTCCGCTCCCTGCCCACGCAGCTGGTCGAGGCGTTCCGTTCCACCCTCGAGGAAGTGGCCGACTCGGACCTGATCCTGCACGTCGTCGACGTCTCGCACCCGGACCCGGAGGGGCAGATCGCCGCCGTCCGGGCGGTCTTCAGCGAAGTCGACGCCCACAAGGTGCCGGAAATCATCGTCCTGAACAAGGCGGACGCGGCCGACCCGTTCGTGATCGAACGGCTGAAGCAGCGCGAGCCGCGCCACGTCGTCGTGTCCGCCCGCACCGGCGAAGGCATTCCGGAACTGCTCAAGGCCATCAGCGAGGGCATCCCGCGGCCCAGCGTGAAAATGGAACTGCTGATTCCGTACAGCCGCGGCGACCTGCTCAGCAAACTGCACGAAGCCGACGCGGAAATCATCAGCCTGGACCACGAGGAAGCCGGCACCCGGGCCGTGGTCAAGGTCCGCGAAGACCTCGCGGCCGAGCTGGATTCGTTTGTCAGCAATGGCTGAACCGGCCATGACCGCGGCGCCGGCGGGCGCCGGCAGGTCCGGCGAGGAGTTCGTCGTCGAGCTGCTCGACCGGGCGGTCGCCGCCATGGGCGGCCAAAGCCGCGACGGCCAGCACGAGATGGCCCGGCAGGTGGCCCGCGCGATCGAAACCGGCGACCACCTGCTGGTCCAGGCCGGCACCGGCACCGGCAAGTCGCTGGCGTACCTGATTCCGCTGATCGCGCACTCGCTGGTCAGCGACAAGCCCACCCTGGTGTCCACCGCCACCCTGGCCCTGCAGACCCAGATCGTCGGCCGGGACCTGCCGCGGCTGCTCAAGACCATCACCCCGGCGCTGTCCAGACCGGTCAAGGTGGCCCTGGTCAAGGGCCGCGCCAACTACGTCTGCCGGCACAAACTCGAGGGCGGGTTCCCGTCCGAGGAACCGGCCGAGGGCCAGCTGTTCTCCCTCGGCGAGGACACCTCCGTGCCGCACTTCGCCGCCGCCATGGGCGGCCCGTCCTCCCAGCTCGGCAAGGAGGTGGTCCGGCTGCGTGAATGGGCCGAGGACACCGCCACGGGCGACCGGGACGAGCTCATGCCGGGCGTCACCGACCGCGCGTGGCGCCAGGTGTCCGTGACCTCGATGGAATGCCTCGGGGCCCAGAAATGCCCGCTCGCCGCGGAATGCTTCAGCGAACTGGCCCGGCACGAAGCGGCCGACGCCGACGTCGTCGTCACCAACCACGCGATGCTGGCCGTGAGCGCCTTCGAGGGCCTGGCGGTGCTGCCCGAATACGACGTCGTGGTGGTGGACGAGGCGCACGAGCTGCAGGACCGGGTCACCGGAGCCGTCACCGGCCAGCTGTCCGTGGCCATGGTGCACGCCGCGGCCTCCGGCGCCCGCAAACACACCGGAATTACCGTCGATGCCCTGAACAACGCAGCATCCAACCTCGAGCTCGCCGTCGCGGGCGTGCCCAGCGGGCTCATGCCGAACGGCTTGAACAGTGAACAGCTCGACTGTGTGGACCAGTTGCGGGACGCCTGCCGCGCCGCGCTCTCCGACTCGAAGGGCGACAGCAACAGCACCGCCGACGGCGGCCGGCAGCTGGCGCGGTCGCGCCTGATGGTGATCCTGGAACTGTGCGAACGGCTGCTCGCCGCCCGGGAGAACCGCGAGGTGGTCTGGTTCTCCCGCAACAGCAGCTTCGACCCGCAACAGGGCTACTCCCAGCCCGACGACTCCGCGCCGGCGCTGATCAACGTCGCCCCGCTCAGTGTCGCCGGCCGGCTGCGGGAGGGCCTGTTCGCCGACCACACGGTGGTCCTGACGTCGGCGACGCTGGCCATCGGTGCGGCCTTCGAACCCGCCGCCGGCGGCCTGGGACTGGTGGGCACCGGAGCTCCGAGCTGGACCGGCGTCGACGTTGGATCCCCCTTCGAATACCCCCGGCAGGGCATCCTGTACGTCGCCAAGCACCTGCCCAAGCCCGGCCGCGGCACCTCCCCGGAGGCACTCGACGAGCTGGAGAAGCTGATCCGCGCCTCGGGCGGGGGAGCACTGTGCCTCTTTTCCTCCCGGCGCGCCGCCGAAGATGCGGCCGACGCCCTGCGCCCCAGGCTGGACCCGCGCATCCTTTGCCAAGGAGAGTCAAGCATCGCGGCGCTGGTGAAGCAGTTCGCCGACGAGGCGGACACCTGCCTGTTCGGCACGATGTCGTTGTGGCAGGGTGTCGACGTGCCCGGGAACTCCTGCCGGCTGGTGGTAATCGACAGGATCCCGTTCCCGCGTCCGGATGACCCGCTGATGACGGCCCGGTCGCGCGCCGTGGCCCAGGCCGGCGGCAACGGTTTCATGAGCGTTTCGGCCACCCACGCCGCCATCCGCCTCGCGCAGGGCGCCGGGCGGTTGATCCGCTCGACGTCGGACCGGGGCGTCGTGGCGGTGCTCGACTCCAGGCTCTCCACCGAACGGTATGGCGGCTTCCTTCGTGCGGCGCTGCCGCCGTTCTGGCCGACCACCGACCCGGCTGTAGCCGTCGGCGCGCTTGAACGCCTCGCCAAGGACGGTTCGGACGGCCGCTAGGTCCGGGCTGTCCCCTAGAGGGAACGCAGCACCGAGACGACCTTGCCCATAATGACGGCGTGGTCACCCAGGATGGGTTCGTACTGGGTGTTCTGCGGGAGCAGCCAGGTGTGGCCGTCGCGCTGGCGGAAGGTTTTGACCGTGGCCTCGTCGTCAAGCAGCGCCGCGACGATCTCCCCGTTGACGGCGTCGTTCTGGCGCCGCACCACCACCCAGTCGCCGTCGCAGATGGCGGCGTCAATCATCGAGTCCCCGGCCACCCGCAGCATGAAGAGTTCGCCGTGGCCCACCAGTTGGCGCGGCAGCGGCATCACATCTTCGACCACCTGATCGGCCAGGATCGGTCCGCCGGCGGCGATGCGGCCCACAAACGGGACCATTGCGGTGTCTGTAGCGCTGGCGAGTTCGGCGACGGCGACACCGCCGACGGCCCGCAGGCCGCTGGACTTCGTCATCCCCGAAACCTTCGCGGCGCCCTCATCGAGCGTCAAAGGCATCAACACCTCCATGGCGCGCGGCCGCTTCGGGTCGCGCCGGAGGTAGCCGAGCTTTTCCAGCTGGGAGAGCTGGTGCGTGACGCTGGACAGGCTGGCCAGGCCCACCGTGTCGCCGATCTCCCGCATGGACGGCGGGTAGCCGTTGTCCGTCACCGAACGCTGGATGGTCTCCAGGATCTTCTTTTGCCGGACGGTAAGGCTCTTCGGCGCCCGGGCGGTCTGGGGGCCGCGAGGGGTGGCCCTCCCGCCGGCGGCTTGTGCTGCCATGTTCGCCATGCCTTTCGCTTCCGCCGGGCCGTTGTGGGTGCCGGGACCCAGGGCCGGAAGAGGAATGTCAGACCCTGGTGGTCAACTGCTCGTGGTCAAGAGATCTTGGCCGCGGGCGGTTGTCCTGTGAATCAAAAGTAGGCCAGCCACCGGAGTTTTTCAAACATTTGTTCTAGTGAGTCTCGACAATGTTCGTTCATAGGTGCTAAAACAGAACATGCAGGGTTCGAAAGTATGTTCGAAAAGCGGCTGTGGGCCGGATCGCAGGATTCGGCACTGTGTTCGAGCTTTGTGATTGACGACGACGTTCGAAGGTTTGCGTTCGATGGTTCGGCCGGTTGGCGGCAGGTTAGTGGAGTACGCCGGGCGGCACAGATAAGTCCAGGAGGGCTCAACTCATGTCAGCAGTAAGCGCATTTTCCGGATCGCCGGTAGCCGTTCCCGTGGCGGGCGCCCGTGCGGCGGCGGCCGTCCCCACCACGGGGCGTGCCCCGCTCCGGCTGACCCGCCGCGGACGGTTCGTTTTCTTTGGGCTGCCGCTGATCCTGTTGGCCGCCCTCATGCTCTCCTTCGCCGGGTTCCTGAACGCGCCGGCAAAGGCCGCGGACTCGTCCGCGGAGCTTTCGGTAACGCCGACGGTCTCGGTAACCGTCCAGCCCGGCGAGTCGCTGTGGGCCATCGCCGGCGCCGTGGCCCCGGAACGCGACCCCCGTGACGTTGTCGCCGACATCGTGGAGCTGAACAACCTCGCGGCGCCCCGCGTCATCCCCGGACAGCAACTCTTCGTCCCCTCCAAGTAGCCGCCCAAGCGCGGCCGGCGGGCCACCGTAAAGGCCCGCCCGTGGTCACAGTTTCAGGTCCGGGGCCCGCCTCACTTAAACTGGACAGGTGACCGACCAGCTTGAGCGCCTCAACCGACTGCCCCTCCGGACCAATCTGCGGGGGCTGCGGCCCTACGGCGCCCCCCAGCTGAATGTCCCCATCCTGCTGAACGTCAACGAAAACACGCATGGCGTCCCCGCGGACGTCCGTGCAGCCATCGCCGAGGCGGTGACGGAAGCCGCCGCCGGCCTGAACCGGTACCCGGACCGGGAGTTCACCGACCTGCGCGAGGCGCTGGCGGAGTATCTGGGCCACGGGCTGGGCGCCGAGAACCTCTGGGCAGCCAACGGGTCCAATGAAGTCCTGCAGCAGATTCTGCAGGCCTTCGGCGGCCCCGGGCGCACGGCTCTCGGATTCCCTCCGACCTACTCGATGTACCCGCTGCTGGCCGCGGGCACGGACACCGAATACATCGTCGGTGTCCGCGGCGACGACTACGGGCTGAGCGCGGAGTCGGCGGCACGCCAGGTGCGCGAGCTTAAACCCAACGTTGTCTTCCTCTGCTCGCCGAACAATCCCACCGGCACCGGCCTGGGCATCGACGTCGTCGAGGCTGTCTACGAGGCGGGTGAGGCCAGCCAGACGATCGTGATCGTGGATGAGGCCTACCACGAGTTCGCCCACGACGGCACCCCCAGCGCGCTGACGCTGCTGCCGGGCCGGGAACGGTTGATCGTCTCGCGCACCATGAGCAAGGCATTCGCCCTCGCCGGCGCGCGGCTGGGCTACATGGCGGCAGCGCCGGAAGTCACCGACGCCCTTCGCCTGGTCCGGCTGCCGTACCACCTGTCTGCCATTACCCAGGCCACCGCCCTGGCAGCGTTGCGCCACCGCGTCGCGCTGATGGCAGACGTCGAGGACATCAAGCGCCAGCGGGACCGGATTGTCTCGGAGCTGACCCGGTTGGGGCTGAAACCGGCCGCCTCCGATTCCAACTACGTCTTCTTTGGCGGCCTGGAGAATCCGCACGAGGTCTGGCAGGCCCTGCTGGAGGCCGGAGTGCTCATCCGCGACGTCGGCATCCCCGGCCACCTGCGGGTCACCGCCGGTACTGAGACCGAAACCACAGCGTTTCTGCACGCCCTCGAACGGATCCTGGCCGGCCGGGATGTACAGTCCGCCTAGACTTAACCCTGGACCCTGCACGCCCCGTTCGGCGGGCGCCCGCCTTCTTCCAAAGGACAACCCCACATGAGCAACACCGGATCTGCCGCGGCCAGGACCCGCACCGCACGCCTGGAGCGGACCACCAGCGAGTCCTCCGTGCTGGTCGAGATCGACCTTGACGGCACCGGCGTCTCCGACATCAGCACCTCGGTGCCGTTCTACGACCACATGCTGACGGCCCTGAGCAAGCACTCCCTGATCGACATGACCGTCAAGGCCACCGGCGATACCCACATCGACGTCCACCACACCGTGGAGGACGTGGCCATCACCTTCGGCGAGGTCCTCCGGACGGCGCTGGGCAACAAAGCCGGAATCCGTCGCTTTGGCCAGGCCTCGATTCCGCTCGATGAAGCCCTCGCGCACGCCGTCGTCGACGTCTCCGGCCGGCCCTACCTGGTTCACTCCGGCGAACCGGCCGGCCAGGAATACCACCTGATCGGCGGCCACTTCACCGGTTCCCTGACGCGCCACGTCTTCGAAGCCATCACACTGCACGCCGGCATCTGCCTGCACATGAACGTCACGGCCGGCCGCGACCCGCACCACATCGTCGAAGCCCAGTTCAAGGCCTTTTCCCGGGCCCTCCGGGCAGCCGTAGAGCCGGACCCCCGGGTCGAGGGGATCCCCTCCACGAAGGGCGCGCTGTGACCGGCCAGGAACTGCGGGACGGCGCCGTTATCGACCCACACGCGACCCGGAAGCCGGCCTCGCCCGAGGGCAAGCCCACGGTAACCGTGCTCGACTACGGGTCCGGCAACGTCCGCTCCGCGGTGCGCGCGCTCGAACGCGCCGGCGCCGAGGTCATCCTCAGCGCCCGGCCCGAGGACGTCCTGAACGCTGACGGCCTCGTCGTGCCCGGCGTCGGCGCCTTCGAAACGGTGATGAATGAACTCCAGTCGGTGGACGCCATCAGGATGATCGGCCGCCGCGTCGCCGGCGGCCGGCCTGTGCTCGCCATCTGCGTCGGGCTGCAGGTCCTTTTCGAAGCCGGCGTGGAGCACGGCACCGTCACCGAAGGCATCGGCGAATGGCCCGGCACAGTCGAGCGCCTGCCCGCCGAGGTCGTGCCGCACATGGGCTGGAACACGGTCCGCGTTCCGGAAGGTTCCCGGCTGTTCGCGGGCGTCGAAAATGAACGGTTCTACTTTGTCCACTCCTACGGCGTGCAGCACTGGGACTTTGACGTGATCGCGCCGCGGATGGCGGCCCCGCTGGTCACCTGGTCCGAGCACGGCGGACCGTTCATCGCGGCGGTGGAGAACGGTCCGCTGTGCGCCACGCAGTTCCATCCGGAAAAGTCCGGTGACGCCGGCGCACGCCTGCTCCGCAACTGGGTGCAGGGCCTGCGTGGCGGCACGGCCGCCGGTGCCGCCTCCGTGCCCGGCTCCGAGACTGCCTAGATGTGGTCCCTGGTCCTGATGGGCCTCGCCGGCCTGCTGGTTGGCGGCGCCCTGTCCTTCCGGCAGCAAAAAAGCCCGCTCTGGGTCCAGGTTGCCTTCTACCTGCTGGCCGGGATGTCGCTGCTGGCTGCCTATCTGCTGACCCTGCCGGGCAACTGAGCCGGCGCCCCGACCTGCTCTGTCTGACCGCTCCAATACTGTGAGGACCCTACGATGACCACCGAAACCCCGCACCCCGCACTCGAGCTGCTTCCCGCCGTCGACGTCGTCAACGGGCAGGCCGTGCGCCTGGTCCAGGGCGAGGCCGGCAGCGAAACGAGCTACGGCACGCCACTGGAAGCTGCGCTGAACTGGCAGGAGCAGGGCGCCGAATGGGTCCACCTGGTGGACCTGGACGCAGCCTTCGGCCGAGGCTCCAACGCGGAACTGCTGCGCGAAGTGGTCGGCCGGCTCGACATCAGGGTCGAACTCTCCGGCGGCCTGCGCGACGACGAGTCGCTTGAAAAGGCCCTGGACCTGGGCGTGGCCCGGGTCAACCTGGGCACCGCGGCGCTGGAGAACCCGGAATGGACCGCCCGCGTCATCGAACGTTTCGGCGACAAGATCGCCGTCGGGCTCGACGTCCGGGGCACCACCCTGGCCGGCCGAGGCTGGACCAAGGAGGGCGGGGACCTGTGGGATGTCCTCGGCCGGCTGGAGGAAGCCGGCTGCGCCCGCTACGTTGTCACCGACGTCACCAAGGACGGCACGCTGCAGGGCCCCAACGTTGAGCTCCTGCGGCAGATGGTGGAAAAAACCGGAAAGCCCGTGGTGGCCTCGGGCGGCATCTCCAGCCTGGAGGACCTGCGGGTCCTGCGCTCCCTGGTGCCGCTGGGCGTCGAAGGCGCGATCGTGGGCAAGGCGCTCTACAACGGCAACTTCACCCTTCCCGAAGCCCTCGACGTCGCCGGCCGCCGCTAAAGGCCGGCGCCATGGGACACAGCAGCCCGCAGCACGGACGCCGCCTTCCGGGCCACATCGAGGCGGCCCTGGCCGGCGCCGGCGGCGCCACTGACTCTGCAGGGCAGCCCTGGGCCGGCCGCAGCCTCAGCGGCGACCATGCGAACATCCACAACTTTGAGGACGACGACGGCGCCCCCGACGCCGGCTACGTCGCCGCCCTCGCGGCCCTCGGCGCCGGCACCGGCGACGAAGCAGCGGTCGTGGCGGCGCTGGCCACCGCCCGCGTGTTCGTACCCGTCCTGGCCCAACTCGCCGAGGAGGCCGCGGCCGTCCTTGGGGCGGACGGTCAGGAACTGCACGGGGATAAACAGGCAGACATGGCCCTCGTGACCCTCCGGTCCTCCGACGGCCGGACCGCCCTGCCGGTGTTCAGTTCCGCCGCTGCCCTCGCCGCCTGGCATGCAGAGGCGCGCCCGGTCGCGGTGTACGCCCCGCGGGCTGCGCTGTCCGCAGTGGCCGAAAATGCGGAACTGCTGGTGCTGGACCCCGGCGCGGACACCACCTTCGTGGTGCGACGGCCGGCCGTGTGGGCCCTGGCCCGGCAACAGCACTGGACGCCGAGCTATGCCGACCCCGAAGTGGCGGCGGCCGCCGGAGCCGCCGCGGCCGGATTTCCTGCCCTCCGGCGCGTTGAAATCCAGCCCGGCGGGGGAGTTGCCTCGGTGCAGGCCGGCGGCCGGCGGCTCGCCGGCGGCGGCACCGGACCGGAACTGCGGTTGGTGCTGTACCTTGAGGACGGGCTGGATGCCGCGGCGGTGCAGTCCATCGTCGCCGGCCTCAACGATGCCTGGGCCCGGAATGAGACCTTCGTGGAACGGGTTGACTCGATAGAAATCAAGTTGCAGCGCGCGGCAGCCTAGCCGGCGGCGGGGCCCTGGCCTCCCGGTGCTGCCGACCGAAAGCACACAAGAGGACCACTGTTTCGTGAATTTCGCGCTTTACCGGGACCTGCTGGCTGTCAGGCCCATCCGGAACCTGCTGCTTGTCGGCATGGTCGCCCGCATCCCGCACTCCGCCGCCGGTGTGCTGTTGACTTTGCATATCGTCCTGACTCTCGGCCAGGGCTACGCCGCGGCCGGTGCGGCCGCCGCCGTCATGACCATCGGTATTGCCGTAGGCGCCCCCTGGCGGGGAAGGCGCGTCGACACCGTGGGGCTGCGCCGGGCGCTCATTCCCTCCGTGGTTTCCGAGACGGTCATCTGGTCGATCGTTCCGCACGTCAGCTACCAGCTGCTGCTGCCGTTGGTCTTCGTCGGCGGCCTGCTGACGCTGCCGATTTTCAGCGTCGTGCGGCAGTCGCTCGGAATCCTCGCCAGCGGCGAGCAGCGCCGAACCGCCTTCGCGCTGGACTCGATCAGCACCGAACTGGTCTTCATGATCGGACCCGCGGTGGGTGCCATCGTCGCCACCGCGGGCTTTTCCGTGCTGGGACTGACGGTGGTGGGGGCCGCCACCTCGTTCTCGGGGCTGTTCCTGATGTGGATCAACCCGCCGACCCGCAGCGCCGTGCCCGGCGTGGCACCGGATCCAGGGTTCGAGGCGTCCCAGCAGGAAAGTGCCGAGGCGGCGATCGTGGCGACGGCTCCGGCGAGCGTGCAGGAGGCGGCCGCCGAGTTGGTGCCGCTGGCGGCCGCCGAACAGCGCCGCCGGGCCCGGCTCGGCCTGCGCCACAAGGTTGTCCACAGTTTCACCTGGTTGACGGCCGCCGTGGCTGCCGTCTTCGCAGTCGCGGCCGGGGCCGGCATGGTGCTCAGCGGCAGCGACGTCGGGATTGTCGCCGTCCTCCAGACCGGCGGGCACCAAACCGAGATCGGCCTGGTCTTCCTCTGCTGGTGCGGCGCGTCGGTGCTGGGCGGCCTGGTTTACGGGGCCATGCACCGGCCGGTGTCACCCATTCTGCTGCTGCTGGGAATGGCCGTCCTGACCATTCCGATGGGCCTGGCCCAGGACACCTTGACCCTGGCGCTGCTGTCGTTGCTGCCAGGCCTGCTGTGCGCTCCGGTCCTCTCCGCGGCTTCCGAACGGGTGGCGGAGCTGGTGGAGGAGTCCCGCCGCGGAGAGGCGATGGGCTGGTACGGATCTGCGCTGACCGGCGGGGTGGCGCTTGGTGCGCCGCTGGCCGGCCTCTTCATCGACGGGGTGGGCGCGGGGGCCGGCTTTGCCTCGGTCGGTGCAGCCGGCACCGTGCTCTGCCTGGTGTGCCTGGTGCTGCAGCGCCGCCGCCGGAGCCGGCTCGCGGCGGCCTAGGGTGTGGCGCTGCGGCTCGCCGGTGCCGGCGAGCCGCGGCGGGTTGGCTAGTTAACCGCGCCGGTGTACTTCTCGCCCGGGCCCTTGCCGGGGGCGTCCGGGATCACCGACTCCTCGCGGAAGGCCAGCTGCAGCGACCGCAGGCCGTCGCGCAAGGGCCCGGCATGCTGGGAACCGATTTCGGGTGCGGCTGCAGTCACCAGGCCGGCCAGGGCAGTGATCAGCTTGCGGGCCTCGTCCAAGTCCTTGAGTTCTTCGGCGTTGTCCTCGGCCGCCAGGCCGAGCTTGACCGCTGCAGCGCTCATGAGGTGAACGGCCGCGGTGGTGATGACCTCGATCGCGGGGACCTCGGAGATGTCGCGGATCTGCTGATTTACATCCGCCGCTGCGCCGGCGGGCTGGTAAACGTGTGAATTACTGTCTGAAGTGCTCATGCTGGTAAGCTTGTCACAGACCAACTGGATGTCGTTATTTTTTGCCTGACGCCCCGTGCTGAGGCCGCGAGACGCAACAAGTATGTTGCGCTTGCGGTTGACCGGGACTTATTCGGTAGAATTGTTTTCAGTTTGCAAGCGGAGTTCTCTCCCACCCGCGTCAGCCGCCACGGTTCCCCACCGGAATCAAGGTTGCCGGGTACTTGGTCGGGCATTCCCGGGCGTACAGTCCGCGGAAGTGCATGCCGTCCCCTCGCGGGACCGGCAGACCCGATCTTTGAGGCCTTCGATTGCTCCGGCGATTGAGGGCCTTCTTCATTTGCCGGTGGACTACCCCTCACGAACACAGGAGCTTTAACATTAGCGAGCCAAGAATCAATGAGCGTATCCGCGTCCCCGAGGTGCGGCTGGTCGGCCCTGCAGGCGAACAGGTAGGAGTCGTCCGCATTGAGGATGCCCTGCGTTTGGCTGCCGAGTCCGACCTTGATCTCGTTGAAGTTGCACCGCAGGCCAAGCCTCCGGTGTGCAAGCTGATGGACTTCGGCAAGTACAAGTACGAGGCTGCGGTCAAGGCGCGCGAGGCCCGGAAGAACCAGACCAACACGGTTCTGAAGGAAATCCGTTTCCGGCTGAAGATCGACAAGCACGACTACGAGACCAAGCGCGGCCACGCGCTCCGCTTCCTCGGCGCCGGCGACAAGGTCAAGGCCATGATCCAGTTCCGCGGCCGTGAGCAGCAGCGCCCCGAAATGGGCATCCGACTGCTCCAGCGCTTCGCCGAGGACGTCGCAGAGGTCGGTGTCGTGGAGTCCAGCCCACGCATCGACGGCCGCAACATGGTCATGGTCGTCGGCCCGCTGAAGAACAAGGCCGAAGCCAAGGCAGAGGCGCGCCGCGCAACGCAGCGGGCCGAAGCGAAGGCTGAAAACGACGCCAAGGCCGCAGGCCGCGTCGACACCTCCGGTGCCGGCGCCCCGCTGACCCAGTCCCTCGCCGGGCTGCTCCCGGAGGGCTTCGGCTCCCAGGCTGAAGCGCCGGAAGCGGAAGCTCCCGCCGTCGAGGCCGCTACGCCCGAAGCTGCCGTGACCGCACAGGTTCCGGCGGAGACGGCCGCAGCTGCACAGGAGCCCAAGCAGGAAGCTCCGAAGGCTGAAGCCCCCCAGGCTGAGGCTCCGAAGGCTGCCGCGCCGAAGGCCGCTCCGAAGCAGGAAGCGCCCAAGGCCGAGGTTCCTAAGCAGGAGGCTCCCAAGGCTGCCGCGCCGAAGGCCGCTCCGAAGCAGGAAGCGCCCAAGGCCGAGGCTCCCAAGGCTGCCGCGCCGAAGGCCGCCCCGAAGCAGGAGGCGCCGAAGGCTGCCGCGCCGAAGGCACCTGCCGCGGCACCGGCCCCGGCCGCCGACAAGCCTGCTCCGAAGCCGGTTGCGGCGCCCAAGCCGGTTGCCCGGCCGGCGGCACCGAAGCCTGCGGCACGGCCGGCTGCCCCTAAGGCAGCTCCGAAGCCGGGCAGCAAGAAGACCAACTAGTTCACGGCTGCCGGACAGCAATGTCCGGCAGCAGGCAACCAGCACGCCTCCCGCAGGGGTGGCTGCACGAAAGACTGCAGGCCTAGCCTGCGGATACGTAAGGAGATCGGTTCCCATGCCGAAGATGAAGACCCACAGCGGTGCTAAGAAGCGATTCAAGCTGACCGGCACCGGCAAGCTGCGCCGTCAGCAGGCCAACCGCCGGCACTACCTCGAGCACAAGTCCTCCAGGCTGACCCGCCGCCTCGCCGGCGACCGGATCGTCTTCAAGGGCGACGCCAAGGTCATCCGGAAGATGCTCGGCATCTAAGTTCCAAGTTCTCGGATCGCTGCCAGCCGGCGGTGATCCACTACCAAACGGCTTCTCAGGCCAGCCGGGCGACCGGCAGTAGATGCTTGGGATCAGAATTTTCGAAGGAGTACGCACGTGGCACGTGTGAAGAGGGCGGTCAACGCCCACAAGAAGCGCAGGGTTATCCTCGAACGCGCAAAGGGCTACCGCGGACAGCGTTCACGCTTGTACCGCAAGGCGAAGGAACAGCTGCTGCACTCGTTCGTGTACAGCTACGGCGACCGCAAGAAGAAGAAGGGCGACTTCCGCCGCCTCTGGATCCAGCGCATCAACGCTGCCTCCCGCGCCAACGGCCTGACCTACAACCGCCTGATCCAGGGCCTGAAGGCCGCCGAGGTCGAGGTTGACCGCCGCATGCTCGCCGAACTGGCCGTCTCGGACGCCAACGCCTTCGCCGCGCTGGTCCAGATCGCCAAGGACTCGCTGCCCGCCGACACCTCCGCGCCGGCCGCCGCTGCCGCCGCGCCGGCTCCGAAGGCCGCCAAGAAGGCTCCGGCCAAGAAGCCGGCCGCCGCTGCCGCCGAGTAGTAGCGCAGTTCACAAGCTGCCCCGTTCAGGAACCGCTCGCAGGAGCAACTAAGGTTCTTATATGAACGAGACCGGGCGCCCGCAAGACTTTCCGCTTTCCAACCCCCGAGCCGATCGGGTGAGGAAGGTGGCACAGCTTGCCGGGCGCCCGGCCCGTTTAAAGCGGCACGAGTTCCTCGCCGAAGGACCGCAGGCCGTGCGGGAGGCGCTGAAACTGCATCAGCAGCGGATCGCCGCGGGGGAGCCGGGCATCGTCGACGAGGTGTACGCCAGCGAGAGCTGCCTGGACCGGCACCCGGAGCTGGAAGCACTCGCGGAGGGCACCGCCGCGTACCTGGCCACTGATGAAGTCCTCGCGGCGATGGCGGACACCGTCACCCCTCAGGGCATCCTGGCTGTCTGCCGCTTCCTGGATGTCAGCCTCGAGCAGGTGCTGGACCGGGGCCCGCGGCTGGTGGCGGTCCTGTGCCAGGTCCGGGACCCGGGCAATGCCGGGACGGTGCTGCGCGCGGCCGACGCTGCCGGCGCCGACGCGGTCATCCTGACCGGGTCCAGCGTCGATATCTACAATCCGAAGGCAGTGCGGTCGACGGCGGGGTCCCTCTTCCATCTGCCGATCGTCCTCGGCGCTGACGTGGCGGAGGTGGCCGCCCGGTGCAAGGAACGCGGCATCGGCTTGCTGGCAGCCGACGGCTACGGTTCGCTGAACCTCGATGAGCTCCAGGACAGCAGCGCCGCGCGGCGGCTCGGCGCAGCAGCCGCCGAGCAGGAGTACCGCCTGGAAGAACCCACGGCGTGGCTGTTCGGCAACGAAGCCCAGGGCCTGGCCGAGGAAGAGCTGGCCGTGGCCGACCACCGGGTCGCCGTGCCGGTCTACGGCGCGGCCGAGAGCCTGAACCTGGGCACCGCCGCCTCGGTGTGCCTGTACGCCAGTGCCCGGGCCCAGCAACGCGCGGTCTAGGACAGTCGAGGGCCGAAACAACGAAAGGCGGGGGCCCGCCTTTCGGTGGGCCCCCGCCGTCGTTCCTTCACCGTTGCGGCACTGCTGCCGGGGCGGTGCTTGGGAGCGTTATGTGGTCCGGTTGCGCCCGGTGACGGCGCCGTAGATGCCGGCCACGACGAGGCCGCCGACAATGGCCAGGATCCAGGAACCGAGGTTCCAGAATTCCATCTTGCCGCCGCCGAAGAGCAGGTCGCCGATCCAGCCGCCGACAATCGCTCCGACGACGCCGAGGATGAGGCTGGTGACCCAGCCGCCCCCGACCCTGCCGGGCATGACTGCCTTAACGATTGCGCCTACTATGAGTCCGAGAATGATCCAGCCTAGAAAGCCCATGTCTCCTCCTACATATTCGTCGGCATCCCCCTGAGGAATTCCGATTATGGCTTCAAGCTAACACAGGCGTTGGCCCATGTCAGCAACATCACCCTCAATCGTTACCTGGCTGGAAACCGGCCCCGAACCGGCCCCGAACCGGCCGGAAAACCGGCCCGGAAGGGTCCGCGGACGGGTCGGTTCCGGTGCGCGCTGCGGCCCCGGAACGGGTACCGTATTCCTTGCGGACCCGGGAATCCGGCGGCGTCCGCGGCCATCTTCGAAGACCCTCCAAAGGAGCACCCCTCTTGGCTGCAAACGGCGGTACCAAGGCGATCGTGGCGGCGCTGTCCGCCAACCTGGGGATCGCTGTCCTGAAGTTCGTCGCGTTCATCCTGACGCAGTCCTCGTCCATGCTGGCGGAGGCTATCCACTCGGTGGCCGACTCCGGCAACCAGTTGCTGCTGCTGGTCGGCGGCAAGCGCGCCAAGAAGGAAGCGAGCCCGGAGCACCCGTTCGGCTACGGCCGGGAGCGCTACATCTACGCCTTCATCGTGTCGATTGTGCTTTTCAGCGTCGGCGGCTTGTTCGCCCTGTATGAGGCGTGGGGCAAGCTCCAGCACCCGCACGGCATCGAGGGGGACTTCTGGTGGGTGCCGCTGGCGGTGCTTCTTGGCGCCATCGCCGCCGAGTCGTTCTCGTTCCGGACCGCGATCCGGGAATCCAACCCCCTGCGCGGCAAGCAGAGCTGGGTCCAGTTCATCCGCAACGCCAAGCAGCCCGAACTGCCGGTCATCCTGCTGGAGGACTTCGGTGCGCTCCTGGGCCTGGTCTTTGCGCTCTTTGGCGTGGGCCTGACGCTGATCACCGGCAACGGGATCTGGGATGCCCTGGGCACCGGCATGATCGGCCTGCTGTTGGTGGCGATCGCCGCGGTGCTGGCGGTGGAGACCAAGTCCCTGCTGCTCGGCGAATCCGCCAGCAAGGCTGACGTGGCCAAGATCCGCGGCGCCATCGAGTCCGACGGCACGCATCTCATCCACCTGAAGACCATGCACCTGGGTCCCGAGGAACTGCTGGTCGCCGCCAAAATCAGCGTCGGCGCCGCGGACACCGGCCGGGAGATCGCCGCGGCGATCGACAGCGCCGAAGTGCGGATCCGCGCGGCCGTGCCCACGGCGCGGGTCATCTACCTGGAACCCGACCTGGAGGGCGCCGGCGTCCGGTAGGCGGTGGGGGCCGGGCTACGGAGCCAGCGGCCTCCGGCGTTCCACCGCCCCGCTGAGCAGCGCCACACCGAGGCCCAGGACTGCCAGCCCGGCGCCGACCAGTGCCGGGGCAACGTAGCCCCAGCCCCAGGCAATGACCAGGCCGCCGAGGAAGGCGCCGAGTGCGTTGGCGACGTTCAGGGCCGCATGGTTCAGGGAGGACGCCAGCGAAGGCGCGCCCGGGGACGCATCGAGAAGGCGGGTCTGCAGCGCCGGGATCAACATGGACCCGGCAGCGCCGACGACGAAGACCATGACGTACGCGGACCAGGGCCAGTGCACGGCGACGGCGTACACCACCAGCGCAACGGCCACCCCGGGTAGGACCCAGTAGATGGTGCCCATGACGGACTTGTCCGCGATCCGGCCGCCGACAATGTTGCCCACGACCATCCCCACCCCATACAGCGCGACGACGAGCGGCAGCCATTCCGCGGGGATGCCGGCCACCGACGTCATGGTGTGGGCGATGTACGTGTAGGTGGCGAAAAACCCACCGAAGCCCACCACACCGATCAGGACTGCGAGCCAGACCTGGAGCCGTTTCAGGGCCGCCAACTCCCGGCGGATGCTGGCGTCGGCATGCGGCTTCTGGTACGGAACGAACTTCCACAGCATCGCCAGGGTGACCAGGCCGATCAGGCCCACCAGCAGGAAGAGCAGACGCCAGCCGAAGCTCTGGCCCAGCCAGGTCCCGAACGGCACCCCGACGACGTTGGCGACGGTAAGCCCGGCCATCACCATCGAAATCGCCCAGCCACGTTTGGTCGGGGCGACCAGGGACGCGGCAATCACCGCGGCGACTCCGAAGAAGGCGCCGTGCGGCAGCCCCGCGGCGAAGCGTGAGACGAGCATGGTGCCGTAGTCCGGAGCGATGAAGGAGCTGAGGTTGGTGAGGCTGAAGAACAGCATCAGACCGAGCGCGAGATGCTTGCGCGGCAGTTTTGCCCCGACCGCCGCCAGCAACGGAGCGCCCACCACAACGCCCAGCGCATAGGCGGAGATCAGGTGGCCCGCCTCGGGGGTGCCGATGCCGAGTCCTTGCTCCACCTCCCGGAGCAGGCCCATCATGGTGAACTCCGTGGTGCCGATCCCGAATCCGCCCATCGCCAGCGAGACGATGGCGAGGGCGAGCTGGCGGGCGTTAAGTCTTGCCGTTGCGGGGGCGTCTTTGGTGATGGTCATCCGTCTGCTTTTCGGGGGATTAACCGGCAGGGCCGGGAGAAGGCAACACAACAGGGCAGTCTTCTGGATTGGTAAGAAGCGGGCATGTGGCGCCGCGGGCGTCAGGTGCCGGCGCTCCGGTTCTCTTCCTATTATCGCCTGTCCCGAGCGACTCCTAGACTGGGGACGTGACTGAACTGATCAGCGTTGTCGGCGGCGCCGTCGTGGATTCCCTGGCCGACCCCCGGACCCTCCTTGTTGCGAGGCGCACGGCCCCGCCGCAGTTTGCCGGCATGTGGGAGTTCCCCGGCGGCAAGGTCGATCCGGGCGAGGCCCCGGAGCGGGCCCTGCACCGCGAGCTGCTGGAAGAACTCGGCGTCGAGGTCCGGCTGGGTCCCGAACTGCCCGCCGAATCCCCGACGGGCTGGCCGCTCAACGGCCGGGCGGCGATGCGGGTCTGGTTCGCCGAGCTGGCGGGCGGCACCCCCCAGCCGTTGGAGGATCACGATGAGCTGCGCTGGGTCGCGCTGGCGGACCCCGCGGAGGTCCTGGGCCTGCCCTGGATCCCGGCGGACCTTCCCATCGTCGAGGCCCTGCTGGCGGCCGTGGCGGCGGAACCCTCGCCAAACTGAGCCCCGTGTGTCTACGCTGGGCCCAACTGGGAGGAGCTGGGCGTGCAGGTCGGGGTCAGGCGGGAACAATGTGCGGGGGAGCGGCGGGTGGCGGCGACGCCGGAGACGGTGCGGCAACTGGGTGGCCTCGGACTGGCGCTGGTCGTGGAATGCGGTGCCGGGGTCGCATCCGGCTACGGCGACGCAGATTATGAAGCTGCTGGTGCGCGCCTCGTCCCGGAGCTGGCCCTCGATGCCGTCGACGTCCTGCTGCACGTCCGGCCGCTGACCCCGGAGATTGCCGCCGCGCTGGCACCCGGCACCATCACCCTTGGTTTTGCCTCCCCGGCATCGGAGCTGCAGACGGTCGGGGCCCTGGCCGCTGCCGGGGTGACGTCCTTCGCCCTGGAACTCGTCCCGCGGATCTCCCGCGCCCAATCCATGGATGCGCTCAGCTCCCAGGCCTTGGTCGCCGGCTACCGGGCCGTGTTGGAAGCCGCGCTGCGCTACCCGCGGTTCTTCCCGCTCTACATGACCGCGGCGGGAACCATCCCGCCGGCCAGGGTGCTGGTCCTGGGCGCCGGCGTCGCGGGGCTTCAGGCGATCGGCACCGCCAAACGCCTGGGTGCCCGGGTCAGCGCGAACGACATCCGCGCCGCCTCCGCCGACGAGGTGGCTTCCCTGGGCGGGACGTTCATCAACCTCGAGCTCGACGCCCCTGCCGAAGGCAGCGGCGGCTACGCCCGGGAGCTCGGCCAGGACCGCGCCGCCCGGCAGCGGGAGCTGCTGGCCCCCCATGTGGCGGCCGCGGATGTGCTCATCACGACGGCGGCGATCCCGGGCCGGGCCGCGCCGCTGCTGGTCACCTCCGCCATGGTGGCCGGCATGCGGGCCGGTTCCGTCGTCGTGGACCTGGCCGCCGAGTCCGGCGGCAACGTCGAGGGCGCCGTCGCCGGCCGGGACGTCCTGGTGCCGGTCCCCGGCGGCGCCGTCACCGTGGTGGGGATGCAGGACGCGGCGTCGGCCCTCGCCTCCGACGCGTCCCGCCTGTACGCCAAAAACGTCGCCAATCTGCTCGCCCTGATGACCACGGAGGGCACGGTGGCACCCGACTTCGACGACGACGTCGTCGCCGGGGCCTGTCTGACCCGCGACGGAGCCGTCCGGCACGCCGGCACGGCCGCAGCGATGGAGGCGCACAACTAATGGACGCGGTCACGTTACTCACGGTGGTGGTGCTTGCCATCTTCGTCGGCTTTGAAGTCGTCTCCAAGGTCACCAGCAAGCTGCACACGCCGCTGATGTCCGGGGCCAATGCGATCCATGGCATCATTCTGGTCGGGGCGGTCATCGTGGCGGGCCAGGCCGAAGACCCCTGGCTGCTGGCCGTCGCCCTGCTGGCGGTGGCCCTCGCGACCGTCAACCTGGTGGGCGGCTTTGTGGTCACCGACCGGATGCTGGAAATGTTCGGCCCGCGGAAAGCAGCCGGCGCGTACCGGGCGGACGGTCCCGGCACCCCGGCCGGCGCATCGGAAGTCTCCGGCCGGGCAGGGGAGGGGCGCCCGTGAGCATCCTCGCCCCCGCCTGGACCGCGCTGCTCTACCTCGTGGCGGCGGTGTGCTTCATCCTGGCGCTGAAGGGCCTCAGCTCTCCCCGGACGGCCCGGCGTGGAAACGCCATTGGCGCCGCCGGTGCCGCGGTGGCCGTCGTGACCGTGTTCCTCTCCGCGCGGCTGGAGAACATTCCGCTGATCCTGGCCGCCATTGCCGTCGGAACCGCTCTCGCAGTTCCGGTCGCCCGGCGCGTGCAGATGACCCAGATGCCGCAGCTGGTGGCCTTGTTCAACGGGGTCGGCGGCGGTGCGGCCGCGCTGGTGGCGGTCCTGGAGCTCGGGCACAGCGGGGATTCCTGGGTCCGGCTGGCGGTGGTCTTCACCATGCTGGTCGGGGCGGTGTCCTTCGCCGGCTCGGCCGTCACGGTGGGGAAGCTGCAGGAACTGATCGGGACCCGCCCGCTGATCTTCCGTGGCATGGCTGCCGTGATGGTCCTGGTCCTGGCAGCTGCGGTGGCGGCCGGCGGGGTCGTGGTGTGGACGGGGTCCGCCGGCTGGGCCGGCGCGCTGCTGGTCCTCGGCCTCGCCGCCGGGCTGCTGCTGGTGCTGCCGGTGGGCGGTGCCGACGTGCCGATCGTCATCTCGCTGTTGAACGCCTTCACCGGCCTTGCCGTGGCAGCATCCGGGATCGTGCTGGGCAATGTGCTCCTGCTCGTGGCCGGCACGCTGGTAGGTGCCAGCGGAACCATCCTGACCAAGGTCATGGCCGCCGCGATGGGCCGGGGGGTGGCCGGCATTCTGTTCGGCGCGTTCCGCGGCGGTTCCACCGCGGGCTCGACTGCGGTCAGCGACCGGCCGGTGCGTTCGTCCTCGCCCGAGGACATCGCCGTCGAGCTCGGCTACGCGCAGCGGGTGGTGATTGTGCCCGGCTACGGCCTGGCGGTTGCGCAGGGCCAGCACGCGGTGGCCGAGCTTGCCACCGCCTTGATGGCCAGGGGAATCGACGTGGTGTTCGCGATCCATCCTGTCGCCGGCCGGATGCCAGGGCACATGAACGTGCTGCTGGCCGAGGCGAACGTGCCCTACGAGTCGCTGCGGGAACTTGACGAGGTCAATCCGGAGTTCGCCAACACTGACATCGTCCTGGTGGTGGGTGCCAACGATGTCGTCAATCCCGCGGCGAAGTCTTCGCCGGGCTCACCCATTTATGGGATGCCGATCCTGGACGTGGTGCAGGCCCGGCAGGTGGTGTTCCTCAAGCGCTCGATGCGTCCGGGTTTTGCCGGTATCGACAACGAATTGCTGCACGACCCCAGGACCACGCTTCTGTTCGGCGATGCGAAAGAGTCCCTTTCGCGGGTCCTGGGCGCCGTCAAGGTCCTCTGAAGCGGGCACAAGCCCCCTTGGCCCGGGGAGTGGGGCGGTCAGAACAAGGTGGGTTGCGCCGCGGGAACGCCGGCGCCCTGCCCGGCATGGTCCCCGGCGCTCCGCCGCGCGGCCGGACCCGGAATGCTGCCCGCCGGGTACTGGGCCTCCTCCTCGCGCGGATCGTCGTTCAGATCGCGGTGGCTGAAGCCCGCGGAGCCCAGGAAGCCGTGCCGGGCCTTGAAGAACCGGATCCGGCCGGCCAGCCAGGCCCGGTACTCCTTGGAGGCATAGGAGCCGCCGCCGTACAGCCGGCGGTACTTGCCGGCAAGCTGCGGGTGCTCCTTGGCAATCCACTGCATGAACCAGTCGCGGGTTCCAGGCTTGAGGTAGAGCGCCCCGGCTGTGACACCGGTGGCGCCGGCGGCGGCCAGCGAGCCGAAGAGGGAATCCAATGCTTCGTCGGAGTCAGAGAGCCAGGGCAGGATCGGCATCGCCATCACGCCGCAGGGAAGCCCTGCCTCACGCAGCCGGGACACGAGCTTCAGCCGTGCCCGCGGTCCGGGAGTCCCCGGCTCCACCGCCTCGGAGAGCCCTTCGTCAGTCATCGCCAGCGA
Source organism: Arthrobacter sp. JB02-1C (assembly GCF_057748045.1). Classification (NCBI taxonomy): domain Bacteria; kingdom Bacillati; phylum Actinomycetota; class Actinomycetes; order Micrococcales; family Micrococcaceae; genus Arthrobacter; species Arthrobacter sp. JB02-1C. The sequence goes on from NZ_CM173235.1 coordinate 2,525,652, forward strand.
TATCCCCACCCCCACGGGGACCTGGGTGGCCGCGTGCTTGAGCAGCGGGATGTCGCGGGCCAGCAGCGTGCCCTTGGTCAGGATGGACAGGGGAGTGCCGGAGTCGGCCAGGGCGCCAATGATGCCGGGCATCAGCTGGTACCGACCCTCGGCGCGCTGGTACGGGTCCGTGTTGGTGCCCAGGGCCACGTGGTGGCGCTGCCAGGACGGCTTGGCGAGCTCCTTGCGCAGTACCTCGGCCGCGTTGATCTTGACCACCACCTGGCTGTCGAAGTCCAGGCCGGCGTCGAAGTCCAGATAGGTGTGCGTCTTGCGGGCGAAGCAGTACACGCAGGCGTGGCTGCAGCCGCGGTACGGGTTCACCGTCCACTCGAAGGGCATCCGGGAACCGGCGGCCACCTTGTTGAGCACCGATTTGGCAGTGACCTCATGGAAAGTGACCCCGGCAAACTCAGGGGTGGAGACGGAGCGCACCAATCCGGCCAGCGGCAGCAACGCCGGGGCGGCCGGACCTGCGCCGGAGGGCGAGCCGCCTGCTGGGGGCTCGCCAGTCATGGCATCGGCTGGTTTGAGTGCCTGCGCGTCCCATCTCATGACTATATTCGAATATATGTTCGATCTTAAGTCAAGGACCTCAGGTCGAAGTGGCGGCGGCGGCTGAAGAAGACGGCGTTGCTAGGCTGGGCCCATGATTCTCCTGACCGGGTTCGAACCGTTTGGCGGCGAAACCACCAATCCGTCGTGGACGGCGGCGCGCGGGGCCGCGGCCCTGCTTCAAGCCGAGGGGCACGAGGTCGCGGCGGTGGAGCTGCCCTGCGTCTTCGGGGACGCCATCGCCGTCCTGCAGGCCGCCATGGCCGAGCACAGTCCGGAGCTCGTCATCTGCGCGGGCCAGGCGGGGGGCAGGGCCCGAATCTCGCTGGAACGGATCGCGATCAACTGCGACGACGCGCGGGTCCCGGACAACGCGGGCAACGCCCCGGTCGACGAGCCGGTGGTCCCCGGCGGCCCGGCGGCCTACTTCAGCACGCTGCCGGTCAAGGCGGCCCTGGCCGCACTGGGCTCGGCCGGCATTCCGGCGGAGGTATCCCAGACCGCGGGGACCTACGTCTGCAACCACGTCTTCTACGGCCTGATGCACGCCCTGCGGCTCAGCCCCGGCACCCGGGGCGGCTTCGTCCACGTCCCGTACGCACCGGACCAGATCCCGCCGGGGAGCGGCCTGGCCTCCCTGCCGCTGGAGCACATGACGCAGGCGCTCGCCGTCGTCGTCCGTACCGCGCTGGCGACGACGGCGGACCTGAAGCTCGCAGCAGGCGCCAGCCACTAGCGCCGGCCCTGGCGCCGGAACTGGCGCCGGAACTGCTCAGTCCAGCAGTTCCCAGACAACCCCAACGGCCGCGGTGATACCGGCCGCGCCCGCTTCGACGGTCAGCGGCTCGGACGCCACGGCGCGCTGCATTGCGGCCAGCGGCAGCGGCTGAGCGGTCCCCGGCTGCTGGGTAACGGAGATGGCTCTGCCCAACCGCGCCCCGGCCAGCGCGGCGAACTGTTCCGCGGCCGCGCGGGCCTTGTTCCAGGCGGCCTCCCGGGCGCGGGCTTCGACCGCAGCAGGATCCGAGAAGCCCAGTTCGAGTCCGTTGAGGCGGGCGTCGTCCCCGGCGGCCTCGACGGCAGCCGCAATGAGCCCGGAGGACGCCGCCAGGTCGCGAAGCCGGACGGTGAGCATGCTGGAGGCCAGGTAGCCGGAGACCATGTGGCTCCGTCCCTCCTGCCAGCTGACCTCGGCCCGGACGTTCAGTCCCGAGGTGGTGATGTCCGGATTTCCGACGCCGTGATCCCGGAGCACGGCCGTGATCGCGGACGAGGCGCGGGCGGCGTCGCGGTACGCCGCGTCCACGCCCGGGCGCCGGCATTCGACGCCGAGGGAAAGCGTCAGCAGGTCCGGCGCGGCCTCCGCAGTGGCGGAGCCGGTCACCGAGATGGACCTGGGATTTTCCGTCATGTTATGCCTCGTTCCGTTCGTGGGTCGGCAGTGCAGGAGGGTAGCCGCCCGCCTGGAGTCCGGCGTGCCGCTCGAAGAAATTGGCGGATCCGGGGTTGCCCGTCCGGATCAGGGACCAGGCCGCCGCCAGGAGGTACAACGGAAGAAATGGCACCCCGAGGCACCAGGCGTACTGGGTGGCGTGCCGCTCTTCGTGGCCCAGCAGTTCCGGGTTGCCCAGGGCCTCCGCCGGCCCGGCGCGGAAGAGCACCACATTGCCCACGGTGAACGCCGCCGCGAACGGCAGGCGCCAGCGGTAGCCGGTGGCCAGGAGCAGGCCGCGCGGGCCGCGGCGGAGCCCGGTCCGGGCGCAGGCAGCCAGCAGCAGCCCCAGCGGCGTCGACGCGTTCAGCAGGTTGGCAAGCTGCCGCAGCCGCTGTCCGGGAGTCATGAGGCCATGCTAGCGGGGCAGCTGCCCACGGGATACGACGCGGGCCGGTCTCCGGCAGGCACGGCATTCGTCTTTGAAGGCGCAGGCACGGAAATAGCGTTGCCATCCACACTCCAGGAGCGCAGGGACTGCCTGGTGGGGTTCTCAGGGGTGTGCGGCGCGCAGGTGGCTCAGAACCAGTCCGACGGGGACACTTATGACCAAGACAACGTAGAAAGCCCGAAGGAGTGCGGCCCTGATCGGCCGTTGGGCGTGCCGTGTTCGGGCCCCGGCGAGGACCAGCCCTGCGACCAGCAGGAGGCCACCGGCATCTGTGATGAGCGGGATGGAAAGGAGCGCTCCGACGATGACCAGGGCGTTGCCGGTGTTCCAGCAGCCGACCAGCGCCCACCCCGGTGCCGGCCGAGGCGGTGCCGCACCGAGGAACCGGCGTTGGTCGCTGATGGCGCATTGGGCCACGCCGCAGACGAGCACCAGGTAGGCGGCAAGCCAGCTGCCGCGGTCGAAGTGCAAGGGGCCCGCGACGGCGGCGACCAGGCCGCCGAGCACGATGAAGCCCACGCCGGCTGCATAGCCGACTCGTTCAGGGGCCAGGTTCATGCCCGGCCGTCCTCGAGGCCGAACGCTCCGACTCCGACAATCAACATAGCGGGCTCCTTGAGGTTCCTGGCAGGCTCGGTTTCGACCTGAGCCAGAAGGGCGGTGGCCCTACGGGATGAGGGTAGCGTGAGCGGCGCCGAACTTGCGGCGGCCGGCGCAGCGCCGTCACGTTCGGGCACCTGAGTGCCTTCAACTAGACTGAGGGGAGCGCCCGCCGGAACCATTTTGGCGAGCCCTGCCCTTTGTCAACGCACTGGTCCCCGCTCCTGTTGAAGGTCCTGTGCCGTTGGCATGAACCGACTCGTAGCTAAGAACAGTAGATGACTGAAACTTTGCCGGGCGCAGCCGTCCCGAACCCTCTGGATGAAGCCGCCGTTACCGCCGCCGTAAACCAGGCCGTCGCCGCGATTGCCGCCGCCTCGACGCTCGACGAACTCAAAGCCGTTCGGCTCGCCCACGCTGGCGAAAAATCCGCGCTGAGCCTGGCCAACCGCGAAATCGGCGGCCTGCCCAAGGACCAGAAGGCTGCCGCCGGCAAGCTCATGGGCGCCTCCCGCGGACGGGTCAACAAGGCGCTCGCGGACCGGACTGCCGAACTGGAAGCGGAAAACGACGCCCGCATCCTGGTCGAGGAAACCGTCGACGTCACCGCGGCGCCGCGGCGCCGTCGGGCCGGTGCGCGGCACCCGCTCTCCACGCTGCAGGACCGCGTCTCGGACATCTTCGTGGGCATGGGCTGGGAAATCGCCGAGGGTCCCGAGGTCGAGTCGGAGTGGTTCAACTTCGATGCGCTGAACTTCAAGCCGGACCACCCTGCCCGCGAAATGCAGGACACCTTCTTCGTTGAACCGCCCGAGGCGCACCTGCTGATGCGGACCCACACCTCCCCGGTGCAGGTCCGCTCCATGCTGGAGCGCGACGTGCCGATCTATGTGCTGTGCCCCGGGAAGGTCTTCCGCACCGACGAACTCGACGCCACGCACACCCCGGTGTTCCACCAGTTCGAGGGCCTGGCCATCGACAAGAAGCTCAGCATGGCCGACCTGCGCGGCACCCTGGAGCACTTCGCCCGCCAGATGTTCGGCGACGAGGCCCAGATCCGGCTGCGCCCCAACTACTTCCCGTTCACCGAACCGTCCGCCGAACTGGACATCTGGCACCCGGGCGCCAAAGGCGGACCGGGCTGGATCGAATGGGGCGGCTGCGGCATGGTGAACCCCAACGTGCTCCGCGCCGCCGGCATCGATCCGGACGTTTATTCAGGCTTTGCCTTCGGCATGGGCATCGAGCGCACCCTCATGTTCCGCAACGAGGTCGGCGACATGCGCGACATGATCGAGGGCGATGTACGTTTCAGCGAGCACTTCGGGATGGAGATCTAACCCATGCGTATCCCACTTTCCTGGCTGCGTGAATTCGCGGCCGTTCCGGCCGGAGCGACGGCCGAAGACGTGATGGCCGAACTGGTCAAAGTCGGCTTCGAAGAAGAGGCGGTCCACCGCCCCACCGACGCGCTCCAAGGTCCGATCGTGGTCGGCCAGGTGCTGAGCCTGGTCAAGGAGCCGCAGTCCAACGGCAAGACCATCAACTGGTGCCAGGTCCGCGTGGTCCCCGAAGGCCAGCAGCAGACCCTCACGGGCGACGGCATCGACCCCTCCGGTGTGCAGGGCATCATCTGCGGCGCACACAACTTCGTCGAGGGCGACAAGGTGGTGGTAACCCTTCCCGGCGCCGTCCTGCCCGGCGACTTCCGGATCTCCGCCCGCAAGACCTACGGCCACCTCTCCGCCGGGATGATCGCCTCGGTCCGCGAGCTCGGCATCGGCGAGGACCACGACGGCATCCTGGTCCTGTCCCGGATCGGTTTGGACCCGGAAATCGGCACCGACGCCATGGAACTGCTCGGCCTCTATGACCAGGCCGCCGAAATCAACGTCACCCCGGACCGCGGCTATGCGTTCTCGATCCGCGGCGTGGCCCGGGAATACGCGCACGCCACCGGCACGCCCTTCACCGATCCCGCATCCACGGTGCAGGCCCCTGCGGCGCTCACCGGCGGTTTCCCGGTCAAGCTCAACGACGACGCCCCGATCTACGGCAAGCCCGGCTGTGACCGGTTCGTGGCCCGCACCGTGCACGGCGTTGACTCCACCCGGCCCACCCCGGCTTGGATGTCCTCCCGGCTCCGGCTCGCCGGCATCCGGTCCATCTCGTTGCCGGTGGACATCTCCAACTACGTCATGCTCGAACTCGGCCAGCCGCTGCATTTCTACGACCAGGACAAACTCACCGGGGAGATCGTGGTCCGCCGTGCCGTCGCCGGTGAGCAGCTCACGACCCTCGACGGCAAGAAACGTGCGCTCGACGTCGGGGACCTCCTGATCACCGACGGCTCCGGCCCGATCGGCGTCGCCGGCGTGATGGGCGGTGCCGCCACCGAAGTCAGCGACACGACCTCGACCATCCTGATCGAGGCGGCCCACTTCGAAGAAGTCTCGATCGCCCGTTCGCGCCGCCGCCACAAGCTGCCCTCCGAAGCGTCCAAGCGTTTCGAGCGCGGCGTGGACTGGCACGTCGCCCACGTCGCCGCCCAGCGCGCCGTCGACCTGCTGGTGGAACTCGCCGGCGGGACCGCCGCCGTCGAGGGCACCGACGTCGGGACCGCCCCTGATCCGGTGACCGTGCAGCTGCCGGCGTCCTTCGCCGCCGAGCGGATCGGCATTGACTTCAGCGAGGAGCAGATCCTGACCTCGCTGCAGGACCTGGGGGCCGTGGTCGAGAAGACCGGCGCCGGGTACAGTGTCACGGCTCCGAGCTGGCGCAACGACCTGGAAACCAAGGAGGACCTGTCCGAGGAGATCGCCCGGCTGGTCGGCTATGACAAGATCCCCGCGACGCTGCCGGTGGCGCCCCCTGGCCGTGGACTGACCCGGGTGCAGCAGCAGCGCCGCCGGCTCGTCCAGGCCCTGGCGGACGCCGGCCTGACCGAGGTGATGGCGTACCCGTTTGTCTCCAGGGCGGCGAACGACACCTTCGGCGTGGCCGCGGCCGGTGCGGTGCGCAGCGCGCTCAAGCTGGCAAACCCGATCAGCGAGGAACACGGCTACCTGCGGACCTCCGTCCTGCCGGGGCTGATCGAGGTCGCCAAGCGTAACCACGCCCGCGGCTTCCGGGACCTCGCCCTGTTCGAGACCGGGCTGGTCTTCCTGCCCGGTGAAACGCTGGGCACCGCGTCCATCCCGCCGTTGGGCGTCAAGCCCTCGGACGAGGTACTGGATGGACTGTACGACGGCGTCCCGGACCAGCCGCTGCACCTCGCGGCCGTCCTGACCGGGCACGATTCGCCGGCGGCGCCGGCGCACGCGCCCCGGGCCTGGGACTGGGCGGACGCACTGGACATTGCCCGTCTCGCCGCGGACGTGCTCGGCGTCGACCTGGTGATCAGCCAGGGCCAGCACCAGGCCTTCCACCCAGGCCGGGCCGCCCAGCTGGCGTTGCGCAGCGGCGAGATCGTGGGCTACGCCGGTGAGCTGCACCCGAAGCTGCTCGCCGCGCACGACATGCCGGCCCGGTCGGTCGCACTGGAGCTGGACGCCGACGCGCTGTTCGACGCCGCGCCGGACGTCATTGTTGCCCGGCACATCTCCACCTACCCCGTCGCCACGCAGGACGTTGCGCTGGTGGTGGCGGCCGGGGTTGCGGCGGACCAGGTGCAGGCTGCCCTGCGCGAGGGCGCAGGGGAACTGCTTGAAGAGGTCTCCCTGTTCGACGTCTATGCCGGGAAGGGCATCGAAGAAGGCAAGAAGTCGCTGGCCTTCAACCTGCGGTTCCGGGCCGACGACCGCACCCTGACAGCGGACGAGGCCTCGGCAGCACGCGACAGCGCCGTGGCCCTGGCCCACGAGCGGTTCGGTGCCGTGCAGCGCTAGCGCCCTGCAGTACGCAGTAGGGAAGGGCGGGACCATGGCAGCGCAACTGATCGTGCGGGCCGTCCCGCCCTTCCGCGTATCCGGCGCCCCCGGCGCCGCCGCCCGCGAGCTGCCGGACTCGGCCCGCACGCTGCTGGACGACGTCGAACTCGGGCGCGCCCGCGGCATGGAACCGGGTCCGCGGGCCGCGTTCCTTGCCGGCCGGCTCGCCCAGCGGCGTTTCGCCGCGGAACTGCTGGACCTGCCGCCGTCGGACCTCACGGCCGCGTACCACTGCCCGGAGTGCGGCCCCGGCGTCGCGCACGGGCGTCCGGGATACACGCTCGGCGGTGCGCCGGCGCCGTTGCTGCTGAGCCTTTCGCGCAGCGCGGGCTGGGTCCTGCTGGCGGCCGTGACCGAGCCGCCGGCGGGCGCCCGCCTCGGCGTCGACCTTCAGCACCCGGAAGGAACCGACTTTGACGGCTTCGACGGGGTGGCGCTGGGCCCGGCCGAGCGGAACAGCCTGCGCGGCCTGGCCGGCCCCGCACTGCTGGCCGGACGGGCCCGGCTGTGGGCCCGCAAGGAGGCCTGGCTCAAGCTCTGCGGCACCGGGCTGCGGACAGCGCCGCACACCATCGAGGTGCTGGACCGTGCCGGCATCCGGGACCTTCCGGCCAGCGAAACCGGGCTGCCCGCGCACTTCGCGGCCGCCGTCGCCCTCGCCGGTCTTCCGGCAGCGGGTCAGCCGGCCGGCAGCGGGGGCAGGGCCTGTTCGTAAAGCCAGGAGTGCAAAAGGGTCTCCGTGTCGTGCCCGGTGGCACGGTCTGCGGCCAGGATAAAGTCCTCCGTGCTGACGGAGCCGTGCCGGTGTGCGGCGGTCCAGTCCTGCAATAGCGCGAAGAAAGCAGGATCGCCGCACCGGAGGCGTACCGCGTGCAGGGCGAGGGCGCCGCGCTTGTAGACGCGGTCATCAAACATGAGTTCCGGCCCCGGGTCGCCGATCAGCAGGTCCTGGTCCTCCCGGTTCAGCATCCGCCAGGCCGCCTTGGCCCGGTCGGCCACGGACATCACCCCGGCCTCCTCGGACCAGATCCACTCCGCGTAGCAGGCGAAGCCTTCGTGCAGCCAGATGTCCCTCCACGAGGCCGCCGTCAGCGAATTCCCAAACCACTGGTGGGACAGCTCGTGTGCGATCAGCCGTTGCGATTCCCAGCCGGTGGTCAGGTGGTTGCGGCCGACGATGGACAGGGACTGGGCCTCCAGCGGGATTTCCAGGGCGTCCTCGGTCACCACCACGGTGTAGCCGGCGAACGGATACGGTCCGAAGCAGCTGGTGAAGGTCTTCATCATCTGGGGCTGGCGGGCGAGCCCGGCCCGGGCCTCCGCGGCGAGCTCCGCGGGTACCGCCGCGGTCTGCGCAACGTCGCCGGCGGGCCGGGCCGGGTTGAGCTGCAGCAGCTCGTACCGGCCGATCTGGACTGTGGCGAGGTAGCTGGCCATCGGCTCGGCCTGCTCGTAGACCCAGGTTTCGCGGCTGGACCGGGCCTGGTGCGAGACCAGAACGCCGTTGCAGACGGCCCGGTAGTTGGCGTCGGTGGTGATGGAGATGCGGTAGCTGGCTTTGTCCCGCGGGTGGTCGTTGCAGGGGAACCACGACGCCGCGCCGTTGGGCTGGCCCGCGACCAGGACACCGTCGCTCAGTTCCTCCCAGCCCACCTCGCCCCACAGCCCGCGGCGGGGTGCCGGATTGCCGTCGTACCGGATGTCGAGGGTGAATTCGTCTCCCGGCAGCAACGCCGTGTCCGGTACCACGACCAGCTGCTCGGCCCGCTGGGTGAACTTGCGCACCTTCCGGCCGGGCATCAGTGCCTTGGTGGCCCGCAGCCCGGTCAGGTCCAGGACGATGGCCGAGCTCTGGCGCCGGGCGACCGCATGCAGCGTCGCCCGGCCGCTGAGGTGGTTGCTGTTGACCCGGTAATCGAGCTCCAGTTCGTAGCGCGTGACGCGGTAGACGTCGGTGCCGTGGCCGGGCATGTACGGATCGGGGGCGGCCGCGGGCATTTCTGCGGGCAGCTCCTCGGCGGCGGCTGATGCGGTTTGACTCATGGACGGCCTTCGGTGGTTGCGGTTAGCGTGGGGGTGCCTTCCAGATTGTGAGCGGACGCGGGCTTACTTTGGCTTGGGGGCCGGGACAGCGGGTCCGCCCCACGGCCTGACCGGGTTTCCCATCCAGTACGTGGCGGCGGGCACCGTCTCGCCCCGCATGACCAGGGACGCCGGCCCCACGGTCCCGCCGTTGCCGATCCGGGCCCGCGGCAGGATGACCCCGTGCGGGCCCATCGTGGACCCGTCTTCGAGCGTAACAGTGTCAATGCTCATGACCCTGTCGTGAAACAGATGGGTCTGGACCACGCAGCCGCGGTTGACCGTGGCGCTGCGGCCCAGCGTGACCAGGTCCGCCTCCGGCAGCCAGTAGCTTTCGCACCACGTGCCGGCGCCGATCTTGGCGCCGAGGGCCCGCAGCCACCACACCAGCGCCGGGGTGCCGGAGGCGGCGCGCGCGAACCAGGGCGCGCTGACCATTTCGATGAAGGCGTCCACCACTTCGTTGCGCCAGATGAAGGAACTCCACAGCGGGTGCTCACCGGGGCGGATCCGTCCCACCAGCAGCCATTTGGCGACGACGGCGCTGCCCGCGGCCGCCGCTCCGGCGGCAAGCAGCACCACCCCGCCGAGCAGGGCCGCAACGGCGTAGTTGAAGCTGCCGGCCAGCCAGTCCAGGGCCACCATAACCCCGGCCGCGACGGCGACCGTCAGTACCACCGGCACGAAGCGGCACAGCTCCCACAACGTGCGGGCAAGCTTGAGCCGCAGGGGCGGCTGGAAGGTTCGGGTGTCGTCGGAGGCGACCGCCGTGCGCCGCAGCCGGACCGGCGGGCTGCCGATCCAGGAGGTGCCGGATTTGGCCTTGGCCGGGGTGGCGGAGAGCACCGCGACGAGGGAGTTCTTGGGTACGTGCCGGCCCGCCGCGGTCATTCCGGAGTTCCCCAGGAACGAGCGTTTACCCACCTTGGCCGGTGCGATCTTCATCCATCCGCCGCCGAGTTCATAGGAGGCGATCATGGTGTCGTCGGCCAGGAAGGCGCCCTCGCCGACGGTGGTCATCTTGGGGATCAACAGCACCGTGGAGGCCTCCACGTTACGGCCGATCCGGGCACCGAGCAGCCGCAGCCAGACCGGGGTGAAGAGGCTGGCGTAGATCGGGAACAGCAGTTCACGGGCCAGGTCAAGGACCCGCTCCGTGGCCCAGACCTGCCAGCCGATCCGGCTTCGGACCCGGTAGTAGCCGGGCCGCAGTCCAATGCCGAGCAGTCGGGTGGCAGCAAGGATCAGCAACAGGTTGGCGCCGAACCAGACCAACGCGGCCAGCGGGAGCGCGAGCACCAGCTGCGGCAGGGCCGCGAGCAGGGAGGACCGGCCCTGAATGAAGCCGAACACCACCAGTCCGGCGGCCGCGGCCGACAGGTAGGGGATCAGGGCCAGGACCGCGGAGGCGGAGGCGAAACCGGCAAACCAGAGCCGGCCGGCCAGGCGGCGCTCCGGCGGTGCGTCCGGCCAGTCCTGCTTGGCCTTGCCCCGTCGCTCGGCCGGGGAGCCGGCCACCAGATGGCCCGCCTTGACCCTTCCGAGCACGGCAGAACCCGGCTCCACCTGGGCGTCCGCGCCGATGCTGGCGCCGGGCATGAGGGTACTCCGGGCGCCGACGACGGCTCCGGCGCCGATATGGATCGCCCCGATCTGCACCGAGTCCCCGTCAATCCACCACCCGGACAGATCGACTTCGGGTTCGACGTTGCAGCCGGCGCCGAGGGACAGCAGCCCCGTCACCGGAGGCAGCGAGTGCAACTGGACGTTCGGGCCGATCCTGGCGCCGAGGGCCCGCGCGTAATACGGCACCCACGGTGCGCTGGCGAGGCTGACGGCGCCGGCCAGGTCCTGGATTTGTTCGGCCAGCCAGAGGCGCAGGTGCACCCGGCCCGAGCGCGGGTAGCTGCCGGGGGTGACCTTGCGCAGCAGCAGCCGCGCGGCCGCCACCGAGATCGCCATCCGCCCGGCAGGGCTGACGAAAACCAGCCACGACGCGGCCACCCACCACCAGGAGAGCGTCGGCGCCGCCGTGAAACCGGCGAACGAGGCCAGCAGGTTATTGGCCGCCATCAGATAGGTCAGCCAGCGCATGCCGACCAGAATGTGCAGCGGGATGCCCAGCAGCGTCTGCGCCCACTGGGCGCGGCGGGACGTGGGGCGCACCGTACGTTCGCCGGGCGCGACGGCGCCGCCCTCGGGGAGGGACTGGCGTGCGGTCTCGATCAACGCCCCGACCCGGGGCGTGGCATAAATGTCCGCCACCGTGATGGTGGGGTAGCGGACCCGGAGGGCGGAAACCAGCTGGGCCGCGGCCAGCGAGCCGCCGCCAAACGCAAAGAAGTCCGCGTCCAGGTCGGAGACGGTCCCGCCCAGCACTGCACTCCATTGCTCGACGATCCAGGCCGCGTCGTCGGGCAGGTTCAACGGCGCCGCGGCCGCGTCGGCCGCGCCGGGGCCGGCCAGCGGCCAGGGGAGCGCGTGCCGGTCCACCTTGCCGCTGGTCTTGGTCGGCAAGGCGTCCACGACGGTGAGCATCGGAATCAGCGGGGCGGGGAGGCTGGTGCCGAGCAGGTGCCGCGCGGCCGTGAGATCCAGCTCGCGGCCGTCGACCGGCGAGAGGTAACCAACCAGCACCTGGTTCCCGGCCGCCGTCGTTTGCACCGCTGCGGCCGCCCCGGCAACGTCCGGCAAGGCTTGCAGCGCGGCGTCGATTTCGCCCAGTTCGATCCGGCGGCCGCCCAGCTTGACCTGTTCGTCGGCGCGGCCGACGAACAGCAGGCCCTCGCGTTCGTAGCGGACCAGGTCGCCGGAGCGGTAAGCCCGGGACCAGCCCAGGGCCGGCAGCGGGGCGTACTTCTCTGCGTCCTTGGCCGGGTCCAGGTAGCGGGCAAGCCCGACGCCGCCAATAATCAATTCCCCGATGCCGCCTTCCGCGACCGGCGCCCCGTCCGGGCCGACGACGGCGAGGTCCCAGCCGTCCAGCGGCAGGCCGATCCGGACCGGGCCCGGACCGCCGAGCGGCGCCGCGCAGGCGACGACGGTGGCTTCGGTGGGCCCGTAGGTGTTCCAGACCTCGCGCCCGTCCACGGCCAGCCGGTCCGCGAGTTCGGGCGGGCAGGCCTCACCGCCGAAGATCAGCAGCCGGACATTTTCCAGGGCTTCGACCGGCCACAACGCCGCCAGTGTGGGGACCGTGGACACCACCGTGATGCCGTGGTTGATCAGCCAGGGGCCCAGGTCCATGCCGGTCCGGACCAGGGCGCGCGGCGCCGGCACCAGGCACGCACCGTGCCGCCAGGCCAGCCACATCTCCTCGCAGGAGGCATCGAAGGCCACGGAGAGCCCGGCGAGGACGCGGTCCTGCGGACCGATGGGATCGGTTTGCAGGAAGATCCGGGCCTCGGCGTCCACGAAGGCCGCGGCCGAACTGTGCCGCACGGCGACGCCCTTGGGGGTGCCGGTGGAGCCGGAGGTGAAGATGACCCACGCGTCGTCGACTGGGACCGGCTGCCTGGCGGCCGGGAAGGGCCGGGGATGGTTTTTGTCGGTCACGATCGTGCCGCCGGCGCGCAGGATGCCGGAAACCCGGGCCTCGCTGAACACCAGTTTGGCCCGCTCATCGGGGTCGTCGGCGTCCACCGGGACGTAGGCGGCCCCCACCAGCAGCACCGCCAGGATCGACACGTACAGCTCGTTGGTCCCCGAGGGGATCCGGATGCCGATCTTGTCGCCGGCGCCGAGTCCGGCCAGGTGCAGCTTCTTGGCGGCCGCGCGGACCTCGCCCATCAGCTGGGCGTAGCTGAGCGACCGGTGGCCGTCGTCGAGCGCGGAGGCGTCCGGGAAGCGGGCGGCGGTGTCCTGCAGGACATCGATCAGGGTCCGCTCCGGCGGTGCCGCGAAGGCGCCCGGCAGTTGCGGCTGATACATGGGTATCGCCGGGGCGGCGGGGTCCGCCGGGGTTCCGCTGCCGGCCGGCGGCTGCTGCTCAATCACGGGGTGATTCTCCTCGCCGCAGATGAACGGGGGATTGCGGCGCTTCCAGGCACGATCAGGGAACCAGGATGACCTTGCCGGTGGTGCGGCGCTGCTCCAGGTCGGTGTGGGCCGAAGCGGCGTCCGCGAGGTCGTAGCGGGCCCCGATCCGGACCTTAAGGCTGCCGGCCGCGACGGCGGCGAACAGTTCGCCGGAGCGCCAGCGGCGTTCCTGCGCGTCGCGGAGGAAGTGGGTGATGGTGGGCCGGGTCAGGTAGAGCGAGCCGCCGGCGTTGAGCCGTTGCGGATCAAACGGCGGCACCGGTCCGGAGGCCCCGCCGAAGAGCACCAGGGTGCCGCGGATCCGGAGGGCTTCGAGCGACTCGTCAAAGGTGTCCTTGCCGACCCCGTCGTACACGACATGGACTCCGGCGCCCCCGGTGAGCTCCCGCACCTTGGCGGCGAAGCCGTCGTAGCGCAGCACATGGTCCGCGCCGGCTCCGCGCGCCAGCGCCTCCTTCTCATCGGTGGAGACGGTGGTGATGACGTGCGCGCCCCTGGCCTTGAGCAGCTGGGTCAGGAGCAGGCCGACGCCGCCCGCGCCGGCGTGCAGCAGCACGCTCTGGCCCGGTTCCACCTTGAAGGAGGAGTTGATCAGGTAGTGCGCCGTGATGCCCTGCAGGGGGAGCGCGGCCGCGGTGAAGTCGTCGACGCCGTCGGGTACCGGCAGCGCCTTGTCCGCGTCCACCAGGGCGTACCCGGCGTAGCAGCCGACACCCTCGGCGGTGGCAACCCGGTCCCCGGGCGAGAATCCGGTCACCCCCTCGCCAAGCTCCTCCACGGATCCGGAGGCCTCGGACCCGGGGGTGAAGGGGTAGGACACCTTGTAGACGCCGCTGCGCTGGTAGGTGTCGATGAAATTCACGCCGACGGCGGCGACTTTGATCAGCAGCTGGCCGGGACCGGGCACCGGACGGTCGATCTTAGCCAGTTCGAGGACTTCCGGGCCGCCGGCCTGCCGGGCGACGATTGCGTGTGTCATGTGTCTCCTTGCTGGGTGTCTCCGCTCCGGGGAGGCGAAATTCCATGGCCCGGATTCTCTGTCCATCCTAGGGACACTGCCGCCACGGGCCCAGCGTGATGGTTCTAGAGCTAGTAACGCCGGGTAACGGTGGCCATCGGGCATTCGAAGTGACGGCCCGCGGAAAGGCCGACGTCGTTGAGGTAGCGCACAATGATGCCGTAGGACTGCAGCAGCGTGGTCTCGGTGTAGGGGACCTGGTGCTTGGCGCAGAATTCGCGCACGATCACGGCTGCCTTGTCCAGTTGCGGGCGCGCCATGTCCGGGAAGAGATGGTGTTCGGCCTGGCGGTTGAGGCCACCGAGGAGGATGTCCATGAAGCGCCCGCCGGAGATGTTGCGCGAGGTCAGCACCTGGCGGCTGAAGAAGTCCACCCGGCTGTCCGCGGGGAGCACCGGCATGCCCTTGTGGTTCGGGGCGAAGGAGGCGCCCATGTAGAAGCCGAAGACGGCCAACTGCACGCCGATGAACGCCAGTGCCATGCCCCACGGGAGGAAAACGAAGGTGAGCACCGGCAGCAGGCTCAGGCGCGCCAGCAGGATGGGAAGTTCGACCCAGCGGTGCGTGACTTTGGCGCGGCGGAACACGAACTTGACGGAATCGATTTGCAGGCCGAGGCCCACCAGGAACAGCAGCGGGAAGAAGAACCAGCCCTGCTTGCGGGTCAGGAAGGCGAACCGGCCCTGCCGGTCGGCGACAGCCTCGGTGTGGAAGGCGATGGGCCCGGGCGCGATGTCGGGATCCTTGGAGATGACGTTCGGGTGGTTGTGGTGGGCGCCGTGCTTCTGCTCCCACCAGGAGTAGCTCATCCCGGCCACGGAGGTGGCGAGGAGCCTCGCGGCCCAGTCATTGGCGCGGCGGGAGGCGAAGATCTGGCGGTGCCCTGCCTCATGGGCCAGGAAGCTCAGCTGGGTGCAGAGGATACCCAGGGCGGCCGCGATCAGGAGCTGGAACCAGCTGTCACCGATCAGCGCGAAACCGAACCAGGTGGCCGTCATCAGCAGGATGAGGGTGGAGAACACGGTGACGTAGAAGCCGACCCTGCGTTCCAGCAGGCCGGCGGCCTTGACGCTCTTCAGCAGTTCGGAATAGCTCAGGACCACGGCGTTGGGCTGCCGGACCCGCGCCTCGGGGCGCGGGGGTGTGGCGGGGGAAAGAGTGGGGGTGGGCGTCATAAAACGCATGCCTCGTAACTGTTACGGGCAACGCTGCGGCTGCCATTTGCAGCCGCACGGTCTGGATCACCCTCAATCCAGCATACGCCGCATGCGTTCCCACCCGGCACTCCGGTCCCGGGGCCCGGCTGGACGGTTCGGCGGCGGGACGCGGGCCAGTGAATGCATAAATATCGGGTTCTATGCATACTCTTGCTGTATACTCGAGCTATGACTATTTCAGTTGCCGTCTCGGGCGCCAGCGGCTACGCCGGCGGCGAGGTGCTCAGGCTCCTGGCCGCCCATCCCGACGTCACCATTGGCGCCATCACCGCGCACAGCAACGCCGGTTCCAGACTAGGGGAATTGCAGCCGCATCTCCACGGCCTGGCGGACCGGATTCTGGAAGACACCACGGTGGAGAACCTCGGCGGTCACGACGTCGTTTTCCTTGCCTTGCCGCACGGGGCGTCCGCGGCGATCGCCGCGCAGCTGCCCGCCGGGACGCTCGTGATCGACGCCGGCGCGGACCACCGGCTCCAGGACGCTGCGGCCTGGGAGAAGTTCTACGGCTCACCCCATGCCGGCACCTGGCCCTACGGGCTGCCGGAGCTGCCGGGCCAGCGAGAGGCGCTTCGCGGCGCCACCCGGATCGCAGTGCCGGGCTGCTACCCGACCTCTGCCCTGCTGGCCCTCGCCCCGGGCTTCAGCAGCGGCCTGCTCGAGGCGGACGACGTCGTGATCGTCTCCGCCTCCGGCACGTCCGGCGCCGGCAAGGCGGCCAAGGTCAACCTGATCGGTGCCGAGGTGATGGGCTCGATGAGCCCCTACGGCGTCGGCGGCGGACACCGGCACACCCCGGAGATCGAACAAGGGCTCGCCAACGCCCTGGGCGCTCCGGTCACCGTGTCCTTCACCCCCACGCTCGCCCCGATGAGCCGCGGCATCCTCACCACCGCAACCGCGAAAGTGCGCGAGGGCGTCAGCGGTGCCGAACTGCGCGACGCCTGGGCCGCGGCCTACGACGAGGAGCCGTTCGTCCACCTGCTGCCGGAAGGCCAGTGGCCCACCACCAAATCCGTGCAGGGTTCCAACCACGCCGTGATGCAGCTGGCCTTCGACCCGCACACCGGCCGCGTGATCGTCACCAGCGCCATCGACAACCTCACCAAGGGGACCGCCGGCGGGGCCGTGCAGTCCATGAACATCGCCCTCGGCCTGGCGGAAACCGCCGGCCTCGAGCTGCAGGGAGTCGCACCGTGAGCATCACCGCCCCCCAAGGATTCCGCGCCGCCGGCGTCACAGCCGGCCTCAAGGCCTCCGGCAACCCGGACCTCGCCCTCGTGGTCAACGACGGCCCGGCCAAGGCAGCCGCCGCCGTCTTCACCTCCAACCGGGTGGCCGCGGCGCCGGTGCACTGGTCCCGCGAGGTCCTCAAGGACGGCCGCGTCGACGCCGTCATCCTCAACTCCGGCGGCGCCAACGCCTGCACCGGGCCGCAGGGCTTCCAGAACACGCACACCACCGCGGAAAAGACGGCCGAGGCACTCGGCGTCTCCGCGACGGACGTCGTGGTCTGCTCCACCGGCCTGATCGGCGAACAGCTGCCGATGGACAAGATTCTCGCCGGGATCGGATCCGCCACTGCCGCCTTGAGCCGCGACGGCGGCCCCGCCGCGGCCGGCGCGATCATGACGACGGACACCGTTTCCAAGCAGGCGGTCTTCACCGGCACGGACGCCGAGGGCAAAAAGTTCACCATCGGCGGCATGGCCAAGGGCGCCGGCATGCTCGCTCCCGGCCTGGCCACCATGCTGGTCGTGCTCACCACCGACGCCGAAGTCCAGCCCGAGCTGCTCGATGTCGTGCTCCGGGACGCCACCCGGGTCACCTTTGACCGGGCCGACTCGGACGGCTGCATGTCCACCAACGACACCGTGGTCCTGCTCGCCTCCGCCGCCTCCGGATCTGTGCCGTCCGCCGTCGAATTCGGCAAGGGCCTGACCCAGGTCTGCGCGGAACTGGCCCGCAAGCTGATCGGCGACGCCGAGGGCGCCAGCCACGACATCGCGGTCCGCACGTTCAACGCCGCCAGCGAAAAAGACGCCGAGGTGGTCAGCCGGGCGGTGGCCCGCTCCAACCTCTTCAAGGCGGCCATTTTCGGCAAGGATCCGAACTGGGGCCGGGTGCTCTCCGCGGTCGGCACCACCGACGCCGCCTTCGACCCCGACCAGCTGAACGTGTCCATGAATGGTGTGCAGATCTGCCGCAACGGCAGCATCGGCGAGGACCGCAGCCTGGTGGACCTGGAACCGCGGGAAGTCCGCGTCGAGATCGACCTGCAGGCCGGCGACGCCGAAGCCACGATCTGGACCAACGACCTCACCCACGACTATGTCCACGAGAACAGCGCCTACTCCAGCTAGGCCGCACCCACGGGACGAACCAAAGGACGAACGCAGATGAGCACCCAGACCCGCGAGACCACCACCATGGCCGACGCGCAGGGCAAAGCGGGCACCCTGATCGAGGCCCTGCCCTGGATCCAGCGCTTCGCCGGCACCACCATGGTGATCAAGTACGGCGGCAATGCCATGGTCAACGAGGAGCTCCGCCGCGCCTTCGCCGAGGACGTCGTCTTCCTGCACCACGTCGGCATCCACCCGGTGGTCGTGCACGGCGGCGGGCCCCAAATCAACGCCATGCTCGGCCGGCTCGGCATCGAATCGGAGTTCAAGGGCGGGCTGCGCGTCACCACCCCGGAGGCCATGGACGTGGTCCGGATGGTCCTCACCGGCCAGGTGGGCCGCGAGCTGGTTGGCCTGATCAACTCGCACGGCCCCTACGCCGTCGGCATGTCCGGCGAAGACGGCGGCCTGCTGCGGGCAGTCCGTACCGGCACCGTCGTGGACGGCGAGGAAGTGGACCTGGGCCTGGTCGGCGAAGTCGTCGGCGTGAACCCCGCCGGCATCCTGGACATCGTCGCCGCCGGCCGGATCCCCGTGATCTCGACCGTCGCCCCTGAGATCGAGGACGACGGATCCACCACGGGACAGGTCCTCAACGTCAACGCGGACACCGCGGCGGCCGCCGTCGCCTCGGCCCTGGGGGCGTCCAAACTGGTCATCCTGACCGACGTCGAGGGGCTCTACGCCAACTGGCCGGACAGGTCCTCGCTGATCTCATCGCTGACGGCTTCCGAACTGCGCGCGATGCTGCCGCGTCTCGAGTCGGGCATGATCCCCAAGATGGCGGCCTGCCTGCAAGCGGTGGCCGACGGCGTCGAACGCGCACACATTGTGGACGGCCGGCTGGCGCACTCGATGCTGCTGGAAACCTTTACCACCGCCGGCATCGGCACCCAGGTGGTCCCGGACGAGGAAGTGAAATGAGCCAGATTGAAGTGTCCCCCGAACTGACCGAAATCGTGGAGCCGCACGGCCATGCCAGCGGCGCGCAGTGGCTCTCCCGCTACTCTTCGTCGCTGCTGGGCGTTTTCGGCGCGCCGCAGCGGGTCCTGGTCCGCGGCTCCGGCTGCCTCGTCTGGGACGCGGACGGCAACGAGTACCTGGACCTGCTCGGCGGCATCGCCGTGAACGCCCTCGGCCACGCGCACCCGTTCGTCACCTCCGTCATCTCCAGCCAACTCGCCACCCTGGGCCACGTCTCCAACTTCTTCACCAGCCCCACCCAGGTGGCCCTGGCCGAAAAGCTGCTGGAACTCAGCAAGGCGCCCGCCGGGTCCAAGGTATTTTTCGCCAACTCCGGCACCGAAGCGGTGGAGGCAGCGTTCAAGCTGGCCCGGCGGAACACCGGCGCCAGCCAGGGCCCGGCCGGGCAGCCGCGGACCAAGATCATCGCCCTCGAAGGCGCCTTCCACGGCCGCACCATGGGCGCCCTGGCCTTGACCTCAAAGGAAGCGTACCGGGCCCCGTTCGAGCCGCTGCCCGGCGGCGTCGTGCACGTCCCCTTCGGCGATATCGACGCCCTGCGCGCCGCGATTGACGACACCACCGCCGCCGTCTTCCTCGAACCCATCCAGGGCGAGGCCGGCGTCCGTCCGCTGCCCGCCGGCTACCTGCAGGCCGCCCGCGAGGCGACCACCGCGTCCGGTGCGCTGCTGATCCTGGACGAGGTCCAGACCGGGATCGGCCGCACCGGCAAGTGGCTGGCCAGCGAGGACGCCGGGATCATCCCCGACGCCGTGACCCTCGCCAAGGGCCTGGGCGGCGGCTTCCCGATCGGCGCCCTCATCACGTTTGGCCCGGACGTGTCCGCGCTGCTGACTGCCGGGCAGCACGGCAGCACCTTCGGCGGCAATCCGGTGGCCACCGCGGCCGCGCTGGCCACCCTGCACGTGCTGGAAAACCAGCACGTGCTCGACCACGTCGGGGAGGTGGGGGAACACCTGCGCTCCGGCCTGGCCGGCATCGACGGCGTCACCGACGTCCGGGGCGAGGGCCTCCTGATCGGCTTCGAACTCGATGCGGACGTCGCCCCCGCCGTCGTGACCGCGGGGCTCGACGCCGGGTTCATCGTCAACAGTCCCGGCCCGCGCACCATCCGGCTCGCGCCGCCGCTGATCCTCACCGCGGCCCAGGCGGACCGCTTCCTCGCCGCCCTGCCGGCCCTCCTCCAGACCGCAAAGGACGCCCAGTGACCGCCACTGAAGATTCGACCGCGACCCCGAACCTGCCTTCGACTGTGACTTCGACAAGGCCGGTCCGCCACTTCCTCAAGGACACCGACCTGAGCCCGGCCGAGCAGGCCGAGGTCCTGGACCTGGCGCTGCGGATGAAGGCCGCGCCGTACAGCGTCCAGCCGTTTGCCGCGGAGGGCAGCGGCCGGAAGACCGTCGCCGTGATCTTCGACAAGACCTCCACCCGCACCCGCGTGTCGTTCGCCACCGGCATCGCGGACCTGGGCGGCAACGCGCTCATCATCAACCCGGGCGAGGCCCAGATCGGCCACAAGGAATCGGTCGAGGACACCGCCAGGGTGCTCGAACGGATGGTCGCCAGCATCGTGTGGCGGACCGGCGCGCACGCCGGCCTCGTCGCCATGGCGGAGAATTCCCGCGTACCGGTGATCAATGCGCTGTGCGATGACTACCACCCCTGCCAACTCCTGGCCGACCTGCTGACCGTCAAGGAGCACAAGGGGTCGCTGGCCGGACTGACCATGAGCTACCTCGGCGACGCGGCCAACAACATGGCCAATTCCTACCTGCTGGCCGGCGCGACCGCCGGCATGCACGTGCGGATCGCCGGGCCGGCGGGCTACCTGCCCGATGCCCGGATCGTCGCGGCGGCCGAGGACCGCGCGGCCATGACCGGCGGTTCGGTGCTGGTCACCACGGATGCCGCCGAGGCGCTCCGCGGAGCCGACGTCGTCGCCACCGACACCTGGGTTTCGATGGGCCAGGAGGACGAGAAGGAGGCCAGGCTGCAGCTGTTCCGCGACTACTCCGTGGACGAAGCCGCCATGCGGCTGGCGGCCCCCGACGCCGTCGTGCTGCACTGCCTGCCGGCCTACCGCGGCTACGAGATCGCCGCCGGCGTGATCGACGGCCCGCAGTCCGTGGTCTGGGACGAGGCCGAGAACCGGCTGCACGCCCAGAAGGCCCTGATGGCGTGGCTGATGCACCGCTCCGGCCTCGCCGCGGTGGACGGGCTCGACTGATGTCCGTCCAGCCCGCCGCGCAGGGCGTCAGCCCGGCCACCAAGACGGCCCGGCAGGCACGGATCACCGCGATCCTGACCGGCGAATCCGTCCGCTCCCAGGCCGAGTTGGCGGCCTTGCTCGCTGACGACGGCGTGCAGGTCACCCAGGCCACGCTGTCCCGGGACCTGGTGGAGCTCGGCGCCGTCCGGGTCCGGTCCAAGGACGGCGTGCTGGTCTACGCGGTCCCCGGGGAGGGCGGCGAACGCGGAGCCAAGAGCGGCGTCACGCAGGAAGTCCTCGATGCCCGGCTCACCCGGCTGTGCGGAGAACTGCTGGTCACCGCGGAGGCCTCCGCGAACCTGGTGGTGCTCCGGACGCCGCCGGGAGCGGCGAACTTCCTGGCTCTCGCCATCGACCATTCGGTGATGCCCTCGATCCTGGGAACCATCGCCGGCGACGACACCGTGCTGCTGGTCACCCGCGACCCGGCCGGCGGCGCCGCCCTCGCCGCCCGGTTCCTGCAGCTGGCCGAGGAAGCCGGCCAATGAGGCCGCCGAGATTTTGCCCCACTGACTGTGCACTAAAGAGCGTGCACTCGAAACCCAAGAACCAAACAACTAAGGAGCATGTGAAGTGACTGAGCGTATTGTGCTGGCCTACTCCGGTGGCCTGGATACATCCGTAGCCATTGGCTGGATCGCTGAAGCGACCGGCGCCGAGGTCATCGCCGTGGCCGTCGACGTCGGACAGGGCGGCGAGTCGCTGGAGACCATCCGCCAGCGCGCCCTCGGCTGCGGCGCCGTCGAGGCCTACGTGGCCGACGCGTCCGACGAGTTCGCCAACGAATACTGCATGCCCACGCTGAAGGCCAACGCCCTCTACCAGGGCCACTACCCGCTGGTCTCCGCGATCTCCCGCCCGGTGATCGTCAAGCACCTGGTCAAGGCCGCCCGTGAATTCGGCGCCACTACCGTCGCGCACGGCTGCACCGGCAAGGGCAACGACCAGGTCCGCTTCGAGGTCGGCATCCAGACCCTGGGCCCGGACCTGAAGTGCATCGCCCCGGTCCGTGACCTCGCCCTGACCCGCGACAAGGCCATCGCCTTCGCCGAGGAAAAGGGACTGCCGATCGAGACCACCAAGAAGAACCCGTACTCGATCGACCAGAACGTCTGGGGCCGCGCCGTCGAGACCGGCTACCTTGAGGACATCTGGAACGCCCCTACCAAGGACATCTACGACTACACGGCGACGCCGGAATTCCCGCCGGCCCCGGACGAGGTCACCATCTCCTTCCAAGCCGGTGTCCCGGTCGCCATCGACGGCGTCAAGGTCACCCCGCTGCAGGCGATCAAGGAACTGAACCGCCGCGCCGGTGCCCAGGGCGTCGGACGGATCGACGTCGTCGAAGACCGCCTGGTCGGCATCAAATCCCGGGAGATCTACGAGGCCCCCGGCGCGATGGCGCTGATCACCGCGCACAAGCACCTCGAAGACATCACGGTCGAACGCGAACAGGCCCGCTTCAAGGCCACCGTCGGGCAGCGCTGGGCCGAGCTGGTCTACGACGGCCAGTGGTTCTCCCCGCTCAAGCGCTCCCTGGACGCCTTCATCGAGGACACCCAGAAGTACGTCTCCGGCGACATCCGCATGACCCTGCACGGCGGCCAGGCCGTCGTCAACGGCCGCCGCTCCGAGACCTCGCTCTACGACTTCGACCTCGCCACCTACGACACCGGCGACACCTTCGACCAGTCGATGGCGAAGGGCTTCATCGAGCTGTGGGGGATGTCAGCCAAGGTCGCCTCCGGCCGCGACATCCGCGTCGCCGGAAAGTAGCCCCTGTGGCTGAGCAAAAGGCGGAAATGGGCCCACGGGCGCAGGGGTCCCCGGCCGAGCGCAGCGAGGTTGGGGAGCGCTCGGGGACGAACACGGGCGCGCTGTGGGGCGGCCGGTTCGCCGGCGGCCCCGCCGACGCCCTCGCCGCGCTGAGCAAGTCCACGCACTTTGACTGGCGGCTGGCGCGCTACGACATCGCCGGCTCCAAGGCGCACGCCCGCGTGCTGCACACGGCCGGCCTGCTCGACGAGGCCGAGCTGGAGGGCATGCTGGACGCCCTGACCCGGCTGGACGCGGACGTCGCCTCCGGCGCCTACACCCCGGCCGAGTCCGACGAGGACGTGCACGGTTCGCTGGAACGCGGACTGATCGAACGCGCCGGAACCCAGCTGGGCGGCAAGCTCCGCGCCGGCCGGTCCCGCAACGACCAGGTGGCAACGCTGGGCCGGATGTTCCTGCGCGACCACGCCCGGATCATCGCCCGCGGCGTGCTCGCCACCATCGACGCGCTGATCGGCCAGGCCAAGGCACACCACGGCGTGGCCATGCCCGGCCGCACGCACCTGCAGCACGCCCAGCCGGTCCTGCTCAGCCACCACCTGCTGGCCCACGCCTGGGCGCTGCTGCGCGATGTGCAGCGGTTCCAGGACTGGGACAAGCGCGCCGCGGTCTCGCCCTACGGCTCCGGCGCCCTCGCCGGATCGTCGCTGGGCCTGGACCCGGAGGCCGTCGCGGCGGAGCTGGGCTTCGATTCGGCAACGCACAACTCGATCGACGGCACCGCCTCCCGCGACGTCTTCGCCGAGTTCGCCTGGGTCGCGGCCATGATCGGCGTGGACCTGTCCCGGGTGTCGGAGGAGGTCATCCTGTGGGCCACCAAGGAGTTCTCCTTCGTGACCCTGCACGACTCCTACTCCACCGGCTCCTCGATCATGCCGCAGAAGAAGAACCCGGACGTCGCCGAGCTGGCCCGCGGCAAGGCCGGCCGGCTGATCGGCGACCTGACCGGGCTGCTCGCCACCCTCAAGGGCCTGCCGCTGGCGTACAACCGGGACCTGCAGGAGGACAAGGAACCGGTCTTCGACGCCGCGGACACGCTCGAAGTGCTGCTTCCGGCCGTGTCCGGGATGATCGCGACGCTGACGTTCAACACAGAGCGGATGGAATCGCTGGCACCGCAGGGCTTCGCACTGGCCACGGACATCGCCGAATGGCTGGTCCGGCAGGGGGTGCCGTTCCGCGAGGCGCACGAGCTCTCCGGCGCGGCCGTAAAGCAGGCCGAAAGCCGCGGCGTCGAACTCTGGGACCTGACGGACGCGGAATACGCCGCCATCTCGGTGCACCTGACGCCCGAGGTCCGTACGGTGCTGTCCACCGAGGGGTCGCTGAACAGCCGGAACTCGCAGGGCGGCACCGCACCGGCCGCCGTCGAACGCCAGCTGCAGGCGCTCGAGGCCGAGCTCGGCGCCGTGCGCGGGTACGCCGGCTGACGGCCCCTGCGCCGACCACCGAGTTGGCATTTCGCAGCAGTGTTTTCCGAAAACATTGCCGTGAAATGCCAACTCGCGGCAGTTAAAGGCGGGTGCAGGAGTGAATCGGCGCGGCACGGCTAGGATGGGCGCCATGACCTCAATCACACCTGACTTCCTGCTGGCCGAGCTCCGGCGGGCCGCCGACGTCGTGACCGGCATTACCGCGACGCTCACCGACCAGGACGTCGCCGCGGCGTCGGAGCTTCCCGGCTGGACCCGTGGCCACGTCCTCGCCCACGTCGCCGGCAACGCCAATGCGATGGCTCGGCAGGTCGAGTACGCGGCACGCGGCGAAAAGATCGAACTCTACGACGGCGGCTTCGAGGGACGCAACCGGGCCATCGAGCTGGCAGCCGGGCACAGTGTTGAACAGCACCGCACTGCCGTGGCCGCCGCCGTCGGCCGCGCGCAGGAAGCGTTCGGCGCCCTCGACGCGGCAGGCTGGCAGAAGCCCATCAGTTACCGCGGCGGCGTCGTGTTCGACGGCGGCCTCGCGCTGTGGCGCGAACTGACCATCCACGCCACCGACCTCGGCACCGGCCGCGGCCCGGAAACCTGGAGCCGGCCGTTCTGCGAGCATCTTGTTGATTTCCTCTCCGCGCGGGTGCCAGAGGGGGAGCGGTTCGTGCTGCAGCCCCTGGGCCTGCCGCCCGTCGCGATCGGCGCCGCGGGCGGACGCTCGACAGCGATCAACGGCATGCTGACCGACATCGCCGCCTGGCTGGCCGGACGCACCCCCACGCTGGGGAGCCTGCGGGCGACCGCCGCAGCGGACGGCGTCGAGCTGCCGGCGCTGCTGCCCTGGCCCGCGGGCGTCCCCGTGACGAATTAGGCCCAGGTGCGGACTGAAGCCGCGACGGGTCAGGCCCGGACCGCCAGGGCGAGCTGCCGTTCGCGGTCCAGCAGGCTCTCCTTGACGGCAAGCCCCCAGCGGAAGCCGCCCAGGCTTCCGCCGGTGCGGATCACGCGGTGGCACGGGACAAACAGCGCGGCCGCATTAAAGGCGCAGGCGCTGGCCGCGGCCCGGACGGCTTTGGCGTTTCCGGCGAGTTCGGCATATTCGGTATAGGTCACGGGATGGCCCGGCGCCACGGTGCGGAGCACGTCCCAGGCATGGCTGCGGAAGGGGCCGGATTTCTGCAGCACCGTCACGTCCATGGCCGCCCGCGGGTTGCCGGCGTAGAACTCCTCGACGGCAGCTGAGATTGGCCCCAAATCCGGTACCGGCTCGTAGCCGGCCGGCATTAGCTCCGCGTGGATCTGGCCGGTGAGTTCACCGGGCACCGCGGTCCAGCCGGAGGCCAGCACCGCGCCGTCCCGGGCGATGATGGTGAACGGCCCGTCCGGGGTGGACATGGTCAGGAGCTGCGCTTTCATGGCATCACTTTCGTTGGAGCGGGTCTGCGGGTGCGGGAAGCGGCCTGCGCCGCGGCGGCGGCCCGCCACAGGTGCATGGTGGCGTAGGACCGCCACGGGCTGACCTCCCGGAAATCAGGGGACAGGGCGCCAGGGGGCAGGGCGCCGGGGGACAAACCGCCGGCCGGGGACAGGGCGGCGGCCGGCAGGAGCGTGCGGATCCCGTTGCGTACGGCGGCATCGTTGGCCAGGAACACGTCCGGGGCGCCGATCACCCGCATCGCCAGGTAGCCCACCGTCCAGGGCCCGACGCCGGGCAGCGGCAGGAGCTTGGCTTCCAGCGCTGCGAAGTCGTCGCCGTAGCCGAAGTCCAGGGCCCCGGAAGCCATCGCTGCCGCCGCGCCGCGCACGGCGTCGATGCGGCGTTGCGGCCCGCGGAGGAGCAGGTAGCCGGCCTCCGCGATGTCGGCAGCGCTGGGAAAAATGCGGTGCAGCCCGGCTGCCGGAACCAGGCTCTCGCTGCCGGACCCGGCAAGCTGGACCAGGGCCGTCCTGGCCGCTGCCACGGTAATCTGCTGGCCGATCATGGCACGGATGAGCAATTCCTGCGGGTCCACCGCTCCGGGCATCCGGATCCCCGGAGCAGCGGCGACGCTGGCAGCCAGGCGGGGGTCCGCGCCGAGCGCGGCATCGATGGCGACCGGGTCGGCGTCGAGGTCCAGCAGGCGCCGCACCCGGCTGAGCAGCGAGGCAAGATCGCGCAGGTCCACGGCCCCGACGGTCAGGGTCATCGGCCGGCCCGGGGCGCCGGCGTCGTAGTCCACGGTGAAACGGGCGTCCCCATGGGCCAGCCGGAGGGTCCGGGCATACGAGGCGGCGGTGCCCTCCTCGATGCCAGGGATGGCGCGGACGGCCAGGAAGCCGAAAATCCCGGGGTCGAACGGTTCCCGGTACGGCAGGCTGAGCGTCAGTGCCGTGGAGGATGCCGCGGCCCGCGCCGGCGCCGGCAGGTGCCTGGCCGTGGCCCGCAACGCCGAAGGGGTCATGGCAAAAACTTCGGCGATGGTCTCGTTGAACTGGCGGACGCTGCTGAAGCCGGCGGCAAAGGCAATATCCGCCGCCTTCATCGCGGTGGACACCAGCAGGGTCCGGGCGGTCTGCGCGCGGCTGGCCCGTGCCAGCGAGAGCGGACCGGCGCCGAGTTCCTGGCTCAGGATCCGGTTCAGCTGCCGCGACGAGTAGCCCAGCCGGGCGGCGAGGCCTTCCACGCCGTCGCGGTTGATGACGCCGTCGTTGATCAGCCGCATGGCCCGGCCCGCGATGTCCGAGCGGACGTTCCATGCCGGGGTGCCCGGCACGGCCTCGGGGAGGCAGCGCTTGCAGGCCCGGTAGCCGGCGTCGTGCGCGGCCGCGGACGTTTCGTAGAAGGTGACGTTGGCCGCTTTGGGGGTCCGCGCCGGGCAGGACGGCCGGCAGTAGATGCCAGTGGTCCGGACAGCGGTGTAGAACTGCCCGTCGAAACGGGTGTCCCGGGCATCGATTGCCCGGTAGCGCTGCCAAAAGTCCATGGCTCCATCCTGCCAGCCCCCGCCGGTCCACTGCTAGCGGAAATCGGACACGGCCGTTGGTGTTCCCGAAGCAGCTGCCGGCGGGTTTGTTAAAGTCGGAGCATGGATTCCGCCCTGACGCCCGACGCCGTGCGCGGGCTGCTCTCCGCCGATCCGCGCGACGTAGCCCCGCTGCTGCTTGGCGCGGTCCTTACCCATGACAGCCACGGCGGACCGGTCGCCGTGCGGATCACGGAGGTGGAAGCTTACCTGGGGCCGGTCGACTCGCTGCACCCGGATCCCGGCTCGCACACCTTCCGTGGCCGGACGCGCCGCAACGCGCCAATGTTCGGCCCCGCCGGTCACCTGTACGTCTACTTCACGTACGGCATGCACCACTGCACCAACATCGTCTGCGGGCCCGAAGGGGTGGCTTCCGCGCTCCTGCTCCGTGCCGGGCAGGTCGTCGACGGCCAGGAGTTGGCCGCCGCGCGTCGGCCCACGTCCCGGGCGCCGAAGGACCTGGCCAGCGGCCCCGCGCGTTTCGCCACGGCGCTGGGGCTGACGACGGCGGACAGCGGCCGGGATGCCCTGGCCGCGCCGTTCCGGCTCGAACTGCCGGCCGTTCCGGTGACCGGGATCAGCTCCGGACCGAGGGTTGGGGTTTCCGGCGCCGGCGGCTCCGAGGACTACCCGTGGCGCTTCTGGATCAGCGGGGACCCGACGGTCTCCCGCTACAAGGCAGCGAAAGTGCGGACGGCATGACTGTCGTCCACCGCAAAGGGGCCAAGGCGTGACCGCAGGCCCTCCCGCACCCCCGGCCACTCCTCAGCCAGGATCGAAAAGACCGCAGTATTCGAGCGTCCGCCGTCCGGCGCCCACCGCTGGCCGCGCAGCACGCCTTCGAACTGCGCGCCGAGCCGCTCGATCGCATGGGCGCTACGAACATTCGCGACGTCACAGCGGAAGCCGACCCGCTGCACCCCCAGCACGTCGAAGGCGTAACCGAGCAGCATGTTTTTGCTGGCCACATTGACGTGGCTGCCCCAGAACTGGCGGCCGAAGAACGTGCCACCGATTTCGATCCGCTGCTGCGCGGGGACGTAGTCGCACAGCGAGGTGGTGCCCAGCAACGCTCCGGTCCGCTGGTCCGTCACGGCAAAGGCGAGCACGGACGGGTCGTCCAACCGTGCCCGGAACAGCGCCGCCAGGTCCGCGGCGTCGTCCGGCCGGGCCGCCGCCATGCCGGACCACATTCCGGCGTCGACGAAATCAAAGAGCGTCCAGGCGTGCTGCGGCGAGAGCGGCACGGCGCAGACTCCGTGTCCGGACAAGAAAATTTCGTGCTGCATTGCAGTATTGAATCACCGCGGCCGACCCGGCGAAACGGAAAACCGGCTCCGCTCCCATGAACAGTTGGCGACGCCTGGATGACCGGACGGCTGACCCGCCGGCACCCGCACGAAGCGCCACCGCGTAAGGTAATGGGGTGAATTCAAGCAGCGGCGCCGTCCAGCCGGCGCAACCCAGCGAACCCTCCCCGTCCGGCGCCGTCGTGCCGGTGCAGGAGCTGATCACCAGCCTGTGCGCGACCGTACCGGACTATCCCAAGCCCGGCATCGTCTTTAAAGACCTCACCCCGGTCTTCGCTGACGCCGCGGCGTTCAAGGCCGTCGTGGACGCTCTGGTGGAACCGTTCCGGGGCAGGTTCGACGCCGTCGCCGGCGTTGAGGCGCGCGGCTTCCTGCTCGCCGCCGCCGCGGCGTACGCCACCGGCACCGGCGTCGTGACCGTCCGCAAGGCTGGCAAGCTGCCCCGGGAAGTGGTCGCCGAAGATTATGCCCTCGAGTACGGCACGGCCACGCTGGAATTGCACATTTCGGACCTGGTCCCGGGCAGCAGGGTGCTCATCCTCGATGATGTCCTTGCCACCGGTGGAACCCTGGGCGCTACCGCCCGGTTGTTCGAGCGCTGCCGGGTGCAGGTCGCCGGCGTCGGCGTGGTGATGGAGATCGGCTCCCTCGGGGGCCGCGCCGCGTTGACCGGACACGACGTCGTTTCGCTCCTGGACCTGTAGCGAACCCATGGGCGAAACCGGCCGGCGCCGGCAATGCTGCGCGGCGCTGGACGCCGGGACCGCCTCGGTAGAATGCCTGTCACATGCCCGGGGCCAAGGACAGCTGCAGAAATCTGACATGTTTCGGGATGGTGCGCCGAAATGGTAGTAGAATGGTAGGTCTGTCTTTTTCGATAGGGGAACGTTCGATGCACGACGCTGATTTGGCCCAGGAACGCGACTATGTAGCCGGACTTTATGCCCGGCTGGACGAGCTGCGGGCGGAGAAGCGCGCCCAGCTGGCCCAGGTGCGCCGTGCCGGCGCGGTCGGAACCATGCAGAACGTTTCCGAACGGGACGCATTCGCAGCCCTCTATGAGGACCGGCTCGCGCAGCTCGACGCCGTCGACGACCGGCTCGTCTTCGGCCGCCTCGACCTGGACTCCGGCGAGGCACAGTACATCGGCCGGATCGGGCTGACCACCGAGGACCTGCAGCGGCTGATGGTGGACTGGCGCGCACCGGAGGCCGGGCATTTCTACCAGGCCACCGCCTTCGACCGGCAGGGCGTCCGCCGGCGCCGGCACCTGATCCTGCAGGGCCGCGAGGTCAAGGCCATCGAAGACGACGTGCTCGACGCGGACATGCTGACCGACCAGGAATCATTGCAGGGCGAAGGCGCCCTCCTGGCCGCGCTGAACTCCAAGCGCACGGGCCGGATGTCGGACATCGTCGGCACCATCCAGTCCGAACAGGACCGCATCATCCGTTCCTCCATCTCGGGCGCACTGGTGGTCCAGGGCGGCCCCGGCACCGGCAAGACCGCAGTGGCCCTGCACCGTGCCGCCTACCTCCTCTACACGCACCGGGACCGGCTGAAGACCGCCGGCGTGTTGCTGGTGGGCCCGTCGTCGTCCTTCATGAACTACATTGAGCGGGTGCTGCCCTCCCTCGGCGAGACGGGCGTGGTGATGGCCAGCCTCGGCAGGCTGATGCCCGGCATCAAGGCCGTCGCGGAGGAAAATCCGGACGTTGCCGCCATCAAGGGACGGCTGAGTATGGCCGACGTTGTGGCCAACGCGGTTGCCAACCGCCAGCGCATCCCGGCCGAAAACCGCACCCTCGAAGTGGATGGCCGCAAGCTCATCCTCACCCCCCGCCAGGTCCGCCGCGCCCGGGAGAAGGCGCGGGCCACCGGCAAGCCGCACAACGAGGCCCGGGTGTCCTTCGTCAAGATCCTGTTGCGCGAGCTGACGGAACAAATGACCGAGCTGGTCGAGGCGGGCAGCATCGGCAACAACGCCGACCGGTCGTACCTCGCGGAGGACGTGCGTTCGGCGCGGGACGTCCGCGTGGCCCTGAACCTTTGCTGGATGCCGATGACCCCGGAAAAGCTGGTGGGCGAACTGCTGAGCAAGCCGGCAATCCTTGAGGCCTGCACTCCGGACCTGAGCCCGGCCGAGCGTGCCTTGTTGCTGCGGCCTGCGGGTGCGCCGTGGACCGAAGCCGACGTGCCGCTGCTGGATGAGGCCGCCGAACTGCTGGGCGAACTCGATCCGGCCGCGGGGCGGGGGCTGGCGCAGCAGGAGCATGACAGGGCCCGCGACCTGGCGAACGCGCGGCAAACCCTGGTGAACATGGAGACCGCCGGCGTGGATGTGCTCATCTCCGCCGAGGAACTGGTGGACCAGAACCAGGAGCGGGAGGCGCGGCTGACGGCCGCGGAGCGGGCCACAAGCGACCGCAGCTGGGCGTTCGGGCACATCGTGGTGGACGAGGCCCAGGAGCTCTCACCGATGCAATGGCGGCTGCTGGTTCGGCGCTGCCCGCTGAAGTCCTTCACGATCGTGGGCGACATCGCCCAGACAAGCTCGGTCGCGGGCGCAAATTCGTGGCAGAGCGCGCTGGCGCCGATGTTCGGGGACCGCTGGCAGCTCGAGGAACTGACCGTCAACTACCGCACCCCCTCGCAGATCGCCGAGGCGGCAGCCCGGATGGCCAACGCGGCCGGCCTGGTCGTCTCCGCGCCGAAGGCTGTGCGCGAAGGCCGGTGGTCCCCGGTGATCGACCGCGTCGAACCCGGCACCATCGTGGCCAAACTCCGCGAAGTTCTTCCGGAGGAGCTGGACGTGCTCGACGGCGGTCTGCTGGCGGTGATCGCCGACGGCGCGCTCCTGCCGGAGGCAACCGCCGCGCTGCGCGGTGCCTACGGCCGCCGCGTGGGCACCGGCGCCGGCAGCTACGAACAGGACATCGTGGTGATCAGCCCCCGCGAGGCCAAGGGCCTGGAGTTCGACGGCGTGGTGATCCTGGAACCGTCGGCGATGCTCAACCACGAGCACGGCCGGGTAGGGGACCTCTACGTCGCCATGACACGGCCCACCCAGCGGCTGCGGCTGATAGCAGCGGCAGGGGTGCCCGCCGGCATCGAGGGCTAACCCCGGCCGGGGCTGAGGGGCTGCCGGGCTGAGGGGCTGCCGGGCTGCGGGGCTGCCGGGCGGCGGCTTCGGGCTGAGCGCCCGGGGTGCGCCCGGGGTGCCCGGTCCGCCGTCATGTCGGGGCCGGGCGGCGCCTCGCCGCGCCGACCCTGCTAACTTTGATTCCGTGTCCCAGCAAAATGATCTTGAGTCCCAGCAGAATGATCCGAGCTTCGCCAACGTCTGGCAGGAGCTGAAATGGCGCGGCCTGGTCCACGTCTCCACCGACGAGGCGGAGCTTGAAAAACTGCTCGCCGGCGCCCCGGCGACATACTACTGCGGCTTCGATCCCACCGCGCCGAGCCTGCACCTGGGCAACCTGGTGCAGCTGCTCCTGATGCGCCGGCTGCAGCTGGCCGGGCACAAGCCCCTGGGCCTGGTGGGCGGTTCGACCGGCCTGATCGGGGACCCGCGGCAAACCGCCGAGCGTGTCCTCAATACCCCCGAGACGGTCGCCGAATGGGTCGGCCGGCTACAGGGCCAGGTTCAGCGCTTCCTCAGCTTCGAGGGGGACAACGCGGCACGGATGGTCAACAACCTCGACTGGACGGCGCCGCTAAGCGCCATCGACTTCCTCCGCGGCATCGGAAAACACTTCCGGGTCGGCACAATGATCAAAAAGGACATCGTCGCTACCCGCTTGAACTCCGAGGAGGGCATCAGCTACACCGAGTTCAGCTACCAGATCCTCCAGGGCATGGACTACCTGCAGCTCTTCCGCGACTACGGCTGCGTACTCCAGACCGGCGGGTCGGACCAGTGGGGCAACCTCACCAGCGGCACCGACCTGATCCGCAAGGTCGAGGGCAAGCACGTCCACGCGCTGGGAACGCCGCTGATCACCAATGCGGACGGCACAAAATTCGGGAAGAGCGAAGGAAACGCCATCTGGCTCGACGCCGAGATGTGCAGCCCCTACGCCTTCTACCAGTTCTGGCTCAATACTGCGGACGCCGACGTTGCCGCCCGGCTCAAGGTTTTCACCTTCCTCAGCCGCGCCGAGATCGAGGCGCTCGAAGCCTCCGTCGCCGAGCGGCCGTTCGCCCGCGAGGGCCAACGGAAGCTTGCCTTCGAGGTTACGTCCCTGGTGCACGGCGTGGAGGCCACCGAGAAGGTCATCGCCGCATCGGCCGCCGTGTTCGGCGGCGGGGACCTGGCGGCGCTGGACGCCGAGAGCCTTCGCGCCGCGACGGCCGAACTTCCGACCGCCACCGTGGACGGAACCGGCCTCGGCATTATCGACTTACTGGTGGCGACCGGCCTGGCCGACAGCAAATCAGCAGCGCGGCGCACCGTGGGGGAGGGCGGCGCCTACGTCAACAACGCCAAGGTCACGGATCCCGACGCCGTTATTCCCGACGCTGAACTTCTGCACGGACGATACCTCCTGCTGCGCCGCGGCAAGAAGAACCTCGCCACCGTAGAGGTCGTCCGCGGCTAGCCGGCACCCCCGGAGGCTTTCAACCTGCACGCTCCCTTCCGCCGATTTGCACGGCCGGAGGGGAGGGTGTATCGTTTTCTGAGTCGCCACCGCTGAGTGGTGACCAACCCCCAACATTGAGAAGCAATTCTTCTTGCGCTAGTCGCAGGAAATCGAAATTGCTTCGAATTCTGTTGGGCGGATTCGCTTCGTTGAGTGAATTTTTGGAGAATATCCGGATTTGCAAAGATGAAGTGAATGAAATAAGCTAAATACATCGCAGCGAAGAAAAGCGAAACAAACAAATCCACTCAAATGGACTGTTTCGAAGAGTATTCGAATGCTTCTGTTGTTTGAGAACTCAATAGTGTGCCAAGTTTGTTGATACCAATTGTTTTATTGATTGGTTGTTTTGGCTGTGTTGTCCACCCCGTGGATGGCATGGTTTTTACAGCTGGTTTCAAATTTTGTGCATTGTGTGCATCCCGTTTTCCCGGGGGCGCATGGTGTGTCTGTTTTACTTCAACGGAGAGTTTGATCCTGGCTCAGGATGAACGCTGGCGGCGTGCTTAACACATGCAAGTCGAACGATGATCTCCAGCTTGCTGGGGGGATTAGTGGCGAACGGGTGAGTAACACGTGAGTAACCTGCCCTTAACTCTGGGATAAGCCTGGGAAACTGGGTCTAATACCGGATATGACTCCTCATCGCATGGTGGGGGGTGGAAAGCTTTTTGTGGTTTTGGATGGACTCGCGGCCTATCAGCTTGTTGGTGAGGTAATGGCTCACCAAGGCGACGACGGGTAGCCGGCCTGAGAGGGTGACCGGCCACACTGGGACTGAGACACGGCCCAGACTCCTACGGGAGGCAGCAGTGGGGAATATTGCACAATGGGCGGAAGCCTGATGCAGCGACGCCGCGTGAGGGATGACGGCCTTCGGGTTGTAAACCTCTTTCAGTAGGGAAGAAGCGTAAGTGACGGTACCTGCAGAAGAAGCGCCGGCTAACTACGTGCCAGCAGCCGCGGTAATACGTAGGGCGCAAGCGTTATCCGGAATTATTGGGCGTAAAGAGCTCGTAGGCGGTTTGTCGCGTCTGCCGTGAAAGTCCGGGGCTCAACTCCGGATCTGCGGTGGGTACGGGCAGACTAGAGTGATGTAGGGGAGACTGGAATTCCTGGTGTAGCGGTGAAATGCGCAGATATCAGGAGGAACACCGATGGCGAAGGCAGGTCTCTGGGCATTAACTGACGCTGAGGAGCGAAAGCATGGGGAGCGAACAGGATTAGATACCCTGGTAGTCCATGCCGTAAACGTTGGGCACTAGGTGTGGGGGACATTCCACGTTTTCCGCGCCGTAGCTAACGCATTAAGTGCCCCGCCTGGGGAGTACGGCCGCAAGGCTAAAACTCAAAGGAATTGACGGGGGCCCGCACAAGCGGCGGAGCATGCGGATTAATTCGATGCAACGCGAAGAACCTTACCAAGGCTTGACATGAACCGGAAAGACCTGGAAACAGGTTCCCCACTTGTGGCCGGTTTACAGGTGGTGCATGGTTGTCGTCAGCTCGTGTCGTGAGATGTTGGGTTAAGTCCCGCAACGAGCGCAACCCTCGTTCCATGTTGCCAGCGCGTTATGGCGGGGACTCATGGGAGACTGCCGGGGTCAACTCGGAGGAAGGTGGGGACGACGTCAAATCATCATGCCCCTTATGTCTTGGGCTTCACGCATGCTACAATGGCCGGTACAAAGGGTTGCGATACTGTGAGGTGGAGCTAATCCCAAAAAGCCGGTCTCAGTTCGGATTGGGGTCTGCAACTCGACCCCATGAAGTCGGAGTCGCTAGTAATCGCAGATCAGCAACGCTGCGGTGAATACGTTCCCGGGCCTTGTACACACCGCCCGTCAAGTCACGAAAGTTGGTAACACCCGAAGCCGGTGGCCTAACCCCTTGTGGGAGGGAGCTGTCGAAGGTGGGACTGGCGATTGGGACTAAGTCGTAACAAGGTAGCCGTACCGGAAGGTGCGGCTGGATCACCTCCTTTCTAAGGAGCACCTACAACAACCACGCCAGGCGTTATGTCTGTGTGGTGGTGTTGTCAGGAGTACGCCCGTTGCGCAGGCGATTGTTCTGCGGCGGGTGCTCACGGGTGGAATATCAACAGATAGCGGCCGCTGGTTTTCTGCCGGCACCCAGTACGGTCACTTGTTCCCTTCGGGGGCGGGTTGTCCTGGAACGGTGCGGGGAGGGGATGGGCGGTTTAGTGTTTGGCACACTGTTGGGTCCTGAGACAACAGGACCGGGGGTTTTCCCCGGGACTTGGTGTTTCTGGTTCCTGGCTGCATCGATCACGCGCGTTGACGTGGGTGGGGTGTGTGGTACGGGGTTGTTGTTTGAGAACTACATAGTGGACGCGAGCATCTTTTATAAGAAGCAATTTCCAAGAATATGAACCTGGATCTGGTTCCATGCCTTTTGGGTGTGGGGTTGGTTTCGTGGTTCTCTCGTGAATTACTCCTTGATCTTTTGTGGTCAAGTTTTTAAGAGCACACGGTGGATGCCTTGGCATTAGGAGCCGAAGAAGGACGTAGGAATCTGCGATAAGCCTGGGGGAGTCGATAACCGGACTGTGATCCCAGGGTGTCCGAATGGGGAAACCCCGCCAGGGGCGCGAGTTGCCTGGTGACCCGCATCTGAACACATAGGGTGCGTGGGGGGAACGCGGGGAAGTGAAACATCTCAGTACCCGCAGGAAGAGAAAACAATAGTGATTCCGTTAGTAGTGGCGAGCGAACGCGGATCAGGCTAAACCGTTCCATGTGTGATAGCCGGCGGGCGTTGCATGGTCGGGGTTGTGGGACTTTCCGTTCTGTCTCTGCCGGGACAGTGGGGTGTGTTGCATGGGCATAGGTGAGCGGTCTTGAAAGGCCGGCCAGAGAGGGTGTGAGCCCCGTAACCGAAATGCTGTCATGCCGCCTGGGAGGTATCCCGAGTAGCACGGGGCCCGAGAAATCCCGTGTGAATCTGTCAGGACCACCTGATAAGCCTAAATACTCCCTAATGACCGATAGCGGACCAGTACCGTGAGGGAAAGGTGAAAAGTACCCCGGGAGGGGAGTGAAACAGTACCTGAAACCGTGTGCTTACAATCCGTCGGAGCCATCGCAGCTTGCTGTGTTGTGGTGACGGCGTGCCTTTTGAAGAATGAGCCTGCGAGTTAGTGTTACGTCGCGAGGTTAACCCGTGTGGGGAAGCCGTAGCGAAAGCGAGTCTGAACAGGGCGTTGCAGTGGCGTGATCTAGACCCGAAGCGAAGTGATCTACCCATGGCCAGGTTGAAGCGACGGTAAGACGTCGTGGAGGACCGAACCCACTTCAGTTGAAAATGGAGGGGATGAGCTGTGGGTAGGGGTGAAAGGCCAATCAAACTTCGTGATAGCTGGTTCTCCCCGAAATGCATTTAGGTGCAGCGTTGCGTGTTTCTTACCGGAGGTAGAGCTACTGGATGGCTAATGGGCCCTACAAGGTTACTGACGTCAGCCAAACTCCGAATGCCGGTAAGTGAGAGCGCAGCAGTGAGACTGTGGGGGATAAGCTTCATAGTCGAGAGGGAAACAGCCCAGACCACCAACTAAGGCCCCTAAGCGTGTGCTAAGTGGGAAAGGATGTGGAGTTGCGAAGACAACCAGGAGGTTGGCTTAGAAGCAGCCATCCTTAAAAGAGTGCGTAATAGCTCACTGGTCAAGTGATTCCGCGCCGACAATGTAGCGGGGCTCAAGTACACCGCCGAAGTTGTGGCATTCAGATTTTTGCTAAGCCCTTGTGGTTCAGGCGTCTGGATGGGTAGGGGAGCGTCGTGTGGGCGGTGAAGTCGCGGTGTAAACCAGCGGTGGAGCCTACACGAGTGAGAATGCAGGCATGAGTAGCGAAAGACGGGTGAGAAACCCGTCCGCCGAATGATCAAGGGTTCCAGGGTCAAGCTAATCTGCCCTGGGTAAGTCGGGACCTAAGGCGAGGCCGACAGGCGTAGTCGATGGACAACGGGTTGATATTCCCGTACCGGCGAAAAACCGCCCATGTTGAACGGGGGATACTAACCGCCCGAAGCCTGCCCGAGCGCCCTTGTGGTGTGAGGGTTTTGGTGGAGCGCGGGACCTGATCCCGGGAGGCAAGCGTATTAACAGGTGTGACGCAGGAAGGTAGCCGGGCCGGGCGATGGTTGCCCCGGTCTAAGGATGTAGGGCGAACGGTAGGCAAATCCGCCGTTCATGATGCCTGAGACCCGATGGGACCCCCGTAGGGGGGGATCCGGTGATCCTATGCTGCCGAGAAAAGCATCGACGCGAGGTTTTAGCCGCCCGTACCCCAAACCGACACAGGTGATCAGGTAGAGAATACTAAGGCGATCGAGAGAATTATGGTTAAGGAACTCGGCAAAATGCCCCCGTAACTTCGGGAGAAGGGGGGCCCCTACCGTGATGGACACGTGCTGTCCGGAGCGTGGCGGGGCCGCAGAGACCAGGGGGAAGCGACTGTTTACTAAAAACACAGGTCCGTGCGAAGTCGCAAGACGATGTATACGGACTGACTCCTGCCCGGTGCTGGAAGGTTAAGAGGACCGGTTAGCCGCAAGGCGAAGCTGAGAATTTAAGCCCCAGTAAACGGCGGTGGTAACTATAACCATCCTAAGGTAGCGAAATTCCTTGTCGGGTAAGTTCCGACCTGCACGAATGGAGTAACGACTTCCCCGCTGTCTCAACCATAAACTCGGCGAAATTGCAGTACGAGTAAAGATGCTCGTTACGCGCAGCAGGACGGAAAGACCCCGAGACCTTTACTATAGTTTGGTATTGGTGTTCGGAGTGGCTTGTGTAGGATAGGTGGGAGACGTGGAAGCCCGGACGCCAGTCCGGGTGGAGTCATCGTTGAAATACCACTCTGGTCACTTTGGACATCTAACTTCGGCCCGTAATCCGGGTCAGGGACAGTGCCTGATGGGTAGTTTAACTGGGGCGGTTGCCTCCTAAAAAGTAACGGAGGCGCCCAAAGGTTCCCTCAGCCTGGTTGGCAATCAGGTGTCGAGTGTAAGTGCACAAGGGAGCTTGACTGTGAGAGAGACATCTCGAGCAGGGACGAAAGTCGGGACTAGTGATCCGGCGGTACATTGTGGAATGGCCGTCGCTCAACGGATAAAAGGTACCTCGGGGATAACAGGCTGATCTTGCCCAAGAGTCCATATCGACGGCATGGTTTGGCACCTCGATGTCGGCTCGTCGCATCCTGGGGCTGGAGTAGGTCCCAAGGGTTGGGCTGTTCGCCCATTAAAGCGGTACGCGAGCTGGGTTTAGAACGTCGTGAGACAGTTCGGTCCCTATCCGCTGCGCGCGCAGGAAATTTGAGAAGGGCTGTCCTTAGTACGAGAGGACCGGGACGGACGAACCTCTGGTGTGTCAGTTGTACTGCCAAGTGCACCGCTGATTAGCTACGTTCGGATGGGATAACCGCTGAAAGCATCTAAGCGGGAAGCTCGCTTCGAGATGAGATTTCCATACACCTTGTGTGTGAGAGGCCCCCAGCCAGACCACTGGGTTGATAGGCCGGATGTGGAAGCGAGGACTAACGACTCGTGAAGCTGACCGGTACTAATAGGCCGATAACTTACACCACACACCACCCGGGGCAAACGGGTTCAAAAGCGTTTGCCACCAACGGGCGGTACAAAGAAACAAGACTGCTTGCGTCCACTATGTGGTTCCCAAACAACAAACCCGTCACCCGACGGCAACGTTGCAGGAACCAACACAACAAAATAACAACACCACATGTTGTAACCCACAGATTTCCCACCACCACCCCCACCAGGGGCCGGAACGGTGCGGAGCACGAGTTACGGCGGTCATAGCGTGGGGGAAACGCCCGGTCCCATCCCGAACCCGGAAGCTAAGACCCACAGCGCCGATGGTACTGCACCCGGGAGGGTGTGGGAGAGTAGGTCACCGCCGGACAACCATTACCGCCAGGCCCCGACACAACGTCGGGGCCTGCGCCGTTTAACCACCCAAATCTATGCCGGCTCCAGCAGTCGACCGGGTCCCCTCCCATAGCTGTGAGGCTCCCCACTGCTGGGCCAGCGGAGTTTCCGTCGTTAGCCCGGCGCCTGCCTCTCGCCTAGAATTGGATGAGTTGTACGGACTTCGAAGCGCCTGGATTTCGGGTTGCGTAGCGAACGAAACACGAAAGAGAGCGGCTGCGATTGCGCCAGTGTCAGCTCATAACAGGAGGAATCCACCATGGCTGAGCACAACGATCGCAACCGCGGCGGCAACGACCGCGGAAACTACGGCAGCGGCCGGAACTCCGGCGGTGGCGGGTTCCGCGGGACCAACAACTCCGGCGGCGACCCCCGGGGTTTCCGCAGCAGGGATGATCGCCCGGCTGGTTCCCGGCCAGCCTTTAATGATCGCGACCGTAAGCCGAGCGACGGTGATCGTCCGTCCCGTGAGGGTGGTGACCGTAAGCCGTTTGGTGACCGCGATCGTAAGCCGTTTGGTGACCGTCCGTCCCGTGAGGGTGGAGATCGTAAGCCATTTGGTGATCGTCCGTCCCGTGAGGGTGGAGATCGTAAGCCGTTTGGTGATCGTCCGTCCCGTGAGGGTGGAGATCGTAAGCCGTTTGGTGATCGTCCGTCCCGTGAGGGTGGTGACCGTAAGCCGTTTGGTGATCGTCCGTCCCGTGAGGGTGGTGACCGTAAGCCGTTTGGCGACCGCGACCGTAAGCCGTTTGGTGACCGTCCGTCCCGTGAGGCGTTTGGCGACCGCGACCGTAAGCCGTTTGGCGACCGGGATCGTAAGCCGTACAGCGGCGGCGACAACCGCAAGCCCTTCGGCAACCGCGAGGACCGTCCGGCACGGAGCTTTGACCGCGGCGACTCAGGGCCCCGCCAGTTCGGCCGTGATCGGGCCGAGGACCGTCCCGTGCGGGAGCCCAATGCCAGGGATCTGCGCAGTGCCAACCGCCCTGACCGCGAACGCTCGCCCCAGATCGATGAGGACGTCACCGGCAAGGAACTCGACCGCGCCACGCAGCACCAGATCAAGACGCTCGAAGACAACAGCGCGCAGTGGGTGGCACGCCACCTCGTCATGGCCGGCCGGCTGATCGAGGACGAACCCGAGCTTGCGTTCCAGCACGCGCTGGCCGCGAGCCGGCGGGGCGGCCGGCTTGCCGCTGTCCGCGAAGCCGTCGGGCTCACCGCTTACGCGGCAGGCCACTATGGCGAAGCGCTGCGTGAATTCCGGACCTACCGCCGGATCAGCGGCTCAAACATGCACCTGCCGGTCATGGCCGACTGCGAACGGGGCCTTGGACGCCCCGACAGGGCCCTGGAACTGGTCCGCTCCGAGGAGTCCAAGGACCTGGACGCACCGGGCAAGGTGGAACTCGCCATCGTTGCCGCCGGCGCCCGCGCGGACCTCGGCCAGTTCGACGCCGCAGTCTCCGAACTCGAGATCGCGCAACTGGACATTAACCGTGCCTTCTCCTACAGCCCGCGGCTGTTCCGTGCCTACGCC
Source organism: Arthrobacter sp. JB02-1C (assembly GCF_057748045.1). Lineage (NCBI taxonomy): Bacteria > Bacillati > Actinomycetota > Actinomycetes > Micrococcales > Micrococcaceae > Arthrobacter > Arthrobacter sp. JB02-1C. The sequence continues at coordinate 2,566,414 of NZ_CM173235.1, forward strand.
GACGCCCTGACCGCGGCCGGCCGTGACGCCGAGGCCGGAAAGTGGCAACGCCAGGCCGTCGTCGCCGAAGACGCGTTGGGCCTGAACGTCGACGACGAGCCGGACATCATCGATCTCGGCTGGGACGAGGAAGAGGAAGCCCGCGAAGAGCAGCGCCGCCGCCGGATTGTGCAGGAACAGTCCGACCGGCAGGCCGCCGCCACGGACCACGCCGGTAATCCGGCCCCCCGGGCGGCCAGCGCCGCCGCTGTGGCAGGACTGGCTGAAGACACCGGCACCCAGGGCACGGCGAGCGACCTTGAGACGGGCGCCGACGACGAAGAGCCCGGCTACTTCGAATCCGACGACGCAGAATCGGACGCCGACTCAGCGGAAGCTGACGAACTGGACGGCAGCACACTGGAGATCGGCGCACCGGAAAACGGCGGCCAGGAAACCGGCGGCCAGGAGGTTGCAGAGGACCGCGCCGGGGAACCCGGCCTGGCGGAACACGCCGAGGACTAGCCCCTGATGGCCGCAGCCGAACTGATTGCCGGCTTCGACGCGCTTCTCGCCGACCTGGACGGAGTCGTCTACGCCGGACCGCATGCCATCCCGGGCGCGGTGGAGTCCCTGGAACGGCTCGCCGGCATCGGCGTCGGGCTGGGCTACGTGACAAACAACGCGTCGCGGTCGCCCGCCGAGGTGGCCCAGCATCTGCGGGAGCTCGGCGCGCCGGCCGAAGAGCAGCAAGTCGTCAGCTCCGCCCAGGCGGCTGCCGGGCTGCTTGCTTCCCGGCTGCCGGCCGGCGCCCGCGTCCTGATCACCGGCGGAGACGCACTGGCCCGCGAAATCGAACTCGCGGGCCTGTGCCCGGTCCGCAGCCAGACCGAGGAACCGGTCGCCGTCGTGCAGGGATTCCACCCCGACGTGGGCTGGAAGCAGCTCGCGGAGGCGTCCTACGTGGTGGCGTCCGGCGCTCTATGGGTAGCCAGCAACACGGACTTGACCATTCCGCAGGCCCGCGGCATCGCCCCCGGCAACGGGACGCTTGTTGCTGCGGTTGCTGCTGCCACCGGCAAGCGGCCGCTGGTGGCGGGCAAACCCGAGGCGCCACTGTTTCACGCCGCTGCCAAGCGGTTGGGCGCGGAGCGGCCGCTCGTGGTGGGGGACCGGTTGGATACCGATATTCTCGGCGGCAACAACGCCGGCTACGCCACCGCGGCCGTGCTGACCGGCGTCGACACGAAGGAATCCATCCTCGCCGCCCGCTCCCAGGAACGGCCCAGCTTCCTGATCAACGACCTCACCGACCTCTACCGGCCCTACCCCGCGGTGAAGGCAGACGGCGACGGACGCCACCGTTGCGGTGCTGCGGTGGCCGAGTCAGACGGCAGCACCGTCCGGGTCAGCGGAAATCCCGCGGACCTGGACTCCTGGCGGGCGGCGTGCGCCGCCTGGTGGGCCGCGCATCCGGAGACCGACACCGCCCGGGCGCCCAGGCTGGTGTGGTCCGGTCACTAGACTGGAGTTCATGACCGAGCTGAACCACTCCACCGCCGAGCACGAATCCGCGGGTGCCCACGGATTCCCGGAAGCCGGCAGTGGAGCCCCGGAAGCCCGCGCGGGCGCTGTCCAGGACCCGGCCGTCGCTGCGCTCCTGTTGCGCCTCGACGCCCTTCCGGACCTGCCGGTGTCGGCGCACGGTGAGGTGTACGCTGACCTGCACAATGCCCTTGCCGAGGCGCTCAACGAAGACGTGGCGGCACAGACCGCAATGCCGGCGGCACAGCCTGCCGTAGATCCTGCGGCGACGCCCGGGGCAGGAGGCCAGCCGCTGTGACCCGGCTCGACCAGGCCCTCGTCAGCCGCGGGCTGGCGCGGTCCCGCACGCACGCGGCCCGGCTGATCGGCGAGGGAAAGGTCAGCTCCGGCGGGGCAGTGCTGGAGAAAGCTTCCTTGCAGATCCAGGACGGCACAGCCCTGGACGTCGCCACCACCGGCGAGGACGACTACGTCAGCCGCGCCGCCCATAAACTCGCCGGCGCGCTGGACGCCTTTCCCGCCGTCGTGGTTTCCGGCAAACGGTGCCTGGACGCAGGTGCCTCCACCGGGGGATTCACCGAAGTGCTGCTGCGCCGCGGCGCCGCCCACGTGGTCGCTGTCGACGTCGGCCATGACCAGCTGGTCCCGGAAATCCGCGGCGACGCCCGGGTCTCCGTCCACGAAGGACTCAACGTCCGCTACATGAGCCCGGAACTCATCGGCGGCCCGGCAGCGGTGACCGTCGCGGACCTGTCCTTCATCTCCCTTACCCTGGTGGTTGCTCCGCTCGCAGCGTGCACCGACCCCGGCGGAGACCTGGTCCTGATGGTCAAGCCGCAGTTCGAAATCGGCAAGGACCGGCTGGGCCGCACCGGCGTCGTCAACTCCGACCGGGAACGCCGGCTGGCGGTCTCGAAAGTGGCGGCGGCAGCGCTGGAGGCAGGCCTGGAACTGAACGGCTTGGCGCAGAGCCCGCTGCCCGGCCAGGACGGCAACGTCGAATACTTCCTGTGGATAAAACGCGGGAATCGGGCAGACCTGCCTAAGATCGAGGAGCGGGACGCAGCCGTTGCTGCGTTACTCGGTACGATCTGGCCCTAGCAGCGGAACCACAGCAAGCATCAAGTACCAGAAGGCGGAAACCGATGAGCAGGCGTGTCCTCATCCTTGCCCACACCGGCCGCGAGGAATCACTCAAGGCGGCCTGGGAAGCGTGCGCCCAGCTGCACGATTCAGGCATCGTCCCCGTGATGCAGAAATCCGAACTCGGCGAGATGGTCCGGTTCTTCGGCGAGCTGGACCAGGCCGTCGAGGTCCTGCATGACCACGTCAGGCTTCCCGACGTCGAACTCGTCATGGTGCTCGGCGGGGACGGCACCATCCTGCGCGCCGCCGAACTGGTCCGCGCAGTCGACGTTCCGCTGCTCGGAGTCAACCTTGGCCACGTGGGCTTCCTGGCCGAGAGCGAACGTGCCGACCTGGCCCAGACCGTGGAGTGGATCGCCCGCCGCCAGTACACGGTGGAGGAACGGATGACCATCGACGTGCAGGTATGGGTCCGCGGCCAGAAGATCTGGCACAACTGGGCGCTCAACGAGGCCGCGATCGAAAAGGGCAACCGGGAACGCATGTTGGAGGTGGTGACCGAGGTCGACGAGCGCCCGCTGACCTCCTTTGGCTGCGACGGGATCGTCCTCGCCACCCCCACCGGGTCCACGGCGTACGCGTTTTCCGCCGGCGGACCCGTGGTGTGGCCCGAGGTCGAGGCGCTCCTGATCGTCCCGATCAGTGCGCACGCGCTCTTCGCCAAGCCACTGGTCGTCTCGCCCAGATCCCGGCTCGCCGTCGAGATCCTGAGCCGCACCGAGGCCCAGGGCGTGCTCTGGTGCGACGGCCGGCGTTCGGTCGACCTGCCCCCGGGCGCCCGCGTCGAGGTCACCCGCTCTGACACGCCGGTCCGGCTGGCCCGCACCCACCAGACCCCCTTCTCCGGTCGGCTGGTCCGCAAATTCGAGCTCCCGATCCAAGGTTGGCGCGGCCCGGCTCCACAGACCGCCGCCGTCCACACCGGGCCGCTGCCGGTGGTCCGGACCCTGCAGCCCGGCGCCGGACTGCCCGCACCCCGGAACGTGGAGCCCGGCGGCCCGACCGACGCCGGGGCCCCGACCGACCCCTCAACTGCGAAGTGACCCATGCTTGAAGAACTGAGAATCCGCGACCTCGGCGTCATCACGGACGCCACGCTGCCGCTCGGCCCCGGGCTGAGCGTCGTCACCGGCGAGACCGGCGCCGGTAAGACCATGGTGGTTACCGCCGTCGGCCTGCTGCTCGGCGCCCGCTCCGACGCCGGGGCGGTACGCAGCGGCGCCAAAAGCGCCTCCGCCGAGGCCGTGCTGAAGCTCGACGCCGGGCACGCGGCGGTCAGCCGGGCACGTGAGGCCGGGGCCGAGGTGGAGGAGTTCGACGGCGGCGCTGAACTGCTGCTCGCCCGCAGCGTCGGCGCCGACGGGCGAAGCCGGGCCTACCTCGGCGGCCGCGCGGCCCCGGTCGGGGTCCTTGCCGAGATCGGCGGGACGCTGGTGGTGGTGCACGGCCAGTCGGACCAGATCCGGCTCAAGAGCGCGGTGGCCCAACGCGAGGCACTGGACAAATTCGCGGGGGAGGGTCTCGCCAAATCGTTGGCCGCCTACCAGGAATTGCACGGTCACTGGAGGACCAGCCAGTCCGAACTCGATGAGCTCCGCAGCGCTGCCCGCGAACGGCTGCGCGAAGCGGAATCCCTGGAGGCCGCCCTGGCCGAAATCGACGCCGTCGACCCGCAGCCGGGCGAGGATGAAGCGCTCAAAGCCGAGGCCGTCAAGCTCGCCAACGTCGAGGAGCTGCGGATCGCCGCCAGCACCGCCCACCAGGCACTGAGCTCCGAGGACTTCGGCGAGGAAGCCGACGCCACCACCCTGGTGGACGCCGCCAAGCGCACCCTGGAGCACGTCGCCGAACACGACGCGGAACTCGGCTCGGCCGCCGCCAGGCTCGCGGAGGTGGGCTTCCTGCTCAACGACATCGCCGTCGACCTGGCCAGCTACCAAGCCGGCCTCGACACGGAGGGGCCGGAACGCCTCGCCGAGATCGAAGACCGCCGGGCGGCGCTGGCCAAGCTCGTGCGCAAGTATGCGCCCAGCATCGACGAGGTGCTCGAATGGGCGGACCGGGCCCGCGCGCGCCACGAGGAACTCCAGGACGACTCAACCCGGATCGAGGCACTGGACGCCGACGTCGCACGCTCCGAGACCGAACTGCGCAAGCAGGCCGCCGCCATCACCAAGACCCGCAAGAAGGCCGCCAAGGAGCTCTCCGCCCGGGTCAGCGGCGAGCTGACCGCCCTCGCGATGGCCGACGCAACCCTCGTCATCAGCGTGGACCCGGGGACCCAGCTGGGACCGTTCGGCGTCGACGAGATCTCCTTCCTGCTGCAGCCGCACTCCGGCGCGCCGGCCCGGCCGCTGGGCAAGGGCGCATCCGGCGGCGAACTCTCCCGGGTGATGCTCGCCATCGAAGTGGTGCTGGCCGCCGTCGACCCGGTCCCCACCTTCGTCTTCGATGAGGTCGACGCCGGCGTGGGTGGCCGCGCCGCCGTTGAGATCGGGCGGCGGCTCGCGATGCTGGCCCGGCATGTCCAGGTCCTGGTGGTCACGCACCTGCCCCAGGTGGCGGCGTTCGCAGACCAGCACATCCGGGTCACCAAAACGTCCGTGCGCGGCGCGGACGGAGCGACCGCCACCGGCTTCACCTCGAGCGATGTGCAGTTGCTGGACGAGGCGGACCGGGTCCGCGAGCTGGCCCGCATGCTGGCAGGGCAGGAGGATTCGGAGTCGGCCCGGGCCCATGCCCAGGAACTCCTCGACGACGCCAAGCTGCTGCCGCAGCAGGCCTGAGCCGGGGAGGCCCGGCCGGCCGGGGGACTGGGTTGACGATCACAGCGCCGATATTCCGGCCCGCAGAGGGCCCAAAAGATGATAGGCTCGAATTCCGTGGTGCAGCGATCAAATTCCCGTGTAAATTCCCGGTTCCCGGGCTCGTCCAAGACGACCAAACACATCTTCGTAACCGGTGGTGTGGCGTCCTCGCTCGGTAAGGGGCTGACGGCTTCGAGCCTCGGCCACCTCCTGCGGGCACGCGGCGTGTCTGTAACAATGCAAAAGCTCGATCCCTACCTGAACGTGGATCCGGGCACAATGAATCCCTTCCAGCACGGCGAGGTCTTCGTGACCGACGACGGCGCCGAGACGGACCTCGACGTCGGTCACTACGAGCGCTTCCTGGACGAAAACCTCGAGGGCTCGGCGAACGTCACGACCGGCCAGGTCTACTCCACGGTGATCGCCAAGGAACGCCGCGGCGAGTACCTCGGCGACACCGTCCAGGTCATCCCGCACATCACCGATGAAATCAAGCGCCGGATGCGGCTCCCTGCCGAGGGCAAGAACGCCCCGGACGTCATCATCACCGAGATCGGCGGCACCGTCGGCGACATCGAGTCCCAGCCGTTCCTCGAATCCGCCCGCCAGGTCCGCCAGGACGTCGGCCGGAACAACGTGTTTTTCCTGCATGTCTCACTGGTGCCGTACATCGGGCCGTCGCAGGAACTAAAGACCAAGCCGACCCAGCATTCCGTCGCGGCGCTGCGTTCGATCGGCATCCAGCCCGATGCCATCGTGATCCGTTCGGACCGCGAGGTGCCGCAGGCGATGCGCGACAAGATCGGCCGCATGTGCGACGTCGATATTGACGCCGTGATCGGCTGCCCCGACGCGCCGAGCATCTACGACATCCCGAAGACCCTGCACTCCCAGGGCCTGGACTCCTACATCGTCCGCGCCCTTGACCTGCCCTTCAGGGACGTCGACTGGACCAGCTGGGACAAGCTCCTCGAAGCCGTCCACAACCCCAAGCACGAGGTTGAGGTTGCCCTGGTCGGAAAGTACATTGACCTGCCGGATGCTTACCTCTCCGTGACGGAGGCATTGCGGGCCGGCGGCTTTGCGAATAACACCAAGGTCAAGATCCGCTGGGTCCCCTCGGACGAATGCGACACCGAAGAAGGTGCGTTCAAGGCCCTGGACGGCGCGGACGCCATCTGCGTCCCAGGCGGCTTCGGCATCCGCGGCCTCGAAGGCAAGCTCGGTGCCCTGAAGTATGCCCGCGAATCCAAGCTGCCGGTCCTCGGCCTCTGCCTGGGCCTGCAGTGCATGGTGATCGAGTATGCCCGCAACGTGGTAGGCCTCGAAGGTGCCTCCAGCTCGGAATTCGAACCGGACTCCAAGTACCCGGTCATCGCCACCATGGAAGAGCAGCTGGACATCGTCGAAGGCAAGGGCGACCTGGGCGGCACCATGCGCCTTGGCCTCTACGAAGCCAAGCTCGACGAGGGCTCGGTAGTCGCCGAGACGTACGGCAAGACCCAGGTGAGTGAGCGCCACCGGCACCGCTATGAGGTCAACAACAAGTACCGCGAGCAGATCGCCTCCCACGGCCTGGTCTTCTCCGGGACCTCACCCGACGGCAAGCTGGTCGAATACGTCGAGCTTCCCCGCGACGTGCACCCTTACTACGTGGCCACGCAGGCACACCCGGAGCTCAGCTCCCGGCCCACCCGTCCGCATCCGCTGTTTGCAGGACTGGTCAAGGCGGCCCTTGACCGTCAGCAGGGCGCATCGAAGCCTGCGGCGGCTGCCGTGAAGAGTGCCGCCAAGCCTTCTCCGGTAGAGTCCAAGTAACGATCACCTGAACCAAAGGACGGCGCGATGCCCGGCAATCCCGAGACCAACCATGCTGCACGGCAGGTTTCGGACGAGCCGAGTCCGCGCCGTCTTTTGTCCTCAGAGAAGGTTTACCGGGGCCGAATCTGGGATGTGGTCAGCGACAGCTTCCGGTTGAGCGCCGACGGCGACCCGTTGGTCCGCGATTACATTGACCACCCGGGCGCCGTCGCTGTCCTGCCCATGAACGACGATGGTGAGGTCCTGCTGATCAAGCAGTACCGGCATCCCGTCGGCATGGACCTGTGGGAGATTCCGGCCGGCCTGCTCGACGTCGAGGGCGAAGGCTTCGTGACGGGGGCGGCCCGCGAACTGGCCGAAGAGGCCGACCTTACGGCCGCTCGCTGGGACGTGCTGGTGGACATCTTCAACTCGCCCGGCTCCTCCAGCGAGGCCGTCCGCATTTACCTGGCCAGGGACCTGGGCGAGGTCCCGGGCCACGAGCAGCACGTCCGCACCGATGAGGAAGCCGAGATCGAGCTGCAGTGGGTTGCCCTTGACGACGCGGTCCGTGCGGTCCTTGAAGGGCGTCTGCACAATCCGTCTGCCGTCGTCGGTATCCTGGCAGCAGCTTCGGCCCGCGCCACTGACTTCCGTGGGCTCCGACCCGCTGACGCGCCCTGGCCCGCACACCCCAGCCAACGCTGATGACCGGCCTGTTGGCGGCTGAGCCCCCCGCCTCAACGGCTTCCGACGCGGCGGACCCGCAGGCCCAGCAGACGTCCGCCGCGGCGGACCCGCAGGCTTCCGCCGCGCCGGCCGCAAGGCCGCCCACCGCCGTCGACCGTGCCATCACCGAGTACTTGCAGCACATGGGCGTGGAACGCGGTCTTGCCGCCAACACCCTGTCCGCTTACCGGCGGGACCTTGCCCGGTACGCCCGGCACCTCGCCGGTGCCGGCCGCCAGCGCCCCGAGGAGATCACCCGGCGGGATGTGACCGCATTTGTCCAGGCACTCTCCGACGGTTCCGACGGCGGTGCGGCGCTGGGCGTCCGTTCGGCCGCCCGGACCGTCGTCGCGGTCCGCGGCCTGCACAAGTTCTGGGCGCTCGAAGGCCTGACGCCCACCGACCCGGCGAGTGACGTGCACCCCCCGATGCCCGGCAAACGGCTGCCCCAGGCAATCAGCGTCGACGAGGTCACCCGCATCCTGGAGGCAGTCGGCACGGACACGGCAACCGGCCTCCGTGACCGCGCCCTGCTGGAGTTTCTTTATTCCACCGGGGCACGCATCAGTGAAGCCGTCGGCCTGGACGTGGATGACATCTCGTTGCGCGGCGACGACGCCGAGGACGGTGCCGGCCCCGCCATCGTCCGCCTCTTCGGCAAGGGTTCCAAGGAACGGCTGGTGCCGTTGGGCTCCTTCGGCGCGCGCGCCCTGGACGCGTATCTGGTCCGCGGCCGGCCCCTGCTGGCAGCGAAGGGCAAAGGTACCCCGGCCTTGTTCCTCAACGCCCGGGGCGGCCGGATCAGCAGGCAGAGCGCCTGGACCATCCTCAAGGCCGCCGCCGAGAAAGCCAACATCACCAAGGACGTGTCGCCGCATACCCTGCGGCACTCGTTCGCGACGCACCTGCTGGAAGGCGGCGCCGACGTGCGCGTCGTGCAGGAACTGCTCGGCCATGCCTCGGTGACGACCACGCAGGTCTACACCTTGGTCACTGCCGACACGCTGCGTGAGATCTACGCCGCCGCGCACCCGAGGGCCCTGGGCTAGAGGACACTCGGCTCACGGGCGCGGGCTTCGCGCGCGGGGGCCCGGGGGGGACCAAAACGCCCCTGTCCGGCAGGGCACTAAATCATCGCTCTTCGGTCCACGTGAAGCCCGCGAGTAATGTCAGTGGCTACTCGTAGTCTGTGGGTATGGGAAGCAGCGTTGCTTTAAGTGCGGAGAGCGAGCAGGCCGTGGCGGCTGTCGCCGCGTCGGCCGCTGCGCTTGCTGCCTTGGCTGGCGGGGGTCCCGTTGGGGTGCTGGCCACGGTTTCGACGATGATCCGTGGCGGGATGCGGATCCGTTGCGGGGCAGGGCGGAGGCGTGTCTGGACGGGTTGGCTGAGGTTGCCCGGTTGGAGGCGCGGGCTGCGGCGTTGAAGGTCAGGCTTGTCGCCGATTATGCGGACGCGGTCGGGGGCATGGCGTCGCCGGTGGCCTCGGCGGTGGATCGTAGCGTGCAGGAGATGGCGCTCGAGGCCGAGCTTGCCTGTGTCCTGACGGTCAGCGAACGGGCAGCGTCGGCGCTGCTGGCCGAGTCCCGGGCGCTGACCTGCGGGTTGCCGCTGACCCTGGCCGCGTTGCAGGCCGGGACGGTGTCCTGGCAGCACGCCCGGATCATGGTCGATGAAACCTCCGGCCTGGACCCGGCCGGGGCGGCCGGGTTGGAGGCGCATTTCCTGGACCCCGGTGCGCCGGACCCGGCGCGCGGCTGCCCGGCCGGGGACCTGGTGCCGGGCCGGTTCCGGGCCAAGGCGCGGACCTGGCGGGAGCGCCACCACCCGGTCAGCATCGAGGCCCGCCACACCAAGTGCACGGCGGACCGGCGGGTTGAGTATGTCCCGGACCGCGACGGGATGGCGTGGCTCTCCGCCTACCTGCCCGCCGATACCGCCGCGGGGATCTGGGACCGGACCACCGCCGCGGCACGTGCTTTGCAGGCGCCGGGTGAGGCCCGCACTCTGTCCCAGCTCCGCGCCGACGTCGCCGCCACCTGGCTCCTCACCAGCGGTCAGACCGGAACGGCCGGTGGCTTGTCCGGGGACGTGCCCTCGCCGCGGGCGCAGGTCCTGGTCACCGTCCCGGCCCTGTCGCTGCTCGGCGCCACCGAGGAGCCGGCCATGCTGGACGGGTATGGTCCGATCCCGCCGTCGATGGCCCGGGCCCTGGTCGCGGACGGTACCGAGTCGTTCTACCGGGTCCTGACCGACCCCCGGGACGGGGCGCCGCTGGAAATCGGGCGGACCAGCTACCGGGTCCCGAGGCCGCTGCGGCAGTGGCTGCGGCTGCGGGACGGCAAATGTTCGTTCCCCGGCTGCAACAACTCCTCGCTGGATAACGAGGCGGACCATCTGCTGGCCTGGGCCGACGGCGGCACCACCGGGATCAGCAACCTCGGCCAGCCCTGCCGCAAACACCATCGGCTCAAACACCGCTCCGCCTGGACCCCCACCGCAGCGACCAAAGACTACCCGCCCGGCTGGACCTCACCGACGGGCCGGCACTACCCCAGCGAACACCAGGACTGGGAACCAGCACACTGGCCGGACAAAGCCACAACCGGGCACGATCCGGGCTGGGATTTGCCGCCGGACCCCGGGCACGATCCGGGCTGGGATTTGCCGCCGGACCCCGGGCACGATCCGGGCTGGGATTTGCCGCCGGACCCCGGGCCCGAACCAGAAGTGAACCTGCCTCCGGACCCCTTCCCGGACTGGCAGCACTTCACGGCGGCGTGAGCACGCGCGGCATGGTCAGCTGAAGCGCCCGCCTAGCTCCGCCCGGGACGGACAACAGAGGTCATGCGGTTCCGCAGCGACGCCGGAACGGCGAAAAGTTACCCGGCGGTGTAATGAAATCCACTCCCCGGGACACTCTAGGATCAGGAACCAGTCATTCAATGTTTGGGGGAAGAGCATGTTGGCAGCCAAAGAGCAAGCGTTCATTGATCTGCACACGCAGCATTCCATGAGGGTCTACCGCTACATCGCCTGCCGCATCAGCGACCCGCACCGCGCCGAGGAACTGGCCGCCGATGTCTTCAAGGTTGCCTGGGAAAAGCAGCTACCGGAACCACCCGGAATTGGGTGGCTGCTCGCCACGGCCCGGAACGTGGTCGGCAATGAATACAAGGGCCGCCGTCGCCGCCAAGAACTTGTCGAACGGCTCAAGGAGGAAGCCCGCACCCGCACCCCCGCCACCGCGGGCGAAGAACAGGCCGCGGTAGCGGACGTGCTGGACCACCTACGCGAACGAGACCGGGAGGTCCTGATACTCAGCTACTGGGACGATCTGACGATCGCCGAGCTCGGCCAGGCGCTCGGCTGCTCACCCTCAGGCGCCGCAGTCCGGCTGCACCGCGCTCGACGAGCCTTCGCCAAGGTGGCTCCAGCACACCTGATGACGGAACCAAAGGAGTAGCCATGGACCGCATTGAACAGCTTATGAAGAACGCCAAGCCTGTGCTGGGAGACGCTCACCCGCTGCCGCTCCGAGCCCCCGCACCCTCGGATTCGGCACGCTCGATCGTCTCTTCCACCGATCCAAACATCGTCCGGATGGGCCGCCGCGTCCCGGCACGACGGACAGCACTCGCAGCTGCTGCCACTCTGGTGGCTGCGGCGGCCGTCATCGGCGCGGTCGTCGTGGGCGGCAATCTGTTGACCCGGCCGGAGCCCGGACCGGCCCCGGCCGGAACCCCGACGCCGGTTGCGTCCTCTCCTTCCGGAACGCCGCCGCCAAGCGCGACTTCCAGCCCGTCCGCACCGACCGGCCCGTCCGCACCGACATCCGGGGCCACAACGGGAGCAGAAGCGGGCACCCTGAGGACCGGAGGCGTTGAATGTTCGATCGCGAACGTCGACCAGCAACGCAACGACCAGACGCGCGCCATCGGGCCGGTTCCCCCTGGCGAGCGGGCGTATTACACGGTGCTGGGCTGCGCCGACGGCTGGCTCGCCTACTCCATTTCCGATGAGGGAACCAAAGCCCTCCAGCTCGACGGCGGCAATGCCTGGTTCAGAATTGCCACACTGCACAATGGACGGTTTCTTTGGGACACCCGTCAACCATGGGCAACGGTCTTCACGTGGGAGTTCCAGGCCCTCAACAACCAGGGGCTCACCGCCCAGCAGGCAATGGACCAGGAGTTCGCGCAGAAAGGGATCCCGGTCCAGCTGCGGCCGCAGCTGGTCGGTGAGGGACCGGCCGGTGGATAGCACCGGTGACAACCGGCGACGGCGATAGGGTTGGACCCATGGATTCCACACCGGTCACGCTCTGTTTCCTGCTCCGTGAAGCAGGGGGAAGGACCGAGGTGCTGCTGGGCCTGAAACGGACCGGCTTCGGGGCCGGCAAGATCGTCGGTATCGGGGGCCACGTCGAGCCGGGGGAGAGCGACGCCGAAGCTGTGGTCCGCGAGGTCTGGGAAGAGACCAGCATCATGGTACGGCAGGATGACCTGGCTCACGCCGGCGTCGTCGAGTTCCTCTTTCCGGCCCGGCCCGAGTGGAGCATGTCCTGCCGGCTCTTCACCACGCGGCGCTGGGAGGGCGAACCAGCCGAAAGCCTGGAGATCACCCCGGAGTGGTTCGACGCCGAGGCGCTGCCGCTGGAGCGGATGTGGCAGGACGCTGGGCACTGGCTTCCCGGCGCGCTGTCCGGGGTCCCGATCGACGTCGTCGTGGTCCTCGCTGAGGACAATGAGACAGTGGCATCCATCCGGTACCCCGCCCCGCCGCTCTGACCCCGACTGCGTGCCGAAGGGCGACGCGGAGCCGGGATCCCGGAAAGGCCGCGGTCGCGCCGGTAGCCTAGGGAACAGACAAACCTCCGCGGCGATCCACGCACGCCATCGCCCGGCGGCCGGCACACGCGGACCTTTTGGGGGCAGGCATGGACTCGCATAATCTCGACCTTCCGGGCGAGGACGATTACAACGATGAACCGGCGAAACGCACCGGGGCGCGGCGGCGCTGGCCCTGGGCGGTCGGCGCCGCTGCCCTTGTCGCGGCGGCCTTCGCCGGGGGTGTAGCCGTGGCAGGGAACCTGGGATCAGTAGAGCCGGCCGCTACCGCAGCTGCCACGGACTCCGTCCCGGCCCCGGCAGCATCCCCGTCCCTCACCACGACGCCGCGATCCACCGCTGCGACGTCGGCGTCGGTGCCGCCCCCGTCGTCCTCACCCGCCGCCACGACGCCACCTCCTGCCGCGTCCTGGCAGACCTTCACCAGCCCGGACGGAAGGGTAAGTTTCGAGCACCCGGCCGCCTGGCGGGTGGCGCCGCCGGCAGGTGCGGGGTCCGATGTGGTGGACGTTGACGTTTCGGATGAGGCCGGAATGGTGGTGGCATCCCTGCACGCCGGACCGTCCGGCGGCATCGGCGGTGCCTGCCAGGGAGCGGTGCCGTACACCGTGCTGGACTCGGTCGACGTCGACATTCCGTACCAGCCCACGAAGGGTTCGGTCACGCCCCGGTTCACCTTCCGTGCGCTCCAGGAGGCAGACCGCGTGACGGCGTCCTACGGCCTGACCAGCATGGCGGCGGGCCAGAACGGCACCACGTGCATGTTCTACAACGTCGTCAACGGCCCCGCCTGGTCGCCGCTCTTCTCCTTCGCCGACACCTTCCAGGTCAACGCCGGCGGCACCGAACAAGTCCCCAACCGCAAGGGCGCCAAGACGTTCCCGTCGATGGACGCGGCCCGGGCCTACATGCAGACCCCCGAGTACCTGAACGCGAAGCGCATGCTCACGTCGGTGAAGGTCACCGCGGGTTAGCAGGACCGGAGACGCCCCGGCAGCTCCGGGAAAGCACAGCGGGCCGGTCACCTCTTGCAAGGTGGCCGGCCCGCCGTCGTTCGGTGGAGGATGCTACGGCACGTGCCGTTCGTCCAAACCGTTGTATTCGCTGAGCGGACGGATCAGCGAGTTCGCTTCCAGCTGCTCCATGATGTGCGCGGTCCACCCGGTGATCCGGCTGGCCACAAACAGCGGAGTGAAGGTCGGAGTGTCGAAGCCCATCAGGTGATAGGTCGGACCGGCCGGGTAATCCAGGTTCGGCTTGATGGCCTTCGCCTCGTCCATTGCCGTCTCCAGGCCGTTGTAGAGCCCCAGCAGCTCGGGACGGCCGTAGTGCGCCACCATTTTGTCCAGCGCCGCCTTCATGGTGGGGACCCGGGAATCGCCGTGCTTGTAAACGCGGTGTCCGAAGCCCATGACCTTCTTCTTCTGGGCCAGGGCATCTTCCATCCAGGCCTTCGCCCGCACCGCCGCCTCCTCCAGCGACTCTTCCTGCCGGATGCCGATTTCGTCAAACGTATGCATGACGGCCTCGTTCGCGCCGCCGTGCAGCGGCCCCTTGAGCGCCCCGATGGCCCCGGTCACGGCGGAATGCAGATCCGACAGCGTCGAGGTGATCACCCGGGCCGTGAAGGTCGAAGCGTTAAAGGAGTGCTCGGCATACAGGATCATCGAAACGTTAAAGGCCTCGATGACCTCCTGCACCGGCTCCTCGCCAAAGGTCATCCAGAGGAAGTTCGCGGAGTAGCCCAGATCATCGCGGGGTGCCACCGGTTCTATCGGCCCCTCCGCATGACGGCGGCGCTGGTCATAGGCCACCACCGCAGGCATCGCAGCGAACAGGTCAACGGCCTTGGCCATGTTCGCCGCCCGCGAAGAGTCCTCCGCCAGCGGGTGCCGGGCGCCCAGCACAGACGTCGCAGTCCGGCAGACGTCCATCGGGTGCGCCGAAAGCGGCAGCGCGTCGATGATCTGCTTGACCACCGGGTCCAGCGCGCGGCTGGCACGCTCCTTGGCGGTGAACTCGGACAACTGCTCCGCGGTCGGCAGTTCGCCGTTCCACAGCAGGTAGGCCACTTCCTCGAAGCTGCACTTGGCGGCCAGTTCCTGCACCGGGTAGCCGCGGTAAAGCAGCGAGTTGGTGTCCGGGTTGACCTTCGACACGGCGGTGTAGTCCACCACGACGCCGGCGAGGCCCTTCTTGATGTCATTTTCAGCCATGCTGAAACTCCTTTGTTCCTAACGCGGGTGACCGGCCGGGGCCGGCGGTCCTGGGTGTCAGTTGCCGGGGATCTGGAAGTTGAAAACCCCGGTATCGAAGCGGTTGTAGGCCTCGTAGTCCACGAGGTCGTAGAGCCGTGCACGCGTCAGCATGCTCGAAACCTGCGCCTCCTGGGTGCCGTCGGCCTGGATCGCTTCCAGCGTACGCTCAGCGGCGCCCATGGCACTACGGAGCAGCGTGACCGGGTAGATGATCATGTTGACGCCGACGCCGGCCAGCTCGTCCACCGTGAACAGCGCGCTCTTGCCGAACTCGGTCATGTTCGCCAGGATCGGCACGTCGACGGCATCACGGATCGCCTGGAATTCGCTGAGGTCCTTCATGGCCTCCGGGAAGATCGCGTCCGCGCCGGCCTCCACGAGGGCCTTGGCGCGCTGCTGCGCCGCCGTCAGCCCGTCGGTGGCGCGGATGTCGGTGCGGGCCATGATCAGGAAGTTCGGATCCCGCCGGGCGTCGGCTGCGGCCCGGATCCGCTTCGTGGCGGTCTCCAGGTCAACGACGTTCTTGCCGTCGAGGTGGCCGCAGCGCTTCGGGTTGAACTGGTCCTCGATGTGCAGGCCCGCCAGGCCGGCGTTTTCGAGTTCCTGGACGGTGCGCGCCACGTTCATCGGCTCGCCGAAGCCGGTGTCGGCATCCACGATCGATGGCAGGTCCGTCATCCGGGCAATCTGCCCGGCCCGGGTGGCCACCTCGGTTAGCGTGGTCAGGCCGATATCCGGCAGGCCGAGGTCGTTCGCGAGGACTGCACCGGAGATATAGACACCGGCGAAGCCCTTTTCCTCGATCAGCCGCGCCGAGAGCGGGTTGAACGCACCCGGGAACTGCACGATGGTCCCGGCCGAAAGCATTTCACGGAAGCGGAGCCGTTTCTGCTCCGGCGTGGTCTTCGAATACAGCATTAGAAGAGTCCCTTCGGTGCGGCCGCAAGGTCGATCACGCCGTCGGCAGCCTTGATGTTGAGCTGGTCGAGCTCGCCGGCGGCCAGCTCGGGAAGCCGCGCGGCGGCGGCCAGGAAGCGCTCGATCTCCTCATCGGCGACCAGTCCTGCGGCGAGGGTGCGGAACTTGTTCACGTACTGCTCCCGGGCGAAGGGCCGGGCACCGAGCGGGTGGGCGTCCGCGACGGCAATCTGGTCGGTGAGGACGGTGCCGTCGGTCAACGTGATTTCGACCGAGCCGCCAAACGCCTTCTCCGCGATGTCCAGGGAGTGGTAGCGGCGGGTCCATTCCGGGTCCTCGACCGTGGTGACCTTGTGCCACAGCTCCACCGTGTCCGGACGGCCGGCGCGCTCGGGGGAGTAGGAGTCGACGTGGTGCCAGCTGCCGTCCTGCAGGGCGACTGTGAAGATGTAAGGGATGGAGTGGTCCAGGGTCTCGCGGCTGGCGGTGGGGCTGTACTTCTGCGGGTCGTTCGCGCCGGAGCCGATCACATAGTGCGTGTGGTGGCTGGTCTTGATCAGGACGGATTCGACGTTGGCCGGGTCCGTGACCTCCGGGTGCTCGCCGTGCAGCTTACGGGCCAGGTCGATCCAGGCCTGCGCCTGGTACTCGGCGGAGTGTTCCTTGGTGTACGTGTCGAGGATGGCTCGTTTGGCTTCGCCGGCTTCGGGCAGCGGCACCGAGTAACTGGCATCCGGACCGTCCAGCAGCCAGGCGATGACTCCGTCCTCACCTTCATAAATCGGTACCGGGGAGGTCTGGCCGCGGATCGCCCGGTCCGCCGCCTCGACGGCCATCTTGCCGGCGAAGGCAGGGGCGTGCGCCTTCCAGGTCGAGATTTCGCCCTTCCGCGACTGCCGCGTCGCGGTGGTGGTGTGCAGGCCCTGGCCGACGGACTGGAAGATGGTCTCGACGTCGAGGCCCAGCAGCGTGCCGATGCCGGCCGCGGCGGAGGGGCCGAGGTGGGCCACGTGGTCGATCTTGTGCTTGTGCAGGCAGATCGCCTTCGCCAGGTTGACCTGGATCTCATAGCCGGTGGCGATGCCGCGGATCAGGTCCTTGCCGCTGGCGCCGACGTGCTGGGCGACGGCGAGGATCGGCGGGATGTTGTCGCCCGGGTGGGAGTACTCCGCGGCCAGGAAGGTGTCGTGGTAGTCGAGTTCGCGGACTGCCACACCGTTGGCCCAGGCGGCCCACTCGACCGCGACCGGCTCGTCGATGCCGAAGACCTTCGAGCCCTTGCCCCCGGTGGTCGGCCCGTGGGTCAGTGCCTGGGCACGCGCGGCGACGATCGGGGCACGGTTCAGCGAGGCGATCGCCACCGACGCGTTGTCGATGATGCGGTTAATCACCATGTCGGTGACGTCGTCTGAGACCTCGACCGGGTCGGCGGCAACCTTGGCGATTTTGTAGGCCAGCTGGTCCTCGCGGGCCAGGTTCTCTTCGCTCTTGTAGACGCGGACGTGGTGTTCCTTAACCATGGTGCTCCTTCTGGTGCGGTACGTGGGTGGCTTTGAGGTGGGAAAGGCTGCGGTGCAGGTGGAGGGTGGTGGCTGCCTGGGCGAGCCGGGGGTTTCGGGCGGCAATCGCCTCCGCGATCGCGGCGTGCTCCGCGGCGGCGGCGGCGAGCCGCTCGGCGTCGTCGGCGGCCAACCGCCGGACGCGGACCAGGTGGACGCGCAGTCCGCGCATGGCCTGCGCCAGGTAGGCATTGGAGATGGCCGCGTCGATGGCCACATCGAGCCGCCCGACCAGCCGGTAGTAGTCGTGCCGTGCCGGGTCCGCGTCGCTGATCAGCTCCGGCGCCCGGAGCAGTTCACGCCACAGCCGGGCGAAAACCTCGGCGTCCCCCCGCTCCGCGGCTAGCGCGGCGGCCTTGCCTTCCAACGTTTCGCGCAGTTCGAACAGTTCATCGATGTCCTCGAGCGAGATATCGGTGACCACGACGCCGCGGCCGCCGGCGGCGCTGGTCAGTCCCTCCGCGGTGAGCCGGCCAAGCGCCTCCCGGAGCGGTGTCCGGGAGATCCCAAGCCGCTCGGACTGCTCCACTTCGGCGAGCACTGTACCGGGTTGGAGACGCCACTCGATGATGTCCTCGCGGAGCGAGGCATAGGCCTTGTCGCTGGCGCGCATGCTGGTCTCCTTCCCTGGACGGTCCCCTCAGTGTATACACGGAAGGCGGCGTTTCCTAGCGTCTAGCCCCAAAAGCCGCTGTGCCGCGCTTTTGTGTATACAAAAGTCTTGTGGCGCTCCCATACTCCGGGCTAGCATGAGCTGCATCACAACGTCGTGGAGGGATGATTCTGATGGTCACCAACAACTACCGGGACAGCTATGAACTCAGCGTCGAGCGGCCGGAGCAGTTCTGGCTGGACGCGGCCGCCCAGGTGGTGTGGAGTGTCCCTCCCAGCCGGGCCCTCGACTCCGGCCGGGCCCCGCTCTACAGCTGGTTCCCCGACGGCGTGCTGAATACCTGTTACAACGCCCTTGACCGCCACGTGGCGGAAGGCCGCGGAGCGCAGGACGCCCTGATCTACGACTCGGCCATGCTTGGCACGCAGCAGCGTTTCAGCTACGCCGAGCTCACCGACCTGGTGGCCCGCTTCGCCGGCGTGCTGCGCAGCCACGGCGTCGGCAAGGGTGACCGGGTGGTGATCTACATGCCGATGATCCCGGAAGCCGCCATCGCCATGCTCGCCACCGCCCGGCTCGGCGCGATCCACTCGGTGGTGTTCGGCGGCTTCGCGCCCAAGGAACTTGCCGCCCGGATCCGGGACGCGGCACCGGCAGCGGTGGTTACCGCCTCCGGCGGAATCGAACCCTCGCGGCGGATCGAGTACCTGCCGGCCGTGGCGGAAGCACTCGAGCTGGCCGGCGCGCCGGACACGCCCGTGCTGGTAAAAGCGCGGGACGGGTTCGCGTCGGCCGCGGCCGACCATGCCGGCTGGCGGGACTGGGATGAGGCCATGGCCGTGGCCGCCCCGGCAGCCCCGGTCGACGTGAAGGCCACCGACCCGCTCTACATCCTGTACACCTCCGGGACCACGGGATCGCCCAAGGGGGTGGTCCGGGATAACGGCGGCCACGCCGTCGCCCTGCGCTGGACCCTGGCGAACATTTACGACGTCGGTCCCGGCGACGTGCTGTGGACCGCGTCCGACGTCGGCTGGGTCGTGGGGCACTCCTACATCGTGTACGGGCCGCTGCTGGCCGGCGCCACCACGGTGCTCTACGAAGGCAAGCCGGTGGGGACCCCCGACGCCGGCGCGTTCTGGCGGGTCATCCAGGACCACAAGGTCAACGTGCTGTTCACCGCGCCGACCGCGCTGCGCGCCATCCGGAAGGCCGACCCCGAGGCGCAACTGCTGGGCCGCTACGACGTCTCCAGTTTGCGGACCCTCTTTGCCGCCGGCGAACGGCTGGACACCGACACCTTCCATTGGGCGTCCAAGGTGCTTGGCGTGCCGGTGGTGGATCACTGGTGGCAGACCGAAACCGGCTGGGCCATCTGTGCCAACCCGCGGGGACTGGAACCGCTGCCGATCAAGCCGGGCTCGCCGAGCGTTCCAATGCCCGGGTTCGACCTGAAGATCCTGGACGGGGGCGGCGCCGAGGTTGAGCCCGGCACGGAGGGCAACATCGTGCTGGGGCTGCCGCTGCCGCCGGGGACCCTGAAGACTCTCTGGCGCAACGATGACCGCTACATTTCCTCCTATCTGCAGGCCTTCGACGGCTACTATGCCACCGGTGACTCCGGCTACCGGGACGCGGACGGCTACCTCTTCGTGATGGGCCGCACCGACGACATCATCAACGTCGCAGGCCACCGGCTTTCCACCGGCGCCATGGAACAGGTGATCGGCCAGCACCCGGCCGTCGCCGAGTGTGCCGTGGTCGGCCTCGCGGATCCGCTCAAAGGGCAGCGACCGGCCGGCTACGTGGTCCTCAAGTCGGGGGTTGACGTGCCGACCGACGTGTTGGTCAAGGACCTGGTGGCCCTGGTCCGTCGCGACATCGGCGCCGTCGCCGACTTCAAGCACGTCACGGTGGTTGAGGCCCTGCCCAAGACACGTTCCGGCAAGATCCTGCGCAAGACCATGCGCCAGATCGCCGACGGCGACGACTACGTGGTGCCCTCCACGATCGAGGACGCCGGCGTCATCGACCAGCTGCTGGAGACGCTGCGGCCCGCCGCGGACTAGCCGCCCGCAGCTGACCGCCCTCAGTTAAGCGCCCTGCTCCAGCGGTATTCCTTTTCCGGCCGTCCCGGGGCTCCGTAGCGGGCCGTGCGGGAGGCAAGGCCGGCATCGGCAAGGTACTCGAGGTAGCGGCGTGCGGTGACCCGGGACATGCCGAGCGCTTCCATCACCTCGCTGGCGGAGACCGCGCCGGACTGCCGTTTCATGAAAGCCTGCACTGAGTCCAGGGTGGGGCCGGACAGGCCTTTGGGCAGCGGCAGCTCCGACGGCGCCCGCAGGCTCGCGAAGGCCTGGTCGACGTCGCTTTGGGAGGCGCCCGGGCCGTCGCCGCCCGTGCCGGGGGAGGCGAGCTGTTCCCGGAAGAGCCGGTAGCTGGAGAGTTTGTCGGCGAAGGTGGCGTACGTGAACGGCTTGATCAGGTACTGCACGACGCCGATTGCGACGGCGCTGCGGACAATGTTCAGTTCGCGGACCGCGGTGATCGCGATGATGTCGGCGAAGAGGCCTGCGCCGCGCATCCTCCGGGCGATGTCCAGGCCATGCAGGTCCGGCAGGTTCATGTCCAGAAGTACCAGATCGACGGCCCGGCCGGCCGCCGACCACTCGGTCATCAGCCGCAGGGCGGACTGGCCGTCCGGAGCTGAGCCGGCCAAGGTGAATCCTTCCAGCCGGCCGACGTAGGCCGCATGCGCCGCCGCCGCGATGGGTTCGTCCTCGACGACGAGTACGCGGATATCGCTCATGGTTGGTCCTTTGCTGTTCCGGCCGGATCCGCCCCGTCGGTCCGGGGGCCGGTCCGGGGGCCGGGAAGTGCCGGTGCGGGTACTTCCGCCGGGCGGGGCTCCCCGGCCGGCGCGGCCGGCAGGGTGACCCGGAACAGGGCTCCGGCCGGGCTGGTGATGGTCATGCTACCGCCCAGGCGTTGGACCGCCTGACGGACCAGCGCCAGGCCCAGGCCGCGGCCGAACGGTCCGGGCGCCTTGGTGCTGAAACCGTGCCGGAACACGTCATCGACCGCGTGAGGGTCAATCCCCGGCCCGCTGTCCTCCACCGAGATGTCCAGGGAACCGTCCTGGGATCTAACGGACAGCTCGACCAGCCGCGGCGGCGGTGCCCCGGCGGCGGCGTCGATGGCGTTGTCGAGCAGGTTTCCGAGAATAGCCACCAGGTCCTGGACGGCCGGCCCGGCCACGGCGGTGGACCCGTCGGTGGAAAGGATGAGCTCGACGCCCCGCTCATGGGCCTCGGCCACCTTGCCCATGATCAGCGCGCCGAGCACGGGTTCTTCAATCGAGCTGACCAGGTCATCGGTCAGCCGCTGGCTCAGCTCCAGGTCGTTGGTCGCGTAGTCCAGGGCCTCGGCGCCGCGTCCGAGTTCCATCAGGGATACCAAGGTGTGCAGCCTGTTGGCGTGCTCGTGGGTCTGGGCGCGCAACGCGTCAGAGAGGGTCCGCATGGTTTCGAGCTCGCTGCCCAGGGACTCAATCTCGGTACGGTCCCGGATGGTCGCGACGGTGCCGTAGACCGGTGCGCCGGACGCGGCCGTGCGCTGCCGACCGGACGCGGGGCGTGGGCGCCCGGCCGTGGCGGGTGGTCCGATGGCCGGGCCCTGGTTCACCACCAGCACCCGGGGGCCGCTCAGATGAATCTCGTCCTGGACGGAACGGCCGGATTCGAAAAGCTCCCGAAGGCTGGGGGCCAGCGGCAGGTCGGCCAGCGACGGCGCCTCCCGGTGACTGGTTCCGGAGGTGCCGGCGTCGACCGGGCGCGGCGGGACGCCGAGCAGCGCGGCGGCCTGGTCGTTGTACATCACCACTTTTCCCCGGGGGTCGATCAGCACCACGCCCTCACGGACCGAGTGCAGCACCGACTCGTAGTAGGCGAACAGCTGCGCGAGCTGCTCGGGGCCCCAGCCACGCGTCACCCGGCGAAGGTACCGGCCCAGCAGCCAGGACGCCACCGAACCGCCGACCAGCAGAGCCGCTGCGATCGCCAGCAGGGCCGGCAACCGGCCGGAAAAGGCCACGTCCACGGTTCCCACCGTGACTCCGGCGGCCACGAGCGCCCGGACCGAACCGTCCGTGTCTTTGACCGGGGCGATCGTGCGCACCGACGGGCCGAGCGTGCCGGCCACGATCTCGGTGAAGACCTCCCCGCGCAGGGCGGCGTCGACCGACCCGATATAGGGCTTGCCCAGTTCCTCGCCCTTCGGGTGGGTCCACCGGGTGCGGTCCGGCGCCATGATCGTGATGAAGTCCGCGCCGGAATCCTGCATCACCTGCAGCGCATAGGGCTGCAGTTGTGCGGACGGGTTTGCCGTGCCGGATGCCTTCAGGACCTGTGGATTGTCCGCCACCGCGGCGGCGATCCCGGCCATCCGCCGGCCGGCCTCCTGGTAGGCGTGGTCGCGGGCGTCCACGTACGTGGCTGTGCCGACCACGGCGGTCAGGGCCAGCATGAACAGCAGGTGGGCCACAAACAGCCGGCGGGCGATGCTCCAGTGGTGGATCAACTGCACCTTCCATGACCAATATGAACGCAAGGGTGATGCTCGTCACTGCGTCCACAATGATGGGGGAACAAGCAGAACGGACAGATGCGTGCGAACGCCGTATCAGGTCCAGCCTATCCAAGGAGAACACCATGGCCTCTCAACGAGGAGAGTCGGCGGCAGTGGCCGCAGCGCCGGTCAAGAAGCGGCGCAAGGGACTGGACAAGTCCCATTACCTTTACATCGCGGTCATCGTCGCGGTTGTCCTCGGCGCACTGATCGGCCTGATTTTCCCCGAGGCCGGCAAGTCGCTCAAGCCGCTCGGCGACGGATTCATCAAGCTCATCAAGATGATGATCGCCCCGGTCATCTTCTGCACCATCGTCCTGGGCATCGGCTCGATCGCCAAGGCCGCCACGGTCGGCAAGGTCGGCGGCCTGGCCCTGGGCTACTTCATCGTCATGTCGACCTTCGCCCTGGCCATCGGCCTGGTCGTCGGCAACCTGATCCACCCCGGCGAGGGCCTCAAACTGGCCCCGTACGATCCCAACAAGAAGGCCGCCACCGACAGCACGGTGGACTTCCTGCTCGGCATCATCCCGGGTGACGTTCCGGTGCTGCCCACCCTGCTCGCCGCGATCCTGGTCGGATTCGCGCTGCAGAAGATGGGGCCACAGGGCGCTCCGATCCTGAAAGCCATCGGCCACGGCCAGGCGCTCGTCTTCCGGATCCTCATCATGGTCATGTGGCTCGCTCCGGTCGGTGCCTTTGGTGCCATCGCGGCCGTCGTAGGTGCCACCGGTGTGCAGGCCATCATCAGCATGGCCACGCTCATGGTTGCCTTCTACCTGACCTGCGCGGTGTTCATCGTGGTCATCCTGGGCGGAATCCTCCAGGTCGTGGCCGGCGTCAACATCTTCCGGCTGATGCGGTACCTCGGCCGCGAATACCTCCTGATCTTCTCCACGTCCTCCTCCGAGGCGGCGCTGCCGCGCCTGATCGCCAAGATGGAACACCTCGGCATCTCCAAGCCGGTCGTCGGCGTCACCGTGCCTACCGGTTACTCCTTCAACCTGGACGGCACCGCCATCTACCTGACCATGGCATCCCTCTTCGTGGCCAACGCCATGGGCACGCCGCTGGACCTCGGCGCGCAGATCTCCCTGCTGGTCTTCATGGTCATCGCGTCCAAGGGCGCCGCCGGTGTCACCGGCGCCGGCCTGGCCACCCTGGCCGCAGGCCTGCAGGCCCACCGTCCGGAACTGCTCGGCGGCGTCGGCATGATCGTCGGCATCGACCGCTTCATGTCCGAGGCCCGGGCCCTGACCAACTTCACCGGCAACGCCGTCGCCACCGTCCTGATCGGCACCTGGGTCAAGGAGATCGACGGCGGCCAGGTCGAGCGCGTCCTCTCCGGCGCCGAACCGTTCGACGAACAGACCATGATCGCCGGCCATGCAGAGCAGCCTGCCGCCGGGGAACCGGCCCAGGCTTCCGCCCCGGTGCCGGCCAACGTCTGAGTCCAACGTCTCAGTCCACCGTCTGAGTCCACACCGGACCAACACGCCAGACCGCCCGGCCGCGCCAGTCGCGCCGGGCGGTTTCGCGTGCCCGGGGGCACGCCCCGCCAGCAACCCTCGACCTCAACCAAAGGGTCAAGGCGCGCCGAACGGCGGTTGTCAAGGTCCGCCGCAATAACGTGTCGGGGCTGTAACCTTGGGAGGAATAACGATCCGCCGGCCCTGCAGCCCACCGGGTCGGGCACGAAAAATCACCGTCATCGAAAGTGTGGATAGATACGTGAGCAGCGAACAGGGTTCAGCCACTCTGGAAGGCACCGAACTCGACCAGGAAGACGCCATCATGGGCCCCACCGGGCGCCCCCAACGCGATTTCCCGGAGCCTGCGCCGCTGTCTTCCCACGGCCCGGCGAGGGTCATCGCCATGGTCAACCAGAAGGGCGGCGTGGGCAAGACCACGTCCACCATCAATCTGGCCGCGGCCCTGGCCGAATATGGCCGGCGGGTGCTGCTGGTTGATTTCGACCCCCAGGGCGCCCTCTCCGCCGGCCTCGGCACCAACCCCCATGAACTGGACCTGACGGTCTACAACGTCCTGATGGACCGCAAGGTGGATATCCGCGACGCGATCCAAAAGACCGGCGTCGAAAACGTCGACCTGCTGCCGGCCAACATCGACCTCTCCGCCGCGGAAGTCCAGCTGGTGAACGAAGTGGCCCGCGAGCAGGTCCTGGACCGGGCGCTGAAGAAAGTCGAGGACGACTACGACGTCGTGCTGATCGACTGCCAGCCCTCGCTCGGGCTGCTGACCGTGAACGCGTTGACCGCGGCGCACGGCGTCATCATCCCGCTGATCTGCGAGTTCTTCGCGCTGCGGGCCGTGGCGCTGCTGGTCGAGACGATCGACAAGGTCCAGGACCGGCTGAACCCGCGCCTGCAGGTCGACGGCGTCCTTGCCACCATGTATGACGCCCGGACCCTGCACGGCCGCGAGGTGATCGCCCGGCTCGTCGAGGCGTTCGGCGACACGGTCTTTGAGACCGTCATCAAACGCTCGATCAAGTTCGCCGACGCCACCGTGGCCGCCGAACCGATCACCAGTTACGCAGGCACCCACCCGGGAGCCGACGCCTACCGCCGCCTGGCCAAAGAGCTGATCTCGCGCGGCGGCGCGCCCTAGCAGGCCGTGGCGACCACAGGCACCCTGACGGCGGAGCTTGCCCCGCCCGCGAAGAAACCCGGCTTCGAGGTCAGGCTGGAGAATTTCACCGGCCCGTTCGACCTGCTGCTGGGCCTGATCTCCAAACACCAGCTGGACATCACCGAAGTGGCGCTTGCCACGGTCACCGACGAGTTCATCAAATACAGCAAGGGCCTGCAGCAACTGGGGGAGGACTGGGCACTCGATGAGGCCAGCGAGTTCCTGGTGATCGCTGCCACGCTGCTGGACCTGAAGGCGGCCCGGCTGTTGCCCGCCGGTGAAGTCGAGGACGACGAGGACATCGCCCTGCTGGAAGCCCGCGACCTGCTCTTTGCCCGGCTGCTGCAGTACCGGGCCTTCAAGCAGGTCGCCGGACTCCTCGGCAGCACCCTGGAACTGGAGGGCCGGCGCTACCCCCGCCAGGTCGCGCTGGAGGGCCGGTTTGCGGCGCTGCTGCCCGAACTCGTGTGGAAGCACACCCCGCAGCAATTCGCCGCCCTGGCCGAGGCGGCCCTGAAGCCGAAGGAAGCAGCCCCCACCGAGGTCGGGCTGGCGCACCTCCACGGCACCCCGGTAAGCATCAAGGAGCAGGCCGAGATCATCGGTCTTCGGCTCCAGGCCGGCAAGGCGCTCACCTTCCGGGCGCTGATCGCCGACGCCGAATCCACCCTGGTGGTGGTCGTCCGGTTCCTCGCCCTGCTGGAAATGTTCCGCGATAAAGTGGTCTCCTTCGACCAGTTGCAGCCGCTGGGCGAGCTCTCGGTGCACTGGACCGCCGACCGCCCGGACTGGAGCAGCGAGACCCTGAGCGACGAATACGAGGAACAGCCATGAGCGAGCCGCCGACGGAAGCAGCGGACCTGCCGGATCTCGCCGGGCTGCCCGGCGGTGCCCGGGCGGCGCTCGAAGCGGTGCTCATGGTGATCGACGAGCCCGCGACCGCCACCGAACTGGCCGCCGGACTGCACCTGACGGTCGGCGTCGTCGACGATCTCCTGCTGGAACTGCAGCGGGAGTATAACGGCTATACTGGTAAGGCCCCGGATGCGGACGACTCCAGCCTTTCACCTAGCAGTGCTGGTTTCGGTGCCGCCCCCCGGGGTTTTGAATTGCGGAACATTGCCGGTGGCTGGAGAATCTACTCCCGCGCAGCATTCGCCGACGTTGTCGGCGGATTCGTGCTCGAGGGGCAGACTGCCAGGCTGACGCAGGCGGCGCTTGAAACTCTCGCCGTCATCGCCTACCGGCAGCCCGTCTCCAGGGCGCGCGTCTCGGCAATTCGGGGAGTCAACGTCGATTCCGTGGTGCGGACGCTGACCCAGCGTGGACTGATCGAAGATGCGGGCAACGACCCCGAATCCGGAGCCGTCCTGTACCGCACGACGTCGTATTTCCTCGAACGGATGGGAATCGGCTCGGTGGCTGAGTTGCCTCAGCTTTCACCCCATCTTCCGGGGCTTGAAGGCATAGCAGAGTTTTACGACGCAGGAAGAATGTAGGCAGGAGAACTTCCTGCGCACCCAGTAAGCAAACGAAGGACGGGTCATGACACAGGCGGGACGCCAGGGTTCACCACGTAACGGTTCGGGACGCACCAGCGCCGGACAACAATCAGCACGCACGTCGGGCGGCGCCGGGAGCGCCGGCCGCGGCCAGCGCGACTTTCCCAAGGGCGGCGGCGACCGCCCGTTCAAGCGCCCCAAGCCGCGCGAAGAAGCATTCATCGATCCGGACCTCGCACCCGGCGGCGGCGCCGCGGAGCCGGCCGACCGCAAGGGGGGCAAGCCGGCCGGCCGTAAACCCTCCGCGCGCAAGCCGGGCGCAGGCAAGGTCCCGGGCACGCCCGGCGCCCTGAAGCCCAAGCCGCGGATCGGCGCCGGAGCCGCCAAAGCCGTCGGCACCCGTGCCTTCGGCAGCGAACGGTTCGGCCAAAACCTCGGCCCGGTCCGGAAACCGGCCCGCAAGCGCGGCCCGCGCGCCAACGTACCCCAGTCCGAACTGCACGACGCCGACGGCATCCGGCTGCAAAAGGTCATGGCCTCCGCCGGCGTCGCCTCCCGGCGGGTCTGCGAAGAGATGATCGCCGAGGGCCGTGTTGAGGTCGACGGCCAGGTCGTCACCGAGCTCGGCGTGCGCGTCGACCCCAAAACCAGCGTGATCCACGTCGACGGCCTGCGCATCCAGCTGGACGAAAACATGGTCTACATGGTGTTCAACAAGCCCAAGGGCGTCGTCTCCACCATGGAGGACCCGGACGGCCGGCCCTGCATCAGCGACTTTGTCCGCAACCACCACGGCGAGCGGCTCTTCCACGTCGGCCGGCTCGACGTCGCCACCGAGGGGCTGCTGCTGCTGACCAACGACGGCGAACTCGCCAACCGCCTGACGCACCCGTCCTACGAGGTGCCGAAGACCTACCTGGTCCAGGTCCGCGGGCCGTTCCCGCAGGGCGTCGGCGCTCAGCTCAAGGCCGGCGTCGAGCTCGAGGACGGCATCGCCTCGGTGGACTCCTTCAAGCTCGTCGATTCGACTCCCGGCCACGTGCTGATCGAAGTGGTGCTGCACTCCGGCAAGAACCGGATCGTGCGCCGGCTCTTCGACGCCGTCGGCTTCCCGGTGCTGCGCCTGGTCAGGGTGAAGGTCGGCCCGATCGGCCTGGGCGACCAGCGCCAGGGCAGCATCCGCAACCTCGGCAAACAGGAAGTCGGCCACCTGCTGGCATCCGTGGGGCTCTAAGCCATGTCCGCATTTCGCACCCATGGCCGGGGCCACCTCTCCGGTCCGGTGGTGGTCGTGGGCACGGGGCTGTTGGGAACCAGTATCGGGCTGGGCCTTCGGGGCCGCGGCGTGCCGGTGTTCCTGACCGACCCTTCGCCCACCAACCAGGCCGTCGCCGTCGATATCGGCGCCGGGCTGCCCCTGGCGCGCCTGCAGGAAGATCCCGAGCTCGTCGTGGTGGCCGCCCCGCCGGACGTGACCGCCGACGCCGTCGCGAAGGCCCTTGCCGACTACCCGGCCGCCGTCGTGGTCGACATCGCCAGCGTCAAGGCCGCGATCCTCGCCGAACTGCGCGCCCGCGGCGCGGACCTGAGCCGGTACGTTGGCACCCACCCGATGGCCGGCCGGGAAAAATCGGGTCCCGTCGCAGCACGCGGCGAACTCTTCACCTCGATGCCGTGGGTGCTGTGCAGTACGGCCGAAACCCGCCCCGAAGCGCTGCAGACGGCACGTGCCCTGGCCGGGGACCTCGGTGCTGTGGTGTCCGAGTTCAGCGCCGAAGAACACGACGAAGCCGTAGCGCTGGTCTCGCACCTGCCGCAGGTCATGTCTTCGCTGGTGGCCAGCAGGCTGCAGGGTACGGAACTGCACGCCCTTTCCCTCGCCGGGAACGGGCTGCGGGACGTTACCCGGATCGCCGCGAGCGATCCCTCGCTCTGGGTGCAGATCCTGGGGGCCAACGCCGGCCAGGTCCTCGGCATCCTGCACGGGGTGCGTGAGGACCTGAACCGGCTGATCGGTACGCTGGAGGATCCGACCGCGCCCGGCGCCAGGCTTGACCTGGCCCAGCTGATCAGCGAGGGCAACGCCGGCCAGGCCCGGATTCCCGGCAAACACGGCGGACCCCCGCAGGCCTACTCCTGGCTGACCGTACTGGTGGATGACACCCCCGGCCAGATCGCCCGGCTGCTGACCGAGATCGGCGAAATCGGCGTCAACCTCGAGGACCTCCGCCTGGACCACTCCTCGGGACAAAATGTCGGCATGGTGGAAATCTCCGTGCTGCCCAGCAAGCATGAGCTGCTCATCGAAGCCCTCAACGACCGTGGATGGCGGGTACTCCAGTAATGACCCAGGAACTCATTGAAACGGTGGACATCCTCCGCCCCGGGAAAAGCCTGATCGTCGCGATCGACGGCCCTTCCGGCTCCGGCAAGTCCAGCGTCAGCAAAGAGGTGGCACGCCGGCTCCGGCTCGCCTACCTCGACACCGGCGCGATGTACCGGGCCCTGACCTGGTACTGCCTGCACAGCGGCACGGATCTCGCCGACGCCCAGGCCGTTGAGGACGCCGCCGAAGCCCTCGACCTTGAGATCAGCACCGGCCCGCAGGACGAGTACGTCCGGGTCGCGGGGGCGGACATCACCGAGGCCATCCGCGAGCCGGCCATCTCGGCCGCCGTCAGCGCCGTCGCCACCACGCTCGGAGCCAGGACCGAACTGATCCGCCGGCAGCGGGCGCTGATCGAAAAGCACCACCGCCGGATGGTGGTGGAAGGACGGGACATCACCACCGTCGTCGCACCCCAGGCCGAGGTGCGCATGCTGCTCACCGCCAGCGAGGAAGCCCGGCTGCGGCGCCGCGGCATCCAGCTCGGCGGCAGCCAGAACGCCGAACAGCTCGCGGCCCAGGTCACGGCACGGGACGCCAAGGACTCCACGGTGGTGAACTTCACCCAGGCCGCCGACGGCGTGGTGACGCTGGACTCCTCGGACCTGGACTTCGCCCAGACCGTCGACGCTGCGCTGGGAATCGTGCACAAGATCATCGACCACACGGCCTTCAACCGTGACTAAAGCGTCCGCAGGGTCGTCGTTGCCCAGCCGCTGGCTGCTGGACGGGGCCACGGCCTGGAGCCGCCCGGTCGGCTGGCTGCTGGACCACCTGGTCTACCGGACCACGGTCAGGGGCCGCACCAACGTCCCGGCGGCCGGGCCGGTTCTTTTCGCCGGCAACCACATCAGTTTCCTCGACGGCCCGGTGATGTTCGGCGCCGCGCCCCGGCCGATGCACATCTTCGTCAAGAAGGAAATGTTCACGGGCCTGCCGGGCCTGGTCCTGACCGCCGCCGGGCAGCTGCCGGTTGACCGTACGGGGGACCGGGGAGCGCTGCAACGGGCCAAGGCCCTCCTCGACGACGGCCGGTGCGTGGGCATCCTGCCGGAAGGCACCCGGGGGAGCGGACAGGCGGCAGCGATCAATAACGGGGTCGCGTGGCTGGCGCTGAACTCGACGGCCACCGTCATCCCGGTCGCCATCCTCGGAACCCGGATCGGCGCCGAGCCCCTCAACACCGTTCCCCGCCCCCGCCGCCGGCTGCATGTCAGCTTCGGCGAGGCCCTCCAGGTCAGCCGCAAACCCGGCGAGACCGGGCGTGCTTCAATGGACAGGGTGGGAGACGAGATCCGCGCCGCCCTTGCAGGGCACGTCCAGGACACCATCAAGCGCAGCGGGCATCGCCTGCCCGCCGCGGAATTCCCGCCAGAACGCCAAACAGCAGTAGCCGGGACGCCGGCAGATCACCACCTAAGGAAAGTGCAATGAGCGATACGACTCAAACCCCCGGCCATTTTGGCGCCGGCGAAGACGAATACACGCCCACCGGCACGGACCAGGTGGCCGAGCACCTCGCCGCCCTGGACGACGAGGAAGCCGAGCTCCGCGCCGCCACCCTCCGCGCCGGGCTGGACGATTACGACCTGGACGAAGAGGACGCCGCGCTGCTGAGCGGCCGCGACGACGACGAAGACTTCGACGGACCGGTCAAGCTGGATCCGGTCCTGGCCATCATCGGCCGGCCGAACGTGGGCAAATCCACGCTCGTCAACCGGATCCTGGGCCGGCGTGAAGCCGTCGTCGAGGACACCCCCGGCGTCACCCGCGACCGGGTCATGTACTCCGCGCACTGGAACGGCCGGAACTTCACTGTGGTGGATACCGGCGGCTGGGAGCACGACGCCCGCGGCATCCACGCCCGGGTCGCTGAGCAGGCCGAAATGGCGGTAGAGCTCGCCGACGCGGTGCTCTTCGTGGTGGATTCGGCTGTTGGCGCGACCGCCACGGACGAAGGCGTCATGAAGATGCTGCGCAAGTCCAAGAAACCGGTCATCATGGTGGCCAACAAGGTCGACGACTTCGCCCAGGAAGCCGACTCGGCCGCGCTCTGGGGCCTCGGCTTCGGCGAACCGTACCCGGTGTCCGCGCTGCACGGCCGCGGCGTCGCCGACCTGCTGGACCACGTCATGGACACGCTGCCCGAGTTCTCCACGATCGAAGGCCTGGAACGAAGCGGCGGCCCCCGCCGGATCGCCCTGATCGGCCGGCCCAACGTGGGGAAGTCCTCGCTGCTGAACAAGCTGGCCGGTTCCGAACGCGTCGTCGTCGACAACACGGCAGGAACCACCCGCGACCCGGTGGACGAGTTCATCGAGCTCGGTGGCCGCACCTGGCGTTTCGTTGACACCGCGGGCATCCGCCGCCGCCAGCACATGGCCCAGGGCGCCGACTTCTACGCCTCGCTCCGGACCCAGAGCGCCCTCGAGAAGGCCGAGGTCGCCGTCGTCCTGCTCGCCGTCGACGAGGTGCTCAGCGAGCAGGATGTGCGCATCCTGCAGCTGGCCATCGAGTCGGGCCGGGCGCTGGTGCTCGCCTTCAACAAGTGGGACCTGCTCGACGACGAACGCCGCAGCTACCTGGAACGCGAAATCGAGCAGGACCTGGCCCACGTGGCCTGGGCGCCCCGCGTCAACATCTCCGCCAAGACCGGGTGGCACAAGGACCGCCTGGTCCCGGCACTGGACGTCGCGCTGGAGAGCTGGGACAAGCGCATCCCCACCGGACGCCTCAACGCCTTCCTCGGCGAGCTGGTTGCGGCTCATCCGCACCCGGTCCGCGGCGGCAAGCAGCCGCGCATCCTCTTCGGCACCCAGGCCTCCAGCCGGCCGCCGAAGTTCGTGCTGTTCACCACTGGCTTCCTGGACCCGGGGTACCGCCGCTTCATCACCCGCCGGCTCCGCGAAACCTTCGGCTTCGAGGGCACTCCGATCGAGGTCAATATGCGGGTCCGGGAAAAGCGCGGCAAGAAGCGTTAATTCCGGGCGCCCCCGCCGGGAAAAATCGCTTGACATGGTGAAAGTGTCACGGGCACCCTCCGGAGTCGTGTAAGCTTTTGGAGGTGGTTCGGCCGGACTGCTCGATGAAATTCTTCTGGTTTACCGGAGGATCGCATCAGGAGCGGAGAACGGCAGAACCAGCGGGCTGTAGCGCAGCTTGGTAGCGCACTTGACTGGGGGTCAAGGGGTCGCAGGTTCAAATCCTGTCAGCCCGACCAACAGAAAGTACCCCGCCGTTCCGGCAACGGAGCGGCGGGGTTTCTGTTTCCCGGCCGGGGCTGGATTCCTCGGGGGCACCTACTTCAAGAACCGCGACGTCCGCCGGTCGGCCAGGATCTTTCCCTTGGTCTGGCAGGTGGGGCAGTACTGCAGCGCGGAGTCCGCGAACGACACTTCCCGCACCGTGTCACCGCACACCGGGCACGCCTCGCCGGTCCGGCCGTGCACCCGCATGTGGCTGCGCTTCGCATCCTTCAGCTCACTCGGGGGTTTCCCGCGTGCTTCAGCCACCGCCGTCCCCAGAATCTCGTGGATCGAGTCGTAAAGACGCTGCACGGCCGGCCGGTCCAAGGAGCCGGCGACCGCGAAGGGCGACATGTTGGCCGCGTGCAGGATCTCGTCGCTGTAGGCGTTGCCGATTCCGGCCATGATGGCCTGGCTGCGCAGCACACCCTTGATCTGCTGGGAACTGCCGGCCAGGACCGCGGCCAGGGCGTCGACGTCGAACCCGGGGCTGAACGGGTCCGGACCCAGCGCCGCAACGCCGGGAACGTCCAGGGGATCCCGGACCAGATAGACGGCCAGGCTTTTCTTGGTGCCGGCCTCGGTCAGGTCCAGGCCCAGCGGGCCGGTTCCGCTCGAAAACGAGAGCCGCGCGGCGATGTGCCCGCTGCCCATTTTCAGCAGCGTCCCGGTGGGGGTTTCGGTGAAGCGCACCCAGCCCGCCCTGGCCAGGTGGAAGACAAAGTGAAGGCCGCCGGCCTCAAGATCCACGAACTTGCCGTGCCGGCTCACTCCGGTCACGGTCCTGCCCTCCAGCTCGGAGAGCGGCGGATCGGCGGTCTTCAGGACGGCGAAGGAGACAATCTGGACCTTCGCCAGGACAGCGCCGCGCAGCCGCCTGTCGAGAAAGTCCGCCAGGGCCGCCACCTCGGGGAGCTCAGGCATGGTCACATCCCTGCGCGGCCGGTGCTGGTGCTGCCATGGGCCCATCATGCCAGAGACCTCCCTGGCCCGGGCCGATGTGCCTATACTTTCAGCGGCGGCCGGAACGATCGGCCGCCGCCGACCTTGATGATTGACCCGACGAAAGGCCCGTCATGAGCAACATTCCCGAAGAGCTGTCCTACACCGCCGAACACGAATGGATCACGGCCCCGGATGCCGACGGCGTCGTACGCGTGGGAATCACGGACTTCGCGCAGGACGCCCTGGGCGACGTCGTCTATGCCCAGATGCCGGAGGTCGGCACCGCCATCAAAGCCAACGACGTCGTGGGCGAGGTTGAATCCACCAAGAGCGTCAGCGACATCTACGCCCCGGTGAGCGGCGAAGTGGTGGCCCGCAACGAGGCCCTGGACACCGATTCCGCCCTGATCAACTCGGATCCCTATGGTGAGGGCTGGCTGATGGAAATCAAGCTCGCGGAGGCTGACGCCATGGAATCGTTGCTCAGTGCATCGGAGTACGAACAGCAGGTAGGCTAAGGGAACGGTCTCCGGGGCGTGCCGCTGCGCAATACTTAAATTGCGGGAGTTCGTGGACGCTGCAGTTCTTGGACGCGGTGGTTCCTGGCCCCAGCGGTTTGTAGGAACCAGCGGCCCGCCCGGGGGGACTGAATACCGGATCTGCCAGGCTTTTCCGGACGGCATGCGTTGTTTGCAGGGGGGACACCTGCAACGAATGAGGAGGACTCAATGGCTCGGCACGGACAGAACGACACCGGTGACTACGGCACGGGTGGCGTGAAAGCGTCGGAGACCACCTCGATCCATCTCTCGCCCGTACGGGACGAGCCCACGATCGCCCCCAAGGTTTCGCTCGATGAGCGTTCATCGATCGAGTCCCTGCCCGCCGGCTCGGCCCTGCTGGTCGCGCACAGTGGGCCGAACGCCGGGGCACGCTTCCTGCTTGACTCGGATGTCACGACCGCCGGACGCCACCCGGACGCCGACATCTTCCTTGACGACGTCACCGTCTCGCGGCGGCACGTCGAATTCCGCCGCACGGCGCGCAGCTTTGAGGTTGTTGACACCGGAAGCCTGAACGGCACCTATGTCAACCACGACCGTGTCGACAGTGTAGAGCTGAAGTCCGGCAATGAGGTGCAGATCGGCAAGTTCCGACTCACCTTCTACCTCAGCCCTGCCCGTACCACAGGCAACGTCTGATCCCGGGGTAGTTGCCGGTGGCCATGGCACAAGCCGAACGGCGCGGACCCCAGGTCCTGAACATCGGGGAGGTCCTGGCTCAGCTGAGCGATGACTTCCCCACCATGACCGCGTCGAAAATCAGGTTCCTCGAAGAAAAGGGACTCATCAATCCGCAGCGGACGCCGGCAGGTTACCGGCAGTACTCCGAGAGCGACGTCGAACGGCTGCGCTTCGTGCTGGCCCTGCAGCGGGACCAGTACCTGCCGCTGAAGGTCATCAAGGACTACCTGGACGCCATCGACCGCGGCGAACGCCCGGACAACCTGCCGCCGGGCGTGACCGTGTCCCCGCGCATCGTCTCACCGGAGCTGGCCGCCGAATTGAACAACCGGGTGCGGCGGCTCAGCGAGGAGCAGCTCCGGGCCGAGTCCGGTGCCAGCGTCCCGCTGCTGGAGTCGTTGCTCAGCTTTGGCCTGATCGGCCACGTGAACGGCCACTTCGATGACCACGCCCTGCAGGTGGCCCGCGCCTGCGTGCAGCTTGAGGGCCACGGGCTGGAACCACGCCACCTGCGCCCGTTCCAGGCCGCGGCCGACCGCGAGTTCGGGCTGGTAGAGCGTGCGGTGGCCACCCTGATGTCCCGCAAGGACGCCGCCTCGCAGGCCCGTGCGGCCGAGGCGGCGCGGGAGATCAGCGAACTTTGCCTGTCCCTGCACCGCGCCCTGGTCCAGGACCGCATCTCGAGGATGGACAGCTGATGATTGAGGTGGAGATTGTAGGCGTACGGATCGAGCTGCCGTCCAACCAGCCGCTGGTCCTGCTCAAGGAGCTGCACGGGGAACGCCACGTGCCGATCTGGATCGGCACCCCGGAGGCCAGTGCCATTGCCCTGGCCCAGCAGGGCGTCGTTCCGCCGCGGCCGATGACCCACGACCTGCTGATCGACGTCGTCGAAGCGCTGGGACACGCGATTGTCAGCGTGAACATCGTGGCGGTGGAAGACAACGTCTTTTACGGCCAGCTGCAGTTCGACGACGGCACCACCGTCAGCTCGCGGGCTTCGGATGCGCTGGCGCTGGCGCTGCGGGCGCAGTGCCGGATCTGGTGCGCCGACGCCGTGATGGAGGAAGCGGGCGTGCGGATCACCGAGCACGACGACGGGGAAGAGGCCGAGCCGGGTCCCGCCGTCGACGAGGAAGGCGAACTGCGGCGCTTCCGCGAATTTCTGGACGACGTCGAACCCGAGGACTTTGCCGGCTGAAAATGCCAAAAGCTTAAAGTCGAGGTCGAAACTTTCGACACGCCCCGGTAATACCCCCAACGTCTTTGACCTTGGGGCCCGGCGGGCCTAACGTCGGAGGTAGAAGTTCCCATTGCATACAACAGCCGCGCAAGTCACACTGGACAGTGCAGCCCGATCCGAAACTACACGGATGCTTTTACGCCGTCCCGGACCGACGCCCGCCCGGAGGTGTGCTGTTGCTGCAGGTTCCCGCGGGAGCTCATGACAAGGAGGATCCACGTGAGTCCTAAAGGCGAAGCAGGCGAGCTGAAGCAGGCCTCGACGGCAGGCGTAGCCCGGCCCGCGAGCGGTGCCCAGGGCCTGCTCTTCACCGAAGATCTTCCGGTCCTCGACGAAGACGCCGGCTACCGTGGCCCGACCGCCTGCAAGGCGGCCGGCATCACCTACCGCCAGCTCGACTACTGGGCCCGCACCGGCCTCGTCGAGCCTGCCGTCCGCGGCGCCGCCGGATCCGGTTCGCAGCGGCTGTATGGCTTCCGTGACATTCTGGTGCTCAAAGTCGTCAAGCGGCTCCTCGACACCGGCGTCTCACTCCAGCAGATCCGCACTGCCGTGGAGCACCTCCGGGAGCGCGGCGTCGAAGACCTGGCCCAAATCACCCTCATGAGTGACGGTGCCAGCGTCTACGAGTGCACCTCGGCGGACGAGGTCATTGACCTGGTTCAGGGTGGACAGGGTGTCTTCGGGATTGCCGTCGGACGGGTCTGGCGGGAAGTTGAAGGCAGCCTCGCCGCTCTCCCCAGCGAACATGCCGTGGATCAGTCATTCCCGGACGATGAGCTCAGCAAACGCCGGGCCGCACGCAAGATCGGTTAATCTGGCCGGCACCCGGTAAGAACGCAGCAAAAACTAGAACGCAGCAAAAACAAGAACGCAGCAAAAACGCGGGGCCAGGCGGCTCCGCGTTTTTCGTGCCGTCGCAGCGACATGCCCTCGTGCCGTCGTGCCGAAGCTGGCCGGTCTCTCCGCGAGCTGGCCGGTCTCTCCGCGCTAGCGCTGGTTGCGGTTCCGGGCCGGGCCCGCGGCCACCGGCTCTCCGCCGGCCTCCAACAAGTTGGCCAGCAGCGCGTCGAACAGACCGGCCGCATTCTTGGCGGAGTCCCCGGGCCAGTGATGGATCGAATGCGCCGCCCCCTGGATCTGCTGCCAGTTGGCCTGTTCCGGGATGTGCGGGCTGAGCAGGAGCCCGCCAAACATGGACTCCATTTCGGCCAGCCGGAAGCTGTGTTCGGCAGAGCCTGAGCGTACCCGGTTCGCCACGATGCCTGCGGGGGAGAGGCCGGGCGCGAACTCCTGCCGGAACAGCTGGATCGCCCGCAAGGTCCGCTCGGTGCCGGCGACAGAGAACAACCCCGGCTCGGCGACGAGGGTGACCTTGTCGCTGGCCGACCACGCCATCCGGGTCAGCCCGTTCAGGGACGGCGGGCAGTCGATCAGGACCAGTTTGTACGTGCCTGCGCCGGCCAGCACCGTGGAGAGCCGGCGCAGATCCCGGCGGCCGAGGTCCGGCCGGTCGTAGATGCCGGTGTACGCAGACCCGACGGCGACGTCGAGGACCGGCGCCGCGGCACCGTCCGCGGCGCCGCGGGACGAAGCGCCGTTGCCGTGCTCCACCCAGCCGCTGGGAACCACATTCTCGGCGAGCCGGGCGCGTCGGGGAGCTTTCAGCATCCGGCCGATGTCCAGCTGTTCGCCGGGGCGGACTCCGAGGGCCGTACTGGCATCCGCATGCGGGTCAAGATCGACCACGAGGGTGGGGATGCCGGCGGCGAGGGCGGCCGAGGCGAGTCCGGTGGTCACGGAGGTCTTGCCGACGCCGCCCTTGAGGCTGCTGATGCTGACTACTTGCACTTGAAAATCAATACCTAACGCCGGTTGCCGAGACTGGGTCATGCCGGCCGCGCGATCCGTAGGGCCGGGGCGTGCGTGCGCCACCCACCAACTCATCATATGTTGACCGCGCGGCCAAACCCGTTTCATCCGGCCGGCGGCAGCGTTGCCCGCGGGATGGTCTGCCGGGCAGGCTCCGGCTGGACGGCTGATCTGCCATAACCGGCCGAAATGACGGATAATGCTGTGATGGTCGCCACAAGGATTTGTGCATGCGTGCACAGGTCCTAGAAACTGTGACAACTTACCAACACCGGCAATGATGCAGGAGAAGTATGTTTTCCAAGATTCTGGTGGCTAACCGCGGCGAAATCGCGATCCGGGCCTTCCGTGCCAGCTACGAGCTGGGTGCCAAAACCGTTGCGGTGTTTCCGAACGAAGACCGCAACTCCATCCACCGGCAAAAGGCCGACGAGGCGTATCTGATCGGTGAGGAAGGCCACCCCGTCCGGGCCTACCTGGACGTCGATGAAGTAGTCCGGGTGGCGAAGGAGTCCGGCGCCGACGCCATCTACCCCGGCTACGGGTTCCTCTCCGAAAACCCCAACCTGGCCCGCGCGGCCAAGGCCGCCGGTATCACCTTTGTGGGTCCGCCGGCCGAGGTCCTGGAACTTGCCGGCAACAAGGTGGCTGCCCTCGAGGCGGCCCGGAACGCCGGCGTCCCGGTGCTGAAGTCCAGCCGGCCGTCGAAAGACCCTGACGAACTGATCGCCGCCGCGGACGAGATCGGCTTCCCCATCTTCGCGAAAGCCGTCGCCGGCGGCGGCGGCCGCGGCATGCGGCGGGTGGACACCCGGGAGGCCCTGCCCGATGCCCTGCAGGCCGCGATGCGCGAGGCCGATGCCGCGTTCGGGGACCCCACCATGTTCCTGGAGCAGGCGGTCCTGCGGCCGCGCCACATCGAGGTGCAGATCCTCGCGGATGCCGAGGGCAACGTCATGCACCTCTTCGAGCGGGACTGCTCCATCCAACGCCGGCACCAGAAGGTCATCGAGATCGCGCCCGCGCCCAACCTCGACGACGGCATCCGGCAGGCCCTGTACCGGGACGCCATCAAGTTCGCCAAGGCGCTGAACTACGTCAACGCCGGCACCGTGGAATTCCTGGTGGACACCGTGGGGGAGCGCGCCGGCCAGCACGTCTTCATCGAGATGAACCCCCGCATTCAGGTCGAACACACCGTCACCGAGGAAGTCACCGACGTCGACCTGGTCCAGGCGCAACTGCGCATCGCGTCGGGCGAGACCCTCGCGGACCTGGGCCTGTCCCAGGAAACGGTCAAGCTCAACGGTGCAGCGCTGCAGTCCAGGATCACCACCGAGGACCCGGCGAACGGCTTCCGGCCCGACGTCGGCAAGATCACCGGCTACCGTTCCGCCGGCGGCGCGGGCGTCCGGCTCGACGGCGGCACCGTCTACTCCGGCGCCGAAATCAGCCCGCACTTTGACTCGATGCTGGTCAAACTGACCTGCCGCGGCCGTGACTACCCGACCGCCGTCGCCCGCGCCCGCCGGGCCCTCGCGGAATTCCGGATCCGCGGCGTGTCCACGAACATCTCGTTTCTGCAGGCCGTCCTGGATGACCCGGACTTCGTCGCCGGCAACGTTGCCACCTCCTTCATTGACGAGCGGCCCGAACTGCTTAAGGCCCGCGTCTCGGCGGACCGCGGCACCAAGCTGCTGACCTGGCTGGCCGAGGTCACCGTCAACAAGCCCCACGGTGAGCGCACGGTGCACACCGACCCCGCCGAGAAGCTTCCTGCCCTGACCGACGGCGAGGCTCCGGCCGGATCCCGGCAGCGGCTGCTCGAACTCGGGCCGGAAGGCTTCGCCAAGGCCCTCCGCGACCAGGTCGCCGTCGCCGTCACCGACACCACGTTCCGGGACGCCCACCAGTCGCTGCTGGCCACCCGGGTCCGCACCCGGGACCTCGTGGCCGCCGCGCCCGCCGAGTCCAAACTGCTGCCGGAGCTGCTGTCCGTGGAGGCGTGGGGCGGCGCGACCTACGACGTCGCCTTGCGTTTCCTGGGCGAGGACCCCTGGGAGCGCCTGGCGGCGCTGCGGAAGGCGCTGCCGAACATCTGCCTGCAAATGCTGCTCCGCGGCCGCAACACGGTGGGCTATACGCCGTACCCCGAGGAAGTCACTGTCGCGTTCGTGAACGAAGCGGCTGCGACCGGTATTGACATCTTCCGCATCTTCGACGCCCTCAACGACGTGAACCAGATGGCACCGGCCATTCGCGCCGTGCGTGAGACCGGGACCGCCGTGGCCGAGGTGGCGCTCTGCTACACCGCCGACATGCTCGACCCGGACGAGAAGCTGTACACCCTCGACTACTACCTGGAGCTGGCACAAAAGATCGTCGACGCCGGCGCCCATATCCTCGCGATCAAGGACATGGCGGGCCTGCTGCGGCCGGCGGCCGCGGCCCGGCTGGTGTCCGCTTTGCGGGAACGGTTCGACCTGCCGGTGCACCTGCACACCCACGACACCGCCGGCGGCCAGCTGGCCACGCTGCTGGCCGCCGTGGACGCCGGCGTGGACGCGGTGGACGTCGCGTCCGCCTCGCTCGCCGGAACCACCAGCCAAGTGTCCGCTTCAGCGCTGGTGGCTGCGCTGGCCCACACCCCGCGTGACACCGGCCTGAGCCTGGCCAACGTCTGCGCCCTGGAGCCCTACTGGGAGGCCGTGCGCCGGGTCTACGCGCCCTTCGAATCCGGCCTTCCGGGACCGACGGGGCGGGTGTACCAGCACGAAATTCCCGGCGGCCAGCTCTCCAACCTGCGGCAGCAGGCGATTGCCCTGGGACTTGGCGAACGCTTTGAGGCGATCGAGGACATGTACACCGCAGCGGACCGCATCCTGGGCCGGCTGGTCAAGGTCACCCCATCGTCCAAGGTGGTGGGCGATCTCGCCCTGCACCTGGTGGGCCTCAACGCGGATCCGGCGGAGTTCAACGAGAACCCGCAAAAGTACGACATCCCGGATTCGGTGATCGGCTTCCTGTCCGGCGAACTGGGTGACCCGCCCGGCGGCTGGCCGGAGCCGTTCCGGACGAAGGCCCTCGAAGGCCGCAGCGTGAAGGTCCGCGACGTCGAGCTGAGCGCCGAGGACAGCGCCGCGCTCAAGGGCGACTCCAGGACGGT
This sequence comes from Arthrobacter sp. JB02-1C, assembly GCF_057748045.1. Classification (NCBI taxonomy): domain Bacteria; kingdom Bacillati; phylum Actinomycetota; class Actinomycetes; order Micrococcales; family Micrococcaceae; genus Arthrobacter; species Arthrobacter sp. JB02-1C. Next base: position 2,607,499 of record NZ_CM173235.1, read on the forward strand.
GCAGCAGACGCTCAACCGGCTGCTCTTTGCCGGGCCCACCAAGGACTACGAGAAGAGCGTGGAGTCCTACGGCAACCTCTCCGTGCTGGACACCCGGGATTATCTCTTCGGGCTGCAGCGCGGCTCCGAGCACGAGATCGAGCTGGAGAAGGGCGTCCGCCTGATCGCCTCGCTGGAGGCTGTCTCCGAACCGGACGAGAAGGGCATGCGCACGGTGATGTGCACCCTAAACGGACAGTCCCGGCCCGTCGTCGTGCGCGACCGTTCCGTGGTCAGCAACGTCAAGGCCGCCGAGCGGGCCGATGCCTCGCAGCCGGGCCAGGTCGCGGCACCCTTCGCCGGTGCCGTCACGCTGACCGTCAAGGCCGGCGACACGGTCAAGGCCGGTGACACGGTCGCAACCATCGAGGCGATGAAGATGGAGGCCTCGATCACCACCCCGGTGGGCGGCACGGTGGGCAGGCTCGCCGTCAGTGCCGTCGAACAGGTGCAGGGCGGGGACCTGCTGCTCGTCGTCGAGTAGGCGCCAGGACAAGAAACACCAAGGGCTCCTCCGGCCGCAGCCGCAGGAGCCCTTGGTGGTGGGGCCCGGTGTTGCGCTACGCGTGCGTGGGACGTTTCGCCGAGTACATCTCCTCGATCACCCCATCGAAGTCCTTCAGCACCTGGGCGCGCTTGACCTTCATGGACGGCGTCAGGTGCCCGGAGGACTCGGTAAAGTCGGCCGCCACAATCCGGAAGGCCTTGATGGCCTCGGCCTGCGAGACCGACTGGTTGGCCTGGTTGATGACCTCCTGCACCGCCGCCTGGACAACCGGGTTCCCGGTGGCCTCGGCCAGCGTGGTGGACGCCGGCAGCCCGTGCCGCTGCAGCCAGCCCGGAAGGGCCTCCTCGTCCAGCGTCACGAGGGCGCCGATAAACGGCCGGTTGTCGCCCACGACGAGGACCTGGGAGACGAGCGCGTCGGCGCGGATCTGGTCCTCGAGCAGCGCCGGGACCACGTTCTTGCCGCCGGCGGTGACGATGATTTCCTTTTTCCGGCCGGTGATCGTCAGGAAGCCTTGCTCGTCGAGCTGGCCGATGTCACCGGTACGGAACCAGCCGTCCGCGAAGGCCTCGGAAGTGAGATCGTCCCGGTTGAAGTACCCCCGCATCACGCAGACACCCCGGGCGAGGATTTCGCCGTCTTCGGCGATCCGCACCGCGTTCCCGGGGATCGGTGCCCCGACGGTACCGATCTTGATCAGCGACGGGGTGTTCACCGTGACCGGGGCGGTGGTCTCGGTCAGGCCGTAGCCCTCAAGGATCTGCAGGCCGATGCCCTGGAAAAAGTGTCCCAGGCGGGCGCCCAGCGGACCGCCGCCGGATACCGCGTGCTGGACCTCGCCGCCCATGGCAGCGCGCAGCTTGGCGTAGACCAGCTTGTCGAAGAGGGCGTGCTTGAGCCGCAGGACCAGGCCGATCCTGCCGTCCTGCCGGGCCCGGGAGAACGCGATGGCGGTTTCCGCGGCCCGGTGGAAGATGGCACCCTTGCCGCCGTCCTCGGCCTTGGTCAGGGCGGAGTTGTAGACCTTTTCAAAGACCCGCGGCACCGCGAGGATGAAGGTGGGCCGGTAGCTTTGGAGATCCGGCAACAGGTTCTTGATGTCCGGAGTGTGCGCCACCTTCACACCGGCGGCGACCGCCAGGACCGAAATGAAACGGGCAAAGACGTGCGCCAGCGGGAGGAACATGATGGTCCGGGCCTGCTCGTGGACCGCCTGGCCCAGCGAGGTGGCGAGCACATTATCGGAGAGTTCCACGAAGTTGCCGTGGGTCAGTTCGCAGCCCTTCGGGCGTCCGGTGGTGCCCGAGGTGTAGATGATGGTGGCCAGGTCCGTGAGCGAGGCCTGGCTGCGCCGCGCCTCCAGCTCTTCGTCGCTGATACCGGTGCCGGCGGCGCGGACCTCGTCCAGGGCCTCGCCTTCGAGCTGCCATACGTGCCGGAGCCCGGTCAGGCCCTCGGAATCAGCGGCCTGCCGGATGACGTCCTCGTGGTGCGCAGACTCCCCGAACGCCGCCACCGCGCCCGAGTCGCCGAGGTTCCAGGCGACTTGGGAGGGCGAGGATGTCTCGTAGATCGGCACCGAGACGGCACCGGCGAACCAGATGGCAAAGTCGACAAGGGTCCATTCGTACCGGGTCCGGGACATGATGCCGACCCGGTCACCGGCTGCCACGCCGCTGGCCATCAGGCCCTTGGCGAGCAGGGACACGTCGGCCAGGAAATCGGTGGCCCGGACGTCCTGCCACTGGCCCGCGGCGTCCAGCCGGGAGAACAGGGCCGGATTCGATGCCTTGGCGGCCTGGCGCAGGACCAGGTCCGTGACGTTCGATTCCGCCGGGACCGTGACCAGGGGCGGGACACTGATTTCTCGCACGATAGCTCCTTTGATATCCATAGACCCGCAGCGGGTACAACCAACACTAGTATGTGGCCCTGACGGCGTGTGCTCCATTTCACTACTGATGAGTAACTTTATGGTCCGGGCAGCGGGCAGCGCTTCCCGGTCGCGACCCTAGAATGAGGAGCGATGCAAACACCAATCATCGGCCGGCCGCCGGCCCGCCCCGAGTGACGGCCTGGCGGCGCCGTGTCCCGGCCGGCGCAGGGGCGGGGACAGCGCGCGCGGACCGGCTCCGCCCGCACCTCCGGCTCGGTCGCAAGGGGCTGGCGATCGGGGTCGACATCGGCGGAACCAAGGTCGCCGCCGGAGTGGTGGACGCCGAGGGCCGCATCCTCCGCCAGGCCCGGCGGTCCACCCCGGGCCACGACCCGCGGGCGGTCGAACGAGTCATCGTCGAACTGGTCGAGGAACTGGCCCGGGGCCACCGGGTCCGGTCGGTCGGCATCGGCGCTGCCGGCTGGATGGACCTCGACGGCGGCACGGTGCTTTTCAGCCCGCACCTGGCCTGGCGCAACGAACCGTTGCGGGACAACCTGCAGCGCCTCCTCCGGCGTCCGGTGCTGCTGGCCAACGATGCCGACGCGGCCGGCTGGGCCGAGTGGCGTTTTGGCGCCGGGCGGGGCGAGAGCAGGCTGGTCTGCATCACGCTCGGTACCGGGATCGGCGGAGCCATGGTGATGGACGGCCGGCTGGAGCGGGGCCGCTTCGGCGTGGCCGGGGAGTTTGGCCACCAGGTCATCGTTCCGGGTGGATACCGCTGTGAGTGCGGCAACCGTGGTTGCTGGGAACAGTACGCCTCCGGCAACGCGCTGGGCCGGGAAGCCCGGGAACTGGCCGATATCAACTCCCCGGTCGCCGAAGCCATGCTCAAGGCGGTTGACGGCCGGCCGGAGCAGCTCAGCGGTGCGATCATCACGGCCCTGGCCAAGGCGGGCGATCCCGCGTCCTGCGCACTCCTCGAGGACGTCGGCGATTGGCTCGGCCTCGGTCTGGCGAACCTGGCCGCGTCCCTGGACCCGGGCACCTTCGTGATCGGCGGCGGTCTCTGTGAGGCGGGCGAACTTCTCGCCGCGCCCGCACGGAAGGCCTTTGCCCGGAACCTGACCGGCCGCGGCTTCCGCCCGGCGGCCCGGATCGAGTTGGCGGCCCTTGGGCCTGCCGCCGGGCTGATCGGGGCCGCGGACCTGTCGCGGGTCAGCAGCCGCATGCACGGCTAACCGGTCCGTTGCCGGCTACACCCTGGCGCCGTCGTCGTGTTCATCCTTTTCCTGCGGCAGCTTCATGATCAGGAACACCACCGACGCCGCGAAGATCGCCACCATGCCGGCCACGGCCAGCACCGGTGCGGAGCGCCAGAAGATCGCGGACAGCAGCAGGGCAATCGGGCAGCCGACCGCCCCCAGCCACGCCAGGACGGTCATCGGGTCCGAACCGGCCAGGCTTGGCGGGTCCTCGGGGACGAAAACATCGTCGTCGTCGTCCGGCTGGTAATCGCGCGGGCCCGCCGGGGCGTGGCCCGCAGTAGCGTCGGTGCTGCCCGATGGTGCCGCGCGGCCGGCGGTCCCCGGTCCCTGCCGCACGGGACCCGCGAGGCCAAGCGGGTCAAAATCTCGAAACGTCCGGGCTGCGGGCGGCTCCGCGACCGTGCCGGAATCGGTAGCCTCCAGCCTTGCCACCAGGTCCAGCCAGACGGCGTCTTCCGGGTTGGCGCTGGAGTCCGGGTCAGGGGAGCCGGAGTCGGATTTAGTCATCTGCCGTTTCCTTTGGGCTGGCGCTGGTGGACTCCGGGTGGTGCCCGTCGACCACCGACCGGATGAACTCGGCGGTGCCGCGGAAGATCCGGGGTGCGTCGTTGTCCAGGGTGGCCACGTGGTAGCTGTTCTCCAGCAGGATAACCTCCAGGGGTGCGTTGCGGAGCCCGCGCCGCAGGGCCGCCAGGCTGGCGTCGGAGACCACATGGTCCACGGCGGATCGATAGACCCGCACCGGCGCGGTAACCTGCGGCAGCAGCCGCAACGTGTCCTTGAACATCTTGTGCAGCTCGAAGGCCGCCGCCACCGGGGTCCGCGGGTAGGCGCCCTCATCGACGCCCTCCCGGCGGATGTCATTGGCGATCGCCGGCGTGCTCTTCATGACGTAGCGCAATACTCCGGCCAGCGGCGCGCGGCGGTCGTCAATGACCAAACCGGGGTTCACCAGCACCGCCCCGGCCACCGGACGGGTCGCGGCGAGCCGCAGCGCCAGCGCACCGCCCATTGACAGGCCGGCCACCACCACGTGGTCGCATTCAGCAGCAAGCTCCTGGTAGGCGGCGTCCAGGGCCGCATGCCAGTCCTGCCAGCGGGTCCTGGCAAGCTCCTGCCAGCTGGTCCCGTGACCGGGCAGCAGGGGCATCCGCACGGCAAAGCCGTCCGCGGCCAGGGATTCGGCCCAGCCACGGACGCCGTGCGGGCTGCCGGTGAAGCCGTGGGACACCACCACCCCCGTCCGGGGGCCGGGGCCGGTGAATGAACTGCTGAACGGCGAGTGGTCGGGGACGTGGCTCATGGGTGCTCCGTGGCGGCGTGGACCGGGGATTCGGCGGCCGCGCGGGGCGGGACGCAGGCGGGGGCCGGGGCGGCGTGTCCGCGGACGAAGCCGGCAGTCCGGCTAAAAATCAGCGGCGCATCCACGTCGAGGGTGGCCACGTGCCCGCTGGCCGGCAGCGGCACCACAGCGAACTCACGGGCCCCGATGCGCCCGCGCAGCAGGTCCAGCGAGGAGGGCGGCACCACGGGGTCGACGTCGGATTTGAACACCAGAACGGGCGCCTTGACGCCCGGCAGCTCCCGACGGGTGGCGGTGAAGAGCTTGCTGAGCTGGTGGACCGCGGCGAGCGGGGTCAGCGAGTAGTCACCGTCCTCGGTGGGGGCGGCCGTCGATTCCGCCTCCCGCAGCGGCACGGTGGTTCTTTGCAGATGTTTGAGGACGCCGATGTACCGCACCCGGCGGTCATAGAAGCTCAAGCCCGGATTGACGACGGCGACGCCGGCCACCGGGTGCCGCGCGGCGGTGCGCAGGGCGATGGTCCCGCCCATCGACAGGCCGGTGACGAAGGTGCAGCGGGTCACCGCGGCCAGGTCAAGGTAGGCGGCCTCGAAGGCGCCGTACCAGTCCTGCCAGCGGCGCCGGGCGAGATCGCGCCAGTCGGTGCCGTGCCCGGGCAGCAGCGGTACGGTGACCGCGTAGCCCCGGGACGCGAGATCTTCGGCCCAGGGCAGGACCGAGAGCGGGCTGCCCGTGAAGCCGTGGCAGATGGCCACTCCGACGTCCGCGTTCGCACCGTGGCCCGGATACTCGAAAGCGGCAGGCGCCACTGGAGTGCTGCTTTCGGTCATGAGCCCATCGTGTCACTGTTCGGGCCAAAACTCACTAGAGTAGGGTGTCATTGAAGTCCTGGCCGGGCCGCAGAAGGGCCGGCCAGACGCCTGCTGGAGGGGACGCCACGTGTTTTATTGGTTCATGAAGACGTTCGTCCTCGGGCCGGTCGTCAGGCTGCTGTTCCGGCCCTGGGTCAAGGGTCTGGACAACGTCCCGGCCGGGGGAGCCGCGATCCTGGCCTCCAACCACCTCTCCTTCTCCGATTCGATTTTTATGCCGCTGATGGTGCCGCGGCCGGTGGTATTCCTCGCGAAGTCCGAATACTTCACCGGCAAGGGGATCAAAGGCAAACTCACCGCGGCGTTCTTCCGCCTGACCAACCAGCTGCCGATGGACCGGTCAGGGGGAGCGGCATCGGCCCGCTCGCTGGACGCCGGCATGGAGGTGCTGAAGAACGGCTCGCTGCTCGGCATCTACCCGGAAGGCACCCGGAGCCCGGACGGCCGCCTGCACCGCGGCAAGGTGGGGGTCGCGCGGCTCGCCCTGAAGGCGCAGGTTCCGGTGGTTCCGGTCGCCATGATCGGCACGGATAAGGTGCAGCCGATCGGAAAGCGGGTGCCGAACATCCGGCGGATCGGCATGATCTTCGGCGAACCGATGGACTTCAGCCGCTATTACGGGATGGCGGATGACCGTCAGGTGCAGCGCGCCGTGACCGACGAAATTATGTTCGAGCTGATGCGGCTCTCCGGCCAGGAGTATGTCGATGAGTACGCCGCCGTGGTCAAGCTCCGGCTGGCCGGGAAGGCCACCGAGGTCCCCGACGGTGGCCCGGGCCACGGCCAGGAGACCCCCGGAGCTGTGTGACGGTCGGCCGGCGGTCAATGACGGCGGGCACGCCAGTTCCCGTGACCGGCAACTATCCTTAGAGGGTGACTGAGCTATCTGCGCCTACGACAACCACCCTTCGTAACTCCCAGTCCGCGGGCTCCCCGGCCGGGATGCCGCCGGCCGCCGCGCCCACTGGCACGCCCTTCGCGAGCACCGCCTTCGCGAGCACCGCCTTCGCGAGCACGGCCCAGAGCGGCGCCGCGAACTATCCGGGGCTGGATGACTGGCGGCAGTTGCCCGCCTCGCAGCAGCCCGCCTGGTCCGACCAAGCCGTGTTCGAGGCCTCAGTAAAGGAACTCTCGACGGTGCCGCCGCTGGTCTTCGCCGGTGAGGTGGACGTCCTGCGCGAGCGGCTCGCCGCCGCCGCCCAAGGCAAGGCCTTCCTGCTCCAGGGCGGGGACTGCGCCGAAACCTTCGACGCCGCCACGGCGGACAAAATTTCGGCGCGCGTCAAGACCATCCTCCAGATGGCCGTGGTCCTGACCTACGGTGCCGCCATGCCCGTGATCAAGATGGGCCGCATGGCCGGCCAGTTCGCCAAGCCGCGCTCCTCCAACGATGAAACCCGCGACGGCGTCACCCTGCCCGCGTACCGCGGCGACATCGTCAACGGATATGACTTCACGCCCGAATCCCGCGCCCACGACGCCGGACGGATGCTCAGGGCCTACCACACCTCGGCGTCGACCCTGAACCTGATCCGTGCCTTCACGCAGGGCGGCTTTGCCGACCTGCGGCTGGTGCACCAGTGGAACAAGGGCTTCACCGAAAACCCGGCGCACGCGCGGTACGAGTCGCTGGCCCGGGACATCGACCGGGCCATCAAGTTCATGGCCTCCTGCGGAGCGGACTTCGAGGCCCTCAAGCGGGTGGAGTTCTACGCCAGCCACGAGGCCCTGCTGCTGGACTACGAGCGGGCACTGACCCGCATTGATTCGCGCACCGGGCTGCCGTACGACACCTCCGGACACTTCCTTTGGATCGGCGAGCGGACCCGGGAGCTGGACCACGCCCACGTCGACTTCCTCTCCCGGGTGCGCAACCCGATCGGGGTGAAGCTTGGCCCCTCGACCACCGGCGACGACGCACTGCGGCTGATCGACAAGCTGGACCCCGACCGCGAACCGGGCCGGCTGACCTTCATCACCCGGATGGGTGCCGGCAATATCCGGGAGAAGCTGCCGCCCATCGTCGAACGGGTCACCGCCTCCGGCGCGCAGGTCCTCTGGGTGACCGATCCGATGCACGGCAACACCGTGACATCGCCCAACGGGTACAAGACCCGGAACTTCGACGACGTGATCGACGAGGTCCGCGGCTTCTTCGAGGTCCACCACGGCCTGGGCACCGTCCCCGGCGGCCTGCACGTGGAGATGACCGGCGACGACGTGGCCGAGTGCCTCGGCGGGGCGGACCCGATCGACCAGGACGCCTTTCTGGACCGGTATGAGTCGGTCTGCGACCCCAGGCTGAACCACATGCAGTCCCTGGAAATGGCGTTCCTGGTGGCAGGGTCACTGGCCCGGCGCTAGGCAGGAGCCGATGCCACAGACTCGGGCCGCGGGGCTCAGGTCACGGTGATCGTGATGAGCGACCCTTCCGGCTGTCGTCCGGTCTTGTCTTGGCCGGCCACGAGGCCCAGCACGGAGGTGCCGAAGGCGTAGCTGACCTTCACCTCGAAGCCGGCGTCCTTGAGGGCCTTGACCGCCTCCGCCTCGGGCTTGCGGAACAAGTCCGGGACCTGGACCAGCCGGGGTCCCTTGGAGATGGTCAGGCTCACCGCTCCGCCCCGGGTCAGGGTGCCGGTGGCCGGGTCCTGCGCGACGACCGCCCCTTCGGGCACGCGCCGGTCAAAGACCCGCTCCGGTGCCACTACGGCTTTGAGTCCGGCCGCCTGCACCGCCGCGACGGCCGCATCCTGGTCCTTGCCACGCACATCGGGGACCGGGATCGGCTGCGGGCCCTTGGACACGGTCAGGCCCACGGGTGTGCCGTGACGGGCCGGTGTGTCCTTGGCCGGGTCCTGGCCGAGCACTATTCCGGCGGCCGCGGCGTCGTCATACTTCTCGGTGATGGGCCCAAGTGCCATTCCGGCGCCGTTGAGGGCCGTTTTCGCGTCGTCCAGGGACTTGCCGGTCAGTGCGGGCAGCGGGAACAGCTCCGGGCCTTTGGAGACGGCGAGCGAGATGGACTCGAACTTCCGGACCACCTGCCCGGCCGGCGGCTCGGATCCGACCACCAGGCCCGGTGAGACGTTGTCATCGAACACATCCCGGGTGGTCGACTGGAAGCCGGCGGTCCGGAGCAGTTGCTGCGCTTCGGCAACGGTCTTGTTGGCCAGCTGCGGGATGGTTCCCGGGGATCCCGGGCCCATCCCGAAGAACCAGCCGGCGCCGGCCGCGAGCACGGCGACAATCACCAGCACCAGGACCCAGACCAGGCCGCGCCGGCGCGCACTCCCGGCACGCAGGCTGCGGCTGGGAGTGGCGGCCGCTCGCTGCCGGGCGCGCTCCTGGTCCCGATCCAGTTTGCGTTGAACGCGCTTGCTGGCCGGCAGTGCCGGGTCGGAGGCCGGTTCGGCTGCCTGCCCGCCGAAATCAGGTTCCTCCGGGGCCACCAGCGGGCCGAAGCCGCCGCTCCGCTGGCGGCCCGAGAGTACCGTGGTGGGGTTGTTGCCGCGGCTGATGATTTCGGTCTGCTGCGGGACGCTGGCCAGAAATTCGGTGTGCGCCTCGCCGGGGGCCACCGCGGCCGGAAGGCCGGCGGCGGCGGGACCGGGCAACGCCGCCGGGGGCCGCAGTTCCAGCTCCGCGTCACTGAGGTTGGTGCGGATATGGCGGAGCTCGGACAGCAGGGCGTTGCCGTCCACCGGGCGTTTGTCCGGGTCGTTGGCGGTGCACCACTGCACGAGTTCGTCGAGTTCGCCGGCCAGCCCGGGCACCAGTGCCGAGGGCGCGCCAACGCTTGAGTTCACATGCTGGTAGGCCACCTGGATGGGGACCTCGCCGTCGAACGGCTGCCGTCCGGTGAGCAGCTCGTACAGCATGATCCCGAGCGAGTAGATGTCGCTGCGGGCGTCCGACTGCCGGCCCATGACAAGTTCGGGGGACAGGTACGCGACGGTTCCGATCAGGGCCCCGGTGCTGGTCGTCGTCGTGATGGCGCGGGCCAGGCCGAAGTCGCCGATCTTGATCCGGCCGTCATCCGCGATCAGGACGTTCTCCGGCTTGACGTCGCGGTGGATCAGTCCGGCGGCGTGCGCGGCGCCGAGGCCCTCCACGACCGGGTCGATCAGGGCCAGCGCAAGCCGCGGAGTGAGGGCCCCCTTCTCCTTCAGCACGTCCCGCAGGGTGTGGCCCTTGATATATTCCATGACGAGGTAGGCCAGCGGCCCGTCCTCACCCTGGTCCAGCACGCCGACGACGTGCGGATGCGAAAGCCTCGCGGCGGCCTTGGCTTCGCGGCCCAGGCGGTCCAGGAACTGCGGGTCGCCGGCCATATGCGGATGCAGCACCTTCAGGGCAACCTCCCGCTCCAGCCGGCGGTCGATGGCGAGGTAGACCGTGGACATGCCGCCGCGGGCCAGCTTTGATTGAATCAGGTACCGGTTGTCCACCAGGGTCCCGACAAGAGCGTCCGAAGTGTATTCCTGCACTATCTGATCCTAAGCTCTGCACGGAAACGGGCCCGGACTGACATGCAGTCCGGACCCGTATCGTTACGCGACGGAAGGTTCAGCCCCCGCGCGGGGACGGCGGTTTAGCTGAAACTCTTCTGCAGCTTCTTGATGGAGGCCACGTAGACCTTCGTGTCGTCGAACATGCCGCGGGTGCTCACCGAATACTGGCCCTGGTAGTAGCCGGCGATAGCGTTGTCCAGATCCTTGCTGGTGCGGACCAGCTGGCGGATGATCGCGACGCCGGCCGTAGCGTTGTCGTACGGGTCCAGCAGATTCAGCTTCCGACCGACCAGGTCGGAGGCCCACTGGCCCGAGGACGGGATGACCTGCATGGTGCCGATCGCGTTGGCGGGGGACACCGAGCGGTGGTCGAAGCTGGACTCCTGGAAAGCGAAGGCGAGGGCCAGCGCGGGATCCACGCCCATCCGGCGCGCCGTGTCCGCCACGATCTGTTTCATCTGTTCGCGGCTGGGGACCGGCGCCGCGTTCAGCAGGGCCTTGTTCTGGTTGGCCGAGTTGACGACCGCCTGCGGGTAGCTGAAACCCAGGAACGTGCTGGGCACCAGGGGGGTCACGGTGGCGGGCGGCTGGCTCGACGCCGGCGTGATCGTGCCGGAGCCCGTACCGGCGCCCGGGATAACCAGCTTGTTGCCGGGGTAGATGATGCTGCTCATGGTCAGCCGGTTGGCCGACAGGACATCCGCGAGCTTGACGCCGTGCCGTGCGGCGATCCCGGACAGGGTGTCACCGGACTTAATCGTGTAGGAGCCGGAGCTGGCCGGAGCAGCCGGTGCCGGAGCAGCCGGTGCCGGAGCGGGCGCCGCCTTCGTCGGAGCCGCAGGCGCCGGGGCCGCCGGGGCCGCTGAACCGCCGCCGACCTTGACCTTCTGGCCCGGGTAGATGATCGACCGCATGTTCAGGCCGTTCCAGTCGAAGACCTCGGAGAGCCTCACGCCGTGCCGGGCGGCAATGGCGCTCAGCGTGTCGCCGGACTTGACGGTGTAGACGTTGCCGCCGGCCGGGGCCGCCGGCGCGGGGGCAGCCGGCGCGGGAGCGGCCGGTGCAGTGGCGGAACCGGTGAGTTTGATCTTCTGGCCGGGGTAGATCAGGGTGTTGGCCTGCAGGTTGTTGAGCTTAAGCACCGCATAGGTGTCCAGGCCGTGCCTGCCGGCAATTGCGCTGATCGTGTCGCCGCGGGCAATCGTGTATTCCGCCGGCGCGGACACCTGCGCGGGCGCGAATGCGGCGGGGATGGCGGCGGAAACGGCACCGGCGGGAATCAGGGAAGGCAGCGACGTCACGGTCTGTCCCTGCGCCTGCGCCTTCATGGCAGCGGCCAGCGTCGCGGGGATGGCGCGGGGGCGCGGCTCAGCCGAGGCCGGCTGGGCGATCGCCAATGAAGAGAGCACGACGGCGGGCAGCGCCGCCGTCGTCGCCGCAATCAGCGGGAGGCCGTGCCTCGTGGGGGGCTTCGGCGAACGAGTCGTCGTCATGGGAAAGATCCTCTTCTCAGCGGCGAACGCTGCAGGTCAGGCCGGGACTACTGGTGTTACCAGTGTGACAAAAGAAACTACAGTTACAAATGTGAACTATGTGAATCTCTCATGAATTGCGGAATAGCACAAGAACTGTTTGACAATCGACATCAACGGCTTGCTGGAGTGTCGCTTGAACGCGCCGCTGCTGGCCGGCGGAGGGATCCGGCGGGCCTTTGGTGCCCGGACCGGCAGTCCCGGGTCCGTGGCTGACTAGGCGCAATCCGCCCGGGCGTGGCAATCTTGATCCGTGAGTACTGTTGAAAGCCTTGTAGACGAATGGCTGCCCCTGCCCGATGTAGCCGAGTTGCTGAATGTTTCGATTACGAAAGTCCATGCCCTGCTGGACGAACGGGCGTTGGCAGCAATCCGGGTCGGCGAGCGGCGGATCCGTTCCGTCCCCGCAGCCTTCCTCCAGGACGGCCATGCGGTGGAGAGCTTGAAGGGCACGATCGTGGTCCTGGCCGACGCCGGCTATTCGGATGAAGAGCTGATCACCTGGCTGTTCACGCCGGACGAGTCGTTGCGCGGCCGGCCGATTGATGCCCTGCGCGAGGGCCGGAAAACGGAAATCCGGCGCCGCGCCCAGACCATGGCCTGGTAGCCGGCCGCCGTACCCCGGGAGGCAGTACGGGAAAGGCCGTGTAGGGCGCCTGGCGCTCTGCACGGCCTTTGCCGTTTACTGCTCCGGCCGGCTAAGCGGTCCGGCTGACTACGGACTCGGCCAGTTTCCGCAGCGCGGTCTTGGGCAGTTCTTCCAGGGGCAGTGTGTCCAGGGCCTCAAAGGCGGCCCGGCCGAACTCCTCGATCAGGAGCTCGGTAGCCTGCAGGGCCCCGCAGTCCACGATGATCCGGCGGATCTCCTCGACGTCTTCGGCGTTCAGGTCCGGACTGCCCAGCCTCGTGTCGATAAAGCTTGCCTCCGCCGGGGCCGCGAGGTCCAGGGCGAAAGCGATCAGTACCGTGCGCTTGCCTTCCCGGAGGTCGTCGCCCGCCGGTTTGCCGGTGCTGACCGGGTCGCCGAAGACGCCCAGGACGTCGTCGCGCAGTTGGAAAGCCTCACCCAAGGGCAGCGCGAAAGCCGAGTAGCCGCGAAGCAGCCCGTCCGGCGCGCCGGCCAGCGCACCGCCAAGGGCGAGGGGGTGTTCGGTGGAGTACTTGGCCGATTTGAAGCGGATGATGGACTGCGCACGGCCGACGGCACCGGCACGGTCCCGATGCGGGCCCGCGACCTCCTCGAGGATGTCCAGATACTGCCCGGCCATGACCTCGGCGCGCATCAGGTTAAAGATGAGGCGGGCCTGGGTTCCCGCAGCCGCCCGCTCGCCGATGGCGGTGAAGGACTCCTCGCTGAACGAGAGGCAGAGGTCTCCGGTCAGGATGGCCGCGGCGTGGCCAAACCGCTCGGGGTCGAGCGCCCAGCCCTGGTCGGCGTGCAGTTCGCTGAAGCGGCGGTGAACGCTGGGGCCGCCGCGCCGGGTATCGGAGCGGTCGATGATGTCGTCATGGATCAGTGCTGCGGCCTGGAACAGCTCGAGCGCCGAGCCGGCCGTGACGACCTCCCGGGCGCCGGCTTCGCCGCCGGCCCCGCGCCAGCCCCAGTAGCACATCAGGGCACGGAGGCGCTTCCCCCCGGTCGCCAGGTGCGAGATGGAACTCATCAACGGATCGATGTCTGAGGAAATGGCCGCCATGACGGCGGTGCGTTCGGTCAGGAAGTCGGTCAGCTTACCGGCGACGGCGGCGACGAAGTCCGCCTGCTCATCCCGCAGCTGTCCGGCCAGGCTCACTTGACGGACCCGGCGGCGACGTTGGCACCGATCGTGAACGTCGATACCCCGCCGGTCTCCACGACGGAGAGATTCACGGTTTCATTGTCGCCGCGAAGGAAGTCCTTGGATGCCACCGTTCCCACGGTTTCGCCGGGAACTGCCTTGAACCCCTGGCCTTCGAGCTCCTTGCTGTAATACGCCACGACGCCGGCAGACGGCGACGTGACCTTCCCCACCAGCGCGACGGTCGCCGGCGTGGCGGTCTTGTCGAAACTGCTCGACTGCACCTTCGCGTTCGGCATGACCGGCAGCAGCTGCTGCGGGAAGCCCGCGACCAGCGCCCCCACGGTAGCGGAGGTACCGGGTTCGGCGGACGGGCTGGGAGGGGCCGTGGTGGAGGCCTGGGAGCTGGCGCCTGCCGGGGACGACGCCAACGCGGCCGGGGCCTGCTGGCCGGGGGTGCAGGCGGCCAGAGCCAGCAGGGCCCCGGCTGCCGCCGCAGCCGCCATGGCGCGTTTGCGCTCTCCAAAAACCTTCACGGGAATGTTCCTCCTGGTGTTGATGCCGGATTCAGCCTCCAGTTTAGTCAGTCCCTCCGCATAGGATTGGTGCGTGAGACCGGAGAGTGGGCAGGAGGCTGCAAAGGGGCCCTCGCAGCAGACCGGTCAGGCGAGCCCAAGACGGTTCAGCGAAGCGGCTCTTCGCGAACTCCGCCGCAGCAGCATCCTGCACGTGGACATGGACGCCTTCTTCGTTTCCGTGGAGCTGCGCAGCCGCCCGCAACTCAAGGGCCGGCCCGTGATCGTGGGCTACCCGGCGGACCGCTCGGTGGTGCTGTCGGCCTCCTATGAGGCCCGCAAGTTCGGCGTCAGGTCCGCGATGCCCATGGTGGTGGCCACCAGGATGTGCCCCTCGGCAGTGGTCATCGAGCCCCGTCACAAGCTCTACTACGAAGTCTCCGGCCAGATCATGGCCATCTTTGAATCCATCACGGACCTGGTCGAGCCGCTGAGCGTCGACGAGGCCTTCCTCGACGTCGGTGGCGCAATCCGCCGGCTCGGGACCCCCCGGGACATCGGTGAACTGATCCGCCGCCGGGTGGCAGCCGAGCTGGGCATCACGGCATCGGTCGGGATCGCGGCCAGCAAGTTCGTCGCGAAGATCGCCTCGACCCGGTGCAAACCAGACGGCCTGCTGCTGATCGGTCCGGAGGAGACCGTAGCCTACCTGCACACCCTGCCGGTGAACGCGCTGTGGGGGGTGGGCGCAAAGACCGTCGAGGTGCTGGCACGGATGGGCATCCGGACCGTCGCCGATGTTGCCGCAACGCCGCTGCCGTCGCTTCGAAAGATCCTCGGCGCCACCGGAGAACACGTCCACCGGCTCTCGTGGGGGATTGACCCGCGGCCGGTGACGCCGGTCCGGCTGGAGAAGAGCATCGGCGCGGAGGAGACCTTCGCCGTGGATACGGCCGACGACGCCCAGCTGCACCGGGAACTGCTGCGCCTGGCCCACCGGACCGCAGAGCGGCTGCGCGGCTCCGGCATGCATGCCAGGACCGTCGCCCTGAAGCTCCGCTACGCCGACTTCTCCACGATCACCCGCAGCCGGACCGTGAGTACCCCGATCGACAGCGCCCAATTGCTGTACGGCGTCGCGCTGCAGTTGCTGGAGTCCGTCGGCCAGCGTCCCATGGCGGTGCGGCTCATCGGTATCCGCGCCGAACAGCTTGAAGAAGCCGCGCAGGCGCCGCTGCAGCTCAGCCTGGACCGCCGCGACGACAACTGGCGAGCCGCCGAGCAGGCGCTGGACCAGGTCACCCGCAAGTTCGGCAACAAGTCGGTGCTGCCCGCCCGGTTACTGGACCCCGGTCCAGGTGCCGGCCCCGGACCGGTTTCCGGCTGAGGTGCCAGCTCGGAGCGGCGAAGCGGCCCACAGCGTCTTTCAGAACGGGCCGCAACAAACTATCCTAGAGATACGTAGATTTCGAACGACCGGATCGAACGTTCGGACTGCCGGGCCTGCTAACTAAACAGCTTCGGATGCGCTGGATCCGCCGCCTCGCTTCAATTTCGCGGACGGGAACCAGCCGGCAGCTCCGGACGTTGGGAGTTTAGGGAAAAGGTCGCGTCAAGTCCGGACGTTGGCCGACTTAAGGAGGTCGTGATGCCGCTCTCGGAGCACGAACAGAAGTTGCTTGAGCAACTTGAGAAGCAGCTGCACGAAGACGACCCGAAGTTTGCCAGCTCCATGGGGTCGGACCCGGGCCGTTCCTGGTCCACCCGTCATCTGGTCATCGGTGTTCTTGGCACCCTGGCTGGCATTCTGCTGCTGTTGCTGGGCGTCTCACTGCAGTTGATCGTCGTGGGCGTGCTGGGCTTCGTCGTCATGGGCGCTGGCGTGTACTACGCCACGATGCGCAGTTCCGGCGGCAAAGGACGGCCCGTCGGCGGCCGGAAGAACGGAAAGCAGCGCAGTTCCTTCATGAGCAATCTGGAGGAGCGCTGGGACGAAAGGCACCGCGGCGAGCCCTGAGCGCCGTTCCAGGAACAGCCCCTCCATTCCGCACCACCGCCGCAGCCCTTGATGGGCCAAGCAGCCACGCAAGACCCGCTTCGGCGGGTCTTTTGCTGTTAACCACCGGTTTTTGCTGCTAATCCCAAGTTGAGCGCTCCACAGACGCCGTTGCCGCGCGCAAAAGGGCGGCTTCCCAGGAATCGGGAGGCCCCGGACCCTCCACTGCGCACCACTTTGGCCGCTTCCCTTTATTGGCGCGTAAGAATTGCGTCAAAACTGCCCGAGATTTGTCTGGAAAATAGCGGAATGTCGTTGACGGGGGAGCAAAGTGGAGTAATGTGGAGGACGTAAGAGGGTAGTGGCAGCACAGGGGACGTTGGACTTCTACAAAAGACAGGCGGTGGGCCGTGTTTCTCGGCACGCATTCGCCGCGTCTGGATGAAAAAGGTCGCATCATCCTCCCGGCCAAGTTCCGCGAGGAGCTGGCGGGCGGTCTGGTTCTCACGCGGGGCCAGGAACGCTGCATCTACGTCTTCAGCGAGGCGGAATTCGGCCGGGTACACGAACAGATGCGGGAGGCGCCAATTTCTTCCAAGCAAGCTCGTGACTACATCCGTGTTTTTCTCTCTGGAGCCTCTGACGAGGTACCTGACAAGCAGGGGCGCGTGACCATCCCGCCGGCGCTCCGGGAATACGCAGGTCTCGGCAGGGAGCTGGCCGTCATCGGCGCCGGCACCCGGGCGGAGATCTGGGACGCCCAGGCCTGGAACGAGTACCTCGCCGAAAAGGAAACAGCCTTCTCCGAAACCGACGACGCCATTCCGGGGATTCTTTGATTCCCCGCATTAGCCACACCAGCACCGCCAACGCTTCTTGACCGAGATCTCCAGCCGCCCATCCGGCCGTCCACCTGGCTCACTTCCCCGGAGCCAGGCGGGCAGCAGGGTAGGCGCGGATGGGGATCTGGATCAAGAAACACCGACCCCCCGAACCTCCACCAACGAGCCGAACCTCCACCAACGAAAGGACGCAGGCATGAGTGATGACTCCAACCAGGCGAAGCCTACGTCCGAACGGCATGTACCGGTCCTCAAGGACCGGTGCATCAATTTGTTGGCGCCCGGTTTCGAGGCAGCGCGCCGCCGGGGTGAGGCGCCCGTCGTCGTCGACGCCACGCTTGGCATGGGCGGGCACTCCGAAGCCATGCTCCAGCGCTTCCCGGACCTGCACCTGATCGGCATCGACCGCGACGAGGAAGCGCTTGCCCTGGCCGGGGAGCGCCTGGCGCCGTTCGCCAACCGGATCGATCTGGTCCACGCCGTCTACGACGAAATCGCCGACGTGATCGAAGACCTCGGCTTCGACGAGGTCCACGGCGTCCTGATGGACCTGGGCGTCTCTTCGCTCCAGCTGGACGAGCGCGAACGCGGCTTCGCGTACTCCTTCGACGCGCCGCTGGATATGCGGATGGATACCAGCCGCGGGCAAACCGCCGCCGACGTCGTCAACACCTACAGCGAAGAAGACCTGGTCCGGATTATCCGGAAATGGGGCGAGGAGAAGTTCGCCGGCCGCATTGCAAACCGGATCGTCGCGGCCCGCGCCACGAAACCGTTTGCCACCACGGGAGAACTCGTCGACACCATCCGTGCTGTGGTGCCGGCCGGCGCTGCGAAGACCGGCGGCCACCCGGCCAAGCGCACCTTCCAGGCGCTCAGGATCGAAGTCAACGAAGAGCTCGACGTGCTGGAACGGGCCATCCCCGCGGCCGTGGCCGCCACAGCCATGGGCGGCCGGGTCGTGGTCATGTCCTACCACTCGCTGGAGGACAAGATCGTCAAGGCCGTCTTCCAGGCAGGCTCCAAGTCCTCCGCCCCGCTCGGTTTTCCGGTGGAGCTGGAGGAACACAAGGCCGAACTGAAGACCCTGACCAAGGGCACCGAAGTACCCACCGCAGCAGAAATCGCCGAAAACCCACGCGCCGCCTCCGCCAGGCTCCGCGCCGTGGAACGCATCAAAGCCAGGAGAGTCGCATGAGCACCGCCGCCGTCAACAGATTCCCCGTTGCCACAGCCGCGACGGCCCGTGCCCTGCCGGAACTGCACCCCGGTGCGCCGGCCCGCAAAACGCGAACGCCGCTCTCCGTCGTCCGTTCGGCGCCGCGCAAGCGACGCGCACCCTTCGTGGTGATGTGCTTCGGGATCCTGGCGCTGGCGCTGATGGCAGTACTCGTGCTGAACATCTCCGTGTCCTCCGCCCAGTACCAGCTGGTTCAGCTGCGCGCCCAGCAGTCCACGCTGACCAAGCAGAACCAGGACCTGACCCAGCAGGTCCAGAACTTTGACGCCCCGCAGAACCTGGCGGCCAAGGCCACCGAACTGGGCATGGTCGCCTCCACGGCCAAGGGCCAGATCGATCTGTCCACCCTCGCCGTGACCGGAAAGGCCAAGCCCGCCGTGAAGTCGGACGCGCCCGCCTCCGTCATTGCCGCGCCCGCAGTCGCCGGTGCGGTGGAGGTAGTCCCGCCGGCCACGGCCAAGGATCCGCTGGAAAACCGGAAGCCCGCAGAAGCCCCGGCAGCGGCGCCCGCCGCCGAGGCCCCCGCGGCCGCTGTTCACGCGCCGGCGCCTGCACCCGCCGTGGACCTCCATGGCGGATCCGTCCCGGCCCCCGCCCAGAAAGTTCCCGGCCAGTAGCCCACCGGCAGGCACCGGACCGGACAGTATCCGGCCGCGCATCAGCCGGGACGATCGTCGACCAGCCAGGCAAGCAGCAAGGATAGATCGTGGCGCAGAACAGCAGCAGGGCAGCCAAAGGCAGGGCACCCAAGGGCAAGGCACCAAGCGCCACGCGGAGGCTGCGGCTGGGGCTGGGCGTCATGCTGGCGCTCCTGCTCGTGGTCGGCGGGAAGCTGTTTCTGGTCCAGGGGCTCGACGTCGGCGGGATGGCCGAGGCGGCGCTGCAGAACCGGCTCAAGCCTGTCGAACTGCCCGCCGAGCGCGGCAGCATCCTCGCCGCGAACGGCACCGTGCTGGCCAGCAGCGTGATCCGCTACAACGTCGTCGTCGACCAGACCGTCAACACCAAGACCGAGTCCTTCCCGCGCCTGGAAAAGGTCGACGGCAAGGACACCGTAGTGAAGATTCCGCGCGAGCAGGGCATCCAGGAGCTGGCGGCGGTGCTGGGGATGAACACCGACGACGTCAGGGCGGCCCTGACCGGCAAGCAGCGCTACTACATCGTGGCCAAAGACATCAGGCCCGACGTCGAAGACCGGATTTCCAAACTGCAGGTTCCCGGCATCGTCACCGAGGGCACCAGCAAACGCGTCTACCCGAACGGGGCTGTGGCCGGCGGAATCGTGGGCTTCCTCAAGGACGGCACCACCGGCCAGTCCGGGCTCGAACAGACCCAGGATGACGTGCTCAAGGGCACGGCCGGCAAACGGCTCTTCGAAATCGGCGCCGACGGTCTCCGGATCCCGGTCGGCGTGGACCAGTTCACCCCGGCGGTGAACGGTAAGGACATCAAACTCACGCTCAACTCGGACCTGCAGTATTTTGCCCAGCAGGCGATCCAGAGCCAGAAGGACAAGCTCAGCGCCGAATGGGGCGTGATCGTCGTGTCTGACGTCAAGACCGGCAACATCGTCGCGATGGCGGATACCGACGCACCCGATCCCAACGCCCCCGGCAAGGTGGCCGCCAAGGACCGCGGCGTCCGCGCCGTGACCGCCGCCTACGAGCCCGGCTCGGTAGAGAAGATGATCACGGCCGCCGCCCTCATCGAGGAAGGCAAGTCCAACCCGTTGGACACCTTCACGATTCCGCCGACCTACACCGTGGACGGCCAGACCTTCACCGACGCCTTCGAACACGGCACCGAGGACCGCACCCTGGCAGGCATCCTGGGCTACTCGATGAACACCGGCACCGTGATGGCAGGGCAGCGGCTGAGCAAGGACCAGCGGCACGACTGGCTGCAGAAATTCGGCATCGGGGAGGCCCCGGACGTCGGCCTTCCCGCGGAAGCCAAAGGAATCCTGACCCCTGCCGACCAGTGGGACGGACGCCAGCAGTACACCGTCCTGTTCGGCCAGGGCGTCGCACAGTCAACCCTGCAGACGGTCCGCGCCTACCAGAGCATCGCGAACGACGGCGTCATGCTGCAGCCCCGCCTGATCGACAGCTACATCAACCCGGACGGCACGGAAGAAAAAGTGCCCCCGAAGGAAACCCGGCAGGTCGTGTCCAAGGACACCGCCAAGCAGGTGCGCGACATCCTCGAAAGCGCTGTCACCGAAGGCGAAATCAAGGAAGCGGCGATTGACGGCTACCGCGTCGGCGCCAAGACCGGAACCTCGGAGTCGCCGTGCGACGACGGCAAATCCGGCTTCTGCGGCTTCACGGCCTCCATGGTGGGGATGGCACCGATGGATGATCCGCGGTTTATTGTTGAAGTGGTCCTGCAACGGCCCAAAGGCAACATCTATGGCATCACCAACGGTCCGGTATTCCGTTCGGTGATGAGCCAGGCGCTGCGCACCTACAACGTCCAGCCCTCCACCGGCGCGCCGGTCAGGCTGCCGCAGTACGCGAAGTAGCACCCGGAACCACCAGGCAAACAGCACCAACCAGATCCACGCAGGCGGCACTGCGGGCGGGGCGATCCTCCGCGCGCAGCGTTCCCGGCACCAGCACCACCAGACGGAGATCCCCTTGTCAGAGTCCTACGCCCACGAAACGGCCCACACGCCGTCCGGCCAGAACACCGCGGCGGCGTTCCGGCCCGCCGCGGTTGCCCCGGTGCCGCTGGCGACGATCGGCGAGTGGATCGGCGTCGCCGTGCCCGAGGCTTCCGCCGCCGCGCCGGTCACCGGGATTGCGCTGAACTCCCGTGCCGTGCAGCCGGGGGACCTTTACGTGGCGCTTCCCGGCGCCACCCGGCACGGCGCCGACTTCGTGTCCCAGGCCGTAGACGCCGGCGCTGTCGCCGTCCTGACCGACGACGCCGGGGCCCGCCTGCTGGCGCTCTCCAATGACATCTCCGTGCCGGTGCTGCTGACCGGGGAACCACGCAGCCTGGTCGGCCGGCTGTCCGCGCTGATCTACCGGAGCCGCCCGGAAAACGAAGCCGTGCCCGAACTGTTCGGCGTCACCGGCACCAACGGCAAGACCACCACCACCTACTTCATCAACTCCCTGCTGCAGGCCCTGGGCCGAAAGACGGGCCTGATCGGAACGATCGAGATCCTCGCCGGCGGCGAAGCGATCCCCAGCCTGCTGACCACTCCCGAATCACCGGACGTGCACGCCCTGCTGGCCCTGATGCGCGAACGCGGGCTGGACGCGGCGTCGATGGAAGTTTCGTCGCACGCGATTGCGTTCCACCGGATCGACGGCGTGCAGTTCGATGTTGTGGGTTTCACCAATCTGACCCAGGACCATCTGGACCTGCACGGCAGCATGGACGAATACTTCCAGACCAAGGCGCGGCTGTTCAGTGCCGGCCGGGCCCGCGCCGCCGTCGTGACGGTGGACGATCAGTGGGGCCGCAGGCTGGCCGGCCTGGCCGGAATACCCGTCACCACGCTCGCCACCGCACCGGACACCGGCAACCCTGAGGGCCCTGGCGGCGTCGACGCGGACTGGAGCGTGCTGGGGCAGACGCCGCGCGGCCTCGGCACCGCCTTCGTCCTGCGGCACCGGGACGGCACCGAGCTGCGGGTCCACACCGGCCTGCCCGGCAGTTTCAACGTCGCGAACGCCGCGCTGGCCACCGCCATGGTGCTTGCCGGCGGGGCCACCCCGGCCCAGGTCCAGGACGCCCTGGACGCCGCAGACCCGTTCACCGTGGCGGTCCCCGGCCGCATGCAGCTGGTCGGCACCGCCCCGGCAGCGGTCGTGGACTTCGCGCACAACCCCGACGCCCTGGCCCGCGCACTCGAAGCCGTACGCGCCCCGGCGCCCGGATCCAGGGTCATCGTGGTGTTTGGCGCGACCGGCCAGCGCGACCAGGGCAAACGACCGGCGATGGGTGCCATCGCCGCGCGCCTCGCCGACGTCGTGATCATCAGCGACGACGACCCGCACGATGAGGACGCCGCCGGCATCCGTGCCGAGGTGCTGGCTGGGGCCCTGGAAGCCAAGGATGCCGAGGGCCTCGGCTGCACCGTACTGGAAGTTTTCCCGCGCGACGCAGCCATCCGGGAAGCGGTCGCACTCGCCGGCCCGGCCGACACGATCCTGGTCGCCGGCCGCGGCCACGAGGTGTGGCAGGAGATCAAGGGCGAGAACCTTGCCCTCGATGACCGGGTGGAACTGCGCACCTCCTTGACAGCACGAGGATTCACCGTTCTCGACGACCAGCGGATAGAGTCCTAAACCGAGATGATTGCATTTACCGCGGCGGAGATCGCCGAAATTACCCACGGCCGGCTGGCCGCCGAACCTGGCCTGACGCCCGGTTCTGTGGTGACCGACTCCCGCGAGGCCACAGCGGGTTCCCTCTACGTGGCCAAGCCCGGGGAGACCGCCGACGGGCATGATTTCGTGGCCGCAGCCTTCGACCGCGGCGCCGTCCTGGCCCTCGTCGAACGCGGCGTCGCCGACGCTGCCGGGCAGGACTACCCGGCCGTCGTCGTCGAGGATTCCGTCCTGGCGATGGGCGCCCTGGCTGCCGAAGCCGTCCGCCGGATCCGGGCGCACCGGACCGCCGCGGGGGAGCAGCTGACCGTCGTCGGGATCACCGGTTCCGCCGGCAAAACCACCACCAAAGACCTGCTGGCCGGGCTCTTCGCCGCGCACGGTGAAACCGTGGCGCCGCAGGGGTCCTACAACGGCGAGGTCGGCGTGCCGCTGACCGTGTTCAAGGCCAGCCTGGATACCCGGTTCCTGGTGATTGAAATGGGTGCCACCGGAATCGGCCACATCCGCTACCTCGCCGAGATGGTCCGCCCGGACATCGGCGTGGTCCTGTGCGTCGGCAGCGCCCACGCCGGTGAGTTCGGCGGCGTCGAGAACATTGCCGTGGCCAAGGGCGAACTGGTCGAAGCCCTGGCCGGCGGCGGCACCGCCGTGCTGAACCTGGACGATGCCCGTGTCGCCGCCATGGCCAATCGGACCGCCGCCGACGTGCTCGGCTTCTCCTCCCAGCCCGCCCGGGACGGCCAGCCCGCCGCGGTCCGTGCCGGGGACGTGGAGCTGAACAGCTCCGGCCACCCCGAATTCGAACTCCTGCTGCCGGACGGCACCCGGTACCACGTCGACGCCAAGCTGATCGGCGCCCACCACGTGGCCAACCTGCTCGCCGCCGCCGGCGCAGCCTACGCCGCGGGCATCCCCGGCGCGCAGATCGCCTCCGCCCTGAGCTCCCAGCGCGCGGCCAGCCGCTGGCGGATGGAACGCACCGACCGGCCCGACGGCGTAACCATCATCAACGACGCCTACAACGCCAACCCGGAGTCCATGCGTGCGGCCCTGCGCACGCTGGCGGACCTGGGCCGGGGCCGGCGGACCTGGGCCGTGCTGGGCGCGATGCTGGAACTGGGCGAGGACTCCATCCGGGAGCACACCGCCGTCGGCACCCAGGTGGTGCGGCTGAACATCTCCCGGCTGCTGGTCATCGGCCGCGAAGCACGTGCGCTGTACGTCTCGGCTGTCAATGAGGGCTCGTGGGGCGACGAATGCATCTTCGCCGAAACCGCTGACGAAGCCTACGAGATCCTCAGCGCCGAGCTGGAGCCCGGCGACCTGGTCCTCTTCAAATCTTCCAACAGCATCGGCCTGCGCCATCTGGGGGATCGGCTAGCATTGCCTGCATTGGCTCCGGCCGCCGCCGGAACCGATACAGCCGCACCCGCCGCCGGAACCGATACAGCCGGAACCGATACAGCCGGAACCGGGACGGCCCCAACCTCGGCTGAAGGGAGCACGCTGCCGTGATCGCACTGCTGATGGGTGCCGGACTGGCCCTGCTGTTCTCCTTCCTGGGAACCCCGCTGTTCATCCGGTTCCTGGTCAAACGGGGCTACGGACAGTTCATCCGCGACGACGGACCCACTTCGCACCACACCAAGCGCGGTACGCCCACCATGGGCGGCATGGTCGTCGTCGTCGCGGTCCTGGCGAGCTACGGCATCACGCACCTGATCATGTGGCTGATGAACCCGTCCTCGCCCGGCCCCTCCGCCTCCTCCCTGCTGCTGCTCTTCCTGATGGTCGGCATGGGGCTCGTCGGGTTCCTGGACGACTACATCAAAATCTCGGCCCAACGAAGCCTGGGGCTCAATGCCAAGGCCAAACTGGTCCTGCAGGGCCTGGTCGGCATCATCTTCGCCGTCCTCGCGCTCGGCTTCCCGGACGAAAACAGGATCACCCCGGCGTCATACCAGATCTCCCTGGTCCGCGACATCCCCTGGCTGAACCTCGCCTTCGGGGGGACTGTGCTCGGCGCGATCCTGTTCGTGCTCTGGTCGAACCTGATCGTCACGGCCGCGACCAACGGCGTCAACCTCACCGACGGCCTCGACGGGCTCGCCGCCGGCGCCTCCGTGATGGTCTTCGGCGCCTACACTCTGATCGGGATCTGGCAGAGCAACCAGGCCTGCGGCTCGCCCCGGCAGGCCGGCAGCGGCTGCTACACCGTCCGTGACCCGCTGGACCTTGCACTGCTGGCCGCCATCCTCAGCGCCGCACTGGTCGGCTTCCTGTGGTGGAACACCTCACCAGCGAAGATCTTCATGGGCGACACCGGGTCCCTGGCTATCGGCGGCGCCGTCGCAGGCTTCGCGATCCTGTCCCGCACCGAACTGCTGCTGGCCTTCATCGGCGGCCTGTTCGTGCTGATCACCCTCTCTGTGATCATCCAGGTGGGCTACTTCAAGGCCACCAAGGGCAAACGCATCTTCAAGATGGCACCGCTGCAGCACCACTT
This sequence comes from Arthrobacter sp. JB02-1C, assembly GCF_057748045.1. NCBI lineage: Bacteria > Bacillati > Actinomycetota > Actinomycetes > Micrococcales > Micrococcaceae > Arthrobacter > Arthrobacter sp. JB02-1C. The sequence goes on from NZ_CM173235.1 coordinate 2,632,634, forward strand.
CGAGCTCAAGGGCTGGGCGGAAGTCACGGTGGTGGTCCGCTTCTGGATTCTTTGCGGACTGTTCGTTGCCGCCGGCCTGGGCATCTTCTACGCCGAATGGGTGGTGCTGCTGTGAGCGGGGCGATTCCCGAACCGCTGGCCACCTCACCGCGGCTGGACGGACTCACCAGCTGGGACTCCGACTGGTCCGGGCTGCGCGTGGTCGTCACCGGCATCGGCGTTTCCGGGTTCGCCGCCGCGGACACCCTGGTCGAACTCGGAGCCAGGGTGGTCGTGGTGGATGCCGCGGACAGCCCCAAGGCCCGCGCCCAGGCCGACACGCTGCGGATCGTCGGCGCCGCCGACGTGCTGCTGGGCGAGGACGCCGTGCGCGCTGTCCCCCCGGTCGACGGCGGGAAACCGGACTTGATTGTCACCTCACCGGGCTGGCGCCCGGACCAGGCCCTGCTCGCCGCGGCCGCCCGCGCGCACATCCCGGTCTGGGGCGACGTCGAACTGGCCTGGCGGGTCCGCGAACGCAAGGGCCGCAAGACGGCCGACTGGCTGACGATCACCGGAACTAACGGCAAGACCACCACCGTGGGACTGACCGAAGCCATGCTCCAGGCTGCCGGGCTCAAGGCGATCGCCGTCGGCAACGTCGGCACCCCGATCCTGGACGCCCTCCGCGACCCGGTGGACTACGACGTGTTCGCCGTGGAGCTCTCCAGCTTCCAGCTGCATTGGAGCCACTCCGTATCGCCGGTGGCCAGCGTCTGCCTGAACGTCGCCGAGGACCACGTCGACTGGCACGGCTCGTACGCCTCCTACCTGGCGGACAAGGCCAAGGTCTACGAACGGACCCAGAAGGCCTGCGTCTACAACGCCGAGCAGATCGAAACCGAGCGCATGGTCGAGAACGCCGACGTCGTCGAAGGCTGCCGCGCTGTCGGCTTCACTACACTCACGCCGGCCATCAGCATGCTGGGCGTCGTCGAGGGCCTGCTCGTGGACCGGGCCTTCATCCCCGAACGCAAGGACAGCGCCGCCGAACTGGCCGCGATCCCGGACCTGGGACCGGTGGCGCCGCGGCACCTGGTGGCCAATGCCCTCGCGGCGGCAGCCCTGGTGCGGGCCTACGGCGTGGAGCCCGCGGCGGTGCGGCAGGGTCTGCAGGACTACCGCCCCGGGAACCACCGGATCCAGGCCGTCGCACGGCACGACGGCGTGCTCTGGGTCAACGACTCCAAAGCCACGAACCCGCACGCCGCGGCGGCCTCGCTGGCCGCCTTCGAACAGGTTGTCTGGATCGCCGGCGGCCTCTCCAAGGGGGTGAACTACGACTCCCTGGTCCAGGAAAATGCCGGCCGGCTCAAGGCGGTGGTGCTGATCGGGACCGACTCGTCGGCCCTGTTGGCCTCGCTCCAGCGACACGCACCGGATGTCCCCGTGATCGGCCAGCCCAAGGGCGACACTGAAAACGTGCAGACCGCCGGAACTGTCCCTGCCGACGCAGCCCGTTCACCGATTTACGGTGACACTGTGATGGCCAGGGCGGTAGCGTCGGCGGCGCAGCTGGCTGCCTCCGGGGACACTGTGCTCCTGGCCCCGGCGGCTGCGTCCATGGATCAGTTCTCTTCCTATGCTCACCGTGGCGACGCCTTCATCGAAGCTGTCCGCGAGCTCGTGGAAGGGCAGGCTCAGACCACCGAGGAGTAGCAAATGGTCAGCACGCCCACCCGTTCCGGCGCGGCACCGTCGGCTGCCGCAGGCAGGACAACTGGCAGCACCGCCGCCCGGCCCGCCGGCGCGCCGGGCTCCGGCACACGTCCCTCCCCGGTGGCCCGGGTCCGCAACTGGTCGACCGGACTGTGGTCCGCCCTCGAAGGTACCGGCAGGTCCCGGAACGGTTCGACGTACTATCTGATACTCGGCTGCACCCTCGCCCTCACCGCGATCGGCATCATGATGGTGCTGTCCGCCTCCAGCGTGGAGGCGATCGCGGCAGGGGAGTCCGCCTACTCCGCCGCCCTCAAACAAGGCCTTTTCGCGTGCATCGGACTGTTTTTCATGTTTGTCCTGTCGCGGTTCAACGTGGTGTGGCTCAAGCGCGGCGCCTGGGCTGCCATCTTCGTCGCGTTCATCCTGCTGATCCTGGTGCTCTTCGTGGGCCGCAGCGCGCTCGGCAACCAGAACTGGATCGACGTCGGGCCGTTCACCTTCCAGCCCTCCGAAGCGGCAAAGCTGGCACTGGCGCTCTGGATGGCCACCGTCCTGCACGCAAAGGCCAAGCTCCTGGGACAGGCCAAGCACGCGCTGATCCCTGTCGTGATCCCGGGCGCGGCCGGCATCATCGGGCTGATCCTGCTGGGCAACGACCTTGGCACGGCCATGATTGTCATGATCATCACCGCCGCCGCCCTCTACTTCGCCGGCGTCCGGCTCTACCTGTTCGGCATCGCCGGGGTGGTCCTGGCCATCGGAACGGCAGTGCTGGCCATCACCAACCCGAACCGGGTCTGCCGGATCCTGTCCTGGACCGGGCAGACCTGCGCCGACGGCTCGGACCTGAACTACCAGTCCACCAACGGCCTCTACGCCCTCGCCTCCGGCGGCTGGTTCGGCGTGGGCCTGGGCCAGAGCCGGCAGAAATACAGCTGGATCCCGGAAGCGCACAACGACTTCATTTTCGCCATCATCGGTGAGGAGCTGGGCCTGATCGGCACCTTGGTGGTCCTGGCCCTGTTCGCGATCCTGGGCACGGCCATCTACCGCGTCGTGGTCGCCCAGCAGGACCTCTTCCACCGCGTCCTGGCCGGCGCGATCATGGTGTGGCTGCTCGGCCAGGCGTCGGTCAACATGGCCGTGGTGACCGGCCTGCTGCCCGTCGTCGGCATCCCGCTGCCTTTCATCTCCTACGGCGGGTCGGCGCTGCTCATGTCGTTGTGCGCCATCGGCGTAGTGTTATCTTTGGCCCGGGCCCAAATGGAACCGGGCATGCAGCCGAAGGGCCTTTTCAAGTTCGGGCCCGCCGGGTTCGCCAGTGCCCTGCGCAAACGGGTCGCGGCGCGCAGGACGGCCACGGCAGCGGACAAGCCGGCGCGCGGAAAGCCGGCCCACGGAAATCCGGCGCCCCGGGCGGCGGGAAAGCCGCCGGCCGCGGCCAAGGCCCCGGCCAGGGCGGCCGCCAAGCCGCCGGCGCCCCGGCCGAAGGCTGTTGCCAACCCGCCCGCTGCCAAGCCGCCCGCTGCCAGAACCGAAGGCCCCGCCAGAAACGGCACCAGGACCCCAGCCCCGAAGAATCCCGCACGAAAGCGTACCTAGCCCCTTATGAAGACCGAGTCGCCCCTGTCCGTCGTCCTTGCCGGCGGCGGCACCGCCGGGCACATCAGCCCGCTGATCGCCATCGCGAATGCCGTGCTGGAGGTGCGGCCGGAGTCGCAGCTGCTCGCCGTCGGCACCCCCGGCGGCATGGAAGCCCGGCTGGTCCCTGCCGCCGGTCTCCGGCTGGGCACCGTGGACCGGGTCCCCTTTCCGCGCAAACCCTCGCTTGACCTGCTCCGGCTCCCGGGCAGGCTGGCCGGCGCCGTGCGCCAGGCCGGCGACATGCTGGACGAGGCGCGCGCCGACGTGGTCGTCGGCGTCGGCGGCTACGTCTGCACCCCGGTCTACCTCGCCGCGTGGCGCCGGAAGATCCCGATCGTGGTGCATGAGGCCAACACCCGGGCCGGGCTGGCTAACCGGGTGGGCGCCCTGCTGAGCCGGCACGTCGCCGTCGCGTTCGCGCAGACCCGGCTGCGCGGCGCGCGGCACGTCGGGATGCCCATGCGCCGCGAGATCTCCGGCCTGGACCGCTCAGCAGCCCGGTCCGCGGCCCGCAGCGCGCTGGGCCTGGAGCAGGACAAACCCACGCTGATCGTCACCGGCGGCTCCTCCGGCGCGCAAAGCATCAACCGCGCCATTGCCGCCTCCGTTACTGCCCTCGGCGACGCCGGTATCCAGACGCTGCACATCACCGGTCGCGGCAAGACCGTCCATGACGCCCAGGGCCGGCTCCTGGCGGCTCCGGGCTACCGGCAGGTCGAGTACGTGGACGGGATGGAACTGGCCTACGCCGCCGCAGACCTGCTCCTGGCCCGCTCCGGTGCCGCGACCGTCTGCGAGGTGGCCGCCGTCGGGGTTCCCGCGGTCTTCGTTCCGTTGCCGATCGGCAACGGGGAACAGTCCCTGAACGCCGCCGGGCTGGTCGCGGCCGGCGCCGCCCTGCTGGTCGAGGACGCGCGCTTTGACGCCGGCTGGGTCACCGACCGCCTCATCCCGGTGCTGCGCGACGCCGCCGGCCTGGACCGGATGGCATCCGCCGCCGAAGCCCTCGGCATCCGGGATGCCGACCGCCGGATGGCCGCCCTGGTGCTGGACGCCGCCCAGCACGCCGGCGCCCCCGCCGCCGGCGCGGCCGACCCAGAACAGAAGGACTCCGCCGCCGGCGCGGCCGACCCCGAACGGAAGGACCCCGGACAGAAGGACCCCGGACAGAAGGACCCCGGGCGCGGGGACAGCAGCAGCGCCAGCGACGCCACCAACGACAGTGACCGCCGGTAATGAACAGCGGTGACCCCCAACAGCAGGCAGGAAGCGGTAACGCCATGACCCAGGCCCCCCACGGCAGCCCGCAGGCGGCCCCGCGCCAGGACGCGCTGGGACGCGTGCACTTCATCGGCATCGGCGGCGTCGGAATGTCCGCCGTCGCGCGGATCATGGTGGCCCGCGGCGTCCCGGTCAGCGGATCGGACGCGAAAGACCTCCCGGTCATGGCGGAACTGGCCGCGGGTGGCGCCCGGATCGAGGTCGGCTACCGTGCCGCGAACCTCGGCGACGCCCAGACCGTCGTCGCCGGCTCCGCGATCCGCCCGGACAACCCCGAACTCGCCGCCGCACGCTCCGCCGGGCTGCCCGTGCTGCACCGTTCGGAGGCGCTGGCCGCCACCATGGCCCAGGACACCGCGATCACCGTGGCCGGAACGCACGGCAAGTCCACCACGACGTCGATGATCACGGTGCTCCTCCAAGGCGCCGGGTTGGACCCGTCCTTTGCCATCGGAGCCAACGTGCCCGCCCTCGGCGTGAACGCCGCCTCCGGGACCACTCCTGTTTTTGTGGCCGAGGCCGACGAATCGGATGGTTCCTTTTTGAACTACCGGCCGCAGATCGCGGTGGTCACCAACGTCGAACCGGACCACCTGGACCACTACGGCACGGCCGAAGCGGTCTACGCCTCCTTTGACCGTTTCGCCGCGCTGCTGCCTCCGGACGGGCTGCTCGTCGCCTGCGCCGACGACGACGGCTCCCGCGCCCTCGCGCAGCGCAGCAGGGAGAACGCCGGCACCCGGGTCATCCTCTACGGCACCGCCGAGGACGCCGACGTCCGGCTGCACGACGGCGGCCCGGGCGACGTCTGGATCTCCACCCCGGCAGGCCGCACGGCGGTGCAGCTGCAGGTTCCCGGCCGCCACAACGCCCTGAACGCCGCCGCGGCGTTCGCCGTGGCGCTGGAGCTCGGCGTCACCCCCGACGCCGCAGCCGCGGCACTGGCCAACTTCTCCGGCGCCTCGCGCCGCTTCGAATACCAGGGCGAAGGCCGTGGCGTGCGCGTCTACGACGACTACGCGCACCATCCCACCGAAGTGCGGGCGGCCCTGGCGGCGGCACGGTCGGTGGCCGGCGAGCACCGGGTGCACGTCTTGTTCCAGCCGCACCTGTTCTCCCGCACCCGGGAATTCGCCCAGGATTTCGCCGACGCCCTGAACGCTGCGGACACGGCCCTGGTCCTGGACATCTACCCGGCCCGGGAAGACCCCATCCCGGGCGTCACCAGCCAGCTGATCGCAGACCGCCTGGGTCCGCACGGGCGGCTCGTCGGCAGCGGCGAGGAAGCAGTGCAGGCGGTCCTCTCGGCAGTCTCGGCCGGGGACATCGTGCTGACGGCAGGGGCCGGCGACGTCACCGGCTACGGACCCAGAATCGTTGCCGCGCTCATCGCCGAGGCGCCCGGTGACTAGCCCGCGCCGGCCCGGCGACGGTTCGCGCGGCACCGGGGCCGGCCGGCCGGCGGCCACACCCCCGGGACAGGGGGCCGACGTCATCTCCGCGTCCAAGGCGGACACCGGCCCCGCCCGCACCAGGGTGCCATCTTCCGGTGGGATACCCGCCGGGGCAGGATCGTCCGCGTCCGGGCCGTCCGCGTCCGGGCGCGGGAACGTGCTGAGCTTTCCCGAACCCAAAGCCAAACGGCGCCGCCGGATCGTGCTCAGCACGGTGGGCGTGCTTGCTGTGCTGGTCGCCGGCATCGTGGCGGCCGCCGTCTACTCGCCGTGGCTGGCGCTCCAGACCGTCAGCGTGGAAGGCACCCGGATGCTCGCCCCGGACCAGGTCAAGGCGGCCCTGGCGCCGCTGCAGGGCAAACCCCTGCCGCAGATCAGCCAGGCGGAGGTCAGCGGACTGCTGCGGCCGCTGGTCCAGGTCAAGGCCGTGAGCACCGAGGCCCGCCCGCCGTCCACGCTGCAGGTCAAGATCATCGAACGCACGCCCGTGGCCCTGGTCAAGCAGGCAGGCACCTTCCAGCTGGTCGACGTCGACGGCGTCCAGCTCGGCACCGCCGCTGACCCGGCGTCGGTGAAACTTCCGGTCATTGACAGCGGCGGCGGCGCACTGCCACAGGACCTCTTCCACGCGGTCACCGCCGTGCTCGGCGCGCTGCCGGCCGATGTCCTGGCCCGGCTTTCGGACGCCTCCGCGAAGTCGGCGGATGCGGTGGAGCTGAAACTCGTGGACGGACAGACGATCGTCTGGGGCAACGAGGGGGAGAAGGAGCTTAAGGCCAGGGTCCTGGCGGCGTTGCTGAAAGTTCCGGCGGACCCCAAAAACCCGGTCCGCGTCTACGACGTCAGCGTGCCCCGGCATCCCGTGACACGCTAGGGCACCGGATGCCGCGAACCGGCGGCGGTTACGGCAGATTAGGGGGCATTTGCCCGGTTTAACCGCGACACGCGGAGCCGGTTATTGAATGTCCCCGGCATAGGAAATAGCGTCACAACATGAGTTACTTGACATAACTATAACCTTCAACTAGAAGGTTAAGCTTTCGGCTTCAAGCTTGACTCCATCAGTTTTCGCAATAGAACACGAACAAGGGACACGTAACGTGGCAGCTCCGCAGAATTACTTGGCCGTCATCAAGGTCGTCGGCATCGGCGGCGGTGGCGTGAACGCAGTCAACCGCATGATCGAAGTCGGTCTTCGCGGCGTCGAATTCATCGCCATTAATACCGACGCGCAGGCGCTGCTGATGAGCGACGCCGACGTCAAGCTTGACGTCGGCCGTGAGCTGACCCGCGGGCTGGGTGCCGGTGCGAATCCCGAGGTCGGCCGGCAGGCTGCGGAGGACCACGCCGACGAGATTGAGGAGGTCATCCGCGGCGCGGACATGGTCTTCGTCACCGCCGGCGAAGGCGGCGGCACCGGCACCGGCGGCGCACCCGTCGTGGCGCGGATTGCCCGTTCGCTGGGCGCGCTGACCATCGGCGTCGTGACCCGGCCGTTCACTTTCGAGGGCCGCCGCCGCGCCGGGTCCGCCGAGGCCGGCATCGACGCCCTGCGCGACGAGGTTGACACGCTGATCGTGATCCCGAACGACCGGCTGCTCTCGATCAGCGACCGCAACGTCTCCGTGCTGGACGCCTTCCGCTCGGCCGACCAGGTCCTGCTCTCCGGCGTCCAGGGCATCACCGACCTGATCACCACGCCCGGCCTGATCAACCTCGACTTCGCCGACGTCAAGTCTGTGATGCAGGGGGCGGGTTCGGCCCTGATGGGCATTGGTTCGGCCCGTGGCGAAGACCGCGCCGTGAAGGCCGCCGAATTGGCCATCGCCTCGCCGCTGCTCGAAGCGTCGATCGACGGCGCGCACGGCGTCCTGCTGTCCATCCAGGGCGGCTCGGACCTCGGCCTGTTCGAAATCAACGAGGCCGCCCGTCTGGTCCAGGAAGTCGCGCACCCGGAGGCCAACATCATCTTCGGCGCCGTGATCGATGATGCGCTTGGCGACGAAGCCCGGGTCACCGTTATCGCCGCCGGCTTCGATGACGTCAAGGCCACCTCGCCGTCGATGGACCAGTCCCAGCCCGCCCCGGTGCGTCCGGCCACGCCGGCCCCCGCGCAGGCCCCCGCGTCGGCGCCCGTCCAGCCGGTGCATGCCGCCGTGGGTGCGCCGGGCCTGGGCAGCACCTGGGGCCAGCAGCGCCCGTCGGCGGTGCCCGCCGACTCGGGGTTCGACGTCGACCTGCCTTCGGTGGTGGAGCCGGACCTGACCGGCCGCCACTCCGATGACCTGGACGTCCCCGACTTCCTCAAATAGGGCGCCTCGATGCCGGCCGCCGGCACCGCCGTGGCAGCGCTGCGGCGGTGCCGCGGCGGCGGGCGGGTTACGGTGTTGGGTATGAATTCTTTGATGGTGCTGGTTCCAACCGTGGCGGTGTGCTGAGTGTTTTCCTGGCGAGCTGAGGTGCGGCCCGGGATCTGGGTAGCGTTCACGAACGCCGCGGCCGGAAACCTGGCCCTCCATGTCGGCGACGACGCGGACGCGGTGCTCCGGCGCCGGGAACTGCTGGAACAGGCCGCCGGGCTCGGCGCCCGCCGCTTCCGCTTCATGAACCAGGTGCACGGAAGCGCCGTGGCCACCGTCGCCGAGGCTCCCGCGGATGAGCGCCCCGCCCCGACCGGCCCCGCCCCCACCGCGGACGCGATGGTCTCGACCGGTGTGCCGCTGGGCGTCATGGTGGCCGACTGCGTGCCCATCGTCCTGGTGGGGGACGGCGCCGCGGGTCACCTCGCGGAGCCGGTGCTCGGCGTCGTCCATGCGGGCCGGGCGGGTACGGCCGCCGGTGTGGTGCCCGCCGCCGTGGCCAGGATGCGGGCACTGGGCGCCGAAAACATCGCCGCCTGGATCGGCCCGTCGATCTGCGGAAACTGCTACGAGGTGCCCGAAGCCCTGCGGGCGGAGGTAGCCGCACAGGTGCCCGCCGCGTGGTGCACCACCTCCCAGGGCACCCCCGGGCTCGACCTGCCCGCAGGGGTCCGCTCCCAACTGGCCGCCGGGGGAGTCGTCGTGGAATACTCCGGCGGCTGCACCCTGGAGGATGAGGCGCTGTTCTCCTACCGCCGCAACAGCCGCGCGGGCCGCTTCGCTGGCCTGGTCTGGACCGGGGCGGCCGCGTGAACGGGCCGGATCCCGGCGAGCATCTCGCTGACCCCCGGCTCGCGGAGCTGCGCGAACGGCTGGCCGCTGTGCGGCAGCGTATCGCGACCGCCACGGCCGAGGCCGGGCGCGGCGCCCCGCCGGCATTGATTGTCGTCACGAAGTTCCACCCGGCCGCCGACGTTGCGCGGCTTGCCTCCCTCGGCGTCGGCGACGTCGGCGAAAACCGGGACCAGGAAGCCGCCGACAAGGCAGCGGCACTGGCCGGGCTGCCGCTGCGCTGGCATTTCATTGGCCAGCTGCAGACCAACAAGGCCAAGTCCGTCGTTAAATACGCCCACTCGGTGCACTCGGTTGACCGGCCCCAGCTGGTCGCCGCCCTGGCCAGGGCGATGGCCGCCGAGCAGGAACGCACGGGCCGGGCCGACCTTGAGTGCTTTATCCAGGTCAGCCTTAAGGACGACGACGGCGCGCAGCGCGGCGGCGCCCTCGCTGCGGCGGTCCCGGAGCTGGCCGGCCGACTGGCCGAGGCGTCCGGGCTCCGGCTGGCCGGGGTGATGGCCGTGGCGCCACTGGGATCGGTTCCCGACGCCGCCTTCGAAAAACTGGCGGGAATCTCGGCGCAGCTGCGGGCGGAGTATCCGCAGGCCACAGCGATCTCCGCCGGCATGAGCCAGGACCTTGAGGCGGCCATCCGCTTCGGGGCGACACACCTTAGAATTGGCTCCGATATTCTCGGTCCGCGCCCGGCATTGCGGTAGGTTCAACGTATTGGAAGGGAACGGCGGGGATTCCAATACTGTGACTCCCGAACTGTCAGGTCACTGAGCGGCCCGCATACGGACACGATTAGGAGCCGACCATGGCTGGCGCTCTGCGCAAGACAATGATCTATCTTGGGCTCGCCGATGGCGATGAACACTACGAGTCCGAGCTTCACACACCGCACAAGGATGAGGACGAATCCATGGAGCACGACCGCGAAGAGCGCCGAGCGCCGGCGCCCGTCCGCGAGGCCCCCCGGGAAGAGTCCTACGCCGAAGAGGAATACCGCGCACCCGTGACACCCATCAAGCGAGCGGCGGCCAGCCGCGAAGAGACCACCGGACTCCGGCAGATCACCACGATCCACCCGCGGTCCTACAACGACGCAAAACTCATTGGTGAGAGTTTCCGTGACGGCATCCCCGTCATCATGAACGTCACCGACATGGGCGAGGCGGACGCCAAGCGGCTCGTCGACTTTTCCGCCGGACTGGTCTTCGGCCTGCGCGGCAGCATCGAGCGGGTGACCAACAAGGTCTTCCTGCTCTCGCCGTCCTATGTCGAAGTCATCGGCGATGACAAGAAGATCAGTGAGACGCAGGCCAGCTTCTTCAACCAGAGTTAGGGCAGTGTCCCAGCATGGATGCCAGGCGGGACGACCCGCCTGGCATCCGTGCTGAACAATCCGTGTTGGAATAGATGCGTAACCACTGTCAGGACACTGCCGTACCGGAATGAACACGGAGATGTAAGTTAACCCATGGGAATTGTTTTCGGACTGGCCTATATCGCGCTGCTGCTCTTCTTCGTCGCCTTGATCATCCGCCTGATCTTCGACTGGGTCCAGATGTTCGCGCGCAGCTGGCGTCCGCGCGGTGCTGCGCTCGTCACCGCCCACGCTGTGTATTCCGTCACAGACAAGCCCCTCAAATTCCTCGGCCGGATCATCCCGCCGCTACGGCTCGGCGGAATCTCGCTGGACCTGGCGTTCCTGGTGCTCTTCCTGGCCGTTTCGGTGGCCATGGGCATCGCCAGGTACTTCACCTTCGCGCAGCCCATCGCTGCCTGACCCCGGCACCGGACCCGATCCGGCGCCGGAATAGATTGAAACTCCGGTTTGACACCGCGGTGTTGAATTAGAGGAACCAGACCATATTTAGGTACCGTAGTTTTGACGGCCGGAAGGCCTCTGACTAACTAGACCAACGAGGTGACCAGATGGCTTTGACGCCAGAAGACGTTGTCAACAAGCGCTTTCAGCCGACCAAGTTCCGTGAAGGCTACGACCAGGACGAAGTTGATGACTTCCTCGACGAGATCGTCGTTGAACTCCGTCGCCTGAACCAGGAGAACGACGAGCTTCGTAAGAAGCTCGCCGAAGCAGGTTCCGGCACGGCCGCCAGCTCCGCCGCTGCCGCTCCGGTCGTAGAAAAGGTCCCGGCACCCGTCAAGGCCGAGAAGGAAGACCGCGCCAAGGCAGAAGCCGAAGCCAAGGCCGCCGAAGCCGCGAAGAAGAAGGAAGCCGAGCAGGCACCCGCGCCGGCACCCGTCGCCGCGCCTGCTCCCGCCGCCTCCACACCTTCCGCCGAGTCTGCCGCAGGCCTGCTCGCGATGGCGCAGCAGATGCACGACAAGCACGTCGCCGACGGCGCACAGCAGCGCGACAAGATCATTGCCGAGGCCCAGATCGAGGCCAGCAGCCTGGTCAACGACGCACAGGAAAAGTCCCGCAAGATCCTCGGCGCCCTGGAGCAGCAGCGGTCCGTGCTGGAGCGCAAGGTCGAGCAGCTGCGCGGCTTCGAACGCGACTACCGGTCCCGCCTCAAGGCCTACATCGAAGGCCAGCTGCGTGACCTCGACGCCCGCGGCTCGGTGGCGGCCCCCGAGGTCGAAGCCAACCACTAGGCGCAACCCGCGTATTCTGAATGCCGGTGGCTGAGGACTCCTCGGCCACCGGCTTTCCGCATTAACCCCATGCGTCGCTGCCCCCGGGCGACGGCGGCACGCTCCCAGACCGCCCAGCCACCACGGCACCGGAACGAAAGCACTATGACTGACGCACCCACCCCAGACGCCGCCGGGCCCGCGGACGACCAGGCGCAGCCCGCCCGCCGGCCACGCCGTGCCCTGCTGCTGTCCCTCTTCGCCGGCTTCGCCGTGTTCGCCTATGTGTTCGACCAGCTCACCAAGCTCTGGGTCACCTCCAGCATGGTCGAGGGGGAGCGGATCCCGGTCCTGCCGCCGCTGCTGCACTGGTACTACATCCGCAACTCCGGCGCCGCCTTCTCGATCGGCGAGAACGTCACCTGGGTTTTCACCATCATCATGGCCGCCGTCTCGGTCGCGATCCTGCTGCAGCTGCGCCGCCTCGGTTCGGCGTGGTGGGCGCTGGCCCTGGGGCTGCTGCTCGGCGGTGCGCTCGGCAACCTGACGGACCGGCTGTTCCGTGAGCCTTCCTTTGCGATGGGGCACGTCGTGGACTTCATCCAGCTGCCCAATTTCGCGATCTTCAACATTGCCGACTCGTCCGTCGTTTCTGCGGTGGCCATCATCTGCCTGTTGACCCTGCGGGGTGTGGGCCTCGACGGCTCGCGCCACGGCAAGGACCAGCACGGCAGGGACCAGCACGGCAGGGACCAGCCCGGGGACGCCGCGGAGGCGCCGCGGGACCGGCAGGCCCGGGAACACAATGCCTGAGACCGAAGCGGCGGCCACCCCCAGCTCCGACCGGCTGCACTTCACCGTCCCCGCGGAGCTGGCCGGGGCACGGGTCGATGCCGGGCTGGCGAAGCTGATGGACATCTCCCGTTCACAGGCCGCCACCCTGATCGCAGAGGGACACGTCAGCAGCCACGGCAAGCCGGTCGGCAAGTCCCTCAAGCTCACCGCCGGCGCCGGGATCGACGTCGTCGTTCCGGAGCGCCGCGATCCGTTGCAAGTCGTGGAGGAAGTCGTGGAAGGCCTGAAAATCCTGTTGGACGATGACGAATTCGTCGTGGTCGACAAACCGGTCGGCGTCGCCGCTCACCCCTCCCCGGGCTGGGTTGGCCCCACGGTGGTCGGCGGCCTGGCCGGCGCCGGGTACCGGATTTCCACCTCAGGGTCGCCGGAGCGCGCCGGGATCGTGCACCGGCTCGACGTCGGCACCTCCGGCGTCATGGTGGTGGCCAAGACGGAGCACGCCTACACCGTGCTGAAACGCGCGTTCAAGGAACGCACCGTGGACAAGGTCTACCATGCCGTGGTGCAGGGCCTGCCTGACCCGCTGGCGGGCACGATCGACGCCCCGATCGGGCGCCACCCGGGCCACGACTGGCGCTTCGCCGTGATCGAGGACGGCCGCGACTCCGTGACCCACTACGAGGTGCTGGAGGCCTACGGCAAGGCCTCGCTCGTGGAGGTCCACCTTGAGACCGGACGGACGCACCAGATCCGCGTCCACTTTTCCGCCCTGCGGCACCCCTGCGCCGGGGACCTGACCTACGGCGCCGACCCCCGGCTGGCTGCCACCCTGGGCCTCACCCGGCAGTGGCTGCATGCCCGGCAGCTCTCCTTTGACCACCCGAGGACCGGGGAACGGGTGAGCGTGACCAGCGACTACCCACAGGACCTGCAGTATGCCCTTGAGGTGCTGGAGTCCGGCGAGGCCTGACCGGCAGCGTGGCGGACACACCCGGTCTGGGCCCGGCACTAGAATGGTTCGGTGACTTCCAGCAACAACTCGTTCGTCCACCTCCACAACCACACCGAATACTCCATGTTGGACGGTGCGGCGCGGCTTGGGGAGCTCTTCGACGAGACCGAACGGCTGGGCATGCCCGCCCTGGCCACCACCGACCACGGTTACCTGTTCGGTGCGTTCGACTTCTGGAAACGGGCCACCGACAAGGGCATCAAGCCGATCATCGGCGTCGAAGCGTACGTCACGCCGGGAACGGCACGCACGGACAAGAGCCGGGTCCGCTGGGGCGAGGAAAACCAGCGCAAGGACGATATCTCCGGCGGCGGCGCCTACACGCACATGACCCTGCTCAGCTACAACAACGTCGGGATGCGGAACCTGTTCCGGGCCTCGTCGATCGCGTCGCTCGACTCGGTGTTCGGCAAGTGGCCGCGGCTTGACCGGGAACTGCTGAACACTTACTCGGAGGGCCTGATCGCCACCACCGGCTGCCCGTCCGGCGAGGTACAGACCCGGCTCCGGCTCGGCCAGTACCGGGAAGCGCTCGAGGCGGCCGCGGAGTTCCGCGACATCTTCGGCGCTGAGAACTATTTCTGCGAGTTGATGGACCACGGCCTGGACATTGAGCGGCGCGTCACGGGGGACCTGCTGCGCCTGGCCAAGGAACTGAACCTTCCGCTGGTGGCCACCAACGACCTGCACTACACCCACGAGCACGATGCGAAGGCCCATGAGGCCCTGCTCGCCATTCAGTCCGGATCCACCCTGCTCGAACCGACGTACGACAACGGCGGCTCGCGCTTCGCCTTCTCCGGCAGCGGGTACTACCTGAAGTCGCCGCAGGAAATGCGCGAACTCTTCCGTGACCACCCCGAGGCCTGCGACAACACGCTGCTGATCGCCGAACGCTGCGACGTCTCGTTCAACACCGGCGCCAACTACATGCCCCGGTTCCCCTGCCCGGAGGGTGAGGACGAGACGTCCTGGCTGGTCAAGGAAGTAGACAAGGGACTGCACTACCGGTACCCGCAGGGCATCCCGGACAAGGTCCGCACCCAGGCCGACTACGAACTCGGTGTCATCACCTCCATGGGCTTCCCGGGATACTTCCTGGTGGTCGCCGACTTCATCAACTGGGCCAAGAACAACGGCATCCGGGTGGGCCCGGGCCGTGGCTCCGGGGCCGGCTCCATGGTGGCCTACGCCATGCGCATCACCGACCTGGACCCGCTGCACCACGGCCTGATTTTCGAGCGCTTCCTGAACCCGGACCGCGTCTCCATGCCCGACTTCGACGTCGACTTCGATGACCGGCGGCGCTCCGAAGTGATCGACTACGTGACGAAGAAGTACGGCGACGAACGCGTCGCCATGATCGTCACCTACGGCACCATCAAGACCAAGCAGGCCCTGAAGGACTCCTCGCGCGTGCTGGGCTACCCGTTCAGCATGGGCGAACAGCTCACCAAGGCGCTGCCGCCGGCCGTGATGGCCAAGGACATCCCGCTGGCCGACATCCAGAACCCGGAGGCGAAGCGCTACGGCGAGGCCGGGGACTTCCGGCAGCTGATCAGCACCGATCCGGAGGCGGCGAAGGTCTTCGAAACCGCCCTCGGGATCGAAGGGCTGAAGCGGCAGTGGGGCGTGCATGCCGCCGGTGTCATCATGTCCTCGGACCCGATCATCGACGTCATCCCGATCATGCGCCGGTTCCAGGACGGCCAGGTCATCACCCAGTTCGACTACCCGACCTCCGAGGGCCTCGGCCTGATCAAGATGGACTTCCTCGGCCTGCGGAACCTGACGATCATTTCCGACGCGCTGGAAAACATCAAGATGAACCGCGGGGAGGACCTCGACCTGGAATCCCTGGCCCTGGACGACACAGCGTCCTACGAACTGCTGGCCCGCGGCGACACCCTGGGCGTGTTCCAGCTTGACGGCGGGCCGATGCGGTCGCTGCTGAAGCTGATGAAGCCGGACAACTTCGAAGACATCTCCGCCGTGCTGGCCCTCTACCGGCCGGGCCCGATGGGCGCCAACGCGCACACCGACTACGCCCTGCGCAAGAACGGCATCCAGGAAGTCATCCCGATCCACCCCGAGCTTGAGGAGCCGCTGAAGGAGATCCTGGGCGGCACGTACGGCCTGATCGTGTACCAGGAGCAGGTCATGGCCGTGGCCCAAAAACTGGCCGGCTACTCACTGGGCCAGGCCGACATCCTGCGCCGCGCCATGGGTAAGAAGAAAAAGTCCGAACTGGACAAGCAGTTCGCCGGCTTCTCCCAGGGCATGCAGGACAACGGGTACTCGATGGAGGCCGTCAAGACTCTCTGGGACATCCTGCTGCCGTTCTCCGACTACGCCTTCAACAAGGCCCACTCGGCAGCCTACGGCGTGATCTCCTACTGGACCGCCTATCTGAAGGCGCACTACGCGCCCGAGTACATGGCCGCCCTGCTCACCTCGGTCGGTGACGACAAGGACAAGTCGGCGATCTACCTGAACGAATGCCGGCGCATGGGCATCACCGTGCTGCCGCCGGACGTCAACGAGTCGGCGCTGAACTTCACCCCGGTCGGCAACGATATCCGCTTCGGCATGGGCGCCATCCGGAACGTCGGCGTCAACGTCGTGGACGCGATGGTGGCCGCCCGCGAACGTGAAGGGGCCTACACCTCCTTCAAGGACTACCTGATGAAGGTGCCCGCCGTCGTGTGCAACAAGCGCACCATCGAATCCTTGATCAAGGCCGGCGCGTTCGACTCGCTCGGACACCACCGCCGGGCACTGGCCATGATCCACGAAGAAGCCATCGATTCGGTCATCACGCTCAAACGCAACGAGGCGATCGGCCAGTTCGACCTGTTCGCCGGCATTGACGCCGCCGAGTCGGAGTCCTCGCTGAGCATCGACATCCCGGATCTGCCCGAATGGGAAAAAAAGGACAAACTGTCCTTTGAACGCGACATGCTCGGGCTCTATGTTTCGGACCACCCGCTGCAGGGCCTCGAAGGGCTGCTCTCCCAGCACGCGGACCAGTCCATCACCTCGGTCATCGCCGAAGACGGCCCGCAGGACGGTGCCATCATCACGATCGCAGGCATGATCACCTCGCTGAGCCGGCGGATCGCCAAGGCCAGCGGCAACGCCTACGCGCGCGCCGAGATCGAGGACCTGGGCGGCTCGGTGGAAGTGATGTTCTTCGGCCAGGTCTACGGGCCGATCGCCAACGTGCTGGCCGAAGACCTGATCGTCGTCGTCAAGGGCAGGCTGCAGCGCCGCGACGACGGGGCCGTCGCCGTCAACTGCATGGAACTGTCGGTTCCGGACCTGAGCGAAGGCCTCGACGGCCCGCTGGTGATTACCATGCCCACCCACAAGGCCACCGAAGCGGTGGTGACCGAACTGGGTGACGTGCTCAGGACCCACCGCGGCAAGTCCGAGGTCCGGCTGCACCTGCATGGCGACAGCCGGGTGGAGGTCATGGGGCTGCCGGTGCACCTGCGGGTCAACCCCAGCCCCTCGCTGTTCGGTGACCTGAAGGTGCTCCTGGGCCCGGCCTGCCTCGACAGCTGAGCGGTTTGCCGCGCCGTTTCGACGGTTCCGGGCCCACCCGACGCTGCCGAACATCTAACCGGGCACGGAACCGTCGAAACGGCCGGCCCGTGGCTAGATTTCGTAGTCCAGCGGCGCCGGCTGGCTGTAACTGCCGCCGTGGTACAGCAGGGGCAGGCCCTCGCCGCCGATGGCGCCGTCGACCACCTCGACGACCACCACGGCATTGTTCTCGAAGGAGAGCCGCATCTGGATTTTGCCGATCAACCAGCCGGAAACATCCTTCAGGACCGGTACCCCGTGCGGGCCAAGCGCCCAGTGGTCGCCCTCGAACCGGTTCCGGGTGCGCGCGAAGCGGTCCGCAAGCTCCTGGTTTCCGAGGCCAAGCATATGCACACCGATATAGCTCGAGTTGGCCACCGCGGGCCATGAGCTGGAGGTCCGGGCCATGTTGAAGGTGAAGCGCGGCGGCTTCGCCGAGAGGGACGCCACGGACGTGGCCGTAAAGCCGTAGGGGAGGCCCTCATAGTTCGCGGTGATGATCGCGACGCCGGCCGCGTGCCGGCGGAACATCTCCCGGAACGTCCCCTCGAATGAATCTTCGGCTGCGGCCACGTGGTTCATCTCCCTGCTCTCCTTGCGACTGTACTCTTGCCAGCGTATTCCGGCCGGGGCCCGCGCGCGGAATCCGGGGCACCCCACCCGGCCTTCGTGGCGTCACGTGACGGCCACGGGCGTAATGTCCGGACACCCCCGTTCCTTTGTTAAGGTTTATGGCATGACACCACCTGCGGCACCCGCACCCGTTGGACACCACGACGGCGGCCGCCGCGCCCTGCGGGACACCCCTGGACTGCCCCGGCACGCCGGCGCCTGGCGGGGCCCTGCACTGATCGCCGCCGCCGGGATACCGGTGGGGCTGCTGTGGTGGCTGCTGGCACCCACCGGACTTAACCTGATCACGCGCGACCCGTCCCTGGCCGCCGGCAGCAACCCCGAGACCTGGCTGCCCCGGGATCTGGTCCTGGCCGGACTGTTCCTGCTGGCCGGGTGCCTCTCCGGCGTCTTCACGGCCGGCAACCGGCCTGCGCGGCTCGGCACCGCAATGCTGGTCCTGGCCGTCGCGGCCGGCGCCGCCGGTGCGCTCCTGGCCTGGGGGACCGGTGTGCTGGCCGGCAGCTGGTGGAGCCCTGCCGCGGACACGTCGCGCAGCGCCAGCGTTGCCTTCTCCCTGCGGTCCTATGCGATGCTCCTGATCTGGCCTGCGGCCACCGCCCTGGCGGTCTTCTGCGCCACGGTGCTGCACCGTTCGGACCCCGGCGAACAGGACGAACCGGGAGCGTAACGCCCGCGGCCGCCCCGGCGTCCCGCCGCGGGCCGCCGGTGCGTAAAATGGACAGGTGACTCCGACAGCTGACAGCCCCGCAACCTCCACTCCCGCGCCGACGGCGCCGGCCGAGACCCTGACCTTCCGCACCGTGGATGTGCGCGGGCAGCGGTTGTCCCTCGCCGGCCTACGGGCAGCCGTTCCGCGGGCCCAGCACGGCACCGTGGCGGACGCCGAACAAAAGGTCCAGGACATCATCGCCGCGGTCCGGGACCGCGGCTTCGAGGCCCTGAGCGAACTGGCGCTTGCCTTCGACGGCGTCGAACAGACCCACCCGCGGGTTCCCGCGGAGGCTCTCAGCGACGCCCTGGCCAGGCTGGACCCCGCCGTCCGGGCAGCACTGGAGGAGTCGATCCGCCGGGCCAGGCGCTTCGCCGACGCGCAGCGTCCCGCCGACACCGACCTCGAACTGGGGGCCGGAGCGGTGGTCAGCCAGCACTGGGTTCCGGTGGCCCGCGTGGGCCTCTACGTCCCCGGCGGGCTGGCGGTCTATCCGTCCTCCGTCATCATGAACGTCGTCCCGGCGCTGGCCGCCGGAGTGGAGTCCATCGCCCTGGCCTCGCCGCCGCAAAAGGATTTCGGCGGCCTGCCGCACCCCACGATCCTGGCGGCAGCCCGCCTGCTCGGCATCGAGGAGGTCTACGCGATCGGCGGGGCGCAGGCCATCGCTGCGTTCGCCTACGGTATCCCCGGTGGCGCCGGGACCGCCGGCATCGACCCGGTCGACGTCGTCACCGGTCCGGGCAACATTTTCGTGGCCACCGCCAAACGGCTGGTCAAGGGGGCAGTGGGGATCGACTCGGAGGCCGGCACCACCGAGATCGCGATCCTGGCCGACGCCACCGCGCGGCCGGACCTGGTTGCCGCCGACCTGGTCAGCCAGGCCGAACACGACCCGAAGGCCGCCTCGGTGCTGATCACCGATTCCGAGGAGCTCGCGCAGGCGGTGCGCGGAGAACTCGAGGTCCGCGCCGCTGCGACCAAACACGGCGCCCGGGTCCGGGAGGCCCTGTCCGGTCCGCAGTCCGGCGTCGTCCTGGTCGATGATCTGGAGCAGGGCATTGCCGCCTGCGATGCCTACGCCGCCGAACACCTGGAAATCATGACCGTCGACGCGCCCGCCGTGGCCGCCCGGATCCGCAACGCCGGGGCCATTTTTGTCGGGGACTACAGCCCGGTCAGCCTGGGCGACTACTGCGCCGGTTCCAACCACGTGCTGCCGACCAGCGGAACGGCCGCGTTCTCCTCCGGCCTGAACGTGACCACCTTCCTGCGGGCCATCCAGCTGGTCAATTACAGCAAGCCGGCACTGGCGGAGGTCAGCGGGCACATTGTCAGCCTCTCCGGAGCAGAAGACCTGCCGGCGCACGGCGAGGCCGTCACCGCCCGGTTCCCGGAGTAGCGCCGGCCCCGGGCCATCCGCCGGCCCGCCGGAAACGGGCGGCAACCACTACATGTAGTAATTACAGGCTTGTTATTCACCTACATCTGGCCGTAAACTGAATTCGGCAGGACCACCCCGGTGCTGCGGCTCGAAGGAGCATCCAGGTTTGCGGCAGGGGAGGAACCGACGTGTATTGCCCGTTCTGCCGTAATCCCGATTCGCGCGTCGTGGACAGCCGCATCGCCGACGACGGCTCGGCCATCCGCCGCCGCCGCCAGTGCCCCGGCTGCGGCCGCCGCTTCACCACGGTGGAAACGACAAGCCTGACCGTGATTAAACGCTCCGGCGTCGGCGAGCCGTTCAGCCGCAGCAAGGTCATCAACGGTGTCCGCAAGGCCTGCCAGGGCCGCCCCGTCACCGAAGACGATCTCGCCATGCTGGCGCAGGAAGTCGAAGAGGCGATCCGGGCTTCGGGCGCCGCCGAAATCGAAGCCCACGAAGTCGGCCTCGCCATCCTGGAGCCGCTGCAGCGCCTGGACCAGGTGGCCTACCTGCGCTTCGCGAGCGTCTACCAGGCCTTCGAATCGCTGGAAGATTTCGAGTCTGCCATCGCGCTGCTCCGGCACGAAGCCGAATCCAAGGGCCTCGAAGGCAAGAGCCCGCAAAAGAGCCCACTCTAGGGCCAGCCAAGTTCCGGTGGTGGCAACGGAGGGGAAGCCGCGGCCACCACCGGCTCCACTGGCTACTTGGCCAGTTTGTGAGTGAGCGCCACCTCGATCGCCGCGCCGACGATGCCGGCGTCGTTCTTCAGTTCCGCCGGAACGATCGGCGTGCGTAGCGACATGTGCGGCAGGAACTCGTCGGCCCGCTTGGAGATGCCGCCGCCCACGATGAACAGCTCGGGGGAGAACAGGAACTCGACGTGGGAGAAGTAGCGCTGCAGCAGCACGCTGTACTCGGACCAGCTCAGGCCATCCCGCTCGCGGGCGACAGCGGAAGCCTTGCTTTCCGCGTCGAAGCCGTCGATTTCCAGGTGGCCGAGTTCGGCGTTGGGCACCAGCTTGCCGTTGAAGATGAAGGCCGAGCCGATGCCGGTGCCGAGCGTGATCACCAGGACCGTGCCGTGGACGCCCTTCCCGGCGCCGTAGCGCGCCTCGGCCAGGCCGGCAGCGTCGGCGTCGTTGATGACCTCCACGGGGCGGCCCAGCCGCGCGGTGAGCAGCGCATCGATGTCCAGGTTCAGCCAGGAGTGGTCGACGTTCGCGGTTGAATGGACGACACCGTGCTGGATGATCCCCGGGAACGTCACCCCCACCGGCGAATCCGCAGCCGGGGCGTCGGGACGCTTGGACAGCTCGGCAACCACCTCGGCCACGACGTCGGCAACCGCCTCGGGTGTGGACGGCTGCGGGGTGGGGACGCGGAGCCGGTCACCGGTCAGTTTGCCCTTCTTCAGGTCAACGATCCCGCCTTTGATGCCGGTGCCTCCAATGTCGACACCGATCAGCGGGGCGTTCTTCTTCGACTTCTCGTCCTTCTTGGCCAAGGGAGTTCCGTTCGTGGCAGGGGCGCCGGGGGGCGCTTCGGGCGGTAAAAGCGGGATCAGGGGAGCGTCAGGACTTCGGCGCCGGTGTCCGTCACCAGCAGGGTGTGCTCAAACTGCGCGGTCCGCTTGCGGTCCCGCGTCACGACCGTCCAGTCGTCGTCCCACATGTCCCAGTCGACGGTGCCCAGGGTCAGCATCGGTTCGATCGTGAAGACCATGCCGGGCTCGATCACAGTGTTATAGGCGGGGGCCGCGTCGTAGTGCGGGATGATCAGGCCGGTATGGAAGGCCTCGCCGACGCCGTGCCCGGTGAAGTCGCGGACCACGCCGTAGCCGAAGCGCTTGGCGTAGGACTCGATGGTCCGGCCGATCACGTTGATTTCGCGGCCCGGCGCCACCGCCCGGACCGCCCGGCGCAGCGACTCCGCGGTGCGTTCCACCAACAGCCGCGATTCCTCGTCGACGTCGCCCACCAGGAAGGTGAAGTTGGTGTCACCGTGCACGCCGCCGATATAGGCCGTGATGTCGATGTTCAGGATGTCGCCGTCCCGGACCACGGTGCTGTCCGGGATGCCGTGGCAGATCACTTCATTGAGCGAGGAGCACAGGGACTTGGGAAAACCGCGGTAGCCCAGAGTGGACGGGTAGGCCTTGTGGTCGAGCAGGAACTCGTGCCCCACCTTGTCCAGCTGGTCCGTGGTCACGCCGGGCACGATGTGTTTGCCCACCTCGACGATCGCCTGGGCGGCGATCCGGGACGCCGTGCGGATCTTCTCGATGGTCTCCGCGGACTTGATCTCCGACCCGGTGAACTTCGCAGGGGCCGGCCGGCCGACGTACTCCGGACGCGGAATGGACGCCGGGACGGCAAGCTGCGGGCTCACCGATCCCTGGATCAAGGTGCCGATGGGTGCAGTCGAGGTGGGAGAAGGCATACATTGATTCTATAAGCCCCCGGGCAGCCACCGGGAAAACAGGGCAGCCGGCCCGGCGGGCGGACGCCGCAGCGGCACGAGCGGAAGGAGCGCCAATGACCGAGTACTGGTACAACGTCAACACCCACGAGATCGAGGAAGACGCGATGTCGGACTGGAGCCAGCTGATCGGCCCCTACAAGACCCGGGAGGAAGCTGAACACGCCCTCGACAAGGTCAGGGCCCGCAACGAGGCCTGGGACAAGGGCGAGGACGACTGAGCAGCGACCGCAACGCCAGGGCCCTGTCCAAGGGGTCTCCCGTCGGCGAGAATGATCCTACAAACATTCCTGACCGGGCCCACCGGCAGCGCTAGGAGGCACAAGATGGCCGAGCTCACCCCGGAGTATGCAGGACTGTGGCGGTTCGACCCGGCCCACACCCGGATCGGCTTCTCCACCCGGCACGCCATGGTCACCAAGGTCCGCGGCGCCTTCAACGACTTCGAGGGCACCATCACCGTGGACCCGGACAACCCGGAACGCACGAAAGTCGAACTTCGGGTCAAGGTGGCCAGCATCGACACCCGCAATGCCGACCGCGACCAGCACCTGCGCACCAACGACTTCTTCGACGCCCCGCAGTTCCCCGAGATCACGTTTGCCAGCACCCGGGTGGACCAGGTCGACCAGGGGCACTTCATCGTCAGCGGCGAGGTGACCATCCGGGGCGTAACCAAGGAAATCTCGATACCGATCGACTTCATCGGCGTCGAACGGGACCCGATGGGCAACCTGCGGGCGGGCTTCGAGGGCTCCCGCCGCATCGACCGCCAGGATTTCGGGCTCAAGTGGAACACAGCCCTAGATTCCGGCGGTGTGCTGGTTTCGGACAAGATAACGCTGGAATTCGAGGTCTCCGCGATCAAGGACGACGGCGCCGCTCCCGCCGCCGGCTGAGCACGCGCGCCCGTGCCCTGTCCTAGTAGGAATGCTCCGGGCCGGGGAACTGGCCGGTGCGCACGTCCTCGCGATAGGCTTTCGCGGCGTCGGTCAGGATGGTCCGCAGGTCCGCGTACTGTTTGACGAACTTCGCCATCTTCCCGCCGCGCAGCCCGGCCATGTCCTGCCAGACCAGCACCTGCCCGGTCGTGCCGTTGCCGGCGCCGATCCCGATCGTGGGGACCTCGACGGCGGCGTCCACGGCGGCAGCCGCTGCCGCCGGAACCATTTCCATCAGCACGCAAAACGCCCCGGCTTCGGTCAGCGCCACGGCGTCGTCGATAAGCCCCTGCGCGTCGTCACCGCGGCCCTGGACGCGGTAGCCGCCGAGGGAGTGCTCGCTCTGCGGGGTGAAGCCGATGTGGGCCATGACCGGGATACCGGCCTGCACCATCGCCCGGACGGTGTCGGCGTAGAACCGGCCGCCTTCCATCTTCACCGCGTGGGCGAGACCCTCCTTGAGGAAGCGCACGCCGGTGGCGACCGCCTGCTCGGCCGAAACCTCGTAGCTGCCGAAGGGCAGGTCGGCCACTACCAGGGCGCGCCGCGCGGAGCGGGCGACGGCCCGGCACAACGGAATCAGCTCATCGACGGTGACGGGCAGGCTGGTTTCG
The DNA here is from genome assembly GCF_057748045.1 of Arthrobacter sp. JB02-1C. Taxonomy (NCBI): domain Bacteria; kingdom Bacillati; phylum Actinomycetota; class Actinomycetes; order Micrococcales; family Micrococcaceae; genus Arthrobacter; species Arthrobacter sp. JB02-1C. Next base: position 2,656,717 of record NZ_CM173235.1, read on the forward strand.
TTGCCGAAGACGTTATTGGACGCCGAGTCACCGATCAGCAGCACCTCGATGCCGGCCTGGTCGAAGATCTCGGCACTGTACTGGTCATAGGCCGTGAGCATGGCGAAGTGTTCGCCGTTGCGCTTCGCCTCGCGCAGGTGGTGCGTGCGGATCCGGGCCGCGGGCTTGGCGGCCGCTGCCGGCACGGCCGGGGACGGGCCGGCACCGTAGGGTGCGGCGAGCTCTGCGGACATGCGGGATTCTGGGCTATCACTGGGGGCCATGCCACGAGCGTACTGGCAGATCCGGCGTCCCAGCCACCACGGCGGCGCATGGCGCTGAAAACCCGTCACAAAGCGGGGCGGCGGGGCTGGCTGGCGGCGCACCGCCCGGCAGCCACGGGATGCCGGGGAGCCGCAGCCGCGGTGCCGGGACGCCCGTCCAGCAATCGCCGGGAATGCTTAGTAGAGTGATTCGTGAGCAGCCGCGTGACGGCCCCGGCGCGGAGCCGGGCCAGGTCCGGGGCACGGATCCCACCCGGAAAGAGGCAGCACCATGGACCGCCAGCAAGAGTTTGTCCTGCGGACGATCGAAGAGCGCGACGTGCGCTTCGTGCGCCTCTGGTTCACCGACGTCGTGGGGTCCCTCAAGTCCGTGGCCCTGGCACCGGCGGAAGTCGAGGGCGCTTTCGAAGAGGGCCTGGGCTTCGACGGCTCCGCCATTGAAGGGCTGGCCCGCGTTTTCGAATCCGACATGCTGGCGCAGCCGGACCCGGCCACCTTCCAGATCCTGCCCTGGCGCGGCGAGACGGAAGCGACGTCCCGGATGTTCTGCGACATCCTGACCCCCGACGGCGAACCTTCCGCCGCGGACCCGCGCAACGTCCTCAAACGCAACCTGGCCCGGGCCGCGGACCTCGGCTTCACCTGCTACACGCACCCGGAGATCGAGTTCTACCTGCTCAAGTCCCAGGAGCCCGGCCCGGACGGTGCGCCCGTTCCGGTGGACGAGGGCGGCTACTTCGACCACGTGCCGGGCGGGGTGGCGCAGGACTTCCGCCGCACGGCCGTGACCATGCTGGAATCCGTGGGCATCTCGGTGGAGTTCAGCCACCACGAGGCCGGCCCGGGCCAGAACGAGATCGACCTGCGCTACGCCGACGCCCTGCAGACCGCGGACAACATCATGACCTTCCGCACCGTGATCAAAGAGGTCGCGCTGCAGCAGGGAACGTACGCGACGTTCATGCCCAAGCCGTTCACGGCGCACCCGGGCTCCGGCATGCACACCCACTTTTCCTTGTTCGAGGGGGACACCAACGCCTTCTATGAGGCCGGCGCGGAGTTCCAGCTCTCCGAAACGGCCCGGCAGTTCATCGCCGGGATCCTCAAGCACGCCCCCGAATTCACCGCCGTGACCAACCAGTTCGTGAACTCGTACAAGCGGCTCTGGGGCGGGGGAGAGGCGCCCAGCTACCTGAGCTGGGGGCACAACAACCGCTCGGCCCTGGTCCGGGTGCCGCTGTACAAGCCCGGCAAGGGCCAGTCGGCGCGGATCGAATACCGCGGCATCGACTCCGCCGCCAACCCCTACCTCGCGTACGCGGTCCTGCTCGGAGCCGGGCTGAAGGGCATCGAGGAGGGCTACCAGCTGCCGGCCGCGGCCGAGGACGACATCTGGTCGCTGAGCTCGGCCGAACGGCGGGCGATGGGCCACGATCCGCTGCCGGCCAGCCTGCACGACGCGATCCGGACCATGGAGGAGTCCGAGCTCATGCCGCAGATCCTTGGCGAGCAGGTCTTCGAGCATTTCCTGCGCAACAAGCGCGCCGAATGGCAGGACTACCGCCTGCAGGTGACGCCCTACGAGCTGCGTCGCAACCTGGCCATCCTCTAAGGCGGCCCCGGTGAGCCTGGCGCGGCGCCTGATCGCCGCCGGTTTCAATGACCTGGACAAGAGCGAGCGGTTCCTGGCCGCCCCCGAACTGGCGGACCTGGACCAGGACGCACTGTTTGCCGGCCTGCAGCTGGCGGCCAGCCCGGACACGGCCCTGCAGTCACTGGTAAGGCTGATCGAGAAGCATCCGGACCTGCGCGCGCTGGCGGCGGACCCGGACCGCAGCGAGCCGCTCTACCGGGTGCTGGGTGCCTCCGAAGCGCTCGGCGAGTTCCTGCTCCGGCACCCCGAACACCTGACGGCCTTCGACGCCCCGGTGAGCCCCGAACCGCTGCCCGCCGACGCCGGCGAGCTGCGCGGCCGGCTGCTCCGGGCCGTCCACGCCGATCCCAAAGCCGCCCGCCCGGTCGCCGGCCTGTCCGGCCAGGACGCGTACGTGGCGCTGCGCACCGCATACCGGCGCGGCCTGGTGGAGCTGGCGATCAAGGATCTCTGCGCCGCCGACCCGCTGGACTTCATGCCCGCCGTCGGGGCCGAGCTGGCGGACCTGGCGGGTGCCGCGATCGAGGCGGGCCTGGCCGTGTCCCGGGCCGAAGCGGCGGCACAATTCGGTGCCGCTGACGTTGCCGGCGTCGGGCTGGCCGTGATCGGCATGGGCAAATGCGGGGCGCGGGAACTGAACTACATCTCCGACGTCGACGTCATCTACGTCATCGACGCAGGCACCATGGAGGACTCCCGGGCCAACAGCATCGGCACCGCGCTGGCGGCCGGGATTTCGCGTGCCGTCATGTCGACGTGCCGGGAGCCGGGTCTCTGGGAGGTCGACGCCAATCTGCGCCCGGAGGGAAAATCCGGGCCGCTGGTCCGCACCCTGGCCTCGCACGAAAGCTACTACGCGCGCTGGGCCGAGAGCTGGGAATTCCAGGCACTGTTGAAGGCCCGCGCCATCGCCGGCGACACGGACCTCGGTGCCCGCTACGAGGCTGCGGTTGCGCCGCTGATCTGGTCCTCCGCGGGCCGGGACGGATTCGTCGAGTCGGTCCGCTCGATGCGCCGCCGGGTCACCGAGCATATCCCGGCAGAGGAGGAGCAGCGGCAGATCAAACTGGGCCGCGGGGGCCTGCGCGACGTGGAATTCACCGTGCAGCTGCTCCAGCTGGTGCACGGCAAGTCGGATGAGACGCTGCGTTGCCGGGACACCACCTCGGCCATCGCGGCGCTCTCCGCCGGCGGCTACATCGGACGCGCCGACGCCCGGGAATTCGACCGCGACTACCGCTACCTCCGCCTGCTCGAGCACCGCATCCAGCTTTTCCAGCTGCGCCGCACCCACCTCATGCCGGTCAAGGAAGCGTCCCTGCGATCCCTCGCGAAGGCCGTGCTCGGTCCGTTCTCGATGGAACGCCCGCACCCGGACGCCCTGCTCGCGGCCTGGCGGAAGACCAAACGGTCCGTCCGGGAGCTGCACGAACGGATCTTCTACCGGCCACTGCTGAACACCGCGGCCGCGCTCAGCAGTGAGGACGCCCGGCTCACGCCCGAAGCCGCAGAGGGCCGGCTCGCCGCCCTCGGATACCTCGACCCGCCCGGCGCCATGCGGCACATCGAAGCCCTGACCGGCGGGGTCAGCCGCCGCGCGGCACTGCAGCGGCAGCTGCTGCCGATCCTGCTCGGCTGGCTCGCCGACGGCGTGGACCCCGACGGCGGCCTGCTCGCCTTCCGCCGGGTCAGCGAAGCCCTGGGCACCACGCACTGGTACCTCGGCCTCCTGCGGGACTCCACCGCGGCGGCCGAACGGCTCTGCCACGTGCTCTCCAATTCGCGGCTCATCGCCGACCTGCTGGAGGTTTCCCCCGAATCGGTGGCCTGGCTCGGCTCGGACAAGGACCTCGTGCCGCTCAGCTACGAGGCACAGTGGCAGGAGATTACGTCCAAGATGTCCCGGCACGCGGATCCGGAGAACGCCATGCGGCTGATCCGGCTGATCCGGCGGCGGGAGATCCTGCGGATCGCGATCGCCGACAGTGCCGGGCTGCTCGACCAGGACCAGGTCGGGACCGCGCTGGCCGACGCCGACCGGGCCGCCATGCTGGGCGCGCTCCGGGTGGCCGAAACGGTGGTCACGGCCCGGGAGCCGCTCAAGACCCACGTGCTGGTGGTGGCGATGGGGCGCCAGGGCGGACGGGAGATCGGCTACGGATCCGACGCCGACGTCATCTATGTCCACCGCGCGCTGCCCGGCGTTCCGCCGGAGGAAGCACAGCAGCAGGCGGGACGGATCGTCGGCAAGCTTTCCAGCCTGCTGACGCAGCCGCTGAGGCCGGCGATCCTCGCCGAGCGGGTGCTGGCGGTCGATGCGGATCTGCGCCCCGAAGGCAAGAACGGGCCGATGGTGCGGTCGCTGGAATCCTACGCCGAGTACTACCGCCGCTGGTCCCTGGTCTGGGAAGCCCAGGCGCTGCTCCGGGCCCGGCCCATGGCCGGAGACGACCAGCTCGCCGCCGACTTCATGGCCTTGATCGACCCGATCCGCTACCCGGACTCACTCTCCGATCACGACCTGCGGGAAGTCAGACGGATCAAGGCCCGGGTGGAAGCCGAGCGGCTGCCCCGCGGCGCGGACCCGGCTCGGCACCTGAAGCTGGGCCGCGGCGGATTGAGCGACGTCGAGTGGCTCGCGCAGCTGCTGCAGTTACGCCACGCGGGCCGGCACCCGGAGCTGCGGACCACCTCCACGGTGCAGGCCCTCGAAGCGGCCGCCGGACTGGAGCTGCTGGAAGCCGGCGAGGTGGTGCTGCTGCTGCGTGCCTGGCGGCTGGCGAGCCGGATCCGCTCGGCCAACGTGATCTGGACCGGGCGGCCCTCCGACCTGCTGCCGTCCTCCCGGCGGGACCTCGAAGCCGTGGCCCGCTGGTGCGGCTACGGGCACGGGAACGCCGCCGCGCTCGAGGAGGATTACCTCCGGCTCAGCCGCCGGGCGCGCGCCGTTTTCGACCGCGTCTTCTACGGTCAGTAGGCGCCAGGGGAGGCCCGCGCAGGTGCCAGGGCTCAAATGCGGGTAATCTCTAGGGGTACTTTGCCGGTCCCAAGGACCGGCTGCCAACTTACCTAGGGGTTGTTTAAACTTGCCCAGACTCCAGCAGACCGGGGCCGCCAGGCCGCGGAGGGCCACGCTCATCGGAGCGTTGCTGGCTTTTGCCGCCATGCTCCTCGGTGCCGTGGGCGCCGCCGCCGCGCCTCCTCCGGCGCCCGCGGCCGTTGCCGCCCCGAACGCCGCCGCTCCGACGGCCCTGGCCGGAAAGACGTTCGTCATCGGCACGGACACCACCTTCGCCCCGTTCGAGTTCCGGGACGCCGGCGGTGAGCTGACCGGCATCGACATGGACCTCATCCGCGAGATCGCGAAGAAGCAGGGGTTCGCCGTCGAGATCAAGTCCCTCGGCTTCAACGCGGCCCTGCAGGCGCTGTCCTCCAACCAGGTGGACGGGGTGATCGCCGGGATGTCCATCACCGAGCCCCGCAAGCAGATCTACGACTTCTCCGACCCCTACTTCGAGTCCGGTGTCCAAATGGCCGTGGCCAAGGGCAACTCGGACATCAAGGGCTACGAGGACCTCAAAGGCAAGACGGTCACCGCCAAGACCGGCAGCGAAGGCGAAACGTTCGCCAAGTCGATCGAGGCCAAGTACGGGTTCACGCTCAAGTCGCTGGACCAGTCCGCCACCATGTATGAGCTCGTGAAGTCCGGCAACGCCGTCGCCGTCTTCGACGACTACCCGGTGCTGGCCTACGGGATCAGCCAGAACAACGGCCTCAAGTCCGTCACCGAGAAGGAAAAGGGCGGCTCCTACGGATTCGCCGTGAACAAGGGCAAGAACCCCGAACTGCTGCAGGCGTTCAACACGGGCCTGGCGGAGCTGAAGTCCAACGGCCAGTACCAGCAGATCCTCGACAAGTACCTCAAGGACCCCACCCAGGCCACGCCGTCGAGCTTCTGGGACCTGCTGGCCAACAGCTTCCCCGCGCTGATGAAGGGCCTGGGCAACACCGTCCTGGTCACCGCGATCTCCTTCGCCGTTGCGATGCTGATCGGCCTGCTGATGGGTTTCATGAAGATCTCCACGAACATCGTCCTGCGCGGCATCGCGACCAGCTTCGTTGCCGTCTTCCGCGGCACCCCGCTGCTGGTCTGGGCCTTTTTCTTCTACTTCGGCATCCCGCAGCTGACCGGCCAGCCGATCAACATCTGGGTGGCGGGCGTGCTGACGCTCAGCCTGAACTCGGGCGCCTACATCACCGAGATTGTCCGCGGTTCCATCCAGTCCGTGGATCCCGGCCAGCTCGAGGCCAGCCGCAGCCTGGGCCTCGGCTACGCGAAGTCCATGCAAAAGGTCGTGGTTCCGCAGGCGTTCAAAATCATGACACCGTCCCTGATCAACCAGCTGATCATCATGCTCAAGGACAGCTCGCTGCTGCTTGCCATCGGCTTCGCCGAACTGCTCTACCAGGGGCAGCAGATCTACGCCGGCAACTTCCGGATCACCGAGACCCTGCTGATCGTCGCGGTCCTGTACTTCGTCGTCATCATGCTGCTGACCAAGCTGGCCAACGTTGCGGATAAGAGGTTCAACAAATGAGCACGGCAGTGACTGCACCGAGCAAGATCTCAGTCCGCGAGCTGCGGAAATCCTTCGGCACCAACAACGTCCTCAAGGGCATCAGCGCCGAGGTCGCCGAGGGGGAGGTGGTGTGTGTGATCGGGCCCTCCGGGTCCGGCAAGTCCACCTTCCTGCGCTGCCTGAACAAGCTGGAGGACATCACCGGCGGCCACGTGGTGGTGGACGGTTTCGACGTGACCGACCCGAAGGTGGACATCAACGAGGTCCGCCGGCACATCGGCATGGTCTTCCAGCACTTCAACCTGTTCCCGCACATGTCCGTGATCGAGAACATCATGCTCGCGCCGGTTGAATCCGGGAAACAGGGCAAGGCCGATGCCCGCGCGAATGCGCTGAAGCTGCTGGACCGCGTCGGACTCGCCGAGAAGGCCGACGCCCGCCCGGCGTCGCTCTCCGGCGGCCAGAAGCAGCGCGTGGCCATTGCCCGTGCGCTGGCGATGAACCCGGACATCATGCTCTTCGACGAGGCCACGTCTGCGCTGGACCCGGAAATGGTGGGCGAAGTGCTGCAGGTGATCAAGGACCTGGCGCGCGAGGGCATGACCATGGTGCTGGTCACCCACGAGATGGGCTTTGCCCGCGAGGTCGCCGACCGGGTGCTTTTCATGGCCGACGGCGTCATCTGCGAGCAGGGTGCTCCGGAGGAGCTGTTCGGCAACCCGCAGCAGGTGCGGACCCGCGAGTTCCTCTCCAAGGTGCTCTAAGCAGGGTGCAGGCATGACACGGCACGTCTGGCTGATCGCGCTCAAGGAGCTCGACGACGATGCCCGTGCCGTCAAGCTCGGCGAGGTCGGTGGACTGGAGCTCGGCCCGGGCCAGCGGATGTTCGTCGGCGACCCGCTGCGGATGATGCTGGTGGGGCTCGAAGAGGACTCCCGCTACCCCTACGTGCTGGACTCCGGCGGGGCCGCGGTCGGCGTTGCGACGCTGCAATCCGGTGCCGCCGGCGCCGCCGGATGGCCCGACGACGACTCCGCCTGGCTGCTGCGCGGCTTCCTGGTGGACCGGCGGCAGCAGGGCCGGGGCTTCGGTACTGCCGGCGCCCTGGCGGCGGTGCGGGAAGCCGCCCGGCTGACCGCCGCAGGCGGCGGCGGCCAGCGCGGCGTTGTCCTGTCCGTCAACGAGGCCAATCCCGCGGGCCAGGCGGCGTACCGGCGGGCCGGCTTCGAGGACCGCGGGCAGTACCTGGGCGGCGACGCTGGCCCGCAGCGGACCATGTACCGGAGCTTCTGAGGCCGAAGCGTCTTGACGCTGCCGCCGGTGGCGGCCATAGTGGCCTGACGCGGTGAGGAGGCTGCCCGATGGAATCCGGGATCCAGATTGAAGCGGTCGTCCAGGAACTGGAGTTGCCGCCCGGGCTGGCGGGGCCGGAAGCGGCGACAACGGACGTGCGTTGCTTCCTCGTTGCCCATCGGGACGGGCTCGTGTTGGTCGATACCGGGTTGCCGGGCAGCGTGGACGGGATCGGTGCGGCCCTTGACCGGGCCGGGGCCGGCTGGGACGACATCACCGACGTCGTCCTGACGCATGCGCACCCCGACCACGTGGGCGGCCTGGCGGACGTCATGGCCCGGAGCCCCGGGGCTGTGGTGCGGGCCGGCGCGGCGGACTGTCCGGCCATCCACTCCGCCGCGGCGGTGCAGCCGCTCATCGAGGGGGACCGGGTCCGGAACCTGGCGGTGCTCGCGACCCCCGGACACACCCCGGGGCACATCAGTCTGCTGCACGAGCGCGGGGCGCTCTTCGTCGGAGACGCGGTGGGAACGTTGGGCGGTTCGCTGCAGCGCGCCCCGGCCCCGTTCACCGCCGACGCCGGCACCGCGGAGGAATCGCTGCGGCGGCTGGCCGGCCTCGCCCCGGAACGAATGCTCTTCTCGCACGGGCCGGAAATCCCCGAGCCGGTTGCGGCCCTGCGGACGCTCACCGCTGGCCGGCCCTGAACCAGGCCGTCAACCACGGTTGACGGCTCGCGCCGGTGTCAACTCCTGGTTGACGCCAGGAGGTGGGGAATGGAGACATTGGTCGGTTCGCTGGACGGCAAGGGGCCCGCGGAGGCGCTCTACGCCGTGGCGGAACTGCACAAGGAACTGGCACGCACGGAAACTGAGGCGGTGCTGCGGGCGCGCCAGGCGGGCCTGTCCTGGGAAGCCATCGCGGTGTGCCTCGGTGTCAGCAAGCAGGCGGTGCACAAGAAGTACGGAAAGCGCTGACTCTCCCGGAAGCCGACGAAGGCCGGCCACGGGTGGTGAAACCCGGGGCCGGCCCTGTTATCCGCTGGCTAGACGCCGTAGTAGAGCTCGAACTCGTACGGGTTCGGACGCAGCGAGAGCGGGCGGATTTCGTACTCGTACTTGTACTCGATCCAGGTATCGATCAGGTCCTGGGTAAAGACGCCGCCGGCCTGCAGGAACTCGTTGTCCTCGGCGAGGGCTTCCAGGGCTTCCTCCAGGGTGCCCGGGGCCTTGGGGATGTCCTTGGCCTCCTCGGCGGGAAGCTCGTACAGGTCCTTGTCGATCGGAGCAGGCGGTTCAATCCGGTTGCGGATGCCGTCGATCCCGGCCATCAGCTGGGCGGCAAAGGCAAGGTACGGGTTGGAGGAGGCGTCCGGAGCGCGGAACTCGATGCGCTTGGCCTTCGGGTTTGAACCCGTGATCGGGATGCGGATGCCGGCGGAGCGGTTGCCCTGCGAGTAGACCATGTTGACCGGAGCCTCGAAGCCCTTGACCAGCCGGCGGTAGGAGTTCACCGTCGGGTTGGTGAAGGCCAAAACAGCGGAGGAGTGCTTCAGCAGCCCGCCGATGTACCAGCGCGCGGTGTCCGAGAGGCCGGCGTAGCCCTTCTCGTCGTAGAACAGCGGCTCGCCGCCGTTCCACAGCGACTGGTGGCAGTGCATGCCCGAGCCGTTGTCACCAAAGACCGGCTTCGGCATGAAGGTGACCGACTTGCCCCAGGCATCGGCGGTGTTCTTGATGACGTACTTGAACTTCTGCAGGTCATCCGCGGCGTGCGTGAGCGTGGTGAACTTGTAGTTGATCTCCGCCTGCCCGGCGGAACCGACCTCGTGGTGGCTGCGCTCAACCTCAAGGCCGACGTCGTCCAGGGCGATGCACATGGCGTCGCGCAGGTCGGCCTGCTTGTCGGTGGGGGAGACGGGGAAGTAGCCGCCCTTGACCGGGGTCTTGTAGCCGAGGTTTCCGCCTTCTTCCTCGCGGCCGCTGTTCCAGTGGGCTTCTTCGGAGTCGATCTTGTAGAAGCTGCCCTCCGGGGAGGACTGGTACTGGACGTTGTCGAAGACGAAGAATTCGGCCTCGGGGGCGAAGAACGCGGTGTCCGCGATGCCGGTGGAGGCCAGGTAGGCCTCCGCCTTCTCGGCCACGCCGCGCGGGTCGCGGTGGTACGGGTCTCCGGTGCGCGGGTTCACGATGGAGAAGTTCAGCGCCAGCGTCTTCTCAATGCGGAAGGCGTCCACGAATGCGGTGGTGACGTCCGGGATGAGCTGCATGTCCGACTCGGCGATGCCCTGGAAGCCGCGGATGGACGAGCCGTCGAAGAGCTGGCCGTGGACGAAGAAGTCCGCATCCACGCTCTTGGCGGGCACGTTGAAGTGCTGCTGGACGCCCGGGAGATCGGTGAAGCGGATATCGACGAATTTGATGTCTTCGTCCTTGATGAACTTGAGGACTTCGTCCGCAGTCTTGAACATCTATGCTCCTAACGCATATGAAAAAATCTGGCCGTCAAGCCTTATGGTCCAGCGCAGTGCAACGGCGGGGACACGCATCGGTTTCCCCGCCCGGCTCGCCGCTGGCAACTGTTACCACCCTAGGGACACGGCATTTCCCCGCGGTGTCCGCTTTGTTTCGGGCACGTTACAGAATGCGCTGGCATGTTAAAGCTAGCCGCTGTCCACACTGTGGCCTATCCGCGTCCGCGGACCGATCGCCAAAGGTCCGCCATGTGGACGGCGGGGCATGCTGGCGGAGGGTGGCGGGGAGGCCGTCGCGGAGGCCGCCCGGGAGGCCGGCGGCCGAGCGGGACACGCTGCGGGAGCGGCTAGGCTTAAGGGGTGGTTGATCGCAAAGACATAGGCTCCTGGCTCAGCGGACCGGACACGTCCGGCATCTCCCGGTACCCCGGGGAACGCTTGGGCCTGCCCGAATCCGGCCCGACGTCGATGGCCCGCGCCGGGCGCCGCATCGTCGCGATCTGCATCGACTGGGGACTCGCACTGCTGATCAGCAATTTCGCCTTTGCCGGGGACTCCTGGGCCACCCTGGCCGTCTTCGCCATCGAACAGGCCCTCCTTGTCGGAACCCTCGGCTACAGCATCGGACACCGGCTGATGGGGATCCATGTGGTGCGGCTCGGCGGCGCGGCTGCGGGACCACTCGCAGGCCTGGTCCGCAGCGTCCTGCTGTGTTTGGTGGTGCCCGCGGTCATCTTCGATCCGGACCACCGCGGCCTGCATGACAAGGCCATGAACACGGTCCTGGTCCGGATGTAGCTGGTCCCGGCCGACGGCGGCCAGCGATGTGCCAGATACAGCCGCTGATCCACCGGGGCAGCGAGTTGCCCGCTTAGACTCCGGCTGATTCCCGGGCCGCCGGTGACGCGTCCGCCGCCACCCGGACCGCCAGGTGCCCGCGCCGGCCGGCCCAGCGTTCGAAACCGACGGTGGCGAACGGGACAACCGCGGAAAGCCCGGCAAACAGTGCCACCAGGAAGGGCCAGCGCTGCTGCCGCCACAGGACCAGGGCCGCAACCGCGTAGCCGATGAAGAACGCGCCGTGGACCGGCCCGGCGATCTCCACGCCGAGTTCGGTGGTCTGAAGGACCCACTTGAAGAACATCCCCACCAGCAGCGCCGCCCAGCTAAAGGCTTCGGCGACGGCGAGGATCCGGAAGATCCTGATGGCGGCGGTCTTCGAGGATAGTTTCATGGGGGTCTTCTCCGGGTTCGGTCGTGGTCGGGCCAGGTGGCGCCGCCGTCGTTCGGTTAAAGTCGCCTGCGTGGTTCGGCGGGAGTCATACGGGGTAATGAGAAAGCGCCCCGGATCCCGGCATGAAGCCGGTCAACGGGGCGCTCCTGGAAAACTGGTCCTGAGCAAGCAGGCCTAGCGGCCGCGGGCGGCTTTGCGGTCCGGACGCGCCTTGTAGGGGTCGATGCCCTTGGGGATGGGGAGCCGGTTTCCGAGCGAAGAGATCCGCTTGGACACCGTGTTGACCTCCAGCTTGGTCAGCTCGTTCTTCATTTTGCCCATCTTCTTGGCAACCTGGCTGAGCGGCACCTGGCCTTCGCCGCGGCCGCTTTCAATCACGTGGATGGTGACGTTGGGCAGGATCCGTGCCAGCCGCTTGCGTTCGCCGTCGAGCAGGGGCTTGACCCGGTGGCTGGGGCCTTCGCTGACCAGCACAACGCCGGGACGGCCGACGGCGCGGAAGACGGCGTCCTGGGTGCGCGGATTGACGGCGACCGGCTGGTCTTCGGTGATCCAGCCGCGGCGCAGGGTGCCGAGCGCCGCGCCAGAGGCGCCTGGCTGGTTTTCGATCTGGGCGAAGGCCGCACGCTCGGCCCGGCGGGACAGGATCAGGGTGGCGGCCAGGATGCCCAGCGGGATGCCGATGATCAGGCCGGTGATCCAGTTCTCCAGCAGGAAGCCCACCAGGAAGCTGACCGCGACGACGCCGAGGAACGCCAGCAGCATCAGCCACGGCACCATCGGATCGTGGCGGCGGGTCATCTGGAAGACTTCGCCGATCTGCTTCAGCCGGCTCGGCTTCTTGACCTTGGCCGCCTTGGGCTTGCGGGAGAAGAGGCCACGCTTCGGCTCAACGGCCGAAGAACCGTGGGCTGAAGACTTGGACGTGCTGGAGTCAGGGGAATTCGCCATAGTGCCTTAATTCTACGTGATGCACGGCTCAGGGCCGGACACCGGATTGCTCCGGCGCCGGCCCTGGCGGCAGGGGTGGGACGGGTGTCTTAGGAGTGTGCGGCGAGCAGCGAGCTGGCTTCCTGCCGGGTGCTTCCGGAGGACTCGATGTGGGCGAGCTGGGCGGGGATCTCCCAGCCCTTCTTGCGCATCGCCGTGGCCCAGAGCCGGCCGGCGCGGTAGGAGGACCGGACCAGCGGGCCGGACATGACGCCGAGGAATCCGATCTCGTCGGCTTCCTGCTGCAGGTCCACGAATTCCTGCGGCTTGACCCAGCGGTCCACCGGGAGGTGGCGTTCGGAGGGGCGCAGGTACTGGGTGATGGTGATCAGGTCGCAGCCGGCGTCGTGCAGGTCGCGGAGGGCCTCGGAGATTTCCTCGCGGGTTTCGCCCATGCCGAGGATCAGGTTGGATTTGGTCACCATGCCGAGCTTGCGGCCCTGGGTGATGACGTCCAGGGACCGTTCGTAGCGGAAGGCGGGGCGGATGCGCTTGAAGATCCGGGGCACCGTCTCGACGTTGTGCGCGAAGACCTCAGGCTTGGAGTCGCAGATGGCCGCGATGTGTTCGGGTTTGCCGGAAAAATCGGGGATCAGCAGTTCGACGCCGGTGCCGGGGTTCAGTTCGTGGATCTTGCGGACCGTTTCGGCGTAGAGCCAGACGCCTTCGTCGGCGAGGTCGTCGCGGGCCACGCCGGTGACCGTGGCGTAGCGCAGGGCCATGGCCTGGACCGAGCGGGCGACCTTGGTGGGTTCGAACATGTCCACCGGGGAGGGCTTGCCGGTATCGATCTGGCAGAAGTCGCAGCGGCGGGTGCACTCGGAGCCGCCGATCAGGAAGGTGGCTTCCTTGTCTTCCCAGCATTCGAAGATGTTGGGGCAGCCGGCCTCTTCACAGACCGTGTGCAGGCCTTCCTTCTTGACCAGGTTCTTGAGCTGAACGAACTCAGGGCCCATCTGGACCTTGGCCTTGATCCAGTCGGGTTTCCGTTCCACCGGGGTGGCCGCGTTTCGCTGCTCGATGCGCAGCATCTTCCGGCCTTCTGGTGCCAGTGTCACAGTAGGGCTCCTTCATAGGTGGCAACTAGGGCATCTTCATTGTTGCGCAGTTCTTCGGTGATCCGGGACACGAGGTCGGCCGGGGAGACGTCCCGCCCGGTCTCCAGGGCGATCGTGGTGGCGCCGGCGTCGGTGATGCCGCAGGCGATGATCTGGCCGTAGGGGGCCAGATCATTGTTGCAGTTGATGGAGAAGCCGTGCATGGTCACGCCGTCGTGGACCCGGATGCCAATGGCTGCGATCTTGCGGGCGGGACCCTTGGCGTCCTGCTCCAGCCAGACGCCCGCGCGGCCCTCGATCCGGACGGCGTCGATGCCGTAGTCGGCGAGGACGGCGATGATGACGGCTTCGAGGCGTTCGACGTAATCCCGGATCCCGGCCGGGTTTTTCAGCTTGATGATGGGATACCCCACCAGCTGTCCCGGGCCGTGCCACGTCAGTTTGCCGCCGCGGTCCACCGGTACCACCGGCGTCCCGTCGAAGGGGCGTTCGTGGTCCTCGGTGCGTTTGCCGGCGGTATAAACCGGCAGGTGTTCGAGCAGTAGAACAGTGCTGGGCGCGGTCCCGGCGACGACCTTCTCGTGAATTTCGCGCTGGATGTCCCAGCCGCGGAGGTAATCGACGAAGTCGGGAGCGAGACCCAGCTGGGAGAACTGGAGAGTCATGGCATTCAGCTTAGTCCCCGGCCGTGCCGCGCACAGATTCTGTGGCGAAGCTCTCACCCTGTGGATAACTTCTGCGGCTGGGACGCAAACCGGGTAAAGATTGGCTATGGACCACGGCGAGAGGGAAGCTGCCCCGGACGTGCTGCCGGTTCCGGAGGTGCCGGGCTACGACGTCGGGCGGCTGCTGGGGCGGGGCGGCAGCGCTGCCGTCTGGCTGGGGACAGACCGGGGGACCGGACGTGAGGTCGCGCTCAAGTGTTTCGCCGTGCCCGGCGCCCCCCGGGACGTCAGCGGTGGCCCGGTCACCGGTGGCCGGTGGCAGCCGGAGGACACGGTGGAGGCCGTGCGTCGGGAACTGCGCCTCCTGGCTGCACTGGAGCATCAACACCTGGTCAAGGCCCACGCGGTCGTGCCGGTCAGCGGCGACGGATACGGCGACGGTGCGGCGCTGGTACTGGACTACGCCGCGGGTGGATCGCTGGCGGAGCTGGTCGCGGCCCGCGGCCGCCTGGCGGCGGGCGAGGCGGTCACAGTCCTGACACCGATCGCGCAGGTACTCGCGTTCCTGCATGGAAACGGTTTCACCCATGGCGACGTGTCGCCGGGCAACGTGCTGTTCAGCGACCGGGGCAAGCCGCTGCTCACAGACCTGGGCCTGGGCCGGATGCTGGCAGACCCCGGTGACACCGCCCCTGCCGGCACTGATGGCTTCAGCGACGACTCCGCTCTGGGCGCTGTCAGGGCCGGGCTGCGGCCCGAAGGTGACGTGTACGCTGTCGCCGCGGTGGGCTGGTTCTGCCTCACGGGCCGGGCGCCGGAACCGGAAACCGAGCGCCCGCCACTGTCGCTGCTGGTCCCGGATGTTCCCGCCGGCCTCGTCGATGCGCTGGAGGCGGGGCTGCGCAGCGACCGGCGGCAGCGGCCGTCCGCCGCGGAATTCGCCGCCGCCGTCTTTCGCAGTGCTCCGGCCGCGCCGGTGGATCTCTCTGCCGCCGTGCACCCTACCGTGCTCCCGCAGTTGGTGACCCGCCGCGCCGCTCCCGCGACACCCCGGGACCGCCGAATGGCGACGGTGCGTCTGCTGCGGAGCCGCCTCGGGCGGAAGTCCCTGCCGGCGGCTGGGCTGCGGGCGCGGCCGTCCGCGACTGCGCAGGGACGTGCGGCGCGGCATGCTTCCGGACCGGTCCGCCGGTCTGGTCAACGGAAGGCCGCTGCGGCGCTGTTGGTGGCGGTACTGGTCACGGCTGCCGGCGCGACCGCCGCGTGGTTGCTGCTGAGCGGCCGGCCGCCGGAGCCCGGCCCGCTCTCGAGCAGCGCGTCCGCCGCGGGTGGGGCGTCCGCCACGGCGGCTGCGCCACCCGTGCCGGACGCCTTGCGGGAACTGCTCGCCTCGGCGCAGCCGGAGGACGCCGTCCGGGGCCTCGCAGGCCTGCGCTCCTACGCGCTGAGCACGGGCAACCTCGCGCTGCTGGACCAGGTCAGCGCGCCGGCGTCCCCGGCTGCGGCTGCCGATGCCGAACTGGGATCCCGGCTGGCGGAGTCCGGGCACGTACTGGACGGATTCGAAACCCGGCTCTCGCTGGTCGAACGCCGGGCGGAAAGCACAGCTGCCCGGGCCGTGGTGGCGCTCCGTGCAGCCTCGCCGGCCTACCGCGAACTGGATGCCGCCGGCGTGGTGGTGGGCGAGGCCGCAGCCACCGACGAGCAGCGCCTGCGGTTGGTGCTGGTGCCGGTGGAGGGCCGGTGGCGGATCCAGGAAATCCTTGCCGACGCCGGAGGCTAGCGGCGGTGAACCACCCAGGGGGCAGCGTCGGACAACGACGGGTGCTGCCACCGGAACCCGGCGCCGGCAAGGGCCGCGGGTTCCATCCGCTGGCTCGCCAGCAGCAGTTCGTTGGCGAGTTGGCCCAGCGCCAGGCGCAGGACCGGGGCGGGCACCCGCAGCACAGCCGGCCGGTGCAGCGCCGAAGCCAGCCGTGCGATCAGCGTGTTGACGTCCGCGGCTTCGGGGGCGCAGACGTTGACCGGGCCGGACAGCGGCGCCGTGAGCAGGAAGTCGAATGCCCCGCACACGTCAGGAAGCGTGACCCAGGGCCAGTACTGGCGGCCGTTCCCGAACGGGCCGCCGATGCCCAGGCGCAGCAGCGTGAGCAGCCGGCCGAGGGCGCCTCCGCTGCGGCTCAGCACGACGCCCGTCCGCGGGGTGACCACCCGGATCCCGGCCGGCGCCTCATGCGCGGCGGCCTCCCAGTCCAGGCAGATCCGGGCCAGGACGCCGGTCCCCGCCGGGGCGTCCTCCCGCAGGACCGCCGGCCCCGCGTTGCCGTAATAACCGGACGCGGACTGGCTCAGGAAGACCGGCGGCGGGGCATCCGCCCGGCCCATTGCCGCGGTCAGGGTCCGGGTGGGACCCAGCCGGGAAGCGCTGAGCTCATCGATCCGGCTCCGGGTCCAGGGCCGGTCCCCGATCCCTGCCCCCGAAAGGTTGACGACGGCGTCGACGCCCTTGAGGGCCGCCCCGTCGATCCGGCCCGCCGCGGGGTCCCACTCGAACTCTGCGGGCGTGGCCGCCGGCCGGCGGACAAGGGTCGCGACGTCGTGGCCCTTGCCGCGCAGAGTCCTGCACAGGGCGGTTCCGATCAGCCCGGAGGCGCCGGCAACAAGGATTCGCATGATCCATCTCACCATGCCCGGCGCGGCAGGGAAACCTCCCGGCGCAGCAACGCCTTTGACTATGATCGAACGATGACCTCTTCGAGTTACCTCCGTTTCCCGCATCTGCACGGCGATCTGATCACCTTCGTGGCCGAGGACGACGTCTGGCTCGCACCCCTGACCGGCGGCCGTGCCTGGCGGGTCTCGGCGCGGCAACTGCCGGCCCGCAACCCCCGGTTCACACCGGACGGGAAGCGCCTGGTCTGGACGGTCATCCAGGGCACCGCACCGGAGGTCGTCACTGCCGACGTCGACGGCGGCGGCTACCGGCAGTTGAGCTACTTTGGTCACGGCTCAACCCGGGTCAAGGGCTTCACCCCGGAAGGGGACGTGGTGGTCACGAGCGCCTTCCGCCAGGCGGACAGCCGCCTCACACACGCCTACCGGTTGCCCGTCAACGGTGGCTGGGCCGCGGAGCTGCCGTTCGGCCCGGTGGAGTCCGTGGCCTACGGCACCGTCGTCGGCGACGAACGCCCCGTGGTCCTGGCCAGCGTGCTCTCCCGCGAACCGGCCTGGTGGAAGCGCTACCGCGGCGGCGCAGCAGGCAAACTGTGGATCGACGCCGACGGCAATGGCGAGTTCGAGCGGCTCGCACCGGAGCTCGACGGGAACCTCACCGACCCGATGTGGGTCGGCGGCAGGATCGCGTTCCTTTCCGACCACGAAGGCTACGGCAACCTCTACTCGGTGCTGCCCAGCGGCGCCGACCTCCGCCGCCACACCGACCACGAGGACTTCTACGTCCGGCACGCAGCCTCGGACGGCCGGCGTGTGGTCTTTGAATCGGCCGGGGAACTCTGGCTGCTGTCCGGCCTCGACGCCGAGCCGGTCAAACTTGGCATCACCCTGGGCTCCGCCTCGGAAGCCCGCCGCCCGTCGGCGCTGAAACCAGCCCGCCACCTCGGCGACGTCATCCCGGACCAGACCGGCGATTCCAGCGCCGTGGAAGCTCACGGCACACTGCACTGGCTGCGGCATAAAGACGGGCCGTCCCGGGTGGTCGAGGCCACCCCGGGCGTCCGCGCCCGGCTGCCCCGGCCCTACGGCGCCGGCCGGATCGCCTACATCGCCGATCACGACGGAGCCGAAGCGCTCTACCTCAAAACCATCGCGGCGCCCGTGCCGGGCGGCGGGGGACAGGCCACCGCGGCCGCCGTCCCGCCTGCCGCCGCACCGGAGGACCTGCCCGCCGCCGACGTTGAGCAAGGCATGTTGCCCCGGCCGGTTTCCGCCGCCTCCCTGGCGCGGCAAGGCGCCGGCGCTGCCGCCACCGTGGCGCCGGCCGACGTCGCCGCTGCCGATCCCGCCCCGGGGACAGCGGCCGACGGCCCGGCACAGCCCGAAGCTCCCGCCAGCGGGCCGCAGTCCCCGGCCACGGACCGGCCGGTCCGGATCGACTTTCCTGCCCCGAACAGGGCCAGCGCCATGGAAGCCAGCCCGGATGGCGCCTGGCTTGCCGTCGGAACCTCCTTCGGCGACGTCTTTCTCGCGGACACCCGCAGCGGGACCCTGACCCTGCTCAGCAGCATCGGGGAGGGCAGTATCGAAGGCTTCACCTGGTCGCCGGACTCGGCCTGGCTGGGCTGGTCGGAGCCCGTCACCTCCTTCGGCTCCCGCACCCGGCTCCGGCTGGCCGCCATCCCGGCCGCCGCAGCAGGGGCGGCAGCAACGCAATCGGACCGGGCGGGGAAAACCGGAATCATCGAGGTCACCGACGGCCGGTTCCGGGATGAATCGCCGGCCTTCACCCCGGACGGAAAATTCCTCGCCTTCCTGTCCAACCGCAGCTTCGACCCGGTCTACGACGGACACTCGTTCGACCTGTCCTTCCCGAGCCCGATCAAGCCCTACCTGGTGGCCCTGGCCGCGGACACGCCATCGCCGTTCGGCCCCGACATCGCGCTCACCGACGCCGACGCCGCCGAAGCCCCCGGGGCTGCCGCAGCGGCAGACGCCCCCGCCGCGGTCCGGGTCGACGCCGAGGGGCTGGGGCACCGCGTCATCAGCGTCCCGGTGCCGCAGGGCAACTACACGGACCTCACCGCGACCACGGGGGCGCTGCTCTGGCTCGACCACGAACTCGCCGGCGTGACCGGAGAGGGCCGCGCCAGCCTGGAAGACAAGAACGCGGCCCCGAGCCTGGTCCGCTTCGACCTCGCCCAACGCCGCAGCACCACGATCGTCGAGGAACTGGAGCGGTACCGGCTCACCGGCAACGGTGAGAAGGTGGTCCTGGTGCAGGACAAGCAGATCCGCGTGGTGCCCGCCGCGGCCAAGGCCGATGCGGACTCCGGTCAGCTGGTCAGTGTGGACCTGAGCCGTATCCGGGTCCGCCTGGATCCGGTCAGCGTCTGGGGCCAGGCCTTCGACGAGGCATGGCGACTGCAACGCGACTTCTTCTGGACCGAGGACATGGCCGGCCAGGACTGGGATTCCGTTCATGCCCGCTACCGGCCGCTGGTGGACCGGCTGGGCTCGCACGACGACCTGGTCGACGTGCTTTGGGAGCTCCACGGCGAGCTGGGAACCTCCCACGCCTATGTCCGTCCGGCGCCGGTGACGGAACAGGGCAGCAACGGCCAGGGCCGGCTGGGAGCCGATCTGGCCTACACCGGCCAGGGCTGGGAAATCACCCGCATCCTCGCCGGGGAGTCCTCCGACCCGCTGGCCACCTCGCCGCTGACCCGGCCGGGGGCCGATGCGCGCGGCGGAGATGTGCTGCTGGCGATCGACGGCGTTGAGCTGTCCGAGACCCTGACGCCGGCCATGCAGCTGGCCGGGGCGGCCGGCCGGGCAGTGGAGCTGACCCTGCGCAACGGGCCAGGGCACGGCGCCCGCGCCGGCGAACAACGGCGCGTGGCGGTCGTTCCGGTCAAGGATGAGGAGCGGCTGCGCTACCAGGAATGGGTCGCGGCCAACCGCCGGACCGTCCGCGACGCCTCGCACGGAACTTTCGGCTACCTGCACATCCCGGACATGATGGCCAACGGCTGGGCGCAGCTGCACCGGGACCTGGACACCGAGACCTCGCTCGACGGGCTGATCGTCGACGTCCGGCGCAACCGTGGCGGCCACACCTCGCAGCTCGTGGCGGAACTGATCGGCCGCAAGGTCACCGGCTGGAGCATGCCGCGGGGTGAGCGCCCGCGCACGTACCCGCACCACGCCCCGCGGGGCCCGGTCATCATCCTCACCGACGAGTTCGCCGGATCCGACGGCGACATCATCACCCAGGTCTCCAAGCTCCGCGGCATCGGACCGGTGATCGGCACCCGGACCTGGGGCGGCGTCGTGGGCATCGACAACCGCTTCGCCCTCGCGGACGGTACCGGGGTTACCCAGCCCCGCTATGCCACCTGGTTCAGCGGCGGGGTGGGCTGGGGCGTGGAGAACTACGGCGTTGCCCCGGACATCGAGGTGGTCTTTCCGCCGCACGCCTACGCGGCCGCGACCGACCCGCAGCTGGAGTACGGCATCGGTGCCCTGAAGGAAATGATCCAGGAACTGCCGACCGACCGGCCGCCGCTGCGGGAAGGTTACCGCAACGTCCGGCCCGCCCCGCTGCCGGCCCGCCCGGGAAACTAACCAGGGAAGCTAGCACACACACGAAGGCCCCCGCCCCGGGAAATCCGGTGCGGGGGCCTTCGGCGTCCCTTGGGGGAGCTGGCTGCTAGGCGGCCAGCGTGGCGTCCAGGCTGATCTTGAT
Source organism: Arthrobacter sp. JB02-1C (assembly GCF_057748045.1). Classification (NCBI taxonomy): domain Bacteria; kingdom Bacillati; phylum Actinomycetota; class Actinomycetes; order Micrococcales; family Micrococcaceae; genus Arthrobacter; species Arthrobacter sp. JB02-1C. The sequence goes on from NZ_CM173235.1 coordinate 2,677,348, forward strand.
CCCGGTCAGCGCCGCGGATACCGGGCAGCCGGACTTGGCTTCCTCGGCCAGGCGCTGGAATTCGTCCTCGGAGATGCCGGGCACCCGCGCGGTCAGGGTCAGGTGGCTGCCGGTGATCCCGGTGCCGGGTTCAAACGTGACATCGGCCTTGGTGTTGACTTCCTCCGGGGCGTGTCCGGCCTGCGCCAGCGCGTGGCTGAACGCCATCGAGAAACACGCGGAGTGCGCGGCCGCGATCAGTTCCTCGGGGCTGGTCTTGCCTTCGGCTGCCTCGGCGCGGGCCTTCCAGGTGACGTCGAAATTGCCGAGCCCGGAGCTGTCCAGGGTGGTGTTCCCCGCTCCTGACATCAGGTCACCGTTCCATACAGTGTGTGCGGTGCGTGTTGTTGCCATGTCCACTCCTCAGCGTCGTTGAATCAGCGATCCGGCCAACCGGCCGATCCTGCCGTGTCCCATCCTAGGGAATCTGCACCGCCGCCGCACCCGGTGTCCGCTGCCAGGCGATTCCCGGCCCTGCGGATTCCCGCTCCCGGTGTGGCCGGAACCGGGTTAACGCCGACGGCGACGCACCCGTGTGGGGGAGCGCCGCCGTCGTTCGTGGGGGCCGGTCCTAGTGCCAGAGGGTGGCCACCGCGACGTTGATCAGGGCCATGCCGCCGACGGCGTGGGCCAGGCCGGTGGGCACCGGCTGCCCGGCCTTGGCTTTGCGGTAACCGATGATGGCCGGGACCAGGACGGCGATGGCGATGACCGACTTAACTGCGATCTTCGTGTAGTTCATGTCCGTATGGCTGGCGCCTGCGATGCCCACGAAGGCCAGGCCCGTCACCAGCTGGGCGATGGCTCCCCAGAGCTGAACGGGCAGGATGGTGGGCTTCTTGAAGGTGGCAAACCAGCCGCCCACGATGGCCGCTGCACCGAGAATGTGCAGGAAGAGCAGTACATAAACTAAGAAGTTGTCCATAACGCCAGTTTAGCGACTACCTGTCTGTAAACCGCAAAGTGCCGCCCTCCCGGCAGGGAAGGCGGCACTCATGGTGCGGTGGTGCTAGAGGCCGAGGTCGGCCTCGAAGGCGCCCTCTTCAAGGCGTGCCTTCAGCGTCTGCAGGAACCGGCCCGCGTCGGCGCCGTCCACCAGGCGGTGGTCGTACGTCAGCGACAGGTACATCATCGAGCGGATGGCAATGGAGTCGTCGCCATTCTCATCCGAGACCACCACGGCGCGCTTGACGATCGCGCCGGTACCCAGGATGGCTACCTGCGGCTGGTTGATGATCGGGGTATCGAACAGCGCGCCCACGGAACCGATGTTGGTGATGCTGAAGGTGCCGCCGGAGAGCTCGTCCGGGCCGATCTTGCCCTTGCGGGTGCGGTCCGCGACGTCGGCGATCTTTCCGGCCAGGCCGGCGAGGTTCAGGCTGCCGGCGTCCGCGATGACCGGAACCAGCAGGCCCTTGTCGGTGTCCACCGCAATCGCCAGGTGCTCGGCGTTGTGGTAGGTGATCTCCTGCTTCTCTTCGTCATAAGCGGCGTTGAGCTTGGGGTGCTGCTTCAGGGCCTCGGCAACGGCCTTCGCGATGAACGGCAGGTAGGTCAGCTTGGAACCGTTCTGGGCCTGGAAGGAGTTCTTGGCCTTGGCGCGCAGCTTGGCAACCTTGGTCATGTCCACCTCGTGCACCTGGGTCAGCTGGGTGGAGATGTCCAGCGACTCGCGCATGCGGCGGGCGATGACCTGGCGGATGCGCGGGGCCTTCTGTACGGTGCCGCGCAGTGAAGACTGATCTGCGGAGGGACGCGCTGCCGGGGCTGCAGAGGATGCGGCGGGCGCGGCGGCGGCCGGGGCTGCCTTCGCTTCGGCAGCGGCCAGTACGTCCTGCTTGCGGATGCGGCCGCCGACGCCGGTGCCGGTCAGCGAGGCGATGTCGACGCCCTGCTGGTTGGCGAGCTTGCGGACCAGGGGAGTGACGTAGCCGGACTCGGCGCCTGCAGCCGGAGCGGCCGGGCCTGCAGCGGCGGGCGCTTCCTGCTGGGGAGCTGCGGCAGGAGCCGGGGCCTCCTGCTTGGGCGCCTCCTGCTTCGGGGCTTCGGGTGCGGGGGCTTCCTGCTTGGGCGCCTCCTGCTTCGGAGCTTCCTGCTTCGGAGCTTCCGGCGCCGGCGCGGCGGCCGGGGCAGCTGCGCCGGAACCGATGACGGCCAGGACGGACCCGACCTCGGCCGTCTCGTCCTCCGCCACGCGGATTTCCTGCAGGGTGCCGGCAACCGGAGAGGGGATCTCGGTGTCGACCTTGTCGGTGGAGACTTCCAGCAGCGGCTCGTCGACCTCGACATTGTCACCGATGCTCTTGAGCCAGCGCGTGACGGTACCCTCGGTAACGCTCTCGCCCAGGGCGGGCAGCGTCACCTCGTGGCCCTCGCCGGAGGGTGCCGGAGCGGCGGCTTCGGCCGCGGGTGCGGCGGCTTCAGCGGCCGGTGCTTCAGCGGACGGTGCCTCAGCGGACGGCGCTTCGGCTTCGGGAGCCGGGGCCTCGGCGGCGGACGGCGACTCGGCCGGAGCTTCCTCTGCGGCCGGAGCGGCAGCCTCGCCGGAGCCGGAGCCGGAGCCGTCGCCGATGCGGACCAGCGGCGCGCCAACCTCGGCGGTCTCGTCTTCCGCGACCAGGATTTCCTCGATCACACCGGCGATCGGAGAGGGGATTTCGGTGTCGACCTTGTCGGTGGAGACCTCGAGCAGGGGCTCGTCCACCTCTACCCGGTCACCTACCTGCTTCAGCCAGCGGGTGACGGTTCCTTCGGTGACGCTCTCACCGAGGGCGGGCAAGTTAACGGATTCAGACATGTCGTCCCCGTTCTCCTTATTGATCTTTAGTGCGGATGAATGCTGCCTTGATCGAGCTTAGTGCACCCGGCTTTTTCGGGCCGGGCGCACTAAGCCCTGGGGTCTTGCGGTGCTGCGGGGCTGCTAGCCGTGCAGCGGCTTGCCGGCGAGGGCGAGGTGGGCCTCGCCGAGGGCCTCGTTCTGCGTCGGGTGGGCGTGGACCAGCTGGGCCACATCCTCCGGGTAGGCCTCCCAGTTCACGATCAGCTGCGCCTCGCCGATCTGCTCGCCCATGCGGGCGCCGATCATGTGGACGCCGACGACCGGGCCGTCCTTCTGGCGGACCAGCTTCACCAGGCCCGAGGTGCCGAGGATGGAGCTCTTGCCGTTGCCGGCGAGGTTGTATTCCTGGGTCTCGACCTGGTCATCACCGAACTTGGCCTTGGCGGCCTTCTCGGAATAGCCCACGGTGGCGATCTCCGGTTCGGAGTAGGTGACCTTGGGGATGTTGACGTCTTCGACCACGACCGGCTTGAGGCCGGCGATTTCCTCGGCCACGAAGATGCCCTGCTGGTAGCCGCGGTGTGCGAGCTGGACGCCGGGGACGATGTCGCCCACGGCGTAGATGTTGCCGACGCCGGTGTGCAGGCGCTCGTTGGTGATCACGAAGCCGCGGTCAATGGTCAGGCCCGCTTCCTCGTAGCCGAGGTTCGCCGTGACCGGGCCGCGGCCGACGGCGACCAGCAGGAGGTCCGCCTCGAACGTCTTGCCGTCGACGAGGGTGACCTTCACGCCGTCGTCGTTCTGCTCAACGCCCTGGAAGAAGACGCCGGTGGAGAACTTGATGCCGCGCTTCTTGAACGCCCGCTCGAAGGCCTTGACGATCGTGGCGTCTTCGTTCGGGACGAGGGAAGGCAGGCCCTCGACGATGGTGACGTCCACGCCGAACGACTTCCAGACCGAGGCAAACTCGACGCCGATCACGCCGCCGCCGAGGATGATGGCGCTCTTGGGGATGAAGTCCATCGTGAGGGCTTCGTCCGAGGTGATCACCTTGCCGCCGATTTCGAGGCCGGGCAGGGTGCGGGAGTAGGAACCGGTGGCGAGGACAATGTTCTTGCCCTTGTAGGCGGTGCCGTTCACGACGACGGTGTCGCTGCCCTGGAGCTTGCCTTCGCCCTCGATGACGGTGATGCCCTTCTTGGACTTGAGCAGTCCCTGCAGGCCCTTGAACTTGCCGGCAATGATGCCGTCCTTGTAGGCGTTGACAGCGTTGATGTCGATGCTGTCCAGGGTGACGTTGACGCCGTACTTGGCGGAGTCACGGGCGTGGTCGGCCAGTTCCGCTGAGTGCAGCAGGGCCTTGGTGGGGATACAGCCGTTGTGCAGGCAGGTGCCGCCCAGCTTTCCCTTTTCGATGAGGCCGACGGTAAGGCCGAGCTGGACGGCGCGGAGCGCAGTAGCGTAGCCGCCGCTGCCGCCGCCGAGTACCAGGATGTCGAATTCTTGCGCAGTTGCCTGATCGGCCACTTAAACGCTCCCTCGCGTGAACGATGACACGAGAGTACGCATCATCTGGTCTTGGAACCTGCCTGCCTAGAGCTGCCGGCGGACCGGTTCCCTTTCGTTTGGAATTACTTGTGTTCGGATTGCTGCTGGTGGAATCACCGCCGGTGGAACCAACGCTGTGAAGCCCACGTATTTGAAACTACGGTTCACCTTAGCGAACCACCAATCCATGCTCCACCTTGCCGTGGCGTTTGGGGACCGCATTGTGGCGAGTCTCACGCGGCCCTGTGCCGGGAAGATCGGCGCCGGCGCAGGGCCGCGCCGGACCGGTCAGCCCGGCCGCGGCGCGGCGCTGCGGTTCAGGCGGCCTGGGCGAGGATGTCCTCGACGTAGGCCACCAGGGTGCGCACCGTGCAGCCGGTGCCCTGCTTGTGGTTGTAGCCGTACGGGCTGCCGCTGTTGAAGGACGGGCCGGCGATGTCAATGTGGGCCCAGGGGATCTGTTCCCCGTCCTTGCCCTTGCCAACGAATTCCTTTAGGAACACGGCCGCCGTCATCATGCCGCCGTGGCGTTCGCCGATGTTGGCGATGTCGGCGACCTGGGAGTCCAGGGTGGGACGCAACTCCTCCGGCAGGGGCATCGGCCAGACCAGCTCGCCGGCACGGTCCGCGGCGGCCTTCAGCGCGCCGGTGACGGACTCGGAACCCATCACGCCGGCGGTGCGGTTGCCGAGGGCGATCAGCTGGGCGCCGGTGAGGGTGGCGACGTCGATGATCACATCCGGGTGCTCCTCGCTGGCGGCCGCGATGCCGTCGGCCATCACGAGGCGGCCCTCGGCGTCGGTGTTGAGGACCTCGACGGTCTTGCCGCCGAAGATCGTCAGCACGTCGGCGGGGCGCTGTGCGGCGCCGGAGGGCATGTTTTCGGCGATGCAGAGCCACGCCGTTGCCTTCACCGGCAGCCGCAGTTCGGTGAGTGCGAGCACGGTGTTCAGCACGACGGCGGCGCCGGCCATGTCGCTCTTCATTTCGCCCATGCCCAGGTGCGGCTTAAGCGAGATTCCGCCGGTATCAAAAGTGATGCCCTTGCCTACCAGGGCGATTTTCGCCGCGGCCCTGGCCGGAGCGTATTCGACCTTGACCAGGCGCGGCTGCCGGGTGGAACCCTTGCCGACGCCCAGGATGCCGCCGAATCCGTCCTTTTCCAGCCGCTTCTCGTCCCAGACCGTGACCTTCACCGGCAGGCCCTTGGCCAGATCCCTTGCGGCGTCGGCGAACGTTTCGGGGTACAGATGGCTGGGCGGCTGGTTCACGAGTGAGCGCGTGGCGTTGACGGACTTGCCAATCAGCGCGGCACGCTCCAGCACCGGGCCGATGCCGTTGGCAGCGGCGAGGTCCGTGTGGATGCGCACGTGCTTGACCGGCTCCTTGACGCCGTCCTTGGCCGAGCGGTACTCGTTGAACGCGTAGGCGCCCATTGCGGCGCCCTCCGCAACCGCGGCGACGGCGCCGAGATCCGGCGTCGGGAGCGCGAGGGTGACGGTGCCGACCCCGGCGAGCTGGCGCACCGCGGAGCCGGCGGCCCGGCGCAGCGCTTCTTCGGAGAGCGGGGTATCCGCGGCGACCTTACCGACCCCGGCGAGGACGAGGATGGCCGCGCCCGCTTCCGGCAGTCCCGGCAGACGGTGTGCCTGGTCGGCGGCTCCGGTGAGGCCAAGACCGGCCAGGGACTCCGCGAGCGCCTCCGCGGCCTTGGCCGTCAGCGGGTTCGCCAGCAGCACGGGACCATCCGCACCCTGTGCCACGCCCACGACGAGGGCATCGGACGGGGACTTCTTCAAGTCTCCGGCGATCGCGCTCACTTTGACTTCGGTATTCTTAACCACGAGGACAGTCCTCAATTCTCTGCGACATTTCGGCAGGGACTGCATGTTCGGCGCCCTGCCATGGCTACCCCAGGCACCGTCGGCATTGCACGCGTACCGGTGTCTGCACGGCCCTTTCCAGGGCCAGTCCCGATCGTAGTCTCTCCCCGGTGCCGGAGTTCAATTTAATGAGAGCTGGCCCACAACGGGGGCAGGAATTACCGCGTCGGCCAGCGCGTTGTAGCTGGTATCGGCACGCCTGGCGCCGCTGCGCCCGGCCGCCGCCATCCGCCCGCGACGATGCGGGCCGTGCTGACCCCAGCCCTACTACCACGAAAGGAACATGCCGTGATGGAACGGATTTCCGGTTCCCTGCTGGACCCTGAAACGCTGTACGTCCGCGACGACGCGCTGTTCCACAGCCCCGAACTGCGCGGCCTGAACCTGGTGATGGGATTCACCGGCTTCGCCGACGCGGGGCACGTGGTCAAGCAGATCACCGCCGAACTGCTCGACACCCTCGACTCCGAACTGGTTGCTGAGTTCGACGCCGACCAGCTGATGGATTACCGGTCCCGCCGGCCGCAGGTGAGCTTCGTCGAGGACCACCTGCAGGACTACCAGCCGCCCCGGCTGTCGCTCTACCGGCTGACCGACGGTCTGGGCAAGCCGTTCCTGCTGCTGGCCGGGTTCGAGCCGGACCTGCAATGGGAACGCTTCGCCCGTGCCGTGGTCGGAATTGTCGAACACCTTGACGTCAACCTGGCGGCCTGGATCCACTCGATCCCGATGCCCGTGCCGCACACCCGGCCGGTCGGCGTCACCGTGCACGGCAACCGTCCGGAGCTGATTGAAGGAATCTCGGTCTGGAAGCCCACCGTGGAGGTACCCGCCGCCGTCGGCCATATCCTCGAACTCCGGCTGGTCGATGCCGGCCGGAACATCGCCGGCTACGTCATCCATGTCCCGCACTACCTGGCCGAGGCCGAATACCCCACGGCCGCCGTCGCCGGACTGGAATACCTCGGCGCGGCGACCTCCCTGATGCTGCCCACCGACCGCCTCCGCGAGGCAGGCCGCGACGTCGGGCGGCAGATCGCCGAGCAGATCGAGGCCTCCGCCGAGGTCCAGCAGGTCGTGGCCCGGCTGGAGACCCGCTACGACGAGAAAGCGGAAGGCACGGTGCGCCGGTCCCTGCTCGCGGACGAGAACGACCAGCTGCCCAACGCCGATGCCCTGGGGGCCGCCGTCGAGGCCTACCTGGCCCGCGAAGAGCCGAGCGAATAAATCACCTTTTAGCCGAACGGGGCATAATGGGGGAGTGACCGCACCCCGCGCCTGGCTTATCTGGATCGTTGGGGTGTTCGCGTACCTCGTGGCGGTCAGCCAGCGCACCTCATTCGGTGTCGTGGGGCTGGAAGCCACCGAGCGTTTCCATGCCACCGCCGCCGGCATCTCCTTCTTCACCGTCCTGCAGCTGCTGGTCTACGCCGCCCTGCAGATCCCCGTTGGCGTGCTGGTGGACCGTTTCGGGTCCCGGGCCATGCTGGCCGGCGGCGCCGTCCTGATGGGTGCCGGGCAACTGCAGCTCGCCTTTGCCGAAACGGTCCCCGGCGGCGTACTGGGCCGCATCCTGGTAGGCGCCGGCGACGCGATGACCTTCGTCTCCGTTATCCGGCTGATCCCGCTCTGGTTCGCCCCCGCCCGGGTTCCGCTCCTCACCCAGCTCACCGGCATGTCCGGCCAGCTCGGCCAGCTCTTCTCCGTGGTGCCGTTCGCGATCATCCTGCACAGCGCCGGCTGGACCCCCGCCTTCCTGACCCTGGCCGGCATGTCCGGACTGTCCGTGGTGCTGGTGGTCCTGCTCCTGCAGGACGTGCCGCCCGGCCACGCCGCCGCGAAACCGTCCGCGGGGCTGCGCGCCACCGGCGTGTCGCTCTCGAGCGCCTGGCGGCAGCCAGGCACCAGGCTCGGAATGTGGAGCCACTTCACTGTCCAGTTCAGCGGCACCGTGTTCGCCATGACCTGGGGCTACCCCTTCCTGATCTCGGCCCAGGGCCTGGGAGGGGGTACCGTCTCAGCGCTGATGGCCCTCTATGTCGCCGCCGGAATCGCCGCCGGGCCGCTGATGGGCAGGTTCGTGGCCCGTCACCCGATGCGCCGCTCCACGATGGTGCTGCTGATCGCCGCTGCCACGGCCGCGGCCTGGGCCACGGTGCTGCTGCAACCGGGGCGTTCCCCGCTCTGGCTGCTGGCCGGCCTGGTGGTGGTCCTGGCCATCGGCGGCCCGGGGTCGATGATCGGGTTCGACTTCGCCAGGACCTTCAACCCGGCACACCGGATTGGAACCGCCACCGGCATCGTCAACGTCGGCGGGTTCATCGCCGCGCTGCTGTCCATCTTCCTGATCGGCCTGGCGCTCGACGCGCTGCACCTGTCCGGGTTTTCGCCGGCAGGGCTCTACAGCCTGGACGCGTTCCGGCTGGCCCTGTGTGTGCAGTTCGTGCTCCTGGCGGCCGGCTCGGCCGCGATCCTCACCACCCGCCGGAAAGTCCGCCGGCAGATGGCCGAGCAGGGCGTGAAGGTGCCCCCGCTGCTGAAGTCCCTGGGCCGGGCGCGCAGGACGGTCGCGGAGCGCCGCCGCACACCCTAGCGCCGAGCGTGCCGGCCGGAGTTGTCCACATAGGGCCGCGGTGCACTGACGCCGCCGGCGGCCGGCCGCGAGGCTTGGGTTATGACAGCTCCTGACCACCTGACCGTCACCGGTCCCGAAGACATCCTCGGCTTCATTCCGCATTCCCTGGGGTACTGGCCGGTCAACAGCCTGGTCGCCATGACCCTGCAGGGCAAGCGGCTGGGGGCCACCCTGCGCGTCGACCTCCCGGAGCCCGCGCGCCGCCGGTCCGCCGGACCGGCGGCCTTCGCCCGGACCGTGCGGGACTATCTGGCCGCCGATGACCGGGCCGACGGCGTCCTGCTCGCCTTCTTTACGGGCGGGAGGGGCGGAAGCCCCACCGCCCGCGGGGCCGGGGCCAGCGCGGGGGCCGGGGCCGATCCGGTGCTGGCAAGGCTCCTGCTCGAACTGGAAGGCGCACTGGACGCGGCCGGCATGCCGGTGCGGGACGCGTGGCTGATCGGTGAGCGGCACTGGCGCAACGCCTACTGCACCAACGCGGCATGTTGTCCGTCGCCGGGCCGGCCGGTCGAGGAGATCAGGAACAGCCGGCTCAGTGCCGAACTCGTCTTTCGCGGCAGCAGCGTCGGAACCGCCCCGGCACTCGCCGCGCCCGGACCGGTCCGCAGCGATGCGGCCGCGCTGGAAGCGGCGCAGGACTGGTCCCGGATCCTTTCCGGCCGGTGGCGGGACCGGTCGCAGTTTGACTCGGTGCTGGACGTCTGGGAGCGGGTGCTGGGGCCGGCCGCAACGCCACCGGAGCAGTTGCCGGCCGGCCTGGCCGGGTACCTCCGGGCCACCCTGTGTGTGGCGTCGTGGCGCGACGCGGTTCTCGTCATGGCTGCCGCCGGCCGGGCTGCTGCCACGGCCGGCGCCGAGGAATTCAACCTGTTCGACGGCGCACCGGGCACGCCCGCGCCGCTGCCGCCTCTCGACGGCTTCCCGGCGGCGCCGCGCCCGGAGCCGGATGCCGCAGCCCCGGCAGCCGCAGGCGCAGCCGCAGCCGCAGCCGCCGCGGGCCCCGCCGTCGCCGTCGCCGCAGCCGCGCCGCTGCCCGGCTACGGTGAGGTGCTGCTGGGTGTCGCCCCGCCAATCCCGGACTGGGACCGGCTGGGCAGCCTGGACCGGATCCTGGCCAGGCTGGCTGACTGCGGAGGCGGCGAGGCCCGGGCCGCGGCGCTGACTGCCCGCGGCTGGATCGAGTGGTGCCGCGGCCGCGGTTCGTTCGCCGATGCCTTCTTTACGGCGGCTGCCGCGGACCAGCCCGGTTACCGGCTGGCGGAGCTGCTGGCCGAGCTCGTGCGGCGCGGTACCCTCTGCGGCTGGGCGCGCCGCCGGGATGCCGCGTGGCAGAAGTTTGATCCGGACGCGGCCTGAGGAGGGCCGGCGGCGGCCGCCGGTGCTGCCCGGGGCGTTTCCGGGGCCTGCGGCGGAAAATCGTGAGACAATAGTTGCCGAGACCCGGTTGGGTCCGTGTATTGAGTGCGCGTAACGAACTCTGGCAACAGGGAACATTACGGTCGCTCCGGCAGTTGTACTAGGTGACTCTGCTGGTCCTGATTGCGCTTGATGTGAAACACGGACTTGACAGGGTCATAGTGGTGTTGCCCGTATGGTGATTCCACAGACCGCCGCTAGAAAGGTTTTCTGTGACCCCGTCTTCCGCGAAGAAGGAACCCGCCGACCAGGCCGTATTGTCTCCCGAGGAGAAGAAGGCGGCGGCAAACGCTAAGCGCGCCGCCACACGTGCAGCCAACAAGGCGGCCAAAGCTGCCGCAGCTGCCGCCGGCGACGCCCCGGCAGTCAAAGCCGAACCCAAGAAGCGTGGACCGAAGCCCGGTGCCAAAGCCGCCGCCGAGGCCGCGAACAAGGCCCGTGACGAAGATGCCGACGACGTCGAGGCCGATGAGGACGCCGACGATGTGAACCCCAACGCCGCCGACCTCGGTGAAGAGGGCGAGGAGTCCGGCAAGGCTGCCACCGCGGCGACCGGATCCGGATTCGTCTACTCCGATGCGGACGACGACGACGCCCCGGTCCAGCAGGTGATGTCCGCCGGCGCCACCGCCGACCCGGTCAAGGATTACCTGAAGCAGATCGGCAAGGTGGCCCTGCTGAACGCCGAGCAGGAAGTCGACCTTGCGCTGCGGATCGAGGCCGGCCTGTTTGCCGAGGAGAAAATCAACGCCGACGACGGCTCGATGGACCCGAAGCTCAAGCGCGAACTCGAATTCGTCATCCACGACGGCAAACGCGCCAAGAACCACCTGCTCGAGGCCAACCTCCGTCTGGTGGTTTCGCTGGCCAAGCGCTACACCGGCCGCGGCATGCTGTTCCTGGACCTGATCCAGGAAGGCAACCTGGGCCTGATCCGTGCGGTCGAGAAGTTCGACTACACCAAGGGCTTCAAGTTCTCCACCTACGCCACCTGGTGGATCCGCCAGGCCATCACCCGTGCCATGGCGGACCAGGCCCGCACCATCCGCATCCCGGTCCACATGGTGGAAGTCATCAACAAGCTGGCCCGCGTCCAGCGCCAGATGCTGCAGGACCTCGGCCGGGAACCCACCCCGGAAGAGCTCGCGCTCGAACTCGACATGACCCCCGAAAAGGTCGTTGAGGTCCAGAAGTACGGCCGCGAACCGATCTCGCTGCACACCCCGCTTGGCGAGGACGGCGACTCGGAGTTCGGTGACCTGATCGAGGACTCGGAGGCCGTGGTTCCGGCCGACGCCGTGAGCTTCACCTTGCTGCAGGAACAGCTGCACTCGGTCCTGGACACCCTGTCCGAGCGTGAGGCCGGCGTCGTCGCCATGCGCTTCGGACTCACCGACGGGCAGCCGAAGACTTTAGACGAAATCGGAAAGGTCTACGGCGTCACGCGCGAACGCATCCGCCAGATCGAATCGAAGACCATGTCGAAGCTGCGGCACCCGTCGCGGTCCCAGGTCCTCCGGGACTACCTGGACTAGGCAGCCCCAGGAATACCGGACCACCACCGGTACAACAAACGCGGGGCCGGAAACGGCCCCGCGTTGCGGTTCCCGCCCATCCCCGGGAACGCGGAAAGGGCCCCTCCCGAACGGGAGGGGCCCTTTCCGGCCGCCGGTGCGGCCGGTCGAAATTAGTCGACCGAAACCGGTGCCTTCTCGTGGAGACGGCTCGTCTCGTCATGCCAGTCGGAACTGAGCGGCCTGAGGTTCGGTTCTACGGCGCGTGCGTGGTGAGCGCAGAAAAGCAATTCACCGCCGGAGGCTCCAAGAACAACCCGTACGTATGCCTGGGCTCCGCAACGGTCGCACCGGTCAACGGTGGTGAGCGTGCGGTCCGCAACTGCTGTGGTCATGGTCGGCCTCCCTGGTAGTTCGTTACACCTATATAACCAGCATTCGCAGACATTCCATGGCACGGATGGGCCAAGTTCGCTGTCCGCGTATCACGGCCCAGTAACGTCTGAACCATGGCCTGCATCCCAGGAGTGGCAACCCGGTGACCGGCGGCTGGCCGACTACCCTAGAAAGAGCGTCTGTTACGTTCCGTCCCCCGAAGGAGTTTCCCACCCGTGGCACCAAGTTCTGATTACACCGCCCGGCATCTCTCCGTGCTGGAAGGCTTGGAGGCCGTCCGGAAACGCCCGGGCATGTACATCGGCTCCACGGACTCCCGCGGTCTCATGCACTGCCTGTGGGAAATCATCGACAACTCCGTCGACGAGGCGCTGGCAGGTTTCGGCCATGACATCAAGGTCATCCTGCACGCCGACAATTCGGTCGAGATCCACGACGACGGCCGCGGCATCCCGATCGACGTCGAACCGAAAACCGGGCTCACCGGCGTCGAGGTGGTCTTTACGAAGCTGCACGCCGGCGGCAAGTTCGGCGGCGGGTCCTACACCGCGTCCGGCGGCCTGCACGGTGTGGGCGCCTCCGTGGTGAACGCCCTGTCCTCCCGACTGGAGGTCGAGGTGGACCGTGGCGGGAAGACCTACAAGATGTCCTTCCGCCGCGGCGAGCCCGGCCGCTTCAAGGACCCGGGCAGCAAGCCCGATCCGGCCGCCGTCTTCGAGCCGTTCGTCGAGGGGTCGGTGCTCGACGTCGTGGGCAAAGCCAAGCGCGGCGTGACCGGAACCCGGATCCGCTACTGGTCCGACCGGCAGATCTTCACCCCCGACGCCAAGTTCTCCTACGCAGAGCTCGCGGACCGGGCACGGCAGACGTCCTTCCTGGTCCCCGGCCTGAAGCTGACCATCCGGGATGAGCGCAGGCTGGCCGGCACGCCCGGCGAGCTCGGCCCGCACGAGGAAGTTTTCCACCACGACGGCGGCCTGTCCGAGTTCGTCGAGTTCCTCGCAGCCGATCCCGCCGTCACCGACACCTGGCGGCTGCACGGCGCCGGCAAGTTCAAAGAGACGGTCCCCGTCCTCGACGAGCGCGGCCACAGCCAGCTCGCCGAGGTGGAACGCGACTGCGAGGTGGACGTCGCCCTGCGCTGGGGCATCGGCTACGACAGCACGGTCCGCAGCTTCGTCAACATCATCGCCACACCCAAGGGCGGCACGCACCAGGCCGGCTTCGAACAGGCGCTGCTCAAGACCTTCCGCAAGGCCGTGGAAGCGAACGCCCGCAAGCTCAAAGCCGGGAACGACAAGATCGAAAAGGACGACATCTTCGCCGGCCTCACGGCAGTCCTGACCGTCCGCCTGGCCGAACCGCAATTCGAGGGGCAGACCAAGGAGATCCTCGGCACCTCCGCGGTCCGGGCCATCGTGGCGAAGGTGGTGGAGCAGGAGATCAACGCCAAGCTCACGTCCGCCAACCGGAACGACAAGGCCCAGTCGGCGCTGCTGCTGGAAAAGATCGTCAGCGAGATGAAATCACGCATCTCGGCCCGCGTGCACAAGGAGACGCAGCGCCGGAAGAACGCGCTGGAAACCTCCTCGATGCCCACCAAGCTGGCAGACTGCCGGACCGACGACGTCGCCCGTTCCGAGCTGTTCATCGTGGAAGGCGACTCGGCCCTCGGCACCGCCAAGCTGGCGCGTTCTTCGGACTTCCAGGCGCTGCTGCCGATCCGCGGCAAAATCCTGAACGTGCAGAAGGCCTCGGTGGGGGACATGCTCTCCAACGCCGAATGCGCCGCCCTGATCCAGGTGGTCGGGGCCGGCTCCGGCCGCAGCTTCGACATCGCCGCCGCCCGCTACGGCAAAGTCATCCTGATGACCGACGCCGACGTCGACGGCGCCCACATCCGGACCCTGCTGCTGACCCTGTTCTTCCGCTACATGCGGCCCATGATCGAGGAGGGCCGGGTGTTCGCCGCGGTCCCGCCGCTGCACCGGGTGGAGGTGGTCAACGCCGGCCAAAAGGCCAACGAGATGATCTACACCTACTCCGAGGCGGAACTGCATGTGCTGCTGGACCGCCTTGCCAAGGAGGGCAAGCGGTACAAGGAGCCGATCCAGCGCTACAAGGGCCTGGGCGAAATGGATGCGGAACAGCTCGCGGAGACCACCATGGACCCGCGGCACCGGACCCTGCGCAAGGTCGGGATCGAGAACGCGAAGCAGGCCGAGGAAACGTTCGACCTGCTGATGGGCTCCGATGTGGCGCCGCGCAAGGACTTCATCATCGCCGGGGCCGCGGGCCTGGACCGGGAACGCATCGACGCCTGACCCGGCCCGGAGCGCCCAGCCGGCCCGGTGGCCGCAGTCAGCCCAGCAGGCCGGGGACGAGCAGCAGCGCGGTGGGCACTGCCAGCAGCAGCAGGCAGGCGCAGAGGACCGCGAAGCGCCAGGGCAGCGGCAGCGGCGGCCGGGGGCTGAGCAGGCGGCTCACCCGCGAGACGGTGGTGACCGCCGCGCCTGCTCCGCCCGTGGCGCCCGGCTGCCCGGCGTCCGCGGCGTCGCCGAAGGCGAGGCGTGTCTCCGGGGCGCCGGTGGAACCGCTCGCAACGATCGCGATCGCCTTGATCAGGGCGGCCTTGCTCTCGGTCTTGAGCGCGACGTCGTCGGCCAGCATCTCGATCAGCGAGCTGACCGCCTCCTGGGCCAGGCGCGTGGTCGGCAGCCACGGCAGCGCCTGCCGCCAGGCCGCGAAGGCCCACAGCAGCAGGTGGTGGTGCTGGCTCAGGTGGGCATTTTCGTGCTGCAGGACGGCGCGCAGCTCGTCCGGCTCCAGCGCCGCCATCAACCCGTCCGAGAGCACCGTCACGGAGCGGGCACCGCCCGGCAGGCAGTAGGCGACGGGGGAGTCGTGGCTGATCACCATGGTGCCGGGACCGTCCGCGGAGGGGGAGGCCAGCAGTGCGAGAAGCTCGCGGTGCCGCCGGCGCTGCCGCCGGATCTTGTAGTAGGTGAGCAGCAGCGTAAAGACCAGGTGGGCGCCCAGCAACGCTGCCGCGGAGAGCGCGAAGATATGCCAGAAGCCCAGCACCGTGGTGGGCTCGTTGCGGAAGACCATGCCCGCCAGGGCTCTCAGGCCGGCCAGCAGGTTATCCCCGGCCGGCTCCAGCCCATAGACCAGCATGGCCCCGATCATGGACAGGCCGCCGGCCAGTGCGATCGCCTGCCAAAGCAGCATCGCCGTCGACGGCGACCGGGCCGGCCACTGGGCGCGGGAAAGCAGGACAGGCACCGGCCACGCCAGCACTATTGCGAGGACCGCCAGAAAATATGAGGTCCAGAACATCCGCTGCTAGCTGTGTTCCAGCAGCTTGCGCAGGGTCTCCGCCTCGGTGGCCGAGACCGAACCGATAAAGCGCGCCAACACGGCCTCGCGGTCCGGAGCCGAACCGAGCACCTCGTGCATCAGCTCCGCGGTATGGTCCGCGCGGCTCGAAACGGCCTGGTAGCGGTGCGGGCGGGTGCCGCGCTCACGTTCCACCAGGCCCTTGCGCTCAAGCCGGGACAGGACGGTCAGCACGGTGGTCACGGCCAGGTCCTTGCCCTCATGCCCGGCGGTCCCGCCCGCGGGCCGTGTGCTCTGCGCCAGCATGTCCCGCAGGGTGTTGGCCGTCGCGGCCTCCTGGCCCGCCCAGAGCAGGTCCATCACTGCCCGTTCCAGTTCGCCGAGAGTAGCCATTCCGTATGTCCTTCTGCACTGCCGCCGCGGCGGGTACCTGCCGGGCGGATGGATAATCCTCTATTCCCAATTTACCGCGTTTTACCAGCAGTTTCTACATGAGGTAGAACGCGGGCGCTCCGGCGTGTCGCGGAGCGGCCGGGGCGGGCCGTTGCCGGGGCCGCTCCGCCGTGCAACGCTGGATGCGGTAAGCCGTGCAGTTGTTCTACAATCTGTAGAAGTAGAATTTCTACGTAACGTAGAAAACTTGGGAACCTAGCCAAAGGGACTGCCTTGGACGCCTTGGAAATCGCACGCTGGCAATTCGGCATCACCACCGTCTACCACTTCATGATGGTGCCGCTGACGATCGGCCTCGGCCTGGTGGTGGCGGTGATCCAGACGCTCTGGTACCGCACCGGCAAACCGGAATACCTGCGGATGACGAAGTTCTGGGGCAAGCTGTTCCTGATCAACTTCATCATGGGCGTCGCCACCGGCATCGTGCAGGAGTTCCAGTTCGGCATGGCCTGGAGCGAATACAGCCGGTTCGTCGGTGACGTGTTCGGGGCGCCCCTGGCGCTGGAGGCGCTGCTAGCCTTTTTCGTCGAGTCGACCTTCCTGGGCCTCTGGATCTTCGGCTGGAAGCAGCTGAAACGCGGCGTCCACCTCGCCTGCCTCTGGATTGCGGTGATCGGTTCGGTCTTTTCCGCGTACTTCATCATCGTGGCGAACTCCTGGATGCAGCACCCCGTCGGCGTCGAAATGATCAACGGGCGTCCGGTCATGACCGATGCGTGGGCCGTCTTCACCAACAACACCGCCCTCGTCGCCGTGCCGCACACCCTCTTCGGGGCCCTCGCCGTCGCCGGCGCCTTCCTGCTCGGCATCGCCTGGTACCACCTCTGGCGCCGCCGGCACGACGGGATCGACACTATCGGGGCGGACGGGAGGGTGGTCCCCGGCGAGTCGGACATCCCCGGCCGGGACCGCGCAGACCACACCGTCTGGATCCGCTCGCTGCGGATCGGGGCCGTCGTCGCCATGATTTCCTTCGCCGGAACCGCCATTACCGGTGACCTGCAGGGCAAGCTGATGTTCGAACAGCAGCCGATGAAAATGGCCGCAGCCGAGGCCGCCTGCCACGACGGCACCGGCTTCTCCGTGCTCAGCATCGGCAACGTCGGCTCCAAGAACTGCGACGACGTCGTGGCCGTAATCGAGGTTCCCGGCATCCTCTCGTTCCTGGCCAAGGGCGACTTCAACACCGAGGTCAAGGGCGTGAACAGCCTGCTGGACCAGTACAAGGCCGACTACGGCACGCACCTGCCGGACAACCCGATCTACGGTGACCGGGCCGGCCAGGAGATCCAGTACGTCCCCGTCATGGAGGTCACCTACTGGGGTTTCCGGATGATGATCGGCTTCGGCGGCGTCGCGGCCCTCGCCGCCCTGGTGGCCCTGTGGGCCACGCGCAAGGGCACTGTCCCGGCCTCCCGCGGCCTGATGCGGCTGGCCGTGTTCGGCATCCTGGCCCCCTTCGGCGCCAACGCGGCCGGCTGGATCTTCACCGAAATGGGCCGGCAGCCCTTCGTCGTGGCACCCAACCCGGACCTTAACGGCATCGACCAGGTGTTCATGTTCACCGCGGCCGCCGTTTCCCCGGGGGTCTCCGCCGGCGAACTGCTGACCTCCCTGGTGGTGCTGACCTCCGTCTACGCCCTGCTGCTGGTGGTCGAGGTAAAACTGCTGGTCAAATACATCCGCGGCGGCGTGGTCTCCGCGATGCCCGAACTCGGCCAGGCCCCAGCGGACGAGAACGAGGACCAGACCCCGCCGGACGGGACCGCCGGCCAGCCCGGCGCCGACGACGTCCTGGCCTTCGCCTACTAGCACCAGCCCACGATACAAAGGATATTCAGCATGGAACTGCTACCCACCATCTGGTTCATTCTCATCGCGGTGCTGTGGACGGGGTACCTCTTTCTGGAGGGCTTCGACCTGGGCGTCGGGATGCTCATGAAGACCTTCGCCCGGAACAACACCGAACGCCGCGTGCTGCTGAACACCATCGGCCCGGTCTGGGACGGCAACGAGGTATGGCTGATCACCGCCGGCGCCGCCACCTTCGCGGCCTTCCCGCTCTGGTACGCCTCCCTGTTCTCCGCGCTCTACCTGCCGCTGCTGCTCGTGCTCGTCGCGTTGATATTCCGGGCCGTGGCCTTCGAATACCGGGGAAAGGTGGACACGCCGCAATGGCGCGCCCGCTGGGACTGGGCCATTGCCCTGGGTTCCCTGCTGGCCGCCTTCGGCGTCGGCGCCGCCCTGGCGCTGACCACTACCGGCCTGCCGCTGAACGCCAACGGCGACCGTGAAGGCGGCCCGTTCGCCTGGTTCACCGGCTACGCAGTGCTGGGCGGGCTCGCCGTCGTCGGCTTCTCCCTGCTGCACGGGCTCGCCTTCCTGGCGCTGAAGACCGACGGCGAGGTCCGGCACCGCGCCCGCCAGTGGTTCGTCCGGCTGCTCGCCGTCCTGCTCCTGCCCATCGCCGCCTGGGCCATCGTGCTGCAGGTGCAGACCGGCAAGCCCTGGACCATGGCCGCCGTCGTCGCGGCCGTCGTGGCCGCGGTCCTGGCCTGGAACTTCGGCCGCCGCGGCGCCGAAGGCAGGGCGTTCGTGGCCCTGGGCGCCTTCCTGCTGCTGGGCAGCGCCTCGATCTTCGGTGCCGTCTTCCCGGTGGTGCTGCCCTCGACCCTGGACCCGGCGTTCAACCTGACGGTAAGCAACGCCTCCTCCTCGGACTACACCCTCGGGCTGATGAGCATCGTCGCCTGCGTCGGGCTGCCGCTGGTCCTGGCCTACCAGGCCTGGACCTACTGGGTGTTCCGTCGCCGGGTCAGCGCCGACCACATCCCGGAGGCGCACAGCTTCCTGCCCGCCATCGCCGCCAAAGCCCTGGCCCCGAAGGACTAGCCGAGCATGAGACCGCAGTTCCCCGCCGGGCCGGCCACCCGCTCGGCACTTTACCTGCTGGGCCTCCTGGCCGCCCTCAAGGCCCTGTCCCTGGTGCTGATCGCGCAGGCAGTCGCCGCGATGCTGGCCGGGCTGATGACCCACAACCCGGCCTGGGCGGAGCAGCTGGGCTGGGGGCTGGCCGGGGTGGTGCTGCGGTCGCTGACGGTGTGGGCGCAGGCCGTTGCGGCCCGCCGCGCCGCGCTGGGGGTCAAGGAGGAGCTGCGCTCCCGGCTGCTGGAACATGCGCTGCGCACCGGCACCCGGACCACGGGACCCGCCGACGGCGGGCTCGCCGTCCTCGCGACCCGCGGGCTGGATGCGCTGGACAACTACTACACCCAGTTCCTGCCTGCCCTGGTCAACTGCGCCGCCATCCCGCTGCTGGTCGGGGCCCGGATCCTGTTCGCGGACTGGATCAGCGCCGTCGTGGTTGTCCTGACCGTCCCGCTGGTGCCGCTGTTCATGATCCTGATCGGCCGCTACACCGAGGACCGGGTCCGGGAAGCGCAGGCCTCCCTGGCCCGGCTCTCCGCCCACATGCTGGAACTCGCCAAGGGCCTGCCGGTACTCGTGGGCCTCGGCCGCGCCACCGCCCAGCGGAAGGCGCTCGAGGACATCTCCGAGGAATACCGCTTCAAGACCATGGGCACCCTGCGGACCGCCTTCCTGTCGGCCCTGGCCCTGGAACTCATCGCCACGATCTCGGTCGCTGTGGTGGCGGTCTTTATCGGGGTCCGGCTGGTGCAGGGGGACATGGCCCTCGAGGCCGGTCTGCTGGCACTGATCCTTGCCCCCGATTGCTACCTGCCGCTGCGCGAACTCGGCACCGCGCACCACGCCAGTGACGAGGGCCGGGCGGCGCTCGCGGACACCACCGGGGTCCTTGACGCCCCGCAGGCGGCGGCACTCGTCCCGTCCGAACCCCGCCGGCCACGGCCTGCCGGTCCGCCGGAGGTCACCGTCACCGGGCTGGGCGTAAGCTACCCGGGCCGGGCCGGCGCCGCCGTCGGGCCGCTGAGCTTCACCCTTCCGGCCGGTAGCATCACTGCCCTCGATGGTCCCAGCGGGTCCGGCAAAAGCACCGTGCTGGGTGTACTCGCCGGCACGGTGGGCACCGGCGAAGGCGTTCACGTCACCGGCCGGACGGATGGATTTTCGACGGCTGACCTGGCCTGGGTGCCGCAGCACCCGGTCCTCGTCGAACCCACAGTGCTGGCGGAAATCCTGCTGTACCTGGGCACCTCGCCGCAGCGCACGCCCGAGCAGGACATCGCCGAGGCCAGCCGCTGCCTGGCCGCCTGCGCCGCCGAACACCTGGCCGCGAAGCACCCGGCCGAACTCAGCCCCGGAGAACTGCGCCGGGTCGCCGTAGCCCGGGGCCTGGCCCGGATCACGGCCGGTGCCACGGTCCTGCTGCTGGACGAACCCACCGCCCACCTGGACCGCGCCGCCGCCGACGCCGTCAACCACACCCTGACGCGGCTCCGCGGCACCGTCACGGTGCTGCTGGTCGCCCATGACAGGCAGACCCGGGAACTGGCCGACCGGCTGGTCAGCGTCAATGCCGCCGCGGCGGAGCACGCTACGCCCGGCCCTACGCCCGCAGCCGCGCCCGGCCGTACGCCCGCGGCCCCGCAGGTCCGTCCGGCACCCGGAACCGAACCGGATCCGGCCGGCAGCGCCGGTGCCCCGGCGTCCGGAGCCGGCGACGCAGCCACCGGCGCCGGGACCGCCGCGGCCCAGCTGCGACGGCTGCTCGCTCCGGTGTCCGGCACGTTCGCGGCGGCCACAACGGTCGGCGTGCTCGCCGCGCTGTTTGCCGTCGCCCTGACCGGCCTGTCCGGCTGGCTCATCATCCGGGCCAGCGAACAGCCGCCCATCCTGTACCTGCTCACGGCCATCGTCGGGGTCCGCTTCTTCGGAATTGGCCGCGCCGTCCTGCGGTACACCGAACGGCTGCTCCTGCACGACGCCGTCTTCACCGCCCTGACCCGGCTCCGCGGCCGGCTCTGGGAGGCACTGAGCAGGCGCGC
This sequence comes from Arthrobacter sp. JB02-1C, assembly GCF_057748045.1. Taxonomy (NCBI): domain Bacteria; kingdom Bacillati; phylum Actinomycetota; class Actinomycetes; order Micrococcales; family Micrococcaceae; genus Arthrobacter; species Arthrobacter sp. JB02-1C. Next base: position 2,698,317 of record NZ_CM173235.1, read on the forward strand.
CCTGTCGCTGCGGCGGCTCCTGCAGGGCGGAAACGTGCTGGCGACGGTGGTGGACGACGTCGATACCGTCCGCGAACTGTTGCCCCGGGTGGTCCTGCCACCCTTGACCGCGCTCGCCGTCGGTGCGGCCGCCATCACCGCCACCGGCCTGCTGCTCCCGGCGGCCCTCCCGGCCGTGGCCGCAGCCGCCGCCGTCAGCCTCCTGGTGGCGCCCGCACTGGCCTTGATCACGGACCGGATGTCCGCCCGCGCCGAACAGCAGCTGCGCTCCGGCGTACTGCGCCGGGTCGCGGCGGTCCTGGACGCCCGCGCGGAACTGCACGCCAATGGAGTGGGCGGCGCCGTGCTGGCCGGCATCTTCCGGGACGACCGGTCCGCCACGGCGGCATCGCAGCGTTCCGCCCTCGCCGAAGGCCTCGGCCAGGGACTCACCGTGCTGGCCTGCGGGACTGCCGCGCTGGCCAGCGCCGGCCTGGCCGGACCGCTGGCCCTCAGCGGCGCCGTTGAGCCGGCAACCATCGCCGTCGTCGTCCTCCTGCAGCTGGCCCTGGTGGAGCCGTACGCGGCGATCACGACGGCGGTCCGCCAGTATCCGGCGCTGCGCTCGGTGTTGCGCCGCATCAGCGGATCCGGTGTCCTCGCCCCGGCGCAGGACGGACCGTCCGAGGGCCAGGTGCCGGTGGCCGCCCGACCGGATGGACAGCAGGGCCTGGAACTGCAGAACCTGGCCGCAGCCTGGCCCGGCGGCAGGCCGGTCTTTGACGGCTTGTCGGCGACGGCCCGGCCCGGACGCTGGCTGGCCGTGACCGGGGCCTCCGGGTCCGGCAAATCAACGCTGCTGGCGGTCATGCTCGGCTTCCTGCCCGCCTCCGGCGGACGGCTCCGTCTGACCGGCCGCGCGGCATGGTGCCCGCAGGAGGCGCATCTCTTCGACTCCACAATCCGCGGCAACTTGATGCTGGGGTTGCCCGAAGGAGCCCGGCCTCAGGACGCAGCCGCGGCCGCGGGGCTTGAGCGGCAACTCCACACGGCGCTGTCCGCGGTGGGCCTGGACCCCTTGCTGGCACGGCTGGACCGCGGCCTGGACACACCCATCGGACCAGGCGGCGCTTTCCTCAGCGGCGGCGAGCGCCAGCGCCTGGCCGTGGCCCGGACGCTGCTGACCGGTGCTGACGTCATCCTGCTCGATGAGCCCACGGCGCACCTGGACGCGGAAGCGGGCCGCACGATGCTGGCCGAATTGCGGCATGGCCTGGCCGGCCGCACGGTGGTCCTGGTGACGCACAACCCGGCAGACATCGGCCCGGAGGACAGCCGCCTGGACCTGGACCTGGCCGGGGTGCCGCAGAAGGGGGTGCCGCAGACCGGGGCGGCGCAGACCGAGGCGGTGCTGGCGAGGGGGTAAGGCGCCGGTTAGCCTGTTCGGATGAATACTCACAGCGCAGACCGGCCGGTCACAGCCCTGGACAACCGCCTGACCTGGCGGCCCGCGGGAACCGCCGACCTGGACGCGTGGGCGGAGCTGATCGCCCGCACCGCGGCCGTCGAACAACCCGTCTGGTTCGAGCGCCGCGACGACCTGGCCCAGATCCTGGCCTCGCGCACCAACCCCGCCGCCACCAACAGCATCCTGGGCTTCGACGCGGATGGCATCGCCCGCGCCTACGCCCGGATCACCAAGAACCGCGACGGCCAGAAAGCGCTCGGCTTCGGCTGCGTCGATCCGTTGTGGCAGGGCAGCGGCGTCGGCAGCGGGCTGCTGGGCTGGCTGGAGGCCCGGGCCCGCGAGCGTTTCGCCGAAGATGCCGGGGCGGGTGCCACCGCCCGGCTCCGGCTGTTTGCCGAGCAGCGCCACACCCACCACGCCGCCTTGTTCGGGAAGCACGGCTACCGGATCGTCCGCTACTACCACGAGATGCACCGGCCGCTCACCGACCCGATTCCGGACCCCGTGCTCGACGTCGGGCTTGAACTGGTGCCCTTCGGCCCCGGCCTGCACGAGCCCGTGCGGCAGGCCCACAACGACGCGTTCCGGGACCACTGGGGAAGCGAACCGCGGGACGAGGAAGCCTGGGGATTCGTGGTCAACGACCCGCGCGCCCGGCCCGACCTGAGCGCCGTGGTGCTGGAGACCGCCGGCGGCACGGTGGCCGGATACCAGCTGGCCAGCCACGACCCGGACAGCGCCACCGCCCGCGGCTTCGCCGAGGGCTACACGGAACTGCTCGGCGTGCGCCGGGAGTTCCGTGGCCGGGGGATCGCGCAGGCGTTGCTGGCCGATGCGATGCACCGCTTCGCCGCCGCCGGGATGGACAAGGCCTCGCTGGATGTGGACTCGGAGAACCCCACCGGAGCCCTGGCACTGTACCGGAAACTGGGTTATGCCGCGGTCAGCAGCAGCACGGCCTGGGACAGGCGGCTTTAGGTTCTGCCAGCGGCCGGTTCACCCGACGCGCTACCCATCCACATCGTGGAGGTGGTGCACCACGTCGTGCAGGAAGTACTGCGCAAACGTGAGCACGGTGAATTCGGATCCGTTGCTGCGGGTGCCCGTGCGGCCCCAGTCCTGCTCCGGGACACGGCCAAAGGACGCCGCGATCTGTTCGCCCTCGACGGTCAGGGCAGCACTCACGGCGGCCGGGTCGGCGCCCGCGTAATCCTGTTCGACGGCGGTCCGGTCCTGGTCCCAGTCCTCGAAGCGGGCATCGTCCACGTTCACCATCAGGTCCAGGCGGTGGTCGAAGAGGGTAAAGACATCCCGCACGTGGCAGGCATACTCCAACGCCGACCAGATGTCCGGGTCGGGGCGAACCGCCGCGTCCGGGCGCCGCAGCACCGCCCGCCAGCGCGGCAGCATGTTCGCAACTGTTCCCGGCGCCGTCGCAGGGGTGGCCACGGAGGTGTCGAAACCGCACTCCGGGCACTGCTGCGACAGCACCCAGGTCCAGTCCTTCTGATCGGGAACGATAGGCATGGGAGCAGTCTAGGCGAAGGAGTAAAGTTCGTTTCGGGGGAAGGGCCTGGAAAGGGATACAGCCATGCTCAAAGATCAACCGGTCGGCGCCATCCTGCCGGCCGCAGACATTGCCCGGGCGCGCGATTACTACCGCGACAAGCTCGGACTCGAACCCGACAACGCGGACGCCGAAGACAACCTCCGCTACACCTGCGGCTCCGGGAGCATGTTCATGCTCTACCAGACGCCGAACGCCGGGTCGGCCAAGAACACCCAGCTGGGCTGGGTGGTGCCGGACGTCCGGGCCACCGTCGCGGAACTCCGCGGCGCCGGCGTCGTCTTCGAGGACTATGACTTCCCCGGGCTTAAAACCGAGGACGGCATCGCCACGCTACCCGACGGCAGCAACGCGGCCTGGTTCCTCGACAGTGAAGGCAACATCCTGGTCATCAATTCGGGAATGTAGCGCGTCCCGGGGCTGATTCGGGGCTCTGGTTGCCGCTGACGCTCCCGCAGGTCGTGCCGCGGTTCCGCTGACGCGCCCGCAGGTCGGACGGGACGTGCGGGAGCGTCTGGCGGTTGAACTACGCCTCCGCCGCGGCTTCCTCCGGCCAGGCCATGCTCGGGCCGATCGCGTCGACAGCCTGCGAGAGCGGGATACCCGAGCCGTCACGGCGGCCGTGTTCCACCGGGAGTGAGCGCGCCACCCCGGCCAGGGAGGATGCCTTGGCCGGGCCGTGGCCGGCCCAGGCGATCAGCAGCGTGTCTTCGCCCTTGAGGAAGCGGTGTGCCCTGACGCCGGCCGTACCGCGTCCCTTGGCCGGGTATTCCGCCAGCGGCGTGACCTTGGCGGCGCCCGGCGCGGTGCCGGGCAGGGCGCCTTCGGTGCCGGCGATGGTGACCACCACGGCGGCCTCATCGGTGGCGCGGGCGGTGCCGAAGTGCAGCACCTGGTCCCCGGCGGCGAGCTTGATCCCGGCCATCCCGCCGGCGGTGCGTCCCTGCGGCCGGACCGCGGAGGCGCTGAAGTGCAGCAACTGGGCCTGGCGGGTCACGAAGACCAGCTCGACGTCGTCGCCGGCGGCCTCGACGCCGACCACGGTGTCCTTGTCCTTGAGTGCGATGACATCCCAGTCCTCACGGTTGAGCGGGTAGTCCGGCTGGACGCGTTTGACCACACCCTGGGCGGTCCCAAGCGCCAGGACCTGGTCCAGCGGGGCGAACCCCACCAGCGATTCGCCCTTGAGCAGGGTGACGAAGTCCTTGGCCGGAACGCCGCCGGCCATGCTCGGCGTCCCGGACGTGGGCGGCAGCACCGGCATGTCCATCACCTGCAGCCGCAGCATCCGGCCCTGGGACGTGACGGCGGCGATCTCGCCGCGCGCGGAGGTCTTGACCACGGAGCGGAACACGTCGTGCCTGGTCCGCGGCCCGGACTCGGCGAGGCTGTCCTGGTTGGCGGTGCGGGCGATCTGGCCGGACGCCGTCAGAATGGCCCAGCAGGGATCGTCGGCAATTTCCAGGGCGAGCGGGACGCCCTTGCCCTTGGCCGGGGCGGCCGCCGCGGAGGCGAGCGTGGGGGAGACCGCCTCGGACTCGAGCAACACCGTCCGCCGCGGCGTGCCGTACTTTTCGGCCAGCTCACCCAGTTCGTCTGAGACCAGGCCGCGCAGCAGTTCGGGGGAGTCGAGGATGGCCTGCAGCTCGGCGATTTCCCGCCGCAGCTCGTCCTGTTCCTTCTCGAGTTCAATCCGGGAGTACTTGGTCAGCTGCCGGAGCCGGAGCTCCAGGATGTAGTTCGCCTGAAGCTCGGTCAGGTCGTAGATGGACATCAGCCGGGTGCGGGCCTCCGCGGATTCGTCCGAGGAACGGATGATCTGGATGACCTCGTCGATGTCCACGATCGCGATCAGCATGCCCTCGACCAGGTGCAGCCTGTCCTTCTTCTTGCCGAGGCGGAAGGCGGTGCGGCGCCGCACCACATTGATCCGGTGGTTCACGTACACGGACAGCAGCTCCAGCAGGCCCAGGGTCTGCGGCTGGCCCTCCACCAGGGTGACGTTGTTGATCCCGAAGGAGTCTTCCATCGGCGTGAAGCGGTACAGCTGCTGGAGCACGGCGGTGGGGTTGAAACCGTTCTTCAGCTCGATCACCAGGCGCAGGCCGTGCTTGCGGTCGGTGAGGTCCACGACGTCGCTGATGCCGGTCAGCTTCTTGCCGTTGACCGCGTCCTTGATCTTCTCGATCACCTTTTCCGGGCCCACCATGTAGGGCAGTTCCGTGACCACCAGGCCGGTGCGGCGGGCCGAGAGCTGTTCGACGTCGACCTTGGCCCGGGTCTTGAACGAGCCGCGCCCGGTGGCGTACGCGTCCCTGATGCCGTCCAGGCCCACGATCCGGCCGCCGGTGGGCAGGTCCGGGCCCGGCACGAACTTCATGATGTCCTCGAGCGTGGCGTCCGGGTGCGCGATCAGGTGCCGGGCGGCCGCCACCACCTCAGCCAGGTTGTGCGGGGCCATGTTCGTGGCCATGCCCACGGCGATGCCGGTGGCACCGTTGACCAGCAGGTTCGGGAACGCGGCCGGCAGCACGTCCGGCTGGGTGAGCTGGTTGTCGTAGTTGGGAACAAAGTCGACCACGTCCTCGTCGAGGTGGTCGGTCAGGGTCAGCGCCGCGGCCGCCAGCCGGGCCTCGGTGTACCGCGGCGCCGCCGGCCCGTCGTCGAGCGAGCCGAAGTTGCCGTGCCCGTCGATGAGCGGCAGGCGCAGGGAGAAGTCCTGCGCCATCCGGACCATGGCGTCATAGATGGCGGTGTCGCCGTGCGGGTGCAGCTTGCCCATCACCTCGCCCACCACCCGGGCGCTCTTGACGTGGCCGCGGTCCGGGCGCAGGCCCATCTCGCTCATCATGTACAGGATGCGCCGCTGCACCGGCTTGAGGCCGTCCCGGGCGTCGGGCAGCGCCCGGGAGTAGATCACCGAATAGGCGTACTCCAGGAACGAGCCTTCCATCTCGGACGTGACGTCAATGTCGACGATGTTTTCGACAAAGGGCTCTGTGGCCGGGCTGGATTTCCCTGCCGGGGACGTGGTTTGGCGGCGTGCCATGAGGCTGGTGGGTCCTTCTACGGGTGCTGGTTGGGGCCATGTGAGCAGGTGGACGGCCGCGGCGACGGCGGCCGGCTTTAGTTTATGGCTAGGCTAAGCCTATGGTGGATCAGCCCGCGGACGGCGTATATCCGGAACATTGGGAAGCCGATGTCGTGCTCCGCGACGGCGGGACGGCGCATCTGCGCCCCATCCATCCCGCCGACGCCGACGCCGTGCAGGCGTTCCACGTCGGCCAGTCGCAGGCCTCGATCTACATGCGCTTCTTCGCGTTTAAGTCCAGGCTGTCCGCCAAGGAACTCAAGCGCTTTACCGAGGTCGACTACAAGGACCGGGTCGCTTTCGTCATCACTATCCGCGGCGAAATCCTCGGCATCGGCCGGTACGACCGGCTCGAAGACCCGGAAGAGGCGGAGGTCGCGTTCAACATCGCGGACGCGCACCAGGGCCGCGGCATCGGTTCGATCCTGCTCGAGCACCTCGCCGCGGCCGCCCGGGAGAACAACATCCGCAAATTCAGTGCCGAGGTGCTGCCGGAGAACCGCAAAATGCTGATGGTCTTCTCCGACGCCGGCTACGACGTCAGACGGCACTTCGACGACGGCGTGGTCAGCCTTGAGTTCAACATCGACCCGACGGACAAGTCGCGCGCCGTCATGGAGTCCCGCGAACACCGTGCCGAGGCGCGCAGCATCCAGGAACTGCTCGCCCCGGATTCGGTGGCAGTGATCGGTGCGAGCCGCAAGTGGGGGACCGTCGGCTACCAGCTGCTGGAACATATCGTCGAGGCCCGCTTTACCGGGCCGGTTTACGCGATCAATCCCGAAGCCCTGGAACTGGCCGGGATGCTGTCGTTTTCCCGGCTCTCCGAGGTCCCCGGGCCGGTCAGGCTGGCCGTCGTTGCCGTCCCCTATGACGAGGTCCCCAAGGTGGTCGAGGAGTGCGCGGCCGCCGGGGTCAAGGGCATCGTGCTGGCCACCGCGGGCTACACCGAAGACGGCGAACGCGGCCTCGCCCGGCAACGGGAGCTGGTCCGCCAGGCCCGCGCCAGCGGCATGCGGGTGATCGGGCCGGCCTCGCTGGGAATCGTCAACACCAACCCGGATGTGTCGCTCAACGCCTCGATGGCGCCGTCGCTGGCGCGCCGCGGTGCGCTCGGCCTGTTCAGCCAGTCCGCCGCGATCGGGGTTTCGCTCTACGCCGCCTCCAGCCGCCGCCGGGTGGGCCTGTCCACCTTCCTCTCGGCCGGCAACCGCGCGGACGTCTCCGGCAACGACATGATGCAGTTCTGGGAGGACGACGCCGACACCACCGCCGTCGGGCTGTATCTGGAATCCATCGGGAACCCGCGTAAATTTTCCCGGCTGGCCCGCCGGCTCGCCCGCACCAAGCCGGTGATCGTGGCCAAGTCCAACGCCATGGGACTGAACCTGCCACCAGGCCATTCCGTGCGCACCACGCAGGCGCCCGCCGAAGCGCTGGACGCCATGATGCGGCAGGCGGGCGTCATCCGCGTGGAAACCATCGAACAGTTGATGGATGTGGCCCAGATTGTCTCCAGCCAGCCGCTGCCACAAGGCCCGGGCGTGGCCGTCTTCAGCAACTCCGGTGCGCTCGGAAAGGTCGTGGCGGACAGCGCGGCCGCCGCCGGCCTGGGCGTGCAGCGGGTCCTCGCCGACCTCGACCTGGACGCCGGAATGTCCCGCGCGCTGCCGGAGCTGCGCCGCAGCCTGCAGGAAGCGCTGACCAGCGACGCGGTGCACGCCGTCGTGGTGGCGCTGCTGCCGGCCCGCGGCCTGACCGTCGAGAAGATCGGCGCTGTCCTGGCCGAGTGCTCGGCCGCCGCCGGAAAGCCTGTGGTGGCGGCTTTCACCGGCATCCTGGACCCCTCCGTCTACGTCGAAGGCATGGTCGGAGCCGTCGATGGCGGCGGCTCCGAGGCGTTGGCCGGCGTGCCGTGCTACTCCAACCCGGGCGCCGCCGTCGCCGCGCTGGCCGCCGTGGTCCGGTACGCGCAATGGGTGGGCCGCGACCACGGGCTGTTCGTGGAACCGGAAGGCTGCGATGCCGAGGCCGCGCACGAGGACCTGGAGGAGCTGCTGCGGCCGGTCGGCGGCGAACAGTTGGTCCGGCTGGACCCGCCGGCGGCCGCGACCCTGCTGGGCCGTTACGGCATCCGGGTCCTGCCTTCCGAGGGCTTCGAGACGGACGACGACGCCGTCGCAGCGGCCGACCGGCTCGGCTGGCCGGTGGTGCTCAAGACCACCGACCCGGCGCTCCGGCACCGGCTGGACCTGGGCGGGGTGCGGTTGGACATCCAGGACGCCGACTCGCTGCGGCGCAACATTGCCCAGATGCGCAAGTCCCTGCAGCGGTACGGGTCGCCGTCGCTCGAAGTGCAAAGCATGGCCCCGGTGGGGCAGGCCTGCACCTTCCGTGCCATCGAGGACCCGTTGCTGGGCCCGGTGGTGTCCTTTGGACTGGCCGGCGACGCCGTGAACCTCCTGGACGACTGGGCGCACCGGGTGCCGCCGCTCTCCGCGGCCGATGTCCACGACTTCATCCGGGCCCCCCGGGCCGCCCGCAAACTCTTCGGCTACCAGGGCCTGCCCGCGGTCGACGTGGCCGCGCTCGAGGACCTGGCCGCCCGGCTCACCCGGCTCAAGGACAACCACCCCGAGGTGGCCCTGGTGGAGTTCAACCCCGTCCTGGCCGGCCCCGACGGCGCCGTGATCCTCGCCGCCGATGTCCGGATCGCCAACGCCGCGCAGCGCACCGACACCGCCCGGCGTGCCATGCGCAGCTAGCGCACTGCACGGTACCGGACGGCGGCGGCGCCGGCGCGGTTTGCAAGTGGCGGGCGCGCTGGTACGCCGCCGGCGCGGCGGCGCGGTTAGCAAGTCGCCTGCCGATCTGTGAAAATGGAAGCCATGACTTCCCAGCCTTCAGCTTCCACGCCTCAGGTGCCCGCAACGGGCCGTCAAGGGCAGCAGCACGGCCCGCACGACCACAGCGTGCAGGGCCAAAGCCTGGACGGCGCCCTGCAGCAGGCGGGGTTCTACCCGCTGCTGGTGGCCGACGTCGTCGCCGATGCCCTGGACGGACGCGACTGCGTGGCCCACCTGGTCCACCTTGAGACCCACTTCGACCGCGCCGAGGTGCGCCGGCACATCACCGTGCTGGTCCTGACCGAGGACATGCTGGTCATTACCCACGTGGACGACCAGCAGTTGGACGAAGCCGGCGAGCAGATCGTTGCCCAGGTCTCCACCGAATCCGTTCCGGTCACCCAGATCCGGTCGGTCGTGCTCAGCTACGTCTACGCCCAGCCACAGGACTACAAGCCCTCGGACCCGGTCCGGGAACTGACTCTTTCGATCGCCTGGTCCGGCGGCCAGCGCCTGGACATGGGCCCCGCCAGCTGCGGCGACCCCCAGTGCGAGGCCGACCATGGCTACAGCGGAACCATCGCGCAGGAAGACATCGTGCTCCGGATCAGCGCCGAAGCGGACGGGCTGCAGGCGGTCCAGGACGCCAAGCTCTTCGCCCGCGCGCTCCGGGCGGTCAACACCGGCTCCAGCGCACCCGCCCCGCATGGTGTCTCCACGCTGCCGCAGCGTACCCGTGCCGGCGTCTTTGGCAACCGCCTCAGCCGCGGCCACCAGCGCTAGATGGCACCGGAGACGCCGGGCTTCCGCGCCGCCCCGGCCCCCGCGGCAGCGTCCGACGGCGGATACCCCTTGCCGGCCCCGCCGGCCTACGGCGAACGGTCCCTAGCCGAGCTCTTCAGCAGCGCCGCCGCCAGCGTAGGCGTCCCCGGCTTCGAGAACCGGCTGGCGCTTCCTCCCGCCACGCGCGTCTGCGTGGTCCTCGCGGATGGCCTCGGCCGGCAGCTGCTCAAGCAGAAATCGGCGCACACGCCGTTCCTGCGCGCAGTGCAGCAGGCCGGGCAGGGCGCCGTGCCGGGCTGGCTGGATGCGGCGTTCCCGTCCACCACGGCTGCCTCCCTCGCCAGCTTCGGCACCGGCCTGCCCGCCGGGCAGCACGGCATGGTCGGCTACGACGTCCTCGACCCGCGCCAGGACCGCGTCGTAAACATGCTGGGCAACTGGGACCCGGGCGTCGACCCGCAGAAATGGCAGCCGATGCCGACGGTGTTTGAACGGGCCGCCGGCTACGTCGATGTTACGTCCGTGGGCCTGCCGAGGTTCAGCGACTCCGCCATGACCCGGGCGGCGCTGCGCGGCGGACGTTCCGTGTCCGGGACGACCTCGCACGCCCGTACCGCGGCCGCGGCGGAGGCGATGGCCGGCACGGACCGCTCGCTGATGTACTTCTACGTCCACGAGCTGGATAAAGCAGGTCACCGGCACGGGTGCCAGTCGCCGCAATGGGAGCACCAGCTGGAGGAATTCGACGCCACGGTCCGGCGGCTCAGCGCGGCCTTGCCTGCCGGCACCACGGTGCTGGTCACCGGCGACCACGGGATGGTGGATGTCCCGGCGTCGCAGCGGATCGACTACTCCGCGGACGCCGAGCTGACGGCCGGAGTACGGCACACCGCGGGGGAGCCGCGGATGGTCCACCTCTACCTCGAAGCCGGGGCCGGCGACGCAGGCCGCCGGCGCCTCCTTGATGCCTGGCGGACACGTTTCGGCGAGCGGATATGGGCGTTCACCCGCGAGGAAGCCATCGCTGCGGGCCTCTTCGGTGAGGTCCGGGACGAGGTGGCTCCCCGGATCGGTGACGTGATGATAGCCGCCCGCGACGCCGTGGCCTTCTACGACACCCGCAGGGTTCCTGCGCGGGCGATGCAGGTGGTCGGCCAGCACGGTTCGCTGACCAAAGCCGAGCGAGAGGTGCCGCTGCTGTATTTCCGGGCGGAGGGCAAGGGCAGCGCCACCGCCCGGACCGCCGCGAAGACCGGCCGGGGCCGCTAGAACCGCAGCCCAAACCCCGCCGGGTGCGCTGGCCGGGGCCGCAACCGCGCTGACGCCGGGCCGCACCGCGGTGACGCCGCGGGATCCGGTTCCGGGGCCGGTCAGTCCGTGCGGGTGCCGAACACAATTTCGTCCCAGCTGGGCACGCTGGAACGCTTGGGTTTGGCAGGCTGGCGTTCCGGCGTCTCCTGCTCCCGCTCGGCCCTGGCTGGCTCCCCGCCACGGCTTTCCGTATGGGGGTCGGCCGAGGCATCGCTCCGCCGGCGGGACGTCCCGCCGCCGAGCAGTTCGTCAAGACCGGGGTTCGCCGTCGGACCGGAGCGGACCGGACGCAGCTGCGAGGCCGCGATGGTGATTTCGCGGGTCTGGGTGCTGACCCCGTCGTGAAGCTTCAGCGCGTCGTCGTCATCGTCGTGGTGCCGCGGCGCCAGGCTCAGCCGCGCCAGCATGGAGGGCCTCGCGTCACGCCGCCGGGACAGGGCTTCGGGACCCGGGATGGAGTGCGGCCCGGCCGTTGCCGCCGGCGGCTCCTCTGCCTCGGCCGGCTGCGCGGCGGGTTCTTCCGCCGGTTCGCCCGGCGCCGCGGCAGTGCCGGCGTCGGCACTTTCGTCGCCGTGGGCGTTGCTGTCTTCGTTGCCGTTGTTGTCTTCGGGGGCCGGAACCTCGGAGGGCCGGGGGTGCGCGGCGGGGACCCCGTTGGTCAGCAGCAACGCGAGAGCGTCATCCGCGTCCTCATCCAGTCCCAGGCGCTGGCCCCGGCGGGAGCGGAGCATGTCCAGGAGACCGTCGGCATCCTTGTCAGGCCGGCCCAGGGGCGGAGCGGAGTCCGACGGGACGACGCTGAGCTGCGCGGTGGCGGTGCGCGCCGCGGCCTCCGCGTCGGTTTCGAAATCGAAGGGGCGGTCCGAGACCGCCGAGAGCCGGCGCGGCGGGACGGGCCCGTCCATCGGCTCCAGCTCGCTGAGCTGCTGCGCCCAGCGGTTGGCGTTCTGCAGTGATTTGCGCGCGGGACTGAACGTCCACATGGCCGGCGGCTCTTCCCCGATAGCGGCATCCGCGGCGGACCGCGTCTCGAACCGGGCCACCACATTCCAGCTGCCGTCCGGCCGGCGCCAGGAATCCCACTCGACCGAGGAGGGCTCGACGCCGTGCGCGCGGAGCCGGTGCGCCACCATGTCGTCCAGGGTGGCAGGCTGGTCGCCGAAGAAGGAGCGGTAGCTGTCGTGCCCGCCGGACGGCGAAGCCACCTCGATTTTCCGGGCCTGCTGGGCAACGTACTCGCGCTCGGCCAGGACCGGGCCCTCGTAGCGCTCCACTTTGGCCAGCGGAATCCCGGAAAGTTCCGCGACCTCCGCGGCCGTGGCGCCCGCCCGGATCCGGGCCTGGATATCGCGGGGGGACATGGCGATGGGCGCGGCGTCCCCGCCGGAAGCGGCCTTCACCGGCGTCCGGCTGACGGCCGCCCGAAGTGCCTCATCGATCGGCAGCCGGAACATCTCGCCGCCGGTGCCACTCAACAGGACATGTTGCCCGTCGTCGTGGACGCCTACAAGCCGTAGATCCTGCATACAAATCCTCCACCCTGGCATTACTAACATTCGAAACTCTGCCACCGATGAGCCGCAATTCGGGTTAGGAGCGAGGGCGCGCCGTGAATTACCGCGACTTTCCGCCACATTCCGGGCCCTGCCACCGCAGCCCGGGCTCCCGGGGACGGCAGCCTCTGGCGCTCGAGGCACGACTTAGGCAAAATGGCCCGACGGCGGGCACAAAAAGCCCCTGCCCGGCGTTGACACCGGAGAACCGGATCAGGAGGGCCCGGGCCACCAGCCCGGGCCGGCCGGAGACGGCGAACCAACCCCACAACTGCGGAGTGTGAGCAAACAACCCATGGCGACAGACTACGACGCGCCGCGCAAGACCGAAGAAGACCTCAGCGAAGACTCCATTGAGGAACTGAAGTCGCGGCGTACGGAAAAGCCCTCCGCGGTGGTCGATGTGGACGAAACCGACCTCGCCGAAGGCTACGAACTCCCGGGCGCCGACCTGTCCGGCGAGGAATTGCTGGTGCGGGTGCTGCCCGCCCAGGCTGACGAATTTACCTGTGCCTCCTGCTTCCTGGTCCGCCATCGTTCGCAGATAGCCCGGGAAAAGGACGGCCTCAAGTACTGCAAGGAGTGCGAGGGCTGAGCAGCGACGCTAGCGCGACAACGCGGTGAGGAGTTCGTCCGGATGCCGGGTGGAGGCCAGCCAGTACGGTGTGCGGTCGGCCGGGTCCGTGATCTCGATCCGGACCACCGGGTCGATCCAGCCACGGATACACAGGAACGCCAGGCCGTTGAGCCCGGGCCCGCGCTCCGCTGTGGCCTCGGCACCGCGGTAGGCGGTCGCTGCGCCGATGAAGCGGCGTTCAATGGTGGCCCGCCCCACCCGGACGGTCTGGGCCGTCACGGTGATGGACGGGGTTGAGACGATCAGGAGGACCGCCAGGATCACGAAGAGCACCACGGCCGCGGTGATACCGGCCGCGATGCTGATCGGCGCGAACACCAGGATGCCGGCGCCGGCTAGCCCAACGGCGACCACCCAGATCCAGAAGCTCGGCCAGAGCTTTTCGCTGAACAGGACGCTGGCGTCGTCGGGGGCGCTGTTGGAGGCAGGCATGGCTGCGCTGGATTCGGGCATAGGCCCAGCTTTCCACTTTTTGCAGGGCATTTCACCTTGGCCGCGGCCCCGTTCCCGCCGCGCGGCCGCGGTAGGACGAACACCCGCGCGGGCGTTACAGTGGGGAACTGTGACTGAAGAAACCACTGCCGTGAGCACACCGGCGGCAGACCCCGTATCGGCCGGCCTTCCGGTCGGCAACTCCTCGGGCTACGGTGCCCCCACCCTCGCGGTGGAGCTGAAAATGCTCGACGACGGCCTGGAACCGCCGTCGTATGCCCACCCGGGCGACGCAGGCGCGGACCTGCGCGCCCGCGAGGACGTGGTCCTGGCGCCGGGGGAGCGGCGGCTCGTGCCGACAGGAGTGTCGATTGCCCTGCCGGACGGTTTCGTCGCGTTGATCCACCCGCGTTCCGGCCTTGCCACCAAGCACGGATTGACCGTGGTCAACGCCCCCGGCACGGTTGATGCCGGCTACCGCGGCGAGATAGCGGTGACGCTGCTGAACACCGACCGCGACGCTGCCATCGAATTGCGGCGCGGCGATAGAATTGCACAAATGGTCATCCAGCGCGTGGAGTATGCGACGTTCGTGCCCGTGCAGGAGCTCAGCGGTTCGGTCCGCGGCGCCGGCGGGTTCGGTTCCACCGGCGGATTCGGCGCCCCCGGGGCGTGACACCGTCCTGCGGATGCGCTGATCCCTGTACCGCGGCCGACGGCCTCGCACAGGAACACAACTAAGGAGACAACCCGATGGTTTTTGGGCGTGGCAGGAAAGCCAAGCAGGAACAGCTGACCGAGAGCGGCGAGGACCGGACCGACGCTGCAGACACTGCGGACGAGGCCGCGGACAGCGCCGTCCGCAACGCCGGCCCCTATGACGTCTCGGAAATCGAGAGCCAGGACGGCTACGTGGACCTTGGCGCACTGCTGATCGCCCCCCGCGAAGGGCTGCAGCTGCGCCTGGAGGTCGAGGAAGCCACGCAGCGCGTCGTGGCCGTCACCATGGACCTGGACGGTTCCAGCCTGCAGCTGCAGGCCTTCGCGGCGCCCCGCTCCGAGGGCCTCTGGGACGAGATCCGGGAGCAGATCGGCCAGTCCGTCGGGAGCCAGGGCGGCCAGGTGGACGAGATCGAGGGCCACTTCGGCATCGAGCTGGTGGCAAAACTGCCCGCCGGCGACGGCAGCGACGGCTACCGGGTGGCCAGATTCATCGGCGTCGATGGGCCGCGCTGGTTCCTGCGCGGGGTTCTGGGCGGGGAAGCGGCACTGGACCGGGCCGCCGCCGCCGGGCTTGAAGAGCTGTTCCGCCAGATCGTCGTGGTGCGGGGCGAAAATCCCATGCCACCGCGGGACCTGCTTCAACTCCGGGTCCCCCGGGACAGCACCGCCGCCGCCCCGCTGGGCGCGCCGGACTTCGAACGCCCCGAACGCGGACCGGAGATCACCCAGATTGGCTGATGCCGCCGGCACGTCACGGGTGCCCGCTGTCCCGGTGCGGGACCTGCCGGAGCGCGGACGAGTGCTGTGCCGCGGCTTCATCGAATCCGTCACCTACGCGCCGGCTGCGGAGGTGGCCGCTTTCACCGCGATCATCACCGACCACGACGCCCCGCCGCCCAGGGCCAGCCGCGCCGTGCCGGCCGCCCGCAGCACCGGACAGGCCGGCCGGCGCCAGCGCACGCCGGTCGCCGCTGACCGGCTCCGGGTGATCTGGCTGGGCCGGCGCCGCATCCCCGGCGTGCGGGCCGGGCTGGAGCTTCAACTCGAAGGCATGGTCACCGTCCGCGACGGACTGCCCACCATGTTTAATCCGCGCTACGAAATACTTTCCCGCCAGGAGGAGCAATGAGCACACCTACGGGCCCCGCACCGGGCACCGACGGGTCCGGCGCCGGACACCGGGGCACCGCAGCGCCCGGCGCCGGGCATTCGGAATCCGCAGATGCCGGACAGCCCGGCGTGGCGCAGCTCGCCGAGTCCTACGCGGCCAAGGCGGGGGTGCACCGCTCCGCCGACGGCAACATCGACGTACTGAAAAGCGCCGGCGGCGTCCAGGGCATCGCCGAAAGCATCCTTCCCGGCCTGGTGTTCCTGATCGCGTTTACCGTCAGCCGCGAGCTGACCCCGGCCCTGGTCGGGGCGCTGGCCGTCGCCGCGGTGTTTACCGTCGTGCGGCTGGTGCAGCGCAAGCCTCTGACGCAGGCGCTGGCCGGCATTGTCGGCGTCGGACTTTCCGCCTGGCTGGCGAACTCGACCGGCAAGGCCGAAGACTTCTACGTGCTCGGATTCCTCACCAACATCGGCTACATCGTCGCGATGATCATCTCCATCGCGGTGCGCTGGCCCGTGGCCGGCCTGTTGTTCGGTTTCATCCGGAACGAGGGCCTGGACTGGCGCCGGCACCCCGCCCGGGTCAGGGCCTATCGGATCGGCACCTGGGTGATCGTGCTGGTGCTGGCCCTGCGCCTTATGGTGCAGGTGCCGCTGTACCTGATGGGTGAGCCCGGCCTCGCCGGTCTGGCGACCACCCGGCTGATCATGGGGGCCCCGCTGTACATCCTGGGCATGTGGGTGGCCTGGCTGCTGACCCGTCCCGCCCCGGCCCCGGCTGACGCTCCGGCCCAACCCAACTGACCTGATGCGCTATCAGTTATGGCCGTTCCCAGCCTCGGGAACGGCCATAACTGATAGCGCAACCAGTTGGAACGGGTTGCCCTCAGCCGTCGAAGCCGTCGAAGCTGTCGCCGCCGGCTGCCTGGGTCTCGGGGCTGTGACCGTCGTCAGGCGCCCTGAGCAGGGCCCGCAGTCCGTCCTCAGCGGCGATCGTGGTGACGAAGAAAAGCTCGTCGCCGCCGTCGATCACGTCATCGCGGCTCGGCGCAATCGGGGCCTGGTCCCGCAGGATCGCCACCAGGGCCGCATCCTCCGGCCACTCGATGTCCCCGACGGTCAGGCCAATCACGTGCGAATCATGCGGCACGGTGAACTCGACCAGTGAGGACACCCCGGTCTGCAGGGTCAGCAGCCGCACCAGGTCGCCAATCTCCACGGCCTCTTCGACCAGGGCGGTCATCAGCTGCGGCGTGTTGACCGCGACGTCGACGCCCCAGGAATCGTCAAACATCCAGTCGTTCTTCGGATTGTTGACCCGGCCCACGGTCCGTCCCACCCCGAACTCGGTCTTGGCCAGCAACGAGACCACCAGGTTCACCTTGTCGTCGCCCGTCGCGGAGACCACCACGTCCGCGTCCTCGAGCCGGGCGTCCTTGAGCGTGCTCAGCTCGCAGGCGTCGCCGACCAGCCAGTGCGCGCCGTGGAGCCCGCTGCGGCCGATGACCTCGGGCTTGAGGTCGATCAGCAGGATTTCGTGCTTGTGGGACAGCAGTTCCCGGGCGATGGAGGAACCCACGCTGCCCGCCCCGACAATGACAACTTTCACTTAAGACTCCTTGGCGGGGGATTTGGCGAGAATGTGGGCAACCTCCGAGGTGCGGTCCACCCGCAGCATGGCGTGCACGGTGTCGCCGTCCTGGTAAGCGGTCCCGGGCCCCGGCAGGATGCCCTCGCCGAAGCGGGTCAGGTAGGCGACGCGGATGTCGGCGGCCTTTTCGAGCGCGGTCAGCGGCCGGCCGATCCAGCCCGCGTCCACGTCCACCTCGGCCAGCACCAGCCGGCCCGACGGGTCACGGAAGTCACCCGCCAGATGCTGCTCCGGCAGGATCCGGCGCAGCACCTGGTCGGCACTCCAGCGCACCGCCGCCACCGTGGGGATGCCGAGGCGCTGGTAGATCTCTGCGCGGCCGGGATCGTAGATGCGTGCCACGACGTGCGGGACATGGAACGTTTCGCGGGCGACCCTGGTGGCCAGGATGTTCGAGTTGTCGCCGCTGGATACGGCGGCGAACGCGTAGGCCTCCTCGACGCCTGCCTGCTTGAGGGTTTCCCGGTCGAAGCCGACGCCGGTGACCTTCCGCCCGGCGAAGCCGGTCCGGAGCCGCCGGAACGCCCGGTCGTCCTGGTCGATGATCGCGACCGAATGGCCGGCGTCCTCGAGTGTGTGCGCCAGGGTCGCCCCGACACGGCCACAACCCATGATCACGAAGTGCGCCACCCGTGCCTCCTCAAGCATCTGCGTCTGTTGCTGCGTCAAACAATACCGGCCAGTGGGGTTCCGGAACCGCGCCGAAGCCGGTCCGGCGGCGGCGGCGCGGCCTGCCTGCCCGCGGGCGGCTTCGGCCGTCATGACATCGCGTCCGAATCAGACTAGCTTTGTCTGGTGCTGACAATTTTCAATGCCGTGAAGCGGGTGCTCGTCGGCAAGCCCTTCCGGAACGACAGCCTGGCCCATACCCTGCTGCCCAAGCGCATCGCGCTTCCGATTTTCGCCTCCGACGCGCTTTCCTCGGTGGCCTACGCACCGGACGAAATCCTGCTCACCCTGGCCCTGGCCGGCGTCAGTGCGGTGGCTTTCTCGCCCTGGGTGGGGCTCGCCGTCATGGTGGTGTTGCTGACCGTGGTGGCGTCCTACCGGCAGAACGTGCATGCCTATCCGTCCGGCGGCGGCGACTATGAAATCGCCAACGAAAACCTGGGCAGGTACGCGGGCCTGACGGTCGCGGCCGCACTGCTGGTGGACTATGTGCTCACGGTCGCGGTGTCGATGTCCTCCGCTGCCGCCTACCTCACCACCGCCGTACCGTCGCTGCACGGCCAGCAGGCCGCGATCGCGACGATCGGCGTCGTGATCCTGGCGCTGGTGAACCTGCGGGGCATCCGCGAAGCCGGCAGCGTTTTCGCGGTGCCGACCTACATCTTCATGCTCTCCATCCTGGGCATGACCGCGGTCGGAATTTTCCAGGCGGTCACGGGCCAGCTGGGCCAGGCGCCCTCCGCCGAGTTCCAGATCATCCCGACAGCCGGCTTCGACGAGGGACTGGTCGGCCTCGCCGGCGCGTTCCTGCTGCTGCGGGCGTTTTCTTCCGGCGCCGCCGCCCTGACCGGTGTTGAGGCCATCAGCAACGGTGTGCCGAACTTCCGGAAGCCGAAGAGCAGCAACGCGGCCACCACCCTGCTGCTGCTCGGCGTGATCGCGGCGTCCATGCTGGCCGGCATCATCTACCTGGCGAACGCCACGAAGGTGCACATCGTCCAGGACCCGGCGAAGGAGTTCCTGCTCAACGGCCGGCCGGTGGACGAGGGCTACATCCAGAATCCGGTCATCAGCCAGATCGCGCAGACCGTCTTCGGCGCCGGCTCCATCCCGTTCTATATCGTCGTCGCCGCCACCGGCGTCATCCTGGTCTTCGCCTCCAACACCGCCTTTAACGGCTTCCCGGTACTCGGGTCGATCCTCGCCCAGGACGGCTACCTGCCGCGCCAACTCCGTACCCGCGGGGACCGGCTCGCGTTCAGCAACGGCGTCCTCGCCCTAGCCGCCGGCGCCCTGGTGCTGATCATTTCGTTCAACGCCGACGTGACCAAACTGATCCAGCTCTACATTGTCGGCGTCTTTATCTCCTTCACCCTGAGCCAGCTCGGCATGATCCGGCACTGGGGCCGGGTCCTCAAGCTCGCCAAGGACCCCGCCGAGAAGCTGCGCGTGATCAAGTCGCGCACCATCAACTCGATCGGCTTCGGCATGACCGGCCTGGTCCTGGTGATCGTGCTGATCACCAAGTTCGAGCAGGGCGCCTGGATCGCGCTGCTGGCCATGTTCGTCCTGTTCCTGATCATGTGGAGCATCCGCGCGCACTACGACAACGTGGCCAAGGAGCTCGCAGTCGATGAGGACTCGTCGCCGCGCGCCCTGCCCACCCGGGTGCACGCCGTGCTCCTGGTCTCGCATGTGCGCAAGCCTGTGCTCCGGGCGCTGGCCTACGCCCGCGCGTCCCGGCCGTCCCGGCTGGACGCCATCACCGTGGACATCAGCCCGGAGGAAACCGAACAGACCCTGGCGGACTGGCAGAACCTGGACATCCCGGTGCCGCTGACGGTCCTGGCCAGCCCGTTCCGGGAGACCGTCACGCCCATCATGGAGTACATCAAGAACATGCGGCGCGATTCGCCGCGGGACCTGATCGTGGTCTACATTCCCGAATACGTCGTGGGCAAGTGGTGGGAGCAGCTGGTGCACAACCAGACGGCGCTGCGGATCAAGACCCGGCTGCACTTCGAGCCAGGGGTCATGGTGGCCAGCGTGCCGTGGCAGCTGAAGTCGTCCGAAGAAGCCAAAAAACTGCAGGACATCCAATGAGCACCGAGACCACCCGCCAGGCAGCCCGGACCGAACTTGTCGTCGACGTCGGTCCCGTCGCGCACGGCGGCCACTGCGTGGCCCGGCACGAGGGCCGCGTCATCTTCGTCCGGCACGGCATCCCCGGTGAAAAGGTCCGGATCCGGCTCACCGACGACGGCGAGTCCGCCAAGTTCTGGCGCGCCGACGTCGTGGAGGTGCTGGCACCGTCGCCGGACCGGGTGGAGCACTTCTGGCACGTCGCCGACTCGCAGCGTTCCTGGTCCCACGGCCACGCTCCGGTCGGCGGCGCGGAGCTGGGCCACATCCGCCTCGACCGGCAGCGTGCCCTCAAGGCCGAGGTCCTGGCCGAACAGCTGCGCCGGCTTGCCGGCGTCGAACTTCCGGTGGCCGGCGGAGAGTTTACGGTCGAGGCGGTAGGGGAGGCCGCGCACCCGACCGGCCCGGCCGGCGGCGCACCGGCGGGCCTGGCCTGGCGGACCCGGGCCGGATTTGCCGTGACGGCTGGCGGGAAGCTGGGCATGCACGCGCACCGCAGCGATGACGTGGTGCCGGTACGCGAAATGCCGCTTGCCGTCGCCGGGATCAACGCGCTTCGGCTCTGGGACCTCGACCTGCAGGGCGTCGCCCGGGTCGAGGTGGCAGCGCCGGCCAACGGTTCCAGGCCCCTCGTGCTGCTGGTGCCTGCTGCCGGGACCAAAGCCAGGCGGCTCAGCGCCATTGCCGGACAGCTGCCGGATGACGTGTCGGTGGCGGCGGTGGATCCGGACACCGGCGCGGTGTCGCAGCTTCGGGGCCGCACCTGGGTGCAGGAAACCGCGGCCGGGCACCAGTACCGGGTCACCGGCGACGGTTTCTGGCAGATCCACCGGGACGCCCCGGAAACGCTGGTCGGGGCCGTCACCGGCTTCCTGCGCGACGGCGGCTACCTGGCCGCGGGAGCGGTCGTGGCGGACCTCTACGCGGGGGCCGGGCTGTTCACCGCGCCGCTGGCCGACGCCGTAGGGGCCACCGGCTCGGTCTTGTCCGTGGAAGGCTCGCCGGGAACCAGCCGGGATGCGCGCAAGAACCTGCACGGCGCGGGCCAGGTCGAAATCGTCCAGGGGAAAGTGGAACGGGTGCTGCGGCAAAAGCCGCGGAACTTCGACGCCCTGGTCCTGGACCCGCCCCGGGCCGGCGCAGGGAAAGCTGTCGTGGCCCAGTTAATTGCTGCCAGCCCCCGGGCGATCGGCTACGTCTCCTGCGACCCGGCGTCCTTCGCCCGCGACGTCGGCTACTTCCAGCAGTCCGGCTGGGGCCTGTCCGAACTGCGCGCGTTCGACCTGTACCCGCACACCCACCACATGGAGACTGTGGCGTTACTGACTCCGCAGCGCTGATGCCACTACTATGGCGGTAGTAATCCGACGTCGCGGCGGAGTCTTATTTCAGGGATAACTATTGATCACCCAGGGCAGCGCCCCTGCGTTACCAAGCGTTTTGTCTTAGTTAGGCTGGCCTAACTAGCAAGGGGTCTGCGGCGCGGCAAAGATGAAACTGTTGCGAGAGGAGTCCTGCGATGAGCATTGTGGACAGCTTCGGTTCAAAAGGCAAACTTAATGTAGCCGGTACCGAATACGAAATTTTCCGGTTGAACTCCGTTGAAGGTGCAGAAAACCTTCCGTTCAGCCTCAAGGTATTGCTTGAAAACCTGTTGAGGACCGAGGACGGCGCCAACATCACGGCCGACCACGTCCGCGCACTGGCCGGTTGGGACCCCAACGCCCAGCCCGACACTGAAATCCAGTTCACGCCGGCGCGCGTGATCATGCAGGACTTCACTGGCGTGCCCTGCGTTGTGGACCTCGCCACCATGCGTGAGGCCGTCAAGGAACTCGGCGGCGACCCCAAGCGGGTCAACCCGCTGGCACCGGCGGAAATGGTCATCGACCACTCCGTGCAGATCGATGTCTTCGGGAACTCCGGCGCACTGGAGCGCAACATGGAGATCGAATACCAGCGCAACGGTGAGCGCTACCAGTTCCTGCGCTGGGGCCAGACCGCGTTCGACGACTTCAAGGTCGTCCCGCCGGGAACCGGCATCGTGCACCAGGTCAACATCGAGTACCTGGCCCGCACCGTCATGACCCGCGAGATTGACGGCGTGCTGCGTGCCTACCCGGACACCTGCGTCGGCACCGACTCGCACACCACAATGGTCAACGGCCTGGGCGTGCTCGGCTGGGGCGTCGGCGGCATCGAAGCCGAGGCTGCCATGCTCGGCCAGCCCGTCTCCATGCTGATCCCGCGCGTCGTAGGCTTCAAGCTGACCGGGTCCATCCCGGCCGGCGCCACCGCCACCGACGTCGTCCTGACCATCACCGAGCAGCTGCGCCAGCACGGTGTGGTCGGCAAGTTCGTGGAGTTCTACGGCGAAGGCGTCGCGGCCGTGCCGCTGGCCAACCGCGCCACGATCGGCAACATGAGCCCCGAGTTCGGCTCCACCGCCGCGATGTTCCCGATCGACGACGTCACCCTCGACTACCTGCGCCTCACCGGCCGGTCCGATGAGAACGTGGCCCTCGTGGAGGCCTACGCGAAGGAACAGGGCCTGTGGCACGATCCTTCCAAGGAAATCAAGTTCTCCGAGTACCTCGAGCTGGACCTGTCCACGGTGGTCCCGTCCATCTCCGGCCCGAAGCGCCCGCAGGACCGCATCATCCTCACCGAGTCCAAGGCCCAGTTCCGTGAGGACCTGCGCAACTACGTGCAGGAAGACCTCACCGACGGCAGCCTGGACGAGGCGATCGACGAGAGCTTCCCGGCCTCGGACTCGCCGTCGTTCACCGCCTCCTCGACGCACCTCACGGAACAGGCGCCGCACGCGCACGGGCCGCACTCCAACGGACGCCCGTCCAAGACCGTCGCGGTCAAGACCGCCGACGGCCGCGAGTTCGAGCTGGACCACGGCGCGGTGTCGATCGCCTCGATCACCTCCTGTACCAACACGTCCAACCCCTCGGTGATGCTGGCCGCCGCGCTGCTGGCCCGCAACGCCGTCGACAAGGGCCTGACCTCGAAGCCCTGGGTCAAGACCTCCGTTGCCCCCGGCTCCAAGGTCGTCACCGACTACTACAACAAGTCGGGCCTGACCCCGTACCTGGAGAAGCTCGGCTTCTACATCGTCGGCTACGGCTGCGCGACCTGCATCGGCAACTCCGGCCCGCTCGACGCCGAGATCTCCGAGGCCATCCAGGCCAACGACCTCTCCGTCACGGCCGTGCTGTCCGGCAACCGCAACTTCGAAGGCCGGATCAACCCGGACGTCAAGATGAACTACCTGGCCTCCCCGCCGCTGGTCATCGCGTATGCCCTGGCCGGCACCATGGACTTCGACTTCGAGAACGACGCCCTGGGCCAGGACGAGGCCGGCAAGGACATCTTCCTGAAGGACATCTGGCCGAACCCGGTCGAGGTCCAGCAGGTCATCGATTCCTCGATCGACAAGGGCATGTTCGCCCGCGGCTACGAGGGCGTCTTCGAAGGCGACGAGCGCTGGAAGGCACTCGACACCCCCGCCGGTGACACCTTCGCCTGGGATCCGAAGTCCACCTACGTCCGGAAGCCCCCGTACTTCGAGGGCATGAAAGCCCAGCCGGAACCGGTCCAGGACATCACCGGGGCCCGCGTGCTGCTCAAGCTCGGCGACTCGGTCACCACCGACCACATCTCCCCGGCCGGGTCCTTCAAGTCCGACACCCCCGCCGGGCAGTACCTGCTGGCCAACGGCGTCGAACGCAAGGACTTCAACTCCTACGGCTCCCGCCGCGGCAACCACGAGGTCATGATCCGCGGCACGTTCGCGAACATCCGGATCAAGAACCAGCTCCTGGACGGCGTCGAGGGCGGCTTCACCCGCGACTTCACCCAGACCGACGGCCCGCAGGCCTACGTCTACGACGCCGCGCAGAACTACCAGGCCGCCGGCACCCCGCTGGTGGTGCTGGCCGGCAAGGAGTACGGTTCCGGGTCCTCCCGCGACTGGGCCGCCAAGGGCACCGCGCTGCTGGGCGTCAAGGCCGTCATCGCCGAAAGCTACGAGCGGATCCACCGCTCCAACCTGATCGGCATGGGCGTCCTGCCGCTGCAGTACCCGGCCGGCCAGAACGCCGAGTCCCTGGGCCTGACCGGCACGGAAACCTTCGCGGTCGAAGGCGTCACCGCCCTCAACGAAGGCACCACGCCCAAGACCCTCAAGGTCACCGCGACGGCCGAGGACGGCTCCACCACCGAGTTCGACGCGGTCCTGCGCATCGATACCCCCGGTGAAGCCGACTACTACCGTAACGGCGGCATCCTGCAGTACGTGCTCCGCCAGATCTCGGCTAACTAGCCCGAATCCGGCAGTACACCGGCGAAGCCCCGGCCCGTCCCCGACGGACCGGGGCTTCGCCGTTCCGGCACCCGGGCCAACTTTGAGGCGTTAGAGTTAAACGGCATGTCTACCACCCGAAGGAGGGGTCGTTGGGAATCTTGGAGACCATCCAGAATCCGCAGGACCTGAGCAAGTTGTCCCCGGCGCAGCTGGACCAGCTGGCAGCAGAGGTCAGGGAATTCCTGATCGGCAACGTCTCCCAGACCGGAGGCCACCTCGGGCCCAACCTCGGCGTAGTGGAACTCACCATCGCGGTGCACCGGATCTTCGATTCCCCGCGCGACAGCATCGTCTTCGACACCGGCCACCAGTCCTACGTGCACAAGCTCCTCACCGGGCGGCAGGATTTCAGCACGCTGCGCCAGCAGGGCGGCCTCTCCGGCTACCCCGACCGGGCCGAATCCGAGCACGACATCGTCGAAAGCTCGCACGCCTCCTCCTCGCTGTCCTGGGCCGACGGGATCTCCCGCGCCCGGCGCCTGACCGGCGACGGCGACCGCTACGTAATTGCCGTTGTCGGGGACGGCGCCCTGACCGGCGGCATGGCCTGGGAGGCCATCAACAACATCGCCGCGGACAAGAAGCGCCGGGTGGTGATCGTGGTGAACGACAACGGCCGCTCCTACGCCCCGACCGTCGGCGGGGTGGCCGACTACCTTGCCTCCCTGCGCCCCACGATCGACTCGCTGCGAACGGCGCCGGCCTACGAAGTTGCCTTGGACTGGTGGAAGAAGCGGCTGCAGAGCGGCGGCCCCGTCGGCCAATTCACCTACAAGAGCCTCCATGCCGTGAAAAAGGGCATCAAGGACTGGTGGGCGCCGCAGGGCATGTTCGAAGACCTGGGCATGAAGTACATCGGCCCCGTGGACGGGCATAACCTCCAGGCGATGGAAAACGCCCTCTCCACGGCCAAAAACTTCGCCGGTCCGGTAATCGTCCATGCCATGACCGAAAAGGGCCACGGGTATGCCCCGGCGCGGGCCAACGAGGCGGACCAGTTCCATGCGGTCGGCATCATCGACCCGGAGACCGGGGAGCCCACCGAGGCCGGCGGCGCGAAGTCCTGGACTGCCGTCTTCGCAGACGAGATCGCCGACATCGCCGACGAGCGGCAGGACATCGTCGGCATCACCGGCGCCATGCTGATTCCCGTCGGGCTGCATAAATTTGCCGCCCGCCACCCGGACCGGGTGTTCGACGTCGGCATCGCCGAACAGCACGCCCTCACCTCCGCGGCCGGTATGGCCTTCGGCGGCCTGCACCCCGTGGTGGCCGTCTACGCGACGTTCCTGAACCGGGCCTTCGACCAGCTGCTGATGGACGTGGCGCTGCACAAGGCCGGGGTCACCCTGGTGCTGGACCGGGCCGGTGTCACCGGACCCGACGGGGCCAGCCACCACGGCATGTGGGACATGGCGATGGTCCAGATTGTGCCCGGGCTGCACCTTGCCGCGCCGCGCGACGCCAGCCGGCTGCGCGAGGAGTTGCGCGAGGCGGTCGCCATCGAGGACGCGCCCACCGTGATCCGCTACTCCAAGGGCACCGTCGGCGCCGAGGTGGAGGCCGTCGAACGGCTGAACGACGGCGTCGACGTGCTGGCCAGGCGGCCGGCCGGGTCAACCGGGAACGACGTGCTGATCGTCAGCGTCGGCGCGATGTCCGAACTGGCGCTGGACGTGTCCAACCGGCTCGGTGCGCAGGGCATCAGTTCCACCGTGGTGGACCCGCGCTGGGTGCTCCCGGTGCCGCGCTCGGTGGTGGCCCTCGCATCGCACCACCGTCTCGTCATCTGCATCGAGGACGGCGTCCGGGCCGGCGGCGTCGGCTCCCGGATCCGCCAGGAAATGCGCGCAGCAGGGGTGGACACCGCCCTCAACGAAGTAGGCCTGCCGGTCGAATTCCTGGACCACGGCAGCCGCAGCCAGGTGCTGGAACGCGTCGGACTGACCGCCCAGCAAATCACCCACGACGTCGTCGCGCAGGTCCTTGGGACCAAGGTGCCGTTTGCGCGCCCGCTGCCCGGCCAGCAACACCCCAGCACCGGCAGCCTGCCGATCCTGTGACACTTACCGAAGGGACGCCCATGAGCGGCATCATCCGTGTTTACAAACGCGACGACGAGGGAGTCCTGCACTTCCGCGAAGCGTGGATCGACGAGGAATACCACGAGTTTGTGATGAACCACGGCGTCGTCGGGCACCAAAGCCGGACCGAGGAAACCCCCGTCGCCGACGAGGCCGCCGGCGAGGGCCTGATGCAGGCCTTCGCCGCGCAGTGCGCCGAGGACGGCTACGCGGAGATCCCGGATGGGGAACAGTTCTGGGTGGTGGCGCAGTACGCGCTCAAGACCAAGGACGGCACCAGCCGCGACCGCTACCTGGAGGAAAAGGCCAAGGACGCCCTCATCAGCCACCTCGCCTGGCGCGGGCTCGGCGTGGTCGACCGGTCCGAATTCTCCAACGCGAAACTCAACATCTTCTGCCTCACGCCGGACGTCAACAAGGCCGTCAACGCCATCAAGGTCTGCATCCGGGGCGAGGACCTGGACTTCACCAAGCTGAGCATCGGCGCGGCGCCGTTCGGCGGCACCGACTTCAAGCTGAAGCACTCGGCGAAACCGGCGAACAGCTTCACGCTCTAGCTGCGGCCGGGACCGTTATAGGCTGGAGCCCATGATTGAATACCGCCGCGTAGGAAATTCCGGACTGACCGTCTCGGCCGTGGGACTTGGCTGCAACATCCTGGGCCGGGCCAACACCGCCACCGAGTCACAGGAGGGGACCGACGCCGTCGTGCACGCGGCCCTGGACGCCGGCATCACCTTCTTCGACGTCGCCGACACCTACGGCCGGGAGCCGGGTCTGAGCGAAACCATGCTGGGCAACGCCCTCGCCGGCCGCCGTGACGACGTGGTGATCGGCACCAAGTTCGGGATGGACATGCACGGCGCCAACGGCAACGATTTCGACGCCCGGGGCTCCCGCCGGTACATCGTCCGCGCGGCCGAGGCGTCCCTGCGCCGGCTCGGCACGGACTGGATCGACCTGTACCAGTTCCACACCCCGGACCCGCGGACTCCGATCGACGAGACCCTCGCCGCCCTGGACGAGCTCGTGACCAGCGGCAAGGTCCGCTACATCGGCCACTCGAACCGCGCCGGCTGGCAGATCGCCGAGGCCGAGTACGTGGCCAGGGCCCGCGGCGGCGCCCGCTTTATCTCCAGCCAGAACCACTACAACCTGCTGGACCGCCGCGCGGAGCTGGAAGTCACCCCGGCTGCCGAGGCGTACGGGCTGGGCGTGCTGCCGTACTTCCCGCTGGCCAACGGCCTGCTGACCGGCAAATACGCGAAGGGCCAGGCGCCGGAGGGGTCCCGGCTCAGCCACACCCGCACCAACCTGGTCAACGACGCCGACTGGGACCAGCTGGGCGCCTTCTCGGCCTTCGCCGCCGAGCGGGACCTGAGCGAGATCCAGGTCGCGTTCTCCTGGCTGGCCGCCCAGCCCTCCGTCAGCAGCGTCATCGCCGGCGCGACCCGGCCCGAGCAGGTCCGGCAGAACGCCGGCGCCGTCGCCTGGCTGCCGGACGCGGCGGAACTGGCCGAACTCGACGAGATCTTCCCCCGCACGCCGAAGGTCGCGCTGTTCTGAGCCGCACCGGGCCCGAAGCTGACACCGCCGTCCAGCGGATCCTGATGGACGTCGACACCGGCATCGACGACGCCCTGGCGGTCGTGTACCTGCTGTCCCGGCCGGAGGTTGAGCTCGCCGCCATTACCTGCACCGCAGGCAACGTCGGGGCGCGGCAGGTGGCGCTCAATACGTTGTCCCTGCTGGAACTCTGCGGCCGGGAGGGGACCGAGGTCGCCCTCGGGGCCGAGGCGCCGCTGGAGGTTCCGCTGGTCACCACCGAGGAAACCCACGGGCCCCAGGGCATCGGTTACGCCCGGCTGCCGGCCCCCGCCCAGGCGGTCTGGCAGCGCCACGCGGTGGACGTCTGGGTGGAGGCGGCGCGTGCGCAGCCGGGGGAGATCACCGGGCTGGTCACCGGCCCGCTGACCAACTTTGCCCTGGCGCTCCGCCGTGAACCCGAACTTCCGCGGCTGCTCAAGGGCCTGGTGATCATGGGCGGCAGCTTCTACTACCCGGGCAACACGACGCCGACGGCGGAATGGAACACTGCCGTGGACCCGCACGCGGCCAAGGAAGTCTACGCCGCCTACCGGGGGCTGCCGGAGGACAAGCTGCCGCTCGTGTGCGCGCTGGAAAGCACGGAACGGATCGAGCTGCGCCCGGACCACCTGCGCCGGCTCGGGGTGGCCGCCGGAGCAGCCGAACCAGAACTGGTACTCCCGGACCAGCCCGAGGGGCAGCGCAGCACCTCAAGCAACCCCCTGGTGGCGTGCCTGTCCGACGCGGTCCGTTTCTACCTGGAGTTCCACCGGCGCTACGACCAGGGGTACGTGGCGCATATGCACGACGCGTTTGCCGCCTGCGCAGCGATCGGCCGTACACCGGTCAGCAGCCGGCCGGCGACGGTCGACGTCGAAACCGACTCCCCGTTGTTGGCCGGCACCACCGTGGCCGATTTCCGCGGCTTGTGGGGCCTGCCGCCCAATGCCAGGATCGTCACGGGCAACGATCCTGCGCACTGCCTCGAGGAATTGATCTCCTCGGTGGGTGCATTGGCCCATTCCCTGCAGGCACGGATGCCAGGCAGCAGCACGCAGCGCCCAGGCGCCGGCGGCTAATCAGGCCGCCGGTGCGGACGCCACGCCTGCCGGCAGGAACCTGGTGCCATTGACCCGTTCGGAGGCCCCCACCCGGTCCAGATACGGGGTAATGCCGCCGAGGAACATCGGCCAGCCGGCACCCAGGATCATGCAGAGGTCGATGTCCTCCGGGCCGGCCACCACACCCTCGGCCAGCATCAGGCCGATCTCCTCCGCGAGGGCATCCTGGACGCGGCGCAGCACCTCATCTGCCGTGGAGGGCGAGTCGCCGAAGGACATCAACGCCAGCGTCTCGGCCGGAATGACCGGCTTGCCGGCCTTCACCGAGGCAGGATCCCAGATCGACGTGATCCCGTGCTCAATGAGCGCCTGCAGGTTGGCGGACACGGTGAAGCGGTCCCCGAAGGCGGCGTGCAGCGATTCCTGCACGTGCTGGGCCACCGGCAGCCCCACCATGGCGCCGAGGGTGAACGGCGTCATCGGCAGGCCCATCGGGCGCAGCGCATTGTCCGCCACCTCGGCCGGGGTGCCCTCATCGAACGCGGCGGTCACTTCGCCCATCAGCCGCAGCAGCAGCCGGTTGACCACAAACGCTGCGGCGTCCTTGACCAGCACCGCGGACTTTTTCAGGCCCTTGGCCAGTTCGAACGCGGTGGCCAGCACGGCATCGTCGGTCTTGGGCGCACGAACGATCTCCAGCAGCGGCATCACGGCCACCGGGTTGAAGAAGTGGAAACCGACCAGGCGCTCCGGGTACTGCAGGTCCTCGGCCATGGCCGTGACGGACAGCGAGGAAGTGTTGGTCGCCAGGATGCACTCGGGCGAAACGATCGCCTCGACCTCCTTGAACACCTGCTTCTTGACGTTGAGTTCCTCGAACACAGCCTCGATCACAAAGTCCGCGTCGGCGAACGCCTCCTTGGACACCGAGCCGCTGACCAAGGCCTTGGTCCGGTTGGCGGCGTCCGCACTGATCCGCTGCTTGGCCAGCAGCTTGTCCACCTCGGCGTGCACGTAGCCCACGCCCTTGTCCACCCGGGCCTGGTCGATGTCCGTCAGCACCACGGGCACCTTGAGCTGGCGGGCGAAGAGCAGGGCGAGCTGGCTGGCCATCAGGCCGGCGCCCACGACGCCGATCTTGGTCACCGGGCGGGCGAGCTTGCGGTCCGGGGCCCCGGCGGGGCGCTTGGCCCGCCGCTGCACCAGGTCCAGGAACGCGTAGACCGTGGAGCGGAACTCGTCAGTCTGCATCAGGTCCGCGAGCGTCTCGCACTCGAGCTCCGCCGACTCCGCCTGGGTCAGGGTCCGGTTGGCTTCCAGCACGTCCAGGACCTTGGCCGGGGCGGGGGAGGCGTTGGAGGTCTTGGCCGCCACGAAGGCGCGGCCCGCGGCGACGGCATCCGCCCAGCGTTCGGCGACCTCCGGGGCGGCGGGGTCGACGGCGTTGGCCCGTTCGGGGGTCACGGCACCGGCAATGACCTGCGCGGCCCAGGCGACGGACTGTTCGACGAAGTCGGCCGGTTCGAAGATCGCATCCGCCACCCCGAGCTCGTAAGCCTGCGGGCCGGTCAGGGTGCGGTTGTTGCTTAGCGGATTCTCAATCATCACCTTGACCGCGTTCTCCGGACCGATCAGCCGCGGCAGGAGGTAGACGCCGCCCCAGCCCGGGATCAGCCCGATGAACGCTTCCGGCAGGGCCAGGGCGCCGGCGCCGGTGGAGACCGTGCGGTAGGTGGACTGCAGCGCGATCTCCAGGCCGCCGCCGAGGGCCAGGCCGTTGATGAACGCGAAGCTCGGCACGCCGAGGTTGGCCAGGGTGGAGTACACATCGTGGCCGAGCTGGGCCATCCAGAGGCCCTGTTCGCGGCCGCTGACGGACTTCACGGTGGACAGGTCCGCGCCGGCCACGAGGAAGTACGGTTTGCCGGTGACTCCGACGCCGACGATCTCCCCGCGGGCCGCGCGGTCCCGCAGCCCTTCCAGCACCGTGCCGAGCTCGATCAGGGTGTTGGGGCCCAGGGTGGTCGGCTTGGCGTGGTCCAGGCCGTTGTCCAGGGTCACCAGCGCGAAGGTGCCGGGGCTGGTGCCGTTGCCTGTCTTTCCACCTACGGCGGGCAGCTGAATGTCCTGGACATAGGAGTGGGTCACGGTTTCGCCCGGAAACAGTTCGGCTAGCTTGCGGAAATCGGCGGCGCTCATGCTGCTGCTCCAGTCTCGATGGTCGTGTAATCGGTGCCGTAGGCGGCGTGGTGCGGGTTTTCCCAGATGACGGTCGCGCCCATGCCCAGGCCGATGCACATGGTGGTCATGCCGAACCGGACGGTGCGGTCCTCCTCGAACTGGCGGGCCAGCTGGTTCATCAGCCGGACGCCGGAGGAGGCGAGCGGGTGTCCGACGGCGATCGCGCCGCCGTAGCGGTTGACCCGGGGATCGTCGTCCGCGATGCCGAAGTGGTCCAGGAAGCTGAGCACCTGGACGGCGAAGGCTTCGTTGATTTCGAACAGGCCGATGTCCTCGATGCCGAGCCCGGCGTTCCGCAGGGCCTTTTCGGTGGCCGGGACCGGCCCGATGCCCATCACTTCCGGTTCGACGCCGGCGAAGGCGTAGCTGACCAGGCGCATCTTCACCGGCAGGCCCAGCTCTTCGGCGGCCTCCGCGGAGGCCAACAGGGCCGCGGTCGCGCCGTCGTTGAGCCCCGCGGCGTTCCCGGCGGTCACCCGGCCGTGGGCACGGAACGGGGTGCGCAGGGCGGCGAGGTCCGCGCGTGAGGTTCCGGGCCGTGGCGGCTCGTCCACGCTGTTGACGGTCCAGCCCTGGCCCGGCTTCAGGGTGGCGACCGGGACCAGGTCCGGCTGGATCTGCTCGTTGGCGTAGGCGGCCGCGAGCTTGGCCTGGGACGCGACGGCGTACGCGTCGGTGCGCTCCCTGGTGATGGCCGGGAAACGGTCATGCAGGTTCTCGGCCGTGTTGCCCATGTTCAGGGCGGCGGGGTCCACGATCCGTTCGGACATGAACCGCGGGTTGGGGTCCGCGCCCGCCCCCATCGGGTGGTTGCCCATGTGTTCGACGCCGCCGGCGATCACGACGTCGTACGCCCCGAAGCCGATGCCGCTGGCGGTCGTGGTCACCGCGGTCATGGCGCCGGCGCACATCCGGTCGATCGCGAAGCCGGGCACCGTGCGCGGCAGGCCGGCCAGCAACGCGGCGGTGCGGCCGATGGTCAGGCCCTGGTCTCCGGTCTGGGTGGTGGCGGCGATGGCCACCTCGTCGACCCGGCCGGCGGGCAGCGAGGGGTTGCGGCGCAGCAGTTCGCGGATGCACTTGACCACCAGGTCATCGGCGCGGGTGCCGGCGTAGATGCCCTTCTCGCCGGCGCGGCCGAACGGGGTACGGACGCCGTCGACAAAGACGACGTCGCGGACAGTGCGGTTTCTTCCGGTGCTCGGCTTGGCGCCGCTGGTTTGGCTCACGTACTGCTCCTTCTTGGGACACGGTGCCGGCCCTTGCCCGGCCCGCGGGTTCGCGGAGGCAGGAGTGATCCAGGCGACATCACCAGCTATGTTACTAACCAGTAACATGGCTGGCAAGGAGTGGCCGGGCGAGTTTAGGAAACGGTGCCGGTCCCGGACCCCGGCCCGGTTGCCGGCGCCTCCAGCGTGGAGGTGTCCGCCGTGGGGGCGTCCGCCGCGGGCGCCTCCGCCGCGGGCGCCGCTTTGGCCTCCTTGGGCGGCACCGGCTGCGGGTTCAGGAAGGCCTCGGCGATCAGCGGCGCGGTCAGCTGGATTTGCCACTGCCGGGCTCCGAGGTTCTGCAGTTCTTCGGCAATGCCCTCCTCGCTGATCTCGGCAGGAGGCCGCCAGGCGACCCGGCGCAGGTAGTCGGGGGTGAGCAGGTTTTCGACCGGAAGATTCAATTCCTCGGCCCGGGCCTGGAGTTTGGGCCGCGCGGTGGCGAGGCGGGCCGCGGCTTCCGGGTCGCGCTCGGCCCAGACCCGCGGCGGCGGGGGAGCGTTGGTGGGCAGGTGCAGCGGCGGCAGTTCCTCGAGGCTGCGGGCGGTGCTGATGCACCGCAGCCAGCGCGGTGCTTCCCGTTGCGCGGCGCGGCCATGGAAGCCCTTGGTGCCGAGCAGCTGCGGAACCGTGGCGGGCATCGCCTTCGCCGCGGCCACGAGGGACGAGTCCGGGATGAGCCGGCCCGGGGCAACGTCACGCTTTTGCGCCAGTGAGTCGCGCTCCAGCCAGAGTTCGCGGACCGCGGCGAGCTGCCGGCGGTCACGGATCTGGTGCAGCCCGGAGGTTTTGCGCCACGGATCCACGCGCGGCGGGGCGGTGCCGGCCTCGAGGATCGCCGCAAACTCCTGTTCCGCGTAGTCCAGCTTGCCGTCGGCGGTCAGGAGTTCGATCAACTCCTCCCGCAGCTCGGCGAGAACCTCGACGTCCAGTGCGGCGTACCGCAGCCAGGGTTCGGGCAGCGGCCGGGTGGACCAGTCCGCAGCGGAGTGCTCCTTGGCCAGCCCAAAGCCCAGCAGCTGTTCAATCACGGCGGCGAGGCCCACCCGGGGCAGCCCGGCCAAACGGGCGGCGAGTTCGGTGTCGAAGAGCTTGTCCGGCCACATGCCGAGTTCGGACAGGCAGGGGAGGTCCTGGCTGGCCGCGTGCAGGATCCATTCGACGCCGCGCAGCGCGTCATTGATGATGCCCAAGTCTCCGAAGGGTTCCGGGTCGATCAGCCAGGTGCCGGCGCCTTCGCGGCGGATCTGCACCAGGAAGGCCCGCTGGCCGTACCGGAATCCGGAGGCACGTTCGGCGTCGACGCCTGCGGGCCCGTGCCCGGCGGCCAGGGCGGCGGCGCAGCGCTGGAGCCCGGCCTGGGTTTCGATGACAAGCGGCACGCCGTCACGCGGCGCGTCGAGGTCGATGACCTCCGGGACCAGGCTGTCGAAGCCCTCCACGGCGATGTGGCTGGGGGCCTCGCCGGGGCCGGCGACAGTACCGAGACCTGCGGGTGCGGCTGGGCCGGCGGCTTTGTTGGCTGCGGTGTCCGCAGTGGTGATTTCCGGATTATGAGGGGTCATGATGCCTCCAGTTTACCGACATCGCCGTCCCCTTCTGCCGGTGGCGCCCGCGACGGGGCCCGGTCACGCCGGCCGGGCGCGCCGCCGCGGCAGGGCGGAAACGCCGTCGGGCAGCGGCGGCAGGCCGGCAAAGGTGCAGACCATGTCCGACCAGGCCTCCAGGTGTGCGGCGACGTCACGCCCGGCCGGTGTCCAGGACGCGCGGAGCTCGATGTCGATGCTTTCCGGCCGGTCAGCGAGCGTGCCGAAACTCTCCGAGAGCACCCGCGTGGCGGTGCCGCCGGCCGACCGGTAGGGGGCCCGGTGGTTTTCCAGCGCCTCGACAAGCCAGGTCCAGGCAACCGATCCGAGCATCCCGTCGTTGCCCATGTCAGGTTCAAGCTGGGCACGGATGTAGGTCACGATCCGGAATTCACCGTCCCAGACCGCGGAGCCCTGGGGATCGTGCAGCAGGATGAAACGGCCGGTGGCGAGTTCGACGTCGTCGCTTCCGGAGGCCGGGACCAGGCCGGCGGCGGCCGGACCATGGACAGCGGCGGACGCGGCGCCGCCCGGGACCAGCACTTCGGCGCCGAGCGCGACGGCAAAGGGTGCGAGTCGGCCGGGGGCCGGAATCTCATCGAGGCGCAACTCGGTGCGGCACTGTGCGTTTCGAAGCGTTCCCAGGGCGAACAGGAAATCCGCCGGAGCCTGGTCGAGGACGTTCACAGTGAAAGATTATGCACGCGCGCCATCACGGCCCGGCAGGCTCGCCGCCGGACCGGAGCCGTGGTGCGCCTAGCCGGCTGCCAGTTCGCGCCGGATGGCGGAGATAAAGGAATCAACGTCGTCCTCCGTGGTGTCAAAGGAGCACATCCAGCGGACCTCGCGGGCCGCCTCGTTCCAGTCGTAGAAGCGGAACGACTGCCGCAGCCGGTCCGCCACGCCCGCGGGCAGCACCGCGAAGACGCCGTTGGATTCCGTCCGCTGGCTCAGTTCGACGCCCGGAATGTTCTCGACGCCGGCGCGCAGCCGGGCGGCCATCGCGTTGGCGTGCGAGGCCGAACGCAGCCAGAGGTCGCCCTCGAGCAGGGCGATGAACTGGGCGGACATGAACCGCATCTTGGAGGCCAGCTGCATGTTCATCTTGCGCAGGTACAACAGGCCGGTGGCTGCCTCCGGGTTCAGGGCGATGACCACTTCGCCAAACAGCAGCCCGTTCTTGGTGCCGCCGAAGGAGAGGATGTCGACGCCGGCGTCGCGGGTGAAGGCGCGCAGCGGGACACCGAGGTGCGCCGCGGCGTTGGCCAGCCGGGCGCCGTCCATGTGCAGTTTCATGCCCTTGGAATGGACATGTTCGGCGATGGCGCGGACCTCGTCCGGGGTGTAGCAGGTGCCAAGTTCCGTGGTCTGGGTGATCGAGACGGCCAGCGGCTGGGCGCGGTGTTCGTCGCCCCAGCCCCAGGCTTCCCGGTCGATCAGGGCCGGGGTGAGCTTGCCGTCCGGCGTCGGAACCTGCAGCAGCTTGATGCCGCCGATCCGCTCCGGGGCGCCGTTCTCGTCCATGTTGATGTGGGCGGTGGCGGCGCAGATGACCGCACCCCAACGGGGGAGCAGGGACTGCAGGGACAGGACGTTCGCGCCGGTGCCGTTGAAGACCGGAAAGCATTCGATCCCCGCGCCGAAGTGCTGCTCCATCAATTGCTGCAGCCGGGCGGTGTAGTCGTCCTCGCCGTAGGAGACCTGGTGGCCCTCGTTCGCCGCGGCCAGCGCCGCGAGGACTTCCGGGTGCACGCCGGAGTAGTTGTCCGAGGCGAAGCCCCGGACGGCGGGATCGTGCAGCCGCGCCGCGGCGCTGGCAGGGGCAGTGTCTGGGGCGGTCTCCACCGTGGTGGTCATCTCTTTGCTCACACTTTCAGTCTAGGGGTGCCGGCTTGCCCGCCAGTGGCAGCCGCCGGCCGTTCAGTTCGGCAGCAGGGCTCCGGAAGAGCTCGACGGCGGCGGCGGCCAGATCTTCGACGTCGGTGAAGCCCGGAAATTTTCGTTCCGGGGATTTGGCACGCATGGCGGCATCGACCAGGGCCTTCACCACAAAGACGACGGCCGCGCTGTGCTGCTCCACCGGGTTTTCCGTGCGCCCCGACTCGGCACGCCGGAAGCCGTCCGCTACCGCCAGGGTCCAGGCTTCGGCCGCGGCTTTGGCCGCCACATAACTGGCGGTGGCCGCCGTCGGGCTGCTGACGGCGGTGGCGGAGACCATGGCGAAGCGTCCCGTGTCCGAAGCGGCGAGGTCGTCGTAGAACTCCCGGGTGACGTTCCGGACAGTGGTGATGGCGCCGCGTTCCAGGAAGTCCCAGTCCGCATCGCTCTGGTCGGTGATGCCCTTCGCGCCGCGCCAGCCGCCGACGAGGTGGATTACGCCGTCGACGGTGCCTGCCTGCCGGTTGACCTCCGTGTGTAGCGCTGCGACCTCGGCGCGGGAGGAGAGGTCGCAGGTGAGCGCCGTGACGCCGCTGCCCGCCTCCGCGGCCGCGGCCGCGATCCGGTCCCGGTCGGAGCCGACCGTGAAGACCGTATGGCCGGCGCCGGCGAGGGCGCGGGCCACGGCGACACCGGAGGGCCCGCTGCCGCCCGTCACCATTACGGTCAGGCTGCGTCCGGCGCTCATCCGGCGTTCATGGCCTGGGTGCCGGCCGATCCGATGCCGTGTGAGTCAAGGTCTGTGGACCCGGTGATGCCGGCGGTCGATTCGATGACGGTCCGCATCTTCTTTTCCAGCGCCTCGTAGAACATGGAGAGCGGGAACTCGTCGTCGAGCACCTGGTCGGTCAGGCCACGCGGCGGCCCGTCCAGCGGCAGGGCGTCCGGACCTTTGGCCCACACGGATGCCGGGTTGGGGGTCACGGTGCCGGAGATGAGCTCGTAGGCGGCGAGCCAGTGGGCCATCTTGGGGCGGTCGATCGAGCGCCAGTACAGGTCCTCGATCTTTGCGCCGAGCTCAACCACGACGCCGGCCGCCTCGTCCCAGTCGATGCTGAGCTTGCTGTCGGTCCAGTGCAGCACGTGGTGCTGGTGCATCCAGGCGAAGAGCAGCTGGCCGCCGAGGCCGTCGTAGTTGCGGACCCGGCTGCCGGTGATGGCGAAGCGGAAGATCCGGTCGAAGATGACGGCGTGCTGGACCAGTTTGGCGTGCCGGCGCGCTTCCGGATCCGCGTCCTCGTCCTTTTCGATCCTGACGGACTCGCGGAAGGCGGTGAGGTCGCAGCGCAGTTCCTCGAGCGAATACAGGAAGAACGGCATGCGCTGCTTGATCATGAACGGGTCGAAGGGCAGATCCCCGCGCATATGGGTGCGGTCGTGGATGAGGTCCCACATCACGAACGTTTCCTGCGTCAGCTCCTGGTCCTCGAGCAGGGCGGCGGCGTCGTCCGGAAGCTGCAGGGAGGTGATCTCCGCGGCGGCACCGAGGACCCGGCGGAAGCGGGCGGCCTCGCGGTCGGCGAAGATCGCACCCCAGGTGAAAGTGGGGGTCTCCCGGACGGCGACGGTCTCGGGGAAGAGGACGGCGGAGTTGGTGTCGTAGCCGGGGGTGAAGTCGAGGAAGCGGATCGGCACAAAGAGCTTGTTGGAGTACTCGCCCGCCTCCAGCCCGGCGATGAACTCCGGCCAGATGACCTCGATCAGGACGGCCTCGACCAGGCGGTTGCTGCTGCCATTCTGGGTGTACATCGGGAAAACCACGAGGTGCTGCAGGCCGTTGATCCGCTGCTGCTGCTGCTGCGGCTGGAAGGCCTGGAGGGAGTCCAGGAAGTCCGGAACGCCGAAGCCGCCCTCGGCCCAGCGCCGGAAATCCACGGCGAGCAGGTCCAGGTAAGCGGCATCGTGCGGGAACGCCGGCGCCAGTGCCGAGACCGCGGCAGTGATGGCCTCGACGTGCGCGGCAGCGGCAGCGTGGTCGGCGCCGTCCGGCACCGAACCGTCCCGGCTCTGGAGCGCCTGCAATGCCGTGGCGGCGGCCTTGAGGCGTTGCCATTCGGGGGAGGCGGCAGTGATCCGGGCGGGCGCGGTGAGGGCCGTCAGCGTCATGGTCGGGCACCTTTCTGGTTGCTGAAGAAGAACTACGGCGAGCGTAGCAAGCAAACAGCAGTCCTAACCCAAATCGTGCCCGAGCATAAGAGAGTCTGCGGCAAAGTCCGCGGCGGCGCCCTTTTAGCTCCAGCCGCACCGTGCCTTGCGGCGGCCTCTACTGCCCGGACCTTACTGCCCGGGGCCGCCGGTCTCCGCGCCGGGCACCAGCTTCAATGACACCGAGTTGATGCAGTAGCGCTGGTCCGTGGGCGTGCCGTAACCCTCACCCTCGAACACGTGCCCCAGGTGCGAGTCACAGGAGGCGCACCGCACCTCGATCCGTTCCATCCCCAGCGTCCGGTCGTGGATGTAACGGACGGTGCCCTCCGCCAGCGGTGCCCAGAACGAGGGCCAGCCGCAGTGCGAGTCAAACTTTTCGCGGCTGGTGAAGAGTTCGGCCCCGCAGGCCCGGCACTGGTAGACGCCCTCGGCGTGGCTGTCCCAGTACTCGCCGGTGTACGGACGTTCGGTGCCCGCCTGCCGAAGCACCCGGTATTCCTCCGGGGTCAGCTCCGCACGCCACTGCTGGTCCGACTTCTCCACCGGTACCTGGCCGACGGGGCTTACGGGGGCGTCCTTGGGTTTGTTGCTGAAGATACTCATGACCTCAACAACGCTCAGGAGTCCCCGATAAATCCCGAGCCGGCGTACAGATGCAGGACGGGCAGGCCCAGCTTGTCCTGCGCCTGGTTGGCCCAGTCGGTGTGGAACGTGTCTGCGACCGCGTGCGGCCGGGTGACCACCACGGCCTGCCCGGCGTTGAGTTCCTTCACCTTGGCGACCAGGCCGTCGACAGCCCCGCCCGCCACGACCTCACCGGTGACGCCGGCGCCCAGACCGGCCAGGGCGGCCAGGGAGGCGGCCAGGGTTTCCGCGGCGGCCGCGCGTTCCACAGCCTGGTCGGGCTGCTGGGCGGTCAGGTCCCGGAAGGCCTTGGCGATCTCCAGCATGGAGAGGTTTTCGAGGAAGTCCACCAGCAGGTGGCGCTCGGTGTTCGCCGGGACCAGGACCACCAGTGGTGAGTCGGCGCCGGCCAGGAGGGTCTCGATGTTGACGCGGTCATCCGCGCCCAGGGGCTCTTCGGTCAGAATGACAAGGGGGTCGCTCATGCCCCCAGCCTAGTCCCCGCGCCCCGGCGCCGCGCCAGACCGGCACGCGGGGGCCCGGATGCCGGTCCTGGCGGGGAACTCGGTAAGAATGGTGCCATGGCTTCCACCCCGCGCCGCGTCACCCCCACCCCACGGACCGGTTCCGTCCGCAGTGCCGGCCGGGTCCGCCCGGCCGGGCGGGCCCCGGCGGCCACCCCGGACACCGGCATCCCCCGGAATGCGAAATGGGCGGTGGGCGGCGCGATCGGCGGCGGTGCGGCGGCCGGCCTGCTGGCCGCGGGATCCTCGGCGCTGGCCCTGTACTTCGCCCGGCGCGTCATCACCCCGGTCCGGGTCCGTGAGGAGGACCAGGAGGTGCTGGCCGTGCTCCGCGCCGGCGAGGGGCAGCAGGTCATTCTCACGGCGACTCCGGAGTCCACCGTGGATGGCGTCTACGGCTTCTTCTTTGACGGCGGCCGTGGTCACGCCCGGCTGGGCCGCATCGTGTCCTATTCTCCGGCGGAGCACACGGTGCTGCGGGAGGTTGAGGCGGTGCACAGCGGAGACCTCGCAGCGGCGCGGCGCGGTTACTGGAGCGGGGCCGTGTATCCGGATCCGGCGTCGATGGGTCTTCCGGCCGAGGACGTGGGCATCGACGTCGAAGGCGGCACGGCCCCGGCCTGGCTGGTGCCCGCCGCGCCGGCTGCCGGGACGCCGTCGGACGTCTGGGCGATCATGGTGCACGGGCGGGGAGCCACGCGCCAGGAAGGCCTGCGGGCTGCCCCGGTGGCGGCCCGGCTGGGCCTGCCCAGCCTGCTGATTTCCTACCGCAATGACGGGCTCGCGCCGTCCGCCGAGGACGGCCGCTATGGCCTGGGCTCCACCGAGTGGCGCGACGTGGAAGCCGCCATCGACTACGCCCTGGCGCATGGCGCCGCCGAAGTGGTGCTGTTCGGCTGGTCCATGGGCGGGGCGATCTGCCTGCAGACCGCGGATCTGTCCCGGCACCGGCATCTCATCCGTGGCCTGGTGCTGGACGCCCCGGTCATCAACTGGGTCAACGTCCTTGCCCACCATGCAGAGCTAAACCGGATCCCGTCCGCCGTCGGTCGGTACGGCCAGCTGATGATGAGCCACCGGCTGGGCCGGCGGCTCACGGGGCTGGCGGCCCCGGTGGACCTGAAGGCCATGGACTGGGAATCCCGGGCGGTGGAGCTCCGCACGCCCACCCTGGTCCTGCACTCGGTGGACGACGAGTACGTTCCTTACGGGCCGTCCGCGTCGCTGGCCGAAAAGAATCCCGAGATGGTGACCTTCGAAGCCTTCAGCAAGGCACGGCACACCAAGGAGTGGAACGTCGACCCCGGCCGCTGGGAAGCCCTGGTCTCGGCGTGGCTCGGACAGCGGCTCGCGCCCCGGCCGGTGCCGGCGGGCTAGGACACCGCTCCGGGATCAGCCCCGGCCGGTGCCGATGGGGGCCGTCAGGGCCCCGGTGAGCCGGATCAGGTCGGCCGGCGCCAGCTCGAGGTCCAGCCCGCGGCGCCCGCCGGAGACCAAAATGGTTTCCTGCCGCAGGGCACTTTCGTCCAGCACGGTGGGCGAGGGCTGGCGCTGTCCCAGCGGCGAGATCCCGCCCAGCACGTAGCCGGTGCGCCGCTCCGCGGTTGCCGGGTCCGCCATCGCGGCCTTCTTGCCGCCGAGGACGGCAGCCATCGCCTTGAGGTCCAGGCTCCCGCTGACCGGTACGACGCCGACGGCGAGGCGGCCGTCGACGTCGACCATGAGGGTCTTAAACACCCTGGCCGGCTCAATCCCGAGCACTTCCGCCGCTTCCAGGCCGTAGCTGGCAGCACCGGGGTCGTGGCTGTAGGGATGGGCGACGAAGGAAACCCCGGCGGCCGCGAGTGCAGCGGTGGCCGGGGTTCCCAGGGACGGTTGTTTACGGGCCACGGCCGGTCAGCCGTGGGCCGGAAGCGCCGCCACCTTGCGCTTGATCCGGCCGAGCATCGCGGTCATCCCGCGCATCCGCAACGGTGTGATGGCCCTGGTCAGGCCCAGCAGTTCCGGCATGTCATCCGGCACAGCCAGAATCTCGGCGGGGCTCAAGCCATCCAGCCCCTCGTGCAGCACCCCGGCGAATCCCCGCGTGGTCGGCGCTTCCGGCGGCGCCTTGAAGAACAGCCGTACGCGCTCGGGCGCGGCGCCGTCCGGTTCGGTCTCGATGGTGAGGAACAGCGGTGACTGGCATTCCACCACCTGCTCCATCAGCTCGGGGTGGTCCTGGAGCCGGGCCGGGGGATCGGGCAGTTCGCGGGAAAATTCCAGCAGCAACAGCAGCCGCTCGGCTTCTTCGAGGGCCTGGAAATCGTCGACTATTTCCGCCAGGGCGGCGGGGAGGGCAGAAGTATTCATCACTCCCAGCTTACGCACGCCCGGCCGTTGTGTCCCCACTGCTGGGTCCCGGCTGCTCTGTCCCGGCTGCTGGGTCCCGGGGTCAGGCTAGAACCCCGCCGGGACCTCGCCGCGTTCGGCGCCCTTGACGATCGGGACGCGGACGGCGTTGCCCCATTCGGTCCAGGAGCCGTCGTAGTTGCGGACGGTGTCGAAGCCCAGCAGGTACTTCAGGGCGAACCAGGTGTGGCTGGACCGCTCGCCGATCCGGCAGTAGGCCACGACGTCGTCGCCCTCGGCCAGGCCGGCCTCGCCGCGGTAGAGGGCATCGAGTTCGTCCCGGCTGCGGTA
Source organism: Arthrobacter sp. JB02-1C (assembly GCF_057748045.1). Lineage (NCBI taxonomy): Bacteria > Bacillati > Actinomycetota > Actinomycetes > Micrococcales > Micrococcaceae > Arthrobacter > Arthrobacter sp. JB02-1C. Next base: position 2,740,397 of record NZ_CM173235.1, read on the forward strand.
GGTGCCGTCGTCGGCCGCCGCACGGGCCCAGGGGATGGACGCGGCGGTGGGGATGTGGCCCCCGCGCATGGCGCCCTCCTCCGGGTAGGCCGGCATGTGCGTGCGCTGGCCGGTGTATTCCTCGGTGGACCGAACGTCGATCAGCGGCTTGCCGAAGTGGGCCAGGACGTCCTCCTTGAAGGCCCGGATCGGGGCGTCGTTGCGCTCCACCACCGGGTAGTCGGCGCCCGCGGGGTTGGCCCGGTCGGTGGTCAGCGGGCGGCCTTCGGCGATCCACTTGTCGCGGCCGCCGTCGAGCAGCCGGACGTCCTCGTGGCCGAACAGGGTGAAGACCCACAGGGCGTAGGCCGCCCACCAGTTGGATTTGTCGCCGTAGATGACGACGGTACTGTCGCGGGAGATGCCCTTCGCAGCGGCCAGGGCGGCGAAAGCCTTCCCGTCCACGTAGTCGCGGGTGACCTCATCGTTCAGGTCGGTGTGCCAGTCGATCTTGACCGCGCCGGGGATGTGGCCGGTCTCGTACAGCAATACGTCCTCGTCCGACTCGACGACCACCAGCTTGCCGTCGTCGAGCGCACCGCCGTCGATCGCCGCGGCGAGCCAGCCGGTGGAGACCAAGCGCTCGGGGTGCGCGTAGGCGGCGAATTTCTCGTTCTGCTCAACGGGGTAGGGCATGAAGACGGCCTTTCACTGGGCGGCGGGGAGGCCGGAGCCGGGGTAGAGCGTGGCGCCGGGCCTGTTATAACCCTAACCACGCACCGTCAGGTTTGTTCCACCGGCTGCATTCACGCAAATATGGGCTTGGTCACGTCGGATTCCGCGCCGGAAGCGAACCCTGCCATTGCCGGTATCCTTTCTGGGGACACGAGACCAGCAGAACGGACCCCCTTGGTACAGATTGAACAACTCGCCGCCAGAACACCGGCGGTTTCCGTGGATGAGCTCCTCAACGGCTTTTATCCGTCGCCGCGCTTCGGTGAGGTGTCCTTCGCCAGCTACCGCCCGGATCCCGCCCAGCCCAGCCAGGCGCATGCGGTCCGGGCCCTGGAAAGCTTCGCTGCCGGCGTCGGCTCCCGGGACGGGGAAAGCCTGTTCAAACGGTTTTTCGGGAAAAAGGACACCTCGCGCGCCGGTATTTACCTTGACGGCGGCTTCGGAGTCGGAAAAACCCACCTGCTGGCCTCGCTCTGGCACGCGTCCCCGGGACCCAAGGCCTTCGGTACCTTCGTGGAATACACCAACCTGGTGGGCGCCCTGTCGTTCCGAAAGACGGTGGACGCGCTCAGCGGCTACAAGCTGGTCTGCATCGACGAATTCGAACTCGACGACCCCGGTGACACGGTCCTGATGTCCCGGCTGATGCGCGAGCTGGCCGACGCCGGTGTGAAGCTCGCCGCCACCTCCAACACGCTGCCCGGCTCGCTCGGTGACGGGCGCTTCGCAGCCGTGGACTTCCAGCGCGAGATCCAGGTCCTTGCGGACCAGTTCGACGTCGTCCGGATCGACGGCGAGGATTTCCGGCACCGCGGCCTGCCCAAGGCGCCGGCGCCGCTGCGGAACGACGAACTGACCCGCCACATGAATGCCGAGTTTGACGGCCAAACCGTGGCGCGGGACGAATTCAGCACCCTCATCAACCACCTTGCAGGGGTGCACCCCAGCCGGTACCGGCAGCTGCTCGACGGCATCGACGGGGTGGTGTGGCGCAACGTCGAAACCATCACCGAGCAGGCCGTCGCGTTGCGCTTCGTGGTGCTGGCGGACCGGCTCTACGACAAGGATGTGCCGATCCTGGCCAGCGGCGTGCCGTTTGATCGGCTCTTCACCGAGGAAATGATGACCGGCGGGTACATGAAGAAGTACTTCCGGGCGGTGTCCCGCCTGACCGCGCTGGCCCGTGAAGGGCAAAACCACGAGCCGTCCTAGCTGAGCGCGGCGGGGGCCGGGACCGTTAAACGCCGAAGGTGCCGGCGCCGCCTCTCGGCGGGACCGGCACCTCCCTGACGTACCTGGGTCAGAGGCCCTGCTGCCGGGGATACCCGGCGACCGGTGGCTCCTCCTCCGCGACGTGCGGCTCGGCGACCGGGGACGTTTCAGGCCGCCCGTTCGCGTTGTCGACGTAGTCGGAGGCGCCTCGCTGGGCGGAATCTACTTTGTCGGCGTATTTTCCGCCGGTCTTTGAATCGACGAAATCACCCGCCTTTTCGATGCCGTCCTTGATGGCTTGTTCGTTGCCACCAATCAGATGCTGAGCTTTGCCCTTCAGATCGTCAATTAATCCCACGGGCACCTCCCTTCAGTCGCGGAGCCAGATCGCTCCTGGCGCTTACGATCCTAACCGGGCTGCGGGAGCGTGCCAAGGGGTCTACGCCCAGAGGAGAACGACCCTGGTCGGTGCAGGCCCGGCAGGGCAACAAAAAAGCAGCTCCGGGGGAGCTGCTTTCGTGGTGGGCGATACTGGGATCGAACCAGTGACCTCTTCCGTGTCAGGGAAGCGCGCTACCGCTGCGCCAATCGCCCGCAACCGGAAGGATCCGGAGTGGAGTTGTGTGAATCTCGAAACGACAGAGCGGACGACGAGATTCGAACTCGCGACATCCACCTTGGCAAGGTGGTGCTCTACCAGCTGAGCTACGTCCGCATTTTTAGTCCGTCCGGCCGGGCCGGCGGTACTGGATCAAGCAAGTTGCCTTGCTTTGGTGGGCGATACTGGGATCGAACCAGTGACCTCTTCCGTGTCAGGGAAGCGCGCTACCGCTGCGCCAATCGCCCCTACGCATCCGGCCGGAACCGGAAACCAGGGTTTTCACCGAGGTGGGTACGGGATTCGAACCCGTGTATACGGCTTTGCAGGCCGCTGCCTCGCCTCTCGGCCAACCCACCGTGTAGCGTTGGCTTCCTAAAAAATGAAAACCGCTGCCGTGACAGTGTCCTGCGAGCGGACGACGAGATTCGAACTCGCGACATCCACCTTGGCAAGGTGGTGCTCTACCAGCTGAGCTACGTCCGCAGTGTTGCCTGCGATTCAGTGCCAATATCGGCAATTCCTCGCGTTCCAACGAGTAAGAACTCTATAGGAGGTTCAGGCAATCCACAAATCGAAAGGCGGTCCGTGCGGCGGTACCCCCGTCCTTCCCTGCAAACTAGCGGATTTTCCTAATTACATGCCTGTAATTCACGGGGTCCGGGGCCAGGGCGGCGACGGCGACGGGCCAGAGTGGGTCGGCGGAAGGCGCGCGCATTGCCGGGCCGGCACTCCGCCGGGTTGCCGAAGATGGCCGCTAAGTCGGCCCGTGATGCGGCCTTCTTCGTCCATTGGACGCAGCGCGGAGGAGCGCATTGAACGGCCCGGCCGGCGTCGAACCCGCCGATTTCTAAATTCCGCCGGGGTGGGCTAGCATTCAATGGCACCGGGGCGATTGGCGCAGTGGTAGCGCGCTTCGTTCACACCGAAGAGGTCACTGGTTCGAACCCAGTATCGCCCACCCTGGGAAGGGGCCCGTTCCGCTCATTGAGCGGGGCGGGCTTTTTCGTTTTCCGCCAGTGTCCTACCCCCGTGAAAGAGTCGTTCCATGACCGCTCCACTTCTTGCCCACGCCACTGAACACGGCCGGATGTACGCCCGCTCCACCTCCGACCAGTTCTCCGTACCCTCGATTACCACGGTGATCGGTCAGCAGCCCCACGGACTGGACGGCTGGTTCGGCTACATGGGCGCCAACAGCCTCGCAGCCGACCCGTCGCTGCCCGCGATCCTGGGCAGTCCGGCCAAGGTGCGCCAGGCCGTCAGCCGTGCCGCGAAGGCCGCCGAAACCCACCGGGACGACGCGGCGAAACGTGGCGACCGCGTGCACAACTACTGCGAGCAGGTGGCCCTGCGGGCGCTCGGCCGTCCGCACCTGATGAAGGAGACCCGGGAAGCACTGGCGGCCAACGGCGAGGAAGCCTTTGCGGCGCGCTTTGACGAGTGGTGGGAGACGTTCCAGGTGGAGCCGATCGCGCCCGAGATCACGGTGTGGAACACGACGGTCGGCTACGCGGGCACCCTGGACCTGGTGGCGCGGATCAACGGGCGCACCTGCCTGATCGACTACAAGACCAAGGGCACCAGCCGGGATGGAACCGTCAAGCCGCTGGATGCCAAGGTCGTCATGCAGCTGGTGGCCGGCATGAAGGCGGAGGAAAGCCTCGTGGATCCGGTGGCGGGGGAGTGGGAAGCCTGGCAGCACGGCGGCTCACCGCTGCTGCTGGCCGTGGCCATCGGCGAGACCGAGGTCCGGCCGCAGCGGGCCAACCCTGATGTGCTCAAGTATCACTGGTGGAAGTTCTGCGCGCTGCGCCGGGTGTGGGAGATGTCAGCCGACACCCTCGCTGCCGGACCGGCCCTGTTGCCGCTCGCGCCGCCGGTGGCCCGCTAGGTATTCGACGGATTTTCCAGCCAACGAATAGAGCTTGCCGACGCCGGCTGGCGTAACTTCCACAACGGCCGAGGAAACAGACCAGCCATAGAATTCTCCGATGACCCTTCGGATTCGCTTTGCATCGCCGGCCGACTACGCGGTGATCGAGCAGATAGAGAACGCGGCCGACCAACTCCTCATTGACTGGCTGACACCCGCGAGTTGGCCACCCGCTCCGTCCGGAGCGTCGAGAGCGGCGGACGCTGGTTACCTTCTGGTTGCGCAGGAGACCGAGGGAAGCGCCGTGGTCGCGTTCGTGCACGTGCTCGAGCGGGACCAACTTGCCCACTTGGAGCAGTTGTCGGTGCTCCCCGCGCACGGCAGGCGCGGACACGGTCGGGCACTGGTCGAGGCAGCGAAGAAAGAAGCACGCCGCCGCGGTTACCAGTCGTTGAGTCTGCGAACCTACGCCGATGTCCCCTGGAACGGGCCTTTCTATAGCCGCGCGGGCTTTGTCGAGACGAAGCCAGCGACCGAGTTCCATGTTCAACTCGAGAGATGCGAAGAGCGACTCGGGCTCGACTTGCACGGTAGTCGGATTCAGATGACAGCCGATCTCCGGTAGTTCCGGTCCGCACGTTCATCCAGGGCCGGCAACAAATCGGCGACAATCGAGGCCGGTACGGTCTTCGAGTTGCGCGGAAGAGACGTGGCCCGAACGGGAGCCGGCGGCCGATTTGGGCCGGACCCTGGGCCTGCCGTCAAGTCACCTTGACTGAACCCGCCGAGAGGAAGAATTGGTTGCGCCGCGGGCGTCGGCTTGGATCGAGGTGCGGCGGCGGAATGAACCAGGGGATGCCGGCCCGCATCTGGATGGCCCACTGCTCCTTGTGGATCAGATGGTGGTGATGCGAACACAGTAAGGTGCCGTTTTCAGTTCCAGTGCTCCCGCCACGGGACCAGTAGTCGATATGGTGTGCCTCGCACCAGGAAGCGGGAATGCTGCACCCGGGAAAGGCGCAGCCCTGGTCGCGCGCGATAAGTGCCTTGCGGACATGTGGCGGGAAAACTCGGGACGCGCGGCCGATGTCCAGGACCCGGCCCCGGCCACCCAGCAGCACCGGGATGATGTCCGCGTCGCAGGCGATTTTTCGAACCGTGGAGGCGGTGACGGGACCGGTGAAAAGCATCGTTCCGGTTCCGGCGGAGCCTCCCGGACCGGCGCCGGACTTTGCTACCGCGCCCGGGCCGGTGGGAACGGCACGGTTGAGGCGGTCGAGCAGGTCGCGGTAGTCGATCGTGACCATGACCTGTGGCCGCAGGCCTCCCGCGGCGGGCAAGCCGCCCGACCCAAGGGCGACCTTGCAGCCGCTTACGAGGCCGTCGAGGAGTTTCTGCGGGCGCGAACGGAGATCGAGTTCGACGGTACACGGCGGCGGCTCGTCACCGGTGAGAACCGCCGCCGTGCCCCCGGCGCTGCCGGCCCTGGGGTTGGTGGCCGTGTTCATGACGGTCAGCAATTGCTCGAACTGCTCGGCGGTCGCAAAGATCTCAAGATGCCGAAGCCCACGGCGTGGCTTACGGATGAAAGCGCCCTGCAGCTGGTGAAGCAACTCTTCGGATGGCTCAGCCCCGTCCGGGTCCAGCGCCTCGGCCCAGCCCTGGGCCACCCGGGCGAGAAAGTCTGGGTCGTTTTCAGCGGCGGTCCGCGTCAGTGCATGCTCCATCCTGGCGAGGTCCTCTGCGCCGCAAAAGAGCCCCGCGCGGTCCAGGGCCGCCACCGCCAGGCCCGCGGAACACGCCGAAACCTCGCCGTCGGCGACGGCGGCGGCGAGCTCCTCATGGACGGGCGCCAGCACGTTCCCTGCGAGTCCCGGGCGCGGCAGGAGACGGCCGGCAAGACGCAACCGGTTCCGGGCTTCGGCCGCTTTGATCTGCAGGCGTGCGCGCAGAAATTCCGTGGTGTTGCGGTATCCGTCGTCGAGGACATTCGGGGGCTGGCCGGGAGCGGCATTCCCAGCATCGCCGGTGCCGGGCGGCGATGTGTCCTCGCCCGTGTCCTCGCGCCATCCCGTCGTCCACGACGCGCCGCCGGCCGCTGCCCCTCTGCCGCTGGCCCCGGCTGCGGCCTCCGCCCGGGTCCGGTCCACGGCTGCAGCCGCCACCAGCTGCCAGTAATCCATCAGCCGGGAAAGCTCTTCGACTTTGCCGGCGAAGTCCGCAGCCGCCTCGAACCCCACGGCCGCGGCGTCCTCGACCGCCATCGGACTCGCCGCGCGCAGCAGGGAAAGGGCCCCTTCAATCGCTGCACTTTGCATCGTGCCGACGCGCCGGGTCTCCCGCAACCCGGTGTCCGGCAACGCAAGGAGACCCTCAGCGAAATCCTCGGCGACTTCCATGTCCCAAGTCTGCCCGGGGGGTCTGACATTTTGGCGTCCCGGAGAACGGCGGCAGAATTGCGCCCGGGTTTCCCTACTAAACTGGGGGGAATCCTGAAGCCGCCCACCGTGAGGACCGATACGCCATGGCCATCTTGAATATCCGCATCATCGGGGACCCTGTGCTGCGCACAGTCGCCGATCCCGTGACGGAATTCGGGCCGGAGCTTGAAAAGCTGGTTGCTGACATGACCGAAACCATGGAGGACGTCGAGGGCGCCGGCCTCGCAGCGCCCCAGGTCGGCATCAGCCAGCGCGTCTTCACCTACCGGATCCGCGGGGTCGAGGGACACATCATCAACCCCGTCCTGGAGAACAGCGAAGACTTCCAGCCCGACGAGATCGAAGGCTGCCTCTCCATTCCGGGCCTGGGATTCCCGGTCCGGCGGCACCGCAGCACCCGCGTCTCCGGCGTCGATCTGCACGGCAACCCGGTCCACCTCGAAGGTGAGGGCATGCTGGCCCGCGTCTTCCAGCACGAAACCGACCACCTGGACGGGATCCTGTTCACCGACCGGCTCGAAGGCGACGACCGAAAAGCCGCGCTGCGGGCCATCCGCAACGCCAACTACGAGGCGATCACCGAGCAGACGACGTCGAAACGGGCCAAATCGGTCGGCTCCAGTTTCGGCTCCGGCTCCTCCTTCGGAATTGGCCAGTGAGGGTCCTTTTCGCGGGAACCCCGGCCGTTGCCGTCCCCTCGCTCGATGCCCTGGTCGCAGCCGGCTTCGACGTCGTCGCTGTGCTGACCCGGCCGGACGCACCGCTGGGGCGCAAACGGGTGCTGACGCCGTCGCCGGTCGCCGCCCGGGCCGCGGAGCTGGGCATTGAGGTGATCCACGCCGCCAAGGTCGACGCCGCCATCACCGCCCGGATCGAGGCCGCGGCGCCCGACGTCGCCGCGATCGTCGCCTACGGCGGGCTCATTCCCCGAGCCGCCCTGGAGGTCCCCCGCCACGGTTGGATCAATCTGCACTTCTCCCTGCTGCCGGCCTGGCGCGGTGCGGCCCCGGTGCAACGCGCCCTGATTGCCGGTGACGACATCACCGGTGCGGTCACCTTCCAACTCGAAGAAGGGCTCGATACCGGTCCGGTCTTCGGCACCTTGACCGAGGCCGTGCAGCCGCAGGACACTGCCGGCGCACTGCTGGACCGGCTGTCCCACAGCGGCGCGGTGCTGCTGACCCAGACACTTTCCGCGGTCGACGCCGGCCGGGCAGCCGCGGTCCCGCAGCAGGGCGAGGTCAGTCTCGCCCCCAAACTCAGCCTGTCCGACGGCAGGCTGGACTGGCAGCAGCCGGCCCTCGCGCTCGGGCGAAGGGCCCGGGGAGTGACACCGGAGCCGGGGGCGTGGACCACCCTGGCCGGCCAGCGCCTCAAGCTCGAACCGGTGCTGCTCCGGCCCGACGCCCCTGCGCTGCCACCGGGCCACCTGGCCCTGGCCGGCAAGGCAGTGCTGGCGGGCACGGGGTCGCACCCGGTGGAACTGACCCGGGTCCAGCCCGCGGGCAAAAAGATGATGACCGCCGCCGACTGGGCGCGCGGACAGGCGACACTTGAAAGCGTGGTCTTCGAATGAGCGAGTCCGGAACAGACAACCAGGGCGGCCCGGGCGGCCCGGGCGGGCGTGACCAGAACGGCCAGGCCGGCGGCGGCCGCGGCCAGGGGCCCCGGGCCGGCGTGAAGCGGGATGCGCAGGGCCGGGAGCGGAACCGCGGCCCGAAACGCGGTTTCACCGAAAACGCCCCCTCCCAGCGCACCCGCCGCGCGGACCCTGCCCGGCTGGTGGCCTTTGAGGTCCTGCGGGCGGTCGCCGCGGACGACGCCTACGCCAACCTTGTGCTGCCGGCCCGGATCCGGCACCACGGGCTGGACAAGCGCGACGCCGGGTTCGCGACCGAGCTCAGCTACGGCGCGCTCCGCGGCCAGGGCACCTACGACGCCGTGCTGGCCCGCTGCGTGGACCGCCCGCTCGACCAGCTCGACCCCGCCATCCTGGACGCGCTGCGGATCGGCGCCCACCAGCTGCTGGCCATGCGCGTGCCGGCCCACGCCGCCCTCGACGAGACGGTGGGCCTGGCCCGCGCTGTCATCGGGGCAGGACCGTCGGGGCTGATCAACGCCGTGCTCCGCAAGGTCTCCGCGCACTCGCTGGAGGAGTGGCTGGACCTGTTGCTCAGCGACGAGACGGATCAGACGAAGGTGGCTTCGGTCCGCTACGCCCACCCCGAGTGGATCGTGCGTGCCTTCCGGCAGTCGCTGGTGGCGCACGGACGCCCGGTATCGGAAATCACCGATCTGCTTGAGGCGGACAACGCTGCGCCCGTCGTCAACCTCGTGGCGCTGCCCGGCCTCGGCAGCCTCGACGAGGCGCTGGAAGGCGGCGCCACCCCCGGCGAACTGGTCGAAGGCTCCGCGCTGTCCAGCGGCGGGGACCTGGGCCGGCTTGCCTCGGTGCGCGACGGTAGCACCCGGGTCCAGGACGTCGGTTCCCAGCTGGTGGCCCGCGCGCTGGCCGCCGTCGACCTGGCGGCCGTCGACCTGTCCGCCGGCGGGATGCAGCCCGCCGGGTCCGCACCCGGCGGCGGCGAACGCTGGCTCGATCTCTGCGCCGGCCCGGGCGGCAAGGCAGCCCTGCTGGGAGCCCTCGCCCGGCAGCAGGGCGCCACCCTGCTCGCCAACGAACCGGCGCCGCACCGCGCCAAGCTGGTCCGCCAGGCCCTGACCGCCGTCCCGCACGAGGTCTGGCACGTGCGCACCGGGGACGGCCGCGAGGTAGGGACCGAAATGGCGCAAAGCTTCGACCGGGTGCTCGTGGACGTGCCCTGCACCGGTCTGGGCGCCCTCCGCCGTCGGCCGGAATCCCGCTGGCGGCGCACCCCCAAAGACTTGGTGGACCTGGGCCCGCTGCAACGCGAACTGCTCAAGTCCGCCCTGGACGCGGTTAAGCCCGGCGGCGTCGTGGCATACGTGACGTGTTCCCCGCACCCGGCGGAGACCACCGCCGTCGTCAGTGACGCCCTGCGCAAGCGCGACGATCTGGAACTGCTCGACGCCGGGGCCGCCCTTGATGCGGTGAGCCTCACCGGCCACCTTGAGGCCGGCCACGAACTCACTGCGCAGCTCTGGCCGCACCGGCACCAGACCGACGCGATGTTCCTGGCGCTGATCCACAAGAAAGCCTGAGCCGGGCCCCGCCGGCACCGGTTCCTCCACCAGCTCGAAGACAAGGACATCCATGGCCCACCGCTGTATCAACCCCAGCATCCTCTCGGCTGACTTCGCGAACCTCCAGTCCGAGCTGCACAAAATCAGGACCGCTGATGCCGTGCATGTGGACGTGATGGACAACCACTTCGTGCCCAACCTGTCGATCGGCCTCCCGGTCGTGCAGCGGCTGCAGGAAGTGAGCCCCATTCCGCTGGACGCGCACCTCATGATCGCGGACGTCGACCGGTGGGCCCCGGCCTACGCCGACGCCGGCGTGGCCTCCGTGACGTTCCACGCGGAGGCATCCGCCGCCCCGGTTAAGCTCGCCCGCGAACTGCGGGCCCGGGGCGCCAAGGCGGGCCTGGCGCTGCGGCCCGGCAGCGGCGTGGAGCCGTACCTGGACCTGTTGGCCGAGCTGGACATGATCCTGATCATGACAGTGGAACCCGGCTTCGGCGGACAGGAGTTCCTGGACGTGACGCTGCCGAAAATCAGCCGGACCCGGGCCGCCATCGACGCCGCCGGACTGGACATCCGGCTGCAGGTGGACGGAGGCATCACCGCGGACACCATCGGCCGTGCCGCCGAGGCCGGCGCCGACGTGTTCGTCGCGGGGTCGGCGGTCTACGGCGCAGCCGACCCGGCCGAGGCCATCGCCCGCCTTCGCACCGCCTGAGCCGGAGTGCCGGGCCGGTCCGGCCGAACATGACGAAAAAGCACGCCCGGCCCGCCGGGAATAGCCTGGCCCGGCGGCGGGTTGTGTCAGAATAGCTACACACATACGTGCTCCGGGGTCGGTGTAAGTCCGAACCGGCGGTTATAGTCCGCGACCCGCGAGCCGGACGCTTTCCTATCGGAGGGCCGACGGCGGACGGTTGAACCGGTGGAATTCCGGTACCGACAGTTAAAGTCTGGATGAGAGAAGCACGTACAGCTGTTGACTGTGGCGCCCCAGGGCGCCGTGGAAGTGCGCTGTCGTATACCCCGGAGCCATCGCGGTTCTCAGGGAAGGAACGACACACATGAACCCCTTGCGATGGCTCTTCGCCACCACCGCCGCCCGGCGCACCCGGGCCGGCGCCAAATGAGTGCCCTGCAGGCGTCCGCCGGCTTCAGCGCCGCAGAGACGTCCGCCATGGACATCGCCCTCGCGGCGGCCGCCCGCGGCCCGCGCGGAGCCAACCCGCTGGTAGGCGCCGTCATCCTTGGCCGGGACGGCTCCCCGCTTGTCACCGGCTACCACCGTGGCGCCGGTACCGCCCACGCCGAGGCTGACGCGCTGTCGCTGGCCGCGGCCGCCGGGCTGGACCTGCAGGGGACCACCATGGTCGTCACCCTTGAGCCCTGCAACCACTGCGGCCGCACCGGGCCCTGCGCCCGCGCCATTATCGACGCCGGCATCGGCGACGTCGTCTACGCCGTGGACGACCCGCACGACCCGGCCGCCGGGGGAGCGGCAACGCTGCGCGAGGCCGGGGTCCGGGTCCGCTCCGGACTGGGCGCCGTCGCCGCACTGGAGCTCAACCGCCGCTGGTTCGACGCCGTGGCCGCGAAACGTCCGTTCGTCACCCTGCACATCGCCCAGACGCTCGACAGCCGGATCGCCGCCAGCGACGGCACCAGCCAGTGGATCTCCAGCCCCGAGTCGCTGGCAGACAACCACGCCCTGCGCGGCAGGATCGACGCCATCTTGGTGGGCACCCAGACCGTGCTGGTCGACGACCCGCGGCTCACCGCCCGCAACCCCGACGGCGCCGCGGCCGGCAAGCAGCCGCTGCGCGCGGTCATGGGACTGCGCGGGATCCCCGACGGCGCCGCGGTCAACGGCGCTGACGGCAAGGTGCTGCATCTGCCCACCCGGGAACCACGCGAGGCGCTGGACCGGTTGTTCGACGCCGGTGTCCGGCACCTCATGGTCGAGGGCGGCTCACGGATCCTGAGCGCCTTCCTGGCCGCCGGCCTGGTCGACGAACTCATTGTCTACCTGGCACCGACGCTGCTGGGCTCCGGTACGGCCGCCCTCGACGACCTCGGCATCGGCACCCTTGCCGACGCGCAGCACTGGGACTGGGACGAGGCTGCCGGCGGAGCCGTGCAGCGGCTCGGCCGCGACCTTCGGCTCCAGCTGCGCCCCCGAACCGGCGCGGGCCCCGACGCGGCCCAGGCCGCCACCGCAACTTCATCCAATTTCACGCCGCGCAACAACGCGGATACCGCCGCAGGAGGCTACTGATGTTTACCGGGATTATCGCCGAACAAGGAAAGGTGCTGTCCGTCGAGCGCGACGGCGACAGCAGCGCCACACTGCGGCTGCACGCGCCCGCCAGCACGGAGGGCCTGGCGCTGGGCGGCTCGGTTGCCGTCAACGGGGTCTGCCTGACCGCCACCGAAATCGACGGGCCGGACTTCAGCGTCGACGTCATCGGCGAGACACTGGTCCGGAGCACTATCGGCGCGCTGGCAGCCGGCGACCCGGTCAACCTGGAACGCTGCGTCCCTGCCGGCGGCCGGCTCGACGGCCATGTGGTCCAGGGACACGTCGACGGTGTGGGCGAACTCCTGGAGCGCGAGTCGCTCGGGAACTGGGACCGGCTCCGGTTCGGTGTGCCGTCCGGGCTGGCCCGCTATATCGCCGAAAAAGGCTCCATCGCCATCGACGGTGTCTCACTGACTGTCACCGCGGTGAGCCCGGCCACCGAACCAGACCCCTGGTTCGAGGTGGGACTGATTCCCACGACGCTGGCCGAAACCGGCCTCGGCGCCAAGGCCGCCGGCAGCCGCGTCAACCTGGAGGTGGACGTCCTCGCCAAATACACCGAACGTTTGCTCGCCTTTGCGCCCGCCGCCCAGGCCAGGCAGGCAGCAAAATGAGCCGGCTGCAGGACCCGAGCGCCCTCGCGGTGGACGCGCCGCTGTTGGACCCGATCGAGGACGCCATCCGCGCGATGGCGGACGGGCGCCCGGTCCTGGTGGTCGACGACGAGGACCGTGAAAACGAGGGCGACATCATCTTCGCCGCCCAGCACGCCACTCCGGCGCTGATGGGCTGGACCATCCGGTACAGCTCAGGCGTGATCTGCGTGCCGCTGGAGGACGGACGGGCGGACGCCCTGGCGCTGCCGCCCATGGTGGCGGTCAACCAGGACGCCAAGGGCACCGCCTACACCGTCAGCTGCGATGCGGCCACCGGCATCAGCACCGGGATCTCCGCGACGGACCGCGCCCTGACGGCACGGATTCTGGCCGATCCCACGAGCCAGCCCGCCTCGCTGACCCGGCCCGGGCATGTTTTTCCGCTTCGCGCCGTTAAGGGGGGTGTGCGGGAACGTCCGGGCCACACCGAGGCCGCCGTCGAGCTGTGCCGGCTGGCCGGCCTCGAACCCGTGGGCGTGATTGCAGAACTGGTGCACGACGATGGAGAGATGATGCGGCTTGACGCAGTTCGCGGCTTTGCCAACGAACACGGCTGCCCGCTGATCTCAATTGCCGAGCTGGTGGGCTACCTTGAATCCGGGAACCCCGGCAGCCACCCGGCGGCTTCCGCCTGACCTTTGGCATGAGGAGAGACATGACGACTTCTGAAGCGCAGCCGGCCACCTCCGGGCACCAGCCGCATCCGGTGTCCGGTGGACCGATCGTCCAACTGCCCACCGCGCACGGCGATTTCGTGGCGCAGGCCTGGACGGACCTGGCCACCGGTGTCGAACACCTCGCCGTCAGCTCGCCGTTACCCGCCGTCGACGGCCAGGCGCCCTTGGTGCGGCTGCACTCGGAATGCCTCACCGGTGACGTGTTCGGCTCGTACCGTTGTGACTGCGGCGAACAGCTGGCCTATGCCCTGGAGATGATCCACGAGTACGGCGGCACGCTGCTCTACCTGCGGGGCCAGGAGGGCCGCGGGATCGGCCTGGCGAACAAAATCAAGGCGTACGCCCTGCAGGAAGCCGGCTTCGACACCGTCGAGGCCAACGAACAGCTGGGCCTGCCCGTGGACGCCAGGTGCTACAAGGCCGCCGCCCAGATCCTGGCCGAGATGGGCTTGCACGAGATCCGGCTGCTGAGCAACAACCCGGACAAACAGGACCGGCTGGCCCAGGCCGGGGTCCGGGTGGTCGAGATGGTGCCCACGGAAGTGCCGTCCCGGGAACAGAACCTCCGCTACCTGCAGACCAAGAAGGACAGGATGGACCACCGGCTGGTCCTCGACATGCAGCCCGCCCCGGCCACGGCGCCGCTGGCCTTTGAGCACGAACAAGACTGAGCACGAACAAGACTGATCACCACCAAGACTGACCGGCACGTGTCAGCACCCCCACCACCCACAGCAAGGATGTACGCATGAGCGGCCACGGCGCCCCCCAGATTGACCTCACCACCTTCGAGCCCGGGGAAACCTCACAGCTCAAACTGGCCATCGTGGCCGCAAGCTGGCACACCCAAATCATGGACGGGCTGCTTGACGGTGCACTGCGCGCGGCGAAGGAGGCCGGCATCGGCGAACCCACGGTGCTGCGCGTCCCCGGCGCCTTCGAACTGCCGGTCGCAGCCGCCCGCCTGGCGCCGCATTTCGATGCCGTGGTGGCGCTGGGCGTGGTGATCCGCGGCGGGACGCCGCACTTCGAATACGTCTGTGAAGCCGCGACCATGGGCCTGACCGAGGTCAGCGTCCGCACCGGCGTCCCCGTCGGCTTCGGCGTCCTGACCTGCGACACCGAACAGCAGGGCATCGACCGGGCCGGACTCCCCGGCTCCACCGAGGACAAGGGCCACGAGGCCGTCACGGCCGCGCTGGCCACCGCCGTCACCCTGCGGCAGTACAGCTGAGCTGTGTGTTCACTCACATCGCCCACGTCATCCCGGGGCCCGGCAGGCGTGGTCCGGCCGTGAACAAGTAGGCTGGAGGGCGTGAAGAATTTCGAGTCGCTGTTCGCAGAACTGAGTGAGAAGGCAGCCAGCCGCCCGGAGGGCTCCCGCACCGTCGCCGAACTGGAGTCCGGAGTCCACGGCATCGGCAAGAAGGTCGTGGAGGAAGCGGCCGAGGTCTGGATGGCTGCCGAGTACGAATCCGACGAGGCTGCCGCCGAGGAAATTTCGCAGCTCCTCTACCATCTGCAGGTTCTGATGCTCGCCAAAGGCCTCAGCCTGGAAGACGTCTACAAGCATCTCTAGCCACGTCGCGCCGGCCTCCGGAGAACTGATTCCGCGAGGACGGCGCCCCGCGTGGCCCGCTGTGCCCGATGACTTCCCACCAGAAAGAACCCACCATGCTTAGAGTTGCCGTCCCCAACAAGGGATCCCTGTCCGAAGCCGCCTCCGCCATGCTCGCCGAGGCCGGCTACCGCCAGCGCCGCGACAGCCGCGAATTGGTCCTGGTCGACCCGGACAACGACATTGAATTCTTCTTCCTCCGTCCCCGTGACATCGCCGTCTACGTCGGCCAGGGCACCTTGGATGTAGGCATCACCGGCCGCGACCTGTTGCTCGACGCCCAGGTCGAAGCGGAGGAACTGCTGCAGCTGGGCTTCGCCGTCTCCACGTTCCGGTTCGCCGGCCCGGTGGGCGACTTCACCAGCATCGGCCAGCTGGCCGGCAAGCGCCTCGCCACCAGCTACGACGGGCTGCTCCGGCGCTACCTCGCGGAGCGCGGCATCGACGCCAAGGTCGTCCGCCTCGACGGCGCCGTCGAGTCTTCGGTGCGGCTGGGAGTCGCGGACGCGATCGCCGACGTCGTCGAGACCGGCACCACGCTCAAAGCCGCCGGGATGGAAATCTTCGGCGAGCCGATCCTTAACTCCGAATCGGTCCTGATCGGCCGGCCCGGCGAGCAGAACCCGGCCATCGAGGTGCTGATCCGCCGCCTCCAGGGCGTCCTGGTGGCGCGCCGGTACGTCCTGATGGACTATGACGTCCGCAAGGAACTCGTCGAGCAGGCAGCCGCGCTGACGCCCGGACTGGAATCGCCCACGGTTTCCCCGCTCCGCGACTCGGACTGGGTGGCGGTGCGCTCGATGGTGTCGAAGAAAGACACCAACCGGGTGATGGACGAACTCTATGACCTCGGCGCCCGCGCCATCCTGGTCAGCAGTATCCACGCCTGCCGGATCTAACCCGGTGAAGCCGCTATCCGCCACTGAAGTCCAGGAGCAGCCATGTCGCTAGCCGTCCGTGTCATCCCGTGCCTGGACGTCGACGCCGGCCGCGTGGTTAAGGGCATTAACTTCGAGGGCCTGCGCGACGCCGGCGACCCGGTGGAACTCGCTCACCGCTACGACAACGGCAGCGCCGACGAACTGACGTTCCTGGATGTCACGGCGTCCTCCGGCAACCGCGAAACGACCTTCGACGTCGTCCGCCGCACCGCGGAGGAGGTCTTCATCCCGCTGACCGTGGGCGGCGGCGTCCGCGGCGTGGCCGAGGTCGACAAGCTGCTGCGTTTCGGCGCGGACAAGGCCGCCATCAACACCGCGGCGGTGTCCCGGCCCGGCGTCATCGACGAGATCACCCGGCACTTCGGCTCCCAGGTCCTCGTCCTTTCGCTGGACGCCCGGCGGACCCGTCCGGGCTCAAAGCCGACACCTTCCGGTTTTGAGGTGACCACGCATGGCGGCCGTCAGGGGACCGGCATCGACGCCCTTGCCTGGGCACGCGAGGCCGCCGACCGCGGGGTCGGCGAGATCCTGCTCAACTCCATCGACGCCGACGGCACCAAGGACGGGTTCGACCTGGAACTGATCCGGCTGGCCCGCGCCAGCGTCACGGTGCCGCTGATTGCTTCCGGCGGTGCCGGGAAGCCGGAACACTTCCCGCCCGCGGTCGCGGCCGGGGCCGACGCCGTGCTGGCCGCCTCGGTGTTCCACTTCGGCCCGCTCGACATGATCGCCCAGGTCAAGGCGGCCATCCGCGCGGCAGGCTTCGAGGTCCGCTAATCCCCACCCGCCCCCTATCCTCGCAAGCTCGGACAGGGAACCCTGCGGGCGTGGGCCCACCACCCGCCCCCTATCCTCGCAAGCTCGGACAGGGAACCCTGCGGGCGTGGGCCCACCACCCGCCCCCTATCCTCGCAAGCTCGGACAGGGAACCCTGCGGGCGTGGGCCCACCACCCGCTTAAAACCAACGCGGGGCCACTTAGCGCTCATCCCGAGGGGAATACGGGCGCGACGTGACCCCGCGTTGAGTGGTTTAAGCGGAGTTTACAGGCCGACCTCTGCGGACTGCAGCAGCGCGACGGCGTCCGGCTGGCCCTCGAAGGTCACCAGCGCATGCCGGGTCCGGCCGTGGGCGTGCATCAGGAGTTCGCCGGGTTCGCCCACGATCGCGACCGATACCGGTGCGCGCTTGGCCACGTGCCGGGGGCCGGAGGGCCGGACCAGCACGATGCCGAGGTCAACGCCGCGGTACAGGATGGCGGCGCGTTTGATCAGCTCGGCCCAGAGGGCATCGGAGTAGTCCTCGTCCAGCGCCCGCGGCGCCCAGCGGTCCACCGCGCGGCGCACGTCCTCGGTGTGCACGAAGTACTCGATCAGGTTCGAACTTTCGTCGACGGCCTTGATCCGCATGGGGGAGAGCGCAGGTGGTCCGGCCCGGAAGGTGTTGACCAGCCGGGCGTAGGCGTCCGGGGCGGTGAGCCGGGACGCGAGCTCGGCAGTGGCCTCGTCCGAAGCCTTGGAGAGCCGCTTGATCAGGAGCCCGAGTCCCACCCGGGCCTTTCGTTCGCGCAGGTACAGGTGCGCGGCAAGATGACGGGTCTGCCAGCCCTCGCAGAGCGTGGGCGCGTCAGGGCCGGCCGCCAGCAGGGTTTCGGCCAGGACTTCTCGGGACGGGTCGACGTAATGCATCACCTGTGAAACTAGCACGAGACGCCGGGACGTGGGCACAGGATGCGCCAAGGTTTCGGCCACCGCCGGCTTTTCGCGCCGATGTTAAGCCCGGGGCCGCCGGCCCGGGCAGCGGCGCCCTCCGAGGCACTAGACTTGACCTGATGTCTGAGCAGCCTGCCCCCACCCCCTCCAGCCGATCCACGGTCAGCCGATCCACGGCGGCCGACACCGCCGCCCTCCCGGCGGAACTCGCCGCAGCCCTCAAGCGGGACAGCGCCGGCCTGGTCGCCGCCATCATCCAGCAGTTCGACAGCAACGAGGTGCTCATGCTGGGCTGGATGGACGACGAGGCACTGCGCCGCACGCTGACCACCGGGCGGGTGACCTTCTTCTCCCGCTCGCGCCAGGAATACTGGCGCAAGGGCGACACGTCCGGCCACGTCCAGTGGGTGAAGTCCCTCGCGCTCGACTGCGACGGCGACGCCCTGCTGGTCCGGGTGGACCAGGTCGGGGCGGCCTGCCACACCGGGACCCGGACCTGTTTCGACGGCCGCGAGCTCGACGCCGTCGTCGGCCACGCAGACTAGGCAGCCCCGGGCGGATCCCGGCCGCCGCCGGAGCGCCGGCACCCCACCAGCTTCAGACCCAGAGAACAGGCGGACAAACGCAGCCATGCAGGACCTTGGAATCATCAGCCCCAGCCTGGACGAGTTCCGGAAACTGGCCGGCGGCAGCCGTGTCATCCCCGTCCGGCTGAAGGTACTGGCCGACGCCGAGACCCCGATCGGGCTGTACCGCAAGCTTGCCCAGGGCCAGCCCGGTACCTTCCTGCTGGAGTCCGCGGCGGTCGGCGGGTCATGGTCCCGTTACTCCTTTGTCGGTGCGAAGTCCCGCGCAACCCTGACCACCCGTGACGGGCAGGCCCACTGGCTCGGCGAACCGCCCGTCGGCGTCCCGCTCGACGGCAGCCCGGTCGACGCCATCCGGGACACCGTCAGCGCCCTGCACACCGAGCGTTTCGAGGGGCTGCCGCCCTTCACCTCAGGCCTCGTTGGCTTCCTCGGCTGGGAAACGGTCCGGCACTGGGAAAAGCTCACCAGCCCGCCCGAGGATGACCTGCAGCTGCCGGAACTGGCGCTGAACCTGGTCACGGACATGGCCGTGCACGACAACATGGACGGCACGGTCCTGCTGATCGCCAACGCCATCAACTTCGACAACAGCTCCGAACGTGTCGACGAAGCCTGGCACGACGCCGTCGCGCGGGTGAAGGCGCTGCTGGCCAAGATCAGCACCCCGACGGAACAACCCGTCTCGGTCCTCGACGCAGAGGCCCTCGACTTCGCCGCGAGCGTGCAGGAACGGTGGGCAGAGAGCGACTACCTCGCCGCGCTGGACCGCGGCAAGGAAGCGATCGTGGATGGCGAAGTCTTCCAGGTCGTCATCTCCCGCCGCTTCGAAATGCAATGCGGCGCGGACCCGCTGGACGTCTACCGGGTGCTGCGCAACACCAACCCCAGCCCCTACATGTACCTCTTCAGCCTCGAGGACGCCAACGGCCGGGAGTACTCGATCGTCGGCTCCTCCCCGGAGGCCCTCGTGACGGTCACCGGCGAGGACGTCATCACCCATCCGATCGCCGGCTCCCGGCCGCGCGGCAAGACGATCGAAGCGGACAAGGCACTGGCCGAGGAACTCCTCGCGGACGAAAAGGAACGCGCCGAACACCTCATGCTCGTGGACCTGTCCCGCAACGACCTCTCCAAGGTCAGCGTCGCCGGAACCGTCGATGTCACCCAGTTCATGGAGGTCGAGCGGTTCAGCCACATCATGCACCTGGTGTCCACGGTGGTGGGCAAGCTCGCCCCGGCCGCCACGGCCTACGACGTCCTGAGGGCAACCTTCCCGGCCGGTACCCTGTCCGGCGCCCCCAAGCCCAGGGCCCTGCGCCTGCTGGACGAACTCGAACCCCACCGCCGCGGCATTTACGGCGGCGTGGTCGGCTACCTGGACTTCGCCGGCGACATGGACATGGCCATCGCTATCCGTTCCGCCCTGCTCCGTGAAGGCCGCGCCTACGTGCAGGCCGGCGGCGGGATCGTGGCCGACTCGGTCAACGCCACGGAAGCGCAGGAGACCGTCAACAAGGCCGCCGCGCCGATGCGCGCCGTGCACACGGCCCGGTCGCTGCGGAACCTGCACGCCGGCACCGGGACCAACGCCGGCGCCGGAGCTGGCCAGCCATGAGCGGCTCCGCCGGCACCGTCCGCAGCAGCAGCCCCGCCGTGCCACGCTGGGCCCGCAAATCCACCCTGGTCCTGCTGATCGCCGTCCTGGCGCTGGCCGTTTTCGGCACCACCACCCAGACCTGGCTGACCGTACACCTCGACCCGGGCCAGCTGGGCCAGGGCGTCACCAGCCAGAACGGGTTGCAGGTCCAGGGCAGCAAGGCGGCCACCGCGGTGACCGCCCTCGCCCTCGTCGCCCTGGCCGGCGGCCTGGCCGCGTCGATCGCGGGGCGCATCGCCCGCTGGATCGTCACGGCGATCATCCTGCTCGCCGCGGCCGGAATCATCGCCGCGGCCGCGACCGTCCTGGCCGACCCGCAGGCCGCTGCGCAGGGCTCCGTCGCCGCCGCTACCGGCATCAGCGGCAGCAACGTCCAGGTGGCCCTGACCGCCTTTCCGGTGCTCGCCGTCGTTGCCGGCGCCCTCCTGGCGCTGAGCGCCCTGGCGATCATCCCGGCGGGACGGTTCTGGAAGGGCCGGACCAAGTACGACACAGCCGCCACCGCCGGAACCACGGACCCGGCCGAGCCGGCCGACGAGATCGACAGCTGGGACCGGCTCTCCCGCGGCGACGATCCCACCTAACCCGCTGCCGCCCCGGCAGAAACAGCCGCGCGCCGTAACGGCGGCCAATACCACGGCCAAAAAATGGCAGAATGTAAGCAGTATTGAACCTGAGGAGATTTCCATGAGCAAAGCCCCTGTTTCCGCACCCACGCCCGCTGCCGGCACCGGCATCTACGACGGCGTCGACCACAGCGAACCCACCGGCCACGGCAACAGCCCCGCGGCCTGGACCACCGTAATCGTCATGCTGGTCGGCGCGCTCATCGCGGCCATCGCCTTCGCCATCGCTAACACCCCGATCTTCATCGCCGGAGTCGTCGTGATGCTGATCGGCCTCGTGATCGGCTTCATCATGCGCAAGGCCGGCTACGGCGTTGGCGGCAGCAAGCTGAAGAACGCCGGCCACTAGGCGTGAGCGTTCTCGATGACCTCAATGCCGGTGTCAGGGAGGACATGGAGGCCCGCCGGCGGCTCGTTCCGCTCGCCGAGCTAAAGGAACGTGCCGCCGCGGCGGCCCCGGCGCGGGACGCCTGGGCCGCCCTCGGCGGCCCCTCGGCCCGGGACCGGCTGAAGGTGATCGCCGAAATCAAGCGGCGCAGCCCCTCGAAGGGGGCGCTGGCCAGCATCGCTGACCCGGCATCCCTGGCCGTGCAGTACGCCGACGGCGGTGCCGCCGTGATCAGCGTCCTCACCGAGCAGCGGCGCTTCAACGGTTCGCTCGCGGACCTGGACGCCGTCCGGGCGGCCGTGGACATCCCGCTGCTGCGCAAGGACTTCATGATCGACGAGTACCAGATCTGGGAGGCCCGCGCCCACGGCGCCGACCTGGTCCTGCTGATCGTCGCCTCGCTGTCCGACGAGCAACTGCGCGAGTACAGCGCGCTCAGCCGCGAACTGGGCATGAACGTGCTCGTTGAGACGCATACGGCCGCTGAAATCGAACGCGCCGCCGCAGCCGGTGCGCGGATCATCGGGGTCAACGTCCGCAACCTCAAGACCCTCGACGTCGACCGTTCCGTCTTCGCCGAACTCGCCGCGGACATCCCGGCCGGCACCCTGGTGATCGCCGAATCGGGGGTGCGCAACGTCGACGACGTCAGGCACTACGCCGCCAGCGGCGCCAACGCCGTCCTGGTCGGCGAGGCGCTGGTCAGCGACGCCACCCCGCGGGAACGCATCGCCGAATTCATGTCCGCCGGCGCCGAAGAAATCGCCGCACGCTCCTGACCGAAGGCCATGCCGGGCGGATGCCCGGACGCCCCGGGCTATTGTGCGGCCCAAGACCTAATTAGCAGTGGAACAGGATGGTGAGACTGATGGTCGATGCGCCAGCAGCCGGCTCTGACGAAAGCCCCGCGGACGCGTTCTTGCACGGCGCCCGCCCCGGAGATGACGGGGCGCAGGGCACTCCGAGCCTGCGGCACGCACCCGGACCGTACTTTGGTTCCTACGGCGGCCGCTGGATGCCCGAATCCCTGATCGCCGCCCTCGACGAACTCGAGGACACCTTCGAGAAGGCCAAGGCCGACCCCGAGTTCACCGCCCAGATCGCGGACCTGAACAAGAACTACTCCGGCCGGCCCTCGCTGCTCACCGAAGCCAAGCGCTTCGCCGCGCACGCCGGGGGAGTACGCATCTTCCTCAAGCGCGAAGACCTGAACCACACCGGCTCGCACAAGATCAACAATGTCCTGGGACAGGCCCTGCTGGCCAAGCGGATGGGCAAAACCCGGGTCATCGCCGAGACCGGCGCCGGCCAGCACGGTGTGGCCAGTGCCACCGCTGCCGCACTGCTGGGCCTCGAATGCGTGGTCTACATGGGCGCCGAAGATTGCCGCCGGCAGGCGCTGAACGTTGCCCGGATGGAGCTCCTCGGCGCCAAGGTCATCCCGGTGACCAACGGGTCCCAGACGCTGAAGGACGCCATCAACGAGGCGCTCCGCGACTGGGTCGCCAACGTGGACACCACGCACTACCTGCTCGGAACCGCTGCCGGAGCGCACCCGTTCCCGGCCATGGTCCGCTACTTCCACGAGGTCATCGGTGAGGAAGCACGCGCCCAGATCCTGGCCCAGACTGGCCGGCTGCCGGACGCTGTCTGTGCCTGCATCGGCGGCGGCTCCAACGCCATCGGCATCTTCCACGGCTTCCTGGACGACCCCGCGGTAAAGATCTACGGCTTCGAGGCCGGCGGCGACGGCGTCGAAACCGGCCGCCACGCCGCGACCATCACGCTCGGCCGCCCCGGCGTCCTGCACGGCGCCCGTTCCTACCTGATGCAGGACGAGGACGGCCAGACGATCGAATCACACTCCATCTCGGCGGGCCTCGACTACCCGGGCGTCGGACCGGAACACTCCTACCTCGCCGACATCGGCCGGGTCAGCTACGAACCCATCACCGACAGCGAGGCCATGGAGGCTTTCCGCCTGCTCTGCCGCACCGAGGGCATCATCCCGGCCATCGAATCCGCCCACGCCCTCGCCGGGGCCATGAAGGTCGGACAGCGTCTGGCCGCCGCAGCCGGCCCCGGGGGCGAGGGTGCAGCCGCGGACAAGATCGTGATCGTCAACCTTTCGGGCCGCGGTGACAAGGACGTGGCCACCGCCGCGGAATGGTTCAACCTGCTGGACCAGGATTCACCCGAAGCCGAGATCGCCCAGGAGGGGGAGCAGCTGTGAGCACCGAGGACAACCGCGCCGAAGGCGCAGCAGCCACACCCGGCACCGGCAGCAAGTCGGCCGCCGCCATCGACCGGGCCAGGGCCCAGGGCCGGGCCGCCCTGATCGGCTACCTGCCCGCAGGCTACCCGACCGTTGAGGACACCATCGCCGCCGGCATTGCGCTGGCCGAAAACGGTGCCGACCTGATCGAAATCGGCATCCCGTACTCGGACCCGGTCATGGACGGCCCCGTCATCCAGGCCGCCACTACCGAGGCCCTCGCCAGCGGCTTCCACGTCCGGCAGGTTTTCGACGTGGTGCGCGGCATCACCAGCCGCACCGGTGCCGCCGTCCTGGTCATGACCTACTGGAACCCGGTGGTCCGGATGGGCGTGGACGAATTCTCCCGCCTGCTCGCCGAAGCCGGGGGAGCCGGGCTGATCACCCCGGACCTGATCCCGGACGAAGCCGCCGAATGGATGGCGGCCTCGGACAAGTACGGCCTGGACCGGGTATTCCTGGTAGCGCCGTCCTCGACCCCTGAGCGGATGAAGCGCACCGTCGACGCGAGCCGCGGCTTCGTCTACGCCGTGTCCATCATGGGGGTCACCGGCGCCCGGGCATCGGTCAGTTCCGCGGCCAGGGACGTGGTCTCCGCCGCCCACGCCGCCGGCGCCGAACGCGTCTGCGTGGGCCTCGGAGTATCCAACGCCGGCCACGTCCGCGAAATCGCCGCCTACGCCGACGGCGTCATTGTCGGCACGGCGCTCGTCGCGGCGATCGGGGAGGGCGGCGTCGATGCTGTAGCGTCCTTGACGAAAGAGCTCAGCACCGGCCTCAGCCAGGAAGAAGTGTAAGCAATGCAGTCAGTCCTCCACGCGGCAGCGATGGTTTCCGCGAGCATCCCGAGCCCGGGGTGGTCCGGCTTCGATATCCCGCTGCCCTGGGGGACCCTGCGCATCCACGCCTACGCCCTGTGCATCCTGGCGGGAATCGTCGTCGGCCTCTGGCTGACCTCGGTGCGCTGGGCCCGCCGCGGAGCGCCGGAGGGCAGCGTCTGGGACATCGCCATCTGGGCCATCCCCTTTGGCATCATCGGCGGCCGGCTCTACCACGTGATCTCCTCGCCTGAGGCATACTTCGGTCCAGGCTTCGACGGCACCGGCGATCTGTCGCTGATTCCGCAGATCCAGCGCGGCGGCCTCGGGATCTGGGGCGCGGTGGTGCTGGGCGCCGTCGGCGCCTGGATCGGCTGCCGCCGCGCCGGCGTCAAGCTCAGCGCGTTCCTGGACGCAGCGGCCCCGGGCCTGCTGCTGGCGCAGGCCATCGGGCGCTGGGGCAACTACTTTAACCAGGAGCTGTTCGGCGCGCCCACCACGCTGCCCTGGGGGTTGCAGATCGACCCTAACAACCCCAACTTCCCGGCCGGCATGCCGGCGGACACCCTGTTCCACCCTACGTTTCTCTATGAGTCGCTCTGGAACCTGGTAGGAGTGGGGCTGCTGCTGCTGCTGGACCGGAAGTTCTCCTTCCGCCGCTCCCGCCTGTTCTGGCTCTACGCCATCTACTACACGCTGGGCCGCGTCTGGATCGAAGCGCTCCGGATCGACGAGGCCGAGCAGATCAACCTGTTCGGCATCACCACCCGGCTCAACGTCTGGACCAGCATTTTCGTCCTGGTCGGCGCGCTGGTGGTCTTCATCGCGCTCGGCCTGCGAAAGCGCGCGGGTGTGGATTCCCCGTACCTTCCCGGCCGGGAGCCGACTGCAGCGGATGGCGACGCGGAGCCCGACGACGAGGGGCCGGAGGGGCTGCCCGCAACCGTGCCCGCCGTCGGCGTCCAGCATTCGGACGCTTCTGTCTCAGATTCAAACCCGGGTGATAATGTCCCGGATAACCAAAGCGGTTCGGGCCCACTTGCGGACCCGACCGCCGCGGCCGGGGAATCCGCCGACGGCACCAAGGCCGCCGCGGAGTCAACGGCAACCGGAACATCCGGCCGCCGCACCTCCGGAACCGCGCCGGAAGCTGACAGCACCAAGTAAGACAGCACCGGCAAAGGGCTGCACGGCGACCGCCGGCTGAGCCCGAGACCACAACGTTGTGGCTACAGGACAGGTAGCGGACTGCAGACAACTGCGCCCCATGCAAGCCTGGGCCGTGCGCCGCGTAACTGTTCGTGCAGAAAGCGGCACGGGCCTACAATTCCAGTAGGAAATTCACGTTGTTGCGCCCGTCACACCGGCGCACCGATTCGGGCCAATGTTGTCCCTCCCATACGCACGATCAGGAGGAAGGACGTCTCCCATGACCCAAACCCTGCACAGCCCCCGCCGGTCCGAATCGCTACAGCCTGCCTCGGCCCTGTCGCCCTTCAAGCGCTTCGCGGCCCTGCCCGAGGCGGCCGGACTCTACAACCCCGAACAGGAGAAGGACGCCTGCGGCCTGGCGATCATCGCCACCCTTCGCGGCGAACCCGGCTACGACATTGTGGAGGCGGCACTGACCGCCCTGCGCAACCTCGAACACCGCGGCGCGGTCGGTGCCGATGAGGGAACCGGCGACGGGGCCGGCCTGCTCATGCAGGTACCCGACGAGTTCTTCCGCGCGGTCACCGACTTCGAGCTTCCCGCCGCCGGGCAGTACGTGGTGGGCACCGCGTTCCTGCCGGCCGAACAGCGGGAGTCCGACGCCGCCAAAGCCGGCATCGAAGGCCTCGCCGCCGACGAGGGCCTGACCGTCCTGGGCTGGCGCGACGTCCCGGTCGTGGCCGACCTGGTCGGTGCCATGGCCCGGGCCTGCATGCCGTACTTCGCCCAGCCGTTCTTCGCATCGAGCACTGGCGAAACCTTGTCGCCCTTGGAACTCGACGGCCGCGCCTGGCGGATCCGCAAACGTGCCCAAAACAAGTTCGGCGTCTACTTCCCGTCGCTGTCCTCCCGGACCATCGTCTACAAGGGCATGCTGACCACCGCCCAGCTCGAACCGTTCTACCCGGACCTCTCCGACACCCGGTTCAAGACCAAACTCGCGATCGTGCACTCGCGCTTTTCCACGAACACGTTCCCGTCCTGGCCGTTGGCCCAGCCCTTCCGCACGATCGCGCACAACGGCGAGATCAACACGGTCAAGGGCAACCGGAACTGGATGCGCGCCCGGCAGTCCCAGCTGGCCAACCCGCTGCTGGGCGACAGCCCGGAGGAGCTCTACCCGATCTGCACGCCGGGCGCCTCGGACTCGGCCTCCTTCGATGAGGTCGCCGAACTGCTCTGGCTCTCCGGGCGTCCCATCACGCACTCGATCATGATGATGATTCCCGAAGCCTGGGAAAACCACGCCACGATGGACCCGGCCCGGCGCGCCTTCTACGAGTACCACTCGATGCTGATGGAACCGTGGGACGGACCCGCGGCGGTGTCCTTCACCGACGGTACCCTCGTCGGTGCCACCCTGGACCGCAACGGACTGCGGCCGGGACGGTACTGGATCACCGAAGACGGCCTCGTCGTCTTCGCGTCCGAGGTGGGCGTGATCGACGTCGAACCCGCCAAGGTGGTCAAGAAGGGCCGCGTCTCGCCCGGCAAGATGTTCCTGGTCGACACCGAAGCCGGCCGGATCATCGACGACTCCGAAGTCAAAGCCGAGATCGCCGCGGCCAACCCCTGGTCCGAGTGGGTCAAGGACAACCTGATCGACCTTGCGGACCTGCCCGAACGCGAGCACGTGGTGCACACCGCCGCCTCGGTCAACCTGCGCCAGCGCACCTTCGGCTACACCACCGAGGAGCTGAAAATCCTGCTCGGCCCGATGGCACGGACCGGAGCGGAACCGCTCGGCGCGATGGGGTCGGACACGCCGGTGGCGGTGCTGTCCAAGCGGCCCCGGCTATTGTTCGACTACTTCGTCCAGTCCTTCGCCCAGGTCACCAACCCGCCGCTGGATGCCATCCGCGAAGAGCTCGTCACGTCGCTGACGTGCGCGATCGGACCCAACGGGAACCTGCTGGACACCAAGCAGGTCCGTCAGCCGCAGGTTTCGCTGCCGTTCCCGGTGATCAACAACGACCAGCTCGCCAAGATCGCCAACATCGAAAACGCCGACGGCGACCGGGTTGCCATGAAGGTGCGCGGACTGTACCGGCCCGACGGCGGCGAGCACGCGCTCCGCGCCCGGCTGACCGAAATCTGCGAACAGGTCTCCGGCGCCATCAACCGCGGTGTGCAGTATGTGGTGCTCTCGGACCGCGACTCCAACGCCCAGTGGGCCCCGATCCCGTCTTTGCTGCTGGTCAGTGCCGTGCACCACCATCTGCTCCGCAGCGCCAACCGCACCAAGACGGCCCTAGTGGTCGAGGCCGGAGACGTCCGTGAGACCCATCATGTCGCCGTGCTGATCGGCTACGGCGCATCCGCGGTGAACCCCTACCTGGCCATGGAATCCGTGGAGCAGCTGATCTCGGCAGGCGACGTCACCGGCGTCACCGCGCAGGACGGCGTCTACAACCTGATCAAGGGCCTCGGCAAAGGCGTCCTGAAGATCATGTCCAAGATGGGCATTTCCACCGTCGCCTCCTACACCGGCGCGCAGACCTTCGAAGCACTCGGCCTGGGCCAGGACCTCGTGGACGAGTACTTCGCCGGCACGAACTCCCAGCTCGGCGGCGTCGGCCTCGACGTCATCGCCGCCGAGGTCGCCGCACGGCACCGGATGGCGTACCCGGAGAACGGCATCGAGGCCCCGCACCAGCCCCTGCTGGGCGGCGGCGAGTACCAGTGGCGGCGCGACGGGGAACCGCACCTGTTCAACCCCGAAACGGTCTTCCGGCTGCAGCACGCCACCCGGGAACGCCGCTACGACATCTTCAAGGCTTACACCCGCGGCGTGGACGACCAGTCCGAGAACCTGATGACCCTGCGCGGGCTGCTCAAGTTCAAGGACGGCCAGCGACCGGCGGTCCCGCTCGAAGAAGTCGAGCCGGTCTCCAGCATCGTCAAGCGGTTCTCCACCGGCGCGATGAGCTACGGCTCCATCTCGCAGGAGGCCCACGAGACCCTGGCGATCGCGATGAACCGGCTGGGCGGCAAGTCCAACACCGGTGAAGGCGGCGAGGACGTGGACCGGCTGCTGGATCCAACGCGCCGTTCTGCGGTCAAGCAGATCGCCTCAGGCCGCTTCGGGGTCACCAGCCTCTACCTGACCAACGCCGAGGACATCCAGATCAAGATGGCGCAGGGCGCCAAGCCCGGCGAAGGCGGCCAGCTGATGGCGCAGAAGGTCTACCCGTGGGTGGCCCGGACCCGCCACTCGACCCCCGGCGTCGGACTCATCTCACCGCCCCCGCACCACGACATCTACTCGATCGAGGACCTGGCGCAGCTGATCTACGACGCCAAGCGCGCCAACCCCTCGGCCAGGGTGCACGTCAAGTTAGTCTCCGAAGTCGGGATCGGCACCGTGGCGGCGGGCGTGACCAAGGCCAAGGCCGACGTCGTGCTGGTTTCCGGCCACGACGGCGGCACCGGCGCCTCGCCGCTGAACTCGCTCAAGCATGCCGGCGTGCCGTGGGAACTCGGCCTGGCCGAAACGCAGCAGACCCTGATGCTCAACGGCCTGCGCGACCGGGTGGTGGTGCAGGTGGACGGCCAGCTGAAGACCGGCCGCGACGTCGTCATCGCCGCGCTGCTCGGCGGCGAGGAATTCGGCTTCGCCACCGCGCCCCTGGTGGTCTCCGGCTGCATCATGATGCGCGTCTGCCACCTGGACACCTGCCCGGTGGGCGTCGCCACCCAGAATCCCGAGCTGCGCTCCCGTTTCAGCGGCAAGCCCGAATTTGTGGTCAACTTCTTCGAATTCCTGGCCGAGGAGGTCCGCGAAATCCTCGCGGAGCTCGGCTTCCGGAGCCTGGAGGAGGCGATCGGCCACGCCGAGATGCTCGACACGCGTGAGGCGATCAGCCACTGGAAGGCCGAAGGGCTGGACCTGGATCCGATCCTGCACGGCCTGGAATTCGACGCCGACGCGCCGCTGCGCAACCTCA
The DNA here is from genome assembly GCF_057748045.1 of Arthrobacter sp. JB02-1C. NCBI lineage: Bacteria > Bacillati > Actinomycetota > Actinomycetes > Micrococcales > Micrococcaceae > Arthrobacter > Arthrobacter sp. JB02-1C. Next base: position 2,769,818 of record NZ_CM173235.1, read on the forward strand.
CCGGCCAGAACCACGAGCTGGACAAGCATTTCGACCAGCGCCTGATCGCGATGGCGGCCGAGGCGCTCAGCGACCGGACGCCGGTGAAAATCGCCGTCAACGTGATCAACACCGACCGGTCCGTCGGCACCATGCTCGGCCACGTGGTGACCAGGACCTTCGGCACGGACGTACTGGCCCCGGACACCATCGACGTCACCCTGACCGGCACCGCCGGCCAGTCGCTGGGCGCCTTCCTGCCGGCCGGAATCACCCTGCGGATGTTCGGCGACTCCAACGACTACGTCGGCAAGGGCCTCTCCGGCGGCAGGGTCATCGTCCGTCCTGACCGTTCCAACGTGTTCGCGGCGGAACGGAACGTGATCGCCGGCAACGTCATCGGCTACGGCGCCACCAGCGGCGAGCTGTTCCTCCGCGGCCAGGTGGGGGAGCGCTTCATGGTGCGCAACTCCGGTGCCACCGCGGTCGCCGAAGGCATCGGCGACCACGGCTGCGAGTACATGACCGGCGGGCAGGCCCTGATCATCGGGCGTACCGGCCGCAACTTCGGCGCCGGCATGTCCGGCGGTACGGCCTACGTTCTGGACCTGCGGCCGGAACGGGTCAACAAACAGGCCCTCGACGCCGGCGAGCTGCAGCTTTGCGAGCTCGACGCCGAGGACCGCGACATTGTCCATGGGCTGCTCAGCAAGCACCTCGAAGAGACGGAATCGCAGCACGCGGCCCGCCTCCTGGAGGACTTCGATGACACCGCAGCCCGCATCACCAAGGTGCTGCCGCGCGACTACGCGGCCGTCCTGCAAACCCGGCTCGACGCCATCGAAGAGGGCCTGGACCCCGACGGCGAAGAAGTTTGGTCTCGAATCCTGGAGGTGACCGGTGGCTGATCCACGCGGATTTCTGAAAGTACGCCAGCGTGAAACGCAGCCGCGCCGTCCGGTCCCGGTCCGCATCATGGACTGGAAAGAGGTTTACGAGGCCCAGGACAAGGGCGTCCTCAAGAGCCAGGCCGGCCGCTGCATGGACTGCGGGGTCCCGTTTTGCCATCAGGGCTGCCCGCTGGGCAACCTGATCCCGGAATGGAACGACCTCATCTGGCGGGACAAGGGCGAGGAAGCGATCGAGCGGCTGCACGCCACCAACAACTTCCCCGAGTTCACCGGCCGGCTCTGCCCGGCACCCTGCGAGGCGTCCTGCGTGCTGGGCATCAACCAGCCCGCCGTGACCATCAAGCAGGTCGAGGTCTCCATCGCGGACCAGGCCTTCGACCAGGGCTGGGTCCGCCCGCTGCCGCCGGCACGCCTGTCCGGCAAGACTGTCGCCGTCGTCGGCTCCGGCCCCGCCGGGCTCGCCGCCGCGCAGCAGCTGACCCGGGTGGGGCACACCGTTGCCGTCTACGAGCGCGACGACAAAGCCGGCGGCCTGCTGCGCTACGGCATCCCCGACTTCAAGATGGAAAAGGAGCAGGTGGACCGCCGGCTGGACCAGATGAAGGCCGAAGGCACCCGCTTCCGCACCGGCGTCGCGGTCGGCACGGACGTGACCTGGGAGCAGCTGCGCCGCCGCTACGACGCCGTCGTGGTGGCCACCGGTGCCACCGTCCCGCGGGACCTGCCGATCCCCGGCCGTGAGCTCGACGGCGTGCACTTCGCGATGGACTACCTGGTCCCGGCCAACCGCGCGGTCGCCGGCGAGACGGTGGAGAACCAGATCAACGCCGCGGGCAAGCACGTGGTGATCCTCGGCGGCGGCGACACCGGCGCGGACTGCCTCGGCACCGCCCACCGGCACCAGGCGGCGTCGGTGACCACGCTGGCCATCGGCAAGCAGCCGTCGGCCGAGCGGGCCCCGCACCAGCCCTGGCCGACCTTCCCCACCTTGTTCGAGGTGGCCAGCGCGCACGAGGAAGGCGGCGAACGCACCTACCTCGCCTCCACCGTCGAGTTCGTCGGCGAGGGCGGCAAACTGACCGGCGTGAAGGTGGCCGAAACGGAGTTCGTCGACGGGAAGCGGCTGCCCAAGGCCGGCACCGAGCGGATCATTCCTGCCGACCTCGTGTTCCTGTCCCTGGGCTTCACCGGGGCCGAGCCGGCCGGCATCACCGAGCAGGTGAACGCCGAGTTCGACGGGCGCGGGAACGTGGCACGGGACGGCTATTACATGACCAGCACCGAGGGCGTCTTCGTGGCGGGGGACGCCGGCCGTGGCCAGTCGCTGATCGTCTGGGCGATTGCCGAGGGCCGCGCCTGCGCCGCCGCCGTGGACAAGTTCCTGATGGGCAGCACCATTCTCCCGGCGCCGGTGGCGCCGACCGACCGGGCAATCGCGGTCCTGTAGTCCGGCCCAGCTGCGGCCGGGCCGGACATCGGCCGTTCTTCCCCGCGACACCTCAAAAGGTCCGCAAGACAACTAGGGTAGGCATATGAGACGCGCAAAAATTGTGGCAACATTCGGACCGGCGATCGCGAGCTTCGAGAACACGCTCGCCGTGTTGGAAGCCGGGGTCGATGTGGCCCGGATGAATATGAGCCATGGAGACTACTCCGTTCACGACACCACTTACGAGAACGTGCGCAAGGCCGCTGCGCAGCTCGGGAAGCCGGTCGCCATCATGGCCGACCTCCAGGGCCCCAAGATCCGGCTGGGCCGCTTCGTGGACGGCCCGCACCTGCTGGCCGCGGGGGACACCTTCACGATTACCACCGAGGACGTTCCGGGTACCAAGGACATCTCCTCCACCACGCTGAAGACTCTGACCGAGGACGTCAAGCCCGGGGATGCGCTGCTGATCGATGACGGCAAGGTGGCGCTGCGCGCGATCGAGGTCGACGACGTCAAGGTTGTCGCCACGGTCACGGTGGGCGGGTACGTGTCGAACAACAAGGGCATCAACCTGCCCGGCGTCGCCGTGAACGTGCCGGCCCTGAGCGAAAAAGACGAGGACGATCTGCGCTGGGCGATTGGCCGGGGCGTGGACATGGTGGCCCTGTCCTTCGTCCGGGATGCGACGGACATCAAGCGTGTCCTGGAGATCATGGACGAGGAAGGCCGGCGCGTGCCGGTGATCGCCAAGATTGAGAAGCCGCAGGCCGTGGAGCAGTTGACGGAGATCATCGACGCGTTCGACGCGATCATGGTGGCCCGAGGCGACCTCGGCGTGGAGCTTCCGCTCGAAGAGGTGCCGATCGTGCAGAAGCGGGCCATCGAGTTGGCCCGCCGCTGGGCCAAGCCCGTCATCGTGGCGACCCAGGTGCTCGAATCCATGATTGAGAACCCGCGGCCCACCCGGGCCGAGGCCTCGGACTGCGCCAATGCGGTCCTCGACGGGGCCGACGCGGTGATGCTCTCGGGCGAGACCAGTGTCGGCAAGTACCCGATTGAGACGGTCAAGGTGATGGCCCGGATCATCGAATCGACCGAGGTCCACGGCCTGGAGCGCGTCCCGCCGCTGGGCACCAAGCCCAAGACCCGCGGCGGCGCCATCACCCGTGCCGCCGTCGAGATCGCCGACCAGCTCGAAGCGAAGTACATCTGTACGTTCACCCAGTCGGGTGACTCCGCGCGCCGGCTCTCCCGGCTGCGGCCGATCCGGCCGGTGTTCGCGTTTACCCCGGTGGAGCACGTCTGGAACCAGTTGGCGCTGACCTGGGGCATCCAGCCGGTGCTGGTCCCGATGGTGGGCCACACGGACGAGATGACCGCCCAGGTGGACCGCAGCCTGCTGGAACTCGATGTGGTGGACGACGGCGACATGGTCGTCATCGCCGCCGGGTCGCCTCCCGGAAAAGCCGGCTCGACGAACATGCTTAAGGTCCACCGCGTCGGTGACCTGGCCGACGCCGGCAGCCACGGTGAGGCGGGGGTCGCCAAGGACAAGCTGGGCCCCTGGCCGGAAAAGAAAAAGCGGAACAGCAAGATCTAGTCCGTCATTACGGACAGACAAGGGAGGGCCCCGCCGCGTTGAGCGGCGGGGCCCTCCCTTCTGTTGTGCTCAGTGGTGTCGCCCGGTGGCGGTGCTGCGCCGCCGGGGTGGCTGCCTAGTTGACCTGGTTGATGATGGTTTCGGCCACTTCGCGCATGCTCAGGCGGCGGTCCATCGAGGTCTTCTGGATCCAGCGGAAGGCTTCCGGCTCGGTCAGGCCCATCTTGGTGGTCAGCAGGCTCTTGGCACGCTCCACCAGTTTGCGGGTGGCGAACTGCTCCTGCAGGTCGGTGACCTCGTTTTCGAGCGCCTTGATCTCTTCGTGGCGGGACAGCGCGATCTCGAGGGCCGGAATCAGGTCGTTGGGAGTGAAAGGTTTGACCACGTAGGCCATGGCACCGGCGTCGCGGGCCCGCTCGACGAGTTCCTTCTGGCTGAAAGCGGTCAGCAGGACCACGGGGGCGATCCTGGCCTTGACGATTTTTTCGGCCGCGGAGATGCCGTCCATGACGGGCATCTTGACGTCCATCAGCACCAGGTCAGGCTTCAGCTCTTCAGCCAGCTGCACGGCCTTCTCACCGTTGTCAGCCTCCCCGACGACGTCGTAGCCTTCGCCGCGGAGAATCTCGATGATGTCCAGGCGGATGAGGGTCTCATCTTCGGCGACCACGACGCGGCGTGCCGGCTGGGCGTTGGTGGTTGACTCCGTCTGTTCGGACACGGGATCTCCTTGGGGAAGGTACGGCGGGCACTGGTCCAGTTAAAGGTTGCCCGTTGGTGTACTGGGGGCCGGTTGGGTCGATGCGGCGTCACTGGCGCGATTCTGGAATTCAGCCTATCTGCATGTAGAGTAATTTCGCGCACCGGAAGCGATCGCGTTGCTCACAGCATCACGGAGCATGCGAAATATGACAGCCGGTGTACTCCGCGCCCGAGTGGCGGAATGGCAGACGCGCCGCACTCAAAATGCGGTATCGAAAGGTGTGTGGGTTCGAGTCCCACCTCGGGCACAGTGTTTCCCTGGTCAGAGGGGTTTTTGCTTTTAATGTGTTGACATTGACCCTCTGCGGATCCCTCTGACATTGCCGCGGCTTTGGCCTGGCGCCGGGATTGCCTATTCGGTTGTGTGGGTGGCGGGGTCAGGGTCCCGGCCTAGGAGCGTTCCGCCTGCTGGAATCTACGCTATGTGGCGGCCTTTCTTGCTGTTTCCGCTGGCCAGTTGTTGGCGTTCACTCGTTCATGGCCGAGAGTTATGGTGACGACATGACCAAGCCCGGGAATGCTGAGGCTTAGTATCTCCCTTACGGGGGACAGGTGATTCCTCGGGATTGCCTATTTTGGGGGTGCGAGTTGGGGTTCCGTTACCGCAAGTCAAAGAGCTTCGGGCCAGTGAGGATCACGGCGTCGAAGCGCGGGGTGAGTGCGAGCCTTGGGGCAGGCCCGTTCCGGGTTACAAAGTCCACGACGGGCCGAACGACCAGCACAGCGACGATCCCCGGAACGGGCGTCTCGTATGTGACCTCCAGTCCGAACCGCCGCTCGACACGGAACTCCGCTGTCCGGGCCTCTCAGCCGACTCGCCGGGAGGTCGTGCATCAGATCATCAGCGACGAGGCCTGGCAGGACCTCCTCGTTGCCGACGGGACGGCCGCGGCATCGAAGTTCCAGCGTGACTTCGTTCGCGCGGCCGTCGCACGTGCGACGGGCAAGCGCCCGAGCCTGATGCACCTGACCTTGGGACAGGCAGCGCAGATCCTGGAGCGGGTCGGCCAGGGCCCGGCTAAGCTGACTGGCGGCGGTCGCGGTGTGCCCGCGCTAGAGAAGACCGGGACGATTGCCCAGTGGACCTTGTTCGGGATGTTGGTGCTGATGGTGACGGTATCCTCGCCTGCGGGATTCCTGCTGGCCGCGGGGATTGTCGGGCTGATGTTCCTGTTGCGGAAGCGGCGCCGTGACCGGCAGGCATGGGAGGACGCGAACTGGGCCGGGAGTCCGGTCAGCGCCGCTCAAGGAATCGCAGTTCCTGATGCCCGGATCGAGGCACCGGGGAATCACGCCGCGTCAGAGCTGGCTGCGTTTGAAGGGAAGGCACCGATTTTGCCGGCCACTCGGCCCGCTTCCCCAGACCGGGGGCGGTACCAGGTCTCGCTCGGCCGTTCGGAATGGCCGAATGTCGAAGTCGTGGGAGAGCACGCGTACAGCAAGGCGATCAAATCCGCCCTCCGCGCCAGTAAGGCGCCAGTCGCTGTAGGGCGCGACAGCGAATCTGAAGGCGTCCAGATCGAACTCGTTGCCGAGCCGGACAACCCGCATGACGTGAATGCCATCAGCGTTCGTTGGCGGAACCAGGTCCTCGGCTATCTCAGTCGCGAAGACGCGATCCGCTACGCGCAACCGATCAGGAGAATCATTGCCAGTGGGCTCATCGCTGCCACGACGGCCCGCATCTGGGCGTACGACGGCGGTGAGCGGCTCCAAGCCCGAGTTACCGTGGCACTGCCCGAGCCCGAGCTGATTACGCCGCTCAACGAGGCGCCGACTGGCGTCAACACCCTTGTACCCTGGGGGTCAGCGATTCAAGTACTCAAGGAAGAGGACCATTTCGACATCCTTTTCAACCACGTTCCACCAGAAGGGGTCGGCCTCCTGCTAGTAAGTCTGCACAGGGCGATCCGCATTCTGAAGAACGGCGTCGAGCGTCCGTTTGTCGAGGTGCGGCTCGACGGCGAACGCGTAGGTGAGCTCAGCAACATCACATCTGCGCATCTATTGCCGCTTCTCGAACACACCGAGACAATCGGGGAAACCGCCCTTGCCTACGCAAAATTGTCCGGTTCTGCCCTTGCTGCCCAGCTCGTTCTGCACGTGGCCAAGGCCACCGAGATCAGCAACGACTGGCTATCCGAGGGGCCACACTCCGCGCCCAAGCTCCTCCCAAGGGCCGCGGAGTACGACGTTCCACCCGCTTACGCCATTTAGGCGGTATTCTGCGGGACTGGCTGAACAACGGTAGATCCATCGCGATTCAGCCAGTCCCTACGAATGGACTATTCGTTGGGTTCGGGCTTGGGTTCGAGGGTGGTGGTTGCGTCGAGGGCGTCGTCGACGACGATGAGGTAGTTATCGCGTCCGGCGGCGAGGGGGATGGAGTGCTCGCCGTACTTGTCGTAGGCGAGGTTGACGGCGTCGGCGGCTTCTGTGATGTTGAGTCGTCGCAGGAGCCGGGCGATGTCGAGGGTGTCTTTGTCGCGTTCGGCGGCGATTTTCATGGCCAGGAGTGTTTCGGTGTCTGCGGCCTGGATGGTGAGTCCGTCGAGCTGCTCAATGTCGACCCATGTGGCGTTCTCGGGGACGAAGGCTGAGGCGTTGGTGTTGAGCCAGTCGGGCGCGAGGTCGTAATCTGAGGCCATGTCGGCGACGACTGCGTGGATGGCGTGTGGGTCGGCGTAGCTGGCGTCAATGTCGGCGGTGGGGCGGTTGCCGATCCCTTGGAGGATGAGCGCGGCACCGCCAACGAGTTTGACATGGCCGTGGGCGCCGGCAGCCTGCAGGCGCCTGCCGAGTTCATGGAGGAGTGCACGGATTTGTGCGGCGGTGAGTTCTCCGCCGGTCATGCCGTGGCCAGGCTGCGCTCGCGGATAAAGACGTTCAACGCGGCGAGTTCCGGCGGGGTCTCGCTGCGGGTGAGTTCCTTCATGGGAGTTCGGACGCTGCGATAAGACTCTGCCGGCATCCAGGCCTGGTCGAGGGGCTTAACCCGTCGCGTCCAGGATGGCGTGGGTTGGCCGAGTCGGTGCGCGGTGTAGTTGGTGATGCCGGCGAGGGCTGCTGACCAGTGTGGGTCTTTGAGGCGGGGGCTGCGCTGGAGCAGCGGGGTGCCGGCGGTCAGGGATGCGGTGGCGTAGTCGGCGAGCATCTTGATCGCGAACTCAAAGTCCCGCTCGGCGAGAAGCCGGGTGAAGGTTGTCGCGTAATCGCGCCGTGCCGGGTCGAAGTCGCTGCCGCGGGGGATGGGATCTGTGGCGGCCAGGGTTAGGCCGAGGGCGGCCATGACGGCTAGGGTTTTGCCGAGTTCGGCGCGGTCGTGGCCGGCTTCCAGAACGATGAGAAATTTCCGTGACACTCCGGCTCTGTCGGCAAGAGTTTGCTGGGACAGCCCGCGGGCTGTGCGGCGGGTGCGGATAATGGCCCCGGCCTTTGCCGGCGATTCGATGGTGCTGTCTAGTGTCATGGCATCCTCCTGTGATCTGTCCAGTATGTCACCGAATGGTGACATTGACGCCATTGCTGGGCGGGCCGCGTGTCCGGCCGGGGCTGTCATGTCCTGTGTCGTCCAACGGGCCAGGAATATGTCGGAAATCGCCGGCGGATGGAAGGGAGCGGGTGAAGTACATGGACCCTCGATTGGTGGCCGAATGTCATGACTCGGCCGTGTCGGTGCTGGCGCCTCGTCGTGGTGGTTCGGTGGTCGCTGGCGTCTGCCGGTTGCTGCCGCAAAGCAAAAAAAAGGGGGTGTGCACAATGTGCACACCCGGGGCTTCGGATCGGTTCGAACTGGTGGCGGATCGGGCCGGATTGCCGATGTTTCCGGGACTTCCCAGTGTTTCCAAGGGCTGGAATGCAGTTCGAGTCCCACCTCCGGCACAGTGTTTCCGCAGGTCAGTGGCTTTTTTGGTGTTTTTTCGTGTGGACAGTGTTCACACACTTGCCTCTGATCTGATGTTCCGGGTGTGTGGGGTCCCGGTTAGATCTATTCGGTTGTGGGGGAGTGGCTGACTACGGCGGAGCGCGTACCGCCCTGTGGGGCCCCTTCTGGGAGATCATCTTCGTTCGTTCTTTGGGTCTTCGCGTTCACTACTTCATAGTGGCCGGGACCATGTACAACGTGACTTGTTGACTATTCTTTAGATTGGGCCAGAGGTTGCGGCGGCTCCTGAATTTCCGCTCTGATACGTGTTCGTGCAGGAGTGCGTCGGGAACAGCATGACGTGGGAACTGATGCGGAGCCGATCTCGAACCGTTTGGCTCGCCGCTGAAAGCTGTCGCGCCGCTTGCCCCGCGCGATCGGGTCCGGTCAGAAGCCGGCCAGACGCGCCACCAGCGCGTAGATCCCCCAGACGCCGGCGACCAGCAAGATGCCGAGATAGCCGAGGACAAGCCTGGTGTCGCGGAGGTAGCAATTCGACTTCTTTAGGCCCTGCCGGCGTGCTTTCCAGTAGCCGATGAACCCAATGGCCGCGAACACGGCGAGGGCCGCCGGACCGGTCAGCCATCCCAAAAGGGCGATGGTAGCGAAGATGCAGAGGCGCAGCGGATCGAAAGGCGGGGTGGTGGCGTGCGGAAGTGGGTCGGTGTCCGGTGGGGCGCCGTGGCCGGCGCGCACCAGCTGCGACGGCAAAGGCCCGGATGCAATGCGCCGGGCGTCGGAATCGGAGCTCATCATCGTCCTTTGAGCTGGCGTACCGGGAGCATCTGCCGGCCCGTGGCAGTGCTCATTCGTTGCCTGGACAGGGCCGGCCACGCCTGGACGGCGCAGAAAGGGGCGCACTGATGATCGCCCGCGTCACTCTTGGTCCCCACATGGACGCAGCATTGCGTGAGCCGTTCCTCGATCATTGTCGAAATGTCCATGAATGGCTTGACCATGATCCGGGTGACGCGTTCGGCGAGCAGCCTGCGCAGCCGTTGCTGCTGGCCGGGAAGCTTGCCGGCTGCCAGCGTGGTCAGCGTGCCGATTCCGAGGTCACACTGCGTGCAGATGTTTTTCCATAGGTCCGCCGTCCGCGGGTGGGACAGCGATGACTGTTCGCTGAGCAGGTCGAGTAGCGAGGACTTCATGAGGTTTCGCAGCTCAAGCGGGATCGCGCTGTCAGCGATGCGGTTGGCGATGCTGTCAGGGTTGATCTCCAGCCACGCGAGCAGCTGATCGTGCCCGATGAGGGCGGTAAGCGACCGCCAGACCCCGGCGTCGTCCTTCAGCAGGTAGCCGACGGACGCGCAGTGCGGATGTGAGCACGGGAGGGCTGTCAGGTCATGCCACGAGACCACCCCGTTCGTTTGCCCTGCCAGCCGTTCCAGGACGCCCGTGTGGGTGAGCCGGTCCATGGGATCGATGCCGTGCCCGCGGCCGGAACCGAACACCGGCTGAAGCGCAACCCCACCCACGAACGGGGTTTCCAATGCCCTCATGACGACGGCGCCGACCTCGCCGTCGTTGACGCCGAGTGTTGCCGTCATCGTCAGGGTCGTGAAGATGCCCGCCTCGGACAGGCGCGAGATTGCCGCGTCCTTGAAGCGGTTCAGATCTCCCCCGCGGTGGTGGAGTGACGCCTCCTTGGAGGGGCCGTCGTATTGCAGGTAGACCTCGACCCGGTCCCGGTGTTTGGCAAGTACGGAGAGCAGCTCGTCGTCGGTGGCGATCAACATGCCGTTGCTGTTCACCATGATCCGGACTATCGGTCGGGCAACAAGCTCGTCCAGCAGCTCAGCGAGCTGGGGATAGAGTGTGGGCTCGCCGCCGGACAGCATCAGCACATCAAGGCGCCCATTCTCACGGGCTATCCGTGCGTCGACATTCGCAAGCACCTCGTCGAGGGGCGCAACTCCCTGCAGCTGCGGACCGGACGCGGTGAAGCAGGTGGGGCAGCGCAGATTGCAGTGCTCGATGATGTCCTGCAAGAGGATGCACGTGTGCTGCGTCTGCATGGCCGGAAGCCCGTACGCGTACGCCTCGGGCACCGGCCGGAAGTTGTCGGCCTGGTCGGGGATGTGCTGCTTGGTCGGTGCCTGCCACTTCTCCAGATAGCGCAGGATTTCCGGCGACTCGTCGTACAAGGTGCGTACCAGGCCGTGGTCCGGGCAGCCACGTTCGAGCCAGACCCGGTCATCGCGGATTAGCAACGCGCCGGAGAGACGGCGCACCTGCGCGAGCGGGGGGTTTGTCTCGTGGCAGCGGGGGCAGAACGCCGTGACATACCGGTGGATCCGGTCACCTCGCAGTGGCTGGCCTGGGCCAGGCTGCGTCCGTCGTGACACTGGGGGCGAAGGATTCATTTCAGGCCTTTCATCTGCGCGAGGTATCCGACGCAGATCCCACCGCCGAGCAGTGAGAAAATTCCCAGGCCCATGAGCAGCCCAGCACCCAGCCGGGACGTGCGTGGCCGGACCGCCAGCACAATGGCTATCGCCAGGTAGACAGCGATTGGTATGAACGCTGCAGGCCCGGCGAGGAAGGTCTTGTAGCCTTCATCCGGAGCGATACCTCTTGTTGTCCCGAAATATAGGGCATAAAGGGCAGGAGCCCCTAACAGGATTCCGAGCACCATGAGGCCGAGCCCTGGTTCAGAGGGCGGCTCCTCTTCTCGGGGCGGTGGCAGTGGGCTCCAGGCTTCTTCGGGGTTGTCCTCGCTCATGCCAGTCTTCTTTCCAACTTTGGGCGGAGTGGTTTCCCGAAGACCCGCACCATCCGCCAGAACAGCAGGGGGAGAATCATCAGGAGGAACCATTGAGGGCGGCTCATCCCCAGCCAAAGCACCTCGTTGCCGCGTACGAATTCGACTCCGAACCGGAACAAGGCGTAGGACGTCACGTAGCAGATGAAGAGGTCGCCAGGATGAGGCAGGCGGTCCCGATAACGCCACATGAGCACGAATGCGGTTGCGTGGAACACGATCTCGTAGGCAAAGGACGGATGGAGCCCGACCCCGGACGGCCCGCCGAGCAGCGCCGCCTGTGCGGGGGTGAGATCGATCCCCCAGGTTCCCCCGGTCGGGGTGCCGGGCAGTTCGGTGAGGAGGCAGCCGATCCGCCCGATAAGGAGCGCCAGCGCGACGGCGGGAGCGAGCAGATCACCGGTGGACTCACGGTAGCCTGTTAGCCGCTTGCCGAGGTGGACGCCGAACCAGGCACCGACCAGACCCGCGAGGATACTGCGGTCGCCGTTGCCCCACCAATCCGCCAAGGAGACCTGCCGGGAAAAATCCCACGTGAGCAACCGCGATCCGATGGCCCCAAAAGCGACGGCGAATCCTGCGACGGGCCAAAGCCGGGGGTCGTTGAGGCCTCGACGGCGCTTCTCATAGGCGTAAAACAACAGGGCTGCGAAGATTCCCAGCCCTACCAGAAAGCCATGCACCAGCCCATCTCCCGCGAAGGGAAGCCCGATCATGAGCAGAGTGTAGCAGTGGGTGCAATGGACCGTTCCTTATCAGCCCTACCCTGCGTCAGGCGGTACCGCGCGAACTGTTTGAGCCGCCGCAGGAGGCTGTCGCCCCGCGGGTGGGGGACGGCGTCGGCCGGTTCGGCGGTGAGGTCGACGTGTTTGGTGCCGTACTGCGCGAGCAGCAAATCATCGCCATCAGTTCGGTGTGTTGCGGTGATCGCAGGATCTGGAAGTCGGCGCCACCGGCCAGTACTTGTTCGTTCAGCCGGGGACCCCGGACCTCGCCGCTGGGGCACTACTCCAAATAGTCACCCCCAGGGGCTTGCCTACGCGCGGCCCGGTGTTAAGCGTCGCGTGCTAGTCAGTTCGTGCCGGCGGGTCAAGGCCACGCAGCCGACAATCATCCATGCAAGTGCGGCGTACCCCCAGGGATAAATCTGCTGGGCCGGGCCTGATGTCAGGGGGTTAAGGATGAACTGGAATGCAGAGAGGCTCGCGTGCATGAGCACGGCGAGCAGAAGGCTACCGGTGCGCTCATAGACCCAAACCATCAGCACGCGGTAGGCGGTGAGTTGTCCTATGAGAACGGTGACGAGCCATAAAGACAGGAAGATCTCCAGGGGTATCCCGCCGTTTGTCCCGCCTCCGCCCCAGTAACTGACGAAGAAATGCCACGCTCCCCAAAGCACTCCCACTAGGATTCCCGTCCATAGGACACTGAGTCGCTGGCCGGCCCTGGGTGTGGCGAATCCTGTCCAGCCGATCTCTTCGCACAGCCCAACCACCAGGCCCAGTACGGTTCCCATCAGGACAGTGCCGGGTTTGTCGGCGACGGTGGCGATCCGCGGGGCATAGTCGGGGGACCATTGCCACAGAACCAGGACGACGGCGGCCGTCGTGACGGGGGCCACCAGCAATGCCAGCGCATACCACCGGCCGCCCACACGCCATCGCAGCAGTCTGGATCCAAGTTCGCGGTAGCCCGCACGGCCGGAAACTACCCCGGTCAGCAGTAGACTCGCAACCGCTGGTCCGAAGAGCATCGCCGGAACTGTGAAGGGAACGGTCCGCTGGAACTCTTCGGGGGTTGGCGCGAGACCTCCGGTGTAGGCCCAGACTGCCAGCACAATGCATCCCCACGACAAGAGGAACGTCACCGCAAAGTAGGACCACAGCGGATGCCCTGTGATCGATTCCCGCACTGTATCCAAGAAATCCTCCCGAGTGCGATCCCGTCTTCATCTACTCTCGAAAAAGCCGTTGATCCCGTTCACCAGCATCGGGGCGTGGGAAGGAAGCCAAATAGGGCACTCCGGCCCGTCAACCAAACGGGTCCCGTCAGCGGGCCTGCCAGGGAGCGCAAGGCGCACAATATGAACTAATCCCGGTCAGGCCCCAGGCGGGGGAAAAGCGTCTCGGAATTTCGGCGATCTATCGCCGCGCGCACGGCCGGGTCAAGCGGATAATTCTCATACTGCATGTTCAGGAAACCGATCGCCGCAGAGGGTGCAAACGGGAAGTCAGTTCCGTACGTGATGCGGCCCGTGTCAGCTACCTCAAGCAAGCTGGGAAGGGCCGCCGGGCTGGCGGACAGGGCCACGTCGTAATAAAACCGCCGCAAGATGGACTGCCTCTTATCTCCTAGCGCCGCCAGCGCGCTGAGGGCCAGATCCCTATCATTGAGCATCGTCAGCAGGATCCGATAGGCGATGTAAGGCACAAAACCGCCCGCGTGGGCCAGGATGAACTTAATTCCCGAGAACTTCTCCATCGCACCGGACAAGACCAAGCTGATAGCGGCGCGGGTGGTGTCTAGCAGGAAATCCGCGGCGAAGCCGGGTATGCCCGGCGCCGCCAGAGCCGGCAGTTCACCGGGGTGGATGAACACTACGGCCCGGCGGTGGTGCAGGAACTCCAGCAGAGGCGCAAACCCCGGGTCGCCCAGGTAGCGGCCGTCGTTGTTGGCCAGCAACACGATCCCGTTCGCGAGCAGGGTGTCCAGGGCGTACTGTGCCTCCGCCAGGGCGCCTTGCACGTCCGGCAGCGTGAGCGTCGCGAAGAACCCGAACCGCTCAGGCCGGGCCGCCACCACCTCTGCACTGTATTCGTTGATCTCCCGCGCCAGCCGCCGCGCCTCCGCGGCGTCCCCGAAGTACACGCCGGGCGTGGACAGGGACAAGATGCCGGTCTGCACGTCGTGCCTGTCCATGAACTTCAAGGCCGAGCGCTCGGACCACGACGGCAGGGCGATGCCGCCCGGGCGGATGCCCTTTTCATGCATCCAGCGCGCATACCCAGGCGGAACGATGTGCTGGTGAGTGTCAATGCGGTACGGCGGGCGCATCCAAATCCTTGTCTGTGCTCGTTTCGCTGATACGCGGGACCCTGAGCAGATGTGAACAACTTACTCGCAGGTTCGACCCATGGGCAGCCCTCCGGGCGGGGCAGGGGAGTTCGCGCGGGAATGAATGAACACCGGGCGCAAAGTTCATCGCGAGTGGGTCGAAAAGACCTTCGCTCCGCCGTTGGACCGCCTCCAGGCCGGCGCACGGGACGAGGCGGTCGACCTGCTCGCAGCTGCTACGGACCTTCATACGCGGAAGCTCCTGCGCCGGGACCATTGGCTGACACGCTCAGCGGTCGAGGCGCGAATGCGGCACCTCGTCGACGCAGTGTTGGCGTCACCGGCCAGAAGCACCGAGGAGAAGGAGAACGCTATGTCCCGCCTGCTGTTCTTGACATGGGACGGTGGCGGCAACGTGCCGCCCGCCCTCGGAATCGCCGCCGAGTTGCGGCGGAGAGGCCATACCGTGCGGTTCCTCGGGCACGAGGTCCAGCGCGACGCCTTCGAGGCGGCGGGCTTCGCCTTTGATGCATCCGGGTCCGCCAGGCCTTGGTCGTGCCTGAACCGGCACTCCGACCGCGCCGCTCCCGGTCTCGGTGGTCCTCACCACTGGGCAAGCTGTCGACCCCAGCAAACCCGGGTCTGTCCTCGGGCCAGCCAGGGGCTGAGTGTTGCAGTCCTAGTCTGGGGTCGAGTCCGTGCCCGATTGGGGATCATCGTCGAGGTCTGGTTCTGGGGGCAACGCGCCGCCCTCACCTTTCCATCTGTGCAGCTGCTTCTCCGCAACCTCACCTGTATCTGTGGCCCGTGCTTCAACCGGGCCATCATGCCTGGGTTCGCTCATGTCCAAACTGTAGCCTGCCTCCTAGCGGCGGACAAGGAACCACCAGAGCCGCTGGCGTCCCGCTATGACCGGGCGTTCGTGCGCGAACACCTGCAGCGAGGCTGGAGGCCCCGCAGTGTCTGTGGCAGCAACACGCTGCGCGTTCATTTCCCGGGACAACCCGAAGTTGCAACCCGATTGCCGGCCACCGCCCGCTACAGAATCCAGCAATAAACTCCGGGCTGATGCCTTTTCGCACTCAGAGTGTTCCAGCCCCCGGAGTGTTCAAACGCGGAAGGACTCCTCAGTGATCGGCGGCTGCCCCCGCGGTCAACCGGCACAGCCTGCCGTAGCGGTCGGCCAGTTCCTCGGGAGTGAGTTCGCCGTCGATCCGGTACCACTGGGCCACGCCGGTGCACATGGTGGTGATGGCGCGGCTGGTCTCGCGGGGGTGGGGCGCGTCGAAGATCCCGTCGGCCACCCCCTCGTCAATGATCCCGCTGAGCAGCGCCTGCTGCCGGTCGCGGGCCGCAATGTGCTCGGCACGGGCGGATCCCGCCAGGCTGCGGATCTCGCTGAGGGCAATGAACGCGAGCTCGCCCCGGTGTGCGTGGAAGAGGGTGAGGCAGCGGATTAGCCGGTCGAACCGGTCCAGTACCGACTGCGGTCCGTCGGCCAGGGCGGCCGTGCTCCGGTTCCAGAGCTCGTTCATGGCCGCGTCGTCGAGGGCCACGAGTAGTGCCTGCTTCGAGGGGAAGTGGTGGTACAGGCCGGGTACTGACAATCCGGCCCGAGTGGCGACCTGGCGGATCGTCGTCCCGTGGTAGCCGTTTTCCATGAAGCAGGCCAAGGCGCCAGCGAGGGCCGGGTGTAGGGCTGGCGGCGAGAAATCCTGCCACCCTCCCACGCCGCTCGCAGCCCCCGGCCGCCCTGCGCTCGTCGTCGCTGATTGCTTGGCACCGTGTCCCACCATGCCCCCTTGCCGTAGTTGTAGATCTACACTATATTCGATCAAACCGAGCGAGCGCTCGGTAAAGTGTTTGAAGTCACTTAGAAATTCACTGTCCTCTGTTCAACGAAGAAGAGACTCATCGCCGTGAACGAACCAGCAGACCGCCCGTGGACCGCCCTTTATCCCGACGGCGTCCAACCGGTCATCGAGCCGGTGGCCCGGACCATCAATGACGCCTGGGCCCAGCGCGTCCGTGACGCGCCGGACGCCACGGCGGTCACCTACTTCGACCAGTCGCTGTCCGCGTTCGACGTCGAATCGCTCACCGACGCGCTCGGCGCCGAACTTCAACAGCGGGGCGTTGGGCAGGGGAGTGTCGTCGGCATCTACCTGCAGAACATCCCGCAGTTCGCCCTGTCCATGCTGGCCATCTGGAAGGCCGGGGGGACGGCGCTGATGCTGAATCCGATGTACAAGGGAAAAGAGCTCCGCAACATCATCGACGACTCGGGCGCCGTCGGGATTGTATGCCTCGACAGCGAGCTTGACGGCGTCACCGAGACGCTCCGCGGCAGCAGCGTGGCCTGGGTGATGACCACCTCGGACCTGGACTTCCAGAGCGAAGACGATCCGCGGGTCTTCCGCTCGACGGACCGGCTTCAGCAGACGGACGAGGACATGCGCGCGATCATCCACCGGCGGTCCGGCCAGGTCCCGGTCCCGCCCCCGCTCACCGCAGACAGCGTGGCGCTGCTGACCTACACCTCGGGAACCACCGGCCCGGCGAAGGGCGCCATGGGAACCCACCGGAACGTGCTGAGCGTGGCAACAGGTTATGCGCAATGGCAGGATCTGGCCGACGGGGACGTCGTTCTCGCGGTCGCGCCGCTCTTCCACATCACGGGTGCGGTGGCCACGGCGGTGACGTCCCTCATCCATCCGGTGAACCTGGTCTTCATCAACAGGGTGCGGCCGGACGTCATCCTTGAGTCCTTCAGCAGGCACGGCGTCACTCATGTCATCGGGTCCATCACTGTCTTCAACGCGCTCCTGGACCTGGCCCACGCGACGTCCGCGGAGTTCACGACGCTTAAGTACATCTACTCCGGCGGAGCTCCGATCCCGCCGGCCACGGTCGCAACCTTCCAGGCACGATTCGGCCAGTACATCCACAACGTGTACGGCATGACCGAGACGGCTTCGGCCGTGATCGCCGTGCCGCCCGGCCAAGTGGCGCCGGTGGACGCGGCCAGCGGCACGCTCGCGATCGGCGTGCCCCTGCCGAACCTCATGGCCCGGGTCATCGGCCTGGACGGCGAACCGGTTCCGGCCGGAGAACCGGGGGAGCTGGAACTCAGCGGGCCGCAGGTGACCCCCGGCTACCTGAACAAGCCGGCAGAGACGGCAGCCGCGATTCCCGCGGGCCGGTTGCGAACCGGGGACGTAGCGATCATGGACGCGGCCGGCTGGATCTACCTCGTGGACCGGATGAAGGACCAGATTAACGTCTCCGGCTACAAGGTGTGGCCCCGGGAAGTCGAGGACGCCCTCTACGAACACCCGGCGGTGCTCGAAGCCGCGGTGGTCGGCCAGCCAGACAGCTACAGCGGGGAAGCGGTGGTCGCCTACGTCTCCCTGAAGGCCGGCGAACACGTGACCGACGCCGAGTTGGTCACCTTCGCCAAGGAGCGGCTGGCCGCCTACAAGTATCCGCGCCGCCTCCACATCCTGAACGATCTCCCCAAAACACACACCGGCAAGATCCAGCGGCGGGAACTCCGCGGCCTGAACCTGAAGGACTGAACGTGACCGGACAGAACGAAACCCAGCCCACCATCCCGCACCGGCTCGACGGCAAGACTGCACTGGTGACCGGCGCCAGCCGCGGCATCGGCCTCGCCATCGCCCGCAGGCTCTCGGCGGAAGGCGCGCGGGTCATCCTGACGGCCAGGACGCAGGAAACCCTCGATGCAGCCGTCGCAACCTTTCCGGCCGGCACCGCGTTTGGCGTCGCGGGCAAAGCGGACGACGCCGGACACCAGCAGGCGGTCTTCGACCTGATTGCCCGCGAAACCGGGGGCCTGGACATCCTGGTCAACAACGCCGGCATCAACCCGGTCTACGGCCCGCTGGCCGAACTCGACCTCGACGCCGCACGAAAGGTCTTCAACGTCAACGTCCTCGGAACCCTCGCCTGGGTGCAGGGCGCACTATCCCACCCCGGGCTGGGATTCCGTGACCGCGGCGGCTGCGTAGTCAACATCTCCTCCGTCACCGGCGACACCCCGTCCGAAGGGATCGGGCTCTACGGCATCAGCAAGTCGGCGGTGTCCCACTTGACCCGCACCCTCGCCGTCGAACTCGGTCCCGAGGTCCGCGTCAACGCCGTCGCCCCCGCGGTCGTCAAAACCCAGTTCGCGAAGGCGCTCTACGAGGGCAAGGAAGCGGAAGTCGCTAGGCATTACCCGCTCAAGCGGCTCGGTGCCCCCGAGGACGTCTCCGCCGCCGTCGCGTTCCTCGCCTCTCCGGACGCCGACTGGATTACCGGCCAGATCCTCACGGTCGACGGCGGCCTGCTGGCCGCTGGCGGGACCGCCTAGCCCCTCCTGGACGAGTTCACGTGGCTCAGCGCTTGCCCTGCCGCCCTTCCCGCCCGAAAGGACCTCCCATGAACCAAACCTCCCTGCCCCCCGCCCTCGACGACCTCCGGCTCCGCACACGTGACTTTATCCGTAGCGTCGTGATTCCCGCCGAGCCGCGGCCCGGCGAACGCCTGGCCGACGGACTCCGCCGCGAACTCGGCGAAGCCGCCAAAGCCGCCGGCGTGTTCGCCCCGCACGTCCCCGTCTCCTTTGGCGGCCAGGGCCTGCCGGTGGACCAGTGGTCCCCGATCTTCCAGGAAGCCGGCTATTCCCCCATCGGGCCGGCCGTCCTCAACTGCATGGCGCCCGATGAGGGCAATATGCACATGCTCAACGTCATCGGCACCGAGGATCAGAAAAAGCGCTACCTTGCGCCCCTCGCGGCCGGCGACACTTTTTCCTGCTTCGGCATGACCGAACCCCACCCGGGCGCGGGATCGGATCCCGCGGGGCTGCTGACCACCGCGACCCGCAACGGTGATTCCTGGACCATCTCCGGTGACAAGCGCTTCACCAGCGGGGCCGAGCACGCCGGCTTCGCGATTGTCATGGCGCGGACGCCGGATGTTGGGACGGAGCAGGACAGCGCCACGATGTTCCTGGTGGACATGGATGCCCGCGGTGTCCGGCTGGGCAATCCGATCCACACGATTGACCGGACCATCGCCGGCGGCCACCCCAACGTGCACTTCGACGACGTTGTGGTCGGACCGGACGCGGTGCTCGGCGAGGTCGGGCTCGGCTTCAAATACGCCCAGGTCCGCCTGGGGCCGGCCCGGCTCACACACTGCATGCGCTGGCTTGGCCTGGCCCGGCGCTCGCTGGATATCACTTTGGACCGGACCAACACCCGCGAAATCTTCGGATCTCCCATCGCGCAGCTCGGCATCGCCCAGGAGATGATTGCCCAGTCTGTGATCGACATCGAAACCTCGGACGCGATCATTACCACGACCGCCGCCCTCCTGGTCTCCGATCCAAAGGCCGGCTCCGCGATGTCCTCGGTCGCCAAGGTGCACTGCTCCGAGGCCGTCTTCCGGGTCATCGACCGCGCCATCCAGCTGTGCGGAGGCGACGGCGTGTCCGACGGGCTGCCGCTGGCACAGTACGCCGCCGAAGTCCGTCCGTTTCGGATTTACGACGGCGCCAACGAGACCCACAAGTGGGCCATCTCCCGGCGCGCCTCGTCGCAGCGCCGCCGCGCGGTCGCCGCGGGAGAGCAGTTCCTGGGCGCTGCCCGGTTCCCCGACGGAGCCGCTTCATGACGCCCGCGGAAGTCGCAGGCGCGGCCGAGCCCGAGGTCGTCGACAGCGAGGACCAGGCCGCCTCGCTGACCCGGCCGCCGCTGCTCATCCTGGCCAACGTCCGCGAGTTCCTGGACGGAGCCGGGCTGGGGTCCGGCGACGTCGGGTGGGAGCGGATCGGGGACGGCCAGTCCAACGTGACCTTCCGGCTCCGCCGGGACGGTACCGACGTCGTGCTCCGCCGCGGGCCCCGGCCGCCGCTGCCCAAGTCCACCCACGACATGGTGCGCGAAGCGCGGATCCAGCTGGCACTGGCCCCGCTGGGCATGCCCGTTCCGCGCATCCTGGCGGTGTGCGAGGACGACTCCGTCCTCGGTGTTCCGTTCTACGTGATGGAACACCTCAACGGCACGGTCCTTACCGACACGGTATCCCCGCACCTCGACGCCCAGGAATCGCGCCGGGCGACGAGCGAGGCGGTAGTGGACACGCTCGCGGACCTGCACTCCCTGGACGTGTCCAGCGGCGATGTCGCCCGGATCGGCCGGCCCGAGGGCTACCTCGAACGCCAGGTCGCCCGCTTCGCCTCGTTGTGGGACGTCAATACCACCCGGGACCTGGCCGCCGTCGGGCGCCTGGCGTCCTGGCTGGAGGACAACCGCCCGGAAAGCCAACGCAATTCGGTGATCCACGGCGACTACCGCACGGGGAACCTGATGTTCGCCCCAGACGGGCCGCCCCGCGTGACCGCCGTGCTCGACTGGGAAATGGCCACGCTGGGGGACCCGCTGGCCGATCTTGGCTACCTGACCGCGACCTACGCCGACGCGGACGAGCCGTTCACCACGATGGAGCTGACACCGGTCACGAGGCTGCCTGGGTACCTCCGCCGGCAGGAACTGATCGACCGGTACCAGGAGCGGATGTCCCTCGACCTCACGCCCCTGCCCTGGTACCAAGCCCTTGCCCTGTGGAAAGCAGCGATCTTCAGCGAGGCGATCTACACGCGCTGGCTGCGTGGCGAACGTCCGGGCGACAGCGGGTTCGGCGCTTCCATGGAACACGGTGTGCCGCAACTGCTAGACGTCGCGGAACGGCTTGCGTCCCGCCTGAAGTAGGCCAGTCATTGCCTCAGAACCCGAATTCCTCATACAGCGCAGTAGGGAAGGAACCACCATGGACAGCACAATCCGACTCGAGGCTGCCCCGCCCTCCGGGCAGCAACAGCCCCATCCCGATCAACGCTCCCAACGGCGTTCAATGTTCGCCAGCACCATCGGCAACGTCCTGGAGTGGTACGAGTGGAGCGCCTACGCCGTCTTTGCGCCCTTCATAGCGGCGGCGATGTTCGATTCCAAAGATCCGGTCTCGGCACTGCTATCTACCCTGGCCGTTTTCGCCGTGGGCTTCCTGATGCGCCCACTGGGAGGGATCGTGTTCGGCCGGATCGCGGACAAACGCGGGCGCAAGTTCGTGTTGATCACGACCATGCTGATCATGGCCGGCGGCTCGCTCCTCATCGGGCTGATGCCGACCTATGGGCAGGTGGGGATCTGGGCTTCGGTGCTCTTGCTGCTGGCCCGGGTAGCCCAAGGCTTCGCCCACGGCGGCGAGTCCGCCACGGCCAACACGTATATCGCGGAGATCGCGCCTCGGGCCAAGCGCGGACAGTGGGGCAGCATTGTCTTCGTGGCCATATTTGGCGGCTCGGTGCTGGCCTACGTTGTTGGCGGTGGCGTGACCAGCGTGCTGGGCGCGGCCGGTGTGGCCCAATGGGGATGGCGCATCCCCTTCCTGCTCGGGGCCCTGCTGGCTCTGGCCGCTCTCTACCTTCGCAAGGGAATGGACGAGAGTGAAGTCTTCGAAGCCAAGGCCGCGGCTGCCGAGGTTGCACCGATCCCGCGCAAGACCGTCACTCGTGCCGTCCTGCTCATGATTGCCATGACTTCCGGCATCACCGCTGCCCACTACACCTGGACGTCCTACGCCTCCACTTTCGCCATCACACAGCGGGGGATGGATCCCCAGACCGCGTACTGGGCCTCCGTGATCGCGCAGTCGATTGCTCTCATCACCCTGCCCTTCTGGGGCCGGCTCTCGGACCAGATCGGGCGTCGGCCACTGCTGATCGGCTTCTCCGTCGTCATGGTCGCCGCACAGTTTCCGCTGATGGGGATGATCACGAGCGATGGCTGGACGCTCGCCGTCGCCGCCACCCTGGCCCTGTGCATCGTCGCTATCCCGGGGGCGTTGCTCGCGGCCGTGCTCTCAGAGAACTTCCCCACGAAAATCCGCACCCAGGGCATCGGCTTTGCCTATTCGTTGTCGGTTGCGGTCTTTGGCGGAACGGCACCCTACCTGAATGCCCTCTTCAACAGTTGGAGCCTGGGCTGGCTGTCCAGCGCATACATTATTCTGCTCTGCCTCGCCACGGCGCTCGCGGTGTTCAAGCTCCCTGAGACCAAGGGCATCGATCTCCAGGATGCTTGAGTTCCTCCGCCGTGAGCCGGACCCCGAGGCCTTCGGCTGGGCCTCGGCGGTAAGCGTCTCCAGCGGACGGCCAAGCGTGGGAGTCCTCCATACGCGCGCCCTACTGGGGCTACCGCTCGGAGCTGTTCGAGGTTGGTCATGCCGGCAACTCCCTGCTTGGCCGTGACGTAGGGAGCCCCGGGAATGCAGCGGAGAGGGCGCGGCGGCTCTCAGGAGGCTACCTACTTGTGCGCGTGGTGAACGGCAGGACCAACCGGGACGGGTGGGCGGCGTCGCGGTAGATCTTGTGGGTGACGGGCCGGCCAACCGGCAGGTGGAAGGCATCCGGCGGCAGCAACGCGTTGTGCTCGTCGGCCAGCGGCTCGCCATTCGAGAGCTCCACAGTCAGCCTGTGACCGGGCTTGAAGGTGTTCGCGAACGGGTACAGCCGCAGCACGTACTCCTCGATCGCCCCGGGTTCCACCGGCACGGAGCGGGTGTGCGGGTGGACCGGGCTGCCTTCGGTGCTCCGCTCGTCAAGTTCGCGGTGCGAGGCCTTGAGGTAGCCGCTGGTGATCAGTTGCCGCTTGCCGTTGGGGGCGTAGTCCCACAGGCGCAGGATGAAGTTGGTATCCGGCTGGTCGATCTCAGCGAAGATGTGCGCGGCGCCGGTGCCGATCATTTCCGTGTCCTGCTCGAAGGGCGGCGTGGACCAGCTGATTATTTCCACTTTGTCGGTCACCGTCAGCGGCGCCTGGTAGAAGCCGTCCGGGGCCGCGTATTCGGCGCCCAGGAACTCCGGCTCGGTGGACAGCTTGTGCCGCGGGCGCAGGTAGAGGGACGTGTACTCGATGTCCTTCGGCGGCCACGCCTCCGCGGTCACGAGCTCGCGGGAGCCCTCCACGAAGACGCTGACGGCAGGCTCGTCCATTACGCCGTTGTCGTTGCCCTTTATCCAGTAGTCGTACCACCGGAACATCTTGTCGTGTTCCTCGATGAATGGCCGAGACTGCATCGGCGGGTACGGGCCGATGTCCAGCTTCTTCGGGCCCTTAAGTGCCTTGAAGAGCTCGATCGTGCCGTCCATGGTCCAGCCCCGGCCCTGGTCGATCTGCAGCCAGACCGGGATATCGATGTTCGGCGCCAGCGTGATGGGGTTGCGCTCCTCGTACCAGTCGCCGTCCAGCTCATTCATCACGATGTCGAACCAGGCTTCGTGGTTCTTCGGATAGTGCAGGACATGGACCAGGTTCGGCCAGGCGGCGACGTCGGGATCCTCAAGACGGTTCTGGACGAGCTTCTTCAGTTCCTCCGGGGGGTAGTTCTCGATCATGCGGGACTTGACGCCGTCGGTGAACGCCCAGCCGGAGTCGCCGCCACGGCCCTCGCGGGCGGCGCGGGGCATGAACCACATGATGCCGCCGTGGTAGGTGGTCTCGTAGAAGTCGTAGTGGCCGCCGGAGACGAAGATCGCCTTCAGGTGCGGCGGCCGCTCGGCGGCGGCCAGCACCTGCATGGACCCGAAGTAGGAGATGCCCACCATGCCGACGTTGCCGTCGCACCATGGCTGCTCCGCGACCCACTCAATGAAGTCATAGGCGTCCTCGCCCAGTGACACGCCGCCGGCGTTGTAGTTGCCGATGTGCTCGCCGCCGGAGTGGCCCGAGCCGCGCAGGTCGCCGATGACGTGGACGTAGTCCTCCTTGACGATGCGGGCGATGTCGCCGGCCTCGATGCAGCCGTCCCACATCGGGCTGGGGCGCCGCTGCGCCGGCGTGGTGAGGGCAAGCGCCTGCAGTTCCTTGCCGTAGGGGCTTAGTGCCACGAGTGCGGGCCGCGGCTTGTCCTCGGGTCCCTGGTACGCGTCCGCGGCGAGCTCGACGCCGTCGCGCATGGGAACCCGCAGGTCCTTGCGAACGGCGATCTTTTCGCCGCCGGCGTTCAGTAGCTGGAGGTCATCCATGAGTGCTGATCTCCTCATTTTCTGTCGTGTGGTCCCACGCCGTGCGGTAGCCGTGCAGCGTGGTGAAGAACGGGGACGGTTCCAGGGCGGGATCCCCGGCGTAACCAAGGTCCGCTGCTGCCCGGGCGAAGGGGGAATAGGGGGACTCCGTGTCCTCGAGTCCGGCAGCCAGACAGCCGCAGGCCGCGTCCTTGACGCGGGCCTCGACGTCCAGGCTCCCCTGAAACGCTTCCCGGGCCTGCCCGGCGTCAAGCTCCACGCCGTAGGGTGTGCCGTCCGCACGGCGGTACGGGTGTCCCAGGTAAAGGTGCCGAGGACGGATTTCATCGCTGAGGTACTGCAGGCTGGAGCGGTAACCGGCGGGGTCCACAAACCCGGGAAAGCCGTTGGCGGCACCGTGGACCTGGACGGCGTCGCCCACGAACACGTCGTTTTGGCCGTCAATGACATAGGCGACCGACCCGGCGGTGTGCCCCGGTATCGAGTGGACCGACACGGTGACGTCCCCGCCGAGGGAGAGGGTTTCGCCGCCGCGCACCAGCACGTCAGGCTCCATCTCGCCCGAAATGACGGCGTTGGTGGCGGCTGCCAGTTTGGCCTCACCGTCCGGGTCATGCAGGTATTGCCCCCGCCCGGCAAGGTATTCGTCCACGTGGGCGCGGCGTGAGCGCAGCATCGGCGCGTCGGCCTCGTGGATGACCACCTGGGCACGCCGTCCGGTGAGCTCCCACAGGGCGTACGCGCCGCCGATGTGGTCGATGTGTCCGTGGGTCAGCAGAATCCAGCGGACTTCCTCGATCCGGCGGCCGATCGCCTCCAAGGCCGGCACCATGCCGTCGACGGGCGAGGACGCGATGCCCGTATCCACGATCGCGGGCTCCGGGGCATCGATGAAGAAGCTGTAGAGGCCGAACCGCCCCCACGGTGAGACAAGGGGGTGGACGGCGACTGGCAGGGTCATAGTGCTCCACTCCTTTGAGGCGCGGCGCCCCTGCCGAGGAACACGGCAGTTTCCTCGATCGCCCCGTAAAACTCCGGAATCCAGGAGAAGTTGGCGACGAAGCCGTGGTTGGCGCCGGCGTAGCGGCTGACCGACGCGTCCACGCCGGCTTCCATGAGGCGGCGCGCGTACAGCTCGCCCTCGTCCCGCAGGGGGTCATGCTCGGCGGTGATGACCAGGGCAGGCGGCAGGCCGGAGAGATCCTGGCGCTTGATGGGGGAGACCAGCGGATCCGCCGGGTCCGCCCCACTGTCGAGGTAGAAGGAGTTAAACGGCAGCAGCCCGGCCGTCTCGAGTCCGAACCCTTCGGCGTTCTCCCGCAGCGAGGCGTAGCGGTCGACGTCGAAGTCCAAGTCCAGCGAGGGGTAGTAGAGGACCTGATGTGTAATCCCCGGGAACCCGTCGTCGTGGGCCTTCGCGGTCACGGCGGCGACGAAGTTGCCGCCCGAGCTGTCGCCGGCGACGGCGAGGTTCTTCCCGTCCCACTTCAGGCCCGGACCCTGTTCGGCGGCCCAGCGGACCACGCCGTAGCAGTCCTCGAGGCCGGCCGGGAAGGCCGCCTCGGGGGCCAGGCGGTAGCCCACGGAAATGACTTTGTAGCCGGTTTCCTCGGCCAGGGAACGGGCCACGTGATCGTGGGTGTCCAGGCTGCCCAG
This sequence comes from Arthrobacter sp. JB02-1C, assembly GCF_057748045.1. Lineage (NCBI taxonomy): Bacteria > Bacillati > Actinomycetota > Actinomycetes > Micrococcales > Micrococcaceae > Arthrobacter > Arthrobacter sp. JB02-1C. The sequence continues at coordinate 2,795,994 of NZ_CM173235.1, forward strand.
GAAGAACGCGCCGCCGTGAAAATACACCAGCAGGCCGTAGGTCTCCGCCTCCACAGGCGTGTAGATCCGCACCGGCACCTCGCCCGAGGGCGTCACGGCCGTGGCGTCCTCGACGGCGTGGAGCGGGAGGCGCTCCTCCAGCGGCGGGACCTGCGCGGCCTCACCGGCGCGCATGGCGCCCGGGTCCAGGGGAGAACCATCGGGGGCGGGCAAAGTGGCCAGGATTTTGGCGATTTCCGGATGGATGGCCATGCCGTTATGCCTCCATCTGGACGGGCTGCTGGGATGCGGGCTTTTGTCCGGGGAAGACGTCGTTGACCTCTCCCTCCGACCATCCCTGGCGCGAGATGAGCTGCAGCTCGTCCGTCACCGGCTTGCGGGTCGCCTGGAACAGCGCCAGCGCTTCCTTGACCGAACCGGCCTTGGCCAGCGCGTCGGCCAGGGCGCCGGCATCTTCGATGGCGGAGTTCGCACCCTGCCCCTGGTGGTGCAGCATGGAGTGGGCCGCATCGCCCACCAGGACCACCGAGTCGGTGTGCCAGGTGTCAACGGGGTCGATGTCGTAGACCGCCCGGATGTTCACCGAGTCCAGGTCCAGGCCCCGGGCGATCCCCACGATCCGCTCGTCGAAACCGTCCACAGTCTTCAGGAGGTCGTCCTTGCTGATCGCGGGGGCCCAGGTGCCGTCGGGGTTCAGGGCGGTGATGTCGAAGGACATCTGGTTGCGGTGGCGCAGCGGTAGCAGGTAGACCTTGGTGCCCTTGCCGATGTACATCCGCAGGTTGTCGTCGACTACTAGGCCGTGGGCGTCGTCGGCGGAGATTACCACCCGGTAGGCGTGCTCGCCGGAGAACACCGGGCCCTCGGTGCTGAAAAGTTGCTCGCGAACCGCGGACTTGATGCCGTCGGCGCCGACCACCAGGTCGGCTTCGACGCTCTCCCCGTTGGCGAAGGTCAGGACGGAACTGGCACCCTTGTCCTCGATCGTCACCAACCTGTGGCCCAGCTGCACCATGCCCTCGGGGAGCACGCCCAGCAGGGCCTCGATGAAGTCGCGGCGGTGGATGAGGTAGGTCTGCTTCTCGGCGCCGAACTCCGGCCAGGTGTCTTTCATGATCGGCTCGCCGGTGGCGGTGAGGATCTCGAAGTAGTCGCTCGGTGAACTGACCCTTGCGACCGCATCGAAGATCCCCCACTGCCGGAACCGGGCCATCGTGGCGGGGCGGAGGCCGATGCCGGCGCCGACCTCGCCCATCTGGGGTGCCTGCTCGTAGACCGTGACGTCTGCGCCGAGCAGGCTCAGGGCCTTGGCCGCTGCGGCGCCGCCGTAGCCGGCGCCGACGATGGCGATCTTGAGGTTTTTGATGTCTTCAGCCTTCATGGGATAGGTGTCTTTCTTGACGCTTTCTTGGCCGGGGCCAAGTCAGGGGAGGGGTAAGTTGCGGTGGGCGGTGCGGGTCAGGCGCTCAGCGAGAGGAAGTCGGCGGGATTGTCCTGGAGCAGGAGTTTGAGGGTGGCGTCGTCGATGCCGGCTGCCCGCATGTCGGGGATCATGTCCTCAAAGATGTAGTTGATGGTGTGGCCCTTCACGCCGGGCCAGCCCAGGGGGCTGCAGTTGGCGTCGGCCGAGACCAGGAGCTTGTCCGCGTAGCCCTTGTTGATGAGCTTGACGAAGTGCTCCATGCGTTCGGCGCGCTTGCGGCCCCAGAACGGCGGGTCGGGCAGTTCCAGGTCGTAGCCGAAGGTATCGAAGCCGATCCGGCCGCCCTGCTCGTAGATCCAGTCGTGCGGGGTGATCGGTGCGTTCAGGCCGTCGTCGGCGTGGCCGAAAAGCACCCGGTCCAGCGGGAGGCCCTCTTCATTGAAGATGGTCACGGCCGGTTCCGGGTCGATGGCCAGGTGGGTCAGGATGGGCGCGCCGGTGACGACGCCGGCGCGGGCCGCGGCCCGGTAGATGCGCTTGTCCAGCTCCGTCATGCGGCCGCCGCGGCTGACGCCGACCTTGATGACGCCGGCCTTGGCGCCCGTGGTGCCGATGCCGACGGTGATCTCGTGGATGAAGACCTTGGTGAGGTAGTCCACTGACGCGCGGGAGAAGTGGGGCAGGGCGGTGTCCCCGCCGACGAAGCCGGTGCAGGCGACGATGTGGACGCCCGTTTTGGCGGACAGGGACTTGTAGTAGTCGACGTCGCGGCCGTTGCAGATGCCCGTGGCATCCACGAAGGTGCCGCCGCCGTGGTCGCGGAATTTCCGCAGCTTGGGTACGGTTTCCTCGTAGGCCTGCTCGGGCGATTTCCACCACTTGGTGTCCAGCTCGGAGCCGGGCATGCCGTAGCCGATGTGTTCGTGGACCGCCACGATTTCCAGTTCTTCTGCCGGGATGGTTCCCAGCACGGTGTTGACCTTGGTCATTCGTTCACCTCAGGTTCGAAAGGGTTGGGGGATGTGCGGATGCGTGATTAGCGCACGGCCAGCAGCTTGCGCGGGTTGTCCACGAGGATGCGCCGGGCGTCTTCTTCGCTCAGGCCCCGGGACTTGAGGAACGGCACGAACGTGGTCAGGACGTGGCTGTAGGGCAGGTTGTACTCCGGCAGGCCTTTGGCCACGCCGATCGAGTTGCCCGACAGGATGATCTTGTCGGCATGGCCGGCCTTGACGAGCTCGAGCACCAGTTCCGTGCGCTCATGGTCGGTGAGGTAGTCCGGGTCGTCGTTCAGGCCCACGTGGTCGATGCCGACGAAGGCTCCCCGGCCGGCCACCTCGACGGCGGAACCGGCGGCGTCCTTGCGGTCCAGGTCGCCGACGAGGACCCGCTCGGCTCCGAGCTGCTCTTCCAGGACGATGTCGAGATCGTGCAGGGCATCGGCGCCGAAACGGATGGAGACCGGCACTCCGGTGTCCCTGGCGGCCCGGGCGGAACCGCGGAACAGGCTTTCCTCCGTGGCGGTCATGCCCGCGCGGTCGGCGCTGGTGGCGACGATGCCGGCAGCGGCGCGCCGCTCGACGCGGGGGACCACCATTCCCTCGGTGACCTCTTTGCCGAAGAGCTCGCCAAACTTGTCCGCCGGCCACGGCGTGGGCGGGTTGGTCTGCGGCGTCAGGAAGTAGCCGCCGAGTTCTTCCTCCGGTCCCAGGCCCGTGGAGGCGATGATGTGGACGCCGGTGGAGCGGGAGAGCGCCTCGTAGAGCTTGAGGTCCCGGCCGTGGAACATGCCGGTGCTGTCGACGATCGTCTGCCCGCCGTGGTCGCGGAAGTCCGTGAGCTTCGCCGCCAGGATGTCGAAAATGTCGGCCCGGTCCATCGAGATGTCGGGGGCGTACTGGGCGCCGGGGAGCACCGAGAGCAGGGCCTCGTGGACCGCCACCACACCCAGTTCGGACTCGGGCACGGGACCTAGAACCGTGTTGACGGTTCGCCCGGCGTGGGCCTTTGTCGCTGCGGCGGTGCCGGCGGGGGTGGGGTGACTCACGTGGCTTCTCCTTTGGGGTTCGGGGCTTGAATGCATGGGCGCCGCGGGACCTGAGATGCCAGCGCTCCGTTGCGGTGTTGCCAGCATCACACAACGCTTTACATCGCGTCAAGGAAATAGTCGACGCGTACGGCTTGCCAATAGGCTCGAAGCGTTTGTGAAGAAAACATTGCGTATGCGCTCTTGACAGTCTGTAAAGCTTGGCCCCACACTGTGGTGAGCGCCACACATTCTTCCGAAACAAAGGAGTTTCATTGATGAGTCTGACCACACCGGTGCCGGGCCGAGGCTCTGTGCGAGCTACCTTCGTGGCCGCCTACAGCGCGGTCACACTGGCTCAGATCACCAATGCACTGCCAGGGGCCCTTAACGGCACCTTTGCGGTGGAGTTCCACACCTCGGGCGCCGGCCTGACCTGGATCGCCGGGATGTTCATGATGGGTATCGTGGTGTTTGAGCTCAGCTGGGGGCTTCTGGGAGACCTGTTCGGCCGCAAGAAGCTGCTCTACGCGGGCGCTGCGGTCAGCGTTGCCGGCTCGGTCCTGGCGGCGCTGGCTTCCACCACCGAGATGATGATCGCGGCGCAGGCAGTCGGCGGCATCGGGGCCGGCATCCTCTTCCCCATTTCGCTGTCCATGATCGCGGCGATCACCCCCGACCACCGCGCCCGGGCCAAAGTCATCGCCACCTGGGCCGGGTTCCTCTCGCTGGGTGCGGTCATCTCTCCCACGCTGGCCGGCCTGACGGCTGCGGTCTTCACCGTTCCGGGTGCCGGGGCAGGCGAGCCCAACGCCTTCAGTGGTTGGCGCGTTGCCTACTACATCGCCGCCGCGATCGCCGTCGCCGTCCTCATCGTTGCGGTCCGTGCGAAGGACTCCGCAGCCGCCGAGGGGCGCAAAATGGACCTGCCCGGCCAGGTGACGCTCGCGCTCGGCCTGATCGCTGTTCTTTTCGCCACCGTGCAGGCGGTCGACGCCGGCTTCGGCAGCGCCGAGGTGATCACCAGCTACGTGGTCGGCGGCCTCCTCCTCGTCGCCTTCGTCGTCATCGAAATGCGCACCAGCCAGCCACTGATCCACCTGTCCCTGTTCCGGAACAGTGCCTACTCCATCACCGGCATCGTTGCCGTCACCGGCATGTTCGCCTTCCTCGCCGTCTGCTTCAGCACCAGCGTCTCCGTCGGCGGACTCGCCCTCGCCGAAGCCTGGAAGGTAGGTGTGCTCTTCGTCTTCATCCAGGGGCCGGCGTTCGCCTTCATCCCGGTGGTGGGCTGGCTGATCCACCACGTGGCCCCGCGCTGGGTGCTCACCGGAGGCTTCGGCTTCATGGCCGCCTCGGCCTTCTGGCTCTCGACCTTCGCCCTGGGCACCCCTGAGGCCTTCGGCGGAACCCCCTGGACCGCGTTTATCACCCCGTTGCTGCTGCTCGGCATCGGGTTTGCGCTCACCGTCGGCTCCATCACCGCCGTCGCCATCAACACCGTCCAGCCGCAGCACATCGGCATGGCGTCCGCCACGACCAATCTCCTGCGGGACCTCGGCTTCGCCCTGGGCCCCGTCATCGGCTCGGCCATTGCGTTCGGCGTGGGCGCCAGCGTCTTCGCCGGCCCCCTCGCCGGAATCCTCGGCGGGGCAGGGCTGCCCGCCGACGCCGTCGCCGGACTGTCGCACGTGCCGCCGCTGGGCTACCTCTCCGGCTGGGATGGCGTCATCGCGCAGTTCTCCGGCCAGGCGGCGGCGTCTGGCGCACCCGCCCAGGCCGTCGACGGCATGGTCAAGGCCCTCGGCTCCGCGCAGCAGCAGATCCAGGGCGTCGCCGGGACCTCCCTGGGCCACGGCTTCCAGACCGTCTACCTTGCCGCCGGCATCGCGGCGACGCTCTCCGCCATCCTTACCCTCTTCATCTCCGCAGGCTCCTCGGCACCCACGCCCGACGCGATCGCGGAGACCGCCGAAGCCAACGCCGAAGCCAGCGCCGAGGCGGCCGTCTGAGTCTGACCACCTGGCCCCAACCACTGATCTTCACTAGGAGAACACCATGACTGCACCCCTCGAATCCAACATCGACATCTGGGATGACGCCATCCTGGTCGACCCGTACCCCACCTACGCCGCGCTCCGCGAGCAGGCCGCAGTGGTCCACCTGCCCAAGAACGACCTCTACGTCCTGACGCGCTACGACGTCATCCGCGACGCCCTGGGGGATCCGGAAACGTTCTCGTCCACCAGCATCGGCTTCAACCCCATGGTGAACGAAGCACTCCAGGGCACCTCCCTCGCCTCCGACCCGCCCATCCACACGCAGCTGCGCGCCACGCTGTCGCAAAACCTCACGCCCCGCGCACTCCGCGGACTTAAAATCGTCATCGACGACAAGGCTGACAAGCTCGTCTCCGAACTCGCCGCGAGCGGCAGCTTCGAAGCCATCGATTCCTTGGCCCGGGCCTTCCCGATCGAAATCGTTGCCGACCTCATTGGTTTCCAGGGACACGTCAAGGACAACATGCTGCGCTGGGGCCAGGCCGCGATGCAGGTTCTTGGCCCGCTGAACCAGCGGACGCAGGAGAGCTTCCCGATCGCCGGCGAGCTCTACGGCTGGTGCTCATCGGTCACCGCCGAGGACCTTGCCCCCGGCTCGATCGGCCGCGGCATCTTCGACGCCGAGACCCGGGGCGAAATCCCGACGGGTACTGCGGGGCACATCATCCACCAGTACCTCGGCGCGGGTGTTGATACGACCATCGCCTCGATTGGGAACATCGTTGCGCTGTTCGGTCGCCACCCGGGGCAGTTCGAATCGGTCCGGAAGAACCCGGACCTCGTCCCGGCAGCGTTCGCCGAGGTGCTGCGCTACTGGGCGCCGATCCATGTCTGGGGCCGCAAAGCAACCCGCGACGTCGAGATCGACGGGGTCACCATTCCCGCCGGTGCGCAGGTGGGCATTCTCTTCGGCGCCGGAAACCGCGACCCGCGGCACTACGAGAACCCGGACACCTTTGACGTGCTGCGCAACCCGGTGGACCACCTCTCGTTTGGCTACGGACCGCACGGCTGTGCGGGCCAGGGCCTGGCGAAACTTGAAGCGCACGCGATCATCGACGCCCTTGCCCGCAGGGTGGAGATGCTGACGATTTCCGATGAGATCCGGGTCCCCAGCAACATGACGCGGAGCATCGAGAAGCTCGAGGTCACCAAGGTGGTGGCAGCATGAGGATCGAACTGGACCGGCCGCGCTGCGAGGGACACGGCCTCTGCGAGGAAGCCGCACCGAAGCTCATGCACCTCGACGACGACGGCGAACTGGTCATCGATGTCGCGGAGGTGGAGGGGCCCGAGCTCGACGCCGCCAAGGCTGCGGTGCGGGTCTGCCCGGTGGCCGCGTTGCGACTGTCGGCCTGATGATGCGCAGGATCGTGGTGGTCGGCAACGGCATCGCCGGTCTGACGGCCTGCGGCTCGCTGCGCTCGGCCGGTTACGACGGCGAGCTTACGGTGGTGGGCGCCGAGCGCCACCATCCCTACAGCCGTCCCGCCCTGTCCAAAGCCCTGCTCCACGGCGGTGGGGGGAATAGCGATGGCGGCCTCCAGGCGCACGAGCTCCCCGAGCCGGGCCACGAAGCCACCGAGCTGCTCGGCGTGACCGCCACGGGACTGGACGCTGACTCCCGGCGGGTGCGCCTGGCCGGGGGCGATGAGCTGCCGTACGACGGCCTGGTCATCGCCTCCGGTTCCCGGGCGAGGCGGCTCACGGCAGCCGGACCTGGCCAGGATGGCTCCAACCGGGAACTAACCCTGCGCACCATCGAGGACGCGGTCCTCCTCAGAGAACGAGTCGCATCCCGGCCTTCGGTGATCGTGATCGGCGGCGGACCGCTTGGCATGGAAGTCGCGTCCGGATGCCTGCACGTGGGCTGTGACGTCACCCTCGTCTCCGACGTGGCGCCACTCTCGCGCCAGCTCGGCGCCCACCTGGCGGACATCTTCACCTCCGCCGCCACCGCCGGCGGACTGCGGGTGGTCGGGGGCGGGCGGGCCCGCCTCGTCGATTATGGTTCGTGGAAGCGGGTCGTCCTCGCCGACGGCACGGAACTTCACGCAGATCTGGTGGTCACCGCCGTCGGCGACGAGCCAAATATTGACTGGCTGGCCGGGACCAGCCTCCTGACCGAGGGCTCGCTGCGCGTTGATTCGCGCGGCCGGGTCCGGCCGGAGATCGTGGCGGCCGGCGACGTGGCGTGCTTCCCGACCCGCCGCGGCGTGCAGCGGGTGCCCTTGTGGACGAGCGCCATCGACCAGGCCAAGGTCGCGGCCGTCGGCCTGCTGCACGGCGACGCCGCCCCGGAGTTCGACTTCCAGTCGTACTTCTGGACGGAGGGCTTCGGGTTGTCGCTGAAGATGGCTGGCTTCACGCCCGCGGCGGGGGCCCCCGACTATTGCGAACCTGGCCGTGAGGAGGGGTCGGTGCTCCTGCGCTGGGAGAATCCGGACGGATCCGGAACCGCTGCCGCAGTCAATTACCGGATCCCGGTACCCAAGCTACGCCGGCTGGCCGTCGCCGGCCCCGCTGCGCTGCAGCCGGCCACGCCGGTCCGGGTATGACCCTACCCCCGCTAGGATTAGTCCATGCCGTCGTTGCGAGAAGCCCAGAAGAAGCACACCCGCGACGTTATTGTCGAGCGCGCGCTTGAGCTCTTCACCGACAAGGGTTACGCCGCGACCACCATCGATGAGATCGCTGCGGCCGCAGGCACCACCAGGGTGACCTTCTACGCCTATTACCCCTCACGAAGTGACCTTATGAGGGACTTCATGGCGCGGGTTAACGCGGTGCTGGACCGGGCCGACGGGCCTGACAGCGGCTCCACCGCACCCGACCTTGTCGACATCGTGCGGGTCGGTGAGCTGTCGGGGATCCTGGCGTGGCTGGAGTCTCGGGCCGCTCTCTGGCCGGTCTTCCGGCCCTACCTCGACGTCCTGGACGAGGCCGCCGCAGCCGACCGTGACGTGCGCGCGATGGTGGAGGGATGGCATGAGGAGGTCATAACGGACCTCGTCCGTGGCATGCGGTTGGCCGGTCGTTTCTCGGAGGAGACCCACCACATCCGCGGAACACTCGCCTTCACCTCACTGGACTACGTGGCCACACTCTGGACCCGACGGAAGTTCGAACCAAACCGCGAACACGCCCTGGAGGTGCTGGCCGAGAGCTGGTACCACCTGCTCTGCGACGAGGGCTGAGCCTGCGCCAAAGCGGCTCTGCCGCCGCAATGCAGAACAGGAAAGCCCCCCGATGAGGGGGCTTTCCTGTTTCTTGCCACTCGGTGGTGCTGCTCAGATCCACTTCGGCGCGGACGGAACCGGGGCGTTGGCGGTACCAGCGCTGGCGGCGGTGACGCCCGCGGTGCCTCGGCCCGCGGCCCATTCGACGACAGCGGGCAGCGGTCCCGAGACCACCGTCGGGGACGCCGACGCGGTGTCGCCGAACGTCAGGCCGCGGTCCGTGACCTTGACGATGAGGTCCTTGTCCGTGCCGCGGGTCTTCCAGGCGCCGGTGATGTCCGCCAGGAGCCGTTCCAGGACCGCGACGGGGATGTCCCGGAAGGCCGCCCCGTTGTCCAGGTCCACCGCGTGCATCCAGACTTCGCGGGTCCGCATCCACACGGTTTCGCTGGCGGGTACTTCCCGGCCCTGGATGGTGCGCACTTTGTGGTGCCAGGCGTCCCCGGGCAGGTCGCGCCATTCCACGTTCAGGTGCACCGCGGAGTGGTCGAACAGGTGCCGCAGTGCGATCGGGCTCAGCGTGGCGCCGAAGTTGATCTCGTGGTCGCGGACGTCCGTGGAGGCATACATCGGGGTCTCCACCCCGGTGGCCGCCCACTCGACCAGCCGGGCGACGGCGCGGGCGTTGTAGCCGACGTGGGCCGTGATGTGGCGGCGGCTCCAGCCCGGCAGCAGCGAATCGCCGTCGAGCTCGGCGTCCGAGAGCTCGTTGAGCTTGCGGGCGAAGAACGCCGTGCCCCGGCGTGCCTGCAGCAAGGCTGCCTGCAGCTCCGGGTCCGTCGTCTGGTCCTGGCGTGCAACCATCAGGCTTCCTTGACCACGCGGTTCTTCAGCTGTCCCAGCCCGTCGATGGTGGTGACCAGCAGCTGGCCTTCCTGCAGGTAGCGCTTCGGATCCTGGGCATGGCCCACGCCGCCGGGGGTGCCGGTGGCGATCACGTCTCCGGGGTTCAGCGTGATGATGGTGGAGATGTAGGAGACAAGGTATTCCGGGGTGAAGACCAGGTCGCCGGTGGGCGTGCTCTGCTGGATTTCGCCGTCGACCTCGGAGGTCATCAGCGGGCCGGCGGTGAACTCGTCCTTGGTGACCAGGGCCGGGCCGAACGGGGTGGACTTCTCCCAGGTCTTGCCCTGCAGCCACTGGATGGTGCGGAACTGGTAGTCACGCATGGACACGTCGTTGAGCACGGCGTAGCCGGCGATGTGGTCCGCGGCGTCCGCTTCGCTGATCCGGCGCCCGGCCTTGCCGATCACGACGGCGAGTTCGGCTTCCCAGTCGACCGCGTCGGATTCCTGCGGCAGGGCCAGGTCGTCGTTCGGACCGATCAGGGATTCGGCGTACTTGGCGAACAGGGTGGGGTGCTCGGGAACTTCCCGGCCCATCTCCTTGATGTGGTTGCGGTAGTTGTGGCCGACGCAGATGATCTTGCCGGGGGAGGGGACGACGGCGTCGAGGTCCGCGCCCTCGAGGGGGTGCGTGGCGCCCTCGGCGTTGCGCGCCGTGGTTTCCCAGTCCGCGGTGCGGAGCAGTTCGCCGACGTTGGCGTAGCCGTCGATCTCGGTCAGGGTGTCGCCGTCCTGGCGGACCGCCACGGTGCCCTTCTCAGTGCCGTTCACGGTGCGGAGGGTGAGGAGTCTCATGCGTTCTTGCGTCCTTCGATGTAGGTGCGGTTGAAGTTCAGGCGTTCGAAAATGGGGGCATCGCTGAAGCGGAAGAGGTCGAATTCCGACTCGGCCTGCAGCTCCCACGCGGCCCAGGACGGGACCACAAACAGGTCGCCCTTCGCCAGGGTCCGGGTCTCACCGTTGAGCACCACCGAGCCGGTGCCCTCGAAGACCTGCCAGACGCTCGAACCCACCTCGCGGACGGTTTCGGTGCTGGCGCCGGCGCGGAGCCGGTGGAATTCGGCCCGGATGGTCGGCATGACGTCCCCGCCGGTGGTCGGGTTGGTGTAGCGGACCGCGGCGTGGCCCTGGGAGACCGTGGCCGGGTGGCCCTCGTCCTCCAGCAGCAGCTGCTCGCGCAGCGCCCGGTCGGTGTGTTCCCAGCGGTACGCGGCGATCGGGGAGCTGGTGGTGTCGTCCAGGCCGGAGAGCGGGCGCAGCCCCGGGTGCGCCCAGAGCCGTTCGGACCGGGAGATGTCCGGGGTGGCCTCGTCGGTGACGCGTTCGGTGCCGAACTCGAAGAACCCGGCGTCGGCGTAGTGCACGAACGGGATGTCCAGGCCGTCGATCCACGCCATCGGCTCATCGGTGTCGTTGTGGTGGCCGTGGAAGTTCCAGCCCGGGGTGAGCAGGAAGTCCCCGCGGGACATCCGGACCGGGTCGCCGTTGACGACGGTCCAGACGCCTTCGCCCTCGACCACGAAGCGGAAGGCGTTCTGCGAGTGGCGGTGCTCCGGGGCGGTCTCACGGGCGCCGAGGTACTGGATGGCAGCCCACAGCGTGGGGGTGGCGTACGGGGTGTTGCCCAGGCCCGGGTTGGCCAGCGCGATCGCCCGGCGTTCACCGCCGCGGCCTACTGGGACCAGGTCCCCGGCGCGGGCCGCCAGCGGGTACAGGTCGCTCCAGCGCCAGACGTGCGGCACCGCCTTCGGGGAGGGGACCATCGGCATCAGGTCCGCGATCTCGGTCCACAACGGGATCAGGTTCTCGCGGTCGAAATCCCGGTAGAGCTCCTTGAGCTGGGCAGCCTCCTCGGGCGTGTGCTCGGGGACAGCGTGCCCCGCAGCTACAGATTCATGGGTCGTGTTCTCGGTCATGGCCAGTCCTTTACTTTGCTTGAGCGCCTGAGGCTGCGAGCCGTTCCGCTATGTCGGCGCGGAGTTCCTTCTTGTTGATCTTGCCCACCTTGGTGGCAGGCAGTTCGTCTACCACCACCAGGTGTTCGGGGATCTTGAAGGCCGCCACGCCTGTTTGGCGCAGCATGTCCTGGATCTGCTCCAGGGTTACTTCTGTTCCTGGTTTGACGGTGATGTAAAGGCAGAGCCGTTCGCCGAGCTGTGGGTCCGGCATGGCGATCGCCGCGGCCATGGTGACGTCTTCGACCCGGTAGACGAGACTTTCGATTTCTTCCGCGGAGATCTTTTCGCCGCCGCGGTTGATCATGTCTTTGTCGCGGCCCTGGACGATGAGGTTCCCGTCGGGGCGCCGTTCCACGATGTCTCCGCTGGCGTACCAGCCATCGGGCGTGAAGGCGCGGGCGTTGGCTTCCGGGGCACGGTAGTAGCCCCGGGGGGTGTAGGGACCGCGGGTCAGGATGGAACCGGCAACGCCGTCGGGCAGGTCTGCTCCGGCCTCATCCACGATGCGGACTTCGTCGGCCTCGGATACGGGGCGGCCCTGCGTGGTGCAGATGACGTCCTCCGGGTCATCGAGGCGGGTCGTGTTGATAAGCCCTTCGGCCATCCCGAACACCTGCTGTAGCGTCGCGCCCAGGACCGGCTTCACTTTCCGGGCGATTTCGTCCGGCAGCCGGGAGCCGCCCACTTGGAGGACTTCGAGGCTGGCCAGCTGATCCGCGCCGGTTTCCTGCTGGTACTCGATCCATCGCTGGGCGACGGCCGGGACCGCCGTCGAGATGGTTACCTTCTCGCGTTTGATGGTGGCGAAGGCTTTGCGTGGTTCAGGGCTGGGCAGCATGACTGCGCGGCCGCCGGCAAATAGGATGCCGAGAATGCCAGGGCAGGCCAACGGAAAGTTGTGGCTCGCAGGGAGCGTACCGAGGTAGACGGTGTCCTCGGTGACTCCGGTTGGGATGGAGCAGGCCTTGATGTTATAGGCGTAGTCGTTGTGGGTCCTCGTGATGAGCTTCGGCAGCCCGGTGGTTCCGCCGGAAAGCAGGAACAGGGCAGGCGAGTCCGGCGAAGGGGCGGCGGCATCCAGCCGCGCGCGGACAGCCGAGACGTCCTTTACAGGTGCCAAGACCTCCTCGAGACGTGCGTTGAGGGGCTTTGCTGTACCGGAAACGAGGATGATCTCGAGGGCCGGAATGGACGCTGCAAGTTCTTCAGCCATTCTCTGGTGGTCGAAGTCCTTGATGACGTCCGGGACGGCGATGGCCCGTGCTTCGGAGAGTTCCGTGAGGAAGGCAAGCTCGTATTGCCGGTGCGCCGGCAGAGCCATGACGGGAATGATCCCGGCGCGGAAACATGCCAGCGTTAGCACGGTGAATTGCCAGCCGTTGGGTAGCTGGACCATGAGGCGGTCATCCGGCTTCAGTCCCAGGCCAAGGAGCCGTTCGGCGGCCGCATCCATTCTGTTGGCGAGTTCGCCGTAGGTCAGCCGCAGGTCCCCGTCAACGACGGCGATTTTCTCCGGCAGCCGGTCGGCCGTGTCGAGGATGTAAGCGCCCAGAGCGCGGTCTTCCCAATAGCCTTTGGCGCGGAATTCTGCGGCGAGGTCCGCCGGCCAGGGGATGGTGCCTTCACTGGTGTGGCTGGTCATTCTGCGTCCTCCTCGACGTTGATCACTACGGCGTCAAGCGCTATGAGACCGTCAGGGGTCAGGCGCAAGGGGTTTATTTCGATCTCGGCGATTTGGTCATTGGCCACGAGTGCGTCACCGAGCCGGACCAAAATGCCTGCCAGCTCGGCCGTGTCCACGGTCGGACCGGAGCGGAAGCCGTACAAGAGCTCGCGGGCCTGGAGATCGGAGGGCATGCCCTCGGCCACCCGGACGGAAAGGGGAGCGGAGCGGATGGAAATGTCGGCGAAGACCTCTGCGGCCGTGCCGCCCAGGCCCAGAACGACGATGGGTCCGAACACGGGATCGCGGCGCACACCTGCCACCAGGTCGACCCCCGATGGTGCCATGGCCTCGACCAGGAACTCGCGGGCGCCGGCGGTTTCGAGGCCGTCGAGGGCCCGGTCCATGGCAGCGGGGGAGTCCACGCCCAGGTGCACTCCGCCGACTTCGGTTTTGTGCAGAACGGCGGCGTCGAGCAGCTTGACCGCAACCGGTCCGCCGATTTCGACGAGGGCCTCCTGGGCGGCGGTGCGGGTGCTGCAGCTGCGCCGGGCGGGTGTGGCGATGCCAAGTGCGCCGAGGAGTTCCTTGGCGCGGTCCTCATCCCAAGGTCCGTGCACCTTCGGCCAGGTGAAGGAGCCGGCGTCGGCCCCTTCGCGTTGGAACTGTCCCCGGGCGTCGTACACCAGGGCTGTAATGCCGTGGGCCAGGGAGGTGGGTCCGGTGATCAGCGGCAGGCCGTGGAGTTGAGCTGATTTGCGGGTACGTTCGACGTCGCCGTCGGGTCCGTCCACACCGATCAGGAACGGGAGTGCTTCGGCCGCGCCGGATTCGGCGACGGAGGCCGGCAGGTCGGCCACGGGTTCGGTCAGTCCGTAGACCGCGACCATGTCGATGGCCGGGTCAGCGGCGACGGCCGCCACGATTTTTTCGTAGCCGGGCCCGGGCCGGCCGGTGTCGACCGGGTTGGCCTGGAATGTCATCGGCGGCAACAGTGCACCTATGGCGTCCTGGCTGGCTTGGGTCAGGCGCGGCAGCGTTACGCCGGCGCTGTGGAGGGCATCGGCGATGAGTAGGCCCGGGCCGGCCTGACCGGTGATGAGCCCGACCCCGGGGTTGGCTGCCGGCGCCAGGCGGCGTCCTGCGAGGCCAGTCACCGCGGCTACCAGCTGGTTTTCGTCGTCGACGATCACCGCGCCCGCCTGCTTGAGGACGGCACGAGTCGTACGCCACGATGTGGCCAGGGCGCCGGTGTGGGACTGGGCAAATTCGGACACGTCGTTTTGTCCAACGATCAGCGCGACGACCGGCTTGACAGCACTGAGGCGTGCGACGGCGTCCATGAGCGCCGGGCCGTCGGCGACGGTTTCCAGGTGTAGGGCAACGGCTTTGGTTTGGTCATCGGAGATCAGGTAGTCCAGGACATCGGGTGCGGTGATGTCCGTGCCGGCGCCGATGCCGACGGCGAGGCTGACGCCCACGCCGGCGCGCTGGAGGTGGAAGGCCAGGACGTGGTTGACTCCGCCGCTGGCTGCCACGGCGGCGACCGAGCCGGGTTCCAGTTCTGCGACGCCAGGGACGAAGCTTGCCCGCAGGTTGCGGTGCGGGACGAAGAAGCCCGAAGTGTTGGGCCCGAGCAGCCGGATCCCCGTCTCCCGGATGGCTTCCTGGACGGCCTGGTCGAATTGGACGCCGGGGCCGCCGGCTTCGGCGAAACCGCCGGCGCAGACCAGGGCAGCCTTGGCGCCGTTGGCTGCGCTGTCCCGGAGTGCCTGGGCGGTGGCGGCGGCGGGGACGCAGAGGACGGCAAGGTCGGGGCCGCCGGGGATGGCCGCGGCGGCGGCGGCGATGCTGGTGTGCATCCCGTTGTCCCCGCGGCTGTTCACCAGTTCCACGGGCGCCGGGTAGCTGGAAAGCGACTGCGCCATGACGGCGCCAAGTTTATCCGGACTGGACGAGGCGCCGACGACAATGATGCCGCGGGGTCCAAAGAGGGGGCTCAGGTTATGCACCGGTGGCCCCCACGGCGGTGGCGACGGCGTCGGACCGGCCGGACAGGACCAAGGTCAGATTTGATGCCGGTCCGCGGTCATCGACGATGACGCTTGTCATGCCGCGCCCGAGCCGGGCTTCCTCGGAGAGCAGGATACGGGTGAAGGGGGTGCCGCCCTGGATCACGACCGCTGCTGCCTGCGGCGTCAGCCGGGCGAAGGCATCGGTCAGGCCGTCTTCGGTGTCCGGTGCGGTGAGCAGCAGTGCCGTGCCGGAGTCGGCCTCGGCCGGGTTGGTGGTTACGGCCATACTTCCGCCGGCACCGGCCAGGACGGACCGGCCGTCCTGCTGGGTAAGGGAGAGCAGGCGGCCGCCGAACCGGACCGATCCGGCGTCGAGCGGCGTTTCCAGTGGCGTGTGGCCGTGCCGGGCCAGCCAGTCTGCTTCCACCGATTCAACAAAGCCGGCATCGCGCTGGCGGATCTTGTCGATGTCGATGCTGCGGGAGAAGAAGTGGAAGGTGAACTGGGTGGGGGCGAAGGAGTTGTAGTACCGGCCGAAGTGTTCCCACCAGCTCAGTCCGCCACGTGCCTGGTTCTGGATCTTGGCAACCTGGGGCTGACGCTCGGCTTCATAGTTGGTGAAGGCGGTTTCGAGGTCGTCCTGGTGCGCAGCCACTTCCCGGACAAGGGCGATGGCGTCCTCCATGGCCATTTTGGTGCCGGATCCTACGGAGAAGTGCGCGGTGTGCACGGCATCGCCGAGCAGGACGACGTTGCCCTTGTGCCAGGACCGGGTCCGGCGGGTGCGGAAGTTCGCCCAGCGGGAGCTGTTGGCGACCAGGGGCTCGCCCGCGATGTCCTCGGCAAAGAGCTTTTCGAGGAAACGCTGGGTCTTCAGGTCCGACGGTCCCGGGGGCTGGCTGACATCGAACTCGTCGAGGCCGGCCTTGCGCCAGGTGTCCTCGTCGGTTTCGACGATGAAGGTGCTGAGGTTGTCGCTGATCGGGTAGCCATGGACTGCGAAGTTGCCGAACTCGCTCTGACGGTGCAGGAAGGTCATGCCCTTGAAGATGTGGCTGGTTCCAAACCAGATGAATTTTGCTGTGGCCATCTCTGCTGTGTGGCCCAGGCTTTCGCCGAGCTGTTCGCGGGTTGAAGAGTTCGCACCGTCTGCGCCGACGATCAGGTCAAAGTCTGCAAGCTGGGACAGTTCCGGAACGTACTGGCCAAAGCGCATGTCGACGCCGGCGTCCGCGGCCCGTTCCTGCATGAGCTGGAGGAGGGTCTTGCGGTAGATGGCGGCCATGCCGTTGCCGGCGAAGGACTTCTGTTCGCCCTTGAGCCAGACTTCGATGTCGTCCCAGTGGGTGCCGAAGTCGCGCAGGCCGTCGTGGACCACAGGATCGGCCTCGTTGATCCTGGTCAAGGTTGCGTCAGAGAAGACCACGCCGAAGCCGAACGCGTCCGTGGCCTGGTTTCGTTCAAAGAGGACCACCTCGGCCTCCGGAACGGTCTGCTTGAACAGGGTTGAGAAGAACAGTCCGCCGGGACCGCCGCCTATGCAGGCTACGCGAAGTGCCATCGATGCCACCTTCTAGAAGTTGTCGGTGAGATAAGTCTCACCGATTATGTAACTAATCTCAGCAGAACGTCAACCAAGTGTTACATAACCCTGTCACTAACGGCCGGCACCGGCCTGCCGATCACACCCTCCACGTAGGCGCGCGCCTGGGGGCCCAGCTGCTCATGCACCCGGGTGAAAAGACTGAAGGCCGCCGGACCCGGCCAGTCCTCGGGCTGCAGTTCCGGGGGCAGCTCGGGATCCCTGAACGGAAAGCGGCGGAAGTCATCGGTGATACGGGTCCGCTCCACGAGTGCCAGCTTCCCGTCCTTGACGCTGTTGCCACCGGGGTTGTCGAGGTGTCCGTAGCTGGCCAGGAAGCCGAGATAGTCCCCCCTCAGGGATTCCAGGTCCCAGCACCGGGAGGCCAGTTGGCGGCCCTGGTCCGGATCATCGGAACCACACCAAAGCACATCCATTCGGGCACCTTCGTGCTCGGCGGCGATTGACTTGGCCTCACTCGAAAGATCGTGCGGGGCAAGCCAGGTTGAGGGTGAGAGTTGTCCAAACCCCGCCCATGCGAGCTGCTTTCGAAGCTGTTCGCGGACGGTGCGCTCGGCTTCGGGTACCTGGTAGATGACCATGGTCCACCGACCGCGCCAGGCCTCCTCCTTGCGGCGGAAGATCCTCGGACGGCCTTCAACCAACAGACCTAGCATGTGCTCACTCAGGGCGTAGACCGTCTCGCGCCCCTCCTTGCGGGTGGTGAACCACCCCTCCTTCTTGAGGCGCGACATGCTGACCCGCACCGTGGCCGGCTCAATGCCGAAGGCCGTCATGAGCTCAGTGAGCTCCGCCAGCTTGATCTCCCCCCCGGTGTAGCGAAGGTAATCACCGAAGAGGTTCAGCACGAGCGACCGGGGCGTCTCCGCCATGGGGTTTCCTCTGGTTGGAAGCAATGTGTAACATCAAATATACCGGTACACTCAGTAATGTTACATAATGCCCGACGCAGTCCGCGCCTAAGCCACGACCTCCGCGCCGCGCTCGACCGGCCGGCCGATGATGCCGGAGACGAATTCCGTGGCCGCTGGCCCGAGCTGGCGGTGCACCGCACCGAACAAGCTGTACGCCACACCACTCGGCCACCCCTCCGGTTGTAGCTCTCGGGGCAGGTACGGGTCCCGGAAGGGGAACCGGCGAAAGTCACCAATAATGCGCATCCGCTCGATGAGCGCAGCCCGCCCGTCGTTGCCCGGCTTGCGTACCTGGTCTCTCTGCCCTTCATAAGTGCTGATGAAGTGCTGATAATCCACGCCCAGCTGCTCCAGGTCCCAGCATCGCGCGGCAAGGTCCCTGTCCTCCTGCACGTCCCCGGTGCCGCACCAGAGCGCATCTACTTTCGCAGACGGGTGGTCCGCGGCAATTTCGCGAACCTCGGACATCAGGTCCCGCGGACTGAGCCACGTTGACGGCGACAATTGGCCGAACCCGAGCCAGGCAAGCCGTTTGCGTAGCTGCTCACGGACGGCACGCTCGGATTCCGGCACCTGATAGATAGCCATGGTCCACCGCCCCTCCCAGGGCTCGTCCCGCCGTCGGAAGATCCGCTCCCGTCCTTCATCCAGAATTGCCAGCAATTCCGGGGTAAGGGTATAGACCGTCTCGCGCCCTACGCGCCGCGTAGTGAACCAGCCCTCCTTGCGCAGGCGCGACAAGTTGACGCGAACCGTGGCCGCTTCCACACCAAAGATCCCGAGGAGCTCCGTGAGGTCACCAAGCCTGGCCTCTCCCCCCGCGTAGCGAAGATAGTCTCCAAAAAGGTCCAGAATCAGGGCCCTGGGCTTCCACTGCATCGCGATTTCTCCATCCTTGCGTGCCTGCGGCGTCATCAATGCAACAAAACGCTTGACGAACAACGCAATTGTGTTACATTCGGCTGTGGGTCAGATCACAGATAAACCGGCCCCTCTTCTCTGGCACAACCACACCGTCGTGTATATCACCTGGAGTCCCCATGGCTTTGCAATCTCCCGCATCCCCACAGGCCCGCCCGCGCAAGTCGGCAGCCGCTGTCATCTTCCTCTGCTTCCTGGCCATAGTCTTCGACGGCTACGACCTGGTGGTCTATGGAGCAATCGTCCCCAAGCTTCTGGCCTACCAGCCATGGGGTCTGAGCCCCGTGGAGACGGGCGCGATCGGCAGCTATGCGCTGGCCGGCATGTTCATCGGGGCCATCCTCATCGGATACCTCACGGACATCGTGGGCCGCCGGAAGGTGATGATGGTGTCCATCGCCGCCTTCTCGCTGCTAATGCTGCTGACCGCGTGGGCGCCCACCCCCGAACTCTTCGGCCTGTTCCGGTTCCTGGCAGGTCTCGGTCTGGGCGGCGTCATTCCGACGGCGATTGCCCTGACCGTGGAGTTCTCACAGTCAAACCGACGCAACTTCAACAACGCCTTGATGTTCTCCGGGTACGCCGTCGGCGGCATCCTCGCCGCACTGCTCGCCCTCGCGTTCCTGCCCGCGCTCGGATTCCAGGGCATGCTGGCCCTGGGCGGCATTCCGCTCATCACTGTCCTCCCGCTGCTCTTCAAGTTCCTCCCGGAATCTCCCGCGTACCTAGCGGCAAAGGGCGACCGTGCACAGGCCGAACGCATCATTCGGGACTATGGACTCGAACCCCTGCCCGAGGCACCGGTGCAGGGCGAAGCCCCCGCGGCAGGCCGTTTCCGTACCCTTCTGACCGGGCGGCTCCTTGGTGCCATGATCCTCTTCTGCCTGGCCGGGATCTGCGGACAGACCCTGGTCTATGGACTCAACACCTGGTTGCCCCAGCTCATGGTGATCGCCAAGTATTCGCTGGCCTCGTCCCTGACGTTCCTCCTGACGGTCAACATCGGCGCCGTGGTCGGTGTGCTGGTGTCCTCCCGTCTGGCGGACAAGTTCGGCCCGCGTCCCGTCACGGCGGTCTCCTTCGCCAGCTCCGGGATCGCACTGGTCCTGATGGGTACCGGCATCATGCCCCTGCCGGTCATGTACCTGCTCGTCGCGGTTGTCGGTTTCGGATCGGTGGGAGCCCAAATCCTCGTCAATGGCTTCGTGGCTACCTACTTCTCGAATGCAACCAGGGCCACCGCGCTCGGTATTACGCTCGGCATCGGCCGGATCGGCGCCGTGCTGGCCATCTCCGGTGGCGGCATCCTGGTCGCAGCGGCCCTGGGCAACTTCATCAACTTCTCTGTATGGGCCATTGCTGCAGCAATCGGGGCGATAGCCGTACTTGCCGTACCTCGTCTTTCGGACGCCTCCGGCACCAAGAGAACCGCCGAGGTGGCTTCCGGGATCCAAACAACCGGCAGCCTCCAGCACTAAACCCCGCCCGCAACTTAGAACTCAAGCACCCAGTGACAGGTAGTGCGTACCGGCTGGATCATGCAGTAAAAACGATTGGGAGCAAACGAACATGGGTTACAAAATTTCCGAAATTGATGCCACGCGCACAGCGGTGATTGTGGTGGACATGGAGAACGACTTCGTCGCTGAAGGAGCGCCAATGGAATCGGCACAGGCCCGTGCGGCGGTGCCTAACATGCAGAAGACGCTGGCGTGCGCCCGTGAAACAGGAATGAAGGTCATCTACACTACCCATGCGCATCGGGAGGACGGGTGCGACGTCGGTCGCTTCGCCGATCTTTACCCGCCCATAGCCAACAAAGCGGGGCTGGTCGACGGTACCGCCGGCGTGGAAATCTATCCTGACCTGGCGCCAGTTCCGGGAGAGATCGTGGTGAAGAAGCACCGCTATAGTGCCTTTTTCGGTACTGACTTGGACATCATCCTGCGGGGAAGCGGAATCGAGACGGTGGTGGTTATCGGCACGACTACAGAGAACTGCTGCCACGCCACCGCCCGAGATGCGATGTTCCGCGACTACTTTGTGGTCTTCCTTTCCGACGCCACTGGCACCTTTGATTACCCGGACGTCGGACAAGGGGAAATGTCCGCCGCAGAGGTCCACGCCGCCACCCTGAAGATTCTGGCCTTCTCAACCGCAGACGTCATGACTACCGACGAATTTACGGCCAAGGCTCGAGCATCAGCACTGGTAGAGGAACCGGCATTGGTCCAGCCCTAGCCGCACTTCACGCATCGCGTGGACCTAGGGAAAGCTAGGTGTATTGACCTGACAGGTTGGTGACGCGGCTGGCGGGTGGTTGACCCTTGAGTGAAGTGTGGCCTCGGTGATGATTGTAGTGATGGAGCCAATCGCTGAAAGCGGCAACACGCTCTGATTCTGATCCGTAGGGTTTGGCGTAGGCCCACTCGTCCAGCATGGTGCGGTTGTAGCGCTCGACTTTGCCGTTGGTCTGCGGACGGTAGGGGCGGGTCCGTTTGTGCGTGATATCCGCACCCAGGGCGTCTTTGAACGCGTAGGAGCGGTAGCAGGAGCCGTTGTCCGTCAAGACCCGTTTCACGGTAATCCCGCAGGACTCGAAGTAGGCGTTGGCGCGTTCCCAGAACCCGGCCGCGGTTTCCTTCTTTTCATCGGCCAGGATCTCGGTATAGGCCAGCCGGGAATGGTCATCAACGGCGTTGTGCAAGAACGCGTAGCCAGGTCTCCGGTTCGCCGCCGTGCCGGTCTTGTTCCGCCTGCCAGCGGCCCTGCCCACGCTCCGGTGACCGCCTCCGTCCGGGATCCGCCCGAGCTTCTTGATGTCCACGTGGACCAGGTCCCCGGGGCCCTCGTGCTCGTAGCGGCGGATCACCCGGCCGGTAGCACGGTCCAGCCAGGACAGCCTGGCCAGCCCGAACCTCGAGAGCACCCGGTGCACGGTGGACGGGTGGATCCCCAGCAGGTAACCGATCCGCGCCGGGCCCCACCGGCGGTTGACTCTGATCGCAATGATCCGCCGTTCCCGCCGGGGGCAGGTCCGTCGCGGCGAGGTTCGGGGCCTACTCGAGGCATCCTGCATGCCGGCCTCACCATGGTCGCGGTAGCGGCCGGCCCACCGCGATGCGGTCGTGACCGAGACCTGGAACCGTTCAGCCGCCCGCCGCAGCGGCCATCCGTCATCAACGATGCATCTGGCCAGCCGGAGCCTGCCCTTAGGCGTGAGGATCGCGTTAGCATGGGACATTGAAGACCTCCTTGTGAACTGGACTCTCGACAAGCCCAACTCCACTCGGAGGTCTTCTTTTTGTCACCCAACCACGCCGGTGTTCCTAACGTCCGTGGTCAATACAGCTAGGGACAGGCCGCAGGTTTCGGTTGACCCGCGCGCGGCCAGTCACCGCTCCCGGGTCCTGGCATGGACGGACTGGTTCGTTTATCGACCGGTTCGGACGGGACTGCGGATGTTTTGGAAGGGCGTCATTCCAGAGCCCACCCGTGACTTCAGACGTGCCATGACCAGCCCTGGTGAAAATTCGAAATCATCTAGACCGCAAACATGTTAGATCGGCATCACACCTGAGCCGTCACATGAAACCCAAAGGAGTGCAGATGCACCGCTTTGCCGTTGACCCGGGATCGACCGACATCACCCCCGTGTCCTTCCACCCCGTCCTCTGGATCTGCGCCGCGGCCGTGTTCGCGGTCATCGTGCTTCAGTCCGTCATCTACCTTCGGGCGATCCGCAAGGCCGCCGGCTCCGCGAACCTCACGGACGAGCAGGTGATGGGCTCGGTCCGCCGCGGCGGCATCGCCGCGATCGGTCCTTCGCTGGCCGTAGCCTTGGTCGCGGTCTCGCTGTTGCCGCTCTTCAGCACGCCGGCGGTGTTGACCCGGATCGGCCTGGTCGGGTCCGCGGCGTTTGATGTCGCCGCGGCAGGCCTCGCGGCCACCTCGCAGGGCGCCCAGCTCGGCGGCCCCACCTACACCCAGAAGATCTTCGCGATCGGCTTTGCCGCGATGACCCTCGGTGGAATCGTGTGGATGCTCAGCGCGCTCATCCTCACCCCGATCCTGGCCAAGGGCGACAAGACCCTTCGGAAGGTCAACCCGGCGGTCATGACGGTCGTCCCGACCGCGGCAATCCTCGCCGCCTTCATCACGCTCGCGCTCACCGAGACCACCAAGTCGGGTGTGCACATCTTGACGGTGCTCGTCTCGGCGGCCGTGATGGGCCTGTGCCTCGCCGGTGCCAAGTTCTTGAAAAAGCCCTGGCTGCGCGAGTGGGGCCTCGGCATCGCCATCTTTGTCGCCCTCGCCGCCGCCTTCCTCGCCACCGCCAAGTAATACGAGCCCAGGAGAACCTGCCATGTCCTCTCAGACCACATCCCTCGACGGGCTCGCCCAGTTCGACCGCACCACCTCCATCTGGGGCCCCATCACCCTCGGACTCGGATTCCTTATCTCCCTCGGCGCCGCGCTCTTCGTAGCATTCGGCACGGGCCTGGGCATCACGGGCCAGGAGGTATGGACCGCGTTCGGCATCGTCTTCGCCACGTTCGGCATCATCGCCGTCGTCGAGCCGATCTCGTACTACCCGATCCTCGGCCGGTCCGCGATGTACCAGGCGTTCATGATCGGCAACATCGCGAACAAGCTGCTGCCCTCCGCCATCATCGCCCAGACCGATCTGGGCGAGAAGCCGGGCACCCGCCGGGCCGAGCTGATCGCAGGCGCGGCGATCATCGGTGCCGCGTTCGTGCACATCATCACGCTGATCATCCTCGTGGGCTTCCTCGGCACCTGGCTCCTGGGCCTCCTGCCGGCGGGGCTCATCGCAGTGGCCCGCCTCTACATCCTCTCGGCTGTCTTCGGTGCCGTGACCATCCAGGCCATCGTGTCAATGAAGAACGCCCGAACCACGATCATCGCCGCAGTCGTTTCGGCCATCGTCGTTTACGGGGTGGTCCGGCTCGCGCCGTTCCTGACCAACTACGTCACGGCCATCTCCGTCGTCGCCGTGATCTTCGTGGCATGGTTTGCCCGAAAGCGCACGGACGCCCCCACGCCGGCCGAGGCGCCAACCTCCGTCGGACACTGACCGGCACTAAGCACCGAACCCTACCCGAGTGATACGAAAGGCCATCATGACTGACACCACCACCGTTGCCCTCGCCAGCGGCATCGAGGTCCCCGCGGGTTTCCTTGCCGAGCACGTGGAGCTCTACAAGGAATTCCACCGCGCGCCCGAGCTGTCCTCGGCGGAGCACCGGACCGCCGAATCGATCGAGGCCAGACTGACCGAGCTGGGCATTGAGCACTTCCGCTCCGGCGGGACCGGCGTCGTCGGTCTCCTCAGCAACGGCGAGGGTCCCGTGGTCGGCTTCCGCGCGGATACGGACGGGCTGCCCATCGCCGAGGCCACCGGCCTCGACTACGCGAGCACCGCCACCGGCACCCTGCCGGACGGCAGCGAAGCGCCCACGATGCACGGCTGCGGCCACGACACCCACATCACCGCAGCCCTGGGCGCCGCCCAGTACCTCACGGAGAACCGCGACGCGTGGCACGGGACCGTCGTGCTCCTCTTCCAGCCCGGCGAGGAAACGGCGTGGGGCGCCAAGGCGATGGTCGACGACGGACTGTGGGACCGCGCCCCGCGCCCCGAGGTGGTCCTCGCCCAGCACGTCATGCCCGCCAAGGCCGGCACGTTCTCGCTGCGCGCCGGGAACATGGCCAGCCTCGCCGATTCGTGGCGGATCACCGTCCGCGGCCGCCAGGCCCACGGGTCCCAGCCGGAGAAGTCGCTGGACCCGATCGTCGCGGCGGCCTCAATGGTCCTGCGCCTGCAGACGATCGTCTCGCGGGAACTGGCTCCGACCACGCCCGCGGTCGTCACGGTAGGCACCTTCCATGCCGGCCTCAAGGAGAACATCATCCCGGAGACCGCAGAGTTCAGCCTCAATGTGCGCACGCCCGACGAGGAGGTCCGCGCCCACGTCCTGGGTTCGATCCGCCGCATTGTCGCCGCCGAGGCTGCCGCCTCCGGCATCGAAGAGCCTGCGATCGTGGAGATCAACCGTTTCCCGCGCCTCTTCAACGACGCCGGGCACACCGCCCGCGCCACGGCGGCGCTGACCGCGGCCTTCGGGCCGGATTCCGTCATCGCCGAGCCGCTGGGCATGGCTTCGGAGGACGCCGGCTGGCTCGGCGACTCGATCGGCGTGCCAGTGGTCTTCTGGTCCTTCGGCGCGTTCCCCGCCGCGGCCTTCGCCGACGGCGCCGCCCCCGCCGGCAACCACTCACCGCACTTCGCCCCGGACGCCGAGCTCGCCGTGGTCAACGGAACGGGCGCGGCCCTCGCGGTGCTGCTGGAATACCTGGGCAACTAGCCAAACGCACGACGGCGGGTCCCGGCCCGCCGTCGTGCGTCCGGGTCCGCAGGGGAGGTTCGAGAGCGGGGTATACGTTTGTCGTACACCCAAAGCTCGACCGTCCGCGCTGATGCTCGCGACTGAAGGCGAAAAGTTGGTGCAGGTCCTGAAGGAGAAATGTCTATGAAGATCAAGGCAGCAGTCGTCCGCGAGACGGGCAAACCGCTTTCAATCGAAGAGCTGGAGCTCGCCGAACCCCGACCCGACGAGGTCACGGTGCGCATGGTGGCCAGTGGCATCTGCCATACGGATTCGACAGCCCGCAACGGCGCTTACCCGATCGAGTGGCCAGCAGTGCTCGGACACGAGGGTGCTGGTGTCGTTGAGTCTGTCGGTTCATCGGTGACGAGCGTCGCCGTCGGCGACCACGTAGTCATGGCGCCAGCGTCGTGCGGTATCTGCAAGCAGTGCCGGCGGGGCGAGATGGCGTACTGCGAGCACTACATAGCCCTCAACCTGAGCGGTCGGCGCGGCTCGCTCTCGGCCGACGGTGAGACCGTGGCCTCGCACTTCTTCGGCCAATCGTCTTTCTCGTCCCATGCCAACGTCTTGGAGCGCTGCGTGGTCAAGGTCGACCCCGACGTTCCGCTGGAAACGGTCGCGCCCCTGGGGTGCGGACTGCAGACCGGTGCCGGCGCGGTCCTGAACGATCTCCGGCCGGAGGCGGCAACGTCGCTGGCGGTCATCGGAACCGGAGCTGTCGGCTCGGCGGCGATTATGGCCGCCAAGATCGCCGGCTGCACAACGGTGATCGCCGTGGACCTGCACGAGAACCGCCTGGAGATGGCCCTCAGCCTCGGCGCGACCCACACCGTCAACTCCGGTGAAGCTGACATGCTCGAAGAGCTCAAGCGGATCACTGGCGGCGCAGGCGTGGACTACATCGTCGACACCACCTCCGTGCCCTCGGTGCTGCGCCAGGCAGCCCAAGCTCTCGCGTTCCGAGGGACGCTTGTGGCCGTCGGCAACACGACGTTCGGCACTGAAGCGCCGTTCGAAATCGGGGAGTCTCAGGTCAAGGGGTGGACGTTCCGGATGAACGTGCAGGGCAGCTCCGTCTACCAGGTATTCATCCCGCGCCTGATCGAGCTGTGGAAGCAAGGACGGTTCCCCTTCGAGAAGCTGGTCAAGACCTACTCGTTCGAGGACATCAACCAGGGCTTCGAGGACTCAGCGAACGGCACCACGATCAAACCGATCCTCGTCTTCTGACCCAACGGCTTACGCCGCCGGCAAGTCTGCGGCCCCGAAATCTTTCCTGCTCGGCGCCCAGGCCACGGACAGCGAACGCGGTGTCTTTGACGGGGAGGTTTCCCAGCCGACGATCGCCCGGGAGTACAGGCCGATGACGAGGGCGACGTAGACGAATCCCGGAGTCCGCCCCGGTTCCGGGTAAACAGGAGCCGGGCAACCACGGCGGCTGCCAGGCTCTTGCCGGCGGGTGGGCGCCGGTCAGGCGGAAGGTGCCGCTGCGGCGGCCTTCTTTCCGAGGGCCTGGGCCGCCGGGGCCGGGGAAGTGGGGGAGGCTGAGGCGGCGCTGATGCCCGCGGCTACTGCGCAGCAGCCTCATATACGTGCCGCTCTTGCGGCCCGGCCAATGACGATGACGTTCATCCATTCGGAAGCTGGCTCGAAGTGATTTAGATCACAAGGTACTGCAAGATAAATCACAAAAATTCCGGATGTTGACCTTGCGCACTCAGGAGTAGCGTGATATGTATCACCAGCAGTGGTGCTGGTGCTGACAAGGAGTCGTACCATGAGTGTCGAATCAAGCTCCGCGGCGGGGACTCTCCCCTCCGGGCGTGGCCGCAGGGGAGAAAGCCCTGTCCCAGCCCAAGGTCCGGTCGTAGCTCCGCAAACCGCCATTAGCCCGCCGTTTGCCGATCCTGCTGCTTTAGGTCTGGGCGCGTTCGCACTGACCACGTTCGTGCTCAGTGTCATAAATGCAGGCCTGATTCCCAAGGCGGATGAGCCAGTGGTCCTGGGACTTGCGCTGTTCTATGGCGGCATAGCCCAGTTCGGGGCCGGAATCTGGGAATTTGCTAACCGAAACGTCTTCGGCGCCACCGCGTTCTGCTCCTACGGAGCCTTCTGGATGTCGTTCTGGTTCTTGAGCCAATTCAGCGCGGGAAGCCTTCCGGCAGCGGACGCCGGCAAAGCCGTGGGGCTGTACCTCCTGGCATGGGCAATCTTTACGGCCTACATGACCGTTTCCGCATGGCGCGTGAGCATGGGCGTTTTCACCGTCTTCGTCTTCTTGACCCTGACCTTTATCGCACTGTTCCTCGGCGCTTTCGCCGGAGCCACCGGGTTGACGGTGCTGGGCGGCTGGCTGGGCATCGTGACAGCGCTTGTTGCCTGGTATTGCTCCCTCGCGGTGGTTGCGAACTCCACCTACAAGCGGACCGTGCTCCCGGTCGGGCGCCGGTGACGCGCCGTGTCCCCGGATCGAAGTGAACCGGAAGAGGCCCTCGCCAACCTGATGCACGAACAGCGGCGCTTTCCACCGGACGCCGGCTTTTCCGCGCACGCCAACGCCACGTCGTCGGACTACGCCGAAGCCGACGGCGACAGGCTGGCGTTCTGGGAGCGGCAGGCGAAGCGGTTGGACTGGTCGCAGAGTTGGAGTGAGGTCCTGGACTGGTCCAATGCGCCGTTTGCCAAGTGGTTCGTCGGGGGTCAACTCAATGTTGCCTACAACTGCCTTGACCGCCACGTCCTGGCCGGCCGCGGGGACAAGGTCGCCTATTACTTTGAAGGCGAAGGCGGTGACACGCGCACGATCACGTATTCCCAGCTCACCCGCATGGTCTGCCAGGCAGCAAACACGCTGACCGATTTGGGTGTCAGGTCCGGGGACCGGGTGGCGATCTACATGCCGATGATTCCGGAAACCGTCGTGGCGATGCTGGCCTGTGCCCGCATTGGGGCGCCGCACACCGTCGTGTTCGGCGGGTTCTCCGCAGATGCGCTTCGAACCCGGATCCACGACTGCGACGCGAGGGTCGTCATCACTTCCGACGGTGCCTATCGCCGGGGCAAAGCCAGCGGGTTGAAGCCCGTTGTGGACGAGGCCCTGCTGGACTGCCCGGAGGTCCGCAACGTGCTGGTGGTCCGCCGCACAGGCCAGGAGGTGGACTGGACTCCGGGCCGCGATCTCTGGTGGCACGAAACGGTTGAGTTGGCGTCCGCCGAGCATGAAGCGGAGGCTTTCGACGCCGAACATCCCCTGTATGTCATGTACACCTCGGGCACCACGGGTAAGCCCAAGGGCATCCTGCACACCACCGGCGGCTACCTCACGGCATGCGCGTACACCCACTGGGCGGTGTTCGACCTTAAGGCCGAGTCGGACATCTTCTGGACCGCGGCGGATATCGGCTGGGTCACCGGGCACAGCTACATCGTCTACGGCCCCTTGGCCAACGGTGCTAGCTCCGTGCTGTACGAGGGCACGCCGGACACCCCGCACCAGGGCCGCTGGTGGGAAATTATCGACAAGTACAAGGTGTCGATTCTCTACTGCGCCCCGACCGCCATCCGTACCTTCATGAAATGGGGCGCGGAGATACCGGCCAAATACAGCCTCGCCAGTTTGCGGGTGATCGGCACTGTCGGGGAACCGATCAACCCGGCCGCCTACATCTGGTACCGGGAGAACATTGGCCGCAACCGGACGCCCGTCGTGGATACCTGGTGGCAGACGGAGACCGGAGCCATCATGATCAGTCCGCTGCCGGGAGTCACGGCAGGCAAACCGGGCGCGGCCATGAGGGCACTGCCCGGAGTGGTGGCCGACGTCGTAAATGACGCGGGCGATTCCGTTGCCAACGGTTCCGGCGGCTATCTAATCCTCAGGGAACCGTGGCCCTCCATGTTGCGCACCATTTGGGGCGATGATGACCGCTACGTTGAGACCTACTGGTCGCGGTTCCCGGGGCTCTACTTCGCGGGGGACGGCGCCAAGAAGGACGAGGAGGGGGATATCTGGCTTCTCGGCCGGGTGGACGACGTGATGAACGTGGCAGGACACCGGCTTTCGACGACGGAAATCGAATCGGCGCTCGTGGCCCATCCCAAGGTGGCCGAAGCCGCGGTCGTAGGCGCCCTCGACGACACCACCGGGCAGGCCATCGTCGCCTTCGTTATCCTGCGCAGCGAAGCAGGCGACGGCGGACCCGAGGTCGTACAGGAACTGCGGGATCACGTCGCCAAAGAAATCGGCAAAATAGCCCGGCCCCGGCAGATCATGGTGGTGTCGGAACTGCCGAAAACCCGGTCCGGCAAGATCATGCGGAGGCTCCTCAAGGATGTGGCGCAGGACAGGCCAATCGGTGATGTCACCACCTTGGCGGACTCCTCAGTGATGGACCTGATCAAGGCGGGTATGCCCGGGGGCGCCGGCGGGCCGCACTAGGCGTTCGGCTGGGCCTCGGCGGTAAGCGTCTCTAGCGGACGGCAAAGCAGGTAAGGGTACTGGCTGGCGCGGTCGCACCCGGGGCTTCGACGATCTGGCCGGGCGTAGCATATCGGTTTGGTTTGGCATGCCCTTGAACTTCCGGCGGGCTTTGATTGCGGGCACGTGGCGCGGGTGGCGTCTTAACTTTGGTTTGCGTTCATTCGCCCGGGAAAGGGTTGATGGGACCGGCGACCTACCGGCTACATCACTCGACCAGAGGTTCAATATTATGCAGCTATATCCCAATCCGCCCACGAAACAATTGTCCCGACCTGTGCGCCTGACCGGGGCCGTGGCGTTGCTTGCCACCAGCGCGCTGGTTGCGCCAATCGGCTCCGCAGTCGCCGCCCCGGCGGAATCCGACTGGACCGCCTCCGCCTACCGGGGAACTGTCGAGGTCGTCAACGCACCCACGGCTGATCAGCAGATTTTGGACGGGACCGTGTTCGAGGACAAGAACAGGAACTCCACACAGGAATCCGGTGAACCGGGCCTGCCCGGGGTAACGGTTTCCAACGGCCGCGACGTCGTCACAACCGACGGTCAGGGCCGCTATGAACTGCCTGCGTACGAGAACATGACAGTCTTCGTGACCCAGCCGCGTGGCTACCAGGTACCAGTGGACGAACACAACGTCGCCCAGTTCTTCTACCACCACCTGCCGGCAGGCTCCCCGAAGCTGAAGTACGGCGGCATCGCGCCCACCGGCGCGCTGCCGGACAAGGTGAACTTTCCGCTGGCTAAAAGCCAGCTCACCCAGTCGCCGGAGCAGCACTGCGTGGTCGGCGCCGACGTCCAGACCTACAACGAAAAAGAGGTGGGGTTCGCACGCGAGGGCGTTTTCACCGATCTGGCCGCCCGCACCGACTACGCCGGCTGTGGGGCCCTGTTCATCGGCGACATCGTGGGTGACGACCTGTCCCTCTACGCTAAGACCCGCGAACTGACATCCATGCTCAACGGCCCTGCCCGCTTCCTGCCCGGCAACCACGACCTGGACTTCGACGCCCTCGACGGCGAGCACGAGTTCGACACGTACCGCGCCCAGTTCGGCCCGGAGTATTACTCCTACGACGCCGGCAAGGCCCACGTCGTGGCCCTCAGCAACATCCAGTACCCGACGGTAATCCCGGCGAAGAAGGGCAGTTACGCCTACGGTTTGGGCGAACGTCAGCTCGAATGGCTGCGCAAGGACATCGCCTCTGTCCCCAAGAACCAGGCCGTTGTGATCGCCTCCCACGCCCCGCTGCACGAGTTCTTCTACTCCAGCGGCTACACCCACGCCCAGATTGAGCAGATATACGAAATCCTCAAGGGACGCGAGGTGGTTTCTCTCGCCGGCCACACCCACATGTCCGAAAACCTCCGCCAGGGCGACCTGATGGCCGGCTGGGCTGAGAAGCTCGGGGAGGCCGGTCTGCCGTTCACTCACCTGACCGTCCCGGCAGTGTCCGGCCAGTGGTACAACGGCCGGGTGCTGGAGGAGGGCTTTCCCACTGCCGTCCAGCGAGACGGGACTCCTCCTGGCGTGTTGACTCTGGACATCAAGAACACGGACATCCAAGAGCGTTTCACCGCCACCGGTGACGACGGCTCCGATCAGATGGCTCTGGGAATCAACTCTCCGACCTACCGCGCCTGGTTCGACAAGTACCAGAACCAACGAGGCAAGGCCCCGGCGCCGGAGAACCCCAATGCCGTGACCCGCGGCGAGCTTGGTGAGACCTGGCTGACCACCAACTTCTGGATGGGGTCCACCGGCTCCACCGTGAAGATTTCCCTTGACGGCGGCGAGGCCACCGATGCGACCCGCACGCAGTCGATGACCGCTGACGACGTCCCGCGGATCGGTGCCGAGTACACCGACCCGGTAGCGACCCTTGAGCAGTTGGTTCACGGCGGCGGCCTTCACGACCGCACCTCCCACCTGTGGCGTCTCCAACTCCCGGCCAACCTGACGATCGGCGAGCACACCGCCAAAGTCACCGCGACAGACGCCTACGGCCGCGAGTTCACCGAAACCCTAGCCTTCGAGGTCAAGTAACACTGGTACCGAAACTGACAGCGGGTGGTTGCGCACTGCGGCCGCCCGCTGTGGTGTCAGGCCCTTTTTAACTGCCGGACCAGATCTTACTCACCCTAAACACGAATACCACTATGTTTGCGATGAAGAATAGGGACAATCCAAGTTGCCAGATGACGTAACTCGGCCAAGAAAATATTTTTGGATACCGCGGACTTTCCAATCCGTAGTCGATGGGTTTGAAGGTGCGGCCGAGTCTTGGTGATTCGGCATACCTCCATGCCCATGAATGTGTACTCAATGGCTCGATTCTTAAGGCTTCTTCAAGCTGATTGAGCTTGTGCTTTTCGATGAGCTCAAGGAAACGATGCCTTCCAAGCAGGTGCATCGACATCAGTATCAAAATCGCTCCCAGGGCCGCCGCTGTGGCTGCTGCCACGTCCGCGACGCCAGGAGTCAATGAGATGGACATGAGAAACGACTGCGCGGTGAGGGCCAGGACAGGCGTCTGCCATAACAGCTCATCGTGTGCGAGGAAACGAGCGGTCAGCATCTCATAGGTCAGTTGGTCATAGTTGTGATTGATCTCCCACGGCGGCCCTTCTTCACCTGCTTCTGGGCTTCCGGCGGGAAAGGGAGATTTGTCCCAAACGTCCTCGTCGTCAGGCACAGCACACCGTGGATCCGAGCAGGGGATCAAGGGGATCTATAAGCAGCCCGACGCCAATAGCAGCAAAGAAATTTGGCCGCCTTGCGGGGTCAACTGGCCACGGTATACGTGGACGCTGGGCAACGGCTGTTCGCAAACGATCCATTTTGGCCTCCGACGTCAAACGAGATGCGCCAATTTTGTACCCGTGGGCGAGTGGCTGGCTAGGGGCTGAGCCCCACACCTGGCCAGGCTGCCCGAGCCGGGTATGCCCGGAGGCACCAGCGGACTGCACTAGCCGGTGTTCAGGAGCTGCGGATCCTGCCCGTGCACCTCCGTTAACCGGCCGCCGGTGGGTTGGAAGCCGGACCGGAGGCCGAGGTGATTGCCGCGAGCAGGGCAGTACCGTCAGGGCTGCCGAGCCCGGTGCAGGGATCCCAGCCGGCCGCGGCCTGGTAGGTGCCGTTGTTTCCGGTAGTGACGTCGCGAAAGCCGGACTTCCGGCTGTACAGCAGGGGCTGGATTTGGCCGAACCGGCGCCCGGCGGCCTGGGCGAACAAGGCGATCAGTGCCGCCCACAGCGGGGCCACGGCGCTGGTGCCGCCAATGACCATGTCCTTGCCATCCACCCGTACCTTGTACCCGGTCTGCGGGTCGGCGACGCCGCTGACGTCCGGTACGCCCCGGCCCAAGCCCTTGGACGGGCCTTGCGGCGCTCTCCCGTGGTGCCCGGCATGGGGGCGCGGGCCGTGCTGCCACGGCGGGACGGGGAAGGCGTCGCTGTAGCCGCCCCCGGTGGCCGAATGCGGCCCGTCGTTCCACACTGTCTCCGAGCTGATCGTGCGAGTGGCCGGATCGGCCTCCAGACGGGTTCCGCCGCAGGCCAGGATGTGCGGGCTGGACGCCGGAAAGTCAGCATGGTCCTTGTTGTCCGTGGCTCCGTCGGCGCTGCCGTTGTCGCCGGCCGCGGCGGTGACGGTTACGCCCAGCGCACAGGCGTCGGCGAAGGCCTGGTCCATGGCAGTGCGGGCCTGGACCGTCCACTCGTCTTCGTTCTGCCCCCAGCTGATGCTGATCGAGGTTGGCGGCGGGGTCGCATGGGACGCGTTGATCACTGCGTCGAGGAAGCCGGCGTCGGTGTTCGGGGCGAAATACACGAGGATGTCCGCCCTGGGCGCCAGCGCGCCGACAACCTCGATGTCCAGCAGCACTTCGCCGTCTGCCCCGGTGGGGTCCTGCCCGGGCCGGTTCCGGGCGCCGTCAACACTCACTGCCGTGACCGTTGGCCCGGTGATTCCAAGTTCCGACCAGTACGCGTCCAGGTCTGCCTGGCCGAATCCGCCGCCCAGTTCGATGATTGCCACGCCCTGCCCCGCGCCGTCGAGCCCGCGCGGGAAGTTGTAGATGCCGGCCAGCTCCGGCGGGGTGTAGCTGGTGCCGGTGGCGGACGACGGGATAGCCCGGAATTGCGCGCGGGCCTGCGGCCGGTCGTCAAGGCCCAGCACGGCGGTGACGATTCCCTCCAGTTCCGCCGGGATCTCCAGGAATCCGGACCGGTGCCGGTGGGTAACGTCCTGCCCGTGGGGACCGCTGCTCGTCACGTCCTCCAGGCTGGTGCCGAAGATCCGGGCCAGAAGCCCAACCGTTCCGGCCAGGCGGATGCGGCGGGAAGCGGGATCGGCCTCGACAACCTCGGCGCCCAGCCGGGTGAAAGTTTCGGTGGCGCGTTCAAGGTCCCCGGCGGAGGCGCCGTGGCGGTCCGCGAGCTCGCCGGTTGTCAGGGGTTCGGCAGGGAGATCGGTCAGCGGTTCCCGGCGGCGCAGGATGACCGTCACCTCGATCCTGCGGTGCGGGTCAGCTGGTCCATGGGTGGCCTGGATCCTGGGCGCCGGCGGCCGTTCTGAGCCGGCGAGGCGCACGCTGCGCGCGGAATTGGTGGCGTCGTTCTTGTCAGGCATAGAAACTCTCCCGCTGGGAAGTGGTGGTGGGCGGTGAAACTCCTCCGTTCAGGCGGTGTAGGGACCAGCTTGACCTCCGCCCGCTGCCGGGTCAAGGCTTCCGCGCGGCAGTGCGGTCGTGCCCTGTTGGAGTAATCCTAAGCATGCTTAGAATGGTCTGCTGAATGCTAGGGCAGTGTTTGTGGCCCGCATGCTACCTGGAGGAAATGATGAACCCCGATCCGGCAAACCCCGCCCATGCCAGCCCTTCGTCCGCGGCCAGCGGCGCCACGGAATCGGCCCCGGACCGGGCACCCGGACCCGTCCCTGCTCCGCTTCCACAGGTGTCCGGGCTCCCTCCGATCTGGGCGACAACTCTGGGCCGCTCCGCGATCCGCTCGCTCCAGGTGCTGCTCGTCGCGGCCCTGGCCTGGCTGGTGGTATGGGCCGGCACCCGGGTCCCGCTGGTCCTTACCCCCGTGCTGATCGCCTTGATTCTGGCCTCGGCCATCTCCCCGGCGGTGCGCTGGCTCACCACCAAGGGCTGGCCCAGGGCTCTGGTGGTGGCTGCCTCCTTTGTCGCCATCCTCGGCATCTTCGTCGGGGTGGTGACCGGCATCGTCTCGCTTATCCGCCACCAGGCGAAGGACCTCGAGGCCCGCGCCGTGGCCGGCGTTAACCAGTTGCATGAGTTCCTCGTCAACGGGCCTTTTGCCCTCACTGACGAGCAACTGAACACGGCACGGTCCGAGGTCCAGAAGTTCTTTTCCGGCGGCTCATTCGGTGCGGACGCACTGACGGGGCTGCGCACGGCAGGCGAGACGGTCGCGGGGATGGTCCTGATGGCCGTCATCCTCTTCTTCTTCCTCAAGGACGGCGACAAAATCAAGGGATTCCTGATCGGATTCCTCCCGGACCGGCACCAGCCAACAGCCAGGCTCGCGGCCGAACGTTCCACGACCGTGCTCGGCGGATACGTGCGGGGGACGGCGATCATCGCCGCCACGGATGCGCTGATCATCCTGGCCGCCCTGCTCATCCTTCAGGTTCCCCTCCCCGTTCCCCTTGCCGTGCTTGTCTTCATCGGCGGCTTCATCCCGATCATCGGTGCCACCGCCGCAGGGACCCTCGCCGTCCTGGTCGCGCTGGTGGCCGATGGGCCGGGGCCGGCATTAACGATGCTGATCGTGCTGATCGCCGCAAACCAGTTCGAACACCACATCCTGCAACCCCTGCTCATGGGCAAGGTCCTCAACATTAACGGCTTGGTCATCATCCTGGCCCTCGCCTGCGGTGCCATGCTCGCCGGCGTCATCGGAGCCCTCCTGGCCGTACCGCTGACGGCTGTGGGCTGGACCATCATCAAGACCTGGAACGGCAGCCGCGCCCCCGGCCCGGAGCCGCTAAACCCGGACAAGCCGGGGGCCCTCGCCTGATACCGTCGCGGCTCCCGTCTGGCGGCGGGGTCGAGCACCAACGGGCCAAGTCTAGCGGCGCACCGTAACGTGGAGCCCCCTGTGCCGGCATCGAATTGTGCTCCACGGCATGAAGCGCCGGCCCGCCTAGGGATCGCCGGCAGTGAATGGTTTGATTAGTCCGTGCTTCGTCTAAAACGCCATGTCGTCCTCGGCCTCTTCGTGATCTGCGTGCTGACCGCTTTCTCGTTCTGGGCCCTTCGGCAGGCCGGCGCAGACGATGGACGGGCACTGACCCCACCGCCGCGGGCGGGCGCCAAACTAGCGGCGGTGCCGCATGGCATCGCCACCGCCGTGAATGTCACCCCGAGCGCAGATGCCCGGTGGCTCGCCCGGGCCGCTGCACAAACGGGGATCCCGGCCCGGGCGCTCCGGGCCTACGTCGCCGCGGCAGCCACTGCCAACGACTCCATGCCCGGGTGCAGGATCGGCTGGAACACGCTGGCGGCGATCGGCTCCGTGGAATCCGCACACGGGAGCTACGGCGGCGGCAGCCTCGACGCGGCGGGGCAGGTCAGCGGCACCCTGGTGGGCCCGAGCCTCAACGGCGCCGGATTTGCTGCGATCCCGGACACGGACGGCGGCGCCCTGGACGGCGACTCCCACTGGGACCGCGCCGTCGGGCCGATGCAGTTCATCCCCGCCACGTGGCAGCTCGTGGGCCGGGACGGAAACGGCGACGGAACAGCAGACCCCTTCAATATCGACGACGCCGCCCTGAGCGCGGCGGCCTATCTGTGCGGCAACGGCCGGGATCTGACAACCGGACAGGGCTGGTCCGATGCCGTCTATGCCTACAACCAGTCCGGCGCTTACCTTCGCCAGGTCAAGGCCCAGGCCACCGCCTACGCAACAAAGGCGGGCACCGGCGACTGACCAGGGCGGGCGCCGGCGCTGAGTTCCGGGGGCACGGGTAACGCCGGGAGCCACGCGCAGAAATGTTTTTGTCGACTCACACGGGCTTTGGGTGGACTATTAGAGGGCAGTCGCTATATGTGCAGTCAAACAAGGGAGAGTCTTATGTTGCTGTGGATCGCCATCATCATCGCTGTTCTCTGGCTTTTGGGCTTGCTCGGCGGCATCGGGGGCGGCTTTATTCACCTGCTCCTGGTGATTGCCGTCGTCGTGCTGATTTTCCATTTCATTCAGGGCAGGTCGCGGGTCTAAGGCGCCACACGGCCTGAGGGCAGGTCGCGGCGGCGTTCCGGTTCCGGCCGCTCAGGAACGACGCCGCGCCAGCCACAGGCCGTGCAGCAGCGGGACGGCAGAAACGAGCATCAGGACGGTGCCAAGAGCCGGATCGTCCGCCCGGGTGATGGCTCCCGCGATCAGCAGGGCGCCGAATATCATCGCGGCCGCCGCCCGTTGGGTCGCGCGGTTCAGCCGTGCCACCTGCCGCTCAAGGGGCGGATTGGCCACCGGTACCGAACCGCCGCTTTCCATCCGGCCAAGGAACGCGCCCACGCGCCCGGGCAGGCGCACGGCTGCCGTGGCGGCATCCAGTGACCGCCGGGCCACGTCCTGGGCGAGGTTGCCGCGTTCATCGCGCAGCAACCGTGCCGCGTAAGGCTCAACCGAGTTCCACAGGTTGAAGCGCGGGTCCAAGGAACTGCACACGCCGGACGTCAGCGACATGGCGCGGATGATGAGCAGGAAGTTCTCCGGCATCTGGAACGGCAGCGACCGGATCACCGCACCGAACTCCACCCCAAAGTCACGGAACTCGCGCGGATCCACCTCCCGCAGTTCGGCGAAGCCCATGCCGCCAAATCGTGCAAAAAGCTGGGTCATGGCCCGCTCCAGTCCGAGGGTGTCGGCCGACGGTACCAGCACTCCGACCTCGCTGATCGCGGCCACCAGTCCCTTGCCGTCCCGGGACGCGGCAGCAATCAGCAGCTTTCGAAGGCCGCTGCGGGTCGCTGGCGGAACCTCGCCCATCATGCCGAAGTCAATAAACGTCAGCTTCCACGGCCGCTGCGTGGCCGGGTCTGCGCGCGGGGTGATGAAGATGTTGCCGGGGTGCGGATCGGCATGGAAGAAGCCGTTCGTGAATAACTGGTCAAACATGACGGAGGCGAACACCGGGGCCACCTGTGCCGGGTCGATACCGGCGGTGCGCAAGGCGTCAACATCGGTGATCTTGATGGCCGTGACATCCTCCAGGGTGAGCACGCGCCGGGTGGTCCGCTCCCAGACGACGCCGGGCACCGCCACCCTGCCGTCGCCGGAGAAGTCAGCGGCAAAACGTTCGGAATTGGCCGCCTCGTTCAGGTAATCGATCTCCGCACGGCTGGTCTGGGCGAATTCCGTCACGAGCGCATGGGTATCAGCGCGCTTGGCCACGAGGGGCACGTGGCTGAGCCAGCCCGCCACCCGGCGCAGCGCGGCAAGGTCGACGTCGACGATTGCGTCGATTCCCGGCCGCTGCACCTTGACGATGACCTGGTCGAGCCCCGTGTCGGCGGCGTTGCCGGCCCGAAGCCGGGCCCGATGCGCCTGCCCCAGGGACGCGGCCGCGAGGGGTGTCTCCTCCACTGCGGCGAAGACCGCCTCCAGCGGCGCGCCGAGTTCCGCCTCGGCCAGGGTCCTGATGGCTGGAAACATCACGGGCGGCACCTCGTCCTGGAGCCCCTCCAATTCGGCCGTGATCTCCGGCGGCAGCACATCAAGCCTGGACGACATGAACTGGCCGACCTTTATCATCAGTCCGCCCAGTTCCACCGCCAGGATGCGAAAGCGTCCGGCGAATCGCCGCATCCTTTCCGCCCGGGTGTTTACCGCGATGCGGCCCAGGCCCAGGCGGGGGAGGAGCAGCTCAAACCACCAGGTCACCGCCAGGTGCCAGGCTGCGAAGCGCAGGATGCGGCGGTACCGGGCCCGGGTGTTCCCGGCCGGCGAATCCGGACCCGCCCGGTCCCCGCGAACCGGCGCCACCAGGGTCAGTCCTGGGCGAGGATCGAATACAACCGGCGGCGGGCCTCGTCGAGTACCGCCACGGCCTGCTGCACCTGCCCGCGCGAACCGCTGCGGCCTACCAGCGATGCGGCCTGGGCGAGCTCCAGGCCGGCCTTGGACAGGGCGCCGAACCCCCCGCCGGCTTCCGCGCCGGTGGGAGCCCACGCGCCGGCGGGCGCTCCCCGGCCGGAAGCATCGCCGGCGGCAGCCTCTTCCCGGCCGGCTTCCGTCAGGGAGTAGATTTTGCGGGCATTGGACTCCTCCGCAGCGACGAGGCCCTCATCGGTCAGCAACTGCAGCGTCGGGTACACGGAGCCGGCGCTCGGCTTCCAGCTGCCGCCGCTGCGCTCCTCGATTTCATGGATCAGCTGGTAGCCGTACATCGGCTGCTCCGCGAGCAGGGCCAGCACCGCCGCCCGCAGTTCGCCCCTGCCGGCTCGCGTGCCCGAGCGCTTCTCGAACCTTGAGCGCAGCTCCTCAACGGCCTGCCACACGCCGTCAATACTGACGCCGCCAAAGCCGCCCGCAGGAAATGAATCACGCATTCTGCTCACCCCGATGGCTCGCGAACGATAGTTAAAGATAGTAAAAGCTACCTCCCGGCGCACCCGAAAACCAGTGCTCCGGGAAGCCGGGCCGCGGGCACAGTGACTGAGCCCAGCCTGGGGTCCTGCCCCCTCAGGTGCCAGGATGCCCCGTCCACTGCTTCCCGGCCCAGGGGTCGTAGTCGGCAATGAGCTCCTCCTGCGCCGGGCGTTCCGCTTCGGGGACATGCTGCAGGTTCACCCGCACCCGGTACCAGAGCGAACTCGAGCCGCGCATCCCGTCGACCAGGATGTCGGCTGGATGCAGGGCCGGGACCACGCCGTCGTGCCGGGATTTCCAGTCGTCCAGCGCCGCGAGAGCCTCGGGCTTGGTCTTGGTGCGTGCCACCTCAATCAGCGGCATCACCGGTTGGCGCCGGCCGGACCCGTCGCCGCTGCGGGGTGCCTTTTCAGCCGGGCCCAGCTCGGCAGCCAGGGCGAGGAGCCCGTCCAGGCTTCCCACCGCCCCGTCGATCCCCGCGTGCGGGTCGCCGAGGTCGGCAAACCGCTCCGGCACCGTCCGCACCGTAAACTGCTCCGGCCGGATGGTCCGGACCTCAGCCCAGGTCAGCGGGGCCGACACCCGGGCGTCGGGCAGCGGCCGGATCGAGTATGCCGACGCCACGGTCCGGTCCTTGGCGTTCTGGTTGAAATCAACAAAAACACTCTCGCCACGCTCCTCCTTCCACCACCGTGCGGTGGCAAGGCCCGGGGCGCGGATCTCGACTTCGCGGGCGAGGGTTTCGGCGGCAAGCCGGACGTCGCGGTAGGACCATCGTGGTGCGATCCGCACCTGGATGTGGAGCCCGCGCGAGCCGCTGGTCTTCGGCCACCCCACCAGGCCCACGTCGTCGAGGACCTCCCGCGCGAGATAGGCGACGTCCACGATCTGGGCCCAGTCAACGCCCGGCATCGGGTCAAGGTCGATGCGGAGTTCGTCCGGGTGATCCAGGTCCTCGGCGCGGACAGGATGCGGGTTCAGGTCCAGGCATCCCAGGTTCACGACCCACGCCAGGCCCGCGGCATCACGGATGACGGCCTCTTCGGCTGACGTCCCGGAGGCGTAGTGCAGTGTCGCTGTGTCGATGAAGTCCGGGTGGTTCTCCGGAACACGCTTTTGAAAGAACGGTTCCGCGGCGATTCCCTTCGGGAAGCGTTTGAGCACCATCGGCCGGCCGCCAGCGCCCCGCAGGGCTCCGTCCGCGACCAGGAGGTAGTACTGGACCAGGTCGAGTTTGGTCAGCCCGGGTTCAGGAAACACCACCTTGTCCGGACTGGAAATGCGGACCTCGTGGCCGGCAACGTTGAGGATCTCGGCGGCACTTTTCGACGGGCTCATGCGGCCACGCTAGCAACGATCCGATGCCCCAACCAGAGCGGTATTCAGATGCGTGGACTGCGGTACTAGGGTGGGCCCATCACGTCGGAACAGGCGCCCGGCCCGGCGGGAGGGCGGGACGAGGAGGTAGCCATGGCGGCTCTGCCAGCGCTGGAACGGTCGCTCAATCCGTTTCCGGACTATGAAACCCTGCGACGAAACCAGCCGGTATTCCACGACGAGGAGACGGGGCTGTGGCACGTCTTCCGCTATGACGACGTCCAGCGCGTGCTGTCCGACCATGCCGCTTTCTCCTCCCGGATGGCCGGTGACAGTCCCTCCGGTACCGGCCAGCTCTTCGCCGCCAGCCTGATCAACACCGATCCACCCCGCCACCGCCAGCTCCGGACGCTCGTCACACAGGCCTTCACGCCGCGCGCCGTCGAGGCGCTCGCGCCGCGTATCTTGGACATCACTGAGGCCCTGCTGGCCCCGGTTGTGTCCGCCGGGTCCATGGACCTCATCGCGGAGCTGGCCTACCCGTTGCCGGTGATCGTCATCGCGGAGCTACTGGGCATCCCCGCCACCGACCGCGACCGCTTCAAGCGGTGGTCCGACGTCGTCGTCAGCCAGACCCGGCCGACGGCGGAAGAGGACGCGCAGGCGGCGCCGCCGGACCACGCCGCCGCGCACGCGGAAATGGCCCAGTACTTCATGGGCATGATTGAGGAACGCCGGCGCCGCCCGGGTGAGGACCTGATCAGCAGGCTGTTGGCCGCCGCGATCGACGGCCAGCAGCTCAGCGACGTCGAATTGCTCGGCTTCTGCGCCCTGCTGCTGGTCGCCGGCAACGAAACGACCACCAACCTGATCGGCAACGCCGTCCTGTGCTTCCTGGAGCAGGAAGGCACCGCAGCGCGGCTCAGTGCGGCACCGGCGTTGCTGCCGCACGCGATCGAGGAAGTGCTCCGCTACCGGTCGCCGGTCCAGTCCATGTACCGCATCGCGGCGGCGGACACGACGCTGGGGTCCTGCAGCATTCCGCCCGGAGCCCCGCTGCTGGCCTGGATCGGCTCGGCGAACCGCGATCCGCTGCAGTTTCCGCGGGCCGAAGAGTTCGACGTCGAACGGTCCCCGAACCGCCACCTCGCCTTCGGCCACGGGATCCATTTCTGCCTCGGCGCGCCGCTGGCCCGGCTTGAGGCCGGCATCGCCCTGGGCGCACTGCTGTCCCGGCTGCACGGCCTAGCACTGGATCCCGGCGCCCGGCTTGAACGGATGGAGAGCACCATCATCTACGGCCTGAAACAACTGCCGGTGACCTGGGCTACCTAGGTGCCATCCCGTCCGGCCCCTCCCCGGCTTGTGCTCCCGCAGCCGGGCCGCCGATCCATCCACACGCCGCTCCGCGGACCCGCCACGTTAGGATGTGCCCGTGACCGAACCCGCGAAGACCGGCACGGCCGCCCCTTCGGCGCCGGTTAAGAAGTATGCCCGCGAGGGCAAAGCCAGTGCCACGATCTACGACATCGCCAGGATGGCCGGCGTGAACCCCTCCACCGTGTCGCGGGCGCTCAGCAAACCAGGCCGGGTCAGCGCCAAGACGCAGAAGCTCATCGAGGATGCGGCCGCGGAGCTGAACTACCGCGT
This sequence comes from Arthrobacter sp. JB02-1C, assembly GCF_057748045.1. NCBI lineage: Bacteria > Bacillati > Actinomycetota > Actinomycetes > Micrococcales > Micrococcaceae > Arthrobacter > Arthrobacter sp. JB02-1C. The sequence continues at coordinate 2,838,145 of NZ_CM173235.1, forward strand.
GAACCCGTTCGCCAGGGCACTGCCGACCGGCCGCACCAGCACCCTGGGCCTGATCGTCGCGGACATCACCAACCCCACCTTCTTCGACATCATCCGGGGGGCCGGAACGACGGCGGCCGCCGGCGACTACACGCTGATGCTCGCGGAATCGGCGGAGTCGGCCGCCACCGAACTGACGGCCGCGCGGCGCATGATGGCGACGGTGGACGGGCTGATTCTGGCCAGTCCGCGGATGAGCGACGACGACATCCGGGGCCTCGCGCTCGAGAAGCCGGTAGTGGTCATCAACCGGGAGGTGCAGGGCGTGCGGGGTGTGGTCCCGGACGTCAACAAGGGGATCAGCGAAGCAGTCCGCAGCCTGGCGGCGAACGGGCACCGCAAAGTGGTGTACGTGGCCGGGCCGCTCCCGTCCTGGATGTCGGCGCGGCGCTGGGACGGCGTCAGGGCGGCTTGTGAATGGTCCCACCTCGACGCCGTCCGGATCGACTCCAGCAAGCCCACCGTGGACGGCGGCCGGGAGGCTGCCCGTGAGGTCCTGGCCAGCGGCGCCACAGCGGTCCTCAGCTACAACGACCTGCTCGCCATCGGCCTGATGCAGGAGCTCCAGGCCGCCGGCGTCGCCGTCCCGGACCAGCTGAGCATCGTCGGCTTCGACGACATCTTCGGAGCGGACTTCACCACTCCGCCGCTGTCCACGGTGCGCTCCCCGCTGGGCGAATGCGGCACCCGCGCCACGGCGATGCTCCTGGACCTGTTGCACGGCGCCGGCAGCGAAGGACCGGAGACGCTGCGGGTGGAGACCGAACTGATACTGCGCGGTTCCAGCGGGCGGCTGATCGGGCCGGGCTGACGCCGGCGATTTTGGCAACCGGTTGACACGGAGGTTGCCAAAACTCAAGATGGGATAGGTCACAGCCGGCCCCGTAGGCTGCCCGATCTTGAAAGGAACTGCTGTGAAGATTATTGCCGCTGAGGTCTTTGTGACCAGTCCGTCCCGTAATTTCGTGACGTTGCGGATTACTACCGATGATGGCGTGACCGGGATCGGGGATGCGACGTTGAACGGCCGTGAGCTGGCGGTGGCGGCGTACCTGAAGGAGCATGTGGCGCAGCTGCTGATCGGGAAGGACCCGCACCGGATCGAGGACACCTGGCAGTTCCTGTACCGGTCCTCGTATTGGCGGCGCGGGCCGGTGACGATGGCCGCGATCGCGGCGGTGGATATGGCGTTGTGGGATATCAAGGGCAAGGTGGCCGGGTTGCCGGTGTACCAGTTGCTCGGCGGTGCGTCGCGGAACGGGTTGCGGGCGTACGGGCACGCCTCGGGCTCGGATCTGGAGTCGTTGTTCGATTCGGTCCGGGCGCATCTGGAGCTGGGGTATAAGTCGATCCGGATCCAGACCGCGATTCCGGGAATCAAGGCGGTGTACGGGGTCGCGGCGCAGGCGCAGGCGTCGGGGGAGCGGTATGACTACGAGCCGGCCGGGCGGGGGGCGTTCCCGCAGGAGGAGGACTGGGATACGAGGGCGTATCTGCGGCACCTGCCTTCGGTGTTTGAGGCGGTCCGGAACGAGTTCGGTCCGGAGCTGCCGCTGCTGCATGACGGGCACCACCGGATGACGCCGATCCAGGCCGCGAAGCTGGGCAAGGCGCTGGAACCGTATGACTTGTTCTGGTTGGAGGACTGCACGCCGGCGGAGAACCAGGAGGCGTTGCGGCTGGTCCGGTCCCACACCACCACGCCGTTGGCGATCGGTGAGGTGTTTAACACGGTCTACGACTTCCAGGCCCTGATCAAGGAACAGCTGATCGACTACGTCCGGGCCGCGTCGACGCACTTTGGCGGGATCAGCCCGCTGAAGAAGGTGATGGACTATGCCGCGCAGTACCAGGTCAAGTCCGGGTTCCACGGCCCGACGGACATTTCCCCGGTCGGGTTCGCCGCACAGCTGCACGTGGGCCTGGCGATCCACAACTACGGGATCCAGGAATACATGCAGCACTCGGCCGCGACGAACGAGGTCTTCGAGCAGTCCATGACCTTCACCGACGGGTACCTGCACCCGGGCGAGGCGCCGGGCATCGGGGTGGAATTCAACGAGGAAGCCGCCGCAGCCTACCCCTACCAGCAGGCCTACCTGCCCTACAACCGCCTCGTCGACGGAACGGTCCACGACTGGTGAACCCGATGAAGCCAACAGGGGCCGCAGCTTCCGGTCCCCGCGTCGTGGTCATGGGCGTGTCGGGCTGCGGCAAGACCACCATCGGTGCTCGCGTGGCCCGTGAGCTCGGGGTGGCCTTCCTGGACGGCGATTCACTCCACCCGGTGGAAAACGTCGCGAAGATGGCCGCCGGAACCCCGCTCACGGACAACGACCGCTGGCCCTGGCTCGCCACCGTGGGCCTGGAGCTGGCCGGGGCCGCCGGCGAGGGACTGGTGCTCGCGTGCTCCGCCCTGCGCCGAAGCTACCGTGACGCCATCCGGGCCGAGGCACCGGGCACCGTCTTCCTCCACCTGCACGGCAGCAGGGACGTCCTGGGTGCCCGGCTGCGGGGCCGTTCCGGCCACTTTATGCCTGCCGCGCTGCTCGAATCCCAGCTCGCCACCCTCGAGCCGCTCGACGCCGACGAGGCGGGTGCCGCCGTCGACATCGATGCCCCGGTGGGCAGGGTCGTGGCCGAGGCGGTTGCCGCCCTGGCCGCCGTCGTCGGTTCCGTGCGGAACCGGAGCCGCGCTGCCGTCCTGCCCGGTTACTGACGAAAACCCGGCCCGACGCCGGCGGGTCCCGGGGTTTTCCGCCCCGGGTCCGCCGGTAACCGGGCAGGAGCGTCACACCTTGTGCGGTCTGGCTAGCCAAGACGGCGGGTCGCTACGAGACGCTCTCGTTGAGCCGTTCCGCGTACGGCGCATGGCGCTCGGCCGCGATCCGCGCCCGCCCCGGGCTGCCGGACGAGATCGCGTCAACCAGTTCGCGGTGCAGCGCCCAATTCTCCTGCCATGCATCACGGAATTGCGCGTCGGGCGCGACCTCCCGGAGCGACTGGCGGGCGGTATCCAACAGCGAGAGGTAAATCGTGCGCAGTAGTTCGTTGCTCGACATACGAGCGATCTCCTCGTGCAACTGCCAGTTCTGACTCAGGTACTCTGCGGGATCGTCCCTAAGTTCCCCCATCCGACGGACGATACGGTCCAGCCGGGCGAGGCTGTCGCGATCCGCGTGGAGGGCCGCGTGCACCGCAAGGGGCAGTTCAAGCGCATTGCGAATCTCGAGCGCATCGGCGACGGACATGGAGTTGGCATCGAGCCCGAGGATCAAGTGGCTGAGGCGGATTTGAGCGGTGGGCTTCGCAACAAAGATGCCCCCCTGGGGGCCCGGGCGTGTTTCGACCAGCCCCCGGCTTTCGAGCAGGCGGATGGCTTCGTTCAGCGTGGAGGCAGCGACGCCGAACTGATCACGGAGATCGGACTTCCGCCCGAGGCGCGCGCCGGGCTCGACATTCTGGCGCGAGATCAACTCGCTCACCTGCTGTGCCACTGCTTCCGCTCGGGAGGTGCGATCGCTTGCCAGCCGGTCGAATCTGCGGCTGATGTCGCCGTCGAGAAGATCACTCATGCTGTTGAATCCTAGCATTGAACATGATGAATAGGCACGCAAACAGACCAGGGACCCCGGATTTATTCCGCCTATTCGACATGATGAATACTATGGTCTACTGTGAAGCGCACCACAATGAACATGTTTCGACGACAACGAGGTCAGACTTGAACCACGACACTGAGTACTCCTCGGCAGAGATTGGCGCATGCGCCGAGAGCCTGCTCGAGGCATATGCGACGCGCCAGCCAGTTCGCCCGTTGACGGAGGGCCTTCCGGACCTGCGGCTCGAAGATGCCTACCGCATCCAGCTTCACCAAGTGGAGCGGTGGAAAGAGCAGGGCCGGAAAGTGGCGGGCTACAAAGTCGGCCTTACGTCCCTCGCCATGCAGCGCCAACTCGGTGTCACCCAACCGGACTTCGGGCACCTGTTCAGCGACATGATTCTCGACGGCTCGAACGTCGATGCTGGAGGATTCCTCAGCCCCAGAATCGAACCCGAGATCTCATTTGTGCTCAAGCATGACCTGCGTGGCCCGGGGCTGAGCATCGCTGATGTGATCGGCGCTATCGACTACGCCATCGCGTCCCTGGAAATAATCGACTCACGCATCGCGGACTGGAAAATAACGCTCTCTGACACGATCGCAGACAACGCCTCGTCGGGCGCCCTGATCCTGGGCACTCGTCCACTACAGCTTGATGTCGCGGACCTTGGACTTGCCGGATGTGTGCTCACGAAGAACGGCGAGGTCGTCGCCACCGGCGCCGGAGCCGCCGTGCTGGGTCACCCGCTCAACGGCGTTCTCTGGCTGGCCAACAAACTCGGGTCGTTGGGCCAGACCCTCGAGGCCGGCTCAATCGTGATGGCCGGCTCGATCACGGCCGCCATCCCGGTCACCCCGGGCGACACCATCACCGCCACGTTCGCTCACCTCGGATCGGTGAGCGCTCGTTTCGCCAAAGCCACGACGGAGGTACCAGCATGACGTCAACAGAATGGACGATCGAGAAGGTCGCAGACATCCTGCTCGAAGCGGAAGCCAGCCGCACGGAACGCGGTCGCATCACCGACGAATGGCCCGGACTTGACCTGGAAACGGGATACGCGGCCCAGCGGCTACTGATCGAGCGCAAGCAGGCTGACGGCCACACGGTGATCGGCGTCAAGCTCGGACTCACCTCCCGTGCCAAACAGCAACGCATGGGAATCGACTCCCCGCTGACCGCCGTGATCACCGACAGAATGGTCCTCGAAACCGGGGTGCCGATCCCGCTCGACGAACACATCCACCCCCGGGTCGAACCCGAAATCGTCTTCGTGCTCGGCGAGCGGCTCGAGGGGCCGGGAGTGACGGCAGCATCCGCCATGCGCGCCGTCGCGTCGGTGCACGCGGGCCTCGAAGTCATCGACAGCCGCTACCGCGACTTCAGCTTCGCGATGCCCGACGTCGTCGCGGACAACGCCTCCAGTGCGCGCTTCCTCGTTGGCGCGACATCCGTCTCCCCGATTGGACTGGACCTCGCCCTGGAAGCGTGCGTGCTGCGCATCAACGGCGCTGTTGTCGACACCGCAACCGGAGCCGCCGTGCAGGGCCACCCCGCCGAGGCGCTGGCACTTGCCGCCAACGCGCTGGCGGCCCGCGGTGAGGCCATCGAAGCAGGGTCGATCGTGCTGACCGGTGGATTGACAGATGCCGTATTCATCCACGACGGCGACGAGGTCTCTGTGCAGTTCACGTCGCTGGGTACCATCGTCGTTCCGGTGCGGAGATCGGCATGACCGCACTCGCCATCCTGCCTGCCCACCGCCGGGTGAGCACTAAGGTCACCCGCGGCCTGGCGGGCGTCGCCGTACTGCTGGTCCTCGCGGAGTCCATATCGCGGTTCGGCATCGTGCCAGCGAACGTCCTGCCCCCGATGTCCCGCGTGCTGGCCGACACGTCCGGGCTCCTGGTCGATTCCGAGTTCCTTGGCGACGTCGGTTCCACCCTCACCGCTTGGGCCGTCGGTCTCGGCATGGCAATCATCGTGGCTGTTCCGCTCGGTCTGGTGCTCGGCTCCTTCCGCATCGCCTATGAGGCGTCATCGGCCGTGGTCGAATTCATGCGGCCGATTCCATCGGTCGCCCTCATCCCGCTCGCCATCCTCGTGTTCGGCCAGGGCGCCGACATGAAGATCGCCCTCGTGGTTTACGCATCCCTGTGGCCGATCTTCTTCAATACCGTCTATGGCGTGCGGGATGTAGACCCGGTCGCCAAGGAAACCGCCCGCACCTTCCGGCTCAGCCGGATCGGCATCCTGGCCCGGGTGAGCCTGCCCTACGCGGCACCGCTCGCCGCCACCGGGGTGCGGATTTCGGCAGCGATCGCGCTGATCGTGACCATCAGCGCGGAACTGCTTGCCGGTTCGGCAAAGGGTATCGGCGCATACATTCTGCGGACCAGCTCGGGCGGCGGCGACACGTCGCTGGTGTTCGCGGGAACCATCATCGCCGGACTTATCGGCGTCGTCGTGAACCTGGTGCTGGTTGCCGCCGAACGGAAAATGTTCGCCTGGAAGAAAGAGGGAGTGGCGTAATGGCGCTCATCACAGCGGTGCCAACCGCCAGCAGGTCCCGCGGTTCCTCCGAGAAGCAGGCGGCTAGACGCCAATGGTGGGGGCGGTTCGCTCTGCGGTGGGTTGTGCTGGCTCTCCTTATCACCCTCTGGCAAGTAGCGACGGTCAGCGTCCCGTCACCGTTCTTCCCGCAGCCGGCCCGCATCTTCGAGCGCGCCGCATTGCTCTGGCTCCCCGGGGCGAAAGGCGTCCTCACTCCAAGCATGCTGAACGACGTGCTGCCAAGCCTCGGACGGATGCTCCTGGGTTTCAGTGTCTCTGTCGTGGTCGCCGTCGCCCTGGGCACCTTGATCGGGCTTAGTCGCAAGTTCGGCGATTACATCGACCCCATCATCCAGTTCCTGCGGGCAGTGCCACCGCCTGCGCTGCTGCCGATCTTCCTCGTGATCTTCGGCACTGGCGACGGAATGCGAGTCCTGTTGATCGCCTTTGGCACCGCCTGGCCGATCCTGCTGAACACCATCGACGGCGTACGGTCCATCGAAGAGCTGAAGTACGAGACGGCCACGGTGTTCCGGATCGGATTTGTTGGACGGCTGGCGCGGATCGTTCTACCGGGGGCCGCTCCAAAGATCCTGGCCGGAGTTCGGACCAGCCTCTCACTGGCCCTCATCCTCATGGTGATCTCCGAGATGGTCGCAGCCTCCAACGGCATCGGCTTCTCGATTGTGCAGGCACAGCGCGGGTTCGGGTTCCTTGACATGTGGGCCGGAATCGTCCTCCTCGGAATCATTGGCTTCCTCCTCAACACCGTTCTCACGCTCATCGAGCGCCGCATCCTCGCCTGGCAGCGCAGCTCCGGTCGCGAAACTTCCTAGACCTCAAGGAACAAACATGCTCAACGTCACCCACCTCACCCACACCTACGGTACGGGCGCGAAGGCACACCTTGCGCTCAAAGACATCACTTTCGAGGTCCAGCCTGGCGAACTTGTCTCTATCGTTGGCCCGTCGGGCTGCGGCAAAACGACCCTGCTGCGAACCATGGCTGGACTCATGCGCCCTACCGGCGGCGACCTGACCTTCCTCGGTGACAAGATCACTTCTGTACCCGAGGGCCTCGCGATGGTTTTCCAGGACTACCGCGGATCGCTGTTTCCCTGGCTTACCGTTGCGGCGAACGTGAAGTTCCCGCTCGCGAAACTCGGCCTCAGCAAGACCGACCTGGCGGAGCGCGTCGCCGAGTCGCTCTCCGCCGTCGGCCTCACCGGATTCGAGGACCGTTTCCCGTCACAGCTGTCCGGTGGCATGCAACAGCGCGTCGCGATCGCACGCGCACTGGCATACCGTCCGAAGATCCTGTTGATGGACGAGCCGTTCGCTTCCGTCGACGCCCAGACCCGGGAAGACCTCGAAGACCTGGTGCTGTCGGTGAAGAAGAAGTTCAACATGACCATCCTCTTCGTCACCCACGACATCGACGAGAGCGTCTACCTGGCCAACCGGGTGGTTGTGCTCTCCAAGCCGCCGACGTTCGTGGTGACCACCCTCGATATCCCGCTGCCGGACAGCCGCGACCAGATCGAGACGAAAGAAGCCCCGGAGTTCATCCGTCTGCGCGGCGAGGTCGCCCGCCTGATCCGTCATCCCGGGAACGACGACGCCGCCGTTCCCATGGCCGAGCTCGCCTAAAGTCCCAGCACCACCATTGACCGCATTATTCAAGGAGGAAACGTGCCCATCACATCAGTAACAGTTCGTACCAGGAGGACCTGGCTAAGTGTCGCCGCGGCGTCCGTGTTGGCTCTCAGCCTCGCGGCCTGCTCGGGAGGAAGCGCCGCAGCACCCGCGCCAGCCGGCGACGGTAAGCCGGAGACGACAAAACTGCTCGTTGGAATCACCCCGGTCGCCGACCAGGCATCTGTCTTCATCGCCATCAAGGAGGGTTTCTTCCAGGACGAGGGTCTGACCGTGACCGCACAGCCCGCGCAGGGCGGAGCCGCCGCGGTTCCGGCCATGATCGCCGGCGAAATGCAGGCTGCGTTTGCGACCTACCCGTCGTTCCTGCTCGCGCAGAGCGGCGGGATCGGGATCAACATCGTTGCCGAAGGTGTGCGCGGCAATGAGGAGAGCAACGGGGTTTTCGTCAAAGCGAACTCCGGCATCAACTCGATCAAGGACCTGGAAGGTAAGAAGGTTGCCGTCAACACGCTTAAGAACACCGGCGAGCTCACCATCAAGGTCCTCATGGAAGCAGCCGGAATGGACGTGAGCAAGGTCCAGTTCCTCGAGCTGCCGTTCCCCGACATGGTGCCGACGCTGCAGTCCGGCGGTGTCGACGCGGTGTGGCTGGTCGAGCCCTTCCAGACCGCCGCGAACGAAGCCGGCGCCAAGAAGCTCTTTGCGAACTTCTCCGGCCCCACCGCGGGAGTTCCGCTCTCCGGCCTCGGCATGACGGCCGCTTTCGTCAAGGCAAACCCGAACACGACCGCTGCGTTCATTCGTGCGCTTGAAAAGGCCAACGCGCTTCTCGCCAAGGACCCCGACGCTGCCCGCAAGATCGTTCCGACCTACAGCAAGACCACCCCGGAAATCGCAGCCAAGATCAAGCTGCCCGTATGGGTCGCCGGATCGGCCAGCGCGGAAAACCTTGAAGTCTGGAACAAGATCATGGTCGACCAGCGCGCCATTCCCGCTCCCGTGGACCTCAAGCAGATGGTCTACGTCCCCGGTAAGTAACTACCTCACAACCCGCCGGGCGGGCCAAACCGCCCGCCCGGCACACCAAGAAAGGCCCTAGGCCATGCAGAGATTCGGTCACATCATCGATGGCCAGGAAATCCCGTCAATCTCGGGGGAGACCTTCCCGAGCATCGATCCCTACACCCGCGAACCGTGGGCCGAGATCGCGCTAGGCAACAAAGCCGACGCCGACCTCGCCGTCGCAGCCGCCCGGCGCGCATTCGATGATGGCCCATGGCCGCGGATGACGGCCGGCAAGCGCCGCGAACTGATCAACAGGTTCGCCGATCTGATCATCGAAAACGGCGAGGAACTCGCCATGGCCGACACCCGCGACATGGGCAAGCCCATCACGCAAAGCCTGGGCAACGACGTCGCCCGGACCGCCCAGAATTTCCGATTTTTCGCCGACCACGCGCACCTCAGCCCCGCTGACGTGCTGCCGATGGACTCCGGACACCACACCTACACCCGATACGAGGCCGCCGGCGTTGTCGCAGCGATTGCCCCGTGGAACTTTCCGATGATGCTTGAAAGCTGGAAGGTCGCGCCGGCGCTCGCCTGGGGCAACACCGTCGTGCTGAAGCCCGCCGAGGACAGCCCGGCATCGGCGACCATCATGGCCCGACTCGCCCTGGAAGCCGGCATCCCGGCGGGTGTCTTCAACGTGGTCCACGGTTTTGGCCCCGACTCGGTCGGCCAGGCACTCACAGAAAATCCCGACGTCGACCGGATAACGTTCACCGGCGAATCGGCCACCGGGAGAATCATTGCCCGAGCTGCCAGCGCAAACCTCACCCCGGTCAGCCTGGAGCTGGGAGGCAAGGGCGCCAACGTCGTCTTCGCCGACGCAGATCTCGACAACGCCATCAGCTGGTCGATCCGCGCGATTTTCACCAACGCCGGTCAGGTCTGCCTCGCTGGGAGCCGGATCTACGTCGAACGCTCCATCTTCGACGAGTTCACCGAGAGGTTCACTGCCGCCGCGGACGCCATGGTTGTCGGCGATCCGAAAGATCCTGCCACCCAGATCGGCCCGCTCGCGAGTGAAGAGCATTACACGAAGGTTCGCAGCTACTTCGACACCATCGAGGAGGCCGGCGGCAAGCAAGTGACCGGGTCACTCGGCGAGGGCTGGACCATCCACCCGACCGTCGTCACCGGGCTGCACCGCGATGCACGCCACCAGCGTGAAGAGATCTTCGGACCGATCGTGACCATCACACCGTTCGACACCGAGGCCGAGGTTGTGAACGAGGTCAATGACAGTCCCTACGGGCTGAACGCGATGCTGTTCACCGAGAACCTGGTCAAGGCGCACCGTGTCTCGGCTTCTCTCCGGGTCGGCACGGTTTGGGTGAATTGCTTCTTCATCCGGGACCTGCGTGCCCCGTTCGGTGGTGTCGGCGCCTCCGGAGTCGGCCGCGAGGGCGGCAACTTCAGCCGGGAATTTTTCACCGAACCGAAGGCCGTCGTGATGCAGCTGGAACCGCCGGTGGCTCATCCGCCAGTGACTCTCACCGGGGCGTACTGACGCCAGGACAATCCCTTTTTGACCAGCAGCTGTCTTTGGTTCTAACGGTCGTTGCAACACCCAGCATTTTTGGGAGTTGCAACGACCGTGTCTTTTAACCGCCTTGGAAGCACGGGCAGCGGCGAGGGAGCTGGGGCTAAATGCCAACACGTGCGCGCAGGCTGGGTCAGGAAAGCGGGTGTGAAAGGCCGCGGAACTCCGGGCGTCGGCCCTCATCCGGGAAGAGAAGAATTCTTCCGGCTTCGGAAGGCAGGTACTTCCCGGCGTGAAGCAGCACGGACAGTTGGCGTGAACGTTCGCACGGCCAGGGACTGGGACCACGGAATCCGGAAGTCGAGTACTTCCCCAGGGGCGCCGACCTGTCCGCCTACGGGCCTGAAGACCTCGAACACATCGCCCAGGAACTCAACGGCCGCCCACGCAAAACGCTCGGCTGGAAAACTCCAGCCGAGCGTTTACGGGATTTACTACTAACCACCTAACCAGTAGGTGTTGCAACGCCCCCTAGAAACCGCCTCGACTGCGGGCCCTACGTGCGTGCTTCTCTGGTGCCTACCTTGTGGCGGCCTTCTCCGCAAGGGTGACGCCACCGGACAGCCACAGCTTCGGGCTGATCTCGCGCACCAGGACCCGGACGCTTTGTCCGGGCGCGCCCCACTCCTCGACGGCGGTATGCACGCGCCCCATGAGGTCGCGCAACTGCTCTTCGTTGCGTCCTTCGGCGATGCTGATCTCAACCAGGGGCATCAGGCATCCTGCAATTCTGCTGAGCCGAGCGGGCGACGGATTTGCTTTTGCGTCTGCACGCGCTGGGTGACGCCGCCCCACATGTCGATCGACTTGGGGTGAAGCGGGTCGAAGGTCCGCGGCTGCCACGTGGCATCGTCCTCAATCCGGCGCACGCCGTACGAGTACTCGTAGGTGAGCCCCTCCGGTCCCTTGAAGTAGAGGAAGATCGCGGTGGACTGCGGGTGCCGGCCAGGGCCTTGCTCGATTTCGACGCCCTGCTCCAGAAGGAAGTTCCAGCTCCGCATGACGTCATCCAGCGATTCGACCTGGAAGTTGATGTGGCAGAGGCCGGGTTCGCTGCCCTTGAATACGGCGAGTTTGTGGTGCACCGGGTCGAAGCGCATGAGCGCCGCCCAGTCACCGATCCAGTCGCTGATCTTGATGTTGAACAGCGAACTCCACCATTCATAGGCCGCCTTCACGTCCGGTGCGTCGACACACAGGTGGCCGAACTCGACGATGCCGGCCGGCCTGCCCCAATGGACGGTATCGGCGTCGTAAACCTGGCCGACCACCAGATCGAAGCGGTTTCCCCAGGGGTCGTCGAAGCTGATGAAGCTGCTGACGCGGCGCGACCGTGCCTCTTCGGCGGTCCCGCGGACGACGTCGACGCCGGCGGCGGTCAGCTCGGTCTCCGCGAGCCGCAGCGCGTCGTCGTCCTTCAGCGTGAGGCCGGAACTGATCACGCCTGCTTCCCCTTCGACGAAGGCGAGGCAGTGGTGGCGGTGGTCGGCGCGCAGGTAGTGCACCCCATTGTCGCTGCCGGCATACTGCATGCCGACGATGTCCACGGCGAAACGCACGGCCGCGTCAGCGTCCGCAGACCCGGACCGCACGTAGGCGATATCGGTGATCTCGATCATCATTGACCCTTTCGGTAGGTGTTTGTGAGGTAGGCGTAGATTCTGGGCAGCAGTTCGGTGGCGCGGTCCCGCCACCAGGATTGTTCATCGAGGGGCAGCGGCTGCGGCGTGCCGGCGGCTAGGGCGCGGAGGTTGAGTTCTGCTGTCTTCTCCAGCACCCACATCAGCGCTACGGCGCTTGCGAGGTTGGGCCCGGTCGTGACGGCGCCGTTCCCGCGGAGAATCACCGCGTTCGCATCGCCCAGTTTGCCGCGCACCGCCGTCGCACTGGCTGCGTCGCGGATAAGCCGTGAGTCCTCGTAGACCGGTACCGTCTCGCCCAGGAATGACCCATGGCCGTTGAGGGGCAGCACTGGCTGGCCTGCTGCGACGAGCGCCGCGACTGCGGGTGGCTGTGCACGGCAGATTGCACCGACGTCTGAGCGGGCCTCGGCCAGGGCGAGATGGATCCAGGCTTCCTTTGGCGCGGCGCCTGGCAGCTCAGTGGAACCGACAACGAGGGTGATGAGCTCGTGTGCGGCGGTGAGCGTGGACAGGGCGACGGGGGGTGTGATTGCCAGTTCGTTCGCCGACGTGCGCACCGAGAGGTGGCCGAACGCATCGGTCAGTCCGGCACCCGCCATGACCGCCGCAGCGTCGTGCAGTTCTGTCTGGCCAATTGTGAGCACGCTCATACTCCTTCGTAGAATGGGATGAGCCTACATGTATGGATAGAAATGTCAATCAAGACATGTCGGCAGTTCGGGGTTAGGATGGGTGCATGTCCCTGCAGTATGCCGTGCTGGGCGTGCTTGAGGCGCGTCCGATGACGGGTTATGAGCTCACCCAATTCTTTGAGTCGACGGCGCGCTGGGTGTGGACAGCGCCGCAAAGCCAGATCTATCCGTTGCTCGCGAAGATGGCGACGGACGGACTCATCGCGGGGGAGGAGCAGGTGCGCGGCAGCAGACTAAAGCGCACTTCGTACTCCATCACCGATTCCGGCCTGGCCGCGTTACGCCGCTGGCTGGCTGAAGCACACGCCGAGCCGAATGCGCGCGATGCGTTCCTGCTGCAGAGTCTGTTTCTTGACATGATCCCGCCCGCGGAAGCGGAGGCCGTTCTTCGCGCACATGTGGCTGAAATTCAGGACCGACGCGAGCAGTGGGCCGCGCATCGCGCCCGGCTGGCGGCCGCAGATACACCGCTCATCCAGGAGCGGCTGCAGCGGCGGGACCCTGCCGACCATGCCCGGATCGTAAATCTCAAGACTCACGTGTTCGACTACTTGATCGACTCCGCGACGCTTCGGATCGAGTGGGCGGAACGGGCGATTGCAATCCTGGCTGATTCTCTGGCCGTTCCCCACTGACGTGTGGTGGGGCAGGCGTCAGGCGGGGAACCCGAGCAGCGCTGAGAAGTGTGCGGCGCCGTCTCGAACAAGGTCGACCCAGTGTTCCTCCGGATGCTGCTCCCAGCGAGCCTTCGGTAGCGAGACGCTGATCGCGGCGACGACTGCTCCGGAGCCGTCGCGCACGGGGGCAGCGGCACAGCGGATATTCGGCGTCGATTCCTCATTCTCGAAGGCCACGCCCCGTTCCCGGATCCGTGCCAGCTCCACTTCCAGGTCCGCGAGAGTGCCGATGCTGTGCTCGGTCATCCGCGGCAGGTGGTCGTGGTCAATGAATCGAGAAGAGAGTGACTGCGGCGACGCATAGGCGAGCAGCGCCTTACCCAGGCCGGTGACATTGGCCGGCAGGCGCTGGCCGATGCTGGAGGGGAGCCGCAGGTTGTCACGGCTTTCGACCTTCGCCAAGTAGAAGACGTCCCCACCTTCAAGGAGGGCAACGCTGACGGTCTCCCCGCTCCTGGCGGCGAGGTCGCGGGCGACGTCGTTAGCTGTCGACAGCATGTCGAACCGGGCTGAGTAAGCGTTTCCGAGTTGGAGCAGCCGAACGCCCAGGCGGAAGGTGCCGGCGATCTCGTCCTTCTGCAGATATTCGCGGGCGACGAGCGTCCCGAGAAGTTCATGGACCGAGGTGCGCGGCAGGCCGGTTTTCCGCACCACCTCCGGTGCGCTGAGCGGGGCGCTGTCATCGAGGAACAACTCGAGAATGTCGAGAGTGCGCAGCACAGCGGGAGTGAGTCGGGGCATGACTAATGAATACCGGGGAAAACGGCAGGCAGCAAATGGGCCGGCGTTGACAAAGACTGATTTCAAGTGTTCGATATGTAGAACAGGTGCCGAAGTTTCGAACAAGCGGCTCGATCCAAGTATCACAACGAAGTGAAGGGAGCGGAGCATGCCACAAGGCGTACCCGCAGCGATCATCGGTTCCGGCAACATCGGGACCGACCTGATGATTAAGATCCTCCGCGGCAGCGGCATCCTCTCCGTCAAGGCCATGGTCGGCATTGACCCGGAATCCGACGGACTGGCCCGCGCGGCCCGCCTCGGCGTCCCGTCAATCTCCACGGGGGTCGACGGTCTTATCGCCTCCCCGGTGTTCGCCGACATAGAGATCGTCTTTGATGCCACCTCCGCGGGCGCCCACCGGTACAACGCCGAGAAACTGCGCGCCGCGAAGCCTGGCATCCGCCTGATCGACCTCACGCCGGCGGCGATCGGCCCGTACTGCGTTCCCGTGGTGAACCTCGCGCAGAACCTGGACGCGCTCAACGTCAACATGGTGACCTGCGGCGGCCAGGCCACCATCCCGATTGTCGCTGCGGTCTCCGCTGTGACGCCCGTGCACTATGCGGAGATCGTCGCTTCGATCTCCAGCAAGTCCGCGGGGCCCGGAACCCGCGCCAACATTGATGAGTTCACCGAAACCACTGCCCAGGCGCTCCGGAGCGTCGGCGGTGCCGCCTCGGGCAAGGCTCTCATCGTCCTCAACCCGGCTGAACCGCCGATGATGATGCGTGACACTGTCTTCGTTCTGACGGATGCCGCCGACCGGGATGCGATCGAAGCATCCGTCGAAGAGATGGTGGCGAAGGTCAACGCCTACGTCTCGGGCTACAGGCTCAAGCAGCGGGTCCAGTTCGATGAGATCACCGAATCGGTGAATGTGCCCGGCGTCGGATCGTTCACCGGGCTTAAGACCAGTGTGTTCCTTGAGGTCGAGGGCGCGGCGCACTACCTGCCGGCTTATGCGGGCAACCTCGACATCATGACGTCGGCCGCTCTTCGCACCGCTGAAACGATCGCTGAACACACGCTGACAATGGAGGTGGCCTAGCCATGACCGATTCCCTCGTTCCCGAGAAGCTGTTTATCTCCGACGTCACCCTCCGGGACGGCAGCCATGCCGTACGGCATCAGTACACCGAGAGGAACGTGCGGGACATCGTTACGGCGCTTGACGCCGCCGGCGTGGACAGCGTCGAGGTCGCCCACGGCGACGGGCTCAATGGCTCCAGCGTCACCTATGGGTTCTCACGCCACTCCGACGTCGAGTTGATCGAGGCGGCAGCCGAGGTCGCATCGAGCATTGCTATCGCAACCCTGCTCATTCCGGGCATCGGGACCATCTCAGATCTCAAGCGGGCAGCATCCGCCGGGGTCAGCTACGTGCGGGTCGCAACGCATTGCACCGAAGCGGATGTCTCGGCGCAGCACATCGCGACCGCGCGCGAACTCGGCCTCAACACTGCAGGCTTCTTGATGATGAGCGCGCTGACGACACCCGCGAACCTGGCCGCGCAGGCGAAGCTCATGGAGGGGTATGGTGCCCAGTGCGTCTACGTCGTCGACTCGTCTGGGGCCCAGACCATGGACGACGTCGCGGACCGCGTCAACGCGCTCCGCGACGTGCTGAACCCGGAAACCGAGGTCGGCATCCACGCCCACCACAACCTCTCGCTGGGCGTCGCCAACTCGATCGCCGCCGTGAAAGCGGGCGCGAACCGCGTCGATGCCAGCCTCACCGGCATGGGCGCGGGAGCCGGTAACGCGCCGCTCGAGGTCTTCATCGCCGTCGCTGAGAAGCTCGGCTGGAACCACGGCACGGACGTGATGGCCCTGATGAACGCCGCTGACGACATCGTCCGCCCGCTTCAGGTCCGTCCGGTTCAGGTTGATCGCGAGACCCTCGGGTTGGGCTACGCCAACGTCTACTCGTCGTTCCTGCTCCACGCCGAAACGGCATCGGCCAAGTACGGGATCCCGACGATCGAGATTCTGATCGAGCTCGGTCGCCGCAAAATGATCGGCGGCCAGGAAGACATGATCGTCGACGTTGCCCTCGACCTCGCGAAGAAGCAAGCCGCCTAGTGTGGATGCTAGGACCGGGGGACGGGGATGTCGCGGAGGCGCCCCGTTGCCCAGGTCCACGGCATAGCGCAACGGGTTTCGGCTGTGCGAGCATGGGGTTCACGGGGGCGCAGGCCGAAAGGAAACCGACGTGAGGACAGCCACTCTGCTGCTGGATGCGTTTGACCGGATACGGCAAAGTGTCGCCGCCGTCCTGGACGGCGTGGACGCCGCGGCACTAACCCGCCGGCCGGGCGGCAATGGCAACTCTCCGGTCTGGCTTATCTGGCATCTGGGCCGGGTCGAGGATGCGCAGCTCGCCGCTGCCGCCGGCCGGGAGCAGGTCTGGACGTCGCAGGGCTTCGCCGACAGGTTCGGCCTCCCGTTATCCCCGCGCGACACCGGCTACGGCCACGATTCCGGCCAGGTCGACGCCGTACAGGCACCGCCGGAGCTCCTGCTGGCCTACTACGACGCCGTCCACCAGCAGACCGTCGAGTACCTGACCGGGCTGGGTGACGAGGACCTGGACCGGATCGTGGACACCCGGTGGGATCCGCCCGTCACCCTCGGCGTGCGGCTGGTCAGCACGATCGCCGACTGCCTCCAGCACGCAGGGCAGGCCGCGTACGTCAAGGGCCGGAATGCGGGCCGCCAGGACTAGCCGCGGGCCCGGAACTACCTGGACCGGCTGAGCACCATCGCCGAGCCGCCGCCGCGCCGGACCGGCTCCGCCGCAGCCGTCATCTTCCCGTCCGGACCGAACTCGATAGCGGTCGCGGCGCCGATCTCCGCGGCGGAGGTGAAGGCATCGCCGGACGGCGTGAACTGGTGTCCAAACGGCGTCAGCGAACTGCCGTACGTGGCGATAAATTCCGGCTCGGCCGTGACCTTGGCCGTGTTCCGCTGGGAGGCACGCGGGGCGGCAATCGCCTGGGAGATGGTCATGCCCAGATCCACGCGGTTCAGGATGGTCTGCAGGACCGTGGTGATGATCGTTGATCCGCCGGGCGAGCCGAGCGCCACGAACGGGTTCCCGTCCTTGAGGATAATGGTTGGCGCCATCGATGAGCGCGGACGTTTTCCGGGCTCGATCCGGTTCGGGTCCGCCGCGTCGTAGACGGTGGAGAAATCCGTCATCTCGTTGTTGAGCAGGAAGCCGCGGCCCGGGACCACCATGCCGGACCCGCCGGTCTGTTCGATCGTTAGCGTGTACTCGGCAACGTTTCCCCACTTGTCCGCGACCGTCAGATTCGTCGTAGAGATGTTTTCCGTGTCGTTCTCGTCGGCCGGCGGCGTAACGGTGGACGGGCACACGCCGTCGTACCCGTCCACGTTTCCCGGCGCGACCGGCTTGACCGCCGCCCGCTTCGGGTCGATCAGGCAGGCGCGTTCCTTGCCGAAAAGCGGATCTGTCAGTGCCTCCGTCGGCACGTCCACCTGCGCCGGGTCGCCCACGTACTTGGCGCGGTCGGCGAACGCGAGGGCGCTGGCTTCCAAATAGTGGTGCAGCGCGCCCGCTTTGGACATGCCGGACAGGTTGGACGGGTCCAGGATGTTCAGCGCCTCGCCGACCGTCGTACCGCCGCTGCTGGAGGGGGCCATGCCGTAGACGTCCAGGCCGCGGTAGTCCACGTGGGCGGGATCCTGGTCCAGTGCGCGGTAGCTGGCGAGGTCCGCCGTCGTCATAAACCCGGCCGGAACCGGCAGCGACGTTCCGGCAGCTTTCTGCGGTGCCCGGACGGTGGATGCGATCTCCGCCGCGAGCGGACCTGCATAGAACGCGTCCGTGCCCTGCTGGGCGAGGAGCCGGTATGTGGCGGCGAGATCGTGGTTTTGAAAGATGCTGCCGACGGCGGGGGCGTCGCCGCCCGGGAGGAAGAGCTTGGTGGTGGCGGGGAACGCGGCGAAGCGGGCCTTGTTGTCTAGGGTCTGTTGCCGGAACGTCGCGTCCACGACGAAGCCGCGGGTTGCGACCTTGATGGCTGGCTTCAGCGCCTCGCCGAGGTCCAGGCTTCCCCAGCGGTCCAGGGCGCGCTGCCAGGTAGCCGCCGTTCCGGGCACGCCGACGGCCACGCCGCTGGTGACCAGTTGCGGAGTGAAGGGATACGGCTTACCGGTGGCCGGGTCGATGAAGGCGTTGTGCGGCATCGCCGCCGGCGCCGTTTCGCGCCCGTCGATGGTGCCGACTTTGCCGCTCTTCGCGTCGTAGTAGACGAAGTAGCCGCCGCCGCCAATTCCGGCGCTGTACGGTTCGGTTACGCCCAGGGTCGCGGCGGCCGCGACGGCGGCGTCGGCAGCGTTGCCGCCTTTGCGGAGCACCTCGATCGCTGCGGCTGAAGCTTCCGGGTCCACCGTGCTGACGGCGCCGCCGTAGCCGGAAGCCGTCGGGGTTTTCTGGGTTTCACGCGGATCGGCGACGGCGGGGCTGGCGACCGCGCCGCCCGTCACGCTCAGGGCCAGTGCGGCCGTGACGGCGGACAGTCGGCGTCCTACAGAGTGCATGGTCGCTCCCGGGCTGGCTTAATTGAACTGAAGGTGCCCGCCACACTACTCGCGCCTTCTGTGACGTTCAATGTCTAACGCTTGTCACGTCTGTGAAAGTCACCTGCCGTGCGGCGCGTCCTGCAGGTGGCGGAGGAGCGCATCGAGCACCGGGACCTGCCCCCGGACCAGCCGCTGGCGTGCGTCCGGTTCGTCGACCCATTCCGCGGCGTCAATTTCCGGGAACTCGCGGACGACGCCCGAGCCCTTCGGCCATTCCAGTGGGAAGGTGTTGCTCACGATCCGCTCCGGGGCGAAGTCCGTTTCCGCCGCGAAGACGGTGACGACCTTCCCCGAGGCTTGCCGGAAACTGCCTAGCGGAAAGTAGTCGGCGGCCGGCGGCGGCGTGCCGATCTCCTCGGCGAACTCGCGGCGCGCTGCCGCCAGCGGGTCTTCCTCAGCGGTGTAGAGACCCTTAGGGATGGACCAGGCCGCGGCATGCTTACGGGCCCAGAACGGACCTCCCATATGGGCGATCCAGACTTGAAGCGGCGACTCGCCGCCTCTCCGGTAGAGCAGCAGTCCTGCGCTTTGAGTGCTCATGCGGTTCCTATCCACTTCCTATCCAGCGGCGGGCTCCGGCCGGTGCCCGGGGCGGTCCGGCTAATTTAACCGGTGTCTGCCCAGTCCAGCACCCGGAGGGCCCGGAGCGTATTCCAGCGGCTCGGGTGCCCGTCGCCGTCCTCCAAGGAAAAGTGGATCCGGCCCGCGTGGGTATTTTCCAGGACCCACGTACCGTCCGGCTGGCGTCTGGAGCGCACCAAGTCCAGCGCCTCGGCCAGCCTGGCATCCGGGGCGGCTCCGGTGGCGCGGAAATAGTCGAGGCCGCGCAGCACGTCGTAGTGCCAGCGGGCCGGGAAGGAGAACCGCAGCCAGGACGGGTCGATCAGTTCGCCGGACGATTTTCGGCGCAGTAGCCGGCGTTCGAGCAGGTAGTTCTCGCCGCGCTCCCGGGCCTGGGCCAGGCCGGGCGCAGTGCCGGCGGCCCTGGCGTACTCCAGCAGCCCCTCGAGGACGTTAATCGTCGTGTCGAAGGAAGACCGCGTGGAGCCCCTACGGCGTCACAGTTCCAGCCGCCGTCGTCGAGTTGCTCGTCCAGCAGCCGGGCGACCACACCGTCGACCGTTTCGCCGAAGTAGGCCCCAAGCGCGACCGTCATCCCATTGCTGCAGGGCTCCGTTTCGCCCGCGAAGAACGGCTGCCCGGCCTCCTCCCAGCGGCTCTGGGCCCGGACCCGTGCGACGGCGCCGCGGGCCGCGGCACTGCCGGGGTCGAGGCCGAAGTCGCGCAGCAACAACAGG
This sequence comes from Arthrobacter sp. JB02-1C, assembly GCF_057748045.1. Lineage (NCBI taxonomy): Bacteria > Bacillati > Actinomycetota > Actinomycetes > Micrococcales > Micrococcaceae > Arthrobacter > Arthrobacter sp. JB02-1C. Next base: position 2,858,310 of record NZ_CM173235.1, read on the forward strand.
GTGTAGGTGGTCGCCGTCCACGGCTGTCCGGCTTCCGTTCGGTCGAAGGGCGACGGATAGTACGTCCCGCCGTCCCACTGGCCGTCCGCGCCCTGCAGCGCCAGCAGTTCTGCGCCCCAGCCGCGGACCGCCACCGCGGCGCGTTCCGCGGCGACGTCGGCGTCCGGGGCGTCCGTGAGGTCTCGCAGGACCTGCCAGCGCAGGGCCGGGTCGGAATCGAGCAGCCAGGTGAGCACATCCATCCGCACAAGCTAGCACCGGCAGGCGGGGCCCGGAAGCCGCCGGCAGGGCCGCTTAGTCGAGTTCGTCGTCGGGCAGCCGGCGGAAATCGCGGGACAGGTAAAGCGCCAGGGCGGCCGAGTTTCCGCTGTCCACCGCGACGGCCACCCGGCGGTGGCCCAGGCTGTGCAGCATGTGCAGGCAGTGACCCAGCAGTTCTTCGGCGAGGCCCTGCCGGCGGTGGTCCGGGTGGGTGAACAGTTCCGCAATGACGGAGTCCCAGTCGCCCCCGGTGCCGGGGGCCGGTTCGGTGACGATGATGGCTGCGGCGAGTTGTCCGTCCGGCGCGGCCACGACGGCGGAGGCCTCCGGCACGTGCTGGCCCTCGGCGCCCTCGAGCAGGGCGTCGATCCACCCGACCGCGCGGTCTGGCGGCTGGGGCAGGCTGTCCGCGTAGGAATCCCGGTACATGGCGGCCAGCTCGGCGAGATCGGTGCTGCGGATTGGCCGGATGTCCGCTGCGGCGCGGTCGCCGTCGCTGGGTGTGGTGATTGCGGTCAGGATGATCAATGGATTCACGGCAACCCTGCTCTCTGATGACAGCGGCGACCCGGTCGGGAGTCCGTTCCAGCTTGCGCCCGGCATATTGCGTCGGCGTTTCCGGCCGGTGACATTCCGGCGACGGACAGGACGACGGGAGGTGAACGGAACTGTACCTGATCAGCCGGCGCCGGCACAGTGCCCGGGGGACCGGGCACCGTACGGTCCCCGCTCCGGGCTCAGCGCCAGCCGAGTTGCGGGGCCACGTCCTTGAGGATCGATTCGATGACGTGGACGTTGTACTCGACACCGAGCTGGTTCGGCACGGTCAACAGCAGCGTGTCCGCAGCCGCGATGGCCTGGTCCTCGGCCAGTTTCGCGGCCAGCTCGTCCGGGGCGCCCGCGTAGGACCGGCCAAAGACGGCTCGTGTTTTCTCGTCGATGTGGCCTACCTGGTCGGAGCTGCGGCGGTCGTGGCCAAAGTACTGCCAGTCGCGGTCCTCCGTGAGCGCAAAGATGCTGCGGCTCACCGAGACGCGCGGCTCCCGCTGGTGTCCCGCCTCCCGCCAGGCCTGCCGGTAAAGCTCAATCTGTTCGGCCTGCTGGACGTGGAAGGGCTTGCCGCTTTCGTCGTCCTTAAGCGTGGAGCTCTGCAGGTTCATGCCGAGCCGGGCCGCCCAGATGGCGGTGGCGTTCGAACCGGATCCCCACCAGATCCGTTCGCGCAGGCCCTCTGAATACGGCTCCACGCGGAGCAGGCCCGGCGGGTTCGGGAACATTGGGCGCGGGTTTGGCGCCGCGAAGCCTTCACCTTTGAGTACTTCGAGCAGACGCTCGGTGTGCCGGCGGCCCATGTCTGCGTCCGACTCACCGTCGGCGGGAGCGAAGCCGAAGTGCCGCCACCCGTCGATGACCTGCTCGGGTGAACCCCTGCTGATGCCCAGCTGCAGCCGGCCGCCGGCAATCAAGTCGGCCGCGCCGGCGTCCTCTGCCATATACAGCGGATTCTCGTAGCGCATGTCGATCACGCCGGTCCCGATCTCGATCCGGCGGGTCCGGGCCCCGATGGCGGCGAGCAGTGGGAACGGGGACGCGTACTGCTGGGCGAAGTGGTGGACCCGGAAATACGCGCCGTCAGCGCCCAGCTCCTCGGCCGCGACGGCGAGGTCGATCCCCTGCAATAAGGCGTCCGAGGCGGTCCGGGTGCCGGACTGCGGATGGTCGGTCCAGTGGCCGAAAGACAGAAATCCGATGTTCTTCACATCAACCTCCAACGTGGCGGCGGCTGCGGCTATTCCATGCCAGGGTGGACGCGGACGAACTCGATCCTGTTTCCCGCGTTGGCCTTTTTCGGGCTCCGGGAGAATCCCCTCGCGTCCAGGCGGTTCTGCGCACGGTACTCGGCGAGGGCCTCGTCGTACGCGGCATTCAACACCCGGCCCGGCAACTCGCGGGTGGAGCCGTCGGCGAAACTGACGGTTACCGGCACGCTCGCCGGGAAGTGACGGTTCATGCGGACAAATCCTTCGTCGTCCTGCCGCAGCTGGATCAAGGGGGCACCGCTCTTTCTTCAGGGGGAAGCTCCAGTCTCCCGCAGGCCGGGGCGGCCCGGCAAGTGAAGTACCGCGACAATGGAGTGGTGACCCCTCAGCCTTCCCGTCCCGCCCCGGCGCCAACCCGGCCGTTTGATCTCGGCACCATCGGCGCCGGACTGGCCTTTGCCGGATCACTCCCGACGCTGGCCGCCGCGCTGCGGGGCGGGGCCCCCGCCGGCACCGCAGTGGTGGAGGCGCCGCCGGGTACGGGCAAGACCACGCTGGTGCCGCCGTTGCTCGCCAACCTAGCCATGGCCGGCCCCAAGGAGCCCCACACCGGCACCGGCCCCGCCGCGGAAGACGCCACGCCGCGCATCATCGTGACCCAGCCGCGGCGGGTGGCCGCCCGTTCCGCAGCGCGCCGCCTGGCGGAACTCGACGGCAGCCCGCTGGGCGTCCGCGTCGGTTACACGGTTCGCGGCGAGCGCCGGGCCGGACCCGCAACCCTGATTGAATTCGTGACCCCCGGCGTCTTGCTGCGCCGCCTGCTCGCCGATCCCGGCCTGGAAGGCACGCAGGCTGTGGTCTTGGACGAGGTGCACGAACGCGGCCTGGAGACCGATCTGCTTCTGGGCATGCTCGCCGAGGTACGCCAGTTGCGCGGAGACCTTTCGCTGGTGGCCATGTCCGCGACCCTCGACGCCGCCCGTTTCGCCGCCCTGCTCGGAGACCACCCGCCCGCGGACACCCGGCCGGAGCAGCCCCGACGGGACGGTGACGCTCGGGTCGTTGGCTGCCCGTCGGCACTGTACCCGTTGGAGGTCCAGTGGAAACCCGCCGCGGGTCCCCGGCTCGACGCCCGCGGAGTGACCCCCGGCTTCCTGGACCACGTGGCGGACACCGCCGCGGACGCCCATGCGTCAGCGCTCGCCGCGGGGGAAGACTGCGACGCCCTGGTCTTTGTGCCGGGGGCCAGGGAAGTCGCCCGCGTGGCTGCCAGGCTGCGAGCCAGGGCCGGCGTCGAGGTATTGGAACTGCACGGCCAGGCCGATTCGGCCATGCAGGACCGTGCGGTGTCCGGCCGCGGCCCTGGCGAGCCGCCCCGGATTGTCGTCTCGACCGCGCTCGCCGAATCCTCGCTGACCGTGCCCGGCGTGCGGCTGGTGATCGATTCCGGCCTGGCCCGGGAGCCGCGGCGGGACGCGGGCCGCGGTATGACAGGACTGGTCACCGTGTCCTGCTCCAGGGCCTCGGCCGATCAGCGCGCCGGCCGGGCCGCCCGGCAAGGCCCGGGACGCGTGGTGCGCTGCTACGACCAGAAGAGCTATGGCGCCGCGCCGGCCCACCAGACCCCGGAGCTCGCGGTCGCCGACCTGACCACTGCTGCCCTGGTCCTGGCCTGCTGGGGTGCTCCGCGTGGCCGCGGTCTGGCCTTGCCGGACGCCCCGCCCGAGGCGGCGATGGACGACGCCGTCGAAGTTTTGCGCGAGCTCGGTGCGGTGGATCCCGGCGGCCTGGCTACCGGGCTGGGCAGGACCCTGGCGCGGATTCCCGCGGACCCGCGGCTGGCCCGCGCCCTGCTGGACGGGGCCGCCGTCGTAGGACACCGCACCGCTGCCGAAGCAGTCGCCGCGGTCGCCGGTGGCGAGCGCGCGCCCGGCGCGGACGTTGCCGCCCTCGTCGCGGCGCTGCGGTCCGGCCGGGACCCCGCCGGCCGCCGCTGGGCCGAGGACGTCCGGCGGATGGAGGGCCTGGCACGCAGCTCCGGACCGGCCCGTCCGGTGCCGGCGTACGGGGCGCCGCGGACAGCATCCGTGGCTGACGAGAGCATCGGCTTCGTCGTGGCCCTCGCCTTCCCGGACCGGGTGGCCCGTCGGGTCTCCGGGCCAGGCGAACGGTACTTGCTCACGTCCGGCACCCGTGCCGCCCTGCCGCGCGGAAGCCGGCTGGCCGGCCGTGAATGGTTGGCGGTCGCCGAAGTCTCACGCGCCGACGGCCAGGAGGCGGCCGGGACAGGCGCTGTCATCCGGTCGGCCGCGCCGCTGACGCCGGAGGCCGCGGAGGCCGCCGCCTCGCACCTGCTCACCGTGACGGTCGAGGCCTCATTTGGCAACGGGCGGGTGTCGGCCCGCCGCGAGCGCCGGCTTGGCGGGATTGTCCTGTCCTCGACGCCGGTGCGGCCATCCGCGGCGGAGGGGCGCGCGGCGGTGGCCCGCGCGCTGGCGCATGACGGGCTGCAGGTCATCGGCTGGTCTCCGGCCGCGGACGTGCTGCGGCGCCGGCTGGCCCTGCTGCGGCGGGAGCTGGGCGAACCGTGGCCCGACGTCTCCGAACCGGGCCTCCTGGCCCGGCTGGATGACTGGCTGGCGCCCGAACTCGATGCACTGGCCGGTGGCGCCCGCACCGGCAGCATTGGCCTGGCGGAGCCGCTGCGGCGGTTGCTGCCCTGGCCCGCTGCTGCCCGGCTGGGGGAGTTGGCACCGGAAGCGCTGCTGGTCCCCAGTGGTTCACGGGTCCGGGTGGATTATCCGCCCGTGGGCGAGGACGGCGGCCGCCCCGTGGTGGCAGTGAAGCTGCAGGAATGCTTCGGCTGGGACCGGACGCCCACGCTGGTGGATGGCCGTGTCCGGGTGCTCTTCCATCTGCTCTCGCCCGCCGGGCGGCCGCTGGCCGTGACCGATGACCTGGCGTCGTTCTGGTCCGGGCCGTACGCCCAGGTCCGGGCGGAAATGCGCGGCCGCTACCCGAAGCATCCGTGGCCGGAGGATCCTTGGTCGGCCCCGGCCACGGCCAAGGTCAAGAACAGGATGTGACCGCAGTATCCGCGCTTACCCCGCCTCGGCGCCGTCCCAGGCGACGTGGACCCAGCGCTGCCCCTCACCGTCCCAGGACTCGGAATGGCCCAGCAGCGCGAGATCCTCGAAGCTGACGTCGATTCCGTCGCGCGGGAGACCGTCCCGGAGTTCCCGGGTGGCCTCGCGGACTGCTGTCGCGACGGCGTCGGGGCTGTCGGACTCGACGCGGCGGGACGATTCATATGGTTTGGTCATGGGCACCATCTTTCAGGCTTGCGGCTGATATGGGAATAACCCTCCCGCCCCCGCCGGCCGGGGAGGGGCCGTGCAGCCGGATAAAGTCGGCCACCGGGCCGGCCAGTTCCGCCCCGATTTCCTCCTGCGGGAGCTTCCGGCTGGCTACGGCAAAGGAATGGTCCCCGCCTTCGCACCACTGCAGGGTGGCTGCCGGTCCGGTGCGCGCGACGACGGCCTCAAGGAGTTCGCGGGTGGCGAAGGTGTCCCGGCTGCCCTGCAGGAAGAGCATCGGCAGGGTCAGGCCGTACAGATGTTGGTCCCGGAGCTTGTCCGGTTTGCCCGGCGGGTGCAGCGGATAGCCCAGGTACACCAGACCCGCCGCGGGCATGCCCTCCGCGACGGCCATCGAGGCCATCCTGCCGCCGAAGGACTTGCCCGCAGCCCACACCGGTTCGCCCCCGGAGCGCGCCTGCGCTTCGGCGATCGCCGCACGCCAGGCAGCGATCGCAACCGGCGGCCGATCCGGGAACTTCCGGCCTGCCTCCCGGTACGGAAAGTTAAAGCGCAAGGTGGCGATGCCGGCGCCGTTCAGGGCCGCGGTGAAGCCGCAGAGGAACGGGTGGTCCATCCCGGTGCCGGCACCGTGGGCCACCACCAGGGTCGCGTCAGGGCAGTCCGGGCGGGCATATTCGCCCGAAACCACGGTCCCGCCAACGTCCAGCCGGACCGCCTCCTCAGCGGCAGCCACGCCGGCCCCGGACGGGATATGCTGCACCGGCATACCACGCCCGTCGTGTGGTGTTGAACCCGTCCGCCAGGGTCCCAGATGTCTCAGCCATGGAAGCCACCCTATTCAGCGGCCGCGAGGAGTTCCAGCGCCCGCCGTACGCTGGACACCGTTCGCTGCCCGCCGTGGCCTGGACGCCCCGGCCTGACTCCGACACCGAAGTCCGACACCGAAGTCCGACGCCGAAGTCCGACGCCGAAGTCCGACGCCGGCGGACGGGCGGGTTCCGGGACGTCCGGCCCCTGTCCCACCGGGCCACTTGCCCCTAGATTGGGCGTATCCGGGCCGGCCGGAGGGAGGGCCAGTGTCAAGAACTGTGGGAGCCGCGTCACGGCTGGCCGCTGCGCTCGGGGTGGTGCTCGGCACCGAAGACATTCCGTTGCGGCTCCGGGCCTGGGACGGTTCGGAGGCCGGGCCGGCGGGCGCGCCGCTGGTGGTCTTCCGCTCCCGCCGCGCGCTGCGCCGGATCCTTTGGTCACCCGGGCAGCTGGGCCTGAGCCGGGCTTACGTCGCCGGCGACATTGAGGCCGCGGGGGACATCTTCGGCACGTTCGTTGCGCTGAGTTCGGTCGGGAAGTTCGCCGAAGCCGGGCCGTTCCGGCGCCTGACCGGCCGGGAACTGCTGCGGTTGGCGGCCGCGGCCGTGCGGCTCGGCGCACTCGGGCCGAACCCGGCGCGACCGCCGGAGGAGTCCCGGGTGAGCCGCACCGGCCGGCGGCATTCCCGGCAGCGTGACGCCGCCGCCATTTCGCACCATTACGACGTCGGCAACCGGTTCTACGAGCTTGTGCTGGGGCGGACCCTCGTGTACTCCTGCGCCGTGTGGGCCGACCCGGACACGAGCCTCGACGCGGCTCAGGAAGCGAAACTGGACCTCGTCTGCCGGAAGCTCGGGCTGCGGGCCGGCATGCGGGTCCTGGACGTGGGCTGCGGCTGGGGAAGCTTCGCCCTGCACGCTGCCGGGCACTACGGCGTCGACGTCGTGGGCGTCACGCTGTCCGCCGAACAGGCCGAACTGGCACGCAAGCGGGTAGCGGACGCCGGCCTGACTGGGCACATCGAAATCCGCTGCCAGGACTACCGCGACGTGGACGACGAGCCGTACGACGCCATCAGTTCGATCGGCATGTCCGAGCACGTGGGCCGCGACCAGATCGACCACTATGCGGTGCGGCTGCACGGACTGCTGCGCCCCGGCGGCAGGCTCCTGAACCACGCCATCTCCTGGAACGCCGGACCAACCGCCCCGGATCCCCAGTCCTTCATTCCGCGCTACGTCTTCCCCGACGGGGAGATGCTCAGCCTGGCCGAGATGATCGGCGCCCTGGAGCGCGGCGGGCTTGAAGTGCTCGACGTCGAGGCTCTCCGCCCGCATTATGCCCTGACCCTGCGCGCCTGGGTACGGAATCTGGAGGGCCATTGGGACGAAGCCGTCCAGGCCAGCAGCCCTGGCCGCGCCCGGGTCTGGCGGCTGTACATGGCCGCCAGCGCGCTGGGCTTCGAAGCCGGCACCACCGGCGTGAACCAGGTCCTGGTGCAACGCCGCGGCGGCGCCGAACCTCCGCTGCGCAGGCACGACTGGGTTTAAGGGGCCCCGCCCGGTGCTTTCGCTGCGCCCTGCCGCCGGGTAGCTTGTCCTCATGGCGCGGGAAGAAACGATGGTCACCGTCGAAGGGCCCAAGGGCAGCAGGGAAGTCAGGATTTCCAGCCCCGGCCGGCTGCTGTGGCCGGCGGCGGGGCTCAGCAAGCTGGATCTGGTGCACTACCTGACCAGCGTCGGCGAGGCGTTCCTGGCCGCCAACGGCGGCCGCCCGGTGACCCTGCAGCGGTTCTCCGGCGACGTCGACGGCGACCAGTTCTTTTCGAAGAACCCGCCCAAGGGCGCGCCCGACTTCGTGCGGGCCGTGAACGTGGCTTACCCCAGCGGCCGGTCGCATCCACAGCTGGTGTTCGATGAATTGGCGGCCGCGGTCTGGGCGGTCCAGATGAACACCGTCGTGTTCCACCCCTGGGCGTCGAAGGCCGGTAACCCGGATAACCCGGACGAACTGCGGATTGACCTTGACCCGCAGCCAGGTACCGGCTTCCGCGACGCCGTGCCGGCAGCGCGGGAACTGCGCAACGTGCTGGCCGAGGCGGGGTTGACCGCCTTCATCAAGACCTCCGGCAACCGCGGCCTGCACGTCTTCGCACCGATCGAGCCGGCGCGTGAGTTCCTGGAGGTACGGCACGCGGTCATTGCCGCCGCGCGGGAGCTCGAGCGGCGGATGCCGGAGCAGGTCACCACCGCCTGGTGGAAGGAGGAACGCGGGCGCCGGGTGTTCGTTGACTTTAACCAGGCCAACCGTGACCGCACTATGGCGGGAGCCTACAGCCCCCGCGCGCTGCCCGCAGCCACGGTCTCCTGCCCGCTGGGCTGGGACGAGCTGGAGGGCGCCGACCCGGAGCAGTTCACCATCGCCACCGTGCCCGGCAGGCTCAAGGACAAGGGCGACCCGTGGGCCGGCATGCACGACGAACCCGGCTCGATCAGTGTCCTGCTTGAATGGTGGGACCGGGACCTCGCCGCCGGCCTTGGCGAACTGCCGTTTCCGCCGGATTTCCCGAAGATGCCCGGTGAACCACCGCGGGTGCAGCCCAGCCGCGCGCGGACCAAGGACTAGCGCCGGCGCCGGGTTGCTGCGCCGGCGCCGGGTTACTGCACCAGCTCCGGGCGGCGGAGCTCGGAGCGGTGCATCCGCTCAAGCGCGGCGGCGTCGCGGCCGAACGAAAACAACAGCAGCGCAAGCGCCGTCAGGAGAACGGCGGTGGCCGCGGCGGCCGGGGTTCCAGGCAGCAGGGCGAGGAGCAAGCCGGCGGGCTGACAGGCTCCGATCGCCTTACGGACGGGTGACGGCGGCAGCGACCTGCGCAGGGCCGGGCGGCAACGGCCCAGCACCGCAAAAACGTAGTACAGCAGGCCGATCAGCAGTGTCCAAGGACCCACGGCCGGGGCGGCCGCGGCGGACAGCACAAGCGTGAGCGCAGCATCGGTTTCGGTGTCCAGCCGGGCTCCGGCAGCGGACGCCGAGCCGGTCCGGCGCGCCACCTGACCGTCGACGGCGTCGAGGGCGAAGGCGGCGGACGCAAGGCTGATCAGGACCGGGCCCGGATCGTGGCGGCCCAGGACGCCGGTGACGGCCAGTACCCCGCAACACGCCACCAGCAGGGCCCGCAGCAGGGTGACGCGATCGGCTGGTGTGCATAACGGAGGTTCGCGGCGCAGGATGGAACCGGCAGCGAGGCCGAGGACGGCGCTCCCGGCGCCGACGGCCAGCAGCCCGGTCCAAGCCCCCGGCGCCGCCATCCACACCAGCCCGCAAGCCGAGGCCAGATAGACGGCGGCCGTGAGCGCCACATCGGCGGCCCCGTGGCGGGGGATTCTGTTTGGCATGGGCACCTCGCTCCCATGCTAGCAATCCCCGGGGGAGCGCTTATTTGACGGTCAAGGTACCGTGCATGTTGGCGTGATAAATGCAGTGGAAGGGGTAGGTTCCCGGCGTCGAGGGCGCCGTGAACGTCGCCGTACCGCCGCCGCCCTTAACCTCGACGCCGAACGCCGAGCCGGAATCAGCGGTGACCGTATGTTCGGCGCTGTCCATGTTGGTGACCCTGACCGTTGCCCCTGCGGGCACGACCAGCGGCGCGCCGTAGGCAAACCCACTGATGGTGATGCCCGGAGTGGCGCTGGCCGGCGCAGCCGAGCCGGTGGGGCTGCCTGACGCCGTTGCCGGGCCGCCGGAACCCATGCCCATGCTCCCTGTGGCTGTGGCTGGGGGAGCCGTGGCTGTGGCGGAGCCCCCGCCGCCGGCGGAGCAGCCTGCCGCGCCCACCAGGACCGTGGCCAGCAGCAGAGTCGTGACGCGTGCCTTCCCGGTATTCATGGTGCATCCCTTTCATTTTCGTTGCGTGCCGGACGGGACGGGCCGGGGCGGTGAAAATGCCCTGATTCAATTCTGCTCCCCGGCAGCGGAAATAGCGCCGGACCAACGGTTGCGGGCGCACTGCTGCTCTATCGGCGTGGCGCCGGTCTGAGGCTGGAGCGTTCCATCCGCTGGCTGGCCAGGTTGCCCTCGGGATCCGGGCTGACCCTACTCGAAACGGGACGGGTCGCCCATGCCGTGGCGGACAACTTCGGCGACGCCGCTGGAAAAATCAATGACTGTTGTCGGCTCCGCCCCGCAGTCCCCGGAGTCGATAACGGCGTCGACCACGTGGTCCAGCCGCTCCTTGATTTCCCAGCCCTGGGTCAGCGGCTCCTCCTCGTCCGGCAGCAGCAGGGTGCTGGAAAGTATCGGCTCACCAAGTTCGGCCAGCAACGCCTGCACCACCTTGTGGTCCGGAATCCGGACGCCCACCGTCTTCTTCTTGGGATGCAGCAGCCGGCGCGGGACCTCCTTGGTGGCCGGAAGGATGAAAGTGTAGCTGCCCGGAGTCACCGCCTTGATGCTGCGGAAGACATCGTTGTCAATCTGCACGAACTGGCCCAGCTGTGCAAAGTCCTTGCAGACCAGCGTGAAGTGATGCTTGTCGCTCAGGTGCCGGATGGCGCGGATCCTGTCCAGCGCGTCCCGGTTCCCCAGTTGGGCGCCGAGGGCATAGCAGGAGTCGGTGGGATAGGCGACCAGGCCGCCGGACTTCAGCTGGTCCACCGCCTGCGTGATGGAACGGGCCTGGGGGTTGTCCGGGTGCACATCGAAAAATCTCGCCATGGCTTGAGCATATTACGCCGGGCCGGACCACGGCGGCCGGTGGGCAGGGGGACACGGCAGCGCGCAAGGTTCCGGCCCGGAAACGGCTGGCCGGGACGCGGTACCCCTAGGCTTGGACCGGTGGTACCGCGGGGGACAGCCGGCGCGCACCGCCGCCGTATCGACATAACGGATCCACCACAGACGTACCGACACAGAGGAGCAGCACATGACTTTGCCCCGGGATGAAGACAACTCATTGCGGCACTGGAGCGCCCGGCTGATCCAGGCGCTGCAGATCCTCGACCTGGAGGTCGACCACGAAAAGATCGTCGAAGTTGCCGACGAGTCCGTGAAAGCCGTGGGGCCGCATGCGGATGTGATCAGCGCGTTCATCGTGGGCTATGCGGCGGGTACTGCCTCCACGCACGGCAGGAAAAGCAGCCAGGAAGCGGTGCACGCAGCGGCCAACAAGGTGATCGAGCTGTGCGAGCACGGTGAGGCCGGCGGCCCGGACGACGAAGGCTGGGCCAAGCGCGCCCAGTAGCCTTGGGCCGGGCCGGGCGTCACACCGGCGGGGGACCGGTCCGCCCCGCCGGTGTGACCGGCCCCGGAGTTCTATGCAGGCGCGGGGGTTCCCGCGGCGGCGTGCAACCGCGCCGGACTGTCGGGGGTCTGGTCCACGCTGGGTTCGAGGCGGACGATCACGGCTTTGGACACCGGCGTGTTGCTCCCTTCGGCCGTGTGGTTGAGCGGCACCAGCACGTTGGCCTCGGGGTAGTACGCGGCAGCGCAGCCCCGTGCCGTCGGGTACGAGACCACGCGGAATTTCCGCAACACGCGCTCCACGCCGTCCTGGTACGCACCGTGGACGTCAACGAAAAGGCCGTCGGACAGCCCCAGTTCGGTGATGTCCTCCGGGTTCACGAAGACCACATGCCGGCCTTTCTTGATGCCGCGGTAGCGGTCGTTGTGGCCGTAGATGGTGGTATTGAACTGGTCATGCGAGCGCATGCTTTGCAGGATCAGGGTGCCTGCCGGCCGCTCCACCGCCTCCAGCTGGTTCACCGTGAGGACGGCCTTGCCGGTCGGGGTCGGGAACGTCCGCGAGTCCCGGGGCCCGTTGGCGAGGATGAAACCGCCCTCCTGGCGGATCCTCTGGTTATAGTCCTCGCAGCCGCCCACCACCCGGGAAATGTGGTCCCGGATCAGGTCGTAGTCCTTCTCGTAGCCGTCCCAGTCCGCGTTGATCCGGTCGCCCACCAGGGCCTTGCCCAGGCGGCTGAGGATCGCCGGTTCGGATAACAGGTGATGCGAAACAGGTTCCACGCTGCCCCACGAGGGGTGCACCGCGCAGACCGTGTCCTCCACCGAGACGAACTGTTCGCCGGACTCCTGGATGTCGATCTCGGTCCGCCCCAGGGTGGGCAGGATCAGCGCCTCGGCCCCCGTGACGACGTGCGAGCGGTTGAGCTTGGTGGAGACCTGGACGGACATCTCGGTGCCGGCCATGGCCGCTTCGACCGCGTTCGTGTCGGAAATGGCTCCGACGAAGTTGCCGCCGACGGCCATGAAAACCTTGATGTCGCCGTCCCGCATCTTGTTGACCGTCTCGACGGCGTCCACGCCGTGCTCCCGCGGCGGTTCGAAATTGAACTCCTTGCCGAGAGCCGCCATGAAGGACTGCGGCATTTGTTCCCAGATACCCATGGTGCGGTCGCCCTGGACGTTGCTGTGGCCACGGATCGGGGAGGCCCCGGCGCCCGGCTTGCACATGTTGCCGCGGAGCAGGAGCAGGTTGATGATTTCCTTGATCGTGGCGACGCCCTTTTTCTGCTGGGTGATCCCCATCGCCCAGGTAATGATCACCTTCTCCGCCCGCAGGTACCGGTCGGCCAGTTCGTCGATCTCCCCGGCGCGGAGCCCGGTCGCCTCCAGCACCGCTGCCTCGTCCAGCAGGGCCAGGTGCTCCTTCAGGTCCGCCAGGCCCTCGCAGTGCTCGGCGAGGAACGCATGGTCCAGAACAGTGCCGGGGTTTTTCTCCTCCGCGTCGAGCACCCGCTTGGAGACCGCCTGCAGCAGGGCCATGTCGCCGCCAATGCGGATGTGCAGGAACTGGTCCGCAATCGGGGTGCCGCGGCCGACGATGCCCCGGATCTTCTGGGGGTTCTTGTAGCGGTGCAGCCCGGCCTCCGGCAGCGGGTTGACGGCGACAATTTCACCGCCGTTGAGCTTGCAGTTTTCCAGCTCGGTGAGCATCCGCGGGTGATTGGTGCCCGGGTTCTGTCCCATCACGATGATCAGGTCCGCCTCGGCGAAATCGTCGAAGGTGACCGTGGCTTTGCCGATCCCGATGGTCTGCCCCATGGCCCAGCCGGAGGACTCGTGGCACATGTTGGAACAGTCCGGAAGGTTGTTCGTCCCGTAGCCGCGCACCAGCAGCTGGTACAGGAAGGCCGCCTCGTTGGACGTGCGGCCGCTGGTGTAGAAGGCGGCCTCGTCCGGGGAGGCCAGGCTCTTCAGCTTGGCCGTCAGGATGCCGATCGCCTCGTCCCAGCTGACCGGCTTGTAGTGGTCTTCGCCGCGCGGCTTATAGACCGGCTCGGTGAGGCGGCCCTGCATGCCGAGCCAGTAGTCCGAACGGTTCCGCAACTCGCCGACGCTGTTTTCGGCCCAGAAAGAGGTAGGAATGACCACCGGCGTGGCCTCCCAGGTGACGGCCTTGGCGCCGTTTTCACAGAACTCGAAGGCCTTCCGGTGGTGCGGGTCCGGCCACGCGCAACTGGGGCAGTCGAAGCCGTCTTTCTGGTTCATCTTCAGGACCGTCTTGCGCGTCCGGTTGAGGCCCATCTGCTCCACCGCCGGAACCATCGAATGGTAGACACCCGGGATGCCGGCGGCCCATTGCTTCGGGCCCTCGCCCACCTGCAGGTCCTTTTCACCGGTTTCCTCCACGCGCGGAGTCTTGCGAGTCACGTCAGCTTCCCTTCTGCAGGCGCCGCCGGGTTTCCGACAGCGGGCATACTTCCTTTGGGCACCCTACCTGCCCGTATATAAGCGGGCCGTCAGCCCGGGCGGAGCGCCGCCGGCAAACTGCCAGGCGAGCCGGTCATCGACTGAATATGACGGGCGCGGTAAGGAAACGCGAGATCGGGGAAACTCCCCGATTGAGGAACGGAGCAAACCCCGGACGGCACAATGCCCCCATTTCGGATAAACAACAATTACGTCGGAGACCCGTTTCCTCATTTGTCCAACGTTTTTAGTCTGATAGCGTGCGCCTTATCCTGACAGGCGCTTCCTGCCACATCATTGTTTGGCCAGGGAGTCTGTCACCAGTTTGGAGGAAAAATGCATCAATGGACACCGCTCCTTGGGGGGTGCGCGGTGGGTTTATTAACCTTGGCCGCTTGTAGTCCGCCAGCGCCAAATCCAGCCGCGAGTTCTCCTGCCGGAGTATCGAGCAGCACCTCGATTTCGATGAGCGCGCCGCAGCCTTCGGGTCCCGTCCAGTCTGCTTCGGCAATTCCGACGCCGACCGCACTGGCCACCGATGCGCTCAGTGACGTTATCTGCGCGGCCGACGCCGCCGGTTCCTGGTCGTTCTCCGGGACGCTGACGAACCCGGGCTCCAGCCCGGTCAAGTACACCGTGGCCGTCGCTGTCGGCACCAACAGCAGTCCGGCCGGCCACGCGCTGATCGAACAGACGGTAGCCCCCGGCGCGAAGGAAACGGTCCGCGCCGCAAACTTTGCCTCGGGCGCACCCGCGGGGTCCACCTGTGAGGCGGTGGTCTCGAAATGAGGATCATTCAGACGAAATCCCGGGCCCGCGCCGCCGCGGTGGCGGCCATGGCGTCGCTGCTGACGGTCGGGCTGGCACTTCCTGCCCAGGCGACCACGGCAACCCCGCCGCCCGCGACCTCGACCCCGAGCCAGCAGGCGGCGCCAGCACCTTCGGCCCCGCCACCTGCCACGGTTCCCGCGACGCCGGTGCCCACGAAGGCCCCGGCGCCGGTTCCAACGATCGAGCCTGCTCCGCAGGTGGACCGCTCGGCCCCGGCGACGCTGAGCCCCGGAAACCCCGCGCCCAGCGCGCAGACGACAGTACCGGCGGTCCGGGGCGGCGCCGAAGCCACGTCTTTTGTGCCGTTCGGAGCCATCGGCGCCAAATGGCAGCAACTCGGTGGTGCCGCCGGCCCGCTCGGTGAGCCCACCGCCAACGAGCGCTGCGACGCATCCGGTCTCTGCCTGGAAACCTTCGCCGCGGGCGAGATCTACTACACGGCCGCCACCGGGGCCCACGCCGTTCTTTTCGCTTCCGGCAAGACCGGCCCGGAATGGAAGACCCGCGGCGGCGTGCCTGTCCTCGGGTACCCGGTCACCGACGAGACGTGCGATGCAGCCGGCTGCGCGCAGCGGTACTCGCAGGGGACGGACCTCGCGTGGACGCAGGCCGGAGGCTACCAAACGGTGTGGACCCGCGGAGCCATCGGCGGTGCGGTGTACCGGCTCTATGGCGGATACGCGGGCACCGGGTACCCGACGTCGGCGGAAAACTGCACCCTGAAGAACCAAGGCTGTGTGCAGGAATTCGGACGGTTCAAGATCATGTGGTCGGCCTCGTCCGGGGCCTTCGGAGTATGGACCCCCGGGGCGATCGGCGGCCTGTACGACAGCACGCAGGCGGAACGCGGAACGCTCGGATTCCCCACGTCGAAGGAGACCTGCGGGCTTAAAGCCAACGGGTGCTACCAGAACTACCAGGGCGGAGCCATTGTCTGGTCGCCCGCCACCGGAGCGCACCTCAGCCGGGGCGACATGCGCAAGGACTGGGCCAGCCGCGGATACGAGAACGGCGGCCTTGGCTACCCGGTGTCCGAGGAAATCTGTGACGTTCCGAACTCCGGCTGCCGTCAGGAATACCAGGGCGGGACTATTCTGTGGTCTTCCGGCACCGGGGCCCATTCGGTCAATGGTGGCATCAAGGGCCGCTACCAGGACCAGGGCGGCGTGTCCGGTTACCTCGGGTATCCCATCGAAAACGAGATCTGCAACCAGCCCAAGGGGGGCTGCTACCAGTGGTTCCAGGGCGGGCTGATCTTCTGGTCGCCGTCAACCGGAGCCCAGCCCATCCGCGGCGGGATGAAGACCAAATACGCGTCGATGGGGTGGCACCTGAGCTACCTGGGCTATCCCGCGACCCCCGAGACGTGCGCGGGCGGCGAGTGCGTCCAGGCCTTCCAAGGCGGCTATCTCAGCTGGACACCGTCTGCTTCGAAGGACTACGGCCGGTCGGAGTGTTCCAACCTCAATGAGGGCGGGATCAAGTATCCGACGGCAGGCGCCAAACGGGTCCTGCTGACCTACGCGGCCGACTACGGGCAGTCCTATGCCGCCGTCGTATATTGCCAGCGGGTGGCCGGAACCTACCTGATTGACTGGCGGACGGACGGGCGGGTTGGTGCCAGCGGGTTCAAGCCGCCGGGCGTCCCATCCGGGCCGACCCGCAATAACTTCTCCCCGACCGGTTCCTATTCCGTGACGGAAGCGTTCGGGCTGGGGAACCCGGGCACGGCGCTGCCGTACCGGTTGTTGAATCCAAAGTCTCGGTGGGGCGGCAATCCGTGGACCGACACGTACAACAAGTACTTTGAATCCTCGTCCTGGGTCGGTTGGGACGAGAACATGTGGTACTTCGCCACTGGCCGCTCCCACGACTATCGCCAAGGGGCTGTCCTCAACTACAACAGGCCGCCCGACTCCCCAATCGTGCAGGATGCCGGTTTTGCCATTTTCCTGCATGAGCACAAGGTGGCGACCGCTGGTTGCATATCCCTGGATGACTGGGCCGTCGAGGATTATCTGCGCAAATCGGTTCCCGGGGACCGGATCATCATGGGCGTAGCCCGGGACATCTTCTCCTGAACCGCTAGGCCCAGCCGGCAACCCGACCGAAAAAGGCCGCCGGGGCCATCAGGATTTCCTGATGGCCCCGGCGGTTTTCTGCTGCAAAAACAGCTGCCGCGCGTGCGCTGGCGGCCACGGCGTCGCCGTCCGTTGGACGCCGGCCGTGACGGCCGCGGAACGCGGGTCTTTGCGCCGCGGGAGGCCGGTGGGAGGATGTTGCCGTGGACCCCTTTTTTAATTTCCTGAGCCATAACTGGTGGCTGGTTTTTCCGTTGAGCGCGCTGCTGGGCAACTGGGCGCGGTCCTGGAGCAGGGCCGGCGAACGGCGGCACCGCAGGAAGTTGGAGCTTTACCGGCTTAAGAACCAGCAGGTGGAGGCAGAGCAGGCCAGCCGGAGCGAGGTGCAGGCTCTCCTTGACGCGCACGATGCGGTCAACCGCCGCTGGCTGGATTACGAACTCGACGTCGGAAAACTGATCGATTTTCCGGTGATGACCGATGTGCGCGAGCCCTTGACGGTGGCATTCCTTCGTGCCAAGCGCGAAGCGGACGGCTTGCGGCCCGGGGCGCCGGAGCAGGTGGGGACGGTGGCCCGGCTGGCGGAGTACCGTGCTGCCGTGCGGAGCTTCGAACTGGCCTTCGACGTCGCCGAGCGGGAGGCGCGCAGGATCAAGGACAGTCATTTCAGCGGACCGGAACGCGAGCGCCTTGCCACAGCCCGGAAGCTGCTCCGGATCGCCTCCGACGCCGCCGCCACCCCGGCGGAGCGGCAGACCGCCTACAAACGGGCCCGCCGCGAACTGGACGGGCTGATTGTGCTGCCGGACGCCACGCTGGCGGCGCTGGAGGAAAAAATCGCCGGTATGCTCGACGCCGGAGCCGCCCACGGCACCCCGCCCGCATAGCTGCCGGACGCGACGGTTTAGTTTTGCCAGTCCCTCGGTGGCACGTACGATCTATACGGTTTCAGGACTGCATGGTGAACTGCGCAGGACATCCCGGCGAAACACCAGGTGAACACTGGCCGACAAGGCCGCCACGGGGCATGGAACTGCTGACCGTCGACTCTGCAGATTGGGCAACAGGTGGAAATCACCGTAATGGTGGCGCTCGTGATAACGCTGGCGCTGTTCTTTGACTTCACTAACGGATTTCATGACACCGCCAACGCAATGGCCACCCCCATTGCGACCGGCGCGATCAAACCGAAGACGGCGGTGGCCCTGGCCGCCGTGCTGAACCTCGTTGGTGCCTTCCTTTCGACTGAAGTAGCCAAAACCGTTTCCGGCGGCATCATCCGGGAAGGGGCCGACGGCGTGCAGATCACCCCGGACATCATCTTCGCGGGCCTGATGGGCGCCATCCTCTGGAACATGATCACCTGGCTCAAAGGCCTCCCGTCCAGTTCCTCGCACGCCCTGTTCGGCGGCCTGATCGGCGCGGCCATCGCCGGCATCGGGTTGCATTCGGTGAACTTTGTCTCGGTGGTGCAGAAAGTTCTGCTCCCTGCCGTTTTCGCTCCGGCCATCGCGGCGGTCGTCGCCTACATCTGCACCCGGCTCGCTTACGCCCTCACCGCGCGCCATGACCCCGAAACCGGCAGCAAACTGACCCAGAAGCGCGGCGGGTTCCGCACCGGGCAGGTTTTCACGTCGAGCCTGGTCGCCCTCGCCCACGGCACGAACGACGCCCAGAAGACCATGGGCATCATCACGCTGGTCCTGATTTCCGCCGGCAGCCAGGCGCCCGGCTCCGGGCCGCAGCTGTGGGTCATCGCCGCGTGTGCGCTGGCCATCGCGGTGGGCACCTACTCCGGCGGCTGGCGGATTATCCGGACTCTCGGCACCGGCCTCACCGACGTCAAGCCGGCGCAAGGCTTCGCCGCCGAAACCAGCACCGCAGCCGCCATCCTGGCCTCCTCACACCTGGGCTTCGCCCTGTCCACCACGCACGTCGCCTCGGGATCCGTCATCGGCTCCGGGATGGGCCGCCGCGGGACTTCGGTGCGCTGGGGGACTGCCGGAAGGATCGCGCTCGGCTGGCTCTTCACGCTGCCGGCCGCCGGCATCGTGGGCGCCCTGACGGCGCTGCTGGTGCACACGGGCACGGCCGGCTTCGTGATCGCCGCCGTCGCCGGCACCGCCGCTGTGATCTACATGTTCGTCGCCTCCCGGAAATCACACGTCGGCCACCACAACGCCGTCGAAGTCGAGGAAGCCGGGCAGGCAGTCCGGTTCGCCCAAAAGAAGGCGGCCGCCGTCAGCCGCAACAACAACGCCAAGGGTGGCCGGAAATGAAATGGCTTGAACTCGTTGTGGTCGCAGGGGCCACGCTCGTGGCCGCGGTCACCGTCGTCGTGCTCTACGCCCTGGGGGTCCGGCTCACCGCCATCGCCGGGGACATCCGGACCCGCCAGCCCCGGTGGGTGCGGCCGCTGTCCTACGCCTGCTTCGGCCTCTGCGGCATCGCCGTCCTCTTCGGGCTCTATCTGATCATTCCCTACTTCAGCAAGTAGGCCGCCGCCGGCCGCAGGAACCGCTGGGAAAGGCCACCGGGAGTGGCTACGCTGGGCCCATGCCGAAATTCCAGTACTTCGTGGCGGCCTCCCTCGACGGCTTCATCGCCACCACCGACGACCAACTGGAGTGGCTGCTCGCCTTTGACGGTTTCGACGGCGGCAAGGAAAGCTACGAAGCGTTCATGGCCGGGGTCGGCTGCGTCGTGATGGGCGGCGAAACCTACGCCTGGCTCAGGCGGCACCAGCCCGGCGCCTGGCCCTACGCCGGGATCCCGTGCTGGGTCTTCACGCACCACGAACTCGCGGCCCCGAAGGGCACCGACATCACGTTCGTCCGCGGACCGGTGACGGAGTTCGCCGAGGACCTGCGGGACTCCGCCGGCAGCCGGAACGTCTGGGTGGTGGGCGGGGGCGTCCTCGCGGCCCAGTTCGCCGACGCCGGACTGCTTGAGGAGCTAATCCTCTCGGTCATCCCCGTGGTGCTCGGCGACGGGAAGCCGCTGCTCCCGCTTGCCCGCCCGACGGCGCCGCTGGAACTGCTTGCTTCCCGCGCCCTGGGTCGTGGGGTGGTGGAGCTCCGGTATCGTCTCGCGGCGGCCGGCTGACGGTCCTACCGGCTACTCGGGTGCGTCGCGGAGCAGGTTGGTGATCCGCGCGGTGGAGAGCCGCCGCCCCTGCTCATCCGTCATGACAATTTCGTGGGTGGTGAGGGTGCGGCCGAGGTGGATGGCGGTGCAGGTCCCGGTCACCAGGCCGGCGGACACGGAACGGTGGTGCGTTGCCCCGACGTCGATCCCCAGCGCGCGGCGGCCCGGACCTGCGTGCATGCCGGCAGCAAAGGAACCCAGCGTCTCCGCCAGCACCACGTGCGCGCCGCCGTGCAGGATGCCCGCCACCTGGGTGTTGCCCTCCACCGGCATGGTGGCGACCGTGCGTTCCGGGCTCAGCTCCAGGAAATGGATCCCCATCTTCACCACGAGGGCGCCGACGCCCATCCGGCCCAGCCACCCATGAAGTTCCAACGGAACACCGGCCGCTTCGAGTTCGGCAGCGAAGGGTGCGGGCGTGAAATTGTCGATCATGGGAACTAGGCTGGCACCTGTGAGCGAAACTACCAAACCGGCCCTTTCCCCTTCCGCAGTTGACAGCCTTCCGGCCCCTGAGCCCGAATCAGCGGCTCCCGCCCGGACCCCGCAGCGGACCCGGAAGGCCGCGGCACCGGTTTCCGCCACCGAAGCGCCCGTGATCCCCATCACCGACCAGCCGCGTCTTCTGGTCCTGGACGGACATTCCATGGCGTTCCGGGCGTTCTTCGCCCTGCCGGCGGACAAGTTCTCCACCGCGAACGGGCAGCACACCAACGCCATCCACGGGTTCACGTCCATGCTGATCAACCTGATCAAGGAGCAGAAGCCAACCCACGTGGCCGTCGCCTTCGACGTCTCGGACGAGACCACCCACCGGAAGGCCGAATACGACGGCTACAAGGGCGGCCGGAACGAGACGCCGCGGGAGATGAGCGGCCAGATCGACCTGATCGACAAGGTCATGGGCGCCTGGGGCATCAAGACCATCAAGATGCCGGGCTGGGAAGCCGACGACATCCTCGCCACCCTCGCCGCCATGGGTGAAAAAGCCGGCTACGAGGTGCTGCTGGTGTCGGGTGACCGTGACGCGTTCCAGCTCATTACCGACAACGTCTTCGTGCTGTACCCGCGGAAAGGGGTCAGCGACATTCCGCGCATGGATGCGGAGGCCATCAAGGACAAGTACTTTGTCAGTCCGGCCCAGTACTCCGACCTCGCCGCCCTGGTGGGCGAGAGCGCCGACAACCTGTCGGGCGTTCCCGGCGTCGGCCCCAAGACGGCGGCCAAATGGATCAACCTCTACGGCGGCCTGGAGGGCGTCCTGGAGAACCTTCAGGCGATCGGCGGGAAGGTGGGCGACGCGCTGCGCGAGAACGTGGAGGACGTCAAACGCAACCGCCGGCTCAACCGGCTGCGCACCGACCTCGAACTGCCCGTGTCCCTGGAGGATCTCGCCGATCCGCGCCCGGACCAGGCCGCGCTTGAGGAACTATTCGACGAACTCGAATTCAAAACCATCCGCAGCCGGCTGTTTGCGCTCTACGGCAGCGACGTGACCGAAGCCGAGCGGGAAACCATCGAGGTGCCCCGCTTCGTGGTCCCGTCCGGCGCTGCCGAGCTCGACAGCTTCCTCGCGGCCGGCGCCGGCAAGGTCTCCGCCCTGGCTTTCGACCTCGTGCCCGGCCGGCTCGGCGATGATGCCGTCGCGCTGGCCATCGTCCGGGACGACGCGGCCGCCTACCTTGACCTGGGCAGCCAGGACGCCGACGCCGAAAACCTGCTGGCCGGCTGGCTGCGCGATCCCCGTGAACCCAAGGTGCTGCACGGCTTTAAGACCGCGCTGAAGGCCCTGGCAGCCCGCGGACTTGAACTCGCCGGCGTCGTGGATGACACGTCCATCTCCGGCTACCTGATCCAGCCCGACCGGCGCAGCTACGAGCTCGCCGAACTGGCGCAGCACCACCTCAACGTCGATGTTTCCACCGAGGCGGCCAAGGAGGGCCAGCTTGAGCTGGCGTTCGACGCCGACGACGCCGCCGCGGCCGGCAAGCTCATCCACGTCGCCGCCGTCGTCCGGGCCCTGAGCGGCTACTTCGACTCCGAACTGAAGGAACGCAAGGCCCAGGACCTGCTCAGCACCCTGGAACTTCCGGTCAGCCGTGTCCTGGCCGACATGGAGCTCGCCGGCATCGCGGTGGACATGGCCCGGATGGACGAGCAGCTCTCGGACCTGGCGAAGGTGATTGAGAACGCGCAGGAGCTGGCGTTCGCGGCGATCGGCCACGAGGTCAACCTGGGATCCCCGAAACAGCTCCAGACCGTGCTGTTCGACGAGCTGCAGCTGCCGAAGACCAAGAAAATCAAGTCGGGCTACACCACCGACGCCGCCTCACTCAAGAACCTGCTGGAAAAGACGGGGCACGAATTCCTGGTCCAGCTGATGGCGCACCGCGAATCATCGAAGCTGCGCCAGATGATCGAGTCCTTGAAGAAATCCGTCGCCGACGACGGCCGGATCCACACCACCTACGCGCAAAACGTCGCCGCGACCGGCCGGATCTCATCCAACAACCCGAACCTGCAGAACATCCCCATCCGCAGCGAGGAAGGCCGCCGTGTCCGCGGTATCTTCGTCGTCAGCGAAGGCTACGAATGCCTGCTGTCCGCCGACTACTCGCAGATCGAGATGCGCATCATGGCGCACCTCTCCGGCGACGCAGGGCTGATCCAGGCCTACCGGGACGGCGAGGACCTGCACCGGTTTGTCGGCTCCAACATCTTCCACGTGCCCACCGACCAGGTGACCAGCGCCATGCGCTCGAAGGTCAAGGCCATGTCCTACGGGCTGGCCTACGGGCTGACCTCCTTCGGTCTGTCCAAACAGCTGGAAATTTCCGTTGACGAAGCCCGGACGCTCATGAAGGACTACTTCGACCGGTTCGGCGCGGTCCGCGACTACCTCCGCGGGGTCGTGGACCAGGCCCGGATCGACGGCTACACCGCCACGATCGAAGGCCGCCGCCGGTACCTCCCTGACCTCACCAGCACGGACCGCCAGTTGCGCGAAAACGCGGAGCGGATCGCTTTGAACTCGCCGATCCAGGGGTCCGCGGCCGACATCATCAAACGGGCCATGCTCGGCGTGGCAGGCGCCCTGGCCGAGCAGGGCCTGAAATCACGCATGCTGTTGCAGGTCCACGACGAACTCGTCCTCGAGGTCGCCAAGGGCGAACGCGCCGCCGTCGAAAAGCTGGTGACGGACCAGATGGGTGCTGCGGCGCAGCTTTCGGTCCCGCTGGACGTCCAGATCGGCGTGGGCACCAGCTGGTTCGAGGCCGGACACTAGGCCGGGCCCTGGCCGCCCCCGGAGCGGGCCGGGCCCTGGCCCGGCCGGGCGGGGCCTTGGCCCGGAGAACTTTCGGCTGACGGTGGCGGCCGGGGCAACGGTTGGCTAGGCTCGGATTCGTGGAAAAACCAAGAGTGGACTATGAAATCCGCCGCTTCAGCCCGGCAGCGAAGGACGAACCCGACTACCCGCAGACGGTAGCCTGGATGCGCGCCGTCGCCTTTGGCTTCCACGATGCCCGCCGGAGCCAGACACGCGTGGACAAAGGCATCGAGATGCAGCGCGCGGACCGCCGGGTGCTGACCGGGGCCTACCAGACCGGTCCCGTCGCGGACCACGCGCTCGGCGCCGAGGTTCCGGTCGCGACCTTCGGCACCTTCGACAAGACGCTGAACATCGGCTTCGGCCGGCTGCTGGAGACCCGGCTGGTGACCGCCGTCACCGTCCGCACGTCGCACCGCCGCCGCGGGCTGCTGCGCCGCATGATGTCCGAGGAGCTGGGGCTGGCCCGGCAGCAGGGACTGGCAATGGCAGCGCTGACGGCCTCCGAGGCGTCCATCTACGGACGCTTCGGCTACGGTGTGGCCACTTCCGAACAGTCGCTCAAGGTTGACACCGGTGCCCGGTTTGTCCTGAACCACACCCCGGTCGGCACCGTCGAGGTGGCGGATCCGAAGGTCCTGCTGGAACTTGCCCCGCAGGTCTTCGACCGCCTGCACCGGCTCACGCCGGGATCCATCGGCCGGCACGAGTTCTACCGCCAGTACGCCTCGGGCTCGATCAGCCGCGACGACGACGGCGAAGACCCCAAGGTCAAGGTCGCGCTGCACTACGGCCCCGACGGCGCGGTGGACGGCTACGTCTGCTACAAATTCGGCGGCTGGTCCAGCACCCCCTACACCATGGAGGTGCTGGACCTGGTCGCGGCAACCCGCCCGGCCTACCTGGAATTGTGGCAATTCCTCGGCGCCATTGACCTCGTGGAACGCGTCAGCTGGGAGGAAGCACCCGTGGACGATCCGCTGCCATGGGCGCTGGAGGATCCCCGCTGCGTCGAAGCGTCGGACGGCAGGGACATGCTCTGGCTGCGGATCCTGGACGTCCGGAAGGCATTGACGGCCCGCCACTATCCGGCGGACGGCCGGCTGGTGCTGCAGGTGGCCGACCCGCTCGCCCTGACGGACGGGACCTTCGCCGTGGACGTGAGCGGCGGCGCCGCCACCGTGTCAGACGCAGCCGGCGCCGACGCCGACCTGGAACTCGACGTCTCCGCGCTGTCCTCGATCTATCTCGGGGGAGTGCACCCGGTCACCCTGGCGGCCGCCGGCCGGATCGTCGAAAATACCCCCGGCGCAGCGCTCCGGGCCGCCGCGATGTTCGCCGTCGAACGTCCGGCCCACTGCCTCACCCACTTCTAGCGGGCACCGCCCGACGCCGGTGCCCGCCGCGCCGGCGTGTGCGCGCTTTGACCCGCGTTGACGACTACGACTAGACTAAACGGGCGTGTATTACGTGCGCGCAACCAAATCCACAAAATCAGGATGACCCGGCGGATCATGATCGGTCCGCCGTGCTCTTGTTCCGTGTCGCCGACGCGGGCGGGGCGGTTTGCCTGACCGACTAACTATCCACAACGGAGCCCCTACTACATGACC
The DNA here is from genome assembly GCF_057748045.1 of Arthrobacter sp. JB02-1C. NCBI lineage: Bacteria > Bacillati > Actinomycetota > Actinomycetes > Micrococcales > Micrococcaceae > Arthrobacter > Arthrobacter sp. JB02-1C. Next base: position 2,883,168 of record NZ_CM173235.1, read on the forward strand.
ATCACCTCCACCGAGAAGCCCGGTACCCCCGTAGTCGCGATTAACGACATCGGTACCGCTGAGGACTTCCTCGCAGCAGTTGACGCGACGATCAAGTACTTCAACGACGGAGATCTCGTCGAAGGAACCGTCGTCAAGGTCGACCGCGACGAAGTCCTGCTCGACATCGGTTACAAGACCGAAGGTGTCATCCCCTCCCGCGAGCTTTCCATCAAGCACGATGTTGACCCCGGAGACGTCGTCTCCGTCGGTGATCAGGTCGAAGCCCTGGTGCTCACCAAGGAAGACAAAGAAGGCCGCCTGATCCTCTCCAAGAAGCGCGCTCAGTACGAGCGTGCCTGGGGCGACATCGAGAAGGTCAAGGAAGAAGACGGCGTCGTCACCGGCACCGTCATCGAGGTTGTCAAGGGTGGTCTTATCCTCGACATCGGCCTGCGCGGCTTCCTGCCCGCATCCCTCGTCGAGATGCGCCGTGTGCGCGATCTTGCTCCGTACATCGGTCAGCAGATCGAAGCCAAGATCATCGAGCTGGACAAGAACCGCAACAACGTTGTGCTGTCCCGCCGTGCCTGGCTCGAGCAGACCCAGTCCGAGGTCCGCTCCACGTTCCTCAACAAGCTGGAAAAGGGCCAGGTCCGTCCCGGCGTCGTTTCCTCCATCGTCAACTTCGGTGCGTTCGTGGACCTGGGCGGCGTAGACGGCCTGGTCCACGTTTCCGAGCTGTCCTGGAAGCACATCGACCACCCGTCCGAGGTTGTCGAAGTTGGCCAGGAAGTCACCGTCGAGGTTCTCGAAGTCGACCTGGACCGCGAGCGTGTTTCCCTCTCGCTCAAGGCAACGCAGGAAGATCCGTGGCAGACCTTCGCCCGCACCCACGCCCTCGGCCAGGTTGTTCCGGGTAAGGTCACCAAGCTGGTTCCGTTCGGTGCGTTCGTCCGCGTCGAAGACGGCATCGAAGGCCTGGTCCACATCTCCGAGCTCGCCGTGCGCCACGTGGAGCTGGCCGAGCAGGTTGTCTCCGTGGGCGACGAGCTGTTCGTCAAGGTCATCGACATCGACCTCGAACGCCGCCGCATCTCGCTGTCCCTGAAGCAGGCCAACGAGGGCGTCGACGCCGACAGCACCGAATTCGATCCGGCTCTCTACGGCATGGCCGCCGAGTACGACGAAGAAGGCAACTACAAGTACCCCGAGGGCTTCGATCCGGAGTCCAACGAGTGGCTTGAAGGCTACGAGACGCAGCGCGCCGCCTGGGAGCAGCAGTACGCTGACGCCCAGACCCGCTGGGAAGCCCACAAGAAGCAGGTTGTCCAGCACGCTGCCGATGACGCTGCCGCTGCAACGTCCGGTGACAGCGACTCCGGCACCACCAGCTACTCCTCCGAGCCGGCTGCAGCCGAGTCCAACACCGGTGGCGGCACGCTCGCTTCCGACGAGGCCCTTGCAGCTCTGCGCGAGAAGCTGACCGGCAACTAATTGCCACCGGCCCGGGTTGCTCCGGGCCAGCCACAGCGGGTCCCTGCCACGTGCAGGGGCCCGCTGTGGTTTAAGGGTGGTTTTGGGGGTGTTCAGGGGTGTTCTGGGGTTGGTGAGGGGGACATGCCCAGTCCTACTTCACAGGACCGGACATGCCCATCCCTAGGTCACAGGACCGGACATGCCCAGTCCTAGGTCACAGGACCGGACACGCCCAGTGCGTGGACCGCCGGCAACGGGACATGTCCAGTCCTGGGCGCCAGGAGTGGACATAGCGGGTTGATGTCCATTGGCACGGGCCGGCGCGGGACATGTCCTGCTCGCGACGTCAGGAAGGTGAACCCAGAATCCTCTCCGTGGCTGCGTCCGGAAGCCCGTCGTAGTACTTGTCCAGGACGTGCTGGAAGATTGTCCCGTCGTCTGCCGCCCGAAGAAACAAGGTCGACGACGAGTGCAGTTTGCGTGCGTCGATGCTGCCGAGGATCTGTTCCGCGCTCCGAGCCTCAACATCGAGGACAGTCCGGGTGCAGTCGAGGAGCCGCGGGCCCAGCACCGGGTGCTCCAGATACGCCTTCGCCTCCGCGAGGGAAGAAATGGCGTATTTGCGCGAGGTCGGGCTCATTCCGAGGCCGGCGATTTGCGGAAAGACGAACCACATCCAGTGGCCCCTCTTGGATCCGCTTCGGAGCTCCGAAAGTGCCTGCTGGTAGGTCCCCGCAGACGCCTGGGCTTGGGTGAAACGGGACAGCTCGAAAGGGTCCGCCACGTTAGTGTTCCTGTCTTCGCTCATGTGGTCTCTCTCGCTTCTGTGGTCACGCGTCCGACGTTGCTCCCATCCAATCACTGGCGCAGCCGCCGTGACAGCCTGCGGAGCCGGCCGGCACACCCGTCTCCTTCGCGGGAAGGGGAGAACGAGGAGAAGAGAACCCTCATGTTCCGGCCTAGGCGTGCTTGTTTTATCGGGAGCCGACGTCCACACTGTGTAGGTCCCGGCATGCACACCTGTCACGCGCGCCACATCGCTCGGCCGCGTTGGCCGCTACGAAAGGATTTCGATGGCTTCACTTTCTGGAGAGACCGGCGAGGCGGGTGCAGGCGGGGCGCTCGGTCCTTGGCCGCGGGGAATCGGCGCCATCACCTTGTTCGTCGAGGACCTGGCTGCCAGCAAACGCTTCTACCAGGAGGTCTTTGGCCTGGCTGTGGCCTTCGAGGACGATGCGTCGACGGTGTTCAAATTCGACAACACCATCATCAATCTGCTGAAGACGGAAGCGGCGCCGGAGCTGATTAGCCCCGCGCCGGTCGCATCTCCGGAGGCTGGCGCCCGAGTGCAGTTCTCCATTGAAGTGGACGACGTCGACGCCATGTGTGCAGAGCTCGCATCCCGCGGCGTCGAGCTGCTGAACGGACCCATGGATCGACCGTGGGGGATCCGCACCGCGAGCTTCCGCGATCCGGGCGGCCACATCTGGGAGATCGGCCACTAAACCCGGAAGGAACCGCACGCCGGGGACTCCTGGAATTCCTCGAGTTGAGCGCAGAGGTTCATTGCCTGGCGTGGGCAGAGGGCATGTCCCGCGGGCGGCCGACGCACGAGCGAGCATGTCCATCCGTGGGCGTGAGGGTGGAGCATGTCCCGCGGGCGGCCGACGCAGGACGGAGCATGTCCATGCGTGCGCTCAAGCGGTGGGCACAATGGCACCATGTCCATCCGTCGGTGTGAGGGTGGAGCATGTCCCGCGGGCGGCCCGACGCAGGACGGAGCATGTCCATCCGTGCCCTCAAGCGGTGGGCACAATGGCAGCATGTCCAGCCGTCGGCGCGAGGGCGGAGCATGTCCCGCGGGCGGGGCGGCAGGGCGTGCCCCGCGGCTACCCGAGCCTGATGCGCGCAGTGACGTGCTGGCCGTCCGCTGCGAGCTCGGCGCCCGCCGAGCGGAGCAGTGCCTGCGCGGCGGCGTTGCCTGCGGTGGTCTCCGCCTGCAGCAGGTCGGCGCCGGCCGCGGCGGCCTTGGCCTTGACCAGCCGCAGTGCCTCCAGGCCGATGCCGCGTTCGCGGAAGCCCCGCCCCAGCCAGATCCCCGTCTCGAGCGTGCCGCCACCCAGCGAAGCGGACCCGGCAGCGGACAGCGAAGCTGACCCGGCACCGGAGCCGGCAGCTGACCCGGCACCGGACCCGGGAGCGGAAACGCGCTGCAGCCGGACGGAACCTGCCGGTTCGCCGTCGGCGGTGATCGCCCAGGTCTTCTGCCGGGCCGGGCCGTCCAGCCCGGCCGCGGCGGCGCAGTGGTAGTCGCGGAACCAGCCGATCCGTTCGGTGTTCCAGCCCTCGGCGGTGCCCAGCGGCGGGGCAACTTCGTCGGCATCGGCGTCGTGCAACGCCACCGACAGGAGCCGCTCCAATACCGGCTCCGTGACGTCAACCAGTGCCACCACCGGCGCCGGCTCAGTTGATGGGGACATCGATCCACTCCGTTTCTCCGGGCACCAGGGAGGCGCTTCCGGCCGAGAGCGCGGCGAGGCGCTCGGCCGCCTGCACCAGCCCTGCCGGTTCGTCCGGCAAAGCGAGCCGGAGAACCGTCATTTGCGCATCATAGCTGGGACCGGCCATCACATAGCCCGCGGCCCGCAGGTCGTTCTCCAGGCGGCCGGCAACGGCATGCGGCACCGGCACGGCGCAGATCCGCAGTCGCTGCCGCCGCACAAGTGGCGCCGAATCCAAGGCGGAGGACACGGATTCCGAATAGGCCCGGACCAGGCCGCCGGCGCCGAGCAGGATCCCGCCGAAGTAGCGGACCACGACGGCGGCGACGTCGCTGAGGTCGGTGACACCGGGCGCCGTCTCACGCCGAAGAAGGGCCTCCAGCATCGGGATCCCAGCCGTGCCGGATGGTTCGCCGTCATCGTTGGAGCGCTGCACCCCGCGGTCCGGCCCGAGCACGAAGGCCGAGCAATGGTGTCGGGCATCGTGGAACTCCCGGCGCAGCCCGCTGACCAGCGAACGGGCGCTGTCCTCGTCGGGGGTGCGCTGCAGCACCGTGATGAAGCGGGACCGCTTGATCTCCAACTCGTGCCGGAACCCGCCGCCGGCAGCCATGCTGGTGTAGACGGTGGCCCGGCTCTCGGGAGAATCCGCGTCGTCAGGCACCGCTTCAGTTTAGTCTGGTGGGGTGCTGAAGATCGGTTTGACGGGCGGGATCGCCTCAGGGAAGTCAGTAGTGGCCTCGCGGCTGCGCGAGCTCGGCGCCGTCGTGGTCGACGCCGATGCCCTCGCCCGCGAAGTGGTGGAACCGGGCACTCCCGGACTGGGCCGCGTGGTGCAGGCCTTCAGTTCCGCGATCCTGGCCCCTGATGGAAGCCTTGACCGGGCCCGGCTGGGTGCCGTCGTCTTCGGCAACCCCGAACGCCTCGCCGTGCTCAACGGCATCGTTCATCCCCTCGTCCGGGAACGTGCCGCCGCCCTCGCCGCCGCGGCCCCCCGCGGTGCCGTCCTGGTCCAGGACATTCCGCTCCTCGTCGAAACCGGCCAGGGTGCCGGCTTTCACCTGGTCCTGGTGGTGGACGCCCCGGACGATGTCAGGATCCGCCGGATGGTCGAGCACCGGAAGATGACCGTCGAGGACGCCCGCGCCCGGATGGCTGCCCAGGCCAGCCGAGAGGACCGGCTGGCGGCCGCCGACGTCGTGCTGGACAACTCCGGCAGCAAGGACGAACTGGGCGACGCCGTGGAGCGGCTCTGGCGGGACCGGCTGGCGCCGTTCGCGGAAAATCTGGTCAAGGGCAGGATGGCGGCCCGCAGCGGCGGTCCCGTGCTGAGCGCCGCCGACCCCGCGTGGCCGGCCCAGGCGTCGCGGCTGTCGGCCCGGCTGCTGGCCGCGGCTCCCCAGGACATCCTCGCGGTGGACCACATCGGTTCCACGGCCGTCCCGGGGCTGGACGCCAAGGACGTGCTGGATCTGCAGCTCACGGTCCGGGACCTGGCGACGGCGGACCGGCTGGACCCGTTGCTCGCGGCGGCGGGGTTTCCGCGGTGGCCCGGGATCGGCACGGATAACCCGAAACCGGCGCATCCCGATCCTGCCGATTGGGACAAACGCGTCCACGCCAGCGCTGACCCGGGCCGGCCGGCAAACCTGCACCTCCGGGCCGCAGGGTCCCCGGGCTGGCGGTACGCGCTGTGCTTCCGTGACTGGCTCCGCGCCGACGCTGCCGCCCGCGCGGACTACCTGGCCGAAAAGCAGCGCGCCGCCCGCCGGCACGGCGTGGACAAGTCCACTGCGGCGTACGCGGCGGACAAGGAGGACTGGTTCACGCAGTACGCCGCCCCGCGGATGGACGAGTGGGCCGCGCGTACCGGCTGGCGCCCGCCGTCGTACGCAGCCGGGGCCGAGGGTCCAGCCCAAAGCTGAATCCGGGCCGGCTGTCCGGGCGCGGCGGTAGATTAGTTACATGAGCCTTGCCCAGGAAATCAATCGTGTCGTGGCGCCCTTCGAGGTCATCAGCGAGTTCAAGCCGGCCGGTGACCAGCCCGCCGCGATCGCCGAACTGACCGAACGGATCCAGAACGGTGAAAAGGACGTGGTCCTGCTGGGCGCCACCGGTACCGGCAAGAGCGCGACGACGGCGTGGCTGATCGAACAGGTCCAGCGGCCCACCCTGGTCATGGTGCAGAACAAGACCCTCGCCGCCCAGCTGGCCAACGAATTCCGTGAGCTGCTGCCCAACAACGCGGTCGAGTACTTCGTGTCCTACTACGACTACTACCAGCCGGAAGCGTATGTGGCGCAGACGGACACCTTCATCGAAAAGGATTCGTCCATCAACGAGGAGGTGGAGCGGCTCCGGCACTCCGCCACCAATGCGTTGCTCACCCGGCGCGACGTCATCGTGGTGGCGACGGTGTCGTGCATCTACGGCCTCGGCACCCCGGAAGAGTACATTTCCGGCATGGTGACGCTCCGCAAGGGCGCGCAGATGAACCGCGACGACCTGCTCCGGAAGTTCGTCTCCATGCAATATGCCCGCAACGACATGGACTTCCACCGCGGGACGTTCCGGGTCCGCGGCGACACGGTGGAAATCATCCCGATGTATGAGGAACTCGCCATCCGGATCGAGTTCTTCGGCGATGAGATCGAGAACGTGCAGACCCTGCACCCGCTGACCGGCCAGGTGCTCCGTGAGGAAGAGGAGATGTACGTCTTCCCCGCCTCGCACTACGTGGCCGGGCCGGAGCGGATGGCGCGGGCCATCAAACGGATCGAGGACGAACTCGCCGAGCGCCTGCAGGTGCTGGAAAGCCAGAACAAACTTGTCGAAGCACAGCGGCTCCGGATGCGCACCACCTACGACCTGGAAATGATGCAGCAGATGGGATTCTGCAACGGCATCGAGAACTACTCCTCCCACATCGACGGCCGGGCCCGCGGCACCGCCCCGCACTGCCTGCTGGACTACTTCCCGGACGATTTCCTGCTCGTCATCGACGAATCCCACGTCACCGTGCCGCAGATCGGTGCGATGTACGAAGGCGACATGTCCCGGAAACGGAACCTTGTCGACTTCGGCTTCCGGCTGCCCTCCGCGATGGACAACCGCCCGCTCAAGTGGGACGAATTCCTCGAACGCGTCGGCCAGACCGTCTACCTGTCCGCCACCCCCGGCAAATACGAGCTCGGCAAGTCCGACGGCTTCGTGCAGCAGATTATCCGGCCCACCGGGCTGATCGACCCCGAGGTGGTGGTCAAACCGACCAAGGGCCAGATCGATGACCTGCTCGACGAAATCAGGACCCGTACCGCGAAGGACGAACGCGTCCTGGTCACCACCCTCACCAAGCGGATGGCGGAGGACCTCACCGACTACCTGCTGGGCCATGGGGTCAAGGTCGAGTACCTGCACTCCGACGTCGACACGCTCCGCCGGGTGGAGTTGCTCCGGGAACTCCGGATGGGCGTCTTCGACGTCCTCGTGGGCATCAACCTGCTCCGGGAGGGCCTGGACCTGCCGGAAGTATCCCTGGTGAGCATCCTGGACGCGGACAAGGAAGGCTTCCTCCGCTCGTCCACCTCGCTGATCCAGACCATTGGCCGTGCCGCCCGCAACGTGTCCGGGCAGGTCCACATGTACGCGGACCGGATCACCGACTCGATGGCCCAGGCCATCGACGAGACCAACCGGCGCCGGGCCATCCAGGTGGCCTACAACAAGGAAAAGGGCATTGACCCGCAGCCGCTGCGGAAAAAGATCGCCGATATCACCGACCAGCTGGCCAAGGAGGACGCGGACACCCGCGAACTCCTGGCGACGGCCGGAAAGGTCCGCGGCAAGGCCAAGGGTGGCGCCAAGGTCCGCGCCGACGGACTCGCGGCCGCCCCGGCCGAGGACCTCGTGGCACTGATCGAGCAAATGACCGAGCAGATGCACGCCGCGGCCGCGGAGCTGCAGTTCGAACTGGCCGCCAGAATCCGCGACGAGGTGGGCGATCTGAAGAAGGAGCTGCGCCAGATGCAGGCGGCCGGGCACGCCTAGGGTAAAGTGGGCGCCACGTAGGGGAGTATCCTAGGCGCTACGATCGTCAACACGCACGGCATCGATGCCGGGCCGGGCGTAGCGGGCAACTTAGCCGGAGAGACTTACACCGCTGAGTTGTACCCTGCGAAAGGTATGTTCGTGCCCGAACTTCCCGTCTGGTTTGAGATCGGCTCCTTCGTCGTTCTCGGCATCATCCTGGCCATCGACCTGCTGCTGGTCGTGAAACGGCCGCACGAGCCCTCCATGAAGGAAGCAGGCCTCTGGGTCTCCTTCTACATCGCCCTGGCCCTGGTGTTCGCCGGCGCGATGTTCCTGTTTGCCGGCGCCGAGCACGGCGGCCAGTTCGTCGCCGGCTGGGTCACGGAATACAGCCTCAGCATCGACAACCTGTTTGTCTTCATCATCATCATGGCCCGCTTCTCGGTACCCCGGAAGTACCAGCAGGAAGTCCTCATGGTGGGCATCATCATTGCCCTGTTCCTGCGCGGCATCTTCATCATGCTCGGCGCGATCGTGATCGAACAGTTCAGCTGGGTCTTCTACATCTTCGGTGCCTTCCTGCTGTGGACGGCGTGGAAGCAGGCCCGGGATGAAGGCGAGGAGGAAGAGGACACGGAAAACCCGCTGATCGCCCGGATCCGCAAGATACTGCCGCTCTCGGACAAGTTCGACGGCGGCAAGCTGCGCACCGAGGTCGACGGCAAGAAGGTCTTCACCCCGATGCTGGTCGTCTTCGTGACCATCGGCCTGACCGACCTGCTCTTCGCCGTGGATTCCATCCCGGCCATCTTCGGCCTGACCCAGAGCGCCTTCATCGTCTTCACCGCCAACATCTTCGCGCTGATGGGCCTCCGCCAGCTGTACTTCCTGCTCGGCGGGCTGATGAACCGGCTCATCTACCTCAAGCACGCACTGTCCGTAATCCTCGCCTTCATCGGCGTCAAACTCGTGCTGCATGCCATGCACGTCAACGAACTGCCCTTCATCAACGGCGGACAGCACATTGACTGGGCTCCGGAGATCCCCACCTACGTCTCGCTCGCGGTGATCGTGGGAACCATCATCGTCGCCGTCGTGGCCAGCCTGCTCAGCCCCAAGGCCGCCGCGGCAAAGCTGGATGCGAGGCTGGAGGAAGACGCCCGCAAGAGCCTCAGCGACGCCGAGTAGTACCGCCCCGGGTGCCGGATGCACGGCACGCGGCCTGCCCCGGGACGCACGCCCGGCCGCCCGGGCAGCGGCTAAGCTCGGAGCGTGAAAGTCTCTGAGGCCGCCACCGCGGCCGGTCCGGCGCTGCAGGCGCAGCGGGTGCAGCGCCGGACCGTAGTTGTGCTCAGCGCCGCCCAACTCCTGAGCGGGGTCGGGAATGGTGCCAGCTTGTCCGTCGGCTCATTGCTGGCTGTCGAGCTCTCCGGCTCCAACGCCTGGGCAGGCTCTGTCACCACCACCATGACCCTGGCCGCAGCGCTGACCGCGCTGCCCCTCGCCGGACTTGCCGGCCGGCAAGGGCGCAGGGCGGCACTGGTCACCGGCCTGCTGTCGGCCATGTCGGGGGCCCTGCTGGTGATCCTGGCGACCGTTACCGGCGCCTTTGCCGTGCTGCTGCTGGGCGCCGCCCTGCTGGGCCTGGGAACGGCCGCCAATCTGCAGGCCCGCTTCGCCGCCGTCGACCTCGCCCAGCCGGAACACCGCGGCCGGTCCCTGGCAATTGTGGTGTGGGCGGTGACTGTCGGCGCCGTCGCCGGACCCAACCTGATCCAGCCCGGCGCGCTGGTGGGGCAGGCGCTTGGCCTTCCGCCGGTCTCGGGTCCGTTCGTCTTCTCGACGGCGGGACTTGCCCTCGCCGCGCTGCTGCTCTTCGTCGGATTACGCCCGGACCCGTTGCTGCTCGCCGTCAGGCTCCGCGGCAGCGCCGCTGCTGAACCGGCGAAGGGGACCACGGGTACCCGCGGAAGGCGCGCCCTTCGGGCCGGGCTTCGGGCCATCCGGTCCTCGCCGCGCGCTGGGCTGGCGCTGCTCGCCGTCGTCGCGGCACACGGCTGCATGGCAGCGGTCATGTCGATGACACCGCTGCACCTGCAGCTGCTGACCGAAGGTCCGCTGGCCGGGCATTCCGCGGACCACGCCCATGCCGCCGGGACGGACGTCTTTGTGCTGATTGGCTTCACCATCTCGCTGCACATCGCCGGCATGTACGCGCTCTCACCTGTGATGGGCTGGCTTACGGACCGGGTAGGCCGCCTGCCGGTCATCGTCCTGGGGCACGGGCTGATTCTGCTCGCCGCAGTTGTCGCCGGCTTCGGCCAGGCGCAGCCGGCGCTGGTCACCGCGGGACTGGTGCTGCTGGGTCTTGGCTGGTCGGCGGCAACCATCGCCGGCTCCACGCTGCTCGCCGAGAGTGTCGGAACCGGGGACCGGGTGCTCGTGCAGGGCGTGTCGGACACCCTGATGGGCGTTGCCGGTGCCCTGGGATCCGGCGTCGCCGGTTTACTGCTGAGCGGGATCGGTTACCTCGGGCTGAACCTGGTGGCAGGTGTAGTGGCCGCCGGGGTCCTGGGAGTGGTCATCCCGGCGGCAGCACGCGTGGGCCGAGGCCGGACCGCGGGAACCTGACCGTAGAAGCCCCGGCGAGGGTCCCCGGGAACTCCCGGCCGGGGTCCCAATCGGAACTTCCGGCCGGGAGCTCGCCGCAGGGAAAGCTCAGCCCTGGTCCGCGCGGGTCATGCCCAGCAGCCGGGTGAAGATGGCTTCGCCGTCGTCCGCGATGCCGTCGTGGTGGAAATCGTCCGTTTCCCACACCTGCAGGCCCTGAACGGCCGCGGCGGTCTCCAGCGACAGGTCGCGGTCCACGTAGATGTCGTCCGTGTAGACCGCCGCCGCCACCGGCACCGTGTTGCGGGCCAGCTGTTCAGCGTCGTACAGCGGCCGCCAGTCCTGCTTCTCCGCGAGCAGTTGCGCCACAGTCCGCAGCGGCTGCAGGGCCGGATCCTGCTCAAAGTACCAGGGGTAGACCATCTCGCCGGTCAGCAGCGGGTCCGCGGCGGCGGGCCGGAACTCCGGGAAATCCTGCAGCACGCGCAGCGCGGCCCAATCGGTGGCCTCGCCCTGGCCGTAAATTGACTCATGCAAAAGCGCGTACAGCGGGTTCGAGGCGCGCGAGACCTGGCTGCGGACCTGCTCCAGGAAGCCGTCTAACAGCCGGTCGCCCTCTGGGGTGCCGACAAAAGCATCTTCGAGCAGGTGGTGCAAGCCGTGCACGCGGGTGTTCCCACCGAGGAAGTTGCCCACCATCTGGAAGCGCTCCACGGTCAGCGGGCTGCCGTCCGGCAGGACCTCCTCCACCTCGCGCAGGTGCCGGGAAATCCTGGTCACCAGCTCACGGTCCTGCGGATACCAGCCGAAGTACTCAGCGTTGCGCGCCGCCACCCGGCGGAAGGTCGCCCGGTAGACCCGGTCTGCCGGGCCGGCCAGAGGCGCCAGGCCGCCGGTGATCAGGGCGGCCCGCAGTCCTTCCGGAGCGAAGGACAGGTAGGTCAGGGCGCAGAAGCCGCCGTAGCTTTGGCCATAGATGGTCCAGGGGGCTGCACCCAGGCTGCGCCGGATCGCCTCAGCGTCCGCCACGATGGAGTCCGCCCTGAAATGCTCCAGGTAGGCCGCCTGGTCACGGTCGCTGCCGCGCAGGGGCAGCGTCTTCCGGTCGACGGGGGAGGAGAGCCCGGTGCCCCGTTGGTCCAGCATCAGGATCCTGAAGTCACGCCCGGCGGCTTTGCTCCAGCCGCCCAGCCCCGGAAACCGGTTCCCCCGGCCGCCGGGGCCGCCCTGCAGGTACAGCAGCCACGGCAATTCCGCGGCGGCCTCCTCGGCGTGGTCCGCCGAAACGTACTCGCGGGCGAAGACGGTGATCGTCTCGCCGTCACCGCCAAAGTGGTCCAGCGGTACCTCGAAGTAGTGTTCCACCGTGCGCATGCCGCGGTAGGCGTGGCGGGCCTTGATGACGTGCGGGACAACGCCCGCCGGGAGCTCCGGTAGCACGGCGTGCGTTCCGCTGTCCGTGGCCAGGGACGCGGCGGCCACCTCAGCCACGGGCGCCGGCCGTTTGGGCGCTGCCGAACGCCGTCAGGGCTTCGCCGGTAAGCCGGAAGGTGGACCAGCCGTCCATCGGACCGGCCCCGAGGTTCTTGTAGAAGGCGATCGAGGGCTCGTTCCAGTCGAGCACGCTCCATTCCACCCGTGCGTAGCCGCGCTCGACGGCGGTGGCGGCCAGGTGCTGCAGCAGCGCCTTGCCGTGGCCGGCGCCGCGGGCCTCAGGCAGAACGTAGAGATCCTCGAGGTAGATCCCGTGCACGCCTTCCCAGGTGGAGTAGTTCAGGAACCAGAGCGCGAAGCCCTGCACGTCGCCGGCTTCATTTTCCGCGATCGTCGCGTATACCCGTGGATCCGCGCCGAACAGCACCTCGGTGAGAAGCTCGGGAGTATTGCGGACAGCGTCCGGCTCCTTCTCGTAGCTGGCCAGATCGTGGATCATCCGCAGGATAGCGGGGACGTCGTGGGCGGTGGCGGGGCGGATTAGACTCATGAGGCGAGTTTACTAGCGGCTAGAGCCGGTTCACGTCGGTCAGCCGCACCACGGCGGTTCCGCTGGCGTCCGAGGCCGCCAGATCCACCTCCGCCGAAATGCCCCAGTCGTGGTTGCCCGCCGGGTCGTCGAAAATCTGCCGGACCTTCCACACGCCGGGCTCCTCCGTGATGATCAGCAGGCCGGGTCCGCGTGCGTCCGGGCCGGTCCCGATGTCCGCATGCTCCTCGAAGTAATCGTCCAGCGCGTCCTCCCAGCGCTCCGCGTCCCAGCCCGAGCCGCCGTCGAGCTCGCCGAGCGCGGTGGCAGCCTCGTCGGCGAACAGTTCCACCCGGCGGAACATCTCGTTGCGGACCATCACCCGGAACGCCCGGACATTCGAGGTCAACGACGGCGGCGGGGGCGGCGGCGCATCGTGCGGGGTCGGGGCCGCGCCGGAAGTCAATTCCTCCCATTCGTCGAGCAGACTGGAATCGACCTGCCGGACCAGCTCGCCCAGCCAGGCGATCAGGTCCTCCAGGTCCTCCCGGAGCGCGTCCTGCGGAACCGTCTGCCGGAGGGCCTTGAAGCCGTCGGCCAGGTAGCGCAGCACGATGCCCTCGGACCGGGCCAGGCCGTAGAACTGGACGAATTCGCCAAAGTTCATGGCCCGTTCGTACATGTCGCGGACGATCGATTTCGGTGCCAGCTCGAAGTCCCCGATCCAGGGGGCTGCCTTGCGGTACACGTCGAAGGCTTCGCCCAGGATCTCCGCAAGCGGCTGCGGATAGCTCACCTCGTCGAGCAACACCATCCGCTGGTCGTAGTCGATGCCGTCGGCCTTCATGGCGGCAATCGCCTCGCCACGGGCCTTCTTTTGCTGCGCCGACAGGATCTGCCGGGGCTTCTCCAGCGTTGACTCGATCACCGACACCACGTCCAGGGCGTACGACGGCGATTCCGGATCCAGCAACTCCAGGGCGGCCAGGGCGAACGGGGAGAGCGGCTGGTTCAGGGCGAAGTTGGCCTGCAGGTGCACAGTCAGCCGGACACTGCGTCCGTCCGGGCCCTGTTCCTCCGGCGGGATCCGCTCCACCACCCCGGCGGCCAGCAGCTCCCGGTAGATGCCCAGCGCCCGCTTCATCAGCCGCAGCTGCACGGCACGCGGCTCATGGTTCTCGGTCAGCAGCCGGCGGGCCGCCTGGAACGGGTCGCCGGGCCGTTCCATCAGGTTCATCAGCATGGCGTGCGTGACGGTGAAGCTGGAGGTCAGGGGGTCCGGCACGGAGTCCACCAGCCGCTGGTAGGTGGGTTCACCCCAGGACACAAACCCCTCCGGCGGCTTCTTTTTGACCACCTGGCGCAGCTTCTTCTGGTCGTCGCCGAATTTCGCCGTGGCCTTGGCCATCGCCTTGACATTCTCGATTACGTGCTCGGGCGCCTGGACCACCACGGTCCCCGCCGTGTCATACCCCGCCCGCCCGGCGCGCCCGGCGATCTGGTGGAACTCGCGGGAGTTCAGCAGCCGGGTGCGGACGCCGTCGTACTTGCTGAGAGCTGTCAGCAGGACGGTGCGGATGGGGACATTGATGCCCACCCCCAGGGTGTCCGTACCGCAGATGACCTTGAGCAACCCCGCCTGGGCCAGCTGTTCAACCAGGCGGCGGTACTTCGGCAGCATCCCGGCATGGTGCACGCCGATGCCGTGCCGGACCAGCCGGTTCAGGGTCTTCCCGAAACCGGCGGCAAAACGGAACCCGGCGATCAGCTCGGCAATCTTGTCCTTTTCCTCGCGGGAGCAGACATTGATGCTCATCAGGTTCTGGGCCCGGTCGATTGCCTCCAACTGGCTGAAGTGCACCACATAGACCGGCACCTGCCGGGTGGCGAGGAGTTCCTCGAGCGTCTCGTGGACCGGCGTCTGCTGATAGTAGAAGTGCAGCGGGATGGGACGCTCGGCGGAACTGACGGTCGTCGTCGGGCGTCCGGTCAGGTCGGTGATGCCGGCCTCGAAGCGGCTCACATCGCCCAGCGTCGCGGACATCAGGAGGAACTGCGCCTGCGGCAATTCCAGGAGCGGCACCTGCCACGCCCAGCCGCGCTGCGGGTCCGAATAGAAGTGGAATTCGTCCATGATCACGGCGCCAAGCTCCGCGTCCGGGCCTTCACGCAACGCGATGTTGGCCAGGATTTCGGCGGTGCAACAGATGATCGGAGCGTCCTGGTTCACCCCGGAATCACCGGTGATCATTCCGACGTTATCGGCCCCGAAGATCTCGCACAGCGCGAAGAATTTCTCTGAGACGAGGGCCTTGATCGGCGCGGTGTAATAGCTGCGTGCGCCACGCGCCATCGCCTGAAAATGCGCAGCGATCGCCACGAGCGACTTTCCGGAACCGGTGGGGGTTGCCAGGATGACGTTGGCCCCCGAAGCGAGTTCCATGACGGCCTCGTCCTGCGCCGCGTAGAGCGCCAGCCCCCGGGCCTCCGTCCATTCCACGAACCGGGTGTACAGCTCATCCGGTTCCAACCCGCCCTCGCCGGGGATTCGGGCGGCCGGGGCGGGGAGCTGATCAACGAGTTTCATCGCCTCCAGCTTAGTCGCCGGCGCGGGCCCCCGGGCGCGGGCCCCCGGGCGCGGGTCCCGGCGCGGACGGCGAGGCACCCATGCCGCAGAAATGCTTGTTGTTTCAACTAAACGGGTGTATGTTGATTGTAGCTTCAACTAATAAGCCTTTCTCCAGCAGAAAGAATCTGATGAATCACCTCCTGGCCCGCCTCTTTGGAAAGAAGAACCCCATGACGAACATCACCATCATCGGTAACGGCAACATGGCCCGTGGCATTGCCACCCGCGCACTGGCCGCCGGCCGGACCGTGGAAATCCTCGGTCAGGACGCAGCCAAGGCCCACGCCCTGGCCGGCGAGCTCGGCGCCGGCACCACGTCCGGCACCACGGCCACCGCGCCGCAGGGCGACATTGTGGTCCTGGCCGTCCCCTTCGACGCCGCCAAGTCCGTGGTCACCAGCTATGGCGCGGCCCTTGCCGGCAAAACCATCGTCGACATCACCAACCCCGTGAACTTCGAAACCTTCGACTCGCTCGTGGTCGCCCCCGGGACCTCCGCCGCCGAGGAAATCGCCCAGCTCGCCCCCGCCGGCACCCCCGTGGTGAAGGCCTTCAACACCACCTTCGCCGGCACCCTGGTTGCGGGCGAATCCGGCGGCCAGCCGCTGGACGTCTTCATTGCCGGGGACGACGCCGCGGCGACGAAGGCGGTCAGTGACTTCACCGCCGACGCCGGGCTGCGCCCCCTGGTGGTCGGGCCGCTCAAGCGCTCCCGGGAGCTCGAAGGCTTCCAGTTCGTCCTGATGACCCTGCAGGCGAACCCCGAGTTTGCCGACTTCAGCTGGGACACCGGACTCAAGGTCACCAAGTAGATGTCCCAGACCTACGATGCCCCGGCCGTAGCCACGGCGGGATCGGCCGATCCACAAGCCCCGCTGGTGGTGCTGCTGCACGGCCGGGGATCCCACGAGCGGGAGATCCTCGGCCTCGCCGACAGGCTGCCTGCCGGCGCCGCCTACGCCGCGGTCCGGGCCCCGATTGCAGAGGGCGGCGGCTACGCCTGGTTCGCCAACCGCGGCGTCGGCCGTCCCGTTGCGGATTCGCTGGCCGGGACCATGGGGTGGTTCCGGACCTGGCTGGACTCGGCGGCGCCCACCGGCCGCCCGGTCCTGCTGGTCGGCTTCAGCGGCGGTGCGGCCTTCGCCGGCGGGCTGTTGCTCTCCGATCCGCAGCGCTACGCCGGCGCGGCGATCCTGTACGGCACCCTGCCGTTCGACGCCGGCGTTCCCGTCACGCCTGGGCTGCTGGCCGGCGTGCCGGTCTTCGTTGCCCACGGTGAGCAGGACCGGGTCATTCCGGCGGAGTTGCTGCAACGCACGTGGGAGTACCTGCTCACGGAGTCGGCGGCTTCCGCCACGGGCCGCCGTGATCCTGGCGGCCATGGCATCACCGGCCCCACGCTCGCAGCCCTTGGCGGCTGGATCCAGGAGCGGCTGGCCGAATCCGGCCCGCTGCCGCGCACCTAGCCACCTCCGGGCGCCGCCCGGGTTACGCTTCCGGTGTCGGGCCAGGGGTGAAGCGGAGGACAGCGTGGAATGGGATCCAGCCAA
Source organism: Arthrobacter sp. JB02-1C (assembly GCF_057748045.1). Taxonomy (NCBI): domain Bacteria; kingdom Bacillati; phylum Actinomycetota; class Actinomycetes; order Micrococcales; family Micrococcaceae; genus Arthrobacter; species Arthrobacter sp. JB02-1C. The sequence continues at coordinate 2,899,908 of NZ_CM173235.1, forward strand.
GTACGAAGAGTTCGGAAGCTACCGGGACAGGCCGTTTTTTGACCTGACCGCCCGGGTCCGTGCCGACGCGCCCGGCCATGTCGTGGACCTCGGCTGCGGCCCCGGAAACCTGACCGCCACGCTGGCAGCCCGCTGGCCCGGGGCCGCGGTGGAAGGACTTGATTCCTCTGCAGAGATGCTGTCCCGGACCGGGCAGCTGGCCGCTGCGGCCGGAAACCTCTCGTTTCGCCAGGCGGACATTGCCGCCTGGACGCCGCCGCCGGCTACCGACGTGGTGGTCACCAACGCCGCGCTGCAGTGGGTGCCCGGGCATCAACAGCTGCTGCGCGGCTGGCTGGAGGAGCTGCGCCCGGGCGCCTGGTTCGCCCTGCAGGTTCCCGGCAACTTCATGGCCCCCTCGCACGTCCTGATGCGATCCCTGGCCGCGTCGGGCGAATGGTCGGACCGGCTGGACGGAGTGCTGCGCCACGACGACGCCGTCGCCGAACCTGCCGAGTACCTCGAGCTGATGCTCGATGCCGGGTGCGACGCCGACGCGTGGGAGACCACCTACCAGCAGATCCTGCCCGGAACGGACCCGGTCCTTGAGTGGGTCCGGGGCACCGGGCTCCGGCCGGTCCTCGCCGCGTTGCCGCAGGAGGAGGCCCGAAGGTTCGAGGCGGAATATGCGCGCCAGCTGAACGAGGCCTATCCGCCGGGTCCACACGGGACGGTCTTCCCGTTCCGCCGGATCTTTGCCGTGGCCCGCAAGCGGGCCTAAGCCCCCGGCACCTGCCGGGCCCGCACCGCACTAGAGCTTTTGACGGATGTGACAGGCCATGTGACACAAAGCGGTGTGTGATGGGGGTTAGAATGTCAACGCGGCCGGGGGGCGCCGCCATCCGGTCCGGACCCGAGCCCCGCATTGGCGATGGAGGTTCGGTGCTACTCAGCCTGATGCGGCGCCAACTCGCGGGCCACCGGGGGAGTGTGCTGGCCATCATCGGCCTGCAGGTCGTGCAAACCGCGGCGAACCTGCTGCTGCCCACGCTGAACGCCGCGATCATCGACGACGGCATCGTCGCGGGGAACACGCCCCTGATCCTGCGCCTGGGCGGCTGGATGGCGGCGGTGGCGGTCCTCCAGGCCGGCGCTGCCATCGCCGCCGGCTACCTCGGCGCCGTGGTTGCCATGCAGGTAGGCCGGGAGATACGCGAGGAACTGTTCGCCAAGGTGCAGCAGTTCTCCTCGCAGGAAGTCGGTTTCTTCGGCGCCGCCAGCCTCGTCACCCGGGCAACCAACGACGTCACGCAGATCCAAAACCTCACAGTCCTCGCCTTCACCATGCTCGTGGCAGCGCCGGCCAGCTTCCTCGGCGGTATTGCCCTCGCGGTGCACCAGGACGTCGCACTGTCCGGGATCGTCGTCGCGGTGGTCCCGGTGCTCGCCGGCCTCATGCTGCTGATCGTGCGCCGGCTGATACCGCTGTACCGGCACGGCCAGGAACTGATCGACCGGACCGGGACCCTGCTCCGGGAGCAAATCATCGGAGCCCACGTCATCCGCGGTTTCGTGCGGCAGGGCCATGAGATCGCCCGCTTCGCCGCCGTCAACAAGGACCTGACGAAGAACAACCTGGACTCGGCGCTGCTGCTGGCGAGGATGAACCCGGCCATCATGGTGGTGGTGAACCTCGCCTCGGTAGTCGTTGTCTGGTTCGGCGGCCACCGGATCCAGGCCGGACAGATGCGCCTGGGCGCGCTCACTGCATTCATCGCCTACATCCTGCAAATCCTGATCGCCATCATGATGGCGATGTACGTTTCCACGGCCGCCCCCCGCGCCGCAGCCTGCGCCGAGCGGATTCGGGCCGTCCTCGACGTCGAGCCGGCCGTCGGTGACGGCGCTGCCGCCGAGGGCGACGTGCGGGACGGGACGGTGGAGTTCCGCAACGTGGCCTTCGCGTATCCCGGCGCCGAGGCTCCGGTGCTCTCCGGGGTCACCTTTACTGCCAGCCCGGGCACTACGACGGCGATCATCGGCGCCACCGGGAGCGGCAAGACCACGCTGCTGAACCTGCTCCCGCGGCTCCTTGATCCGACGGCGGGCAGCATCAGCGTCGGAGGCCGCGACGTCCGCTCCCTGCCGCTGGCAGCGCTCCGCGGACTGATGGCCGTGGTGCCGCAGCACTCGCACCTCTTTTCCGGGACGGTAGCCGAAAACCTGCGGATCGGGGGAGCAGCCGCGGGGGAGACGGACATGTGGCGCGCGCTCGACGCCGCGCAGGCGGGGGACTTCGTCCGGAGCCTGCCGGGCGGGCTCGACGCTCCGGTCAGCCAGGGCGGGACCAACTTCTCCGGCGGCCAGCGGCAGCGACTCTGCATCGCACGCGCACTGCTGCGGCCGGCGCAGATCCATATTTTCGACGACAGTTTCTCCGCCCTCGACTACGGCACCGACCAGCGCCTTCGCGCCGCCCTGGAGCCGCTGCTCAGGGCTGCCACGGTGTTGGTCGTCGCCGAACGCATCTCTACCATCAGGGACGCCGCACGGATTCTGGTGCTGGAGGAAGGCCGGCTGGTCGCGCAGGGCACGCACCAGGAACTGCTGGCCTCTTCGCCGGCCTACCGGGAGATCGCCGCCTCGCAACTTGTCCTCGAGGAGTCCCCGTGAAGGCCTCCATCGCGGCGCAGGCGAAAGTTTCCGGCAGACGGCACACCGCCGTGCGCCTGCTGGGGCTGCTGCGGCCGGTCCGGCTCCGGATGGCCGGCGCCGTGGCCGCGACCTGCGGCTTCGCGGCGCTGAACGTGGCGGCCCCCAAGTACCTCGGCGATGCCACCGACGTCGTGGTGGCCGGCGTGGTCAACGGTGCTTTCGACGAGTGGAGGGTCGGCCGCCTGCTCCTCGCGGTCACGCTGATGTACCTCGGTGCCTCACTGTTCAGCTGGGTCCAGGGCGCCTTGACCGCCACCGCCGTGCAGCGGCTCAGTTACGGGCTGCGCGCCTCCGTGGAGCAGAAGCTGCACCGGTTGCCGTCCGGCTACTTCGACGACCAGCACCGCGGCGATGTCCTCAGCCGCGCCACCAACGATGTCGACAACGTCTCCCAGGCGCTCAACCAATTGCTGAACCAGTTGATCATGGCGGTACTGATGCTTTCCGGCGCGCTGGCCATGATGCTGTGGTTGTCCCCGTTGCTGGCGCTGGTCGCGCTGGCCTCGGTCCCCGTCTCCACGGTGATCACCGTGCTGGTGGCGCGGAAGTCACAGACGCACTTCAACGAGCAGTGGAGCAGCACGGGCGAGCTGCACTCAAGGCTCGAGGAGCTTTTCACCGGGCATGAGGTGATCAAGGTATTCGGCCGGCAGGACGCGGCCGCCGCAACGTTTCGGGACAGCAGCGGCCGACTCTGCCGGGCGGCAGCCGGGGCGCAGTACGTGTCCGGCGTCGTGCAGCCCCTGATGATCTTCGTCGCCAACCTGAACTACATCGCAGTCGCCGTGATCGGCGCGCTGCAGGTCGCCGCCGGAAACCTGACGATCGGCGGCATCCAGGCCTTCCTTCAGTTCAGCCGGCTCTTCAGCCAGCCGATGGGCCAGATCGGCGGGATGCTGACACTGCTGCAGTCCTGCCTGGCCTCCGCCGGGCGGGTCTTCACCCTGCTGGACGCGCCGGAAACCTCCGCCGAAGCCGGCACCCGAAGTTCTGGCCGGCCCCACGGCGGGCCCCCCTGGACGCCGGCCGGCCGGGTCAGGTTCGAAGCTGCCGGCTTCGGCTACGGCCCCGACGCCCCCGTGGTGCAGGACCTGTCCTTCACCGTGGAACCCGGACAGACAGTGGCGCTGGTGGGCCACACCGGCGCCGGCAAAACAACCGTGGTGAACCTGCTGATGCGTTTCTACGACCTGGACGCCGGGCGGATCACCATCGACGGCAAAGACATCGCCGATATCCCCCGCGACGAGCTGCGGGCGGCGCTCGGCACAGTACCGCAGGACGCCTGGCTGTTCACCGGCACCATCCGGGACAACATCGAATACGGCCGGCCGGGCGCCAGCGACGCCGAGATCACGGCCGCGGCGCAGGCAAGCCACGTTGACCATTTTGTCCGGGCACTCCCGGCCGGCTACGGGACCATGCTCGGCAACGACGGCGACTCGCTCAGCCGCGGCCAGCGCCAGCTCATCTCGATCGCCAGGGCCCACCTCGCGGGCCGCAGCATCCTCATCCTGGACGAGGCCACGAGCTCGGTGGACAGCCGAACGGAACTGCAGATCCGGCAGGCCATGGCCACGCTGCGGCGCGGCAGGACCAGCTTCGTGATTGCCCACCGCTTGTCCACGGTCCGGGACGCTGATCTAATTCTGGTCATGGAACAGGGACGAATAGTCGAGCAGGGAACGCACCGGGACCTCCTCGCCGGCGGCGGAACGTACACCGGACTGTACCGGGCGCAGTTCGCCGGCCGCGAACAACTGGAGCCCGCACTGGAGCAGGAACTGTGAGCCCGGCAAACGCTGCCGCCGCGGGGTATCCCGGCAGCTGGAAACCCAATACGGGAAGCTCCGTGCCGCTGTTCGAGCAGCTCCGCCTGAACATTATTGAGCGGTCCGGCGACGGGACGCTCGCAGCCGGCACCCGGCTGCCCGCCGTCCGGAGCCTGGCCGCGGAGCTGGGCGTCGCCCCGCACACCGTAGCCCGCGCCTACAAGGAACTCGAGGCCGCCGGCGTCGTCGCGACCCACGGCAGGAAGGGGACCGTGGTCTGCGCCCGGGACGAAGCGTGGGGCTCACTGACCGCCGCCGCTGCCGACTACGCGGCCGCCGCCAGGGCGCAGGGCGCCAGCTTCGCGGAGGCGGTGCAGCTGCTGGCCGCCGCCTACGACCGGCAGTAGTCCAGCCCTTAGCACAACCACGCCCGGAATAGGGATTCGAAGAAGTTTTCGATTAGCATGGTAAGCGTGCCTAAAGCCGTAGCCGAAGAACCTGCCCTCGACGTCCAGCCCGTGGAGCTCGCCGCAGCCCCCGAAATCACCGCCAAGCAACGACCCTCAGGCGGGGTCCTGGCGCAGGGCGAGCAGGTCCGTTCCGACCTGTCCCGCCTGGTCGTCAAGGGCGCGCGCGAACACAATCTGCGCAACGTTGACCTCGACCTGCCCCGCGACGCGATGATCGTCTTCACCGGTCTCTCCGGCTCGGGCAAGTCATCGCTCGCCTTTGACACGATCTTCGCCGAAGGACAACGCCGCTACGTTGAGTCGCTGTCCGCCTACGCCCGCCAGTTCCTAGGCCAGGTGGACAAGCCCGACGTCGACTTCATCGAGGGTCTGTCGCCCGCGGTCTCCATCGACCAGAAGTCAACCAGCAAGAACCCGCGCTCCACCGTGGGCACCATCACCGAGATCTACGACTACATGCGCCTGCTCTGGGCCCGGGTGGGGCGCCCGCACTGCCCGGTCTGCGGCGAGCCGGTCACCAAGCAGACACCCCAGCAAATCGTCGACCAGCTGCTCGAACTGCCTGAGGGCACCCGTTTCCAGGTGCTGGCACCGGTGGTCCGCGGCCGCAAGGGCGAGTTCGTCGAACTCTTCAAAGAACTCACCGCCAAGGGCTACTCGCGGGCCCGGGTGGACGACAAACTGATCCAGCTCAGCGATCCCCCCAAGCTGGGCAAACAGTTCAAGCACACCATCGAAGTGGTCGTGGACCGGCTGGTCGCGAAGGACGGCATCAGCCAGCGTCTGACCGACTCGGTGGAAACCGCGCTCGGCCTGGCCGAGGGACGGGTACTGGCCGAATTCGTCGAGCTCGAGGCAGACGACCCGGAACGGATCCGGGCCTTCTCCGAACACCTCGCCTGCCCCAACGAGCACCCCCTCGCCATCGACGAAATCGAGCCGCGCTCATTTTCCTTCAACAACCCGTTCGGCGCCTGCGCCGCGTGCAGCGGCATCGGCACCAAGCTTGAGGTCGACGAAGAACTCCTGATCCCCAACCCGGACCTTTCCCTCGCCGAGGGCGCCATCGCCCCCTGGTCGCTGGGTTCGGCGACGACCGAATACTGGAACCGGCTGCTCGCCGGGTTGGCCGAGGAACTGAACTTTTCGATGACCACGCCGTGGAAGAAGCTGTCCGCCGAGGCCCGGCAGACCGTGCTGCACGGCAAGGACCACAAGGTGGTGGTGCAGTACCGGAACCGCTTCGGCCGGGAACGCAAGTACAGCACCGGCTTCGAAGGCGTGGTCCAGTACGTGCATCGCAAGCACACCGAAACGGAATCCGATTCGGCCCGGGACCGCTACGAGGAGTACATGCGGCAGGTCCCGTGCCCGGCCTGCAACGGCGCCCGGCTGAACCCGGCGTCGCTGTCCGTCCTGATCAACGGCAAGTCCATCGCCGAAGTGGCCGCGCTGCCGATGCGCGAATGCGCGAACTTCCTGGACACCCTGGTGCTGACCGGCCGCGAGGCGCAGATCGCCCACCAGGTCCTGATTGAGATCCAGGCCCGGCTGAAATTCCTCCTCGACGTCGGCCTCGAGTACCTGAACCTGGAACGGCCTTCCGGCACGCTCTCCGGCGGCGAGGCACAGCGCATCCGCCTGGCCACCCAGATCGGTTCCGGCCTGGTCGGCGTGCTGTACGTCCTCGACGAGCCGTCCATCGGACTGCACCAGCGCGACAACCGCCGCCTGATCGAAACCCTCACCAGGCTCAGGGACCTCGGCAACACCCTGATCGTGGTGGAGCACGACGAGGACACCATCCAGGAAGCGGACTGGGTGGTGGACATCGGACCGGGCGCCGGCGAGCACGGGGGCACCGTGGTGCACTCCGGGTCCTACCAGGACCTGCTGGCGAACACCGAGTCCCTGACCGGCGACTACCTCTCCGGGCGGAAGTTCATCGAGGTGCCGAAGAAGCGCCGCAAATACGACAAGAAGCGCGAGCTGAAGGTTGTCGGCGCCAAGGAAAACAACCTGCTCAACGTCGACGCCGCCTTCCCGCTGGGACTGTTTACCGCGGTCACCGGCGTCAGCGGCTCCGGGAAGTCCACCCTGGTCAACGAAATCCTGTACAAGGTGCTCGCCAACAAACTCAACGGCGCCAAGCAGGTCGCCGGGCGGCACAAGTCCGTCCAGGGCCTCGAACACCTGGACAAGGTGGTCCACGTCGACCAGAGCCCGATCGGCCGCACCCCGCGCTCCAACCCGGCCACCTACACCGGTGTCTTCGACCACATCCGGAAGCTCTTCGCCGAGACCACCGAGGCCAAGGTCCGCGGCTACCAGCCCGGCCGGTTCTCCTTCAACGTCAAGGGCGGCCGCTGCGAGGCCTGCGCCGGTGACGGCACGCTGAAGATCGAGATGAACTTCCTGCCGGACGTCTACGTCCCCTGCGAGGTCTGCCACGGCGCGCGCTACAACCGGGAAACCCTCGAGGTGCACTACAAGGGCAAGACCATCGCCGATGTGCTGCACATGCCGATCGAGGAGGGCGCGGAATTCTTCGCGGCCTTCTCCCCGATCGCCCGGCACCTCAAGACCCTCGTCGACGTCGGCCTCGGCTACGTCCGGCTTGGCCAGCCGGCCACCACCCTCTCCGGCGGGGAAGCGCAGCGGGTGAAGCTCGCGGCCGAGTTGCAGAAACGCTCCAACGGCCGCAGCATCTACGTCCTGGACGAGCCCACCACCGGGCTGCACTTCGAGGACATCCGGAAGCTGCTGCTGGTCCTGCAGGGACTGGTCGAAAAGGGCAACACCGTCATCACGATCGAACACAACCTGGACGTGATCAAGAGCGCCGACTGGATCGTGGACCTTGGCCCGGACGGGGGATCCGGCGGCGGCCGGATCGTGGCCTCCGGTACTCCCGAGCAGGTGGCCAAGTCCAAGGAGAGCCACACGGCGGCGTTCCTCGCCGAGATTCTCGGCTGACCTCGAAGGCCCGACATATTCCCTGGCGGGAATGCGATTGTCGGGCTTTCCCGGGATCGTGAGAAACTACTCCGGTGACCCATACGCCAGGATGCTCCCGGAGACGCTGCGCCGCAGCCAGCCGCCCCCTGCCAGAAAACCCGTGTCAGGGTGGATCCGCGCGGGGCCTCGCCCCGTCCACCGACTCCCCGCAGCTGAATGAGGTGCCCGCCCTTGGCCATGTTTGATGTGATCCGCTGGACTACCCGCGGAATTATTTCCACGTCCTGCCGGCCCACCGTGATCGGGCTTGAGAATGTCCCCACCGAGGGGCCCTTCATCGTGGCGCCCAACCACCTGTCCTTCCTGGACAGCGTGATCGTCCAGGCCCTGATGCCGCGGCCGGTGGCCTTTTTTGCCAAGGCCGAATACTTCACCACGGGCGGCGCCAAGGGCCGCGTGATGAAGTCATTCTTCGAGGCCGTCGGCTCCATCCCGGTGGAACGCGGTGAGCAGGCAGCCAGCGTGCAGGCGTTGAAGACCCTGCTGGATATCCTCGACTCCGGCAAGGGCGTCGGCATCTACCCGGAGGGCACCCGGTCCCGCGACGGGATCCTCTACCGGGGCCGGACCGGCGTCGGCTGGCTGGCCCTGACCACCGGTGCGCCGGTGATCCCGGTAGGCCTGATCGGCACCGAGAACCTGCAGCCCGCGGACAGCAAGAAGGTAAGGCCGCAGCACTTCATCATGAAGGTCGGAGAACCGCTGTACTTCGACAAGACCGGTCCCGACCACTCGCTGCCGGCCCGCCGGCAGGTAACGGACCGCATCATGGACGCCATCGCCGGGCTCACCGGCCAGCAGCGCGCCACCACCTACAACCAGAGCAAGAGCGTCGACTGACGCCGCGCCAGGACGCCCGGAAGGGGCCGCCCGGTCGGAACTGTGGCCGCGGCTCAGTAGAATGGGCTAGTGGCAAATCCAGCTAGTTACCGGCCCCGGACGGGGGAGATTCCGACCAATCCCGGCGTGTACCGCTTCCGCGACCCGCATGGCCGGGTCATCTACGTTGGCAAGGCCAAGAACCTCCGCTCCCGGCTGAACTCCTACTTCGCCAATCCTGCCGGCCTGCTGCCGAAGACCTATGCGATGGTGCACACCGCGAGCAGCGTCGAGTGGACCGTGGTGGGCAGTGAGTTGGAGTCCCTGCAGCTCGAGTACACCTGGATCAAGGAATTCAAGCCGCGGTTCAACGTCATGTTCCGCGACGACAAGAGCTACCCCTACCTGGCCGTCACGATGGCGGAGAAGTACCCCCGGGTGCAGGTCATGCGCGGCGAACGGCGCAAGGGAACCCGGTATTTCGGGCCGTACACGGCCGGCGCCATCCGGGACACCATGGACACCCTGCTCCGGGTCTTCCCGGTCCGCAGTTGCAGCGCCGGCGTGTTCAAACGAGCCCACGCCAGCGGCCGGCCGTGCCTGCTCGGCTACATCGACAAGTGTGCGGCGCCGTGCGTGGGCCGCATTTCGGCCGAGGACCACCGTGCTTTGGCTGAGGACTTCTGCGCCTTCATGGGCGGCGAAGCGAAACCCTTCGTGGCACGGCTGGAAAAGGACATGGCTGCGGCCGTGGCCGAACTCGACTACGAGCGTGCGGCGCGGGTGCGGGACGACATCGTCGCGCTCAAGAAGGTCTTCGAACGCAACGCAGTGGTCCTCGGCGAGGACACCGACGCCGATGTCTTCGCGCTGCACGAGGACGAACTGGAGGCGGCCGTGCAGGTCTTCCACGTCCGCGGCGGCCGGATCCGGGGCCAGCGCGGCTGGGTGGTGGAGAAGGTGGAGGATTCCAGCACCCCGGACCTCGTCGAGCACCTGCTCCAGCAGGTCTACGGCGAGGAAGGGGAGATCCAGGGCCGGATGCCGAGGGAGGTCCTGGTGCCCGCCGAGCCCAGCAACGCCGCCGAGCTGGGCCAGTGGCTCAGCGGGCTGCGGGGAGCCCGGGTGGACATCCGGGTGCCGCAGCGCGGCGACAAAGCCGCCCTGCTTGGCACGGTCCGGGACAACGCGGAGCACGCCCTGAAGCTGCACAAGTCCCGGCGCGCGGGGGACCTGACCGTGCGCTCCCAGGCGCTGCAGGAACTCCAGGAGGCCCTGGAGCTGCCGGTCGCCCTGCTCCGGATCGAGTGCTACGACATCTCCCACGTGCAGGGAACCAACGTGGTGGGTTCCATGGTGGTGGTCGAGGACGGGCTGCCCAAGAAGTCCGACTACCGGAAGTTTGCCGTGACCGGCGCCGCGGCCACCGACGATACCGCCGCCATGCACGATGTGCTGACCCGCCGTTTCCGGCACTACCTGGACGACCAGGCGGCGCTGGCCGAAGCCGCCGCGAAACCGGCCCACCAGGCCGCCCTCGACGCCGCGGCAGCCGCCGTCGTCGCGGACACCACGACGCCGGCACCCAGGGCGAAGTTCGCCTATCCGCCAAACCTCGTCGTCGTCGACGGCGGCAAGCCGCAAGTCAACGCGGCCGCCAGGGCCCTCGCCGAACTGGGCATTGATGACGTGTACGTCGTGGGCCTGGCCAAACGGCTCGAAGAGGTCTGGCTGCCGGACAGCGACTTCCCGGTGATCCTGCCGCGCGCCTCCGCCGGCCTGTACCTGCTGCAGCGGATCCGGGACGAAGCCCACCGCTTCGCCATCTCGTTCCACCGGCAAAAGCGCGGCAAGGCCATGACGGTCTCCGCCCTGGACGCGGTGCCGGGCCTGGGTGACTCCAAGCGCAAGGCACTCCTGAACCAGTTCGGGTCGGTGAAGAGCATCAAGGCCGCCAGTGTCGAGGAACTCACGGCCGCCAAGGGAATTGGACCCGCCCTGGCCGGGGCCATCGTCCGCCATTTCAGCGCCGAAGCCGGCTCCGACGGCCCGGCAGCCCCCGCCGTGAACATGACGACCGGCGAAATCCTTGAAACTTAGCTAGCCCCGGCAATCTTGGCTAGGGTTAGGAGCTGAGGCACGGCGGGAGGCAGGCAACTGCCCCGCTTCGTACGGCACAGCAGGCAGCAGACAGCAGAGATGGGGCACGATCGATGGCAGAGTCAACGGCCGAATCCGGCGCGACGGCGGACGGACTGACCCCCGTCAAGCCGGCAGAGGCGGAGCTGCTGGTGGTCACCGGCATGTCCGGGGCGGGCCGGAGCACCGCCTCCGACGCCCTCGAGGACCACGGGTGGTATGTCGTGGATAACCTGCCCCCGCAGATGCTGGGCACCCTCGCGGAACTCGTCTCGCACGCCCCGGGTTCGATCTCCAAGCTCGCCGTCGTCGTCGACGTCCGCAGCAAGGACCTCTTCGCCGACATCCGCGCCGCGCTGCGCAACCTTGAGGCCAGCGGTGTCACGTTCCGCGTGCTGTTCCTGGATGCCAGCGACGACGTCCTGGTGCGCCGCTTCGAACAGGGCCGGCGGCCGCACCCGTTGCAGGGCGGCGGACGGATCCTCGACGGCATCGCGGCCGAACGCGAGCTCCTGACCGAACTGCGCGAATCCTCCGACATTGTGCTGGACACGTCGCCGCTGAACGTCCACGGCCTGGCCACCGCCATCACCGAACTGTTCAGCGAAACGGGGCCGGTGGCGCTGCGCCTGAACGTCATGAGCTTCGGCTTCAAGTACGGTCTCCCGGTGGATGCCAACTTCGTCGCCGACGCCCGTTTCATCCCCAACCCGCACTGGGTTCCACAGCTGAGGCCGCACACCGGACTGGACCAGGACGTCAGCGACTACGTGCTCGAGGCCGAGGGCGTGGGCAACTTCGTGGAACGCTACGTCCTCGCGCTCGAACCGGTGCTGGAAGGTTACCGGCGCGAGAACAAGCACTACGCCACGATCGCCGTGGGTTGCACCGGTGGCAAGCACCGCTCGGTGGCGGTCGCCGTCGAACTGTCCCGCCGGCTGGCGCAGTACCCGCGCGTCACCGTCACCACGACCCACCGGGATCTGGGCCGCGAGTAATGGCACTCCTGACCGGGCCCCTGCCCCTGGTACCGCCCGCCACCGCGGCGGTCGCCGGCCAGCAGGACAAAGGCCCCTCGGTGGTCGCCCTGGGCGGCGGCCACGGACTGTCCGCCTCGCTCTCCGCCCTGCGGTTGCTGACCTCGGAACTCACCGCGATCGTGACCGTCGCGGACGACGGCGGCTCCTCCGGCCGGCTGCGCGAAGAATACGGCGTCCTGCCGCCGGGCGACCTCCGGATGGCGCTCTCCGCGCTGTGCGACGACACCGACTGGGGCCGGACCTGGCGTGACGTCATGCAGCACCGTTTCAAACCCGGGAAGGGCCGCGGCGGCTCGCTCGACGAACACGCGATGGGCAACCTGCTCATCGTCACGCTCTGGGAACTCCTCGGAGACACGGTGGCGGGGCTGCAGTGGGCCGGGGCGCTGCTGGGCGCACGCGGCCAGGTCCTGCCCATGTCCGCGATCCCGCTCACCATCGAGGGTGAGGCCCGGGTCGAGCGCGCCGACGGCACCTCGGTGCTGGAGACCGTCCGCGGCCAGGCCAAATGCGCCGTCGCCGGGTCCCTGGAAACGGTCCGGCTGCTGCCCGAAGAGGCCCCCGCCTGCGTCGAGGCCCTGACCGCGATCGAGCTCGCCGACTGGGTCGTCATCGGCCCGGGATCGTGGTATACCTCGGTCCTGCCGCACCTGCTGCTGCCGGAGATGCGGGACGCGCTGTGCAACACCGAGGCGCGGCGCTGCCTCACCATGAACCTTGCGGTGGACACCAAGGAAACGCACGGCATGTCCGCCGCCGACCACCTGCGGGTCCTGCACCACTACGCCCCGGACTTCAGCGTCGACGTCGTCCTCGCGGACCCCGCCTCCGTGCCGGACCGCGCCGAGTTTGAGCAGGCCGCCGGAATGCTCGGCGCTGAGCTTGTCTTCGGTAAAGTGGGGGCGTCGAGCCGCCGGCCGATCCACGACCCGCTGCGCCTGGCAACGGCGTACCACGACATTTTCGGGAACAGGTAGGAAAGGTGCCATGGCACTGACAGCATCGGTCAAGGAAGAACTTTCCCGGCTGGACATCAAGAAATCATCCGTGCGCAAGGCGGAGGTTTCCACCATGCTCCGCTTCGCCGGCGGCCTGCACATCATTTCGGGCCGGATCGTGATCGAGGCCGAGGTCGACCTCGCCTCGACCGCGCGCCGGCTCCGCGCCGCCGTCGCCGAAGTTTACGGCCACCAGAGCGAGATCATCGTCGTCTCCGGCGGCGGACTGCGCCGCGGCAGCCGGTACGTGGTCCGGGTGGTGCGCGACGGCGAGGCACTCGCCCGGCAAACCGGGCTGCTGGACGCCCGCGGCCGGCCGGTCCGCGGCCTGCCGTCGGTGGTGGTGAACGGGTCCGCCGCGGACGCCGAGGCGGTGTGGCGCGGCGCGTTCCTGGCGCACGGCTCCCTGACCGAGCCGGGCCGGTCCTCCGCGATGGAAGTGACCTGCCCCGGTCCCGAATCGGCCCTCGCCCTGGTGGGCGCCGCCCGCCGGCTCGGCATTCAGGCCAAGGCCCGCGAAGTCAGGGGAGTGGACCGGGTCGTGATCCGCGACGGCGACACCATCGCGGCGCTGCTGACCCGGATGGGCGCCCACGACGCGCTGATGGTGTGGGAGGAACGGCGGATGCGCAAGGAGGTGCGGGCCACCGCGAACCGGCTCGCCAACTTCGACGACGCAAACCTGCGCCGCTCCGCCCAGGCCGCGGTCGCCGCCGGCGCCCGGGTGGACCGCGCACTGGAAATCCTCGGCGACGACGTCCCGGACCACCTCAAGTACGCCGGCGAACTGCGGGTCGCACACAAACAGGCCAGCCTGGACGAGCTGGGACGGCTGGCCGATCCGGTGATGACCAAGGACGCCATCGCCGGGCGGATCCGGCGCCTGCTGGCCATGGCGGACAAGCGGGCACAGGACCTCGGCATCCCCGGCACGGAAGCGAATGTGACGGCGGAAATGCTGGACGAGTAGCCGCCGCCGGGCCGCGGGGGCAGAATCGGAGCCAGCGGCCGGGAATTTCCTGGCCGGCCCGGAGGCTATGCCCACTGGAGCCACATCCACGAAACTTCCGGGTGTTCAACCATCCGGATGCACAATCCGAGTTAGCAAAACCGGACGGACCCCGTCCACGACATTGGAGGATTTTGTGACCGAGTACGTACTGCCAGACCTGGACTACGACTACGCAGCGCTGGAGCCGCACATCTCCGCGAGGATCATGGAGCTGCACCACAGCAAGCACCACGCCACCTACGTCGCCGGCGCCAACAACGCCCTGGCCCAGCTGGCCGAGGCGCGCGAGAAGGGCGACTTCGCCAACATCAACCGCCTCTCCAAGGACCTCGCGTTCCACACCGGCGGCCACATCAACCACTCCGTGTTCTGGAAGAACCTGTCCCCGGACGGCGGCGACAAGCCCGAGGGCGAGCTCGCGGCCGCGATCGACGACGCGTTCGGCTCCTTCGACGCCTTCCGCGCCCAGTTCACCGCCGCGGCCCTCGGCCTGCAGGGCTCCGGCTGGGGCTTCCTGGCCTACGAGCCGATCGGCGGCAACCTCGTCATCGAACAGCTCTACGACCAGCAGGGCAACGTCGCGCTGGGCACCACCCCGCTGCTGATGCTGGACATGTGGGAGCACGCGTTCTACCTGGATTACGTCAACGTCAAGGCTGACTACGTCAAGGCGTTCTGGAACATCGTGAACTGGGCCGACGTCGCCCGGCGCTTCGATGCCGCCCGCAGCAACGCCACCGGCCTGATCACCCTCTAGTCCGGACGGATCGTGTACGGCCCGCCCCCGCACTTGCGGGGGCGGGCCCAGTTAAACGTAAGATGGATCACGGAAGGCGGTCAGCCTTCAGCAACGTGGCTGCTCGCCCTCCGATCTGGTAATCATCTCTGCCCAATGGCGTGCGGGATCTGTTAGTCGGCTTGAACGCCTACTGAACTACTCGTGCTTGATAGAGCACCAAGGAGACTGAAAACGTGACGACACGTATTGGTATCAACGGCTTCGGCCGCATCGGCCGCAACTACTTCCGCGCCGCCCTTGCCCAGGGCGCAGACCTCGAGGTTGTCGCGGTCAATGACCTCACCAGCCCGGAAGCCCTTGCCCATCTCTTCAAGTACGACTCCGTGGGCGGCCGCCTGGCCGAAACCATTGAGGTTCAGGACGGCAACATCGTCGTCGACGGCAAGACCGTCAAGGTCCTCGCCGAGCGCGATCCGGCCAATCTGCCCTGGGGTGAACTCGGCGTCGACATCGTGATCGAGTCGACCGGGTTCTTCACCAAGGCCGCCGACGCGCAGAAGCACATCGACGCCGGCGCCAAGAAGGTCCTGATCTCCGCCCCGGCCTCCGGGGAGGACATCACGATCGTGATGGGCGTCAACGAGGGCCTCTACGACAACGCCGCGCACCACATCATCTCCAACGCCTCCTGCACCACCAACTGCCTCGGCCCGCTGGCCAAGGTCGTCAACGACTCCTTCGGCATCGAACGCGGCCTGATGACCACCATTCACGCCTACACCGCGGACCAGAACCTGCAGGACGGCCCGCACAAGGACCTCCGCCGCGCCCGCGCCGCCGCGATCAACATGGTCCCCACCTCCACCGGTGCGGCCAAGGCGATCGGCCTGGTCCTGCCGGAACTCAAGGGCAAGCTCGACGGCTACGCCATCCGCGTGCCGGTGCCCACGGGTTCCGCGACCGACCTGACCGTGACCGTCTCACGCGAGACCACCGTCGAAGAAGTCAACGCAGCGCTCAAGGCCGCGTCCGAGTCGGAGGAGCTCAAGGGCCTGCTGACCTACACCGACGAGCCGATCGTGTCCTCGGACATTGTGGGGGACCCAGCATCGTCCATTTTCGACTCCGGCCTGACCAAGGTGATCGGCAACCAGGTCAAGGTCGTCTCCTGGTACGACAACGAATGGGGCTACTCCAACCGCCTCGTGGACCTCACGGAGCTCGTTGCCGCGAAGCTGGGCTAGGGTAGGACCCATGACATTCCACACCCTCAACGAACTGATCGCTGATGGTGTCCGCGGGCGGTACATTTTGGTCAGAAGTGACCTGAATGTGCCGCTCGACGGCTCTACAGTGACTGACGACGGCCGGCTCAAGGCCTCCCTGCCGGTGCTGGCAAAGCTGACGGACGCCGGTGCCCGCGTGCTGGTCACGGCACACCTGGGACGCCCCAAGGGCGCGCCGGACGACAGATACTCACTCAAACCGGCCGTCAGCCGGCTCGCCGAGCTTGCCTCCTTCAAGGTGACCCTCGCGGCGGACACGGTGGGCGATTCGGCGAAGGCGGCCGCCGCCGCGCTGCAGGACGGCGAAGCCCTGGTCCTGGAAAACGTCCGCTTCGACCCCCGGGAAACGGCCAAGGACGACGCCGATCGCGGCGCCTTCGCGGATGAGCTGGTCGCCCTCACCGGCGGCAACGGCGCCTTCGTCGATGACGCTTTCGGGGCCGTGCACCGCAAGCACGCCAGCGTGTACGACGTCGCCACCCGGTTGCCCTCCTACCAGGGCGACCTGGTCCGCACCGAGGTGGAGGTGCTGCGAAAACTCACCACCGACACCCAGCGGCCCTACGCCGTGGTCCTCGGCGGCTCGAAAGTCTCCGACAAGCTCGCCGTCATCGACAACCTGATCGGCAAGGCGGACACCATCCTGGTGGGCGGGGGCATGTTGTTCACCTTCCTCGCCGCGGCCGGCCACAAGGTCGGCGGCAGCCTGCTCGAAGAGGATCAGATCCCGGTCGTGCAGGCCTACCTCAAGCGCGCCGCCGACGCCGGCACCGAATTCGTGATCCCCACCGATGTCGTGGTGGCCGCCAAGTTCGCGGCCGACGCCGACCACGAGACCGTGTCCGCGGACGCCATCGAGTCCAGCCGCTTCGGCGGCTCGGGCATCGGCCTGGACATCGGCCCGGCGTCCGCTGCGGCCTTCGCGGAACGGATCAAGGGCGCCAAGACGGTGTTCTGGAACGGGCCGATGGGCGTGTTCGAGTTCCCGGCGTTTGCCGCCGGCACCCGGGCCGTGGCCAAGGCGCTGACCGAGACCGCGGCGTTCACCGTCGTGGGCGGCGGCGACTCCGCCGCGGCGGTCCGCACCCTCGGGTTCGCGGACGACCAGTTCGGCCATATCTCCACCGGCGGCGGTGCCAGCCTGGAGTACCTCGAAGGCAAGGACCTCCCCGGACTGAGCGTACTGGACCGCTAGCTGCTCCCGCCGGCAGGGCGCCGGCCGGTACGCCGGCGCGCTGCCGGCTCCTTCACTGCTACGAATCTTTTGGAGACCACGTGACGACGTCAACCAATGGCAAGTTCGACCGGAAGCCTTTCATCGCCGGCAACTGGAAGATGAACATGGACCACGTGCAGGGGATTACCCTGCTGCAGAAGCTGGCCTGGACCCTGTCCGACGCCAAGCACGACTACGACCGCGTGGAAGTCGCCGTCTTCCCGCCGTTCACGGATCTCCGCGGCGTCCAGACCCTGGTCCAGGGCGACGAACTGGAGGTCGTCTACGGCGGCCAGGACCTCTCACAGTTCGACGCCGGCGCGTACACGGGGGATATCTCCGGCCAGTTCCTCGCCCGGCTCGGCTGCCGCTACGTCCTGGTCGGCCACAGCGAACGCCGCACCATCCACCAGGAGTCGGACGACGTCCTCAACGCCAAGACCAAGGCCGCTTTCCGGCACGGCCTCACCCCGGTGCTCTGCGTAGGCGAAGGCCTCGAGGTCCGCCAGGCCGGCTCGCACGTCGAGCATACGCTGGCCCAGCTCCGGGCCGGCGTCCAGGGCCTGAGCGCCGAGCAGGCCGCGGAGCTGGTTGTCGCCTACGAGCCCGTCTGGGCCATCGGCACCGGTGAGGTCGCCGGCCCCGACGACGCCCAGGAGATGTGCGCCGCCATCCGGTCCGAGCTTGGCCAGCTGTTCGACGCGCCCGTCGCCGCCGCGGCCCGGCTGCTGTACGGCGGCTCGGTGAAGGCCAACAACGCCGCCTCAATCCTGAGGGAACGCGACGTGGACGGACTGTTGGTCGGTGGCGCCAGCCTGGACCCGGCCGAGTTTGCTAATATTGTCAGGTTCGAGAGTCACTTGCTGACGGAGTAGTCCGGACAGCCGTGGCCCCCGCAATTCCCTCTTCTGAAAGGCCGTCGTGGACGTTCTTCATGTCATCCTGCAGGTCCTGTTGGGCATCACCAGCCTGCTGCTGACCTTGCTCATCCTGCTCCATAAGGGTCGCGGCGGCGGTCTGTCCGACATGTTCGGCGGCGGCATGACGTCCGGGCTGAGCTCCTCGGGGGTGGCCGAACGGAACCTCAACCGCTTCACGATCATCCTGGGCGTCACCTGGGGCGCCGTCATCATCGCCCTCGGCCTGCTGATGCGCTTCAGCACCGGCGCCGACTCCTAACCGGGGGTCCGTCCACAATTTCATCCGGGCCTTGCGGCCCTCCCGGCATCGGGGACTCCCGGATTACACTGTCGCTGGCAAGCCCATCGACCAGTCACGTAGCCAGGAGTTCCCGATGCTGCATTCCGCTTCCGGTTTCAGAGGCATCCGCGTAGGTGCCGTTGCCGGCGCCCCGGTCCGTCACGAGCCGCTGGGCGGCGGTTCCGGGCAGCCCCGGCTCCGGGTGTCCTACCGGTGCGCGAAGGGCCACGACACGGACGTGGTTTTTGCCAAGCTCCCGGAAGAGCAGCTCCCGGGCACGTGGGACTGCCGCCACTGCGGCGCCCCGGCCAGCCGGGACGAGTCGCGCTTCGCGCTGGAGAACGAGCCCGCCGAGGGCTTCAAGAGCCACCTCGAATACGTCAAGGAACGCCGCTCCAGCCAGGACGCCGAGGACGTGCTGGCCGGAGCGCTGGAGCGGCTACGCGCCCGACGGGCTCTTACGGACAAGCTGCTCGGGGACGTGTGAGGCCGCTTCCTCGTCGATCAGCCACAGCGTCTGGAACCGCCCGCGCGGACCGGCTGCCGGTACCTGCACCGGATTGGCCCCGGCGAGGGCCAGGCCGACGGCCCCGGCCTTGTCGTCCCCAGCCACCACCATCCACACCTCATCGGCGGTGTTGATGGTCGGCAACGTCAGGGAGATCCGCTCCGGCGGCGGCTTGGGTGAGTTGCGGACGCCAACCACCGGCAGCGACTTCTCGCGGATGCCAGCCTGCTCGGGGAAGAGCGAGGCCACATGCGCGTCCGGGCCGACGCCCAGCAGCACGATGTCCAGCCGGGGCAACCGGGCCGGTTCGTCGGGCCGGTCATCGGACATGTCCGCCGCGTGCTCGGCCGCAGCGGCCTCGGCAAGCCTGCGGGCGTAGTCCGCGGCAGCGTCCTCGGGCGACTCGAAGTCCTCCGTCGCACCGGGCACGTGGACGCGCGCCGGATCGACAGTGATCCGGGAGAGCAGCGCTTCCTCCGCCTGGCGGGCGTTGCGTTCGGCGTCGTCCCGGCCGACAAAGCGCTCGTCGCCCCACCAGAAGTTCACCTTGGACCAGTCCACCGCGGACGCTGCGGGCGACTCTGCCACGGCCTTGAGCGAGCCGATGCCCATGCTGCCGCCGGTCAGGACCACCGTCGCCTCGCCGTGTTTGTCCTGCAGATCGACGAGCTTGGTGATCAGCCGGGCCGCGATGGCGGCCATCAGGACGGCCGAGTCGGGATGGATGCTTACTCTTGGCTCAGCGCTCACTGGGACGGACACTCCTTGGGTTGGTACGGGGCAGTCCAATGGTAATGACTTCACCAAAGACTTCGTCCGGGTCCAGCCGGCGCAGCTCCTCAGCCAGGCAGTCCTCCAGGCTCCGGCGCGGCAGGGAGATCCGTTGGACCGGCTGCCCCGGCTGGGTCAGCTCGGCAACGGTCAGCCCGGGCCGGTACAGCTGCACGTCGCCGCCGGGCCGGGTGAGGCGGACCCTGCGGATCCCCGTTCCGGCCGGGTCCGCCACGATCGTCACCGCCGAATCGAGCGCCAGCGTAAGCCAGGCTGCCAGCAACAGGGTGCTGGGGGAGTCCGAGGCACCCTCAACGGTGACCCCGGTCACCGGCGAGGGGTCCACCTGGTCAAGGACCGCCGCGAGCTGGATCCGCCAGTTCGTCAGCCGGGTCCAGGCCAGGTCCGTGTCGCCGGCCTTGTAGGTCCGGCGGATGTTGTCGAGGGCGGCCTGCGGATCCGGTTCATTCGACGAATCCGTGATCCGGCGGTGTGCGATCCGGCCGATCGAGGTCTCGCAGGCGTTGTTCGGGGCCCCGTGCGGCCACCAGGCCACAATCGGGGCGTCCGGCAGGAGCAGCGCCGCCACCAGGGACTCGCTTTCCTCGGCGAGCTCGCCATAGCCCCGCAGCAGGATCACCTCGGACGCGCCGGCGTCCCCGCCGACGCGGATCTGGGCGTCCAGTCTCGTCGGTTCCGAGGCGCCGGCGTCGGCCAGCACGATGATCCGGCAGGGGTGCTCCCGGCTGGCTTCGTTGGCCGCTTCGATGGCTTCCTCTTCGAGGCCGGACTTGGTCACCACGACCAGAGTGAGGACCCGCCCGAGGGCGATCACGCCGCCCTGCTCCCGCAGGGCCATCAGCTTCTTGGAGACCTTCGAGGTCGTGGTGTCAGGAAGATTTACAATCATGGCCTTCTCCAGGTCCGTCCGTCACGGGCGAGCAGTTCGTCGGCTGACGCCGGACCCCAGCTACCGGGGGCGTACGGCTCGGGCTGCCGGTTCAGGCCGGCCCAGTACTCCTCGAAGGGGTCCAGGATCTTCCAGGACAGTTCCACCTCCTGGTGCCGCGGGAACAGCGGCGGTTCGCCGAGCAGCACGTCCAGGATCAGCCGCTCATAGGCTTCGGGACTGGATTCGGTGAAGGAATGGCCGTAGCCAAAGTCCATGGTGACGTCCCGGACTTCCATCTGCGTCCCCGGGACCTTGGAACCGAAGCGGATGGTGGCGCCCTCATCGGGCTGCACCCGGATGACGACGGCGTTCTGGCCGAAATCGTCCTCGCCGTGATCGGTGAACAGCAGGTTGGGTGCGCGTTTGAAGACGACGGCGATTTCGGTCACCCGCCGGCCCAGCCGCTTACCGGCCCGCAGGTAGAACGGCGCACCGCTCCAGCGCCGGGTGTTGATGTCGAGCCGGATGGCGGCGAACGTTTCGGTGGTGGAGTCGGGCGGGATGCCGTCCTCCTCCAGATAGCCCTGGACCAGTTCGCCGCCCTGCCATCCACCGGTGAACTGCCCGCGCGCCGAGTGCGTGGACAGGTCCTCCGGCAACCGGACGGCGGCAAGGACTTTCTCCTTCTCGGCCCGCAGATCTTCGGCGTTGAACGAGATGGGTTCCTCCATGGCGGTCAGCGCCAGCAGCTGCAGGAGGTGGTTCTGGATGACGTCACGGGCCGCGCCCACGCCGTCGTAATAGCCGGCGCGCCCGCCGGTGCCGATGTCCTCGGCCATGGTGATCTGGACATGGTCGACATAGTTGGCGTTCCACAGCGGTTCGAACAGCTGGTTGGCGAACCGCAAGGCCAGGATGTTCTGGACGGTTTCCTTGCCGAGGTAATGGTCGATCCGGAACACCGCGTCGGGCGGGAAGACCGATTCCACGATGTCGTTCAACTGCCGGGCGGACTCAAGGTCATGGCCGAACGGTTTTTCGATCACCACCCGCCGCCACTTCTCGCCGTCGGCCTGCGCGAGGCCGTGCTTGGAAAGCTGACGGCAGACCAGCTCGAAGGCCTTGGGCGGGATGGACAGGTAAAACGCGTGGTTCCCGCGGGTGCCGCGCTGTTCGTCGAGTTCATCGAGCGTCGTGCTGAGGCGCTCGAAGGCGTCGTCGTCGTCGAACTCGCCCTGCACGAAACGGATGCCGTCGGCGAGCTGGTTCCAGACCGTCTCGTTGAACGGGGTCCGTGCGTAGGCCTTGACCGACTCCTTGACCTCCGCGGCGAAGTCCTCCTTCTCCCATTGCCGGCGGGCGAACCCCACCAGCGCGAAACTCGGCGGGAGCAGTCCGCGGTTGGCGAGGTCATAGACCGCAGGCATCAGCTTCTTGCGGGCCAGGTCCCCGGTGACGCCGAAAAGGACCAGCGAGGAGGGTCCGGCGATCCGGTTCAGGCGCCGGTCGCGCGGGTCGCGGAGCGGGTTGTGCCCCCGGCCCGCGGTCCGGGGGCCGCCGTTGTGCTTAAGTGGCATGGTTTCTCGGGTGCCTTAGTTGGTGGTGGAAGGCGCGGGGCGGCCGGCAGCTGGCGCCCCGGCCAGTGCGGTGACGAGCTGCTGCAGCTGGCGCACGCCAGCCGCACGGTCCGTCAGGTGCAGCCGGAGGACGGGCCGGCCGTGGTCGCCGAGCACCTGGGCGTCGCCCGCGGCCTGGGCCGCGATCAGTTCGCCAAAGCTGAACGGCCGGTCCGGGATGGGCAGGTCGGTCGCGGAGGCCGCGGTGACCTGGAGGAAGACGCCGATCGCCGGGCCGCCCTTGTGGAACTGTCCGGTGGAATGCAGGAACCGGGGGCCCCACCCAAAAGTGACGGGCCGGCCGCTGAGCGCGGCGAGCTCATCCCGGATGCCTGCGAGCGGGGCGTAGCTGATCCGGTCGAAGTAGGCCTGGACACTGAGGTAGCCGTCCGTGCCGAGCTGGCCGAGCAGGGCACTGATTGCCTCCGCCGCGGTGCCGGCCCCGGCGAGCCATGGGCCGCCGCGGACTTCGATGGAACCGTCCGTGAAATTGGCCGGCGTCGGTTCGGGCTGCGCATCCAGCAGCCCCCGGGCGGCCGACTTGGCCGCTTCGACGTCGGGCTGGTCGAACGGGTTGATGCCCAGCAGCCGGCCCGCTACGGCGGTGGCGAACTCCCAGGTCATCATCTGGGCGGCCAGGCCGCCGGCGATCGCCGCCTCGTTGGCGCCGAGCTCGACGTCGGCGTCGGCCGCCACGAGGCGGATGACCAGGACGTCCGGTGCGCCGCCGGTCACCTCGGGCGCGTCCGGCCCGGCGACGACGGGCAGTACGCCGGTGCCGAGCTTGCCGGTGGATTCGGCGATCAGTTGTTCGGCCCAGTCGGCGAAGCCGGTGATCCCGGATCCGTCTTCGGCGATGACGATCTTGTCCCGCAGCGGATTGGTGCCGCCGAGGGCGGCCCCAAGGGCCAGGCCGATGTTCTCTGCGCTGTCGTCGTTGAGGATTTCGGCGGTCTCCTCGGCTTCGTCCAGGAAGGCCTGGATGTCCACCCCGGCCAGCCCGGAGGGCACCAGTCCGAAGGCCGTCAGCGCCGAGTACCGCCCGCCGACGTGGGGGTCGGCGTTGAACACGGCCCGGTACCCGGCCTCCCGCGCGGACTTGTCCAGCGGCGAGCCGGGATCCGTGACGATGATGATCCGGCTCTTCGCGTCGATGCCGGCCTCGGTGAAGGCATGCTCGAAGGCACGCCGCTGCGAGTCGGTCTCCAGGGTGGAGCCGGACTTCGAGGAGACGACGATGGCGGTCTCCGTGAGGCGGTCGGCAAGGGCCGCTGCCACCTGCTCCGGGTCGGTGCTGTCCAGCACCGTCAGCTCGACACCGGCGGTCCCGGCGATGACCTCGGGGGCCAGGGAGGAACCGCCCATCCCGCACAGCACGATCCGGCTGACGCCCTCGGCGCGGAGCGCGTCGCGGAGTTTCAGGATATCCGCCACCAGCGGCTGTGACACCGACGGGGCCTCCACCCAGCCGAGCCGCACCGCGGCTTCGGCCTCGGCGTCGTGGCCCCACAGGGTGGCGTCCTTGGCGAAAATCCGGCTGGCGACCCGGTCCTCCAGGAGGGCCGGCAGGTGCTGTTCGTGGGCCTGGCGGGGGGCGCCCGCGGCGTCGTAGCTGAGAGTAGTCATAGCGGGCTATGCGTCCTTCCGTGCAGCGGCGAGGGCGCCCTCGACGCCGGCGAGCAGTTCCTTCCAGCTTGCCACAAACTTGTCCAGGCCCTCGGCTTCCAGCACCGCGACGACGTCGTTATAGGAGATGCCCAGCGCGTCCAGCGAGTTCAGCGTCGCGTTCGCGTCGTCGTAGCTGCGGGTGACCGTGTCGCCGGTGATGGTGCCGTGGTCGAAGGTGGCATTGAGGGTCTTCTCCGGCATGGTGTTCACGACGCCGGGCGCGACCAGGCCGGTCACGTACATGGTGTCAGGGTACGCCGGGTCCTTGACGCCGGTGGAGGCCCACAGCGGGCGCTGCGGGCGGGCTCCGGCGTCGGCCAGCAGGTTCCAGCGTTCGGTGGCGAAGAGCTCTTCATAGACCTGGTAGGCCAGCCGCGCGTTGGCGAGCCCGGCCTTGCCCTTCAACGCCTGGGCTTCGGGGGTGCCGATCGCGTTCAGGCGCTTGTCAATTTCCGTGTCCACCCGGGAGACGAAGAACGACGCCACGGAGTGGATCTTGGACAGGTCGTGGCCATTTTCCTTGGCCTGCTCCAGTCCGCTTTGGAAGGCGTTGACCACGGCACGGTAGCGTTCGAGCGAGAAGATCAGCGTGACGTTGACGCTGATCCCGCTGGCAAGGGTCGCCGTGATCGCCTCGAGCCCTTCAAGGGTGGCGGGGATCTTGATGAAGACGTTTTCCTTGTTGACCCTGCCGTGGAGCTCCTTGGCTTCGGTGATGGTGGCGGAAGTGTCCCAGGCGAGCCGCGGGTCCACTTCGATCGACACCCGGCCGTCCACGCCGTTGGTCGCGGCGGCGACTGGGGCGAAGAGGTCGCAGGCGTCGGCGACGTCGGTGGTGGTGATCGCGAACACGGTCTCTTCAGCGCTGGCGCCGGCGGCGGCCAGCTCCTTGATCTTCGCATCGTAGTCGTGCGCGACCGCAATTGCGGCCTGGAAGATGCTGGGGTTGGTGGTGACGCCGACGACGTTTTTCTCTTCGATCAGCTTGCGCAGCGAGCCTGAGGTCAGGCGGCCGCGGGAGAGATCGTCGAGCCAGATGGAGACCCCGGCGTCAGAGAGCTGCTGGGTCGGGGTGGTGCTGGGGGTGCTGTTCATGAGTAACTCCTGAAGTTTGGGGCCGCCGCCGGTGGGAGGGCGGCGGCCCGGCAAGTGTGAGTTGGGTCAGGCCGGAAGGCCGGCGAGCGATTCCTTGGCGGCCGCAGCGACGGCTTCGGCGGTGATGCCGAATTCCTGGAACAGCCGCTTGTAGTCGGCGGAGGCACCGAAGTGCTCGAGGCTGATGGAGCGGCCGGCGTCGCCGACGAACTCCTTCCAGCCCAGGGCAAGGCCGGCTTCGACCGAGACGCGTGCCTTGACGGCGGCGGGGAGCACGGACTCGCGGTAGGCGGCATCCTGCTTGTTGAACCATTCAACGCACGGCATGGAGACCACCCGGGTGGGGATGCCTTCGGCCTGCAACGCTTCGCGGGCAGCGACGGCCAGCTGGACTTCGGAACCGGTGCCGATCAGGATCACCTGCGGTGCGGCCGTCCGGCCCTCCGTGGAGGCCTCGGCCAGCACGTAGCCGCCCTTGGCCACGCCGGCGGCGGAGCCGAACGTGTCGCCGTCGGCGTCGCCGCTGCCACGCTCCCAGGTGGGAATGTTCTGCCGGGTCAGGACCAGGCCGGCCGGGTTCTGATGGTTTTCGAGCACCACCTTCCACGCCGCGGCGACCTCGTTCGCGTCGCCGGGCCGGACGACGTCCAGGCCGGGGATGGCACGGAGTGAGGCCAGCTGCTCAACGGGCTGGTGGGTGGGGCCGTCTTCGCCCAGGCCGATCGAGTCGTGCGTCCAGACGTAGACCGATGGTGCGCCCATCAGGGCTCCGAGCCGGATCGCGGGCCGCTGGTAATCGGAGAAGATCAGGAAGGTGCCGGAGAAGGCGCGGGTGGCGCCGGCCAGGCTGATGCCGTTCACGATCGCGGCCGCCGCGTGTTCCCGGATGCCGAAGTGCAGCACCCGGCCGTAGGGGTTGCCCTTCCAGGCCTTCGTCTGCCGCGACGCGGGGATGAACGACGGAGAGTCCTCAAGCGTGGTGTTGTTCGACTCGGCCAGGTCGGCAGACCCGCCCCAGAGTTCGGGCATGACCGGACCAATGGCGTTCAGGACCTTGCCGGACGCCGCACGCGTGGACACGTCCTTGCCGGCTTCGAAGACCGGCAGCGCGGCGTCGAGCTCGGCCGGAAGTTTCCGGGCCTCCATCCGCTCCAGCAGCGCTGCGCCTTCCGGGTTCCGGGACTGCCAGGCCTCGAAGGAGGCCTGCCAGTCGGAGCGGGCCGCGGCGCCGCGTTCCTGGACCTGGCGGGTGTGCGCCAGGACCTCGTCGGCGACCTGGAAGGAGCGTTCCGGGGCGAAGCCGAGGACCTCCTTCAGGGCCGCGACCTCCTCGGCGCCCAGGGCCGAACCGTGGATTTTGCCGGTGTTCTGCTTCTTCGGCGCGGGCCAGCCGATGATGGTGCGCAGCGAAATGATGGATGGCCGGCCCGTTTCCGCCTTGGCCGCCAGCAGCGCGGCGTAGAGCTCGGCGACGTCCTCCTTGTAATCGCCGTTGCGGGTCCAGTCGACGCGCTGGGTGTGCCAGCCGTAGGAGGCGTAGCGTCCCAGCACGTCTTCGGTGAAGGCGACGTTCGTGTCGTCCTCGATGCTGATGTGGTTGTCGTCATAGATCACCACGAGGTTGCCGAGTTCCTGGACCCCGGCAAGGGACGACGCCTCGGACGTGACGCCTTCCTGCAGGTCGCCGTCGGAGGCGATCACCCAGATGTTGTGGTCGAACGGGCTGCTGCCGGCGGGAGCATCGGCGTCGAAGAGCCCGCGCATGCGGCGCTGCGAGTAGGCGAAGCCGACCGCGGAGGCGAGGCCCTGGCCCAGCGGGCCGGTGGTGATCTCCACACCGGCCGTGTGCTTGTACTCGGGGTGCCCTGGGGTCAGCGAGCCCCAGGTCCGCAGCGCCTCCAGGTCCTTCAGCTCCAGCCCGTAGCCGGAGAGGAAAAGCTGGATGTACAGAGTCAGCGAGGTGTGGCCGGGGGACAGCACGAAGCGGTCGCGGCCCAGCCATCCCGGGTTGGCCGGATCATGGCGCATCAGCCTTTGGAACAGCAGATAGGCGGCGGGGGCGAGGCTCATCGCCGTGCCGGGGTGGCCGTTGCCGACCTTCTCCACGGCATCGGCCGCGAGTACCCGGATGGTATCCACGGCACGCTTGTCCAGATCAGTCCATGACAGTTCTTGCTCTTCCAAATGTGGCACGAAAACCGGGCCCCTCTCTGTGCTGACAGCGGGTGGTACGGTTCATACCCTTGGGGGCCTCCGCCAGGGCACCGTTCGGTGCCCGCTGCGGTTCGTACCAGCCATTCACCATCGAAACGTTGATCTATTTTTCAGTCTCACGCGCGCGGTGCGGAACGCAGTGTTGGGGCGGCCGCGCATGCGTGCTGATCTGTCAGCCAGCTTAGCCCCATTTCACTTTCCGGTCAGTGCACATCTCACGAATTGGACGCGTAGCCAGCCGCCCCGCAGCGCCGGGAAGCGCTGCTCCCCGGCCGCTCCGGACCGGGCGGATGCTCCGCTTCGCCCCGGTCCGGGCTGCCGTGGTCCCGGCCGGTCCCTCGGGCGTGGCGCCGACAGCTCCACGGTATGATGGTGGGTGGCCGCCACAAGCGGATGGGACGCCCGCGCCCCGCGCGTGGTCCCTGCCGCTGCAGCACCCGCCCGGAGCGGAGACCGCGGCGGCAAGGCCGGGCCGAAGCCAGACAGAACCGTCAGACATACCGTCAGATAGAACAGAGTGACTGCCACCGTGAGCACAACACAGACGCCGTTAAACCTTTCCCCGGCACCGGGCCGCATCGGCTTCGCCCGGAAGGCCAAGGCTTATCTGGCGCTCACCAAACCGCGGGTGATCGAACTCCTGCTGGTCAGCACCCTGCCCACCATGATCTACGCGGAACGCGGATTCCCGCCCCTTGGCCTGATCCTCGCCACGCTGGTCGGCGGCGCCTTCGCGGCCGGGAGCGCCGGCGCCTTCAACTGCTATCTCGACCGCGACATCGACAAGCTGATGCACCGGACCGAGAACCGCCCGCTGGTGACGGGAGAAGTTTCGCCGCGGGAAGCGTTGGTGTTCTCCTGGCTCCTCGGCGCGGCGGCCATCGCGGTGCTGTGGTTCGGCGCGAACCCGCTCTCGGCCTGGCTGGGGGTGGGAGCGATCGTGTTCTACGTGGTGATTTACACGATGATCCTCAAACGCCGCACGGCGCAAAACATCGTCTGGGGCGGCGCCGCGGGCTGCTTCCCCGTGCTGATCGGGTGGGCCGCCGTGACCAACACCGTTGAGTGGCCCGCGCTGGTGCTGTTCATGGTGATCTTCCTGTGGACCCCGCCGCATTACTGGCCGCTGTCCATGCGCTACGGCGAGGACTACCGGAACGCGAACGTGCCGATGCTCGGGGCGATCGCGGGAGCGAAGGTCGTGTCCGTCCAGGTGGTGCTCTACGCGTGGGCCATGGTGGCGTGCTCGCTGCTGCTGATCCCGGTCGGCGGCGCCGGCTGGGTCTACACCGTCACCGCCGTCGCCGCCGGTGGCTGGTTCCTGTACCAATCGCACGCCCTTTACAACCGCGCGCAGGGCGGCGAGGTGTCGAACAAGGGCGCCATGAAGGTGTTCCACGGCTCCATCAGCTACCTCACCCTGCTCTTCCTGGCGCTGGCCGTCGACCCGTTCGTCGGGTCCGCGATCGTCGGCGGCTAGCAGCCCCGGCCCCGGCCCCGGCCGGCGCCGTCGGCTCCGGTCCGTCAGTCCCCGGCGGGCGCCGTCGGCTCGGTCCGTTCCGCCGGTTCGCGGCGCTCCGCGCGGCCGCGGCGGATGCGCCAGATGACCACCGCGAGCAGGCCGATGACCAGGACGGCTGCCGTGACGTCACGGCCGGCGACCTTCGCCACGGCCTCGTAGGAGTTGCCGGCGAAAAAGCCCAACAGCACGAAGCCGGTACCCCACACCGCCCCGCCGGCGGCGTTGAAGGCCACGAAGCGCGGATAGTGCATCCGGGAGCTTCCGGCCAGGGCCGGCATGACCGCCCGGAAGAACGCCACGAAGCGTCCCAGGAAGACGGCCCAGCCGCCGCGCCGCCGCAAAAAGTCCTGGGCCCTGGCCAGGGCCGCACGCCGGTGCCGCATCGCCCGGGCGTCCAGCAGCCGGGGGCCGAGGTGCTTGCCGACCTCATAGCCCACGGTGTCGCCTGCCACCGCGGCCAGGACGACCACCGCCACCATGCCCCACAGCGGCACGCTGCCGCGGCTGGCGAGGACGCCGCCAAGCACCGCGGCGGTCTCGCCCGGGATCACGAAACCGATGAATATCGCGTCCTCGGCGAATACCAGGCAGCCCACCAGGATGAATGCCAGGGCGGGGCTGAGGTTCAGGAGGCTTTCGACGAATCCGTTCACTGCGGTGCCCTTCTCTTGTACAGAGTCAGGCTACACAGCAGCGCTACTTAATCGGGCTGCTGTGCGCGATATCCGCGGCGTTTGTGGACGCACTCATGAGCAGGGCCGCGCCCAGCATGTGCGCGGCGACGAGCAGCGCGGGGATCCCGTTGTAGTACTGGCTGAAGCCGATCACGGCCTGCAGCACGGTGACGCCCAGGAGCAGCAGCACGGCCGTCCGGAAGGGTCCGGCGATCCGGCCGCGGAACACCAGGTAAAGGCCCACCAGGGCGGCCGCCGTAACGAGGTAGGCGGGAACGGCGTGGATGTGCGAAAAGAGGTCCCAGTCCAGGTTGTTGCGGGGGGCGTCGGCGTCGCCGGCGTGCGGTCCGGCGCCGGTCACCACCACGCCAAGGCACACGGCCACTGCGGAAAACACGGCGGCGGCGGTCATCACCGGCCGTGCGGCTCCGGGCAGCGCGGCCAGCTCCCGGGTCCGTGCCTTCCCGGTGCGGCCGTAGGCCCGGTTCACGAGCAGCGTCGCGAGGACCACCAGGGCCATCGAGACCAGGAAATGCAGGCCCACCACCCAGGGATTCAGCTGGGTGAGGACGGTGATGCCGCCAATCACCGCCTGCGCCGGGATGCTGGCCAGCAGGCCGGCGGCCAGCAGGAAGAGGTCGCGGCGTTCCTTGCGGAGGTTCCACAAGTACACCAGCATCAGCACGGCGACGGCGGCCAGCGCAAAGGTCAGGAGCCGGTTGCCGAACTCGATGAAGCCGTGCACCCCCATTTCCGGGGTGTTGACCAGCGAATTGTCGGTGCAGCGCGGCCAGGTGGGGCAGCCCAGCCCGGAGGCGGTGAGGCGGACTGCCCCGCCGGTGACCACCAGCACGGTCTGGCCGACCAGGGACAGCACCGAAAGCCGGCGGACTGTCTTGTCGACCGTGACGGGCAGCCGGGAGGCGATCCGGGACAAGTTCCGGGGAGGGCGGGATACCGTACTCACAGTTTTCTCAATTCCATTTGAACCAACGGGCAGCCGCGAGGCCGGCGATGGCCGTCCACAACAGCAGGACAAACACGGCGGCAGGATTGACCTCGCCGTGCAGGAGGGCATCGCGGAGCGCCTGGCCCAGCGCGCCGGAGGGCAGGAAATGGACGACGGCCTGGGCCAGGCCCGGCAGCCGCTCGGCCGGGATGACAATGCCGCCCAAGGCGCCAAGCAGGATCCAGAGCAGGTTGGTGATCGCCAGGGTGGCCTCCGGCCGCACCGTGCCGGCCACCAGCAGCCCCAGTGCGGTAAACGCCGCAGCACCCAGCACCAGCAGCAGCAGTCCCGGCAGCAGTCCCGGCAGCGAGGGCCGCCAGCCCAGCGGGAGGGCGACGGCGGCGACCACCAGGACCTGGATCAGCAGGACGGCCAGCACGGCGAGGACCTTGCCCAGGATCAGCCCGGCACGGCCCAGCGGAGTGGTGGAGAGGAAGCGCAGCACCCCGTACCGGCGGTCGAAGCCGGTGGAGATCCCCTGGCCGGTAAAAGCGGTGGACATGGCGCACAGTGCCAGGATTCCGGGTACCGCGATGTTGACCCGGCTCGGTCCCAGCCCGTCCAGCAGCGGCGTGACCGTGAGCCCCACCAGGGCCAGCAGCGGCAGGATGACCGCGAGGATCAGCTGTTCGCCGTTGCGGAGCATGGTGATCGTCTCGTAGCGGCCCTGCAGCAGGATTCTGCCCAGCAGGGGAGCGGGGGCGCTGCCCAGCGGGGACTCGGCAGTTGTTCCTGTGTGCGCGGAGCTCATCGGGTTTCCCTTCCGGAGATGTCGAGGAAAACGTCTTCGAGGCTGCGCGCAGCCAGGCTCATGGAGGCGGGCATAATGCCGCGGGCCGCCCACCAGCCTGCCACCGCTGCGAGGTCAGCGGGGGTCAGCGCCCCGGTAGCGCTGTAGCTGCCGGCCCGGGTTTCCCGGACCTCGACGTCGGGCGGGAACACCCCGGCCAGGTCAAGACCCGGTTCCGCTTCAAACAACAAGGTCCGGACCCGCTGGCCTGCGTCGCCCGGCAGCAACTCGTGGCGGAGCAGTTGCGCGACGGTGCCTTCGGCGACATTTCGGCCGGCGTCGATGATGTAGACATAGTCGGCCAGGCGCTGGGCGTCGTCCATCAGGTGCGTTGTCAGGATGATGCCCATGCCCCGGTCCCGCAGTTCACCGATCAGCTCGAAGACCAGCTGCCGGGACTGCGGGTCCAGGCCGGCGCTCGGCTCGTCGAGAAAAAGCACCTCCGGCCGGCCCGCCAGGGCCGCGGCAAGGGCAAGCCGCTGCTTCTGGCCGCCGGAGAGCCGCCGCACCGTGGTCCGGCTGAAACCGTCGATGCCGAGGCGCCGGACCAGGTCGTCCACCGGCCAGGGGTCCTGGTACATGCCGGCGATGTGCCGCAGCAGCGGGATGGGCCGGGCCGACGGCGGCAGCCCGCCGTCCTGCAGCATGACGCCGACGCGGGCCCGCAGCTCTGCGCCGGCCGTGTCCGGATCCTGGCCCAGCAGGCTGATGCTTCCGCCCGTACGCCGCTGCAGCCCCTGCGCACATTCGATCGTGGTGGTTTTGCCGGCGCCGTTGGCACCAAGCAGGGCGGTGACCTGCCCGCGCTCGGCCACGAGGGACAGCCCGCTGACGACCCGCAGCATCTTGCCGTCAAGGCTGGGCACGGGACCAACATCCTTGATGAGCCCGCTGATTGTCAGGGCGGGGGATTCGGGAGATCGCACCCAAGCATTCTACGCGATGTAGTAGCCCGTGCGGCGGTCCGCGGCGGCGCCGAGGAAAGCCACGCCTTACTGGCCCGCGGGACTAAATTACGACATGATTGTGTTGTGTATTCCATGAGCCAATCTACTTCTGCCATGCCTGCCGCGTGCGCGGAGTCGGCCGCGGCCGAAACCGTCCCGGTGGTGCACCCCGGCGACGCCGAGGAGCGCACCCGGGACCGTGTCCTGAGCGCCGTGCTGGAACACGGGCCGATCAGCGCCGCGGAACTCGGCGAGCTGCTGGGCTTCACCCCCGCAGCCGTCCGCCGCCACCTGGACCAGCTCTCACGCCACGGCGTGATCGAGGTCAAACGGGCCGCCCGGGCCGGTGCCGGAGCCGGCCGGCCCGCGCGGCGCTACGTGCTCAGCTCGCAGGGACAGTCCAGCCTCGGCAACGACTACCTCGACATCGCGGCGCTTGCCCTCCAGCGGCTCGGCGAAATGGCCGGCGTTGAAGCGGTACGCGAGTTCGCCGTCGAACGTTTCGGCGAGATGGAACGCCGCTACGCGCCGGAAATCGAGCGGGCCGGCACGGACATCACGGCCCGCGCCCGTGCCCTGTCCGACGCGCTGAGCCGCGACGGCTTCGTCGCGTCGGCGCAGTCCATCGAGGCGAAAGCGCCGCTGCCCGCGGCGCTTTCCAGCGTGCAGTTGTGCCAGGGCCACTGTCCCATCCAGCAGCTCGCCGCACAGTTCCCGGTGTTTTGCGACGTGGAAACCGAAGTCTTTTCCCGGCTGGTCGGCGTCGACGTGCGCCGGCTCTCCACCTTGGCCCGCGGCGGCCACGTCTGCACCACCCACATACCTACGGGCCGTCCGGCCGCCGTCGGGGCTTCCAGCCCCGCGGCTCCGGGCCACCCGGACGAAGTATCCAACCATCTGCAAGAAAGGCCGTGATGACGGACCAACTATCAGAGAAGAAGGTTGCTGAATCCACTGTGATTTCGGAGATTCTCGAGAAGAATCCCGAGCTGCACGGAATCGGCACCTACGAGTACGGCTGGGCCGACAAGAACGACGTCGGCGCCAACGCCCGCCGTGGCATCAACGAGGACGTTGTCCGTGACATCTCGGCCAAGAAAAACGAGCCGGAGTGGATGCTGGACCTGCGCCTGAAGGGCCTGAAGTACTTCGACCGCAAGCCCATGCCCACGTGGGGCGCGGACCTGTCCGGGATCGACTTCGACAACATCAAATACTTTGTGCGTTCCACCGAGAAGCAGGCCGCCAGCTGGGAGGACCTGCCGGAGGACATCCGGAACACCTACGAAAAGCTGGGCATCCCGGAAGCCGAACGCAGCCGCCTCGTCTCCGGCGTCGCCGCCCAGTACGAGTCCGAGGTGGTGTACCACCAGATCCGCGAGGACCTGGAGGCCCAGGGCGTGATCTTCCTGGACACCGACACCGCGCTGCGGGAGCACCCGGAGATCTTCCAGGAGTACTTCGGCACCATCATCCCGGTCGGCGATAACAAGTTCGCGTCGCTGAACACCGCTGTCTGGTCCGGCGGTTCCTTTGTGTACGTGCCCAAGGGCGTCCACGTGGACATCCCGCTGCAGGCCTACTTCCGGATCAACACCGAGAACATGGGCCAGTTCGAGCGCACCCTGATCATCGCGGACGAGGATTCCTACGTCCACTACATCGAGGGCTGCACCGCGCCGATCTACACCTCCGACTCGCTGCACTCCGCCGTCGTGGAGATCATCGTGAAGAAGGGCGCCCGGGTCCGCTACACGACCATCCAGAACTGGTCCACCAACGTGTACAACCTGGTCACCAAGCGCGCCGTCTGCGAAGAAGGCGCCACGATGGAATGGATCGACGGCAACATCGGCTCGAAGGTCACCATGAAGTACCCGGCCGTTTACCTCGTCGGTGACGGCGCCAAGGGCGAGACCCTGTCCATCGCGTTTGCCGGCGAAGGCCAGCACCAGGACACCGGTTCGAAGATGGTGCACATCGCGCCGAACACGAAGAGCTCGATCATCTCCAAGTCCGTGGCACGCGGCGGCGGCCGGGCAGCGTACCGCGGCCTGGTCCAGGTCCGCGAGGGCGCCAAGCACTCGGCCAACACGGTGCGGTGTGACGCGCTCCTGGTGGACACCATCAGCCGTTCGGACACCTACCCCTACATCGACATCCGCGAGGACGACGTCACGATGGGCCACGAGGCCACGGTCTCGCGGGTCAGCGAAGAGCAGCTGTTCTACCTGATGTCACGCGGCATGCGCGAAGACGAGGCCATGGCCATGATCGTCCGCGGCTTCATCGAGCCGATCGCCCGTGAGCTGCCGATGGAATACGCGCTTGAGCTGAACCGCCTGATTGAACTGCAGATGGAAGGATCGGTCGGTTAATGACTGACATCACTACTGAAAAGGCGCGCCTCGGCGCGCCGTCATCCCAGCCGTTCATCGACGGTTTCACCGAGGAAGGCGAGAAGCTCTCGCCGCTGAACTCCGCCGAGTCGAAGTCCCCGCTGGCCGGTGACGCCGTCAAGGCGCACTCGCACGGCGGCGGCGTCGGGATCCCGGACAGCTCACGCGCCGGCCGGCTCACCTCCTACCAGCTGGCGGACTTCAAGCCGCTGACCGGCATGGAGGAGGACTGGCGGTTCACGCCGCTCAAGCGCCTCCGCGGCCTGCATACCGATGTGCTCGACGGTGCTGCTCCTGCCGTGGCCGTCACCGGCCCGGACAGCGTCCGGGTCGAGACGGTGGGCCGGGACGATGCCCGGATCGGTTCCGCCGGCATCCCCGAGGACCGGGTCTCCGCCAACGCGTGGGAGAACTTCAGCGACGCCACCGTCATCACGGTTCCGGCCGAGGTGCAGGCCGAGGGCGAGGTCAGCGTGGTGCTGACCGGCCAGGGCGGCGGGGCTTCGGCCCAGCATGTCGTAATCATCGCGGAGAAGTTCTCCAAGGCCGTCGTCGTTCTGGACCACGAGGGCAGCGCCGTCGTCGCGGAAAACATCGAAATCCTGGTGGAGGACGGCGCGCAGCTGACCGTCATCTCGCTCCAGGAATGGAACGACGACGCCGTGCACGCCTCCTCCCAGCAGGCGAAGCTCGGCCGCGACGCCAAGTTCAAGCACATCGTCGTCAGCCTGGGCGGCGACCTGGTCCGCGTCACGCCGTCGACCCGTTTCACCGCCCCCGGCGCCGAAGCGGAAATGTTCGGACTGTACTTCGCGGACGCCGGGCAGCACCTTGAACAGCGTTTGTTCGTGGACCACGCGGTCGCCAACTGCAAGTCCAATGTGCTGTACAAGGGCGCGCTCCAGGGCCGCGACGCACACACCGTCTGGGTCGGCGATGTGCTGATCCGCAAGGAAGCCGAAGGCACCGACACGTACGAGGCCAACCGCAACCTGGTCCTCACCGACGGTGCGCGCGCGGACTCGGTTCCGAACCTGGAAATCGAGACCGGCCTGATCGCCGGCGCCGGACACGCCAGCGCCACCGGCCGGTTCGACGACGAGCACCTGTTCTACCTGATGGCCCGCGGCATTTCGGAAAAGGTGGCCCGCCGGCTGGTGGTGCGCGGCTTCCTGAACGAGATCATCCAGCAGATCAGGGTGCCCGCCATCGAAGAACGCCTCACGGCCGCCGTCGAGCGCGAGCTCGCCGCCACGGACAACTAGAGCGCAGCACGAGAGAAGACGGACAAGGACTATGACGGAACAGCCGAAGGGCGAACTGGTCTGCAGCGCCAGCGAAATCGCAGTCAAGCAGGCGCTGCGGATCCTGATCGACGACTACCCGGTAGCCGTCGTGAAGGACTCCATGGGTGGCATCCACGCCATCGGTGACACCTGCTCGCACGCGGAGATTTCGCTCTCCGAAGGCGAGGTGGAAGGGTGCGCCATCGAGTGCTGGGGCCACGGCTCACAATTCGACCTGCGCACCGGCCAGCCGCTCCAGCTGCCGGCCTACGATCCGGTTCCGGTCTTCGCCGTCACCATCCAGGATGACAACGTCTACGTGGATGTGAGCACCGTGCTGAACGGCGCCGCGGCACCCAACCCCAGCTGACGGCGGGAGGGCAGCGCGCCCTCCCGCCGGTCCGGCACCCAGCAACACCCAAAAACTTATCGTCGAGAACCGCACCACAGCCAATGGCACGGTGCAGAGGAGAACAAGACACATGTCTACTCTTGAAGTCAAGGACCTGCACGTCAGCATTGACACCGAGCAGGGCACCAAGGAAATCCTGAAGGGCGTCAGCCTGACCATCAAAACCGGTGAGACCCACGCCATCATGGGCCCGAACGGTTCCGGCAAGTCCACCCTGGCCTCCACCATTGCCGGCCACCCGCGCTACAACGTCACCAGCGGTTCCATCACGCTCGACGGCGAGGACGTCCTGGCGATGAGCGTTGACGAGCGGGCCCGCGCCGGCCTCTTCCTGGCCATGCAGTACCCGGTCGAAGTTCCGGGCGTGTCCATGACAAACTTCCTGCGCACCGCCAAGACCGCGATCGACGGCGAAGCCCCCAAGCTCCGCACCTGGACCAAGGACGTCAAGAGCGCGATGGAGAAGCTGCGGATCGACGCCGACTTCACCCAGCGCAACGTCAACGAGGGCTTCTCCGGCGGCGAGAAGAAGCGCGTGGAGATCCTCCAGCTGGAGCTCTTCAAGCCGAAGTTTGCCGTTCTCGACGAGACCGACTCCGGCCTCGACGTCGACGCGCTGAAGGTCGTCTCCGAGGGTGTCAACCGCGCCCAGTCCGAGGGCAACATGGGTACCCTGCTGATCACCCACTACACTCGCATCCTGCGCTACATCAAGCCGCAGTTCGTGCACGTGTTCGTTGACGGCCAGGTCGTCGAGGAAGGCGGTCCGGAGCTGGCCGACCGCCTCGAAGAAGAAGGCTACGACCGCTACCTCCAGGGCGCCGGAGCCGCCACCATCGCTGCGGCCGACGCCGCCGCACAGGCCTAGTTAGGACTACGCCATGACCGAAATCAATATGGCCCGGACGGGCCTCGAGGACGTCGAAGAGGCGCTCAAGGATGTGATCGACCCCGAGCTGGGCGTGAACATCGTTGACCTGGGCCTGCTCTACGGCCTGAAGTACTCGGACGACGACGGCGCGCTGCTGATCGACATGACGCTGACCACCGCCGCGTGCCCGCTCACCGACGTGATCGAGGAGCAGGTCGGCAAGGCCCTGGACGGCATCGTGGACGACTGGCGTCTCAACTGGGTGTGGATGCCGCCCTGGGGTCCGGAACGGATCACCGAAGACGGCCGCGACCAGATGCGGGCCCTCGGATTCAACATCTGAGTCTCCACCGCCTTGCCTGCAGGAAATGACGGCGGGCCCACCTCCCAGAGGCGGGCCCGCCGTCGTCGTTCCATCGATTGCTCCACAACGGCCCTTTAGACAGGCCATTAGGGCAGTTGCGGAGCAGCGGATGAGCTTGTGGCGCTACGGGGTAGCGACCTTGAAGGTGTCGCACTGGTTGATGTCGCCGGTCTTGTAGCCCTGGTAGAACCATTTCTGGCGCTGGGCGCTGGAGCCGTGGGTCCACGACTCGGGCGAAACCCTGCCGGTCGCGGCCTTCTGGATCCGGTCATCGCCCACGGCGGAGGCGGCTGACAGGGCGTCCTGCAGGTCCTGGTCCTTCAGCGGCGCGAGGAACGGCTGCCCGGACGCCGGGTCTTTCGTGGTGGTGGCATACCGCACCCAGAGACCCGCGTAGCAGTCAGCCTGCAGCTCCACCCGCACCCCGCCGGACTCGGGGCCCTGCGGATCCTGCTGGGCCCGGTCGATGGTGCCGAGCAGGTTCTGGATGTGGTGGCCGAACTCATGCGCCACCACGTACTCCTGCGCCAGCGGGCCGCCGGAAGACCCGAACCGGTCCACGAGCTCCTGGAAGAAGCCGGGGTCAAAGTAGGCCGTCTGGTCCACCGGGCAGTAGAACGGCCCAACCGCCGACGTCGCGGCGCCGCACCCCGTGCTGGTCGAATTGCTGAAAGTCACCGTCTCGGGCCGCGGATACTGCTTGCCGTACTTGGCCAGGTAAGCCGGCCAAAAGGCATTGAGGCTGTTCACGGTGCCGTTGATCCGGCAGTCGAGGCGCGTGTTGGCATCGGCTCCGGTCCTGCACGCCGGCGCTGTTCCCTGGCTCTGCGACTGGTCCGGGGCGCTTCCCGCCAGGCCCTCCAGCAGGCTGGGATTGATCCCGAACAGTGCCGCCAGCAGCAGGACGATGCCGCCGCCGATTCCGCCACCGATCTTCGTCCCGCGGCCCATGCCGCGGCGGTCCTGGACCTGCGAAGGGTCCAGCTCCACGTTGTCGTTAAAACTCATGCTGAAACAATATCCCCTGCCGCCCGCGAGGCGGCGGCCGTCCCGGTAAAGTTGGGCCGATGCCTTTTCTAGATCGACTCCAGCGCTGGGCCGCAGAGCGCCCCGACGGTCCCGCCGTCGTCGTCTCCGGGGAACGCCTGAGCTGGGCGGAACTGCGCGACGCGGCAGCCGGGCTCGTGCCCGCGGCCCCGGACGTCACCGTGCTGGCGGAACCGAACTCCACCCACTTCGCGGCCGCCTTCGCCGCCGCCGTGGCGGGGACCCGCCGGTGTGCCGTGCTGGACCCGACCTGGCCGCAGCAGCTGCGGGACCGCCTCACCGCGCAGATCGCTGCCGCGGTCCCGGCCGGCCGGCCGCGGCCCGCACCGGACAGCGAGGCCACCTTGGCCCCCGGGTCCGAGCCGGCAGCCGGTTTGGAGCCGGGCCCCGGGTCCGAGCTGGCAGATGGGCCGCTGGACGCTCCGTTCCTGATCGGGCTGACCTCCGGGACGACGGCGCTGCCCAAGGCCTTTACCCGCTCGCGGCGCTCCTGGCGGGCCTCCTTTAACTCCTCTGTCGAGTTTTTCGGCCTGGCCCCGGATGACCGGACGCTGGCGCCCGGACCGCTGGCGGCAAGCCTGAACCTTTATGCCCTGGCCGAGTGCCTGTACGCGGGCTCGGCCTTCCACACCCTGGAACACTTCGACGTCGGCGACGCGCACGCGGCGGTTGCTCACGACGGCATCACCCGGCTGGTGCTGGTGCCCACCATGCTCCGCCTGCTCAGCGAACGCGGCCTGGCCGGCGGCGTGGACGGCTCCGGGCTGCGCAGCATCGTCTGCGCCGGTTCCAAGCTCGATGCCCGGACGCTGGAGGCCGCGCGCCGCTGGGCGCCGAATGCCACCATCTTCGAGTACTACGGCGCCGCGGAGCTCAGTTTCGTCGCCGGTTCCGGGCTGTTGCCGGGTTGCGTGCCGGCGGCGGGCGCCGAGCTGGACACCGGGATCGGCCGGCCCTTCCCGGGGGTGCAGATCCGTATCCTCGATGCCGCCGGACTCCCGGTTCCGGACGGGACGGACGGCAATGTCTGTGTCCGCAGCGGCATGGTCAGCGACGGCTACCTCTGGGGCAACGACGGCGAAGCGCTGCAGTGCTTTGACGGCTGGTACACCGTGGGGGACCAGGGCCACCTCTCCGAAGGGATCCTGCACCTGCTGGGCCGCCGGTCGGACATGATCCTCTCCGCCGGTGCCAACGTATACCCGCACGAAGTGGAGCTGGCCCTCGGCTCCGTGCCCGGGGTGGCCGCTGCGCTGGCGGCAGGCGCCCCCGACGAGCTGCGCGGCCAGCGCCTGGTGGCGGCGGTCCTGCCCTCCCACGGCGGCGTGAGCGGCACCCAGCTCCGGTCCGCGGTCTCGGACATCCTGCCCCGAACCAAGCGGCCGCTGGACTACTACCTGCTGACCGAACTGCCCCTCACCGACCGCGGCAAACCCAGCCGGCCGCTCCTGCTCGAATGGATCAGGCGCAACGACCCGCGGGTGCGGCGGCTTGGCTGAGCTGCCCG
Source organism: Arthrobacter sp. JB02-1C (assembly GCF_057748045.1). NCBI lineage: Bacteria > Bacillati > Actinomycetota > Actinomycetes > Micrococcales > Micrococcaceae > Arthrobacter > Arthrobacter sp. JB02-1C. The sequence continues at coordinate 2,939,903 of NZ_CM173235.1, forward strand.
CGGACCGCCAGCCGGTCATCATCGCCGCGCTCCGCACCCCGATCCGCCGCGCGCACGGTGCCCTCGGCTCCGCGTCCGCGCAGGAGCTCCTGGCACCGGTGCTCCGCAGCCTGCTCGCCGCCGCGGCTGTGGCGCCCGAACTGGTGGCGGACGTCGTCGTCGGGAACGCGGTGGGCGGTGGCGGCAACGTTGCCCGGCTGGCTGCCCTGGAAGCCGGCCTGCCCGTGGAGGTTCCGGCGCTGACGGTCGACCGGCAATGCGGTTCCGGCCTGGACGCCATCGTGCTGGCCTCCCGTTTGGTGGCTTCCGGCGTCGACGCCGGGAGAGGCCGCATCTACCTCGCCGGCGGCGTGGAAAGCATCAGCACGGCACCGCTCCGGGCCCGGCCCGGACCGGACGGGGAGCCGCAGTTCTTCGGCCGCGCGCAGTTTGCCCCCGCGAGCTACGGCGATCCGGAGATGGGAGTGGCCGCGGAAAATGTGGCGGCGCGCTACGGCATCTCCCGGCGGCGGCAGGATGACTTTGCCCTGCGCAGCCACCGGCTGGCCCTCGAAGCCGCAAACTCGGGGGCGTTCGACGCCGAAATCGTGCCGTTGCCCGGAGCCGACGGACCGGTGGGTTCCGACGACGGACCGCGCCGGTCCCTGACACCCGCCGTGCTGGCCCGTTTCCCGGCGGCATTCGTCCCCGGCGGGACCGTCACCGCCGGCAACTCCTGCTTCGACGCGGACGGGGCTGCCGCCGTCGTCCTGACGTCGCTCGCCCGGGCCCTGGAGCTGGGAGCCCGTGACGGCCTGCTGGTCCTTGGCACGGACACGGCCGGCGTCGAACCCGCCCTGCCGGGGATGGGGGCGGCCGCCGCCGCGGAACGCCTGCTGGCCGAGGCCGGCGTGGCAGCGGCACAGCTCGGACTGATCGAGTTCAATGAAGCGTTCGCTGCCCAGGCGCTGGCGTGCTTCGACCGGCTGGGCATCGACCCGGCGCTGGTCAACCTCGACGGCGGTGCCCTGGCCCTGGGCCACGCCTATGGCGCGTCCGGTGCCGTGCTGGTCACCAGGATCCTGGCCCAGGCCCGCCGAAACCCGGTGGACCGCGCGCTGGCGCTGGCCATGATCAGCATCGCCGGCGGCATGGGCACGGCCGCGCTGTTCGAGTACCGCTCGCTTCGCTAGTCCGGCGTTAGTCCGGCCCGCCGCGCCACCCACGCCGGACATGCCCATTCTTCGGACCCCGGGCCGGACATGCCCATTCTTTGCGGACCCCACGTGCGGACATGTCCGGCCGTGGGAAGGGGAAATGGGCACAACGGGGTTATGTCCAACGGTGGCCGCGGCCGTCGGACATGCCCACGCTCCGGCGTTGGCCTGAGCCCGGCATGAACATTATTGGATCCCAGGCGACCGGACATGCCCATTCTTTGCGGACCCCGGACCGGGCATGCCCATTCTTTGCGGACCCCACGTGCGGACATGTCCGGCCGCGGGAAAGGGGAATGGGCGTAGCGGGGTCATATCCAACGGTGGCCGCGGACGTCGGACATGCCCACGCTCCGGCGTTGGCCTGAGCCCGACATGTGAGGCGGGGCGGACGCGCCACCGCGCTTTGCGGAGGCGTGCGCCCGCCGCCCCATCCGTGCCCCCGCCGCCCCCCAACCGTGCCGCCGCCGGCCGACCGGACGTCCGTCAGTGTGCCCGGCCGGCCCTTGCCATGCCGGCCGCGCGGTGCAAGGCTGTGGCCACCGGCCGAAGGGGCATCAGGGGTGCCGCGCGTGCCCGCCGACCGGTCCGAGCGACGACGCCGAGTTCGAGGAGTTGCAATGATGCTGGATTCAATGGTCAAGGCCATCGAACGGTTCGATTCCCTGGACGGGTTCGCCTCCTCGCTGGCGGACGTCGTCGCGAAGGCTGTCGCCGCGCGGCCGGTGCGGAACGTGTTGAGCGGGACCTACATCGGGCACCCGCTGCACCCGGTCCTGACCGACCTGCCCATCGGTGCCTGGACCATGGCGGCCCTGCTGGATGTCACCGGCGGGCGTGCTTCGGAACCCGCGGCGGATGCCCTGGTGGCGGTCGGCATTGCCGCCGCCGTCCCGACGGCCGCCGCCGGCCTCAATGACTGGTCCGATACCGAGGGCGCGTCCCGGCGGACCGGGCTGGTTCATGCCTTGGCGAACAGCACGGCACTGGGACTGTACGTCGGTTCGCTTGCGGCCCGCAGGGGCGGACGCCGGGGTCTTGGAAAGGCCCTGGGACTTGCCGGGCTGGGGCTGGTGAGTTTCGGCGGCTTCCTCGGCGGCCATCTGACGTACGCCGACGCCGTGAACGTCAACAAGACCGCCGACCGGAGAGGCCCCGCCAAATGGACCTCGGTCCTTGCCGAATCCGACCTGGCCGACGGTGAGAGCCGGGCCGTTGACGTTCGGGGTGTGTCGGTGCTCCTGCACCGCTCCGGGGACCGGATTCAGGGCCTCGACGCCGTCTGCAGCCACATGGGCGGCCCGCTGGCGGAAGGAAAGATCGAGGACGGCTGCGTCGTCTGCCCCTGGCACGGCAGCACCTTCAGGCTCGAGGACGGGACCATCGTCCGGGGCCCGGCGACCAGACCCCAGCCCGCCTACGAAGTGCGGACCAGTGAGGGCCAGCTCCAGGTCCGCCGGGCCGGCTGAGCCCGGCCCACGGAGCGGGCCGGCTGAGCCCGGCCCACGAAGCCCGGGCGGAGCGGAGCCCGGCCCAGCCGGCCCACCCCACTCCGGCCCGCGGAGCCGGCCCCGGCCGACGGAGCCGTTCAGTCCTCCGGCGCCTCCGGCGCGGCCGGCTCGCCCAAGCCACGGGCCGCGAGCGCCTCACCCGTCTGCCGGGCGAACGCCACCGTGGTGATGAAGACGGGCAGCACCAGGGCCCTGGGGTTCCGGTCCAGGCCCCGGGCGCGGGCGGAGTCCCGCACGTCGGCGTAGGCGCCTGCAATGAAGGGAATGCTGCGCAGCATCACGGCGATGGTCAACGCGAAGCGTTCGGGGTCGGCACCCAGCCGGCGGAACGGTTTGGCCAGCGCGGCAACGCCGTCCAGCAGCGCCTGCACCGGCGTCGTCGCAGTCAGGACGGACGCCGCAACGACGCAGACCAGAATATTGAGCACGATCCGCGCCGCGGCCGGCCCGCCAAGCTGCCACCACTGGAACAGGCCCAGCACGGCGAGCACAGGCAAGACCGGCCGGACGGCGCGGAACAGCCTCCGGGGGCCGGCCCCGCTGGCCAGGTACAACCCGCAGAGCAGGACCAGCCCCGCGGCCGGCACCGTCCAGCCGGGAACCAGGAACGACGCCAGTCCGCACGCGACCACGAGCAGGAATTTCAGCCAGAGTGGTGCGCGGTGCACCGCCGAGTCCCCGGGCGCGTAACCGGCCAGCAGGAAGCCGTGCCCCCTCATGGTGTTGCCGGCTTACCGGCACCGGGCGGCAGGGGAGCGGGATCCGCCGCGCACAGCGCCCGGTAGTGCTCGACGGCGGCCGGCGCGCCGCCGTCGAACACGATCCTGCCCGAGTCCACCACCAGTACCCGCTCCAGGTCGAGGGCCAGTTCGAGGTCGTGCGTGGACAGGATGACCTGCTGTTCCAGTCCGGCCAGGGTCCGGCGCAGCAACTCCCGGTTGCGCAGGTCCAGCAGGGTGGACGGCTCATCGAGGACCAAGACATCCGGGTTGACGGCCAGCACGGCGGCGAGGGCGACGAGTTGCCGTTCACCGCCGGACAGCTCGTACACGCTCTGGTCCGCCAGCGCCAGCAGGCCAAACCTGTCGAGCGACTGCTCCGCCGCGGTGCGGCGCTCCCGCGGATTCCGGACCGCGCGGCGCAGCGACAGTTCCACGTCCTCGCGGCCGGTCGGCATCACCAGCTGGGAGAGCGGGTCGGTGAAGACGAAGCCCACCCTCCGCCGGACCGCGCGGACGTCCCGGACGGTGTCAGCCCCGGACACCGTAACGGTTCCGGAACTTGGCACGACCAGGCCGTTGAGCATCCGCAGCAGGGTGGACTTGCCCGATCCGTTGGCCCCAATGACACCGATCCGGCGCTCGGAGAGGGTCAGCGACAGCGGGTGGAGCAGGGTCTTGGGCACCGTCCGGCCATCGACCGGAACCCGCACGGCCGCCTGCTCAAAAACGATGCTCATCCGCGGCCGGCAGCCACCCGGGCGTTCGCCCCGCGGCCGGGACGGACGCGGCGGAGCAGCAGGTCCGGAAACGCCTTGTGCAGCGCCAGGGCGATGCTGACGGCCACGACGTTCTTGACCACATCGCCGGGGTAGAACACGAGGTCGGCAAGAAACGCCTTGGACCAGTCCAGTTTTGCGTTCAGCACCAGACCGACAATGCCCAGCGTGTGGACAACGATGATACTGCCGGCCATGGCCGCGGCGAACAGCGCCAGCGCCCGGAACCGGACGGCCGTCCGGTGCAGGACGACGGCGGCCAGCCAGCCCACGGCGGCGGCAGCCAGCGGGAACGCCACGACGTAGCCGGCGGACGGTCCGGCCAGCACCGCCAGCCCGCCGCGGCCACCGCTGAAGATCGGCAACCCGGCCAGCCCGAGCAGCACGTACAGGCCCACGGCCGCAAACGCCCTGCCGGAACCGAGCGCCAGGCCGGTGAGGATGACGGCGAGGGTCTGGACCGTGACGGGCACGCCGAGGCCACCCACCGGAATCGCGGGCACCACGGCGGAGACTGCCACCAGCGCGGCAAACACCGCGATGAGGCCGAGGTCGGTGCCGTCCCACCGACGGCGCCGCGCCGCATGTTCCGCCGCCGGGCCGGTAGGGGCCGGCTCAGGTCCGGGGCCGGCGGTCGCGGCTGCGGTGGCCGGCGTGCTGTTGTGCTCAGTTGTGCTCATGGTGGTCCTGTCCGGAGTGGCTGCGGGGAGGTGCGCGGGTCTTGTTTCCGACGATACGTCTGCAGCCGGGGCGCCATTTTGTAGGCACCCCACTAGGGCGCGGCGCCCGTGCTGGGCGATACCGCCAAAAGGCATCCCGCCAAAGGCTGTGCAGCGGCGGACGACGGCGGCTGGTGCCGCCCGCCGTCGTCCGCGGCGGTCCGGGTTGTCGGCGGACCGAAGCGCTGCCGGTAGACTGGTAGCGACCGTCCTCTCGGCCACACTGCCCCGGCCCCGTTCAGACTTCATCCGTTGTGCCGCGGCGTTCCCTGTTGTGAAAGGCCTTAGCTGCATTGATTACCGTCCAGGATCTCGAACTGCGCGCCGGCGCCCGGCTGCTGATGGACCAGGTGAGCTTCCGGATCGACAAGGGAGACAAGATCGGCCTGGTGGGCCGCAACGGCGCCGGTAAAACCACCTTGACCCGGGTGCTGGCCGGCGAGGGGCTGCCCGCCGGCGGGAAGGTTACGCGCAGCGGCGAGATCGGCTACCTGCCGCAGGACCCCCGCACCCCGGACATGGAGCAGCTGGCCCGGGACCGGATTCTTTCCGTCCGCGGGCTCGACGTCGCCGTCGGCCAGCTCAGGACCGCGCACGAAGAGATGGCCAGTGAGGACCCCGCCATCCAGCGCAAGGCCATGAACCGTTACGACCGGCTGGAATCCGAGTTCCTGGCTGCCGGCGGTTACGCCGCCGAGGCCGAGGCCGCCGCGATCTGCTCCAACCTCGCACTGCCGGACCGGCTGCTGAACCAGCCGCTGAAAACCCTGTCCGGTGGCCAGCGCCGCCGCGTGGAACTCGCCCGGATCCTGTACTCGGACGCCGAGACCATGCTGCTCGACGAACCGACCAACCACCTCGACGCCGATTCCATCGCCTGGCTCAGGGACTTCCTGAAGAACCACCAGGGCGGCCTGATCGTGATCAGCCACGACACCGAGCTGCTCCAGGCCACGGTTAACAAGGTCTTCCTGCTCGACGCCAACCGCGCCCAAATCGACATCTACAACATGGACTGGAAGCGCTACCAGCTCCAGCGCGAGACGGACGAACGGGCCCGCAAGCGCGAACGCGCGAACGCCGAAAAGAAGGCCCAGGTCCTGATGGACCAGGCCAACAAGATGCGCGCCAAGGCCACCAAGGCAGTCGCCGCGCAGAACATGGCAAAACGCGCCGAGCGGCTGCTCGGCGGCCTCGAGGCGGTCCGCGAGAACGACCGGGTGGCCGCGCTGCGCTTCCCGGACCCGTCGCCCTGCGGCAAGACCCCGCTGACCGCCGACGGCCTGAGCAAGTCCTACGGCTCCCTTGAGATCTTCACGGACGTCGACCTGGCCATCGACCGCGGGTCCAAGGTGGTGATCCTGGGCCTCAACGGTGCGGGCAAAACCACCCTGCTGCGGATGCTGGCCGGCGTGGACAAACCGGACACCGGCAAGGTCATCCCGGGCCACGGCCTGAAGGTCGGCTACTACGCGCAGGAACACGAAACCCTGGATGTGGACCGGACGGTGCTGCAGAACATGCGTTCGTCCGCGCCGGACATGAATGACGCCGAGGTCCGCGGCATCCTGGGCTCGTTCCTGTTCTCCGGGGACGACGTCGACAAGCCGGCAGGCGTGCTCTCCGGTGGCGAGAAGACCCGGCTGGCCCTGGCGACCATCGTGGCGTCCAGCGCCAACGTGCTGCTGCTGGACGAGCCCACCAACAACCTCGACCCCGCCAGCCGCGCCGAGATCCTGGGCGCCCTGCGCAACTACACCGGCGCCGTCGTGCTGGTCAGCCACGATGAGGGTGCCGTCGAGGCGCTGAACCCCGAGCGCGTCGTGTTGCTGCCCGACGGCGTCGAGGACCTCTGGAACGAGGACTACCTGGACCTGATCACGCTGGCGTAGGCCCCTTCGAGCCGGCTGCTCTGGTTGCCTCCGCGCCCCGGCTCGCTTCTTCTAGCGGACCGGCATCTCTTCGGCGTTCGTGATGCGGTGGAGGTCCTGGTAGGTGATCGAGAACATCGAGTGGTGGTCTCCGGCTCCTGCCCAGAGGACGGGGTGGGCTGCCAGGGATTCGTCCAGCAGGGTGCGGATTTTCTGCGGGTGGCCCAGCGGGGCGACGCCGCCTACGCGTTGACCCGTTTGGTGCAGCACGAAGTCGGGGGCGGCGCGCCGGATCTTGCCCGCCCCGAGCTGTTCGGCCACTTTGCCGACGTTGACCCTGGCGGCGCCGCTGGCCAGGATCAGCAGGGGAGCGCCGTCGAGGTCGAAGACGAGGCTGTTGGTGATCGCCGCGACCTCGCAGCCGAGCGCGGCGGCCGCTGCTGCCGCCGTCGGAACTGCGGATTCGAAGACGGCCACGGTGTCCACGGCACCGGCAGCGACAAGGGCGCGGCGGACGGTTGCTACGGCGTCGGTATCCATGCTGCGCTCCGTCAGAATCCCTGCGCGTCGAGGATTGCGTCTTCCTCGTCCTCGGCGCTGGCATTCTTCCGCTTGCGGGGGGCCGGACGACGGCGGACGGCGACGTGGTTGGCGTGCAGGTAGTTGCCCTCGCCAAACTCCTCGGCGTCCTCCGCGTCGATCGCGGCGTTCCGGGCCTGCTGCCGCGCCGCGTAGCCGAAGCCGACAAACATCAGCACACCAAAGGCGAACCACTGCAGCGAATAGGACAGGTGCGTCCCCTCCTCGGTGGAGGGCTTCGGAAAGGCGACGGGCATGTCCGCCACCGACGGGGTTTCGCTGGCCAGCTGTCCGTAGGCGCCGGTGAGCACCGGATAGCCGAGCTCTGCGGAGTAGGCGGGCAGGTCAATGGAGGCCAGCTGGCCGTCCGGCGCGCCGCGCTGGAGCTCAGGCTCGGAGTGCTTCAGGCGCGCCACCACCGTGACCGTTCCGGACGGCGGGGCCGGGACCGAGTCGGGGCTGCCGGGGGTCTTGTTACCGATCGGCAGCCAGCCCCGGTCGATCACCACGGTTTCGCCGGATTGGAGCTTGAAGGGGACCACCACCTCGTATCCGGGCTGGCCGTTCAGCGGGCGGTTCCGCACGATGCGCTGCCCGGCGGGGTCGTAGCGGCCGTGCAGTTCCACCTGCGTCCACTCCCGGTCTGCGTCGAGCCGGACGAACTGGTCGCGGGCATCGGCAAAGGAAAGCGGGGCGGCTGAGTAGTTCGAAACCACCCGGTTGATCCCGGCGAGGGTTTCCGCCCTGCGGTCCATCTGCCAGCGTCCCAGGAACACGCAGGCGGTCGCGAAGATGGCGGCGAGGAGCAAGTAGCCCAGCCATTTGCTGGAGAAAAGAAAGCGGTACATTCAGCCGGCCCTGACCGGGCCGCTGCCCGTTGCGCCGGCGTCGCTTCCTGCCGGGGCGGCGTCCAGCGGCAGCGTTTCCTTCCACAGCCCCCGGGTCTGCAGGTAGTCCTCCAGCCAGCCGCGATGGTCCGGGCAGGCGAGCCAGATTTTACGCCGGTCCGGGGTGTGGATTTTGGGGTTGTTCCACAGCAGCTGCCACTGGGCCTCGGCGCGGCAGGCTTTCCGCGAGCACAGGGCAACTGCAGGCGCGGCCGTGGAACCGGCCAGATCGAAGATGTTCATGAAGCGGCCTGTCCCTGGTCCTCGTCGTCGTCAATAAGTTCGCCCTGCAAGGTGGTGGGGGCGTCGTCCGCCACCGGATGCGCCGGGCCGCCATCCCTGGTGGCGGGCGCTTCAACCCGGGATTCCTCGCCGCCGGGCGCATCAAGTTCGGCCAGCGGGGCGTAGTCAAGCAGCGAGTCGCTGTGGACTTCGGCGTGGTCGCCGCCGTTGGCGATCACCACCGCGAACCACGGCAGGAACACCGCGCCAATGACGGGCAGGACCTTGAACCAGCCGTCAACGACGAACACGAGGATGAGGCAGACCATGCGGATCCCCATGGCCACCGCATACTTGATCATCCGCTGGCGCATCTCTTCAGAGTGCGCGGCGGCGGCGTCGGTAATGCTGTGGACCTCGGTGTCTCCGGCGTACTCTCCGGATGACCGCTCGCCGCGTCGGTTCCTGTTTGTCACAACTGTCAGATCACGCTCCATAGGCTTCCTCCAATTCTCTCACTATCGGCGGAGGCGCCCAAACGGCAGCCGCCGCATGAACCGGGCAAAGCCGCGCCGGACGCTAAGATCGGAGGCAGCAAAACCAGCCCCCAGCGCGGCGCCTCGAGCCGCAGAATTCCGGAGCACACTATGTCTGAAGCAACCTCCACCGGCCGCAGCGTCCTCATCACCGGCGGCAACCGAGGCATCGGCCTGGCCATTGCCCGCTCGTTCCTCGCCAACGGCGACAAGGTGGCGGTCACCTACCGCAGCGAGGCGGCACTGCCGGAAGGGATCCTGGGGGTCAAGGCCGACGTCACCGACGAAGCCTCCGTGGACGCGGCGTTCAGCGAGGTTGAGGCCGCGCACGGCCCGGTGGAGGTCCTGGTCGCCAACGCCGGCATCACCAAGGACACGCTCCTGCTGCGGATGAGCGAGGACGACTTCACCTCCGTGATCGACACCAACCTCACCGGGGCCTTCCGCGTCATCAAGCGCGCGTCCAAAGGCATGATCCGGGCACGCAAGGGACGGGTTGTCCTTATTTCCTCGGTCACGGGCCTTTACGGCGCCCCCGGCCAGATCAACTACTCAGCCTCCAAGGCGGGCCTGGTCGGCATTGCCCGCTCACTCACCAGGGAACTCGGGGGCCGGGGGATTACGGCCAACGTCGTGGCGCCCGGTTTCATCAACACGGACATGACGGCCGAGCTGCCGGAAGCCACGCAAAAGGACTACCTGTCCAAGGTCCCGGCAGGCCGATTCGCCGAGGCATCCGAGGTCGCCGACGTCGTCCGCTGGGTCGCCAGCGACGAGGCCGCGTACATCTCGGGCGCCGTAATCCCGGTCGACGGCGGACTGGGCATGGGCCACTAGCGCGGGCACCCCGAGGGCCCCGCGAGGCCTTTGGCCCTTGGCGGGGCCGCGCGCAGGGCATCTAATGGAGTGACAGCCCCTGTCCGCGTCGAGGCCAGGGGCGCGGACCCAGGAGGAATTATGGCTGATCTCAGCAAGTGGGCGCCCTCGGAAATGTTGGAGCCTGTCCGCCGTTTTCTCGACGGCGACCTGATCATGGCGCCGTCCATCAAGGTCGAGCAGTTCCAGGACGGCAATACCCTCGTGGTCAGGGCGGAAGTTCCCGGCATCGATCCCGACCGTGACGTCGACGTCTCGATCAGCGACGGCATGCTGCACCTCAAGGTCGAGCGGCAGGAGAAGTCCGAGCACAAGGGAAAGACCGGCTACCGCTCGGAGTTCCGTTACGGTTCCTTCCAGCGCAGCGTCGCCCTTCCGGCGGGCGCTAAGGAAGAGGACATCACCGCCAGCTACAGGGACGGTGTGCTGGAAGTGCGCGCGCCCGCCCCGGTAACGGCGCCGCCCGGCGAAGCCCCGAAGAAGATCCGGGTGGACCGGGGCTGACCCGGGCGGCCCGGCACCCCGGCCGGCGCGGGCGATGTCGCCGCCCGGCTCCGACCCCCGCGCGGGAGGCCGGGCCGGGCGCCCGCACCGCACCGAAACTAGGCCCCGGCCGCTTCTTTGTGGACCACGGACAACTTATCTGGTGCTGCTCGCTGGCATGATGGACAGCGGACCCACAGTATTTGGACGTTTTGAAACACAAGGAGCACGCATGGGACTACTCGAAAACAAGACCGCCATCGTTACCGGTTCATCCCGCGGAATCGGCGCGGAAGTCGCCAAATTCCTGGCCGCCGAGGGTGCCGCCGTCGTGGTGAACTACCGGCAGAAGGCACCCCGCGCCAACAAGGTGGTCGCGGACATCGAGGCGGCCGGCGGCCGGGCCGCGGCAGTTGGCGCGGACCTGACCACCCAGGAAGGCGTCCAGGCCCTGGCCAGCGCGGCCATGGAGAACTTCGGCTCCCTGGACCTGCTGGTCCTCAATGCCTCGGGCGGCATGGAATCCGGCATGGAGGAGGGGTACGCCCTCAAGCTCAACCGCGACGCCCAGGTGAACATGCTCAATGCCGCTGTTCCGCTGATGCCGGAAGGTTCCCGCGTCGTCTTCGTGACCAGCCACCAGGCCCACTTCATCGAGTCGGTTCCCACCATGCCCGAGTATGAGCCGGTGGCCCGCAGCAAGCGTGCCGGCGAGGACGCGCTGCGCGAACTCCTGCCCAGTCTTGCCGACAAGGGTATTTCGCTGGTGGTCGTGTCCGGCGACATGATCGAAGGCACCGTTACTGCCACGCTGCTGGACCGCTCCAACCCCGGCGCCATCGAGGCCCGGCGCGCCGAGGCCGGCAAGCTGTACTCGGTCAGCGAATTCGGGGCCGAGGTCGCGAAGATGGCGACCGCCGACGTCCAGTCCGGCCACACCGAGTATGTCGGCGGGGCCGACTACTTCGACAAGGCTGCCGGACCCGGCTCCAACTAGCGGCGCAGCCCCCGGCCCGCCCGAGATGACACATCGCGGCAGTGTTTTGCGCAAACACTGCCGCGATGTGTCGTCTCGCGGTTAGCGCCTCAGACCCCGGCGATGTGCCGTACCGCGTCCAGGTATGGCATGTTCACGGCGGCGTCCGCCACCGCCCGGACCGCGGGTTTGGCATTGAACGCCACACCGATCCCGGCGGCTCCCAGCATGTCCAGGTCGTTCGCGCCGTCGCCCACGGCAATGGTGTGCTCCAGGGGGATCCCTTCCGCGGCGGCCCACTCGCGCAGGTACTTTTCCTTGGCGGCCCGGTCGACGACGTCGCCCACCACCTTCCCGGTCAGGGCGCCGCCGGCAATTTCCAGCTCGTTGGCGATCCAGTAGTCAAGGCCCAGGCGTTCCGCGAGCGGGCGCAGGATCTGGTTGAAACCGCCGGAGACGGCCGCCACAGCGTGCCCGGCGGCCTTGAAAGCAGCCACCAGGTCCGCGGCCCCGGCACTCAGGGTGACTTCGGCGCAGACCGATTCGATGACGTCCTCCGGAAGCCCGGCCAGGACCGCCACCCGGGCATGCAGGCTCTGCGCAAAGTCCAGCTCGCCCCGCATCGCAGCCTCGGTTACCGCGGCCACCTCGTCGCGTTTGCCGGCGTAGGCGGCCAGGAGTTCGATCACCTCCTGGCGGATCAGCGTGGAGTCGACGTCCATGATCAGCAGCTTCCGCGGAGCCCGGCGCAGGGAGGCCGGGACGAGGGCCGTGTCGATGCCGTCGACGGGCGACGCCGAAAGGGTGCGGCGGAGCGCGGCAAGGCCGGCCGCGGTAGGTGATTCCAGCCACTCACACTCGGCGGAATAGACCGAATAACGCCCGTCGCCGGCCGTGCTCTCAGCGTCGATGCGCAGTCCGGCGCCGGTCAGGGCAGCCCGCAGCGCCGGCACCTGGGAAGGGGACAGTTTGACGCCGTAGCTGACCGCGGTCACGTTCGAACTCATGGCCCAATCCTAGCGAGCGCCCGGGAACCGAACGGAATCCGGTGCGCCCAGGTGACACCGGCCAGCCGGCCCCGCCATCCGCCCCGCAGCGGGCCCTGTGGCCGGACCGGCACCCGGTTAGCAGTCGTCCGCTTTTTTGTCCTAGTGTCTACTCCTATGAGTGATGTTCTTGAATTGGCCGCCGTCAGCGTTGTGCGCGGGGCGAAGACGCTCCTGGACAAGGTTGACTGGCAGGTCAAGGAGGGCGAACGCTGGGTGGTTCTGGGCCCCAACGGCGCCGGCAAAACCACTCTGCTTCAGGTTGCCGCGGCCCGGTTGCACCCCACCAGCGGCATGGCCGGAATCCTTGAAGAGATCCTCGGCGCCGTCGACGTCTTCGAACTCCGGCCCCGGATCGGTCTGTCCTCCGCCGCCCTGGCCAACCAGATCCCGGGCCACGAAAAGGTGCTGAACGTCGTCGTGACTGCCGCCTACGGGGTCACAGGCCGCTGGCGCGAAGGCTACGAAAAGGACGACGAGCGGCGCGCCTTCGCGCTGCTCAACGATTGGGGGATGGGTCCGCTCCTGAACCGCCCGTTCGCCTCGCTTTCCGAGGGCGAACGCAAGCGCGTACAAATTGCCCGCGCCCTGATGACGGACCCGGAACTGCTCCTGCTCGACGAGCCCGGTGCCGGCCTGGACCTGGCCGGCCGCGAGGACCTGGTCCACCGGCTCAGTGAACTGGCCAGTGACGAGGCAGCCCCCGCCGTGGTGCTCGTCACCCACCACCTGGAGGAAGTCCCGCCAGGGTTCACCCACGCGCTGCTGCTGCGCGAGGGCGGCGTGGTGGCCTCCGGCCCGCTGGGCGAGGTGCTCACCGCGGAGAACCTGAGTGCGACGTTCGGCGTGGACCTGGACGTGAACGTGGCCGGGGGACGCTACACCGCCACGGCCCGCCGCTAGGGGAGTCGCTGCAGCGCGTGGAGTTACTCAGCAGCTTCTTAATATTCTTTGCCGGGCTCTGGGCCGGAACGATCAACAGCGTGGTGGGCTCCGGGACGCTGGTGACCTTTCCCGTGCTGATCGCTCTGGGCTTCGCGCCGGTGACGGCATCCATCAGCAACGCCACGGGCCTGGTGGCCGGCAGCGCCGCGGGTGCCTGGGGTTACCGCAAGGAACTCGCCGGCCGCCGAAACCAGTTGCTTCGGCTGCTGCCTGCCTCGCTGCTCGGCGGGATCACCGGAGCGTACCTGCTGTTGCACCTGCCGGAGGTGGTCTTCCAGTACGTGGCGCCGGTCCTGATCGTCGTGGCCCTGCTGATGGTGGTGTTCCAGCCCCGGCTGCAGCGCTGGGTACAAAACCGGGAGGCGGACCCGGAACAGGCCGTGCGGGACAAAAGGCACGGCATTCTGCTGGTAGTACTGGTGTACCTGGCGGGTGTGTACGGCGGCTACTTCGTGGCGGCGCAGGGAATCCTGCTGGTCGGCATCCTCGGCGTGTTCATGGCCGGCACCATGCAGAACGCGAACGCGATGAAGAACGTCCTGGTCCTGGGCGTCAACGTTGTGGCCGCGGCGTCCTATCTGCTGTTCGCCTTCAACCGGATCAGCTGGACCGCCGTCGGCCTGATCGCCGTCAGTTCCCTGATCGGCGGCCTGATCGGGTCCAAGGTGGGTCGCCGGCTGTCGCCGCCCGTGCTGCGCGGTGTCATCTTCGCGCTCGGCACCGTGGCTCTGGGGTTCATGATCGCCAAGCTGCTGAACTGACCCGCCGATGAGCTTCCACTACCTCGAATCCGCCGACGACCCGCGCGTCGCCGACTACACGCAACTGACCGACGTGCACCTGCGCAAGCTCCGGGAGCCTGCCGAAGGCATGTACATTGCTGAATCCTCGCGGGTGCTGCGCCGCGCCCTTGCGGCCGGGCACCGGCCCCGCTCGTTCTTCCTGGCCGAAAAATGGCTGCCGGACCTCGCCGATGTTTTCGAGCAATATCCGGAGGTGCCGGCCTACATCGGCTCGGCCGCGCTGCTCGAAGAGATCACCGGCTTCCACCTGCACCGCGGCGCGATGGCAGCCATGCACCGCCCGGCCCCCGTGCCGCTGCCCGACCTGCTTGCCGGAGCACGGCGGATTGCCGTGCTGGAGGACATCGTCGATCACACGAACGTCGGGGCAATCTTCCGTTCCGCGGCCGCGCTCGGCATCGACGCCGTGCTGGTCTCGCCGCGCTGCGGTGATCCGCTGTACCGACGGAGCGTGCGCGTGAGCATGGGCACCGTCTTCCAGGTTCCGTGGGCGCGGCTCGAGGACTGGCCGGAGGCCGTGCCGGTGCTGCAGCAGCATGGCTTCCTCGTGGCCGCCCTGGAGCTGACCGGGGACGCGGTCGACGTCGACGCCCTCGCCGCCCGCGCCCCCGAACGGCTCGCACTGGTGCTGGGCACCGAAGGCGCCGGCATGAGCCCGGCCACCCTCGCCGCCGTCGACCTCGCCGTGAAGATCCCGATGCGCGCCGGGGTCGACTCGCTGAACGTCGCTGCCGCCTCGGCGGTGGCGTTCTGGGAGCTCCGGCCCCGGGCCTGAGCTCCGCGCGGCGGTTCGTGCGCCCCTCCGGTCTGCGCTATGATGGGTAGCTGGCCGTACTGCGCTTATCAGCGCCGGGCGGCCATCCCACTCATACCTGGCAGCTGGCAAAATCCAGTTGCGCGAACAAAGGTCCAATTATGCAGTCTGATATCCACCCGAAGTACGAAGCTGTTGTTTTCAACGACCTGGCTTCCGGCGTCAAGTTCCTGACCAAGTCCACCGTGTCTTCCTCGAAGACCATCGAGTGGGAAGACGGAAACACCTACCCGGTCATCGACGTCGAAATCTCCTCCGAGTCCCACCCGTTCTACACGGGCAAGCAGCGCATCATGGACTCCGCTGGCCGTGTCGAGCGCTTCAACGCTCGCTTCAAGGGCTTCGGCGGCAAGAAGTAACCTTCTGCTCCCAAGGTCTTTTGGAAAAGCCCGCACCGGTGACGGTGCGGGCTTTTCGCGTCCCGGCCACCTGCCGCCGCCGGCTGCAGGGTAGGCGCCGCTTCGGTTTTAGCCGGGAAAAGGGGCAGGATTGGGCTATGACTTCCTTCCCATTTTCCGCGTCCTCGCCGGGGCCCACAGCCATCCCCCCTACCGAGGACGACGGCGGACGCCGGCACGGCGAGTACAAGGTTCCCGGCGGCAAACTGGTGGTGGCCGATCTCGAAGTCGCCGACGGCGCACTCAGCCGTGTTTCGATCAGCGGGGACTTCTTCCTGGAACCCGACGAAGCGCTCCTGGACATCAACCACAGCCTCACCGGCCTGCCCGCGGACGCCGGTGCCGCCGACCTCGCCGCGGCCGTCACGGCAGCACTCCCGGCGGACGCCGTACTCTTCGGCTTCTCCGCCGAGGCGGTCGCCATCAGCGTGCGCCGCGCCCTGGCCAAAGCCACCGGCTGGCGGGACCACCACTGGAACATCATCCCGCCCTCGGTGCTCCCCACCCAGGTCAACGTGGCACTGGACGAAGTCCTCACCGAAGAGGTTGGTGCGGGCCGGCGCAACCCGACGCTGCGTTTCTGGGACTGGGAGGAGCCCTCGGTCGTGATCGGGAGCTTCCAGTCCGTCCGCAACGAGGTCCACCCCGAAGGGGTCAGCCGGCACGGCATCAACGTGGTCCGCCGGATCAGCGGCGGGGGAGCGATGTTCATGGAGGCGGGCAACTGCATCACCTACTCGCTGTACCTGCCGCAGACCCTGGTCGACGGCATCAGTTTCGCCGACTCCTACGCGTTCCTCGACGCCTGGGTGATGGCGGCCCTGCAGAAAGTGGGCATCAGCGCGTTCTACGTGCCGCTCAACGACATCGCCACAGACCAGGGCAAGATCGGCGGCGCCGCGCAGAAACGGCTCGCCAACGGCGGCATGCTGCACCACGTCACGATGAGCTACGACATCGACGCGGACAAGATGGTCGAGGTGCTGCGGATCGGCAAGGAGAAACTGTCGGACAAGGGCACCACCAGCGCCAAGAAGCGCGTCGACCCGCTGCGCCGGCAGACCGGCCTGGCCCGCGCCGAGATCCTCGCCGCCATGATGGAAGTCTTCACCGACCGGTACGGAGCCACGCCCTCGGAACTGACCGACGCCGAACTCGCCACCGCCAGGCAGCGGGTGGAGTCCAAGTTCGGCACCACGGAGTGGCTGCACCGGGTCCCGTAGCCGAAGCCGACCGGGACGTCAGCCGGCTGCCTGCGCCGTGAGGGCACGCAGCAGGTGGCTGCGCTGTTCGATGACGATCCGGCGCAGCGCCTGCGGGGCATCCGGGTGCGCTGCGAGCCAGGCATCGGACCGGACGACCACCGGGTGCTCCGAGGGAGCGCCGCCCCGTTGCACGAGATCCTGGCCGGAAGGGTACAGGCCGCGGACAATCCGGCTCGCGATCTCGATGCTGCGCTCCGCCCAGACCCGTTCCAGGGATTCAAAGTACGGCTCCACGTAGCCGGCCAGCAGCTCCGCCGGGGCCGTGGTGAAACCCGCGATGGTCGCACTGAGCAGCTGGTTGGACAGCGCGGTACCGTGCACGGCGGCGTCCCAGGCGGCCGCCTTCACCTCCGGGTCCGGCCGGGCCGCCAGGGCGGTGGCGTGGCCGGACTTGCCGGCGGCGGTGTTGTCACGGGCCAGCTCCGCATCCAGCTGCGCCTGGCTGGCCCGGCCGTGCGCCGCCAGCGCCTGCCAGAAGTTCCAGCGGAGTTCGGCGTCGACGGAGAGTCCCTGCACCACGGCGCTGCCGTCCAGGAGGGCTGCCAGGAAATCCAGCCGGCCGGCGTCGAACCGGCTGGTGGCGGCCACCGTGCGCGCCCAGGCCAGTTGCTGGTCGGAGCCGGGCGCCGCCCGCTCCAGCTCGGTGCCGGCGGCGCTGAGGAAGGCGCTGCGGACAGCACCCCGGTGCTCCGCCGGCAGATAGCGTTCGATGGCGGTCTGGGCGTTGCCGAGGATGTTCAGGAGCACCCCGATGCCGGTTTCGGCCGGAGCGAACCGCTGAACCGCGTCGACATAGCGGGCCGCGGGCGTGACGGCGTCCCGGGCCGAGTCCCACAGGGCGGTCCAGCAGAGGGCCCTGGCCATCGGGTCGCTGATCGTTCCCAGCGAGCTGCGCACGGTGGCCTCGGAGTGCGGATCCAGCCGGACCTTGGCGTAGCTGAGGTCCTCGTCGTTGACCAGCAGCAGGGCCGGCCGGTCCTTGCCGGCCAGGCCCGCAACCACGGTGCGTTCGCCGTCGACGTCGGTTTCCACACTGTCCGTGCGCACCAGCGCCCCGGACCCGTCCGGGTTGTACAGCCCGATCCGGAGCCGGTGCGGACGCGGTTCCTGGCGGCCGGTGCCGGGGTCCTCGGCGTGCTGGTGCAGCGTGACCGAGGCCAGGACGCCGTCGTGCTCCTCCAGTTCGGTGCTGAGCGTGGAAATGCCGGAGGTCTGCAGCCACTGCCGGGCCCAGGCGGCGAGGTCGCGGCCGGACGCGGCGCTGAGCGCCGCCAGCAGGTCCGACAGGGTCGTGTTGCCATAGGCGTGGTCCCTGAAGTACCGGCGGGACCCGGCGACGAACGCTTCGAACCCGACGTAGGCGACCAGCTGTTTGAGCACCGAGGCGCCCTTGGCGTAGGTGATGCCGTCGAAGTTCTGCTTGGCCGCCTCAAGGTCCGGGATGTCCGCGACAATCGGGTGGGTCGTGGGCAGCTGGTCCTGCACGTAGGCCCACGCCTTGCGGTTGTTGGCGAAGTTCACCCAGGCGGTGTCCCAGCCGGTGGTGCGGTCCACGCCCAGGGTGCCCATGTAGTCCGCGAAGGACTCCTTGAGCCACAGATCATCCCACCACCGCATCGTGACCAGGTCGCCGAACCACATGTGTGCCATCTCGTGCAGCAACGTGTTGGCCCGGGCCTGGTATTGCGAGTCGGCGGCGCGGGAGCTGAAAACGTAGCTCTCGGTGAACGTCACGAGGCCAGGGTTCTCCATGGCGCCGAGGTTGTATTCGGGGACGAACGCCTGCTCGTACTTGCCCCAGGGGTACGGGTAGTCGAAGAGGTCGTTGAAGAAGGCCAGGCCGTCCTTGGTGAGCCTGAACAGTTCGGCCGCATCAAAGGACGGTGCCATCGAGGCGCGGCAGTACAGTGCCAGCGGCACGTCCAGTGCGGTGCCGTCCGCGAGGGTGCCGTGCCAGCTGTCTTCGGCCTTGAAGTAGGGCCCGGCCAGTACGGTGGTGATGTAGGTGGACATCCGGCGGGTCGGGGCAAAGTCCCACCGGCTCACGGCCGGGTCGCCGGCCAGCGGCGTACAGGCCGTCTCGGTACCGTTTGAGGAGACCTGCCAGCCGGACGGGGCGGTCACGTGGAAGGTGAACTCCGCCTTCAGGTCCGGCTGTTCAAAGTTGGCGAAGACCCGGCGCGCGTCGGCGGGTTCGTACTGGGTGTACAGGTAGCACTGCCCGTCGGCGGGGTCGAAGAACCGGTGCATTCCCTCGCCCGAGGTGCTGAACAGGGCCGTGCCGGTCACCGTGACCCGGTTCTCGGCCTGCAGCCCATCCAGCCGGATCCGGGACCCCTCCACCACCTCCGGGATGGACAGGCCGGTGCCGTTGAGGACCACGCTGTGCACGGACCCGGCAATGAAGTCCAGGAACGTGGAGGCTCCCGGCTCACTCGCGGAAAACGTGATGTCGCTGCGGCTGGTGTAGCCGGCGACGGCAGGATCCGGCGCGTCGCGGACGTCCAGGGATACGTCGTAGCTGTGGGTGCTGATCAGGGCTGAGCGGGCCGCCGCTTCGTCACGGCGCAGGTTCTGGTTCGACACCCCGCTATCTAATCACGACGGCGGACCTCAGCCGGCGGGGATGAGCACGACGGCGGCGCCCAGGCCCAGGGCGGCGATCAGCAGCCAGGCCGCGAGCGCCGCCAGCAGCGCCGGCGTCCCGGTGCGCAGCAGTTCCCGTACCCGGACTGCGGCGCCGAGGCCGAACAATGCCATCCCCAGCAGCAGGTCCTGCAGCACGGCGGCGGCGTCCAGCAGCGCGGGCGCCATCCACCCGGTTGAGCGGAGGGCCGCCAGGACAACGAACCCGACGACGAACAGCGGCACGACGGGCGGGCGCCTGCCGCCCGCGGTTGACCCGGCCCGGTGGTGGATCCCCGCGGCGGCGACCATCGGGGCGAGCAGCAGGACACGGGTGAGTTTGACGATGACCGCGACCGCCAGCGCCGAGGCTCCCGCGGTCTGCGCAGTGGCGACCACCTGGCCGACGTCGTGCACCGAGGCGCCGGTCCACGCTCCGAAGGTCTCCGGGCCCAAGCGCAGCACACCCGCCAGGAGCGGCAGGACGCCGATGGCCAGCGTGCCGCAGAGTGTCACCAGGGCAATCGGCAGCACGGTGTCCTGTTGCCGGATGCGGCGGACCGCCGCCATCGCGCCGATCGCGGAGGCGCCGCAGATGGAGAACCCGGTGGCGAGCAGCAAGGCGACCGGTGGCGTCAGGCGGAACAGCCGGCCGATGCCGTAAGTGCCGGCGAACGCTGCCAGGACCACGCCGACGATCAGCAGCAGGGCGGGCCAGCCGAGCCCCAGCACGTCCACCACGCTGACCTTCAGGCCGAGCACGACGATGCCGCTGCGCATCAGGTGCTTGCCGGCGAAGCCCAGACCGGGCGAGCCGGTTCCGGCAGCCCAGCCGGCCACGCCCGGCAGGTTCGCCGCCAGGAGGCCCAGCACGACGGCCGCCGTCATGGCCGGCAGCGCGGGGAACGCCGCGTGCACGGCAAGGGCAATTCCGACGGCGGCGGCGCAGGCCAGCAGGCCCGGCACCAGCGGCCGCAGTTCTGCGCGGCGGGACCGGAAAGCGCGGTTGGTTGCGGGCATCCTTCAACAATGCCGCACGCGGACGCCAAAACACCCCGCCGCCACCCCGGGGATGTGAGCAGCAACACGCCCCGGGCCGTGCTCCGTTATGAATTCGGCCCGCAGAAGTGGTTGGCTAGTGGACATGTCTGACCTTTTCCAGGATTACTCAGAGGCCGCCGGTCGCAGCGGTGCCTACGACGAGATGTTCGCCCAGGGACAGCTGGCCCGCCGCTCCTACGGCCAGGTCGCCGAAGCGCTGAGCGAGCTGTCCCTCGCCGACGTCACCGCCCGTGCCGACTCAATGGCCCGGACCTTCCTGGACCGCGGGGTTACCTTCGACTATGCGGGGGAGGAGCGGCCCTTTCCGCTGGACATCGTGCCCCGCGTCATCCCTGCCGACGAGTGGGCGGTGCTCGAACGGGGCGTGGCGCAACGCGTCCGGGCCCTCGAGGCCTTCCTCAACGACGTGTACGGCAAGATGGCGGTCGTGGCCGACGGCGTCGTCCCCCGGCAGCTTGTCACCACCAGCGCGCATTTCCACCGCCAGGTCCACGGCTTCGAGCCCGCCGGCGGCGTCCGGGTCCACGTCTCCGGGATCGACGTGGTCCGCGACGCGGCCGGCACGTTCCGGGTCCTGGAGGACAACGTGCGGGTACCCTCCGGGGTCAGCTACGTCCTGGAGAACCGCCGCGCCATGGCCAAGGGCCTGCCGGAGGCCTTCGGCCAGCAGCTGATCCGCCCGGTGGAGGAGTATCCACGCCGGCTGCTGTCCGCGCTGCGCAAGACGGCGCCGTCCGGTGTCGACGATCCCACCGTGGTGGTCCTGACCCCCGGGGTCTTCAACAGCGCGTACTTTGAGCACACCCTGCTGGCCGGCCTGATGGGCGTGGAACTGGTCGAGGGCCGGGACCTGATCTGCCGCGGCAACCGGGTGTACATGCGCACCACCGCCGGGGAGCAGCGCGTTGACGTCATCTACAAACGGATCGACGACGAGTTCCTGGACCCGCTGCAGTTCCGCTCCGACTCCATGCTGGGCTGCCCCGGGCTGGTCAATGCGGCGCGGGCCGGCGGCGTGACGATCGCCAACGCCGTGGGCAACGGCGTCGCCGACGACAAGCTGGTCTACAGCTACGTGCCGGACCTGATCCGCTACTACCTGGGCGAAGAGCCGGTCATCGCCAACGTGGACACCTTCCGGCTGGAGGAAAAGGAAGCCCGCGAGCACGTGCTGGACCGGCTGGCGGACCTGGTGGTCAAGCCGGTGGACGGCTCCGGCGGCAAGGGCCTGGTCATCGGCCCGGACGCGTCCAAGGACGAACTGGAGGCGCTGCGCCGGCGGATCATCGCCGATCCCCGCGGCTGGATCGCGCAGCCGGTGCTGCAGCTCTCCACCGTGCCCACGCTCAGCGGCGATAAGTTTGGCCCCCGTCACGTGGACTTGCGGCCCTTCGCCGTGAACGACGGCGACGACGTCTGGGTGCTGCCCGGCGGCCTGACCCGGGTGGCGCTCAAGGAAGGCTCCCTGATCGTGAACTCCAGCCAGGGCGGCGGCTCCAAGGACACGTGGGTGCTCGCGGACTCCGCCCGGGTCCCGGTCGAGGCCGTCCCGCGGCCCGCCATCGCCGTCCGGGAGCGGGTGTCGGTGTGGCCGGTGGAGAGCAACTGGCAGGACAACCAGAAGGAACAGCAACAGCAGCAGCAGTCCCACGCGCAGGAGGTAGCCGCGAATGCTTAGCCGAATTGCCGAGTCACTGTTCTGGATCGGCCGCTACGTGGAGCGTGCGGACGGGACAGCCCGGATCCTGGACGTCCACCTGGAACGGCTCAACCATTTGCCGATGGAGGAGCAGCGCAGCGTCGCGCGGGAGCTCCTGGCCGTCATGGGGGCACGGCCGCAGTCCGACGAGTTCGGCCTCGACGAGCTGCTGCACGCCCTGGCCTACGACAAGCACAGCGCCACCTCGATCGCAGGCTCGCTCGGTGCCGCGAGGGAGAACGCCCGGCGGGCCCGGGAAACCGTGTCCTCGGGCCTCTGGGAAAGCCTGAACACCACCTATTACGGGCTCAGCCAGCACCGCAAGGACGTGGTGGGAACCTACCGGTTCTGCAACTGGGTGCTTGAACGCACCGCCATGGTCAGCGGGCTGGCGGACACCACGGTCAGCCACGACGAAAGCTGGCTGTTCCTGGTCCTGGGCCGGTCACTGGAACGCGCCGATATGACGGCGCGGATGCTCTCCACCCGGGATGTCCTGTCGGCGGGCATGTCCTGGGTGAACATGCTCCGCTGCGCCGGCGCGTACGAGTCGTTCCTGCGGACCCGCCGGGCCGCGTTCGGCGACGAGTACGCGGCTGAGTTCCTGCTGCTGGACCGGCTGTTCCCGCGATCCATCGTCTACGCCCTGCGTGACGCCGACGAGTGCCTGGCCAAACTGGACCCGTCGGCACAGCGCGTCGGTTTCATCAACGACGCCCGCCGCATTGTCGGCCAGGCCCGCACCTTCCTGGAGTTTCACCGCACCGACGATCTGATGGCCGAGCTGCCGGAACACATGGAGCGGGTCCAAAAGGCCGTGTCGCAGGCCTCGGACGCAATTTCCCGTAAGTACTTCAATCAGGCAAACGAACTGGCCTGGGTGGGAGAAGTTTCATGACCCGGCTCAGCATCACGCACCGCACCGCGTACCAGTACAACAAACGCGTCACCCTTTCCTACAACGAGGCCCGGATGACCCCGCTGACGGATCCGCAGCAGGTGGTGCTGGAAACCTCGATGAAGGTTTCGCCCGCCCAGGCCGCGGTCAGCAGCTACCGGGACTACTGGGGAACCCGGGTCACCGCTTTTGACATGCAGATGCCGCACGAGCATCTCGAGGTCCTGGCCACGACGACGGTTGAGGTGCACCGGGCGGAGCGGATCCCGGCCGAGGCGGACATCGTCGGCTGGTCGGAACTGACCACGCCGGAGACCCTGAACCAGTTCAGCGACTGGATTCCGCAGTCGCAGCTGACCGGCCCCGGGGAAGAAGTGCTCGCGATCCTGCCCGGCGTCGTCGCCGGCCGCAACCCGTACGAAGCGGCGATGGCCGTGTTCGACTGGATGCGCGGGGAAATGCGTTACATGAAGGGATCCACCGGCGTCACCACCAACGCCGAGGAGGCCTGGCACCAGCGCCAGGGCGTCTGCCAGGACCTCGCCCACCTTGCCATCGGCGCCCTGCGCAGCTGCGGCATCCCGGCCCGGTACGTGTCCGGTTACCTGCACCCGCGGTCGACGGCGGACCTTGGCGAAGCGGTTGCCGGCCAGTCCCACGCCTGGCTGGAATGGTGGGACGGGCAGTGGCGCAGCTGGGACCCGACGAACCATAAACCGGCCGGCGACTTCCACGTCACCGTGGCCCGGGGCCGCGACTACCGCGACGTGCCGCCGCTGAAGGGCATTTTGTCCGGCGGTGGAGGCTCCACGCTGTCCGTGACGGTGGAAATCACCCGGCTCGCCTGAGCCTACTCGGGTCTGGCGCGGGTGGCGTCGTCAAGCGGCGTCCACCAGGTCAGCGGCGGCACGATCTTGAAACGGCGGCCGGTGATGGAGTCCGGAGTGATCCGCACGAAGTGCTCCTTCTTGCCGCCCTGCCAGGGGAACAGCAGCAGGCCCACCGTGTCCATGAGCTCTTCCGGATTCTTCACCGATGTGGCCTGGCCCTTGAGGACGACGCTCCAGGCGATGCCGGTGTCCGAGTCGACGCCGTCGGCCTCGACCGCCACCGGGGTGTCTCCGGTGGCCGCCTGCAGCTTGGTGCCCTCGGCGGTGCGGAACACCAAGGTCCCGTGGTCCACCTTGTAGTTAACCGGAAAGATGTCCGGATGGTCGTCCACCCACACCGCCAGGCGCCCCACGGTGACGGTGCGCAACAAGCCCCAGCACTCGTGGCTTTCCAGGATCTCAACGGCAGGCTGCTGGCTGCCGGCCGGTTTCGGGTCATGGCTCATGCCGCCGAGTCTAGGGGAACTGACGTGCTCCGGGCTAGGGCAACACGGCACGGCAGGCCAAGAATGCAGCGGGCCTACCGGCGCCCACACACAGTGTTGGGGGTAGTCTTGCTACACGTCATCGGCGCGGATGACGTGGTCGGAATTGGGGACATCACGATGAACTCAGCTGGTAGCGGTCCGGGGATGGCCACGTCCGGTAGTCCACGGATCGAGGACTTGCTCAAGGACTTCGTGTCCCGTGCCGGCGAACTGCTGCAGTCGCAGGAACGAATGGCAGGCCTGCTCGAAGCCGTGGTTGCCGTCGCGGAGGACCTCAGCCTGGATGCCGTGCTCGAACGCGTGGTGCAGTCGGCGTGCCACCTGCTGCATGCACGTTACGGCGCCCTGGGCGTGATCGGCAGCGACCGTGCGCTGAGCCATTTCGTCAGCATCGGAATCGACGCTGAACTGGCCCGGAAAATCGGGCCGATGCCCACCGGCCACGGCGTGCTGGGACTGTTGATCAGCGACCCCCGTCCCTTGCGGCTGCATGACCTGCGCAAGCACCCCGAGGCTTACGGCTTTCCCGCCCACCACCCGGCGATGCATTCCTTCCTTGGCGTGCCGGTCCGGGTCCGGGACACCGTCTTCGGCAATCTTTACCTGACCGAAAAGGAGGGCGGCGGTGATTTCACCGAGGAGGACGAGAGCCTTGCCGTCGCATTGGCCGCCGCCGCGGGCGTCGCCATCGAAAACGCCAAGTTGTACGACGATTCCCGCCGCCGCGCCCGCTGGCTGGAAGCCTGCATGGACGTTTCCGGCCTGATGCTCAGCGCGGACCGGGACTACACCGCCGGCGGCCTGGACCCCATCGCCGCCCGGGCGCTTCAGGAGTCGGAATCGCAGCTCGCCCTGATTGTGGCGCCCGCCGCGGCCGGGGAAGGGTACAGCGTCGCCGGAGCCGCGGGGGAGCAGGCCAGGGAATTCACCGGCACCACCCTCAGCCTTGATGCCCCGGAGCTGCAGGAGGTTTTGGCCGGCGGCGAGCCGGTGATCGTAGAGAACGCAGCGGCGGTGCTGGGCCACGCCGGCAGTGGCATGGGCACCGTCCTGGCTGTTGCCTTGAGCACGCAGGGCTCGCATCACGGCCTGCTGCTGCTGGCCCGGCACCTGGATGCCCTCCGCTACGCCCGCACCGACGTGGAGATGGGCGCCGTCTTTGGCTCGCACGTGGCCCTGGCACTGGAACTTGCCCGCGTCCACCGGCTCCGGGAGGAACTGCTGGTCTTCACGGACCGGGACCGGATTGCCCGTGACCTGCACGACCTGGTGATCCAACGGCTCTTCGCCGCTGGCCTCAGTGTCCAAAGCCTGACCCGGTTCACCAAGGACGAACTGGCCACCGAGCGGATCCGCACCATCACCGGCGAACTCGACGAGGCGATCCGGAGCCTGCGGGACACCATTTACTCGCTGCGGAGCGGCAGCGCCGAGACCGAACTCCTCAGCGGCCGGATCCGCCGTGTCGCCCGAAGCTCCGCCAAGTCCATGCCGTTCACGCCGCGCCTGACGCTCACCGGACCGGTCGATGCCGTCACCCCGGACCGGGCAGACAACGTGGTGGCGGTGGTCTCAGAAGGGCTGAGCAACGCGATCCGGCATTCCGGTGCGGATGCGATCTCAGTCTCTGTCGCGGTCGTGAAGGGGCGGGTGACGGTAGTTATCACGGATAACGGCTCCGGATTTACTGCCACCGCAGAACGCAACGGCCTCGCCAACCTCGAAGCCCGCGCCCGGATGCTGGACGGCGAGTGCGTGATCACGTCCGTCCGTGACCAAGGCACCAACGTGGAGTGGTCCGTCCCGCTCTGAGCAGGCTGCCCTGAGGGTGGCTGCCCTGCGGGAGGCTGCACTGCGGGAGGCTGCCGACCTAGCGGGGGTTGCGCTGCCGGCCGGTATCGGACGCGGCACCGGCCGCGGCGGACAGAACGCCCTGGCCGGCCGGGCCGGCGATGAAAACGGCCGCCTGGGTCCGGCGTTCGAAACCCAGTTTGGCAAGCAGTGACGAAACATAGTTCTTGATCGTCTTTTCCGCCAAAAACATCTCCGCCGCGATCTGCCGGTTGGTCAGGCCGCCGCCGACCAGCTCCAGCACCCTGCGCTCCTGCGGGGTCAGGGCAGCCGTCCGCGGGTCGAGGTGCTCGGCCTCGACCACGCTCTCCACAATGCCGGCTGCGACGCCTTCCTCGAACAGGGTTTCACCCGCCGCGGCCCGGCGCAGCGCGCCAATCAGGTCGGTGCCGCCGATCTCCTTCAGGATGTAACCGGACGCGCCGGCCAGGACCGCGCCCCGGAGGGCCTGGTCGTCGTCGTAGCTGGTGAGGATGATGCAATTCAGGGAGGGGTCCACGGACCGCACGTCGCGGCAGACTTCAATTCCGGTGCCGTCGGGCAGGCGGGCGTCCAGGACGCAGACATCGGGATGCAGGGCCGGGATCCGGCGTGTCGCTTCCACCGCAGACCCTGAACTGCCCACCACCTGGAAGCCCTCACCCTCGAGCAGTTCCTGGAGGCCGCGGCGGACCAGCTCGTGGTCGTCGAGGATGAACACGCGGAGCTCCGCGGGGCGCTTCTCTGCCGTGGTACCGGCATCCGACCAGGCAATCATGACTCTCCCGCTCATGGTAGGTCGCTCACGTGCTGTGCAGTATAAGGGTCACTGCGGTTCATTCCCATTGTGCTGCGTCAATCCCCAAATGGGGAACGGGGCGGCAATATTTCTTCGCACGCCCTGCCAGCCTCGTTCCGGCGCTGCGCCCGGACTCCCGGCAGCGCCGAACGGGCGGCCGGCTCATTCGAAGGACTCCCGGCGCGGGTCCGCCAGCCTGGTCCGCCACAGATCCGGGCTGGTGACCCTGAATCGGCGCCCGGTCAGGGCTTTGGGAGCCAGCCGGACGTAGTAGTTCTTCTCGCCGGGCTGCCACGGTTCCAGCAGGAGCGCATCGACGGCATCCTTGTCCGCCTGCTCCTCGAGCAGTTCCGCTTCGCCGCGGGCCACGACGCTCCACGCCGCCTCCTCGTGGGCGTCATAGCCGTCGATCTCGAAGGCCACCGGTTTGGCTGTCATGGCGCCCCACAGCTTGGTGCCGCCTGCGGTCCGGAACACCACGGAGCGGCGGAGCAGCACGAAGTTCACCGGGAACACCTCGGGGTGGCCGTCCACGATCAGGGCAACCCGGCCCACGACCTCGCTCTCGAGCAGGGACCAGCACTGGTCGATGGACAGCTGGAAATTTGGCGGGGGTGTCGTCGTCGTGTTCACAGCTCCACGTTACGGACAGCAGCCGGGCCCGATCAGGGCCGTTCGGCCGGTGGTGCGCCGGCGCCGTTCCTGCTAGTGGCGCACGAGTGCCCGTGGTCCGGGGTCACCAGGGGCTGGGCTTGTAGTCCTTCAGGAAGACGCCGTACTGGTCCTCGCCGGCCTCACCCATGACGATCGGGTCGTAGACCCGGGCGGCGCCGTCCACCAGGTCCAGCGGGGCGTGGAATCCCTCCTCCATCAGCCGCACCTTCGTGTAGTGCGGGCGTTCGTCAGTGATCCAGCCGGTGTCGACGGCGGTCATCAGAATGCCGTCGGCGTCGAGCATTTCCTTGGCGCTGGTGCGGGTCATCATGTTCAGTGCGGCCTTGGCCATGTTGGTGTGCGGGTGGCCGGGGCCCTTGTAGGCGCGGGAGAACTGGCCCTCCATGGCGCTGACGTTGACGATGTACTTGCGCCGGGCGGTGGAACGTCGCATCGCCGGGCGCAGGCGGCTGACCAGCAGGAACGGTGCGGTGACGTTGCACAGCTGGACCTCGAGCATCTCCAGCGGGTCCACCTCGTCCACCACCTGGGTCCAGCTGTTGATGCTGGCGAGGTCGGGGACCAGGCCGCCGGCGTCGATGGCCGTGCCGGCGGCGATCCGTTCCAGCGACGCGGACCCGGTGGAAAGGGCCAGCGAGGTGACAGCATCGCCGGCAAGGACAGGATGGTCCAGGACGGAACTGGCCAGCGCCAGCGGGTGCTTGTCGTGGGCGTGTCCGAACGTCACCAGTTCCGGGCCGCCGTTGGCGGGCTGCAGCGCGGCCGGCAGCGGCTCGTCCTCGGCCTCGACCAGGGGCTGGTAGGCGTTGCCGGAGCGGCGGACCGTCTGGGCGGCGTTATTGATGATGATGTCCAGCGGGCCCGCGGCGTTCAGGGAGTCCGTCAAGGCCATCACCTGCGAGGGGTCCCGCAGGTCGATGCCGACGATCCGCAGCCGGTGCAGCCAGTCGCCGCTGTCCTCCATGGCGGCGAACCGGCGCGCGGCGTCCTTGGGGAAACGGGTGGTAATGGTGGTGTGCGCACCGTCGCGGAGCAGCCGCAGCGCAATGTACATCCCGATCTTGGCCCGGCCGCCGGTCAGCAGCGCGCGCCGGCCGGTCAGGTCGGTCCGTGCGTCGCGCTTGCTGTGGCTGAAGGCCGCGCACTCCGGGCAAAGCTGATGGTAGAAGGCATCCACCTGGGTGTAGTGCTGCTTGCAGATGTAGCAGGGCCGGGACCTGATCAGGTGCCCGGCGACCTCACCCGTGGCGGAGGGAGCCAGCTTGTTTCCCCGGGTTTCGTCGTCGATGCGGTCCGGCGCGGCCGTGGCAGTCTGCGCGATCACGGCCCGGTCCGCCTCCGCGATCAGGTCCCGCTTGGTGGTCCGCCGGTGCCGCTTGACCGCCTTGAACATTTTCCCGGTGGCGCGGCGGATGGCGATGTAGTCCGGGTGCTCCTCGTCGTAGACGTGGATGGTGTTGAGCACCTTGAGGCAGGAGGCGATGTCCGCCGGCGTGAGCCCGGCCGCTGCGCCTTCGTCAGGGTCCGGTGCGGCGGCGGTGGGTGCGGAGGTCAGATCGGGGGTGCTCATTGACCCAATTTTACAGCCCGCCCGGGCCGCGGGCGCCCGCGGCCCGGGACGGCGGGCGCCGCGCGGCGGCGCCGGCTTCCGGTTCCCGGAGCGGCGGCTCCAGGGACCTGCACCGGTCAGCGCGAGGTGGAGGGCTTCCCGGGAGGGGCGACGCCGACGGCGGCGGCCTGCACCTCGGCGACCTTGTCCACGGATTCCCGGAGGGCCTCCCACTTTTCCGTGGCGGCCCGGACCGCGTCCGGCACCACGATGAGGTTGGCTGCCGAAAGGGCACGTTCGTCCTCGCCGGGTTCCGGCACCTCCTGGCCCTTGGACAAAACGGTGATGCCGGATTCGGTGACCTTGAAGCCGCGCGCCCGGTCCAGCTCGGGGTCCAGGCCGATGGCGGCGCCGGCCGGGATCCGCACGTTCTTGTCGATGATGGCGCGCTTGACCACGGCGCCTTCGCCGACAACGACATAGTCCATCAGCACTGAGTCCAACACCCGGCTGGACGTGCTGACGTAGACGTCGTGGGACAGCACCGAACCCTCCACGATGCCGCCGGAAATCACGGTGCCGCCGGCCACGATTGAATCCAGGGCCGAACCGACGGTGTTGTGTTTGCCGCGGACAAATTTGGCCGGGGGGGAGATGTTCTGCCGGGTGTAGATCGGCCACGCCGAGTTATACAGGTTGAACACCGGAACCGGTGAGATCAGGTCCATGTGGGCGTCGTAGAACGAGTCGATGGTACCGACGTCGCGCCAGTAGGTGCGGTCCCGTTCGGTGGACCCGGGGATCTCGTTCAGGGTGAAGTCGTAGACCCCGGCCTCTCCCTGGCCGACGAAGTAGGGGATGATGTCCCCGCCCATGTCGTGCTTGGTGTCGAGGCGTTCCG
This sequence comes from Arthrobacter sp. JB02-1C, assembly GCF_057748045.1. Taxonomy (NCBI): domain Bacteria; kingdom Bacillati; phylum Actinomycetota; class Actinomycetes; order Micrococcales; family Micrococcaceae; genus Arthrobacter; species Arthrobacter sp. JB02-1C. Next base: position 2,969,944 of record NZ_CM173235.1, read on the forward strand.
CGTCGACGTGCAGCGCCGCGACGAGCGCGTCGGCGTCGAACACGTAGTTTCCCATGGAGGCCAGGAACTGGGTGGGGTCGGCGGCCAGACCCGGAGTGGAGGACGGCTTCTCGACGAAGGCGGCGATCTTCTGCGGATCGTCCGGGGCAACCTCGATCACGCCGAACTGGTCCGCCATGTGCAGCGGCTGGCGCACCGCGGCAACCGTGGCCTTGGCACCGCTGGCGACATGCTGGTCGACCATCTGGGCGAAGTCCATCCGGTAAACGTGGTCGGCGCCCACCACCACGACGATGTCCGGCTTGGCGTCGTGGATCAGGTTCAGTGACTGGTAAATGGCGTTCGCGCTGCCCAGGAACCAGCTCTTCCCGACCCGCTGCTGGGCCGGGACGGAGGCGACGTAATTGCCCAACTGGGTGGACATCCGCCAGGTTTCGGAAATGTGGCGGTCAAGGCTGTGGGACTTGTATTGCGTCAGGACGACGATCTGCAAATACCGCGAATTGACCAGATTGGAAAGCGCGAAATCAATGAGCCGATAACTGCCGGCAAATGGCACCGCGGGTTTGGCCCGGTCGGCGGTCAGCGGCATCAGCCGGTTGCCCTCGCCGCCTGCAAGGACAATGGCCAGGACTTTCTTTTGCTGCGGCATGGTGATCGCTCCTGAACGCCTTCGTTGCTCCCCAATATGATCCGGTACGCCCGGACGTCTTCACACTAGAACAGATCAGCCCGAACGACTACCTTGGGGTTTGTGCGAATAGACATAGTGACCAAGGAATTCCCGCCCGAAATCTATGGGGGCGCCGGCGTCCACGTGGCCGAACTGAGCCGGGTGCTGGCCGCCAAGGTGGAGCTGCATGTCAGGGCCTTCGGTGCCCCGCGTCCGGCCGACTACCACGGGGCCGCCGTGACGTCCTACGCCGTCCCGGCGGATCTGTCCGGCACCAACGCCGCGGTGCAGACGCTTGGGGTTGACCTCCGGATCGTTCCGGACGTCGCCGGCGCGGACCTCGTGCATTCGCACACCTGGTACGCGAACATGGCCGGTCACATCGCCTCGCTGCTGCACGGCATCCCGCATGTGCTCAGTGCCCACAGCCTGGAGCCGTTGCGGCCGTGGAAAGCCGAGCAGCTCGGCGGCGGCTACGCGCTCTCCTCCTGGGTGGAGAAGACCGCCTACGAGTCCGCGGCTGCCATCATCGCGGTGTCGGACGGCATGCGCCAGGACATCCTGCGCAGCTACCCCGACGTGGACCCGGAGAAAGTGCGCGTGGTCCACAACGGCATCGACGTCAGCCTCTGGACCCGTGACGAGGGCGAGGACGCGATCCGGGCCCTCGGAATCGATCCCGCCCGGCCGAGCGTGGTCTTCGTGGGCCGCAACACGCGGCAGAAGGGCGTCCCCTACCTGTTGCGGGCCGCCGCCAAACTCCCTGCGGACGTGCAGCTGGTGCTGTGCCTCGGCGCCGCGGATACGCCCGAGCTTGCGGCCGAGACGGCCCGGCTGATCGAGGACCTGCAGCGGGAGCGCAGCGGTGTGGTCCTGGTGGAGCGGATGCTCCCGCGCCACGAGCTGATCCAGGTCCTCAGCCACGCCACCGCGTTCGCCTGCCCGTCCATCTACGAACCGCTCGGCATCGTGAACCTGGAGGCCATGGCCTGCGGGGCAGCCGTGGTGGCCAGCGCCACCGGGGGCATCCCGGAGGTGGTCCAGCACGGTGAGACCGGTCTCCTGGTCCCGCTGGAGCAGGTCACGGACGGCACCGGCACCCCGCTGGACCCGGAGAAGTTCGTCACCGAGTTTGCCGCGGCCCTCACCGAGGTGGTGTCTGATCCGGAACGGGCCCGCGCCATGGGCCGCGCCGGCCGCCGCCGGGCGGAGGAGCACTTCTCCTGGGAGTCGATCACCGAGACCACGCTCGAGGTCTACCGCTCGGTCCTGCCGCACTAGCTGAGCCCGCTGAACGCCGTCGTCGTGCGGTGCTGGTAATCAGCCTCGCTGTTTCCTTCCTGACTGGGCCGTGCGGGCCAGCAGGTGCTTTTCATCCAGCGGCGCGGTACCGCTGGCGCGCTGGACCCGGAAGTACTCCCGCGCCTCGTCCTGGCGGTCCTTCTCCGCACCGGTGGCGATCGCGGCGCGGAGGTGCTCCGGGCCGTAACCGAACGCGTCCACCAGATCCAGCGCGTGTGGACGGATCTTCACAAGCAGCCGGTTGATGTATTCCCCGACCGTGCGGGCGCGCTGCATCGAGAGGCGGCCGTTCATCAGGTACCAGGACAGGTTCTTCTCGATCAGTGACAGGCCGAACAGGTCACGCAGCCAAGTCAGGACGGTTTTCGTGCCGGGGTCCGTGACGTTGCCCAGTGCGTCGGTGAACGCCTCCCACTGGAGCAGCTCGGCGTGCGCCTGTGCCGCTTCGATCAGCTCGTTCTGGTGGCTGTTAAACAGCGCGGCCGCCTGCTGCTGCGGCAGCTTGTTGGCGCCCTTGAGGGCTGCGCCGACCTCCGCCACCATGGCCTGGACGCGTTCGGTCAGCAGCGCCCGCTGGCCGGCCTCGTCCTTGATGGCGCTGGCAGCCTTGTGCACCGAGCCGGAGTCGGCCACGAACTGGGCGACGCCGCGCAGGCCGGTCCGGTGGATCGCGGCGCCGGTGGCCTGCCCGACCACGTAGCGCGCCAGCACGCCGAAGTCGACGTTGCGGAACTCCTTGGCGTAGTCCGCCAGCAAACGCTTCGCGACCAGCTGCAGCAGCACGGTGTTGTCACCTTCGAAGGTGGCATAGACGTCCAGGTCGGCCCGCAGCGACGCGAAGCGGTTCTCGATCAGGTACCCGGCGCCGCCGCAAGCCTCACGGCACTCCTGCAGGGTATCGAGCGCATGCCAGGTGCTCAGCGCCTTGAAGGCCGCCGCCAGGGTTTCGAGGTCCTGCCGGTCCTGGTCCGTGTCGGTCCGGCCGGAGAAGACGTCGTCGAACTTCTGCAGGAGCTGTTCGCTGGCGAAGCTCGCGGCGTAGGTGGTGGCGAGCCGCGTGAACAGCCGCCGCTGGTGCCGCTGATAGTCCAGCAGCACCTCCTCCTCGGTGTGCGAGGAGGCGTTGAACTGGCGGCGCTCGGCGGCGTACTGGATGGCCGTCTTGAGGGCCAGTTTCGAGGCCGTGACGGCTGCCCCGTCGAGCGAGACCCGGCCCTGGACCAGGGTGCCCAGCATCGTGAAGAAGCGGCGCCCCGGGCTGGCGATCGGGGAACTGTAGGTGCCGTCGGCGTCGACGTTGCCGTAGCGGTTCAAAAGGTTGGTCCGCGGGATCCGCACGTTGGTGAAGTGCAGCCGGCCGTTGTCGATGCCGTTCAGCCCGCCCTTGACGCCGTCGTCTTCGCCGCCGATGCCGGGCAGGAATTCCTTGGTGGCCGGATCGCGCAGCTCCATGTAGAACGCGTGGACGCCGTGGTTGACCCCGTTGGTGATCAGCTGGGCAAACACGACGGCGGCGAGGCCGTCGAGGGCAGCGTTCCCGATGTAGTCCTTCCAGGCCGCACGGAACGGGGTGTGGACCACGAATTCCCCGGTAGCGGCGTCGTAGGTGGCGGTGGTGGCGATGCTGGCGACGTCGGAGCCGTGGCCGGTCTCGGTCATGGCGAAGCAGCCCGGGATCTCCAGGCTCATGATGCCGGGCAGCCATTTTTTGTGGTGCTCTTCGGTGCCGAGATGGTTCACGGCGGAGCCGAAGAGGCCCCATTGGACGCCGGCCTTGATCTGCAGCGACGGGTCGGCGATGACGAGCTCCTGGAAGCCCGCCACGTTGGCGCCGTGTTCGTCCCCGCCGCCGACGGCTGCCGGAAACGCGCGGTGCACCGCGCCGTGATCCACCAGGATCTTGAGCTGTTCGAAAACGCGTTGCCGGTGTTCGGTGTGGGTCAGCCCCTCGGTCTTGTGGAGTTCCGGCCGGCCGGCCAGTTCCCGGGCCTGCCGGCGTACACCGGCCCACCGGCCCAGCAGTTGCTCGCCGAGCGCGGCGACGTCGACGCTCGGGGAGCCTGCCTGGCCCGTCGTCGCTGCAGGGGCGTCCGTGGTCGTGGTGGCCGGGGCGGGGGAGGCGGCCCGTTCCGCGGCGCGGTCGGCTAGTTCGGTCATGTCGATTCCTTCGTTGGCTCTGACGCTGTGCTCTGGGGTCGGGTGGAGGCTGGTAGGTCCTGTTTCAGGGGCCGGCTGCGGGGACCGGCGCGCGGACCGGCGTGGCCTGGAGTTCGGCTGCGACGCCGAAGCAGAGCCAGTCGGTGATCTGCCGCGCCATCGCTTCCTGGCCGGGCTTGGCGGGGGAGTCCGGGCTCGCCAGCCACTGCTCGCCGGCGTTGCGGACCAGTCCGATCGCGGCGTTGGGCCAAAAGCCGATGGTGGCGTCCTTGCCGGGAACCGCACGCAGTTGGCTGCGCATGGGCGCCGCAATCATCTCGCTGATCGCCGCGAAGAAGTGGCCTAGTGCTCCGCCGGCGGCGATCGAGCCGGCTTGGCTGCCGGCGTCGCCGGGCGGGTACCGGGTGACGAAGGTGTAGACGTTCGGGCTGGTCTCCGCCATCTGCAGGTAGGCCGAGACCATGGCGTAGAGCCCTTCACGCGGGGTCTGGGCGCTCTGCGCGGCTTCCTGGATCCGGCGCTGCATCTGGTTCAGGACCACCTCGCCCACGGCCTGCTGAAGACCGGCTTTGTCACCGAAGTAGCGGTAGAAGACGGACTTTGAGGTTCCCGCAGCCGCTGCGATGTCCTCCATGGAGGCCTCGCTGCCCAGTGCGTGCACCGCCCGGCGCGCTGACTTGATCAGCTCCCGGCGGCGTTCCTCGCGGTGCGACTGCCAGCGGGAGGCGCGTCCGTCGACGGACGCAGCGTCGGCCGCAGCGCCGGCCGCGCCCCCGTCAGGCTCTGCTCGCAGGTTGTTCACGATACCCAGCGTATCAGGTACGCTGGGTATCAGTAACCCGCTTCGACTGAAGGAGACAGCCCATGCCTGCCAATGGAACGCCCATGCCGGGACCCAACAAGGCCGCACCTGCGCCCGCGAAGGCCACCGGGCCCGGCGCGGCCCGCCCGGTCCGTCCCGCGGTCATTGTGGGCGGCAACCGGCTCCCCTTTGCCCGCACCGGCGGCGCCTACGCGAAGTCCTCCAACCAAGACATGCTCACCGCGGCGCTCGACGGGCTGATCGCCCGCTTCGGCCTGCAGGATGAGCGGATCGGCGAAGTAGCCGCAGGCGCCGTCCTTAAGCACTCCCGTGATTTCAACCTGACCCGCGAGGCGGTGCTGGGCTCTGCACTTTCCGCCGAAACCCCGGTCTACGACCTGCAGCAGGCCTGCGCTACCGGCCTTGAAACCGTGCTGGGCCTGGCCAACAAGATCAAGCTGGGCCAGATCGATTCGGCCATCGCCGGCGGCGTCGATTCCGCCTCCGATGCACCGATCGCCGTCAGCGAGGGCCTGCGCGAGATCCTGCTGGACCTGAACCGCGCCAAGACGCTGCCGCAGCGGCTCCAGATCCTGAGCCGGATCCGGCCCAAAGACCTTGCCCCGGACGCGCCCAACACCGCGGAGCCCCGCACCGGCCTGTCGATGGGCGAACACCAGGCCCTGACCACCGCACAGTGGAAGATCAGCCGCGAAGCCCAGGACGAGCTGGCCTACAACAGCCACCGCAACCTGGACGCCGCCTATGACGCCGGCTTCTTCGATGACCTGCTCACCCCGTACCGCGGGCTCAGCAAAGACTCGAACCTCCGCCCTGACACGACGCCGGAGAAGCTTGCCGGGCTGAAGCCCGTCTTCGGCAAGAACCTCGGGGCCGCCGCCACGATGACGGCCGGCAACTCCACCCCGCTGACCGACGGCGCCGCCACCGTGCTGCTCGCTTCCGAAGAATGGGCCGATGCCCACGACCTGCCCAAGCTGGCCACCGTACTGGACGGCGAAGCCGCCGCCGTCGACTTCGTGCACGGCAAGGACGGCCTGCTGATGGCCCCTGCCTTCGCCGTCCCGCGCCTGCTGGCCCGGCACGGGCTGGGCTTCGAAGACATCGACTTCTTCGAAATTCACGAAGCGTTCGCGGGCACCGTCCTGAGCACCCTCGCCGCATGGGAGGACGAGGACTTCTGCCGCGCCCGCCTCGGCCTGGACGGGGCACTCGGCACCGTGGACCGCGCCAAGCTCAACGTCAACGGCTCCTCGCTGGCGGCCGGCCATCCGTTCGCCGCGACGGGAGGCCGGATCGTGGCCACCCTGGCGAAGATGCTGCACGCCAAGGGACAGGTGGACGGGCGCCCCGCGCGCGGCCTCATCTCGGTGTGCGCCGCCGGCGGCCAGGGCGTCGTCGCGATCCTTGAAGCCCACCAGGGGGACCGGTGACCGACAAGTACACCCAGCTCGTCAGCAAAGGCATCGGCAGGGACATCGCCCGGAAGCTCGGGCTGCCGCAGCCCGTCGCGCTTCGCCGCTACCGGCCCGGCCAGCCGCTGGTCCCCGGGCCGGTCCTGATCCAGGGATCAGGCAACGGGGCCAACGACCTCGCTGCTGCGCTGCTGTCCTGGGACCTGGACGTCCGCCGCCACGCCGTGCCGCGCGAGAAGCTTGGCGCGATCATCCTGGTGCTGGATGAGGCGGCACGGCCGGAGGATCTTGAGCAGCCCGTGCTCGGCGCCGCGGCCTCGCTGCGCGACCTCAACCCCAACGCCCGGGTGGTGACCATCTCCCGAAGCGCCGCCGAGGCCAGCGATCCCGCAGCTGCCGCGGCCCGGCAGGGCATCGACGGGATGCTGCGCTCCTTGGCGAAGGAACTGCGCGCCGGCGCCACCGGCAACGGCATCGTGCTGGCCAACGGCGCGTTGACCACGAGCCCCAGCACGCTCGGCGCGCTCGGGTTCCTGCTGTCCGGCCGGTCCGCCTTCGTGGACGGACAGTTCCTGGCCGTCTCGTCGACCGCCGGACGGTTGCCGGCCGACGCGGACAAACCGCTGGCCGGGAAAGTCGCGGTCGTGACCGGGGCGGCGCGCGGGATCGGTGCAGCCATCGCCAGGACGCTGCACCGAGACGGCGCCACGATCGTCGTCGTGGACATCCCCGCGGCCGGGGACCAGCTCGCCCGCGTCGCGAACGACGTCCGCGGCACCGCGCTGCAGCTTGACATCAGCCGGGAGGACGCCGGTGCCCGGATCATCAGCCACGCCGTCGAGCGCCACGGCCGGCTGGACATCGTGGTGCACAACGCGGGCATCACCCGTGACAAGCTGCTGGCCAACATGGACCAGGCCCGCTGGAACTCCGTGATCGGGGTGAACCTTGCGGCGCAGTTGCGGATCAACGAGGCGCTGCTGGCCTCCGATCACTTCCGCGACGCACCCCGGATCGTCTCCGTCGCCTCGACCAGCGGCATCGCCGGCAACCGCGGCCAAACCAACTACGCCGCTTCCAAGGCCGGCGTCATGGGGATGGTCCGCGCCACCGCGCCGCTGCTGGCGGCCCACGGCGGCTCCATCAACGCGGTCGCACCGGGCTTCATCGAGACCGAAATGACAGCCCGGATTCCCTTCGCAACCCGCGAAGTGGCACGCCGGCTCAACTCGCTGCAGCAGGGCGGCCAGCCCGCCGACGTGGCGGAGGCGATCGCGTTCCTCGCCAGCGACGCCGCCGGCGGGATCACCGGTGAGGTCCTGCGCGTGTGCGGCCAGAATCTGGTCGGCGCATGAGCGCGCCCCAGACGGTGGTGCTGGGCGAAATGCCGTCGCTTTCAAAGCTTTACGTCAATGCCGCCGCCACCGCGGCCCGGCGCCGGCTGCTCGGGGCCCACGCCGGCACGGAATTGCCCGGCTGCGGCCACGAGGTCCGCGGCGTGAGCGCCGCGGTGGCCAACCTGACCGCGTACCAGCACCTGATCGGCGAAACGGCGAGCGACGTCCTGCCCGCCGGCTTCATCCATGCCCTCGCGTTCCCGCTGGCCATGTCCGTGATGAACCGCGACGATTTTCCGCTGCCGCTGCTGGGGATGATCCACCTGGGCAACGAGGTGGTGCAGTCCGCACCGGTGCTCTTTACCGAGGCGCTGGACATCCGGGCCTGGGCCGAGAACCTGCGCGGCCACCGCTCCGGGACCCAGCTGGACCTGGTGGCCGAGGTCCGCGGAGCCGGCGAGGCGTCCGTGCGGTGGCGCGGCGTGTCCACCTACCTGGCCAAGGGTGTCTTCCTGCCGGGCATCGACAAACCGTCAGCGGTGGCCGCCCCGGCCGGGTTCAACGCCCCGGACCCCACGGCGCTCTGGCAGCTGGGCGTGGATACTGGCCGCGCCTACGCGTCGGTGTCGGGCGACTTCAACCCCATCCACCTCAGCGTGCTCAGCGCCAGGGCGTTGGGGATGCGGCGCTCGATCGCCCACGGCATGTACCTGGCCTCCCGGGCCCTGGCCGACGTCGGTGCGGCCAAGGGTGAGGCGTTCCGCTGGACCGTCGCGTTCGAGGCGCCGGTATTCCTGCCGGCCCGGGTGGCACTGGATATCAGTACCGTGCAGGATGGCGGCGGCGCCTGGTCGCGCTCGGAGTACGTGGCGTGGAGTCCGCATTCGGGCCGGAAGCATTTCAGCGGGACGGTCGCCGCGCTCCCGCAGGACACCGTGCAGGCGTAGCGTAACGCCGGGACCCCGCGGCCGTTCCCGAACTCCGGGGTCGGCCGCCGGGCCGTCGCTGCAGGCTGCGGTTCCCGCCCGGTCAGCCGGGCCCGGCAATGGAGGCGTCCGGTTCCCGGTTGCCATCACCGGTGTTGAGCACGCGCAGCATTCGGTGCAGGCTCAGCAGGACCGACTCGACGGCGCTCGGGGCGCCGCTGGAGTTGCCCTCCCCGGCCAGCCGGAGGGACAGCGCCCGGACCGACTCCTCGGCCTCCGCCACCAGCTCATTTTGCCGCTCGAAGTCCTCCTCCTCGGCGGCGCGAAGCACATCGCCCACCTGGGTCATGGCCTCGGCCAGCGGGGCGGCATAGCCGTCCGGAATGACGAACGGGGAGTCGGCCCAGATGACGTCCGAAAGCACCTGGGTCACGTCCTGGATGTGGAACGTCAGCCGCTCCAGGTTCCGCAGGTCCCGGTAGTCCTCGTCCACGTCGCGGGGGTGCAACCGGCGGCGCGGATTGGCTTGCCGGCTGGCGTCGGCCTTTTGGACGGCGGCCCGCACCGAGCGGGCACGGTCCGCGAGCGCGTCGGAGCGACGTGACCAGTCCTCGTGCTCGGGTGGCCAGTTTTCCTGAAGCGCCTTGCCCATGTCCCAAAGCTGCCGGGCGAGGGCCAGCCGCAGCTCGGCGAGGCTGAGCGCGGCCGCCTTGAAATGCAGCGGCGGGAAGACCAACAGGTTCACCGCGATGCCAACGGTGACACCGACGCCCATCTGTACCAGGTAGCCGAAGGAAAACTCGTCCGGATTGTGGCCGCCCACCAGCAGCACCAGCAGGGCCGCCGTCGGAATCCAATCGCTGCCGGAGCCGATCCGGGGCAGGCCCGCGAGGATGACGCCGAGCCCCATGACCACCGCCACCGTCAGCGGCGTCGGCGTGCCAAGGCTGAAGAGCACGAACGCCAGGCCGATGCCGATGGCCAGGCCGGCGAGTGTCTGGAACCCCTGCCGCATCGAGCCGGACACGTTTTCGTACATCGCAACGAGCGCACCCAGCGGCGCGTAGTAGGGGTAGTTCGCGGCGGACCCGGGCATGAACGGGGCCAGGTAGAACGCGAGGCCCGCCGCGATGGCTGCCTTGGTGGCGAGCTGCAGCCGGGGCCACAGCAGGGCCGTGGACACGCTCCGGGCCACGGTGCGCCACAGCCGGTGCGTGCGGGACGGGCCGCTGCCGGCGTCGGAGTCCTTGTCGTGTTCCATCCCGGCTACCCTAGGGGCCGCGGCCGGCTGCGACAACTGGACGAACCCGGCGGCGGCCCCGGTCCGGCACCCAGGCCGGCCGCGGGTGCTAGCCCGCGCCGTGTCCGGGCGCCACTTCCTCGCCCGGCCTGACCGGCCCGGGCGGGGTTCCGTTGCCGAATGGGCGGCCGCCGAGCGCTTCCCGCCCATGCCGGGAAAGCCAGTTCCGGAGGTCCGGGCCCTTGGGGACGATCCCGGTCGGGTTGATGTCCTCGTGGACGATGTAATAGTGCTGCTTGATCTGGACGAAATCGATGGTGTCGCCGAACCCAGGCGTCTGGAACAGGTCCCGGGCGTAGGCCCACAACACCGGCATCTCGCTGAGTTTTTGCCGGTTGCACTTGAAGTGCCCGTGGTAGACGGCATCGAACCGTGCCAGCGTGGTGAACAGGCGGACATCCGCTTCGGTAATCGTCTCGCCCACCAGGTACCGCTGGCCGGCGAGGCGCTCCTCCAGCCAGTCCAGGGCCGTCCAGAGCCGGTCGTAGGCGGCGTCGTAGGCCTCCTGCGAGCCGGCGAAACCGCAGCGGTAGACACCGTTGTTGACCTCGGTGAAGACGCGCTTGTTGACCGCGTCGATTTCCTCCCGCAGGTCCGCGGGGTACAGCTCGGGGGCGCCGTCCCGGTGGTATTCGGTCCACTCGGTCGAGAAGTCAAGGGTGATCTGCGGGAAGTCGTTGGTGACGACCTTGCCGCTGGGCACGTCGACGATCGCCGGGACGGTGATGCCCCGCGGGTAGTCCGGGAAGCGCCGGAAATACGCGTCCTGGATCCGTTCGATCCCGAGGACCGGATCCTTGCCCTCCGGGTCCAGGTCGAAGGTCCAGGAACGGGCGTCATGGGTGGGTCCCGGCTGGCCCAGGGAGATCACGTCTTCCAGGCCGAGGAGCCGCCGTACGATCACGGTCCGGTTGGCCCAGGGGCAGGCCCGGGCCGCCACCAACCGGTAACGGCCGGGTTCCACCGGCCAGCCGGGCTCGCCGTGGGCGCCGGGGGCAGCGTCCCGGGTGATCCGGTCCTCGATGTAGTTGGTGTCCCGGTTGAACTCCGCGCCTCCGGTGACGTAGGCGCCGCGGGTGCTGAAGGACCCGTCATGGTCGGTGGTTGTGTGGCTCATAGCCCAAGCCTATGCGCGGTGTGGCGCCCGGCGCTGACGTCTTAGCCAAAAAGCCCGGCCAGCACGGGTGAAATCTGCTGCCAGGCCAGCCACCAGGCCGCGGCCACGAGCACGGCGAAAACGCCGATCCAGAGCACCGCGGGAAGCCCGGTGGCCCGGGCGAGGAGATAGGCGTCCGACGTCGACAGCCGGGACCGGTGCCGGACATGCACGGCAGCCAGTTTCCCCAGGTCCCGCACCGCTGCCACCAGCAGCGCCAGCCCCAGCCCGATCATCACATGGCCGATGAACGGGGCGGGGACAAACAGGACCAGCAGCACCGCGGCCAGCACGGCCGCGGCGGTGATCAGCACACCAACACCGTTGCGCAAGAAGAGAAAGGACGCCAGCAGCAGGAGGGTGCCGGCCGACATCGCCGCCGGTCCCCAGCCGTGGAAGCCGCACCACACCATGGCGGCGCCGACGACGGCGGGCACCGGGTAACCCCAAAAGGTGGACCAGACCGCGGCCAGCGGGCGCCGGCTGTAGCTCGTGGTGGTACCCGAATGGTCCAGGCTGAGCCGGATCCCGCCGAGCCGCTGGCCCGTCGTGAGTGCGGCGAACGCGTGGCCCAGTTCATGCGTCACGGTGGCGAGCAGGCCGAAGTACCGCCAGCTGACCCGCGGCACACAGAGTGCGACGGCCAGGCCGATCACCAGCAGAAGCTCGGTCCCGGACACCGCCGGGGCGGGGGCCAGACTGAAACCGTGGACAAGCCGGTCCCACCAGGTAGTTGCGAGGTCAAGCCCGGCAAGATCGGAGGACCCGGGGACACCCGGGATGGTCATGCCTTCCATGGTGGGCTGTCCCGATCGGGCCTGCCCTTGGTGTGCCGGATGCAGTAAGGCGTCCACGGCCGGGCCTCAAGCCGCCCTTCGGCAATCGGTTCGCCGCACACCTCGCAGATGCCGTAGCTGCCGGCGTCGATCCGGGCAAGCGCCGCCTCGATCTGCGCCAGCCCCGCGCTGCTCTGTGCCAGCAGCGCGGAAGCCTGGGACAGCTCAAAGGCGATCGTGGCACCCTCGGGGTCGTGCTCGTCGTCGACGTTCGAGTCCTGCCGGGCAGCGTTCACCGAGGAAATGTCCCGGCGCAGGGCGGGCAGCAGGGCAAGCTTCCGTTCCCGCTCCTGGCTGAGGAGGAGCCGGAACCGTTCGACGTCGACCATAGGAGGCAAGGCTAGCGTGGCCGTCCCGCTGCCGTGAAACCCGCCCCCGTACAGTGGGAGCAGCAGCCGGCGAGCGAGGAGACGCGATGGACAGGGAAGTACCTGGAAACAGCACGGACGGGAGCGCCGAGCCCGTCGACGCCGGCGACCTGCTGCTGCGCGAACTGGCCTCCGTGCACGGGGTCGGCACCTCCTACCGGGGCTGGGACGGACGGGAGCGACCGGTGGCGGCCGCGACCCTGCGCGAAGTGCTCACCGCCCTTGGCGTGGCCTGCCATGACCCGGAGCAGATCCGTGACGCGCTGGCGGAGGCGCGGCTGGCTCCCTGGCGCCGGCGCCTGCCGCCGGTGGTGGTAGCCCGGCAGGGAGCCGCGGCGTCGTTCGACGTCCACGTACCCGAGGGCAGCCCGGTCAGCGTGTGGATCGTGGCGGAAGACGGTGACCGGCACGAGGCGCAGCAGCTGGAGAACTGGGACGCCCCGGTGGACGTCGACGGCGTCCTGACCGGCCGCGCGAGCTTCCGCGCGCCGGACGGGCTGGGCCTGGGCTGGCACACGATCGTGGCCGACGCGCCCGGCGGGCTGGCGGAATGCCCGCTGGTGGTTACGCCGCAGCGGCTGGACCCGCCCCGCGCGCTGGAGGGGCGGCGCAGTTGGGGACTCATGGCGCAGCTCTATTCGGTGCGCTCCGGACGGTCCTGGGGGATCGGCGACTTCACTGACCTGGGCGACCTGGCCGCGGTAGCCGCAGCCGAAGGCGCCGGCTTCGTCCTGGTCAATCCGCTGCACGCTGCCGAGCCGCAGCCGCCGGTGGGAGATTCGCCGTACCTCCCCACCACCCGCAGGTTCTTCAACCCGCTGTACATCCGGGTGGAAGACATCCCGGAGTTCGCCTACCTCGAACGCTCCGCGCGGACTGCCGCGCAGGACCATGCCGCCCGCCTGCATGCAGCCAACCGGGAGTCGCGGCTGTTGGACCGGGACGCCAGCTACGAAGCCAAGCTCGAAGTCCTGGACCAGGTGTTCCAGGTTCCGCGGGGACCGGCCCGGGCCGGCCAATTCAGGGACTTCTGCCACAGCCACGGCCAGGGCCTTGAAGACTTCGCCCTGTGGTGTGCCCTGACCGAATTCCTCGGGCCCGACGCTCCGGAGTGGGAGGGGGACGCGGCGGACCCCTCCACCGCCTATTGCGCGGCGCAACGGACAGCGCTCGCGGACCGGATCGAGTTTTACCGCTGGCTGCAGTGGGTCTGCGACCAGCAGCTGGAATCGGCCCAGGAAGCAGCGCGGCGGGCCGGCATGGCGCTCGGTGTGATGCACGACCTTGCCGTTGGGGTGCAGACCGGCGGCGCGGACGCCTGGGCGCTCGCGGACGTCCTGGTGCCCGGGGTGACGGTGGGCGCGCCGCCGGACATGTTCAACCAGCAGGGCCAGAACTGGACCCAGCCGCCGTGGCACCCGGGCCGGCTGGCCGAGGCCGGGTATGCCCCCTACCGCGACATGCTGCGCACCGTACTGCGGCACGCTGGCGGGATCCGCGTGGACCACGTGCTGGGACTGTTCCGGCTTTGGTGGATTCCCGCGGGCGGGGAACCGGGCGACGGCACCTACGTGTACTACGACCACGAGGCACTGATCGGGATCCTGGCGCTGGAGGCCCAGCGGGCCGGCGCGCTTGTCGTCGGCGAGGACCTCGGCGTGTTCGAGCCCTGGGTCCGTGACTACCTGGCCGAGCGCGGAATTTTCGGCACCTCGATCCTGTGGTTCGAGCACGACGACGCCGGGCCGCTCGAGCCCGAGCGCTACCGGCAGCAGTGCCTCACCAGCATCAACACGCACGATTTGCCGCCCACCGCCGGCTACCTGGCCGGAGAACACGTCACCCTCCGGGAGTCGCTGGGGCTGCTGCGCCGCCCGGTCGCCGAAGAACGGGCTGCCGACGAGGCCGAACAACAGGCGGTCCTGGCGCTCGTCCGGGACCGGGGGCTCCTGCCCGCCGGGCCGGAGGCCGGTCCGGCGGGAGTCCAGGCCACTGTTGAGGCGCTCTACGAATTCACCGCGCTGACGCCGTCGTCCTTGCTGGGCGTCGCGCTGGTCGATGCGGTAGGGGAGACCCGGACCCAAAATCAACCGGGCACCGGCAGTGAATACCCGAACTGGTGCATCCCGCTCGCCGGGCCGGACGGCGTCGTACTCATCGAGGAACTGGCAGGCAACATGCGGTTCCGCTCACTGCTCGGCGCGGTCCGGAACGGCCTGCATGGCGGCACCCGGTAGGCTCACCGGGTGAGCATTCCACGACCCCCGGACCTTGACGTCTTTCCCCGAAGAGGGTCCACCGGAGGCGCGCCCCTCGAGCGGGGGCGGGTAGCGTGAGGATCGCGTTGTATGTCCTCTGGGCATTGGCGGTCGTCGCGGCCATCGTCGCCTTTACCCAGACCATGCGGAAGACCAGGGCACAGGAAAGGCTGATCGCGAGTTGGCCGAAGGCCCAGGCGACGGTCACCGGCAGCCGTCAAGGGTGGAGCAAATCCCGAGACCAGCACGTCCGGTTCTGGCCTACCTACCAGTTCACGGACCCCCGGGGTGTCTTGTTTCTTGGCGAGTCGGAAGTCTCCTACCGCAATCGCCCAACGCCCGGGGACCCCCTGGAAGTGGCCTACAACCCTGCCAACCCGCAACAGTCGTTTCAGGTGGACTCGCCGTCCAAACTCATCCTCGGCTGCGTTGTCCCGACGTTCGGGCTGATCTTCTTGGCAGCTTTTTCAGTCATCGGGGCCATCCCTCTGGGGTGAGCCCGCCGTCCAGACCCAAACGGGCGTCGCTAGCCGCCCACATCCATCCCTTGAAAGGCACCATGCGCCACTCTGTCAGGCACTCTCTCACCGCCACTGCTGCCGTCGCGGCCGCGTTCATCCTCGGGGGTTGCACCGCGGCCACGCCGGCCGCGGCACCCGAACCCAGCACAGCAACCCCGGCGCCCTCGTCGGTTGCTCCATCGCCTGCCGGGGCGGACCCGGCCGGTGCAGACCTGGCCGGTGCAGTGACCGGGTGCGGGCTTGACGGGGCTGACGGAGTGGAACTGGCGGCCGGCGACACGAAACTCTCTATCGACACCAAGGGGCCGCGGGAAGCCTCCGGCGCGGCAATGACGGACGTGCAGTGTGTCCTCGACGCGCTCGCGGTTCCGAAAGACATCCAATCGCAGATGAAGCTCACCACCTCCACGGCAGAACCTACCTCGGCCGAGTGGCGGAATCTTGGGCTGGCTTGGAACTACACCCCGGAAACCCACTTCCGGCTCGCTATCGTCCAGGTCTGATCCGGCGGGCCCGGTTGCTGACCGGCCTATTTGCCGGCCAGGAGGCGTTGGACGCGCGGTTTGACCTCGGTGGCGAGCAGCGTAAGGGACTCGAGGAAGTGCTCCTGGGGCAGCCCACCGACGTCCATCTGGAGGAAGTGGCGCATGTGCCCCATATGGCGGTGCAGGTCCACGATGCGTTCGGCGATTTCGTCGGGGTCTCCAACGTAGTATGCGCCGGGGAAATCGGCCTGGGCCAGGAATTGACGTTGGTCGGGTGCGGGCCAGCCTCGGAGCTTGCCCATTTCGATGTTGAGGTTGTACCAGCCGGGGTAGAAGCGTTCCAGCGCTTCCTTTTTCGTCGGCGCGATGAGTCCGAGGGCCGCGACGGAAACCTTGATGTTCTCCTCCGTGTGGCCGGCCTGGGCTGCGGTCCGCCGGTACAGTTCCGCCAGCGGAGCGAACCGCGCCGGGGCGCCCCCGATGATGCCGTAGGAGACGGGCAGCCCGAGCTTCCCGGCCCGGACCGAGGACGGGGCGCTTCCGCCGGTGGCCAGCCAGAGGGGCAGCGTGCCGCTGACGGGCCGGGGCACGACGGCCAGGTCGTGCAGGGACGGCCGGACCGTCCCGGACCAGCTGATGTTTTCGGTCTTGCTGTTGTTGATGGTCATCAGCAGGTCGAGCTTTTCAGCGTAGAGGCGGTCGTAGTCGTTCAGGTCGTAGCCGAAGAGCGGAAACGTCTCCACCGAGGATCCGCGCCCGGCGGTGATTTCCACCCGGCCCCCGCCGGAGACCGCGTCGGCAATGGCAAACTGCTGGAACACCCGCACCGGATCATCGGTGCTGATGATGCTCGCTCCGCTGCCGAGCTTGATCCGCTCGGTCGCAGCCGCCGCAGCGGCGATCACCGCACCCGGAGAGGATGCCGGCATGTCCAAGGTGTGGTGCTCGCCGATCCCGAAGTAGTCCAGGCCGGACTGATCGGCGAGGACGATGGCTTCGTGGAGGTTGCGAATGGCCTCGGCCGTCGGGCGCAGTGTTCCGTCGGGCTTGCGCTGGGTGTCACCGAAGCTGTAGGCGCCGATTTCCATGATGTTCTCCTGATTGCAGTGCGGTGAGTAGTTGAACGCTGGCTCAGGTGCGGGCCGGCTCGCGGGACGCGGCCAGGATGAAGCGCAACTGGTCAGCGGAGTGGCTGCCATTGAAAATGCCGGTGCCGGGCTGGAATGCCCGCCCGGCTTCCAGCGGACCCGCGTCTACCGGGTCATAGCCGAGGCGATTTAGGAAGTCCGCCACAAGAGCCTTCGCGCCATCACGGTCGCCGGCCAGCGCCAGTGCCCTCCGGCCCTCGGATCCGGGCGCCTTGCCGTCCACTTCGAGGTCGCGGTAACCGATGTGATTGAGCGTCTTCACGACGTCGGACCCGGCCAGGAAGTCCTGGATGACTTCGCTGCTCGTCCGCTCATCCTTCTCGAAATCGTCCAAGTCCCCGTCAACCGGTGCCCAGTAATTCATCGCGTCGATGACAGTCCTTCCGGCCAGAAGGCCGGGGTCGAGGGTGCGGTACTTGTGCAGCGGAACCGCCACAACGACGATGTCGGCCCCGGCCGCTTCGGCGGCCGTGACAGCGACTGCGCCCGGAGTGATGATCTCCACCAACAAGGCGATCTCCTCAACCGGCTTTGCAGTGGCTATCCGGACGTCGTAGCCGGCCTTGAGAGCCTGCCGCGCGACGGCGGTTCCGACCCTGCCGGCCCCGAGAACCCCAATGGTCCGGACCTCTGCCGGTTGGCCTTGCGGAAAACTCATGATCTTCGACCTCACTGCCAATATATGTTGTAGTTGAGACTATATTGCCAACAGAACATCTGGGCAAATTCATATTTGGCGGTATGATGGGGTCATGACCGAAAGTACTCAGACGCTCCCCGGCTCCCCAATGGCGGTTGTCCCTGGCGACCTGGGGTGGCACTTGGCTATGGTGCTGCGCGGCTACCAGGCCCGGTTCGAAGCCGCCGTTGCCGAGATGCCGGGGGGCATCCGAGGTTTCCAGGTGCTCTCCGCCGTCGTGCACAAGGATCCGCCAAACCAGCAGGCGCTCGGGATGCACCTTGCCATCGACAGGACCGTCCTGACGTACCTGCTCGACACCTTGGTAGGTGCCGGCGTGGTCGAACGCGTCCCCGATCCGACTGACCGCAGGGCCCGGAAGATTATTGCCACCGAAAGCGGGCGCCGGATGCTGGTCACCTACGAGGACCGCGTCGCGGCGGCCGAATCTGACCTGATGGCCGGACTGAACGAACAAGACGCCCAGACCCTCGGCGTCCTGATCGGCCGCCTGGCAAAAAACGTCCACCGCACCCAGCCCGGTGCCAACCCCTGCGAAGCCATGGACAACCTCTAAGAAGTCGGCACCGCCGCTGACGCCGCCCAACACGGCCCACGTCACCGGCGGGGGAGCGCCCCCTCCTTAACCCACCGTCTGGGCCGTGCGGACTGCGAGGGAGCCTGCCAGGTGCGTCGGGCCCGGGCCGGCCACGGACCTGTAATCTGGGTCCGAGACCACTACCTCTGGGGGAGCTTTGACCGAGAACGTCCCGCCGGTGCCGCCGGCACCGCACTATCCGAACGCAGACTGGCAGCAGCCGGGCCAGGGCAGCTACCCCTCCCACGGCCCGAACTCCCACTTGCCGGGCAATGAGCCGCAGTACGGGCCCCCACAGCCGTTTCCGGCGCCCCCGGCGCCCTACGGCCAGCAACCGTACCCACAGGCCCAGTACGCCCCGTACCCGCCCCAGTACTACGCGCCCCCGCAGTGGGGTCAGGCAATGCGACAGAAGCCCAAGGCGTCGGGTTACCGGATCGCGTCCGGCATCGTCGGGATCGTGCTCGGCTTCTGGCTCTTCATCCCCTCCATCGCCGGCTTCGACCACGACAGCGGCACGGTGTTCCTGGCGTTCCTCATCTTGATCGCTGCGCTGGGCAACATCACGGCTGGGATCGTACTCCTGGCCTACCAGCGCGGCCGTAGCCAAGGTGCGCCGATCACCTCACTGAGCTTCGCCGGTTTCGCCCTGCTGCTCGGCTTCATAGGCCTGGCCGTGCCTTACTTCGGTGCCGCGCTGTTCGTAACCACCCTCATTCTGGCGGCTCCCGTCCTCATCGTCATGGGGCTTGGCTTGGCAAAGGAACGACGCACGGTTTGAGGACAGGGTGAGCGTTGGCGCGCCCGACCGGTTCGACGCCATGACTCCCGTCGGACACCAGCCCTCCTGAAGGACATAAGGCAACGAGACCCCTTAGTGTCTTTGCCATGAACGCAAGCACCGATAACCTTCCGGCCCGATCCGTCCAGCGCGTCATTATCGTCCACGGGTACGAATCTTCGCCCGACGCAAACTGGTTCCCCTGGCTTCAACGGGTCCTCGAAGCTGAAGGCACCGCAGTCACAGTCGTTCCTCTCCCGGCCCCGGACGCTCCTGACACGACAGCATGGGAGGACGCCGTCAGTGCGGCACTGGGAGTGCCCGATGCGACCACGGTAGTTGTGGCACACTCCCTCGGTGCAGTCACTGCCCTGCGAGTACTCGCGGCGCTTCCGGAGCCTTGGGAGCTCGGCGGTCTGGTGTTGGTGGCTGGCTTCACGGAACCGCTGGCTGCACTGCCGGAGCTCAATGGCTTCCTCGCACCGGACGTCGACGTTGAACGGGTAGCAACGGGCATCCGGGAACGAACAGTACTCCGCTCCGCCACGGATCCCTTCGTTCCGCCGGAAGCATCCGATGACCTCGCCAGGCGCCTGGGCGCACGGCTGCAGGTCCACCCCGGGGCAGGCCACTTCATGGCAGAGGACGGCGTCACCAGGCTGCCGGCTCTGCTTGAACTGCTGCGGTGACCTCAGGGACGGCATCGTAGTGGGCCCGAACCCGGCTGCCCACGGTTCGATCAACCGACCGGTTGGTGACAACTCCCCGATGGGGGGCTCGCTGTCCCTGCCAGCGGCGTCCTCCCACTTCCGTTGAGCCTGCGGGCAGGATGGTGAGCGTCGGCAGAAACAGAAAAAACCCCTGGAATCCTTGGATTCCAGGGGTTTTCCCTTGTGCGCGGAGGGGGACTTGAACCCCCACCCCCTTTCGAGGACTAGCACCTCAAGCTAGCGCGTCTGCCATTCCGCCACCCGCGCAGGTGGTATTTCCAGGAACAATTTCGCGTTTCAGCGTTTTGCTTTTCCCGGAAGCAGCGAGAAAGACTCTAGCACGAACAATCGGGAAACAAATAATCGAGCCAATGGGTAGGCTGAAGCCACCACCAAGCCACCGCCACGAGGAGCGAAATGACTGAAACCCGGCCCGAAGACGAGGTCGTCCGGATCTGCCAGGAACTGATCCGGATCGACACCTCCAATTACGGCGACGGTTCCGGGCCGGGGGAGCGCGCAGCCGCCGAGTACACCGCCGGACTCATTACGGAGGTCGGGCTGGACGCCGAAATCTTCGAATCCGCGCCGGGCCGGGCCAGCGTGGTCACCCGGCTGGCGGGCGAGGATCCGTCCGCCAGCGCCTTGGTGGTCCACGGCCACCTCGACGTCGTTCCGGCCTTGCGTGAACAGTGGTCAGTGGACCCTTTCGGCGCGGAACTCAAGGACGGCATGATCTGGGGCCGCGGCGCCGTGGACATGAAGGACATGGACGCCATGATCCTCTCGGTCATGCGCGACTTCGCCCGTACCGGCCGCAAACCCAAGCGCGACCTGATCTTCGCGTTCTTCGCTGACGAGGAGGCCGGCGGCAAGTACGGCGCCAGCTACGCCGTCGACCACCGGCCGGAACTGTTTGAAGGCGCCACCGAAGCGATCTCCGAGGTCGGCGGCTTCTCCGCCACCATCGGCGGCCAGCGCACCTACCTGCTGCAGACCGCCGAGAAGGGCCTTTCCTGGCTGCGGCTCGTGGCCCACGGGCGCGCCGGCCACGGCTCGCAGATCAACACGGACAACGCCGTGACCCGGCTCGCCAGCGCCGTCTCGCGGATCGGCGAATACCGCTGGCCGGTGGAGCTGACGCCGACCACCCGGCAGTTCCTCGACGGCGTGACCGAGCTCACCGGCGTCGAATTCGATCCCGATGACCCGGACAAGATCCTCAAGGAACTTGGAACGGTGGCCCGCTTTGTCGGCGCCACGCTGCAAAACACCACCAATCCCACCCTGCTTAAGGGCGGTTACAAGCACAACGTGATCCCGGAGTCGGCCGAGGCCCTCGTGGACTGCCGGACACTTCCCGGCCAGCAGGAGCAGGTGCTCGAAATCGTCCGGGAACTGGCAGGCAGCGGAGTCGACGTCAGCTATGTCCACCAGGATGTCTCCCTCGAAGTTCCGTTCGCGGGCAACCTGGTCGATTCCATGATCGACGCCCTGCACTCCGAGGATCCAGGCGCGAAGGTCCTCCCGTACACGCTCTCCGGCGGCACGGACAACAAGTCCCTGAGCCGGCTCGGGATCACCGGCTACGGCTTTGCGCCGCTGATGCTGCCGGACGAGCTGGACTTCACCGGCATGTTCCACGGCGTGGACGAGCGGGTCCCCGCGGACTCCCTGAAGTTCGGCGCCCGCGTGCTCAACACGCTGCTGACCAACTACTAGGCACCACCGAAATGGCGACGACGGATATGACCATCGAAGACATCCTGCCCGAAGCACTGCTGGAACGGATCCGAAGCCGGGCCGCCGGCTACGACCGGGACAACGTTTTCTTCGCCGAGGATCTCCAGGACCTCGCCGCGGCGGGCTACTTGAAGATTTTCGTCCCGGAGTCCGACGGCGGCCTGGGCCTCGGCCTGGCAGCGGCGGCGCAGCTGCAGCGCCGGCTGGCAACGGCGGCCCCCGCCAGCGCCCTGGCGATCAACATGCACCTGGTCTGGACCGGCGTCGCGCACGTGCTGGCGGCACGGGGCGACAGCTCGCTTGACTTTGTCCTGCAGGAGGCTGCCGAAGGTGAAATTTTTGCGTTCGGCAACTCCGAGGCGGGCAACGACTCGGTGCTTTTCGACTCGCGCACCGAAGCCACGCCGCTGCCGGACGGAAGTTACGGTTTCACCGGGCGGAAGATCTTCACCAGCCTCTCGCCGGCGTGGACCAGGCTGGGAATCTTCGGGAAGGACGCGTCGGCCCGCAACGGCGACGGTGAACTCGTCCACGGCTTTATCACCAGGGACACCCCGGGCTACGAGATCCTAGACGACTGGGACACGCTGGGCATGCGCGCCAGCCAGTCCAACACCACACTCCTTGAAGGCGCCGTGGTGCCGGCGGACCGGATCTTCCGCAAGCTCCCCGTCGGCCCTAACGCTGACCCGCTCATCTTCGCCATCTTTGCCTGCTTCGAAACGTTGCTGGCCGCGGTCTACACGGGGATCGGGGAGCGGGCGCTGCAGCTCGGCGTGGACGCTGTCAAGTGGCGCACCTCGTTCAAGAACGGCGGCCGCAGCTACGCCCAGGACCCGGACATCCGCTGGAAGGTCGCGGAAGCGGCGATGGCGATGGATGCGCTCTACCCGCAACTCGCCAGCGTGGCGGCCGACGTCGATGCCCTCGCCGAGCACGGCGGGCAGTGGTTCCCGAAGCTTGTCGGCGTCAAGGTCCGGGCCACCGAAACGGCCCGTACCGTGGTGGACCTGGCCATCAGGGTCTCCGGCGGATCCAGTTACTTCAGGGGTACGGAACTCGAACGCCTCTACCGGGACGTGCTGGCCGGCATGTTCCACCCGTCCGACGACGAATCGGCGCACAGCACGGTGGCGAGCGCGTGGCTGGGGCCGCTGGATTCCTGACCCGAGAGGGTGCCGGGGTATTAGACGGTCCGCTGGACCTGGAAGACCCGACGCCGCAACCAGAAGCGCCGGCCGCCGCCGACATACAGGACACTTCGTTCCAGTTCCCACTTGCCGTACTCCGAATGTGCAGCCAGCAGGCGACGCGCCTCGGGCAGCGAATCCTCAGGGCTGACCGTCAGTACGAGGTACTCGTACTGACGCGCATAGTCCCGTTCCCGGCGGACCGAACTGCTCAGAAAATGTTCCTTCATCGCTCTCCATTTTCATCTTTTTCGGGCTAACGTGAAGTCATGAGCATCGATCCGCGTGTCGCGCTTCAGTCCCTCACTTCTGCCCTGGAGGAGCACTTGGCTGCTGCCGCAACCCGGCGGGGAGACGGGGATCCCGCGGTGGAAGCAGCCTTTTTTGCCGTTGCCGATGCCTTTGAAGTCTACGACGATTCCCTTTACGACGCCTACGGCGAAGTGACGCCGCTTGAAGTCATCGACGACGATGAGGACGACGAAAGCGAAGACGTCGACGATGAGGAAGACCTCGAACTCTTGCAGGACTAGGCCCGGAATCGGGAGGCTGCTGCCTTCCATCCCGGGCAGGATCGGCACCTCCACACTGCCTGACTGACGTCGGCCTGACCGCTGCGAAGGTGCCTGCCGTCCGTCCCTTCCGTCTCCGGCAGCGGGCGCTTCCCGTCCCCGGCAACGGCTCGGGAAGAATGTCACACCCCCTTGGGAGACTGAGGGTATGGGAATCGGTGCAGCTCTCATCGTTCGTCCGGCTGGTGGGCCGGGCGGTGATGCGGGCCGGGTTCCGGCGCTGGCGGGGGTTCGTCCCGCCGGTGGGCCGGGCGGGGTCCCGGCGCTGGAGGACGTGCTGGGGTTGTTACGGGAAGTGTCGGCCTCGGCGGTCGCGGAGACGGCGTTGCTGGGTTTCGCGGACGCGGCCGTGTTCGCTGGCCGGGTCGAGGAGATCTCCCGGGCCGTGGAATACCTGCAGGTCGTCGCGGCCGCAGCCGTGGACCGGTCCCGGAAGGAAGCCCCGGACGCGCTGCCGGCCGCCGGGGACGGCTACCGCAAGACCGGGGAGTTCCTGCGGGACCGGTTGCAGATCACCGCCGCCGAGGCCCACCGGCGCCTGTCCCTGACCCGGGCCGTGCTGCCACGCACCGGGTTCACCGGTGAACCGCTGCCGCCGGCGCATGAGGAACTCGCCGCGGCCCTCGCCGCCGGGACCGTCCCGTCCCGGTCCGCGACCATCATCACCCTGGCCCTGGACCGCGTCCGGCCGCTCTGCGACCCGGACACCCGTGCCCGGATGGAACACACCCTGACCAGCACCGCCATCGAACACGACCCCGACTTCCTGGCCCGGATCGCCCGGCGCTGGACCGACGCCATCGACCAGGACGGCGCCGAACCGGCCGAAGAGGCCCTCCGCCAACGCCAGGGCGCATTCCTCCGCCGCCCCCGCCACGGGCTCCAGCACCTGGAAATCTTCGCCACCACCGAACAATTCGAACACCTCCTGACCGTGATGAACACCGCCACCAACCCCCGCACCACCCCTGCCCCGGGTGGGGCCACGGGTGCGGCCGCGGGTGCGGCGGCGGGTGCGGCCGGCACGGTGTCACCGGACGCGGCCCCGGGCGGGGCCGCGGGTGGGGCCGGAAGCAGCGGCAGCGGGAACGACTCCGTCGGCGCGGTCGCCGGGTCCCTGGACTGGCGGTCACGGCCGCAGCGGCTCCTCGACGGCCTGATCGGTGCCTGCAAAGTCGCCCTGGCCTCCGGCGGGCTGCCCGCCACCGGCGGCCTCCGGCCCCAGATCATGGTCACCATCGACTACCGCGACCTCCTGGCCCGCCTCGACCGCGACCACAGCACCACCAGCACCACCCCTGGCCTCTTCCCCGGCCCCGCCACCGCGTCAGGTGACCGCGACCGCGGGACCGGGCCCGGACTAGGTTTCACCGGCACCGGGACCCTGGCGTTCACCGGCCCCGTCACCGCCGCCACCATCCGCAAAATCGCCTGCGACGCCGACATCATCCCCGTCCTGCTCGGCACCGACAGCCGGATCCTGGACATCGGCCGCACCAGCCGCCTCTTCCCACCCCACCTCCGCAAAGCCATCACCGCCCGCGACCAGGGCTGCGCCTTCCCCGGCTGCCCCATCCCCGCCCCCTGGTGCGAAGCCCACCACATCACCTACTGGTCCCGCGGCGGACCCACGTCCGCCGAGAACGGAGTCCTGCTCTGCTCCCACCACCACCATCTGATCCACAAGGAAGCCTGGACCATCCAACCCTGCGCCGGCATCCCCTGGTTCATCCCGCCACCCCACCTCGACCCCCGCCAACACCCCCAACGAAACCACTACTTCAGATCGTGAACTGGGGTTAACCTCTGTTGGTGGACACCTGAAGTAGCGGGATCCTCGGATTCTGCGGGAAGGTGTTCTTGTGAGCACGACAAGACGTAAATTCACTCCGGAGTATCGACGGGAGGCGGCGCGGCTCGTTATTGATACCGACAGAGCGATCGCGCCGGTGGCCAGGGAACTCGGGCTGGGAGAGCAGTTACTGGGCCGGTGGGTTGCGCAGGAGCGGGCCCGGCTGGCGGCCCCCGAGGAATTCGCAGCGGCCGAGACGGACAAATCGGAGCTGGAGCGTTTGCGCCGGGAAAACGCGCAGTTGAGGATGGACAACGAGTTCCTGGGAAAAGCCGCAGCCTTCTTCGCCTCCAAGCAGCAGAATCGGAATGTTTCGAGCTGATGGAGGCTGAGAAGGCTAACTATCCCGTCCAGCGTATGGCCCGGCTTTTGCGGGTTTCCCGGTCCGGGTTCTACGCCTGGCTTCGACGTTCCCGGTCAGAGCCCTCGGCGCGGAGTGCGGAGCGAGCGAAGCTGGATGTGAGGGTCCGGGACGCTCACACGAGGTCGTACGGGACCTACGGGGCGCCGCGGATCCACGCCGAACTGCCCCGCAACGGGGCCGGTGTTGACCGGAAGACCGTGGCCGCGTCCCTGCGCCGGCAAAGCCTGGAAGGGATCTCCCCGCGGCGGTTCCGGCCGGTAGCGCCGATCGGTGAGGCCCGGGTCCATTCGATCCCGGATCTGGTGGCAAGGAAGTGGGATACAGGGACCCTGGACGCAGTGTGGATCTCGGACATCACGTATCTTCGCACCGGCGAGGGGTGGCTGTATTTGTGTGCGGTCAGGGACGGCTGCTCGCGGCGGGTGATCGGCTGGGCGATGGACTCGATCCAGACGGCCAGCCTGGTCGAACGCGCGCTCCGCATGGCCCACATCCTGCGCGGCGGAGGCCCGGAGGGGGTCGTGTTCCACGCCGATCGCGGCACCCAATTCACTTCCACCCAGCTCAACGACGTCTGCGCCGGCCTGGGCATCCGCCAATCCGTCGGACGCACCGGGGTCTGCTGGGATAACGCCATGCAGGAATCATTCTGGTCCACTCTCAAGACCGAGTTCTACGACCGCCGCCGCTGGGCAACCAGACACGAGGCAATCCGCGCGACCGGCCGCTGGATCGAGGAGTTCTACAACCGTGCCCGGCTCCATTCAGCACTCGGCTACACCGCACCCGTGGAACACGAACGATTCCTCACCACAACAAAACCTCAGCCGGCACAAGCCGCCTGACCAACTGTCCACGATTTGCGGGCAACCCCAGAACCCCGCAGCGTGGAGGGGGAGTGCGCCTGGGGAAGGGGATTGAGCCCCGGGCCGGCAGCGGGGGCACCGGGGGATCAGCAAGCGCGGTCGCAGCAACACCGGGGAAGTTGGGGAGCCTGAAGCTGGAATCGCCCTACCCGGCGCCAGGGGTGGCGGCCGGATGGTTGGCCCGGGCCCGACTGGTGATTCCGGTCAGGCCGGGTTGGAGACGTCTTCCAAGGCCGAGGCGATCTCCGGCGGCAGCGCGGTCTGTGCCGCATCCATGATTTCTTTGAGTTGCACCGGTGTCCTGGCGCCGACCACCGCGGTGGCAACGCCGTGCTGCGAAAGCAGCCAGCTAAGGGACACGTCCAGGGCGGTACGGCCCAGGCCCTTGGCGGCGATCGCCACCGCTTCGACGACGCTGGAGGCGGCACCTTCGAGGTACGGTTCCACGTAGCTGGCCAGCCGTTGGTGCGCGGCCCGCGAATCAGCGGGCACGTGCCCCCGGTACTTGCCGGTCAGCACGCCGCGGCCCAGGGGCGCCCAGGCCATCAGGCCCAAGCCGGCGTCCTCGAGCGCGGGAATCAGCTCAGCCTCGGGCTGGCGCCGCACCAGCGAGTACTCGGCCTGGCATGCCACCAGCGGGAAGCCCGCGAGTGCGGCTGCCTTTGCCGTTTGCCAGCCGTTGAAATTGGACACACCGGCATAGCGCGCCCGCCCGGAGCGTACCGCGAGGTCGAGGGCGGACAGGGTTTCCTCCAGCGGGACGTTCGGGTCCCAGGCCTGCGCGAACCAGATATCGACATAGTCCGTGCCCAGCCGAGCCAGGCTGGCATCGAGGCCGCCGAGCATGCCGCTGCGGGAAGTATCCACGCTGTGCCGTCCGCCCGACGTCGTCACGCCCGCCTTCGTCGAGATCACCACCTCGGAACGCGCGACGACGTCGCCCAGCATGTCCCCGAGCATCGCCTCCGCCCGTCCGCCCGCGTATGACGCGGCAGTATCGATCAGGGTGCCGCCGCCGTCGACAAACGCGTGGAGCAGGGCCGCAGCATCCTGCTCGTCGGTCTCACCGGCCCACGACATGGTGCCAAGGGACAAGGACGAGACTCGCAACCCACTGTTGCCGACATAACGCTGCTGCATGCCAGCAAGCTTACGGTGCTGGGGAAACTTCATAACGTAGGGTCTATAAACGTGAACTGGATAGAAGCGGCCTTTCTGGGCCTTGTGCAAGGGCTGACCGAATTCCTCCCGATCTCCTCAAGCGCGCACCTGCGGATCGTCGGAGCCTTCCTCCCGGACGCAGCGGACCCCGGGGCGGCCTTCACCGCGATCACCCAGCTCGGCACCGAAACGGCCGTGATCGTCTATTTCTGGCGTGACATCGTCCGGATCGTCAAAGCCTGGTTCGGTTCGCTGACCGGCAGGGTGTCACGGCAGGATCCGGACGCCCGGATGGGATGGCTGGTGATCCTGGGCAGCCTCCCGATCATCATCCTCGGCCTGCTGTTCCAGGACCAGATCGAATCGGTGCTCCGCAGCCTCTGGGTCGTCGCCACCACCCTGATCGTGTTCGGCATGATCCTGGCGGTGGCCGACGCGATCGGCCGGCAGGAACGGGACCTGACCCGACTCACGTACAAGCACGGCATCTACTTTGGCCTCGCCCAGGCCATGGCGCTCATACCGGGAGTATCCCGCTCCGGCGGCACGATCACCGCCGGCCTGCTCATGGGCTACACCCGGGAGGCCGCAGCACGCTATTCCTTCCTGCTGGCGATCCCCGCGGTCTTCGGCAGCGGCCTCTACCAGCTCTACAAGGTTGTTTCCAAGGAGGGCATCACCGGCCCGTACGGGCTGCCGGAGACCGCCCTCGCCACCGTGATCGCGTTCGTGGTGGGCTACATCATCATCGGCTGGTTCCTCCGTTACGTCTCCACCCGCAGTTACCGGCTCTTCGTCTGGTACCGCATCTTCCTGGGTCTCGCGCTGTACCTGTTGCTCGGTTTCAATGTCGTCAGCGCCTAGCACTAGGCTTGACCTGTGAAATCCTGGACCTCCCGCCCCGTTCCCCAACTCCCGGGCAGCATGCCTGCGCTGCGCCTCTTCGACAGCGTCCGGCGCGACTTCGTTACCGTGGAAGCAACCGGGAACCAGTCAATGTATGTCTGCGGCATCACCCCGTACGACGCCACGCACATGGGGCACGCGGCCAGTTACGTCGCCTTCGACCTGCTCAACCGGGCCTGGCGCGACGGCCGCCAGCAGGTCGCCTACGTCCAGAACGTCACCGACGTCGATGACCCGCTGCTGGAGCGCGCGACGGCCACGGGCGTGGATTGGCGGGACCTCGCGGCCAGCCAGATCGAACTTTTCCAGACGGATATGGAAGCGTTGAACGTCCTGGCGCCGGACCACTACGTCGGCGCGGTGGAGGAAATCCCGCGGATCGTGCCGGCGATTGAACTGCTACTCCAGCGCGGGCTCGCGTACGCCGTTGCCGGCACCGGCGGGGAGCCCGACGGCGACATCTACTACGACGTCGAAGCGGCCGGCAAGCACTCCGCCGACGCCCGCGATGCCTGGACCCTGGGGTCCATTTCCGGGCTCTCCGACGCCGAAATGCTCGAGCTGTTCGCCGAGCGCGGCGGCGATCCGGGCCGCGCCGGTAAACGCCAGGCCCTCGACCCGCTGCTGTGGCGGGTCGCCCGGGCGGGTGAACCGAGCTGGCCGGGCGGCGAACTCGGCGACGGCCGGCCCGGCTGGCACATCGAGTGCACCGTCATCGCCCAGCAGTACCTGCCCGCGCCCTTCACGGTGCAGGGCGGCGGCTCCGACCTCATCTTCCCGCACCACGAGATGGGCGCCGGACATGCGTACTCCCTCGCCGGAAAGCCGCTGGCCAAATACTTCGCGCACGCCGGCATGGTGGGCCTGGACGGCGAAAAAATGAGCAAGTCCAAGGGCAACCTGGTGCTGGTCTCGAAACTGCGGGCCGCCGGGGAAGAACCGGCTGCCATTCGGCTGGCCATCCTGGCCAACCATTATCGCAGCGACTGGTCCTGGACCGAGGAGGGCTTCGCCGCGGCCAAGGAACGCCTCCGCACCTGGCGCACGGCCGTGGACCGCGCCCCGGAAGGCTCGGCGGCTCGGCTGCTGGAACAGTTGCGGGCTGCCCTCTCCGCCGATCTCGATGCCCCGGCCGCCATCGCAGCCGTGGACGCCTGGGCGGCCGCAGCGCTGGCATCCGGGCAGTCCGCCGGTTCCGCCGCGGACTCGGCCCTGGTGAGCGACGCCGTCGACGCCCTGCTCGGCGTCGAACTCTAGCGCACTACCGGCCACCGGAACACCCGGAATCGTCCCGGCGCCGGCCCCGCAGCCGGGCGCCGGGACGCTCCCTTAAGGCTTGTCCTTGCCCCGGCGCTTGAGGTAGCGCTCGAATTCCCGCGCAATCGATTCGCCGCTGGCCTCGGGCAGGTCGGCGGTGTCCTTGGCTTCCTCCAGCTGCCGCACATAGGCCGCTATTTCGGGGTCCTCGGTGGCGAGCTCATCCACGCCCCGCTCCCAGGCATCCGCGTCCTCGACCAGTTCCTGGGTGTCCAGCGGCACCTGCAGCAACTCCTCGATCCGGTGCAGCAAAGCCAGCTGCGCCTTTGGCGAGGGCGCCTGGGCAACGTAGTGCGGCACGGCGGCCCACAGGGAGATCGTGGGCAGCCCGGCCAGCAGGGCCACCTCGCCGAGGACGCCGACGATCCCCACCGGACCTTCATACTGCGAAGCTTCCAGATCCATCCGCTCCCGCAACGCAACGTCGTCCGTGGAGGCGCTGACCGGGATAGGGCGGCTGTGCGGCACGTCGGCCAGCAGCGCACCCACCAGGATGACGTAGTCCACCTTCAGGGCCTCGGCATGGACCAGCAGTTCCGCCGTGTACGCACGCCACTTATAGGACGGCTCGGTGCCCTGCACGATGATGACGTCGACATTCGAGCCTGGGACGCTCGCCTTGTAGATCCGGGTGGAGGGCCACTTGATCTTCCGCTCACCCGAGGCGGTGCGGCGGATCGTGGGCCGGGTGAACTGGAAGTCGTAATACTCGTCGGCATCGATCGAACCGGCCTTCTTGCCGCCCCACAGCTTGTTCAGGTAGCGCAGGGCATCGCTGGCGGCCTCGCCGGCGTCGTTCCACCCCTCGAACGCACCAAGCATCACCGTCACGCGTTGGCCTTCCGCGACGGGCTGCAATAACCGCTCGGGCTCGAGCGTGGCGCCCGTTTCCGTGGAGTCTGACTCGAAGCTGTTCATGAGTTCACCCTACGTCCAAGTCCCGGGGGAGCGCAGGCAGGGAACCGCAGCAAGTCCCCGGAAATTCGCCGACGGCGTAGCGCACGCCGGACAGTTCGGGCCACACCGTAGACTGGGACGCATGCGATCCCCAGCCTCCCAGCCCCTGCTTAAAGCCGCACTCTGGGACATGGACGGCACCATCGTGGACACCGAGCCGTACTGGATCGAAGCCGAGTATGCCCTGGTGGCCGCCCACGGCGGTAACTGGTCCGAGCAGCAGTCCCTGCAGCTTGTCGGGCAGTCCTTGGTCTACTCGGCCGGCATCCTGCAGGAAACCGGCGTGGACCTGGGAACCCGGGAAATCATTGACACGCTCACGGCCCACGTTGTCCACCGCGTCCGTGAGTCGGTGCCCTGGCGGCCCGGCGCCCGGGAGTTGCTGGACGAACTTCATGCCGCCGGCGTCCGCTGCGCCCTCGTGACCATGTCCGAGGCGCCTTTGGCCCGCGA
Source organism: Arthrobacter sp. JB02-1C (assembly GCF_057748045.1). NCBI lineage: Bacteria > Bacillati > Actinomycetota > Actinomycetes > Micrococcales > Micrococcaceae > Arthrobacter > Arthrobacter sp. JB02-1C. The sequence goes on from NZ_CM173235.1 coordinate 3,000,798, forward strand.
GATCGTCAGCAGCCTGCCCCGACCGTATTTTGAATTCGTAGTCACCGGCGACACCGTCACGCAGGGCAAGCCGCATCCCGAGGCCTACCTGACGGCTGTTGAGCTGTTACAGCAGCAGGATCCGGAACTCGACGTACGGCATTGCGTGGCGCTGGAGGACTCCGCCCCCGGCGTGGCTGCCGCGGTGGCTTCCGGCGTTCCGACGGTGGCGATCCCGCACATTGCCCCGCTGCCGGACGACCCGCGCCGCGCCACCTGGGTCACGCTTGCCGGACGCACGGTCGCCGACCTTCAAGACGTCATCACCGGCAGGTACGAAGCCGCCAACGCGGGTGAACTGGAACCCGCCGGCGAGCTCGAACCCGCCGGCGAGCTCGAAGCCGCCAGCGTCGGAAGCCGCAACCTTGGCTGACCGGCAGGGTCCCGAGCCGGCCGGGGAGGAGCGTCCCTTTTCGCTGCGCGGCGGGATCCCGCTGGGCCGGATCGCCGGCATTCCGGTGGTGCTCGCCTATTCGTGGTTCGCGATCGCCGCCTTCACGGTGGTGGTCTACGGGCCGGTGCTGGCGCACAACAGTCCGCGGCTGGGCGGCGCTGCCTATCTCGTGGCCTTTGCCTATGCCGTGCTGTTGCTGATCTCGGTGCTGGTCCATGAGCTGGCCCATGCCCTCAGCGCACGGTTCTATCGCTGGCCCACCCGCAAAATCGTCCTTAATCTCTGGGGCGGCCACACCCAGTTCGAAGATTTCACCGCTTCGCCGGGCCGCTCCGTGATCGTGGCCCTGGCCGGGCCCGCCGCGAACCTGCTCCTCGCCGCCGCGGGCTGGCTGCTGCTGGCCGGCGGCCAGCTGACCGGAGTGGCGGACACGCTCGCCAACATCTTCGTCTGGGCGAACCTGCTCATCGGCATCTTCAACGTCCTGCCCGGGCTTCCGCTGGACGGCGGCCGGCTGGTCGAATCCGCGGTGTGGAAGGCCACCGGAAACCGCGAGAAGGGCACCATCGCCGCGGGCTGGGCCGGCAGGGTCATCGTGATCGCGATCGCCGTGTGGTTTGTGGCGCTGCCCCTGCTCAGCGGCAACCGGCCGGACACCTCGCTCATGCTCATTACGGTGATGGTGGGCGGCTTCCTCTGGCTCGGGGCAACCGCCTCCATCCAGCAGGCCCGGTACCGCAGCCGGCTGCACCTGGTCGACGCGGCTGCCCTGGCGGAGCCCGCGCTCGGCCTCCCGGCGTCGGCGACCGTGGCCGACGTCTTGCGGTATTCGCCGGCCGGAGCCCCGGCAGTGGTGCTGTACGGGCCGGACGGGCGGCCGGCCGCCGTCGTTGATCCGACCGCGGCAGCGGCTGTGCCCGCCGCCGTGGCCCCGTCCACGCCGGCGTCGGCCGTCGCCTACCCCCTGACCGCGGGCGCCTACGTCAAGGCAACCGACCGCGGCGCCGAATTGCTGGCCTACCTCGCCCAGCTCGAGGGGTCCGACTATGCGGTCGTCGACGACGCCGGCACGGTCACCGGGCTGCTGCGCCAACTGACCGTGCTAAACGCCCTCACCGGCAAGGGCGCCCGCGGCATGGCCGGGTCCGGGCGCCGGCCGAGCGCCGGAAGCAGGACCTGAACGGGTAGAGTTACCTGCCGGTCGTGATTTATCCGGCCCACGACCACGGGCCGACGCGATTACGCGGGCACCCACGTTTTACAGGAGCGAGGAACTTTCCATGAGCAGCGACACTGCCGCCAGCGCAACCCCCGGCGGCGACGGCTCCGCATCCCCTGACACTGCTGCGCCTGATACCGCTGCGCCTGACACTTCGACGCCGGTCGCCGCGACGCCCGCACCGGTTGGCGCGAACCGCCGCCGCGGCCCGTTCCGGGAGGGCGAACGCGTCCAACTGACCGATGAGCGCGGCCGGATGAACACCATCAGCCTCGAAGCCGGCGGCGCCTTCCATACCCACCGCGGCTTCCTCAATCACGACGACATCATCGGCAAGCCGGACGGTTCGGTGGTGGTGAACAACGTCGGGCAGCAGTACCAGACGTTGCGGCCGCTGCTCTCCGACTTCGTCCTGTCCATGCCCCGCGGCGCCGCGGTGGTGTACCCGAAGGACGCCGCCCAGATTGTCACGATGGCGGACATCTTCCCGGGCGCCCGCGTGGTGGAGGCAGGAGTCGGGTCCGGCGCGCTGTCCATCTCGCTGCTGCGCGCGGTGGGCGACAACGGCTACCTGCACTCCTTCGAACGCCGCGAGGAATTCGCGACCATTGCCCGCGGAAACGTCGAGACGATTTTCGGCGGCCCGCATCCTGCCTGGCGGATCAGCCTGGGCGACTTCCAGGACGAAGTGGTCAGGACCGAGGCGCCGGCCTCCGTGGACCGGGTGGTGCTGGACATGCTGGCCCCCTGGGAGTGCCTCGACGCCGTCGCCACCGTGCTGGCCCCCGGCGGCGTCTGGATCAACTACGTGGCGACCGTGACGCAGCTTTCCCGGACCGCCGAAGCCATCCGCGCCGACGGCCGGTTCACCGAACCGGACGGCTGGGAATCGATGGTCCGCGGCTGGCACCTCGAAGGCCTCGCCGTCCGCCCCGACCACCGGATGGTGGCCCACACAGGGTTCCTCCTGGTGACCCGACGGCTGGCCGACGGCGTCACCGGCATCTCGGTGAAGCGCCGGCCGTCAAAGACGGATTTCGACGCCGAAGACGTCAACGCGTGGACCCCCGGGGCCGTCGGCGAACGGGCCGTCTCCGACAAGAAACTGCGCCGGGCAGCGCGCGACGCCATGGCCGGAACGAACGTCGTGGACAACCCCGAGGTCACGAACTAGTCCGCATTTCGGAAGTCTTCAGCAGTACGCGACATCTTGGGGCTATCGTCTTAATAGAGGTACTGAAGGGGCTGATGCACGATGGAGACTCCGAACAACAACCACGGCCGTACGCCGTCGGAGGACGAGGCGGTGTCGGCACCGTCCGCGAACCGGCCAGGTCGGGCGGAACCGGCCGACGTCGAGCGCTACGCCGACAGTGAGCTGTCCGTGTCCGAACGCCAGGTGAACATCCTGCGCGACAAGCTCCGCCACATCGACCGCCAGCTTTCGGCCGCCACGCAGAACAACTCCAAGCTGGTGGCGATGCTGGAAACCGCCAAGGCGGAGATCCTGCGGCTCAAGACCGCTCTTGAGCAGGAGGGCCAGCCGCCGTACAGCTTCGGCACCGTCCTGCAGCTGAATCCGAAGCGGCAGCCGGCCGCCGGCAGCAGCGGGCAGGCCGCCACGGAGGAATCCGTGGATATCTTCAACGCCGGCCGCAAGATGCGCGTGGGGCTCAGCCCGCTGGTCAACATCAACCAGCTCAGCGCCGGCCAGGAGGTGCTCCTGAACGAGGCGCTCCTGGTGGTCGCCGGGCTCGGCTACGAGCGCGCCGGGGACCTCGTGACCCTCAAGGAACTGCTCGGCGCGGACCGTGCCCTCGTGGTGGGACGCGCGGACGAGGAACGCGTGATCCGGCTTTCCGGGGCCCTGCTCGCGCAGAAGCTGCGGGTCGGCGACGCGCTGTCCATCGATTCCCGCACGGGCTACGCCCTGGAGAAGATTCCGCGCTCCGAAGTCGAAAACCTTGTCCTGGAGGAAGTCCCGGACATCACCTACCAGGACATCGGCGGGCTTGGCCCGCAGATCGAACAGATCCGGGACGCCGTCGAACTGCCGTTCCTGCACCCCGACCTGTACCGGGAGCACGGCCTGAAGGCCCCCAAAGGCATCCTGCTGTACGGCCCCCCGGGCTGCGGCAAGACCCTCATCGCCAAGGCGGTGGCCAACTCCCTGGCCGCCCGTGCCGCGGAGCGTGCCGGCAAGACGGACATGAAGAGCTACTTCCTCAACATCAAGGGCCCGGAGCTGCTGGACAAGTACGTCGGCGAAACCGAACGGCACATCCGCCTGATCTTCGCCCGGGCCCGGGAAAAGGCTTCCCAGGGGAGCCCCGTCGTGGTCTTCTTCGACGAGATGGACTCACTGTTCCGCACCCGTGGCACCGGCATCTCCTCGGACGTCGAAACCACGATCGTTCCGCAGTTGCTGAGCGAGATCGACGGCGTGGAGCGGCTCGAAAACGTGATCGTGATCGGCGCCTCCAACCGCGAGGACATGATCGATCCGGCCATCCTGCGGCCGGGCCGGCTGGACGTGAAGGTCAAAATCCAGCGGCCCGACGCGGAAGCGGCAGCCGACATCTTCAACAAATACATCACCACGGATCTGCCGTTTCACGAGTCGGACATCGCCGAACACGACGGCGACGTGCAGGCGACGGTGGATGCGATGATCCAGCGGACTGTGGAAGCGATGTACTCCACCGAGAAGTCCAACGAATATCTCGAGGTGACCTACGCCAACGGGGACACCGAGATGCTCTACTTCAAGGACTTCAACTCCGGCGCCGTGGTGCAAAACGTGGTGGACCGGGCCAAGAAATCCGCCATCAAGGACCTCCTCACCACCGGGCAAAAGGGGCTGCGGATCGACCACCTGCTGCGCGCCGTGGTCGACGAGTTCCGCGAGCATGAGGACATGCCCAACACCACGAACCCGGACGACTGGGCCCGCATCTCGGGGAAGAAGGGCGAACGCATCACCTACATCCGGACCATCGTCCAGGGCAAAGCCGGCCAGGAACCCGGAAAGGCCATCGAAACCATGCCCAGCACAGGCCAGTACCTATGACCCCGGGCCCGTCAGCAGCATCCGAAGGGCTGCCCGTCGGCGGCGCGATGCGGGTGATGGGCTCCGAAACCGAGTACGGAATCCACGCGCCCTCAGCCCCGGGTGCGAACGCCACGATGATGTCCGCCCGGGTGATCCAGGCCTACGCCCAGGTGACCCGGCAGCGCGCCGCCGGCGGCGCCGAGACCCGCTGGGACTACACGGATGAGGAGCCGTTGCATGATGCCCGCGGCTGGACCCTTGAACGGAGCGCCGCCTCACCCGAACAGCTCACGGACCGGGCGCCGGTGCTGGACGCTGAAGCGGTCGCCCTCGCGTACGGCCGGGCGGAACTGGACCACGACGGCGAGGACGAGTCCGGCACGCTGCTGATGAATATGGTGCTGGGCAACGGGGCACGGCTCTACGTGGACCACGCCCACCCGGAATACTCCAGCCCCGAGGTCACCAACCCGCGCGACGCAGTGGCCTGGGACGCCGCCGGCGACGTCGTGGCCCTCGCGGCGGTCCGCCGGCTGGCTGCCGATCCGGACCTGCCCCCGATCAACCTGTACAAGAACAACACCGACAACAAGTCGGTGTCGTACGGCTCGCACGAGAACTACCTGATGCCCCGCTCGGTGCCGTTCGGTGAAATCGCCCGGGGACTGACGCCGTTCTTCGTGACCCGGCAAATCATGTGCGGCGCCGGCCGCGTCGGCCTGGGCCAGGACAGTTCGCGGCCCGGCTACCAGATCAGCCAGCGCGCTGATTTCTTCGAAACCGAGGTGGGACTGGAGACCACCATCCGCAGGCCGATCATCAACACCAGGGACGAACCGCACGCCACCGCGGACAGGTACCGCCGGCTGCACGTGATCATCGGCGACGCCAACCTCAGCCAGGCCTCGAACTTCCTCAAGTTCGGCAGCACCGCTTTGGTGCTGAGCCTGATCGAGGCCGGGCTGGCGCCCCGGGTGGAACTCCACGAACCGGTGGCGGCACTCCAAACGGTCAGTCACGACACCGCGCTCACCGCGACCCTCCGCCTGCTCGACGGCCGGCTCGTTACTGCCCTGGACCTGCAGTGGATGTACTTCGAGGCCGCCGCGAAGCTCGCGCAGGACACCGGCGTCGCAGACGCTGTCGACGGGGACGGCCACACCCATGCCGTGCTGGAACAGTGGTCCACGACGCTGACCGAGCTGGACAGCGACCGGGCCGCGGCCGCCACCTCGGTGGAGTGGCTGGCCAAACTTTCCCTGTTGGAGGGCTACCGGCAGCGCGACGGGCTGCAATGGTCCGATGCCCGGCTGGGGCTGATAGATCTGCAGTGGGCGGATATCCGCCCCGAAAAGGGCCTGTACTACCGGATGCTGGCCAGGGACCGGATGCAGCGGATTGTCGAGGACGCGGCCATCGAGCGGGCCGTGACCCAGCCGCCGTCGGACACCCGGGCGTACTTCCGCGGGCATTGCGTCAGCCAGTTCGGCACCGACCTGGTCGGGGCCAGCTGGGACTCCGTAATCTTCGACCTGCCCGGCCGCGGCAAGCTCCAACGCGTACCCACCCGTGAGCCGCTGCGGGGGACGGAGGCGCTCACCGGCGCTCTTTTCGCCCGGCACCGCGAGGCGGCACCGTTCCTGGCCGAGCTTCTGGGACCGGCCCCCGGTTCCTAGCCGCAAAGACCAGACGCCGTGGCGCCGGCGTGGCAATATGGCTTTAAGGATGTCCCCTGCAGGATGGGACGGACAGTACTACCAGGAGAAGGAGAAAGCGATGGCAGGCCAGGAGCAGCAGCAGCCGCAGTCCCGGGATACCGAGGTGGAGGAGGACGTCCCGGCCCCGCCCGCAGCGCCCGAGGCCCAGGCCTCTGACGCCACTCAGGGCGTGGATGACCTGCTCGACGAGATCGACGGCGTGCTCGAGTCAAACGCCGAGGAGTTCGTCCGGGCCTTCGTCCAAAAGGGCGGCCAGTAGGCCCACGCCCTGCCGGGGTGCGGAATTACCGGAGGAGAACCGGAACTGAGGAGACTCTGTTTGAGCAGACACAGGCTGAGGGCCGGAAGTCGTTGACCCACTACGTTGAGGGAGTGCATCAGTGCAGGAAACATCAGCCAGCCAGGTAGCAGCGAACGCGACGTCCTCGTTTACCGAGCACCTGCAGCGGTCCCGGCCCGAACTGCTGCCGTACAACGCCCTGCACGCCGGACTGCCGGCCGCCGGTCCCGCCGCGGGGCCGGTCCAGGCGCCCCACGCCACCACCATCGTCGCCATGACGTACGCCGGGGGAGTCCTGATGGCCGGCGACCGCCGCGCGACCATGGGCAACGTCATCGCGAGCCGGCACATCGAAAAGGTTTTCCCCGCGGACCAGTTTTCGGTGCTGGGCATCGCCGGAACTGCCGGGATCGCCCTGGACATCACGCGGCTGTTCCAGGTGGAGCTGGAGCACTACGAAAAGATCGAAGGCACCCAGCTCAGCCTGGACGGCAAGGCCAACCGGCTCGGTGCCATGATTCGTGGAAACCTGCCCATGGCGATGCAGGGACTCGCCGTCGTTCCGCTTTTCGCCGGCTTCGACCGGCCGGCCGGAGTGGGCAGGCTGTTTTCCTATGACGTCACCGGCGGCCGGTACGAGGAACAAGAACACCACACCGTGGGATCCGGCTCGATGTTCGCCCGCGGAGCACTGAAAAAGCTCTGGCGGCCGGGGCTGTCCGACGCCGAAGCCGTCCGGGTCGCCGTGGAAGCACTCTACGACGCCGCCGACGACGACTCCGCCACCGGCGGACCGGACCCGGTCCGGCAGCTGTGGCCGGTGGTCTTTACGGTCAGCCGGGCCGGCGCCGCCCGGGTTCCCGAGCGTGAACTCGCCGCCGTGGCGGGCGCCATCATCGAATCACGGGCCGTAGCCCAGCGGGAGGCCTGAGATGACCCAGCAGTTCTATGTGTCGCCGGAACAGCTGATGAAGGACCGGGCGGACTTCGCCCGGAAAGGCATCGCGCGGGGCCGCTCGGTGGTGGTGGTCAGCTGCCGGGACGGGATCGCCCTGGTCGCGGAGAACCCGTCCCCGTCACTGCATAAGATCGGCGAGATTTACGACAAGATCGCTTTCGCCGCCGTCGGCAAATACAACGAGTTCGAAAGCCTGCGGCAGGCCGGCATCCGCTACGCCGACGTCCGCGGCTACTCCTATGACCGGGAGGACGTCACTGCCCGCGGGCTGGCGAGCGTCTACGCGCAGAGCCTGGGCGCCGTCTTCACCGCGGAGCAGAAGCCGTTTGAAGTTGAACTGGCCGTCACCGAGGTGGGGGACAGGCCGGAAACCGACCACCTGTACCGGCTGACCTTTGACGGCTCGATTGCGGATGAACAAGGGTTCGTGGTGATGGGCGGTCTCGCGGACAAGGTTTCCGAGGCCGTCGCCGCGGGCTGGCGCAGCGACCTGGACTTCGCCGGCGCGATCCGGCTCGCCCTGGCCGGCCTGGTCGCCGACAAGGAATCCGACGCGCTGCCCGCATCGGCCGTGGAAGTCGCCGTGCTGGACCGGGACTCGGAAAGCACCCGCGGCACCCGCCGGGCCTTCCGCCGCCTGGACGACGCCGAGATCGTGGCCCTGCTGGCCGAGGAGAACTGACATGGATAAGCGCATTTTCGGCATCGAAACCGAATTCGGAATTTCCTACTCGAGCCCGGAGTCCCGCCCGCTGGCCCCGGAGGAAGTGGCGCGCTACCTCTTCCGCAAGGTTGTCAGCTGGGGACGGTCCTCCAACGTGTTCCTCACCAACGGCTCCCGGCTGTACCTCGACGTCGGCTCGCACCCGGAATACGCCACCGCCGAATGCGACGACCTGGCCCAGCTCATCGCCCACGACCGGGCGGGGGAGCTGATCCTCGACGACCTCGTGGACGAGGCCCAGGACCGGCTCGCTGCCGAGGGGTTCAACGGCACGGTCTACCTGTTCAAGAACAACACCGACTCCGCCGGGAACTCCTACGGCAGCCACGAGAACTACCTGATTCCGCGCCGCGGCGAGTTTTCCCGGCTGGCTGAAATCCTGATCCCCTTCCTGGTGACCCGGCAGCTGATCGCCGGGGCGGGGAAGATCCTGAAAACCCCGCACGGTGCCACGTTCGCCTTCTCCCAACGCGCAGACCACATCTGGGAAGGCGTTTCCTCGGCCACCACGCGCTCCAGGCCCATCATCAACACCCGCGACGAGCCGCACGCCGACGCCGAGTTCTACCGGCGCCTGCACGTCATCGTCGGGGACTCGAACATGTCCGAAACGACGACCCTGCTGAAAATCGGCACCGTGGACTTGATCCTGCGGATGATCGAGGCCGGCGTGATCATGCGCGACATGCGGATGGAAAATCCGATCCGCAGTATCCGGGAGATATCGCATGACCTGACCGGCCGGGCGCTGGTACGCCTGGCCAACGGCAGGCAGCTGACCGCGCTGGAGATCCAGCGCGAGTACCTGGCCAAGGTTACCGAGTTCGTGGCGGACCGCGGCGCCCACAACCCGCATGTCCCGCTCATCCTGGACCTGTGGGAACGAACGCTCGACGCCATCGAAAGCGGCAACACCGGCACGATCGACACCGAGGTGGACTGGGCCATCAAGAAGAAGCTGATGGACAGTTACCGGGAACGCCAGGGCCTAGAACTCGACGCGCCCCGGATCGCCCAGTTGGACCTGACGTACCACGACATATCGCGCAGCCGCGGCCTGTTCTACCTGCTGCAGTCCCGTGGCCTGGCACGGCGGCTGGTCGACGATACCGCCGTCAAGGATGCCGTTGACGCTCCGCCGCAGACCACCAGGGCAAAACTCCGCGGCGACTTCGTCCGACGGGCGCAGGAATTGGGCCGCGACTACACCGTCGACTGGGTGCATCTGAAGCTCAATGACCGCGCACATCAGACCATCCTGTGCAAGGACCCGTTCCGCAGCGTCGACGACCGGGTGGATGCCCTGCTGGACTCCATGGGCTGATACCCAGCTTTCCGCGTTACGCTGGGGGAGGTGCCGTTTCCCGGCTACCGCATGCTTTGCCGCTGTCAGTTCTCCGGTGAAGCGCCCATCCTGCCCCGACGAAAGTTCTTACGTGCGCCGACTATTAGCAATTCTCCTGCCCGGACTGCTGCTGCTTACCGCCTGCGGCGGCCAGCCTGCTGCCGCTCCGGAACCCACCAGCCAGTCCGCCGGTGAAACCGCGAAACTGGACTCGCTGAAAATCACCGAAAACGGCGATAAGAAGGCTCCCGGCGTTGAGTTCACGAAACCGCTGGATGTCACCCAGCCGACCGTCAAGGTGGTCAACGAGGGCAGCGGCGACCGGCTCAAGGCCAACCAGGTCGCCGAAATCTCGATCGTGGCCTTCAACGGCAAGGACGGTTCCACCGTCGAGGACACCTTTCCCAAGGATCCCGAGAAGCTCGAACTGAACGACGAGCTAAAGACCGGCAGCGCGATCATCTACAACGCGTTCGTCGGCGCCAAGGTCGGTTCGCACCTGGCCCTGGCCGTTCCCGGCCAGGCTGCCAGCGCCCAAGGCGGCGAAGCCCAGCCTTCGCAGCTGCTCGTCATCAAAATCCTGGCCTCCAAGGACGCCGCGCCTGTCCTGGATAAGCCCGAAGGCGACGCCGTTACCCCGCCGGCCGGCCTGCCGACCGTGAAGGACAATGACAAGGGCGTCCCGGAGATCTCCGTCGCCGACGTGGCCGCACCCAAGGCCCTGATCTCGCAGGACCTGATCAAGGGCAAGGGCCAGACTCTCAAGGAAACCGACACCATCACGGTGAACTACGTGGGCGTGGCGCTGGCGACCGGCAAGGTCTTTGACTCCAGCTTCGACAGCGGCAAGAAGGCAACCTTTCCGCTGACCGGCGTGATCAAGGGCTGGACCCAGGGCCTCACAGGCAAGACCGTCGGCTCCCGCGTCCTTCTGGTGGTTCCTAAGGACCTCGCCTACGGCGACCAGGGCCAGGGCGACGCCAAGGGCGACCTCGTTTTCGTCGTGGACATCCTCGGCGTCAAGTAACGTACCCACTCCCAAGCCACCAAACAAAGGAGAAATCATGTCATTTGGACAACGCAACCTCGACCGTGAAAAGCCGGAAATCGACTTCCCCCAGGGCGACGTTCCCACCGAACTGGTCATCACCGACCTGATCGAGGGCGACGGCGCCGAGGCCAAGGCCGGCGACACCGTTTCCACCCACTACGTCGGCGTCGCCTGGTCCACCGGCGAGGAATTCGACGCGTCCTGGGGCCGCGGCGCACCGCTGGACTTCCGGGTCGGCGTCGGACAGGTCATCCAGGGCTGGGACCAGGGCCTGCTGGGCATGAAGGTCGGCGGCCGCCGCCGGCTGGAGATCCCCTCCGAACTCGCCTACGGTTCGCGCGGCGCCGGTGGAGCGATCGGCCCGAACGAGGCCCTGATCTTCGTCGTCGATTTGGTCGCGGTGCGTTAATCCCCACCGGCTCCCTGCCCTCACCGGCGTGGGGTCACCCACCGAAGCGCGGTAACAATTGGAACCCTGTTCCAGCTGTTGCCGCGCTTTCGCCGTTTCCGCCCGGGACTTTAGTACCCTAGCGGAGTGTCCGCCTCACGTACTGAACGCCTCCTGAACCTCCTCATCGCGCTGCTCAACACCAAGTACGGCCTGCGCCGCAGCGAACTGCGCCAGAAGGTCTACCGCGACACCACTAGCTCCGAGGCCGCGTTCGGCCGGATGTTCGAGCGGGACAAGGGCGAGCTGCGCGCGTTCGGCTTCGAGGTCGAGACGGTCACGGACAAGGGCTGGGGCTCGGATGATCCGGCCACCACCCGGTACCGGGTCGGGAAGGAATCCAACCGGCTTCCCGACGTCAGCCTCACCCCGGCCGAGTGCACCGTCCTGATCCTCGCCGCACAGCTGTGGGAACAGGCAGCCCTGGGTTCCGCCGCCCGCAACGCCGTACGGAAGCTGCAGGCCGGCGGACTGGCCGACGCCGAACTTCCCCCCGGAGTCCAGCCCCGGATCCGGCCCGCCGGCCAGGCCTTCGAGGACCTCGTGGCCGCCATCCACTCCCAGCACCCGGTGACCTTCAGCTACCTGGCCGGCAGCACCGGGCAGGAGGAACTGCGCACGGTCGAGCCGTGGGGTTTGGGCAGCCGCTTCGGCCAGTGGTACCTCGTCGGCCACGACCGCGCCCGGGCCGCCAAACGGTACTTCCGGCTCTCCCGCTTCACCTCCGCCGTCACCGTGCTCGACCGGGAAACGTTTGCGCCGCCGTCGGCCTTCAACGTCCGGGAACAGCTGGCCGTCCTGCCCGAACTCCCGGTGCGGCACGCCGTCATTGAGGTGGCCCCCGGCGCGCTGCTGGGACTGCGCAAACGCGCCGAGCCTTTCCGCACCGGTGACGACGCAGCGGACGACGCCGGTACGCCAGCGGCGGCCGGAACGGCCCCCGTTCCCCTCGGGCAGGACCTGGACCGGCTCACGATCCCGTACCGGGACGCCGAGACGTTCGCCGAAGAACTGGCCTCCTACGGACCCAAGGCCGTCGTCGTAGCCCCGCCCGCGCTGCGTGCCGCCGTCCGGCGGCGGCTGGCGGCCGCCGCCGCCTTCGCCGCAGCCCCCGTTCCCGCGGTCGACTTTCCGCGGCCGGGTCCGGCCACCCGGCCCCGCCCCCGCACCTCCGAAGACCAACTCAAGCGGATGCTGCAATTGGTCCCCTTCCTGGTCCACCACCAGGGCCTGCACATCAGTGAGGTCGCCGCGCGGTTCGGCGTCAGCCGCGAAGAGCTCGAAGCCGATCTCCGCATCCTGATCTGCTCCGGGCTGCCCGAGGGCTACCCGGACGACCTCCTGGACATCCGCTGGGACGACGACCACGTCTTCATCATCCAGGACCTCGACCTGAACCGCCCGGTCAGGTTCACGGTGGACGAGGCCTGCGCGCTGCTGACCGGCCTGGAAGCCCTCAACGGTCTGCCCGGCATAGCCGAGGGGGGCACCCTGGAGTCAGTGACCCTCAAACTGATGGCAGCCGCCGGGGAAGAGGGCCTCAAGGCCGCCGCGGTGTCCGGCCCCGAAGTGGCCCCGGAAGACTCCGCCGCCCTCGAAACGGCCCGCGACGCCATCCGCGACGGCGCCCAGCTGCGGCTCCACTACCTCGCCCCGCAGCGCGACGCCGTCACCGAGCGGGACATCGACCCGCACCGGCTCTATTCGCTGGACAACACCTGGTACCTGGAGGCCTACTGCCACTCGGCGCAGGGCCTGCGGAACTTCCGGCTGGACCGGATCCAGTCCTTGGTACCAAACGGACATCCGGTGGCCTCCACTTCCAGGCCAGCCGACGGGTTCCCGGTGAAGCTGTTTACCCCCAACGACGACGACGCCGTCGTGGTCGTGGAACTGACCAGGCAGGGCGCCGGCCTGGCGGATGAGTACTACGCCGAGCGGACCGCCGCCCTGCCGGACGGGAACCTGCTGGCCGAAGTCCGCTTCGGCAGTCCGGACTGGCTGCCCGGGTTCGCCGCGCAGCACGGCGGCGCTGTCCGAATCCTGCGCCCCGCCGAACTGGCCGAAGCCAGCCGCGTCTGGCTGGCCGCAGCCCTGTCCCGGTACGAGGACCCGGCGGCGCGGCAGCTAGACTGATCAGCATGCCTTGGTGGTCCTGGATCGTAATCTGGATAGCGCTCATCGCGCTGTCGGCCTTGTTCGTCGGCGTGCTTGGCGTCCGGCTGTTCCGCCAGTTCATGGCCACGGCCCGGGAACTTGGGGAGGCTGGGGAGCGGTTTTCGAACTTCGCGTCTGCGCCGCTCACCTCCGGTTCAACGGCTGTTCATGTGGCCCACGTAGGCTCAGGCGTCGATAGCGGGAGCGTCGAAGCGGGACCCGGCAAGGCGCCCGGCTCCGCCGTTTTTGCCGACCCGGGAGCGATGCGACATGATTATGACGCATCCAAAGCGGCCCGGCAGGAAGCCCGGCGGCTGCGTCGGATCCGGCGCAAGGCCGAGCGCGGACAGCGTCAGGCGCTGCGCGACATCGATCTCCCGTAGACGTAGGATGTACTCAAACGAAAGGACCACCCGGCATGAGGCTTGAAGGCTGGCATCTCATCATCATCATCGTCCTGGCCCTGGTGCTTTTTGCTGCACCGAAGCTGCCGGGAATGGCCCGCAGCCTGGGCCAGTCGATGCGGATTTTCAAATCCGAGGTCCGCGAAATGAAGAAGGACGGCAGTCCCGAGGCGAAAGAAGACCCGGACGCCGTCGAGGGTAAGGTAGTGAACCACCCCCGGACCGCAGGCACCGAAAGCCGTCCGAGCGAGGAAACTGACGTCCCGCCGCCGAACCGCGCCTAGAACTACATGGCAGTGACCATGAGCCGCCGATCGAACCCCGAAGGCCGGATGGCCCTCCTCGATCACTTCAAGGAACTTCGCAACAGACTCTTCAAGTCTGCGATTGCCGTCGTCCTCGGAACCGTGGTGGGCTTCCTCGTCTACCAGCCCATGCTGGCGGCGTTGATCAAACCGATCCGCGACCTGAACGAGCATCAGGGCCGGCAAGCTTCGCTGAACTTCGACGGGGTCGCGAGCTCCTTCGACCTGATGATCCAGGTGTCCGTGTTCCTCGGCCTGATCGTCGCAAGCCCGGTGTGGCTGTACCAGCTGTGGGCGTTCATTGTGCCGGGACTCCACAAGAAGGAGCGGCGGCTGGCACTGTCCTTCGTGGCGGCCGCCGTGCCGCTGTTCGTCGGCGGCGTCCTTCTCGCCTGGCTGGTACTGCCCAACGCGGTGCGGGTCCTCACGGACTTCACCCCGTCGGGCGGCTCCAACTACATCAGCGCCCAGGTCTACCTTTCCTTCGTGCTGCGCCTGCTCCTTGCCTTCGGTATCGCGTTCCTGCTGCCGGTCGTGCTGTTCGGCCTGAACCTCGCCGGCTTGATCAAGGGCCGTCAGCTGCTCAAAAGCTGGCGGATCACGGTTTTCCTGGTCTGCCTCTTCGCTGCGATGGCTGCCCCGGGCGCCGATGCGATGAGCATGTTCTACCTCGCCGTACCGATGCTGCTGCTGTTCTTCGCGGCGATCGGTCTGTGCCTGCTTAACGACCGCCGCCGGGAGAAGCGTGCCGTGAAGGTGGCCGCCGAAACCGAGGCCACCGCAGACCTGGCCACCCCCAGCTCCGAACTGGAAAATCTCTAGCCCCCGGCGCACTAGGCTGGAAGCATGTCCTCGATACCCGGGCCGGAGTCGCCGTCCGAACGCTACCGCGCCAGCGCCGAGCGTGCCGCTGAAGCCAAGACCTATCTGGGCGGCTTTACCCGCACCCTTGCGTTTGACCTCGACCCGTTCCAGCGCGAGGCGTGCCTCTCGCTGCAGGCGGGCCGGGGCGTGCTGGTGGCCGCTCCGACCGGCGCCGGCAAGACGATCGTGGGGGAGTTTGCCATCTACCTGGCCCTTCAGCGCGGGCTGAAGGCCTTTTACACCACACCGATCAAGGCGTTGAGCAACCAGAAATACACCGAGCTGGCGGAGAAGTACGGCGCGGCCCAGGTGGGTCTGCTGACCGGCGACACCAGCATCAACGGGGAAGCCCCGGTGGTAGTGATGACCACCGAAGTCCTCCGCAACATGTTGTACGCCGGCTCCGGAACCCTGGACGATCTGGGCTATGTGGTGATGGATGAGGTGCATTATCTGGCGGACCGGTTCCGCGGCGCCGTCTGGGAAGAGGTCATCATCCACCTGCCCAGTGAGGTACAGGTGGCGTCGCTGAGCGCCACCGTGTCGAACGCCGAGGAGTTCGGCGCCTGGCTGGACACCGTGCGCGGCCAGACCGACGTCATCGTCTCCGAACACCGGCCGGTCCCGCTCTGGCAGCATGTCATGGTGGGCCGCAAGATCGTTGACCTCTTCGCCGGGGACACCACCTTCGACGAGATCGCGCCGGCCGGCGAAGACAACGCTGCCAGCACAGCGGCCAGCACGCCTGGCAGCATAGCTGCCGGTACTGCGGCCAGCACCGCTGCCGGTACCGTCTCCGAACGGGCCGGCTATGAAGTCAACCCGGAACTGCTGTCGATGGCCCGGGCCGAGAGCCAGATGAACTTCCGCGGCCGCTTTGGCCACGGCGGCCGAAACCAGCGGCGGCAAAACCACCAGCGCAGCCAGCGGGACGAAGCTCCGCAGAGCGGGCCGCGCAGCCCGGTCCGCAAGGCCAGCCGCCCGCAGGTCATCGCAAGCCTGGACCGGATGGATCTGCTGCCCGCCATCACCTTCATTTTCTCCCGGGCCGGCTGTGACGCCGCCGTGGCGCAGTGTGTCTCCGCCGGGCTCTGGTTGACCACCGAGCAGGAGCAGCTCATCATCGCGCGCCGGGTCGACGAGGCGGCCCAGGAAATCCCGGCCGATGACCTGGACGTGCTCGGCTTTTGGGGCTGGCGCGACGGGCTACTCCGCGGCCTCGCCGCGCACCATGCCGGCATGCTCCCCACCTTCAAGGAGGTGGTGGAAAAGCTTTTTGTGGACGGATTGGTCAAGGCTGTCTTCGCCACCGAGACCCTGGCACTGGGCGTCAACATGCCCGCCCGCTGTGTGGTGCTGGAAAAGCTCGACAAGTTCAACGGCGAGGCGCACGTGAACATCACGGCGGGGGAGTACACCCAGCTGACGGGACGGGCGGGCCGCCGCGGGATCGACGTCGAGGGCCACGCCGTGGTGCTGTGGCAGCCGGGGACCGACCCGGCGGCCGTCGCGGGCCTCGCCTCCCGGCGGACCTATCCGCTGAACTCCAGCTTCCGGCCCACGTACAACATGTCGATCAACCTGGTAGCCCAGTTCGGCCGGCCGCGGGCCCGCGAGATCCTGGAATCGTCGTTCGCCCAGTTCCAGGCGGACCGTTCCGTGGTGGGGCTGGCCAAACAGGTCCGCAGCAGGGAAGAGTCGCTCGTCGGCTTCAGCAAGGCCATGACCTGCCATCTGGGCGACTTCACCGAGTACGCAAGGCTGCGCCGGGCCTTGTCCGACGCGGAGCACAACGCCGCCAAGGGGACCTCCCGGGCCCGGAAGTCGCTGACCGAGGACTCCCTGAGCAGGCTGCTGCCCGGCGACGTCGTGGACGTGCCGTCCGGGCGGGCGCCGGGCCTCGCCGTCGTCCTCAGCTCCGATCACCACTCCCGTGAACCGCGCCCGGCCGTGATGACCCTGGACAATCAACTGCGCCGCATCGGCCTGCACGACGTCGAAGGCCCCATTGCCCCGGTTACCCGGATCCGGATCCCGAAGTCCTTCAACGCGAAGGTCCCCAAATCCCGCCGGGACCTCGCTTCGTCGGTCCGGAACGCCATGCGGGACGGCCGCCCGCCCGCTCCACCGAGCCGAAACGAGGACTTCGGCAGGGCCGCCGCGCTGCCTAACCAGGAGAAAAAGATTGCCGACCTGCGCCGTCAGCTCCGCGCACACCCCTGCCATGGCTGCAGCGACCGAGAGGAACACGTCCGCTGGTCGGAGCGCTGGTGGAAACTGCGGCTGGAGACCGACAACCTGATCCGCCAGATCCAGGGCCGCACCAACACGATCGCGAAAACGTTTGACCGGGTCTGCGGCGTGCTCTCCAGCTACGGCTACCTCGAAACCACTGAGTCGGGGGCGCTCACCATCAGCCCGGACGGCCAGCGGCTGCGCCGGATCTACGGCGAAAAGGACTTGCTGATTTCGCAATCGCTGCGTCTGGGGGCGTTCAGCGACCTCGACGCCGCCGAGGTCGCCGCGTTGGCCAGCGTGCTGGTCTACCAGGCCAAGCGCGAGGAGCGCGGTCTCCGGCCCAAAATGCCCAGCGTTTCGCTGGAATCCGCCGTCGACACGGTGGTGCGCGAATGGTCGGCGCTGGAGGACGTGGAAGAGGCGAACAAACTGCCGCTGACCGGCGAACCGGAGCTGGGCATCGTCTGGCCGATCTTCAAATGGGCCAAGGGCAGGCACCTGCAGGAGGTGCTCAGCGGCACGGACCTGGCCGCCGGGGACTTCGTCCGCTGGGTCAAACAGGTCATCGACCTGTTGGATCAGCTGGCCAAAATCCCCGAGCTGGAACCCCGCATCAGCCGGCTTTGTGCCGACGCGATACGCCTGATCAAACGCGGCGTCGTCGCCTACTCGGCTGTCGCCTGAGCCCGCACTGACCGGCGGCCACCCGCCAAACCCCGCCCGCACGGGCCCACCCGTACGGGCCCACCCGCACCGACCCGCGGCCGTCCCACACCGCAAGGAGTTCCCATCATGACTGCTTCCCCGTCCCAGCCGCCGCGCAAGGTGACCCTCTACCGCAACGGCTCCGTCTACACCGCCGCGGACCCGTTCGCGACGGCCATGCTGATTGACGGCGACACGGTCGCCTGGGTCGGCTCGGAACACGCCGCCACCTCGATCGCCGACTCCACCATGGAGGTCATCGACCTGCAGGGCGGCCTGTTGACGCCCGGCTTCGTCGACTCCCACGCGCACCTGACGGAAACCGGCATCGCACTGAACTCGCTGCAGCTGGCGGAGGTCCACTCCGCTGCGGAGCTGCTCGACGCCGTGGCCCGCTACTGCGCCGCCGGTTCCGGCGACGGCGGCACCGTGCTAGGACACGGGTGGGACGAGACCCGGTGGAACAACCCTGCGCTGCCGAGCCGGGATGAGCTGGAACGGGCGGCGGGCGGCCGCCAGGTCTACCTGTCCCGGGTGGACGTGCATTCCGCTCTGGTTTCGGCCTCGCTGGCGGCCGGCGCCGGACTCCAGGACCTTGACGGCTACGGCCCGGACGGCCAGGTGAAGCGGGCAGCCCACGCCGCCGCCCGGCAGTCCGCCCGCCGGCTGCCGGCTGAGTCGTTGCGCGGCTACCAGCGGGCGGCATTGACCGAGGCGGCCCAAAACGGCTACGTCGCGCTGGCGGAAATGGCAGCCCCGGACATCGGCGGCATCGATGACCTGCGCTGCGCTGCCGCGTGGAACTCCGGGGACCGCGGCGAGGCGGTGGCGGAGATCCTGCCCTACTGGGGCCAGCTGGCCGGATCGGCGGAAGAAGCGCAAGCCATCCTGGACAACCTGGGCGTCCCGGTGCTGGGCCTGGCCGGGGACCTGAACATGGACGGTTCGATCGGTTCACGCACCGCAGCGCTGCGCGGCGACTACACCGATGCGCCGGGGGAGCGCGGCAGCCAGTATCTCTCCGTGGACGAGGCGGCCGCCCACCTCGCGGCCTGCTCGGTGCTGGGCCTCCAGGCGGGTTTCCACGTGATCGGCGACGCCGGGCTCGACGCTGCGCTGGCCGCCCTCGACATTGCCGCCGCCGCGGTCGGGGAACAGCGGATCCGGGCCGCGGGCCACCGGCTGGAACACGTCGAACTCGCCGACGCCGACGCCATCGGCCGGCTGGCCAAGTACGCGGTAACCGTCAGCGCGCAGCCCGTCTTCGACGCGCTCTGGGGCGGCCCGGACAGTCTCTACGCCCGGCGCCTCGGGTCCCGCCAGGCCGCCATGAACCCCTTCGGCTCGTTCTACTCGGCCGGGGTTCCGGTGTGCTTCGGCAGCGACACCCCGGTCACGCCGCTCCGCCCGTGGTCCAGCGTCCGGGCCTGCCTGGAGCACCACAACCCGGCGGAACGAATCTCCGCCCGGGCCGCCTTCCTGGGCCATACGAGGGCCGGCTGGCGGGCCGCCCGCTACCGCAACCCGATGGCGGGACAGCTCGTGCCGGGCGCACCTGCCAGCTTCGCGGTCTGGGAAGTCGAAGAGCTGATGGTCCAGGTGGCCGACGGCCGCGTCCAGTCCTGGAGCACCGATCCCCGGGCGCGTACACCGCTGCTGCCGGCGCTGGACACCGGCAAGGATCCGGTCTGCCTCCAGACGGTCCGGGACGGCGTCGAACTCTTCTCCAACGGCTCGCTGGGACACTAGCCCGCCGGGTGCCGGTGCCTGACTGGCTATACTGGGAAGCTGTGCCTGTCATCGGCTAATGCCGCGTTGCCCGGCCCTTCGACCGCCCCCTTCAAGGAAAGGCCTCGCTGTGCGTGTCCTCACGATCATCCCGACCTATAACGAGCTGGAATCGCTGCCCAAGACCCTTGGGCGACTGCGCAGTGCCGTCCCCGCCTCCGACGTGCTGGTGGTTGACGACAACAGCCCGGACGGCACGGGAGCGCTGGCGGACAGCATCGCAGCGGAGGACAGCCAGGTCCACGTCCTGCACCGCGAAGGCAAGGCCGGCCTGGGTGCGGCCTACATTGCCGGGTTCAAGTGGGGCCTCGAAGCCGGGTACGACATCCTCGTCGAGATGGATGCCGACGGCTCCCACAAGCCGGAACAGTTGCCGCAGCTGATCGAGGCGGTCGAACAAGGTGCCGACCTGGCCATGGGTTCCCGTTGGGTTCCGGGCGGCAGCGTCGTGAACTGGCCGCTGTACCGCCAGGCGATCTCCCGCGTCGGCAGCACCTACGCGCGGATGATGCTGGGCGTCAAGATCAAGGACGTCACCGGTGGATTCCGGGCTTTCCGCCGGAGCACGCTCGAGAAGCTCAACCTCGATTCCGTGGATTCGGTGGGTTACGGCTTCCAGGTGGACCTCGCCTGGCGTGTGGCCAAGCTGGGACTGAACATCGTGGAGCGTCCGATCACCTTCGTCGAGCGCGAACTCGGGGCGTCGAAAATGAGCGGCAACATTGTGGTCGAAGCGATGATCAACGTCACCAGGTGGGGGCTCGCCGCCCGCTGGAACACCCTCAGCCGCAAACTGGGACGGAAATAGCGCCCGCCCGGGCCTAGCAATCTACGACTAAACCGGACAGCAAAGGGCCGGGCCGGCATACCCCTTTAGGGAATGCCGGCCCGGCCCTGGTGCGTCGGTGGGTTCCCGGTGCCTAGGCGGAGCGCCGCTCGCCGCGGCGTTCGCGCAGAATCGTGAGCCGGTCCTCGAGGATCTGCTCCAGCTCCGGCAGCGAACGGCGTTCCAGCAGCATGTCCCAGTGCGTTCGCACTGCCTTTTCGTTGCTGACCGGGCGTTCGCCGTCGACCAGCAGGGCTTCCTTGCCCGTTTTCGAAACCCAGACCGGGGGGATCTCCGCCTCGGAGGAGAACGTCACGAATACCTGCTCGCCGTCGGCGCAACGGTACTCAACCCGCTGGCGGGGAGCCGGTTCGACGCCGGACTCGGTCTCCATGCTCTGTGCGCCAAGGCGCATACCCCGCAGGCTGCGATCGCTCATCTTTTCTCCCTCATGATCGGTTCGCAGGGCCAGGCCCTGCGCTAGCCGGGGGCCTCTGGGACCTCGCCGGACTACTGTGTGCTTTGCGTTTCCCCCACTGCTGAATCGGCACTGGGTATAACGCGCAGCGAAGCGTAATTGTTCCGGCGGCCTAAACCGACCGGACAAATACTCAACTATACGCGGCGTAAGCGCTCAACGTAAAGCCGGCCGCCGGCGAGACCGGTCAAAGTCCGGCAACAGAGGAGGGGAGGCCCCCGCAGACTGATCTGCGGAGGCCTCCCCCCGGAAAGACCTGCGGCTGCTAGCCGACCGGCTGTCCGGGAAGGTTCCCGGCGTCGTCGGTGCGCGGGTCGGGGTTCGTCCCGCCCAGCACGTTGCCGATACCCTTGAGCGCCTCACCCACCTCGCTGGGGATAATCCACAGCTTGTTGGACGTACCCTCGGCGAGCTTGGGCAGGGTCTGCAGGTACTGGTAGGCAAGAAGCTTCTGGTCCGGGTTGCCCTTGTGGATGGCATCGAAGACCTTTTGGATAGCCTGGGCCTCGCCGTCGGCGCGCAGGATCGCGGCCTGGGCGTCGCCTTCGGCCTTGAGGATGGAGGACTGGCGCTGGCCTTCGGCGGTGAGGATGGCCGACTGCTTGGTGCCCTCAGCGGTGAGGATCGCGGCGCGCCGGTCCCGCTCGGCCCGCATCTGCTTCTCCATCGAGTCCTGGATGGAGTGCGGCGGATCGATCGCCTTGAGCTCCACGCGGGAGACGCGGATGCCCCAGCGGCCGGTGGCCTCATCAAGCACCCCGCGCAGCTGGCCGTTGATCTGGTCCCGGGAGGTCAGGGCCTCCTCAAGGTTCAGGCCGCCCACCACGTTGCGCAAGGTGGTGGTGGTCAGCTGTTCGACGGCCTGGATGTAGTTGGCAATCTCATAGGTCGCGGCGCGCGCGTCCGTCACCTGGAAGTAGACCACGGTGTCGATCGAGACGACCAGGTTGTCCTCGGTAATGACCGGCTGCGGCGGGAAAGACACGACCTGTTCGCGCAGGTCCAGCAGGGGCAGCAGCCGGTCGACGAAGGGAATCAGGATGGTGAGTCCGGGGTTCAGCGTCCGCTGGTACTTGCCGAGCCGTTCCACCACGCCGGCCCGGGCCTGCGGAACGATCCGGACCGAACGGACCAGCACGATTATTACGAACGCAACGAGTACCAGCAGCACTATTGCGACTGCGATATCCATACATCACCTTTTCCCCAGTTGTGTGGTTCTACTGCTTGCCGGCAGTGAGCCTGCCGCCGCCCTGCCGCCGGCGGCAGCAGGAAAAATGGGTATCCGCTCGGGCAGCCGCTATTGGGCGGTTGCGCCGGGCTGTGTCGCCGCATCGGGCTGCGGTACGACGACGGCGGTGGCGCCGTCGATCGCTTGGACCACCGCATGCTGCCCGGGCGTCAGGACGCCGGCATCCGAGCGGGCGCTCCAGACATCGCCGCCGATCTTGACCAGGCCGCCGTTGGCATTGACCGGCTCCACCACCAGGGCGGATTCACCGATCAGGCGTTCGATGTTGCTGCGCTGGTCCGCCGGGCTGCTGCGCAGGTGCCGGAGCGCGACGGGCCGGACGAACCCGATCATCAGCAGCGAGACCACGCTGAACACGACGATCTGAAGCCACAGGTCGGCGCCGGCCAAAGCGGAGATCAACCCGGCAAGGGTGCCGCCGCCGAGCATGATGAAGAACAGGTCAAGGGTCAGCATCTCCACCACGGCAAACACCAGGAACAGGGTGAGCCACAGTGCCCACCAGTTGTCGGCCAGCCATTCAAACATCGTTTCCCCTTTGATGCGCGGTCCGGAGCGCAGTCGGGCCCCGCGACGTGTTTCCATCCTAAGCCGGGTGGCGGGGGTGTGGGCTGGCTGCCGGAGCCCTCAGCGGAACGTGGCCAAGTCGTTACTTTGCGCCGGGCCGGCTGGCTTCGTCGGGCCCGCTCGCTTCGACAGGCAGCGGCTCGAACACGCTGATCCGGAACCGGGCCGAGACCGCGGCAGGGGTCGGCAGCGCCGCCGCCTTGGCGGCCAGGGCACCGCGGTCCAGGTGGTGCCCGGCCGGGCCCATCAGGGCGAGGTTGACGACGTCGGCGGCCCCCAGGCTGAGGGTGAGGTCCAGTTCCTGGCCGGGGTGGGGGCGGAAGTGCGGGGCGAGGGCGGCGGCCAGGCGTTCGTCCTTGGCCGGTTCGATGCCGAGCATTCCGGTTTGCCCGGCGACCTCCGCGAGGTGCCCCGGACGGGGTGTGACGACCAGCAGCCGGCCGCCCGGGCGCAGTACCCGGGCGAACTCCGCGGCGTTGCGCGGGGCGAAGACGACGGTGACGACGTCGGCGGTGCGGTCCGCCAGGGGCAGCTGCTGCCAGACGTCACAGACCAGGTTGATGGCTTCGGGGTTCAGGCCGGCGGCGCGGCGCAGCGCGTACTTCGATATGTCGAGGCCGACGGCTGCCGCCGGCACCCGGTCCAGCAAGGCCCGGAGGTAGTGCCCGGTGCCGGTGCCGGCTTCCAGCACGACAGATTCCGGGCCGGTGAGGAACGGTGCGGCGACGGCGGCGAGCGCATCCGCCAACGGCCGGTAATGGCCGGCGGCCAGAAAGTCGAAGCGGGCCGCAACCATGTCCGCGGTGTCCGCCTCGAAGACCGTGCCTTTCCCAGTCAGCAGATTGAAGTAGCCCTGCTTGGCGGCGTCGAAGCTGTGCCCGGACCGGCAGCTCAGGGTGCGGCCGCCGGCGCCTGACTGCAGCGGGCTCCGGCAGACCGGGCAGAGGAGGGCAGCAAGGGCGGCGTCGAGCATAGGGTCCATCGTAGGCCCGCAAGGCTCCGGCGCCGGCCCAACGGCCCCGCGCCGGCCGGGCCGCCGGGGGCAGGCGCGGGCAGGCGCCACCACGGGCAGGCGCGGGGCGCGCCGTGCAAGTGTGAGCTGCCTCACCGGCTGCCCGGCAGCGGCTAGGCTCGCACTCGTGAAACCAGAACACCTTCCGCTGCTCAAGTCTGTCTCCGCCCCCGCCGTGCACCCCGACGGCACGCGCGCCGTTGTCTCGGTGCTCCGCCCCGACTTCGACGCCGACGCTTACGTGGGCCAGCTGTGGGAGGTGCCGGTCGCGGCAGGTCTGCAGCCGCGGCTGCTGACCCGGGGCTTCCGTGACACCGCCCCGGCATTTTCCCCGGACGGCCGGGTCCTGGCGTTTCTCCGGGCCGAGCCTGGCGGAAAACCCCAGCTGCACATCGTCGAGGGTTCCGGCGGTGAACCCGTCGCGGTGACGGATGCGCCGCTGGGGGTCGGGGAGTTCACCTGGTCGCCCGATTCGGGCAGTCTTGCCTATTGCGCCCGCACGCCCGAAGCGGGCCGGTACGGCACCCTCGACGGGGTCGGCGCGGGGGCCGAGGACGCGCGGCTGATCACCGACTACCAGTACCGGATGAACGGCGTCGGGTACACCGCGGACAAACCCCAGCAGCTCTACGTCGTCGCCGTCCCGGGACTCGACGAGGAACCCGGGGTGCGGCCGGCCGGGCGGGCCCGCCAAACAGACGGAAACGCCGACGCCGCCAACCACGCCCGTGCCGGCCGGCTGCCGGAAGCGCGGCAACTGACCACGGCAGCCACCGACCATTCCAGCCCCAGCTTCGGGACCGACGGCCGCACGCTGCTGTTCGTTGCGGCCCTGCACGCCGGCAGTGACAGCGACCTGGCCACCGGCATCCACCGGATCCGCCTTGGGGCACACGCCGGCACGGTCGAGGAGGGGACCGGGCCCGAGGACGTGACGCCTGCCAACGTCGGTACGCTGTCGGTTTCGCACCTGCGGCACAGCCGGGACGGCCGGTGGGTGTATTTTGCCGCCCAGGAGATCGGCGCATCGGGGCGGGACTTCGTGGCCCGGAACACGGCCCTGTACGTGATGCCGGTCGACGGCGGTGACGCCGTCCGGCTGAGCGACCCCGAGAGCATGGACCTTGGCGGGAACCCGCTGGAGGCCACCGGCACCGACGGGGTGCTGGCCTTGAACAACGCCCGGGGCGCCGTGCAGTTGCTGGAGTTCGGTCCCGCCGGGTTGCGCGCTGTCCTGCTCGACGGCGACCGGGTGGTCACCGGCGCCGCGGAAAACGGCGGGACCATCCTGTTGAGCTTCACCGATGCGCAGACCTCCGGGGACGTGGCCGTGCTCGAAGCCGGCCGCTTCCGGACACTCAGTGATTTCTCCGCTCCACTGCGCGCCGAGGCGGGGGTCTTCGCCGCCGAGGAGCTCACCTTCCCGTCGGCTGACGGCTACCCGGTTCACGGCTGGCTGGTACGGCCCGCCGGCGAAGGACCGTACCCCGTGCTGCTGAACATCCACGGCGGGCCGTTCGCCCAGTACACCGGCGCACTCTTTGACGAAGCCCAGGTCTATGCGGCCGCGGGCTACGCCGTGCTGATGTGCAATCCGCGCGGCTCCGCCGGCTACGGCCAGGCGCACGGCCGCGCGATCAAGGAACGGATGGGAACGGTGGACCTGCAGGATGTCCTCGCCTTCCTTGACGGGGCGCTGGACAAGTTCGAGGAACTCGATGCCGACGCCCTCGGCATCATGGGCGGCTCCTACGGCGGCTACTTGACGGCGTGGACCATCAGCCACGATCACCGCTTCAAGGCGTCCATCGTGGAACGTGGCTTCCTTGATCCGGTCAGTTTCACGGGCTCCTCGGACATCGGCTGGTTCTTCGGCGGCGAATACACCGGGGCGGCCGCGGAGCAGATGACCGCCCAAAGCCCGATGGCCAAGGTGGACCAGGTCCGCACCCCAACCCTGGTCATCCACAGCGAGGAGGACCTGCGCTGCCCACTGGAGCAGGGCCAGCGGTATTACACCGCGCTCAAACAGCTTGGCGTCGAGGCTGCCTTCCTGGTCTTCCCGGGGGAGAACCACGAACTGTCCCGCTCCGGCACCCCGCACCACCGCAAGCAACGCTTCGACCATATCCTTCAGTGGTGGTCGCGGCATCTTCCGACCGCCGACAACCCCGCCCCCGCAGGGTAGCTCGACGCTGCCGGGCGCGCTTCCCCGCGGCTGCGGCTCAACCGGCCACGAAACCCAGTTCCTGGCCGGCATGGCTGGTGTCCGGCTGGGCCCAGCGGGAGGAGTATTCGGCGTTGCTGCTCAGCGAACGCAGTTCGGCCCGGTCCAGGTAGAGGATGCCGTGCAGGTGATCGGTCTCATGCTGCACGATGCGCGCCTGCCAGCCGGTAAAGTCGCGGTGCTGGGCGGTGCCGTCGATCCCGGTGAAATCCAACCGGACGGCTTCCGGCCGGAGCACGGCTGCCTGTAAGCCATTCAGTGACAGGCAGCCCTCGTAAAAGATCTTCCGGGCGGCGCCCAGCGTCTCGTACCGCGGATTGAACATGGTAAAGAAGGGCAGCGGTTCGCGGCCGCGGACCGCGGCAACCTCGGCGTCCACCTCGAACCTGTCTTCGAGCACGGCGATCTGCAGCGGAATCCCCAGCTGGGGCGCCGCGAGCCCGACGCCGGGCGCCTTGTGCATGACGCGGCGCATCAGATCGATCAGGCGGCCAAGATCGGCGTCGTCGAGCTGGCCGGCGTAGGGCAGCGCCTGCTGGCGCAGCACCGGGTGGCCGGCCTGCACGATCGGCGGCAGGACACCGGCGGTCAGGATCTGCTCCACGGTTTCCCGGATGGTGGTTACGCTCATGGCGGCGGTAGGGGCTCGGCGGGCGGCGTCGCTGCTGTCGGAGGACATGGGTCCAGACTACTGGCGTCCGCACGCGGAGGTGACAAAGGTGTAGATCGTGCCGCGCAGCTGCGCGCCCGCGTCGACCTTCAGCTCACCGTCCCGGCCGGCGACCGTGACGCGCAGCGGGATCAGGGTGCCGACCTTGTCGTCCGCGACCGCGTGCGCGTCGCAGCGAGCTGGCCTGATGCCCAGCCGCACCTCGCGTTCGGGGCCGGTGGCATCGATGCGGAGCCCATGCGGCCATGCCGCCGCAGGGTCCTCTTCCAGCAGCGGCGTCCCGCCCACACTGTCGATTGTCAGGAATCCGGCAGGCCCAGTCGGGTTCCTGGGGCTGATGACGAGGTTCAGGAAGGCGGTCCGTCCGTCGGCAGAAACGTCGAGTCCGGGACGGAACCGCAGGTCAGCGATCCGGGCCACCGACTGTGCCACACAGAGCTCGGCGTTGTTGCGCGGCAGGACGCCGAAAGGGTCCGCTGCCGGCACCGTGACCGGGGCGGCGCCGCCTGCCCCGGGTGCGAGCCGGACTTCGACGGCGGCTGCCGGCCCGGCTGCGGGCTCCCCTGACGCGGGCTCCCCGGACCCTGCCGTGGCACCTGCAGTGTCGGCGCCGGCGGTGTCGGCGGTGCTGTCACAGGACGCGGCGGGCAGCGCGGCGGGAAGGCTCTTGGCCTGGCCCGGCGGCAGGTCGGTTCCGCCGCCGGGGGAGGCCCAGCCGGCTCCAGCGGCAAAGAACGGACTCGTCAGTCGGGCCGCCAGGACCGTGACCGTTCCGCCGGTCGTGTTGGTCAGCTGGATCTCGATGATGTGCTTGCTGTAGTTGTCGCGGAACTGGTTGATCTGCGCAGTTACCGGCCCCGGCGTGCCGGTTTCCGGCGCCGGCGACCCGGCCGGGGGAACGGTGCCGCCGGGTTCCGGACTGTGGCTGCCGGGCCCGGAGCTGCAGCCGGCTGCCGCCAGCAGCAGGACCAGCACCACCGCGGACCTGCGAAGGTGCGGAAAACGGCTCGGGACCGGGCTGCCCATGCGGTCAGTCTAAGCCGCGGGCCCGGGCGCAGGAACGGCCGGCACCGACGCCCGGTGGTTCGACTACGCTGAGGTCCATGACGTCACCCACGCC
This sequence comes from Arthrobacter sp. JB02-1C, assembly GCF_057748045.1. Lineage (NCBI taxonomy): Bacteria > Bacillati > Actinomycetota > Actinomycetes > Micrococcales > Micrococcaceae > Arthrobacter > Arthrobacter sp. JB02-1C. The sequence continues at coordinate 3,028,639 of NZ_CM173235.1, forward strand.
CCTGGACCGTGTCCTGGGCCTGCTCCGGGCCATTGAATCCGGCGGCGGCGCCGAGGTTCTGAGCCCTTTCTTCGCCGAGGACTACGTCCTGGTTGAGGCGCCGCACCTGCTGGCCCCGGAAGGCGCGACCCGCTCCCGGGCCGAGGTCCTTGCCGGCGCCGAGCACAGCAGCGAGATCGTTTCCGGGCAACGTTTCGAGGTGCGGCGCAGCACGTGCGAGGGTACCCGGGTGGTCCTGGAAGCCGAGTGGTCGGCAACCGTGCAGATGGACCTGCCGTATTGGAACAGGGGAGAGAGCATCCGGGCCCTGACCGCGTCAGTCTTCGAGCTGCGGGACGGTCTGATCACGAGCCAGCACAACTACGACTGCTACCTAACTCCTCCGACTGCTACTCAACGTTAACGCCGCGCCAGGCGTAACCCCGCTGCTGGTCCGTGCTGAAGCTACTGCATCGTGAAGCGGCGGGCTATCAACCCGTTGACGCCGGGGATCGACGCTGCTGCGGCCACGGCGCCGTTGCGGGCGGCCAGCATCCTCCCGTTGAGCGGCCGGCCCAACGCCATATTGACTTCCGACTGCCGCACCGCCCGCACCGCCTCCCGGCGCCGGGCGCGGTCGAAGTCTGCCAGGCCGGCCCGGTTCCCGGCGATGACCGCCGGCACCAGTGGCGCCAGTGCAAGCGCATCCAGCCAGCCCAGGTTCATGCCCTGGCCGCCGATCGGGCTGATCTCGTGCGCCGCGTCCCCGATCAGGACGCCCCGGCCGGTCACCATCCGCCGGGCCAGCCGGGAACGCACGCCGAAGCCGCTGAGCATGGTGTTGCTGTCGACGTCGAGGCGATGACCGGTCCGGCGCCGGACCTCGCCGGCCAGCCAGGCCGCGGTCCCGTCCTGGCTTGCCGGACCGAGCCGAACCACCCAGCGGCGCCGGCGCTCCGGCAGCGGGAACGACTCCACGATCCCGGCGCCGGCCAAAAAGAGCGCGGCGACCGGTCCGAAACCGCTGCCGTCGGCGAAATCGCCCATCAGATACCGGTCCGGGTAGTCCTTGCGGCGCAGTGCCGGGCCAAGCGCGGCGCGGGCCACGGACCGCACACCGTCGGCGGCAATCACCAGGGCCGCAGCCGTGCTCACCGTCCGCCCTCCCCGGCGGGAGTGGACCGTCATCCGGGCGCCCTCGTCGAGCAGTCCCGTCACCCGGACACCACGCTGCAGGGCGGTCGGGTCCAACTCGCGAACCCGGCGCTCCAGGACGGCTTCGGTGCAAGCCTGGGGCAGCGACAGCACGAACGGGTACCGCCTCGAGACCCGGGCAAAGGACAGTTCGGCCACCGCAGCACCGCCGCTGACGGCCACGCCGCGCCGGATCGGGACGCCGAGGCGCACCAGCTCCTGATCCACTCCGATCCGCCGCAGGGCTTCGAGGGCCGGCGGGTGAATGCCGATCGCCCGTGAGTGCGGCGCCGGTGCCGCACGCTGTTCGAGCACCGCAACCTCGACTCCCTGTTGCAGCAGCAAAGCGGCCATGTAGAGCCCCACCGGGCCGCCGCCAATGATGACGACGTCGGTCATCCGCCGGCCCCGGTCCGGGGTTGGACCGGTCCGCCGCCAGTGGGGAGCGGCGCCTTCTCCAGCACGAGCAGGTTGCGGAAGGGCCGTCCGGGCAGCACGGTCCAGCCCGGGGGAGCGGCGCCGCGCAGTTCCGCGGTGGTGTAGCTGCGCCGGATCGAGGTCAGCCCGTCCTGCCGGATGTACGAGCCGCGGAACGGCAGCGCCACGGCGCTAAACAAGGCATAGGCCGCTGCGCTGCGCCGGAGGTCGTTGTGGATGACAGTGCCGGTGCTCAGCGCAGCAGACTCGCTAAGGAAGCCGGTCAGCTCTTCGGGGGCCAGGTGGTGCAGCACATGATTGGACACCACGACGTCGAACGTCGCGCCGGCGGCCAGCAGTTCCGCTGCGGCCTGCCGCCGGAAGGTGACCCCGGCGCCGTCCCGCCGGGTGGCAGCGAACGCGGCTGCCCGGGGGTCAGGGTCGATGGCCGTGACCGTCAGGTGCAGTCCGTCGCGTCTCGCCCAGCGGGCCAGCAACACCGGGACGTCACCGCCGCCGCACCCGACGTCGAGCAGGGTTCCGGAACCGGCCGAGGCAAGCAAGGGCCGCAACCGCCGGCGGTAGACGCCCCGCCAGCCGGCCACGGCACGGTTGACGACGGCGAACTGGGCATAGGTCCTGGCCAGCCGGGCCGGGTCACAATCAGGCCGGTCCATCTCTTCGACGGCGGTCACCGCCCGGCTTGCCAGCACGAACGTCGCCGCGCTCAGGCCAGTGCAGTTTCCGGCCGGGGCACGCGGCCCGGCCGCGCAGCGCCGCCTTTGGCGCCGGCCGGGGCCGCGACCTTGGTGAGCAGTGCGGTCTCGACGGTCAGGCCCGGCCCGAACGCCATCGAGCAGATCCGCTCTGGACCGCCGCTGCCGGGGGCCGCGGCGGCCGGGAGGTCAAGGATGTGCCGGAGCACGAACAGGACGGTCGCGCTGCTCATGTTGCCGTAGTTGCGCAGCGTCTCGCGGGCCGGCAGGAGTTGTTCGTCACTGAGTTCCAGCCGTGCCTGGACCTTGTCCAGGATGCTGCGGCCGCCGGGGTGGATGGCCCAGTGCCTGATGTCCCGGTAGGGCACGCCGGCGAGCGCGGGGTCCCTGGACAGCAGCGGTTCGAGGGCGCCCACGACGTGGTCGTCGATGATGTGCGGGACGTAGGTGCCGAGCACCATTTCAAAGCCTGCATCACCGATGTTCCAGGCCATGGCTTCTTCGCCGACCGGAGTCAGGACCGTCTCGAAGTGGTCGAGGCGCAGCAAGGCGGGCTGGTCCGGGAACTCCCGGGCGCTGATCACGGCGGCGGCAGCCCCGTCGGCGAACAGCGCCGATCCCATGATGGTGTCGGGGTTGTTGGACGTCCGGACGTGGAGCGAGCAGAGTTCCGCGCAGACGACAAGGACCACCGCGTCCGGGTCGGCGTCGCAGAACGACTTGGCCGCCCGCAGCGCCGGGAACGCGGCGTAGCAACCCATGAAGCCCAGGTGGTAGCGCTGGACGGCGGGGTCCAGGCCGAGCGCCCGCACAATCTTGTAGTCCGGTCCGGGGTTGAAGAACCCGGTGCAGGACACCGTGACCAGATGGGTGATGTTTTCCGGAACGAGGCTAGCGCACGCCGCCACGGCCCGCTCTGCTGCCTCGATGAACAGCTTGCTGGCCTCGGTGGCGAAGATGTCGTTGCGGACCTTGGTGCTGGGGCTGAGCAGCAGGCCGGTGCCGGCGTCGAAGAACCGGGGATTCTCGGTGCGGGTCCGCGTCGTCAGCTCATCAAGGGCCGTATATCGGGAGTCGATGGCGGCCGAGTCGAAGCAGGTCTGCACCAGCCGGGCGCCGAGCCGGCCCAGCCCCGGCTGGGCGGCGAAGACGTCCCGGGCCTCGGCCTGGATCAGCACGGTGGGCGGGACAGCAGTTTCCAGGGAGCTCAGGTAGACCGTCATGGTTCATTCTCAGCGAGGCAGGCGCGGATGACAATGGAAGGCCGCGCCGCACGGCGGCGTCCGTGGCCACGGCCGTACCGGGGCGGGGTTCATCTAAGCTGGTCACAGCCGCCGCAACAGAGGGAGTCACGATGAGCATGCCCACCGGGGTGCCGACGGAAGCCGCGCCGCAGGCGCCTGCACTGCATGTGGCCGACACCCACGAACTGATCCGGGTGCAGGGCGCGCGGGAGAACAACCTCAAGGACATCAGCGTTGAAATCCCCAAACGCAGGCTGACCGTGTTCACCGGGGTCTCCGGCTCCGGCAAGAGCTCGCTCGTCTTCGCCACGATTGCCGCCGAGTCGCAGCGCATGATCAATGAAACCTACAGCGCCTTTGTGCAGGGATTCATGCCGACGCTGTCCCGGCCGGACGTCGACCTGCTCGAGGGACTGACGACGGCGATCATCGTGGACCAGGAACGCATGGGTGCCAACCCCCGGTCCACTGTCGGCACCGCGACCGACGCGAACGCGATGCTGCGCATCCTCTTCAGCCGGCTCGGTTCCCCGCACATCGGTTCGCCCAATGCCTACTCCTTCAACGTTCCATCCGTGAAGGCCAGCGGCGCAATCACCGTCGAACGCGGCGCGGGCAAGACGAAAACCGAGAAGGCAACCTTCAACCGCCTGGGCGGCATGTGTCCACGCTGCGAGGGCATGGGTTCGGTGACGGACTTTGATCTGACGGCCCTGTACGACAGCAGCAAATCGCTGTCCGCCGGCGGCCTCACCATCCCCGGCTACAGCATGGACGGGTGGTACGGCCGCATCTTCAGCGGCGCAGGCTTCGACATGGACAAGCCGATTGGGAAATTCAGCAAGAAGGAAATGCACGACCTGCTCTACAAGGAGCCGACCAAAATCAAGGTCGAGGGCATCAACCTCACCTACGAGGGCGTGATCCCGAGGATTCAGAAGTCCATGCTGTCGAAGGACCCGGACGCCATGCAGCCGCACATCCGCGCCTTCGTGGACCGGGCCATCACGTTCACCAGCTGCCCGGAATGCGGCGGCACCCGGCTCAGCCAGGAGGCGCTGTCCTCCAGTATCAAAGGCAAGAACATCGCCGACCTGTGCGCGATGCAAATCAGCGACCTTGCCGTCTGGGTGCGCGAACTGCACGAACCTTCGGTGGCGCCGCTGCTGCGCGGGTTGCAGCACCTGCTTGACTCCTTCGCCGCCATCGGGCTCGGGTACCTGTCCCTCGACCGGCCCGCCGGCACTCTCTCGGGCGGTGAGGCGCAGCGGACGAAGATGATCCGCCATCTGGGTTCCTCGCTCACGGACATCACCTACGTGTTCGATGAACCGACGATTGGCCTGCATCCGCATGACATCGAGCGGATGAACGGCCTGTTGCTGCAGTTGCGGGACAAAGGCAACACGGTGCTGGTCGTCGAACACAAACCCGAGACCATCGCGATCGCCGACCACGTCGTGGACCTGGGGCCCGGCGCCGGGTCCGGCGGCGGGGAAGTGGTGTTCGAAGGTACCGTCGAAGATCTCCGCGGCAGCGGCACCAGCACCGGCCGGCACCTGGACGACCGGGCCGCCCTGAAAGACGCGGTGCGGTCTTCCGCCGGCGCGCTGGAGGTCCGCCACGCCTCCACGCACAACCTCCGCGACGTCGACGTCGATATCCCGCTGGGCGTGCTGTGCGTGCTCACGGGCGTGGCCGGTTCGGGGAAGAGCTCGCTGATCAACGGCTCCGTGGTGGGCCGTGAGGGCGTCGTGGTGGTTGACCAGGGCGCAATCCGGGGATCGCGGCGCAGCAATCCGGCCACCTACAGCGGGCTGCTGGAGCCGATACGGAAGGCCTTCGCGAAGGCCAACGGCGTCAAGCCGGCGCTGTTCAGCTCCAATTCCGAGGGCGCGTGCCCCACCTGCAACGGCGCCGGGGTGATCTACACCGATCTTGGGGTGATGGCCACGGTGGAATCGACCTGCGAGGAATGCGACGGCAAACGGTTCCAGGCGTCGGTGCTCGGCTACCTGCTGGGCGGCCGGAACATCGCAGAGGTGCTTGCCATGTCGGTGACGGAGGCCGAGGAGTTCTTCAGCGGCGCGGAGGCGAAGACCCCGGCCGCGCACAAGGTCCTGGCCCGGCTTGCCGACGTCGGACTCGGCTACCTCACCCTCGGCCAGCCGCTGACGACTCTCTCCGGCGGCGAACGCCAGCGGCTCAAACTGGCCACCCAGATGGCCGAAAAAGGCGACGTGTATGTCCTGGACGAGCCCACCACCGGCCTGCACCTCGCCGACGTCGCCCAGCTGCTCGCGCTGCTGGACCGACTCGTCGACGCGGGCAAGTCGGTCATCGTCATCGAGCACCACCAGGCGGTGATGGCCCATGCGGACTGGATCATCGACCTGGGGCCCGGCGCCGGCCACGAAGGCGGCCGGATCGTGTTTGAGGGCACGCCCCGGGAGCTGGTCGCTTCCCGGTCGACCCTCACCGGCCAACACCTGGCGGCTTACGTCGGGGGCCCTGACGGGATGTCCCGGTGGTGACGGTTCCGCCGTCGATCCCTGCAGCGCTGCGCTCCTGTGCAACGTTCAAACTTTCCGAGGAAGCAACTATTAGGGGAGACTGATGCCCATGGATGCAGCCGACCTTTTTGCACCAATTCCGAAACCTTCGAGCCGGGAAGTTGAAGCGGTGATGCGGGCCGCCGATACCCTTTTAGGTGTCGTTGCCCGCTCTGTAGCCGAGGTCGAGGACGTGGTGAACACCCCGCAACTGCGGGTTCTGGTTCTCATCCACACCCGCGGGCCGCAGAACCTCGGGGGAGTAGCCGGCGAACTCGGGGTCCATGCCTCCAACGCAACCCGGATCTGCGACCGGCTGGTGGCTGCTGAACTGCTGGAGCGGCGGGAGGACCCGGCAGACCGGCGGTATGTCAGGCTCGAGTTGAGCGCGAAAGGAAGAGCGCTCGTTGACTCCGTGCTGGACCACCGGCGGCAGGCCATCGCCGAGGTCATTTCCAGGATGCCAACGGGCCGGCGCCCCGCATTGGCTGCGGCACTCGAGGCGTTCGCGGCAGCCGCCGGCGGCCAGGGCACCGCCGACGGTCGCTTCACGTTGGGAGCCAAAGCCTGAAGTGAACGGAATCCGCCGCAGCAGACGCTGTCTTCGGCGACCTCCACAGCTTGCGCATACGCAATAGTTACTCGTCATCTTATGGTGCCTTTTGCCGGAGCCGAATGACGGGCTGCATGCGTTCACAGCGGCGTGATGCCCCACTCGCCGGTATGCGACTGTCCGGGCTCAAGGGTGATGAGGTTCTCGCCGGAGTTGAACGCATCAGGGGCGCAGGTCATCGGTTCAACTCCAAGGCCAGTGCGTCGGCGCTCTGACTGGGGGAGGGTGTCCCCGGTGAAGATCTCCAAATATGGGTAGGACCCGTCCACCCAGAGTTCAACTCCTCCCGACTGGTCCGGGCGCAGCAGCCTTACCCGGGCACGACCATCCTCGTCACGGACCAGGTCGGTAAAAGCAACATCGATCTGGCGGCCTCCCAGCTGCTGCAGCTCCCGCAAGTCGTATTCCGTACCGTCCACCCGCTGATGTCCGGTGGGGATGCCGCGCCCGTCAACCGGCAGGAACACCCGACCCGGCACCTGGACCAGTGCGGCGTCAATCGCCCCTGGACTCCGTACTCCGGTGCTGAGGTAGGGATGCGCCCCGGTTCCTAACGGGCAGGGTGAGGTGCCTCGATTCACCACCGTGGTCCGGACGGTCAATCCGCTTGTATCCAGTTGGTAGTGCAAGCTGCACTGAAGGACCCAGGACCACCCCTGACAGGGGTGCAAGGTGTACGTGAACCGCGCAGCATCTGTGGACTGCTCCAGGACATCCCAGTTCCGCCAGCGCGTCAGCCCGTGGATGGCGCCGCCCTTGTCCGGCTCGCTCAGGTCAACCTGCAGCCGTTGTCCGCGCCATTCATAACTGCCGCCCTTGATCCGGTTCGGCCAGGGGATCAAGGACTGTCCCCGCGCGCCCGTGCACATCTCATCCGGTCCGTAGCCGTCCAGCAGTGGGCGACCGTCTACCAGGTAGTCCCGGAGAGCGCCGCCGACTTCGGTCAGCAGCACCTTTTGCGGGCCTGAGGAAATTTCGTACTGCTGGCCCGACGGGAGGCCGCGGACGGTCCCCGCGTCCCCGTAATCCGGCCCGTCACTCATGGCTGTGGCTCCCGCCGGTACTGGCGGCGAGGTCGAGGACGACTTTGACATCATCCGGGCGGCCCTTGAAGGCCTCGCCGAAGTCCGCCAGCGGTACGCGGCGGCTGATGAGCCGCCCGAGCCAGGCAGGGTCCGCCTTGGCAAGTGCCTGGGCGCCGGCGTCGTAATGGCGACGGTTCGCGTTGACGCTGCCAAACACCACGCCGTTCATGAGGACTTGTTCGCGGTTGAGTGCGCCGACATCGACGGAGGTCTGCTTTCCAGTTCCGGAGACGCCGGTCAGGCACGTAATCGCGTCCTGGGCCCTGCACTTGAGTGCGTCCAGGACCACCGGTGTGATTCCGGTGCATTCAACCAGTACGTCGGGTTTGATACCTGAGTCGGGAAGGGCCTCACTGTGGTAGGTGGCGCCCAGGTCCTTGACGAGCTGGGGCTTGGGGCCGTCCTTGACAATGTCAAAGACGTGGACGTCCAGGCCCTGCTGAACTCCGAGCAGGGCCGCGAGCAGGCCGACCGGACCGGCCCCGGTAACGACGGCGGTATGGGGGTCAAAAAATGCGCGTTGCCCGATCCGGTTAATTTGTTCCCAGGCCTTGGCGACGATGGTGGTTGGCTCCAGCAGAACGCCTACATCCTCCAGTGCCGGGTCGAGTTTGACCATTGCATGTGTGTCTGCCCGCCAGCGCTCCCGCGCGAAGCCATCACGACCCTTGATCCCGTGTTCCGTATAGTTCCCGTTGAGGCACATGTCCCATTCACCAGCCGCGCACGCCTTGCAGGGCTCAGGGTCCGGCCTGCGGACGATACCCACCACCAGGTCACCTTTCGCGAGTCCCGATCCGGCGGGGGCCTCCAGCACCCTGCCGAGGTTCTCGTGCCCCAGCACCAGGTACTCCTGGCCCGGCGGCGCTTCCCCATACTCCGCGGCGATGATCTCACTGTCGGTTCCACAAAGGCCCACTGCGAGTGCCTCCACCAGCACCTCTCCCTCGCCGGCCTGCGGGTCCTGAACATCCCGCAGCTGGAGTGAGTCCCTTTTCCCCGGTGTAACGACCAGAGCGCGCATCGTGCCTCCCTTTAGTCATGGTCACCTTTGGCCAGTCTCCCGCCTTATTTGCGTACGCGCAACGGTGCTTAAGGCTGCGGCGGCAGTGAGAGAGTCGGTGGTCAGGTTGCGCCGGCAGGAGTAGCAGAAGCTTCTCCGGCGGGACCGGATGCACCGGGCCGGTCGCCTCGGTCAGGAGCACCATGCCGTTGCGACTATGCAAGAGAGTCATCATGTGTTTGGATCCGGGATGACCGCCGCCAGCCATACGCCGTCCTCCGCGCAATGACAGGGGCCGGGGGAGCGGTGGTAGCCGCATGCACCATCGGCTTGCCGGAGAGTGCCGAGCAGAAGAGAAATTACGACTACCGCTAAGAGTGGAGCTCCGCAATCTGGACCCGGGGGTGCGAAAAAGGAACCTGGGGTCGATCGTGGAACTTGAAACTGACCCGTGCCCCAAAGGATGCAAGAAGCTGGCCGGTGAACTAAACGCCTGGCGGATCCGGACCGGGGATTTCCGCGTGCTCGACGAGATTCAGGACCCCATACTGACCGTCACCGTCGTGCGCGTCGCGCACCGCCGCGAGGTCTACAAAAAATGATCCGCAGCCGAGCCCTGCGGCGAGGCTAAAGACAAGCCGGAAACCCGTCGCCATACGGACAACACGCAACCGAAAAATCAGCTGTCCAAGAGCGGTTCCAAAGCGCCGATAATCTACATTATGTCAAGTAGGACTCTGAGGAACGCCTCAGATCAGCGACACCGGCCCCCTATTGTGAGCGATGGCGCGTTGTTGTCGTCGCCGACGGTCCCGCCCGCGGCGACGAACCGGGTGCCGGTGCTGACGTCTTCGACGAGCTAACGCGCGGGCAGTCCCTGGGCAAGTTTGCGCCAGTTGGTCAGCTTGGCCTCGGCGATCTGTTCGCCCGTGAGTATGTCCATAGCCGGAGAGCCTACCCAGGTCAGGCCAATGTGGATACGGCCGCGTCCCGCTCGGGGCTGGCTGGGCGTGGCCGCAATGGGTCCAGGAGGAAATATGCGGCGGTGGCAAAGACCGAACCGCCGATGCACAGCAGCGTCACCAGGATGGGCCCGGCGAATCCCGGGAGCAAGGAACTCACGTTCACGACGACCGGGAACCACAGCGCAGCCCAGAGCACGACGCTGATCCAGCAGGCCCAGCGCCCGCCCTTGCGGAGCAGGAGGAAGGCGCAGGCACCAAGAACGGCGGCGAGCAGGCCGGCCGATATTCCGATGACCGGGCCCCGCAGCACGTCGCCATCAATCGTTTGCCCGTGGGCTCTGAGAGTCGCCGCCGTTTGGGCAAAGCGGACCGAACCCGCAATCACGATGGCGGAACCGCCCAGGAAGAACATTAGATGGAGCGTCTGCATGGCCCCGTACAGCGCGGCACTGCTCCCCCGCCTCCGATCCCCCGTCATGCTCCGACAGTACGCCGCCACAGCTCGACCGTCGATCATCCGGGCGGCGGCGCCGCGTCGGCCTACTTCCCCCTGTGCCCCAGCGCGCGTGGTTGATGGCGCCACGTTCGACCACTAGCGTTGCGTGACGTGGACACGACCTTCAGTGCTGAGTTGTTCGTGGCGTGGCCCTGCGCCCTTCTACTGGTTGGCCCTGCCCGCGGACGTCGGTGACTACGTCCGCGCCGAGGCCGCGATGGCCAGCTACGGCTGGGGCGCCATCCCGGTCTCCGTCCGCATCGGCGGCACCGAATGGGAGACCTCACTGCTGCCGCGCAACGGAGAGTACGTGCTGCCGGTCAAGAAGGACGTCCGCACGCGGGAGCGGTTCGGCGACGGTGACACGGTGACGGTCGCCATGAGTGTGGCTCCCCGTGGCGGGCGGGCGGCCAACGGCACCGGCCCGACCGTATAAGGCGTGAATACCGCCGCCCCTAACCGTCGAACGCCACCTCCGATGTCTTGACGACCGCCGCGGTCCGCCCGGGAGCCGCCTGGCTCTCCCAGTAGAGGTTGGTGTGCGCAATCACCAGCTCCGGCGGCGGCGCACCCCAGGCCGTGAGGTCCTCGGTGCTGTGGGCGTCGGCCACGAGGGTGACATCGTAGCCGCGCACAAACGCGCCGTGGATCGTAGACCGGATGCATTCGTCCGTCTGCGCCCCTGCGACCAGGAGGCGCCCCACGCCCGCGGCGGCAAGGACCTCTTCAAGGTCGGTAGCCTCAAAGGAGTCGCCGTAGGACTTGTGCACCAGCGGTTCCGGTTCCTGCCGGGCCAGCTCCGGGACGTACTCCCACGCCTCACTCCCCCGTTCCAACTGGGTGTCGGAATGCTGGACCCAGACAATCGGCACCGCGGCGCCGCGGGCCTTGTCCACCAGCTCGGCGATGTTTGCGATCACCGCGTCGCGCCGGTGCACTCCCTCCACCACACCGCGCTGCACATCGATCACCATCAAGGCGGTGTTGGGCCGACCGGACAACGTTGTCATGGGCCTCTCCTCAGGCTCGCGGCTTGTGTGTTCCGCGCCTCATGGTAGACCGCAATGCCGCCCGGCTCCATGCCTTGCGGAAGCTAGGCTGGAAGCATGCCAGCCACCACTCCCCCGCTGCCCCATCCGCCGTCGAGCACCCGCAGAGCAGTCCTGGCGGCGGCCGCCGACGCCCTCCTGATCCTGCTCTTCGCAGCGATCGGACGGGACGCCCACCAGCGCGGTGAGATCATTACCGGTGTCCTGGCGACGGCGTGGCCGTTTCTGGCCGGCGGCGCCGTGGCCTGGCTTGCGCTCCGCCTGTGGCGGGCGCCGCTCGTGCTGTGGCCGGCCGGCGTCGCCGTCTGGATCGGCACGGTGGCCGTAGGCATGCTGCTCCGGGCGCTCACCGGGCAGACGGTGGTCCTGCCGTTCGTGCTGGTGGCACTGCTGAGCCTGGCGGTGTTCCTGCTCGGCTACCGGCTGGTAATCGCGGCCGTCGGGCGGGCCGGGTCCCGCCGTCGTCGGCGCTGATGGACTAGGCTTGCAAGCACATCGCCGCTCCTCGCTTCGGCAGTACGGCAGGCGCCGGCGCAACCGATCCCGAAAGGTATTCACGTGGTCACCGCTATCGTCCTGATCAAAACTGAAGCTTCGCGCATCCCGGAAACCGCGGAGGAAATCTCCGCCATCCAGGGCATCAGCGAGGTTTACTCCGTGACCGGTGAATGGGACCTGATCGCCATCGCGCGTGTGGCCAAGCACGAAGACCTGGCAGACATCATAGCGGACAAGCTGTCCAAGGTACCGGCGGTGGTCCACACCACCACCCAGATCGCCTTCCGGGCCTATTCACAGCACGACCTGGATGCGGCTTTCGCGCTCGGCTTCGAATAGCAGCGAACTGCAGCAGCGGGGCCCGGCATTTGCCGGGCCCCGCTGTCGTACCGCCTGCCGGATCCGCGCCGGCACCATGCCGGCCGGGTTACTCCCGGGTCAGCGCGACCCACCGGTCCAGCACGGCAGCGGCGGCTCCGGAGGCGATGGACTCTTCCGCGCGGGTCATCGCGGCCGCCATCCGCTCCGTCAGTGCACCGGCCGCGTCGAGGTCAAACGCCACCAAACCGGCGGCGGCGTTCAGCAGCGCGGCATCCCGTGCCGGTCCCGGTTCGCCGGCCAGGACCTCCCGGACGACGGCGGCGTTGTCCACCGCTGCGCCCCCGCGCAACTCCGCCAGCGTGGCCTGCCTTATCCCCAGCTCGCGGGGATCGAACGTTGATTCGGTGACCTCGCCGCCCCGGATCTCCCACACATGGGAGGGTCCCGTGGTGGTCAGCTCATCGAGCCCGTCGTTGCCGCGGAACACCAGTCCCCGGCTGCCGCGCTTGGCGAGGACTCCCGCCACCAGCGGCGCCATCTGCTCGTTGGCCACCCCGACGGCGGATGCCTGCACGTTGGCGGGATTGATCATCGGGCCCAGGAAGTTAAAGGCCGTTGGCACGCCGAGCTCACGGCGGGCGACGGCGGCATGCCGCATCGACGGGTGAAACACCTGGGCGAAGCAGAAGGTAATGCCGGCGTCCTCGGCGTTGCGGGCCACCCGGGGAATAGGGAGGTCCAGCCGCACGCCCAGGGCCTCCAGCACATCGGCCGAACCGGACGTGGAGGACGCTGCACGGTTGCCGTGCTTGACCACCTTGGCCCCGGCGCCCGCGCTGATCAGGGCCGCCATCGTGGAGATATTGACGGTGTTCTGCTGGTCACCGCCGGTCCCCACGATATCGAGCTTCTCGCCAGCAATCTCGATGGGGTTCGCATTGGCGATCATCGCCTCGACGAGTCCTGACAGCTCATCCACGGTTTCACCCTTGGAACGGAGCGCCACCAGGAATCCCGCCACCTGGGCAGGGCTTGCCTCACCCGCCATGATCGATGCCATGGCCCACTGGGTGTCCTCGGCACTGAGGTTCGTGCCGTTGATCAGGGCGCCGATGAGGCGCGGCCACGTCTTTCCTACCGCCTGTGCAGATGCCTGAGAAGTCACCTTCCGATGCTATCGAGGCGCGGGCTGCATTGCCCAATGCGAAGCCCCCCGGGAACTTTTCCGCGCGATTTCGCGTCTTTGTAGAAAAAGTCCCCTGAAAAGGCGGTTTGCGTTGGGCAGCACGGACTTTTACAGACATAATGTCTATGTGACATCTGCGACCCATGCCCCCAGTACCCCGGCGCACCCGACGCTGAACCGCCCAAACATGGTTTCTGTTGGAACCGTTGTGTGGCTGTCCAGTGAGTTGATGTTCTTCGCCGGTCTCTTTGCCATGTACTTCACACTCCGTTCGACCTCCGGACAGATGTGGGCCGAAGAGACAGCCAAGCTCAACTTCCCCTTTGCGCTCGTAAACACCATCGTCCTCGTGGCAAGTTCCTTCACTTGCCAGATGGGCGTCTTCGCCGCCGAACGGCTCCAGCCGCGCAGGCTTGGCGGGCCCCTGAGCTTCACCCGCTGGGGAATGAACGAGTGGTTCACACTCACATTCATCATGGGTGCGTTCTTCGTGGCCGGCCAGACGACCGAGTACGCCCTGCTCGTCTCCGAGCACGTCTCGCTTTCCTCCAATGCCTACGGCTCGGCGTTCTACATGACCACCGGTTTCCACGGCCTGCACGTCATCGGCGGCCTGGTTGCCTTCCTGCTCATCATTGGACGGTCCTTCGCGGCGAAGAAGTTCGGACACTTCGAGGCCACCTCGGCGATCGTCACCTCTTACTACTGGCACTTCGTCGACGTCGTGTGGATCGGCCTCTTCCTGGTCATCTACGTCCTCAAGTAGCCACGCCTTGACTCTTTTTCTACAAGAGGCAGAATTTCAAGAAGCGGCTCCCGGAGCCAACGCAGGATCGAATAAAGGAACCACCACGTGAAGGCACTTTCGCAGAAGCGACGTCATCCACTAGCAGCAGTTGCGTTGATGCTGATGGGACTCCTCATCACTGGTGGGCTATACGCCGTCGCCACCACCGTCAACCAGGCCAAGGCCGACACCACCAGCTTCAGTGCAAGTGACACAGAGGAGGGCGGCAAGCTCTTCGCCGCCAACTGCGCCACCTGCCACGGCATGGGCGCCAGCGGCTCCCCTGCCGGACCGTCGCTTGTTGGCGTCGGCGCCGCCGCCGTTGACTTCCAGGTCGGCACCGGACGTATGCCCATGCAGATGAACGGCCCGCAGGCCTACAAGAAGCCTGCCCAGTTCAACGACGAGCAGACCCACCAGCTCGCCGCCTACGTTGCTTCGCTCGGCCCCGGCCCGTCCATCCCTGAGGCAGGTGTCCTCGACGAGAAGGGTGACGCCGCCAAGGGTGGCGAACTGTTCCGCGTGAACTGTGCCATGTGCCACAACGCCGCTGCCGCCGGTGGTGCGCTGACCCGCGGTAAGTTTGCTCCGGCCCTCGCGGATGTCTCGGGCAAGCACATCTACGAGGCCATGGTGAGCGGCCCGCAGAACATGCCGGTCTTCTCCGACGCAAACGTTTCCCCCGAGGGCAAGCGCGACATCATCACCTTCCTGAAGCAGATCGAAGCCAACGGCTCCCCCGGCGGCAACGACCTGGGCTCGCTGGGCCCGGTGTCCGAAGGCCTGTTTGTTTGGATCGCCGGACTGGGCGTCATCATCGCCTTCACCATCTGGCTGACTTCGCGGACGTCCTAGGACACCCGCGGCACTTGTAAGAATTGTCTGCTGACACGTCAGCAGGTCGAATTGAAACCTAACTCGACACTGGTCGAGACGAGAGAAGGATGAGGCGAATTATGGGCAACCATAGTGACGGCAGTCCGAACCACTCGGGCACCGTAGCTACGGCTGGTCAGAATGAGGTGGAGAAGTTCCAGGATCCTGGAATTCCCCCGCATCGTTTGCGCCTGGCTGACACGGACCCGAGAGCCGCAAAACGAGCGGAACGGCAGGTGGCCGTTTTGTTCGGTGTCTCGGTCGTGGGCACCCTGATATTCCTGGTGGCGTACTTCGCCATTGATCTGGGACCTGACTCCTCGATCACCACCATCCGGCTGCAGAACACGCTGCTGGGCCTCGGCACCGCCTTTGCCATGCTCGGCATCGGCACCGGCATTGTGCACTGGGCCAAGGCCCTCATGCCGGACCACGAAGTTTCGGAGGAACGCCACGCGCTCCGCACCGAAGAGGACCGGCTGGCCGCCGTCCGGATCGTCGACGACATTGTCGAGGAAACCGGCATCAAGCGCCGTCCGCTGATCCGCAACACGCTGCTCGGCGCCGTCGCACTTGCCCCGCTGCCCGCCCTCGCCATCTTCGGCGACCTGGGCCCGCGGCCGGACAAGACGCTGGCCCACACCATGTGGGCTCCCGTTGACGGCAAGCACAAGCGGCTCACCCGGGACCCTGATGGCACGCCCATCAAGGCTTCTGACGTCACTATCGGTTCTGCCTTCCACGTGATCCCGGAAGGCCTGAACGAACTGCACGAGGGCAAGCTGAACGAAAAGGCCAAGGCCGTCGTTCTCCTGATGCGCCTCAACCCCGACTCCCTCCACCCGTCCGCGGGCCGGGAGGACTGGAGCTACAACGGCATCGTTGCGTACTCCAAGATCTGCACCCACGTTGGCTGCCCTGTTGCCCTCTACGAACAGCAGACGCACCACCTGCTCTGCCCGTGCCACCAGTCCACCTTCGACCTGACCCAGGAATGCAAGGTTATCTTTGGCCCGGCCAGCCGGCCGCTCCCGCAGCTGCCCATCGCCGTCGACGACGAGGGCTACCTCTACGCGACGAGCGACTTCAAAGAACCTGTTGGACCTAGCTACTGGGAGCGTGATGAGCATGAGCGCAACGTCAACAGCTAACACCCCCACCTTCGTCGCCAAGACCAAGGGCGGCCGCATTACCGATTTCGTTGACCAGCGCGTGGGCGGATCGGGCATCCTCCGCGAGTTCGGCCGCAAAGTCTTCCCGGACCACTGGTCGTTCATGTTCGGTGAAGTGGCGCTGTACTCCTTCGTCATCCTGTTGCTCTCGGGCACCTTCCTGACGTTCTTCTTCGACCCGTCCATGGCGGAAACCCGCTACCAGGGTTCGTACCTGCCACTGAACAACGTCGAAATGTCGGTCGCCTACGACTCGACGCTGAACATCTCCTTCGATGTCCGCGGCGGCCTGTTCATGCGTCAGGTCCACCACTGGTCCGCGCTGTTGTTCGTCGCTTCGGTGTCCGTGCACATGCTGCGCGTATTCTTCACCGGCGCGTTCCGCAAGCCACGTGAAATGAACTGGGTGGTGGGCAGCGTGCTGCTCATCCTCGCGATGGCTGCCGGCTTCACCGGCTACTCGCTCCCCGATGACCTCCTTTCCGGCAACGGGCTGCGCATCATCGACGGCGTCATCAAGGCCATTCCGGTGATCGGCACCTACATCTCGTTCTTCCTCTTCGGCGGAGAATTCCCGGGCACGGCCGTCATCGGCCGGCTGTACATGCTCCACATCCTGCTGGTGCCGGCACTCATCCTGCTGATGATCGCGGTGCACCTCTTTATGGTGGTCGTGCACAAGCACACCCAGTACCCCGGGCCGGGCCGCAATGACGGCAACGTCGTCGGCTATCCCCTGGGCCCGGTCTACGCGGCCAAGGCCGGCGGGTTCTTCTTCATCGTGTTCGGCGTCATCGCCCTGATGGCCGGCTTCTTCACGATCAACCCGATCTGGAACTACGGTCCCTACGACCCGTCCCCCGTCTCGGCCGGCACCCAGCCTGACTGGTACATCGGCTTCGTTGACGGTGCGCTGCGCCTGATGCCGGGCACCTTCGGCAACTGGCACGTCGAGCAGGTCTGGTTCGGCCATGTCTTCAGCTTCAACGTGCTGCTGCCGGCCCTGGTCCCCGCGGGCATCCTGTTCGCCGTCATGTTCACCTACCCGTGGATTGAGCGCTGGATCACCAAGGACGACCGCGAGCACCACGTCCTCGACCGTCCCCGCAACGCCCCGACCCGCACGGGCATCGGCGTCGCAGGCTTCATCTGGTACTGCGTGATGTGGGCTGCGGCCAGCTCCGACCTGATCGCCACGCACTTCCACGTGTCCCTCAATGACGTGACCTACTGGCTCCGGGCACTGTTCTTCATTGGCCCGGTCATCGGGTTCATCGTGGCGAAGCGGGTGGCCCTGGCCCTGCAGCGCAAGGACCGGGAGATTGCCCTGCACGGCCGTGAAACCGGCCGGATCGTACGGTTGCCGCACGGCGAGTTCATCGAGGTGCACGCCCCGCTGGACGAGTACAAGCGCTACAAGCTGGTGGGCTTCGAATCCCCGATGGTCATCCCCGCCCAGCCGAACAGCAACGGCGTCGTGGACAGCAAGGAGAAGCGCCGCGCGATGCTCTCCAAGTGGTTCTTCGAGGACCGGGTGGCCCCGGCGACCCCGTCCGAGCTGGCGGCGGCGCACAGCCACCACGGCGAGCACGAATCGATCGAAGCGGCTCCGGAGCAGAAGAGCCTCAGCCGCTAAGCACCGCCATAGTCAGCGAAAAGGCCCGGTCCACCAGGACCGGGCCTTTTCGTCTCCTCCCCCGCTGCCGCCGGGTCAGGGCCGGTAGCCGGTGACGTAGTTGCGGGTTGGCCGCACCCCCGGACGCTGCAGGGGCACCCACAGCTTGTACCGGTCGGCACGGTAATACGAGACGGAGTAGTCCACCATGGCCCGTGCGACGAAGGCATGCCGCTGGATCTTCAACAGCGGCGAACCGATCTCCACGTTCAGGAGCCGCGCGGTCGACGGCGAGGCCGCGGTCGCCTCGATCATGTCCTCCCCCCATTCCATCACCAGGCCGTAGCGTTCGCTCAGCACGTTATAGAGCGACGTCGGCGGCGCCCCGTCGAGCAGTCCGGGCACGCGGTGCGCCGGAATGAAGTTCTCATCAACGCTCATGGGTTCGCTGTCGGCCAGCAGCAGGCGCCGGAAGCGGACGAGCTGCGTCCCCTCCTCGAGCTGCAGTTCCCTGGCCAGGAAGGCGCTGGCACCGATCTGCTCAAAGCTCAGCACCTTCGCCGCCGGAACCATGCCGCGGCGCTGCATTTCCTCGCTGTAGGAGGTGAGCTTGACCTGCAGGTCCAGCTTGGGCTTCCGCACGAAGGTGCCGAGCCCGACAACGCGCTCAATGACTTCCTCGCCGACCAGGGCGTCAATGGCCTGGCGCACGGTCATCCTCGCCAGTCCGAAGCGTTCCGAGAGGTCACGCTCCGACGGAAGGGCCGACCCGGGAGGGCACGCGCTGGCGATATGCGCGCGGAGGATCTCCCGCAGTTGAACATAGATGGGGACGCCGCTGGTCCGGTCAATCTCGCCGGGCATCCTGGCCGCGTTAGACCCCACCACTGCACCAGCCATAATCGTTCATACCTCAAGCCTAGGGCACCGGCGGCACAGGTCTAGACCAGCGGGCGGCCCCGGTTCGCGCGGGCTCCTCCCCCGGGCTAGGCTGGTATGGCCCTTCCCGCGGCGGCTCCCCCGCCGCTGACGTACGGCCCCCACGCATTCGTCGCAGCCTTCCGGGCGCGCCATCACGAGGAGCATCCTTGCCAACACTCAAGGCGGTCGTCCAAGCCTCCATCGGACTGCATGCCCGGCCCGCCGCGGCCTTTGTCCGTGCGGTCACCAGAAGCGGGCTGCCGGTCACCATCAGCAAGGACGGCAGGCCCGGCGTCGACGCCCGTTCCCTGTTGGAGGTCATGATGGAGGACTTCGGCTGCGGCTGCGAAGTTGAACTCGAGATCCGCCCGGAGGCCATCCCGGAAGGTTCGAGCACGGCCGACGCCGAGCGGGTCCTGGCCGGTCTCGGCGCACTGCTCGCTGCCCAGGCCGGCTGAGCGCCCCGCGGCGAACGGCTCCACGGAGCGGCCCCCACGCAACGCAAACGACGGCGGGCCCCACCAAATTGGTGGGGCCCGCCGTCGTCGTTCTCAGCGTGCGCGGAACCTAGTGGGCGTGGTCGCCGCGGCTGTATTCGTAGACCCAGCCAATCAACGCGACGATAGCCAGGCCACCGGCGATGAAGGTGATCCAGAAGCCAATGGCAATCCCCAGGAAGCCACCGGCGCAGGCCAGACCGAGGACCAGCGGCCACCAGCTCCACGGGCTGAAGTGGCCCTGTTCGCCGGCCCCCTCGTGGATTTCAGCGTCGCTGCGGTCCTCGGGACGCAGACCGACACGCCGTCCGGTGAAGCCCAGGTAGGCGCCGACCATGCCGGCGAGGCCGCCAAGCAGCAGGACGCCGAGGATGCCAACCCATTCCGACCAGCCGGTCAGGAAACCGTAGATGACGGAGACCGGGATGAAAAAGAAGACTCCGAGTCCAAAAATCCGTGATTCGATCTTCACTGGGCTTGATCCTTCTGGTCGGCGTTACCGAGCGTCGCTGCTGCCGGGGCAGGAGTGTCGATCGTGTAGTTCTGGGCGAGCTCGGGGTGGTGCAGGTCCAGGGCCGGACGTTCCGAGCGGATCCGCGGCAGCGAGGTGAAGTTGTGCCGCGGCGGCGGGCAGGACGTCGCCCATTCAAGCGAAGCGCCGAAGCCCCAGGGGTCGTCGACCATGACCTTCTGGTTGCTGCGCCAGGTGATGTACACGTTCCAGAAGAACGGGATCATGGACGCGCCCAGCAGGAAGGACGCGTACGTGGAGAACTGGTTCATCCAGGTGAAGTTGTCCTGCGGCATGTAGTCCGCGTAGCGGCGGGGCATGCCCATGACACCCAGCCAGTGCTGGATCAGGAAGGTTCCGTGGAAGCCCAGGAACAGCATCCAGAAGTGGATCTTGCCCAGACGCTCGTTGAGCATCTTGCCGGTCCATTTCGGCCACCAGAAGTAGAAGCCGGCGAACATGGCGAACACGACGGTACCGAAGACGACGTAGTGGAAGTGCGCCACCACGAAGTAGGTGTCCGAGACGTGGAAGTCCAGCGGCGGCGACGCCAGGATGATGCCGGTGAGGCCACCGAAGAGGAACGTCACCAGGAAGCCGATGCTCCAGAGCATCGGGGTTTCAAAGGTGATGGAACCCCGCCACATGGTGCCGATCCAGTTGAAGAACTTCACGCCGGTGGGGACCGCAATCAACATCGTCATGAACGAGAAGAACGGCAGCAGGACCGAACCGGTGACGTACATGTGGTGGGCCCAGACGGTCACGGACAGGGCGGCGATGGCGATCGTGGCGTACACCAGACCCTTGTAACCGAAGATGGGCTTGCGGCTGAAGACCGGGAAGATCTCCGAGACGATGCCGAAGAACGGCAGCGCGATGATGTAAACCTCGGGGTGGCCGAAGAACCAGAAGAGGTGCTGCCAGAGCACGGCGCCGCCGTTTTCCGGGTCGAAGATGTGCGCACCGAAGCGGCGGTCCGCGCCGAGGGCGAACAGGGCTGCGGCGAGCGGCGGGAAAGCCATCAGCACCAGGATGGAGGTGACCAGGGCGTTCCAGGTGAAGATCGGCATCCGCCACATGGTCATGCCGGGGGCGCGCATGCAGATGATGGTGGTGATGAAGTTGACGGCGCCAAGAATGGTGCCGAAACCGGACAGCGCCAGGCCGAAGACCCAGAGGTCACCGCCGATGCCCGGGCTGAAGGTGGTGTTGGACAGCGGCGCGTAGGCGAACCAGCCGAACGACGCTGCGCCCTGCGGCGTGATGAAGCCGGAGACGGCGATGGTGGAGCCGAAGAGGAAGAACCAGAAGGCCAGTGCGTTCAGCCGCGGGAAGGCGACGTCGGGGGCACCGATCTGCAACGGCATCATCACGTTCGTGAAGCCGGCGAACAGCGGCGTCGCAAACATCAGCAGCATGACCGTGCCGTGCATGGTGAAGAGCTGGTTGTACTGTTCCTTGGTCTGCAGGATCTGCATCCCCGGTTCGAACAGCTCCGCCCGGATCAGCAAGGCCATCACGCCGCCGAGGCAGAAGAAAATGAAGGACGCGATCAGGTACATGAACCCGATGGTCTTGTGGTCGGTTGAGGTGATCCAGTTGACGACGATGCGTCCCTTGGACCGTGGTACTACGGGAGTCTCAAGGATCCCGGAGGGCTGAGAGTAGGTCGTTGCCACGTCGCGCTCCCCTTACTTTGTCTCGGTCGGGGCCGGGTTGCGGTCGTACTCTTCGCCGAGCAGCCCGGTGTTGCCGGCCTGGCGCAGTTGGTCCATGTGGGACGTGAACTCCGACTCGGAGACAACCTTCACGCGGAACAACATTTCGGAGTGGTACTCACCACAAAGTTCGGCGCATTTGCCGTCGTAGGTTCCCTCCTTGGTGGGGGTGAACCGGATGTAGTTGGTCTTGCCGGGGATCATGTCACGCTTCTGCAGGAAGGCGGGAACCCAGAAGGAGTGGATCACGTCGCGGGAGTTCAGCTCCAGGTCCACCGACTTGTTGACCGGCAGGTACAGCGTGGGCATTTTCTCCAGGTCCACGTCGTTGCCGGTGAGGTGGGTCTGGACGCCGGCCTCGTGGACGTCGCCGGTGACGACGTCGCCCTTCTTGTAGTTGAAGTCCCAGGCCCACTGCTTGCCGCGGACGTCGACGACGACATCGGCGGGCTGGTCGCGGTTGTCGATCGCCTGCTGGTCACGGTCGGTGAAGTAGAAGAACACCATGACCATAAACACGGGGATCGTCAGGTAGAAGACCTCGAGGGGCAGGTTGAAGCTGTTCTGGCGGGGGAAGCCAACGGTGCCCCTCCGCCGCCGGTAGGCAACGATGCACCAGATCATCAGGCCCCAGGTAATGACACCCACGGCCAGGGCGGCAATCCATGAGTTGACCCAGAGGTCCATGATGCGGTCAGTGTGGTTGGTGGTGCCACGCTCAGTGGGCAGCCACCCTTTCTGTACCTCTGGTGAACATCCAGTCAATGCCAACGCGCCGGCTAGTGCCAAGCCAGTGATCGTAGTGATCTGTTTGCGTCGGCTGCCGGTTCGGTTCTGCGAACTCACAGACGGCCCTTCCTACTTGTTGCTGTCGCCCGGCCGCCGTAGCGTTCCGGGCACACTAAAAGTTTTACTACTCGGTGTAGAGCTTACCGCTCCCCGCGAGTTTTCGCCCACATGTCCGCGCCGTGGGTCGCCGGTGTCTTTCAGGCTCCGGCAGACCTCCCCTGGACGGCACTAAGGCCGGGCTGGCGGCCCGGCCTTAGTCCTAGTGGAAGGAGTCCCCGCAGGCACAGGATCCGCCCGCGTTCGGGTTGTCGATCGTGAAGCCCTGCTTCGAGATGGTGTCCTCGAAGTCGATGCTGGCGCCGCTCAGATACGGGACGCTCATCTTGTCGACAACGACTTCGACGCCGTCGTAGTCGCGGACGGCGTCGCCCTCCAGCAGCCTCTCGTCGAAGTACAGCTGGTAGATCAGCCCGGAGCAGCCGCCGGGCTGCACGGCCACGCGGAGCCGAAGGTCGGTGCGGCCTTCCTGTTCCAGCAGGCTGCGGACCTTGCCGGCGGCGACGTCGGTCAGCTGGACCTCGTGGCTGGCCAGCTCCTGATCCGCCTGCACGGTGGTGTCGGCGCTGTGTTCATTGGTTGTAGTGCTCATGGCCTACCTTCTGACGACGGTCGTGGCGGCCCCGCCTGAGCGGCGCCTGCCCCTACTTATACGGTGTGGGCTATAGCTACATGCTACGTCGATCCGCGGTGTAGCTCTAACTCCTGACGTAACCGTCCAGGCAGCCTGGGTGTTCCCCGGGAGAGCGGGGTTGCACCGCAGCTCAGCCCAGGCCCTCCGCGTTCAGCCGGGCCAGCAAGAACGCCTCGGCGATGATCGCGTTCCGGAAGTCGCCCAGGTGCAGCGACTCGTTGGCGCTGTGCGCCCGGGAATCCGGGTCCTCCACCCCGGTGACGAGGATCTGCACGTCCGGGTACAGCTCGGTCAGGTCCGCGATGAACGGGATGGAACCGCCGATCCCGGTCTCGACGGCCGGCACGCCCCAGGCCTCGCCGAGGGCCCGGAGTGCCAGCCTGGCGGCCGCGGACGTCGTATCCGTCAGGAAGGCGTTACCCGACTCGCCCGGGGTGAACACCACCTCCGCGCCGAAGGGGGCGTGTGATTCCACGTGCCGCCGGACCGCTTCCATGGCCTGCGCCGGATCCTGGCCCGGCGCAAGCCGCAGGCTGAACTTGGCCCGGGCGCGCGGCAACAGGGTGTTCGACGCGACGTCCACCGCGGGGGCGTCAAACCCGATAATGGACAGCGCCGGCTTGGTCCAGAGGCGCGAGGCGATGGAACCGGTGCCCGCGAGCCGGACGCCGTCGAGTACGGAAGCATCCGCCCGGTACTCCTCCTCGGTCATGTCCACGGTGGCGTCGTCGCGTCCGACCAGCCCCTCGATTGCGACACTCCCCTGTTCATCGTGCAAGGTGGCGATGAGGCGTGCCAGCAGCGTCGGCGCGTCCAGCACGGGACCGCCGAACATGCCGGAGTGGACGGCGTGGTCGAGGACCTTGACCTCGATCGTGCCGTCCACAAGACCGCGCAGGCTGGTGGTGAGGGCCGGGACGCCCACCTTCCAGTTGGAGGAGTCGGCAACAACGATCACGTCGGAGCGCAGCAGTTCCTGGTGGGTTTCGAGGAAGGAACGGAAAGTGGGTGAGCCGGCCTCTTCCTCGCCCTCAAAGAAGAAGGTGACGCCGAGGCCCAACTCGTCCCCCAACACGCGGGAGACGGCGGAGTAGGCGGCGATGTGGGCCATAATGCCGGCCTTGTCATCCGCGGCGCCGCGGCCGTACAGACGCCCTTCACGCTCGACGGCGGTGAACGGCTCGGTCTCCCAGAGCGCCAGGTCGCCCGTCGGCTGGACGTCGTGGTGGGCGTAGAGCAGGATGGTGGGCTTGCCGGGGCCGGCCGGACGCCGGGCCACGACCGCGGGGCCGCCCGGGGTGCCGTCCTCCTTGTCGCAGCGGAGGATCCGGACGTCCTCGAAGCCGGCGGCCCGGACCAGCCCGGCTACGGCGTCCGCGCTGGCGTCCAGCGGGGCGGGATCGAAGCTGGGCCAGGCGATCCCGGGGATGGCGACGAGGTGTTTCAGCTGTTCCACGGTGGCATCGAAGGATTCGGTGACGGCGTGGCGGAGGGCGGCGGTGTCGATCGTGTCGGTGCCGGCGGCCGGGGCCTGCGGGATCCCTGCAGAAGAAGAAGTCATGGCCAAAACCCTACCGGTGTCCTCTCCCACGGCAAACAGCCTGCCGCGGCTGTCCGGGCGCCCGGGACCGCGTGCCGGGCGCGCTTCGACCGGGCCCTCCCCCGGCGCGGCCGCCGGCTCCCGGAGCCGGTGTACCGTGCGTCGTACCCGCTCCGCCGCAGGGTATTCTATATGGGTGTTTGGACGTAAAAAGGAAGCGCCGGCGGCGCAAGACATAGTTGACCAGCAGGTGGCCGAGGCGACAGCCCGGGCTGTCGCGATCGGCAAGGGCGCGCCCACGCCCAAGCGCAGCACCCAGGTCGCCGCACGGAAACGGCCGCTGGTTCCGGAGGACCGGAAGGCCTCCAAGGCCGCGGAACGGACCGCCATCGCCGACCAGCGGCTGAAGATGCGCCGCGCCATGGACACCGGGGACGAGAAGTTCCTGCCGCTGCGGGACAAGGGGCCGCAGAAGCGCTTCGCCCGCGACTATGTTGACGCCCGGGTCAGCCTGGGCGAATTCCTGATGTTCGGTGCCCTCGTCTTTGTCGTGATTTCCCTGGTGGTTCCGGCGGGCAGCGACCTGATGATCTATGTGCTGGGCGGTTTCTGGGTGATGTTCCTGGCGGTCTTCGTCGACGTTTTCATCCTGTCGCGGAAGCTCAAGAAGCGGTTGGCGGAGAAGTTCGGCGAGGTGGAGCGGGGCACCGTCTGGTACGGGTCCATGCGTTCCCTCCAGTTCCGCCGCCTGCGGATGCCCAAGCCCCAGGTCAAGCGCGGCGAGTTCCCGGCCTGAGATCGGCCCGAAGTACGGCCCCCGGCAGTTCAGCTGCCGGGGGCTTTCTGTGTCAGCGGCGGGCGGGGTGTTTGGCGAGCTGGCGGTTGATCCGGGCGGCCCAGAACGGGCCCTCGTAGAGGAAAGCGGTGTAGCCCTGCACCAGGGTGGCGCCGGCCTCCAGCCGTTCCCGTACGTCCTGGGCCGATTCCACTCCGCCCACCGACACCAGCGTGATCGCGCCGCCGGTCGCGCGGGACAGCCGTGCCAGCACATCCAGGGACCGCTTCTTCAGCGGTGCACCGGACAGGCCGCCGGCGCCGCAGGCTTCGACCTGCGCCGCGGCCGAGGCCAGTCCGGTCCGCGACACGGTGGTGTTCGTGGCGATGATTCCGTCCAGCCGCAGGTCAAGGGCCAGCCGGGCGACGTCGTCAATATCCTCGTCGCTGAGGTCCGGGGCGATTTTCACCAGCAGCGGCACGTGCCGTCCGGCCGCGGCGTCCGCGGCTTCCCCGACGGCGGCCAGCAGCGGACGCAGGGTTCCGACGTCCTGCAGCAGGCGGAGCCCGGGGGTGTTGGGTGAGCTGACGTTGACCACCAGGTAGTCCGCGGCCGGGGCCAGGCTGCGGGCGCTGATCAGATAATCCGCGGCCGCGTCCTCGAGTTCCACCACCTTGCTCTTGCCGATATTCACCCCGATCACCGGCCGGACACCCGGGTAGCGCCGCTGCAGCGCGGCGCGGGCCGCACGCAGCCGTGGGGCCACCGCCGCCGCCCCGTCGTTGTTGAAGCCCATCCGGTTGATCACGGCCCGGTCTTCGATCAGCCGGAACAGCCGGGGCGCCGGGTTGCCCGGCTGGGCCTGGCCGGTGATCGTGCCGACCTCCACGTGGCCGAAGCCCAGGTCCGTTAACGCTTCGATGCCGTGGCCCTCCTTGTCGAAGCCTGCGGCGAGCCCGAACGGCGACGGAAAGGTCAGGCCGAACGCCTCGGTGCGCAGGGCCGGCGATGGAGCGGTAAACCGGTGGAGCACCCGGCCGGCGCCGCAGCGGCCGGCCAGCCGGATGGCCCGGAAGCCAATTTTGTGGGCGCGCTCGGCGTCCATCCAGGAGAAGGCCAGCCGGAAGAAGGTGGGGTACACGCGCATGGTCCCTAGTTTTCCGGTTCAGGCCGCACAAACCAAAACGTGCGTCCTGCCAGGCCCGCCGACACCGGTCGGTATCCGTTCCGCCCCGGCAGCCGGGCGTTAGCATGAAGCCATGATCAGCGACGACGCGGACCCAGGCATCCGACCGGCGGCACCCGAACAGCGGCTGGCGGCGGACGTGGTCGTCGTCGGGGCCGGCCTGGCCGGGCTGGTGGCCGCGGCCGAGGCCTATGCGGCCGGGCGGCGCGTGGCGGTGCTGGACCAGGAGCCGGAAGCCTCGGCCGGCGGCCAGGCGCACTGGTCCTTTGGCGGGCTCTTCCTGGTCAACAGCCCGGAGCAGCGCCGGCTGGGCGTCCGCGACAGCGCGGACCTTGCCCTGTCCGACTGGCTGGCCTCTGCCGGGTTCGACCGGACCGAGGACAGCCACGCGCGGCAGTGGGCGGAGGCGTACGTGGACTTTGCGGCCGGTGAGAAGCGCGCCTGGCTCGCCGCCCTCGGCGTCCGGCTGTTCCCGCTCGTCCAGTGGGCCGAGCGGGGCGGCTATGGTCCCGACGGGCACGGCAACACCGTGCCGCGGTTCCACGTTGCCTGGGGCACCGGCCCGGCGCTGGTGGCTCCCTTCCTGGCGAAACTTCGGGAGGGCGTGGCGGCGGGCCGGGTGTCGCTGCACTTCCGGCACCGTGCGACCGAATTGACGACGTCGGCCGGCCGGGTGACGGGGGTGCGCGGCCACGTGCTGGTGGACAGCCGGGCTGCGCGCGGCGAAGAGTCGTCCCGGGCCGCCAGCGGCGCCTTCGAAGCCACTGCCGGGGCGGTGATCGTGACCAGCGGAGGCATCGGCGGGAACCACGGGGCGGTCCGTCGTCAATGGCCCGACGGCGCCGCGCCGGCGTACCTGCTGAGCGGTGTGCCGGCGTCGGTGGACGGCGAGTTCCTGGCCGCCGTCGCAGGTGCCGGCGGCCGCCTGATCAACGGCGACCGGATGTGGCACTACCCGGAAGGCATCCACAACCACAGCCCGGTCTGGCCACGGCACGGCATCCGGATCCTGCCCGGCCCCTCGGCCCTGTGGCTTGACGCCACCGGGACGATGCTGCCCCCGCCCCTCTTTCCCGGTTTCGACTCGCTCGGCGCCCTCCGGCACATCCTTGGCACCGGCCACAGCCACTCCTGGTTCGTGCTGAACAAGACCATCGCGCTCAAGGAATTCGCGCTCTCGGGCTCGGAGCAGAATCCGGACCTGACCGGCAAGGACATTCGACTGCTGGCTTCGCGGCTCAGACCCTCCGCTGATAGCCCGCTGCAACGGTTCCTGGACCGGGGCGTGGATTTCCTGCAGGCCGGCAATCCCCGGGAACTTGCCGGGAAAATGAACGGCCTCACCGGCACGCCGCTGATCGACGCCGCCGCGCTGGACGAGCTGGTCCGGGCACGGGACCGGCAGTTCGGCAGCGGCCTGGGTAAAGACCCGCAACTCGCGGCGATCCGGGCCGCCCGCCGCTTCGCGACGGACCGGATCATGCGGGTTGCGCCGCCGCACCGGTTGCTGGACCCCCGGCACGGTCCCCTGCTGGCTGTCCGCCTGTCCGTGCTCACCCGCAAGAGCCTCGGCGGCATCCAGACCGACCTGCGCTCGCGGGTGTTGGATGAAGCCGGCTCCCCGCTGCCTGGCCTGTTCGCCGCCGGAGAGGCGGCCGGCTTTGGCGGCGGCGGCATGCACGGTTACCGGGCCCTGGAGGGTACCTTCCTGGGCGGCTGCCTGTTCTCCGGCCGCACGGCAGGCCGCGCCGCCGCGGCAGCCCTGTAGCGGCACCGCGTTGGAGACCAACCGGGACCAGGCGGCGGCGCAGCCGCAATGGCAGGCCGACATCCTGGGCAATGACTTTGCGGCATGCGTCTTTCAGGCAGCCGGCGCCGACGGCGTCGAACGGACCGCCACCCTGGTCCGGCACGTCCCGGCCGCGGGGGCCGGTGCGGCACCGCGGCGCGCGGTCCTGTTCCTGCATGGGTGGAGCGATTACTTCTTCAACCAGGAGCTCGCCGCATTCTGGGCCGCGCAGGGTTTCGGGTTCTTCGCCCTGGACCTGCACCACCACGGCCGGAGCCAGCGGCCCGGCACGCGCGGCGGCTACGTGGCTGACCTGGCGGATTACGACGCCGAAATCAACCACGCGCTGCGTATCATCGGGTCCCTGGCCGCCGAGGGGGCCGCTCCCCCGCCGGTGACGGTGATGGGGCATTCCACCGGCGGCCTGATAGCCGCACTATGGGCCAGCCGGCACCCCGGGAGCGCCGCACAACTGGTCCTGGACAGCCCGTGGCTCGAGATGCACGGCAGCCCGGCCGTCCGTCTGGCGGCGCACGCCATGGTGGGGCCGTGGGCGCGGTGGCGTCCCGAAGCGGTGATCCCGCTTCCGGAGCGCGCCTTCTACTGGCGCAGCATCAGCAGCGCCGCAGAAGGAGAATGGGCCCTGGACGAGAACTACCGGCCGCCGAAAGCCTTTCCGGTCCGGGCCGGCTGGCTCCGCGCAGTCCTCGCCGGCCAGGCCCAGGTGGCGCGCGGACTCGAATTGGAGCTGCCGGTCCTGGTGATGATCTCCACTGCCAGCGCCAACGGCCTGGTCTGGCAGGAATCGATGCGGCGCACGGACGCGGTCCTGGACGTCAACACGATAGCCCTACGGGCACTGAACCTGGGGCGGACGGTCACCGTTGAACGCATCGACGGCGCCCTGCACGACGTCTTCCTCTCGGCCCCCGAGGTGCGCGCCGACGCCTATGCCCGGCTGGCCCGCTGGATCCGTGGGTACTGCTGACGACGGCGGCCGATAGGCCGGATCAGGCCTGGGCTGTCGGGGCTGCGGCGTCCACCGCACCGCCGTAGCGGCGGTCCCGCCGGGCGTAGATCTCCACCGCCTCCCAGAGGGTGCGGCGGTCCACATCAGGCCAGAGGGTATCCAGGAAGACGAATTCGGCGTAGGCCGACTGCCAGAGCATGAAGTTGGAAAGCCGCTGTTCGCCGGAACTGCGCAGGAACAGGTCCACGTCGGGCAGGTCGGGTTCATCCAGGTACTTCTGGATGGTCCGCTCGGTGATGGCGCCGGGCTTCAGCCGGCCGGCCGCCACCTCCTCGGCGATGGCGGACACCGCATCCGCAAGCTCCGCCCGGCCGCCGTAGTTGACGCACATGTTCAGGGTGCAGGTGGAATTGCCGCGGGTGTACTCCTCAGCCTCTTCGAGTTCCCGGATCACGGACCCCCACAGCCGCGGCCGCCTGCCGGACCACCGGATCCGGACGCCCCAGTCGTCCAGCTGGTTGCGCTGCCGGCGCAGCACGTCCTTGTTGAACCCCATCAGGAAGCGCACCTCCTCCGGCGAACGGCGCCAGTTCTCGGTGGAGAAGGCGTAGACGCTGACATGCTCGATGCCGAGCTCGATGGCCCCGGCCATCACGTCGAGCAGCGCCGGTTCGCCAGCCTTGTGCCCCTCAATCCTGGGCAGCCCGCGCTGGTTGGCCCAGCGGCCATTGCCGTCCATCACGATCGCCACGTGCCGGGGAATGAACTCCGCCGGGATGGCCGGCGGCACGGCACCGGAGGGGTGCGGGTATGGCGCCCGCACGGGGGTGGTGCGCTGCCGGACCGGATTCTTCGTTTTGCCCAAGGCCACAGTTACGTTCGCTCCACATGCTTGAGGGATTTCAGGACTCGTTCGAGGTGCCATTGCAGGTAGCTGGCCACCAGGCCGGCCGCCTCCCGGCGGTGGATCGGTTGGGAGGCGTCTGCCGCCGGCCAGTTGCCGGTCAGCAGCGCGCCCAGCAGCAGCACCGTCTCCGCCGCGGGCGCAGGCGAACCCGGCGGCCGGCACTCCGGGCAGACCATGCCGCCCAGCGGGGCGGAGAAGGCGGTGTGCGGGCCCGGGGCGCCGCAGCGGGCACAGACAGTGAAGCTCGGCGCCCAGCCGCCGGTGGCCAGGGCACGGAGCAGGTAGGAGTCCAGGATCAGCTCCGGGGCGTGGTCGCCGCGGCTCAGCGAGGCCAAGGCCCCCACCAGCAGGTTGTACTGGGCGGTACCGGCTTCGCCGTCGACGTCGGTGAGCTTTTCCGCCGTCTCGGTCATGGCGGCGGCGACGGTGTAACGGCCGTAGTCGGCGGCAATCCTGGAACCATACGCGCCCTTGGCGACGGCCTGGGTGACCACATCCAGGGTGCGGCCGGAGATCAGCTGCAGGTCCGCGACCATGAAGGGTTCCAGCCGGGCACCGAAGCGGCTGCTGGTGCGCCGGACGCCTTTGGCGACGGCCCGCACCTGCCCGTGGTGCTTGGTGAGCAGGGTGATGATGCGGTCCGCTTCGCCGAGCTTGTGGGTGCGCAGCACCACACCGTCGTCGCGGTAGGCGCGGGCAGCAAAGGAGGAAGGTTGGGCCACAGCTAATCTTCGCACTGACTGGCGGGAAAGGGTGCCACCGGGAAACCCCCCGCTGCGCCGCCGGTGATCCGGCAGCGCAGCGGGGGGCGGCGGGACCGCTTAGGCGCGGGCGTCCCGGATGGCGCGGTTGACGGCCGAAATGACGGCCTTGAGCGAGGCCATGGAGGTGTTGGCGTCGATGCCGACGCCCCACAGCACCCGCTCCCCCACGGCGCATTCGACGTAGGCGGCCGCCTGGGCGCTGCCGCCCTCGGACAGGGCGTGCTCGCTGTAATCCAGCACCCGCACATCCACGCCGTCCTCGCCGAGGATGCTCAAGAGTGCGGCGATTGGGCCGTTGCCGGTCCCGGTGCGGCGCACCTGCTTGCCGTCGACCTTGAGCGAGGCGGTCAGGGTCATCACGCCGTCCTCGTCGGATTCAGTGCTGACCGCGCCGAGCGCGTACCGGCCCCACTGGGCTTCGGCTGCGGCGGAGGGCAGGTACTCGTCCTGGAAGAGCTGCCACAGCTGGGCGCCGCTGACTTCGCCCCCCACGGTGTCCGTGCGGCGCTGGATGACGCCGGAGAACTCGATCTGCGCGCGCCGCGGCAGGTCCAGGTTGTGTTCGTTCTTCAGCAGGTAGGCCACGCCGCCCTTGCCGGACTGCGAGTTGACCCGGATCACGGCCTCGTAGCTGCGGCCGAGGTCCTTGGGGTCTACCGGCAGGTAGGGGACCTGCCATTCGTAGTCCGCCACGTCCTTGCCGGCGGCCGCGGCGTCCTTCTCCAGCGCTTCCAGGCCCTTTTTGATCGCGTCCTGGTGCGATCCGGAGAACGCGGTGAACACCAGGTCCCCGCCGTAGGGTGAGCGTTCCGCCACGGGCAGCTGGTTGCAGTACTCGACCGTGCGGCGGACCTCGTCGATGTCGGAGAAGTCGATCATCGGGTCGACGCCCTGCACGAACATGTTCAGGCCCAGGGTGACCAGGTCCACGTTGCCGGTCCGTTCGCCGTTGCCGAAGAGGCAGCCCTCGATCCGGTCCGCCCCGGCCAGGTAGCCCAGTTCCGCCGCTGCGACGCCGGTGCCGCGGTCGTTGTGCGGGTGCAGGGACAGGATGATGCCCTCCCGCGGGTGCAGGTGCCGGCTCATCCACTCGATGGAGTCGGCGTAGACGTTCGGGGTCGCCATTTCGACGGTGGCCGGCAGGTTGATGATCACCTGGCGGTCGGCGGAGGCTTCGAAGACGTCGGCAATGGCGTTGCAGACGCGGACGGCGTAGCTAAGTTCGGTGCCGGTGAAGGATTCCGGCGAGTACTCGTAGGTGATGTGCGTGTCCTGGAGGGTTTCCTCGTACTTCTTGCACAGCCGGGCACCCTGCAGGGCGATGTCGAGGATGCCGTCTTCGTCCTGGTTGAACACGACGCGGCGCTGCAGGACGGAGGTGGAGTTGTACAGGTGGACGATGGCCTGCTTGGCACCGACCAGCGATTCGTAGGTCCGCTCGATCAGGTGTTCCCGGGCCTGGGTCAGGACCTGGATGGTGACATCGTCCGGGATGTGCTGGCCCTCGATGAGCTGGCGGACGAAGTCAAAGTCCGTCTGCGACGCGGACGGGAAGCCGACCTCGATCTCCTTGTAGCCCATCCGGACCAGCAGGTCGAACATCTTCATTTTGCGGGCCGGGCTCATCGGGTCGATCAGTGCCTGGTTGCCGTCCCGGAGGTCAACCGCGCACCACCGCGGTGCCTTGGTGATGACCTTGTCCGGCCAGGTGCGGTCCGGCAGTTCGACCGTGATCAGGTCCTGGAAGGGGACGTAGCGGTGGACCGGCATTCCTGAGGGCTGCTGTGCGTTTCGCATGACAATCGGGGCCTTTTCTCTGATTCCTGGTGAAGGGAGGCCGGGCAACACTAACTCCGCAGCGAGGGTTGGCCTAGCGCTGGATCGCGTCCGAGGCCTCGCTGCGGCAGCTAAGAAGAAGCAGTTCTGCGCGCACAATTTCACACTAACACGGGTGCGTAAGATGAAGGGGCCATACCTCCGCACCGTCCACCATTCAGACGCTGTACCGGTCCCAGGCCGAGTACGGCTCCCCTTTCGAAGGAGCAGCAGTGCCGCTTTCCGGGATCGACCAGTCCACTATCGACGCCGGTGTCCGCCCCCAGGACGACCTTTACCGGCACTTCAACGGCGGCTGGCTGAAGTCCACGGCAATTCCGGATGACCGGCCGCTCGAAGGTGCCTTCACGGCCTTGCGTGACGGCGCCGAGCTGGCCGTTCAGGAGATTATCCTGGCGGCATCGGCCCGGGGCGAGGAAGCCGGCGGCGTCGAACGCAAGATCGGCGAGCTGTACAACAGCTTCATGGACGAGGCCGCCGTGGAGGCCAAAGGCGCCGAACCGATCCGGGACCGCCTCGCGGAGGTTTTCGCGACGGCTTCGGTCGCCGACCTCGTCCGGCTCACCGGACGGCTGTTCCGCGCCGACGTTTCGGGCCTCTTTTACCTCTACCCGGCTCCGGATGCGGGAAACCCGGACCGGGTCCTCCTCTACACCGGCCAGGGGGGCCTGGGCCTGCCGGACGAGTCCTATTACCGCGAGGAGAAGTTCGCACCCATCGTTCAGGCCTACCGCCGGCACGTTGCGACCATGTTCGGTCTGGCCGGCGTGGCCGACGCCGCTGCCGCTGCGGACCGGGTGGTGGAGCTGGAAACCGCCCTGGCGGCGCATCACTGGGACAAGGTCACGCTGCGTGATCCGCAGAAGACGTACAACCTGAAATCGGCCGAGGACGCCGCGCAGCTGTTCCCCCTGCTCTCGGACTGGTTCGACGCCGCGGGCGTAGCCCCGGACAAGCGGGCCGAGCTCGTGGTCAGCACCCCGGATTTCTTCGCCGGCGCCTCGTCCCTGCTGGAAACCGTCCCGCTGGCGAGCTGGCAGGAATGGCTCGCGCTGCGTGTGATCAGCGCGGCGGCCCCCTACCTTTCCGCGGCGTTCGTCGACGCCAACTTCGCCTTTTACGGCACCACCCTTAGCGGCACGCCGCGCAACCGGGACCGCTGGAAGCGCGGCGTCGCCGTCGTGGAGGCCGCCCTGGGCGAGGCGGTGGGACAGCTCTACGTGGCCAAGCATTTCCCTGAGGACCACAAAGAGTCGATGCGCGTCCTGGTGGCGAACCTGATCGAGGCGTACCGCAAATCCATCACTGGCCTTGCCTGGATGAGCGAGGTCACCAAAGCGGAGGCGCTCAAGAAGCTGGACTCCTTCCGGGCCAAGATCGGCTACCCGGACAAGTGGATCGACTACTCCGCCGTCGTCATCGACGCGGACGACCTGCTCGGAAACGTAGAGCGGGCGCACAACGCGGACGTCGACCGGCATCTCGACGAAGTGGGCCAGCCGGTGGACCGCCAGAAGTGGCTGATGACGCCGCAAACCGTCAACGCCTACTACCACCCGCTATTGAACGAGATCGTGTTCCCGGCCGCCATCCTGCAGCCGCCGTTCTTCACCGCCGGGGCCGACGACGCCGTCAATTACGGCGGGATCGGGGCAGTGATCGGCCACGAGATCGGTCACGGCTTCGACGACCAGGGCTCCCAGTACGACGGCAGCGGCCTGCTCCGGAACTGGTGGACCGAGGCGGACCGGGCCGCCTTTGAGGCGCTGACCTCCCGGCTGGTGGCTCAGTTCGAGGCGCTCTCCCCCGCGGAGGCACCCGGCCAGCACGTCAACGGCCGGCTGACCCTGGGTGAGAACATCGGCGACCTGGGTGGTCTCGCGATCGCCTACCAGGCCTACCAGCTCAGCCTTGGCGGCCAGGAGCCTCCGGTGCTGGACGGCCTTACCGGTGCCCAGCGCTTCTTCGCCTCCTGGGCCGCGGTCTGGCGGCAGGTGATCCGGAGCGAGGAAGCGGCGCGTCGGCTCGCCACGGATCCGCACTCGCCCAACGAGTTCCGCACCAACGGCATCGCCAAGAACCTGGACGCTTTCCACACCGCCTTCGGCACCACCGAAAGGGACGGCATGTGGCTGCCGCCGGAGGAGCGGGTCAGCATCTGGTAGCGGCGGCCCCGCCGGCCGCTAACGGCTGATCATCGCGGGGTTCGCCTGCTGGCAGACGGTGTCCCCGGCGGTCTGGTTGACGATGTCGGGGGGCAGCGTGGTGGCGGCGCCCGGCTGCTGGGCGCTGCCGGTGTAGTCGCTGCCCAGGTAAACCTGGACGCCGTTCACCCCGGCGGCGGGAAGCACCTGCGAGGACGGAACGCCCAGCAGCGTGGCCACATCGGCGGCGACGTCGGCGTAATTGGCGCCGTAATAGATGGCCGTGGTCGCCGTGGCGCGCGCTGTCAGCTGGCCTGTCTTGCTGAAGCCGGCTGCCTTCAGCGCGGCGAGGAGTTCCGTGGCGCGTGCCGGGTCACCCGAGCCGTTGGCCACCGTGACGGGCTGCAGCGCCCTGTCGTAGGCGGGCGCGGAGGGTGTCTCGCTGGCGGCGGGCCCGGCGCTGGCTGTCGGCGTATCCGTGGCCGACGGCGATGGTGACGCGCCGGGGTCCGTCAGGTCAACGTCCTTCCGCATCGCCGCGAACAGCTGCGAGGCTGCCGGCTCGGCCAGTTGGAGCCGGTTCGTGTCGGAGACGGCAGGTTCCGTCGGGGTAGCCACAAAGGCGACCTTCGCGACGTCGATGTCCTTGAGCCGGTTGGCCACCGTCAGCAGGGTGGGCACGGAGGCCAGCCCCTGGTCGATGGTCAGGTTTTTGGTGATGGCATCGGCGATGCTGAGCATCCGGCCCGGGTTGGTGAGGGTGCCATCGTCCTTGATTTTTCGCGTGAGCGAGCTGAGGAAACCCTGTTGGGCCTTGATCCGGCCGAGGTCGCCGCCGTCGCCGAACGCGTGCCGGGTACGGACGAAGGAGAGCGCCTGTTCGCCCTGGACGGAGGAGGTTCCCTTCGGCAGCCGGAGCCCGGAGTCCGGGTCGAAGATGGCGTCGCTGACGCAGACGTTGACGCCTCCGACGGCGTTGGACAGTTCCTTGACCGCGTTAAAGTCGGCCATCATGAAGTGGTCAATCTCCAGGCCGGTGAGCTTGTTGACGGTGTCCACCGCGCAGCCGATGCCCGCCTCGGACATGGCAGCGTTGATCATGACGTTGCTCTGCGCCTGATATTCCTGGTGGGTTTTCGGGTCGGTGCACTTCGGAATGTCGACCAGGAGGTCGCGCGGAAAGCTGATGACGTTGACGCGTTTGTTGTCCGCGGAGATGTCCATCAGCATCATCACGTCCGAGTGCCCGTAGCCGGAGGAGTCGTCCGCGCCGCCGTACTGGGAGTTCTTGCCTTCCCGGGTATCCGTTCCGAGGATCAGGATCTGCAGCCGGCCTTTCGCGTCGTCGGGCGCCGCTTCGGTGCGCGTGTTGCCCGCTCCGAGGGCCTCGGTGGTGATGTTCCCCTGCAGCCGGATGAACCAGTAGGCGCCAAAGGCAACGACTCCAACGAGCAGCACCGTAATGACGATGGTGGTGGCTTTGAGCCACGCGGGCGTGCGCCGGGGGGCACCGAGGTGGCGCGCCGGACCGACGGAATCATCCGTCGTGTGCCGGGCAGCAGCGTGCGACCGAACCGGGGTGCCGGTTCCGTCTACGCGGTTGTCTCGGGGTCGAGCCACAGGGGTGCCTTCCTTCGCGAACAGGAGTCAAGCTATTTTACGGGCCCAAACTGGGAAAACCCCGAGGGGCATGCCGGGACCGGGCCGTGGATCCAATCCACGGCCCGGTCCCGCGGCGGGGCGGAGCCCCGGCCCGCTCCCCCGCGGCGGGGCGGAGCCCCGGCCGGCTTAGAAGCCCAGCTTGACCAGTTGCTTCGGGTCGCGCTGCCAGTCCTTGGCGACCTTCACGTGCAGGTCAAGGTAGATGCGGGCGCCGAGGAGCGCCTCGATCCCCTTGCGTGCGGTGGTGCCCACCTCGCGAAGCCGGGCACCGCCTTTGCCGATGATGATGGCCTTTTGCGACGGCCGTTCCACGTACAAGTTGACCCGGACGTCCAGGAAGGGCCGGTCCTCCGGCCGGTCCTCGCGCGGGACAATCTCATCCACGACGACCGCGAGGGAGTGCGGCAGTTCGTCGCGGACGCCTTCCAGCGCCGCCTCGCGGATGAGTTCCGCGATCATTACCGCTTCGGGTTCATCCGTCAGGTGCCCGTCCGGGTAGAGCGGCGGCGACGGCGGCATGTGGCTGATCAGGACATCGGCGACGGTGCCAACCTGGAAGCCGTCCGTGGCGGAAACCGGCACAATGTCCTTCCAGCCGTCCTCGCCCAGCACCTCCCGGCCAAGCGCGGCGACCGCGAGCAGCTGTTCGGTCAGCGCCCGGCGGTCAACCGTATCGGCCTTGGTCACCACGGCAATCACCGGCTTGTTGCCGACGGCGGCAAGCTGCGCTGCGATGAACTTGTCGCCGGGACCGATCTTCTCGTTGGCCGGCAGGCAGAAGCCGATCGCGTCGACCTCGGCGAGGGTGTCCGCGACAAGTTCGTTCAGCCGCTTGCCCAGCAGGGTCCGCGGCCGGTGCAGGCCGGGGGTGTCGACCAGGATCAGCTGGGCGTCGTCCCGGTGCACGATGCCGCGGATGGTGTGGCGCGTGGTCTGCGGCTTGGCCGAGGTGATGGCCACCTTCTGGCCCACGAGCGCGTTGGTAAGGGTGGACTTGCCCGCGTTGGGCCGTCCCACCAGCACGGCGAAGCCGGCCCGGTACCCGCCGAAGGGCGCTTCGCCGTCGGCCTTATTCTGCTTGCTCACGTGGAACTCCCTGTTGCGTTGTTTTGGCCTCGTCGAGAAGCTCGTCAAGGTCAGTTTCTTCCTTTGGCACGATGGCCGCAATGATGTGGCTGACGCGGTTGCGGCGGCCCTCGAGCCGGTCCGCGCGGAGCCGCACGCCGTGGACGGTGACCGTGCTGCCGACGATCGGCACCCGGCCCAGGGCCTTCGCCAGCAGGCCGCCCACGGTGTCCACCTCGTCGTCGTCGAGTTCGAGGTCGAAGAGTTCGCCGAGGTCATCGATGCTCATCTTGGCGCTGACCCGGTAGCTGCCGTCGCCCAGGTCCACGGCTTCGGCCGCCTCGGTGTCGTACTCATCGACGATTTCGCCGACGATTTCCTCGATCAGGTCCTCCAGCGTGACCAGCCCGGCGGTGCCGCCGTACTCGTCGATGACGATCGCCACGTGCGTGGACTCCTTTTGGAGCTCGCGAAGCAGCTCGCTCACCGGCTTCGAGTCCGGCACATAGCGGACCTCCCGGGCCAGCGCGTCGACCACCGGCGGTTCCTCGCCGGGCGCCAGGTTGTGGATCACCGCGGCGACGTCCTTGAGGTAGACGATGCCGAGGATCTGGTCCGTGTTGTCGCCGATGACGGGGATCCGCGAGTATCCCGAGCGCAGGAAAAGGGACATGGCCCGGTGCAGGCTGGAGCCGGAGTCGATGCACAGGATGTCTGTCCGGGGAACCATGACGGACCGGACCAGCGTGTCGCCGAGGTCGAAGACCGACTGGATGAGTTCGGCCTCATTGTCTTCGATCACGTCGGACTCGGTGGCGCGATCGACCAGCTCGCGGAACTCCTCTTCGCTGAAGAAGGCCTCGTTGTCCGCCGGCGCCCCGGGAGCGACGGCGCTGCCGATCGTGACCAGCCAGCCCGGAATCGGTCCGAGCACCCAGCAGAGCCAGCGGATCAGCGGCGCGGAAAAGCGGACCACGCCGGCCGAGTGCACCCGTCCCAGCTGGCGCGGGGACACCCCGACGATCACGAACCCGAGCAGGGCCATGATCCCGGTGGCGGCCAGGCCTGCGAGCCAGACGTTGTCGAGCAGGCTGTGCAGCAGCGCGGTCACGGCCACGGCGGAGGCCATCTCGAACCAGACCCGCCAGAACCTGAGGGCGCGCAGGTGCGCCACCGGCTGGGCCAGGATCCGCTGCAGTGCGGTGCCGCGGCTGTGCAGGATTGCTTGTTCGGCGTCGTGCCGGGGAAGGAAGTTCAGGGCCGCTTCGGCGGCGGTCAGCACGGCGGCCACCCCGAGGAAGACCAGCGCCATGCCGGCCAGGATCAGTGGGGTCACTGAATCGTCTCTGCCGGGGCGTCCCTGCCGGTAAAGCCGGTGAGCAGCTCGCGCTGCAGCCCGAACATCTCTTCCTTCTCCTCAGGCTCGGCGTGGTCAAAGCCCAGCAG
Organism: Arthrobacter sp. JB02-1C; assembly: GCF_057748045.1. Lineage (NCBI taxonomy): Bacteria > Bacillati > Actinomycetota > Actinomycetes > Micrococcales > Micrococcaceae > Arthrobacter > Arthrobacter sp. JB02-1C. The sequence continues at coordinate 3,067,621 of NZ_CM173235.1, forward strand.
GTGCAGAATGCCGTGCGTGGTGAGCAGCAGCATTTCGTCCTGGGTGGAGTGGCCGGCGTTCTTCGCCTGCACCTCGGCCACCTGCGGGCAGATCGCAATATCGCCCAGCATGCCCTGCGGCGTGGGCTTGTCCGGGGTGCCGGGTGTGAGTTCGTCCATCGGCACGGACAGCACGTCGGTGGAGCCTGGCTCGTCCATCAGTTCGAGGTGGAGCTTCTCCATTGCCGGCTCGTCGACCAGCAGGATGGAGAGCTCCGCCTGCGGGTGGATGAAGAGCCGCTCGAAGACGTACCGGGCCAGCGCCACCAGTTCGGGTTCGTCGACCGCGACGCCGGATTCGTTGTTGACCTCGATGCTCATGCGCGTTCCCCCCGGTTTTCCCGGGCAACGGAATGCTTGACCCGGTTCCTCTGCTTTTCGTCCCAGATGCTGTAGGCGTTGACAATGTCGCCGACCAGCCGGTGCCGGACGACGTCGGAAGCATCCAGCACGGAGAAGTTAACGTCTTCAATGCCCTGCAGGATGTCTTCGACGATGCGCAGACCGGAGCGGGTCCCGAACGGCAGGTCCACCTGGGTGACGTCACCGGTGACCACCATCTTGGAGCCGAATCCCAGGCGGGTCAGGAACATCTTCATCTGTTCCGGCGTGGTGTTCTGGGCCTCGTCCAGGATGATGAATGCGTCGTTCAGGGTGCGGCCACGCATATAGGCCAGGGGGGCGACCTCGATCGTCCCGGCGGCCATCAGCCGCGGAATCGATTCCGGGTCCATCATGTCGTGCAGCGCGTCGTAGAGTGGGCGCAGGTACGGGTCGATCTTGTCGCTGAGGGTGCCGGGCAGGAAGCCGAGCCGCTCGCCGGCCTCGACAGCGGGCCGCGTGAGGATGATCCGGTTAACCTCTTTTTGCTGCAGCGCCTGGACCGCCTTGGCCATGGCCAGATAGGTCTTGCCCGTGCCTGCCGGTCCGATCCCGAAAATGACCGTGTTCGCATCGATCGCATCGACGTAGTTCTTCTGGTTCAGCGTCTTCGGCCGGATGGTCTTGCCGCGGCTGGACAGGATGTTGGTGGTGAGGACGTCCACGGGGTTCTGCAGCGACTGGCTGCGCAGCAGCGACACGAGCTGCTGCAGCACGGACGGCGTGATGACGGTGCCACGCGCCACCAGGCCGCGGACCTCGTTAAGCAGCCGCATGATCCGGGGCACCTCTGCGGCCGGGCCGCTGATGGACAGTTCATTGCCCCTGACATGGAAGTCGACGCCGGGAAACTGGGTCTCGATGAAGCGCAGGGCCTCGTCGTGGCTCCCAAGGGACTGGACCATCTGGTCGGAGTTGTCAAAGAGGACCACCTCCGTCCGCAGCCCTGGTAGGGAGTGGGGGAAGTCCCCTGCGGTGCGCCCGCCCGGGCCGAGCCGGGCCTTGCCGTTGGCTGCTTCAGTCATGGTGTTGGCCCGTGAGCCTCTGGTCCCCTCCAGTTGGGAAATTGTCTCGTCCCGCCGGTGCCGCGCCGACGGCGGATGTGCCGACGGCGGCTGTGTCGACGGCGGCTGTGCCCGCGGGTCCTCTTATCTTACGCCAGCGGGGCACGCAGCCGGTGCGCGGCCGGTCCCGGCCGGGGTTTAGGTATCAACTTCATATCGTCCTCATATCGTTCCCGTTGCAGTTCGCCAGACGGTGCGGAAAGCCGGCAGCAGCACTGTTCGGCTGTGTAATGCTGGATAGGGCGCAGCGGGCGGCGGCAGCGGAACAGCACCGCACGGCGCGTCCCCGGCGGCCACCAGCAGCACCAGCTGCACCGCCGTCGTCCTCGGGATCAGGGCGCCATCAGAACAGCACCGGGAACAGAAGAGGTTTCGGCAATCAGTCAGCGTGGAGCGAAGAAGGCAACAGTGGTCCGGCGTGCCCGCCGCGGCGTGCTGCTGCTGGTGCTGCCCGCTGCCTTGGCGCTGTCCGGGTGTGTGGCCACCCCGCAGCCGGGCATCACCAATTCGGACACCCCGTCCCGGACTGTCCCCGGCCCGGCCGCCGGCGTAGCGACCACCAGCGCACCGTTGGAATCCTCGCAGGCCTCGAACAAGGCCCCGGTGTACTGGATCGGGCGCAGCAACGATAACGTTTTTCTGTACCGCGAGTTCCGGGACGCCCCCGAACAGGACAATCCGGTCACCCGGGCGTTGCGGGTGATGATGTCGCAGAAGCCGCTGGACCCGGATTTCTTCACCCCCTGGCAGAATCCCAAGAAGCTTGCCACCTCGATTTCCGGCAAGAACGTGATTACCGTGGACGTTTCCGCCGACGCGTTCAACAGCAACCTCGACGCCGACATGGCCGAGCGGGCCATCCAGCAACTGGTTTACACCGCGACTGCGGCGGCTGCCAGCGCCGGCCTCACCGACACGGGCCAGCAGATCCAGGTGGTCATCCTGGTCGACGGGCACACCGACTATGTCGCGTTCAACCGGGTCCGGCTCGGCTCGCCCACGTCGCGCAGCGCCGGGATGGTGGCGCCGGTCTGGATCGTCGATCCGCAGGAAGGCGGCGAGCTCCCGGACGGCACGGTGAAAATTTCCGGCCGGAGCACGGTGCCCGGGGGCAAACTGCAGTGGGAGATCCAGCGGGTCACCGGCAGCACCAAAACCCCCTACCTGAACGGCTCCGTCACCGCGGGGACGGATACCGCCCAGCCGGGCCAGTTCACGCTCGCACTGAAGCTGGGGCCAGGCAGCTATGAGGCCCGGGTGTCGCAGCTGGACCCGAGCGGCAAGGTCCACGACCTCAACGTGGACACCCGCGGCTTCACCGTCCGCTAGGACGTGCGCTGCCAGCGCCCCAAAATGTCGCTGGCCAGCACGGTTGCGGCCGGCCCCGCCGTGGAGGACCGCAGCACATGATGGCCCAGCAGCGCGGTGACCGCGCCGGCGTCGCACAGCCTGGTCACCTCCCGCGGACTGATGCCGCCCTCCGGTCCTACGATCAGCAGGATTTCCTGGACGCCGGCCGGGCCGGACCCCTGCCAGGCCTCGAGGACCTGCCGGAGCGGACGCACCGCATCCTCGTGCAGGATCACTGCCAGGTCCGCTGCGGCGACGGCCGCCTGCAGGCCGGCGCTGTCGACGGCGGCCCGGACCTCCGGAATCCAGGTGCGGCGCGCCTGCTTCGCCGCCGCAGTCACCACTGACTGCCACTTGGCGTGTGCCTTGGCTGCGCGTTCGGGCTTCCACCGCACGATGGACCGCTCCGCCTGCCAGGGGATGACTGCGTCAATGCCCAGCTCAGTGGCAGTCTCGGCGCCGAGTTCGTCCCGGTCCCCCTTGGCCAGCGCCTGGACCAGGACCAACCGCAGCTCCGGCCGGGGTTCGGTGCTGGCTGCGGTGCACTCCACCGTCAGTTGCTGCGCCGCGGCGGCCGTGACGACCCCGCTGATGCGCCGGCCCGCGCCGTCGGCAATGTCCACCGGCTCACCCACGGAGAGCCGCTTGACGGTCACCGCGTGGCGGGCCTCGGCGCCCTCAAGGACGAACACGGATCCCGGGACCTGCTGGTCCAGGCTTCCGGCGGATGCAAAAAAGACCGGGTTGCTCACTGCTACAGGTTACCTAAGCCGGTCCCGGAGCTTGGCGAAGACGCCGCCGCTGGCGGCAAGCTTGCCGTCGGTGAACTGCTCGCCGCGAAGTTTCGCCAGCTGGCGCAGCAGGTCCTCCTGGGCGGCGTCGAGCTTGGCCGGGGTGTCTACCTGCAGGTGGACTTTGAGGTCTCCACGGCCGTAGCCGCGCAGATGCGTGACGCCCATGCCGCGCAGCGCGATGACCTCGCCGGACTGGGTGCCTGCCTTGACGTCAATCTCCTGCTGCCCGTCGAAGGTCTCCAGGGTCACCTCCGTGCCCAGGGCCGCGGCGGTCATCGGGATGTTGAGGCTGGCGTGCAGGTCATCCCCCTCACGCACGAAGGTGGGGTCGTTGTTAACCCGGATCTCCACGTACAGGTCCCCTGACGGTCCACCGGCCGGACCGGCTTCGCCCTGGCCGGAGAGCTGGATCCGGGTGCCGGTAGCGACGCCGGCGGGAACCTTGACCGTCAGCGATCGGCGGCTCCGGATGCGGCCCTGGCCTGCGCACTCATTGCAGGGGTCCTTGATCACGGTGCCGAAACCCTCACAGCTGCCGCAGGGAGCGGTCGTCATGACCTGGCCAAGGATGGAGCGCACGGCGCGCTGGACCTGGCCGCTGCCGCCGCAGATGTCGCAGCGCTCCGGGTGGCTGCCTTCGCGGCAGCAGGAACCCTCGCAGGTGGGGCAGGTGACGGCGGTGTCGACTTCGAGCTTCTTGTTGACCCCGAAGACCGCGTCACGCAGGTCGATCCGGACGCTGATCAGCGCATCCTGGCCGCGCCGGACCCGGGACGCCGGGCCGCCCTGGCCGGCGGCGCCGCCGAAGAAGGTCTCGAAGATGTCCTGGAAGGCGAAGCCCTGTCCGGCGTAGCCGCCGCCGAAGCCGTTGTCCGTCCCGTTTTCGTTGCCCGTGGTGTCATAGACCCGGCGTTTCTGCGGGTCGGAGAGCACCTCGTACGCGTGGGTGACGGCCTTGAAGCGTTCGGAGGCGTCCTCGCCGGGATTCACGTCCGGGTGCAGGCTCCGGGCTAGCTTGCGGTAGGCCTTCTTGATTTCCTCGCCCGTCGCTTCGCGGGAGACTCCAAGAACGTCGTAGTGGCTGGTCAAAGTGTGTATCTCTTCCTGGTTGAACTGCCGGTATAGGGCAAAACCTGTGACGGGTAAAACAGTTGCTGCCGGGCGGACTTCTTAGGGGCCCAAAATTCGCGACAGGTAGCGGGCCACCGCACGGACGGCGGCCATGGTGGTGGGATAGTCCATCCGGGTCGGACCCAGCACCCCCACCTTGGCCGTGGCGTCCGGGCCGTAGCCGGTGGCAACCACCGACGCTTCGGAGAGGCCGTCGTACGGGTTCTCCCGGCCGATGCTCACGGTAACGCCGCGAGGGTCCTGCACCATCTCGCTGAGCAGCCGCAACATCACCACCTGCTCTTCGAGGGCTTCGAGGACCGGACCGATGCTGAGCGGAAAATCCACGTTCGAGCGGGCCAGGTTCGCGGTGCCGGCCATGACCATCCGTTCCTCGCGGCTGCTCGCCGCCAGGGACTCGAGGCCCCGGGCCAGGGCATGCGCGGCGCTGCGGTGCGTCGGCGGACACGCGTCCGCCGTCGCCGGCAATGCCTGGGGCAGCAGGCTGAGCGGGCTGCCGGAGAGCCTGGCCAGGAACACGGCGCGCAGTTCCGCGAGGGGCTCGTGGGCGATGTCCTGGCCGACGTCGATCACCCGCTGCTCCACCTTGCCGCTGTCGGCGATCAGCACCGTCAGCACTTTACGGGGCGCCAGCAGGACAAATTCGATGTGCCGCACCCTGGCCCGGCTCAGCAGCGGATACTGCACGACGGCGACCTGGTTCGTCAGTTGCGCGAGCAGCCGGACCGTCCGGTCCAGCACGTCATCAAGGTCATCCGATCCCTCCAGCAGCGCCTGGATCGCCCGCCGTTCGGCGGCAGACAGCGGCTTGACGGCCGAGATCTGGTCCACGAACAGCCGGTAGCCCTTGTCGGTAGGGATCCGGCCGGCGCTGGTGTGCGGGGCCGTGATCAGACCCTCATCTTCCAGCGCAGCCATGTCGTTGCGGATCGTGGCGCTGGAGACGCCCAGATGGTGCCGTTCTACCAGCGCCTTGGATCCGACGGGTTCACGGGAATGAACGTAGTCCTCCACGATGGCACGCAGCACTTCGAGTTTCCGTGGCTCGCTCACGCACCGCCTCCAATCGACCCTCGTTCGGTTCGCCGGGTGCCGCGGGGCGGGATGGCCCGGCGGTCCCCGCGGTTAGCACTCGACATGCCTAAGTGCTAACCAGTCTAATATGACTCGCGCCGTTGTTAGCATTGGATCCGTTGCGGGCTCTGCGCCGCGGGCGGTGTTTCCGGACACAAAGCGGCCGGCGCGGGCCGTTTCGACCCCTGAAAATTCCGAATGCAAAGCAGTGTGTAGCCGATGTCGTACCAGAACTGGGGCCCGCAGGAGCTCTCCACGCCGGCCAAGGCCCAGCTGCCCGAGGTGCCGGTGCAGCGCGGCATGGTGCTCGAAGACGTGCAGTCCGGCTGGGTGGGGGCCGTTACCCGCGTCGAGAAGTCCGGCGGCATGTATGTGGTGGCCCTGGAAGACCGCCGGGGAAAGTCCCGTTCGTTCCGGCTGGGTTTCGGATTCCTGCTGGAGGGCCGGCCGATCAGGCTGATGCCGCCGGCTCCGAAGGTACCCGCCCCCGGTACCGCCACGGCAGCCCGGACCGCTTCCGGATCCGTCCGGGTGGCCGGCCAGCGGGCCCAGGTGGCCAAGGCCAGCCGGATCTGGGTGGAAGGCAAGCACGACGCCGAACTGGTGGAGAAAGTCTGGGGCGACGATCTGCGGGTGGAAGGCATCGTCGTCGAACCCCTGCACGGCATCGATGACCTGACGGGGGCTGTGCAGGCATTTTCCCCCGGCCCGGGCCGGCGGCTGGGGGTCCTGGTGGACCACCTCGTTCCGGACTCGAAGGAATCCCGGATCGCCGACGCCGTGATGGCTTCCCCCGGCGCCGCCGGCAACGTGCTCATCGTCGGCCACCCCTACGTGGACGTGTGGCAGGCCATCCGGCCGGCGGTGCTGGGGATCGAGCGCTGGCCGGTGATTCCGCGCGGGGTGGACTGGAAGACCGGCATCCTGACCGCATTCGGCTGGCCGCACAGCACCAAGGAGGACATCGGGCTGGGCTGGCAGAAGCTCCTCGGCGCGGTGCACAGCTACGCCGATCTGGAACCGTCGCTGCTGGGCCGGGTGGAAGAGGTCATCGACTTCCTCACCGAGCCCTAGCAAGGGGTGCGTGCTTCACTTCGCCGCCGGTACAAGTATTCTTGGAACGGCAGCCGTTGCTTTCGGGCGCGGCCGCAGTTCCTCCCGGTACCAAGGCACCACCGCAATCCAAAGGACGACACGTGGCAGAAGACGCACGCGAACACACGGACCATCAGGCCGGCTATGGCCAGTCGCCGTACCATGGCGTTCCGGCCAATGCCCTGCCGCTGACCGCCCGGGAAGACCGGCAGTGGGCCACGCTGGCGCACTTCGGCGGGATCCTCGGCTGCATCCCCGCGCTGCTGGTCTACCTGATCTTCAAGGACCGCGGACCGTTCACGGCGCAGGAGTCCAAGGAAGCCCTGAACTTCACGCTGCCCCCGACCATCGCGGCGGTCCTCGCGAACCTGCTGGTCTTTGTTCCGGTGGTCGGCAACCTGTTCGCCGTCCTGGCCACCCTGATTTGGATCGCCCTCGCCTGCTTCTCCGTGTCCGCCGGCATCCACGTCAACCGGGGCCAGCCGCACCGGTACACCTACAACCTGCGCTGGATCAAGTAACGGGTAACGGCAGGGACTAGTCCGGCAGGATCCGGCGGACCACGGCGTCCGCCAGCAGCCGTCCCTTGAGGGTCAGGACGAGCCGGCCCCGGAAAGCCTTCGCGGGGTCCACTAGGCCGTCGGCGATGAGCCCGGCCACGGCATGCCGCCCGGCCTCTCCCAGGCCGCCAAAGCCACCAAGGCCGGCGATAGACAGGCCCGTGACCAGCCGGGCCTCGAGCATGACACGCTCCACGTTGCGGGTTTCGCCGTCGAGGGTCTCCCGGCCGGCCGCGGGCGAGGCCCCGGAGGCCAGCCGCCCGGCGTAGGCGCTCGGATGCTTGACGTTCCACCAGCGCACGCCGCCCACGTGCGAATGCGCGCCCGGCCCGATGCCCCACCAGTCGTCTCCGCGCCAGTAGGCAAGGTTGTGCCGGCAGGCCTGCTCCGGGGTGCGGGCCCAGTTGCTGACCTCGTACCACTGGAGGCCGGCCGCGGAAATCAGGTCGTCGGCCAGTTCATACTTGGCGGCGTGGTCGTCGTCGTCGATGCCCGGGACCTGGCCGCGCCGGATCTGGGTCGCGAGTTTGGTGCCTTCCTCCACGATCAAGGCGTAGGCGCTGATGTGGTCGGGGCCGTAGGACAGGGCGGTTTCCAGCGAATAGCGCCAGTCCGCCATCGACTCCCCCGGTGTCCCGTAGATCAGGTCCAGGCTGACGGCCAGGCCCGCGTCGCGGGCCCACTGGACCGCCTGCGGCACCCGGCTGGGCGTGTGCGTGCGGTCCAGCACCTGGAGGACGTGGGGCACGGCGGACTGCATGCCGAAGGAGACCCGGGTGAAGCCGGCGTCGGCCAGCAGCTGGAGGGACTCGGGCGTGACGGAGTCCGGGTTCGCTTCGGTGGTGACCTCGGCGCCGGGTGCCAGGCCCCAGGTCTCCGCCGCTGCACCAAGGATGCGGGCCAGGTCCGCCGCCGGCAGCAGCGTGGGGGTGCCGCCGCCGAAGAACACGGTGCTGAGCCGGCGGTCCGGCAGACCGGAGGCTTTCAGCACACGCCCGGCGAAGCCCACTTCGGTGACGGCGGTGCCGGCGTAGGCGTCCTGGGAGGCCCCGCCGCCGAGCTCCGTGGCGGTGTAGGTGTTGAAGTCGCAGTAACCGCAGCGCACGGCGCAGAACGGGATGTGGACGTAGAGCCCGAAGGCCCGGTCCGCGGCGCCCTCCAGCGCCTGGCCGGGCAACAGCCCGTCCGACGGCGCGGGGTCCCCGAGCGGAAGCACGCTGGGCATGGCTACTTCTTGGCCTTGTCCTTGGCTTTGTCCTTGGACTCCTCGGTGGTGAGCGCGGCGATGAACGCCTCCTGCGGCACCTCCACGCGGCCCACCATCTTCATCCGCTTCTTGCCTTCCTTTTGCTTTTCCAGCAGCTTGCGCTTTCGGGTGATGTCGCCGCCGTAGCACTTGGCCAGGACGTCCTTGCGGATCGCGCGGATGCTTTCACGGGCGATGATCCGGGAGCCGATGGCTGCCTGGATGGGCACCTCGAACTGCTGGCGCGGGATGAGTTCGCGCAGCTTGCCGGTCATCATCACGCCGTAGGCGTAGGCCTTGTCACGGTGGGTGATGGCGCTGAAAGCGTCCACCTGTTCGCCCTGGAGCATGATGTCCACCTTGACCAGGTCCGCTACCTGGTCGCCGTCGGCCTTCCAGTCCAGCGAGCCGTAGCCGCGGGTCTTGGACTTGAGGATGTCGAAGAAGTCGAAGACGATCTCGGCCAGCGGCAGGCGGTAACGGATTTCCACCCGGTCCTCGGAGAGGTAGTCCATGCCGCCCATCACCCCGCGGCGGCTCTGGCACAGCTCCATGATGGCGCCGACGAATTCGTTGGGGGCCAGGATGGTGGCGGCGACCATCGGCTCGCGGACCTCGGAGACCTTCCCGGTGGGGTATTCGCTCGGGTTGGTGACGTGGACGACCTTCTTGTCCTCCAGGGTCACCTCGTACTCCACGTTCGGGGCGGTGGAGATCAGGTCCAGCTTGTACTCGCGTTCGAGCCGTTCCCGGGTGATTTCCAGGTGCAGCAGGCCCAGGAAGCCGACGCGGAAACCGAAGCCGAGGGCCGCGGAGGTTTCCGGTTCGTAGACCAGGGCGGCGTCATTGAGCATCAGTTTTTCCAGCGCGTCGCGGAGCACCGGGTAGTCGGTGCCGTCCAGCGGGTACAGGCCGGAGAAGACCATCGGCTTGGCGTCCGCGTAGCCGGGAAGCGAGCTGCTGGCCGGCTTGGCCAGGTTGGTGACCGTGTCGCCGACCTTGGACTGGCGGACGTCCTTCACGCCGGTGATCAGGTAGCCGACCTCGCCGACGCCCAGGCCCTTGGAGGGGGTGGGCTCCGGCGAGCTGACCCCGATCTCCAGCAGTTCGTGGGTGGCCCGGGTGGACATCATCTGGATGCGTTCGCGGGGGTGCAGCATGCCGTCGACCACGCGGACGTAGGTCACCACGCCGCGGTACGTGTCGTAGACGGAGTCGAAGATCATGGCCCGCGCGGGGGCTGCCGGGTCGCCGACCGGAGCGGGCAGGTCCCGGACGATCTTGTCCAGCAGGGCTTCAACGCCGACGCCGGTCTTGCCCGAGACGCGCAGCACCTCCTCCGGGTCGCCGCCGATCAGGTTCGCCAGTTCCTCCGCGTACTTCTCCGGCTGCGCTGCCGGCAGATCGATCTTGTTCAGGACGGGGATGATCGTGAGGTTGTTTTCCATGGCCAGGTAAAGGTTGGCAAGGGTCTGGGCCTCGATGCCCTGCGCGGCGTCCACCAGCAGCACCGCGCCCTCGCAGGCCGCCAGCGAACGGGAGACCTCATAGGTGAAGTCGACGTGGCCGGGGGTATCAATCATGTTCAGCGCGAAGCTGGTGCCATCGAGCTCCCACGGCATCCGGACGGCCTGGGACTTGATCGTGATGCCGCGTTCGCGCTCGATGTCCATCCGGTCCAGGTACTGGGCCTTCATGTCCCGGGACTGAACGACGCCGGTGTACTGGAGCATCCGGTCGGCCAGGGTGGACTTGCCGTGGTCAATATGCGCAATGATGCAGAAGTTCCGGATGAGGGCCGGATCTGTTGCGGCAGGCACCGGGGCGGTGCGGGCCATGGGAGACACGCAGGGTCCTTACTGTTGGCAATGCTGATGGGTTCTGGCGGTGGTGCTGCCGGCTTGTGCTGGAACCCTGTTCCGCGGACACGCACAGCCGCTGCGGCTCCTCGGAGCCATACACCGCACTTCTCGTTCCTATAGTCTCCCACGTCCCGGCAGCTTGCCCAGCATCCCGGACCGGATGCGTCCCCATCCCGGTAGGGTTTCCCCTATGGCCCTGAACCTGCGTTCGCTCGGAAATGCCCTCCGCGGCACCCTTCGCTTTCTCGACCGGCTGGGCGGTTCCCCCACCGCCAAACCGGGAGCACGGCCGCCGGCTGGGGGCCTGAGCGGGACCTATCCCGGCGACTTCCACGGCACCGCCAGGGTGCAGTACAGCCCCGCGGCCAATGGCCTGCCCGAACCCGGCGAAATCGTGTGGACCTGGGTGCCTTTCGAGGAAGACCACAGCCGGGGGAAGGACCGGCCGGTGCTCCTGGTCGGAACCCGTGGCAGCTACCTCCTTGGCCTGATGCTCACCAGCAAGGATCACGACGCCGACGAACGCCGCGCCGAGGATTACATCGACATTGGCACCGGCCCGTGGGACCGGCAGTGGCGGCCCAGTGAGGCGCGCCTGGACCGTGTGCTGCAGATCAGCCCGCGGGACGTGCGCCGCGAGGGGGCCATCCTGGACGCCGGCCGGTTCCGCAGCATCGCCGAGGCCCTGCGGACGCGGCGTGGCTGGTCCTAACGGCAGCGGATCGCCACCGGCAGCCCGTCTCTGCTATGATTTACAGCTGTGTGTCCGTGCAGGTCGACGGCCACAGATGGTTGGTCGCCATAGGTATCCCCACGCCGCTCAGTCAATGGCCAATCTGAAAGCCCTCTAGACCATTTTCCGCATTGAAAAAGAGAGTTCACACGTGGCTAATATCAAGTCCCAGAAGAAGCGCATCCTGACCAACGAGAAGGCCCGCCTGCGCAACAACGCAGTCCGGTCCGAACTGAAGACTGCCATCCGCGCCGTCAACACCGCCGTTGAGTCCACCGACAAGGATGCCGCGTCTGCTGCACTGGTTACTGCCAGCCGCAAGCTCGACAAGGCTGTCAGCAAGGGTGTTCTGCACAAGAACAACGCTGCAAACCGCAAGTCCGCGATCTCCAAGAAGGTCAACGCACTCTAAGGTTTTCCAGTTCAACTGAACTGATGATTGTGGCCGGCACCGCCAAGGTGCCGGTCACAGCCAGTTAACGCGGCTTTCGGTCCGGTCAGCGCCGGACCGAACCCGCGATGACCGTCACGGCGTGTTCAACGGCGTAGACCGGGTCCCGGGAGAGGCCCTTGACCTGGGCGTCGGCCTCGGCGGTGACCTGGATGGAGCGGGCCAGGCCTTCGGGCGTCCAGCGCCGCACGTCCCGCTGGGCATTTTCCACCAGCCAGGCCTGCATCCCCAGCTGCTTCGCGATCTGGCCGGACGAGCCCTGCGCGCCCGCCACCTTGGCCAGGGTGCGCAGCTTGGCGGCCAGCGCCGCGACGATCGGCACCGGGTCGGCACCGGTATCCAGGGCGTGCCGGAGGGTGGACAGCGCTAACGGGGCATTGCCGGCCATGGCCGCATCCGCAACCTTGAAGCCGCTGGCCTCCACCCGGCCGCCGTAGTAGCGGTCCACCATGTCGGCGTCCACCGCGGCGCTGGCATCGGCGATCAGCTGGTTGCAGGCGGCCGCGAGCTCGGCCAGCTGGGCGCCGACGGCGTTGACCAGCGCCTGCACGGCGTCGGGCTCGATCCGGCGCGAGGCTGCCTTGAATTCGGTGCTGACGAACGCCGCCTTTTCCGCGTCCTTTTTCAGCGGCTGGCAGTCGACCACCGGCCAGCCGCCCGCTTTGATGGCGTCCAGTAGTTTTTTGCCACGCACTCCCCCGCCGTGGCGCAGGACCAGGACGGCATCCGGCTCGGGCCGGTCCAGGTATTTCAGCGCGTCGGCCAGGAAGGCGTCGTTCATCGCCTCGAGGCCCTCGACCTCGATCAACTTGTGTTCGCCGAACAGGGACGGGCTGACGTTCATCGCCAATGTCCCGGGTTCGTAGCTGCCGGCATTCAGCCGGGTCACCTCGACGTCGGGCGCGGCGGCACGGACCTGTTGTCTGATCCGGTCCATCGCACGCGAACCCAGATAATCTTCGGGGCCGCCCACCAGCACCACCGCGGCCGGGGTTACATCACGCCAGGTGGCGGTGTTCGCGGACGCGGCCTTGGTGCGTTGGGTCTGGGCAGCAGCCACTGGTGATTCCTCCGGGGTGTTGGTGTACGGGTCTAAGCCTGCCACGGCGGCATCGGTCCACCAAGCCACGGCCCCGCCGGCGGCCCTGCGGCCGGCCGGCGGGTGGGCCGGTCTTTGGGTCGAAGGCCGCCGCCAGCCGGGCAGCGATCCAGTCGTGCCAGCCCAGCAGCAGGCGGCCGACGCCGGCCGGGTGGGTCAGCGACCAGGCAGCCAGCAGGGTGAGCGCCGACAGCACCGCCATGGTGACGGCGCCGAAGGTACCTTCCGGCCAGGGCAGCGCCGCTCCGGGCAGGCCCGCGAAAAAGCGGGCGACGCCGGCTACAGCGGAAGCGAACCAGCCCGCGGCGGCGATCGGCACCGCGGCGAGGGCGGGGGCCAGCGGCACGAGCGGCACCGCGGCTGTGCCGGCCAGTGTCACCGGTGCGACGAGCGGCGCCGCGGCCAGGTTGGCGGCCAGTGCATAGCTGCAGAACTGGGGCTGGAGCAGCACGATCACCGGCCCGCAGAACAACTGGGCGGACAGCGGAACCGCGACGCCGGCGGCCAGCGCCCGGGGCACCACGGCGGCCAACCAGCCCATCATGGTTCTGCCGGCCGCGACGATGCCGAGCGTGGCCAGCACCGACAGCAGGAAGCCGAAGTCGCCGGCCAGGGCCGGATCCGCCAGCAACAGCCCGGTAACCGCCAGGCAGAGCATGCTCAGGCCGCGGCCCGGCCGGCCGAACACCAGCGCGGCAAGGCCGATCGTGCCCATGACCGCGGCGCGCAGCACGCTGGCATCCGGTCCGACCATCAGCACGAACAGGACCAGCCCGCCGAGCGCGAGTCCGGCGGCCGCCGCGCGGGGAAGCCGCACGCTGCGGGCGGCGAAGAGGAGCGCGCCCATTATCAGGCTGCAGTTGGCTCCGCTGACCGCCGTGAGGTGCGTCATCCCCACCGTCTTCATGGCCACGGCCAGTTGCGGGTCCAGCGTTCCGGTGTCGCCGGTCACCATTCCCGGCAGCAGCCCGCGCGCATCCCCGGGAAGCGCCGCCGCGGCAGCGCTGAACCCGCTTCGCCAGAGCGCCGGGGCCATGGCCGGCTGGCCGCCGGGGGCGCGCGCCGGAGCCGAGGAGGCGGCAAGAATGCCCGCCGCGCCCGCGTCGCCTGCCGGTTTGAGTTTTCCGGTGGTCCGGATCCGCTCGCCGGGCCCGGCGGCTGCCCAGTCGGCGCCGCCGAGGACAACCACCGGCGCCCGGGTTTCGACCCGGCGGCCGTCCACGAGGAGGACCAGTAGGCTGGCCGGCACAGCCCACCGGTCGGCAGCTCCGCCGCGGCCCGGAGCGGGCAGCTGCCGCGGCACGCCGCTGACCTCAACCTCGGCGACGACTGAGGCGCCTGCGGCCACGGCGTCGGCAAGGGCACCGGCATGCCGGGGCACGGCGGCCACCGCGGCATGGGCGCCGGCAACGCAGCCAAGGAGCAGCGCCGTGGCGAGCGTGCCCCGGAGACTGGCTGCTGGCCGCCTCCTCCGACGGCCGGAGAGCAGCAGCAGCAGGGCTACGGCGGCCATCACCGCACCGAGACCAGCAAGCGCCGCCGGCCCCAGCCACCCTCCGGCCAGCGCGGTGCCCCAGACCAGCACGGCCGCGGGCACCAGCCGGAGGTCGGTCCTGCGGCGCCCCTGTTCCCCGGCTCCGGCAGGGGACGGCGAGGCCGGGCCCGTCGCCGGGAGGAGAGCGCCTCGGGCCGCCACCAGCCGGTGTTCCAATCCTGCCTTCACGGCGGCGGTGAGGTCCGCGACGAACCCGGGCTTCGTTGGGCTGCGCGCCGGTTCCCGCGAGGCTTCGGCCAGGGTCTGGGCGGCCGCGTTCCGCAGCACCTGCCAGCGGGGCGGCCGCGAGTCCGCCGGCATCTCAGACCCGCACCAGCGGTAAAAGTGCCGCGAGCAGTTTCGGGCCTACCCCGTCGACGGCGTCCAGTTCCTCGACGCTGCTGAACCTGCCGTGTTGCTTGCGCCAGTCCACGATGCGCTGGGCCAGCACCGGGCCGACCCGCGGCAAGGTGGCCAGCTGTTCGACGCCGGCGGTGTTCAGGTTGATCTTCTCAGCCTGCGGCCCGGCCCCGGCCGTCCCGGCTCCGCTGGACCCGTTCGGGGGAGCCGCCGTGGCGTCCTCGGGGCTTCCGCGCTCGGGGACGAGGATCTTCTGGCCGTCCTCGAGCAGTGCCGCGAGGTTGAGCCGGTCAAGGTCCGCGCCGGGAGTGCTTCCGCCGGCGGCCTTGATCGCCTCATGGAGCCGGCTGCCGAGGGGCAGCTCCAGCACCCCGGGACTGGCTACCGCCCCGGCGACGTGCACGAAGACCGTCCCGGCGGCCGCTGCCCCGGACCTCTCCGCCGGGGCCAGGGTCTCCGCCCCGGCGGTCCCGCGCGCCGGTTCGGATCCCGTCGGCCCACCGAGTGGCTGGACCCGGGGCGCGCCGTCGGCAGCCTGCCACCAGAACCAGCCACCCAACAGCACGCAGGCTAGCGCCAGCAATGCTGCCGCGCGTCGTCCGGTACGCCAACGCGCCGCAGCCGGCCTGCGCACGGCATCCGGCCCGACGTCGTCCATCGCAGCACCGCCCGCAGGGCCGGCCAACGCGGCGTCCGGCCCGGGGCCGGCGTGCGGACTGCCGGCGTCGAGCAAACCCGCCTGGCCGGCGGAGCCGAGGCTGGCCGCCCACCGGTGCCGGGCGCTGCCGTCGGCTCCGCCGCGGGCTCCGGTTCCGGGGTTGCGGCGCGACATGCACCCAGCCTAAAAGCGCTGACGGACCGGCCACCAGGCCCGGGCGGGGCTATGTGGACAGGCGCTTTGGGGTCCCCCCGGTGCCGTTCCCGGCCGGCGGGGTGCTGCTCTCCCCCACGATCACGGCGAGCACGCCCAGGCCCGCGTGGGCGGCCAGGACCGCGGGGAGCGAGCTGATCTGCACCGGCGGGCCGTCGGGCAGCCGCTGCTGCAGCCGGGCCGCGAGCTGCTCGGCCTCGGCCGGGTTGCCGAAGTGGTGAACCGCAAGCCTTGCATCCCCGGCGGGGCGGGACAACGCATCGGTGGCGGCGATCTCCTCCAGCCGGGCGATGGCCCGGGCGGCGGAGCGCACCTTTTCCAGCGGCACGACCTTGCCGTTCTCGACCGCCAGGAGCGGCTTGATCGAGAACATCGTGCCCCACAGCGAGGCTGCGGCGCCGATCCGGCCGCCGCGGCGCAGCTGCTCCAGGCTGGGCACATAAAAATAGACCCTGGTGCGGTCCAGCCGCTCCCGGGCGAAGGCGGTGACCTGCTGCGCGTCCCTGCCGTCGGCGGCCGCGACGACGGCGCTCTGGACACCCATCCCCTGCGCCATGCCAACGGTGCGGGAATCAAGGACCTCCACCGGGATCGGGACCCGCGAAGCGGCGAGCCGGGCGGAGTCCGGGGTGCCGGAGAGCTCACCGGAAATGTGGATCGAGACCACGGCATCGAAGCCGCGGGCGGCTGCGGCCCGGTAGGCGTTTTCGAACTGGCCCGGCGAGGGCCGTGACGTCTGTACCGGCCGGCCGCCGGCCAGCGCAACGGCGATGGTCTCGGCGATGTCGTCCTCGCCCTCGCCGTAGATGTCGGTGCCGACCATGACCGGCATCGGAACCACCGTCAATCGGCCGTCGGCGGTAAAGTCGCGGACCCAGTCCGCGGGCAGGGCTGCCGCGGAGTCGGTGACCACTGCCGTCCGCACGCTGCTGGCTGCCGGGAGGGGTTCGGCGGCCGCTCCGGGACTGCCGCCGGCCTGGCGCAGCCGGACGAGCCGCTCACGCAGCCACACCCAGCCCGGGGGCTCACGGTCTGGCACCAAGCACCTCCTGAAAGAGTTCCGGCCGCCGGCGGGTGCCGGCGGCCGGTAAACGGGTCCCGCTGGCTAGGCCGGCACGATGTTGACCAGTTTAGGGGCGCGCACGATCACGGTCCGGATGTCCCGGCCGTCGAGCGCTCGCTGCACATTTTCGGAGGCCAGCGCCAGCTCGCGGAGCTCGTCGTCGGCGATGCCCGGCGAGACCTCGAGCCGGTCCCGTACCTTGCCCTGGACCTGCACGACGGCGGTCACGGTGTCCTGCACCAGGAGCGCCTCGTCGTGGGTGGGCCAGCCGGCGTTGGCCACCGACGCCGGGTGTCCCAGCACGTTCCACAGGTCCTCGGCGGTGTACGGGGCGAACAGGCTCAGGATGACCGCGACGGCTTCCACGGCCTCGCGGACGGCCGGGTCCGCCCCGCCGGCAGCTGAGCCGGCAGCTGAGTCGATGGTCTTGCGGGTCGCGTTCACGAGTTCCATCAGCTTCGCGACCACCACATTGAACTTGTTGTGGTCCAGCAGCGCCTCGGCGTCGGCGATCGTGCGGTGCGTGACGGCGCGCAGGGCACGGTCACCGGTGGAGAAGTCGACGCCGGGCGCGCTGCTGACGTCCTGTCCCAGCCGCCAGGCCCGGGCCAGGAACTTCGCGGATCCCGACGGCGAGACGTCCGCCCAGTCGACGTCGTCCTCGGGCGGGGACGCGAAGATCATGGTCAGCCGTACGGCGTCGACGCCGAACCGGTCCAGCTGCTCGCCGAGGTCGACGCCGTTGCCCAGGGACTTGCTCATGGCCTTGCCGCCGTTGAGCACCTGGCCCTGGTTTAGCAGCGCGCGGAACGGTTCGTCGGCGTCGATCAGGCCGAGGTCATGGATGACTTTGGTAAAGAAACGGGCGTACAGAAGATGCAGGATGGCGTGCTCGACCCCGCCGACGTACTGTCCGACGGGCATCCAGTCGTTAATCTTCGCGGGATCGAACGGACCCTCGGTGTACTCCGGGGAGACAAACCGCAGGAAGTACCAGGACGAGTCCACGAACGTGTCCATGGTGTCGGTGTCGCGCTTGGCCGGGCCGTGGCACGCGGGGCATTCGACATTGACCCAGGCCTCGGCGGCGGCCAGCGGGGAGGTGCCCTTCGGGGAGAGGTCCTCGCCGCGCAGGTCTGCCGGCAGCGTGACGGGCAGCTGGTCGTCCGGGACCGGGACTTCACCGCAGGCCGGGCAGTGGATGATCGGGATCGGGGTGCCCCAGAAGCGCTGACGGCTCAGCAGCCAGTCCCGCAGCCGGAAGTTGACGAACTTCTCGCCGGAGCCCTGTTGCTCCAGGATCGCGATGGCGGCCGGGATCGCCTCGGCCTTGGGCAGTCCGTCGAGCGTGCCCGAATTGATCAGGGTGCCTTCGCCGGCGGTCGCCTTGCCGCTCGTAGCGGGGTCTTCCTCGCCGGTGTCAAGGACGGCCCGCACCGGGAGGTCAAAGGTCCGGGCGAAGTCGAGGTCACGCTGGTCGTGGGCGGGCACAGCCATGATGGCCCCGGTGCCGTAGTCGGCCAGGACATAGTCGGCAGCCCAGACCGGCAGCTTTTCGCCGTTGAGCGGATTGACCGCGTAGCGGCCGGTGAAGACGCCGGTCTTCTCCCGCTCGGTGGACTGCCGCTCGATCTCCGAGAGCGCCTTCACCTGTTCGCGGTAGGCCTCCAGGGCAGGGGCCTGTTCGTCGGTGACGAGTTCGACGGCGATCGGGGCATCGGCGGCGACGACGAAGAACGTCGCGCCGTACAGGGTGTCCGGGCGGGTGGTGAAGACGGTGACGTCCTGGGCCGGCTTTCCGCCGTCGGCCTCGATCACAAACGTGACGTGGGCGCCCTCGGACCGGCCGATCCAGTTTTTCTGCATGGCGAGGACCCGCTCGGGCCAGTGGCCGCGCAGTTCAGCCATGTCATCGAGCAGCCGGTCGGCGTAGTCGGTGATCTTGAAGTACCACTGGTTCAGGGACTTCTTGGTGACCGCGGTTCCGCACCGCTCGCAGGCCCCGTTGACGACCTGTTCGTTGGCCAGGACGGTCTGGTCCTTGGGGCACCAGTTCACCGGCGAATTCTTGCGGTAGGCCAGGCCGCGCTCGTAGAAGCGCTTGAACAGCCACTGGGTCCAGCGGTAGTACTCGGGGTCGGAGGTGTGCAGCCGGCGGGACCAGTCGACCGAGATGGCGTACCGCTTGAACGAGGCGGCCTGCGTGTCGATGTTGGCGTAGGTCCACTCGCTCGGGTGCGCGTTGCGCTTGATGGCGGCGTTTTCTGCGGGCAGGCCGAATGAGTCCCAGCCGATCGGGTGGAGCACGTCAAAGCCCTTTTGGCGCAGGTAGCGCGCGACGACGTCGCCCATGGCGAACGCTTCGGCGTGGCCCATGTGCAGGTCGCCGGAGGGGTAAGGGAACATGTCCAGCACGTAGCGGCGCTCCTTGGACCCGTCATCGACGGGCGTGAAGACCTTGAGGTCTTCCCACACCTGCGGCCATTTGGCCTCCATCGCGGCGAAGCTGTAGCTGCCCTCCTCGGGGCCTTCGCCCGCGGCGGCTGCTGCTGTTCCGGTCTCTGTCTCCGGCTGAACGCTCACTGCTGGCCTCTTCTGTTCTTTCGATCTGGTCCGATCAGGACGGGTCGCGCCTGATCCGTTGGTCCCCTGCTCCGGTCCCGCACTTCGTCCCGGACACACAAAAGCCCCTCACACGGAGGGGCTGCCGCTCGACAATCCGGGTTTCGTCGGGATGCCGGGCGGCTAGCTAAGCAGGAGGATCGCACGCATACGACTACTTTAGCGCACCGGCCAACTCCCTTTCTGTAAGTCGCCCCCGAGCGGCTGAAGTGCGGACGCATGGAAGAGGGAGGCCGCACCCCGCCAGGGTGTGGTGGGCACCGCGAAGCGGGCGGGGCGGGTGCGGCCTCCCTCGACAGAGGCTGAACCCTACTTCACGTCCTCGTCGACCCAGCCCATGGACTTGGTGACGGCCTTCTTCCAGAGCCGCAGCTGGCGGTCCCGCTCACCGGCGTCCATGGTGGGCTCCCACCGCTTGTCCTCCGCCCAGTAGTTGCCGACTTCCTCGGTGTCCTTCCAGAAACCGACGGCCAGGCCCGCGGCGTAGGCGGCACCCAGGGCGGTGGTCTCGACGATCTTCGGGCGGATGACCGGGATGCCGAGGATGTCGGCCTGGAACTGCATCAGCGCGTCGTTGGCGACCATGCCGCCGTCGACCCGCAGGTCCTCCATGTCCACTCCGGAGTCGGCGTTGGCGGCGTCGAGCACCTCGCGGGTCTGGAAGGCCGTGGCCTCCAGGGCGGCCCGGGCAATGTGTCCCTTGTTGACGAAGCGGGTCAGTCCCACGATGACGCCGCGGGCGTCGCTCTGCCAGTAGGGTGCGAACAGGCCGGAGAAGGCCGGGACGATGTAGACCCCGCCGTTGTCCTCGACCGTCTTCGCCAGCGTCTCGACCTCGGGCGCGGACGAGATCATGCCGAGGTTGTCCCGGAGCCACTGGATCAGGGATCCGGTGACGGCGATGGAGCCTTCCAGCGCGTAGACCGGCTTCGCGTCGCCGATCTTGTAGCAGACGGTGGTCAGCAGGCCGTTCTTGGAGTGCACGATCTCTTCGCCGGTGTTGACGATCATGAAGTTGCCGGTGCCGTAGGTGTTCTTGGCTCCGCCCTTCGCGAAGGCGGCCTGGCCGAACGTGGCCGCCTGCTGGTCGCCAAGGATCCCGGCGACCGGAACCTCGCGCAGCAGCTGGGAGGTGTGCACGGTGCCGTAGACCTCGGAGGATGACTTGATGGCGGGCAGCATGGACTTCGGCACCCCGAACGCGGCCAGGATCTCGTCATCCCAGCTGAGCGTTTCGAGGTCCATGAACATGGTCCGGGAGGCGTTGGTGACGTCCGTGATGTGCACGCCGCCGTCGGTGCCGCCGGTCAGGTTCCAGGTCACCCAGCTGTCCGTGTTGCCGAAGAGGAGGTCGCCCGCCTCGGCCTTGGCGCGGGCACCCTCGACGTTGTCCAGGATCCATTTGATCTTGGTTCCGGAGAAGTAGGTCGCCAGCGGCAGGCCGACCTTCTGCTTGAACCGCTCGACGCCGCCGTCGGCGGCCAGTTCGTCCACGATGGACTGGGTGCGGGTGTCCTGCCACACGATGGCGTTGTAGACGGCCTTGCCGGTGGTCTTGTCCCAGACCACCGCGGTCTCACGCTGGTTGGTGATGCCGACCGCGGCGATGTCGTGCCGGGTGAGGTTCGCCTTGGACAGCGCGCTGCCGATCACCTCGCGGGTGTTGTCCCAGATCTCGGCCGGGTCGTGTTCCACCCATCCGGCCTTCGGGAAAATCTGCTCGTGCTCCTTCTGCCCGCTGGAGACGATGTTTCCGTCGTGGTCAAAAACGATTGCACGGGTGCTCGTGGTTCCCTGGTCAATCGCGATTACATACTGGTTCATGGTGACGTCCTTGTCTGGTTGGCCTGGCAGTGGTGTTTGATGCGGAATCGTAAGGGCGATACGGAAGTGCTGGGTGTCGGGGCCGCCGGGTTACGCCGCGGCGGCGGTGGCGATGATCGGGACCACCGCTGCGACGATGCCCGCGAGGGAGCCACCGACCAGCGGACCCACGACCGGGATCCAGGAGTAGCTCCAGTCCGAGGAACCCTTGCCCTTGATGGGCAGCAGGGCGTGCGCGATCCGTGGCCCCAGGTCACGGGCGGGGTTGATGGCGTAACCGGTGGGACCACCGAGCGACACGCCGATGCCGACCACGAGCAGGGCCACGGACAGCGGGCCGAGGCCGGAGGGGGTTCCGCCGAACGTGAGGATGACGAAGACCAAGACGAAGGTGCCAATGATTTCCGTGATCAGGTTCCACGAGGTGGAGCGGATGGCGGGGCCGGTCGAGAATACGCCCAGCTTGCTGGCGGGCTCGGGTTCGGCGTCGAAGTGCTGCTTGTGCGCCAGCCACATCACGACGGCACCCAGGAAGGCGCCGAGCATTTCGCCGCCGAAATAGGTCAGGGTGGAGCCGAAGTCGACGGCGACGCCGGGGGCGTACTCCTTCTTGCCGTTAAGCAGCAGGCCCATGGTCACCGCCGGGTTCAGGTGCGCGCCCGATTTGGCGGCGACGTAAACGCCGCAGAAGACGGCAATGCCCCATCCCCAGGTGACCATCAGGAACCCGCCGTTGTTGCCCTTGGTGCCTCTAAGCGCCACGTTGGCCACAACGCCGCAACCCAGCAGGGTCAGCATCGCGGTGCCGAATACTTCGGACAGGAAAACAATTCCGAGAGACATCTTTGACTCCTCTATTTTCTGTTGTCAGCCCTTCGCGAGTTTGAAGGGCCAGGGCCGGCAACGGTTTTCGCGTTGCCGGCCGGCCACTGCCGGGCCCGCTGGCCCCGCAGTCCGTGCACCCGGGCTAACCCATCCGGGCATACATTCGCTCAGGCGACCAGGCTGTGGACCTGGACGCCGTGGAACTTTCGAAGCACCTCCTGGGCGTGGTTGATCTCGGCGGTCCGCGCGGCCGCGTCCCAGCCCAGCGGAGCGGCCAGGATCTCTGCCACCTCGTTCAGCAGCTCACCGGTGACCAGGCCGCGGAAGGCGAGCGAGGTCCGCCGTACCAGGACGTCGATCAGGTGCCCGAGCTGTTCGTGCCGGGCCATGAATTCCAGTTCCCGCACGCTGAGTTCACGGGTGGAGTGCAATGGCCGGTCAGTTCCGGCGTCGAGGAAGGCGATGACATCCGCGGCACGGGTGCCGTAGCGGGTCAGCAGGCCGGCGGTCCGGTCCGCATCGCGGCCGGCGCCCATGTGGGCCTTGATCCACCGCTGGACGCCCTCGTCGCTGTCCGGGAAGCCGGCGCCGCCGCCGATGGCGAGCTGAGCCGTCGAAACTTTCCGGTGCATCCCGAGCTCGGCCAGGACATCATTGCTGAGGTGTTCGGCCAGGGCGCGGAAGGTGGTCCATTTCCCGCCCACCAGGCTGAGGACCACGGCGCCGGCGGTCTTCGCTTCCCCGCCGGTGCGCGCGGGACCGTGACGTTCAATCCGGTAGTCGCGGCTGACGAATCCGGGCTGGGTGGCGTCGTGCCGGGGCAGCGGACGGACCCCGGAGAAGGTGTAGACGATCTGCTCGCGGGCGACCGCGATGTCCGGGAACACGTGGCCGATGAGGTCGAAAAAGTAATCGATTTCGTCCTCGGTGCAGACCGCGTCCTCGGCCATGTCGGCGTCGACGTCGGTGGTGCCGACCAGGACGCGGTCGCCCATTGGATAGATCAGCACGATCCGGCCGTCGGTGTGCTCGAAGAAGATTTCCCGCCCGGCGCAGGCCTGCAGCAGTTCCGGGTGGTCCAGCACGATGTGCGAGCCCTTCGTGCCGCCCATGAAGGCCGTGTCGGCGCCCATGGCCTGGTTCGTCAGGTCCACCCACGCCCCGGTCGTGTTCACCACGACGTCGGCGCTGAAATCGAAGACCTCGCCGGTGATTTCGTCCCGGAGCGTGACGGTGCCGCCGTTCCGGGCGGGGCCGGAGGTACCGTTCCCGGGCTTCGGGTCCGCCGCGGACACGAGGGAAAGGTAGTTGCTGGCGCGGGCGCCGTTGCCTGCCGCCTCCCCGGCTTTCTCGCCGTCCTGGAGCACGTCCAGCGTGAGCCGCTCGGGGTTGTGGACGGAGGCGTCAAAGTAGGTGGCGGTGTACTTGATTCCAGGGTGCAGCCGGGGCAGTTCGGCCAGCGCACGTTTGCGGCCGCGGAACTGGTGGCGCGGTACCGTTCCGCCGTCCCGGGAGAACGAGTCGTAGATGCTCAGGCCAAGCTTGATCAGGAAGGCGCCGCGTTCCTTCGGCGCGCCCCGCTGCTTGTGGGTCAGGAAGCGCAACGGCGCCGCGAGGACGCCGGAGAAGGTGCTGAAGATGGGAATGGTGGTCTGCAGCGGCTTGACGTAATGCGGGGCGATGCGCAGCAGCCTGTTGCGTTCGACGACGGACTCCCGGACCAGGCGGAATTCTCCGTTTTCGAGGTACCGGATGCCGCCGTGGATCATGTGCGAGGATGCGCCGCTGGCGCCCTGGCAGAAGTCGCCGCGTTCGACCAGGGCCACGTCGACGCCCTGGAGGGCCAAGTCGCGGAAGGTTCCGACTCCGTTGATGCCACCGCCGATGATCAGCACTTGCGCGTGCGGACGGTTCCGCAGCTGCTCAACGGAGGTGCGCGCCGTGTTCGATGCCGGATGGCCGGACGAATCCTTCATTCCCAAAACTGCTCCCTGGGGCTTGGTTCTGCGCGCCGCGCCACAGGCGCGTCGCCGTTCAAGACTATTCTTTGGAGTAATGGAAAATGGAGTCAAGCTCTATGCACATACGTGCAGATCGGAGGTGGCATGTCCCCGGCCCGCCAGTCAGACGCCCTCAGGGCGGCCCAGCTGTATTACCTCCAGGACCTCAAAATGGACGCCATCGCCCGGGAGTTACGCACTTCGCGGTCCACGGTGTCCAGGCTGCTCGCAGCCGCCCGTGACTCCGGGCTGGTCCAGATCCAGATCCGCAGCCCGCTGGATACCGGACCGGAACTGGCGAGCATGATCCGTGCCCAGTACAAGGTGGACGTGCACGTTGTCCCGGTGGTCGACACCCTCAATGAGGCCGAGACACTGGACCGGGTCGCCATGCACGCAGCGCGGACCATCGGGCCGCTGGTCGATTCGAACGCGATCATCGGGGTGGCGTGGGGGTCAACGCTCAGTGCGGTGAGCAGGCACCTGACCCGGAAGATCACGCACGACAGCACCATCGTCCAGCTCAACGGCGCCGGCAACATGCAGACCACCGGCATCACCTACGCCTCGGACATCATGCGTCGCTTCGGCAGCGCCTACGGCGCCAGGGTGGAGCAGTTCCCGGTGCCGGCCTTCTTCGACCACGCCGAAACCAAGAAGGCGATGTGGAATGAACGGAGCGTGCAACGCATCCTGGACCTGCAGGCGCGGATGAGCATCGCCATCTTCGGGGTCGGATCGGTCGACGCCGACTATCCCAGCCACGTCTATGCCGGCGGCTACCTGGATGAGGACGACCTGAGCATCCTGGCGGGCTCCGACGTCGTCGGCGACGTCGCAACAGTCTTCTTCCGGGCCGACGGTTCGTCGGACGGAATCACCCTCAACGAGCGGTCCACGGGTCCGGATTTGGCCCAGCTGCGTCTGGTCCGGCGGCGGATCTGCGTAGTGTCCGGCGCGTCCAAGATCAATGGTCTGCGCGGCGCGCTGGCGGCCGGCCTGGCGACCGACCTGATCCTCGACGAGGCCACCGCCCGGCGCCTGGTCGGCAGCCCGGGCCTGTCCTGACGGCCGGTCCGCGCCGGCCTGCACCCGTACCGGCGGTTGGACTGGGTAGAGTCGTTGCTATGAGAATCCCCTCCCGGCTCACCCTGAATAACGGCGTGCTGATGGACCGTCTGGGGTTCGGGCTCTACAAGGTGCCCGCCGAGCACGCTGCCGGGCTGGTCACCACGGCCCTGGAGGCGGGCTACCGCCACTTTGACACTGCGGCGATGTACGGCAATGAGGCCGGCGTCGGGAAGGCGATCGGGGCGTTGTCCGCGTTTGAGGGCCCGGCCGGAGGGTCCGGTGAACTGCACCCGGCGCTGACCAGGGATGACCTGTTCGTCACCACAAAACTATGGAACGACGACCAGGGCTACGACGCGACGCTGCGGGCCTTCGACACCTCCATCGCCCAACTGGGGCTCGAGTATGTCGATCTCTACCTGATCCACTGGCCCTGCGCCCGGCGCGGGCTCTATACCGAAAGCTACCGCGCCCTCGAGTTGCTGTACCGGGAAGGCAGGGTGCGCGCCATCGGAGTCTCGAATTTCCAGCCTGCGCACCTGGGCCGCCTGCTCCAGGGCGCCGAGGTTGTTCCCGCCGTCAATCAAATCGAACTGCACCCGTGGCTGCAGCAGACCGAACTGCGCGCCCTGCACGCTTCCCTGGGCATCACCACTGAGGCCTGGAGCCCGCTGGGCCGCGGTCAGGTACTGCTGGACCCGGTAGTGCTCGAGCTTGCCGCCGCGCACCGGCGGACCGCGGCGCAAATCATCCTGCGCTGGCATCTGGAGCTGGGCAACGTTGTCATTCCCAAGGCCAGCTCGTCAGCCAGGATCCGGGAGAACCACGACATCTTCCGGTTCAGCCTCAGCACGACGGACCTGGACGCCCTGGCTGCCCTGGACCGCGGCTTCCGCACCGGTTCAAACCCCGACGACGTGAACTAGGACCGAACGAATGGAACGTGTGGCCACCGGATCCTCTCCCCAGACTCCCCTGCCCCGGACTCCGCTGCTCAGCGCCGCCCTGGAAACCCGCAGCAGCGCCGCGGCTGTGGACCTGCACGGCACCCGGGTGGCGTACTGGACGTACGAGCCGCTCCACGAAACCGCCGCCACCCGGACGATTCTGGTGGTCCACGGCTTTCGCGGCGACCACCACGGCCTGCTCCGGGTCGCGGACCAGCTGCCGGAGATGCGCCTCATCATGCCCGACCTCCCCGGCTTCGGTGCCTCCGGGGCTTTCCCGCCCGGCGGACACAGCGTCGCCGGTTACGGCAGGTTTGTCGCTGACTTCATGGCCGCGCTGGGGCTTGGACCGGACACCGTGCTGCTGGGACACTCGTTCGGGTCCATCGTTGCGAGCCACTTCGTAGCGGACCATCAGGGTGCAGTCAGCGAACTGATCCTGGTCAACCCCATCGCCGCGCCGGCGCTGGAAGGGCCCAAAGGGCTGATGACCAAGGCAGCGGTGCTGTACTACGAGGCGGCGGCACGGCTCCCCCGCGGCGTAGGGAATGCGCTGCTGCGCAACCGGCTGATCGTCCGGGTGATGAGCGAAACCATGGCCAAAACCCGGGACAAGGCGCTGCGGCAGTTTGTCCACGACCAGCACAACGCGTATTTCTCCGCGTTCGCCGACCGGGACAGCTTGCTCGAGGCCTTCAAGGCATCGGTGGGCAGCAACGTCGCCGAGGTGGCACCGCGGTTGACCCTGCCCGTCCTGCTGGTGGCCGGCGAACTGGACGAAATCGCGGCCCTGCCGGACCAGCACAAACTGCTGCCGCTGCTGCCGGACGGAACGCTGGAAGTCATTCCCGGCGTCGGGCACCTGATCCATTACGAAACTCCGGAGGCCGCCGCCGGCTTCATCCGGGAATTCCTGAAAGGCCATGCTGCGTGAGAATCCTGATTGACGCCCGCTTCACCCGGCTGGACCAC
This sequence comes from Arthrobacter sp. JB02-1C, assembly GCF_057748045.1. Lineage (NCBI taxonomy): Bacteria > Bacillati > Actinomycetota > Actinomycetes > Micrococcales > Micrococcaceae > Arthrobacter > Arthrobacter sp. JB02-1C. The sequence goes on from NZ_CM173235.1 coordinate 3,094,589, forward strand.
CATGACGGGATCAGCCGCTACGGCGCCAGCCTCATTGCCGCCGCCGCGAAGATCGCCGACGTCTCGATGCTGATCAGCGACACCCGTCAACTGGCGCTGTTGCCCGAGGTCCCCTACACCCTGATAAACAGCCCGCTGTCCCCGGCCGAGCTGTTCGTTGCTGCCAAGGTCAACCAGATCGGGGCCGACGTGGTGGTGTGCCCCATGCAGACCATGGGCAGCTGGGGCCGGAAGTATGCGCTGGTGCTGACCCTGCACGACCTGATCTATTACGAGCACCCGGCTCCCCCCGGCTTCCTCCCGGCTCCGGTCCGCGTACTGTGGCGGCTGTATCACAAGGCCTTTTGGCCGCAGCGGGTACTGCTGAACCGGGCGGACGTCGTTGCGACCATCAGCTCGACCACCGAGGCGCTGATGGCGAAGTACCGGCTCACCAAACGGCCGGTCCGGATCGTGGGGAACGCCCCGCAGCCTGGGCTCACCCCGCGCGATCCGGGTGCCGGCGCAGACCCGACGCTGCTGTACATGGGTTCGTTCATGCCCTACAAAAATGTCGAGACGTTGATCCGTGGCATGGCGGAGCTGCCCGGGATGACGCTGCACCTGCTCAGCCGCATCACTCCGGAACGCCGGGCCGAGCTTGTTGCGCTGGCGCCGGCCCAGGCGAATATCGTCTTCCACAACGGCGTGACGGACGCCGAATACGAGGCCCTGCTGGCCCGGACCACCGCCCTGGTGAGCCTCTCCAGGGCCGAGGGTTACGGGCTGCCGCTGGTGGAGGCCATGTCGCACGGCACACCGGTGATCGCCAGCGACATCCCGATCTTCCGTGAGGTGGGCGGCAGCGCGGTCAGTTACGTCGCCCCGGACTCCCCGTCCGCCTTTGCCGCCGCGGTCCGGGAATTGGAAGACCAGGAGCTCTGGAAGGACCGGTCCGGCCGTTCGGTGCAGCGCGCCGCCGAGTTCAGCTGGGATGAGTCCGCCCGCAGGCTGCTCGCGGTCGCCGAAGAGGCCGTGGCACTGCGCGGTCGTAAAAGGGCCCGTCAACGCGGCTAAAAGCGCCACCGTTTCGTTGGTTCCGTGCCAACTCGACGGGCGCGGACGTCGAACGCGCAGCGGACCGTCGAAACGGCCCGGCCCCAGGACGTCGAGCTAGAGGACGTCGACGCCGTCGAGCCGCAGTTGCACGGGGTCATCGGTGCGTTTGGCCGCCGCCGCAGCCTTGACCGCGCGCATCGTTTTGGTGGCCGCGGCGGCCTGCGCGTACGGGATAAACAGCAGGGTCCGGACGTCTTCGCCGCTCTCCCGGGCGCTGCCACCGCGGCCGGGGGCCGCGCCGGAACCAGCCGCGCCGATTGCTGCCGGCGCGGCGCCAACGCCGGCCACCGGGGCGGGGCCGGCGCTGCGCAGCACGATCCCCTGCTTCGCCAGCGACTGCTCGACGGCGTGGCTAAAGTGCCCGACGGCGGTCCTGCCACCGGTGATGGTGGCAATCCGGACCGCCGGCGGCAGCGACAGCTCCTGCCGCAGGGCCAGCTCCCGGCCCGCGAAGCCGGCCGGATCCCAGCGCAGCAGCGCGCCGACGCCGGCGGTGTCCTCGGCCGTGATGACCACCAGCCCGCCGACGGCGGCGGGGCGCACCAGGGCCGCGGCGTTGAACCACCGGCGGACAGCGTCCTCCCCCGCCCGGAGGTTTTCGCGGCGCAGCAACGAATCACCATCGAGCAACAGTGCCGCCGCGTAGCCGTCGGCGGCCACCGGCTCCGCCCCCACGGTGGCGACGATCAGCGCCTTCGTGGCCGGAACAGTGGCAAGGACCCGGTCGCCGGAGGAATGCAGCACCGGGGTGCCCGGGAACGCCCGCCCCAGTTCCTCGGCGGTCCGGAGCGCGCCGGTGGCTCCGCGGCGAAGCCGTACCCCGTTGCAGTGCACGCAACGCCACCCGGGTGCGGCGGTGGAACACCAGCGGCACACGGGCACCGCGGCGCTTCCGGACGGTCCGGAAATGGCCAGCGGCCCGTTGCAGGCCGTGCAGCGCGCCGGTTCGCGGCAGCGTTCGCAGGCCAGTGACGGCGCGTACCCGGCCCGGGCCACCTGCACAAGCACGGGACCACGTTCCAGGCCTTCCTTGGCGGCGCGCCAGGCGGCTGCGGGCAGCCGGGCGATCCTGGCCAGCGGGTCACGTTCCTGCTCGAAGCTGTCAGCGGTGTTCAGCACGCGTGGCACGGTGCGGCGCACCACCGCCCGCTGCGCCTCGACCGCACTGGCCCAGCCGGACTCCACCAGGCGCTGGGTCTCGGTGCTGCGGGCGTGCCCGGCCAACAGACAGGCCGCGCCTTCCTGCGCGGCACGAAGCAGGAGGACCTCGCGCGTGTGGGCGTACGGGGAGCGCTGTTCGATATGCAGGTCATCGCCGTCGTCCCAGCAGACCACCAGGCCCAGCTTCCGGACCGGGGTGTAGGCGGCGGAGCGGGTGCCCACAGCGACGCCGGCCGCGCCGCTGAGGATGCGCAGGTAGTTCCGGTACCGCGGCGTCGGGCCGTCGTCGGCGCTCAGCCGGGCGACGTCGTCGGCGGGCAGCAATTCCAGCAGCGCGGCCTCGGCCCGGTCCAGGTCCCGGTAGTCCGGCACCACGACGACGGCGCCGCGGCCGGAGCGGCGGACCGTGGCGACGGCTTCGGCCACCAGCCGGGGCCAGCCACCCGGGCCGAACCCCTGCAAGGCGCTTAACACTGCCCGCGGAGACCCGCCATCCGCCAGGTGCTGCAGGAAGGCCGGGCCGTTCCGGTAGTCCGGCCACCCGGCCGGCGGCCCGGCGGGCAGCGGTCCCGCTGCCTCGGCCGGGACGAAAAGGGACGGGTCCAGCACGCCTTCGGGTGCGAACTCTTTTTCCAGTTTGGCCATCCGGGGCGGGACGGCGACGCGGAGCACGTCGCTGACCGTACCGGCATAGCGTGCGGCGACCCGGGCGGCCAGTTCGGAGACCTGCCCGGTCAGGACCGGCAACGGCGAGATGACTTTGTACAGCGGCACCAAAGTCTGGCCCGCCTCGGAGCCGCCGGTGCGTTCGAGCAGGTAGCCGCCCAGTTCCTGGCCGTTGAACTTGACCTTCACCCGGACCCCTGGCCGGGCAGCGGTGTCCAGTTCGGCGGGCACGCTGTAGTCGAAGGGCCGGTCCAGGTGCGGGAGCGACGATTCCAGCAGGACCCGGGCCACCGGCAGCTCGGCGGCAAGCGCCGGTCCCGCGGCCGCCGCGGAGGCGGGGAAGCCGTGCAGCAGCGAGAGCTGGAGTGGCTCATCCGGCGCCACGGCGCCGCCACGGTGCTCAGTCACAGCATCTGCCTCCCTTCAGCGGCCTCTCGTGCCCGGCAGCGCCCACCCGGGCGGTTACCAGTGACAAGCTGGAGCCAGGCCACCGGACGGCGGCCTGGCTCCAGCAGATCACGAGGCCCGGACATTCGGCGGCCGGCCACGGACCCTAAGCGTTAAAGAACGCCTTCAGTTCGTCTACCCGGTCCAGGCGCTCCCAGGTGAAATCGGGGTCTTCGCGGCCGAAGTGGCCGTGGGCCGCCGTCTTCGCATAGATCGGGCGCTTGAGGTCCAACGCGTCGATGATGGCCCGGGGGCGCAGGTCGAAGATCTCCGCAATCGCGGCGCTGATCCTGGCCGGGTCAACGGTCTCGGTGCCGAAGGTCTCAACGTAGGTGCCGACGGGACGGGCCTGCCCGATTGCATAGGCGATCTGGATTTCGGCGCGCTTGGCGAGACCCGCTGCCACCACGTTCTTGGCGACCCAGCGCATCGCGTACGCCGCCGAGCGGTCCACCTTGGACGGATCCTTGCCGGAGAACGCGCCGCCGCCGTGCCGGGCCATGCCGCCGTACGTATCGACGATGATCTTGCGTCCGGTCAGTCCCGCATCGCCGACCGGGCCGCCAATGACGAAAGCGCCTGCCGGGTTGAGGATGCTGCGGGCCCGTGAGGTGTCCAGGTTGGACAGGGCCATGACCGGGTTGACGACGTGCTCTGCCAGGTCCGCGCGGAGCTGGTCCAGGCTGGCGCCCTCGGCGTGCTGGCTGGAGATCACCACGGTCTCGACCGAGACCGGACGGTCGCCGTCGTAGCCCACGGTGACCTGGGTCTTGCCGTCGGGCCGCAGGTACTCCAGCTGGCCCGACTTGCGGACCTCGGTGAGGCGTTCGGACAACCGGTGCGCCAGCCAGATCGGGACCGGCATGTAGGACGGGGTCTCGTCACTGGCGTACCCGAACATGAGGCCCTGGTCGCCGGCGCCCTGCAGGTCGTAGTCGTCTTCCTGACGGCCTTCGCGCGCCTCCAGCGAGTTGAACACGCCGCCGGCAATGTCGTTGGACTGCTGCCCGATCGAGACGGACACCCCGCAGCGGGCGCCGTCGAAGCCGTTGGCCGAGGAGTCGTAACCGATCCCGAGGATGGTTTCGCGGACGATCTGCGGAATTTCGACATACGCGTCCGTGGTCACTTCACCGGCAACGTGCACCAGGCCCGTGGTGGCCAGCGTTTCGACCGCAACGCGGGACTCGGGGTCTTTCGTCAACAGTGCGTCGAGGATGGCGTCGCTGATCTGGTCGCAGATCTTGTCGGGATGCCCTTCGGTCACCGACTCGGACGTGAAAAGCCGGAGCGCGGCGGGCGCAGACCCGTGGAAATCTGGAATGTGCAGCGGTAAAGTCACTCAATTACCTTACTTGTTCGAAAACGGACGACCGGCGGCCTGGGTCCCCTTGCCGGGGAGAGCTTAATTACGCAGCGCTCAAACCGGCGGGACGAGCCGGCTCAACTCGGCGCTGACGCGGTCAATGACGGCAGCCGCGACGTCGGCCTTGGACCCCGACGCCTCTTGGGGTTCGGAGCCGGTTCGCGAAAGGATGACTACGTCGTTGTGGTCCTGGCCGAAGCCCCGGTCCGTTCCCACCTGGTTGACCACCAGCAGGTCACAGCCCTTGCGGCGCAGCTTGGCGGCCGCGTATTCAAGGACGTCCCCGTCGGCGTCGCCGGTCTCCGCCGCGAACCCGACAATGAGCTGGTTCCGGGACGCGACGTCCCGGACCTCGACGAGTTCGCGCAGGATGTCCGGGGTGCGGACCAGGGTGATCACCGGGTCGGCGGTGTCATCCCGCTTTTTGATCTTGGTTGCGGAAATGTCGGCCGGACGGAAGTCCGCCACGGCGGCGGCCATGATGATGACGTCGGAGTCCGCCGCGGCGTGCAGTGCCGCCTCGCGCAGTTCCAGCGCGGTTTCGACGCGCACGACGTCGACGCCGTCGGGGGCGGGAACGTCCATGTGCGCAGCCAGCAGCCGGACCCGGGCGCCGGCGGCCTGTGCGGCCACGGCCAGGGCAACCCCCTGCTTGCCGGAGGAGCGGTTGCCGAGGAACCGGACGGGATCCAGGGGTTCGCGGGTGCCGCCGGCGCTGACCGTCACGGTGAGACCGGCCAGCGGCCGGGGCTCAGCCGGAGCCGGGGGCGCGTCCGGTGCCGGCAGCCCGGGGACCGCGGGGACGTCGGCGGCGCCCGCCAGTGCCAGCGCGGCGGTGAAGATGGCTTCGGGCTCGGGCAGCCGGCCCGGTCCGGAGTCTTTGCCGGTGAGCCGGCCGGTGGCGGGTTCGAGGACGGTGACGCCCCGGCTCCGCAACGCCTCGACGTTGGCCTGGGTCGCCGGGTGCCGCCACATTTCGGTGTGCATGGCCGGGGCCATGAGGACCGGTCCGCGCGCCATCAGCAGCGTGTTGGTCAGCAGATCGTTGGCCTGCCCGCCCGCCGCCCGGGCCAGCAGGTCCGCCGTGGCCGGGGCGATGACGATCAGGTCCGCCTCGTGGCCCAGCCGGACATGGTTCACCGTGTGCACATCGTCGAAAACGCTGTTGCTGACCGGATGCCCGGACAGGGCCTCCCAGGTGGCAACCCCAACGAACCGGGTGGCGGCTTCGGTGGGAATGACGGTGACGTCATGGCCTGCTTCAGTAAAAAGCCGGAGGAGCGACGCCACCTTGTAGGCGGCAATCCCTCCCCCGACTCCGAGGACTATGCGCACGTGACCTCCGTCAGGGGGCAGAGTTGCTACTCTGCCGGGGCTTCGATCGGAGTGGAGACCAGCTTGCCTTCGTTGATCTCGCGCAGCGCGATCGACAGCGACTTCTCGTTCAGCTTGGTGTCGACCAGCGGGCCGACGTATTCGAACAGGCCCTCGTGCAGCTGGGCGTAGTACGCGTTGATCTGCCGGGCGCGCTTGGCGCCGAAAATCACCAGTCCGTACTTCGAATCGGCAGCCTTCAGCAGCTCGTCGATCGGCGGGTTGATGATGCCTTCAAGGTTCGTGGACACGAATTCTCCAAATTCTAGCGGGCCGATCCGACCCTGCGGTTAGTGCGGGTGCGGGGTCAGCCCCATGAGTGAAACAAGCTCGTCCGCTGCCCGACGGACGTCATCATTGATGACGGTATGGTCGAACTCCGGTTCAGCGGCTAGTTCTACTTTACCGGTTTCCAGCCGCCGCTGCTGTTCCGCGGCGGATTCCGTGCCGCGGCCGACCAGCCGGCGCACCAATTCTTCCCAGCTGGGCGGGGCCAGAAAGACGAACTGCGCCTCGGGGACGGCCTGCCGCACCTGGCGTGCGCCCTGCAGATCGATCTCCAGGAGCACCGAACGGCCTTCGGCGATGGCGGCGTCGACCGTGCTTTTCAGCGTCCCGTAGGTGTTCTGCCCGTGCACCACGGCCCACTCCAGGAATTCGCCGGCCGCGACGAGGGATTCGAACTCGTCCTGGGACTTGAAGTAGTAATGCACCCCGTCGACCTCGCCGGGCCGCGGCGCGCGGGTGGTGGCCGAAACGGAAAGCCAGACTTCCGGATAGTTGTCCCGGATGTAGGTGGACACGGTGCCTTTGCCGACAGCCGTCGGGCCGGCGAGGACTGTCAGTCCCGGTTTCTTGCTCACATATTCCTTTGGACGCTCGGGGCAGCCCGGCGGACCGGGCTATTTCTCATCTATAAAATCTACCAGCGCCCGGCGCTGGTGGACCCCAAGGCCCCGGACCCGCCGGGAAGCCGCGATCCCGAGCCGCTCCATGATGGCCGCGGCGCGCACCTGCCCGATCCCGGGCAGCGCCTCCAGCAGTTCGACCACCCGCATCCGGGCGATCGCCTCGTCGGTCTCGCCCGCGCTGAGCAGTTCCGCGCTGGTCAGCTCCCCCGACTTGAGCCGCTCTTTGGCCACCGACCGTGCCGTGCGCGCCGCCGCGGCCTTCTTCAGGGCGTCGGAACGCTCCTGCGGTGTGAGGGGTCGCAAGCTCACTGGGTCCTCCCTGCGTAGTGTCCTGAACCTACCGTTTGGGGGCGCCGGAAAGCAATGGACGGCCCGGCGCCGCGCCGCCTCCGGGACGGGCTACGCGGCGCGGAGCCCGTCCCGGGTGCGCAGGGCGGCGTCGCGCAGGGCAGCGGGCGCCGGGCCGGCGGCCAGGATGTCGCGGCTGGACGTGCCGAGGACCTGGCCGTAGGCGGCGCCGAACGTCCGGCGGAGGTCGTCCGCGGTGGCGCCCTGCGCTCCGAGCCCGGGTGCCAGAATCGGTCCGCGGACGGCGGCAAGGTCCACGCCGAGGTCCGTCAGCGCCGAACCGACGGTCGCCCCGACCACCAGGCCCACGGATCCCAGCGCGCCGTCGTACCTGCGGTTTTCGGCGGCGGCGGCGACGGCAATCCGCCGCGCCACCGAGTCGGCGCCGCCGACGTGCTGCACCGACGCGCCTTCCGGGTTCGAGGTCAGGGCCAGGACGAAGACGCCCCGGCCGGTCCCGGCGGCCAGGTCCAGCGCCGGCCGGAGCGATTCGAAGCCGAGATAGGGGCTCAGGGTGACCGCGTCCGCGGCCAGCGCTGAGCCGTCCCGCAGCCAGGCGTCCGCGTAGGCCGCCATGGTGGAGCCGATGTCGCCGCGCTTGGCGTCGGCGATGCTGAGGACCCCGGCAGCCGCGGCCGCGGCCAGCAGACGCTCCAGCACCGCGATGCCGGCCGAGCCGTGGCGTTCGTACAACGCCACCTGCGGCTTGACCGCGGCAGCGAGCGGGGCCACCGCCTCGAGCACGGTGCGCGAGAAGCGCTCCAGCCCGGCGGCGTCGTCGTCCAGTCCCCACCGCTGCAACAGGGCAGGATGCGGGTCGATGCCGACGCAGAGCGGTCCGCGCTCAGCCATGGCCCGGCCCAGCCGGGAGCCAAAGGACTCCCGGCCGGCGGGCTGAGCGGCATCCCGCGTATCAGGCATGCTGCTCGACGGTTTCCGCCGCCCCGGCTTCCCGCTCCTGCATGGCCTGCTGTGAGGCTGCGAGGGCGGCGGCGTGGTCCTGCAGGCTGGTGACGGACCATTCATAGGTCCGCATGGCCTCGATGGCCTGGACCGCCGCATTGAACTCGGCCACCGTGGTGATGCAGGGAATGCCGATCGAGGTGGCGGCGGCCCGGATCTCATAGCCGTCACCGCGGGCTTCGCCACCGGAGGGGGTGTTGAAGACCATGTCGATCTCACCGGCGATGATCAGGTCCGCGATGGTGCCTTCGCCCTCGGCGCTGGAGCCTTCGGCGACCTTGCGGACCGTGGTGGCCTGAAGGCCGTTGCGGCGCAGCACGTCGGCCGTGCCGCCGGTCGAGACGATCTCGAAGCCGAGGTCGGAGAGGCGCTTGACCGCCATCAGGAAAGCGCGCTTGTCCCGGTTCGCGACGGATACGAAGACCTTGCCCTCGGTGGGGAGCGGGTTGTTGGCCGCCGCCTGGCTCTTGGCGAACGCTGTGTCGAAGTGCTTGTCAATGCCCATGACCTCGCCGGTGGAGCGCATTTCCGGGCCCAGCAGGGAGTCCACGACCTTGCCTTCAAGGGTGCGGAAGCGGCTGAACGGCAGGACCGCCTCCTTGACGGCCACCGGGGCGTCCACAGGCAGCGTGGAGCCGTCGCCGGATTCGGGCAGCATCTTGTAGGCGCTCCGGAGCTGGTGGATGGTGACGCCGGTGCCGATCAGTGCGGCAGCCTTCGCCATCTGCACGCCGGTGGCCTTGGACACGAACGGTACGGTGCGGGAGGCGCGCGGGTTGGCTTCGAGCACGTACAGCACGTCGGAGGCGAGAGCGAACTGGATGTTGATCAGGCCCCGCACGCCGACGCCGTCGGCAATGGCGCGCGTCGCGGTCCGGACCCGGTCGATCACGTTGTTGCCCAGGGTGATCGGGGGCAGCACGCAGGCGGAGTCACCGGAGTGGATCCCGGCTTCCTCGATGTGTTCCATGATGCCGCCGATGTACAGGTCGGTGCCGTCAAAGAGGGCGTCGACGTCGATCTCCACGGCGTCCTCGAGGAACCGGTCGATCAGGACCGGGTGGTCCGAGGTGATTTCGGTGGCGTTGGCGATGTAGCGGGAGAGGTTCGGCTCGTCGTAGACGATCTCCATGCCGCGGCCGCCCAGGACGTAGGACGGCCGGACCAGGACCGGGTAGCCGATCTCATCGGCGATCTTCTTGGCGTCCTCAAAGGAGACTGCGGTACCGTTCTTCGGCGCGACCAGTCCGGCGTTGTCCAGGACCCGGGAGAACTCGCCGCGGTGTTCGGCCAGGTCGATGGCTTCCGGTGAAGTGCCGAGGATCGGCACGCCGGCGTCGGCGAGCTGCTGCGCAAGCTTCAGCGGCGTCTGGCCGCCGAGCTGGACGAAGACGCCCATCACGCCGCCGGTGCGTTCCTCGGCGGCGATGACCTCGAGCACGTCCTCCAAAGTGAGCGGTTCGAAGTACAGCCTGGTGGAGATGTCGTAGTCGGTGGACACTGTCTCCGGGTTGCAGTTGACCATCACGGTCTCGTAGCCGGCCTTGCGCAGCGCCAACGAGGCGTGCACGCAGGAGTAATCGAATTCGATGCCCTGGCCGATCCGGTTCGGCCCGGAGCCGAGGATGATGATGGACGGCTTGGCGTGCAGCTCCACTTCGTCCTCCAGGTCATAGGAGGAGTAGTGGTACGGCGTGTAGGCCGCGAACTCGGCCGCGCAGGTGTCCACCGTCTTGTAGACCGGGCGGACCCCCAGGGCCTGCCGGACGCCGCGGACCACGTCTTCGCTGTGGTGCGTCAGGGCGCCGATCTGTTCGTCGGAGAAGCCGTGCCGCTTGGCGCGCTCCAGCATCTCACGGCTCAGGGCGCTGGCGCCGCGGATCTCCTGGGAGATCTCGTTCAGCAGCTGCAGCTGGTCCAGGTACCAGGGGTCGATTTTCGTCGCTTCGAAGAGCTGCTCCACGGTGGCGCCGCCGAGCAGGGCGCGCTGGACCTGGTGCAGGCGTTCGGTGGTGGGCCGCTTGGCCTTTTCGATCAGTTCCGGGACTTCCCATTCCGGGACCGGGCCGAAGTCCAGCTGGGAGCCCTTCTGCTCAAGGGAGCGCAGCGCCTTCTGCAGGGCTTCGGTGAAGTTACGGCCGATCGCCATGGCCTCGCCCACCGACTTCATGGTGGTGGTGAGGGTGGGGTCAGCGGCGGGGAATTTCTCGAAGGCGAAGCGCGGGACCTTCACCACAACATAGTCGAGCGTCGGTTCGAAGGAGGCGGGCGTCTTCTGCGTGATGTCGTTCGGGATCTCGTCCAGGGTGTAGCCGAGCGAGAGCTTGGTGGCGATCTTGGCAATCGCGAAGCCGGTGGCCTTGGAGGCCAGCGCCGAGGAGCGGGAGACGCGCGGGTTCATTTCGATCACGACGACGCGGCCGGTGTCGGGTTCGACGGCGAACTGGATGTTGCAGCCGCCGGTGTCGACGCCCACTTCGCGGATGACGGCGATCGAGATGTCGCGGAGCCGCTGGTATTCGCGGTCCGTGAGGGTCAGTGCCGGGGCGACGGTGATCGAGTCGCCCGTGTGCACGCCGACCGGGTCGAAGTTCTCGATGGAGCAGACCACTACGACGTTGTCGTTCTTGTCCCGCATCATTTCGAGCTCGTATTCCTTCCAGCCGAGGATGCTCTCTTCGAGCAGCACCTCGGTGGTGGGGCTGTACTGCAGGCCCTGGCCGACGATCCGGCGGAGGTCGTTCTCGTCGTAGGCGAGGCCGGAGCCCAGGCCGCCCATGGTGAAGGAGGGCCGGACGACCATCGGGTAGCCGAGGTCAACGGCCGCGGTGAGGGCCTCGTCGATGGTGTGGATGATGTGGCTGCGGGCGGATTCGGCGCCGCAGCGCTCCACGACTCCCTTGAATTTTTCCCGGTCCTCGCCGAGTTCGATCGCGGCGATGTTGGCGCCGATGAGCTCCACGTTGTACTTCTCCAGTACCCCGTTCTTGTCCAGCGCGATCGCGGTGTTGAGTGCGGTCTGGCCGCCCAGGGTGGGCAGGAGCGCATCGGGGCGTTCCTTGGCGATGATCTTCTCGACCACCTCGGGGGTGATCGGTTCGATGTAGGTGGCGTCGGCGAACTCGGGGTCGGTCATGATGGTGGCCGGGTTGGAGTTGACCAGGATGACGCGCAGGCCTTCGTCCTTGAGGACGCGCAGTGCCTGGGTGCCGGAGTAGTCGAATTCGGCCGCCTGGCCGATCACGATCGGTCCGGAACCGATGACCATGACGCTCTTGAGGTCAGTTCTCTTGGGCATTACTTGTTGTCCTCAGTCTTGGATGCGGTGGCAGTCGTGGATGCGGTGGCGGCGCCGGCGGCGGCCTGCTGGTTCTCCGCCATCAGGTCGATGAAGCGGTCGAAGAGGTACGCCGCGTCGTGCGGGCCGGCGGCCGCCTCGGGGTGGTACTGGACGGAGAAGGCGGGGATGTCCAGGCAGGACAGGCCCTCGACGACGTCGTCGTTGAGGCTGACGTGGCTGACCTCGACCCGGCCGAAGCGCTCTTCGGGGGCGCGGGTGGCCCCTTCCAGCGGGGCATCGACGGCGAAGCCGTGGTTCTGCGAGGTGATTTCGACCTTGCCGGTGCGGCGGTCCAGGACCGGCTGGTTGATCCCGCGGTGGCCGTAGCGGAGCTTGTAGGTACCGAAGCCCAGGGCCCGGCCCAGGATCTGGTTGCCGAAGCAGATGCCGAAGTACGGCAGCTTGGCGTCCAGCACCGAGCGCAGCAGGGTGACCTGGCTGTCCGCGGTGGCCGGATCGCCGGGGCCGTTGGACATGAAGACACCGTCCGGGTTGACGGCCTTGACATCCTCGAGGGTGGCGGTGGCAGACAGCACGTGAACCCGGACGCCGCGTTCGGCGAAGCGGATCGGGGTCATCCGTTTGATGCCAAGGTCAATCGCGGCGATGCTGAACCGCGGTTCGCCGTCCCAGCCCCAGTCGGCGGGTTCGACGGTGTAGGCGGCGTCGACGCTGACTTCCTCGGCCAGCCGGGCGCCTTCCATCGGGGCGCTGGCCAGCACCGCGTCCACCAGTTCCTTGTCCGTGGCGCGGGCCGCGTCGCCGGAGAAGATGCCGGCGCGCATGGTCTTGTGTTCGCGCAGGTGCCGGGTGATCGCGCGGGTGTCCACGCCCTGGATGCCCACGATGCCCTGGTCGATGAGTTCCTCATCGAGGCTGCGTTCGGAGCGCCAGTTGGAGGGTCGACGGGCGGCGTCGCGGACGATGTACCCGGCCACCCAGATGCGGCGGGATTCGGCGTCGTCCCGGTTCACGCCGGTGTTGCCGATGTGCGGCGCGGTCTGGACCACGAGCTGGCGGGCGTAGGAGGGGTCCGTGATGGTCTCCTGGTAGCCGGTCATGCCGGTCGCGAAGACCGCTTCGCCGAGGGCGGTGCCGGTGGCGCCGTAGCTGCTGCCGCGGAAGATCCGGCCGTCTTCGAGGACGAGCACGGCGGGGGTGGTTGCTGCTGCAACGGGGGCGGAGGTGTTCGCTGTCACTGTCTTTTCATTCGCTGTTGTGTCTGGCGCTTGGTTTTTCACTGCTGTTACTGACACTGCTGTTGCAGTCACTGCTGTCTCTGACACTGCGTGGGAGTCTGTCACGTCGTTACTTTCCACTATCGGCTTCTGCCTGAGGGGCTGCGGAGATCAATTCCTGGAGGGCGGTAAGCAGCGGGGCTTTGTCCCCGGCGCGTCGGGTTCGGAACCCGGTGTCCAGTTCCCGGCTGCCCAGCATCCAGCTGACCACCAGGAGCCCGTCCTTTTCGACAAATTTTCCGGCCATCCCGCTTTCCTGCCGGACCCCGGTGAGCCGGTCCGCCGGGATGTACACCGGCCCGGCGCCGGCGCGGTCGAAGAGCACGCCGGCGGGGTGGACGCTGAGCGCGGCGTTGGTGCGCAGGCCCAGCCGGTGGACCGCGATCCGGTCCAGCCAGTCACCGGCGCTGGTGGAGGCGACGTACTGGCCGTCGGCGCGGGCCAGCGGGGCGCCCAGTTCCGCGGGGACCGCGGGCAGGGGCTCGACGTCGGCCTGCCGGCGCAGGCGGTTCCGCCAGCCGACCCCGATCAGGACCAGGGCAACGACCACCAGGACCAGGGTGAGGAGCAGGGAGAGTTCCTTGACCATCAGGGCTGGGCCGCCACTGCGGGGGCGCTGCCGAGCCGCGCAGGGTGTGCTTCCGGGAGCCACCGGTAGGGGGCGTTGAGTTCGCCGTCCAGGACGGTCGGATGGCCCTTGAAGAAGGTGGCCACCACCTTGCCGGGCAGTTCCCGGCCGGCAAACGGAGAGTTACGGCCCATGGTTGCCATCTTAGAAGGGTCCACGCGCCAGCGCGCAGCCGGGTCAACGAGTATGACGTTGGCGGGTTCCCCGGCCTCCAGCGGCCTGCCCTGGTCCTCGAGCCGGCCGATCGCGGCGGGAGTGGTGGAGGTCACCCGGGCGAAGTCCGCCCAGCCCATCAGCCCGGTCTCGATCATGGTGTGCTGCACCACCGAGAGCGCGGTTTCCAGGCCGGTCATGCCCATCGCTGCCTGTGCCCACTCGCATTCCTTGTGCTCGCTCGGGTGCGGGGCGTGGTCGGTGCCGATGACGTCGATGGTGCCGTCCGCCAGCGCGGCGCGCAGCGCCTGGACGTCTTCCTCGGTGCGCAATGGCGGGTTCACCTTGTAGACCGGGTCGTAGCTGCGGACCAGCTCGTCGGTGAGCCAGAGGTGGTGCGGGGTGACCTCGGCCGTGACGTTGATGCCGCGCGATTTGGCCCAGCGGACAATTTCCACGGAACCGGCGGTGGAGACGTGGCAGACGTGCAGCCGCGAGCCCACATGCTGGGCGAGGAGCACGTCCCGGGCGATGATGCTTTCTTCGGCGACGGCGGGCCAGCCGGTGAGGCCGAGCACCGCGGAGACAACGCCTTCGTTCATTTGCGCGCCGGCGGTGAGACGGGGTTCCTGGGCGTGCTGGGCGACGACGCCGTCGAACGCCTTGACGTATTCGAGGGCGCGGCGCATCAGGACCGGGTCGCTGACGCAGACGCCGTCGTCGGAGAAGACCCGGACCCGGGCGCGGGAGTCCGCCATGGCGCCGAGCTCCGCGAGCCGTTCCCCGGCCAGGCCGACGGTGACCGCACCGACCGGGCGGACGTCCACCCAGCCGGCGGCGCGGCCCAGGCTGAAGACCTGTTCTACGACGCCGGCGGTGTCCGCTACCGGCGTGCTGTTGGCCATGGCGTGCACGGCGGTGTAGCCGCCCAGGGCCGCGGCGCGGGTGCCGGTCTCGACCGTCTCGGCGTCTTCGCGGCCCGGTTCGCGCAGGTGGGTGTGGATGTCAACCATGCCGGGCAGCGCTATCAGGCCGGCGGCGTCGATCACGGTGGCGTCCTGCGCCCCGGCGGCGCTTGCGTCGAGGTCCTTGCCGCGGGCGGCGATCATGCCCTCGCGGATCAGCAGGTCTTCAGCGGCGCCGCCGAGGATCGCGGCTCCCCGGATCAGGTAGGTTCCGGTGGTGCCGGACTCCGGTTGCTGTGGTGCCATCAGTGGCTCTCCTTGGAGTAGGCGGCGGGGGTGGTGGCTGGGCTGGCGGGTCCACGGGTGTCCCCGGACAGCAGCAGGTAGAGCGCTGCCATCCGGATGGACACGCCGTTGCGGACCTGGGCCAGGACGGTGGACCGGGGTGAATCGGCGGCGGCAGCGGAAATTTCGAGGCCGCGGTTCATCGGGCCGGGGTGCATGATGATGGTGTCCTTGAGGCCCAGCCGGTCAAGGGCGCGGAGGCGGTTGTCGTCGAAGCCCCAGCGCCTGGAGTACTCGCGGGTGCTCGGGAAGTAGGAGGCGTTCATGCGCTCGCCCTGGACCCGGAGCATCATCATGGCGTCAACGCCGCCGGCGAGGGTCTCGTCGAGGTCGTAGCTGACCGTGCAGGGCCATTGTTCGACGCCGACCGGCAGCAGCGTGGGCGGCGCCACGAGGGTGACCGTGGCGCCCAGGGTGCGGAGCAGCCAGACGTTGGAGCGGGCGACCCGGGAGTGCAGCACGTCCCCGGCGATCGCGACGCGCATGCCCCGCAGGTCGGCGCCGGTCGACGCGGTCCCGGCCAGTTTGGCCCAGTGCCGCCGCATGGTGAAGGCGTCCAGGAGCGCCTGGGTGGGATGCTCGTGGGTGCCGTCGCCGGCGTTGATGACGGCGGCGTCGATCCAGTCTGTCGCGGCCAGGCGGTGCGGGGCGCCGGAGGCCCAGTGCCGGATGACGACGGCGTCAGCGCCCATGGCGGCGAGGGTCTGCGCGGTGTCCTTGAGCGATTCGCCCTTGGAGACGGACGATCCCTTGGCCGCGAAGTTGATCACGTCCGCGGACAGCCGTTTGGCCGCGGCCTCGAATGAGATCCGGGTGCGGGTGGAGTCTTCGAAGAAGAGGTTGACCACGGTGCGGCCGCGCAGCGCAGGGAGCTTCTTGACCTCTCGCTCCCCGACTGCTGCCATTTCTTCGGCGGTGTCCAGGATGCGGGTGGCGTCGGCGTGGCTGAGGTCCTCGGTGGAGAGCAGGTGCCTCATGCGGTGGCCTCGATGACGACCTCGTTCACCGGACCGCCGTCGGCGGAGTCCGTCTCTTCGAGCCGGACCCTGACCTTCTCGGCAGAGGAGGTGGGCAGGTTTTTGCCAACGTGGTCCGCGCGGATTGGCAGCTCGCGGTGGCCGCGGTCGATCAGCACGGCGAGCCGGACAATCCGGGGCCGGCCAAGGTCGACTATCGCGTCCAGCGCGGCCCGGATGGTGCGGCCGGAGTAGAGGACGTCGTCGATCAGGACCACGACCTTGTTGTCGATCCCGGTCCGGGGCAACTGGGTGGGGTACGGCGGCCGCGTGGGCTGGTGTGAAAGGTCGTCACGGAACATGGTGACGTCCAGTTGACCGACGATCGCGGCGGGGTCAACGGAGGGGTCTGCGGCGGCGATCTTGGCGGCGAGCCGGACGGCGAGGGGATAGCCCCGGCGCGGGATGCCCAGCAGGACCAGGTCCTGGGAGCCCTTGTTGGACTCGAGAATTTCATGGGCGATACGAGTGAGTGCACGGTCGATGTCAGCCTGGTTGAGGACAACCCGGCTGAGGTGGACCCTGGCCGGAACCGGTGCTTCTGGTACAGAAGTCAACGCTCGTCTCCCCTTTCCCCGCCTCACGGGACGGAATTAAAAAAGGATCATTTGCGCTTCCAAATTATCACAGGGCCCGGTCCGGACCGGCCTTGCCGAAGGCGTGATGCGTCACATCCGGCTCCGGCGGCCAGGGCCGGAGGCAGCCAGGACCGGAAACGCCAAGGGCCGGTGCCCGCCTCGCGGCGGCACCGGCCCGTGAAGGGTGTTGTGGCTCCTCAGGCGAGCAGCGACGGCTTCAGCTGCTGAAGCCGGCCAAGGAGTCCGTTGATGAACGACGGCGACTCGTCCGTGGAGAGCGTCTTCGCCAGGGCAACGGCCTCGCTCACGGCAACGCCGTCGGGGACGTCGTCGTTGTAGAGCAGCTCCCAGGTGCCGATCCGGAGGATGATGCGGTCCACCGAGGGCATCCGCTCCAGTGACCAGCCCTGGGAGTAAGTTTCGAGGAATTCGTCGATGGTGCCCTGGCGGGAGACCACGCCCTCGACGATCTCCAGGGTGTACGGGTTGACGATCTGGTCCGTCCGTTCCCGGCGGGAGCGCAGTACGTCGAAGGCCGAGGTGGAGCGCTGCTCCGCCTCGAAGAGAACTTCCAGGGCCCGGTTACGGGCCTTACCGCGGGCGCTCACTAGTCGTTGACCCGGCCAAGGTAGCTGCCGTCGCGGGTGTCGACCTTAACCTTGGTGTTGTTTTCCACGAACAGCGGAACCTGGATCTCGTAGCCGGTTTCCAGGGTGGCGGGCTTGGTGCCGGCCGAGGACCGGTCGCCCTGCAGGCCCGGTTCCGTGTAGGTGATTTCCAGCACGACGCTCGGCGGCAGTTCAATGTAGAGCGGGGTGCCTTCGTGGATGGCGATGTTCACCATCTGGTTCTCCAGCATGAAGTTGGTGGCGTCACCGACGATTCCACCCGAAACGGTGAGCTGGTCGAAGTCGCTCGTGTCCATGAAGACGAAGTCCTCGCCGTCCTGGTACAGGTACTGGTAGTCGCGGCGGTCGACCGTGGCGGTCTCGATCTTGAGTCCGGCGTTGAACGTCTTGTCCACGACCTTGCCCGACCTCACGTTCCGCATCTTGGTGCGGACAAACGCGCCGCCCTTGCCGGGTTTGACGTGCTGGAACTCGATGATGTTCCAGAGCTGGCCCTCAAGCTTCAGCACGGTCCCGTTCTTGATGTCGTTAGTCGTTGCCACAATGTCCTCTGGTTTCGTTGTCCGCTGGTCTCAAGCCGCCAGCCGCTTATGCCAGGCAGGCATGCCCGTCGGGGCCTGCCAGCGCGTGTTTATCAAAAATCCAAGAACTATTCTACCGGTTCGCCCGGGCAGCTCCCGGACGGGCCTCAGCAGGCCAGGTCAAGAACGTCCCGCGCGCGCTGCAGCGCCACCGTTGAGGAATAGATCAGTGCCGCGTCGGCGGACCCGGCCACCCGCAGGTCCAGTGCCTTCGCGAAGGATTCGACCGCCGCGGCAATGTTGCCTGCGGCGAAGTAGGATCGGCCCAGGTGCTGCCGGACCACGGCTTCCTCGGCGGTACCCCGCACGTCGCTGAGCAGTTGCCGGTAGAGTTCGACGGCACGGTCGAAGCGGTGCGAGACCCGGAGGACTTCCGCTTCGAACATCAGCAGCCGGAAGGAATCCGGATCCTTGTAGCGGGCTTCGGCCAGCAGTTCGGCTGCCTCGCCGGGGTGGCCCTGGACCAGGCGGACAAAGATCAGGTCCGTGGCGTCGGTCGATGCTGCCAGGGCTGCCATGCAGGCTTCCTCGTCCACGAGTTGCGGCATCAGGGTTTCCGGGTTGATCCGGATTCCCGGGAACCCGCCGTCGGGCCATTCGCTGGTGCCACCGGAGTCGCTGATCATCAGGACGCGATTTCCTGGTAGGCCGCGAACAGCAGCGAGGTGTCCGGCACGTCGAGGATGCCCGGACGTCCGACGCCGTCCAGCACCACAAAGCGCAACAGGTCGCCGCGGGCCTTCTTGTCCCGGCGCATGCCGTCCAGCAGCGCCTGCCAGCGGTCACGCCGGTAGGTGATGGGCAGGCCGAGGCCTTCCAGGATGCTGCGGTGCCGGTCGGCGTCGGCGTCGCTGAGCCGGCCCACGCTGCGGGCCAGCTCCGCGGCGAACATCATCCCGACCGACACTGCGGCGCCGTGCCGCCAGGAGTACCGCTCGGCGAGTTCGATTGCATGCCCGAGGGTGTGGCCGTAGTTCAGGATCTCGCGCTGCCCGGTTTCCTTCAGATCCGCCGAGACAACCCTGGCCTTGACGGTGATGGCCCGTTCAATCAGCTCGCGCAGGATGTCCGAGCGGGGGTCAGCCACGGCCGCGGGATCCTTTTCGATCAGGTCGAGGATGGCCGGGTCCGCGATGAAGCCGCACTTGATCACCTCGGCCATGCCGGAAATCAGTTCGTTCCTGGGCAGCGTGTCCAGCGTGTCGAGGTCCGCGAGGACCCCTGCCGGCGGGTGGAAGACGCCCACCAGGTTCTTGCCTTCGGCGGTGTTGATGCCGGTCTTGCCGCCGACGGAGGCATCGACCATGCCGAGCAGGCTGGTGGGCATGTGGACGACCTTGACGCCGCGCAGCCAGGTGGCGGCGACGAAGCCGGCCAGGTCGGTCACCGCTCCCCCGCCGACGGCGACGATGGCGTCCGAGCGGGTGAAGTCGTTCTGCCCCAGCACCTGCCAGCAGAACGAGGCGACCTCGATGTGCTTACCCTCCTCCGCGTCGGGGATCTCGGCGGTCAGGGCCGTGAAGCCGGCGCCGGCCAGTTCCTCCCGGACCGCGTCGCCGGTGAGCCGCAGGGCGCGCGGGTGGATGACGAGGACGCGCTTGACGCGCTCCCCGAGAAGGCCGGGAAGTGCGGCGAGCAGGCCCCGGCCGACGACGACGTCGTAGTTGTCCACCGCAGCCTGGCCGGTGACGTTAATGACTGTTGATTCGGTGCTCACATTTCAACTTTCTTTGTCGCCGCCGGGGCGGCAGCCGCCGCGGTTTGTTCCGCAGCGTGCTTCTCCAGCGCATCTTCAAGCCGGGCAGCGAGTTCCGGAACGGAGCCGCTGCGAACGTCGAGAACCACGTCGGCAAGCCGTTCGTAGACGGGCTTCCGGGTGGCGAACAGTGCACGCCAGCGTGCCATCGCGTCGCCCGCCAGCAGCGGGCGCCCGGAGTTCCGCGCGATCCGTTCGGAGACGGTGTCGGCGTCGCACTCCAGATAGACCACCGTACAGCCGGCCAGCAGCTGCTGGGTGCCCGAGTCGAGCACGGCACCTCCGCCAAGGGAGATGACGGTGGCGCCGGCGGCTGCGTCCCCGACGGCCTGGGCCACCGCGCGGGCCTCAAGTTCGCGGAACACGGTTTCCCCGCGGCCGGCAAAGATACTCGAAATGCTGCCATGCTGGGCAACGACCTCGAGATCGGTGTCGACGAAGCGGGCGCCGGTCTGCTGCGCGAGCCGGTGCCCGATCGCGGACTTTCCAACCGCCATCGGTCCGATCAGGACGACCGGCCGGCGCGGCTCCTGGCGCGGGCCCTGCGGGAGCGTCTTACGGGCCGGCACTAGTGGCCGATCGAGTCCAGGGACGCCGGGATGTTGTCCAGGTAACCCTTGATGTTGCGGGCGGTCTCCTGCACGGAGTCCCCGCCAAATTTTTCCGTGACGGCTTCGGCCAGGACCAGGGCCACCATGGCCTCGGCCACGACTCCGGCCGCCGGGACGGCACAGACATCGGAGCGCTGGTGGTGCGCCTTGGCGGCTTCTCCGGTGCTGATGTCGACGGTCTTCAAGGCGCGCGGCACCGTGGCGATCGGCTTCATCGCAGCGCGCACGCGCAGGACGTCGCCGATGCTCATGCCGCCCTCAATGCCGCCGGCGCGGTTGGAGGTGCGGATGATCCGGCCGTCCGCGTCCTTGACGATTTCGTCGTGCGCGGCCGAACCGCGCCGCGCGGCGGTCAGGAAGCCGTCCCCGACCTCGACGCCCTTGATCGCCTGGATGCCCATCAGCGCACCGGCGAGGCGCGAGTCCAGGCGCCGGTCCCAGTGGACGTAGCTGCCAAGCCCGGGAGGCAGGCCGTAAGCGAGTACCTCGATCACGCCGCCGAGGGTCTCGCCCTCCTTGTGGGCGGTATCCACCTCGGCGACCATGGCGTCGGAGGTTTCCCGGTCGAAGCAGCGCAGCGGGTCGGCGTCGAGGGCCAGCACGTCTGCCGGCACGGGCAGCGGCCGGCCTTCCGGGACGGCGACGCTGGCGATGGACACCGTGTGGGACACGAGTTCGATGCCAAGCTGCTGCAGGAAGGCTGAGGCGACGGCACCGAGGGCAACCCGGGTGGCGGTCTCCCGGGCGCTGGCGCGTTCCAGGACCGGCCGGGCTTCGTCGAAGCCGTATTTTTGCATGCCGGTGAAATCGGCGTGGCCCGGACGCGGCCGGGTCAGCGGGGCGTTGCGGGCCTGGTCGGCGAGGAGTTCGGCACCCACCGGGTCGGCAGCCATGATTTGTTCCCATTTAGGCCATTCGGTGTTCCCGACCTGGATGGCGACGGGGCCGCCCTGGGTCAGTCCGTGCCGAACACCGCCAAGCACGGTCACGGAGTCCTGCTCGAACTTCATCCGCGCGCCGCGGCCGTAACCGAGCCGGCGCCGGGCCAGCGCGTCAACAATGCGGTCGCTGGTGAGTTGAACACCGGCGGGGACGCCTTCGATAATTCCGACCAGGGCCGGGCCATGGGATTCTCCGGCGGTCAACCAACGCAACATAGATCCATCCTGCCATGCATGATGCTTAGAACACCCGTCGAGGTGCCCCGACTGCGTCGCACATCACATCTATGACTTCCGCCGGGACCGGTCCTTCGAGCCCGGTGAAATGCCGCACCTGCTCGACTGCCTGATAGAGCAGCATTTCCAGGCCCGGGACCACCCGGCCGCCGGCGGCCGACCATGCGGTGGCTATCCGGCTGGGCCAGGGCTCATACGCGACGTCGAGGAGCACGCCCGCCGTCCGGCCGCCGAGCCGGGCGAATTCGTCCGCGAGGCCGTCGGCGGCGCCTGGCGGCAGCGTCGAGATCACGACGTCGGCTGCCATGATGGCCGGCCCAGCGGCGGCCAGGGGCAGGACGTGCACGGGCATCCCGACGGCGGCGGCCGCCCCCCGGGCTTCCGCGGCGCGGGCCACATCGCGGACGTGGACGGCAACGGAGGCGGCCCCGAGCTGCTTCAACGCCGCCACGGCGGCCGCGGCCGTTCCGCCGCCACCCAGGATGACGGCGGCCGGCCGCTCGGATCCGCCGGCGTACCGCACAGCGTTGACGATGCCGGCCACGTCCGTGTTGTAGCCGACGAGCCGGACCGGGGGGCCGCCGGCGGGGCCGCGCTCGAAGGCCACGGTGTTGATGACGCCGAGCTGCCGGGCGACGCCCCGGATCTCGTCCACCTCCGCGGCCATGGCGGCCTTCAACGGCATGGTGACGGAGAGGCCGCGCCACTGCGCGTCCCTGCGCACCTCCGCCATGAAACCGTGCAGTGCCGGCACCGTCACATCGATCGCCTCGTACGCGAGGTCCACACCGAGCCGGGCGTACGCGGCGCGGTGCAGCGCCGGCGACTTCGAGTGGCCGATCGGGTGGCCCAGGACGGCGGCCCGCAGGGTCACACGCAACGTCCGGGGTTGGCGTCGCACCAGGCGTTGTACTTGGCCACGTAACCGTTGTGCTCCGCGAGGGTCTTGGAGAACTTCGTTTCCTTGGTGTCCAGGTTGATGGTCACCCAGTAGAGGTAATCGTTGGTCTTGGGCTTCGCGGCGGCGTCGATGGCAGTCTTGCCCGGGGAGCCGATCGGACCCGCCGGCAGGCCGGGGTTCGCGTAGGTGTTGTACGGGTTGGACTTGTCCGCCTTTTGGGCTTCGTCGATGTGGAAGCTGCGGATCCCGAGCCCGTACGTCACCGTGGCGTCGGACTGGATCAGGCCGTTGGTCTCGGAGTTGTTGGGCTTGAGCCGGTTGTAGATGGCGCCGGCGACGTCGCCGTACTCGGCCTGACCGCCCTCGGCCTGCACAATGCTGGCCACCGTGACGGCTTCGTACTGTTTCGCCGGATCGGTGACTCCCTGGGCCTTAAGTTCGTCCAGGGTGCTTCCCACGAGTTTGCCCAGGACGTCCTTGGCAGAGGTGCCGACCGGGAACCGGTATTCGCCCGGGAACAGGAAACCCTCCAGGTTTTTGGCCTTCGCGGGAACCCCGAACTGCGCCGGCGAGTCGCTGAGGGCCTTCAGTTGCGTTACGGGCACGCCGGTGCCGTCCGCGATCGCCTGCAGCGACTCGCCGAGACGCATGCCGGCACTCAGCGCAAAGTACATGACCTTGCCCTGATCCTTGTTGAGCAGCACGGCAACGGCGTCCGAGTTGTTCATTTCCTTGCGCATGGTGAAGTTTCCGGGGCTCAGTGCCCCGCCGGAGGCAGTGAACTGTTTGAGGAAGGAATCTGCGCTGGCGATGACCTGCTTGGACTGCATCTCCGCGGCCACCGACTTTGGTCCGGCGCCCGGTGGCACGGTGATGGTGATTTCGCCTGTTCCCGGCCCCGGGTAGTCCGCGACGGTGTCCCCGCCAAGCAGCGGCTTCAAAAACTGCGCTCCCACCACGATCGCGACCACGAACACGGCCAGCGTCAGCAACAGGGCCAGGAACCTGCGGCGCCGACGGACCTTCTTGGACGGAGCCTTGGCGGTCGGGATGGACGCCGCCCCGGCCAACAACGGCTCAGGTTCGGCTTCGTAGCCGTGGTGCCCGTCGTCCTCTATGTAGCCGGGAACGAAGTGGGTCTGCTGCCGGTCGTAGCCGTACTGCAGTTCATCGGCGCGGCGAAGGGTTTCCTCACGGGACATCGCGGCGTACTCGGGCTGCACAGCGTCGGGGTGCGCGGCGTCGTGCAGCATGGTCTCAGGGTGCACGGCATCCTGGTGCACGGCGTCCGGGAACTGGTCGGCGTCGTGGTGCCCGGCCTCCGGGAACGGCTCGGGCTGGGCCGGCGCCTCAGCGGCGGGCTGCGGGTGCAGCGGCGCGGCGGACTGCGGCGGTGCTGCCGGCTCGGGCGTCTCGTCGCCGGCGCTCCGGCCGGTCAGATAGGCCTGCGGCGGGACGATGTCCTGGCTTTGGGTGGCCTGGGACTTTTCCTGGGCCCTGATCTCTTTGCGCGTCAGGGGGCGGCGGCCGGCGCCGCTGTTACCAGCACCAGAGGAGTCGTCACTGTTGACCGGGCTCACTGTAGCCTTCCATGTTGTGCACACTGCGTTCTGCAGAATGCGCGTCTACTGCCGGAGCGGCCTGAGCGCCGCCGCCGGATGGCCCCGGAAGGTGGTCTGCGCTGACGCGACTGCCCACATCCGTTCCCCTGGCCTTTTGCATGTCGATGGCGTGCTGCAGGATACCTGCTGCCGCAACCTGATCCACTACCTTACGGTGGTCCCGGCTGCTCATGCCAGCTTGGTGCAGGTCGCGGTGGGCGGAGACAGTGCTCAGCCTCTCATCGACCAGCCTCACCGGTATGCCGGACCCGCCCTCCAATAGTGTACTGACCAGTAGCTTGGCATAGTCGGTCGCCATCCGGGCGGAGGCGTGCTCCTCGCCCTTCATGGTCCGCGGCAGGCCGACGAAAATTTCCACGACGTCGAGCTCCAGCGCCAGCGTGGCGAGGATCCGCACGTCGTTGTTTTTCTTCGGGTTCCTGGCCAGCGTCCGCAGCGGAGTTGCGAGGATGCCATCGCGGTCGCACACCGCGACGCCGACCCGAACGGTCCCGACGTCTACCCCGAGTTTCACGCCCCGGGGGTAGCCGCCGGGGCCGGTCGGTTCACTCATCAGTCGTACCGGTTAACGCTTGGCGATGGCATCCGCGACGGCGGTGAGGGCGGCGCCGACCTTGGATGCGTCAGTGCCGCCGCCCTGTGCGACGTCGTCCTTGCCGCCGCCGCCGCCGCCAAGGATGCCGGCCGCCAAGCGCACCAGGGCGCCGGCCTTGACGCCTGCGGTGCGGGCGGCCTCGTTGGTGGCGACCAGGATCATCGGGCGATTGTTGCTGACGCCGGCGACCGCGACGGCGGCAGCGTCGGAACCGAGCCGGGTCCGCAGGTCGAGGGCAAGGCTGCGCAGGTCGTCGGCGCCGCCAACCTGGCCGGCATCGTGCACAACGACCTTGACGCCGGCCACGTCGGTGGCGGTGCCGACCAGCCGTCCGGCAGCAGCGGTGAGCTGCTCCTTGCGCAGCCGCTCCAGCTCCTTTTCGGCCGTCTTGAGCCTGGTCAGCGTACTGGCAATGCGTTCGGTCAGCAGGCCGGAGGGGACCTTCAGCATTTCGGTGAGTTCGGTGACGAGGGCGCGCTCGGCGGCGAGGTGCCGGAAGGCATCCATCCCGACGAAGGCTTCGACGCGGCGGTTCCCCGAACCGACGGACTGTTCGCCCAGCAGCGACAGGCTGCCAATCAGCGAGGTGTTCGACACGTGCGTGCCGCCGCAGAGTTCACGGGACCAGGCGCCGTCGATCTCCACGACGCGGACCTCGTTGCCGTAGTTCTCGCCGAACAATGCCATGGCGCCCAGCGCCTTGGCCTCGGCGAGTCCCATCACCTTGGTCTGCACCTGGAAGTTGTTGCGGATGGCGATGTTCGAGACTTCCTCGATCTCCGACCGCGTCGCGGAGCTCAGCCCCTCGCCCCAGGCGAAGTCGAAGCGCAGGTACCCGGCCTTGTTGAACGAGCCG
This sequence comes from Arthrobacter sp. JB02-1C, assembly GCF_057748045.1. Taxonomy (NCBI): domain Bacteria; kingdom Bacillati; phylum Actinomycetota; class Actinomycetes; order Micrococcales; family Micrococcaceae; genus Arthrobacter; species Arthrobacter sp. JB02-1C. The sequence goes on from NZ_CM173235.1 coordinate 3,119,855, forward strand.
CGCTGCGTCGCCTCCGGGCCGAGGATCTGGTGCAGGGCCGCGTGCACAATGTGCGTGCCGGTGTGCGCCTGTTCGGCGGCGTGCCGCCGCTCCCGGTCCACGGCGGCCAGGACCTGCGAGTCGGCGCCGATTTCGCCCTCGCGCACAATCGCCTTGTGTACGCTCAGGCCCTTGATCGGACGCTGCACGTCGAGGACCTCGACGACGAAGCCGTCTCCGGTGATCAGGCCGGTGTCGGCTGCCTGGCCGCCCGCCTCGGCGTAAAAGGGCGTTTCCGCCAGGACCAGTTCAATCTCGTCGCCGGTGGACGCCTGGGCGACTTTGCGGCCGGCGGCAAGGATGCCGCGGACCTTCGACTCGCCGGCGAGTTCGGTGTAGCCGGTGAAGACCGTCTCACCCTCGGCCAGCAGTTCCTGGAACGCGCTGAGGTCCGCGTGGCCGCCCTTCTTGCCCTTGGCGTCCGCCTGGGCACGCTGGCGCTGTTCGAGCATGAGCTTGCGGAACTCCGGCTCGTCCACCTGCAGTCCGGCTTCCTCCGCCATTTCGAGCGTGAGGTCGATCGGGAAGCCATAGGTGTCGTGCAGGGCGAACGCATCGGCGCCGGAGAGCGGGTGCCCGGCGGCCTTGGACTCCTTCACGGCGTCTTCGAGCCGTGCGGTGCCGGAGGCGATGGTCCGCAGGAACGCCTTCTCCTCGGCGTACGCGATCCGGCTGATCCGGTCGAAGTCGGTCGCCACGACCGGGTAGACGCCCTTCATGGCATCGCGGGAGGCCGGAAGCAGTTCCGGGAGGCAGGCCTGTTCGACGCCGAGCAGCCGCATCGAGCGGACCGCGCGGCGGATCAGGCGGCGCAGCACGTAGCCGCGGCCCTCGTTGGAGGGCGTGACGCCGTCGGCGATCAGCATCAGGGAAGAGCGGATGTGGTCCGCGACGACGCGCATCCGGACGTCGTCGGTGTGGTGCGGGTCTTCCGGGGTCTCCGCGGAGGTGTACTCGCGGCCGGACATGGCTGCGGCCTTGTCAATCACCGGGCGGACCTGGTCGGTCTCGTACATGTTCTCGACGCCCTGCAGGATCATCGCGAGGCGTTCCATGCCGAGGCCGGTGTCGATGTTCTTCTTCGGCAGTTCGCCAGTGATATCGAAGTCCACCTTGGAGCGGACGTTGTCGATCTGGTACTGCATGAAGACGAGGTTCCAGATTTCGATGTACCGGGTCTCGTCCGCGAGCGGGCCGCCCTCCATGCCGTAGGCCGGGCCGCGGTCGTAGTAGATTTCGGAGCAGGGACCGGCGGGGCCGGGCTGGCCGGTGGACCAATAGTTGTCCGCCTTGCCCATCTTTTGGATCCGCTCGGCCGGCACGCCGGTGTTCTTGAGCCAAAGGTCCTTGGCCTCGTCGTCCTCTTCGTAGACGGTCACCCAGAGCCGCTCCGGCGGCAGGCCGTAGCCGCCGTCGTCAACGCTGGTGGTCAGCAGCTCCCAGGCGTACTTGATCGCGTCTTCCTTGAAGTAGTCGCCAAAGGAGAAGTTGCCGCACATTTGGAAGAACGTGCCGTGCCGGGCGGTTTTGCCGACCTCTTCGATGTCGCCGGTCCGGATGCACTTTTGCACGCTGGTGGCCCGCGGGTACGGTGCTTCCTCCCGCGCCGTCAGGTACGGGATGAACGGGACCATGCCGGCCACCGTGAACAGCAGGGACGGGTCACTGGAGACCAGCGAGGCGGAGGGCACCGCCGTGTGGCCCTTGCTGACAAAAAAGTCGATCCAGCGCTTGGTGATCTCCTGCGACTTCATAACCTGGTTTTTTACCCTTCAATATTCACTGCGTAGTTAATGCCGGGGAATAGTCTTGTCGGCGGTTGCGCCGGCACGGTGGAGCGGGCCGGGGCAGGGTGGCGGGTCCCCGGTCCAAGGGGGCCGGGCCGCGCGTGCTTTTTCATTGTCTCCCGGCTAGCGCCGGAGCGCACCCCGGGTGGCGGCGCCGGCTACGGCGGCGGCATCGGCGTTCTCGTCAACTCCGAGCGCGCCCCGCAACTCGGTTTCCCGTTCGCACATGCCGGCGCGAACGGCGTCGGCGAAATCGTAGACGCCGTCAGCCAGTCGGCCGGCGGCCCGGTTCAGGCCCTCGGGCCCGAGCGCGGACTGCGCCGCGTTGAGCTTGCGGAAGGCAATCACTCCGATTGCGACGCCAATGCCCATCCAGATGATTCGGTTCATGTCGGCTCCTGTCGGCGGGGTCGGGTGCTCAGCGGCTGCGGCGGCCGGTGGCGGGCTTTTTCCGGGCGGAGAGCGCGGACCGGACACCGTAGCTGAAGGCGGCCACCTTGATCAGCGGAGAGCCGACAGTAGCCGCGACCAGCGAGGACAGGGCCGAGATGTTGGCCGAGGCGTCCGAGACGTTCGCGGCGATGCCGTCCACCTTCTTCAACTGCTGGTTCGTGGTGGTGACCGTTGCGGTGACTTCATCCATGAGCGGGGTGGCGCCGTCGCTGATCGAGCGGATGCTGCTGCGCACCTCGTCGAACACTCCGCCGAGCTTCAGGATGGGCACGGCGAGCAGCAGGACCAGCAGTGCAAACACTCCGGCCGCGATCAGGCCGGCAATATCGCCACCAGACATAGATTTCATCTCCTTGAAACAACGTGGATTCCTGCGTGGGTCCGGCTGCGGAATGCCTCGGCCGGGGAGCCCCCCAAGTACCTTACCTACAAAGAAGCCCGCGGCGCTTGCCACGGGCTTCTTTGTAGGTGTCGTGCGGGTTCTAGCGTGCGTAGAATTCCACGACGAGCTGCTCTTCGCAGGTTACGGGGATCTCCGAGCGCTTCGGGCGACGGACCAGGCGTGCCTGCAGGGCGTCCAGCTTGACGTCCAGGTAGGCCGGGACCATCGGGAGCACGTCGCGGTGGGCGCCGGCTGCGGCGACCTGGAACGGAGGCATGGTCTCGCTGCGGCTGTGGACGTGGACCAGCTGGCCCTCACCGACGCGGAAAGACGGGCGGTCAACGCGGATGCCGTCAACCAAGATGTGGCGGTGCACAACCAGCTGGCGGGCCTGGGCGATGGTGCGGGCGAAACCGGCGCGCAGCACGAGGGCGTCGAGACGCATTTCGAGCAGTTCGATCAGGTTCTCGCCGGTCAGGCCCTTGGTGCGGCGCGCTTCTTCGAAGGCGCGGGTCATCTGGGCTTCGCGGATGCCGTACTGGGCGCGCAGACGCTGCTTTTCGCGCAGACGTACGGCGTAGTCGGAGTCCTGCTTCTTGCGGGCACGGCCATGCTCACCGGGGCCGTACGGGCGGCGCTCCATGTACTTGGCGGCCTTGGGGGTCAGAGCGATGCCGAGTGCACGCGAGAGGCGTGCGGTACGGCGAGCACGAGTGTTGTTAGCCACTTGTGTCCTTCCAATATCTGCGGTGTGTCAGTGTTACTGGCCTCCACGATGGAGAGCATCGGCCAACCGCTGCCTTTTGCTACTGGGCGCAGGCAAGCCCATCCATACAGCAGGAACTGCCGCAAACTGGAGGGATTGTGTGTCCGCGCCTTGCCAGACAAACATCCATCCTAGCACGGCGGCTACTTGCCGCGGATGATCTTGCGCAGCCGCTCCAGCCTGCCGGCGATCTCGCGTTCGGCCCCGTTGCCGGTGGGCCGGTAGTAATCCCGGCCCACCAGATCGTCCGGCGGATACTGTTGCGCGGCCACGCCGTGCGGGGCGTCGTGCGCGTACTGGTAGCCCTTGCCGTGGCCCAGCTGCTTGGAGCCGGGATAGTGGGCGTCCCGCAGGTGCGCCGGAATGCCGTTGCCCATGCCGGCCCGGACATCCGCGATCGCCTGGTTGATGCCCAGGTACGCGGCGTTGGACTTCGGTGCGGTGGCCAGGTGGACCACGGCCTCGGCGAGGATGATCCTGCCTTCGGGCATCCCGATCAGCTGCACGGCCTGCGCCGCTGCGACCGCCGTTTGCAGCGCGGTGGGATCCGCCATCCCGATGTCCTCGGCCGCGGAGATCACGATCCTGCGGGCGACGAAGCGGGGGTCCTCCCCTGCCTCCAGCATCCGGGCCAGATAGTGCAGCGACGCGTCGACGTCGGACCCGCGGATGGATTTGATGAAGGCGCTGGCGACGTCGTAATGCTGGTCGCCCGCGCGGTCGTAGCGCACCGAGGCGACGTCGAGGGCGCGCTCGGTGTGCTTGAGTTCGATTCTGATGCCTACTTCTTCCGTGCCGGCGCCGCCGGCGTCACCGACATCGTCGGCGTCCCCGAAGGCGACACCGGCGGCGGCTTCCAGCGCTGTGAGGGCGCGCCGCGCGTCGCCGCCGGAGAGCCGGACCAGGTGGGCGACGGCGTCCTCGTCGAGTTCGGCCTTGCCGCCGAGCCCGCGCGGGTCCGCAGCCGCGCGGCGCAACAGCCCTTCGACGTCGTCATCGGTCAGCGGTTTGAGCGTCAGCAGCAGCGAGCGGGACAGCAGCGGCGAGACCACCGAGAACGAAGGGTTTTCCGTGGTCGCGGCTACCAGCACCACCCAGCGGTTCTCGACGCCGGGGAGCAGCGCGTCCTGCTGGGCCTTGTTGAAGCGGTGGATCTCGTCCAGGAACAGCACGGTGGTGGTTCTGTACAGGTCCCGTGCCGTCAGGGCCTCGTCCATCACCCGGCGGACGTCTTTCACTCCCGCGGTGATGGCGGACAGTTCGACGAACTTGCGGCCCGGCCCCTTGGCAATGACATGGGCCAGCGTGGTCTTCCCGGTTCCCGGCGGCCCCCAGAGGATCACCGAGCTGGGTCCTGCCGGGCCGGTGGCGTCACTGCCGGCCGCCAGCTGGCGCAGCGGCGAGCCTTGACCGAGGAGGTGCTGCTGGCCCACGACATCGTCGAGGCTCCGCGGCCGCATCCTGACGGCGAGCGGGCTGCGCGGGGCGGCGCGGCCTTGGCCCGGCGCCTGGCCGGCGGGCTCTTCGGCATCGTCGTCGCCTACGGACGCGTCGTCCCGTCCTGCAGCAAAGAGATCATCCACATAGATAGGCTACTTCTAGTTCCCGGCCGCCCCGACACGCGGGCCCGGGCGCCAGCCACCAACCGCCCGAGCCAGGAAGGTCCGCGATGCCCCATTCCGAGACACGTGCGGCGTTCGTCTCCGGTGAACGCCTGGCGGGCTGGGTGGGGCGGTTCGGCGCCAGCCACGGGAGCCTGCTGCTGACCGAGGTCGACGGCGGCGTGCAGCTGCGGGCGGCCGATGGCGCCGAGGCACGACTGCGGGCTCCGTGGCCCGCGGACGGCCGCCCGGGACGCGGCGACGATGCGGTGGCCAGGCTGGCCGCCCTGGCGTCGCAGCCGCGGCCGCTGGGAGTGGTCCTGGTGCGCCGCGGCGGCTATTCGGTGGCGGTGGTCTCCGCGGGCCGGGTGCTGGTGTCCAAGGCCGGCACCCGGCATGTCCAGTCCCGGACGGCGGCGGGCGGCTGGTCCCAGCAACGCTTTGCCCGCCGCCGCGCCAATCAGGCCGATGCCCTGGTGGAGGCGGTGGCGGCCCATGCGGCCCGGATTTTTGCTGATGACCGGATTGAGTATGTTGCGGCCGGCGGCGACCGGGCACTGGCGGAGCTGGTCCTCGCCGAACCGGTTCTGAAACCCTACGCCGCGCTCCCCCGGCTGCCCTTTCTCGACGTTCCGGACCCGCGGGCCGCCGTCCTGACGAAGGCCGCGGCCGACCTCTGCGCAGTGCGGATCCTGGTCACGGACCCGCCCGCGTAGCCCCGGCCGCCTGGTTTCGCCCCCAATTCGACGGTTCCCTGCCGGTTCGATGCTTCGGAACGTCGAACGGGCGGGGAACCGTCGAAACGGGCCCCGGGCAGCGGCGGCCGAGGCGTGCCTCAGCAACCGGTCAGGTGCCGCTTGGGCCGCTCCTGCCGGTACAGGTACCGTCCCGCCGTTGCGAAACCGGCACGGGCGTAGAGCTCCTGGGCCCCGGTGTTCGCCGCGGTGACCAGCAGCCAGTAGCCGGCCAGGCCCCTGCCTGCCCCCTCGCCGAGCAGGGCCGCAAGGACGAGGCTGGCGTAACCGCGGCGCCGCGCGTCCGGGCGGGTCGCCATGCAGTACAGGCCGCCCCAGCGGGCTCTCCCCTGTTCTGCGCCGGGCAGGGCCAGGCGCCCGACGGCGGCGGGCAGGCCGTCGTCGTCCCTGACCAGGGCGTAAAGCGAGGGGCATCCCGCGAGGATGCCGCGGGCGACGCCAAGGGCTGTCTCGTCGCCCCGGCCGTCCACGCTCCACCAGAGCCGCAACCAGTCCGGGGACGGCTCGGACGAGATCTCAACCCGGACATCCGGCGCCGGAATGTCCGTGCCGCCCGCACGGGCCAGCACCAGAGTCTCGGACTGGCGGGTAAAGTCCTCGGCGTCGAGTACGGCGTTGAGCGACGAGTAGCGCAGGTCGTCGAAGACCTGAAAAATCAACGGCTGGCGTCGGGCACGGTACCAGAGCCGGGCAGCCCGGAGCGCCGCGAGCTGGGCGTGCGGGTCGACTCCCGGTTCACGGGGCCACACCGAGTTGGCCCGCTGGGTCACGCCCGAGGCGGCGCGGAGCAGCCAGCCGCCGGACTCCTCCCGGTCGGCGGCGGGCCACGCGGCATCCATCAGCGCCTCCAGCGCAGGCCCGGATTGCAGTTCCAACGGGGTGTCCCTTTCCTGCACGGATCATGGGGTCGTCAGCCGACGGCAAAGGCCCCCCGGAATGCCGGAGAGCCTTCGCTGCGGAGCAGGTGCGGCTACTTGGCGCCGTCGTCCTTCTTGGCCTCCGGCTTGAAGTCCACGCCGGCTTCCTTGCGCTGCTGCGCCGTGATGGGCGCCGGCGCCTGGGTCAGCGGGTCATAACCGTTGCCCGTCTTGGGGAACGCGATGACGTCGCGGATTGACTCCACCCCGGCCAGCAGGGCGACGACCCGGTCCCAGCCGAACGCGATGCCGCCGTGCGGGGGCGCGCCGTACTTGAACCCCTCGAGCAGGAAGCCGAACTTCGTCTGGGCGTCTTCCTTGGCCAGGCCCATCAGCTCGAAGACCCGTTCCTGTACATCGCTCTGGTGGATACGGATGGAGCCGCCGCCGATCTCGTTGCCGTTGCAGACGATGTCGTAGGCGTAGGACAGGGCCGACTCGGGATCCTTGTCGAAGCTGTCCATGAATTCCGGCTTCGGCGAGGTGAAGGCGTGGTGCACGGCCGTCCACTGGCCGCCGCCGACGGCGACGTCACCGGACGCGACGGCTGCTGCGGCCGGTTCGAACATCGGCGCGTCGACTACCCAGCAGAAGGCCCAGTCGGCCGGGTTGATCAGGCCGGTGCGGTGGCCGATCTCGACGCGGGCCGCGCCGAGCAGGGCACGGGACGGCGACTTCTCGCCGGCTGCGAAGAAGATGCAGTCGCCCGGCTTGGCGCCGACGGCGTCGGCGAGGCCGGCGCGCTCGGTCTCGGTCAGGTTCTTGGCCACGGGGCCGGCGAGTTCGCCGTCTTCCTTGAACAGGACATAGGCGAGGCCCTTGGCGCCGCGCTGCTTGGCCCATTCCTGCCAGGCGTCCAGCGCGCGGCGGGCCTGCGAGGCGCCACCGGGCATGACGACGGCACCGACGTAGGGGGCCTTGAAGACGCCGAAGTTGGTGTCCTTGAAGAACTCGGTCAGCTCGGTCAGCTCAAGGCCGAAGCGCAGGTCCGGCTTGTCCGAGCCGTAGCGGGCCATCGCGTCGTGGTAGGTGATGCGCTGGATCGGGGTGGGAATCTCGACGTCGATCAGCTTCCAGAGCGCCTTGACGATGTTTTCGCCGAGCCGGATGATGTCGTCCTGCTCCACGAAGCTGGCTTCGATGTCGAGCTGGGTGAACTCCGGCTGGCGGTCCGCGCGGAAGTCCTCGTCCCGGTAGCAGCGGGCGATCTGGTAATACTTTTCGAAGCCGCCGACCTGCAGGAGCTGCTTGAACAACTGCGGTGACTGCGGCAGCGCGTACCAGGAACCCGGCGCGAGGCGGGCGGGGACGACGAAGTCGCGGGCGCCTTCCGGCGTCGACCGCGTCAGCGTGGGGGTCTCGACCTCGACGAAGCCGTCCTGGTGCAGCAGCTCCCGCGCCACCCGGTTGGCTTCGGAGCGCAGCCGCAGGTTATGGGCGGGACCGGGCCGGCGCAGGTCCAGGTAGCGGTGCTTGAGGCGGGCTTCCTCGCCGACTTCGACGTGCTCGTCGATCTGGAACGGCAGGGCCTCGGAGGTGTTGAGGATGATGACCTTCTCGGCGATGACCTCGATCTCCCCGGTGGCCAGGGCGGGGTTCTCGTTGCCCTCGGGCCGGCGCGACACGGTGCCGACCACCTGCAGCACATATTCGTTGCGGAGGCCGTGGAAGACCTCTTCCTCGCGGACTACCACCTGGGCGACGCCCGAAGCGTCGCGCAGGTCAACGAATGCGACACCACCGTGGTCACGACGCCGGCCGACCCAGCCGGCGAGGGTTACGGTTTGTCCAATGTGCTCGGAGCGGAGGGATCCGAGGTCATGTGTGCGCAGCACAGCACGCCTTTCTGAAGAAGACAGAGGGAAAATCAAAGTCAGGTCAAACAGGTACAGCCATCAGGACCGTCACTGGAACGGTCCCGTTCGAGTTTACCCGGTGGATCGGTGCCGCCGGCCCGGGGTCCGGGCGGCCGGCCTAGTTCTTGAGCACCCGCACCTGCAGGTCCTCGGCGGCGGGGGCCCACTCGGCCGGATCGGCGTCGACCTGCTCGCCGGTGCGGATGTCCTTGACCTGGTGCTTGCCGTCATCATCGGTGAACCAGACAAACGGGATACCGCGCCGGTCGGCAAATTTGATCTGTTTGCCGAACTTCTCGGCCTTCGCCGCGACCTCGGTGGCGATTCCGCGGGAACGCAGCCGCGCGGCCACGTCCTGCGCCGCCCCCCAGCTATCGTCGTGGCTCAGTGCCACGAGCACGGCGGTGGGTACCGCGCGGGAGGCTTTTGCCAGGTCCTGGCTGAGGATCCGCGACACGAGCCGGGTCACGCCGATCGAGAGCCCGACGCCGGGAAAGGTGCGGTTGCCCTTGCTGGCCAGGGCGTCGTAACGGCCGCCGGAGCAGATCGAACCGAGCTGTTCATGCCCCACCAGGACCGTCTCCACGACGGTGCCGGTGTAGTAGTCCAGTCCGCGGGCGATGCTGAGGTCAGCGACGACCTTGCCCGGGGCGCGCTGGACGGCGGCGGCGATGACCTGTTCCAGCTCGCTCAGGCCTTCCTCCAGCAGGTCGTTGCTGACGCCGAGGCCGCGGACCTGCTGGACGAAGGAGGTGTCCGTGGCGCGGATGCCGGCCAGTTGGAGCGCGGCCTGCGCCTGCTCGGCAGTGGCGCCGAGCTCGGACTGCAGCAGCTCGGCGACCTTGGCCGGGCCGATCTTCTCCAGTTTGTCGATGCTGCGCAGCACGCCTGCGGTGTCTGTGAGGCCGATCCCGTTGTAGAAACCTTCGGCGAGCTTGCGGTTGTTGATCCGGAGCAGGAAGTCCGGGATGGGCAGGGCGCTGAGCGCTTCGGCAATCACCAGCGCAATTTCGACGTCGTAGCGGAAGGGCAATTCGCCGTCGCCCACAATGTCGATGTCCGCCTGGGTGAATTCGCGGGCACGGCCTTCCTGCGGCCGCTCGCCGCGCCACACCTTCTGGATCTGGTAGCGCCGGAACGGGAACGCGAGGTAGCCGGCATTTTCCACCACGTACCGCGCAAACGGCACGGTGAGGTCAAAGTGCAGGGCCAGCGCGTGCGGGTCTGCCTTGGGCGCGGCGGCTCCCGCGCCGGCGGCGTCGGCCTCGTCGTCCTGGAGCCTGCTTAGGCCGTAGACTTCCTTGTCGATTTCGCCCTTGCGCAGCAGCTGTCCGACGGTCTCCACCGCGCGCGTCTCGATCGAAGAGAAGCCATGCAGCTCAAAGGTCCGCCGCAGGGTGTCCAGCACATGCAGCTCCACCAGCCGTTCCTCGGGAAGCCACTCGGGGAATCCGGACAGGGAGGCGGTGCGTGCCATGGTGGAATGTTCTCCTCTTACTACGACGACGGGTCCGACGGCCGCGGCGTTGCGCGCAGACCGGCCCGTCGTGCATAAACTGTGTGCGGCAGTCAGTTTATGCTTTCGCGGCGCGCATCTCTAATGCGCAGGCGCATCGCCAGCACTGCCGGCAGCATGCCTGCCGCACCCCCGGTTCGCCGCCACGGCGCGGCGATGGTGCGGCCCTACCCCAGGAGGACCTTTGGCGGCCAGTTCACGCAGTGCCCGCGAAGCCAAGCGGCGCGTCCAGCAGATGGAGGCCAAGCGCGAGCTCCGCCGCGGCCAGGAGCGCCGCCGGCGGCGTGACAACATCATTGCCATCACCGGCGGCGCTGTCGCCTTGGTCCTCGCCCTGGTGCTGCAGCTGACGGTGTTTTCCGGCAACCCCACGGAGGACGAATTCAAGGCTGCCGAAGCCGGGCTGCGGAGCCCCTCGGCCTCGGCCAGCGCGTCGGCCAGCCCGTCCCCCAGTGCGACCAACGGCGAGAACATCCCGAAGCCGGAAACCGCCGCGGGCAAGACCTTCACGGGCGAGCTGGCCTTTAACCGGGGCACCCTTGGCGTCGAGCTGGATGGGACCAAGGCCCCCCAGGCCGCCGCGGTGTTCAAATCGCTGACGGACCAGGGCTTTTTCAAGGGCCTTAGCTGCCACCGGCTGACCACCGGAGACTCGTTCGGGGTGCTGCAGTGCGGCTCCAAAACCGGGGACGGCGCCAGCGACCCGTCCTACACATGGGGTCCGCTCGAAAACACACCGGCGGACAACAAATACCCCGCCGGCACCATCGCAGTGGCACGCGGCGGCGGGAACGCCTACAGCAACGGGACGCAGTTCTTCATCGTGTACAAGGACACCACCATCCCGGCCGACGCGGCCGGCGGCTACACGGTGGTGGGCAAGGTGACGTCCGGCCTGGATGTCATCACCGGCATCGCCGCGGCGGGCGTCAAGCCGGGGGCCGGCGCCACCGACGGCGCACCGGCAGAACCAGTCACGATAGACTCGTTCTCTCTGAAGTAACCAGCCGGGGCCCTCGTGGCCGCGGTGCCGGTATTTCCCTCCAAGCGAAAGACTTCTAGCGGTGACAGACAGTCAGCAATCCGACGAAACAGTGGCAGCAGCTGCCCATGAGACCGAAGCCGAGGTCACGGTGACCGACGCGGCCCAGGAGCCCGCCCAGGAGCCGGCCGACGCCGCCACCGAGGCCGGCGGAACGGAACCCACGCCGTCGCCGGCTCGGGCCGATGCCGCCCCCTCGCCGGCCGTTTTCGCCGCCCGGCCAGGTGCGCCGTCGCCGGCCGCTTTTGCCGCCCGGCCCAAGGCTGCGCCCTCCCCCGCAGTGCCCGCCGCCACCGCTGCGTCCAGCGCAGCATCATTGGCCGAGGCCGCGCGGTGGGGCCGGGTGGAAGGTGACGGGCACGTCTTCCTCACCATCGACGGCGAAGAACACCCGGTCGGGCAGTACCCCGGCGTCAGCAATGACGATGCCTTGGGCTACTTCGCGCGGAAATACGACGACATCGTGGCCCAGATCGTCCTGCTGGAGCAGCGGGTGGCCTCCAAGGCCCCGGCCGCGGACATGCAGAAGACCGTGATCCACCTGCGCGAGCAGTTGGCCGAACGGAACATGGTGGGTGACCTCCGCGCCGCCGAAAGCCGGCTGGACGCACTGTCCGGCCAGATCACGGAGCTCGAAAAGACCGAAAAGGCCGAGCACGACGCGGTGCGCGCCGCCGAACTCGCTGCCCGTGAGGCGATTGTCGCGGAGGCCGAGCAGATCGCCGCGCACGATCCGGCGCAGATCCAGTGGAAGACCTCGAGCGCCCGCATGAACGAGCTCTTCGAGAGCTGGAAGACGGCGCAGAAGAGCGGGGTCCGGCTGGGCCGCAGCAACGAGGACGCGCTCTGGAAGCGTTTCCGGGCCGCCCGTACGGTCTTCGACCGGCACCGCCGCGCTTACTTCTCCCAGCTGGACAGCAACAACTCCGCCGCCAAGGCCGCCAAGGAGAAGCTGATCACGGAGGCCGAGGCGCTCTCGTCCTCGACCGACTGGGGCTTCGCTGCCGGCGAGTACCGGCGGCTGATGGATCAGTGGAAGGCCTCGCCGCGGGCCAGCCGCAAGGACGACGATGCGCTCTGGGCACGTTTCCGGGCCGCGCAGGACGTCTTCTTCACCAACCGGCAGGCCGCCAACGATGAGATCGACCAGGAGTACGGCGTCAACCTCACGGTGAAAGAGGCCCTGCTGGTCGAAGCCAATGAGCTGTTGCCGATCAAGGACCTCGCCGCAGCCAAGAAGGCCCTGCAGTCGATCCGCGACCGCTGGGAGGAGGCCGGCAAGGTTCCCCGCGCGGACATGGCCCGGATCGAGGCCGGCCTGCGGAAGGTGGAGGACGCCGTCCGGCATGCCGAGGACGAGAACTGGAAGCGTTCGAACCCTGAGACCAAGGCGCGCACCAACAGCGCTCTTTCGCAGCTGGAGGCAGCCATTGCCGGGCTCAAGGAGGACCTGGCCAAGGCTGAAAAGGCCGGCGATGAGCGCAAGATCAAGGCGGCCCGGGAAGCTCTGGACGCCCGGCAGGCCTGGCTGGAGCAACTGGAGCGTTCCGCCAGCGAACTCTCGTAGGCACCACCGACAGCCAAGCTGAGTATCGGCCAGGCCCCGCACCGGTTATCCACATGACCGGAGCGGGGCCTGTCCTGCGTTCGGGGCCCGGGCGCACGATGGCTGCATGGTCTTCCCAGCCGGCCAGCCCGCCCCGCTTCGCCCCGCCCCGCTTCGTCCTGCCGGGCCCCCACCGGAGCCGTCCGACCGCAGCTCCGGCAGCCCTCCGCCGCTGTTGTACTTTCCCGGATCCCCGTTCTCCTGGGCGGAACTTCAGGCCATGACTGCCGACGGCCTGCTGACCCGGTTGTCCCAGCGCGGCTTCCTGCCTCCCGGGGCGGCGTCCACCCCGATGCTGCGGGCCCGGGCGGCCGCCGGCTGTCTCCCGCCGCCGGTCCGGAAACGGGTGGTGGCCGGGCGGATGACGGCGGCCTGGATCTACGGCTGCGCGGATGAACCGGACCGCCTCGCCCTCCTGGTCGATGCCCACCACCGGGTTTCAGGCCTCCGCGGGATGCGCGGGTGCAGCTTCCACGAAGTCAGGCTGGGCCCGTGCGACGTCGTGAGCCTGGGCGGTCTGATGGTCTCCAGCCCGCTGCGGACCGCGCTGGACATCGCCCTGCACGTTGCCCCTGACCGGGCGCTGCCCGCGCTGCAGGGCTTCCTGTCCGCGCCGGAGCTGAACGTCCCGCTCGGGCTGCTGGTCCGCGCAGTGGAAGCCTCCCCGCGGCTGCCGTACAAGAAGGCTGCCCTCGCCAAGCTGGCGGCGTTGGCGCAGGAAGGGCCAGCGGCCGGCGGGGCCTTTGGCGGCTAGCTGCGGCGCCGGTTGCCTGTGGTGCGGTAGACGTCGAAGACGCCGTCGATCCGCCGGACAGCGCTGAGCACGTGGCTGAGGTACTTCGGATCGCCCATTTCGAAGGCGAACTTGGAAATGGCGACCCGGTCGGTGGAGGTGTGCACGCTCGCCGCCAGGATGTTGACGTGGTTCTCGGACAGGACCCGGGTGACGTCCGAAAGCAGGGACTTGCGGTCCAGCGCTTCGACCTGGATCTCGACCAGGAACACGCTGGACTGCGTCGGCGCCCATTCCACTTCCACGATCCGGTCAGGCTGGTCCATCAGGCCGGCGACGTTGGTGCAGTCAGTCCGGTGCACCGAGACGCCGGAGCCGCGGGTGACGAAGCCGAGGATCGGGTCCGGCGGGACCGGTGTGCAGCAGCGTGCCAGCTTGACCCAGACGTCGTCGACGCCTCGGACCACGACGCCGGAGTCCGAGTACCGGGTCTTGGACACCTGGGCCGGGATGGAGACCTCGGTCAGGTCGTCCTCGGGCGTGTCGTTGCCGCCCAGGCTTTCGACGAGCCGCTCCATCACCGACTGGGCGGAGGTGTGCCCGTCGCCCACCCCGGCGTAGAGACCCGAGATGTCGGTGTACTTGAAGTCCTCGGCGATCGCGGCGAGGGCGTCGTGCGTCATCAGGCGCTGCAGCGGGAGGTTCTGCTTGCGCATGGCCTTGGTGAGCAGGTCCTTGCCGCGGTCGATCGCTTCCTCGCGGCGTTCCTTGCTGAACCACTGCCGGATCTTGTTCCGCGCCCGGGCACTTTTGACAAAATGCTGCCAGTCCTGGCTCGGACCGGCGCCCTCGGCCTTGGACGTGAAGATCTCCACCCAGTCGCCGTGGTTCAGTTCGCTGTTCAGCGGAACCAGTTTGCCGTTCACGCGCGCGCCGATGGTCCGGTGCCCCACCTCGGTGTGGACCGCGTAGGCGAAGTCCACGGGCGTTGACCCGGCCGGCAGTGCCATCACCTCGCCCTTGGGGGTGAAGACAAACACCTCGCGGGCGTTGATCTCGAAGCGCAGCGAGTCCAGGAACTCGCCGGGGTCCGAGGTCTCCTGCTGCCAGTCGACCAGCGAGCGGAGCCAGCCCATGTCGCCGTCGCGGGGGCTGCCGGGGCCGGCCGCGGTCCGGTTCGGCTGGTCCTTGTACTTCCAGTGTGCCGCGACGCCGTATTCGGCGCGGCGGTGCATCTCGTGGGTGCGGATCTGGATCTCCACGGGCTTGCCGCCCGGGCCGATCACGGTGGTGTGCAGCGACTGGTACATGTTGAACTTGGGCATCGCGATGTAGTCCTTGAACCTGCCCGGCAGCGGGTTCCAGCGCGAATGCATCGCCCCCAGCGCCGCGTAGCAGTCCCGGACCGAGTCGACCAGGACCCGGACGCCCATCAGGTCGTTGATGTCGTCGAAGTCCTTGTCGCGGACGATCATCTTCTGGTAGATGGAGTAGTAGTGCTTGGGCCGGCCGGTGATCGTGGCCTTGATCTTCGCGGCGCGCAGATCCTCGGTGATCTGGTTCCGGATGACCGCCAGGTTTTTCTCGCGCTCCGGGGTCCGGTCCCCCACCATCCGCACGATTTCCTCGTAGACCTTGGGGTAGAGGGCCGCGAAGGACAGATCCTCCAGCTCCCACTTGATCGTGTTCATGCCCAGGCGGTGCGCCAGCGGGGCGAAGATTTCGAGGGTTTCGCGGGCCTTCCGCGCCGACGATTCCGCGGAGACGAAGCGCCAGGTGCGGGCGTTGTGCAGCCGGTCCGCGAGTTTAATCATCAGGACCCGGATGTCCTTGGCCATGGCCACGACCATTTTGCGGACGGTTTCGGACTGGGCGGCCTCGCCGAAGCTGACCTTGTCCAGTTTGGTGACGCCGTCCACCAGCATGGCAACTTCCGGCCCGAACTCACCCTTGAGGTCCTCCAGCGTGTAGGACGTGTCCTCCACCGTGTCGTGCAACAGGGCGGCGGCGAGCGTCGTTCCGCTCAACCCCAGCTCCGCGAGGATGGTGGCGACGGCCACGGGGTGCGTGATGTAAGGGTCACCGCTCTTACGCTTCTGTCCGCGGTGGCACCGTTCCGCCACCACGAACGCCCGCTGGATCAGTTCGAAGTCGTCCTTCGGGTTGTTGGCGCGCACGGTGCGCAGCAGCGGTTCCAGGATCGGCGAGTACGCCGGGGTGCCGCGGCCGGTCAGCCGCGCGAGCCGCGAGCGGGTGCGCTCCCGGCGCCCGGGGAAGGTCGGCCGGGTGCCGGAGTTGTCCACGGGCACGGCAGCGTCGGGGCGTCCGGCAGCTACGAGGCCGGTCTGGGCCCCTTGGCCGGTACCCTTGGCCGCCTGAGCTGCAGGCGCCGGCGTCGAACGTTCTTCCACTGAAGCACCTCTCACAACCCGTTAATTATTCAAGTCTATTCCGCGCCGGGACACTTCGATAACCGCGCCCCAACGGCGACGGGCCGGAGAGCGTCGAAGTGACGTTCTCCGGCCCGTCATGCGGATACCGGCTAGGCCGTGGCGGGTTCCGCTTTGGCGGCGCTGTCCGCCCGGCGCTGCTGCACCCGCCGCGCCTGTTTGACCAGGTCCGGCTCGCGGTGGCGCAGCGCGGCGTACAGCGGCGCGGCGATAAAGATGGTCGCCGCCGTGCCGATCAGGATTCCCACGAACAGGGCCAGCGAGAGGTCCCGCAGGGTTCCGGCGCCCAGCAGCCCGGCACCGATGAACAGGATGGCACCGACCGGCAGGATGGCTACCACCATGGTGTTGATGGAGCGCACCAGGGTCTGATTGACGGCGAGGTTGACCTCTTCGTCGAAGGTCCGCCGGGTGGAAGCCTGCAGGTCCGAGGTGTTTTCGCGGATCTTGTCGAACACCACCACGGTGTCGTAGAGCGAGTAGCTGAGCACCGTGAGGAAGCCGATGATGGCGGACGGGGTTACCTCGAAGTCGCTGAGCGAATACACCCCGGCGGTGATCAGCATCGTCACCACCATGCCGGCGAGGGCGGACAGCGACATCTTCCAGGTCCGGAAATACAGCGCCATCAGCACCGCTGCAATGCCCACGAAGATCAGCAGGCCGAGCAGCGCCTGCTGGGTAACATCCGCGCCCCACGTCGGACCGACGAAAGTCGAGGTGACCTCGTTGTCGGTCACGCCGTAGGCCTTGGTGAGTCCGTCCTTGATCCGGAGCGTCTCGTCATCGCTGAGCTTGTCCGTCTGGATGCGCATCGTGGTCCCGGCGACGTTGGCGACGCGCGGCACGGTGCCCGAGACGACGTCGTGCACGGCCTTCTCGCCGAGGCCCGGGTCCGTGTCCTTGACGTTGGAGACCGTGAACTCGGAGCCGCCGCGGAACTCGATGCCGAGGTTGAACCCGCCCTTGGCGATGGGCAGCAGGATGGACAGTGCGACGGCGACGGCGGCGACCAGGAACCAGATCTTCTTGGATCCGACGAAGTCGTACGAGCGCTTGCCCGTGTAAAGATCATTTCCGAATGTGGCGAAACTGGCCATTTACTTGCCTTCCTTGGACGCGCTCTTGGAGGAACCGGCAAGCTGGGCCTGGTTGCGCTGTTCCTGCCGTTCGGCGAGGCGTCGTTCTGCAATGGTCATCCGGCGCTCGGCCTCCGCCGCCGCACCGGTGTTCTTGGCGCGCGGCGCGGGGACCGGCTTGTCCTGCGGGGAACGGATCCGGCCTGCGCCCCGGTAGAGCGGCACGGCACCGAGGCGCTTTGGATCGAGGCCGGAGAACCTGTGGCCTTCGCCGAAGAACTTGGTCCGTGCCAGGACCTGCAGGGCTGGGTGCGTGAACATGAAGACGACGATCAGGTCGGCGATCGCGGTCAGGCCCAGGGTGAAGGCGAAGCCGCGGACGTTGCCGACCGCCACGAAGTACAGCACCAGGGCGGCGAGCAGGTTGACGGCCTTGGAGGCCAGGACCGTCCGCTTGGCACGCTTCCAGCCGTTCTCGACGGCGGATACCAGGCCGCGGCCCTCCCGCAGTTCATCGCGGATGCGTTCGAAGTAGACGATGAAGGAGTCCGCTGTCTGGCCGATCGCCACGATGAGGCCCGCGACGCCAGCCAGCGAGAGGCGGTAGTTCTCCGTCCAGCCCAGGATCGCAATGGCCAGATAGGTGAGCGCGCCGGCGACCACCAGCGAAGCGACCGTGACGAAGCCAAGCGCCCGGTACTGGAACAGCGAGTAGACCACCACCAGCAGCAGGCCGATCAGACCGGCGAGCATGCCCATCCGGAGCTGTTCCCCGCCGAGCGTGGCCGAGATCTGCTGTTCGCTCTGGATTTCGAAGCTGATCGGCAGGGCACCGAAGCGCAGCTGGTCGGAGAGCGCCTTGGCAGTCTGCTCGGTGAAGCCGCCGGTGATCTGCGGGCGGCCGTCGGTGATCACGGCCTGGGCCCGCGGCGCGGAGATGACCTGGTCGTCCAGGACGATGGCGAACTGCGCCTTCGGGTCGGCCCCGGTCTCGCCGCCCGCGGCAACGTAGAACCGGTTCAACCGTTCGGTGATGGTCTTGAACTTGGCGGTACCCTCGCCGTCGAACTGGATGTCGACGGCCCACTGGTTGGTCACGGCGCCCTGGGCTCCGCGCTGCAGCTGGAAGGAGGATGTGGTGATGTTGGAGCCCTTGACCTCGACCGGTCCCAGGATGTACTTCAAGGCTGGTTTGCCGTCTGCCGCGGGTTCGCAGGTCACCAGCGGTTTGGCCGGGTCGGAGCGCTCCTGCTTGTCCTGCGACGGGTGGTCGCAGTCCAAGGCCTCGTACTTCTTGTAGACGTCTGCGGTGATCCAGTTCTCGTCGCTGCTGTTGGTGGGGGCCGCGGTGGGCTTGGGCAGCTTGTCGTCCGGGGCCCGGGACTCGACGGGGACGGCTGCGCCGGCGCCGGCCTGGATCACCGGGCGGAAGTTCATGTCGGCGGACGCCTGGATCAGCGCGCGGGTCTCCTTGGACGGCGTGCCCGGGAGGCTGACGACGACGTTGCGGCCCGACTGCGTGCTGATTTCGGCTTCGGCGACGCCCGATCCGTCCACGCGTTGGCGGATAATCGCCACGGCCTGGTTGAGCTGTTCTTCATTGATGCTCGAACCGCCCTCCACCTTGGGCGCCAGGATCATCTGGGTGCCGCCCTCGAGGTCCAGTGCCAGCTTGGGGGCCCAGCTGGCGTGCCCGGCCATGGTGCCGCCGGCCAAGACTGCGGTCAGGACGGCGATCATCACGCCGAGCCAGACCAGCACCCTGCGGGCTGAGTTTTTGGGGCCAGTTCGTGCCATTGTCGATCTTTCTATTGTTGACGGAGGAACCGCCGGTGCGGACCGTCAGGCCTGCACCGGCGGATGTCCGCGCACCGAAGCCTCGCGGGATAGCTCAGGAGGCAGACTAGCTGTCTTTCTTGCCTTCGTCGTTCAGGCGGCGGAGGGTTTCGTCCGGCGTTTCGGTCCGGTTCAGGTCGCCCGCTGCCGGCGCACTCTCGACGGCGGCGTCGGTCCGGTGGTCGGTCAGGGAGGAGGCGTCGTCGGGAACGACAGTGGGCTCCTCGACGGCGGCGACCGGCTCGACGATCTTGGTGACGGCCTGGCGGTGCACGGTGGCGGTGTTGCCCGGGGACAGCTCCAGGACAACCTTGTTCTCAGCGTCGTCAATGGCCACGATGCGGCCGAAGAGGCCAAAGCTGGTCATGACCTCAACGCCGGGTCCGAACTTCGACTGCAGCTGCGCCTGCTGCTGCTGCGTCTTCTTGTTGCGGCGGAACATCATGAAGACGAAAACGCCGAGCATGACGAACAGGAGAATTGTCATTGGATCCAAAGTGAATGTTCCGATCTGTACTGGGAAGCTGGTTTCACAGCAACGTCCGCCTCGCTCCGGGCTGGTGGAACCTGGCAGATAACCATGCCCGGCCGACAGCGCCTAGCGGTAACCGCACACGGAAACAAAGGCCCGAACGTGCCGAGCGTCATTCCAGTCTAAAGGGAAAAGGTCAAGACCGGGTGCTATTGAGCATTACGGATCCATTCCGGATCCGATTCTCCTTCGATCCCGGCACCGTAAACGGCGGCTTCGGCCCCGTCCTCCCCGGCCTGGAACAGGTCCAGCGGATCCTGTCCGAAGACTCCGGCCGGTACGGCGAAGCCCAGGTGGGTCCAGGCCGGTGCCAGTGCGATCCGTCCGCGCGGCGTCCTGCCGAGCAGCCCTTCACGCACCAGATAGGGCTCGGCGACGGTCTCGACCGTCTCGGTTTCCTCGCCGACGGCGATGGCAAGCGTCGAAAGGCCCACGGGGCCGCCGCCGAATTTGGTGATCAGCGCCTCCAGCACGGCACGGTCCAACCGGTCCAGGCCCCGCTTGTCCACTTCGTACATGTCCAGCGCGGCGGACGCCGTACGCGCGTCGATCTGGTCCACCCCGTGCACCAGCGCCCAGTCCCGGACGCGCCGCAGCAGGCGGTTGGCGATGCGGGGGGTGCCCCGCGAGCGGCCGGCGACCTCGCTGAAGCCGGCGGAGTTCACCTTCAGGTCCAGCAGGCCGGCGGAGCGCCGCAGCACTAGCTCCAGCTCCTCCACCGAATAGAACTCCAGGTGGCCGGTGAAGCCGAACCTGTCCCGCAACGGCCCGGGCAGCAGGCCGGCGCGGGTGGTGGCGCCGACCAGGGTGAAGGGCGGCAGCTCCAACGGGATCGCCGTGGCACCGGCCCCCTTGCCGACGACGATGTCGACGCGGAAGTCCTCCATCGCCATGTAGAGCATTTCCTCGGCCGGCCGCGACATCCGGTGGATCTCATCGAGGAAGAGGACTTCGCCCTCGGAGAGCGATGACAGGATCGCCGCCAGGTCCCCGGCGTGCTGGATGGCCGGCCCGCTGCTGATCCGCAGCGGCGCGTTCATTTCGGCGGCGATGATCATGGACAGGGTGGTCTTGCCCAGGCCCGGCGGCCCGGAAAGCAGGACGTGGTCGGCGCTGCGCCCGCGCATCCGGGAGGCCTCCAGGACCAGCGAGAGCTGTTTGCGGACACGGTGCTGGCCCACGAAGTCGTGCAGGTTCTTGGGCCGCAGGGCAGCCTCGATGACACGCTCCTCGGGCTCCTCGCCACCGGCGACCAGGGACGGCTCAGCCACGGGCGCCTACCCGGTTTCCGGCGCGGGCGCCGTCCTGGCCCAGCCAGCGGAGCGTGGCGCGGAGAATTTCCGCGACGTTGCCTTGGTCAGCGAGCTCCGGCGAGTCGGCCAGCGACTTGTCGATGCTGGCGGTGGCGTCTTTTTCGGACCAGCCCAGGCTTGTCATGGCCGCCACCACCTGCGGTTTCCAGACGGCTTCGGCGGAACGCGTTGCGGCGGCACCGTCGGCACTGCCCGCGGTGCCGTGCGGGACCAGCTTGCCGGCCAGTTCCAGCACGATCCGGCCCGCGACCTTGGGGCCGATGCCGGGGACCTTCGTGAACGCCTTGCCGTCGCCGGAGTGCGCGGCGACGCGGATCGCTTCGGGTTCGTGGACGGCCAGCACGGCCAGCGCCAGCCGGGGACCGACGCCGCTGACACTGAGCAGGACATCAAAGACCTCGCGCTCGTCGTCGCTGGCGAAGCCGAACAGCGTCAGGGAATCCTCGCGGACGATCAGCGACGTGAAGACCTTGCCCTCCTCTCCGACGCGGAGCTTGCTGAGGGTCTGCGGCGTGGCATTGACGCTCATGCCGGCACCGTTGAGGTCGATCACCGCCGAGGACAGGCCGACGTGCGCAACGGTTCCGCGGAGAAAACTGATCAAGGCCTGGCTCCTGGGTTGTAGCCGGTCGGTGTGCAGCCGGGCTCGAAACCTGTTCAATCCCTTGCGAAGCACCGGAAAGACCGGCTATCCGAACATATCTACGAATACCCTAGCAAGCGGCCCGGACATTCAGCGGGCACGGCGCGCTTTGGCTTCCGCATCCGCCCAGGCCCGCTGGGCGGGCGTCAGGGACCGGCTTCCGGGTCCGGGCGCCGCCGCCCCCTGGCCGACGGCGCCGCCCGCCCGCCACGCATGCGTGATCGCCAGGGCCAGCGCGTCGGCGGCGTCGGCGGGCCGGGGTGGCGCGTCCAGCCGCAGGATCTTGGTGACCAGTTTGGTGACGGCGTCCTTGTTCGAGGTGCCGCTGCCGGTGACGGCGGCTTTGACCTCCGACGGCGTGTGCAACGCCACCGGGATGCCACGGCGCGCGGCCGCGGCGATGACGACGCCGGATGCCTGGGCCACGCCCATCACCGTGCTGACGTTGAGTTGGGAAAAGACCCGTTCAACGGCGAGGACGTGCGGCTGGTACTTGTCCAGCCAGTCCTCGATCGAGGTGGCAATGACCAGCAGCCGCTGGTCGAGGCTCTCGTCCGGGGACGTGCCGACGACGCCGAACGCGACCATGGTGGCGCGCCGGTTCGGCTCAACGTCCACGACGCCGATCCCGCAGCGGGTGAGGCCCGGATCGACGCCGAGGACGCGAAGGGTCACTCGGCTTCCAGTGCGGCCTGCACTTCATCGCTGAGGTCGGCGTTGCTGTAGACGTTCTGCACGTCGTCGAGCTCTTCCAGGGCGTCCACGAGCTTCATGAACTTCTTGGCTGCGTCCAGGTCCAGCGGCACCTGCATCGAGGGCACGAACTCAGCCTCGTCGGTGTCGTACTCGATCCCGGCTTCCTGGAGCGCATCGCGGATGGCCTGCAGGTCGGTCGGTTCGGAGTGGATCTCGAAGCTGTCGCCGTGGTCCTTGACTTCCTCGGCGCCGGCGTCGAGGACCGCCATCAGCACGTCGTCCTCGCTCAGCCCGTTCTTCGGCAGCGAGACGACGCCCTTGCGGGAGAACAGGTAGCTGACCGATCCGGGGTCGGCGATGCTGCCGCCGTTGCGGGAGATGGCGAGCCGGACTTCGGAGGCGGCGCGGTTCTTGTTGTCCGTCAGGCACTCGATCAGCAGGGCCGAGCCCTGCGGGCCGCGGCACTCGTACATGATTTCGGTGTAGTCCACCACCTCGCCGGTAAGGCCGGCGCCGCGCTTGATGGCGCGGTCGATGTTGTCAGCGGGGACCGAGGTCTTCTTGGCCTTGGTGACGGCGAGTTCCAGGCCCGGGTTGCCGGCCAGGTCGGGGCCGCCCATCCGCGCGGCGACTTCGATGTTCTTGATCAGCTTGGCGAACGACTTGGCCCGGCGGCTGTCCAGGATGGCCTTCTTGTGCTTGGTCGTCGCCCATTTGGAGTGGCCTGACATGCTTACGCTTCTCCTCTGATCATTCGAATAAACAGTTCATGCACGCGCTTCTCACCGGTCACTTCCGGGTGGAAGGAGGTTGCCAGCAGCTTGCCGGAACGCACAGCAACAATTCTAGCGGTCCCGTCGAGGGATTCCGGGTGGCCGGCCTTGGACGGTTCCACCTGGGCGAGGACCTCGACGCCGGCGCCGACGCGTTCCACCCAGGGTCCGCGGATAAAGACCGCATGCACGGGGGCAATGCCGCCGCCCGCACCGGCCTGCAGTCCCTTGAACTCAAGGTCGGTTTCGAACGATTCCCGCTGCCGGCCGAAGGCGTTGCGCCGCACCGTGATATCCAGTCCACCGAAGGTCTGCTGCGGGTTGCCGGCCAGGTCCGTGGCCGGATCGGCGATGTCGTCGGCCAGCAGGATCATGCCGGCGCAGGAGCCGTAGACCGGCAGCCCGGATTGTATGTGTTCGCGCAGCGGGTCACGCAGGTCGAAGGCCCGGGCGAGCTTGTCGATGGTCGTCGACTCGCCGCCGGGAATGATCAGGCCGTCGAGTCCCAGCAGTTCGGAGGGCCGGCGGACGCCGATGCCGGTGGCACCCGCGCCGGCCACGACGCGCAGGTGCTCGCGGAAGTCGCCTTGGAGCGCAAGGACACCGATCCGGAGACCGGACGCCACGCCGGAGCCCGGCGAAGAAAGGGGGTTGGTCATCGTGCCAGCATAAACTGCCGTACCGCCCGGGACCGCGCCTGCGCGGGCCCGCGGGCCCGGTCCACGGCTGCCGCTGGGATATATTACAAGGCATGCTCTACTTCAGCGTTCCGCTCGGCAAGCTCGTCCGCCGGGTCTCCCGGCTCAGGGGCGGAGGCTCGGCACTCCCCGGCCTGGTGGTCGAAAAAATCGACCCCGGCTTTATGCGGCGGACGCTCTCGGCGCTGCCGCTGGGCGTCGCCGTCGTCAGCGGCACCAACGGGAAGACCACCACCACGAAGATGGTGGTGGAACTGCTGGAAAGCCAGGGCTTGAAGGTTTTCACCAACCGCACCGGCAGCAACTTCACCCGCGGCGTGGCAGCGGCACTGCTGGGCGAGGTCGACTGGCGCGGCAGGCTCGATGCCGACGTCGCGGTGCTGGAACTCGATGAGGCGCACGCGGTGCACTTCGTCAACCAGGTCCCGCCGCGGTACTGCCTGCTCCTGAACGTCCTCCGCGACCAGTTGGACCGGTTCGGTGAGATCGACAAGACTGCCGAACTGCTCCAGCACATCGCGGCGAGGACCAGCGGGACGGTGGTCCTGAACCGCGAGGACCCGCGCCTGGCGCGGATCGCGGAGACGTTGCGCGGGCCGCAGGCCGGCGGCCCGGAGGTCCGCTACTTCGGCCTTGACGACTCACTGCTCAGCACCTTCCCCAACGACGACGAGATGCGGGCGGCGCCGGGCAGCCCGGTGCCGCCGGCCGCCGCGAAGCCGGCCGCCGACGTCGTCCTCCGCCGGGTGGGCCCCGACGACGCGGACTTTGAGTACGACGGCGGTACGGTCAGCACCGGTATGAAGCTCCGCGGCGTGTACAACATCTTCAATGCCGCGGCGGCCCTGACGCTGGCGCGCGTCGTGGCCGGGGCCCGCGGGACCGGCACGGACCACGACGGGCTGTTGAAGGCCCTGTCCAACGTGGCGCCGGCTTTCGGCCGCGGCGAGAGCCTCGTGGTGGACGGGCTCCCGCTGGAACTGGTCCTGGTGAAGAACCCCAGCGGCTTCCGGCTGGGGCTGAAGTCGTTTCCGGCGGCCGGGTACGCCACGATGATTGCCATTAACGACAACTACGCCGACGGCCGGGACATGTCCTGGCTCTGGGACGTGGAATTTGACACTTTGCGCGACGGCGGCGTGGACCAGCTCACCGGGTCCCGCGCCTATGACATGGCACTGCGGCTGCAGTACGACGACGTCGCGATCGGCGCTGTCGACACCGAGATCGCGCCCGCCCTGGCCGCCTTCATCCGCGGCGCACAGGGCAAGCCCAAGCGCATCTTCTGCACCTATACGGCGATGCTGGCGATCCGCCGTGAGCTGTCCAAAATCACCACTGTGGAGGTGGTCTCATGACCCCCCGGACCCCCGAAACCCCGGACGGGCTCTCCTTCGGACACGTGCTCCCGCCCGAGGACAGCGCGGCGCCCGGCAAGGGCACCGTACGGGTCCTGCAGCTTTACCCGCGGGACATGAACATCTACGGCGACTGGGGCAATGCCCTGGTATTGGCCCAGCGCCTTCGCTGGCACGGCTATACCCCGGAACTGCTGGAATACAACGTCGGCGATGACTTCCCGGCCGGCGTGGACCTGGTGGTGGGCGGCGGCGGCCAGGACAGCGGCCAGCTGGTGATCCAGGACGACCTGCTGTCGCGCGAAACGGTCCTCAAGGAGTTGGCCGAAGACGGGACCCCGATGCTGGTCATTTGCGGGCTGTACCAGCTGTTCGGCAAGTTCTTCAAGACCCGGACCGGCTCGGTCATCCCGGGCATCGGGGTCCTGGACGTGGAGACCCACGGCACGGACGAGCGGCTGATCGGCAACGTCGCGGTGGCCTCCCCCGAGTTCGGCACCGTGCTCGGCTACGAAAACCACAGCGGCCAGACCACGCTGGGCCCCGGCGTGGCACCGCTGGGAACCACCGCCAAGGGCACCGGCAACAACAGCTCCGACGGCCAGGAAGGCGCCCGCTACCGCAACATCGTGGCCAGCTACCTGCACGGTTCGCTGCTGCCGAAGAACCCGGCACTGGCGGACTTCCTGATCAGGACCGCCGTGGAGCGCAAGTTTGGCAGCTTCACACCGGGCACCCCGGACGACTCCTACGCCGTCTTTGCCCGCGAACACGCGGCCCGCCGGCCGCGCTGAAGCGCCGGGAGGACTGCACCAGCGGCGCCGTCGTCAGTGTCCGGCCTCGCTGTTCCGGAGCAGTTGCGCGAACTCTGCCGGCCGGGTCGCCGGCCACCAATGGCCGCTGTCCACGCTCACCACTGACAACTCGTCCACCCAGCCGTCGAGGTCCTCCACCAGGTCCGGGGACAGGAACGGGTCCCGGGCCGGCACCACCACCTGGACCGGGATCGTCACGCGGGCGGCCGGCGGCCAGTTCTGTGCGCGGAACATATTGGTCCGGTACAGGGCCAGCCCGCGGACGGGGTCGTTACCGACGCCGCGCCTGGCCACTCGCTCATAGCGCCGCGTGAGGAATAACCGCCAGGCCGCCTCCGGGAGGACCGGCAGCAGGAAAGCTCCGATGTACCAGCTGCGGAGCAACTGTCCGGCCATCTGCGGCCAGGCCCGCGGGTTCCGGGACCGTGTGCGGATCCAGCGTGAGAAATGCCGCAGGTCCGGGCCGGAGATGCTGGTGTACCGGCGGATCAGTCCGGCGGCCCGCGGATCCTGCACGGCGGCCCAGCCCTGGATCGAGCCCCAGTCGTGGCCCACCAGGTGCACCCCGGCGGCGCCGGCGTCGGCGAGGACGGCAAACACGTCGTCCACCAGCGTCGCGAGGGAGTAGTCGCCGGGGCCGGGGTCGACGGCGGATTTACCGGCGTTCCGGGTGTCGTAGGCGATGACGTGGTGGGTGGGCGCGAGCTCGCCGATGGCAGCCAGGAACACCCGGTGGTCATCAGGGTAGCCATGGATCATGAGCAGGCTGGGCACGTCCGGACCGGGTTGCCGGCCGTATTCGAAGACGGCGAGCCGGGCGTCGCCCGACCGGACTTCACGCCGTCGTTCCGTTCCGGTTTCCAGGGAGTCCATGCCTATCGCTCCTTCGTGATCAGCAGTTCGTGCGCACCGGCGGATGCGGCGCCCATTGATTCCACCACGGTCTTGGTCCGCTGCCGGGTGGCCGCGTCCGCGGCGGCACCGGCGCAGGGACCCTGCGGAGCATCGGAGGCCACCGAGCACCACCGGTAGGGTCCACGGACGATGACGGACGGGGCCCAGGCGAGATCCGCGGTGGTCCAGGTGCCGGAAGCATCCTGGCTGAACTGCGCCCGGACCAGCAGGCCTTCATTGTTGACCACGTAGGACGGTGAAAGTTCGGTGACGCCGTTGCCCAGGCCGTAGACAATCCAGGTGCCCTTGTATTGTTCGATCGGCAGCACGGAGTGGGTGTGGTGCCCGTAGATCATCGTGAACAGCCCGCTGTCGACCAAGGCGTGCGCGACGTCGCGCTGCTCGGCGTTCGGCTCGCTGGCGTACTCGTCCCCGGCATGCATCACGCCCAGGACGATGTCGGCCCCCATTGACCGGGCCTTCCGTGCCTTGGCGATCATGGCGTCAGGGTCGAGCATGTCCACCTGCCAGGGCTGCTCCGGCGTTTGCCCGTTGAGGCCGTAGGCGCCCTCAATCACCGCGATCTTCGCCGCGGCGGTCTGCAGGATCAGCACGCCGGTGGAGACGGCCTCGGTGCGGTAGGACCCGGTGTGCTGCAGCCCGGCGGCGTCGAGGGCGTCCAGGGTGCGGACCAGCCCGGCGGTCCCCCGGTCGATGGTGTGGTTGCTGGCCGTGGTGCACGCCTGGTATCCCACCTGCTGGGCGGCGGTGATGATTTGCGGCGGAACGTTGAAGGAGGGGTAGGCGGAGAACGGCCCGGTGGGTCCGGCGACCGGGGTCTCC
Organism: Arthrobacter sp. JB02-1C; assembly: GCF_057748045.1. Taxonomy (NCBI): domain Bacteria; kingdom Bacillati; phylum Actinomycetota; class Actinomycetes; order Micrococcales; family Micrococcaceae; genus Arthrobacter; species Arthrobacter sp. JB02-1C. The sequence continues at coordinate 3,147,238 of NZ_CM173235.1, forward strand.
TGATGGCAGATCGCCAGGTCGCTTTTTTCGATGTACTTCCGCTGGCCTTCCAGCAGCGGTCCGAAGTCCAGGCCCTTGGCGCCGGTCGCGAGGGCGTCCGCGCGGGCCTGGTCCCAGAGCTGGGCGTGGACCAGCATGTCGCCGGTCACCAGGACCGAGGTGCAGCGGATGGCCGCGCAGGCCGGGCCCTTGCCCGGCGTTGGGGTCGGCGTTGGGGTGGGAGCCGCCGTCGGCGTTCCGGGCCGCGTCCCGGCAGCTGCGGACCCCGGGGACGCGTCCTGATGGGACGCCTCCGGATTGGACGCCCCCGCTCCCCCGTCGGGTCCGGCGGCGAGGCCACATGATGCCAGGGCAACCGACAGGAACAGCGCGCCGGCGCCGGCAAGGAGGCGCCCACGCGGTGAAGTAGCGAGTTTTTGCATGCCTCATCGTACGGTGCGCCGGATCACAACACGCGCAATGCGTCATTGAGAACACCCGGTCAGCATGAAAGAGTCACTTCATGACCAATCCCTTATTGACGTCCAGCGCCCTGCCGTACGGACTGCCGCCTTTCGCTGAGATCGAGGTCCGGCACTACGCCGAGGCCGTGGAAGCCGGCCTTGCCGAACACCTGGCCGAAATCGAGGCTATAGTCGCAAACCCGGAGCCGGCGACGTTCGAGAACACGGCGCTGGCGATGGAGCGTTCCGGGACATTGCTGCAGCGGGCAGCGGCCTCCTTTTTCACCGTGGTCTCCGCGGACGCCTCGGAACCCATCCGGGAACTGGAGACCCTGCTCTCCCCCGCGTTTTACGCCCATCAGGACGCCGTGTACCTGAACCGCGGCTTGTTCGAGCGCTTCGCCGCCATCGACACTGACCGGCTCGACCCCGAGTCCGGCCGGTTGGTAGCCGAATACCTCAAGGAGTTCCGCCAGTCCGGCATCCAGTTGGACGCTGCGGGCCAGGCCCGGCTCAGGGCCATCAATGCGGAACTGTCCAGCCTCGGCACCGAATTCGGCCAACGGGCCAAGGAGGGCATGAAATCCGCCTCGCTGCTCCTGGACGATGCGGCCCAGCTCGCCGGGCTTCCCGCGGACGACGTCGCCAGCGCTGCCGAAGCCGCCCGGGCCGCCGGGCACGAGGGCAAGTTCCTGCTCACCCTGATCCTGCCCAGCAACCAGCCCGCGCTGGCCGCGCTGGAGAACCGGGAGGTCCGGCGCCGGCTTTACGAGGCCTCCATCGGCCGCGGCAGCGGCGGGGGCAGCCTCGATGTGCTGGACCTGGTCAAGGACATGGTGCGGCTGCGTGCCGAGAAGGCCACACTGCTGGGCTTCGACAACTTCGCCGAGCTCGTCGTCGACCAGCAGACCGCACCGGATTTCCAGGCCGTGCAGGCCATGTTGAACCGCCTCGCTCCGGCCGCCGTCCGGAATGCTGACGCTGAGGCGGAGGCCCTGGCCGAGGCCGCGGGGCATCCATTGGAGGCCTGGGACTGGGCCTACTACTCGGCCCGGGTGAAGCGTGAACGGTACTCGGTGGATGAACAGGCCCTGCGCCCCTACTTCGAACTGGACCGCGTCCTGCGGGACGGCGTCTTCTTCGCCGCCAACGCATTGTACGGGATCACCCTTCATGAGCGCACCGACCTTGCGGGGTACCACCCGGACGTCCGGGTCTGGGAGGTCAGGAATGCCGACGGTTCGGAGCTGGGCCTGTTCCTGGGCGACTACTACACCCGCGATTCCAAGCGCGGTGGAGCCTGGATGAACTCGCTCGTTGACCAGTCCGGCCTGCTGAACACCCGCCCGGTGGTCATCAACAACCTCAACATCTCCAAGCCGCCGGCCGGCGAGCCGACGCTGCTGACCCTGGACGAGCTGCGCACGACGTTCCACGAGTTCGGCCACGCCCTGCACGGTCTCTTCTCGTCCGTGACCTATCCCCGGTTTGCCGGCACCTCGGTGCCGCGGGACTTCGTTGAGTACCCCTCGCAGGTCAACGAAATGTGGATCATGTGGCCCGAAGTGCTGGCCAATTACGCCAGGCACCACGCCACCGGCGAGCCGCTGCCGCAGGAGACAGTGGACAAGCTCAATGCGGCCGCGCTTTGGGGCGAGGGCTTTGGCACCGCCGAGTACCTCGGCGCGGCGCTGCTGGACCTGGCCTGGCACGTTCTCGACAGCACCGAGATCCCGGACGACGCGCTGGGCTTCGAGGCCAAGGCCCTCGCCGCGGCGGGTGTGGCGCACAGCCTGATCCTGCCGCGCTACCGGACCGGCTACTTCCAGCACATCTTTGCCGGCGGCTGGTACGCCGCGGGCTACTACTCCTATATCTGGAGCGAGGTGCTCGACGCCGAAACGGTGGAATGGTTCAAGGAAAACGGCGGCCTGACCCGGGCGAACGGCGACTTTTTCCGGGCCGAGCTGCTCTCCCGGGGCAACAGCCGTGACCCGCTGGAGTCCTTCCGGGCCTTCCGCGGCCGCGATGCCCGGATCGAACCGCTGCTCAAACGCCGCGGGCTCGAGTGATCCCCTCATCGATTGCTCCGTAGACGCCCTTTTGGAGCCTGAAAAGGGCCGTACCGGAGCAGTCGACGGGGAACACGAACGACGGCGGCCGGTCACCCGAAAAGGTGACCGGCCGCCGTGGTACTTGCAGCTATGGCGCGGGTTACCAGCCGCGCTCGGCGAGCCGGTGCGGCTGCGGGATTTCGTCGACGTTGATGCCGACCATGGCCTCGCCCAGGCCGCGGGAGGCCTTCGCGATGACGTCGGGATCGTCGTAGAAGGTGGTGGCCTTCACGACGGCGGCGGCGCGCTGGGACGGGTTGCCGGACTTAAAGATGCCGGAGCCGACGAAGACGCCGTCGGCACCGAGCTGCATCATCATGGCGGCGTCGGCCGGGGTGGCGATGCCGCCGGCGGTGAAGAGCACCACGGGGAGCTTGCCGGTGGAGGCAACTTCCTTGACCAGTTCGTACGGGGCCTGCAGCTCCTTCGCCGCGACGTACAGCTCGTCCTCGGGCAGGGCGGCCAGCTTCAGGATCTCGGCCCGGATCTGGCGCATGTGGGTGGTGGCGTTGGAGACGTCACCGGTGCCGGCCTCACCCTTGGAACGGATCATGGCCGCGCCTTCGTTGATGCGGCGCAGGGCCTCGCCGAGGTTGGTGGCGCCGCAGACGAAGGGGACAGTGAAGTTCCACTTGTCGATGTGGTTGGCGTAGTCCGCCGGGGTGAGGACCTCGGACTCGTCGATGTAGTCCACGCCGAGGGACTGCAGGATCTGGGCCTCGACGAAGTGGCCGATCCGGGCCTTGGCCATGACCGGCACGGAGACGGCGTCGATGATCTTGTCGATCATGTCCGGATCGGACATGCGGGACACGCCGCCCTGGGCGCGGATGTCGGCGGGAACGCGCTCGAGCGCCATCACGGCCACGGCACCGGCATCCTCGGCGATCCGGGCCTGCTCGACGTTGACGACGTCCATGATGACGCCGCCCTTGAGCATCTCCGCCATGCCGCGCTTAACACGGCTGCTGCCCGTCACGTTCTTGGCGGACGCGCCGGCTTCGCTGCTTACATCAGGTGTAGACACAAAAACCCCTATGGGTAGATAGATGACCTCGCCGGGACGCGGACGGCACGCAGATGGGAATCTCGCATACACCGGCTCGCGCACACCGGATTACCGGGAACGATTGGCCGGTAGAGCTAATACTAGTCCCCGCGATGGCGGGGTTGAATTCGCGTTACGGTCTCCGCAGCCGGGTTCCGCAGCCGGGTTTCGGCGGCCTCGCAGGGCGGCCGGAGGCGGCGTCAGGCGGCCTGCTCGCTGGCCGTTCCTTTCGACTCTTCGGCGGACTGCCGGTGGACGGTGGCGACGCGCTGCACCACGGTGATAAAGCTGGCCAGGCCGAGCAGGCAGAGTGTGGCGAACAGGACCATCCTCGGCAGCCCGATGCCGGTGAACCCGGTAACCACGAGGACAGAGACCAGCCGTTCCGCCCGTTCCGCGATGCCCACGTTGGCGTCGAAACCCAGCGCCTCCGCCTTGGCCCGGGCGTAGGAGACCACCATGCCGAGGACCAGGCAGACGAGGGCGGCGACGGCGATCGCCGTGTCGGCGCCTCCGGTGAAGAACCAGATGGCGACGCCGGCGAACAGCGCTCCATCGGCGACGCGGTCCAGGGTGGAGTCGAGGAAGTTGCCCCAGCGGCCGCCGCGCTCCTGCAGCCGGGCCATGATGCCGTCGACGACATCGGAGAAAATGAAAGCAGTGATGAACAGTGTTCCCCACCAGAGCTGCCCCAGGGGGTAGAACACCAGGGCGCCCACCACGACGCCGGCGGTGCCGACGATTGTCACCGCGTCCGGCGAGACCCCCCTGCGCAGCAACCAGCGGGCCAGCGGCGAGAACAGGGCGGTGAAGAAACCCCGCGCGTATCTATTGAGCATCCGTCGTCCCGGAAGGCATCGGCCGGCCCGCGTGCTGGTTATCGGCGGCCTTGTGGTCGTCGGCGGCCTGCGGCCACGCCTCGGCGACCTGCTCGCGGACTTCGCCGAGGGTCTGGGTGATGGCCTTGGTCTGGGCGATGATCGGGAAGAAGTTTCCGTCGCCGCCCCAGCGGGGCACCACGTGCTGGTGCAGGTGTCCTGCGACGCCGGCCCCGCCGGTCACGCCCTGGTTCATGCCGAGGTTGAAGCCGGTCGGGTTGGCGACCTTGCGCAGCACCCGCATCCCGGTCTGCGTCAGCTCCGCGAACTCCGCGGTCTCCTCGACGGTCAGATCGGTGTAGTCCGGAATGTGCCGGTACGGGCAGACCAGGAGATGGCCGGGGTTGTACGGAAACAGGTTGAGCACGACATAGCAGGACCGGCCCCGGTGCACGATCAGGGAGTCCCCGTCCGAGCGTTCCGGCGCCGCGCAGAACGGACAGTCGTTCTGGTCTTTGAACTGGTGCTGCCCGCCCTTGATGTAAGCCAGGCGGTGCGGAGTCCACAGGCGCTGGAAGGCATCCGGCACCCCGGCCAGGACAAAATCGTCGGTTACGCCGTCGTCACCCGGGTAGGCCGGGTAGTCACCTGTGGTCTCCTGCACGTGCTGCTCCCCCGCTACCTGGTCCGGTTGCGGACGGCGTCCACGATCCGCTGCACCGCGTCCGCCACCGGCACTCCGTTATCCTGGCTGCCGTCACGGAACCTGAAGGACACCGCGCCGGCCTCGGCGTCGTCCCCGCCGGCGATCAGCACGAAGGGGATCTTGTCCTTGCTGGCGGTACGGATCTTTTTCGGGAAACGGTCTGAAGAGATGTCCACTTCGGCGCGGATGCCGGCCGCCTTGAGCTGGTCGACGACGTCGAACATGTAGTCGTTGAAGGCCTCGGCCACCGGGATGCCAACCACCTGCACCGGTGCAAGCCAGGCCGGGAACGCGCCGGCGTAGTGCTCGGTGAGCACGCCCATGAAGCGCTCGATGGAGCCGAACAGGGCCCGGTGGATCATCACCGGACGCTGCCGGCTGCCGTCGGCGGCCTGGTACTCGAGTTCGAACCGTTCGGGCAGGTTGAAGTCCAGCTGGATGGTGGACATCTGCCAGGTCCGGCCGATCGCGTCGCGGGCCTGCACCGAGATCTTGGGACCGTAGAACGCCGCTCCGCCCGGATCCGGGACCAGCTCGAGGCCCGACGCCTCGGCAACCTCCGCGAGGGTCTGGGTGGCTTCCGCCCAGGCGTCCTCGGTGCCCACGAACTTTTCCGGGTCCTTGGTGGACAGTTCCAGGTAGAAGTCCTCCAGCCCGTAGTCCTTGAGCAGGCCCAGGACGAAGTTGAGCGTCTTGGTGAGCTCGTCCTTCATCTGGTCGCGGGTGCAGTAGATGTGGGCATCGTCCTGGGTCATGCCGCGGACCCGGGTGAGGCCGTGCACCACGCCGGACTTTTCGTACCGGTAGACGGCACCGAATTCAAAGAGCCGGAGCGGCAGTTCACGGTAGGACCGGCCGCGGGAACGGAAGATCAGGTTGTGCATCGGGCAGTTCATCGGCTTCAGGTAGTAGTCCTGGCCGGGCTTGCGCACGGTGCCGTCCTCGTTCAGTTCGGCGTCGATGTGCATTGGCGGGAACATGCCCTCGCGGTACCAGTCCAGGTGGCCGGACACCTCGTACAGGTGGCCCTTGGTGATGTGCGGGGTGTAAACGAAGTCGTAGCCGGCGTCGACGTGCCGTTGCCGGGAGTAGTCCTCCATGGTCTTGCGGATGATGCCGCCCTTGGGGTGGAACACCGGCAGGCCGGAGCCCAGCTCGTCCGGAAAGGAGAAGAGGTCAAGCTCGGCGCCGAGCTTGCGGTGGTCGCGGCGTTCGGCCTCGGCGATCCGCTCCTGGTAGGCCTTGAGGGCCTCCTTGGTGGGCCACGCGGTACCGTAAATCCGCTGCAGCTGCTTGTTCTTCTCGCTGCCGCGCCAGTACGCCGCGGAGGAGCGGGTCAGCGCGAAGGCGTTCGAGATCAACTTGGTGTTGGGCAGGTGCGGGCCGCGGCACAAATCGCACCACACCACGGTGCCTTCCTTGCGCTCCACGTTGTCGTAGATGCTCAGCTCGCCGCCGCCGACTTCGACACTGGAGCCGTCGGCGTCGGAACCGGCGCCCTTCAGGCCGATCAGTTCGAGCTTGTAAGGCTCGTCCTTCATCGCCTCCCGCGCCTGGTCCTCGGTCACCACCCGGCGGACAAACTTCTGGTTTTGGTTGATGATCTTTTGCATCATCTTTTCGAGCTGTCGGAGGTCCTCCGGGGTGAACGGTTCCTCGACGTCGAAATCGAAGTAGAAGCCGTCGGTGATGTACGGGCCGATGCCGAGTTTGGCGCCGGGACGCAGCTGCTGCACGGCCTGGGCCATGACGTGCGCAGTGGAGTGGCGCAGCACGTTCAGGCCGTCCGGGGAGTCGATGGTGACACCCTCGACGGCGGCACCCTCGGGCAGCGGCTGGTCCAGGTCCGTCAGCTCGCCATTGACGCGGGCTACCACGACGTCGCGGCGCTCAAAGAAGAGTTCCGCGCCGGTAGTCCCGGTAGTCACCTTGGTCTCTTCGCCGTCGACGAGAAGGGTGATCTGCTGGGCATCTGACACGGGTGTCTCCTATTCAAAGTTTAGGCTTCGTAGCTTGTGGCGTACGGGGACCACAGCCAGCCTCGTCCATGCTATCGGGTTCGGGATGGCCAACCAACGCGGGCCGTCATGCGAACCCGAGCCCGTCAGCCGCCGAGCCCGGTGATGGCGAGGTCCCGGCCAATCCCGTCCAAGGGACCCTGACCGGGCGGCTCCGCCTGCTCCTGACCCGGCGCGCCGGGCGCGGGGACGGGGTACGGCAGCGTCTCCGTCCGGCTGAGGTCCCAGGCCATGGACGCACTGAGGCTGATGCCGCGCGGCCCGGTCCGCCGGGTGGTGCCCCGGATCAGCAGCAACCGGGTGCCGAACAGCAGCGGACCCGCCTGTTCCTGGGCCTCGTGGAAGAACACCGAGTCCACGCAGCCGGTGCCGTCATCGATGCTGATGAACACCACCCGGCGGCCGCCGCGCATCGGCGGCGTCTGGGTGGCCACCCGCACCCCGGCCACCAGCACCTCGGTGCCGTTGCGCAGTCCCAGCAGCTGATCCGCCGTGGTGACGCCCAGCCGGTCCAGCAGGGGCCGGTGGCTGGCCATCAGGTGCCCGCTGACATCCACCGCCATCAGGTCCAGTTCGGCCCGGACGGTTTCCACCAGGGTGGGCGCCGGCAGCCCGCCCTTGAGGTTGTGGAGTTCGACGTCGCCCAGCGGCAGCGCCAGCTGGCCCGCCATGGCCTCCACGCCCTTGCGCTGCGGCCGGACCTGCAGCTGCTGCAGGTGCTGGACCAGGTCGGCCCGGTTGGCGGTTCCGCCGGAGGCGCGGTGCAGTGTGTCGAAGGCCCCCAGCTGGGCCAGGCGCTGGATGCTCGGCCTGCTGATCCGGGAGCGGGCCCGGAGGTCCGCGAGAGAGTCATAGGGCTGTCCGGCAACGATCCGCTTCAGCTCGGCGCCGGACAGTCCGAAGATACCGTTCAGGCTCAGCCGGATCCCCAGCTTGCCGCGGTCCGGCCCGGTTTCAATCCGTTCCACCCGGTATTCGGCCTGGCTGCGGTTGATATCCAGCGGCAGGATGGGGATCCCCAGCCGCCGGGCCTCTGCCACCAGCAGGCGTTTGGGGTACATGCCGGGATCGTGTTCCCAGAGTCCGGCCAGGAAGGCTTCGGGATGGTGGGTCTTCAGCCAGGCCGACTGGTAGGTGGGCACGGCGAAGGCCGCGCCGTGCGCCTTGCAGAAACCGAAGCTGCCGAATGCCTTCAGGGTTCCCCAGACCTTGTCCACCACCTCGGGGGTATAGCCCCGGACACGTGCCTCGCGGCGGAAGAATTCCTCCACCTTTCCTTCCAGCGCCTCGTTGCCGAGGGCGCGCCGGAATTCGTCGGCCCGGGCGAGGCCGCAGTTGGTCATGACATGGAAAGTCTTGAGGATCTGTTCATGAAAAACGGTCACCCCGTGGGTTTCCTGGAGTACGGGCTTGAGGTCCGGGTGCGGGTAGACCTCCGGCGCGAAGCCGTGGCGGTGTTCCAGGAAGGGCCGGACCATATCCGACTTCATCGGCCCGGGCCGGAACAGCGAGATGTCGATGATGAGGTCATTGAATTCCCGGGGTGCCAGCTTGCCGATCAGTTCCCGCTGGCCCGGGGACTCGATCTGGAAGCAGCCCAGGGTGTGGGTGCTGCGGATCAGCTCATAGGTGGGTTCGTCGTCGAGCGGGACGGCGTTGAGGTCGATGCGGCCGTCCGCGGCGATGTAGTCGGGCCCGCCGCCGTCCGGTCCGGGCGGGTGCCGCCCGGCCGCGACTACCTCGGCCTTGGACGGGTGCAGGCGGATGACTTCCCGGACCGCGAAGGCCATGGCACTTTGCATGCGGACGCCGAGCACGTCGAGTTTGAGCATGCCCATCGGGTCCATGTCGTGCTTGTCGAACTGGCTCATCGGCAGGCCGAGCCCGCTGGGCTGGACCGGGGTGCGGTCCAGCAGCGTCGCGTCGCCCAGGATGACACCGCAGGGGTGCATCGAGATGTGCCGCGGCAGCCGGTCCAGCCGTTCGGTCAGGTCCACCAGCAGGTCCAGTTGCTGGTTCCCGCTGAAGTCCCGTTGCTCCACCCGGCCGGCGAATTCCTTCAGCTCCGGCTTTTCCACCAGGGCCTCGCGGAAGTTCCGGGCCGAGAACCGCCACAGCTGCTTCGCGATCTCATCAATGTCGGCGCCTTCCATGCCCAGGGCCAGGCCCGCGTCCCGCACGGCGCCGCGGGCCCGGTAGCCGTTCTGCATACTCATCAGGGTTACGCGCTCGGACCCGAAACGCTCGAAGATCTTCCGGTAGACGTTGTGCCGTTCGGCACTTTCGACGTCGATGTCGATGTCCGGGAGGGTGGCGCGGTCCCGGGACAGGAAACGTTCGAAAATCAGGTCGTGCTGCAGCGGATTGACCTGGCTGACGTCGATCAGGAAGTTGACCAGGCTGGAGGCACCGGAGCCGCGGGCTGCGGCCCGGACCCCCATGTCCTGGATCATCCGGGAGACCTCGGCGACGGTGAGGAAGTAGGCGGCGAAGCCCAGGCTGTCGATGATCCGCAGTTCGTGCTCCAGCCGGGCGCGCAGCGCTGTGGCGGGATCCCCGGTGATGCCCGGGAACCGCCGTCCGATGCCCGCCTCGCAGCGTTGCGCCAGCTCCACGATCGGGTCCCCCGCGATCCCGATCACCGCGGCCTCCGGCACGACCGGCTGCTTCCAGCCCATGTCCGCGGCAGGATCGATCCGGCAGCGGTCCGCGAGCGCCTCGGTGTGAGCCAGCAGGCTTTTCAGGTCCGCGGCGCCATATCCGGCGGCGTGCATGATTTCCTGGCCGAGCCGCTGCATCTGGGCGGCGGATTTCAGCCAGCCCTGCCCGTTGGGCTGCAGCAAGGGTGCGGCGGAGAGCTCCGGCAGGGATTTCAGCGTCCGGGCCGAGTCCAGCACATCGGCCGTCGCTGCACCGTCCTCGGCGCAGTACCGCACGGCGTTGCTCAGCACCGCCGGAACGGAGTGTTCCGCGGCGAGTTTGAGCATTCGTACGGCGTGGGCCGTGCTCAACGGCTCACCCGGCGGGCTGAGCTGCGAGACGACCTCGGCCACGAGGGTTCCCGGCGGCATGGCATCGAGCCAGCGTTTAAAAAGGGTGCGGGGGCGCAGGTAGCGCCGCCCGCCCATGGCACGGCCGACGTCGGAGTCCGGCCCGACCAGCACGGTCAGGACTGGTTTCAGGGTGTGCGGATCCAGGGCGCGCGATGCCAGTTCAGCGCGGGTGACGGCAACAGGCACCGCTCCCCCGGCCTTGCCCGAGGTGCGGGCATGGGCGTCGGAGACCAGCCGGCAGAGTGCGCGGTAGCCGGCGCCGTGGTTCTGTCCGTGGGCCAGCACGACGACGCGCCCCCCGAGCTGGGTGCGGAGGTCACCATCGTCGGCGAAGACGGCGAGGTCCACCCCCACCACCGGGTCGAGCCCTGACGCCATGCAGGCCTTCAGGTGTTTGACCGTGCCGTAGAGTCCGTCGCGGTCCGTGCAGGCCAGGGCCGTGGCACCGTCGGCGGCGGCCGCCGCGGCCAGCTCCTCCGGCCAGGACACCCCATAGTGGGCGCTGAAGGCGGTGGAAACGTGCAGATGGGTGAAGCTCATGCCGATTCGGACCTTGGGAATGGCGCCAGGGCGTCGTGGATCCGCAGCAGCCGCCAGCGGCCACTGCCCAGGTGCCGGCTCAGGTCCAGCGTGATGGTCCGTTCCGGATTCCCGGCACCGCGGTCCCGGTCCCGTCCGCGCGTTTGGAGCTGGACCTGGACCCGCCAGATTTCATGGTCCACCAGTCCTGGGCCGCTGCCCAGTGGTGCGCGCTGTTCCTCTGCCCACCATTGGCGCCGCTCAAACCAGCGGACCGGCTCGGCGCAGAGGACATAGTGCCGCCCCGCCCAGTCCAGGGACTCCGGCTGGCCGGCAGGCGTGCAGGCGACATCCACCGATTCGCTGAACATCCCCATGGCGCCTCCCGGAACGTGCCGCCAAACAAGGGTCTTGAGTGGGCACTTTTGAGTTGAGTATTTGCAGTGGACTCGAAGGTCATCCGAAAGCAGTCATTCGAACATACTTTCGAATACTTCCAGTCTACGACGGTCAGCGGACAAAACCTAGATCGGGGGTGGACGGACACCGGTGCAGGTAGCAGGATTGAGCCATGAGCTCCCACAATGCACTCCTGAAGCACGTAACCGTCGCCGCCAAGGATTCAACTTTGGTGGCGACGTTCGCTATCGACGGGAACATCCCGAGTTCCGGCGCCTACGTGGTGGGGCTCGTGGCGGCCACTCCGGACCACTCCCACCAGCGCCGGATGGAAATCGAGTTCATGAACGGCGAGGCGGTGTCCTTTTTCTGCTTCAGCCACGACGGCACGGAGGAGAACTTCGACCTCAAGGGCGTGGAGCACTCCGGCAACACCATCATCGGGACCTTTCCAATCAGCACGGTGCGGGGCCTGGTTAAGGGCCATCTGATGTCGGCGTACAGCGACTGCGAGGGCAGGGACTACCAGGCCAACGTGCCCGTCGAGGAGTCGCTCTGATAGCCGTCCCCGGGCCGTGCGGCCGGGCGGATGACAGGAGCGCGTGATGCATCCACGAGTCGACTTCATCTCCTTGGGCGTCCGCAGCGTTGACGCCTCGCGCCGTTTCTACGTTGATGGCCTCGGCTGGCCCCTCCACCGCGAGGTTCCCGGCGAGGTGGTCTTCCTGCAGGCAAACCACGGGCTCATCCTCTCGCTCTGGAACGCCGGGCAGATGCAGGCCGAGGCGGCAACCGATGCCCCCGCCGGCGTCCCCTGCATCACCCTGAGCCACAACGTCGGCAGCGCCGAGGAAGTGCAGAGCGTCATGCGCCAGGCGCAGGCCGCGGGCGCCGTCGTGGTGGTGGCCCCGAGGACCCAGCCCTGGGGCGGCTACACCGGGTACTTCGCCGATCCGGACGGTTTCCGCTGGGAGGTCGCGTTCAACCCCACCTGGACGGTCGACGCCGACGGCGGGGTCACCGTCTAGGTGCCGGCCCGGCCAGCCGCTAGAACAGGCTGCCGACCGGCTCGATCAGCTCCGGGGAGTCGTTCCTGACGTTGCCGACGGCGGGACCCACCGCGTCGATCCGCCAGCCCTCGGCGACGTCGTGGGCGCCGGCACGGACCAGGCCCACCAAGGCCGCGGCGTCGTCCGCCTGCGGGTCCAGCCAGGTCTCCATGGTCCGGCGGTCCATCGGCAGCGGGACCCGGTCGTGCAGGGCGGTCAGCTCCGCCAGCACCCCGCCCGCGTAGCCTTCCGGCGGCGAGTCGGTGGTCATGATCGAGGTCGAAAGCAGCCAGCGGCCCGGGTCGCCCTCGGGTTTTGACGGGTCCTTCCACCATTCATAGAGGCCGGCAAAGACCACCGGGCTGCCGTCTTTCGGGTGCACGTAGTAGGGCTGCTTGCCGCGGCCTTCGCCCTTCCATTCGTAGTAGCCGTCGGCCGGGACCGCGCAGCGCCGGGACCGGGTAGCTTTGCGGAAGGCGGGCTTCTCCAGCACGCTCTCGCTGCGGGCATTGATCATCTTGGAGCCGATGCGCGGGTCCTTGGCCCACGACGGCACCAGCCCCCACCGGGCCACATGCAGCTGCCGGACCGGAACACCGTCCACCAGCCGCTCCAGGACAATGGGCACATCCGCCGTCGGCGCGACGTTCCACGACGGCGGCACGTGCACCTCTTCCTCCAGCTCGGCGTCGAAGTCAGCCAGCAGGTCCCCGACGGCCCGGGCCATCACGTAGCGTCCACACATGCCACCAGCATGCCATCGGGCGGCGCCGCGGAAAAGTGCCCGGCCCGCCGCCGGTGGACAGCGCCTGCGGGAATACACCCCGGCGGGTTACGGTTGTTCAAAGTGATATCCGGCTGTCGGCCGGCAGCACCCATCAGCTTGAGGAGAACTTCGTGGACTTCACCCCCGATTCCGGCACCATCACCATGTTTTCGACCACCTGGTGCGGTTACTGCAACCGGCTTAAGAAGCAGCTGGACGCCCAGGGCATCGGCTACACGGAGATTAACATCGAAGAAGTCGAAGGCACCGCCGAACTGGTCGAGCAGCTCAACGGCGGCAACCGCACCGTGCCCACCGTGCTCTTCCCGGACGGCACCGCGGCCACGAACCCGTCCGCGGCCGAGGTCAAGAGCCGCCTCGCGGCCTGACCCCTTGTAGGACAAAGCCACCGCATCATCGACGGCGCGGACTCCCGAACCCAGGAGCCCGCGCCGTGCCGTTTCCTGCCGCTCGGGCAGTCATGAAAGGAGCCACCCATGGTCCATCGCGTCAAAGGCGCAGTCGTCAGGTCCAAGAACGCCCCGGTCACCCTGGAGACCATCCTGGTGCCGGAACCCGGACCCGGCGAAGCCCTCGTGGATGTCCTCACCTGCGGCGTCTGCCACACCGACCTGCACTACAAGCAGGGCGCCATTAACGACGACTTCCCGTTCCTGCTCGGCCATGAGGCCACCGGCGTGGTCAGCGCCGTCGGCCCCGACGTGACCGAGGTGGCCCCCGGTGACCGGGTGGTGCTGAACTGGCGCGCCGTCTGCGGCGAGTGCCGTGCCTGCCGCCGCGGCGAACCGCAGTACTGCTTCAACACGCACAACGCCGCGCAGAAGATGACCCTTGAGGACGGCACCGAACTCACCGCCGCGCTCGGCATCGGCGCCTTCGCCGAGAAGACCCTCGTCGCCGCCGGCCAGTGCACCAAGGTGGACCCCGACGCCGACCCCGCCGCCATCGGGTTGCTCGGCTGCGGCGTGATGGCCGGCCTCGGCGCCGCCATCAACACCGGCAACGTCCAGCGCGGCGATTCCGTCGCCGTGATCGGTTGCGGCGGCGTCGGCGTGGCCGCCGTTGCCGGGGCAGCGCTCGCCGGCGCCACCACCGTGATCGCCGTGGACATCGACGCCAAGAAGCTCGAACGCGCCAAGGAACTCGGCGCCACCCACACCGTGGACTCCTCCGGCGTGGACCCGGTCGAGGCGATCCGCGAACTGACCGGCGGCTTCGGCGCCGACGTCGTGATCGACGCCGTCGGGCGGCCGGAAACGTACAAGCAGGCCTTCTACGCCCGCGACCTCGCCGGCACCGTGGTCCTGGTCGGCGTCCCCAGCCCGGAGATGACCCTTGAGCTGCCGCTGCTGGATGTTTTCGGCCGGGGAGGTTCGCTGAAGTCGTCCTGGTACGGCGACTGCCTGCCGTCCAGGGACTTCCCGATGCTGATTGATCTCTACCGGCAGGGCCGGTTGGACCTGGACGCCTTCGTGACGGAGCGGATCACGATCGACCAGATCGAGGAAGCCTTCGAGAAGATGCACACCGGCGCGGTGCTGCGCTCGGTGGTCGAACTGTGAGCGGCACCTCGGTGGAGGGGCTCAGGATCGAACGGCTCGTCACCGCCGGTACGTTCTCGCTCGATGGCGGCACGTGGGACGTGGATAACAATGTCTGGATCGTCGGCAATGACGCGGAATGCCTGGTGATCGATCCTGCCCACGACGCCGCGACCATCGCGAACGCCGTCGCGGGCCGCACCGTCACCGCCATTCTGCTCACCCACGGCCACGACGACCACATCGCCGCGGTCGGCGAATTCCGCGGCCTGGTCAACGCACCGGTGTACCTGCACCGGGACGACTGGATGCTCTGGGACCGCGTCTTCCCCGGAACCGAGCCGGATCACGGCATCGAGGACGGCGAGGAATTCGACGTCGCCGGCGCCCGCCTGGTGGCGCTGCACACGCCGGGGCACTCGCCCGGGTCGGTGAGCTTCTACCTCGCCGGCGAGAGCACCGTCTTCACCGGCGACACGCTGTTCCAGGGCGGCCCGGGCGCCACCGGACGGTCCTTCAGCGACTTCCCCACCATCGTCGGGTCGATCAAGGACCGGCTGCTCACGCTGCCGGCGGAGACCGTGGTGCGCACCGGGCACGGCGATTCGACGAGCATTGAGGCAGAGGCGCCGCACCTGGCCGAATGGATCGCGCGCGGGCACTGACACGGCGCCGGGCCTGGGCCATCCCGGCCGGGGCCGGTGGCCCGGGCCGGGCGCCAAGGCCGGGCGCCGGGCAGAAAACCGCTGCTAGCCCACCTGGATCTGGATCTGGTCGTCGCGGTGGAACATGCGGCGGCCTTCCAAACCGTGGAATTGGATCCACAGCGCCGATCCGTCGGGCATCGCACCGTCAACCGTTCCCTGCCCCAGGTCGGTGCCGCCCGCAGTAATCCGTACCGGCAGGCCGCGTGGAAACCGGGCCCAGGACGGCCGTCGCCCTGCGTGTTGGAACCCGGGGGCAAGGAGCTCGGTGGCCGTCATCGGCGCCCCGTCGCTGCTGCGGCGGGCGCCGCGGTACCGCCAGCGTAGTCGCCGGGGACGCGGGCCACCGAGTACGGCTCCAGGTTATTGAACGTGTACAGGTGAACCCCGGCCAGCCCCGGCTGGACGGCAGTCAACTCGGCCACCAGGCGCCGGGGCGAGTAGTTCCCTCCGTCGAGAAACCGCCGCGCGAGCGGTCCCCTGCGACTGACCAAGCGCAACGAGGGCCCGACGCCGATGCTGGTGGCCAGGGAGATGAGTTTGGCCCGTGGCACAGATCCGGCGACTCCGGCCCACACCGGCAAGGTGACGCCTTCACGGCGCAACAACTCGACGTACCAGCTGATCCGGGCGGACGAAAAGCACATTTGCGTGACGACGCTGGTGGCAAGGTGCTGTTTTTCCAGCAGCGCATCAAGCATCTGGAGCTGGCTCTGCTGCGGATGTTCTTCCGGATAGCCGGCGATGCCGACGACGGTCCGGCCCGCCGAGATCTGGGCGATGTCTTCGAGCATCGGGGCACTGGTCGTGTACGGGCCGTCGGTGCGCGCCATCTCACCCCCGACGGCGACAATTTCGGTGATCCCGGCGCTTTCGAAATCCTTGAGGATACCGGCGAGCTCCGCGCGGCTCTCAAGGCTTCGCGCGGCGAGGTGTGGAACCACGTCATATCCCAGCCCGCGAAGCTGGAGGGCCGTCCGCACCGTGGGACGGACGCCGTGGTGGGGCAGGCAGGTGACCGTCAGGGTCGAGCCCGGAGGAAGGCTGGCCTGGATCCGGGCGACGATGCCGTCGGCGGGTATGATTTCCAGCCGTGCTGGAAGCTCAGTCCCATGCCCGGCGTCGTGGGCTGAAGAAAGCGTGGGTGAGAGCCCGAAAATGGGCGCAGGAGATTGAACCGTCATAAGAAACTCCAAGAAGTGGGCGGCGCGAGGCGCCGGGCAGTCATACCTGGGCAGCGGCTTCGGGAAGCCGCCGCCGCCAGGTTCAGCATGCGAGGCCACCCGGCTGACCGGATGGCCTCGCGTGATCGAGCGGAAACCGTCTTAGCGAAGGATGACGGTCCTGTTGCCCGAAAGAATGATGCGTCCTTCGGCATGCCACCGGACGGCGTTCGTCAGCGCCTTGCATTCGGCGTCGCGGCCCACGGCTACCAGATCCGCCGGCGTGTAGGTGTGATCCACCTCGATCACCTGCTGGGCGATGATCGGCCCCTCGTCCAGTTCCGAGTTGACGTAGTGTGCGGTTGCTCCCACGGTCTTGACGCCCCGTTCATACGCCTGGTGGTACGGCTTGGCGCCCTTAAAGCTCGGCAGGAAGGAGTGGTGGATGTTGATGGCCTTGCCCGTGAGCCGGGCCGTGAGGTTGTCGCTGAGCACCTGCATGTAACGGGCCAGGACGACGAGCTCCACGTCGTACGAGTCGACCAGGTCCAGCAGCGTGGCCTCGGCCTCCGGCTTGGTTTCCCGGGTCACGGGAACATGGTGGAACGGTATCCCGTGCCAGGCGACGAGATCCTCGTGGTCCTGGTGGTTGGACACGACGGCGACGATCTCGACCGGCAGGTCACCGATACGTGCCCGGAAGAGCAGGTCGTTCAGGCAATGGCCGTACTTGGAGACCATGACAAGGATCCGCTGTTTCCTGCCGTGGCGTTCCAGGCGCCAGTTCATCTTCCACTCCGCCGCCACCGCAGCGAAGCCTCCCCTGAGGTCCTCGACGTCTGCCGGGCCTGAGGAGACGAAGTGTGCCCGCAGGAAGAAGTGTTCCACCTGCCGGTCACCGAACTGCTTGATATCAACGATGTTGCAGCCGTGCTCCAGCAGGAACTTTGAGACCGAGTTGATGATCCCGGGCGATTCGGCGCAGTCGAGCGTGAGGACGAACTCAGTGCCCGGCGCCTCCGGTCCTTCCGCGGCGGCGCCTGCCGCGGCGGAGCCAGCCGGCAGTGCGGCGGATCCGGCGGTCATTTGTTGGCCTCCGCCTGGAGGTCCGCAGCGATGTCCTGCTCGGACTGCAGGTCCGCCTGGAATGCCTGGTAGCGGGCCAGGTGGCTCGGCCGACGGCGCAGGACAGCCCACGCCACGCCGAGCACTACGAACCAAACCGGCGTCACCAGCAGCGCCTCCAGCGTGTCCGGCTGGGTAGTGAGCGCCCACAGCACGAAGGCGAAGAAAGCGAAGACCACCCAAACCATGGGCACGCCGCCGGGCATCTTGAACTTGGATGCCGCGTGCAGGTGGGGGCGGCGCCGGCGGAAGGCCAGGTAGCTGGCGAGAATGATCGACCAGACGAAGACGAAGCAGACCGCGGACACGGTGGTGACCATCTCGAAGGCCTTACCGATGTTGTCCCCGGCGTACATCAGGACGACGCCGGCGAGCAACAGTACGCAGGACAGGAACAGGGCGTTCTGGGGTACTTTGCGGCGGGACAGCGCGCCGAAACGGGCCGGTGCATCGCCTTCCTGGGCGAGTCCGTAAACCATGCGTGAGGTGGAGTAGATGCCGGAATTGGCGGATGACATCGCCGAGGTCAGGACCACCAGGTTGACCACCGTGGCTGCGGCGCCGAGGCCGGCCAGGGAGAACATGGCAATGAAGGGACTGTGGCCCGCGGCGAACTGGGTCCACGGGATGACGGACATCAGGATGATCAGTGCGCCGACGTAGAAAAGCAGAACCCGGATCGGGATGGAGTTAATGGCCTTGGGCAGGTTCTTTTCCGGGTCCTTGGCCTCGGCCGCCGTGGTGCCGACGAGTTCGATGCCGACGAATGCGAAGACGGCGATCTGGAAACCGGCTACGAAGCCCATGAATTCGTTCGGGAAGAAGCCGCCATGGCTCCAGAGGTTCGTGAAGGTGGCCGGTCCGGCGTCGGAGCTGAAACCGCTGAAGATCATGAACAGGCCCACCACGATCAGCGCCGCAATGGCGATGATCTTGATGAGGGCGAACCAGAACTCGGTCTCACCGAAGGCCTTCACGGTGGTCAGGTTCAGCAGCAGCAGGATGGCGATCGTCACCAGGCCCGGGATCCACAGCGGCACTCCCGGCCAGAGTTCCTTGGAGTACCCGGCAATGGCGATAACGTCAGCGATTCCGGTGATGACCCAGCAGAACCAATAGGTCCAGCCGGTGAAGAAGCCGGCCCACGGGCCGAGCAAATCGGCCGCGAAATCGCTGAAGGACTTGTAGTGCAGGTTGGACAGCAGCAGCTCGCCCATGGCCCGCATGACGAAGAAGAGCATGAAACCGATGATCATGTAGACGAAGATGACCGAGGGTCCCGCCGCCGAGATGGTCTTGCCGGAGCCCATAAACAGGCCGGTGCCAATGGCGCCGCCGATCGCAATCAGCTGGATGTGCCGGTTGCTGAGCTGGCGCTCAAGGTGGGGAGTTTCAACCTTGGCTGAAACTGGTGAATGAATCGTCATGAGGAACTCCATCGTTCAAGTGGCACCTCCGCGCCACGATGATCCGGGTTCCTCCCCGCTCTGTCTGGGACCTGAGAGTTTCCGCTGGTCCTGTCGCCAGGACCGGCTTGCACCTTCGGTGAGCCAGCGCGCCAGATGGCGCACTTGCTGCTTTCCAGAGTTGCCTATCCGCGGCGGTACGGGGGCCTGAGAGATTCCTGGGGAGGATTTGCTCCTACGGCGCCTGCTGAATGTACCGGCAGGACTCTCCCGCCGCAGATCATAAGCACTTTCATTTTGTTGTGATGCGGACGACGCAGTGGCTTGGAGGTCAACTCCGCTTAACCACGTACCAGGGCCCGCACGGCCGCCGGCGTCGACCCCGAAGGATCATCCGGCCGCTTCAGTGTGGGATAGCTCACGTAAAAAAGTCAAGCGCGGAGCTTTGTGTCGTCACGCACCGGCAGCCGCCTTGCCGAGCGTCGGAAGTGTGTGTAATCTGTGGCCCGCATCACTCCGATGGTGGTCTTTCTTGCGAGCTGGGCGGGAGTGTTGGGCCTGCGCCGGAGCTAATACGAAAGTAAGGGTTGTCAGGCTGCGGCGGCCGGGGTGATGGTGACGTCGAAGCCGAGGCTGTTGAGTTTCTTGATGGCGTTGTTTTTAGCTTTGATCGGGTCGAGGCGTGTGAAGTGGTCGGCGCCGGGGTCGGCGTAGCATTCGCCGTCGGCGAGTAGGTGCCACGCCGCTGTGAGAATGCAATGTTCCAGCGCAACGATGGCTTTCATCGGGCCTCGGCGGGCTGCGATGCGCCGGAATTTGGCGGCCAGGTAGGTGTCCTTGCTGCGGGAAGCGGACAGGGCCGCGGTGCCGAGGGCAGCTTTGAGGTATTTGTTGCCGGGCAGGATGTGTGCGGATTTGATCCGGCCGGCGGATTCGTTGGAGCCGGGACAGACGCCGGTCCAGGATGCGAGCCGGCCGGGGGTTTCGAAGCGGGACATGTCCGCGCCGGTTTCGGCGATGATCACGTCGGCGACTTTGAGGGAGACTCCGGGGATGGTGGCCAGGAATTCCCTGGCGGCACGAAAGGGTGTCATCGCCTCTTCGATCCGGCCGGTGAGTGCGTCGACGATGCGGGACTGGGCATCGATCTGGTCCAGATGCAGCCGGGCCATGAACGCGTGGTGGGCCTTGAACCGGCCGGTGAGTGCGTCGACGAGCTCGGGGATTCTTGAGCGCAGGGTGCCTTTAGCGAGGCCGGCGAGGACCTCCGGGTTGCGTTCGCCGTCGATGAGGGCTTCGAGCATCGCCCGGGACGACACGCCGGTGAGGTCCGAGACGACGGAGGAGAGCTTGATCCCGGAGCTCTCCAGGAACTTCTCCAGCCGCTGGATCTCACGGGTCCGGTCACGGATGGCAATG
Source organism: Arthrobacter sp. JB02-1C (assembly GCF_057748045.1). Taxonomy (NCBI): domain Bacteria; kingdom Bacillati; phylum Actinomycetota; class Actinomycetes; order Micrococcales; family Micrococcaceae; genus Arthrobacter; species Arthrobacter sp. JB02-1C. The sequence goes on from NZ_CM173235.1 coordinate 3,167,550, forward strand.
GCCCGGGCCCTGGTCAGGTCCCGCAGTTCACGGATCGGTTCGGGTGGGACGAACGAGGCCCGGAGCAGGCCATGGGCGCCGAGCTGGGCGAGCCAACCTGCGTCAGAGACATCGGTTTTTCGGCCCGGGATGTTCCTTGCGGCCTTGGCGTTGACCAGCATTACCGGCAGCGTTTCTTCGAGGAGATAGAAGAAGGGTTTCCAGTAATCGCTTGTGGCTTCCATGACGACCGTGGTGACGTGTTCGCGTTCCAGGAAGTCCCGCAGGGCAAGGATCTGGCCTGTGGTTGCGCCCCAGGTCGTGACCGTGGAGGTGTAGGTTCCGGCCCGTTGCCCGGGAAGCCGGAGACAGACCTTTGCGTCGCGTTTGGAAATGTCCATTCCCGCGGCCCGCTCGTGGACGATATCCATGACTGTTCCTCCTGACACCTTTGATCTCGTCATGTCGGCGTCTGCCGAGGGGAGGACAGGGAAAACAGAGGAATCTAACACTCGTGCTCCAAAGGCAACAATCCACGGTTCCCGTGGGAGCCCTCCGCGCCACGCTAGCCGACAGGCTCAACCACAGCACCACAGACCAACCGGCGTCCACCGCGGCAGACACCTCCATGATCTGCCCGAAACCTCATCCGCGGCCAGAGCCCGAGGCGAGGCAACCGCATACTTTCTCCCACCACGGCGCGACAGCGGCTCTGGACCGCTAGCCGGGCAGGGCGCCGAAGTCGCGGTAGTCCAGGGGTGCGTAACGTCCGTAGGCGGCCAGTACGGCTGCCTCGACGGCGGCGACGTCCAGGTGCGGGACAAGGTCGTTGACCGCCCCGGCCGTGCACGGGTCCCACTCCAGGCCCAGTGCCGCATAGCTGGCCTCGAGCACCTCCCTGATCGGGGTGGAGTTCTCCACGACGATCACCGAGCTGAAGAGCCAGCCGCCCGATACGACGCGTTGTGCGGTGCCGATAAGTTTGATTCGGCGCGACGGGTCCAGTGCGTCCCGGCCATGGACGCTGAACTCGCCCGGGCAGTATTCGCCCGGGATCTCCCCGACGGCGGCGTCCACCCCCGCGTCGCGGAGCGCCTGGGCCAGGAGCTCACCGAAAAAGGAAAACCGCCCCTTGGCGCCGGCGATCGCATCGGCGTCGGGCTCAAGGTGATCTATCACCAGCGTCCCCTCGTGGTACGCCGCAGCCCGGCCGCCGGCCTTGCGGACCAGGGGCTCGAATCCCAGCCTGCCGCACGCCGCGGCCGCCGTCTCGAAGCCGGGCAGGTGCGTGTCCCGCTGGCCGAAGGCCACCGTGGGCGCGGGGCGGTACAACCGGAGCAGCGGCCCCGAGGTTCCGGCCCGCACCCGTTGCAGCAGTTCGAGGGCCAGATCCAGGTCCTGCGCTGCGCCCAGGGAGCGCTCCTGCCGGTATACGGTCAGCGCCCTGGGTCCGGCAGCGGCCTGCTGCATGTTGTTATGCTCCCTTATGCTCATTCTGCAATTCCTGGTGGTCGCCGCCACGTTCGCGGCAGTCGACGCCGTCTGGCTCAAATCGATGAGCAGGTTCTACCGCCGGCATCTCGGCCATCTGCTGGCCGACAAGCCCCATCTAGGCTACGCCGTGGTGTTCTACGTGCTGTACATCGCCGGGATCGTGTTTTTTGCGCTCCGGCCCGCGCTCGACGGCGGCAGCTGGCTGGGCGCCCTCGGCTACGGTGCCGCGCTGGGCGCGTTCGCGTATGCCACCTACGACCTCACCAACGCGGCGACGCTGAAGAACTGGCCGCTGCCGATCGTCGTGGCGGACATCCTGTGGGGCGCCTTCCTGACCGGTGTCGCCACCCTGGTCGGCTGGTTCGTCTTCCACTGACCGGACCGGCCGGGGCGGCCAGCTTCCCGGTCAGCTTTTCCGCAGCGTCAGGATCTGTTCGGCGCGGCCGAACGGCCCCTGCAGGTCGTGCAGCACCGTGGAGGTCAGGCCGATGCCGTCGGTGCCGAAGGATACCTCGTTGTCCAGGCCCAGCCACTCGCCTTCGGGGCGGCGGTACATGTGGATCTGCAGGTCCAGGTTGGGGAAGGCGTAGCTGTCCTGGCCCGGCGGGACCCGGGCGGCGATCCCGTTGGCCGTATCCACCAGACCCACCAGCCGGGCCAGGTCGCCGCTGTCGGCCCGGTCCGTCAGCGGGTAGTCCGTGTGCAGCCAGACCGTCCCGGACCCGGCCCGGTGCCCCTCGGCAATCCGCATCGTCAACGAGGCGATGTACCCGCCCGGCCAGACCGTGGCCGCGTCGTACGGCTCGCAGTCCTCCGGTGCCGGGATCCGGGGGTCCTCAAAAGCGGCGATGGCGCTGGTGTCGGCGGTGATCATCCGCCAGGCCGTGGCGCGGATGGCCACCCGGCCGCCGGCGACGAGTTCGGCCTGCAGCAGTTCAATGGTCCGGCCGGGGCGCAGCGTGGTGGTGGTGACTTCGAAGTCGCCGCCCGGGATGAGGCCAAGGATCTCGTAACTGATCCGGGCCATCCGCATGTCATCGCGCGGCTCGTGCCGGGCGAGGCAGTCGGCCATGATCCCGGAGGCCGGGGCCATGTGCTGTTCGTGCGCATTCCAGGCTCCCTGGGCGTGCAGTGTGGAGCGGAAACGCCCCTCCCCCAGCGCCTGGTAGTAAAAATTGCCTTCGGCCAGCACCGGTAATTCAACAGTCAATGTCGACCCTTTCGCAGCACTCATCAGAGAATCCCCACCAGCCTATCCTTCCAGGCAGGCACTGACTGCGGCCGCGGCCGCGGCGCCGGGTTCCCATCAGTTCGGCAGGTCTGGGTAGACTCGGAAACAGGTTTACCCCGACTATGCAGCGAAGAGGTGCCCCCCTGATCCGAGTTATCAGCTACAACCTCCGCAAACACAAGGCCAGTGGTGAACTGGCCGCCCTGGCCAGTGACTACGGGATTGATGCCCTGTGCCTGCAGGAGTGCGACACGGAAGACCTGCCGGACAACATTGGCGAGCTTCAGCTTGCCGACGCTACGAAGGGCAACCGCCTGGGACTGGCCATCTATTACCGCGAGGACCGTTTCACCGCCGGCGAGACCAAGACGTTCGCGCTGAAGAAATCCCTGCACGACAGGGTCCTGGCACCAGCGCACGAGCGGCTGATCGGCACCCGGGTGGTGGACAAGGAGACTGATCTTGACCTGGTCATCGCCTCCTTTCACGCGGCGCCGCTGACCGCGTCGAACTCGCTGCGGCGGAACCAGATCCACGCGGCGCATGCGGAACTGCTCGGCATGGGCGGCGGTCCCACGACGCTCATGGTCGGCGACTTCAACTATCCGTTTTTCACGAAGTACCTGACCGAGCAGATGAAGGACGCCGGCTATGAGCTCTCGCTCAGCGACCGGCGTACGTACACCCGCTACAAGGTCTTCAAGGGCCACTTCGACTTTGCGACCTCGCAGGGGCTCATGATCGACAACGTCGAAACCCTGCCGCGGGGCGCCTCGGACCACCTGCCCATCCTGATTTCGGCGGAGTACGGACCTAGCTCTGCTGTCAGTGAATGAGGCCTGACACCAGGTTGATGGTGGTGGCCAGCACGATCGCTCCCAGCAGGTAGGACAGCAGCGCCTGGCGGAGCACGGTGGACCTGATGGCGTCGGTCTTCAGGTCGGTGTCTGAGACCTGGAACGTCATCCCCACCGTGAACGCCAGGTAGGCAAAGTCAACATAGCGCGGTTGCGTGTCCTCGTTGAAGTCGACCCCCGCCTGGTCCCGGTAGTAGATCGAGGCGTACCGCAGGGTGTACAGCGTGTGCACCAGGAACCAGGACAGCGCCACGCTGCCGAGGGCCATCCCGATGATCGCCGCCTTCGCGCCGCCCGCGGCGTTTGAGGCGTCCAGGAGAATCAAGGCGACGCCGGCGAAGCTGGCGACCGTTGCGGTCAGGACCAGGACGTCGGAGACGCCCCGGCCGGGATCTTCGCGCCGGGCGTGCGCCGACGTCGCCTCGGCCGACAAGCGTCCGATCACGGCCCAAACCCAGATCAGGTACGTCAATGACGCGGCCGCCCAGCCTACCGCCGGGGCATACGCCCAGGATTTCAGCGACCCTACCGCCACCGCCACCGCGACCCCGACGACGACCATCACCACCACGCGCAGCCGCGAATGATGGGCCCGGGAGTCGAAAGTTCGTACCTGGCGCGGGCCGGTGTCTGTTGTCCTCATGCACCGATCATTGCACTTCTGCCGCGCCCGTACGCGGTTCCGCTCAGCGCAGTTCCTGTTCCCAGTTCTCGGGAAGCCGGGACACCGGACCCGGGACGCCCTGGCCGAGGGGATGGTGGACCGGCGGTTCAAGGGCGGGTCCCTCGAAAAAAGCCGAGCTGCGGTAGTCGTAGAACCAGTCCTCGCCCGGTTCGAAGCTGCGGATCACCGGGTGGCCGGCGGACTGGGCGTGGGCCGTGGCGTGCTGGCCGGGTGAGTTGTCGCAGCAGCCGATGTGTCCGCACTGGGCACAGCGGCGAAGGTGTAGCCACCAGCCCCCGCCGGTTTGGCATTCCACGCAGCCCGCTCCGCTCGGCGGCACCGAAGGGTCGATTCCGGCTATCGCGTCCATGCTGGTCTCCTCGCTGCTGCCGGGAGGGACACCGGGGTTCCCTCCCCTGCCGGCCCACCCGTTACGCGGTCGTTCCCGTCCGTTCCAGCGTACTCGCACGCTCCCCCTGCCGCCCCGGCCGGCATAAAAGCGAGCCCCCGCTTGGGACTTTAGTCCCTATTCGGGACGCGTCCGGGGGCGTGGACTTTAATGGTCCTCCGGGCACCCCCATCCGGAGCATGCAGGTCCTGTAGACGCGGACCACGACGGCCGGCCAAGATCCCGGCGACGCCATTTCGGCAATCAAGAACATATCCCCGGCACCCAGCCATGTGGCAAGGCGGAAGACTCCGCGCAGCGTCATTGCCGCAGTCCGCGCGGGCAACGGTGGTATGACGCTTTTCAAAGGATCAGGTACATGAACAAGACCATTCACATCATCGCAACCGCAGCTGCTACGGCCGCCCTGGGACTCGGCGCCGCGGCCATGCCTGCGAGCGCTGCCACGGCCAGCTCCACGACGAGTTCGTGGGACCAGGCCACCTACCAGCACAAGCACCAGATGCGGGACACCAACCGGCACGACAGGAGCCATGGCTGGTTTGACAACGAAAGCCGCTGGCACGACAACTCCGATGGCTGGGGCTGGCGCGACGACAATGGCAATTGGCGCGACGACAACGACCACAATGGGTGGTGGACCGGCGACGACGGCTGCCGTCACGACCGGAACGGATTCTGGGACCATAACGGACACCGGCACGACAACAACAACCGGCACGACAACAGGAACGACAACCGGCACGACAACAGGGCGATCAGGTGGTAACGGGCCCTGACTGAGGACCTGAACCACTGCTCGAAAGGACGGCGGAAGGCGGCGCCTCCCGCCGTCCATCTGCCGTGGGCCGGGCGGCATCCGGGCCGCCGGCACCACGGCCGGAGCAGTTCTTAAGTGATTCTTAAGCCCGGCGCGGGAGACTGGACGAGACGCGCACATGCGCGCCGCTGCCACCAAGCCGGAGGAATCGATGACTGGACCCGCCCCTGCCGACCGCGCTGCGCCGTATTCCCTCGGCCGGCCACGCACCTGGGCAGCACCGCGCTTCTGGGCACTCCCCCAGGTGCGGCACTGGCTGCTGGTGGGCGTTCTGCTGTCCGTGGCCGTGATCGCGCTGGGCCTGGCCGTGCAGCTGGTCCCGGCCGAGACGACCGCGGAGCTGGGCGTGGACCAGGACCTCAGCCAACACCATGTCGCGGCCCTGAGCGCCGTTGCGATGGCGATCAACCTGGTTTTCGGCCCGGTCGCCGGACTGGCGCTGATCGGGGCCGCCGCCCTGTACATCTGGCTGGTGCGTCGCGATCTGGTCAAGGCCGTCGGCTTCGGCCTGGTGGCCTGCTCCGGCTGGGCCGCCAGCGAGGTCTTCAAACTCGTCATCGCCCGGCAACGGCCAAACCCCGCCATGCTTTTCGACCCGCTGGCGCCGGAGACAGGCTCCAACAGTTTTCCCAGCGGCCACGTGTGCTTCGCCGTAGCGCTGGCGTTCGCGCTCTATTTCCTGGCCCGCGGCACCCGTTGGGCCAAGCCCGTCGCTGTTGCAGGACCGCTGATGGCCCTCATCGTGGCCTGGTCGCGGATCTACATCGGGGTGCACTACCCCACCGACGTCGTGGCCTCCTTCCTGGCCGCGAGCGCGGCGGTCGTGCTGCTGGCCGGGCTGTGGAACCGCTTCGGCCCCCGCGTCGCGGCCCGCCTGACAGGGTCCCCGCTGCCCCATCCCGAACAAAGGACGTAAGCGTGTACAGCTTCGATCTCGCCGCACTGACTCCTACCCTGGCTGCCGCATCCGGAACTCCCTCGCTGTTGGACCCTGCCAGCCTGCTGGCAGGGCTGGGACCGGCCGCCCTCGGGATCATCGCGGTGATGGTGTTCATCGAATCCGGCGTGCTGTTCCCGTTCCTGCCCGGCGACTCGCTGCTCTTCACGGCGGGCCTGTTGCACCAGCAGCTGCAGCTGACTCTGCCCGTGCTGATCGGGGTCGTGACCGCAGCCGCAATCGCCGGCGACCAGGTTGGTTACCTGCTGGGCCGGACGTTTGGCCGGCGCTGGTTCAAAGACGATGCCCGGATTCTCAAGACTTCGCACCTGGCCGCCACGGAAGAGTTCTTCCGCCGCCATGGCGGTGCCGCCGTCGTGCTGGCCCGCTTCGTCCCCATCGTCAGGACCTACGCGCCGCTGACCGCCGGCATTGGCCGCTACTCCTATAGGGCATTTACCGTGTGGAACATCGTTGGTGCCCTGGCCTGGGCCACGTCCGTAACCCTGCTGGGCACCTGGCTGGGGCACTACGAGATCATCGCCAAGAACATTGACGTGATCGCTGCCATCATGGTCCTGGTGTCGGTCCTTCCGTGGGGCGTCCAGCTCCTGCGGCAACGACGCCGGAACGGCCGAAACGCGGGCATGTCCCCCGACGCTGCAGCGGAATCCGGCCGCGACACGGCCGACGACGGACTGTCCCGGGAAACGGCCGCGAAAGAATAGGCGGCATGACCGCCGCCGCGCTGCCGACCCTGCTCCTCGTTGAGGACGACCCCGTGCTGGGTCCGCTGATCGCCGAACTGCTCGAACCTGACTACCGGGTCCGGCTCGCCGTCAACGGCCAGGACGGCCTGCACCAGGGTCTGGCCGCTCCGTGGGACGTGATGGTCATCGACCGCGGACTGCCCGTCATGGACGGGATCACGCTGATTCGGGCCTTACGTTCCAAGGGCGTCTCCACCCCGATTCTGATCCTGACGGCACTGGGCGATCCCAGCGACAAAGTCAAGGGCCTGGACGCCGGCGCCAACGACTACGTGACCAAGCCGTTCGACGCCGGTGAACTGGCCGCGCGGCTTCGCGCCCTGACCCGCACATTCGAGCCGGCCCCAGCCATCCTGGCCGTCGGGGACTGGGATCTCGATCCCCTGTCCCGGTCGGTCCGGAACGCCTACGGCGGGCTCGTCTCGCTCACCGCCAAAGAGTGCGAGCTGCTCACCGCGCTCGCAGCCTCTCCGGACCGGGTCTTCACCCGTGACGAGCTGCTCGCCGGGCATTTCCACCCCACGGACCAACCGGGCGTGATTGACACCTATGTCCACCACCTGCGCCGGAAGATTTCCAGGTCGGTGATCCGCACCGTCCACGGTGTGGGCTATCAAATCGGCGAGCCGAGGGACTGATGTCCGGACGAAGGGAAGGCGAATGAGTAGGCAGGTGACGCCCGGCGGGGCCCCGGACCAGAGCATCCTGCGCAAAACCTCGCTCCAGGTGGCCCTGCGTATCAGCGCCGCCTGCGCCGTCATGGTGATCTGCCTCCTGACCGTCGGTGCCCTCTACCTCCTGAACAAGCTCGCCCACCCGGAGCTGCCGCCGACGGGCTCCGGAACCACCTATGCCTATCTGGATTCCCGGGACCTGCTGGAGGCCATGATCCTTGCCGGACTCGCAGGGATTGTCCTGGCCGGGCTGGTCGGGTGGCTCAGCGCCCGCAGCGCCATCCGTCCGCTGGGAGAGGCGCTGGAGCGGCAACGCCGCTTCGTCCAGGATGCCAGCCATGAGCTCCGGACGCCCCTGGCCATTTTGGACGCGCGGATCCAGCTCGCCCAGCGCGACGCGGAACCGGGAACGCCGCCGGCCCTGGCGCTGGCCCGGATCCGCGAGGATGCCTCGACGCTGACCGGCATCGTCAACGAGCTGCTGCTTGCGGCCACCGCGGTGGCTCCCGACCCCGCTGCGGCTCCGACGGAGCTGGCCGACGTCGCCGCTTCCGTCGCTGAAAGCCTGCAACAACTGGCGGCAACCAAGGACATCCGGCTCGTCTTCGATGCCCGGGCCAGGCCGCGGGCCCGGATCGAACCGGAAGCGTTGCGGCGCGCCATACTGGCGCTGGCGGACAATGCCCTGTCCCACACCCCGGCCGGCGGCACCGTCACCATCGCCGCCGCCGTGCAACAGGACCGGGCCATCATCAGCGTGGCGGACACCGGACCAGGGATCACCGGCGTGGACCTGGACCGGATCTTCGACCGCTTCGTCCGCACGGCCAGCCCGGACGGGGGGCGCGGGCAGCGGAGCTTCGGCATCGGCCTGTCACTGGTCCGGGAGATCGCCATGGCCGCCGGCGGCACGGTGGAAGTGGCCCGCACCGGCCCGACAGGCACCGTCATGAGAATTGCGCTCCCACAGGCCCACGGCGCGTGAGCTGGCGCTCCCGGGCGCGGCCGGGACTAGTCTCATTCCATGGTGAGCTTCTGGTCGCTGGCGCTGATCGCCGTCGTCGCCCTGGCCGGCCCGCTGCTCGCCCTGCCGGTCCGCTGGCGCCTCCCGGTGGTTCTGGGCGAATTGCTGGCCGGCATCGCGATCGGGCGGACCGGGTTGTCGCTGGTCGATGCAACGGACCCCACCTTCAGCATGCTGGCGAACGTCGGCTTCGCGCTGATGATGTTCGTGGCCGGCACGCACGTACCGGTCAGGGACCCGCGGACCCGGGCCGCCCTCGGCCCAGGGTCGGCCCGGGCGCTGATCGCGGTGGCCGCGGCAGGGATCATCGGGACGGGCCTGGGGCTGGCCTTCGGCACCGGGCACGCCCCGCTGTACGCGGTGCTGCTGGCCTCCTCCTCCGCCGCGCTGGTCCTCCCGATCATCGACTCGCTGCGCCTGCGCGGCCCGCAGGTAGTGGCCATGACAGCACAGGTAGCCGTCGCCGACGTCGCCTGCATCGTCGCCCTGCCGTTGGCGGTGGACCCGCCCAACGCCGGCCGGGCCGCCCTCGGGGCGCTCGCGGTGGGCGCCTGCGCCGTCGTGCTCTTCTTCGCCCTGCGCTCGCTGGAGCGCCGCGGCATCCGGCAGCGCATGCACCGGCTCTCAGAAGACCGCAAGTTTGCCTTGGAGCTGCGCATTCAACTGGCGCTGCTCTTCACCCTCGCCGGCGTCGCCGCGGCTGGCCACGTTTCGGTGATGCTGGCTGGGTTCTCCCTCGGGCTGGTGGTCGCCGCCGTCGGTGAACCAAGGCGGCTGGCACGCCAGCTTTTCGGCGTCAGCGACGGATTCCTCGGCCCGCTCTTCTTCGTGTGGCTGGGTGCTTCCCTGGACCTGCGCGAGCTCGCCGGCCAGCCGGGCATGATCGGCCTGGGCTTGTCGCTGGGCTTCGGGACCCTGCTGCTCCACGCTGCACTCAGGCTCTCCGGGCTGCCCGTGCCGCTCGGCGTACTCTCGGCGGCCCAGCTGGGGGTGCCGGTGGCGGCGGCCAGCATCGGCACCCAGCTTCAGGTGCTGCGGCCAGGCGAGGGTGCGGCCCTGCTGCTGGGCGCGCTGATCACCATTGCGGCGAGCGCACTGGCCGGCCGGCGGGCAGCGAAATCCTTTGGGCCGCCGCCGGAGGCCCGCGACGCCATACCGTGACTCGGCTGCAGTGAAGTCAGCTGAGGCAGAGACAGAACGGGTGGCCGGCGGGATCCAGGAAGACCCGGAACGTCGTTCCCGGCTGGTGTTCGTGCTTCGTGGCACCGAGCTCCAGCACCGCTGCCTCGGCAACGTCAAGATCGTCGACGACGACGTCGAGGTGCATCTGCTGGGGTTGGTCCTGGCCGGGCCATTGCGGGGGGACGAAGGATGCGACCCGCTGGAAAGCCAGTGAATCACCGTGTTCGGCGCGGACGGAACACCAGTCGTCGTCGAGCTCCACCTTCCACTCCAGCATTGCACCGTAGAACTCGGCAAGGGCCTTTGGATCAGGACAGTCAAGTACAACGACCGGGAAGCGCGCAATAGCCATGGCCAACACTCTAGGACCGTTTTCGGCGGACCGCACCCCCGTATCCCGGCATTCTCCCGGCCGTATGCCGGCCGGAGCAGCATCACCGCGCACCGGGATAATGGGACCGGGACGGATAGTTCATACCGAAGGAAGGCACCGCATGATCGAAATTCTGAACCCCGCCGAGCTGGACCGGGCCAGAGTGACAGGCGCCGTCGTCGCCAACATCCTCCAGATCCTGAAGAGCCGCACCCGCGTGGGGACCAACCTCCTGGACATCGACCGCTGGGCGAAGGCCCTCATTGTCGAGGCCGGCGCCGTCTCCTGTTACGTCGACTACGCGCCGCCCTTTGGCCGCGGCCCCTTCGGCCACTACATCTGCACCGGCGTCAACGATGCCGTGTTGCACGGCCTGCCCCGGGACTACGCGTTGGCCGACGGCGATCTGCTGACCCTCGACCTCGCCGTGCTCAAGGATGGACTCGCCTCTGACGCTGCCATCAGCTTCATCGTGGGCGACTCCATCCCGGCGGAGAGCGCCGCAATGATCAACGCAACCGAACGCGCCCTGGCCGCAGGGATTGCCGCCGCCGTGCCGGGCGGACGCCTCGGCGACATTTCCCACGCCATCGGTTCGGTCCTCAGCGAGGCCGGCTACCCGATCAACACCGATTTCGGAGGCCACGGCATCGGGTCGGCGATGCACCAGGACCCGCACGTGCCCAACACCGGACGGCCCGGCCGCGGATACACGCTCCGCCCCGGGCTGCTCCTTGCCCTCGAACCGTGGGTCATGGCCGACACCGCCGAACTCGTCACGGACGCGGACGGGTGGACACTGCGGAGCGCGACAGGCTGCCGCACCGCGCACAGTGAGCACACCATCGCCATCACCGACGAAGGCGCCGAGGTCCTGACGCTGCCTCGACAGCCCTAGTCGAGGCGAAGCCGGCGCGGCGGCAGCGGGACCGGCCCCGCCCTCCGTCGCCCGCGTGAAACCGCATCGCGCCGCCCGGTGGCCCCGGTCCTCGGCTACCCTCAGACCATGGGGAACTTCCGCACACGCATGGGCCGGCAAATCGCGGCCGCACTGTTGCTGCTGCCAGGGCTCATGGGCCTGTTGCCGGCCGCGGGCACGGCGGCGCTCGCCGTCCCGCCGGCCGACGTCGTGGTGGAGGACCGCGCGGGGGTACTGGACATCAACACGTTGCTGCCCGCGGTGCGGAAAATCGACTTTTACCAGTCCACGAAGGTGGCCGTCTATACCTACAACGGCAAAGCCGCCGACAACCTTAACGAGGAGGTCCTGCGCTTCGCCCGGGCGTCGCACCCGGACTGGATCAGCCCCGACGGGCAGAAATGGGCGGACGGCTTGTTCATCTTCGCGCTTGATCCAGTGGGTCGGCACGTCGGCACGTATATGGGCGAGGACCGGAAGGTGTCGCTCGAACAACGCGACGAGATCCAAAATGCCGCCAAGGACCTGCTGCGGGATGCCCAATGGACGGAGGGAACCATCGCCGGGATCCGGCGGGGAGCCGAACTGATCAACCAGCCCTGGTACCGCTCCACGGCCTTCCTCGTGACCGCTTGGAGCGCCGCCGGCGCGGTCGTGGCAGGCGCCGGCACCTGGCTGCTGGTGCGCTGGCGGACCCGCGCGGGCAGCCGCCGCGAAATCGCCCGCGGGGACGCCCACTATGCGAGCGTCAGCATGGACCTGGAGGTGACGGAACTGAACGCCAGCACCATTCCGGAGTCCTCCCGGTACGGGAGCACCGTGCTGGAGAAGTACCGCACCTTCCTCAGCCGCTACAGCGTCGCTACCGGGCTGTCGCACCGGGTGCACGCCCTGACGCCCGGCCAGCTGGGGCGCAGGGCGAACATGCTGCTGGCCCGCCAATATGCCGACGCGGCGGCCGAACTCGATGCGTTGGACGATGTGATCGCGGACACCAACGTCCTGCTTAGCCGGGGCTCCGCCTGGGCGACGGCGTGGGACCGGCAACTGGCCCCCTTTCGCGGCGACCTGGCCGGCATTGAAGGCATGCTCGCCAAGGGGCACGGCGAAGGCGATACGGCGACCGCCGCTGCCCTGCGCTCGTTCCGGGATGGAAGCCAGCGGGAGTTGGAACGCTGGACCGCCGAACTGGCCGATGGCAGCATCAGTGCCGATACGGCGCTGGACCGGTTGCGGGACGCCCGCACCGCACTGTCGGAACTACTTCAAAGTCACGCGGACACCGTGATCGCCGGCTATGCCAGGAACGACCACGAGGCCGAACTCATGCGCGCGGACATGACCGAGGCCCAAGCCGGAAACGGCCGGAAGCGCCGGCCCAGCTACGAGCCGAGCATCCTCGGCACCGTCTACCCGCCCTCCTATTTCTTCTCCGTGGCGACCTTCAACACCGGATTCAGCACCGGGCTCAGCAGTGTCAGCAGCGCCCGGGGCGGCGGCAGCAGCACGGGCTACGGCGGGAGCGGCGGCAGTTTTTCCGGGTCCGGAAGCTCGTCCAGCTTCTGATCCACGATCCGTCGACAACCGGCTCCCACGCACCTGACAGCAACCCGGCCACGGTGACGCCGCACCCTGTTGCCTCACGCACCCACCTGGCCGGAGCGTAGGCTCTGGCCATGCGCAAGATTATTGTCGCCCTCTCGGTCTCCCTCGACGGATTTGTCGAAGGACCGGACCGGGACATCGGCTGGCACATGGTCGATGAAGAACTCCATCGCCACTTCAACGAGCGCCTGAAGGGCATGGGCGCTTTCCTGGACGGCCGCGTCACCCATGAACTAATGGCCGGTTTCTGGCCGACGGCGGATCAGGATCCCGAGACCCCGCCCGTCATGGCCGAGTTCGCCAGGATCTGGCGGGAGATGCCCAAGATCGTCTACTCCAAAACCCTGCAGCGGGCGGACTGGAACACCACGGTCGTGCGCGACGTCGTCGCCCAGGAGGTACTGGACCTGAAGGCGCAACCGGGCGGCGACCTGGCCCTCGGCGGCGCCGGTCTGGCCGATAGCTTCCGCCGCCTCGGGCTCATCGACGAGTACTGGGTCTACGTTCACCCGGTGCTGATAGGCCGTGGCTCACCGCTGTTCAAACCGGCCGAGCACGGGAGCGCCCTCACGCTCCTCGAAACCCGGCGGTTCGGCAACGGCGTGGTGCTGTTGCGGTACGGCACCGGGGCCGCGGGCAGCGAAATGGCCGGTGGCCGGCCTCCCTGATGGGAAAACCGGCCACCGGCCACGACGCCGCCCGTTGGGGCTTCGGCGCCGTCGACTAGGACGCGCGCACGAAGGTGACGCCGCCGGTGGCGGTCAGCCAGGACAGCGGGTGCACCATCGTCTGGTTCGTACCGTTCATGCCACCGCTGATCACCTGTCCGTTGCCGGCATAGATGCCAACGTGGCCGCTCTGGACGACCATGTCGCCGGGCTGCGGATCACCCACGACCGTGCCGTGGTTCAGGAACTGCTGGGGGCCGAGGTCGCCCACCGGACGGCCGGCGGCGCCAAGCGCCTTCTCCACCATGGCGGTGCAGTCCTGGATGATGCCGATCTGGCTGTATGCCGCGGCGAGCATCGCCGCGTTGAGGCCGCCGGCGGCGGCCGGAGCCGGCGCCGGAGCGGCAGCTGCCTGCACGGTGATCTGGGGCGCCGCAGGTGCTGCGGCAACCGGCGCGGGCGCAACTGGCGCGGCAGCCGCCGCCGGGGCGGCAGCGGGCTCCTCGACCACAGGCGCGGCGGTGGTGGCTACGGCCGGTCGGTCAAAGCTGATCCGCACAGCGGAATCGGCCGTGACGGGCGCCGCTACCTTGCCCGCGACGTCGACGCTTGACGCCGGGGCGGCGTCGCGTTCGGCCGGTGCGGCAGCGGCGTTAGCCGCCATGCCGCTGGAAAGAACGAGTCCGGAGGCTGCAAAAATCACCGCGGCCTGCCGGCCGATGGTGCCTGACGTGATCGAAAATGCTGAAGACCGCGCGGCAGTGTCGTCGGAACGATGGCGCGCGGCAGTAGTGCTTGAGAACATGTTTGTAGCCTCTCCCAATGCCTACGAGGTGAGCTGTCGGATTCGGATGGGAGGCACCCGGCCGCGGGCCCGGCAAAAGCGGGCGCTGTGCGGCTTCACCCCAAGACCTGCCAGTAGTGCAGGTCACAAAGTGGTTTCCCCGTCTCTGCCAGAAAGGTTGCATTCGGATCCCGGGCCGCGGCAGAGTTAGGCAATCGGCGAGGGAGCGCCCGTATCGGATACAAACAGGCACCCGCTAACCGTAACGGACTCGAGACGCAATGTCACATTCAGGTAACGAAGGCGTGTCTGTGCGGACGGGACGGCTGGTCGGCCGTTAGCCCGGCGGCATAGGATCGGGCTGTTGAGAGCACGTCGAGCGAAGGCACGTTATGAACAGCCCCTGTGTCGCGATCTGCCAGCTGAGCGAGCAGCCGGAGGAAGACTTTGACGTCAACACCGAACTGCTGGTCCTGGAGGGCGACGAAATCCATGTCGCAACGTGGGATGCCGAGCCGCGGGACGGCGGTTTCGACCTCCATGTCTTAAATGACCGCGTGGATGCGCTCGGTTTTATGGTGCTGACGGACTGGCAATTCCTCGATGGCAAGGCTTACGCCGTGGTTGAGCGGCGGCCGCGAAACTAACGCGTTCCGGCGCGTTTTTTGGGCCTTGGAACCCCGGCGGCCCCGATCGCCTCGGTCACCAGGGCGGCCGAGTTCCGCAGCCGCGGGTCCGGATCGTGCAGCCACCGCGCCAGGACCGCCTCGGCACGGCTCCTGCGGGCGCCGTCCAGCCCCGCGATGAGCGGCCCGACGACGTCGACCGCCAGGGGATCCGCAAGTTCGCGGATCCGCGCCTCGCGGGGTAGCCCTCGATCCGGGTCAGGTCCGTGTTGTCCAACAGGAGCAGCCGGGACTGCAGGAGAACGACGGCGGCGAGCCGCCGTTCGAAGACGGGAACCGCCCAGAGTTCCGAGCTCAGCGCTGTCAGCTCGTCGTGGCCCAGGTTCCGGTAGCGGCGGAGCGCGTCCCGGACCGTGCCGCGGACGGCGCCAACGGAGGCGCCGTAGCACGTCAGGTCCGGACCGAAACGGGCCTGCGCTTCTTCGGCCCGCCGCCACGAGCTCTCCCGCTGCAGTCCCCCGTCAATGAAGTCGCCAGCATCGCTCATGGGTCCATCTTGTCGTGTCCGGGTCCGGGTCCGCGTCGTGGCGCCCTTCGCGCCCGGCGCCGTTACCCCCGGCGCCGTTACCCCCGGACGGTGAATTTGCCCCGCGCGATGCTGTCCGCCGAGTGGGCCGGATTCCCGTCATAGGGCTCGTTGGAGACGTCGAGCACCGGATAATCGGCGAGGTTGAGACCGCCGGGGATGACAAAGGCTGCCGTGCCCTGGCCGAGGACCCCCAGGCTGACCATCTTGGACAGGTCTGCGGACCCGACCCAGACCTCGCGGAAGCCCGTGAGCTTCTCCTGGGGAAGGTTGATGACCACCTGCCGGGTTCCGTCCGGGAGCTTTTCCACGAGGGCGGTCCCGCTGGCGGAGTGACCCGCCAGCGGGGCCAGTTCTGCCTCGCCGAGGACCGCCGCCGTGGGCGGCGGCGTCGTCGGTGCCGCCACCGGGGGCTCGGCGGGGCCGAGGAGGGTCAAGGCAGCCCAGGCCCCGGCGGCGCCCACGGCGATCCCCGCGGCCATGCCGAGGACCCACGGCCGCCGGCGCTGGCTGCGGCGGAGCCCGTGCCCGCCAGCCTGTCGGCTGTTGGGCTGCCTTGTGTTGGCCTTCCGGTTGGTGGCCTGGCGCGGCTGCCGGTCAGCGAGCCTCCCTGCGCCGGCCGTGCCGTCATCGGGGCGCCCCGGGATCACCGGTGGACCGCTGAGCGGATCGTCGGCCAGATCCGGGGAGAGCCCCAGGGCCTGGTGGATGGCGGCCCAGTTGTGGCTGCCGGGGGCTTCCAGCCGCACGTGCTCGGCGTTGATCGTCGCTGCGAACACGGTATCCCGCAGCGCGTCCAGCATCGCCCGGCACTCATCGCAGCTGTCCAGGTGGGCCAGCTCTTCGTCGCTGGCAGTCCGTTCGCCCAGCGCCAACAGACCGAAGAGATCATCGTCAAGATGATCCATGTTCCACCTCCAACCGGGACCGCAGCCGGGCGAGGCTACGACGGATGTGACTTTTGACCGTACCGAGCGGAAGGTTGAGCCGGGACGAAATCTGGTCATGCGTCAAGTCTTCGTAAAATGCCAGCCGCATGATGGCCGTCTGGGGGTTCCCCAGGCGCTCGAGCTCATCGTCCAGGGTCAGACGGTCCGCCAGCGAGTCGGCGGTCGGCTCTCCCGTTCCGCCTGCCGGGTCGTTGACCAAACGCAGGGCGGCCCGGTCAACGTCCCGCCGACGGGAATTGGCGGCCAAGGCATCCGTGATGGCATTCCGGGTGATCCCGATCAGCCAGGCGGGCAGCCGTGCGGCGTCCGGGCGGTAACTGGCTCGCGACTTCCAAGCGCGGATGAAAACCTCCTGGGTAACGTCGTCCGCAGCACTGTGCTCCCGCAACGCCCTCAGCGCCAGCGTATGGACAAGGGGCGCGAGTACCCGGTAGGCCTCGGCGAGCGCCCGCTCCTCGCCCGCGGCGAACGCCTGGTCAATGGCAACGTTCCATTCACGATCGGCAGCCTCCATCGGTGCTCCTTAGAGCGGTAACTGAGACCTGTGGGCGCCATTATTCCCCGGCACCGGCAGCCCTGCAATGGTGGCGAGGCCGGGGAACCGGCTGGCGGGGCCTTAATATCGCGGCCCCGCCAGCCGTTACGCTGCCACTTGGCGGCCGTCCCCGGGCCGCTCAATCGCCATGCCGTGCGAGCTTCACCACCTGCACCGCGACGCCGAGGTTGTGGTCGGCCAGGCTGCCCCAGGCGTAGACGATCGTGTTCTTTCCCGCGCTGACGGGCACATCCGCCGGACCGATCAGAGCGTCGGTGCTGCCCTCCGCCGCCACCGAGGCGGAGACGGTACCCGCCTTGAGGGTCAGCTGCTCCTCCCCGGGGTTCTCAAGTCCCGTGATGACGGCCTTTCCGCCGGCGAGGACGTCGACGGCGGGTGCCGCGGCAACGTGCCGCACCGTCAGCCGGCCCTCGCCGTCAGGGACAGCGGACGTGTCGTTCTTGAAGAGCGTGGCCGTGGGCTCACCGTCAGCACTCAGGTGCGCTACAGCTGTGTAGTCCCTGCCTGCTTTCAGGTCCACTTCCACGGGTCCGATCACGGCGTCGTCGGCGTTCTTGGCGTCAGCCCCGGTGATCGCGATCTCGTGCTCTCCGGCCTGGACGTCCAGGGGGCCGGCCAGGCTTCCAGGGGTGAAGTTGTCCAGCGTGAGTTTTCCGTCGACCCAGACGTCCACGGTGAGACCGGGGACGCCATGGAGGACGGAAAGCGTCGCGGTGTCGTGGCTGTGGCGATGCTCGCTTGCCTGCGCCGGGGCTGCAAAGGCAAGCCCGGCCAGCAGGGTTACCGCTCCGGCGGCTGCGGAAATTGATTTGTGCATCTCGAACTCCTCGTTGAGGCCCGGTTACGGGCGTTTTTGGCTTACATCCCTTATTACCGGCCGGGGGTGCTCTCCGGATGCAGCTACGGGGAAATGTTTCCCGTAACTGCCGTGGCCGGACCTGCCGGGCCTGCCGGGCCGGCCGTGATCGGACCGCCCGCCCGCGGTTTTGGTTTTTGCGAAGCAAGGTCACGATCGCGTAACGTAGGCGGCTGGCGCCGGCGGCCGGTCCGCGGTCGGGGCGGGATGCCCGCTTGGGCGCCGCGAGGCCCCACGTTGGCCGCCCCCGCCCGGCAGGCCCGAACGGAACATCACGGGTCCCGCTCCAGGGTCGATCGCGCGTCCGCTCGCACCAAGTCCATATCCCCGAAGGGGTCACTTGTTCAAGAAAATTGTCCTCACCTTCTGCCTCGGTGCCCTCTCGCTGACCGGATGCAGCGCCGCCTCCAGGGCGGGCACTCCCGGAGCCGCGGACGCAGGCGGCCCGACGTCGTCCTCCGCCAGCCCGGTACCGTCGCCCGCAACGTCCGCCCCCGCGGCCGCCGCCGCGGCCGCCGCCGCGGCCGCCGCCGCGGACAATCCGGGCACCGCAGCGGGCGGGACGGCACCGGCGACCGAACCAACCGCCGGAACGGTGGGCCCGCACCCCCCGGCCCCGGCACCACCGGCGGCAGGGACGCCCACGGCGTCGGCGCCAGCGGTGCCGCGTGTGGCCCCGTCCGCCCCCGCCGCCGCGGTCCCGGCCGGCGACGGTGTACAGGCCGCGGCCGCCCTGAGCTGGGGTGCGGTGCTGTCCGGTGACGAATTCACCTACTCCGGAGCGCCGGACGCCACCAAATGGAGCCTCTTCGACGGACCGGGCCGGGCCGGCAGAGGGTTTCGCAGCCCCCAGGCGTGGTCCGTAGCGAACGGTGTGGCCACGGTGATCGGGGATACGGCCGGCACCACCGGCGGCATGTCCGCCACCTTCGGCCAGCAGAAATACGGTCGCTGGGAGACCCGGATGAAAACGAACGCACGCGACTCCGAATACCGCCCGGTGATGATGCTCTGGCCGAGCAACAACACCTCACCGAACTGCGCCGAGGTCGATTTTGCCGAGGGCACCGCCGACACTGCCGCCTCGAAGTTTTCCCTGCGTTACGACTGTGGCGCAGCCGGAAATGTGACAACCACCGCGACTACCCCGATCGACACGACGCAGTGGCACAACTACGCGGTGGAGTGGACCCCGGCCGGGGTCAAGGGCTACATCGACGGGGTGGAAACCTTCAGCGACGCCGATCCGGCCCATCAGCCGGCCGTCAGCATGCACCAAACCCTGCAGCTCGACTGGTTCCCCGGCGCAAGGGACGCCGGCCCGTCCCGGATGGACATCGACTGGGTGCGCGTTTACCAATAGGGCGCCTGCGCAGCAACCGGGCAGTGGCCTTCGGCGTGCCGCTCGGTGCCCCTGCGGAGGCACCTGTCCGGGCACCCGTGACGAGGGCTAGACTCTGGGCGCAGGGGGTACCACCACCGCAAACAGAGGCAGGGGAACGTCCAATGGTCACCGAGAGCACGGAAATCGAGGACGTGGACCTGCTGGTGGTCGGCGGCGGGAAGGCCGGCAAAACCCTCGCCATGGACCTGGCGAAAGCCGGGAAAAGCGTCGCCATGATCGAGCGCGCCATGATCGGCGGCACCTGTATCAACGTGGCCTGCATCCCCACCAAGACGCTGATCAACAGCGGACGGGTGCTGAAGACCAGCCGGCGCGCCGCGGGCTTCGGTATTTCCGGCGTCGAACACCCGCAGATGGACCTCGGGCTGCTGCGCCACCGGAAGGAGGACGTGGTCCAGACCATGGTCCAGGGCCAACTCGCCTCCTTCACCGGCTCCGGCATGGACTTCATTCTCGGCGAGGCCGCCTTCATCGGTCCGCGCACCGTGACGGTGCGGCTCAACGCCGGCGGCAGCCGGGTCCTGCGCGGGGCCGACGTCGTCCTCAACCTCGGCACGGAACCGCTCCTGCCGCCGATCGACGGCCTCGCGGAATCCCGGGTGCAGACCAGCAACTCATTGCTGGAGCTGGACTCCTTGCCGGAGAGCATGATCATCCTCGGCGGCGGCTATGTGGGGTGCGAATTCGCGGACCTGCTGAACACCGTGGGGGTCCGGGTCACGATCGTCCAGGGCGGAAGCCAGCTGCTCGCGCGGGAAGACCGGGACATCGCGGACGCCGTAGCGCAGCGCTTTGTGGACGACGGAATCACCGTCCGTCTGGGGTCGCGGGCGGAGACCATCTTCCGCGGCGACGACGGGCTGGTCACGGTCACCCTCGCGTCCGGCGACGCCGTGACGGCCGCCGACCTTCTGGTGGCGGTCGGCCGCCGCCCGGTCACCGACGGCGTCAATCTCGAAGGCGCCGGCGTGCAGCTGGACGCGCGCGGCTTCATCCGGGTGGATGACCAGCTCCGAACCACCGCCGAGCGGGTCTGGGCCGCCGGCGACGTGGCCGGGACACCGCAGTTCACCCACGCCTCCTACGATGACTACCGGGTGCTGAAGACCAATCTGGCCGCCGCGGGCGGTGAGGGTGAACCGCGAAGCACTGCGGGGCGCCTCATCCCCTACTGTGTCTTCACCACTCCGGAACTGGGCCGGGTGGGCCTTACCGAACAGCAGGCCAGGGAAGCGGGCCACCACGTGCGGATTGCCCGGATGCCCGTCAGCGCCATCCCCCGCGCCCGCACTGTCGGGCATCTTGAGGGGTTCTGGAAAGCCGTGATTGACCGGGACACGGACAAGATCCTCGGCGCTGCGCTGCTGGGCACCGAGGCCAGCGAAGCGATCGCCGTGGTCCAAATGGCCATGCTGGCGGGATTGGACTACACGGCCGTCCGCGACGCCATCATTACCCACCCCACCATCGCCGAGGGCCTGACCCTGCTGTTCACCCCGGCGTTCCTCGCGGACTAAACCCTGGCGGCCCTGCCCCCGGGGCCAATTGCTCTGGTGCCGGCGGACCACGGCCCGAAGAATGGGCCCAGCACATCCATTGACGGCAGGGAGCCCAGTCGTGAGCGCAGGTGCTGCAGCAGCCTTAACCCCCAGCGGTCCGCGCCCGCGACGGAAGAGCTGGCGGGCTGCCTGCGCTGCCTTCCTGCTGGCCCTGTCCGCGTGCACCTCCGGAGCCCCCGCACCGTCGGCGGGCACCAGTGCACCCGGCAACGCCGGTGCCAGCTCCGGCGTTGCCGCCCAGACAGGCGAAATCGTGCTCTCCGACGAGCAGCTGATGGGCGTGATGAACCGCGCGATCAGCAACGCCGGACAGGCCAGCGGCAGGGTCGCGGACACCAGGGACCTCCGGACCCGCTTGGCGGCGCGCCCGGAAACCAGCGCGCCGGCAGCCGTGGAGCCGGCAGAATGCGGGGCGTTCCGGGCGCACACCGCGCCGATCGCCCCTGCCGACCTCCGCCTGCACTTTGCCGCGGGCGTGCTGTCACTGACCGGTGCCTGGTCCAGCGAGGCGGTGGCCTTCGTGCTGGCCAGAAGCGCTCCCCGGACTGAGATGATCGCTGCGGATTTCGCCTATTCGGAGGAGCAAACCGGCAGGTGCGCGACGTTCCTGCAGGCCGGCGTGCCCGACGCCGAACCCTCCACCGTCCGGGTCCTTCCGGTGTCCGAGGTGGGCGAGAAGGCGTACGCCACCCTGGTGGTTCCGCCGGGCACTGCAGGCACAGCCGCAGGCCAGGCCACCCTCTCGCTCCAGGTCCTGGTCCGCAACATCTCGTTTGGACTGGCCCGGCAAGCCGCGGGCACCGCGTCCGAGGACGAACTGCGGGCCGCCCTGCAGCCGCTTCTCCGGCTGGCGAAAGAGCTGGCCGCCGCCGCAGCAACCGTACTCCCGGCGGAGTCGACCCCGGGAGCCACGACGGCGGCCGCGTCCGCGGCGCCGACGGCAGGCACGCCGGGAACCGCCCCACTGCGGACTCCGCAACAACTGGCCGGGCTGTTGCAGGGCATTACCGGCCCCCGCGGCGAGGCGGCCCGGGTGCTGACGGCAGACTACCTTCCCACCGGGCTAGCACCGGAGCCATCGGCGGAGGCCTGCACGCTCGACGACTCGGCATACCTGGCCACGCTCGGCGGCGCCCCCAGAGTCGCCGCCGAGTTCTCCCGCACGTCGAATGATCCGGCGCGGATCGGGCTGCGGTTGATCGGCGTCGCGGGTTCGGCAGCCGGGTCCTTCGACGACCGTGCCGCGTCATTGGGCTCCTGCGGTCTGTTGCAGGAGAAGGTGCCAGGGGCCGGCGGCCGACTCCGGACCCCGGTCGTGCACCTTCAGGTCAACACCGGCGGGCAAGCCGGCTATGCTCTCGCGTACCTGCTGCCGGACGGGACCGAGGCCCGTCATGTCCTGGTCGGCGCCCGCAAGAACGGGCTCTGCGTGGAAGCCGAGACGACTGCGCCCTCGGAAAGCGGCGTCCAGCAGGCCGCTGATGGCCTGGCCGCCACGGTAAACAAGGTCCTGGCCAGGGTCGGCGGCTAAAGCAGCCCTGGGGCGTGGCCGCCCGCATGGATCCGGTGGGCGCCCGGGTGGGCTAGCATGCTCAGACGGTGGCTGCGCCCGACGCGGTGGCCGCACGCCCCTGCTTGCCGGACGCCCGAGGAGACCCTATGACCCAGATCCCCAGTCCCAGCGCGGCTCCCCGTCACGGCGGCCCCACCGGCGTCCGCTGGGGCATCCTGGGCACGGGGTTTATCGCCGGGCTGCAGACCTCCGACCTGCTGGAGCACGGCTTCACGGTTCAGGCCGTCGGGTCCCGCAACCCGGCCACCGCGCAGGCGTTCGCCGGCAAGTACCGCCTTCCGGCCGCCTACGGCAGCTACGAGGCCCTGGTGCACGACCCCGCGGTGGACGTCGTCTACATCTCCTCGCCCCACCCGTTCCATTACGAGCACGCGATGCTGGCCCTCAATGCCGGCAAGCACGCGCTGGTGGAAAAGCCGTTCGCCATGAACGCGCAGCAGGCCCGGGAAATGACGGACCTCGCCGCGTCGAAAGGGCTGGTAGTGCTTGAGGCGATGTGGACGCGATACCTGCCGCACATGGTGCGGATCCGCGAACTCCTCCAGGCCGGCGCCCTCGGTGAGGTCCGCACGGTGATCGCGGACCACAACCAGAACCTGCCCAAAGACCCGGCCCACCGGCTCAACGACCCGGCGCTGGGCGGCGGGGCCCTCCTGGGGATCTACCCGGTGTCCTTCGCCTTCGACGTGTTCGGGGCGCCCGCGAGGATCCAGGCGGCCGCCAGCAAGACGGCCAGTGGCGTCGACCGCCAAACAGCGGTGATCTTCGAATACACCGAAGGGCAGCAGGCCGTGCTGCACTGCGCACTCGATACCGCCGGGCCCAACCGGGCCGCGGTCATCGGGACGGGAGGCAGCATCGAAATTGATCCGGTCTGGTACACCCCCACGGCGTTCACCCGGTACGACGACGGCGGGAACGTCGTCGAGCGCTTCGACGAGCCGGTCACCGGGCGGGGCATGCAGTATCAGGCGTGGGAAGTCGAACGACTGATCTCGGCGGGCGCTACCGGCAACGATGTGCTGCCGCCGCAGGACAGCGTAGCGGTCATGGAAGCCGTCGACACGGTCCGCGCCCTGATTGGGCTCAATTACCCCAGCGACGTCCGGCGGTAGCGGACGGGGTTGCCGGTCCGGCTAGACCCGGTCCTGCCGCAGCGCATCCCGGATTTCGGTGAGCAGCGCGATCTGCGGGTCCTCGGCCGCTTCTTCCTTGACCTCCGGGTGGATGCCCAGACGGCGGTTGCGTCGTTCAATCATGTGGTTCATCGGCAGCACGACGACGAAGTAGATGGCGGCCGCTATGAGCAGGAAGTTCACGATCGCCGTCAGCAGCACACCGAACTTGATGTCATTTCCATTCAGGGTTACGACGGCGAAACGGTCGAAGTTGGGCGAACCAACCAGGGCCGCGATGAACGGCATGAGCACGTTCTGGACGAGAGCCGTGACGACAGCGCCGAACGCCGCGCCGATCACGACGGCGACGGCAAGGTCGACGACGTTGCCCTTCATGACGAAATTCTTGAATCCGGTCAACATAAAACTCAAGCTATCCCACAACCCCGCGCGCCGGGCGCAGCGCAACCGGAAATTCGTCTGCTGGTTTTCGGACCCGCACTCCGTTACCGGGTCTAGGCTGGGTTTTGCGGCCGCCTCCGGAGCGCGGGCACTACCGAGAGAGAGTGGGAGCAGATGAGCAATTCAGACACTGTCCTGTCGGGGCTGGACGCCGAACTTGACTGGGTCCGTGAGACGTATACCCGGCTGCACCGGCATCCCGAAGTGAGCATGCAGGAACACGAGACTTCGCAGTTCGTGGCGGATCAACTCACCTCCTTCGGCTACACCGTGACCCCGGTGGGGGGCACCGGCGTCGTGGGTGTGCTGGCGAACGGGACCGGCCGGACCGTCCTGGCCCGCGCCGACATGGATGCGCTGCCGGTGACCGAGGCCACGGGCCTGGACTACGCCTCCGAGGTGGACGGCGTCATGCACGCCTGCGGGCACGACGTCCACGTCAGCACGCTCCTGGGCGCCGCGAAGCTGATGGCTGCGGGACGCGACGCCTGGGCGGGCACCTATATCGCGCTGTTCCAGCCCGGCGAAGAGATCGGTGCGGGGTCCCAGGCCATGGTCGACGACGGCCTGGTCGGCAAAGTGCCCGCACCCGACGTCGCCCTAGCCCAGCACGTGATGTCCCTTCCGGCGGGACGGGTGTCGACGACGGCGGGACCCGTGCTTTCCGCCGGAGACTCGCTGAAGATCACCGTGCATGGCAAGGGGGCCCACGGGTCGATGCCGCACATGTCCGTGGACCCAGTGGTGCTGGCATCCTCGATTGTGCTGCAACTGCAGACCGTCGTCTCGCGTGAGACGAAACCCGGCGATTTTGCGGTGGTGACGGTCGGGGCGCTCAACGCCGGCACCAAGTCGAACATCATTCCGGACCGTGCCACCCTGCTGCTGAACATCCGCACCTACGACAACCAGGTCCGGTCCAGGGTGCTCGCAGCCATCGAACGGATTGTCAAGGGCGAGTGCGTCACCGCCGGATCGCCCAAGGATCCCGAATTCGAGTATTACGACCAGTTCCCGCTCACCAGCAACGACGCCGACACCACGGAGCAGGTGACCGCAGCGTTCAGGGCCCATTTCGGCGCGGACGCGGTGGACCACGCCGGCCGGCAGACCGCGTCCGAGGACTTCAGCCGGATTCCCGACGCCTTCGGGGTGCCCTACACCTTCTGGCTCCTGGGCGGCGTGGACCCGGCGGTGTACGAGGCCGCGGCGGCCAAGGGCACGGTGGCCCAGGACATCCCCGCGAACCACTCCCCCCATTTCGCGCCCGTGATCGACCCAACCCTGTCGATGGGAGTCCAGGCGCATGTCGTCGCGGCACTGACCTACCTGACCGAGAAGCCGCAGCCATGAGCGCGGCCCGGAATCCGGCCGCCGGTTCCCAGTGGAAACCCAACGATGCCTGGCTGACCGGCATCGTCCTGGCCGTCATCAATTTTTGGCTGTTCGCGCAAACACTGCTCAATGTCATCCCGGGCATCCAGGGCTCACTCGGCCTCGAGCGGACCGTGGGCAACCTCGCGGTGTCGATTACGTCCCTGTTCTCCGGGATTTTCATCGTCGTCGCGGGCGGCCTGGCCGACCGTCTCGGCCGGGTCAAAATCATGAACCTCGGCATCTACCTGAGCATCCTCGGCTCCCTCCTGATCGCGCTGACCCCGGAAAACACGGGCGGACTTACCGCCGCGGCGCTGCTCGGCGGGCGGGTGGTGCAGGGGCTCTCCGCGGCCTGCATCATGCCCTCCACCATGGCCCTCGTGAAAACCTATTACGAGGGCAAGGACCGGCAGCGCGCCCTGTCCTACTGGTCCATCGGGTCCTGGGGCGGCTCGGGCTTTTGCGCCCTCTTCGGCGGCCTGATGGCGACGTCGTTCCTCGGCTGGCGGTCCATCTTCTGGATCTCGATTGTGCTCTCCGTGGTGGCGCTGTTCCTGCTCCGTGGAACACCGGAATCCCGGTCCGCGGCGCGGTCCGGCGGCGCGTTCGACTGGGGCGGCATGATCAGCCTGATCGTGGCGCTGGTGGCCGTCAACGTCTACATCTCCCAGGGTCCGCTGATCGGCTGGCTCAGCCTCGGCGGAATCGCGCTGGTGGTCATCACGATCGTGGCTGCGCTGGTGTTCTTCGGCATCGAGACGAGCAGGATCAACCCGGTACTGAACCTCAAGTTGTTCGCGAACGCGACCTTTGCGGGCGCCACCTTGTCGAACTTCCTGCTCAATGGTGCGGCCGGGACGCTGATTGTCTCCCTCGGCCTGGTCCAGGTCGCCGCCGGCTTGAGCTCACTGCAGTCCGGTTTGCTTACCCTCGGCTACCTCGTCGCGATTCTGGCCACCATCCGCGTCGGCGAAAAACTGCTCCAGCGTTTCGGGCCGAAGCGGCCGATGATCTGGGGCAGTGCTATTGCCGGCGCGGGGATCCTGATGACCTCGATGACGTTCACCCTGATCGGGCAGTACATCGTCCTTGCGGTGATTGGCTTCACCCTTTTCGGTATCGGGCTTGGCTTCTACGCGACCCCGTCCACCGACGCGGCGCTGTCGAATGTTCCCGACGACGAAGCCGGCGCCGCGGCCGGGATCTACAAGATGGCGTCCTCCCTCGGGAACGCCATCGGTGTCGCGATCTCGGCGGCGCTCTACGTGGCGGCCCAGTCGATGGACCCGGCGACCATCCGGTCCTGGGGGCTCTTCATCGGCAACCAGGAGAACGTGGGACTGCGGTTCGGCGGCGCCGTCGGGATCCTCTTCAACCTGCTCATGGTGGTGGTCGCGATCATCGCGATCATGGTTACCGTGCCCAACGAACGCCCGGCCGCCCGGCCCGAAGTCCCGGCGACGCCGGCACTCGGGAGCTGACGGGAAAGACAGTCCGGAGTACCGAGACGTCCCAGGGGTATCAGGCAGCCAACGGCCCGGCGGCCTAGGCGCTGCCCGCCCCGGGGACCAGAGCCGCTGACCGCACCCACTTGACCACGTGTTGCCCCGCCGCCACGACGTCGCCGCGGACACGCGCCTCGACCCGGGCGGTCGCGCGCAGCGTCGCCGGCTCGTAGCTCTCGAAGGCGTACGTCAGGGACAGCGTCTGCCCCGGATACACCGGCCGCACAAAGCGGAGGCGGTCATAGCCGAGTGCAACCGGCGTCAGCCCTTCGGGGCGGGCGTCCTCCAGCGCCCTGGCCGCCACGGCGGACATGAATCCGACGATGAGCGCGCCGTGGACGTGCCGCGTCCCGTACGCGGAGCGCTGCATGTATTCCTCGTCGGTGTGGTTACTCGCGAAGTCGCCCGTGATGCCGGCGAAGAGCACCATGTCGGTTTCCGTCACCGTCTTGCGGAAAACCGTGATCTTGCTCAGGTCGAAGGGTGCGTTGTCCATGGTCGTCGGTCCTTACATGGTGAGTCCGCCGGAGACCGACAGGACCTGCCCGGTGGTGAAGCCGGCGTCGATGGATGCCAGGTAGGCGACGGCGGCAGCGATCTCCCGGGGCCGCGCGGCCCGTCCCTTGGGGATCGCCTTGAAGGTTCCGGTCATGACCTTGCCGGTGAGGCCGTCATCGGAAAGCATGCCGGCCAGCAGCGGGGTGTCGGTAGGGCCGGGAGAGACGACGTTGATGGTGACATCCTGCCGGGCCGTTTCCCGCGCCACGGACTTTGCCAGCCCGTACAGCCCGGCCCGGGCCGCCGAAGACATGGCATCGCCCAGCGTCCCGGCCTTGCCGCTGTCCGAACCGATGAGCACGATCCGGCCGAATCCGGCCTCGAGCATCCCGGGCAGCACCGCGCGCACCAGCAGTGCCGGGCCGAGGAGTTCGGTCCGGACAATGTCCTGCATGGTCCGGGGATCCGTGTCGGCCAGCAGCTGCAGCGCATGGCGGTGCCCGGCGGTGACCACCAGGGTGTCGATGCCGCCCAATGCCCGGTCCGCGCTCCCCCCGGGCCCGGCCAGCGCGGCGACCGCGTCGGGGTCGCCCACGTCCAGTTGCGCCTGCCCCGCCGAGCAGCCCCGCGGCAACCTGGCGGCCAGCGCGTCGCTGCCTTCGGCGTTTCCGTAGTAAGTGCCGAAAAGACGGGCGCCGCGGCCGGCCAAGAGGTCCGCGACGGCGCCGCCGATCCCGCCGGTGCCGACCAGCAGCACGCGCCGCCCGGCGAAGTCGTTATCCTCCGTCATGCCACCCTGCTGCATGCCGTGAGCCGCCCCGGCGCTCACGCGAAGGCCGAGATTCCGGTGGCGGCGCGGCCGATGAGGAGGGATTGGATGGAGTCGGTGCCTTCGTAGGTGTGGACGACTTCCATGTCCGTGAGGTGCCGGGCGACGTGGAAGTCGAGGAGGAGTCCGTTGCCGCCGAGGATGTCCCGGGCTTCGGAGCAGATCCAGCGGGCCTTCTGGGCGGTGTGCATTTTCGCGATCGAGGCCATGGTCCCGGTCCAGGTGCCGGCTTCCTGCAGGGCGGCCATGCGGTGGCAGATGAGTTGGATGGCGGTGAGTTCGGCGAGCATGTTCGCGAGTTTGTTCTGCACGAGCTGGTAGCTGGCGATGGGTTTGCCGAACTGGGTCCGGACCTTGGCGTAGGTCAGGGCGGCTTCGTACGCGGCGAGGGCGTGGCCGAGGCTTTCCCAGGACGCGCCGCCGCGGGTGGAGGCGAGCACCCGGGAGGCGTCCTTGAAGGATTCGGCGCCCGGGAGCCGGTTCTGCTCCGGGATCCGCAGGCCGGTGAGTTCGATATCGGGTTGCAGGATGGCGCGTTTGCCGATTTTGCCGGTGATCAGCTCGGTCCGGTATCCGGCGGGGTGGGTGCCGTCGTCGTCCTTTTCCATTACGAAGGCTTTGACGTTGCCGTCGGCTTCGTCCCGGGCCCAGATGATCACGACGTCGGCGAAGCTGGCGTTGCCGATCCAGCGTTTGCGGCCGGTGAGGACCCAGTGGTCACCGTTCCGGCGGGCGCTGGTTTCGAGGTGGGCAGAGTCGGAGCCGTGTTCGGGTTCGGTGAGCGCGAACGCCCCGATCAGGTCCAGGGCGGCCATCTGCGGCAGCCACCGCTGTTTCTGTTCCTCACTGCCGAGCATGCTGATCGTGCCCATGGCCAGGTTGGACTGGACACCGATGAAGGTGCTCATCGAACCGTCGCCGCGGGACATTTCCATCGTGGCCAGGCCCGCGGCGAGCCGGCTCATGCCGGGGCAGCCGTAGCCCTCGATGGTGGAACCGATGATGTTCAGTTTGGCCAGGGCGGGCAGGAGTTCGTGGGGGAATTCGGCGCGCTCCCAGTAGCCGTTGATGACCGGCAGGACGTGGTCGTTGACGAAGCCGCGGACCATGTCCCGGACGGCCCGTTCGTCGTCGGTCAGCCCGTCCAGGAGGAGGTAGTAGTCGGTGTCGAGGGCGCCGGTCAGTCCCTTGGCCAGGGCCGCGGTGTAGTCCTCACTGGGGGTCATAGCTGTACCAGCCCTTTCCGGTTTTCCGGCCGTAGTGGCCCTGGTCGTAGAGTTCCGTCAGTGCCGGGTGGGGCAGGTTCGCGGGGTCTCCGGTTTCCTCGTAGGTCGCCTGCCGGATCAGGTAGCTGACGTCCAGGCCCACGAGGTCCATGAGTTCAAAGGGTCCCATCGGGTGGCCGAGCGCGGTTTTCGCTGCGGTGTCGATGTCCGGCACGCTGGCGATGCCGTCGGCGTAGAGCCGCAGTGCCTCATCCCGGATGGCGCCCATGAGCCGGTTCGCGACGAACCCGGGGATCTCACGGTTGATCAGCACCGGCGCTTTCCCGAGCGAGCGGGCCAGGTCCATGGTGGTGTCCACGGTGGCCTGGGAGGTGGTGTCGTGGCGGACCACTTCGACGCATTTCATCACCAGGGCGGGGTTGAAGAAGTGCATGTTGCAGACCTGCTCCGGCCGGCCCGAGTCCTCCGCAACCTTGGAGGAGCCCAGGGTGGAGGAGTTCGTCGCCAGGATGGCGTGCGCCGGGGCGGCCTGGCCCAGCGCGGCGAAGATCTTGCGTTTGGTCTCGAGTTTCTCGGTGGCCGCCTCGATCACGAAGTCCGCGTCCGCCGCGGCGTCCTCCAGCGAGGTGGTGAATGTGAGCCTGGCCAGCGCCGCGTCGGCGTCGTCCCGGCTCCGCCGGCCTTTCGCGACGCTGCTGTCCATCCGCTCGGTGAGCTGGCGCCGGGCGGCGGCGAGCATGTCCGCGGAGATGTCCTGGACGGTGACCCGGTAGCCGGCCAGGCCGGCGACCATGCCGATCTGCGAGCCCATGGCCCCGGCGCCGACCACCAGAATCTTGTTGATCTGCCTCATGTCCTTCGTCCTTATCTGCCGGTGAATTCGGCCGGGCGTTTGTCGATGAAGGCGCGGGCGCCTTCGCGTTTGTCCGCGGTGGAGTAGAGCAGTGACTGGGCCAGGCGTTCGAGCAGCAGCCCGGTCCGCAGATCCGTTTCGGCGCCGTTTTTGATCACGAGCTTGCCGAGCCGGACGGCGAGCGGGCCCTTGGCGAGGATCTGCTCCGCGGTGGCCCGGGCCGTGGTCAGCAGGTCCGCGGCCGGGACCACCTCGGTGACCAGGCCGATCCGCAGCGCCTCGTCCGCTCCGAAGAGCCGGCCGGTAAGGATCAGCTCGACGGCGCGTCCCTTGCCTACCAGCCGGGTGAGCCGCTGGGTGCCGCCGGCGCCCGGGAGAACACCCAGGGTGGTCTCCGGCAGCCCGAAACGGGCACCGTCCGCGGCGATCCGGATGTCACAGGCCATCGCCAGTTCGTTCCCGCCGCCCAGCGCGAACCCGTTGACCGCCGCGATCGTGGGTTTCGGATAGTCCTCGATGTAGTCATAAAGCCGCTGCATGTCCGCGACCAGCCCGTCCAGGAAGGTGTAGTCCACCAGCTGCGTGATGTCCGCCCCGGCGATGAACGCCTTGTCCCCGGCGCCGGTGAAGACCACCGCGCCGACGTCGTCCCGGTCCGCGAAGTCCTCCAGCGCGGCCCGGATCTCGCGCAGCACGGTCCGGCTCAGCGCGTTGCGGACCTCGGGGCGGTTGATGGTGATGGTGCCGAGCCGGTCGGCGACCTCGGCCAGAATCGTTTCGTAAGCCACCCTGTCCCCCTACCGGAACGCCGGCTGGCCGGTGATGTGCTGACCCAGGATCAGGGTGTGCACCTCGTCCGTGCCCTCATAGGTCCGCACCGATTCCAAATTGTTCGCGTGCCGCAGCGGCGAATAATCCAGCGTGATGCCGTTGCCGCCCAGGATGGTCCGGGCCTCCCGGCAGATCGCGATCGCCTCCCGGCAGTTGTTCAGCTTCCCGACCGAAATCTGCACCGGCTCCAGCGCGCCGGCGTCCTTGAGCCGGCCGGTGTGGATCGCCAGCAGCGTGCCCTTTTGGATCTCCAGCAGCATGTTCACCAGCTTCTCCTGGGTCAACTGGTACCCGGCCAGGGGCTTGTCGAACTGCACCCGCTCCAGCGAGTACTTCAACGCCTCCTCGTAACTGTCCCGCGCGGCGCCCATCGCACCCCAGATAATCCCGTAGCGGGCCTCGTTCAAGCAGGAAAACGGGCCGCGCAGCCCCTTGGCGCCCGGCAGCATCGCCGAATCCGGCAACCGGACATCGACCAGCTCAATGTCACACTGGATCGAGGCGCGCATCGAAAGTTTCGGCTCGATCGGCGTCGCCGTGAACCCCTTGGTCCCGGTAGGAACCAGGAACCCCCGGATGCCGTCCTCCGTTGCCGCCCAGATCACCGCGATCTGCGCGACCGAGGCCAGCCCGATCCAGCGCTTGGCTCCGTTCAGGACCCACCCGTCCCCGTCCCGGACCGCCGTCGTCGCCATCGACGACGGGTCGGAACCGGCCGTGGGCTCCGTCAGCCCGAAACAGCCGATGATCTCCCCCCGTGCCATTCCCGGCAAGTATGTGGACTTCTGCGCCTCGGATCCCCACTTATGGATCGCGCTCATCGCCAGGGAGCCCTGCACGGAGACGAATGTGCGCAGCCCGGAGTCCCCTGCCTCGAGCTCCATCGCGGCGATGCCGTATTCCACCGCGGACCGGCCCGGGCAGCCATAGCCTTTGAGGTGCATTCCGAGCAGGCCCAGCTGACCCATTTCGCGGGCGATCTCTACCGGGAAATGCGCGTCCTCGTACCACTTCTTGATGTTCGGCTTGATCCGTTCCTGGACAAAGCCGCGGACTGTATCCCGGAGCCGAAGCTCCTCCGCGCTGAACAGCCCGTCCAAAGCCAGCACATCCGAATTGGCCAGAATGCTTGTCATGATGCTGCTCCTGCCGGTTGGGTCACCGAAAATTTTTGGCGTAGTTGGTATTTCTGGATTTTCCCGCTGGGGGTCCGCGGCAGGTCCTGAAGGACTTCCACCTGCTCGGGCCAGTACGGTTTGGCTACACCCTTGGCGGCTAGGAACTCCTGCACCTCGGTCAGGGTCAGCCCGCTCTCGCCAGCTTTCAGGACGACGGCGGCGAGGGCCGTCTCCTGGAGCCTCGGGTGCGGGATGGAGACCAGCACCACCACGTCGATCTTCGGGTGTTCATAGAGCACGTTCTCCACATACGCCACCGGGATGTTTTCGCCGCCCCGGATGATGACGTCCTTCGTCCGGCCGGCAATGCGGAGGTAGCCGTCAGCGTCGACGGTGGCGAGGTCGCCGGTGTCGAACCAGTCGCCGTCGAACTCCGCCCGGGTTTTTTCGAGCTGCCCGGCGTAGCCCTGGAACACGAAGGGGCCCTTGGCCTGGAGCTTTCCTTCCGTTCCCGGAGCGGCCTCGGTGCCGTCAAAGTCGAGGATGCGCACGCTCATGCCGGCCAACGGACGCCCGTCGGTGCTGACGATCTTCTCAAAGGGATCAGCCGGATTTCCCATGGTCACCAGGCAGCACTCGGTGGATCCCCAGCCGCCGAAGACGTTCAGTTGGGGCAGCCGTTCCTTCGCTTTGGCCACCATGGCCCTGGGAATGGGGGCGCCCATGCAGCAGAAGTGCTTCAGGGAACCAGTGTCGTGCTCATCGAGGTTGCTTGCCTGGAGCAGGTCGTGGAGGAACGGCGTCGCACCGGAGGTGTGTTGGATGCCGTGCTGCTCCACCAGACGCACGAATTCCTCGGCGTTCCAGACATCCTGGAAGACTCCCGTCGCGCCCAATTGCAGCGGCAGGGATACGCCGTAAAGGTAGCCGGTCAGATGGGCAAATGTGGATGCCATGTGGATCACCGCTTTGTTGTCCATCCCCAGTTTGTCGGGCCAGGGAAGGCTTCCGGCCACCAAGGTATTGTGCGTGTGCATGACCCCCTTAGGCTCACCGGTGGTTCCGGAGGTGAAGATCATGACGGACAGGCTGTTGGGGTCTGGACGCAGCCCCGCAAGTTCCGCCGGATCCCGGCGTTCCTCCCAGGGCGTGCCGATGAACTCTTCCCAGGACGTAAACCCTTCGCCGTTGGACCCGGTGTCGCCCAGGACCACCACCCGTTCGAGGGCCGGAAGTTCGGCCCGCAGCCGTTTCGCCATGTCCGGGTAGTTGAAATTGCGGAAAGTTTGCGGGATGAACAGAACCTTTGAGGCGGCGCGCTGCATCATGAAACCCACTTCGCGGTCGCGGTAGATCGCGATCAGCGGGTTGGTGACGGCGCCGATCCGGATGGCCGCGAGGTGGATGACGATCCATTCGCGCCAGTTCGGAAGCTGCACGGACACCACGTCCCCGGGGGCGACGCCGAGTTCCAGCAGCCCCAGGGCGCAGCGGTCCACGAGCAGCTTGAGTTCGGCGTACGTGCAGCTCCCGTGGGAATCCACGCTGGAAATCTTGTCCGGGGTGGCCGCGACGGCCTCATCGAGGTAGTCGGTAAGGGTCTTGTTCCGCCAGAAACCCTGACCGGTGTACCGGTCGATCTGGTCCTGGCTGAGCAGCGTGTCAAAGGTCATGGCAGGGTGTAGTCCTTAATCCTCGTCGTTGAGTCGGGTTGCCTGGCACAGCGGTCTAAAAGACAGTGATCTAAGAAGGTGTCTAAAAGCGGGGATCTAGCTCATCGTCAGGCCGCCGCTGACGGACAGGGTCTGGCCGGTGATGTAGGCGGCTTCGTCGGAAGCGAAGAAGGCCACGGCGTTCGCCAGGTCTTCGGGCTGGGCCAGCCGCCGCATGGGAATGGCCTTTTCCAGCGCTTCGCGGAGCTTGGGATTTTCCTCGCTGATGCCGGCGAACAGCGGGGTATCCGCCGGGCCCGGGCAGACGCAGTTGACGCTGACCTTGTTGCGGGCCATTTCCCTCGCCGCGGTCTTGGTGAAGGCGATGATTCCCCCCTTGGCTGCGGAGTAGACCGCTTCCCCGGACGAACCGACCCGGCCGGCGTCGGACCCGATGTTGATCACGGCGCCGGAGCCCTGTTCAGCCATCACGGCCAGGACCGCCTGGCTGCAATGCAGCGTGCCGTAGAGGTTGATGGCGATGACCCGGTCCCAGTCAGGAACCTTGCTGGTCAGGAACGGCTCCACCTTGTCCCAGCCGGCGTTGTTGACCAGCACGTCGATCCGGCCGAATTCCTGCCTGACCGTGGCGACCATGGCATCGACGGAGTCGCGCGAGGTGACATCCGTGAGCAGCCCCAGCGAGTTATTGCCCAGCGAGGCCGCCGTTTCCTTGGCGGCCACCTCATTGATGTCGCTGACCACGACGGTGGCTCCCTCGGCAGCGAGTTTGACGGCGATGGCGCGGCCGATCCCGCTGCCCGCGCCGGTGACAATTGCAATCTTGTTCTCAAGCTTTCCCACGGTGTGCTCCTCGGATGGAAGTTTGTGCTGTTTCAGTGCGGTTCGGATCGACGGGCCGACCTTTTGCCTATGGGGCGAATTCGCGGCCGATGGCCTGCCGGGCAATGATCATTTTCATGATCTGCGCCGTACCGTCACCGATCTGCAGGCCCAGCACATCGCGCAGGCGCTGTTCGATGGGACGGTCAGTCTTGTAGCCGAACTGGCCGTGCAGCAGCAGGCAGTCCTTGACGATGTCGAAGGAGACTTTGGGCGCCCACCACTTGCACATCGCAGCCTGCGAGGTGTGCGGAAGTCCCTGGTCCTTGAGCCAGAGCGTCTGGTAGCACAGCAGCTGCGCGGCGGCAATCATGGTCTCGGCCTCGGCCAGCGGGAACGAGACGCCCTGAAACTTGCTCAGCGGCTGGTCAAACGCCTCACGGTGGCTGACATACTCCCAGGTCTCGTCCACGGTGACCTTGGCGACCGCCAGGCACTGCAGGCCGATCAGGGCCCGGCTGAAATCGAAGCCCTGCATCACCTGGGTGAAGCCCTTGCCTTCGTCGCCGAGCAGGTGGTCCGCCGGGATCCATGTGTTGTCGAAGTGGACTGCCCCTCGTCCCACCGCCACCGTTCCCATGTCCGAGAATCGCTCCCGGCTCACGCCGTCGGCGTCCATCGGGGCCAGGAAGGCGCTGATCCCGCGGCCGCGGGGCGTGTCCGGGTCCGTTTTGGCGAAAACGACGACGGCGTCCGCTGACTGGTTGAAGGACATGGACTTGACCCCGTTCAGGACCCAGCCGCCGTCGCGCCGTTCGGCCTTCAGCCGCGGCATGCCGGCGTCGGAGCCGGCTTCCGGTTCGGAGAGTCCGATGCCCACGATGGACTCGCCGCTGCAGATCCGCGGGACCCATTCCCGGGCGACGGACGGTTGGGCGTTCTGGGCGAGGATCTGGCCAACCAGGGATCCCACCACCTGAACGTAGGAGACATTGAAGTCGCCGCGGGCGATCTGTTCCAGGATCAGGCCGGAGGTGAGCCGGTCAAGACCGCGTCCGCCGAGTTCCACCGGCAGTTCGGGGGCGATGAGGCCCAGATCGCCCATTTCGCGCCGCAACTCGGGCTTGACGTGGCCGTCCTGCTCGCGCTGCTGGTAGCCCGGCGCAATCTTGTCAGCGTAATTTTTGGCTTCTTGCTGGTACTCGAGCTGCTGTGCGGTCAATGCAAAATCCATGGTGACTTCCTTGTCAGCGGGTGGATACAGGGGTGGTCAGTGCGCGAGGACGTGGCGGTTGAACTCCGGCTTGCGCTTCTCGGCGAAGGCGGCGGCGCCCTCCTGGCCTTCGGGTGAGGCGGTGAACAAGTCGAGGGCGGACATCGCCATGTTGCTCAGCCCGGCCTGGTGGTCGGTGTCTGCGTTGAAGGACTGCTTGAGGAAGCGGATGGCGGTGGGGCTCTTTTCGGCAATTTCGGCGGCCCAGGCCTTGGCCTCGTCGAGGAGTTGGGCGGCGGGGACCACGGCGTTGACCAGGCCCCAGCGTTCGGCCGTGGCGGCGTCGTACTGGCGGCACAGATACCAGATTTCGCGGGCCCGCTTCTCGCCGACCACGCGTGCCAGGTAGGCCGAGCCGAAGCCGGCGTCGAACGAGCCCACCTTGGGGCCGGCCTGCCCGAACGTGGCGTTTTCTGCGGCGATGGACAGGTCACAGAGCACATGGAGGACATGCCCTCCGCCGATGGCCACGCCGTTAACCGCGGCAATGACCGGCTTCGGAATATCGCGGATGAGCTTGTGCAGGTAGCCGATTTCAAACATTCCCGACTCGGTGGGGCCGTAGTCGCCCGTTTCGGCGCGCTGCTTCACGTCCCCACCGGTGCAGAACGCTTTCTCCCCCGCACCGGTCAGGATCACGGCCTGCACCGAGCGGTCGGCCCAGGCTGAGCGGAAAGCTTTAATCAGTTCCTCCACGGTTTGTCCGCGGAAGGCGTTGTAGCGGTGCGGTCGATTAATGGTGATGATTGCGGTTGCCTGGTCGACTTCGTAGGTGATGTCTTCAAAAGTGGTCATGTCGGAACCTTCCGGAGCGTCTAGCGGATGGACGAGGAATGGGCGGCCAACGATCGGCCGGGGCGGGCCCGCTCAGTCAAGATCGAGCAGGTGCGCGTACCGGGTCCGGTATTCGGGGGCGATGACTGCGCCGAGGGCCACTGCGGTTTGCTTCCGGACGTAGCTGGCGAAATCCAGCGAGCGTTCGAAGTACCAGTGTTTGAGCGCCCAGGCGTGGGCCAGAAGCAGCAGGTTGTATGCGAAAAGTTCCACGTCAACGGGGACGAAGCGGCCTGCGTCGATGGCTGCCTGTACGGTGTCCCGTAATGGTTGTGAGGTGGACAGTTCGAGGTCTTTGATCCGGGTCCTGCCGTCGTCGCCCAGCGTTTTAGACTCCCGGTAAGACAGGACGGCGGCGTGCCGGTGCTCGTCGATGACTTCACAGAACGCGGCGAATGCGGCGGCGACGCGTTCCACCGGATCGTCACCGGCGGCCTCGACGGCGGCGGGCGCCCTGGTGCCGAACGCGTCCAGCACTTCGACAATGACGGCCAGCAGCAGATCCTGTTTGTTGCCGAAGTACCGGTAGATCAGCCCGACGCTGACCGAGGCCTCATCAGCCAGCGCCTGCATGGAGACGGCGTGCGATCCGTCCCGCTCCATCAGTCGAGCGGCGGCGCTGAGCAACTGCCGGGTGCGGAGGTTGGTTCTCACCTCGCGCGCCGCCGCCCCGGGATCGCCGGCGGCTGCGGAAATGGGGGTCACCATGGTGAAAGTCCTTCGTTGAACAGTGATTCACATAAAATGAACATTGATTCATTTCTGATGAGGCTACATTCACTTCCGCTGCCAGGTCAATGGTTTCCCGCAGATCGCTCGACGACGCCGGTGAGCTCGGGGCGGCCGCTCCGGTCCGTGTGCCCCTCTTCAGCCCGACTGCCCTACCGGCGCAGGTCCAGGGCCTCCAGGAGCCGCCTGGCCGAGCCGCCCAGGTTCCACTCGGCGGCGAGTCGTTCCAGGTCCTGCCGAGCGGTGCCGGCGACAGGGCGCAGTAGGGCGCCCGCTTCGGCGAGCGTTGGCAGGTCCAAGTCACGCACCACCTGTACGACAGCGGGCGCCACCGACAGATACTGGGCGGAAGCGGCAAGCTTGGCCCGGAGCGAGGCTGCCATGCCGCTGCCGGCATCCGCTGCCGCTCCGAGCAGGCCGTCCAGTGTGCCGTACTCGGCCAGCAACGACGCCGCCGTCTTATCGCCGATGCCGGGGACCCCCGGCAGTCCGTCCGAAGGGTCGCCGCGGAGCGTCGCGAAATCGGCGTACTGGCAGGGCCGCACCCGGTATTTGCCGAGGACGACGTCGTCCGTCACGACCTCGAGGTTCCGCATGCCGCGCGCGGTGTAGATCACCCGCACGTTGCGGGCGTCGTCGACGAGCTGGAACAGGTCCCGGTCACCGGTCACCACGTCGACCGGAGTCGCGGCCTGGCTGGCGTAGCTGCCGGCGACGTCGTCCGCCTCGTGTTGCGCTACCCCGACGACGGCGATGCCGGCGGCCTCGAGCACCTGCCGGATCAGCGGGATCTGCGCTGTCAGCGTGTCCGGCACCACCTCGACGTCGGGGGCCCCCTCAACTGCCGCCGCGACCCGGTGCGCCTTGTAGCCGGGAAGTCGGTCGACGCGCCACTGCGGCCGCCAGTCGTCGTCCCAGCAGGCAACCAGATGCGTCGGCTCGTAGTCGGTGGTGAGCCGCGCGATCATGTCCAGCAATCCACGAACGGCGTTCACCGGTGTGCCGTCGGCACGGCGGATCGTGTCCGGCATCCCGTAAAAGGCGCGGAAATAGAGGGAGGCGGTATCCAGCAGCATCAGACGCGGAGTCATAGCCGATCCTTGCACGGCGCGGGCGCCCGCAGCGAGGGGCTCCTGCAAGAATGGGGCATGCCCGCGCACCACGTTCCGATCAGACGGCTGGCCGAAGACCCGGCCCACGTCCTCGACCGCGGGCAGTGGCCGGCGGTCCTGCCTCCGGTCGCGCAGGTCCTGAATCAGGGGCTCGACCTGACCGCAGCCACGATTTTCGTCGGCGAGAATGGGTCGGGCAAGTCCACCCTGGTGGAAGCCATCGCACTTGCCTACGGGCTGTCTCCCGAAGGCGGCTCTACAGGGGCCCGCCACAGCACGAGGTCCACCGAGTCCAGGCTTGCCGGTCACCTCCAGCTGGTCCGCAACGCCGGTGCCACTCGACGCGGCTACTTCCTGCGCGCGGAAACCATGCACGGCTTCTTCACCTATCTTGAGAACAACCCGAGCACGGTGGGTCCCGACATCTCGTTCCATGACATGTCCCACGGCGAGTCGTTCCTGGAACTGGCGGTCGACCGTTTCCGGGGACGCGGGCTGTGGGTGCTCGATGAACCGGAGTCGGCGCTTTCCTTCGCGGGATGCCTGAGCCTGCTCACGGTGTTGAAGGATCTCCTTGCCGAAGGCTCCTCGCAGGTCATCATGTCCACGCACTCGCCCGTTCTGGCAGCTCTTCCAGGCGCGCAGATTCTCGAGGTCGGCCCGTGGGGGCTGCGGCAGCAGGAATGGGCAGAGCTGGATCTGGTTTCCAACTGGCGATCATTTCTGGACTCGCCCGAGAGATACTTGCGACACCTTTAGAGAACGTGCGGCCGGCGTACCCCGTCCTGCACGGGACCAGACTGCCGCGATCCACCGGCCGGCGGCGCCGTGCGGGCAAACGTGAATGTCTGGGGTCGCTTCTAGGCTCGAAACATGAAGAGCAGGGTTGCTTGGAATGCTGAAACCGGGGAGGCGGTGGCGGCCGTCGCCGCGTCCGCCGCTGCGCTTGCGGCCTTGATCGACGTCGGCGCCGACCCTGGGTCCGACCCGTTGCATGCCGTGGCGGATGCCTGCTTGGACGGTCTGACCGAGGTGGCCCGTGCGGAGTCCCGGTTGGCTGCGCTGAAGGTCAGACTGGCTGCCGAGTACATGCGGGCGGCCGAGTCGCTGGCGCCCCCGGTGGCCAGCGCGGTGGATCGGAGCGTGCGGGCGATGGCTATGGTCTCCGAGGTCGCCTGTGTCCTGACGGTCAGCGAACGGGCCGCGTCGGCGCTGCTTGCCGAGTCTCAGGCGTTGACCTGCGGGTTGCCGCTCACCCTGGCGGCGCTGCAGGCCGGGACGGTGTCCTGGCAGCACGCCCGGATCATGGTCGATGAAACCTCCGGCCTGGACCCGGCCGGGGCGGCCGGGTTGGAGGCGCATTTCCTGGACCCGGACGCGCCGGACCCGGCGCGCGGCTGCCCGGCCGGGGAGCTGGTGCCGGGCCGGTTCCGGGCCAAGGCGCGGACCTGGCGGGAGCGCCACCACCCGGTCAGCATCGAGGCCCGCCACACCAAGTGCACTGCGGACCGGCGGGTTGAGTATTTCCCCGACCGGGACGGGATGGCGTGGCTCTCCGCCTACCTGCCCGCTGATACCGCCGCGGGGATCTGGGACCGGACCACCGCCGCGGCCCGTGCTTTGCAGGCACCGGGCGAGGCACGGACCCTGTCCCAGCTCCGCGCCGACGTCGCCGCCACCTGGCTCCTCACCCCCGGCCAGACCGAAAACACCGGACAGGCCGGTGGCTTGTCAGGGGATGTGCCGTCGCCGCGGGCGCAGGTCCTGATCACCGTCCCGGCCCTGTCCCTCCTCGGCGCCACCGAGGAGCCGGCCATGCTGGACGGGTACGGCCCGATCCCGCCGTCGATGGCCCGGGCCCTGGTCTCGGACGGCACCGACTCGTTCTACCGGGTCCTGACCGACCCCCGGGACGGGGCGCCGCTGGAAATCGGGCGGACCAGCTACCGTGTCCCGAAGCCGCTGCGGCAGTGGCTGCGGCTCCGGGACGGCAAATGCTCGTTCCCGGGCTGCAACAACGCCTCCCTGGATAACGACGCGGACCACCTGCTGGCCTGGGCCGACGGCGGCACCACCGGGATCAGCAACCTCGGCCAGCCCTGCCGCAAGCACCACCGGCTCAAACAC
This sequence comes from Arthrobacter sp. JB02-1C, assembly GCF_057748045.1. Classification (NCBI taxonomy): domain Bacteria; kingdom Bacillati; phylum Actinomycetota; class Actinomycetes; order Micrococcales; family Micrococcaceae; genus Arthrobacter; species Arthrobacter sp. JB02-1C. Next base: position 3,208,438 of record NZ_CM173235.1, read on the forward strand.
AGCTCCGCCTGGGCACCCACCGCAGCGACCAAAGACCACCCGCCCGGATGGACCTCCCCGACGGGCCGGCACTACCCCAGCGAACACCAGGACTGGGAACCAGCACACCTGCCGGACGCATTTACGAACCCGGACGACGGTGCCGACGAGGGGCTGCCCCCAGATCCCGGACGCGATCCCGACGAGGAACTGCCCCAGGACCTGTCCACGGGATATGAGCCACCGCCGCCTGACTCCGAGCCGTATAAGCGGCCGGAACCTCAAGTACCGACAGGTCCGTTCCCGGATTGGTCCCTGCGCGACGTACCGGACCTGCCGCTCCCCGCGTAGCCAGCACGGATACCCCAGCCTGGCTGCTCGACCCACCACGTGCATACGGCGCTGCGTCGCGTGGCTCTGAAGAGCCGCGGAGGGATCGTCCTCCCGGCTAGGCTGGGTCAGAGCGACCAACGGGAGGCAAACGTGGCTGAAGCGGCATCGGCACGAACAGTACAGGCTGGCACGACGGTGGCCGAGGTGATGGCGGAACTAGCCACGCTTGAGGATCCCAAGGCACGCGCGGTGAACGAAAAACACGGCGACGACCACGGCGTGAACCTCGGCAAACTACGCGCGCTGGCGAAACGGCTCAAGACCCAGCACGATCTGGCCCAGGAATTATGGGCTACCGGCGACACCGCGGCGAGGCTCCTCGCGGTCCTGGTGTGCCGGCCGAAAGCGTTCACGGCTGACCAACTCGACGCCATGCTGCGCCAGGCCCGCGTCCCGAAGGTTCACGACTGGCTGGTGAACTACGTCGTCAAGAAGAGCCCGCATGCCGAGGACCTGCGCCGGAGCTGGTTCGCCGATCCGGACCCTGTGGTGGCCAGCGCCGGCTGGGCCCTGACGACGGACCGCGTTGTGAAGGCGCCCGAGGGCCTGGACCTGCCTGGGCTGCTCGACCTCATCGAGGCGACTATGAAGGATGCCCCGGACCGCCTGCAATGGGCGATGAACCACTGCCTGGCCCAGATCGGCATCGAGCACCCGGGCCTCCGTGCCCGGGCCATCGACATCGGCGAGCGCCTGCAGGTGCTCCGGGACTACCCGACGCCGCCCAACTGCACGTCTCCGTTCGCGCCGGTCTGGATCGCCGAAATGGTGCGCCGGAACGAGGCGACCTAAGCCGCACCTGCCGCGGCAAGGTTCCGGCCGGCCCCGGCCGACTCTTCCCCCCGCGCAGCCGGCTCGCTAGGCTTCGAGAAGCGCTTCAAGAAAGCGCTTCAAGAAACAAGGAAGGGATGCCCTTGCAGGATTCCCGGCCCGATTCCCACCAGGATTGCCACCCCGATTCCCAGCCCGACAGCGTGGCCCGCTCCTCTATCGGCGCGCTCCGGCGGCTGCTTCCTGCCGGCGCTGTCCGACCGCCGCTGGAAGGGTACGGCCCGCCGCTGGAAGGGTACGGACCGCCGCTGGAAGGGAACGGCCCGTGGCCCGCGTCTTTGTGACCGGCTCCAGCACCGGGTTGGGCTTCGGCGCCGCACGTGCCCTCCTCGCTGAAGGGCACGACGTCGTCCTGCACGCCCGCACACCCGCACGTGCCCGCGACCTCGGCCGCGACCTTGGCCCGTGGGCCGCCCGCGCGGGCGGCGTCGTGATCGGCGACCTGAGCGACGCCGCGGAAGTCCGCTCCGTGGCCGAACAGGTGAACGGTCTGGGACGCATGGACGCCGTCATCCACAACGCCGGTACCTACCTGGAACCCTCGCGGTCCAGCACCCCCGACGGCCACGCTCGCACGCTGGCGGTGAACACCCTGGCCCCGTACCTGCTCACCGCCCTCCTTGACAGGCCGGACCGCCTGGTCTTCCTCAGCAGCGGGCTGCACCGCACCGCCGGCACCGCGTTGGAGGACATCGATTGGCTGGAGCGTCGCTGGGACGCGGGCCAGGCCTACGCCGAAAGCAAGCTCTTCGTGACAGCGTTGGCGCTCGCGGCGGCACGGCGATGGCCGGCGGTGTTGAGCAACGCCGTCGATCCGGGATGGGTCCCCACCCGGATGGGCGGCCCCGGGGCACCGGACGACCTGGAACAGGGCCACCTCACCCAAAGCTGGCTGGCCGCCGGCGACGATCCCGCCGCCCGCGTCAGCGGCGGATACTGGCACCACCGCCAGCGCCGCGTGCCCGCACCTGCCGCCTCCGACCCGGACTTCCAGGACCGGCTGCTGGCCACCCTCGGCGGGCTGACCGGCGTGCACCTGTCCTGACCGGCTGGCATTCGCCCGCGATGCCGCTAGCGTGGATGCATGAGTGAACACGTCGATGTGTTGATCGTCGGAGCAGGGCTCAGCGGCGTCGGATTTGCCAGCAGGCTGAAGCGCCAGCTCCCGGACGCAACGTTCATCCTGCTGGAGTCGCGGGCCACGGTGGGGGGCACCTGGGATCTCTTCAGATACCCCGGCGTCCGCTCCGACAGCGACATGTACACCCTCGGTTACTCCTTCCGGCCGTGGGCGGGCGCCAAGGCCATCGCCGACGGTGACTCGATCCGGCACTACATCGAGTCCACCGTTGCGGAGGAAGGCCTCGAACCCCGGATCCGTTTCCGGCACCGGGTGGTGTCGGCGGCGTGGTCAAGCGAAAGCGCACTGTGGACGGTCTCGGCCGTCCGCACGTCCGGCGCCGGACCCCGCCCGGAGCGGCCGGCGTCGTCCGCCGAACCGGTCACCTTCACCTGTTCATTCCTGTCTGTCTGCTCCGGCTACTACCGCTACGACGAAGGATTCACCCCGTCCATCGAGGGCGCGGAGGCCTTCAAGGGCCCGATCGTCCACCCGCAGCACTGGCCCGCCGGGCTGGATTACGAGCAGAAGCAGGTAGTGGTCATCGGCAGCGGTGCCACCGCGGTAACCCTGGTCCCGGCGATGGCGCAGACCGCCGCCCGGGTCACCATGCTGCAGCGCTCCCCCACCTACATGGCCCCCATCCCCACCCGGGACCACCTGGCCGACCGGCTCCGCGGCAAGGTCCCGGCACAGCTTGCCTACGACATCGTGCGTGCCAAGAACATCCTCTTCTCGATCTTTATCTACCAGCTCAGCCGACGGCGGCCGGAGACGATGAAGGCCATCCTTCGGAGATCCGCCGTCGCCCGACTGCCGGCGGGGTACGCGGTGGACACGCACCTCGCGCCGTCCTACGACCCGTGGGATCAGCGGCTCTGCGCCATCCCCAACGGCGACCTCTACGCTGCCATCAGCGCCGGCACCGCGGCAATCGTGACGGACACCATCTCCCGGATCACACCGGACGGGATAGAGCTGGCCTCCGGCGGGTCGCTGCCGGCCGACGTTATCGTCACCGCGACAGGGCTGAACCTGCTGGTGCTGGGCGGGATCGGGCTGATGGTGGACGGCGCACCGGTGGATGTCGGAAAAACGCTGACCTACAAAGGCATGATGCTCGACGGCGTGCCCAACTTCGTCTTCACGGTCGGCTACACCAATGCGTCCTGGACCCTCAAGGCGGACCTGGTGGCGGCTTACGCCTGCCGGCTGCTGAAGCGCCTCCGCCGCCGGGGCTTCCACTGGGTGACGCCGACGGCGGCGGCCGCCGTCGCGGCCGGGGCCGCGGCCGGGGAGCTGGCGCCCCTGATCAACCTGAAAGCGGGGTACATCCTCCGTGACGCCGACCGCCTGCCGCGGCAGGGCGGGGCCTCGCCGTGGCGGCTGCATCAGAACTACCTCCGCGACTTGGCCTTGCTCAGGGCCGGGCGGCTGACGGGCCAGGTGCGCTTCGGCCGGCGCGGCTACCGCGTTCCGCGGGCCCACGGGGCGCAGTACACCGCAACAGCGGCCGAGCCGACGCGGACGGCGCAGTCCACTGGCCCGGATCCGCTCGCGCTGGCCGGAGCAAGCTACCTCGACGCGGCGGGGACGCGCTGGCGCTATCGCAGGACCGGCAGCGGTGACCCGGTCCTGCTCCTGCACGGCATCGGACAGAGCCTGGATGACTGGACCGAACAACACGAGCGGCTCTCGGCCCGCCACACCGTCTACAGCGTGGACCTGCCCGGTTTCGCGTACTCGGAGCGGTTGCCGGGCCAGGCCACCCTCGCGAAGCTTGCCGCAGCACTCCCGGCGTTCCTGGACACGGTGGGGGTGGGCGGTGCGCTGCCGGTGATCGGCAACTCCCTCGGCGGCGCGGTGGCCATGAAGTTGGCGGCCGACCATCCCGGCCGCGTCTGCGCCCTCGTCCTGGTCAACAGCGCCGGATTCGGCAAGGAGGTGGCCCTGGTGCTGCGTCTGCTCGCGGTGCCGCCCCTCGCTGCCGTGCTGACGAGGCCGGCCCGGAGTGCGTCCCGCAGGGCGGTCCGGTCACTCTTTTTCGACAACACGCTGGCGACGGAGGCACGCATCGACCACGCCTACACTCTCTCGCAGCGGGCCACGCACCGGCAGACCCTCCTCGACGTCGCCCGTGATCTCGGCACCCTGTCCGGTGTCCGGGCCGAGTGGCGGCACGAACTCGTCGGGTCCCTGGCGCAATCGGGCTGTCCGACCCTGGTGGCTTGGGGCGACCACGACCATATTCTCCCGTTCCGGCACCTCGGCGCGGCGGCTGCGGCGCTGCCCGAAGCCGAATCGCATGTCTTCCGCAGGACCGGGCACATGCCGCAGATCGAGCGCCCCGATGAGTTCGCTGCCGTGCTGGAGGACTTCCTCTCCCGGCACCTTTCCGGCCGGCGCGCGGCGGGCCCCTAGCCTGCCCGCGACAGCGTTCCGCATCTGGCCGACCGGGGCCCCTGGGCGTATTCTGGGGCTCAGCTTTTTAGCGGGATGGCGGGGCAAGAAATGGCGCCGAAGAAGCGAATCGGATCGCGGGTGGCAGCGGGCCTTTGGAGGGTCATCGGACTCGTTACGGTGAGCGCGGTCTGCGGGGTGCTGGCGGCCAGCCTCGCGGTCCCCGGTGTCGCCACAGCCGGTCTCGCGGTCAGCCGGTCGATCACGTTCTTCAACAGCCTCCCCGGCGACCTGAAAGTCGATCCGCCGTCGCAGTCAACCAAAGTGCTCACTTCCGACGGGAAAACGATCGCCACGTTCTTCGCGGAGAACCGCGTCAAGGTGGGGCTCGACCAAATGTCGCCCTACATCAAGGACGCCATTGTCGCCATCGAGGACAGCCGCTTTTACCAGCACGCCGGCGTCGACCCGGAGGGGGTTCTCCGGGCACTCACGTCCAACCTGTCCGGCGGTGGCAGGCAGGGAGCCTCCACGCTGACCCAGCAGTACGTCACGAACGTCCTCAACGAAAACCTGCTCTCCGGCGACCGGCCCGGAGAGGTGGTCCTGAGCGGGCAGAAATCCATTGGGGACAAGGTCCGCGAGATGAAGCTCGCCATCGAACTGGAAAAGAAGTACACCAAGGACCAGATCCTCGAGGGCTACCTCAACATCGTGTTTTTCAATCGGGACGCATACGGCATCGAGGCCGCCGCCCGGCATTTCTTCAGTACCAGCGCCAAGGACCTTACGCTGCCGCAGGCCGCGCTGCTCGCGGGCCTGGTGAACAGTCCCAGCTACTACGATCCTGCCACCAACCCCGAACATTCCCTCGCCCGCCGCAACCAGGTCCTGGACAAACTGCTGAGCGGGGGCAAGATCAAGCGGGCTGAGCACGACGCCGCCGTCGCCACCGGTGTGGAACTGAAGATCGCTCCAGCCAAGCAGGGCTGTGCCGCCGCCGATACGGCGCCGTACTTCTGCGACTACATCGCCCACCTCATCCTCAACAACCCCGCCTACGGCGCCGATCCCACCGCGCGCGAGAAGGTCCTGTACCGTGGCGGCCTGACCATCACCACCACGCTGGACAGCAGGCTGCAGGGAGCCGCGCAGGCGCAGGTGGATGCAACGGCGGGTGCCAACCCGGACAAATGGGGCGCCTCGCTGGTTTCCATCCAGCCGGGCACGGGCAAGATCCTCGCCATGGCTCAAAATACCGTGTTCCTGCCGGCGCCCGGAAAGTTCGATACCCAGCTGAACTTCAACGTCGATGCCAAAGACGCCAACGGCAACGACCTGAACGGCGCCGGCGGCTTCCAGCCCGGCTCCACCATGAAGCCCTTCACCTTTGCGGAGTGGCTGAACGAGGGCAAGTCCATGGTGGCCGAGGTCGACGCCGCGCGGCGGACCTACCCGCTGGACTTCCCCTGGAAGTCCAGCTGCGGGAAGGTGCTGGGGGCCTATGACACCGCCCAGGCGTCCCTCGGCGCCGCCGATGACCTGCAGAACAATGACGAAGGCTACTACCGCAAAATGCCGGTGAACTACGGGCTCTACAACTCGATCAATACGGCCACCTTCGCCGAGGCGTCGCAACTGGACTTCTGCGGCATCCAGAAAGTGGTGGACGCCGTGGGACTGCACAGCGGCGTCGACAACGCCCCGGTCAATATGCACCAGCTCGGCAACCTGCTGGGTGCCATCGGTGTCGCGCCGCTGCACCTGGCCAACGCCTTCGCCACGTTCGCCGACGACGGCACCTACTGCGCGCCGATCGCGATCGCCGCCGTGACCGACGGGGCAGGACGGCAGCTCCCCGCACAGGCCAGCAGCTGCCATCCCGCGATCAAGCCCGAGGTGGCGCGGGGCGTGAACTCGGTGCTTCAGGACGTGCTGAAGAAAGGGTCCGGCATCTACATCGAACCCAAGGTCCAGGACCGCTTCCCGACGGCGGCCAAGACCGGCACGTCCAACACCAACGGCGCCACCTGGGTGGTCGGCTATACCTCAGGCCTGGCCACCGCCTCGTTTTTCGGCGACACGTTGGCCGGCCAGAAGCGGGCAGGCCAGAACATCACCGTCAACGGCAAGTTCTACAAGGCCATTGACGGTTATATGCTCGCAGGCCCGCAGTGGGCCAACTACATGGAGCAGGTGGCCGGACTCTACCCGGCAGGACCGTTCCCCGCTCCGCCCGAGTCCATGACCAAGCCGTGAAAAAAGATCGCCTGGAGGCCTTCAGCGATGGAGTTCTGGCCATCATCATCACGATCATGGTGCTGGAGCTACGGGCACCAGCCGAACCGACGTGGTCAGGCCTGGCTACCGTCCTGCCCACGTTCCTGAGCTACCTGCTCAGTTTCGTCTACGTCGGCATCTACTGGAACAACCACCACCACATGATCCAACTGGCCGGCAACGTCAACGGCGCGGTCCTGTGGGCGAACCTGCACCTGCTCTTCTGGCTGTCCCTGTTCCCGTTCACCACGCGCTGGATGGACGACTCAGAATTCGTCGAGGTGCCGGTGCTGGTTTACGGGATCAACCTGCTCTGCGCAGCCATCGCGTACTTCATCCTGCAGCAGCGGCTGATCCGGATCCAGGGCCGCGACGGCGCGCTTGCCCGCGCCCTCGGCCGCGACTGGAAGGGCAAGCTCTCCCCCGTCATCTACCTCGCGGGACTTCTCATCGCCGCCGTCCAGCCGCTTGCCGGGCTCGCGGTATTCACCGTGGTGGCCCTGATCTGGCTGGTGCCGGACCGGCGGGTGGAGCACTTTGTCACCCGGGCCGGGCAGGAGGACGGCGGCGGGCGGAGCCTAGGTCAGCGTCCAGGAGCGCTTTGACAGGCCGAACCAAAACCCTTCGATGGCGGTTTTGGCCTGCAGGTCCCCGGAGCCGTACGCGGCGCCGAGGGCCACGTAAAGCGGTGCCCAGTGTTCGCTGCGGGGGTGGGCCTCACGGGCGGCGGGCGCCTTGTGCAGGAAGTCCAGGATGGAATCGACGTCGCCGCGTTCCATGGCTTCCTCGGCCCAGTGATCGAACTCCCGGGAGACCGACGGCGGGGCGCTGTCCGGGCCGCCGGCGGGATTGAACCAGCGCAGGTTGTGCGTGGTGAACCCGGAGCCGACAATCAGCGTGCCACGGTCGCGCAACGGTGCCAGCGACTGGCCCAGGTCAAACAGGCCCTGCGGGTCCAGGGTGGGCATGGACATTTGCACCACCGGCACGTCCGCGTCCGGAAACATCTCCTTGAGCGGAACGTAGGCGCCGTGGTCCAGGCCGCGGGACTCGTCCCGCTCCACATGATGGCCGTGGCCGGCCACCAGCTTCTCCACTTCGGCAGCAAGGACCGGCGCCTGGGGCGCATCGTAGGTGACGTCGTAGTACTTCTGGGGGAAGCCGCCGAAGTCATAGACCAGCCCGGGGTTGCGGCCGGTGGCGCTGAGCGTGACCGGGGCATTTTCCCAGTGCGCGGACACCATCAGGATGTCCTTGGGCTTGTCGAACGTGCCGGACCAGTCGTTGAGTTCGCGGGTCCAGGTCGCGTCGTCCGCCAGCGGCGGCGCACCATGGCTGAGGAAGAGTACCGGCGGGCGGTCGAGTGTCTGTGTCATGGCTTCATCCTAGCCGGTTTTACTTGAACATTCAAGCTTCTGCGGCGCTGAGTCCGTCCACCACGGGCGGAGCCTGTCCACGCCGCGCGGAGGCCGCCCGGGCAAACAGCAAGGGCGCACCCCCTCGAAGATGAGGGGGTGCGCCCGGCGGGTGCTGACGGTGCGCTAAACAGCCGTGTATCCGCCGTCGATCGGAATGGTCGTGCCGGTGATGAACTTCGCCTTGTCGCTCGCGAGGAAGGTGATCAGGTCTGCGACTTCCTGAGCCTCGCCCACGCGGCCGGCCGGGTGCAGGTTCGCATACTGCTCGAGGGTCGGTTCGTCGATCAGCGGGGTCCGGATGACGCCCGGGGCCACCGCGTTCACGCGGATGCCCTCCTTGGCGTACATCGTCCCGGCAGCGCGGGTCATGTTCACGACGCCGCCCTTCGAGGCCGAGTAGGCGATGTTATTGGAGACGGCCACCAGGCCGAACATCGAAGCGAGGTTGACGACGACGCCGCCGTTACCCTGCTTGAGGAGCTGCTCGATGACGTACTTGTTGGTGTAGAACACGCCGGAGTAGTCGATGCCGTTGGTGCGCTCCCAGTTGTCGACCGTCGAGGTCACGACGTCGCCCTCGCCGCCGACGCCGGCCGACGCCACGGCAATATCGAGCTTGCCAAATTCCTGGACGGTCTTCGCGACAGCGGCCTGAACGCTCTCGGCCTTTGAGACATCGCCCTGGACGAACTTCGCGCCGATCTCGTCGGCGACTTCCTGCGACTTGGGGTTGTAGTCGAAGATCATGACCTTCGCGCCTTCGGCAAGGAACGTCTTTGCGGTCGCGAGACCGAGCCCCGATCCGCCGCCGGTAATGAATGCGACCTTGTTCTCGAGTTGCATGAGTCAGTCCAATCTCTAAGCGATGTCGCGGTCACTGTCGAGCCGACGTTCCCGCGGTACGCGTTTATATGCGTATGCATCTATCTTGCCATGAATACTTGAAAAGTCAATAAACCCTCCTGCAGCGGTGCGGCGGAACTCAGGCTGAACCGCTGCCGCTGATCACCCGGTCGCGCCCGGCCAGCGCGCCCGTCACCGCGAGCACCGCCATGACCCCGGCGGTGACCAGGAGCGGCAGCGTCCAGTCTCCACTCGCATCGCGAAGGCCACCGAACATCACCGGCCCCACGGCAGCGAGACCGTAACCGACAGCTTGCGCCATCCCGGACAAGGCCGCGGCTTGCGGGTGACTCACCGTCCGGAGGCTGAAGAAAGACAGAGCGATAACAATGAGGGCTCCACAGCCGATCGCCCCTAGAACCACCCACAGCAGGATCAGGTCCGGCGCCAGTGCCAGGCCCGCAAACGTCACGAAGGCGAGCGCACCGCTCACAAACGAAACCAGCCTCTGGTCCGGCCCGCGGTGCAGCATTCCCCCGGTGGCAAGGCTGGCGAAAACGCTGATGAGCAGGAAGAGGGACAGGTGGATGCCCGCGGTGGTGGCGGGGACGCCGCGGCTTTGCTCGATGGTCGGCAGCCATGCCATCAGGACGTAAAACGCGATCGACTGCAGCCCCATGAAGAGCGTCACCTGCCAGCCCAGGGCCGAGGCCCAGGGCGACCGGTAGGCAACCACCGGCGTCGCGGCGTGCGTACTGCCTGCCTTGTGCCGGCGCAGCCAGGGCAGCAGCACCGCCATGGCGATCAAGGCCAGGCCCACCCAGATTCCGAGGGCCAGCCGCCATCCCGCCGGTGAGGTTTGGGCCACCGGAACGACGACGGCGGCCCCCGCCGCTGCGAAGGCCGCCTGCACAGCGGTGTAGCTTCCGGTGACCTGGCTGACGCGGAGCGGAAAGTCCCGCTTCACCAGGGAAGGCACCAGGACGTTAAGGAACGCGATAGCGAGGCCGATCAGCGCGGTGCCGGCCCAGATCACTCCGGCCAGTGGCAGGGAGCGGAGCACGATACCGGTGGCGAGGATCAACAGGGACAGCCACAGGGCCCGGTCCAGGCCGAGCCGGGCCGCGAAGGCGGGAGCGACGGGTGAGAAGACCGCGAAGGCAATGAGCGGCAGTCCGGTGAGGAACCCCGCTGCGGCGCTGGAGAGGCCCAGGTCACTGCTGATGTTGCCAAGTACCGGGCCGACGCTGACGAAGGAGACCCGAAGGTTGACTGCAATCAGCAGCAGACCGATAAAGGCCAGGCCGAACCTGGCTGTGCGGTCCGGTGCGGTCCGGGCAATAGCGGGCATCGTGATCCTCGTCCGTGCTTGGGGGTGCGCTGGCCGCGCCCTTTGGTCTGCCTCCATAGTGCAACGCGCGTGGCCATCTTGAAGATTCACAGGAGAACTGCCATGTTCTGGTGAGGTCCACCGTGGTTTAGGGCACACTGGTGCCGTGAGCGTAATCCCGTGGGTGCTGCACGTCGACCTTGACCAGTTCATCGCTGCCGTCGAAGTGCTGCGGCGGCCGGAGCTTGCGGGCAAACCGATCATTGTCGGCGGCCGCGGCGACCCTACGGAGCGGGCCGTGGTGTCCACCGCGTCCTACGAAGCCCGGGCCTTCGGTGTCGGTTCCGGCATGCCACTGCGCGTCGCGGCCCGCAAAGTCCCCGACGCTGTCATCCTGCCGGTCGATCAGGAAGCGTATCTCGAAGCGTCGGAGGCCGTGATGGCCACCCTGCGCGCTCAGCCGGGAGCCACCGTGCAGGTACTGGGCTGGGATGAAGCCTTCGTGGGGACGGAGACCGACGACCCGGAGGCCTACGCCCGGCAGCTTCAGGCGGCCGTCCTGGAGCGCAGCCGGCTGCACTGCAGCGTCGGCATTGGTGACACCCTGGTCCGGGCCAAGGTTGCCACCGGCTTCGGCAAACCGGCTGGCGTCTTCCGGCTCACGGCCGGGAACTGGCTCGAGGTCATGGGCGGCCGGCCCACCAAGGAGCTCTGGGGCGTCGGAACGAGGGTCTCGGCGCGGCTGGCCAAACTCGGCATCACCACCGTCGCCGAGCTCGCGGCCGCCGACCCCGCGGATTTGGTTCCGGAGTTCGGTCCGCGGATGGGTCCGTGGTACGCCGAGCTCGGCCGCGGGGACGGCAGCAGCGTCGTGGACGACACACCCTGGGTCGCCCGCGGGCATAGCCGGGAGACCACGTTCCAGCATGACCTGACCGAACCGGACCAGGTGGAGGAGGCTGTCCGGGAACTGACCGCGCGGGTGCTGGCGGACGTCGCGGCGGAAGGCCGTCCCGTGATCGGGCTGACCCTCAAAATCCGGTACGCGCCGTTCCTGACGAAGACGCTGGCGAGAAAAATTCCGCAGACGGCCGACCCGAACCACGTTCTGGCCGAAGTCCTGAACCTCGCGTCCGGAATCGAGGCCGGCCGTCCGATCCGGCTGCTGGGCCTACGGGCTGAAATGCCCATGCCCGAGGAGGCCCGGAAAGGCCACACGCCCACGCGGGGAGGCTGGTGACGACGACGCCGGATGACCCGTTGGGCCCTGAACGCCAGGCATATACGCACTGGCGGTCCGGGAGGATACTGGGCAGATGAGCGACCATGACGATTTCGCAGTCTGGGTGAAGTCCGAGCTTTACGAAGCAGAATTCGCCCTGCACAACGGCGACCCCGCGCCGCGCCGCCGGATCTGGTCCCGCAACGACCCGGTCAGCGTCCTCGGAGCCTGGCGGGATGCCCACGGACAGCAGGAGCTGGATGACCTTTTTGCCGCCCTCGGGAAGAGCTTTTCCGACTGCGTCTCTTATGCCTTCGATCTCCAGGTGGCTGAGGTGAAGGGGGACCTAGCCTACACGGCCGGACTGGAACACATCTCAACCTCGGTGGACGGCGAGCCGCGTAGCTTTACCCTCCGGGCGACCCAGATCTACCGGCGTGAAGAGGGCACCTGGAAAGTGGTCCACCGCCACGCCGACACCCTGAGTTCCGGTGCCTGACTCCGGTATCAGCGAAGCGCTTGCCTAATTCCCGCCTTCGCGCGGGGCGCTGCGGTCTTCGCCACCGGTGTCCCGGTGCAGGTCCGGGTCCAGGGCATTGGCGCCCGCAAGCTGCGTCAGCAGACGAACCAACTGCGCGGATTGCTCCTCGGTCAAGGGGGCCAGAAGTTCCACCTCGTTCGCTTCCGCAATGTCGCGAAGGCGCAGCAGCAGCCGCTCCCCCGGGCCGGTCAAGCGAAGCTCGTAGATCCTGCGGTCGCCACTGCTGCGCTCGCGTGCCACGAGGCCGCGGGCCTCCAGCGCGTCAAGCAGCGAGACCACACGGCTGGGCACGGCGCCCAGCCGCTCCGCAAGCGCTCGCTGGCTCAGCCCCGGGTTCTGGCCAACCAGCCGGAGAACACCCGCTTCACTTGGCGTGAGCCCGATTTCCCGCGTCCGCTCCGCAAAACGGGATGACGCCAGGGCCCCGAGCTGGGAAAGCAGGAAGGCCGTGCGTCTGGGTCTGGCTCCGGCGGTTGGGTCCATGGTTACAGGCTACATCCTTGACAGAATCATTCAGCAGGCGAATCATTTTTTATATGATCAAATCTGTGGAGGAGGGGCTGGTCATGACTAACGTTTCTATTCCCCGCAGCGGCCATCAGGCGCGATCAGGTGGTCCCCACCCGGGGATCCTGGCCGTCGTGAGCCTCGGGCTTACCGCCGCCGCCCTGCTCGCAACCTCCGCCCTGACTGGCGGCCAGGCCTATGTATCGCCGTTCTCCGGCGCGGCCGCGGTGGCCGCGTATTTCCGGGACCACCCGGACGCTGTCCGACTGGGCAGCATGCTCCAGTTTGGCTCTGCTGTCCCGCTGGGCATCTACGCGGCGACCGTGTACGCCCGGTTGCTCCGCCTCGGAGTCCGCGTCCCGGGACCGGGCATCGGTTTCTTCGGCGGCATCACGGCCGCGGGGTTCCTGATGCTGTCGGCACTCGTGGGTTGGGTGTTGAGCCGTCCTGAGATCAGCGCCGACACTCCGCTCATCCATGCCCTGTCGTTTTTGGGCTTCCTCGGCGGTGTCGGCTACGTGGTTGGCCTGGGGCTGCTCGTCGCCGCGATTGCCGTACCGTCCCTCATCCTCGGTTTCGTGCCGCGCTGGCTTGCCTGGCTCGGCCTCGGCATCGCCGCGCTGTCCGAACTGAGCTTCCTTTCGATGACCATCGAACCGCTCCAGTACCTCCTCCCCGTTGGGCGCTTTGGTGGGATTCTCTGGCTCATCGCAGTGGGCTTCCTTCTGCCCCGGAACAGGGCTGCTGCGAACGTCGCGACAACGGGCTGACCGGCGCACAGCGGTGCCGGAACGCCGGCGACGGCGGCCGGCTCGCCGGCACGCCGATGCAGCCCCTTGACGTGAAGACTGCGGGTGCGAAACCGCTCAGCGTCCTGACCGCGCAAGGCTGAGCGACGACAGGTCACCGTCCGGAGAAATATCTGGCACGGGAAGGCGTTAAGGTAGACAGTTGAACCTGCAGGCGGTGGCGGGGCTCGTTGTCAAGGACGCGCCCGGCCACGCCTGGACCGTACCGCATCCCCTCGGGCACAAAACGGCCCTCCCGCGCGTTCTACTGGGGGTCTGATGCGAAACCTAAAGAAAAGAGCAACAACACCGTGGCAACCGATTATGACGAAGTACGGCCCGACGTCGCGGAATCCCGCAACGCTTCCCTTGAAGCACTGAAGTCCGCGAACAGCCCGGACGCGCGCAGCGTCGTCCTCGAGCTCGACGAAACCGACACCGTCGACGGCGTTGAACTGCCCGGCGCCGACCTCTCCGGCGAAGAACTGATCATCCAGGTGATCCCGCAGGCAGCTGACGAATTCACCTGTTCGTCCTGCTTCCTGGTCCGGCACCGTTCCCAGCTCGCCCGCGAGAAAAACGGCCAGTCCTACTGCATCGAATGCGAAGGCTGAGCCGCCGACCGTAGGTGGGACCCGTGCCCTAATCTGGCAGCATGGAAGGGACGTCCTTACGGACTGCCCAGCGGCCGATCGCTGCCGCCGCGCCGACGGTAGCCCATGGGACCAGCAGCAATGGCTGCCAGCCCAGACCGAGGACGCTTCCCAGCAGCCAGAACGCCAGGGTCGGTACCGCGAAGAAGGCCACGATGTGGATCTTTTGATTCCTGACTCGGCGGAGTAGGTAGGCCAGCACCCAGGCCAGTGGCGCCGCGAACACCAGGGAAACTCCGAAGCCGTAGAAGACAACCATGCCCAAGAGGCCCCACACGTGGCCGGCGTCGGTACCGTCCCTCGCGGCGGCCACGCCATAGCCTGCTGCCACCACGACCAGCAGCAGGCCAACCCAGAGGGACGTAGCGATTAACCAGCCCTTGATGAACGCGTAAGCGTCCAGGACCACCCGGTGTGGTCGACCTGCCTGCGGCCGTGCCGCGTCCCCCAGTGCCATGGGCCCCAGCCTACCGATGCCGAAACCATTTCCTCGGCAGAGCTGCTCGGCCGGGGCGGACGTCGAGCCGGAGCACGCATTGAATTACCGCAATGTAATGCAGGACACAAAACACTTGGTTGCCGCCAGACGGCAGCGGTAACCTGCTGGTGGGTCATGACGCTGGCCCGTCCGGGTCGCATAGAGGAATGTGCCTATGGCCACCAAACCAGCCTTCACCGCCACCACCGGCATGGATGCCTCCACCGTGACGGTGCTCCCGCCCGGGCGCCGTCCCGGACGCCACGGCCGCCGCCCGGCACCGGCAGGTCCGAGGCAGGACGCATGAGCGCCCACGACGGCCGGAAGCAGCCGGGCAGGCGGTTATTCAGCCGGTTCAAACGCTGGCCACTGGTCCCGGACCGCGACCTGTATCAACTGCGCCAAGCGGTGCTCGACGCGCAGCGGGCCGCGGGCGAAGGGCCGGAAGCGGACCTGCTTGCCCTCGTGGAAGACGAAATCTGCCGCCGGGTGCTGAGCCGGGAGGCCGGCCGCGGCGCCGACGTCGGACCTGAGCCGGAGTAACTGCAGCACGGGTCCGTCCGCCCGGGCAACCCCGGACTGACGTCAGCCGGAGGCCACCGCGAACAGCCCGACGACGCCGACCAGGTACAGGATGAGGACGATCAGGGAATCGATGCCCATCCCCAGCACCTTCTTCTTTGGCCGGAACAGGATCCCCAGCAGGTAAGTCAGGGTAAGCAGGATTCCCAGTGCCGTGAGATAGATGTCGGTCGCCTGGGCTTGGGGCAGCACCGGTTTGCCGGAGATCAGTACGGCGACGAGGAACAGTACGGGCAGGAACGCGTTGCCGCCGAAGATATCGCTGAAGGCGAGCTTGTCGTCGCCCTGCTTGACCGAAGCAAGTCCGGTGGAGATCTCCGGCAGGGACGTGGCCAGGGCCAGGAAAGTGGCGCCGAAGATGACACCGGAAAGCCCGACCTGACCGGCAATGGCTTCGCCGCTGCGTTCCAGCACGACGCCGGCGCCCAGCGTTGCGAGCGCAGCAACACTAAAAATGAGGACAGATTTGCCGGTGCTCACATGGCTGCGACCATCGACGGCGGTCTTTTTCGAGTGTCCCTTGGGCTTGGTCTGCGCACCGGGAGCCGCGCCTTGCTCGTGCCAGGGAAGCGACTTCTGGGACCTCCGGACCAGCAGCAGCCCAACGATCCAGATGACGGCGATCAGGACGGCCGCCGGCGTTAGGCGCCACACAATGAGATTCGCCGGCATCTGGCTGCCGGCGATCACCACTCCGAGAACGCCGATCACCGTCGCGGCTTCGATGACCAGGGAGAGCGACGCCGCCCTGAAGGTAAGCGGCCCCTCACCTTTTCCGAACACATCCAGAATCACCAGCACCACCGTCTGGACGGCGATCCCGCCGAGGATGTTTCCGACCGCGACCCCGATGTTGTTCGAGGCTGCGGCACTGACCGTGATCGCGATTTCGGGCAGGTTGGTGGCGATGGCGAGCAGGATCAGGCCGCCCAGGGCGGAGCCCAGATGCAGCCGGTCGTCCAGGACATCGGTTTGCTTCGACAATTGGATCCCCGCGACCCAGATGACGCCGGCGGCGGCAGCAAAAATCATCATGAGGACCACCAACGGTAGCGATTCCATCCGAGTGCCTTCCCGAGGGGTGGCGGCCGCCCGCCACGTCCATTGCAAGCCTGACACTAAGCGTAGGTAATAATCCCAGTCCAGGACCGCCGGCGTCGATCTTCCTATTGCCGGTTTTCAGTGGTGCAGGTACGGTCAGGGCGAGAGGTGACGGGCCAGCTGGGCCGGGGCGGCGTGTGCGGCGCCGCGGGCAACTCAACGAGCAGGCTCCACGTCACCGTCCTGCAATCCATCGGAGCCCTAGGAGCCCTGTATGACCGCTGCGCACCACGCCCCTGCTGCTACCCCTGTCCGGGGACAAAAGGGGGCCCGTCAACGCATGGACCCGCTGAGACGGACCTCCCTCGCCGCCGGGATCCTGTACCTGCTGACCTTCGTCTCGATCCCCACCCTCGCACTGTACAAGCCCGTGAAGGACGACGTCGGATCCTTCATCCAGGGCACGGGAGGCAGCAGCGGCATCCTGTGGGCTGGCCTCTCCGAGGTGGTCGTCGGGCTTGCCGGTATCGGCACCGCCGTCGTGCTCTACCCTGTCGCCAGGCGGGTCAGCCAGACTGCAGCCCTGGGCTTCGTGACCGCCCGGGTCGTGGAGGGAAGCCTCATCATCGTTGGCGTGACCAGCATGCTGACCATCCTGACCTTGCGCACCGAGGCGGCCGGCCTCACGGGTACGGAGGCCATGTCCTTCGTCACGGCAGGCCATGGCCTCGTCGCGCAGTACAACTGGACATTCCTGCTCTCGCAGAGCCTGCTGCCGGTCTTCAACGACCTGCTCCTGGGCTACGTGCTTTACCGTGCCCGCCTCGTGCCCCGGGTCCTGCCCCTCGCCGCATTCATCGGAGCGCCGCTTCTTCTCGCCTCCGACGTCGCGGTCTACTTCGGCGCCTACTCCAACGTCTCCCCGATTGCCGCCCTCGCCGCCCTGCCGGTCGCGCTTTTCGAGCTCTCCCTCGGCATCTGGCTGATCGTCAAGGGACTCAAGCCGACCCCCGCGTACTGAGCCTATGCCGGGGCAGCCTTCCGGTTCCTGCCCTGGTAAAGGCGGCGGTAGTCCGAGGGGGTCGTGGCGAGTTTGCGGGCGAAGTGGAGCCTGAAGTTGGCCGTCGTTCCCAGCCCGGTCCGGGCCGCCACGGCGTGCACGGTCAGGTCGGTGGTTTCCAGGAGCCGGCAGGCTTCGGCGATGCGCTGCTCGTTCAGCCACCGCAGAGGGGTCATTCCTGCTTCCGCGGTGAATTTCCGCGCAAAGCTCCGGGCGGTCCAGCCAGCGTGCTGCGCCATATCCTCGATCGTCAGCGCTTCGGCCAGGTGCTGCCGTGTCCAGGCGCACGTCTCGGCAAAGAGTGCCAGGGGTGCGGCTACGGCGCGCTCCATGAATTGGACCTGCCCACCTTCCCGATGCGGGGCCACCACCATGCGGCGGGCGATGCTGTTCGCGGCTTCGGTCCCATAATCCTTCCGAACCAAGTGAAGACAGAGATCAATACCTGCCGCCACGCCTGCGCTCGTACTCACGCTTCCTTGATCGATGTACAGGACGTCCGCATCGACGGCGACGCGCGGGTAGAGGGTTTGCAGCCGCGCCGCATTCTTCCAGTGGGTGGTCGCCCGCTTGCCGTCCAGGATTCCCGAGGCGGCAAGAGCGAACGCTCCGGTGCAGACCGAAACCACGCGGGACCCGTTTTCAACGGCCTGACGCAGGGCCTCGCAAACCGCGGCCGGCGGATCATCGAGGGGTTCATAACCGGGAACCACCACCGTGTCGGCAGCGAGCAGGGCGTCCAGCCCGTCCTGAACCTGGATCGAGTACCCGGAAGTTGTCCGGACCAGGCCAGGCCGCCCTGTGCAAACCCGAAAGGAGTATCGCCCGCGCTCATCCTCGTGGCCGAACACCTGGGCCGGAATGGCCAAGTCAAAAGCCACCACATCCGGCAACGCTAGGGCAACAACTCGGTGCATGTGGCCACTGTACCCACCCCGGCCCCGATTGGGCAGGATCCTTTCCCTGGCGGGCATTTTCACCATGCATCTTGACGGGCCGTGAATGACAGCATGAAGGCATGCCAACACTTCCGATCACCTTTCCCGCCAGGGCCGCCGCTTCGAACCGGCGCCGGCCGCACGGTCCGGGCCCCGCACGGACGGGACGCCTCGGCTTAATTGTGGCTGGTTCCCTGGCCACCGGGGCGCTGGCTGCCGCGCTGCTTGCCGTCGCTCCGTTCGTGCCGGCAACGGAGAACGGCGTGGCCGCGGCCATCTTGCTCGGATGGGCGCTGGGCTGGTCCATGGTGGCTGTGCTGTCGTTTCGGTTCACCGACCGGCCGCAGGCCTGGGCTGCCGCTCCGGCGCTCTTTCTGGGCCTGGCGGGCTTCCTGACACTGACGCTCAGCCCCGCGGCGCAGGAAGGACTCGCCTGGGTGTGGCCGCCGGCCCTGCTCACGACGGCGGCCTGGACGTTCGTCCGCGCCAGCCGGCAGCTCCAGGGCTGGTCGTCCCGGGTGCTGGTTTTTCCCGTCATCGCGGTGCTGGCGTTGGCTGCAGCAGGCGGCGGCTACGAAACCCTGCAGCAGTCGGCGCGTGCGGCGGCCGCTCCAGCGCAGGGCCAGCTGCTCGACGTCGGCGGCCACCGGCTGTACCTGAATTGCACCGGCGCAGGCGGTCCAACGGTCGTGCTCGAACCAGGCGCCGGCGGAACGTCCGCCGACCTGGACCTGATACGGGCCGCCGTCGCCCGGGACACGCGGGTCTGCGTCTATGACCGGGCAGGACGCGGCTGGAGCGACCCCACGGGCGGGCCGCAGGATGCCACGCGGATCGCAAGCGATCTCCACACCCTGCTGGACCGGGCGAACGTTCCGAGTCCATACGTACTTGCCGGCCACTCGTTCGGCGGCCTCTACGCACTCACCTTCGCTGCCCGCTATCCCCAGGAAGTCGCGGGGCTGGTATTGATCGACTCGACGTCACCGGCCTGGGACGCGGCCGCCGGGCGCCCCACCGGCACCGACGCCGCGACGGCGGACCGGATCTCCGCGCTGGTTGCAGGTGCTTCGAGGCTGGGTCTGGGCCGGCTGCTGGGCGTAACACCTGCTCATCTCCGGAGCACGGCGGATGAGTACCTGCAGGCCGGATCCTCGGCGCAACAGGCAGCCGCCCTGACGAACTTCGCCGGCAGGCCACTGGCCGTGATGACGGCGGGCAGCGGGAGCCGGCCAGGCTGGGCGGCATCCCAGGATGCCCTTGCCGGGCTCTCGACCAACAGCCTGCACCGGGTCATCGCCGGCGCCACCCATGCCTCTTTCATCACCGACCCGAAGGACGCGGCCGCCGCCGCTCAGGGCATCCTCGACGTCGTTTCCGCACTGCGGACGGCACGGCCGCTCCTGCCTTAGGCAACCCGCCGTCCGCCCAAGGCCGCCGCGCGGAAGAGACCTGCGGTACCGAAAATATCACCACCCTCTCTGTCGTTTGCGCCCTTGGTTGGGTACGCTCCTTTCATGGCACGGCGCAGTTTTCTTCAGTGGCCGGTTGTCCGTCAGGTCAGTACGGGCGACCTGCTCGGCCGCGGCCCGGCGGTGACATCCCCGCAGACGAGGGCAATGACCCCGCGGACGGCCACCGCCGACCGCGTGGTGCAGAGCGTGTGCCCGTACTGCGCCGTGGGGTGCGGCCAACGGGTCTACGTCAAGGACGAAAAGGTCATCCAGATCGAAGGTGATCCGGATTCGCCCATTTCCCGGGGCCGGCTGTGTCCCAAAGGCTCTGCCAGCGAGCAGCTGGTCAACTCCCCCGGCCGGCAGACCCGGGTCCTCTACCGCGCGCCGCGCTCCCGCGAGTGGCAGCACCTGGACCTCGACACTGCCATTGACATGGTGGCGGACCGCTTCATCGAATCCCGGCGCAGGACCTGGCAGCAGGAAGACGCGGACGGCCGGCTGCTGCGCCGCACGATGGGTATCGCCTCCCTCGGCGGGGCAACGCTGGATAACGAAGAGAACTACCTGATCAAGAAGCTCTTCACCGCTGCCGGCGCAGTGCAGATCGAAAACCAGGCCCGGATTTGACACTCCTCCACGGTTCCCAGTTTGGGAGCCTCGTTTGGACGCGGTGGTGCAACGCAATCACTGCAGGACATGGCCAACGCCGACTGCATCGTCATCCAGGGTTCCAACATGGCCGAATGCCATCCGGTGGGATATCAGTGGGTTGCTGAGGCCAAGGCCCGGGGGGCGAAGGTCATCCACGTGGACCCCAGGTTCACGCGCACCTCGGCTGTCGCGGACAAGCACATTCCCATCCGTGCCGGTTCTGACGTAGTCCTGCTGGGCGCACTGATCAACTACGTCATCACGAACGATCTGTGGTTCAAGGAGTATGTGAGCGCGTACACCAACGCGGCGACGCTGGTACACGAGGATTTCCGTGATGCCGAGGACCTCGGTGGACTGTTTTCCGGTTTCGATCCGGAAAAGCGGGCGTACGACACGTCATCCTGGGGGTACGCGGAGCGGGAGGACAGCAGGATTGATGAACCGGGCCCCGGCACCGAACACGGCGCCGAGGCATCCGGCCGCGCAGCCGGCGACACCTTCGGCAGCGGCGGCCCGCCCCTGGAGCATGCCGAAGTGCAACGTGACGACACCCTGCAGGACCCCAGGACCGTCTTCCAGATCGTCAAACGGCACTACGCCCGGTACACCCCCGAAATGGTCCGGGACATGTGCGGCATTGACCTCGCCGATTTCGACTTTCTGGCCCGGACGATCACGGCAAACTCGGGACGCGACCGGACCACCTGCTTTGCCTACGCCGTGGGCTGGACCCAGCACTCGCTGGGAGTGCAGTTCATCCGGGCCGCCGCCGTCCTGCAGCTGCTGCTGGGGAACGTGGGACGCCCCGGCGGCGGAATCATGGCCCTTCGCGGCCATGCCAGCATCCAGGGTTCCACCGACATCCCCACGTTATTCAACCTGCTGCCCGGTTACCTGCCGATGCCCAGCGCCGGCCGCCATGACACCCTGGGCGACTATCTCGCAGCCGTCGGGTCGAAACAGCAAAAGGGCTTCTGGGCCGACGCCGACGCCTACACCATCAGCCTGCTGAAAGCCTGGTGGGGCGACGCCGCGACTGCTGACAACGACTGGGCCTACGATTACCTGCCGCGGCTGACCGGCGCGCACGGGACCTACGAGACCACCATGAGCATGCTGGCGGACGAAGTGGAAGGCTACTTCCTCCTCGGGCAAAACCCTGCAGTGGGTTCAGCCCACGGCCGGCTGCAGCGCCTGGGCATGTCGCACCTGAAGTGGCTGGTGGTGCGCGACTTGAACCTCATCGAGTCGGCGACCTGGTGGAAGGACAGCCCGGAGATCGAATCGGGGGAACTGCGCACGGAGGACATCGAAACCGAAGTCTTCTTCATGCCGGCAGCAACCCACGTCGAAAAAGCCGGCTCCTTCACCCAGACCCAGCGGCTGCTGCAGTGGCGGCACCAGGCAGTGGCACCGCCGGGCGAGTGCCAAAGCGAGCTGCAGTTCTTCTTCGAGCTGGGCCAGCGGATCCGGGCGAAACTCGCCGAATCCGCGGACGAACGCGACCGTCCGCTGCTCGACCTGACCTGGGACTATCCCACGGACGACCACGGCGATCCGGATGGCGAGACGGTGCTTGCCGAGATCAACGGCCGCCACCTGGCCGGCCCGGACGCCGGCAAGCCCCTCTCCGCCTACACCGAACTCCGCGCCGACGGTTCGACGTCGGCCGGTTGCTGGATCTATACCGGTGTCTACGCCGACGGCATCAACCACGCCGCCAACCGTAAGCCGGGCCAGGAACAGGGACCGGCGGCTTCGGAATGGGGCTGGGCGTGGCCGGCGAACCGCCGGATCCTCTACAACCGGGCCTCGGCCGACCCTGCCGGTAAGCCGTGGAGCGAGCGGAAGAAATACATCTGGTGGGACCAGGAACAGGGCAA
Organism: Arthrobacter sp. JB02-1C; assembly: GCF_057748045.1. Lineage (NCBI taxonomy): Bacteria > Bacillati > Actinomycetota > Actinomycetes > Micrococcales > Micrococcaceae > Arthrobacter > Arthrobacter sp. JB02-1C. The sequence continues at coordinate 3,230,836 of NZ_CM173235.1, forward strand.
ATGGGTCGGCGACGACGTGCCCGACTTCCCGGTCGACCGGGCGCCGGGCAGCCGGCCCGATCCCGCGCTCGGCGGCCCGGCCGCCCTCAGCGGAGATGATCCCTTCATCATGCAGGCCGACGGCAAAGGCTGGCTGTTCGCGCCAAAGGGCGTCCTGGACGGGCCCCTTCCCACCCACTACGAGGCCCAGGAATCACCGGTGGCCAACGCGCTGTATCCGCAACAGCAGAACCCGGCGCGGCTGGTGTTCCCCCGCAAGGACAACCTCAGCGCAGCAAGCGCCGGCAGCAGTGGCGCAGACGTCTATCCGTTCGTCTTCACGACCTACCGGCTGACCGAGCATCACACCGCCGGCGGGATGAGCCGGTGGCTGCCGTACTTGTCGGAGCTGCAACCCGAAATGTTCTGCGAGGTCTCGCCTGGACTGGCCGCCGAGCGGGGGCTGGAGCCCTACGGGTGGGCCACCATTGTCTCGCCCCGCTCCGCCATCGAGGCGAAGGTGCTGGTCACCGACCGGATGCGGCCCCTGGCCGTCGGCGGCCACACCGTGCACCAGATCGGGCTGCCCTACCACTGGGGGGTCGGCACCAATGCCGTCGTCACCGGTGACGCAGCCAACGACCTCCTCGGCGTGACGCTGGATCCCAACGTCCAGATCCAGGAGTCCAAGGTCGCCTCCTGCGACATCCGTCCGGGCCGCCGGCCGCGCGGGGAGGCACTGCTTGCCTTGGTTGCTGAATACCAGGCGCGCGCCGGGCTGACCATCGAAACCGGAAACCGCGCCGTGACGGATCCGGCATCCGCTGCCCCTTCCGCCGCCGCCCCGACCGGTGGCGCCGCGGATACCGACCCGACGTTGGAGGACTAGATGGGCCAATTCTCCGGACCGACCGATCCCACTGCCGATGCCCACTGGGAGCACAACCATCCGCGCAAGGGGTTCTTCACGGACACCTCGATCTGCATCGGCTGCAAGGCCTGTGAAGTTGCCTGCAAGGAGTGGAACCGCATCCCGCAGGACGGCAACCTGGAACTGCTCGGGTCCTCCTACGACAACACCGGAGCGCTGGGGGCCAGCACCTGGCGGCATGTCGCCTTCATCGAGCAGGGCCAGGAACGCATCACCGAGGCAAAGAAATCAGGCCGTGCCCTGGTCAGCCTCGGCATGCCGCGGATCGGTCCTCCCGTTGCAGCAGCGCCGGCCGTGACGGACCTGGCCACCGCGGACACCACGCCGCCGGACACGGCGGATTTCCGGTGGCTGATGTCCTCCGACGTCTGCAAGCACTGCACGCATGCCGGGTGCCTCGACGTCTGCCCCACCGGCGCACTGTTCCGCACCGAGTTCGGCACCGTGGTGGTCCAGGACGACGTCTGCAACGGCTGCGGGACCTGCGTGGCGGGCTGTCCCTTCGGCGTCATCGAACGCCGCTCCGACGGCACCGTCAAGGTTGCGGCCAGCAGGGAGGAACAGCACGCCGAACATCCGTCCGACCCGAACGCGGGCATCGCCCAGAAGTGCACCCTGTGCTACGACCGGCTCGTCGCCGACGAGACGCCCGCCTGCGCCAAGGCCTGCCCGACCACGTCCATCAAGTTCGGCAACCACGACGACATGGTGGAGACGGCGAAGGAGCGGGTCGCGGCCCTTCATGCGCAAGGCATGACCGAAGCCAGGCTGTACGGGGCGAACGAGAACGACGGCGTCGGCGGGACCGGATCGGTCTTCCTGCTGCTCGACGAACCCGAGGTCTACGGACTGCCGCCGGACCCCCGGGTGCCCACGGCCGACCTGCCGACGATGTACCGGCGTGCCGGCCTCGCCGTCGCCGGGATGGCTGCGGCAGCTGCGCTGGCTTTCCTGGGAGGGCGTGCGTGACCCTCTCAGAGTTCGACAGCTTCCGCCCTGCAGAGCCCTCCCGCCGCCGCCGGCAGGACGGCAAACCCGGCACCGGCCGCCGTCGGGACAGTGGCGACGGTTCCCGGGAAATGCCCATGGTTCCGGAGCCGGAATTCAACTCGTACTACGGCCGCCCGGTGGTCAAGCCGGCGCCGTGGGGCAATGACGTGGCCCTGTACCTGTTCCTCGGCGGTGTGGCCGGCGGTTCAGCCCTGCTCGGACTCGGCGCGCAGCTGACCGGCCGGCCGACGTTGTGCCGCAACACCCGGCTCAGCGCCCTCGCGGCGGTCAGCGTCGGTGCCGCTGCCCTGGCGAAGGACCTCGGCAGGCCGGAACGCTTCCTGCATATGCTCCGGACCTTCAAGGTGACGTCTCCCATGAGTGTGGGCTCATGGATCCTCAGCGCCTTCAGCGCCGGCACGGCTGTGGCCGCCGCGGCCGAAATCGACCGGCTAAGCGGAGCACGGCTTCCGCTGGGTCCGTTGCGGAAGGTGCTGCACGTGCTCGAGGGGCCGGCCGGTTTTGAGGCCGCCGTGTTCGCCGGACCGCTGGCGGCCTATACGGCGGTCCTGCTCGGGGACACCGCCACCCCGACGTGGAACGCTGCCCACGAGGAATTGCCGTTCGTCTTTGTGAGTTCGGCGGCGCTCGCGTCCGCCGGGCTCGCCATGGCCACCACCCCGGTGCGGGAGACGGGTCCGGCCCGGAAACTCGCCCTGCTCGGCGTCCTGGGTGACGTGGTTGCCATGGAGGTGCTGGAACGCCGGATGGACCCGGTAACAGCAGAGCCGCTGCACCAGGGCAAGGCCGGCGCCATGCTGCGGTGGAGCAAGCGGCTGGCGCTCGCCGGCGGCCTGGGAACGCTGCTGGGGGGCGGTAACCGGGTGGCCGCCGCGGCCTCGGGACTCGCGTTGCTGGCCGCCTCGGCCCTGACCCGTTTTGGCGTGTTCGAGGCCGGCCTCGCCTCCGCCAGGGATCCGCGCTACACGATCGAACCGCAGAAGAACCGCCTCGCCGCCCGCCGCGCCGCAGGCATCGCCGGCGATTCGATCACGACCGCCGGCTGAGGCCGCCGGCTGTGGCGGGTCTCGGGTTCAGGGGGTCCCGGGTTCAGCGGGTCCCGGGTTCAGCGGGTCCCGGGTTCAGCGGATCTCGATGCCCTGGCCCGCGGTGGTATGCCCGATGACGGGGTACCCGGGCACCTCCCCCACGACGAGCAGGCCGCCGGAGGTCTGTGCATCGGCCAGCAGAAGCAGCTCGTCCTCGGTAACGCCGGCAGCGGAGCGCAGATGCGGCCGCACCCAGTCAAGGTTGCGCCGCGTCCCGCCGGAGACATAGCCGTCCCGCAGCGCTTCCAGGGCCCCGCCGAGCAGCGGTACCGCCTTCCGGTCGATCACGGCCCCCACTCCGGAGGCGCGGACCATCTTGTACAGATGGCCCAGCAGGCCGAAGCCGGTCACGTCCGTGGCCGCACGCAGACCGGCCGCCACCGCCGCGTCGGCTGCGTCGCGGTTGAGTGCCGCCATCGTCTCCACCGCCTCGGCGAACACCTCACCGGTCTGCTTGTGCCGGTTGTTGAGCAGCCCGACGCCGATCGGTTTGGTAAGGGTGAGCGGCAGCCCGGGCGCGGCGGCGTCGTTGCGCAGCAGGCGGTCGGGGTGGGCGACGCCGGTGACCGCCATGCCGTACTTCGGCTCCGGATCGTCAATGGAGTGTCCGCCGAGCACCGGGCAGCCGGCCTCGGACGCCACACTCAGGCCGCCGCGCAGGACTTCAGTCATCAGTTCCATCGGCAGGACACCACGGGGCCAGCCGACGAGGTTGATGGCCGTGACCGGCCGGCCGCCCATGGCGTAAATGTCGGACAGGGCGTTGGCGGCGGCTATGCGGCCCCAATCAAAGGGGTCGTCGACAACGGGGGTGAAGAAGTCTGCGGTGGTGAGGACCGCCAGATCGTCGCGCACCAGAACTGCCGCCGCGTCGTCACCGCTGTCCAGGCCGACCAGCACCTCCGCGCCCTGTTCCCCGATGAGGCCACGGACCGCGTCTTCGAGCTCGCCGGGGGGAATTTTGCAGGCACAGCCGCCGCCGTGGGCATAGCCGGTGAGCCGCAGGGGGCCGGTGACCCCGTCATCGAGTTGCCGGACTGACGTCTGAACCTCGTTCATCCGCTTAGCGTACCTCTCAAGGCAACCCTGCTATATTGATGCGCGGTGGCGTCCGGGTCCTGGTGGGCCCCCCGGTCTTCAAAACCGGTGAGGCTGAGTATCTCGGCCTGGCGGGTTCGATTCCCGTCCGCCTCCGCCAACCACCGGCATCCAAGGCCGCGGAAGGGAGAGGGACTGTGGACCTGGTCGATCCCCGCCGCCTGATTCCGCGCACCGACGATCTGCTCGCCTTGCCGGCCGTCCGGCGGGCCGGCGACCGTTTGAGTGCACGGGTCATCCGTGAACTGGTCCGGGACACCCAGGAGCAGGCCCGCCGCGGGGACATCGCTCCGGGCCAGGTGGAACCTGCCCTGCTGGCCGCTGTCGCCGCCCGCGCAGCGACCACCCTGCGCCCGGTGCTCAATGCCACCGGTGTGGTGGTCCACACCAACCTCGGCCGGGCCCCGCTTTCTGCGGCCGCTGTTGAAGCCCTGGTCGCGGCCAGCGGCTACGTCGACGTCGAGCTTGACCTGGCCACCGGCAGCCGCGGCGGACGCGGCGCCGGTGCCCGGGCCGCACTGCTCGCCGCCTGTCCCGCCGCCGAGGACGCCCTGGTGGTTAACAACGGGGCCGCGGCGCTGGTGCTGGCCACGACGGCCCTGGCGGCCGGCCGCGAGGTGGTGGTGAGCCGCGGGGAACTGGTCGAGATCGGTGCAGGTTTCCGGCTGACCGACCTGATCGAGTCGACGGGCGCGAGGCTGCGCGAGGTGGGCACGACCAACCGGACCCACCTGCCGGACTACTCCGGCGCCCTGGGACCGGACACCGGCTGCGTCCTCAAAGTCCATCCGAGCAACTTCCGGGTCGACGGATTTACCGCCGCCGTTCCGCTGGAGCAGCTGAGCCCGCTGACTGCGGACCATGGGGTCCCGCTCATGGCCGACCTCGGCAGTGGGCTGCTGGCGCCCGACCCGGCCCTGCCGCACGAACCGGACGCCGCCTCGGCACTGGCGAGCGGGGCCGACGTCGTCATCGCCAGCGGCGACAAACTGCTGGGCGGCCCCCAGGCGGGCTTGCTGCTGGGCCGCAAGGAGATCATCGCCCGGTTGGCCCGGCACCCGCTCGCCCGGGCGGTCCGGGCCGACAAACTTGCCCTCGCCGCCCTGGAGGCGACTGTCGCGGGCGGACCGCCGCCGGTGGTCCAGGCCCTGCATGCCGAAGCCGGGCCATTGCGGCAGCGCACCGACAAACTCGCCCAGGCCCTGGGCGTCCCGGTCGTGGCCCATGACGGCCGCGTCGGCGGCGGCGGCGCCCCCGGCGTTCCGTTGCCGGGATGGGCGCTCCGGCTCCCCGAGGGACTCGCCGTCCATTTGCGGACCGGCGATCCGGCCGTGCTGCCGCGCGTCCACGAGGGCTCCTGCCTGATCGATCTGCGCTGCGTTCCCGCCGGGGATGACGAGCGGATTCTCGAGGCGGTGCGCCAGGCGCAGGCAGCCCTCGCGGCGGCAGATGGCGGCGGGGCGGGCTGAGCCGTGCACGTCATTGCCACCGCCGGGCACGTCGATTCGGGCAAGAGCACCCTGGTCCGCGCCCTCACCGGCATGGAGCCGGACCGGTGGGAGGAGGAACGGCGCCGCGGGTTGACCATTGACCTGGGCTACGCCTGGACTACCTTGCCGTCCGGCCGGGAGATCGCCTTCGTTGACGTTCCGGGCCACGAACGGTTTCTGGGCAACATGCTTGCCGGCATCGGTCCGGCGCCGGTGGTCTGCTTCGTCGTCGCTGCGGACGAGGGCTGGCAGGCACAGTCGGCGGATCACCGGGATGCCGTCGCCGCGCTCGGGATTGAACACGGCGTGGTGGTGCTCAGCCGTGCGGACCGGGCCTCCCGGCAGCAGGCCGCAGACGCGCTCTCGCAGGCACGCCGGGAGCTGGCCGGCACGGGTCTGCAGGATGCGCCCGCCGTCACCGTCTCGGCCATCGACGGGACCGGCCTGGCGGACCTGCGTACCGCGCTCGACGGCGTCCTCGGCCAGGTGCCGGCCCCCGCCTCCGGGGGAAGGGTCCGGCTGTGGGTGGACCGTTCGTTCAGCATTACCGGCGCCGGAACGGTGGTGACCGGCACGCTGGCAGCAGGAACCCTTGCCAGGGGTGACCGGCTGCAGCTGCTCGGCCACGAGGGTTCGCGGTCCGTGGTGGTCCGTGGCCTGCAAAGCCGCGATACTTCGTACGATTCCGTGGGGCCGGTCAGCCGGGTGGCGCTGAACCTGCGGGATGTTGCCGCTGCGGACATCCGCCGGGGCGATGCGCTGCTGACTCCGGACGCGTGGCCCACCACCGGCGTCGTGGGCATCCAGCGCACCACCGGTGCAGCCTTGACGGACGTGCCGGAGCAGCTCATGGTCCATGTGGGTACCGCGGCAGCGCCGGCCCGGTTGCGTCCGTTCGGGGCCGACCACGCCCGGCTGGTCTTCGACCGGCCGCTGCCGCTCGTGCTCGGGGACCGGCTGGTGCTGCGCCACCCCGGCAGCCGCCTGGTGCTGGGCGGGGCACGCATTCTCGATGCTGATCCGCCGGCGTTGCGGCGGCGCGGCGACGGCGCGCACTGGGCAGAGCGCCTGGCCGGCACCGGCCCGGCCGGTGACGTCCTGGCCGAAATAGCGGCCCGCGGGGCGGTGCAGGCAGAACACCTCCACCGGCTGGGGCTGCTGTCCGGACCCGCCGTGGACGCGCCGGCGGGCGTCCGGGTCGTCGGTCCCTGGTGGGTGCATGCTCCCGCCTTCGAGGCATGGCAGCATCGGCTGCGCGCTGCCGTGGCGGAACTGCAGGAGCGGGACCCGCTGGCCGCCGGGCTGTCCATGGGCGCGGCGCGGGACCTGCTGGCACTGTCCGACGAGCGGCTCCTGGAACCTGTCGTCCGCGAAGCAGGCCTGGAGCAGGAAGGCGGCCACATCCGGCTGCCCGGCAGCAGTGACAATCTGGGCCCGGCGGAGCCGGCGGTCGCTGAGCTGGAGCGCAGGCTGACCACGGCTCCGTTTCAGGCCCCGGAAGCCGACGACCTGGCCGCGATGGGCCTGGGCGCCCGGGAGCTGGCCGCCGCCGAACGCACGGGGCGCCTGCTGCGGCTGCGCGACGGGGTGGTGCTGCTGCCGACGGCGCCAGCCCTTGCCATGCGCACCCTCGCCGGACTGGAGCAGCCCTTCACCACCAGTCAGGCCCGGCAGGCACTGGAGACAACACGCCGGGTTGCGGTTCCGTTGCTTGAATACCTGGACTCACGCGGCTGGACCCGGCGCCTGGATGCCGGTCACCGGACCGTGGTGCGCTGAGATCAGTCGCCGCCGGGCGGGGAAATCCAGTAGTTCTGCACCCTTGCGGCCGCCGTCCTCAGCTGGTCCGCGGCGAGCACAACGGATTCTTCCTCCATGCCCAGGTCCTGCCATTGCGCCACCAGGCGCGTGTCACCGTCGATGGGCAGGGGCCAAAGCCAGAACTTAATGGACGAGAACAGCTCGTCCTCGTTGCCCGACCCGCCTCCGCCGCCCGCCATCATCAATACCGGTCCCGTCATTGGTCCCGTGTGGTCAAACATCCCTGGCTGCAACTGAGCAGTCGTGGCCTTCCGCCCATCGGGAAAGGCCACACCGAAACGAAGGGTGCTTCCGCTGTCACCGTCTGAATCCAGCCCGTAACGGCCACGGTTGAAGCACTGGCCCGTTAGCCTGCTCCATTCGGCGTCTGATTCGTTCATCCGGCGGACAGACCAGACGATCTCTATCAAGCAACCGGTGGAAAAGACTTCGACGCTTTTTGCAGCCATCACCATCCGTGCCGAACGGTGAAAGAACTGCCCCAACGAGACAACGGCCGGGAGTTCATCGGCCGGTGGCCCTGCCCAGACGGGCGGCACGTGCTTCGGCTGGCGTGGCCTCTCCGGCCGGGCGGGAAGATCATCAAAGAAGGACATGTCAACATCCTTGCACCCGGGTCAAGAGCTGCTGTCGGAAAAAGCAGCCAAAGGCTAGTGGCATCCGGACCACGGGGAGTTACGGTGGCTCCAGGATGGCCGGAAGGCAATGACGCCCTTGGCCCCGAGACGGAAGGCTGGCGCCGTGCGAAAACTGATCTACGCCATGAACCTGACGGTGGACGGCTACATCGCCGCGGCCGGTGACGACATCGGCTGGAGCGATCCGAGCGCCGAACTGTTCCAGTGGTGGCTCGACCAGGAGCGGGCCAACAGCCTGTCGCTGTACGGCCGCAAACTGTGGGAGGCCATGAGCTCCTACTGGCCGACCGGCGACGAGCAGCCCGGCGCAACTCCGGCAGAAAATGAATTCGCACGGAACTGGCGGGACACCCCGAAGGTGGTGTTCTCCTCGACGATCCCCGATCTCGCCACGAGCGAGAACTGGAACACCCGCCTGGTCACCGGCGACGCCATCGCCGAGATCACCCGGCTCAAGGACGGCGACGGCGGCCCGATGACCGTCGGCGGCGCCACGTTGGCCCGGGCGGCCATGCGGGCAGGGCTGATCGACGAATACGTACTCGCCACGCATCCGGTCCTGGTGGGTGGCGGCACTCCGTACTTCACCGCGCTGGACAGCTGGGTGAACCTGAACCTGGTGGAGACGCGGACGCTTTCCGGCGGCGTGGTCGTGACCAGATTCGAGACGAGGCGCTGAGCGCGGGCGCTGACTCGCCGGCCTCGGCTTCGTCCCCTAGATTGGTCTTTAGCCAGCAAGCACCGACCGGGAGCCGCCACGATGACCCAGATTCCCGAACTCGAGCAGTTGTTCTCCGATCCGCTGGTTGCCGCACTGGCCCGATCGGAGGAAACGGCGTGGTTCAGCCCTGGCCCCACAGCCAGCCAGGATGCCATAGCGCAGTCCGGGATCGACCCCGCCATCACCGAGGATGCCCGCGCGCGCTTCCGCCGCTTTGCCCCGTGGTTCGTCGAGCGCTTCCCCGACACCCGCCGCACGCACGGGATCCTGGAATCCCCGCTGGTGGGCATTCCTCACCTGCAAAGGGAACTCGGTTCACGGTTCGGGTACGAGCTTCCCGGCAAACTCTGGCTCAAACGCGACGACGCCCTGCCGGTCAGCGGGTCGATCAAGGCACGCGGCGGCATCCACGAAGTTCTGCAGGTCGCCGAACGCCTCGCCGTTCAAGCGGGCCTCATGGCGGAGGCCGACGACGCCCGCGCGTTGATGACCCCTCAAGCGCAGGACTTGCTTTCGCGGCACGGAATTTCCGTCGGCTCCACCGGCAATCTGGGCCTGTCCATCGGCATTGTCGCCTCGGAACTCGGTTTCAGAACCACCGTGCATATGTCCCGGGATGCGCGGGCCTGGAAAAAGGAGCTGCTGCGCGCCCGCGGCGTGGACGTTGTTGAGCACGCGGGCAACTTTTCCGATGCCGTGGCGGCCGGGCGCCGGACTGCCGAGGACGACCCCAGCGTCTGGTTCGTCGACGATGAAGCCTCGCTGAGCCTGTTCGCCGGCTATTCCGCGGCCGGCAGACGGCTTGCCGGGCAACTGGCGGCCTTGGAGGTCAGCGTGGATGAGCGCCACCCACTCCTGGTGCACCTGCCCTGCGGCGTCGGTGGCGCCCCCGGGGGTGTCACCTTTGGCCTGAAGCAGGAGTTCGGGGACGCGGTCCACTGCATTTTTGCCGAACCCGTCGCCTCCCCCTGCATGTCGCTGGGTGTGCGCACCGGACTGCATGACGGGATTTCCGTGACCGACATCGGGTTGGACGGGCTCACGGCGGCGGACGGGCTGGCCGTACGCCGCCCCTCGCGCCTGGTCGGGGAGCGCCTGCAGCACATGATCGACGGCTACGTGACGGTCTCCGACGAACGTATGAAGGCGTGCCAGGGCCTGCTGCATGACACCGAGGGGATCGACGTCGAGCCGTCGGCCGCCGCCGGTTTCGCCGGACCCTGGCGGGTGCTCGCCGATGCTGCCTACCGTACCGCGTTCGGTCTCGATGACGCCGCACTCGCTAACGCCACCCACATCGTCTGGGCTACCGGCGGGTCCATGGTTCCGGCCCAGGAAATGGCCGGCTACGTCGCCGAAGGCCAGCGCCTGGCCAAGGAGATTCCCTGGGGCTAGGTCCGGGCTTGTCGGAGTTCGTGACGGACGTCCATCACTTACTGTCCCCGCCCAGGCTGGCGAGGGCCTTCCGAAGGCGCGTGCCGGCGTCGTCCGCTACTTCCTTGACCGAAGGGGCGCTGCTGAGCTGCACCATGGTCTGCGGATCGATGGCTTCCACAGTGGTTGTGGCCGCCGAACTGTGCCGTCGCACCACAACGTTGCAGGGCAGCAGGGCGCCGATTTCGGGCTCGGCGGCCAGGGCTCGGCTGGCAAGGACCGGGTTGCAGGCACCGAGGATGATGTAATCCCCGACGGCGTTCGCCGCCTCAGTGCCCAGCTTCGCCTCGAAGGTGGACCGGACATCGATTTCCGTCAGGATCCCGAACCCCTGCGCAGCAAGGGCTTCGCGCGTCCGTTCCACGGCTTCGGTCCAGGGAAGGGCTACCGTCGTGGCCAGGGTGTAGGTCATGTTGCTCCTTAGAATTCCCGGGGTGCTCCCTTGTTCCGGTGGGCTGCACGTACCCGATAGTCAGGCGAGGGAGAGGAAGAGCTTCTCCAGGTCTTTCCGGTCCATGGTTTCGTCCTTTTGGATAATGCACTGCTCAAGTCCGGTGGCGATGATGGCAAAGCCGGCGCGGTCAAGGGCCTTCGATACGGCCGCAAGCTGAGTGACGATGTCCTTGCAGTCCCGGCCTTCCTCGAGCATCCGGGTGACGGCGGCGAGCTGGCCCTGCGCGCGCTTCAGGCGGTTGATCACGGGCGTGAGTTCGGTCGGGTTTAGTTCCATAGGTGGCGTCTCCAGTGATCGGTTGCTTGCCCTCAACTATATACCCCCACGGGTGTTTTGCGTACCCCCCGGGGTATCTGCAATACTCGGAGGGGTATCCACCCGCCCCGTTTCGAGAGGCCACTTATGACATCCCCCATCAAAGCAACAACCGTTGCCGCACTCGCCCCCGGCACCCTGCAGTCCTGGATCAAAGAGCACCAGGACCTCGTGGTGATCGACGTGCGCTCCGCCGCTGAATTCGAATCCCTGCACATCCGCGGCTCCTACAACGTGCCGCTGCCGCTGCTGTCCGAGCACACCGGCGAACTCGCCGCCCGGCTGGGCTCGCGCGTGGTCCTCGTCTGCCAGTCCGGCGTCCGCGCCGAGCAGGCCCGCCAGCGCATGGCCACCGTTGGCCTGGACACCGCCTACGTACTCACGGGCGGGGTGCCCGGCTTTGCTGCCGCCGGCGGCGACGTGGTCCAGGGCAAGGACCGCTGGGACCTGGAACGCCAGGTGCGCTTGGCCGCCGGCTCCCTGGTCATGCTGGGCCTGGTGGGAGGGAAGTTCGTCTCCCCCAAGGTCCGCATGCTGGCCGGAGCCATCGGCACCGGGCTGACCTTCTCGGCCGCCACCAACACCTGCGCCATGGGCAAGGCCCTCTCGGCCATGCCGTGGAACAAAGCCGCCAAGGAACCCACCCGCGAAAGTGCCATCCGGCAGCTTCCCGTGCAGACCGCTGAAGAGGGCGCAGCGGCATGATTGCGGCCCTGGGTCTGGGGCTCGTCGTCGGCGTCGTCCTGGGCGTGGTGGGCGGCGGCGGGTCCATCATCGCCGTCCCGGCCCTGGTGTACGGCGTGGGCATGAGCCCCGCCCAGGCCATCCCCACCTCGCTGCTGGTGGTGGGCCTCTCCTCGCTGGCGGCCTTGTTGCCCCGGGTCCGGGAGGGCCTGAACTGGCCCGTGATCGCCCTCGTGGGGGGCGCCGGCATCCCGTCGGCGTGGGCCGGCGCGGCCGTGGGCAAGCTGCTGGATCCGAACATCCTGATGCTGGCCTTCGCCGTGATCATGGTGGCCGCGGGCATCCGGATGCTCAGCAAGCCCCGCGAAAGCGAGGGCTCCTGCAGCACCGGGCCGCACCGGGCCTTCCGCACCTGCGCCCCCAAAGCCATCGGTGTTGGCCTGCTCGTCGGGTTCCTCACCGGACTCCTGGGCGTGGGCGGCGGCTTCCTCATCACCCCCGCGCTGACCATCTTCCTCGGCCTGCGCATGAAGCAGGCCGTCGGAACATCCCTGGCGATCATCGTCATCAACTCCGCTGCCGGGTTCAGCGCCCACGCCGCCGGCTACACCATCGACTGGGCCACCACCCTGGCATTCGCCATCCCCGCCATCGTGGGATCCGTGGTTGCCGCCCGGCTGGCCCGCCACCTGCACGACAAACACATCCGCATCTCGTTCGCGGTACTCATCTTCGCCGTCGCGGCGTGGGTCACCGCCGGCACGGTCACCGCCTGACCCCCAGCAACAGGAGAACACCATGGGACTGATCGATTCGCTCAAGAAGGCCTTCAGCAAGCCCTACAAGACCATCTCCATAGCGCAGGCCAAGGACCTCCTGGGGTCCGGGGCCACGCTCATCGACGTCAGGTCAGCCCAAGAATGGCGGACCGGCCGGGCGCCGCAGGCCAAGCATGTCCCCCTTGACCGGCTGCAGGGCAGCACCGCCGGCATCCAGAAGACCCGCCCCGTGGTCGCCATCTGCGCCTCTGGCGTGCGCTCGGCAGCTGCGGCCAGGCTCCTCGCCGCCAAGGGCTACGACGCCTATTCCGTGCGCGGCGGCATGGCCGCCTGGCGCCAGGCCGGCGAACCCGTCCGCTGACCACACCCACCACCTCAACCCCTGCCATTTCCCCCTTTCCTCAAGGAGAACAGCACATGCTTATCGAGCGCATTTACGACGAAGACCTGGCCCAGGCAAGCTACCTGATCGGCTGCCAGGCCAAGGGCGAAGCAATCGTGGTGGACGGCCGCCGCGACATTGCGGTGTACCAGGCCCTGGCCGAAAAGAACGGCATGAAGATCGTGGCCGTCACAGAGACCCACATCCACGCCGCCTACCTCTCCGGCACCCGCGAACTCGCAGCCGCCACCGGCGCCAAAATTTACGTCTCCGGCGAAGGCGGCCCGGACTGGCAGTACGAGTTCGACGGCGATCGGCTCTACGACGGTGACACCATCGCCCTGGGCAACATCAGCATCAAGGCGGTCCACACTCCGGGGCACACCCCGGAGCACCTGTCCTTCCTGGTCACGGATGGCGCCTTCAGCGATCAGCCCGGCTACCTGCTTTCCGGCGACTTCGTGTTCTCCGGGGACCTTGGCCGGCCCGACTTGCTGGACGAGGCGGCCGGCGGGATCGACACCCGCTTCGACGGCGCCAGGCAGCTCTTCGCCAGCCTGCGGGACAAGTTCCTCACCCTGCCGGACTACGTCCAGGTTCACCCCGCCCACGGCGCCGGCAGCGCCTGCGGCAAGGCCCTCGGTGCCATCCCGTCCTCTACCGTGGGGTACGAGCGGCTTTACGCCTGGTGGGGGCCCTATCTGGCCACCAACGACGAGCAGGGCTTCATCAACGAGCTCCTCGACGGCCAGCCCGACGCCCACGCCTACTTCGGCCGGATGAAGCGCGAAAACCGTGTCGGCCCGGCCGTCATGGGCGAACGCGCCCCCTTGACGGAGCTCTCGACCGGCGTCGTTGCCGCCGGCCTTGCCGCGGGCACCCTAACCTTCATCGACACCCGTTCCGTCGGGGAAGTCCACCGGGGCAGCGTGGCCCGGTCCCTGAACGTTCCGGCCGGCAGGTCTGTGGCCAGCTACGGCGCCTGGGTGGTGAACCCTGAGACGGACAAGAACCCGCTGGTGCTGCTGGCCCAGGACCAGGAGCAGGCGCAGGACATGTGGGACCATTTGGTCCGGGTGGGCATCGACAACGTGGCCGGCTACCTCACCGGTATCGAGGGACTGCCGGCTTTCACCCCGAAGCTGATCCAGCCCGGGGAACTCGACGGTTTCGACGCCGCCATGGTGCTGGATGTGCGCAACAGGACCGAGCATCAGGCCGGGCATGTCCCGGGCTCCTACCAGCTCAGCGGCGGGCGCGTGATGTGGCACCTGGATGAGCTGCCCGCCGACGGTACCATCGTGTCCTACTGCCAGTCAGGGGTACGGAACTCCGTCGCGGCCAGCGCCCTGCGCCGTGCCGGGTACGACGTCGTCGAACTCGACGGCAGCTACGCCGCCTGGAACGCCTGGCGGAGCACGGTCCCCGCAGCCTGACCAAGGCCAGCCGCCCCGGGTCGCTGGCGATCTGGGCCGCCGGTTGACCAGCATTGAGGGGCTTAAGGCCTTCACAACGAAGGCGCTCCGAGAGCACACTTTAGGCGTCGGCAGCCTGCCACTGAAGCTGACGCCGCCGGACACCCTGGCCGGATTGCGCCGCTGAAGAGCACATAGTCAAGAAGATCGGGATCCGAAATGACCAAGCCAATTGTTGTGGGTATCAATGGTTCGGCCGGCAGCGAAGCCGCCCTGAGCTGGGCGCTGCAGCGCGCATCCCGGCACAGGCTGCCGGTGCTCGCTCTCTATGCCCTGGAAGACAACTGGGTATCCCCGGACTTCCAGTACCAGGACCTCTTCCGTGCAGCGGGTATGAACCTGCTCCAGGAGGCGCAGGAAGCAGCCCGAACCCAGGCCCCCGACGTCGTGGTCGAGGTACGGCTCCACCACGGCAGCGCAGGCGCGACCTTAAGGGAAGCGTCGAAGGAAGCTTCCCTCGTTGTGGTCGGGGCGCATGACCCGCACTGGCTGGATGGCGGGCCGCTGGCAGACCGCGCCTTGCAGATCGTCTCCGCCTCGGACAGCCCGGCCGCCGTCGTCCCACCCACGCCGGGCACGGACCGTCACGGGGTCGTGGTCGGGGTGGACGGGTCGGAGGAGTCGTTGCAGGCTGTTTCCTTCGCCGCCGCCGAGGCTGACAGTGCAGGTGACGAGCTGACGGTGGTCCTTGCCGTGCGCAAACCTGCTAGTTGGCTTGGGGACAGGCTCCCCGGCGGGCTGGCGGAGAGCGTCACCGACGAGGACCGGGTGGTCCTGGCCGAATCGGTGGCGGGCCTGGGCGACAGGTACCCGGATCTGAAGATCCGGCAGCGGCTCGAAACCGAAACCGAACCTGCCAAGGCATTGGTCACCGTCGCACGGGAGGCCCGGCTGCTGGTGCTCGGCAGCCGGGGGCGCGGTGGATTTTCCCGGCTGGTCCTGGGCTCCACCGCCCACGCCGTCTTGCTGAACGTCCCCTGCCCCACGATCGTCACCCGGCTGCACAGGGTCGAACACGACAAGAGCTGAGAACCTGGCACCGAGCTTCTGGAAAACGTGCACGGTCACGGTGTCCTTCGCCCCTTGACCCAGATGCGTGCGGGGGTCAGGGTGATTCCATGGACGCTAAAGGACGCGTTGTCGTGGGTATCGACGGTTCTGAGTACTCTTCGGCAGCCTTGCAGCTTGCGCGGCGCTTCGCCTCGGTGCTGGACGCTCCGATCGAAGTCATCAGTTGCGTTGGCCTCTCGGACTTTTATCTTCCGGCCCATCTCCCGCCGGGCAACCCGGAATTGTCGAACCAGCTGGAAGAGACCGCCACGCGCCTCATGGATCAGGCTATCGAAAGAGCCTACGGGCAGGACCGTCCACAGAACCTGTGGACGGCGGTGAAATTCGGGTCACCGGCGAAGGTCCTCGTCGAGGAGAGCAGGGGTGCCCAGCTTCTCGTGGTGGGTCGCCGGGGTCACGGCGGTCTAGTCGGCCAGCTGATCGGCTCCGTGAGCAGCGCCTGTGTCGCACACGCTCATTGCCCTGTCCTGGTGGTGGGGCAGGAACCCAAGGACGCGCAGGAGCAGGCAAGGGCGTAAGCGGGTACCCGGGGTTAGGTCGACGCTTCTGCGTCTGCCACCCGTTGGACCGTGTTCAGAAAGCTGTCCGGGTTGAGTGAAAGCGAATCAATACGTTCCCGGACGAGGAAAGCGGCGAAGTCGGGATGGTCGCTGGGTCCCTGGCCGCAGATGCCGATTTTGATTCCCGCTACGTGCGCCTGACGGATGACCTCGCTGATCATCGAGGTGACCGCCTCGTTCCGTTCATCGAACAGCCCGGCCAGGTCCTCCGCGTCCCGATCGACGCCGAGGACCAGCTGGGTCAGGTCATTGGAGCCGATAGAGAACCCGTCGAACCGCCGCGCGAATTTCTCCGCCAGGATGACGTTGGACGGTATCTCGCACATCATGTAGACCTGCAACCCGTTTTCACCCCGGACCAGGCCGTTCGCGGCCAACGCCTCCAGAACAAGGTCAGCTTCCGCCAGCGTCCGGCAAAACGGCACCATAACGATCACGTTGCCGAAGCCAATAATCTCCCGCACACGCTTTAGTGCCTTGCATTCCAAGGCAAATCCCTCTTTGTAGCGGTCGTGGTAGTAGCGGGAGGCGCCCCTGAGACCGAGCATCGGGTTTTCTTCAGGCCGTTCAAAGTAGGCCCCGCCGAGCAGGTGCGCGTATTCGTTGGACTTGAAATCACTCAAACGCACAATCACGGGATGTGGATGGTACGGGGCCGCTATCTTGGCGATTCCCAAGGCGAGGGTTTCGACAAAGTAGTCCTCTGGCCGGGGATGCCCGTGGGTGATCTCCTGGATCTGCCGTCTGGTCTCGGCGTCTGCCACCCGCTCCGGGTGCACCAGGGCCATGGGGTGGATCCTGATCAGATTGGCAATAATGAATTCCAGCCGTGCCAGGCCTACACCGTCCGCGGGCAGCCGCCACCACCGGAAAGCCGCGGCCGGACTGGCAACATTGACCATGATTGAGGTGCGGGTCCGGGGCAGCCTGCCCAGGTCAACGTCGGTCGCGTCAAAGGCCAGGGCCCCCTCGTAGACCCTGCCTTCATCGCCCTCGGCGCAGGAAAGGGTCACCGTCTGGCCGTCCGTGAGGACCGCAGTGGCCCTGCCGGTGCCGACGATCGCCGGTACTCCCAGTTCCCTGCTCACGATCGCGGCATGGCTGGTGGCTCCGCCATGGTCGGTGATGATTCCTGCCGCCCGCTTCATCACCGGCACCCAGTCCGGATCAGTCATTTCCGTGACGAGGATGGCGCCGTCTCGGAATGTCCGGATGTCTGCCGCGTCCTTGACCACACAGACTTCACCCCGCGCGATGGAATCGCCGACGGCAGACCCTGTCACCAGTACCCTGCCGTCCTGCAGAAGACGATGGACGGTAAAGAGGGTACTGCTCTTTTGTGATTGAACGGTCTCGGGGCGGGCCTGGACCATGAATATTTCGCCGGTCAGGCCGTCCTTCGCCCATTCCATGTCCATCGGACACCCATAGTGCTCTTCGACGACCACGGCCCAGCGGGCAAGCTGGAGGATCTCCGAATTCTGTAGCACGAACGACTGCCTTTCCTCCCCGCTGGTCTCGACCGTTCGGGTACGGGCGGTACCGCCTCGGCTGTACACCATCTTTTCGGCCTTGGCGCCGAGGATCTTTTCTATGATCGGCTCATATGGCGGTGCGGCCAGGAGAGGCTTGAAAACCAGGTACTTGTCCGGGTCCACGCTCCCCTGGACAACTGTTTCGCCCAGACCCCATGCCGCGCTGATGACGGCGGCCCGGGGAAATCCCGAATCAGTGTCGATGGAGAACATCACCCCTGAGGCGCCGACGTCGGAGCGCACCATGAACTGCACACCGATGGACAACGCCACGTTCAAGTGGTCAAAATTCTTCATTTCGCGGTAACTGATCGCCCGGTCGGTGAACAATGAAGCGAAACAGCGTCGACAGGCATCGAGGAGTTCCGACTCCCCCACCACGTTCAGAAAGGTCTCCTGCTGACCGGCGAAGCTGGCGTCAGGAAGATCCTCGGCAGTAGCGCTGCTTCTCACAGCCACCGGCGGTTCGTCCACCCCGACGCGTTCCGCCAGCAAGCGATAGTTCGTTTTGATCAGCCCAGCAGTTTCTTCGGGAAACGTGCCGCCCAGAACGAGCTTCCTGAGTTCTTCGCCGGTCTTACGGAGCGACACCTCACCAGCACGATACTGCCCGATCCGTTCCCGAAGGGCCTGCTCTATGCGGTTAGCGTCCACGAACGCCCGATACGCCGCAGCCGTGGTCGCAAACCCTTCCGGGACCCGAACCCCGCTGGCCCGCAGAGAGCGTGTCATCTCCCCCAGCGAGGCGTTCTTCCCGCCAACCTCCCGGACGTCTTCCATTCCGACGTCCTGGAACCAAACCACCTGGCGTTCAGCCATCGCGTCTCCAACCCGACTGGGTTCCCGGG
Organism: Arthrobacter sp. JB02-1C; assembly: GCF_057748045.1. Classification (NCBI taxonomy): domain Bacteria; kingdom Bacillati; phylum Actinomycetota; class Actinomycetes; order Micrococcales; family Micrococcaceae; genus Arthrobacter; species Arthrobacter sp. JB02-1C. Next base: position 3,249,150 of record NZ_CM173235.1, read on the forward strand.
CTGCCCTGCATCGCCCGTCCTTCGTTTTGTGCACCAGTATGATCACTTTCAGCGCTCGGCGCCATACATCGGCTGGCCGCCGTGAACATCCATTAGGCCCTTGTGCCCTGCCTCGTATCAGGACTCAGTCATAGCATCGTCAGCATGACGAGCAAAGACATCATTCCGCCAGCGGAGGTCCTGGAGCCAAAGGAATGCTGGAACCTCCTTGGCGAATCAACTGTGGGCCGTCTGGCAGTCATTGTGGAAGACCACCCGGACGTTTTTCCCGTGAACTACAGGGTGGACAACGGCACTCTGGTCTTCCGCACAGGACCGGGCACCAAACAGCAGGCGCTTGACGCCGGCACGCCTGTGGCTTTGGAGGCTGACAGGGTGAGTGCCGAGTTCGGTATGGCGTGGAGCGTTGTGGTCAAAGGACGGGCCGAGAGGACCACGTCCACCGACCAGGTCACCGACGATGTCCGCCGCGCCCTGTTTCCGTGGCAGGGAATCGGGAAGGACAGCCTGATCAGAATTGTGCCCGACTCGATCACAGGGCGCCGTTTCACCCTCACCCCATCCACCTGGCCAACCTCGCTCGACGATGAAACCCGGGCAGGAGTCGAAGAATAGCCTGATGTCTCCCTTCGTGCTCAGCAGCTGAACTCTTTGCCAGTCCTCCGCCGTAGTCTTAGTGCTAACTTCAGCGTGCGGGAGGAGTTCGGCGTGGGAGAGCTGAACGGACAGGAGTCCATCGCTGATTTCGCGCGTCAGACGGCGGACCAGGTCCTGACGCTGCTCGGTTCTGACCGGTCCGGACTGACCAGCGCCGAAGCCGCCCGCCGACTTGCTGTCGTGGGCCCGAACGCGGTCCGGACCCACAAGGCAAATGGATGGGCGGTCCTGGGCCGGCAGCTGCGGAGCCCCATTCTGATTCTTCTGCTCTGCACCGCCGGGTTGTCCCTGGTTTTGGGGGACACCACGAACTCGATCGTGATCGGCGTGATCCTGTTTGCCAGTATCGGGCTGGGCTTTACCAATGAATTCCGGGCCGAACAGGCAGCCGAAGCGCTGCACACCCGAGTAACGCACCGGGCGGTGGTCCTCCGGGATGGAGGCCCCCGGGAGGTCGACGTCACCGAACTCGTGCCGGGCGACATTGTCCAGCTGGGCTTGGGAGCTGTCATCCCCGCGGACCTCCGGCTGCTCACTGTTGAGGACCTGTTGTGTGACGAAAGTATTCTGACCGGGGAGTCTCAGCCCGTGCGCAAGGACCCCGCTCCCGTGCCGACGGCTGCTGCGCTGGCCGATCTGACCTGCTGCAGCTTCATGGGCACCGTGGTCCACTCGGGCAGCTGCACCGCCGTCGTGATCGCCACCGGTGGGAAGGCAGAGTTCGGCCGCATCGCACTCGGGCTCGGAGAACGCCAGCCGCAGACCGAGTTCCAGCTCGGGCTTAAGCGATTCTCCTACCTGCTGCTCCAGGTCGCATTGGGCCTCACCTCACTGATTTTCGTCGCGAATCTGTTGTTGCAACGTCCCTTGATCGAGTCATTGTTGTTTTCGCTGGCGATCGCCGTCGGTATCACCCCCCAACTGCTCCCCGCGGTGGTCAGCACCAGCCTGGCAACGGGCACCCGGCAGCTGGCGCGGCGCAAGGTGCTGGTCAAGCGCCTGGTTTGCATCGAGGATCTGGGTGATTTGGATGTTCTGGTCACCGACAAGACCGGCACGCTCACCGAAGGGCACATCAGCTTCACCTGTGCCATACCGACCGGCCCCGGCACCTCCGCCGAAGAACTTGTCCGCCTGGGTTTGCTTGCCACAGAAGCGGACTATAGCCAGGCAAAAAGGTCGACCGCTGGCCAGAATCCCCTGGACGCCGCGCTCTGGGACTCCGAGCAGGCCAAGACCTTCGAACCAGCCGATTATTCCCGGCTCGACACGATTCCCTTCGATCACCAGCGCCGCAGGACCACCGTGCTGGTCCGCGAAGGCAGCGGCCCCGCCCGCATGATCAGCAAAGGCTCCCCGGAGGACCTTCTGCAGCTATGCCCCGGCACTACCGCCCAAACCCGGGCGCTGCTGGATGAACAGTTCGACGCCGGTGCCCGCGTCGTCGCGGTAGCCACCCGTTCGGTGCCGGGCCGGACGGCGATTGAACCGGACGACGAAACAGAACTCACCCTGTCCGGGTTCCTGATTTTTCTGGACGAGCCCAAGACCGACGCCAGGGAATCCCTGGCTCGTCTGGCTTCTCTGGGGATCACGGTTAAGGTCGCCACGGGTGACAACCCCCGCGTCGCCGAGAAGGTCTGCGCCGACCTGGGGCTGGTCTCCGGGGGCACGTTAACCGGGGCGCAGATGGAGAGCCTGACCGATGCGGAGCTTCGCGCTACCGCTCGGAACGCGACCATCTTTGCCCGGGTTTCCCCGGAACAAAAAGCCCGGCTGATCCGACTCCTTCGGGAGGATGGCAGGGCCCTCGGTTTCCTCGGCGACGGCGTCAATGACGCTCTTGCCCTGCACCATGCCGACATCGGCATCTCGGTGGACAGCGCCACGGACGTTGCCAAGGATGCGGCCGACGTCGTGCTGCTGGAAAAGGACCTGGGGGTGTTGGCTGTCGGCGTCATGGAAGGGCGCCGGATTTTTGCCAACACGATGAAGTACGTCCTGATGGGAACGTCCAGCAACTTCGGCAACATGTTCAGTGCCGCGGTGGCCTCCGTGGTGTTGAGCTTCCTGCCCATGCTGCCCGGGCAGATCCTGCTGAACAACCTCCTCTATGACACCGGACAGCTTGCCATCCCCGGCGACCACGTCGACAAGGAACAACTGCTCGCTCCGTCGCACTGGAACGTCTCCTTCATCCGCCGCTTTATGTTCCTCTTCGGCCCCATCAGCTCCCTTTTTGACCTGACGCTGTTCGCCTTGATGATTCAGGTCTTCCACGCGGCCCCCGGAGAGTTCCGTGCCGGCTGGTTTATCGAGTCCATCGCAACCCAGACCTTGATCATTTTCGCCATCCGAACCAGGAGGGTCCCGTTCGTGCGCAGTCGGCCTTCGGCAGGGCTGCTTGCGGCATCCCTGGGAGTGGTGGCCGCGGGTGTCTACCTCCCGCTGTCCCCGCTGGCGGGGGTGCTGGGCTTTGACCCGCTGCCGGTGCCCTTCTTCCTGGCCCTGGTGGCCATGGTCGTGCTGTATCTGGTGATGGTCGAGTTCGCCAAGCAGTGGTTTTTCTCCCGCCCTGGCCGGCAGCCAGATGCTTGGCTGCCGGCCAGGGTGCAACGCAGGAGCCCGGCCCACCGGGTGCACCGACGCGCTGCCCGTTTCAGCAGTCCGGCCGCGGTCCGCTGACGATGGGCCGGCAGCGGACATCGGACGTCTCAGCCCCGTCCGGGCTGTCCAGCACCGAGGTCAAGACCCGCGTCGAATCCGGTCTGGACAACAGGCTGGCGGGGGGCTCCAGCCGCAGCTTGTGGCAGATTGTCCGCGGCAACGTTCTCACCACCTTCAATGCCATTGTGGCCGGCAGTTTCGTGCTGCTGCTTCTGCTCGGCCAGTGGCGGGACGCGCTCTTCGGATTCGCGGCAGTCGGCAACGCGGTCATCGGGGTGGTGCAGGAGTACCGGGCCAAAAGGTCGCTGGACCGGCTGGCTGTCCTCAACGCCCCGGAGGCGAGGGTGCTCCGGGATGGGTCCGTCCGGGAGGTAGCCATACACGACGTCGTCCGTGATGACCTCCTCGTGCTCGGCGCCGGGGACCAGATAGCGGCGGACGCCGTCGTGCTCCATGGCGACGGCCTTCAAATTGATGAGTCCCTGCTCACCGGTGAGTCCGAACCGATAGACAAGGGCCCGGGCGCGGAAGCGCTGTCCGGTTCCTTCGTCGTTGCCGGGCGTGGGACGGCCCGGGTGATACGGGTGGGTGCAGACTCCTTCGCGAGCCGCCTCACGGCCGAGGCCAAACGGTTTTCGCTGGTAAATTCCGAGATCCGCACCAGCCTCAACAGGGTCATGAGATGGATCTCCTGGCTGCTTCTGCCCGTGATGGCCCTCGTAATCAACGGCCAGATGCAGGCCAGCGGCGGCTGGGAACAAGCGATCACCACGGGGAGCTGGAGAACCGCGTCCGTCGGCGCGGTCGCCAGTATCGTCGCCATGGTCCCGCTCGGGCTGGTGCTGCTGACCAGCGTCGCCTTCGCGGTCGGCGGCTTGCGGCTGGCCCGCGACAAGGTGCTCATCCAGGAGCTGGCGGCCGTCGAGGTCCTCGCCCGCGTCGATATCCTGTGCTTGGACAAGACCGGAACGCTCACCGAGGGCAGGACCGCCTTCGACGCCGTCCATCGTGCCGGGGAGACGCCGGCCCCGGGCTGGGAGGAGGCCTTGGGCTGGTTCGGTGCCGACCCGAACGCCAATGCAACGGCCCGCTGCCTGGCCGAGGCCTTTCCCTACCAGGGCGGCCATCGTCCGGTCGCTGAGGTCGGGTTTTCCTCGACCCGGAAGTGGAGCGCCATCAGCTTCAGCGAAGACCACGGCCCCGCGGGGACCTGGGTGTTCGGTGCCCCGGAGCTGGTTTTGCCAGCCGGCTCCCCGGGCACGGCCCCGGCCCTGGCCACGGCGGCGACCTTGGCCTCCGGCGGATTGCGGACCCTGGTCCTGGCGCACGCGCCCGGCACGCTCCCGGTCCAGAACCCGCAGGAGGGGCGGTTGCCGGCCGGCATCGTGCCGGCCGTCCTGCTCACTTTCCGTGAAAGGGTTCGCCCGGATGCGGCCCGTACCTTGGCGTATTTCCAGGAGCAGGGGGTCATGCTGCGGATCATCTCCGGTGATGACCCGCGCACGGTCGCCGCCGTCGCCCGCGCGGTGGGACTGGACGCCCCCGCCGGCTACGACGCCCGGGAGCTTCCCCAGGATCCTGACCTTCTGGCGGAGGTCATGGCGAAACATGTCGCTTTCGGCCGGGTCACCCCGGGGCAGAAGAAGGACATGGTTCTGGCGCTGCGACGGTCCGGACACACGGTCGCCATGACCGGTGACGGGGTCAATGATGCGCTGGCTCTGAAGGAGGCGGACATCGGCATTGCCATGGACTCTGCCGCGCCGGCCACCAAGGCCGTGTCCCGGCTCGTGCTCCTCGATGGCCGCTTTGACCGGCTGCCCGGGGTCGTCGCCGAAGGCCGGCGGGTGATGGCGAACATTGAACGGGTCTCCATTCTGTTCTTAACCAAGACCACGTATGCCATCGCGCTATCCGTCATCTTCGGGGCGTTGCTGTGGGCCTTCCCGTTCCTTCCGCGCCAACTCTCCGCTTCCGACGGCCTCACCATCGGCATCCCGGCCTTTTTCCTCGCCCTGATGCCCAACACCCGCCGCTACTCCCCCGGCTTCCTAAAACGAGCCCTGACAGTCGCTATTCCGGCTGGCCTCATCGTCACAACAGCCGTGGTTGTCCTCAATGCCTACTCCTCCGTCAGCGGAGGCTCTACCGACGCCGGCAGAACGGCATCCCTGATCGCGCTCTCACTCGTGGCCCTGTGGATTTTGGCGGCGGTGTGCCGGCCATTGAACCTGCAGCGGACAGCCATCATCGCCGCCATGTATGCCGGCCTCGCCGGCCTGCTGGCCGTCCCTGCCCTTCGAGAGTTTTTCGGCCTGGTCTGGCCCGCCCCTGCGCTCCTGGCCGTGACACTGGGAGTCTCGCTGGGCGGGATCCTCGGAGTGGAGATCCTGGCCCGGGCGCATGGACGGCGGTACTCCCGTTAGCCTTTGCGGCCCCCCGGCGGGGCGTGGACCACCAGCACCGGGCAATGCGCGTGGGCGACGCAGCCTGAGCTCACAGAACCGAGCAAAAGGCCGCCGAACCCACCTTGGCCACGGCGTCCCACAACGAGCAGGTCGGCATCCTTGCTCGCATTCACGAGTTCTTCCCGGGCGGACCCCTGGAGAAGGCGAATCCGGACGTTCCCGGGCGTATCACGCCCGAAAGCCGCTGCGACTGTTTCCTCCAGCAGCTGCCGCGCAGCCTGCTCGAATCCCTTGATGCCCATCATCTCGTGACCCACATACATCTGCGGGTAATCCCAGCACCCGGTAGCCTCGATGTCCGCCTTCAGCGGCGCCGCCAGGCGCTGGGCTTGGCGCAGCGCCTCGACAGAAGCTTCGGACCCGTCCACGCCGACGACGATCCTGGCTGCGCGATTTTCGGTTGTCATGACCGTTCTCCAGTCCGTCCTTGAGAGCACGTCCTCAGAGCGTGGCCACCCTGCCGCTCCTTCGAGTAGGGCCAAATGGCACCGCTGACACGTGAATCCCCGGGGGCTGTCGCAGGGAGCAGGTCCAGGACGCCCTCAACCACCCCTGGGCGCGGAGTGCTTCAGCACCTTGTACAGGTAGTCAGCGGCGAAAAGGGCCGGCATCGCCAAGAACGCGGCCAGCAGTCCGGCCGGAGGCGGCGGGGCCTGTCCGAGCATCGCAGCCACCGGCTCCGCCAGCAGAAACACCGGCAGGGCAGCCAGTTCCGCCCCGACGGCCCAGAGCAGCAGCGGATTGGTGTTCCAGCCCAGTCTCCAGGGCGGGACCGATTCGCTGCGGCATGCGAAGGCATTCGCCAACTGCGCCAGCACGACCGACGCGAAGGCCGTCCCGGACGCCCCCGCGAGAATGTCGGCTGCAGGGAACGGCCCGCCCGGCCGCCAACCGGCCAACCACAGCACCAGCGTGAAGGCCGCCATTTCGCAGAGCGCCTCGGCGGGTCCCAAGACTCCGAACACCCGTTGCATCAGCGCCGCGTCCATAAGGTGCCGCCGCTCCGGAGGACGTTGCAGGACACGTCTTCCTGGTCTTTCACTTCCCAGTGCCAGCGCGGGGAGCAGGTCCGTGCCGATGTCCAGGAACAGGATCTGCAGCACCCCCAGGGCCAGCGGGAAACTCCCCCCGGATAGCGCCCAGACGACGAAGGGCGTCAGCTCCGCGACGTTGTCGGTCAGGTGGTACGTGAGGAAACGGCGGATGTTCGCATACGTAGCCCGGCCCTGCTCGACCGCAACTATGATCGTGGCGAAATCATCATCCAGCAGGACCAGATCTGCCGCTTCGCGGGCCACGTCGGTGCCACTGGCGCCCATCGCGATGCCGATGTCGGCCTCCTGCAGTGCCGGACCGTCGTTAACCCCGTCACCGGTCATGGCCAGCACGTGGCCGCGCATTTGGAGCGCTCGGGCTACCCGGAGCTTCTGCTCAGGCGCTACCCGGCTGACAACCGTGCCGTCGCGGTCCAGCAGTGCACCGAGTACGTGGTCGTCCACCGGTAGATCACGCCCTTCGAGGACCCGGCTGCCGGGCTGCAGCAAACCGATCTCGCGGGCTACAGCGGCGGCGGTGGAGGGGTGGTCACCGGTCAGCATGGCAACTTTGATACCCGCTGCCCGTGCGGTCTGCAGAGCCTCGGCAACCGCGGGCCGGGGCGGATCGTGCAGTCCCGCTAGCCCCAAGAGGGTCAAATGCGTCTCAAGCGCGTCCGGTTTCGCCGGCCATTGGGCCGGACGCACCGGGCCAGTGAGCCGTCGCTCGGCCACCGCGAGGACCCGCAGCCCCCGGGACGCCATGTCTTCCACTGCCCGGGCCGCGGCGGGTGCGGCGGCGGCATCGCAGAGCGGCAATACGCTCTCAGGGGCGCCCTTGAGCAGCAAATCGGATCCGACGATGACCGATTCCCGCCGCCGCACCGGGTCGAAGCCCCAGCGAATCTCCGGCTCCGCAGGCGGCGGGTCTCCCGGCCCGGCCAGCCGGTAAACCAAAGCGTCCAGGGCTGCCTCCATCGGGTCCCCCTCGGCGATCCAATGCCCGCCGCGCAGCACAATGCGGCCGCGGGATGCTGCGCGGGCCGCACGTGCCAGCCGCAAGGCCCCGCTCAACGCCGCCTCGGGACCGGAAACTACGGCTGAGGGATCGTAGCCGGCTCCCTTCAAGGAAACGGTGCCCTGGGGTGTCCAAACTTCCACGGCGCTCATGCGGTTTTGAGTAAGCGTTCCTGTTTTATCGGTGCAGATGAACGTGGTGGAGCCCAGGGTTTCGACCGCCTGAAGATGCCGCACCAGGGCGTTCCGCCCTGCCATGCGCTGAGCGCCCATCGCCAGCGAGAGGGTCACGGTTGGCAGCAGGCCTTCTGGGATCAGGGCCACGGCTACACCTATGGCGAACAGGAAGGCATCGCGCCAGGACGTCCCGGCCAGCAGGGACACCGCAAAAAACGTTCCGCCCAGGCTCAGTGCAATAGTGGAGATTATTCGTACTATCCGGCGCAATTCACTGTTGAGGGGGCTTTGCGGCGGCCGGACGGTTGTAGTCAATGATGCGATGCCAGCCAACCTTGTCCCGGCCCCGGTGGCGGCCACCACGGCTTCGGCCGCCCCGTTGACCAGGAATGTGCCGCCGAAGCCACTGTCGTCGCGGATTTTTTCCACCGGTTCGCTCTCGCCCGAGAGCATGGACTCATCCACCGTGCAGTTGTCCGCCTGGATAAACTGGACATCAGCCGGAATCCTGTCCCCGGCCGCGAGCACCACGACGTCGCCGCGGACAAGTTCGGCGGCTTCTACCCGGTTCAGCCTGCCGTCCCGCCGGACGATCACGCGCGAGGGCAGCAGGTCCTGGAGCCTGGCGGCGGCACGTTCGGCCCGTTCTTCCTGCACATGGGAGAATACGCCGTTGACCAGGACAACGATCAGGACCGCTACACCAAGCTGGGGCATGCCGGCGATGAATGCCAGGGCCGCTGCGACCCACAGCATCAGTGCGAAGAAATGGGTGAACTCGGCCGCGAACCGCCGCCAGCGGGGTACCGGGTGGACATGCGGCAACGCATTCGGTCCGTCCCGTGCCAGCAGTTGGCGGGCTTCGGCGGTGCTCAGCCCGAGAACGACGGTCACCGATGCACCTCGTCCGCCGGCACCGCCCGTCCCGGCGCCAGCTGGCTGACAGGGCCGGTCCGCTGCCCGGGTCTCAGCGCCCTCAGGGCGTTGAGAATCGTGGCCAGGTCCACCAGTTCCTGGGAGAGCGCGCCCGCGACCGCCGGAACATAGCCGAAGGCGGCAACAATCATCAGCCCGGTGCTCAACATGATGCCAATCCAGATGCTCTGCAGGGCGACTTTCACGCTGCGCTGTCCGATCTCAACTGCCCGGGCCACCCTGGACAGATCATCGAGCATGATCACCACGTCAGCGGACTCGCTGGCTGCGGTGGAGCCTTTGGCTCCCATCGCCACCCCTACATCCGCGGCCGCCAGCACCGGCGCATCGTTGACGCCGTCGCCGATCATCATGGCGGGCCGGGACGGCAGTGACTCCACCGCCTTCACCTTGTCTGCGGGCAGGCACTCGGCCTGGATCCGGGTGATACCTAGTTCGGCGGCGATGTGTTCGGCCGTCTCCTGGGCATCGCCTGTCAGCATGAGGGTTTCCCGGACTCCCAGCCGGCGCAGCTCTTCCAACGTCTGCGCCGCGTTCGGTCGTACGGCGTCGCTCATGACCAGCATGCCGGCGAAGACGCCGTCGACGCCGATGTAGACGGCCATCTGCCCACTGGTCAGCTGCCCCTTCTCAACCCCAGCGGCGTTCTCAGCGACGAAGCCGCATTTGCCAACCACGACGGTGAATGTGCCGAAGTCCGCCAACACCCCGTGGGTGGCATATTCGGTCGCGTCCTTGGCGGCCAGCAGCGGCAGTCCGCGGCTTCCGGCAGCTTCCATTACCGAACCCGCCAGGACATGGGAAGAGTATTGCTCTGCAGAGGCCGCCAGCTGCAGCAGCTCATCCGCAGTCAGGCGCCGGCCGCGGCTGGAGGCGCGGACCTCGACCAGGACCGGACGTCCGCCGGTCAATGTGCCGGTCTTGTCGAACGCCGCCGACCGGACCCTGCTCAGCTTTTCGAGCGTGCCGCCGTTCTTGACGATAATCCCGGCCTTGGAGGCCCTGCCCATGCCGGCAACGAATGCCACCGGCGCAGCGATGAGCAGCGGGCAGGGGGTCGCCACCACCAGGACTTCGGCAACCCGTCTCGGGTCGCCACTAACCAGCCAGGCTGCCCCGGCGAGGACAAAAGCGAAAAGGGTAAACGGAACTGCATAACGGTCCGCCAGCCGGACCACCGGGGCGCGGCTGGCCGCGGCTTCCTGCACGAGCGCAACGATCCGGCTGTACTGCGAATCAGCCACCGCCGCAGTCGCTTCCACCCGTACGGCGGATGGCCCGTTGACCGAACCACTCATCACCTGGTCTCCGGACCTCTTTTCCACCGGCAGGCTCTCCCCGGTCAGGGCGGCCTCGTCGAAGGACCCCGCCCCGGAGACCAGCAGCCCGTCCACCGGCACCACCTCTGCGGGCCTGACCAGGAGAATGTCGCCGGGGCGTACCATTTCGACGCTGATGTCTTCGGCAGGGAGGCCCGTTCTTTCCCGGTGGGCGATCTGCGGCGCGCGCTCGAGCAGGGCACTCAGCTCCCGGCGCGCCCGTCCTTGCGCAAAATCCTCCAGAGCGCGGCCGCCGGAAAGCATGAGCACAACAATCAGGGAGGCGATGTATTCGCCCACGGCAACGGTGCTGGCCACCGCAGCCACCGCCAGTAAATCAATTCCCAGATGACCGCGGATGAGCGCCCGGACCATGTCTGCGGAGAGCAGGACGGTGATGAGGAGCGCATAGACGCTGGCAGTCCACTGTGCAGCCACCGGTTCACGTGCCAAGAGCAGACCGGCAACTACCAGACCGCAGAGGACCGTGGCAGCGACCAATGGATACCGCCGGGCAAAGCCCATCAGCTGCCGCCCCCCGCAGTCGGCAGGAGCGACAGGGTTGCGTCGGTCCCGTTCACACCACTAATTCTGCCTCACCCCTCCTCACGTCGCCGTTGCCTCCGTGCCATCTGCCTGCAGCGCAAACTTTCGCGTCTCCCCTGCGTCCAGGTGGACCTGCTCGGAACCGACCCGCACGCAGACGGCGGATGCGTCTCCCGGCGCCGCGGAAAGCGTCAGCGTGGCGTGATCCAGGCTGACGTCGAGCAACTGGTCCCGGTAGCGGACCCGGAAGGACACCGTACTTATCCCGGCGGGCATCTTCGGGGCAAACAGGAGGGAATCCTTGGTGATCCGCAGGCCGGCGAAGCTGCGCTGGACCACATCGATCGTTCCTGCCATGGCGCCAAGGTGGATACCGGTGTGGGTGGTGCCCCCCTGGGTGTCGTCCAGGTCGGCGGTGAGCGCTTCCCGGAACGTGTTCCAGGCCCGGTCAGGATCCGTCGCGGCCAGCACCGAGGCGTGGGCCACGCGGCTCAGGGTGGAGCCGTGCGCCGTGCGGGCCAGGTAGTACTCCACCGTCGCCGCCAGCCGGTCCGCGTTTACCGGGTAACCCAAGCGGCCCAGGAAGAGAATCAGCTCCTTCTCACCCAGGACATACAGCAGCATCAACACGTCGGCCTGCTTGGCCAGACGGTACCGGTTGGTGCTGTCTCCTTCGGCTTCCAGAATCAGGTCGAGGCGTTCAATGTTCTTGTATTTGTTCCGGTAGTGCTCCCAATCAAGTTCCTGCAGCTGGTCGTAGCCGTCGAACTGGCTGATGATGCCTTCGCCGAAAAACGGTACAAACATCCGTTTGCTTACGTGCAGCCACGCTTCCATTTCGGCTGGGGTTATGGTCAGGCGTCCGCGGAGATCCTCCAGGTCGTGGCCGTGGAGCACCGCCATGATCTCGTGGGCCTGCTGGCAGACCCACGCAGCCATGACGTTCGTGTAGGCGTTGTCATTCAAGCCACCGCCGGGATTGTCCGGGTAGCCGGTGTGGTATTCGTCCGGGCCCATGACTCCGCGCAGATGGAAGCGGTCCGTTTCTTCGTCGTGTTCGGCCATGGAGACGACCAGCCGCGCCACTTCCACTACGAGTTCGGCGCCGTGATGCAGGAGCCAGCCCCGGTCCTGGGTGGCGAGGAAATACTGCCATGCGTTGAAGGCCACGGCCAGGCCGGCATGCCTCTGCAGATGCGAGTAGTCGGCCACCCAGCGGCCGGACCTCCGGTTGAAAAGCCAACGGGGTGTCTCTTCCCTGCCGTCGCTGCCGCTCTGCCACGGGAACAGTGCTCCCCGGAGCCCGGCCGCGGCAGCCGCTTCCCGGGCCGCCGGGAGCCTGCGCCAGCGGTAGTCAATCACAGAACGCGCAACGAACGGCATCCGGGTGGTAAGAAGGGGCAGGACGAAGAGTTCATCCCAGAAGATATGGCCGCGGTAGCCCTCTCCGTGCAACCCGCGGGCCGGCACCCCGGTATCCAGCTCGGCGGTGTGCGGGCTGAGGGTCTGCAGCACGTGGAAGACGTGCAGATTCAGGATCAGCTGGACCTGCGGGCTCCCCTCGATCGTGACGACGAACAAGTGCAGGAGCCTTGCCCAGGCGTTCTCGTGCCCAGCGAGCATGGCGTCAAAGCCCCGCTCGCCTGCCTGGACTACCGCCGATCGCGCACCTGCCACCGGTGAAGAGACCGCCCGGTCGCGGGAGGTGACGATGGCAACCATCTTCGTCACCACCAGCGGCACGGCGTCATTGAGCGGGACATCGAAGGCGCGGTAATGCATTCCCGCTTCCTCACCGGGCGCGCCGCTTCCTTCGAACCCGGATACCCGGGTCTGGAGCGCGGTCGCAATCCTGATGTGGCTCTGGATCGTCTCGACTTCTACCGCCGGGACCGGCTCTGACGGCCCGGATGCCTCCAGGAAGGCCAGATGGTGGTGGGACAGCAGCGCATCCTCCGGCACATTTTCGTTCGTCACCCCGGTGTCCACGCCGCTGTGGACCCTGACCGGAGCGCTCCACCCCTTGGCGGTGAGGGTCGTCTCCAAGGCCATCAGATGCGGCTGGGCCATCGATACGAACCGGCGCTGAACCACCTCCAGCCGCCGCCCGTCGTCGGTCTCCAGCACGACTTCCCGGTGCAGCGTGGCCCGGCGAAGGTCAAGCACGCGCCGCTCACGGCGGATCCGCAGCCCGCCCCTCGACCACCAGTCCACCCCGTCCAGTCGGATGTCCAGCACCAGCCAGTTGGGGGCGTTGACCATGTGCTCGTCTTCGACCGTCTGGTCCTGGACCTTGCTGACCAGCCTGTTGTAGACACCGGCGAGGTACGTGCCCGGATACCGGACCTCGCTCATTCTGCCCTCCGGGGCTGCCCCCCGGACGGCAAGGTACCCGTTGCCCAACGTCGTCAGGGCCTCCCGGTGCCCTTCGTGGGCCGGATCGTAGCCCTCGTAAACAAGGCGCCACGGGTCGGTGAGGACACGTCCCAGATCCAGCTCGCTGACGTCGTTCAGCACGACGTCGGCGCCGGCCGCCTCCAACTCCGCCCTCCGGGCGCCTGTCCTGTCGATGCCGACGACGAGCCCGAATCCGCCCCGGCGTGCCGCTTCGACGCCCGGGACGGCGTCTTCGATCACCACGGCGCGAGCAGGCGGGATCCCCAAGCGGTGCACAACTTCAAGGAATAGCGCAGGATCCGGCTTGCCTGGGAGCCCCAGCTCCCGGGCAATCGCACCATCCATGACCAGGTCAAAAGCATGGGACAGACCGGCGGCCGACAGCACAGCGGACGCGTTACGGCTTGACGTTGCCAGGGCCACCGGAACCCGACCCGAGCGCAGCCGTTCCAACAGCGCGACCGTTCCCGGGAAGGCCGCCACACCCTCACGTCCCAGCCGCTCCTTGAAAAGCCGGTCCTTCCGCTTAGCCAGGCCGCGGATCGACCATTTGCTGCTCGGGTCCGTGTCCCCGACCGGCAGCTCAATGCCACGGGAACCGAGGAAAGCCCGCACACCGTCTTCCCGGGGCCTTCCGTCCACGTACGTTCGGTAGTCACTGCTGCTGAAGGGCTCGCTTCGCGCCGTCGGCGGGACCCGGCTGTCTTTCAACACCTCGGTGAAGAGGTCCCTCCAGGCGGCCTCATGCACCGCGGCGGTGTCCGTGACCACACCATCCAGATCGAAGATCACCACATCAAAAGGCGACAACGCGGCAGCTGCTGTGGGTGACTGCGTCATAACTCCATCCCTACCAGCGATCAGCAGGAGCGGCCAGTGGCTTCGTCCCCGGGGCATTGAGGTGGATGCACGACGGCGACGGGCGGTCGCCGATCGTTCCTCAGCCCGGGGTCCAATGCGGCAGAAGATTAAGGGGTGCTGCGTATGTCCGACCTGTTGACGGATCTGGGGAGCCAAGCGTAGACCGGGGCGTATCCATCCATCCGCAGGCCGCGCTTCGCGAGCCTGCCCGACCGCAGGGAGCATGTCATGGCCGTGGCAGTCATCTTAGAGTTCAACGGAACGAATCTCGAGCAGTACGACGAGGTCAACAGGCTGATGGGGCTCACTCCGGGCGGGCCCGGGCCTACCGGGTCCATTTCCCATTGGGCCACAATGACGGACAAGGGTCTGCAAGTCACTGATGTCTGGGAGAGCCGCGAGCAGTTCGATGCCTTTGCTAAGGAAAAGATCATGCCCCTGAGCGTGAAGGCCGGTTTCGCGGGGCCTCCCGAGATGACCTTCTTCGACGTGCACAACTACTACACTCCCGGGAAAGGCGCCTGAAGCCGGCAGGGCCAGCGTTACCGCCCCAAGGGAGTCAGCGGTGTCGAAGTGAGGTGCCGGAACGGGCGTCCCTTCCCGGGGCCGGGTACACAAAAGGGAGGGCCCCCAAGGCCCTCCCCCTAGTGTCAGCTGTTAGCGGTCGGACCGATCCGATCCTTCGCCGCGGCCCTCGTGGTGGCCCTTGTCGTGGCCCTCGTCGTGGCCATTGTCGTGGCGCTCGCCGCGACCCTCGTGTCGGCCCTCGTGGTGGCCTTCGTCGTCTGAGGCCCGTGCGGCATGGCTTTCACTCTCAACCTTGGCGTCTTCGGAAGCCTCCTTGTCCGCGAATGCGGCAGCCGCGGCGGGCTGGCTGGGCGCAGGCGTTGCCGCCGGGGCGGGGGCCGGTGCTGCGGGGGCCGGCTTGGCCTCCTCCGCTGCCTCGTCGCCGTCGTCGGCCTTCTCATCCTCCGCTGTCAGGGGCTCCGGAGCGGCAGGCGCCGGGGCTGATTCGGCCGGCACCGCCGGCGCCGGGGCGGCGGGAGCAGGTGCAGCCGTGGTCGGCGCTGCCGACGGTGATTCGGAAGGGGCCGGGGCCGCAACGGCAGGCGGGGTGCTGGTGTCGACCGTGGTGATGTTGCTGAACGCTGCCACTGCACCGCCGCCGAAGGCGACGGCACCCGCGGTCACCGAGGTGATAAGAATCTTGCTTGCTGCAAGGCTGGTCAGAATAGGCATGGAGACCTCCGGAATTTCTCGTCTTGATTGCTCATTGGATAGTTCATCGGATCGGGCCGCGGCTGCCTCACCGCGTGTTCCAACTGCGAACGCCCACAACCACGGTAGGCATACCGGTCCATAGGTTTCAGCCCTCTTGCGGTGATACTGCGGCTTTGTTCATCCGCCGTTTACCGCGGCCAGAACATCTCGGGGAGCGCGTATTCTCAACATTTCTTCGCCCAAATCCCGCAAGCCGACTTCGAGGACGTGCTGCAGGGCCTGGTGGCCGGAGCCTGCGTTATATTGGGTCGGCCGCAGCAAGTTCACGACACCGGGCGTTGCGTTACGGTTGGCCGGATTGTCCGATCTGCTTCCCGTACTGGGCAATCGTCTCCGCCAGACCTGTGTACCGATGTTCGAAGATAGCCGCCATCTTCTCGTTCATGGGCGGCGGATCCCCGCGGTGCAGTAGGGGCAGGAGGTCTATCACTTGCTGCAGCCCCTTCTGGGTGAGATCTGACCACCCCTTCGAGCAGGAATCCCGGGCGGTGTAGTACTCCGCTGGAAGCAAGGTCGTCTGGCCTTCGAAACCCACCGCAATTGTGCGAGATGTTGCGGTGATTGCCGGGTTGAACCCGTCCGACTTCTCGACATTCGAATAGGTGACAGTGACGTCGAAGTTCCCGTCATCCGGATCGTTCGCGATGGTCAGAGTGTCCGGTCCTGCCGTGTACTTCAGCGTGACAGTGCGTGAACCGTCGGGGATACCGGAGACGGCAGGGTAGCTGGTTGTCACCGTGGGTTTCACTGCCCCGGACCCATTCAGCACCGGGATGCCTTGGATTCTCCAGGAGCCAGCCGGGTCGGCGTACCCCGACGATGTGCCGTGGACAGTCTGTGCCAGATGATGCTTCTCAATCCTGTATGGGTAGCTGGCCACCCACCTGGGTGCAACCCCGCAGAATTCGTCCTTGGTGAGGACCCCTTCCGCGCCGCCGGTGACGCTGTCCCGGATTTCAGGTTCGGAGACGCGTGAGCGGTGGACGCGCGTCGGAATGACGCAGGCACCGGCGGCGTTGGACCAGTACGCCGAGACTGCGGTCCCGTCGAGTCGGCCGACCTGAGAACACACGTCGCCAATTTCTCCTCCGCCGCCGCCGGGGTCCGGGTTTTGGCGCCACCCCGATTTAACGTCCGGGTCTGTCATTGCCTCGACGAGTTCGTGGGAGAAGACAGACGTCGCCATGTCCAGGGCCGATATGCCACCGGACGCCTGGGTACACACCCAGGCGTAACGTACCGGGTCATCGTCCACGTCGAGGAGGTCGTAATCCTGCCACTGAAAGGAACTGTGCGCCCCTGAAACCACCCCGCCGGCTGCCGGAGGAGGCGCGACTGAGGAGGCCAGGAAGACCACGTTCAGTTGCTGCCAGTTCGCGTCGGGCTCGGAAAGGTGATGGTCGTCGATCAAACCGTTGAGAAGCCCTATCACCCCCTTGTTGATGAGAGCCATGGTGGCCGCTGGCGAGGGTTCTGAGTCGAGGACGAACATCGGGCCCTGGACAGTCGGCGTTCCGGTAAGTCCGTATTGGGTCAGCGAACTCAGGTATGGACCGTTGATGATCACATTGATGGCGTTCAAGATCATGTTGGCGTCCAACGGTGGCGAAGCAGATCCCCACTCGGCACCCCAGAAAATCGGCTTTATCGAAGGTGTCGAAAGGAGAGGGCCCCCCTTGTTGACGAAGGAAATGGGTGCAGAAGGAGATGCGTATGTGAATGCTCCAAGTGCTCCTCCGCTCCTGGTGTCGAGGACACTCCCCGCTGTCACGATGCGCGAGCTGAGCTCGCTTTCGACGCGCAAACGCCGGGGGGAACCCGTCGCACTCGTCTCCTGGTTTGAAATGGACATGGTGGTCACGTTCCTTGGTCGAGGGATGTCGCGGCTATCCTGCAACCCGCAGAAGTTCCGCGCAGTGAACTGCGGCCGCTGTGAAGGTGGGCGGCGGTCAGGGTGAGATGCTGCGGCTGGATTGGATCCTGCGGCTGGATGACGAGGCCGATGCTGCATTTGAGGTGCGGGGCCAGGCGGAGCAGGGCGATGCGTTTCATGTGGGTCTTCGTTTCATTGCGAGCCGAGTCGTGCGAGTTACGGGCCGGGCCCTGACAGCGGCCACAGGGACGGGCCGCTCACAATGTTGTGGCGGGCGCCGGAGCGCCGGCTGGGACGTCAGTCGGTGGAGGCAAGCAGGTCCAGCACGAAGCGGGCCATCTCCATGCGTCCGGCCACGAGGGCGCGCAGATCCTCCGAGTCAGGTTCCGCCAGGCGCTGGCTGGGAATCGCCTGCAGCCCGGCGAAGATGGCCATGGAGGCCGCGTGGCCCCGACGCACGATTGACTCCGCGATGTCCGGACGGCCATCGGCCAGGCCTTCGCAGTAGGCCTGGAGGCACAGGGGTTCCAGCCGGTAGAGTTCGTTGCCTGCCATGGCGCCCAGGTAGACCCAGCCGGCCAGCAGCTGGCCCAGATCGAACCCGGCGCAGACACCTCCATAGAGCCCCCAGTCAATGACCACGAAGCTGGTCGATCCGCCCGGGCCACCTCCGTTGCCTTCGATCAGGAGGTTCTGCGGGCTCGCGTCGCCGTGCGCCGGGAACGCCGGAAGGGAAAGGATCTCTTCGAGCAGTTCAGGGGCCCGGTCGGTGAGGGCGCGAAGTCCGGCGATCAGGTGCGGATCCGCGGCCTCGTCCACAGCCGGAACCTTCCACAGGTCCTGGCCGCGGATGCCCGGTATGAAGACCAAGGCGCCAACACTGTTCAGATAGAACCTCAGCCGTTCCGCGTCCCTTGCCTCGGAGATACCGGGGCCCAGGTCCCGAACCGCGCTGCTTCCGGCAAGTCTGCCGAGCAGCGTCGCGGCGTCCCGGAACCGGTCGTCGGTCCACTCAGCTTCGGGCCACTCGGGGATGTCCTCCATCCAGATTGCGGTGCGCTGCTCATCCAGTTCGTCAATGAGGTAGATGTTGGGAAGTCGGCCGCCTGCGGGCATAGCCTCCGCCAGTTCAGAGGCATAGACCTCTGCTTCGGTGCGCCACGGATACCGCCGCACCAGTTCGTCCCGGAAGCTCGGCGGAACCTGCCCGATGCCGCTCCACAACAGCGGGGACTGCACCAGCTTCACGACACTGCTGAATCCTGCGACCCGCGCCGGGCCACCGGCGCCGTCTCGGGTCCGAGCGGTGCCTTCGACGCGCCAGAGGCCGCCGGTGGTCATGTTGAACATCGGAGAGTTGATCGCCGTGGCGCTGGCTGACTGCAACTCCGCCAACGGATCCTGCAGTGCGGCGGCTGCGATGGCCGCCAGCTCACCGGCAGGCACCGACGCGGTACCCAAGATGTTCAGGTTTTCGAGCATGGCAGCCATCATGGCGCGCCCCTTCGAAGGTTGGAAGTACCGCCGGCCAACCACAAGCGGTAAACCAGCTTTACTAAAGCAATGGTAAAGTCACTTTATGATCGAAGTCAATGAGGGTGCGGCAACTGAACCCATGCCGCACATTGCCGACCTCCTGGCCGGCGCCTTCGGCAGTTTGAGGTCGGCCATCAAGCCCAGGTCGCTCCCGGGCCTTAGGCCTTCCCACTATCGCGTGATGTCGTTGATCCCCCCCGAAGGACTGCGCCTCACCGAGTTGGCCGAGCGCGCCGCCATCACCAAAGCCGGCATTGGCCAATTCATGAATTACCTTCAACGCGAGGGCTACGTAAGCCTCGCCGCCGACCCGGCGGACAAACGTGCCAAGGTTGTGACACTGACGCCCACCGGGAGCGCCGCCGTCGGGTTGTCCTTGCAGATCATCGCGGACACCGAAGCACGCTGGTCCGAAGCCCTGGGCGCCGAGCGCTACCGCGAGCTGCGCCGCGCCCTGTTCGACATTGCCTCGCTTCCTAGGGAGAACGAAAAACCAGAGGCCTCGGTTGCCGACTAGAGGATATGAAGTGTGGTGGGGCGACAGCCCCCGAAGTGTTGGCGGGAATCGAGTACTACAGTGGATGCATGGCTGCCAGCCGCAATCCGCTCGACGACCTGCGCGAACTCATCGGACATCTGACCGATCAGCTCAAGCTGCCCGGTTCGGAGCGCGTCGACGACCTGGTCGGCGATCTCATCGGTGCCAGGCCCGGGCCGGGCCGGCCGCTGTCCGAGGTGCAGGCCGAGCTCGACGCGCTGGTCGGACTGGAGACTGTGAAGGAACAGGTACGGGGCCTCGTCGCACTGCTCCAGGTCCAGGCCCGCCGTAAGGCGCACGGTCTGCCGGAGGTGGCCACATCACAGCACCTGGTGTTCCTCGGAAACCCGGGCACGGGCAAGACCACCGTGGCGCGGCTCCTGGCCGAGATGTACCGCGCCGTCGGACTGCTGCAAAAAGGCCACCTGGTCGAGGTCGACCGTTCGGGCCTGGTGGGGCAATACGTTGGCGCGACCGCCATCAAGACGGACCGGGTGATCAGGCGTGCGCTGGACGGCGTCCTGTTCATCGACGAGGCCTACGCGCTGGCCCCGGAGGACGGCCGGATGGACTTCGGCCCCGAGGCGATCGAGGTCCTGCTCAAGCGGATGGAGGACCACCGGCACCGCCTGGTCGTGATCGTGGCCGGGTACCCGCGGCTGATGGAGTCCTTCTTGCTCTCGAACCCCGGACTGCGCTCCCGGTTCGCCCGCGAGATCACGTTCCCGGACTACTCCGTCGACGCACTCCAGACGATCTTCCACCAGATGCTGGCCCAGCACGAGTACACGCTGGAGCCAGGTGCCAACCAAATGCTGCGCCGCATCCTGGCCGGGCTCCACGCGGGTGAGGACTCCGGCAACGCACGGTTCGCCCGCACGTTGTTTGAGCAGGCGCTCAACCGCCAGGCGCTGCGGCTGTCGCTCGACGAGGAACAAAGTCTCGACGCACTCGACCGTGAGGCCGTCATGACGCTCACCGCGGACGACATCGTCGAGGCCGCGCTGGCCCTGGGCGAGGAGCCAGAGCCGGAACCGATGCCGGAACCGGAGCCCTCACGCTGGCGGCGCTGGCTCGCCTGACCAGGTGATGTGGGGTCACAACCTGGCAGCTCAGGGGTACAAACCTTCGTGCCCACCTCGAAGATCGCGTTGGCCAGGTCCATTTCGCCGGCCCCGGTGGCCGCCAGCCGGCCACTGGCCGGACACGCCGCGCGGCTTCTCGTTAACGCAATTGCCGATGATGAGGAGCCCGACTGGGTCGGCCGTTCTTCGTGGACGCTGTGGTGTGGCACCGCCTCGCCGCCCGGGTTGAAAAGTTCCAGGCCTCCGCGGCGTCTGTGGAGCTGGCGTGCGCGCTCGATCCACGTTGGCGGTCAGCTGCCGATCGCTCACCGTCCCATGAACGGCAGATTTTGCTCACAGGTCTCTGGGCGAGTCCGGCGATCGGGCCTTTCCTCCCGGGGTCTTCGGACCATTGACGCCGACGGACCGGGCGCGGAAAATGCCATTCACGGACGGATATGAATATCCGACTGTCGTCCGGATCAGGCCATTTGGTCATACGGGTAGAAGCCATTGACGGCGGGCTGGGCGCCGCGACAAGTCATGTTCGCGAAACGCTCTGAGGAGGCAGCAGCCATGGCCATCGCATGGATCCAACAGTTTTACAACGACACCACCCTTACCTTCTGGTTCCGTTCAGTCGATGCGATACACAACGGCCAGGTCGGGAACACGCTTCTCGACGACGGAAGGTGGCACGATTTCCCAGGCCCGCACCAATACCCCGCTAACTGGTGCGGGATACCGTGGGTCGATAGAGGGCAGCACTACAAAGACCTCAGCAGCAGTCCGGACACGCATATCCTCCGCTTCTGGTCCGATGCACCTTCGATTTACTTCGTCGATGGGAACAGCGGCCTGCAAGTCGCGGAGATCGTCATGACAGACTTTGGCGGAACCAACGACGTCGACCTCGATCTTTCAATCACGGCGGCCGGCATTTACTTCGAGATTCTGACCGTCGTCGGTCCCACCACGCTTTACGTCTACGACTCGAGCGGTCAGGGCAGGGAAGTTGACCGTGACGGCCTTGCTAACGTACTGGGGAACGTTGCCGGAGGCACGGTCCACTTAGTCGGTCACGAACATCGGAGGCACCACCACGCTGAGGCTGGCGAAGGGGCGGCAACCCCGGCCCGGGAAACCTAAGCGCCCAAGAGCAGCGGTCCGGGGCAGATTGCTTATGCGTAGACGGTCTTTTCGACCTTCCACTGCATCAGTCGAGGGTAGACCCAGAAGGTGTAGATGCCGACGGTGATGATGCACAACAGCAGCCATTTGATCCAGAGGCCGAAGATGCCCATCCCGTCCCCACGAACAGAAGCTGCCGGCCGTGGAGGTAAGTGTTCTTAGCGCGCCACCGTTCAACTAGGACGACGGCGAACGGGTAGCAGATGCCCAGAGTGCAGACGGTGATCAGGACGCCCAGGATCTGGGTGCCAAACCATGAGGCAGCGCCACCGCGGAACTGGTAGATCTGGACGCCGGGTGCAGCGCCGATGCCCGCCGTCGCCATAACGCCCCGGTCGGCGGGCATCTGCCCGTACTGCAAAGCTTGTTTGTCGTTGATGCTCAAGGAATCCCCCAATGGAACAATGCAAAAAGTGAACAGTTGAACTGTAAAAGCTGACGGAGAGCGCTGCGGCGTGAACACGCCAACCCGCTGCCGCTACTTAGGGAATCTGGATCCGGGCGCCTTCCTGCATCAACGGGGTGGAGATCATTACGGTCGAAGCACCGGGGGCGATGTCGAAAGCGATGAACCCGCGACTCTTGTCCCCCGGCAGCACGTCGCCGGAGCCCAGCTGGTTGTCCGCAAAGAGATTCAGGTCGGCCTTGCGCCCGTTTGCGTCCTTGGCCGAGAAGTAGAACGGGTTGGAGCTGGTCTTACCCGTCTCCGTTTCCCACAGCACGTCCAGGAGCAGGTAGCTTCCGGCCTTTGGCGCAGTGGCGAAGGCCGTAGTGGTGACAGCGTCCGTTCGCACGGCAGAGACGATCGTGATTTTCGCGACGTTGCCGTTGCCCATCTTGACGCTAAAGGGAACGCCGACGGCGGGGGCAGCCGGAGCCGCGGGCGGTGCGGCCGGCGCGGCGGCCGGCACTGCCGCTGCCGATGTTGCAGGAGGAGCGACCGCGGCGGCCGACGGCGGGCTGGCGGGAGCGGCGTCGCTCGCTTGTTTGGAGCCGCCGGAGCACGACCCCAGGGCGATGCACAGGGCCAGGACACCGGCAGGGATGAGGAACCGCTTCTTCTTGAAGAACGGACGTGGCTGGACGGAGACAGTCTTGGCTTCGGGCGCCTGAGGGTACTGCTGGCTCATGAGTTGATGCCTTTCTTGGGTGAGTGAATGTTGCCGTGCGCTTGTTACTGCTTTTCCCATTTGCCGCACCGACTGGACTTGAAGTCCTGTCCGCCGGACAGCGCCACAGCGGGCCTGCCGCCGCCGGGAAGGTCATTCTCGATGATGTTGCTGCCGTTGCTGCCGGTGGCGTAGATGCCCCAGTAGCAGGAGGAGCCGACGTCGGCTGCCGCCCGGTAGGTGCCGGGTTCGATGTCCTTGCCAACCGTCCAAGTGCCGTCACTGATCGTGTGTGCTGCCTTGGTCTTCTCGGCGCCGGTCATGGCCTCCTCGCGCTTCTTGACCGCGGCTTCGGCCGTCTTGGTGGCCGCCTCGGCCGCGCTGACGGCGGATTCGCGGGCGGCCACCTTGGACTCACGCGCCGCCATGCCGTTCTCCAAGGCGCTGTACTTCGTCTTTAGCCCGGAATAATCGGACTTCGCCGAGTCGCGCTGGGACTCCACGGACGCCTTCTCCCCCGCCAACGCCGCATACGCCTCGCTGGCCTTCGGGTCGGGCAGGCTCGAACCAAAAACGGTAGCTCCAGCCAGCAGCGCGACGGCGGCTACCGCCAGCAGGACTCGCTTTCCTCCCCGGCGCGGAGGCCGTTCTGCCGCGGGTGCCTCGACGCCGGCAGCGCTGGTATCGGTGTTCAACATGTTTCGTCCTCTACGAGTGGATGGGCTGAGCGGCGACGGGATACCGGTCCCCCAATGCGTGGTTCCCCGCCGCCGCCGCAGCTCCGCGGGTTTCCGCCGTAGCTGCAGAACCGAAGCTAGGCGCCAAGTCGCTCTTCAACGTGTACGAACGGTGATAACCCCCGTTATCAGCACATCACGAGCCGGACCCGATGCAGCGGCTAGGCTGAACTCTGTACCGGCGCAATTGGGGGAACGATGGAAGCAACAAACGCAGCACTGCGCCTGACCATGTCCGACGTAGCCAGCCTGGCCCGGGTGCAGCGGCCCGTCGTCTCCATGTGGCGCAAGCGCAGCGCCGGGTCGGCGCACCCATTTCCGGCGCCGGCAGCCCTGGAGGGCGGCCGCGAACTCTTCGACGCCGACCAAGTTGGCGCCTGGCTCGACGTGACCGGACGCGGCAACAACAGAGAGGCCCGGGATGACGCCGCCGCCTTTGCCGCCCCCGCAGCACAGAACCAGCGGCAGGCCTTCAACGCCTTGACGTCGCTCCTGACGTTGAAAGTACTGACTGGCCGGCAACTGGCCGGCCTCGGCTTCGACCAGCTGCTGGACCTTGCCGATGAATACGACCCGGATGACCGATTGCTCTACTCGGAGCTGGAGGCCCTCGGCGACGAGTTGCCGGCGCTGGCCAGCCATGCGGACCGGCTGGCTGACAGCGCGTACAGCCCTGCCGCAGGTTTCGAGCTGCTCCTGGCCGACCGTTTCCGGACCGGCCTGCGTGAGCACACGGACACCGCCCTGGCAGCTCCGGCGCTGTCGTTGGTTGCCGCTGCCGCCAGGGCGCTGGCCGCAACTTTGGATGGCCGTCCGGTCTTTGTCGATCCGACACCCGGCGGCGGGGATCTCCTGGTCGCCATCCTCGAACAATTTACCGATGCTTCCGCAGTGTCCGTCCTGATCACGGACGACGACGGCGCGCCCGCCCGCTTGCTGCGGCGGCGGCTCGCCGTGCACGGCGTGGACGCGGGGTCCATCAGCACCAACCGCGCGGACGGCCTCGCCGTCTCAGGTCCCGCCGTTCACGTGGCGCAATACCCCTCCCCCGGAAACCCCGAGGCAACAGCCGAGGACATCCTGTCGGGCATCGAAAACGTGGTGCTCCAAATGGACGACGCCCAGCGCGCGGTGATCATCGCGCCCGCCCGGCTGCTGTCCGATCCGTTGTCCGGAACACCTGGTGCCCTGCGGGCTGATTTGCTGCGCTCGGGCCGGGTCCGTGCCGTCGTCGTTCTGCCGCAGGGCCTGATCAAGGCGAAACCCCGCGAGCTGCAGGCCCTCTGGATCCTCGGACCGTCCTTCGCCGAGGTCCCCATCGTGGACCGCTGGACCATGGTGGCGGATCTGAGCACCTGGCAGCTGACGCGGAGCGTCAGCCAGGACCTGGTCAGCGACGTCGTCGCCTCGATGGGCAACCGTTGGACCCTCCGCGCGCATTCCTTCCGCTTCGCACGGCTTGTTCCCACCCGCGTTCTGCTGGCCGGCAAGGGATCTCTCGTGGCGGCAGCCGCCCCGACAACGTCGCGCGCCAGGGCCGGTGCGGAAACGGCTCTCAGGGTCGATGAGTTGCTAGTTACCGGGGAGGCCGGGCCCGCCGGAGCCGGGCTGGCGGTGCAAACGGTGGCATTCCCAGCGCCCGCTGGCGCCGTCAAGGTAGAGGAGCTCATCCGCGCAGGCAACCTGCGGTACATCCAAGGCAACCGGGTGTCGGAGGCTGCCGTGACCGAGCCGGAGGGCACCAGGCTCCTTGGCGTCGAGGATCTCCTGGACCCGTACGCCGCGCCGCGCTATCTCGGTCTCCTCGAGTTTGCCGCGAACAACCCTTCAGGTCGGCTCACCGAACCGGGCGACGTCGTCTTCTGTACCAGCCCCCGCCCCGCGGCGCAGGTGGACCGCGACGGCGGTTCCGCCGTCGTCTTCCCGGCCCGTGTGCTGCGGATCGACGCCGGTGACCCCGGCGGGCTGCTGTCCGACGTCGTCGCCGCGGACATCAACGCGCTCCCCGCGGCGGACAAGGCCTGGCGCCAGTGGCGGCTGCGCCGGGTCTCGGACGCCCAGCGCACGCAGCTCGCCGCGACGCTCGCCCGGCTGCAACACGGGCAGGAGATGACCCGCGAACGCCTCAAACGCCTCGAGGAACTGGCTACCCTGATTACGGACGGCGTAGCGGGCGGAAGCCTCACCCTGACAGACCCCAGCACTAAGCTCGCCGAACCACAGACCGAAGGAACTCAGTAATGCCCCCGAAGACGAAGACGAAGGCCACGGCCAACGCCGCCCCGTCCACCATGAAGGAACTCAAGGACACCCTCTGGAAGGCCGCGGACAAGCTGCGCGGTTCCATGGATGCCTCGCAGTACAAGGACGTGATCCTGGGCCTGGTGTTCCTGAAGTACGTCTCGGACGCGTTCGAAGAACGCCGCCAGCAGATCCAGGCCGAGCTGGAGGCCGACGGGCTCAATGAAGAGCAGATCGCCCAGCTGATCGACGACGTGGACGAGTACACCGGCCGCGGCGTGTTCTGGGTCTCGGAGCGGGCCCGCTGGGGCTACCTCGCCGAGAACGCCAAGGGCCTGCCGGCGATGGACGGCGCCGCACCCAAGCAGATCGGCCAGCTCATCGATGAAGCCATGGACCTCATCATGGCGGACAACAAGTCCCTGGCCGCCACGCTCCCCCGCATCTACAACCGCGACAACGTGGACCAGCGCCGCCTCGGCGAACTGCTGGACCTGTTCAACTCGGCACGGTTCACCGGCCAGGGCGCCAGCAAGGCCCGCGACCTGCTCGGCGAGGTCTACGAGTACTTCCTGGAGAAGTTCGCCAAGGCAGAGGGCAAGCGCGGCGGCGAGTTCTACACCCCCGCCGGCGTAGTCCGCGTCCTGGTGGAGGTTCTGGAACCCCACCGAGGCCGCGTCTACGACCCCTGCTGCGGCTCCGGCGGCATGTTCGTCCAGGCCGAGAAGTTCCTCGCGGCCCACAACATGGAGGGCTCGGACATCTCCGTCTACGGCCAGGAACTCAACGAGCGCACCTGGCGGATGGCCAAGATGAACCTCGCCATCCACGGCCTCAACGCCAACCTCGCCTCCCGTTGGGGCGACACCTTCGCCCGCGACCAGCACCCGGAGCTGAGCGGGGCGAACGGCGCGGACTTCATCATGGCCAACCCGCCGTTCAACATCAAGGACTGGGCCCGCTCCGAATCCGACCCCCGCTGGAAGTACGGCGTCCCCCCGGCCGGCAACGCCAACTACGCCTGGATCCAGCACATCATCTCCAAGCTGGCTCCCGGCGGCAGCGCCGGCGTGGTCATGGCCAACGGCTCCATGTCCTCCAACTCCGGCGGCGAGGGCGAGATCCGCGCCCAGCTGGTGGAGGCGGACCTCGTCTCCTGCATGGTCGCCCTGCCCACCCAGCTGTTCCGGAGCACCGGCATCCCGGTCTGCACCTGGTTCTTCGCCAAGGATAAGACCGCCGGTAAGAACGGCTCCGTGGACCGCACCGGGCAGGTGCTCTTCATCGACGCTCGCAACCTCGGCCACATGGTGGACCGCGCGGAGCGTGCGCTCTCCGATGAGGACATCGCCAAGATCGCCAACACCTACCACGCCTGGCGCGGTACCGCGTCGGCGGTGGAGGCAGGGCTGACGTACGACGACGAAGCCGGCTTCTGCTATTCGGCCAGCCTCGCGGAGGTCAAGGCTGCCGACTATGCCCTGACCCCTGGCCGGTATGTCGGGGCGGCGGATGTGGAAGACGACGGCGAGCCGATCGAGGACAAGATCGCCCGACTGTCGAAGGAATTATTTGCGCAGTTCGAGGAGTCCGAGCGGTTAGCTCAGGTTGTACGCGAGCAGTTGGGGCGGGTCGATGTCTAACGCACATTCACGTCCCTTGTCTAGATACATAAGGGTCAAACACGGCTTTGCCTTTTCGGGTGCAGATTTCAGCGATGACCCGTCGTTGCCAACGCTGGTAACTCCGGGGAATTTCGCCATTGGAGGCGGATTCCAGACGACGAGGACCAAGACATACGCAGGAGAGTACCCGGCCGAATACAAGCTCTCCACCGGCGACCTGATCATCAGCATGACGGACCTTAGTAAAGAGGGGGACACGCTAGGCCTTCCCGCGTTGGTCCCTGAGGGTGACTATCTCCACAATCAGCGAGTCGGTCTGGTTGAAATCGTGGCCCCAGAATGCGTTGATTCTCTCTTCTTAAGCTACTTTCTCCGCACGAGTAGTTACCGCGCCCACATCTTAGCCTTGATCCACCGATCCGCCTGGGTGGGTGATCGGGATCCGGTTTCGGCGGGTTTGCGGGGTTGAGGGCATGATGGGGTGCCGGGCCTCGCTGCCCTTCGGTGTTCCACTGGTGGTCCTGGTTGCGCCGTGTGGCGGGGCGGACGGGGGTCAGGCGGCTTGCGGCGGCGGGTAGAGCTGGTCGAACAGGTCCTGCCATGGTGTTTGCCAGGGCCAGGCTTCGGGCAGGTGAAGCCGGATTTTCCGGGCGCTGGTGGCGATGCGGGCAGGGACGTGGATGAGTTTGCGGCGGACCGTGCCGGTCCGGGCTTTGCGGAAGGGCCCGGCGGCGAGGATCCCGGCGGTACGGGTGAGGTTGTAGGCCATGACCGCGGCAACGAGCCAGGCCGAGTTCGCGGCAAAAACGCTTGAGGGCATATGTGCCAGGGCGCTGTCCTTCAGATCGGCGTTGACCTGCTCGATGATGGCGTGTTTCCGGTGGATCTTGTCCGCCGCGACGGTGTCCAGGACGTCGGCGCGGACGGTGGTGAAGAAGGCGTGGTGCCGGTGGGTTTCGAACAGGGTTTCCTGCCCGTCGCTGGCTTTCGTGTTGAGTTCGGGGATGCGGCGCACGACCAGGCGGCCGGCGATCTGCTCGGCCTTTTTGCGTGAGCTGAACGCGGTGAAGGCGGTCTCGGCGACTTCGGCCTTTGAGACCCAGGTGTTGGTGGTCTCGTCGAAGACCGCGTCGGTGTATTCGATGGTTTTCCATGCCGTTTCAGGGATCCCGGCGATGGCGCGTTTGATGGCCGGGTCCATGCGCACGGTCACCGAGACGGCCGCTCCGCCGGCGAGGGCCGCGGAAACCGCGGCATGGCCGTAGAAGGCCGAATCGAAACGGCAGAGCACCCGCCCGCCGGCGTGGACGCGCTTGAGGGTGGACAGGGCGTCGGTGATCAGCCGTTTGGCTCCGCGGGCCGAGTTCGCCGCGCCCTTACGCAGCCGCTGGGCGGCGATTACCGGGGCGGTGTCTTTCGTGGAGACTATGGCCAGCAGGGTGTTCAGCCCGCGGACCCCGGAGTACCCGTAACCGGAGCCCTGCTTGGCGTAGCCGTGGACCTCGATGATCGTGTCATCGACATCCACGAACACGAAGTCCTCCGGGCCGGGACGCCCGAGCAGCGGGGCCCGGGATGCCAGGCTGGTCAGGAAACGCGACGCGACCGCGTCCAGCTGCCGGACGTGCCCGAACGTGAAGGCGCGCAGGAACGAGCCCAGCGTGGAGGGCGCGTAACAGGCGGTGAAGAGCCGTTTCATCCCGCCGTGGCGCAGCACGGCCATGTCATCAATCGAGTCCGCGCCGGCGACCATCCCGGCGACCAGGGACGCAACCTTCAGCCCGGCGTTCGCACCCTTGTCCGTCGGGACCGTCAGCCACTCATCGACCAGCTCGTTCAGGCCGGCGTCACGGGCCAGCGTCATCACCGGCAGCAGCCCAGCCGCCGACACGAGATTCGGCTCGTCGAAGGAAACTGACACCGCGGACGGCTTATGGGAAACTTGCATCTACGAGATGTCCTCTTCCGGTACGGAAATTTTGACTGTGGTAAGCCAATTTTCCCCCGAAAGACGGGCATTTCGTGTTTAAAACGCCGGACCCGATCCCACCCTCATCGGTGGATCAAGGCTTAGGAACGGCGTCGGGGAGCACCGTCCGTCACACCAGTCCGTCACGCATCGGTTCATTCGAGACTTCCCTTCCTCCGCTGCACGAACAAGCCGCGATTGCGGAGGTGCTGGGCGCCCTCGACGACAAGATTGCCGCCAACACCAAACTCGCCGACACAGCCAATACCCTTGCCGGGCTGATCTACGACCAGGCTACTGCCCAGATCGAGTCGCAGCCAATGAGCCAAGTGCTGCAGCCGGTATTAGGCGGAACACCGCCACGATCCCGCAGTGACTTCTGGGACGGTGAACAGCGCTGGGCCTCAGCTAGGGACATCACCGGAGCAGAATTTGGAGTCGTAACTGACACCGTGGAAAAGATCACGGATCTAGCCGTGACTAGTACCAAAGCCAAACCACTACCCAAGGGCAGCGTCATCCTGACGGCCCGGGGAACGGTGGGGGCGGTAGCACGCTTGGCCGCCCCAGCATCGTTCAATCAGTCCTGCTACGGATTCGTCCCCGGAGTCGTTCCGCCGGGAGTGCTGTTCTTCGCAATCATTAGAGCCACGGAGCGAGCCAAGGAAATCGCTCATGGTTCGGTATTCGACACGATCACCATGAAAACCTTTGATCATTTGGCGTTCCCGAGATTCGATTCAGGTTCGATATCCGAAACGGAATCTAAGATCGAACCTTTGCTCGATTCTGTATCCGCAGCGGTGACTGAGAATGCCAGTCTCGCCGCCACCCGCGACACCCTCCTCCCGCAGCTCATGTCCGGCAAGCTGCGCGTCAAGGATGCCGAGAAAGTGCTGGAGGACGCGGGAGTATGAAGTCGGACGAGCTGATCTGAGCCAGCCTCTCCGACATCGCAGGATTTGCACAAACATTTCAGCATGACATCCGGTCCATCAGGGGGAACCACCGTGACAGCAGCACCCGCCGTAGCCTTTTCCGAAGCCGACTGGGAAGGCATGGCGCTAGACCGTCTGGCCGAGCCGCTCCTATGGCGGCCGGCAAGCGGGCAGGACATCGCGCCCGGAAGGGGCGAGCGGGATACCTGGGACGAGCTGCTCATCCGGCCCCGGCTGCTCGCGGCCCTGCAGCGGTTCAACCCCACAGTTCCGGCCCAGTACCTGCAGCAGGCACTCGCCGAGATCGCCTCGCCCAAGTCCCAGGACGCCATTACCGAAAACCACCGGATCCACAACTACCTCGTGGACGGGTACCGGCTCAGCTACATCGACTCGGACGGCAACGAGGCCAACCCCACCATCCACCTGCTCAGCGCCGACCCGGACCAGAACGACTGGCTCGCCGTCAACCAGGTCACCTTGGTGCAGGGCGACTACAAACGCCGCTTCGACGTCGTGCTCTACTGCAACGGCATGCCGGTGAGCGTCATTGAACTGAAGAAGGCCGGCAGCGCCACCGCCGACGTCGCCTCCGCGCACGCCCAGCTGCAGACCTACCTGCGCGAGTTCCCCATGGCGTTCCGCTTCTGCGTCTTCACGCTCGCCTCGGACGGCATCCAGGCCAAGTACGGCACGCCGTTCACTCCCCTGAACCACTTCTCACCGTGGAACGTCGACGACGACGGCATCCCCGTCGCCGCCGGGTACATGGAAGACGGCGAAGCCGTCACGGCGTTGGAGACGGCACTTCAGGGCCTCTACAACCAGGAGCGGTTCCTGCAGCTGGCCCGCAACTTCACTGCGTTTGATGAGGGCTCGGACGGGCTGAGCAAGCGGATCGCGAAACCTCACCAGTACTTCGCCGTGACCAAGGCCGTGGGCAGCACCGTTCAGGCGGTGGAGAGCAACGGCAAGGCCGGTGTCGTCTGGCACACCCAGGGCTCGGGCAAATCCATGGAAATGGAGCTGTACGCCAACCTGGTGGCGCGGCACCCCAAGCTGAAGAACCCCACCGTCGTCGTCATCACCGACCGCAACGAACTCGACGGGCAACTGTTCGAGGGGTTCAGCCGGAGCCTCCTTTTGGCAGAGTCCCCCAAGCAGATCAAGAAGCGCTCCGAGCTCCGGGAAGAATTGAGCAACCGCACCACGGGCGGCATCTACTTCACCACCCTGCAGAAATTTGGCCGCAGCAAGTCGGAGAAGGACGCCGGCGCCGAGCACCCGCTGCTGTCCGAGCGGCGCAACATCATCGTGGTGGTGGACGAGGCGCACCGCTCGCACTATGACGATCTGGACGGCTACGCCCGGCACCTGCGTGACGCCCTGCCGCATGCCACCTTGATTGCGTTCACCGGAACGCCGATCTCGTTCGATGACCGCAACACCCAGGACGTGTTCGGCGAATACATCGACATCTACGACCTCTCGCGTGCAGTGGAGGACGGCGCCACCGTGCCGGTGTACTTCGAGCCGCGGCTGATCAAAGTGGGGCTGGCCTCGGACGTCACCGAAGAAATCCTGGACCAGGCGGCCGACGAGGCCACGCTCGGGTTGGACGAAACCGAACGGGCGCGCATCGAGGCGAGCGTCGCCGTCGTCAACGCCGTCTACGGTGCGCCGCAGCGTATCGCGGCCCTGGCCGCCGATCTGGTGGCGCACTGGGAGAACCGCAGGGCCCGAATGGGGAAGTTCATCGAGGCGCCCGGCAAGGCCATGATCGTGGGTGGAACGCGGGAAATCTGCGCAAAGCTCTACACGGCGATCGTCGAGCTGCGGCCGGACTGGCATTCCGATGACCTGGCCAAGGGCAAGATCAAGGTAGTTTATTCCGGGACCGCGTCCGACGGGCCGCCGGTCTCGGTCCACGTGCGCCGCGACTCCCTGAATGCCACTGTGAAGGAGCGGCTCAAGGACGTGGACGACGAACTGGAACTGGTGATCGTCAAGGACATGATGCTCACCGGCTTCGACGCCCCGCCGCTGCACACCCTGTACCTGGACCGGCCGCTCAAGGGCGCGCTGCTGATGCAGACCCTGGCTCGGGTGAACCGCACCTTCCGCGGCAAGGAGGACGGGCTCCTGGTGGCGTACGCCCCGCTGGCCGAGAACCTGGCCAAGGCGCTGGGCGAATACACGCAGTCCGACCGCGCCAACAAGCCGGTGGGTAGGAACATTGACGAGGCCGTCGTGGCTGCACGCGGTCTCGTTGAGACCCTGCGGGGGCTGCTTGCCGGCTACGACTGGAAGGCCGTCTTGATGAAGGGCGGGCCGAAGGCCTTTGTGTCCGCGGCGACGGGGGCGGCGAACTACCTGCGCAGCCCCGAGACACCGGGCAACCAGCCGGCCGAAGGCGAGGAGACGCTGGCCTCGAAGTACCGGCGGTTCTCCAGCCAGCTCTCCCGGGCGTGGGCGCTCTGCTCGGGGTCCGAGACCCTGGCGGAACTGCGGCCCGAGATCCAGGTTTACGAGGAGACCCGGGTGTACATGGCCAAGTTCGACGCCGCCGACCGGCAGGCCAGCGGCGAGCCGGTGCCGGAGGAGATCCAGCGGCTGCTCGGGGACCTGATCGCGACTGCGACGTCCTCCGGGGAGGTCCTGGACATCTACGAGGCCGCCGGCATGCCGAAGCCGTCCCTGGATGACCTGACGCCGGAGTTCATTGCGAAGACCCAGCAGGCCCGGAATCCGCAGCTGGCCATCGAAGCGCTCCGGAAACTCATCGCCGACGAGTCCGCGAAGACGACCCGCAACAACGTGATCCGCCAGCGCGCGTTCTCCGAGCGGATTACCGAGCTGATGAAGAAGTACACCAACCAGCAGCTCACGTCCGCTGAGGTCATTGCGGAGCTGGTGGAGCTGGCCCGGGAGGTTGCTGCGGAGGGGCACCGTGGAGCCCGGTTCACTCCCCCGCTGAATACGGATGAGCTGGCGTTTTACGACGCTGTGGCGTCGAATGAATCGGCCGTCGAAGTCCAGGGCGAGGGCGTCCTGGCTGACATCGCCCGCGAGTTGGTGTCCGTGATGCGGCGGGACGTGCGCACCGACTGGACGGTGCGCGATGACGTGCGGGCGAAGCTGCGGTCCTCGATCAAGCGGCTCCTGGTCCGCTTCGGCTACCCGCCGGACAAGCAGCCCGAGGCGATCAAGCTGGTCATGGAGCAGATGGAGTCCATGGCACCGCGTTTTGCCGAAGCGCGTGCTTAACCCAAGAATCTTCCGTCACCAGGCGGTTGCATCAACACTATGAAAACTGGGGAAATGACTATTCACGAAGCACCTGATGCTGGCATCAGGCCTGAAGTACCGCCGGCGCCAAACCACGCACCAGCACCGGCACCGCTACCGAAGCGGCCGAAGTTAGCGAAGCTCCGGTCGGCCAACGGCGCCCGGATCATCCTGGGCTCGCTTTTGGCGTTGCTGCTGATCGTCACCTGGTTGGCTAATAACCCCGGCTTGCACAGTGGCAGCAGCCCGTCCGACTGGAAGTCGGAACTCAGGGCGGCCGATCTAAAGAACAGCATGAACAACGGGGAGACCAAGGGCGCCCCGCAGCAGACGGTTGTCAACGGCTGGTATGCCAACGACATCGCCGTTGTGCAGGCCGCCCAGAACAGCTACATCGCCGGCAGTTCCATGCGCAACGGGAACCTGCTGGTCCTTATTGGCCTCGGCGTCGCCGGCGAACTGATCATCCGCGGGGTGGAGCGCGCACCCGTCAACCGCCGAGCTACCGCATAGCGACGTTTGCCTGAACGCCGCCGGAACTCACTTCTGGTAAATATCCCGACGATGCCCTAGGTTGACGACCACTACCAAGAGCACATCGTCCTGGATCGTGTAGATGATCCGATAGTCTCCGACACGGACCCGATAACCGGGACGGCCGCTCAAGGCAATTGCCTTGGGCGGCCGTGGGTCTTGGCCGAGGAGCGCTATAGCACCTTGCATGCGTTCTTTGTCCTCGGGATGAATCTTCTTGAGCGCGCGGATAGCCGCAGGTCTCAGCTCAATCCGGAAGGGACTCATGCCCAGCCCAGATCCGCCTTCACTTGTACCCAGGGAATGTTCTCGCCTTCTTCCGCCATTGCTGCATCGAATGCTGCAATGTCCTCGACTTCTTCCAAAGCATCAAGCATCTGCTCATATCGCTCTGGCGATACTAGAACTGCTGCCCGATGTCCGCGGCGCTCAATGAAGACCGGCTCCGATTCGGCCTTTTCGATGAGCTCCGGCAAGTGTGATCGCGCGTCAGTGATATTGATGGTCGACATGAAACAAATGTACATCCGCTAGCACTAGATGTACATCTGCTCCATCCGAAACCGTCCGAGCGGAGACTAGAAGTCCCAGTCGTCATCCTCAGTATTGACAGCCTTGCCAATCACGTAAGACGAACCCGAACCGGAGAAGAAGTCGTGGTTCTCGTCTGCGTTCGGTGACAGGGCCGACAGGATCGCCGGGTTCACGTCGGTGACGGAGGCCGGGAACATGGCCTCGTAGCCCAGGTTCATCAGGGCCTTGTTGGCGTTGTAGTGCAGGAACTTCTTGACGTCCTCGGCCAGGCCGACGGAGTCGTAGAGATCATGCGTGTACTGGACCTCGTTTTCGTACAGCTCGAAGAGCAGTTCGAACGTGTAGTCCTTGATCTCCTGCTTGCGCTCCTCGGACAGGCCTTCCAGGCCCTTCTGGAACTTGTAGCCGATGTAGTAGCCGTGCACGGCCTCGTCACGGATGATCAGGCGGATCAGGTCGGCCGTGTTCGTCAGCTTGGCCCGTGAGGACCAGTACATCGGCAGGTAGAAGCCCGAGTAGAACAGGAAGCTCTCCAGCAGCGTCGAGGCCACCTTGCGCTTCAGGGGATCGTCCCCCTGGTAGTAGTCCATGACGATCTGGGCCTTCTTCTGCAGGTTCACGTTCTCGGTGGACCAGCGGAATGCCTCATCGATCTCCTTGGTGGAGGCCAGCGTGGAGAAGATGGAGGAGTAGCTCTTCGCGTGCACGGATTCCATGAACGCGATGTTCGTGTAGACAGCTTCTTCATGCGGGGTGATCGCATCCGGGATCAGCGACACAGCACCGACGGTGCCCTGAATGGTGTCCAGCAGAGTCAGCCCGGTGAACACGCGCATGGTGAGCTGCTGCTCGTCCGGGGTCAGCGTCGCCCACGACTGCACGTCGTTGGACAGCGGGATCTTCTCCGGCAGCCAGAAGTTGTTGACGAGGCGGTTCCAGACATCCACGTCCTTCTCGTCCTGGATGCGGTTCCAGTTGATCGCCTCGACGTGGCTAAGCAGCTTGACCTTCTCGGTCATGTCATCCCCTAAAAAGTTGGGTTGGTTCTCTAGTTAAAGCGTACGACGGCGGGCGGGCGCCCGCCGTCGTACTCGCGCAATTTAGTTGAAGATTAAAGCATGCAGCTGACGCAGTTGTCCACCTCAGTTCCTTCCAGCGCGAGCTGGCGGAGACGGATGTAGTAGATGGTCTTGATGCCCTTGCGCCATGCGTAGATCTGGGCCTTGTTG
Organism: Arthrobacter sp. JB02-1C; assembly: GCF_057748045.1. Classification (NCBI taxonomy): domain Bacteria; kingdom Bacillati; phylum Actinomycetota; class Actinomycetes; order Micrococcales; family Micrococcaceae; genus Arthrobacter; species Arthrobacter sp. JB02-1C. The sequence goes on from NZ_CM173235.1 coordinate 3,284,916, forward strand.
ATGTCGCGCGTGGTGGCGGTGTCCTTGAAGAACAGCGTCAGGGACAGGCCCTGGTCCACGTGCTGGGTGGCAGCGGCGTAGGTGTCGATGATCTTCTCGTAGCCGATCTCGTACGCGTCCTGGTAGTACTCCAGGTTGTCGTTCGTCAGGTACGGCGCCGGGTAGTACACGCGGCCCAGCTTGCCTTCCTTGCGGATCTCGATCTTGGACGCCACCGGGTGGATCGAGGAGGTGGAGTTGTTGATGTAGGAGATCGAACCGGTCGGCGGGACGGCCTGCAGGTTCTGGTTGTAGATGCCGTGCTCCATGACGGAGGCCTTCAGCTCGCGCCAGTCATCCTGGGTGGGGATGTGGATGTGCGCGAACAGCTCGGCAACCTTGGCGGTCTGCGGCACCCATTCCTGCTCGGTGTACTTGTCGAAGAACTCACCGGTTGCGTACTTGGACTTCTCGAACCCGCCGAAGGTCTGGCCGGTCCGGATGGCCAGCTGGTTGGAGGCGCGGATCGCGTGGAACACCACCGAGTAGAAGTAGATGTTCGTGAAGTCGATGCCCTCTTCGGAGCCATAGTGCACTCGCTCGCGGGCCAGGTAGCCGTGCAGGTTCATCTGGCCCAGGCCGATCGCGTGGCTCTGGTCATTGCCGCGGGCGATCGAAGGTACCGAGGTGATGTTGGACATGTCGGACACGGCCGAAAGCGCGCGGATGGCGGTCTCGATGGTCAGGCCGAAGTCCGGCGAGTCCATGGCCTTGGCAATGTTCAGCGAACCCAGGTTGCAGGAGATGTCCTTGCCGGTGGTGTCGTAGGACAGGTCATCGTGGTACGTGGTGGGCTGGCTGACCTGGAGGATCTCGGAGCACAGGTTGGACATGATGATCTTGCCGTCGATCGGGTTTTCCCGGTTCACGGTGTCCTCGAACATGATGTACGGGTAGCCGGATTCGAACTGGATCTCGGCGAGGGTCTGGAAGAACTCGCGCGCCTTGATCTTGGTCTTCTTGATCCGGGAATCGTCCACCATCTCGTAGTACTTCTCGGTGACCGAGACGTCGGAGAACGGCATGCCGTAGACCTTTTCGACGTCGTACGGCGAGAACAGGTACATGTCCTCGTCCTTCTTGGCGAGTTCGAAGGTGATGTCCGGGATCACGACGCCGAGGGAGAGGGTCTTGATGCGGATCTTCTCATCCGCGTTCTCGCGCTTGGTGTCCAGGAACCGGTAGATGTCCGGGTGGTGCGCGTGCAGGTACACCGCACCGGCACCCTGGCGGGCACCAAGCTGGTTGGCGTAGGAGAAGCTGTCCTCGAGGAGCTTCATCACGGGGATGACGCCGGAGGACTGGTTCTCGATCTGCTTGATCGGCGCGCCGACCTCACGGATGTTGGTCAGGGCAAACGCCACGCCGCCGCCGCGCTTGGAGAGCTGCAGCGCGGAGTTGATGGAGCGTCCGATCGACTCCATGTTGTCTTCGATCCGGAGCAGGAAGCAGGAGACCAGCTCGCCGCGCTGCTTCTTGCCGGCGTTCAGGAACGTCGGGGTGGCCGGCTGGAAGCGGCCTTCGATGATCTCATCCACCATCTGGGTGGCGAGCTGCTCGTCGCCGCGGGCCAGGTGCAGGGCCACCATGCAGACGCGGTCCTCGTAGCGCTCCAGGAAGCGCTTTCCGTCGAACGTCTTCAGCGTGTAGGAGGTGTAGAACTTGAACGCGCCCAGGAAGGTCTCGAAGCGGAACTTCTTCTTGTACGCGCGGTTGTAGAGCTCTCGGATGAAGTTCATCGTGTACTGGTCGAGGGTTTCCCGCTCGTAGTACTCGTTCTTCACCAGGTAGTCGAGCTTTTCCTCGAGGTCGTGGAAGAACACGGTGTTGTTGTTCACGTGCTGCAGGAAGTACTGGTGCGCAGCCTCCCGGTCGGCTTCGAACTGGATCTCCCCGTTCGGGCCGTACAGGTTCAGCATGGCGTTCAGCTCGTGGTAGCCCAGGCCCTGGTAGGCAGCGGGCATGGCCGGCTTCTCGCCCGGGACGGTGTGCTTCTCGACGGCGGTGCTGCTGTTCCCGGCGGCGCCCGGCCCGTTCACTGCGGTGTCTGCGACAGTCGTGTCCAAAATTCTTCCAATCCTTGTTGTACTCGGCTGACGTCTTCCGGCGTGCCCATGAGTTCGAAACGATATAGGTGGGGGACCTGGCATTTTGCGGCCACGATGTCGCCGGCCATGCAGTAGTTGTCCCCGAAGTTCGTGTTGCCCGCCCCGATCACTCCACGGAGCTGTTGCCGGTTCCTCGGGTCGTTCAGGAAGCGGATGACCTGCTTCGGAACGGATCCCTCTCCCCCGGTCCCCCCATACGTGGGAAGGACCAGCACGAACGGCTCGGTCGCCAAGAGTGCCGGTTCCCTCGCAAGGAGGGGGATCCGGGCGGCGTCGATGCCCAGCTTCGTCACGAAGCGTTTGGTGTTCTCGGAAGTGGAGGAAAAGTAGATGAGGTGGCTGGCCGTGGTCCGGACTGAGTCCCGGGATCCTGCAACCGGCGGCGTGCCGGCCGTTGCCAGTGCCATGGGATTCACCTCATTGCTGTGTTGGTGCTGTGGTCAGGCTTTCAGGCGACCGCGACGGCGGCGGCCTGCGCCAGTTCCTCGATCTTGTCCGGACGGAAGCCGGACCAGTGGTCCTGGTCGGTCACGACGACCGGGGCCTGCATGTAGCCCAGGGACTTGAGGCGCTCAAGGGCCTCGGCATCCTGGGAGATGTCGACGCTCTGGTACGCGATGCCCTTCTTGTCGAGGGCGCGATAGGTGGCGTTGCACTGCACGCAAGCCGGCTTCGTGTAAACCGTAACGGTCATGTCCTGAGTCCCCTTAGTTAAGTCTGTGATTCGTGTCCGGTGGGGCCGACTCGGAACAGGAATCCCTATCCGTTATGGCCTCGCCTCGCGGCCTTCAACCGCTGCGCTCGAACTGTATGTCGATACTACATGTAGTGCAAGAGCCCTGCGCGGACCCCAAGATGATGTATTACAAGTATGTCATTTAACCCACTTTTAATCCACAGGCAGGGACCTTCAAAATGTCCGGGTTTCAGCCGTTTTCGCGGACGGAATCCACACCCTGTGGAGTACTTAGCCACAATTAATCGCCCCGCGTGTCGCCCCGCGGACGGCGTGTCGCGCCAGTGGCCGCAGCCACAGAAAAAGCGGGCACAGAAAAGGCGGGCACCGCGGCGCCCGCCCAGCTTCTGCCGTGCCTGTGACCGTTGCTACTCCGGCCGGCTGCAGAGGAGCTGTTCCACGCCCATCCGGCCCTCCGCGAAGCTGCGCAGCGCGCCCACCAGGTACAGCCGCCAGACCCTGGCGATCTCCACGCCCATCATTTCGACGGCGGCCTCGTGGTTCTCCTCGAACCGGGCATACCAGGCCTCGAGCGTGCGGACATAGTCGCGGCGCATCGCCTGGACCGCCTCGACCTCCAACCCCGCCCGCTCCAGGAATCCCAGGGTCTCCCCGACCGGGCGCATGTGCATATCCGGGGCAATGAACCCTTCGATGAATGGCCCGCCGCCCGGGTGCTTGCCGCGCCGGGACATCTGCTGGACCAGCACCCGGCCGCCCGGTACCACGTTGTGGAACAGCGCCGCCGCGTACACGGGGTAGTTCCGCTGCCCTACGTGCTCACCCATTTCCAGGGAGGCGACGGCGTCGAACGGCCCGTCCGGGATTTCCCGGTAGTCCTGCACCCGGATCTCAACGCGCCCCTCCAGCCCGCGTTGCTTGATCCGTGCGTCGATGAAGACCTTCTGTTCCACCGACAAGGTGACGCCGACGACGTCGACGCCACAGTGCTGCGCGGCATGCAGGCTCAGCGAGCCCCAGCCGCAGCCGACGTCGAGCAACCGCATGCCGGGCTCCAGCCCCAGCTTGCGGCAGACCAGATCCAGCTTGTCGCGCTGGGCGTCCTCCAGTCCGTAACTGCCGGACGGGCCCCCCTCCCCTGCCTGCTGGGTCCAGTAGCCGCTGGAATAGGCCATCTGCGGGTCAAGGATCAGGGCGTAGAAATCGTTGCTCAGGTCGTAGTGGTGGCTGATCACCGCCCGGTCCCTGACCAGGCTGTGCAGCCGCCCCTTCACCCGGGCCTGGCTGGCCGGCGGTTCCGGCGGGGCGCCGAGGGCACCGGCCGCCTTCGCAAGCCGTGCCAGCCCGGCCAGGAGCGAAGGCGTGGGGCGGACGCCGGTGAGGCCGCGGTCCCGGACCACCTTCCACAGGTGTTCCAGGACCGAGTTCAGGTCGCCGTCGACGTCCAGTTCCCCGGTCACGTAGGCCTGCGCCGCGCCCAGTTCGCCCGGCGCCCAGAGCAGCCGGCGGATGGCGTTCGGCGACGTCAAACGCACCACCGGCGCGCCGGCCGGGCCGGCCTCGCTGCCGTCCCACACGGCCAGCCGGACCGGCAGTTCCCCGCCGACCACCGGCCGCAGGACTTCCTCGATGGTCTGCGCGAGCCCCTCGCTCATGCCCGGCCCGCTCCGCCGGCGCGTTTCGCGGCGACCTTGCCGGAGACCCGGTCCAGCACGATCTGCTGCACATCCAGGTACCCGGTTTCGAAGCCGGCCCGGGAATAGCACAGGTAGAAGAGCCACATCCGCTGGAAGACCTCGTCGAAGCCCAGGTCACGGACCTCCGGGCCGCGGGCCATGAAACGCTCGGCCCACAGCCGCAGGGTCTGGGCGTAGTGCTCCCCCATGGCCAGGCGTTCCCGGACCCGGAGCCCGGTCTGCTTCTCGGTGACCTCCTCAATGGCACGTACCGACGGGATGACCCCGCCCGGGAAGATGTACTTGTGCACCCAGGTGTAGCTGGTCCGGGTCGCGATCAGCCGGTCATGGCCGATGGTGATGGCCTGGATGGCGACCCTTCCGCCGGGTGCCAGGACCCGTTCGATGGTCTGGAAATAGGTGGTCCAGTACTCGTAGCCCACCGCCTCAATCATTTCGACGGACACGACGGCGTCATACTCGCCTTCGACCGCCCGGTAATCCTTGAGCTCGATGGTGACGGCATCGGCATAACCGGCCTCGGCCACGCGCCGCCGCGCCAGTTCCTGTTGTTCGCTGGAGAGGGTTACCGAGTAGACAGTGGCCCCACGGGCCGCCGCCCGGAGGGCGAGTTCGCCCCAGCCGGTGCCGATTTCCAGCACCCGTGTCCCTTCCCGGACGCCCGCCTTGTCCAGCAGCCGGTCGATCTTGGCCTGTTGGGCCGCGGCCAGGTCTTCCCACCCGACGCCGCGCAGCCCGTCACCGCGATCGGGGAACAGGGCACTGGAGTAGGTCATGGTGCTGTCCAGGAAGGTCCCGAAGAGTTCGTTGGACAGGTCGTAGTGCCGGGAAATGTTGGAGCGGGTGTTTTGCTCCGTGTTCCGCTCGGTCCGCGGCGTGCGGGGCAGGTAGAGGCCCCGCAGCTTCTGCAGCGGCTCGGGCACCAGGGAACCGACCCGGGCGGCAAAGACCTCCATCACCGCGGTGAGATCATCCGCGTCCCAGTCTCCGGCCATGTAGGACTCGCCCAGGCCGATCAGGCCGCCGTCGCCCAGCCGGGTGGCAAACGCCTCCGGCCGGTGCATCGTCATGACCGGGACGGGCGCGCCCTTCGCGCTGCCCAGGCCCAGCACGCTGCCGTCGGGATAGCGGACCTCCAGCGGCAGCCGGCGTACCGCGGCCCGGAAGATCACGTCGGCGGCCCGTCCGGCCAGCCGTGCCTTCAGGCTCGACGGTACGGCGGCGACGCTGGGCCAGATCCCGGCGTCGATCACGGCTGGAGGCTGCGGCACCGTGTAAGGAACCGTGTAGGGCGCCGCGGGGGAACCGGTTCCGGTGTCCGCCGCCTCCGCGGCGAGGGGCCCGGTCGCTTCGGTCATGGTCACTGGACTGCCTCCTGTGAGGGGTGGTGTGGTCTCTTGATGATGGGCAACCTGCGGGCCCAAAGCTTGATTCCCTGCCAGCGGATCTGCGCCGCCACCCGCAGCGGGGCCAGCGGGACGGCGAGCGCCGCCGACAGGATGTTCCGGGCCGTGGCGTCTTGGCGGATGCCGTCCACGGTGGCGACGAAGGGCTTCTGCCCGTCGCGTTCGAGCACGATCGAGACGGCCAGCCGCTCCGCGGGTTCCGGCAGCTTCATCCGGTACCGGCCGTCGACGTCGTTGAACGGCGACACGTAAAAGGCCTTGGGAACGGTGGCGCGGCCGGCGTCGTCCGTCTCCAGCAGGTAGCAGTGCCGCTCCCCGTAGGTGTTGTGGACCTCAGCCACCACACAGCGCAGGCTGCCGGCGGCGTCGTGGCACCAGAACAGGCTCAGCGGGTTGAAGACATGGCCGAACACCCGGGCGCTGGCCAGCATGCTGATCCGGCCGCCGTCGAGCGTGATGCCCTGGGTGGCGAGGTAGCGTTCGACGTTGCCGCGCAGGGTCCCGTCCGGGTCGCCCAGGTGGTCCGCCGGGGAGAAGCCGGCCAGCGGGGACAGCCAGCGCGGCAGCGCCGGAAGCGCGTCGACGTCGACATACCAGCTGTAGCTGCGGTAGGTGAACGCGTTGCGCAGCGGGGTGCGGCGGACGTGGGCGATCGAGGTGCGGTAGATCGCTGCGGTGCCGCTCATGCCCCCTCCAGGGCTGCATTCTGCAGCTCCGCATCCTGCAGCTCCGCATCCTGCCGCTCCGCATCCTGCCGGGCGACGGCGGGTTCCCAGTCCCGGCCCAGCCGGGCCGCCGCGCGCACCCCGGACAGGGCGCCGTCCTCGTGGAAACCCCAGCCGTGGTAGGCACCGGCAAACGCCAGCCTGCGGTCGCCGAGGCCCCGGATCTGCTCCTGGGCGCGCAGCGAATCCGGAGTGTACTGCGGGTGTTCGTAGACCATCTTCTCCAGCACCGTGCCGTCCCCGATCAGTTCGGACTCGCCCAGGCTGACAATGTAGCGCCTGCCGTCCGCCGGTTCCAGCCGCTGCAGCCGGGTCATGTCGTAACTGACCAGGACCCGGTCCGGGCGGGCGTTGCAGGAGGGCAGCCGGTAGTTCCAGGAGGCCTTGGCGTTGTCGCTGGCGGGCAGCACGGCATCGTCCCGGTGGAAGACTGTGTGGTTGACCGAATACGGCATCCCCCCCAGCGCCTGGCGTTCGGCGTCGGAGGCGTCTTCGAGCATCGTCAGCGCCTGCGCCGGGTGCGTGGCGATCACGACGGCGTCAAAGTACTCGGTGTTTTCCGTGCCGGTGTTTTCCGTGCCGGCCTGCCGGGAGCTGATCTCCACCCCGGCGGGGTGCCGCCGGACACGCGTCACCGGGCTGGCCAGGCGGATGTCCGGCAGCGTCGCGGCGAGCTTGTCCACGTAGCTGCGCGAACCGCCGGTGACGGTCCGCCACTGCGGGGAACCCTTGACCCCGAGCAGTCCGTGGTGGCCCAGGAAGGTGAAGAGGTAGCGGGCCGGGTAGGCGAGGGCAGTGGTCGGGTCACAGGACCAGACAGCGCTGACCACGGGGGTCATGAAGTGCACGATGAAGTAGCTGCTGAAGTTCTCCCGGTCCAGGAACTCGCCCAGGGTCGGCTCCGGCGTGCCTGCCGGTGCGGCCTGCGCCGCGCTGAGCAGGGCCCGGGCCCGCCGGTAGAAGCGGGTGACCTCCAGCAGCATCAGCAGGTAGCGGCCGCGCAGCACAGTTGAGGGCCGGGGAATGATGCCGCGCCCGCCGGCCCGGGCGCCGGCATATTCCAGTCCGCAGCCGTCGCAGCGGATGGACATGCTCATCTCCGAGTCCTGGGTCCGCACGCCAAGTTCCTCGAACAATCGCAGCAGGGTGGGGTAGGTCCGCTCATTGTGGACGATGAAGCCGGTGTCGATGCCCAATACCGAGCCGTCCGCCTGGCCGACGTCGTGGGTGTGGGCGTGGCCGCCGAGCCGCGCATCTGCCTCGAACACCGTCACGTGGTCCCGGCGGCTGAGGACATAGGCGGCCGTCAGCCCGGCCACCCCGCTCCCAATCACGGCAACCCGCCGCCCGTCCGGGATACTGGCTCCTCGCTCCACTGCTTTACTCCTGTCGGTCGCCTGCATTGCCTGAGGTGCCCGGGCGGGCCCCTTTGAGTGGCAATTCGTCGCCACGCGCCGTTCGGATGTGTGCGACTTTCCGGACAGCGCAAAAGCCACTGCGGGCAGCGCCTGCAACCAATGTGCCAGAATGAAGCGGGATTCCGCTCCCCCCTCACCGCCACCATTCGAAGGGCCCGCCGTTGATCAACCCCGTGCACCTCAGGACGCTGGTGGAGGTGGTCCGGCTCGGTTCGTTCGCAGCGGCCGCCACCCGGCTGGGCTACACCGCCTCGGCAGTGTCGCAGCAGATGTCCGCGCTGGAGCGGGACACCGGGGTGGAACTGTTCCAGCGCTCAGCGCGCAGCATCAAGCCCACGGACTCCGCCGTCGTCATGACCCGGCACGCCGCCAAGGTCCTCACCGATATCGACGCGCTCCTGGCCGCCGCGGCCCGCACCCAGGAGGGCGCCGGCCAGGAACTCCGGCTCGGCATCTTCCCCAGCCTGGCGACCTACGTCCTGCCCCGCATCCTGCAGAACCCGGCGTGGAAGAACCTCGGCATCGAGCTGCGGGTCTCCGTGGCCGAGCCGGGCCAGACCATCCAGGGCCTGCGCACCGGCGGCGAACTCGACATTGCACTGGTCTACCAGGTGGGCCAGTCGGGCCTGGCCTGGCCGCACACCTTGAACCGGCAGTGGGTCGGCGACGACAACTTCCGGGTCGTACTGCCCGCCGCGTGGGGCATCGGGCCAGGCTCCAACGTGGCTGCCGACCACCTCTCCGAGATGCCCTGGATTGTGCACCACCCCGGCACCTCCGACGCCACCGTGATCGAACGGCTCTTTGCCAGTTGCAACCTGCACCCCCGGGTGGTGGCCTACAGCGACGATTTCCACGCCAGCCTGGGCATGGCCGCCGCCGGCCTCGGCGCGGCCCTGGTCCCGGAACTGGCCCTGCAGCACCGGCCCGACGGCGTCGTGGTCCTCGACGTTCCGGAGATCCGGCTGGCGCGCAACGTCTTCGCCCTGCTGCCCAAGGACCAGCAGACCGCGCAGGTCCAGCTGTTCGTCGAGCTGCTCGCGGACACCATGCACCAACTCGGCGCCGCGCGCCGCGACTGACGCCCGGGCCACCGCCCTGGCAGCCAGGCAGTAACGGACAAATACCGCGCAATGCTGGAAGGGGCCAGTATTGAGGACTATGTTGAAGATATGCGCAGGGTAGCCAGCCAGCACTTTGGAGAGGTCGACCTCAACCACGGCCATGACCACTGCTACGCCGCGCGCCACGAGCTGGCGGGCCAGCCGGTGGAACTTGACCTGACCGTCAGCGCGCACGACCACTTCGACGAGGCGGCCCTGCACAAGGTCGACTACCGGCTGCGTTTCCTGCCCGAGGTGGTGGACCAGGTCCGCGAGATGATCGCCGAGGAGCTGGAGCAGGAAGGCACCAGCCCGCAGGAGTACCTCCGGTTTCATTGCAACGCCCTCAAGCCAGAGACGCTGCGGCAGATCTTCGGCGTAAACGAACGGTCCGAGCTCACCACCAGGGTGTTCCTGAACGCCCTGAAGCTGGGCCATGTGGGCATCTTTCCCGGCCAGCCCGAGCGTTACTTCGTGCTCGACTTCACCCTCGGCGCGCGCTTCACCGACGAGGTGCTGGTCGCCTCGACCGATGAGGACGGCGTGGTCGACGACGAGATTGTCTGGGCACCCTGAAGCGACTGCTCCGCAGCGGCCCTTTTGAGAGGTCAAAACGGCGTCTGCTCGGCAGTCGATGCCTCAAACGTACGACGGCGGCCGCTCCCCTTGCGGCGTGGGCGGACGCCGTCAGCCACTCCCCTACGCGCCGGGGCAGGTCTATCCTGAGGGCATGATCCAGCTACCAGCCAGTTACCAGGAGTACCTCGCCGGCCAGACCGAGAGCGTCGTCAACGCGGTCCGTCCGATTCTGATGCAGTCGGCCGCGGACCGGCGGCACGGCGTGCGGGTGGTGGTGCATCCGCACGACCACCAGGCGCACCTAGACGAAACGATCCCGTTCGGCACCGTGATCGAAGACATCGACTGACTGCAGGCCTGCTGTATCAGCCCTCCAGCAGCAGCCGCTGCGAACGCGGTGCCAGGGTGTGCTCCAGGACCAGGCAGGCCGCGCCCACCGCAGCCACGTCCTCGCCCACGCCGGTGCCCACCACCTCGATTCCGTGGATCTTGCCCGTGGCGCTGTTGGCCCGGACCAGGTCCGAAATGTGCCCCAGGTAGGCCGTCTCGAGGCACCTCCAGAACGGGCCGCCAAAGACCACGCGGTCCACGTCCAAGGCGTTGGTGACCGCAGAAACAGCCCGGCCCACCAGCACGGCGGACTTGTTGATGATGGCCAGCGCTGCCTCGTCGCCGGCGTAGGCCAGCGCGCACAGTTCCGCGAAGCGTTCCTGCACCGCCGGGGCGCTCCGCTCCGTGCGGTCCCCGTCCAGCAGCCCGTCGGCCTCCGCCTGGGCCACAAGGGCCTGCGGGATGGCGGACGACTTCAGGCAGCCCCGTTGGCCGCAGTCGCATTCCGGCCCGTCGGGATCCACGATAATGTGGCCGATTTCGCCGGCGTTGCCCGAGGTGCCGCGGATGACCTCGTCGTTGAGGACGATGCCGCAGCCGATTCCGGTGCCCATGTACACGAAGACGAAGCTCCCGGCGCCACTCGGGCCGCCGGCCCAGGTCTCGGCCACCGCCGCGCTGGTCACGTCCTTGTCCAGCAGCGTGGACAGGCCCGTCGCCTCGGCGAGGGCGTCACGCAGCGGGACGCGTTCCCAGCCGGGCAGCAGCGGGGGGTCCACCACCGCGCCCTCCTTGAGGTCGATGGGCCCCGGCGAGGCGACCCCCAGCCCGGCGACCCTGGTCCGGTCCACGCCGGATTCCTCGATCAGCTGCCGGATCGCGCCGGCGATGATCCCGATGATTGCTTCCGGGTCCGCCCGCGGCGGCGTGGTGATCCGGGCATGTTTGACGACGGAGCCGACCAGGTCCAGCAGCACGAATGTCAGGACCGCGGGATCGAGGTGCACCCCGACGGCGTACATACCGCCCGGGTTGAGCCGGAGCATGGTCCGGGGTTTGCCGGGGCCGGTCCCTTCCTTGCCGGCCTCGACAATGAGATTCTGGTCCAGGAGCCGGCGGGAAATGTTCGAGATGGTCTGCGGTGAGAGCCCGACGATCTGCGCCAGCTCCACCCGGCTGAGGCCGCCGGGGGCGCGGCGGATCGCGTCGAGGATGACCGTGAGGTTGAAGTCCCCCATCCGCGGGAGGTTGGTACCGCGCCGTGGCGACGGTGTGCGGATCTCAGTCACTGATACCTCTGTATGTCTTCGAAGTGTTGGCGGCGAAGCACTGCTGATGTCTGCATGCTACGGTACTCGCGCTTCAGATCCCGCACCTTCGCGGTACCCCTTCCGCACCCGGCGCGTCCCGCCGGACGTCCCGTCCGCTGCAGGGCCTACGCCCCTGCCCGGCGGACACTGGCGGTGACCGTGAACTTCGCGTTGCGGCCCACCTCGCGGGTGGGGCCGACCAGCCGTTCCAGCGCCGTCCGGTAGCGCAGGTGGCTGTTGAAGACGGTCCAGAGTTCGCCGCCGGGGACCAGCACCCTGGCGGCGGCCTCGATCAGCTTGACCGCCGCCCCGGCATGGACCGCCGCGCCGAGGTGAAAGGGCGGGTTGAGCAGGACCAGCTCCGCGGAGGCGTCCGGCAGGGTGCTCATGGCGTCGTCCTGCAGGGCCTCGATCCCGCCGTCAAGGCCGTTGGCGCGGGCCGTGGCGCGGGCGGACTCGACGGCGGCCGCGGACCGGTCGGTCGCCGTCACCCGGGTCCCGGGGTGGCTGCGGGCGTACATGGCGGCCAGGATCCCGGTGCCGCAGCCGAGGTCGACGGCGCGCGGCACGGCTGGCATGTCCGGCAGGAAATCCAGCAGGAACCGGGTCCCGATGTCGAGGCCGGTGCCGGCGAACACCGCACCCCGGGCGCAGACCGTTAGGTCCAGCTCGGCGTTGTGTTCGATCCTGGGAAAGGCCGGGGAACCGTCGACGGGCCGGGGTGACCGGGCCAGCAGGAGCCGGGACTTTTGCCGCGCCAGTTGGGGTTGCACCTCGCCGAAATAGCGCTCCAGCACGGCGTTCATGCCCAGGCTCATGTGTTTGACCCGCCCGCCGGCGAGCAGTACCACGCCCGGTGCGGCGTGCCGGGCAACGGCGTCGGCGATCTCCTCCAGTTCGCTGAGCGACCTGGGCAGCTGCAGCAGGACCAGGCCGGCGCCGTCGAGGGCCGCGTCCAGCGGGAGCTGCTCGAAGCCGTCCGTGAGTCCTGCGGCGGTGGCATTGCGAAGCAGCGCGCGTTCGCCGGTGACCAGGTCCTGGTGCACCCGCACCGCGCCGCCGTCGGTGGCGGCGTGCCATCCCTGGGTCAGCACGCCCAGGGTCAGCGCGCCGTAGCGGTCACCGACGACGGCGATCCGGGCGGCGGGGTCCAGCCGGCCGGCGGTGCGCAGTTCGGCGGCCGTGTCCAGCAACAGCCGGTCGGTGGCATCCCAGGCCTGCAGGTTGGCCGCTTCGACGTCGGGGAATCTCCGGAGCCGGGAAAGCAGGGTGTCAAGGCCTGCACTTTCTGCCATGGGTGCCCCTTCTGCTCTGGCGGATTCTTCTCTGCCGGACTCTTCTCTGCCCGTCACGTTCAGCCGCGCGTGGGTGACAGGGCCGGCTGCCGGCCGGGGCCGGTGAGCAGGCTGACGATACCGGCGACGGCGGCCCGCCCGGCGCGGTTTGCCCCGATGGTCGAGGAGGAGGGCCCGTAGCCGACCAGATGGACCCTGGGCTCGGCCGCCACCCGGGTGCCGTCCATGGCGATGCCGCCGCCGGGTTCGCGCAGGTGCAGCGGGGCGAGGTGTTCCAGCTCGGCCCGGAAACCGGTGGCCCAGAGGATGACGTCCGCGGCCAGGAAGCCGCCGTCGGCGAGCCGGACCCCGCCGGGTTCGATGGCGGTGAACATCGGGTTCCGGTGCAGCACCCCGCGCTTGGCGGCGGCGCGCAGGGCCGGCGTCCAGATCAGGCCCGTGACGGCAACGACGCTTTGCGGCGGGAGCCCCTGGCGCACCCGTTCCTCCACCAGGGCGACGGCGTCGTGTCCGGCCTGCCGGTCAAAGGCGGCGTCCCGCCATATCGGTTCACGGCGGGTGAACCAGGTGGTGCTGGTGACCTGGGAGATCTCGTCCAGCAGTCCGACGGCGGAGATCCCGCCGCCCACGACGATCACGTGCTGGCCGCGGAACGCTTCGGCGGCGACGTAGTCCGCGACGTGCAGCTGCCGGCCGCGGAAGCTGGACTGACCCGGATAAATGGGCCAGAAGGGCCGCGTCCAGGTGCCGGTTGCGTTGATCACGGCCCGGGACTGCCAGGCGCCGTCCGTGGTCGCCACGCGCAGGAGGCCGGCCGGGTCGCTGTCCTCGCGGCTGACGGCCTGGACTTTCACGGGGCGGCGGATGGCCAGGCCCAGTTCCGCCTCGTACTCTCCGAAGTAGCGGCTGAGGAAGCTTGAGCTTGCCTCCTGCGGGTCCACCGACGGCTGCGGGATGCCGGGCAGGTCGCTGATGCCGTTCACGGTGGCCATCAGCAGGCTCTTCCAGCGATGCCGCCAGGCACCGCCGGGGCCGTCCTCGGCGTCGAGCACCACGTAGCTGAGCGTTCCTGGTTCGGGGCGGCCGGCGCCGGAGCTGCCGGCTGGGATGAATCCGCGCCGCTGCAGGTGGTAGGCGGCGGAGAGGCCGGCCTGTCCGGCGCCGATCACGACCACGTCGGCGAATCGCCCCGAAGGCTCCTGCGGCGGGACTTCGTTCACGTTCCTCATCCTAATTGAGCGGCCGGCGGCAAATAAAAGCGAGAAATACAAAAACGAGGCCCCGCTCCAAGAGCGGGACCTCGATTGGTGGAGCTGAGGGGACTCGAACCCCTGACCCCCTGCATGCCATGCAGGTGCGCTACCAGCTGCGCCACAGCCCCAAAACCACCGTTGCAGCCGGCCCGCTGGCGGGTTCGATCAAGCAACCTGATTAGCTTAATCCACAAAGCCGCTGGACGCTAATCGGCGCGCCGCGGCATTCCAGCAACGGGGCGCCTTTTCCGGCTGCTCCAAAAAACAAAAATGTCCGCCGGAATCTTGCGATTCCGGCGGACAGTTGGTGGAGCTGAGGGGACTCGAACCCCTGACCCCCTGCATGCCATGCAGGTGCGCTACCAGCTGCGCCACAGCCCCGAATTTTCGCTGCTCCGTGATCGATCTCCGCGAAGCAACTCAAATATCTTAGAACAGCACTTCTGAAAATTCCAAATCGGGCATATTCGGCGCGGTCCGGCCCAGGCGGCGGCGTTCCGGGGCTAGTCCGTCTCGGTGGCGGCGGCAGCCTTCGCCGAAACGTCGTCCGCCAGCTGGAGGTCGACCACCGGGCAATCCTTCCAGAGCCGCTCAAGGGCGTAGAACACCCGGTCTTCCTCGTGCTGGACGTGGATGATGACGTCGGCGTAGTCCAGGAGGACCCAGCGTCCGCCGGAGCGGCCTTCGCGGCGGACCGGCTTGCGGTCGAATTTGGCCAGCTCGTCCTCGATGCCGTCCACGATGGCGTTGACTTGCCGCTCGGACGGTGCGGACGCAATCAGGAACACATCGGCCAGGGCAAGCCGCTCGCTGACATCCAGGGCGACGATGTCTTCGGCCAATTTGTCCGCGGCCGCTCGGGCGGCGTGGCGGGCTGTGGCGATGGATGAATCAGTTGCAGTCACGGGACTCCTTGGTAAACGTTAAAAGCTGTTGAAAGTGAAACTTACGAGTGGCTGCGGAACCGCGCCGTTCCCCGGGCGGGCCGCAGAGGCAAGACCGGCTCCCTCACGGGGTGCAGGCCATGTCGGTGTCGGTGCCGGTCCGGGGTCAGTGACCCAGTCCGGTGATGATCAGGACGACGCCGGTGATGAGCGCCAGGACGCCCAGCGCCAGAATCCCGAGCTGAAGGGTACGCAGGCGCCGGGCCCGGCCCAGTCCGGCTGTCGCCACGTCCAGTGGTTCCAGGCCGTAGGCGGCGTTGGCGGCCACCGGCGGACCGGCGGCCAGGTCCTCCCCCGCTGACGGTGCGTCCGGCCGGGCGGCGGCGGACCCCAGGAGCGGGCGGCGGCCCGCCTGTGCGGCTGCTTCCGCCCGGGCGAGGACGCCGGAGCGGCCGTTGACGGCGGAGCCATCGCGTTGGCGGGAGGAGCCGGGCCGGCGCGAGGTACGGGTCGGCTGGACCTTGGGGCTGGGGTTGGTGACCAGCGGCACATATGACGTGGCAGGGCGCTTCATGACCGGCCGCTCCACGCCAGGGACCTCGACAAATTCCAGCGGCGTCACCATGGCGAGGTTGCTGGCGGTCGAGGGGTCGTTGCGTGGCTGCTCGGCCCGCGGGTCGTTGCGTGGCTGCTCGGCCCGCGGGGAGGGCTGGCTGTTCTGCTCGGCCAGCTTCTGCTTCGCCGCGGCCCGCCGGTTCAGGACCGCCGCCCGCTCGGCAAGCGCGATTTGCTCGGCAAGTACCTCGGGATTGACGGCTTCCGGATCGGTGGCGGCGATGTGTTCCATCTTTGCCAGCTGGTTGCGGGCCTGTTCCGCGAGGAGTTCCCGCGCCGCAAGGGCCTGCTCAACGCTCATGCCTTCCGGCAGCTGGCCGCCCGGGCCGGCAGTTTCGGGACCGGCAGTTTCCGGACCGGCAGTTTCCGGACCGGCGGGCTGTCCCCCGGCACCGGGCTGTCCTGGGGCAGCAGGCTGCCCTGCGACGACGGGGTGCGAGCGGGTCCGCGGCGACGGCATCGGAACGATCGGGTTGGCGGAGGTGGCGGGCGCCGTCTCCTCGGCCAACTGCTGGAGCCGCAGCTGCCGGCGGGTGAGCGGTCCGCCGACGGACAGCTGCCCTTCCTTCTCGGCCAGCTCCTTGATGGTGCGCAGCGCGGCGCGGTCGCGGGCGCGGATCTGCGAGGACCGTTGTGACGTGGTCTGTACCTGGTCTACCGGGCCGGCATACCGGCGTCGGCCGGTGGTTTCCGCCTCGGTCGGCTCCGCCGGGCGGTCCGAGAACGCGGGGTTCGTGCCGCTCTTGGCAGGTCCGGAATCGGCCGGGCCGCCCGTTTGCGGCGCAACGGGAACAGCACCGGCACCCGTGGTACCGGCGCCCGGTTTCACTTCCTGGCGCTCATCCCTGGCCCGGCGCAGTTCGCGGCGGCTGCGGATGGGAGGCTGTTCCTGACTCATTGAAGGCTCATTCGGTGCTGGCGGTTTGGGTTGGTTCGGAGACCGGCCCGGAGGCGTGAATGTCGGGGCCGGACTGGCTGTCGTACAGTCCGTACTTGGCGATGTATTGGACCACCCCGTCCGGCACGAGGTACCAGACCGGGTTGCCCGCGGCGACCCGGACCCGGCAGTCCGTCGAGGAGATCGCCATCGCGGGGACCTCGAGCAGGCTGACGTCGTCGCGGCCCATGCCGTCAAGCTCATGCCCGGGCCGCGTCACCCCGACAAAGTGCGCGAGCGACCACAGCTCGTTGATGTCCTTCCAGGACAGGATCTGGGCCAACGCGTCGGCGCCGGTGATGAAGAACAGGTCGGCGTCCGGGCGCAGCCTGTGCAGGTCCCGCAGGGTATCGATGGTGTAGGTGGGGCCGGGACGGTCGACGTCCACCCGGCTCACCGTGAACCGCGGATTCGAGGCGGTGGCGATGACGGTCATGAGGTACCGGTGTTCGGCCTCGCTGACGTTCCTGCTGCTCTTCTGCCAGGGCTGACCGGTAGGAACGAACACCACTTCGTCGAGGCCGAATTTCGCGGCGACCTCGCTGGCCGCAACGAGGTGGCCGTGGTGGATCGGGTCGAATGTCCCGCCCATCACACCGAGCCGCAGGCGGCGTGTCGCGCCGTGCTGCTTCACTGTGGCGGAAATATCAGTGGCCCGGGCCCGGGTGCTTGGCCGGGTGCTGGCGGTGCGGATCCGCGTGCTCCTCGACAACTTCGTGGCGCTTGCCAAGGTTGCCGTAGGACAGGGTGATGAACATCAGGACCAGCAGGACCGCGAACATCGCGCCGCCGATCACGAATGGCGGCGCAATGAGCGGCGCCAACTCCTCGTGTTCGACGGCGGCGCTGACGGACGTGGCGATCTGCTGAAACAGCATGTTCTCCCCTACTAGGTTCACTAATTTACGACGGCGGACGTTCCCGCCGTTCCTGGCTTCTGTTCCATGTTACCGCGTGGGCCGGTGGACGCGCGTTGCTAGGCGCGGACCTGTCCTTCGCCCTGGACGATCCACTTGGTCGTGGTCAGTTCGGTCAGGCCCATCGGACCGCGGGCGTGCAGCTTCTGCGTCGAAATGCCCACCTCCGCACCGAGGCCCAGCTCGCCGCCGTCGGTGAAACGGGTGGAAGCGTTCACAATCACCGCGGCCGAATCCACCTCGGCAATGAAGCGCTCGGCGTTGGCCAGGTCGTTGGTCAGGATGGCCTCGGTGTGGCCGGTGGACCAGGTACGGATGTGCTGCACCGCCTCGTCCAGCGAGTCGACCATGGCCACGGCCAGGTCCAGGTCCATGTATTCGGTGGCCCAGTCCGCCTCGGTGGCCGGGACGGAGTCAACCTCCGCCGGCAGCGCCGCCCGGATCCGGTCGTCCGTGTGCAGGGTGACCCCCGCGCCGCGCAGGGCCGCCGCGACCGCGGGCAGCACCGTCGAGCCGGAGTGCACCAGCAGCGTCTCCACGGTATTGCAGACGCTGGGGCGCTGGGTCTTCGCGTTGAGCAGGATCTCGACGGCCATGTCCTCGTCCGCGGAGGCGTCGAGGAAGATGTGCACGTTGCCTTCGCCGGTCTCGATGACCGGCACCGAGGAGTTCGTCACGACGGTCTGGATCAGCTCGCGGCCACCGCGCGGAATCAGCACGTCGACGCGGCCGCGGGCACGCATCAACACATTGGCGCCCTCACGGCCGTAATCGTCGACGCTTTGGACGGCGTCGGCGGGCAGCCCGGCGGACTCCAGGGCCGCGCGGAGGATGCCGAGCAGGGCCGCGTTGGTGGCGGCGGCGGCGCTTCCGCCGCGCAGGATCACGGCGTTGCCGCTCTTCAGCGCCAGCCCTGCGATGTCCACGGTGACGTTGGGGCGCGCCTCGTAGATGGCGGCGACCACTCCCATCGGCACGTTCACCTGGCGCAGCCGCAGCCCGTTCGGCAGGGTCTGGCCGCGGACCACGTTGCCTACCGGGTCCGGCAGTCCGGCAAGGTTTTCGAGGGCCGCGGCGAGGGACCGCACCCGGGGACCGGTCAGGGTAAGCCGGTCCAGCAGCGCGGCGGAGGTCCCGCCGGCCCGGCCGGCGGCGACGTCCTCGGCGTTGGCGGCCAGGATCGCATCCTCATGCTCCAGCAGCGCCGCGGCCACCGAGCGCAGGCCGTGGTCCTTGAGGGCACGGTTGGCGCGGGCCATCCGGCGTGACGCCACGCGGGAGCGGTCCGCAATGGCGTGGACGGCCGCCTCGACCACCGCTGCGGCTGCCGGCACGCCGGCGGGCGCGTCGTTGGCAGGCAGGGCGGGGGGCGAAGTCAGGGCCTCAGTCATGCTCCAAGTTTAGGCGAGCGGAGAGCCTGGACCAGCACCAGGTCGTCAACATGAACAACTTCGCGGTCATAACCGCGTCCCAGCGTCCTGCCGAGTTCGCGGGTGGAGCGGCCGAGCATCTGCGGCAGTTCGTCGGCGCCGTAGTTCACCAGGCCGCGGGCGATCACCGTTCCGTCGGTGCCGACCATCTGCACGGCGTCGCCGGCTTCGAAGTCGCCGCGGACCGCGGTGATCCCGGCGGGCAGCAGCGAGGTGTGGCGGTCCCGGACGGCCCGGACGGCACCGTCGTCGAGCACCAGGCTGCCTTGTACGGACGCCAGGTGCGCGAGCCAGAGCAGCCGGATCGGTTTGCGGGCGCCGTTGACGGAGAACCAGGTGCCGACGTCCTCCCCGGCCAGGGCCGCGGCGGCGTTGGCGGTGGAGGTGACAAGTGCGTGGATACCGGAGCCGGCGGCGATGGAGGCGGCCTCCACCTTGGTGACCATGCCGCCGGTGCCGACGCCGGCCTTGCCGGTACTGCCGATGGAGACGCCCGCCAGGTCGCCAGGCCCGGAAACGTGCGGGATCCGGGTGGCGCCGTGGGAGGGGGGCCCGTCGTAGAGCGAGTCGACGTCGGAGAGCAGCACCAGTGCATCGGCGCGGACCAGGTGCGCTACCAGGGCTGCGAGCCGGTCGTTGTCCCCGAAACGGATCTCGTGGGTGGCGACGGTGTCGTTTTCGTTGACCACCGGCACCACGCCGAGGTTCAGCAGCCGGTCCAGGGCGCGGAAGGCGTTGGTGTGCTGGCTGCGGCGCATGAAGTCGTCGGCCGTGAGGAGCACCTGGCTGACGGTGACGCCGTGCGCGCCGAACGCATGCGTGTAGCGGGCCATCAGCAGGCCCTGGCCCACGCTGGCGGCGGCCTGCTGGGTGGCGAGGTCACGGGGGCGCTTCGCCAGGCCCAGCGGGGCCAGGCCGGCGGCAATCGCCCCGGAGGAGACCAGGATGATCTCGGTGCCGGCGTTGCGTTTGTGCGCCAGCGCGTCGGCGAGGTCGGTCAGCGCTTCGTCGTCGATGCCGCCCTTGATCGAGGTGAGCGAGGAGGACCCGACCTTGACCACAATCCGGCGGGCGCCGGCGAGGACGGCGCGCCCCGGTGCCCCGGCCGCGCCGGGAACGGCGACGGCGTTACTCGTCATCGGTCTCGCCGAGTCCACTCTCCTTGAGCGGCTGCGGAGCGCGGCGGCCACTGACCGACTCGGTCCAGATCCCGGCCTTGCGCTCGGCTTCGAGCTCGGCCCGGGCGGCGGCCTTGGCCTCGCGGCGCTCCTGCTGTTCCTCGCGCTTTTGACCGCGGGTCGGGCGGTCGCCGATGTCGGCGAACCGGACGTCGGTGCCGCGCGGCGAGGCCAGCAGCTCGGCGCCGGCCATCATGGTCGGCTCCCAGTCGAAGACGACGCCGTCGTCCTCGCCAATGACCACGGTGTCGCCCGGCTTGGCGCCCTGCTTGAACAGCTCGGTCTCGACGCCCAGTTTCGCGAGGCGGTCCGCGAGGTAGCCGATCGCTTCCTCGTTGGTGAAGTCGGTCTGCTTGACCCAGCGAACCGGCTTGTCGCCGAGCACGCGGAACAGCGGTTCCAGGTTCTTTTCCTCGCGGCGGATGATGAAG
The DNA here is from genome assembly GCF_057748045.1 of Arthrobacter sp. JB02-1C. Lineage (NCBI taxonomy): Bacteria > Bacillati > Actinomycetota > Actinomycetes > Micrococcales > Micrococcaceae > Arthrobacter > Arthrobacter sp. JB02-1C. The sequence continues at coordinate 3,305,268 of NZ_CM173235.1, forward strand.
CCGCTTTCGTTGACGGCGCGGGGGCGCAGCACGGGGGCGTGCACCTTGGGCGGGGTCGCGGCCACGGCATCGCGCGCGGCCTTCACGATCTCGGCCATGGCGAAGCCGAGCTGGCGGAGCCCCTCGTGGCTCGTGGCGGAGATTTCGAAGACCTTGTAGCCGCGGTTTTCGAGTTCCGGCCGCACGAACTCGGCCATGTCCTTGCCGTCCGGAAGGTCCACCTTGTTCAAGGCGATCAGCCGGGGGCGGTGGTTCAGCGGCACGACTTCGCCGTCCGAACCGGCGTAACTCATGTCCACGGCGTACTTTTCCAGCTCGGCTTCGATCACCGCGAGGTCGGAGAGCGGATCACGGTCCGCTTCCAGGGTGCCGCAGTCCAGGACGTGGACCAGCGCGGCGCAGCGTTCCACGTGGCGCAGGAAGTGGTGGCCGAGGCCCTTGCCCTCGCTGGCGCCTTCGATCAGTCCCGGGACGTCGGCGATGGTGAACCGCACGTCGCCGGCCTGCACGACCCCGAGGTTGGGGATCAGGGTGGTGAAGGGGTAGTCGGCGATCTTGGGTCGCGCGGCGGACATGGCGGCGATCAGGCTGGACTTACCGGCGGAGGGGAAGCCGACCAGGGCGATGTCCGCGATGGACTTCAGTTCCAGGACGATGTCGCTGGAGTCGCCTTCGATGCCGAGCAGGGCGAAACCGGGGGCGCGGCGCTTCTGCGAGGACAGCGCGGCGTTGCCGAGCCCGCCCAGTCCGCCGGCCGCGGCGATGAATTCGGTGCCCTCGCCGACGAGGTCCGCGAGGACCGTGCCGTCCTTGGTCTTGACGACGGTGCCTTCGGGAACCGGAAGAACCAGGGTCTCGCCGTTCTTGCCGCCGCGCCAGTCCCCCATGCCGGGTCCGCCGTTGGTGGCGTGCCGGTGCGGGGCGTGGTGGTAGTCGAGCAGGGTGGTGGTTTGCGGGTCCACGCGCAGGATGACGTCGCCGCCGTTGCCGCCGTTGCCGCCGTCGGGGCCGCCGAGCGGCTTGAACTTCTCGCGGTGCACGGAGACACAGCCGTGGCCGCCGGTACCGCCGGATACGTGCAGTACTACCCGGTCTACAAAGCTCGCCACGTGGATCTCCTCAATGCTGTTCCTCGGGTCCGCGAGGGGCCCAAGATGATTGTAATGCGGTTAAAACACCGGTGGAGCGGACCTACTGGCCCGCTCCACCGATTTAGAACTGGTTGTTACTCTGCGGCTGCAGCAGCCACGATGTTCACAACGCGACGACCGCGGCGGGTGCCGAACTCGACGGCGCCGGGGGTCAGAGCGAACAGGGTGTCGTCGCCGCCGCGGCCAACGCCGGCGCCCGGGTGGAAGTGGGTGCCGCGCTGGCGGACGATGATCTCGCCTGCGGAGACGACCTGGCCACCGAAGCGCTTGACGCCGAGGTACTGGGCGTTGGAGTCACGACCGTTGCGAGTGGAGCTCGCGCCTTTTTTATGTGCCATTTGAAATGCCTGCCTTTAAAATTCTGGGGAATCTGCTGAAAACCTGAACAGTAACGCTAGTTACTTGATGCCGGTGATCTTGACCTTGGTCAGTTCCTGACGGTGGCCCTGGCGCTTCTTGTAACCGGTCTTGTTCTTGAACTTCTGGATGACGATCTTGGGACCACGAAGGTCTTCCAGGATCTCAGCCGTAACCGTTACCTTGGCCAGGTCCTTGGCTGCAGACGTGACCTTGTCACCGTCTACCAGGAGCAGTGCGGGCAACTCAATGGTGCTGCCGGCTCCACCGGGGACGCGGTTCAGGGTAACGAAGTCTCCAACGGAAACCTTCTCTTGGCGGCCGCCTGCGCGGACAATCGCGTACACCACTGTGGAACTCACTTCTCTCGACGTTTATTACTAGATTTGCGTGCGGAACCTGGGGCCAAAGAACTTCGGACCGGCTCACGCTGTGCCTCAACGCCGGCGGGTTCCCCGGGGGAACCCATGAGCTAACCCCCGGAAAGTCCCGTCCGAGATCCGGATGGACTGTTCCTCAAGGTCATAACCCAAGTGTTGGCGTAAGCACCGAAGATCAAGACTACGCTAATTTCGCCTTCGGCCGCAAACGAGGCTGGTCCCGGCGGGCAGTACGTGACAGGCAACACACCAAGCCCCTGGGGGCCTGCGTTGTGGAGCCGCAGTGACTTCCGGAACCGCGCCTCACGATCTTACCCGTACCGGACAGCTTTGCGGCTAAGGTCCGTCTTCGGCGCGTCGCACCTGGGTTGCCCGGGTTTATCCGGCGCGCGGCTTAACCGGCGCGCGGTTTAACCGGCACGCGGTTTAACCGGCACGCGGTTTAACCGGCACGCGGTTTAACCGGCACGCGGGCCCCTACCTGGTTCGACGCCTCGTTCGGCGCCTTTCCAGGCAGGGACCCGCAAGCGGTGGAGCTGGGGCGGCCTACAACTCCGACGCGGGGACGCCGACGCCGAGGATGAGCGGTTCGTTGGCGGCCGGCTTGGCGGCCGCCTTCGTCGGCTCGGGTGCCTTGGCCTCATGGACGGAACCGGCGGCGGACGACGGCGTGGCGGCGCGTTGCTCCACCGAGGTGGCGTTGGCGGCGCCCTGGGCGCGGCTGGCGCTCCGGTTCCGGCGCACCCGCCGGGTTCCGCTGGCCGGTTCGGCCTCAGCCGGTGACTTGGTCTGCTGCGGCTGCGCTGCAGGCACTGCGGCCACCGGTTCCGCTGTCCGCGCGCTCCCCTGCCGCTGCCCCTGGGGCTGGCCCTGGGGCTGCCTCTGGGGCTGGCGGGCGGGGGCCTGCGGGGTTTCGCCGGCAGCCGGGGCCACGGCTTCGCGGGTCCGGCCGCTGGGCGGCTGGATCCGGGCCGTCCGGGCGCGTCCCCTGCCGCGGGTACCGCGGGACGGGGCGGCGGGTTCGGCGGCTGTTGGTTCGGCGGGAGCCGGTTCGGCGTTAGCTGGTCCGGCGGAGTCGGCCACCGGCGGTGCGGCTGCAGGCGCGGGTGTGCTGCCGGCCGGGCCGCCCGCGGGAGCGTCACCGAGGTGCGCGAACGCTTCGGTCAGCAGGTCCAAAGTCAACGCAGGCTGCTGCGCTTCCTCGGCGTGTTCAACAAACGGAAGGGCCACCTGCTCGCCGCCGAAGGTCAGCACCGCCGCGGGACGGCCGGCTGCTTCCTCCGTGGAGGCGAGTTCCACCGCAGCGTCCATCGCGGCCTGGCGGGTTTCGGCGTCGGGCGCGGCGGTTGCCTCCCCGTCGTGCAGGTGCGCGGCGTGCGCGGCTGCCGCGATGTTGGCCAGGGCCGCACGGGTCGCCTCGGCCTTGGCGTGGCGTTCGGCCTCACTGGGCTCGCTGTGGGCCGCCACGGGTGCGGGCAGCATCGATTCGCCGTTACCCTGGCCGCCCTTGCCGCGACGGCGCTTGCGCTCAGTGCGGGCAGCAGGCTGGTGCTCGGTCCGCGGCACGTGGTGCTCCGCGGCGACGGTGTTGGCACGGCGGTGTTCGACCGGCTCGTCGTGGGTGACGACGCCGCGGCCGGCGCACGCCTCGCATTGTTCGCCGAAGACCTCCAGCAGCCCCGTTCCCATCCGCTTTCGGGTCATCTGCACGAGGCCGAGCGAGGTCACCTCGGCGACCTGGTGCTTGGTCCGGTCCCGGCCCAGGCACTCCACCATGCGGCGCAGCACGAGGTCGCGGTTGGACTCGAGCACCATGTCGATGAAGTCGATCACGATGATGCCGCCAATGTCCCGCAGCCGCAGCTGCCGGACGACTTCTTCGGCTGCTTCCAGGTTGTTCTTGGTGACGGTTTCCTCGAGGTTGCCGCCGCTGCCGGTGAACTTGCCGGTGTTGACGTCCACCACGGTCATCGCCTCGGTACGGTCGATCACCAGGGAACCGCCCGAGGGCAGGAAGACCTTGCGGTCCAGCGCCTTGTGGATCTGCTCGTCGATGCGCCAGGCCGCGAAGATATCCGTGTCCTTGGTCCACTTCTCCAGCCGGCCCACCAGATCCGGGGCCACGTACGTGACGTAGGCCTCGATCGTGTCCCACGCTTCCTCGCCGGAGACGATCAGCTTGGAGAAGTCCTCGTTGAAGACGTCGCGGACCACCTTGATGGTCAGGTCCGGTTCGCCGTAGAGCAGTTCGGGGGCGAGGAGCTTGGAGGACGTGGACTGGCTTTCAATGCCCTCCCACTGGGCGCGCAGCCGGTTGATGTCGTGGGTCAGCTCTTCTTCGGACGCGCCTTCGGCAGCGGTGCGGACAATGACGCCGGCATCCTCGGGCAGGCGGTCCTTGAGGATCCGCTTGAGCCGGTTGCGTTCGACGTCGGGCAGCTTCCGGGAGATGCCGGTCATCGAGCCGCCGGGGACGTACACGAGGTAGCGGCCCGGCAGCGAGATCTGGCTGGTCAGGCGGGCGCCCTTGTGGCCCACCGGGTCCTTGGTGACCTGGACCAAGACTGAGTCGCCGGACTTGAGCGCGTTTTCGATCCGGCGCTGCTTGCCTTCGAGGTTGACCGCTTCCCAGTTGACTTCGCCGGCGTACAGGACGGCGTTCCGGCCGCGGCCGATGTCGACGAAGGCGGCTTCCATGGACGGCAGCACGTTCTGGACCTTGCCCAGGTAGACGTTGCCGATCAGGGAGTCCTGCTGGGTATTGGACACAAAGTGCTCGGCCAGCACGCCGTCCTCAAGGACGCCGATCTGGATTCTGTCATCGCGCTGCCGCACGATCATCTGGCGGTCCACGGACTCGCGCCGGGCCAGGAACTCGGCCTCGGTGATGACGGTGCGGCGCCGGCCGGTGTCGCGGGATTCGCGGCGGCGCTGCTTCTTGGCCTCCAGCCGGGTGGAGCCCTTGAGGGAGGTGACGCGGTTGTTGACCGGGGTTTCGGCGGCCGCACGCGGTGCCCGGACGCGGGTCACCGTGTTGGGCGGGTCGTCGTCCCCGCCGCCGGTCAGTTCGAGGTCCTGTTCGCCGCGGCGGCGCCGGCGCCGGCGGCGCGAGGTGACGCCGTCCTCGTGGTTCTCCTCGGAGGTTTCGCCGGCCTCGTCGCCGGCGTCGGTGTCGTCGTCCGAGTCGTTGCTGTCATCACCGGAGGTGCGGCTGCGGCCACGGCGCCCGCGGCTGCGGCGGCGGCGGTGGTTTCCGGCATCATCGCCGTCTTCGTCCTCGTCCTCGTCGGTGCTCTCGCCAGTGGCGGCGGCGGTCGCGGCCGGCACGGGGCGGACGACGGTGCTGAGGTCCGGGGCCTGGAAAATCACCGAGGTGGCAGCACCCGGGGCCAGGAAGAGCGAGGGAACGTCCACTTCGGCGGTTTCGCTGGCCACCGGTTCCGCGGCTTCAGCGGGTTCGGCCGTTGGGGTGGTGGTAGCTGTCGGAGCAATGGAGTCGGCCTTCGTGGCGTCCGCCTGGGCGGCGTCAGCCTGCATGGCGTCCGCCGGGGCGGGAACCGTGGTGGCGTCCGGTGCTGCCGGGGCGGTCCTGGCGCGGGAAGCCCGACGGCGGACCGGCTTCTGCGGCGCTTCTGCGGCAACCTCGGCCGGTGCCTCCGCTACCGGGGCTTCGTCGCTGGGGCTGGCGGCGGTGTCTGCGTCCGCTGGGATGATCTTGCGGGCGCGGCTCCGGCGGGCGGGTGCTTTCACCACAGCTGGAGTCTCGGCGTCCGGCGCGTCGGGTGCGGCGGTTGCCTCCTGGACACCGGCGTCGCCGTCCGGCGCGGCGGCCTCCGGCTTGGCCACTGCCTTACGGCGGGTCCGGGTGGTCTTCTTGGGCGCTTCTGCTGCCGGTGAAGCTTCTGGTGCTGCCACCGCTTCGTTATCAGTGGTAGCTGCTAGTTGCTGGTCATTGTCCATATGTGGCAACACTCCTGCCCTGATGCGCCGCCACATCCGGCGCCCGAGGGGGCACATTGTTGTCAACACCCGCGGGCATTGACAGAAGTCAATTGGGTACCTCCAGGTTCGCACCGGCAGTGGGGTGCGGCAGCCCTGGAAGGCCGGCGAGATTGCGCTGAACCCGTTGCTCTGTACGTCACAACCAGGTGCCGTCCAATGGCATTGCGGGATAGGCCGGATCGAAGGATCCGAAGTAAGCCCTGCTCTTCATTGGCGGTCTTGAAGTCAAAGTCGCCGGACCGAAACCCGAATGTGGATCGGGTCCCAGCCAGGATCATTGTCTCACAGGAGCCGCAAAAGCAGGCCTAGGCGGGCCGGCAGACTTGTGGACGCTCCCACAGAGAACACGAGCCGTGCCGGAGCCATCCCCGCCTTGCGCCGACAAGCAGGCCGCCACTCAGCCAGGAACCAACCGCCCCGCCCCGCCCCGCCCCGGAGGACATGCCCATCCGCCCAGGGAGGACATGCCCATTCGCCACGCGCAGCAGCGGGCACAACCCCAATATGCCCATCCGCCGACTACAGCACCGGGCATGTCCCGTCTCCGGCCACTCTCATGGCACCGCAGTCGGGAAACCAACCGCCCCGCCCAGGAGGACATGTCCATTCGCCGAGCGCAGCAGCGGGCACAACCCCAATATGCCCATCCGCCGACAACAGCACTGGGCATGTCCCGTCTCCGGCCGCGCCCGACAGACCGCCCGACCCAACCGGCGAACCAGCGCCAAGTTGTCGCGCAGCGCCAAGGCCAAGCCGTGCTAGGCAAGGCATCCATGCCGCGCAGCGGGTCAACCCCAGGCCCGATGCGGACGGGTCCGCGGCTTCCTTCAGCCGGCAGAGTTAGAATCAGCCCAAGAGCACCCGACGCGAAGGACTGAATTCCCATGCCCAGCATCTCCCCCGCCCCCGGCGACGTACGCGTCCCCGAGCGCGGCACCGGCGCGTCCGGCGCGGAGCGTCCCCTTCCCGCCATGACGCGTGACCGCCCGTTCGCCTGGCTGTTGGTGATCACCAGCGTCGTCGGCTGGCTTGCCTCCGGGACTCTCGTGCTGGAGAAGCTGGAGGTCCTCAAGGACCCCGGCCACACCACGGTCTGCGACGTCAACCCGTGGATCTCCTGCGGGCAGGTGATGCAGACCTGGCAGAGCTCCGTCTTTGGCTTCCCCAACATGTTCATCGGCATCGTCGCCTTCGCCGTCACCCTCACCGCCGGCATGGCCATGCTCGCCGGGGCCCGCTTCGCCCGCTGGTACTGGCTCGGGCTCCAGGCCGGCGTCACGCTGGGCTTTGCCTTCGTGGTCTGGCTCTGGTCGCAGGCTCTGTACTCGATCCACATCCTGTGCCCGTTCTGCATGATTGTCTGGGCCGTGATGATTCCGCTGTTCGTCTGGGTGACCGTGCGCAACATCAGCCACGGCGTCATCCCGATGCCTGCGGGGGCCGCGCGGATCATCGGCGACGCCGGCTGGATCGTGACGGCGCTGCTCTACGTCGCCGTGGTCGCCACCATTTTCTTCGCCTTCATCCAGGTCTTCATCGGAACGTCAGGCTACTGACCCGGGCGACGCCGCGAGGTGACAGGTAAGGCCAATGTTCGAGTCGAACATTGGCCTTACCTGTCACCTCGGTGCGAAGGTGCGAAGGTGCGAAGGTGCGAGGGATGCGGTCCCTAGAACCAGATCTTGATCTCGCGCTCCGCGGACTCGGGTGAATCTGAACCGTGGACCAGGTTCTGCTGGACCTTTACGCCCCAGTCACGGCCGAAGTCGCCGCGGATGGTGCCGGGCGCCGCCGTCGTCGGGTCCGTGGTGCCGGCGAGGGAACGGAAGCCCTCGATGACCCGGTGGCCCTCGAAGATCGCGGCCACCACCGGACCACTGAGCATGAACTCGACCAGCGGTTCGTAGAACGGCTTGCCGACGTGTTCCTCGTAGTGCTGCTCCAGGAGTTCGCGGGTCGCGTCGACCTTTTTCAGCTCGGCCAGGGTGTAGCCCTTGGCTTCGATCCGGGCGATGATGCTGCCGGTCAGGTTGCGGGCGACGCCGTCGGGCTTGATCAGGACGAGGGTGCGCTCAGTACTCACAGCTGCTCCTAAGGGTTGGGGTGGGGTTGGGGACAAGTCTAATTGCTGGGGGCATCGGGGTTCGCGGCCTCCCAGGCCGCCTGCTCGCGTTCACGCTGGCCGGCTTCGCGGTCGATCCGGATCCCGGTCCGGATGCCGTACCACCAGGTGATCGCGAACAGCCCGCCCACCAGGTACATGGTCGGCTCCACGAGACCGGTGAGGATCAGCAGCAGTTGCAGGATCCAGCCCAGGGCGACGCCCCACGGCTTCGAGAGAACAGCGCAGGTAGCCACCAGCACCACGCTCAGGCCGATGCCGACGCCGAACACCAGCAGCGGCGGCAGCTCGCCGCGGCGCAGTCCGAACACCGCCAGGGTCCCGAAGAGCGCCACGAAGGCCTCCAACAGCAGCACCGTGGAGGCAAACATGACCTTGGTGGAACGCCGCTTCTTGGGCATGCCCGGGCGCCATTCGCGCTGGGCCTTGGTAAGTTTCGCCATGGTTACGCCTGGGCCTTTCCGAGCAGGATCCGGGCCTCGGCCACGAGCGTGATGGAACCGGTGACCAGGACCCCGCCGGCCAGGTCATCGTTGGCCTCGGCCCGTTCCACGGCCCACTCCAGGGCGTCGTCGAGCTTGTCCGCGACGTGGATATTGTCCCCGCCGAAGCCCAGGTCCTCGGCCAGGTCGGCAAGGTCCTGGGCCGGGACGGCGCGTGGTGAATTGGACTGGGTGAAGCAGTACTCGGAGGCGAGATCGCCCAGGGATTCCTTGAGCTGGCGCAGGATTTCCTCGGCGTCCTTGTCCTTGAGCACGCCGACCACCACCACGAGCTTGCTGAAGTTGAAGGCCTCGTGGATCGCTTCGGCGGAGACCTTGATGCCTGCGGGGTTGTGCGCCGCGTCCACGATGATGCTCGGCGCGGTCCGGACCACTTCGAGGCGTCCGGGCGAGGTGACCGTGGCAAAACCCTCCTGCAGCACCTCGGCGTCGAGCGGCTTTTCGGCGCCGAAGAAGGCCTCCAGCGCGGCCACGGCGACGGCGGCATTCTCCGCCTGGTGTGCCCCGTGCAGCGGCACCAGCAGGTCGGGGTAGCGCCCGGCGATGCCCTGGATGCTCACCATCTGGCCGCCCACGGCGACGGTGCGGGATTCGACGCCGAACTCGACGCCTTCGAAGCGGAACGGCACGTTGACGTCCTTGGCTTTTTCCAGCAGCACCTGGGCGGCGTCGACGGGCTGGGCGGCGCTGATCAGGAAGCCGCCGGGCTTGATGATGCCGGCCTTTTCGTAGGCGATCTCCTCGGTGGTCTCCCCCAGCAGGTCGGTGTGGTCCAGGGAGATGGGGGTGACGACGGCGACCTGGCCGTCGCCGACGTTGGTCGCGTCGGTGATGCCGCCCAGGCCCACTTCGATCACGGCGACATTGACGGGCTGGTCCGCGAAGACCGCGAAGCCCAGGATGGTCAGGCACTCGAAGTAGGTCAGCCGCGGCTCGCCGGCGTCGGTGAGCTCGGTGTCCACGATGTCCAGATAGGGCCGGATTTCGTCCCAGATCCGGACGAAGGTCTCATCCGAAACGGGTTCGCCGTCGATGCTGATCCGTTCGGTGACCTTGGACAGGTGCGGGCTGGTATACCGGCCGGTGCTGAGCCCGTGGGCCCGCAGCCCCGCCTCGATCATCCGGGCGGTGGAGGTCTTGCCGTTGGTGCCGGTGATGTGGATGATCGGGTAGGCCTTGTTCGGCTCGCCCAGAATGTCCATGGCCCGGTACAGCGGCGCGAGCCTGGGCTCCATTTTGTTTTCCGGCGCCCGGCCCAGGAGTTCGGCGTAGACGCTTTCCACCGAGAATTCGTCGGTCATGGCTTAGGCCCCTGTTTCATTGGCTAGTTTTTCGACACTGATCGCCGGTTCCGTGGCATCGGGCCCGGCTGGAGCGGTGGCCAGTTCCAGGGTCAGGGTCTCGGTCTTGACCAGTTCCGCGTGTGCCAGGAGCGCCGCCAGGGTGCCCGGCGCGGCCGTGACGGTGGTGCGGATCCGGTCGCTGACCTGCAGTCCGGCGTCCTTGCGGGCCTGCTGGATGGCGCGGACGAGGTCCCGGGCGGTCCCTTCGGCCTCGAGTTCCGGAGTCACCTCGGTGTTGAGCACCACGAAGCCGCCGCCGGGCAGCACGGCGGCTGCGCGGGAGGCCTCCCCTTCCGCGGCGGCAGCCACGACCGTTTCCAGCGTGTATTCCTGCGGCTCCAGTTCCAGGCCGCCGGCGGTGACCACGCCCGCGTCGTTCACCGACCAGTCCCCGGACTTGGAGCCCTTGATCGCCTGCTGGACATTCTTGCCCAGCCGGGGCCCGGCGGCCCGGGCGTTCACCACGAGCTTCTGTTCGATCCCGAATTCCTCCGGGGAGGCGCTTTCGGCGTCGAGCAGGCGCACCGAGCGCAGGTTCAGTTCATCGGCGACGACGGCGGCGAAGCCTTCCAGCGCGCCCGCGCCCGGCGCCACCACCGTCAGTTCCTGCAGCGGCAGGCGCACCCGCAGGTTCGCGGCCTTGCGCAGCGAGGATCCGGTGGAGCAGATCTGCTGCACCCGGTCCATGGCTTCCACCAGCTCCGGGTTGGCCGGGAACAGCCCGGCGTCGGGCCAGTCGGCCAGGTGCACGGACCGCCCGCCGGTGAGGCCGCGCCAGATCTCTTCGGTGACCAGCGGCAGCAGCGACGCCGCGGCCCGGCACACGGTCTCCAGCGCGGTGTAGAGCGCGTCGAAAGCGTCCGCGTCCTCGTCGAAGAAGCGCTGGCGGCTGCGGCGCACGTACCAGTTGGTGAGCATGTCCAGGTAGCCGCGCAGTTCGTCGCAGGCCCCGGAGATGTCGTAGCCGTCCAGCCGCGCTGTCATGTTCCGCACCAGGTCCCCGGTGTTGGCCAGCAGGTACTGGTCCAGGGTGTCGGCGTAGCCGTCGTAGCGCAGCTTCGCGTCGTAACCCGAGCCGCCCGAAGCGGCGTTCGTGTAGAGCGTGAAGAAGCTGTAGACGTTCCACAGCGGCAGGATGACCTGGCGGACGCCGTCCCGGATGCCCTGTTCGGTGACCACCAGGTTGCCGCCGCGCAGGATCGGGCTTGCCATCAGGAACCAGCGCATCGCGTCGGAACCGTCGCGGTCCAGGACCTCCGAGACGTCCGGGTAGTTGCGCAGGCTCTTGGACATTTTCTGCCCGTCCGAGCCCAGCACGATGCCGTGGCTGATGACGTTGCGGAAGGCGGGGCGGTCGAACAGCGCCGTGGAGAGAATGTGCAGCATGTAGAACCAGCCGCGGGTCTGCCCGATGTACTCGACGATGAAGTCGGCCGGGTTGTGCGTGTCGAACCATTCCTCGTTCTGGAACGGATAGTGGACCTGGGCGTAGGGCATCGAGCCGGAGTCGAACCAGACGTCCAGGACGTCCTCGACGCGGCGCATCACGGACTGGCCCTCCTCGGGGGTGCGCGGGTCGTCCGGGTTGGGGCGGGTGAGCTCGTCGATGAACGGCCGGTGCAGGTCCACCTGGCCGGCCTTGTTCAGCGGCAGCCGGCCGAAGTCGGCTTCAAGCTCGGCCAGTGAGCCGTAGACGTCGGTCCGCGGGTAGTCCGGGTCGCTGGACTGCCAGACGGGGATGGGGCTGCCCCAGTAGCGGTTGCGGCTGATCGACCAGTCGCGGGCGTTGGCGAGCCACTTGCCGAACTGGCCGTCCTTGACGTTGCCCGGGATCCAGTTGATTTCCTGGTTCAGCTCGGACATCCGGTCCTTGAACTTGGTGACCTCGACGTACCAGGAGGAAACGGCGCGGTAGATCAGCGGGTTGCGGCAGCGCCAGCAGTGCGGGTAGCTGTGTTCGTAGCTGGCCTGGCGGACCAGGCGGCCCTCGGCGCGGAGCACCTGCGTGATGGGCTTGTTGGCGTCGAACACCTGCAGGCCGGCGATGCCGGCCAGCGGACCCGAGTTGAACAGCGGAAGGAACTTCGCGCCTTCGTCGACGGAAAGGACGACGGGGATTCCCGCCTCCTCGCAGACCTTCTGGTCGTCCTCGCCGTAGGCGGGGGCCTGGTGCACGATGCCGGTGCCGTCCGTGGTGGTGACGTAGTCGGCCACCAGGAAGCGCCAGGCGTTCTGGGTGCCGTACTTCTCGGCGTCGGAGAAGTAGTCCCAGAGCGGTTCGTAGCCCAGGCCCTCCAGTTCGGCGCCGCTGTGCCGGGAGGTGACGGCTGCCTCGGCCGCGGCCACACCCTCGGCGCCGTCGCCGTAGCCCAGGTCCTTGGCGTACGTACCAAGCAGGTCCTCGGCGAGCAGGAAGCTGCCGGTGACCGGCGCTTCGGCGGCCGCGGCCTTGATCCCGTGCGGCCCGGCCGGGAGCACCACGTAGCTGATCGCGGGCCCGACGGCGAGCGCCAGGTTGGTGGGAAGCGTCCAGGGCGTCGTGGTCCAGGCGAGCGCCTGCACGCCGGCAAGCTGCCGGGACAGCTCCGAGTCCCCGGCCGTGATCGGGAACGTCACCGTGACGGTCTGGTCCTGGCGGTTCTTGTAGACGTCGTCATCCATGCGCAGTTCATGGTTGGACAGCGGCGTCTCGTCCTTCCAGCAGTAGGGCAGCACGCGGTAGCCGTTGTAGGTCAGGCCCTTCTCGTGCAGCTGCTTGAAGGCCCACAATACGGACTCCATGTATTCCACGTTGAGCGTCTTGTAGTCGTTCTTGAAGTCCACCCAGCGTGCCTGCCGGGTGACATAGCTCTGCCATTCGTCGGCGTACTTCATCACGGAGGCGCGGCAGGCGTCGTTGAACTTGTCGATGCCCATTTCTTCGATCTGGGTCTTGTCCGTCATGCCCAGCTGCTTCATCGCCTCGAGCTCCGCGGGTAGCCCGTGCGTGTCCCAGCCGAACCGGCGCTCCACGCGGTGGCCGCGCTGGGTCTGGTACCTGGCCACGAGGTCCTTGGCGTAACCGGTCAGCAGGTGGCCGTAGTGCGGCAGCCCGTTGGCGAAGGGCGGGCCGTCGTAGAAGACGAACTCGTTGCTGCCCGGCTCGCCTCCGGGCAGGTCGGGATCCCGCTGGTCGATGCTGGCCTGGAAGGTTCCGTCCTGGTCCCAGTACTTGAGGATGCGCTCTTCGATTTCCGGAAACTTCACGGAAGCGGACACGCCGGAGGCAGCGGAATTGGCGCCGGACGGTACGGCTGAGGCCTTGGGGTAATGGGTCATCTCGACATCCTGGGTTGAGCTGGTGAACAACGGTATTCATTCAGGATGCGAGGACGGCCCCCGTGCTGTCGCAACAACTGCTGTCGCAACAACGCCGGCACCGCGGTACCACCTCACTTACCGTCGCCGGTCCCGCCCTTCTCCCTCGGCTTCGGGGGAAACTGGCTGCACCGGCTCGGCCGCTCGTTGACTGCTGTGACGGGCTTACCCGTCCGGTTCTACCGGCCCTGGCGTGGCATTGTCCGCGCCGGGGCGTTCTTCCGGAAGCTCACCGGTGATTGCCGGGTCGTAGCTGCTACCTTGATGTTACCTGATGGCCTCGGGCTGGTCTTCCGTAGCGCCGGTGCCGAGCGCTACCGGGTGCGTTGATCCGGCCGCGGTCTAGCCAAAACGGCCCACGTGTGTAGAACTTACTGGTACGGCATCTACGTGTGCAGAACGTGGAACACGATCCGACGGAAAGGCACCCGATGAACACCAATCCCGGCATGGCGGACCGGCGCGGCGAGGAAGCAGTGGGGACGGACCGCACCGGAGAGGACGCGGCCGCAAACGACCCGGGCACAAAGGCCCCGGGCGCCAACGACAGGGTGAAACTCCAGTTGGCCATCTTCGAAGTAACCCGGGAGGCCCGCGGCAAGAGCCTGGCCGAGATCCGGGAGCTGCTGCTGACAGCGTTCGCCCGCCACGGGGTGAAGCCGCCACCCAACACGTGGCTTGACTCGGTGGCCTCGGCAGCGGTCTACGGGGAGCCGTACATCATCGACTTTCCCTCGGCCCTGGCCGCTGACCGCGAAGTGCCCGCCCCGAAGGAGAGCGTGCGGCGCAGGCTGGCGCTCCGCCGCGAACTGCGGCAGGAGCAGTTGCCGCCCGGGATCTTCCCCTCGGCCGCGGACTGGGACATCCCGGACGGCGCGAACGGCGGCGCGGGCGCCGGAATCGGCGCCCCTGCGGGGGCCGGGCTCTCCCGGGCAGTGAAGGAGAGGACAGCGGGGTTGCGCGGGCTCGTGGCGGCGGCGGCGCTCACCACCGCGGCGACCGTGACCGTGCTGGCCGTGTGGGCCGCACGCCGGCGTGCGGTGCGCCGGGAGCCGGGGCGGCACCAGCCGGCCCGGGGCACCGCAGCCGGCCGCTAGTTCTTCCGGATGACTTTGTAGTTCGCGGCCTGCGCCACGGGCCGGATCACGATCTGGTCCAGGTTGACGTGGTGCGGGGCAGTGACCGCGTACCGCACGACGTCGGCGACGTCGGCGGCCGTGAGCGGCTTCTCAACGCCGGCGTACACCTTGTCCGCGGCGCCGGGGTCGCCGAGCCGGTTCAGCGCGAACTCCTCGGTCTGGACCATGCCGGGAGCCACCTCGATGACGCGGAGGTTGTGCTCGGCTTCCTCCAGCCGCAGGGCGCCGGTGAGGGCGTGCTGCCCGAACTTTGCAGCGTTGTACCCGCCGCCGCCCTCATAGGCGGAGAGGCCGGCGGTCGAGGTCAGGTTCAGGACGGTGCCCTCGCCGCCGGCACGCAGCATCGGCAGGAACGCCCGGATGAGTTTCAGCGTGCCGAGGACGTTGACGTCGTACATCCATTCCCAGTCCTCGATCCGCGCGTCGGCCACGTTGTCCGCGCCGCGGGCCCCGCCGGCAATGTTGATCAGGGTATCGATGCCGCCGCCGCGGCTCACCTCGTCGAGCAGCCGGGCGACGTCGCCGTCGTCGGTCACGTCTGCGGCCACTGCGACGGCGCCGGTTTCAGCGGCGAGCGCCTCGAGCCGGTCGGCGCGGCGGGCGACGGCGAAGACCTTCCAGCCTTCCTGCCGCAGGGCGCGGACGGTGGCCTCGCCGATCCCAGTGCTGGCGCCGGTGACAACGGCCGCCTTGACTACTGTTGCTGCAGTTGCAGTTCCTGCGTTTTCAGTTCCCTCAGTCATGGCACCACCCTAGTAGATCGGGGCCACCCGTACCTGCCTGCGTCACACGCGTAAACACGGTGGCCCGGACGGACCGGACCTGCCCGGGAGCACCGCCGCGGCGCTGCGGTGCCGGGGCACCGGGCCGCCATGAAAGAATCGACCCATGGCTGAAGACACGCAGGGTACAGACACGCCCACCACCGCCCCCATCAACGTTCCGGACAAACCCGCCCTCGAGGGCCTCGAGTCCGCCCTCACCCGGCGCTGGCTGGACGAAGGGACCTACAAGTTCAACCGGGACACCACCCGGGAGCAGGTCTACTCGATCGACACTCCCCCGCCCACCGCGTCCGGATCCCTGCACGTGGGACACATGTTCTCCTACACCCAGACCGACGTCCTGGCCCGCTACCAGCGGATGACCGGCAAGAACGTCTTCTACCCGATGGGCTGGGACGACAACGGCCTGCCCACGGAGCGTCGGGTGCAGAACTACTACGGCGTGCGCTGCGACCCGGCCATTCCCTACGACGCCGGCTACCGCCCGCCGGCCGAGCCCGCCAAGAACCAGCGTGACTTCGACGTCATCTCCCGGCGCAACTTCATCGAACTGTGCGAGGAACTGGCCGTCGAGGACGAAAAGGTTTTTGAGAACCTGTTCCAGACCCTCGGCCTCTCCGTCGACTGGGACCTGACGTACCGGACCATCGACGACAAGTCCCGGGCCATTTCGCAGCGCGCGTTCCTGGCCAACCTCGCCGCCGGCGACGCCTACATGGCCGAGGCCCCCACGCTCTGGGACGTCACCTTCCGCACGGCGGTGGCCCAGGCCGAGCTGGAGGACCGGGAAGTCGCCGGCGCCTACTACCGCTACCCCTTCTTCACCGAAGACGGCGAGAAAATCTTCATCGAGACCACCCGGCCCGAGCTCCTCGCCGCGTGCGCCGCGCTGGTGGCCAACCCCGACGACGAGCGCTACCAGCCGCTGTTCGGCAAGAAGGTCACCTCTCCGCTGTTCGGCGTCGAGGTCGAGGTCAAGGCACACCCGCTCGCCAAGGCGGACAAGGGCTCGGGTATCGCCATGGTCTGCACCTTCGGCGACCTCACCGACGTCACCTGGTGGCGGGAGCTGCAGCTGCCCACCCGCGCCATCGTGGGCCGTGACGGCCGCATCGTGGGCGAGACCCCTGAGTGGATCACCGCCGCCGAAGGGCGCGCGGCGTTCGAGAAGATCGCCGGCAAGACCGTCTTCAGCGCCAAGGAAGGCGTAGTGGAACTCCTCGCCGCGGCGGACCTCCTCGACGGCGAACCGAAGAAAATAATGCATCCGGTCAACTTCTTCGAAAAGGGCGACAAGCCCCTCGAAGTCGTCACCTCACGCCAGTGGTACATCCGCAACGGCGGCCGGGACGAGGACCGCCGCGAACGCCTGATCGGCCGCGGCAACCAGATCGAGTTCCACCCGTCCTTCATGCGCTCCCGGTACGAAAACTGGATCACCGGGCTGAACGGGGACTGGCTGGTTTCCCGGCAGCGCTTCTTCGGCGTGCCGGTGCCGGTCTGGTACCCGCTCGACGCCGATGGGAACCCGGACTACGACTCCCCCGTGCTGCCGGCCGACAGCCAGCTCCCGGTCGACCCGGCCGCGGACGCCGCGCCCGGCTACGAGGAGTCCCAGCGCGACGTTCCCGGCGGCTTCACCGGCGACGCCGACGTCCTGGACACCTGGGCCACCTCGTCGCTCACCCCGCAAATTGTGGGCGGCTGGAGCACCGACGAGGCGCTCTTCGCCAAGGTCTTCCCGTTCGACGTGCGCCCGCAGGCCCACGACATCATCCGGACCTGGCTGTTTTCCACTGCGGTCCGCGCCGACGCGCTGCAGGACGTGGCGCCGTGGAAGCACGCGGCGATCTCCGGCTGGATCCTGGACCCGGACCGCAAGAAGATGTCCAAGTCCAAGGGCAACGTGATCGTTCCCACCGACGTGCTCAACGAATACGGGTCGGACGCCGTCCGCTACTGGGCGGCGTCGGCCAAGCTCGGCGCGGACACGGCCTACGAGATCGCGCAGATGAAAATCGGCCGCCGCCTGGCGATCAAGCTGCTCAACGCGTCCAAGTTCGTGCTGAACCTGGGCGCCACCGAGGACTCGGTGGTGACCACGGACCTCTCGGTCCTGAGCAATCCCCTGGACCGCGCCGTCCTGGCGCAGCTCTCCGACGTGGTCACCCAGGCCACCAGGGCGTTCGAGGCCTATGACTACGCCAGGGCGCTGCAGATCACCGAGAGCTTCTTCTGGCACTTCACCGACGACTACGTGGAACTGATCAAGGACCGTGCCTACGGCGCCGCGGGCGAAACCCAGCAGGCATCCGTGCTGGCGGCCCTGGCCACCAGCCTGGATACCCTGCTGCGGCTCTTCGCGCCGTTCCTACCGTTCGCCACCGAGGAAGTCTGGGGCTGGTGGCGGACCGGCTCAGTGCACCGCGCAGCGTGGCCGGCCGCCGTGGAGATCGACGGCGACACCACCCTGCTTGCCACCGTGGGCGCGGCACTGGGCGGCATCCGCAAGGCCAAATCCGAGGCAAAGGTCAAGCAGCGCACCGAGGTGCTCTCCGCGACCATCACGGCGTCCGAATCGCTCACGGCCCAGCTGACCGCCGGGCTGGGCGACCTGAAGGCCGCGGCCAACGCCCGTGAGCTGTCGCTGGTGGCCGGCGGCGGCGAGCTGGCGGTCAGCGACGTGGTCCTGGCACCCGCCGAGGAGCCCGGCCAGCAGTAAGCCGCTGGCGGTAGACCTTTCCGGGTGGGAGCGGAACGGCGGAGCCGGGCGCCTTAGGCGTCCTCGCTCCGCCGTTCCGCTTTGCTGATGGCCCAGGCAGCGTTGACCAGACCGATGTGGCTGAAGGCCTGCGGAAAGTTGCCCAGCAGCTCGCGGCTGTCCGGCGCGACCTCTTCGGCCATCAGGCCCAGGGAGTTGGCGAACCCGGCGGCCCGCTCGAAGACTGCCCGTGCCCGTTCCGTCTGCCCGGTCAGCGCCAAGGCCTGCGAGAGCCAGAACGTGCACAGCAGGAAGGTTCCCTCATCCCCCGGCAGGCCGTCGTCGCCGTGATAGCGGTAGACCAGGCCGCGGCTGTCGGTGAGACGGTGCTCGATGGCATCGACCGTGGCGAGGAACCGGGGATCGTCCGCCGGCAGGAATCCCACGATTCCGAGCATCAGGGCCGAGGCGTCCAGGTGTTCGGTCCCGTACGCCTGGGTGTAAGCCCCGGCGGCCTCGTTCCAGCCGTTCGCCAGGATGGAAGCGGCCATCTGTTCCCGCGCCTCCGCCCACCGCGGCACCCGGCTGGTTGCCTGCAACCGCGGGGCCAGGGTGATCGCCCGGTCCACCGCCACCCAGCACATCAGCTTCGAGTACAGGAAATGCCGCGGTTCACCCCGGAGCTCCCAGATCCCCTGGTCCCGGTGCTGCCAGCGGGCCACGGCGGCGTCGGCCGCGTCGGCGAGGAAACCGAGGGTCTCCGGCGGCAGGCCTGCCAAGAATTCGGGCATCGTTGCCGCCGCATCCAGCAGCTCGCCATAGACGTCCAGCTGCCGCTGGCTCCAGGCCCCGTTGCCGATCCGCACGGGCGCGCTGTCCCGCCAGCCGGGCAGGTGGTCCAGCACCCGTTCGGTCAGCTCCCGTTCGCCGCCGATCCCGTACATGATCTGCAGTTCCTCGCCCCGGGCCAGCTGGCGTGCGGCCGCCGTGGCGAGGAATTGGAAGAAGTCCCCTGCCTCATCCGGGCAGGCAGCCACCCAGAGCGCCTGCAGGGTCATGCTTGCGTCCCGGATCCAGGTGTAGCGGTAGTCCCAGTTCCGGCTGCCGCCGGCGACCTCGGGCAGCGAGGTGGTCGGGGCTGCCACCATGGCTCCGGAGGGGTAGTAACTCAGCGCCTGCAGGACCCGGCCGCTTCCTGCGACCAGGTCCTGCCAGGGTCCCCGGTAGTTCTGGTGGATCGCGGACCAGCTGGTCCAGCCCTCGACGGTGTCAACGAGCCGGCGGGCCATCTCGGTTTGGCTCCAGAGCACGGCGGCTTCGCCGGGTCCACGCTGGCGGTGCAGGGCAAAACCGAGTTCGTCCCCGGCGCTCAGGTGCAGGACGGCGGACGCGGTGCCGCCGTCGAGTCCGAGGCGCACCGGGGTGGAGAGGGCCAACTCTTCGTTGCCGGCGTGCACGAGGATCCCGCCGTCGACGTGTTCCAGCGCCGGCCGGATCAGTCCGTAGCCTGGCCGGGCTGCGAAGGACAGGTGCACCTCGACGGTCCCGGCGGTACAGGCAAGCCAGCGCAGCAGGGTGCCCGGCGAGTTCTGGCCGAGGTCATGGCCGCGCTGGCCGGCGCCAAGCACGAGGGCGTCGGTGACGGTGAGTTCTCCGGCGTCGGTGGTGTGCACCGACTCCAGGACCATGGAGGGGCCGACGTAGCGCCGGACGGTCTTGCGTTGGCCGGCGGCCCGGACGGACCAGTGGCCGGCGGCGTCGCCCAGCAGCCGGCCAAAGATGGAGGGACTGTCGAAGCGAGGGAAACACAGCCAGTCCACGGAACCGGCGGCGCTGACCAGCGCCGCGGACCAGCAGTCAGACAGCAGCGCGTAGTCGGCGATGGGCTCACTGCTCATGGCTCTACCCTGATGGGTCGGCGGGCAAAGGGGAAGCCCCATCAGCTTTTTGCGGTTGGTGGGGCTTCGACTTTCGGTTGCCGCGTGACGTCTTTGGCAATCTGGCAGGATCCGCGGACTTCCAGGTCTTCCTACCTCGTCACTGGTAGCCATCATCTGACTTTGCCGAAGGCTGCGTCGGATGAGTGTCACTGAATCGTTGGTTCCTGCGTCCCTCTTCTTTCGAAGTTGGTACATTCAATTTTTCTCCTCCGGCTGCGGATGCGCAAGGGCCCCGGCAGAACTACATCACAGTAGTTCTGCCGGGGCCCCGCAGCGCGGTGTTGCGCCAGCTCAGCTGAAGATCGGGCTCTCGGTGCGGCTCCGCTTGAGTTCGAAGAAGGACGGGAAGGAGGCCAGCGTCACGGCGGCGTCCCACAGTTTCCCGGCGTCCTCGCCGCGGGGAATGCGGGTGAGCACGGGACCGAAGAACGCCGTCCCGTTGAACGCGACCACCGGGGTGCCCACGTCCTGGCCGACCAGGGAGATACCGGCCTCGTGGCTGGCGCGCAGCGGGGCGTCGAATTCGTCGCCCTGCCCGGCCGCCGCGAGCTCGGCGGGCAGGCCCACCTCGGCCAGGGACACCGCGATGACCTCTTCAATGTCCTTGTTGCCCTCGTTGTGGATGCGCGTGCCCATGGCATCGTAGAGCGGCTTGATGTACTTGTCGCCGTGCTTTTCGGCAGCCGCGATGATCACCCGCACCGGGGCCCACGCCTTGACCAGGAACTCCTTGTAGTCGTCCGGCAGCTCGTCGCGGCCTTCGTTCAGGACAGCCAGACTCATGACGTGCCACTCGGTCTTGAGCTCGCGGACGGCTTCCACCTCCGAGATCCAGCGCGACGTCACCCAGGCAAAGGGGCACATCGGATCGAACCAGAAGTCAGCTTTATTCGTCGTAGTTTCAGGCACAGGGTTCTCCTTTGGAACGTTTCTGGTGGACGTGCGCCGCCGGGGCCGGCCGCGGGTCTGCGCCGCGGGCACCCCTTGGCGGGGATCCGACGGCGGCGCGGGTGCAGATCAGGCGGACTTACGGCGTTTGACGTCGTGGCCGATGATGGTGGGCGCTGCCTTCTTGGCGACGACGTCCTCGGTGATGACGACGCTGGCAACATCATCCCGGCTCGGCAGGTCAAACATCACCGGCAGGAGTACTTCCTCCATGATGGCCCGCAACCCGCGCGCACCGGTGCCGCGTTCGAGAGCCTGGTCCGCAATCAGGTCAAGCGCCTCGTCCTCGAAGACCAGCTCGACGCCGTCGAGCTGGAACATCTTCTGGTACTGCTTGACCAGGGCGTTCTTGGGCGTGGACAGGATCTGGATCAACGCCGGGCGGTCCAGGTTGGAGACCGTGGTGATGACCGGCAGCCGCCCGATGAATTCCGGGATCAGGCCGAACTTCAGCAGGTCCTCGGGCATGACCTCGCCGTAGGAGTCCGCGTCGTTCTTGGCTTCGTTGAGCGGGGCGCCGAAGCCGATGCCCTTGCGCCCGGAGCGCGACCCGATGATCTCCTCCAGCCCGGCGAAAGCACCGGCCACGATGAAGAGCACATTCGTGGTGTCGATCTGGATGAACTCCTGGTGCGGGTGCTTCCGTCCGCCCTGCGGCGGGACCGAGGCGACGGTGCCTTCCAGGATCTTCAGCAGCGCCTGCTGGACGCCTTCGCCGGAGACATCCCGGGTAATCGAGGGGTTCTCGCTCTTGCGCGAAATCTTGTCGATTTCGTCGATGTAGATGATGCCCTGTTCGGCCTTCTTGACGTCGTAGTCGGCGGCCTGGATGAGCTTGAGGAGGATGTTCTCGACGTCCTCCCCAACGTAGCCGGCTTCGGTCAGCGCGGTCGCGTCAGCTACCGCGAAGGGGACGTTCAACCGCCGGGCCAGTGTCTGCGCCAGGTAGGTCTTGCCGCAACCGGTGGGGCCGATCAGCAGGATGTTCGACTTGGCGATCTCCACCTCGTCGTGGTGGCCGCCCTCGGCCAGGGCGCCGCTCTTGGGCGCATGGCCGGCCTGGATCCGCTTGTAGTGGTTGTAGACGGCGACGGCGAGGGACCGCTTGGCGGGTTCCTGGCCGATCACGTATTCCTGCAGGAAATCAAAAATTTCGCGGGGCTTGGGCAGTTCGAAGCTGCCAAGGTCGGCTACTTCGGCGAGTTCTTCTTCAATGATCTCGTTGCAGAGCTCAATGCATTCATCGCAGATGTAGACGCCGGGCCCGGCAATGAGCTTGCGGACCTGCTTCTGGCTCTTTCCGCAGAAAGAACACTTCAGCAAGTCGGTGCTCTCGCCAATCCGAGCCATATGTGAACCCCTTAGTATCTTGCTGCCGGCTGGGTCGTGCTCCTGTGCAGCGCTGCACCCGTTACTGGAATCACAGGCATTCCGCTCGGGACGCCGTGACAACTTCCACTCTAGGTCACTTTGGGCCCGATGGGTGGAAGGAAGACGCCGGTGCGGCCCAATTCGGCGGGCCGCACCGGCGTCGTGGTTGACCTGAGGTCCTGCTACTTCGTGATCGCCTGCGGCTTCATCTTGCGCGAATCCAGCACCTGGTCGATCAGGCCGTAGTCCAGGGCGTCGGCCGCGGTGAGGATCTTGTCGCGCTCGATGTCATAGTTGACCTGCTCCGCGGTCCGGCCGGAGTGCATGGCCAGGGTCGTTTCCAGCCAAGAGCGCATCCGCATGACCTCGGCGGCCTGGATCTCGAGGTCGGAGGCCTGGCCGCCCTGGCCGCCGGACAGCGACGGCTGGTGGATCAGGACCCGGGCGTTCGGCAGCGCCAGGCGCTTGCCCGGCGTGCCCGCCGCGAGGATCACGGCGGCGGCACTGGCCGCCTGGCCCAGGCAGACGGTCTGGATTTCCGGGCGGATGTACGTCATGGTGTCGTAGATCGCGGTCATGGCGGTGAAGGAGCCACCCGGGGAGTTGATGTAGAGCGTGATGTCCCGGTCCGGGTCGGTGGACTCGAGCACCAGCAGCTGGGCCATCACGTCGTCGGCGGAGGCGTCGTCGATCTGGACACCGAGGAAGATAATGCGGTCCTCGAACAGCTTGGTGTAGGGGTCCTGGCGCTTGAAGCCGTAGGGGGTGCGCTCTTCAAACTGCGGCAGCACGTAGCGGCTGCTGGGCAGGTTGCCGGCAGTCGATCCGAAGTTGTAGTTCATGTTCATTGCTCCTGGAGTCGGTTCTGTCTGCGTGCCGGTTAGTTTTCGCTGCTGGCGTCGCTGGCGTTGGTTCCGCCGCCGCCTGCCACGGACCCGGCGTGGGCCGCGATCTTGTCGAAGAAGCCGTAGTCAAGGGCTTCGGCCGCCGTGAACCACTTGTCGCGGTCGTTGTCCTTGAGGATGGTTTCCACGGTCTGCCCGGTCTGCTGGGCCGTCAGTTCGGCCATGACCTTCTTCATGTTCAGGATCAGCTCGGCCTGGATCTTGATGTCGGAGGCGGTGCCGCCGATGCCGCCGGAGGGCTGGTGCATCAGGATGCGCGCGTTGGGGGTGGCGTAGCGCTTGCCCTTGGTGCCGGAGGAGAGCAGGAACTGCCCCATCGAGGCGGCCAGGCCGGTGGCGACGGTGACGACGTCGTTCGGAATGAACTGCATCGTGTCGTAGATGGCCATGCCGGCGGTGACGGAACCGCCGGGCGAGTTGATGTAGAGGTAGATGTCCTTTTCCGGGTTTTCGGCCGAGAGCAGCAGCAACTGCGAGCAGATCGCGTTGGCGTTCTCGTCACGGACCTCGGAGCC
Organism: Arthrobacter sp. JB02-1C; assembly: GCF_057748045.1. Taxonomy (NCBI): domain Bacteria; kingdom Bacillati; phylum Actinomycetota; class Actinomycetes; order Micrococcales; family Micrococcaceae; genus Arthrobacter; species Arthrobacter sp. JB02-1C. The sequence continues at coordinate 3,328,787 of NZ_CM173235.1, forward strand.
GAGCCAGATGATGCGCTCTTTCAGCAGGCGGTTGTAGATGTAGTTGTCCTGGGCGGCCGGATCGACGTTGGCCATCCGGGGTGCCCCTGCTTGCTGTGACATGTGTACTTACCTCTCGCTGGCGACGGTGACGCCACTGGACGGCGCCACTGAACTTTCCTACTTGGACCCTAACGGTTTTCCCGGCCGCATTGTGCTCAGGCGCAGGGCTGTTCGCTGACGGCGCACGATCGGCAGGGCGGGTTCATCGCAGGCTTAAAAAGCCGCACCCCCGGATCGCGGATCCGGGGGTGCGGGGCAAAACTGCGGCTAGCCCAAGTGCTAGAACTTCACAGCCGCAGGGTCATCGTTTTTCGGCGTTTCGGCGGCTTCGTCGGCTGCCGGCGCTGCGTCGGCTGCCACGTCGTCGGACGCATCGGCAGGTGCCTCTTCGCCGGCGGGGCGGACGAAGTCGCTCAGGTCGACCTTGTTGCCTTCGGAGTCGGTCACCTCGGCCTTGCCGAGGACGACGGCGAGTGCCTTGCGGCGCCGGACCTCGGAGACCATCATCGGAACCTGGCCGCTCTGATCGATGATCTGGGCGAACTGGTTCGGGTCCATGCCGTACTGGCTGGCGGTGGTGACGATGTAGTCGATCAACTCGTTCTGGTTGACGTCGACTTCTTCCTTCTCGGCGATGGCGTCGAGGATGATCTCGTTCTGGAAGGCGCGCTCGGTGTTGGCCTTCACCTCGGCGCGGTGCTCCTCGGTGTCGTGGTCGCCTTCGCCGTGGGAGTTCTCGGCGCTGAAGTGCTGTTCGAGCTGCTCCTCGACCACGGACGCCGGTACGGGAACCTCGACGAGCTCGACGAGCTTGTCCAGGACCTTGTCGCGGGCTTCGACGCCCTGCTCGACAGTCTTGGACTCGGCGGCCTGCTTGGCGAGGTCCTCGCGGAGCTCGGCCAGGGTGTCGAACTCCGAAGCCAGCTGCGCGAAGTCGTCGTCGGCCTCGGGAAGCTCGCGCTCCTTGACGGCCTTGAGCACCACCTTGACCTGGGCGGACTCGCCGGCGTGGTCGCCGCCGACCAGGGTGGTGTCGAAGATGGCGTCCTCGTCGGCGCTGAGGCCGGTGACTGCCTCGTCGAGGCCTTCGAGCATGGTGCCGGCGCCAACCTGGTAGGACAGGCCGGAGGCGGAATCAACCTCGGCTCCGTCGATGGAGGCGGTGATGTCGATGGTGAGGAAGTCGCCGTCGGCGGCCGGGCGGTCAACGGGCTTGAGCGTGCCGAAGCGGCCGCGCAGTTCGTCAAGGGCCTTGTCGACGTCGCCTTCGCTGGACTCGGCGGCGGCAACCTCAACCTTGATCCCGGCGTAGTCCGGCAGTTCGATTTCGGGGCGGACGTCAACCTCGGCGTGGAACTTCAGTTCGCCGTCGGTGGCGGAGGGGTCCGGCACTTCGGTGATTTCGACCTCGGGACGGCTCAGCGGACGGATGCCGGTTTCCTGCACGGCGGCCTGGTACCAGCCGTTGAGGCCTTCGTTGATGGCCGTCTCCAGGACGTAGCCGCGGCCGACGCGCTGGTCAATGAGCTTGGAGGGAACTTTTCCCTTACGGAAACCGGGAACCTGGATCTGCGAAGCAACAGTCTTGTATGCCTCTGCGATGCTGGGCTTCAATTCCTCAAAGGGGACCTCAACATTGAGCTTGACCCGCGTGGGGGTGAGGTTCTCGACAGCGCTCTTCACAGTCTAAGTACTCCTGGATTTGGGGGATGGGGTTCTGCAACGCCCCGTGTGAGGCAGTTGCTGCAGAGTCGGGGTGACAGGATTTGAACCTGCGACTTCCTGCTCCCAAAGCAGGCGCTCTAGCCAAGCTGAGCTACACCCCGTAAGTGCACAGGACAGTCTACGGTCTCACTGTGCCGGTTTGCACATTTGACACTGGGGGCCTGAATTGGGTTTAGTTGTATCCGGCTTCAACAGCCGCCCGGAAGTTTTGCCGGAATTCCAGCAAATCCCCCGGGGACGTAGCTTAATGGTAAAGCCTCAGTCTTCCAAACTGATTACGCGGGTTCGATTCCCGTCGTCCCCTCCGAAGATGACGAAAAGCCCCTCCGCCGGAGGGGCTTTTTTCATGCCCACTCCATCGGTTGCTCCGTGAGTGCCGTTATCGGGGGCCAGAACGGCGGTTTCGGAGCAATCGATGAGGGAGGTGCGGCGCTTCAGCCGGCGTTGCCCTGCTGGCAGGCCGGGCACCAGTACAGCTTCCGGGCGGCGTGCACTGTCAGTGCGACGGCGGTCCCGCAGTCCCGGCAGTCCATGCCCTGCCGCCGGTACACAAAGTGCGAATCCTCCGGGGCGGGCAGCGCGCCGGCCGGGCCGCGTCCTGAGCCGGGTTCCCCCGAGCCGGGTTCCCCCGAGCCGGGTTCCACGGCGCCGGGTTCCACCGGGCCGGGTCCTGAGCCGGGTTCAGCCACCGCCTGACCGGCCCAGTAGCGCGCCGGGGTGGTGATGATCCGGCCGTCGCGGACGCCGTCGGACATCAGCGCGACGGCGTCGTCCCACAGCCGGGCAGCCGCTTCCGGCGGCAGTTCCGTCCCGGGCAGCCAGGGGTCCAGCCGCTGCCGGAACAGCAGTTCGGCGCGGTAGACATTCCCGACGCCGGCCAGCACCGCCTGGTCCATCAGCAGCGTGGCCAGCGGGGTGCGTCTCCTTGTCACCGCGGCCACGAAGCTGTCCCGGTCCCCCGGCAGGTTGCGCAGCGGGTCCGGGCCCAGGCGCGCGCTGACCGCGTCTGCCTCGGCTTCGGTGAGCGTTTCGCAGGTGCTGGCCCCGCGCAGGTCGGCCCAGCCGTGCGCGCTGGCAAGCCGCACCCGGACCGCGCCCACCGGCGCCGGCGGCCCGCTGTAGGCCGGGTCCGGGCCGTCGTCCGCGTACACTTCCCGCTCCCCCATTTTGCGGGGCGCGCCAATGCTGGAGGCGCCGCGGAACCCTTCGTCGCCGCCGAAGTCCCAGGCCCCGTAGAGCCCCAGGTGCACGTGCAGCACCAGGCCGTGCTCGAAGCCGAGGAACAGGTGCTTGCCGTGCGCCACGGAGCCGGTCAGCACGTGCCCGTCGAGGAGGGCGGCGCCCTGCTCAAAGCGGCCCTGCGGGCTGGCGACGGCAAGGCGCCGGCCTAGGAAGACGTCGGCGAACTGCCGCGCCAGGCGGTGGACCGAGTGCCCTTCCGGCACTACTCGACGACCTCGCCGGTGGCTTCGTAGGCGGCGATTTTCCCGATCCGGCGGACGTGCCGCTCGTCGTGGCTGAACGGCTCGGTCAGGAAGGCCTCGATGATGGCGGTGGCTTCTTCGACGCTGTGCTGCCGGCCGCCGACGGCCACAACATTGGCATCGTTGTGTTCGCGGGCGAGCCTGGCGGTGTCAAGGCTCCAGGCCAGGGCGGCCCGGATCCCTTTGACCTTGTTGGCGGCGATCTGTTCGCCGTTTCCGGAGCCTCCCAGCACGATTCCCAGCGCGTGCATGCCCGCTGTCTGGTCAGCCACCACGGCGCGCGCGGCGTTGATGCAGAAGGCGGGGTAGTCGTCCAGGGCGTCGTAGACCTTGGGGCCATGGTCCACCACGTCGTAGCCCTGGGCGCTGAGATGACCCACCAGGTGGGCGCTGAGCTCCATGCCGGCGTGGTCGGTGGCAATGTGGACGCGCGGGAATTCCGGGGCAGTGGACACAGGAGGATCCGTTCTTCGGGGGCGCCGGAGGGACTCTCGGCGCTGTGGTGTGGGCTGTCTCCAGCCTACTAGGGCCGCGGGGCCGGCGCGCCGCCGTTACGGCGGGCGCGGGCGGCAACGCGGGAGAGCACCTGCGCCACGTTGTCCGCCGTCGTTGCGCTGCCCCCGCTTACCGCCAGCCGGCGCCCGTCGACGCGGTCCACCACGACGGCGGGCCCGCTTCCGACCAGCAGCGCCGTCGTCGTGCCGCGGCTCCGGTAGCCCCAGCCCCCGTAGTCGGCGGCCTTGAGCTCGAGCGGCGCAGCCGAAGCGATGGCCGCGGCAGGGACGTCCATGACCCGGACCAGCCCGGCGGCGAACACCCGCATCCCGGTCCGGTCCACCCGGATCCGGGCGAAGAGGAACGCTGCGGCCAGCAGCGCGGCCGCCGTCAGGAGCCCCGCCAGCCACGGCACCGCAATGGTCAGCAGGGCGGCCGGAAGCAGCGTCGCGATCCCGAGCATCACAAAGACCGAGCTGCGCGCGTGGACCCAGAGGCTCACCGAATCCCGCGCCAGCTCCGGGTCCCGCTCCCGTTCGAGGGCTTCCCGCACGGCCCGCTCATCGTCCGTGGACCAGCGTTCGTCGGCCTTGAACACAAAACCCATGACGACGCCCAGGCCCAGCGCGGCGCCGCTGCCCATCGCCAGGGTGGTCACGTCCACGTGGGACTCCCGCGCGTCGTCAAGCCCCAGCTGGCCGATCAGCGCGGCAGCCAGGACTGCGGTGAGGAAGAGGCTGACCGAGAGCCCGGTGCCCATCATGAACCGGCGCATCAGCGCCGGGCGGGACAACGGCGTCGCCTGCAGCAGCACCGCCCAGCCCACCAGGACGATCAGCGCGGCCCCGCCGCCGGCGACCACCCCGAAGGGCGCGAAATCGACGGCACCGGCATCAGTCCAGCGGACGGCCAGCGGCTCGGGCAGGTCCGCGCGGATCAGCAGGGCGCAGACCACAAAGGCGCCGGCGAGCAGAACGGGGAAGGCCACGGCGAAGCGCAGGGCCCTGAGGTCAACGGAATCGCGGATGTTTCCCATACTTCCAACGCTACCCCTGCCGGTCCCGGCGGGAGATGATGGGCCTTCGGGGCCGGGCGTTCGAGGACTTGCCAACCGACCCCACCGTGAAAGAATGATTTCACACTATCGTTCCGACCGTTCCAACCCCTTCTGGAGGCACCTCTTGCCCGGTATGAACCTCACCCGCGCCGAAGCCCGCGAGCGCGCCGCACTGATCGCCGTCGACTCCTATGAGGTCACGCTGGACCTGACCCGGGGCGCGGAGGTCTTCGGTTCCACCACCGCTGTCCGCTTCACCGCCACCCCCGGAGCCTCGACGTTTATTGACGCCGTGACCCGCACCGTGCACAGCGTCACGCTGAACGGCCGCGAACTGGACCCGGCCGAGGTGTCCGACGGCGTCCGGATCCAGTTGCCTGAGCTGGCGGCCGACAACGAACTCGTGGTGGTGGCCGACGCGCCGTACATGAACACCGGAGAGGGCCTGCACCGGTTCGTGGACCCGGTGGACAACGAGGTCTACCTGTACACCCAGTTCGAGGTTCCGGATTCGCGCCGGATGTTCGCCGTCTTTGAGCAGCCCGACCTCAAAGCCAGCTTCCGCTTCACTGTCACGGCCCCCTCGCACTGGGCCGTCGTCTCCAACTCCCCCACCCCGACGCCGGCCGGCACCACCCCCGGCGAGGATGGGACCGCGCGGTCGGTCTGGGAGTTCACCCCCACGCCGCGGCTTTCGTCCTACGTCACCGCCCTGATCGCCGGGCCGTACGAGTCCGTGCACAGCGAGGTGGTCTCCGCCACCGGCAAGGTCACGCCGCTGGGCGTTTTTGCCCGCAAGTCGCTGATGCAGTACCTCGATGCGGACAACATCTTCGAACTCACCCGGCAGGGCTTCGAATTCTTCGAGGCCCAGTTCGGCTGCCCCTACCCGTTCGAGAAGTACGACCAGCTCTTCGTGCCGGAGTTCAACGCCGGCGCCATGGAGAACGCCGGCGCCGTCACCATCCTTGAGGGCTACGTTTTCCGCAGCAAGGTCACGGACGCCCAGGTGGAGCGCCGTGCGATCACGGTGCTGCATGAGCTCGCCCACATGTGGTTCGGCGACCTCGTCACCATGCGCTGGTGGAACGACCTTTGGCTGAACGAATCCTTCGCCGAATACATGTCCCACCTCGCCGCCGTCGAGAACACGAAGTTCGACCACGCCTGGACCACCTTTGCCTCGGTGGAAAAATCCTGGGCCTACCGGCAGGACCAGTTGCCCACCACCCACCCGATCTTCGCCGAGATCAACGACCTGCAGGACGTCGAGGTGAACTTCGACGGCATCACCTACGCCAAGGGGGCCTCCGTGCTCCGCCAGCTGGTGGCCTGGGTGGGCCCGGACGAGTTCATGGCGGGGGTGCGCGAGTACTTCCGCAAGCACGCCTGGCAGAACACCGAACTCAGCGACCTGCTGGTGGAGCTGGAGAAGTCCAGCGGCCGCGACCTGGACCAGTGGGGCCGGCTCTGGCTGGAGACCGCCGGCGTGAACACCCTCAAGCCCGAGCTTTCGGTCGGCGCCGACGGCCGGATCGAGTCGTTCGCCATCCTGCAGTCCGCCACCGAGGCGCAGCCGACCATCCGCCCGCACCGGCTCGCCGTCGGCTTCTACAACCTCGACGATGCGGGGAAGCTGGAGCGCGTCCACCGCGAGGAGCTCGACGTCGACGGCGAACGCACCGAGGTTCCGGCCCTGGCGGGACGCGCACGGCCGGACCTGATCCTGCTCAATGACGACGACCTCGCCTACGCCAAGGTCCGGCTGGACCCGAAGTCCCTTGAGACCGCCACCGCGCACCTGAAGGACATCGGCCAGAGCCTGCCCCGGACGCTTGTCTGGGGATCGGCCTGGGACGCCGCACGCGACGGCGAGACCCCGGCACGCGGATACGTGGAGCTGATCCTGGCAAACATCGCCGAGGAATCCGACTCCTCCGTGATCCAGGTCCAGCTCCGCCAGCTTGCCACGACGCTGAACTTCTACGTGGCCGCCGACCACAAGGAAGCCACCGCCGTGGCAGCGGCGGACCGGCTGTGGGACTTGGCCTCCCGCGTCCGGGCCGGTTCCGATGCGCAGCTGCAGTTCGTGAAGTCCTACGCCGCGCTGGCCCGCAGCGCCAGCCAGCTGGACACGGTCGCCGGGCTGCTGGACGGCAGCCTGGTGCAGGACGGCCTGACCGTGGACCAGGATCTGCGCTGGGAGCTGCTGACCTCGCTGGTGGTCGGCGGGCGCGCCGGCCAGGAGCAGATCGACGCCGAGCTGGCACGCGACAACACCGCCACCGGACAAAACGCCGCCGCCCTGGCCAAGGCCGCGATCCCCAGCGCGGCTGCCAAGGCGGCCGCCTGGGACTCGATCGTGGTCACGGGTGAGCTGTCCAACGCCCTGCAGAGCTCCGCCGTCGCCGGCTTCACCCGGGTGCTGGACACTTCCCTGCTGGAGCCCTACGCCGCCAAGTACTTTGAGGCCGTCCCGGGCATCGTCAGGGACCGCACCCATGCGCTCGCGCAGCAGATCGTCGTCGGCCTGTACCCCGCGCAGCTGACAACGCAGGCCACGGTGGACCGCACCGACGAGTTCCTGGCGTCGCTGCCCGAGGACAGCGCGGCGCTGCGCCGGATGATGCTGGAAAACCGCGACGGCGTCGCCCGGGCCCTGCGCGCCCGCGCGGCGGACGCCTAGGCTCTGCGGCATGGGCCTGAACGAGCACCGCTACGCCCTGACCGTCCGCTGGACCGGAAACCTGGGTGACGGGACGAGCTCCTACCGGGGCTATTCCCGGGACCACGACGTCGAGATCCCCGGGCTGCCGGTCCTGCCGGGCTCCGCCGACCCGACGTTCCACGGCGACCGGGAACGGTACAACCCGGAACAGCTCCTGCTGGCCACCCTGGCACAGTGCCACATGCTGTCCTTCCTGCATGTGGCCGTCAAGCACGGCGTGGTGGTGACCGGGTACGAGGACCGCGCGGAAGGCCTGATGCGGACCAACCGGGACGGCAGCGGGCAGTTCGAGTCGGTGACGCTCAGGCCCCGCGTCATGACGGCCGCACCGGTGGCGGCAGAGCTGTTTGACGAACTGCACCGGGAGGCGAATGCGGTCTGCTTCATCGCCCGCAGCGTCAATTTCCCGGTGCTGCACGAGCCGACGGCGGTGCCGGACGACGGTCCGCGGCACCCGGACACCGCAGGCCGGACGGACTGAACCGCCGCCGGACACCCGCCGGCGCCCGGCGGCCGGCCTCCGGGCCGACCGCCGGGCCGACCGCCGGGCCAGTGCGGGGACCGGGTGCGCATGCGCCACGCTCCGGCGCTAATGTGGAAAGGGAACAGCAGTGTTAGGCGCCCGGCGACCGCGGGCGCACCGAAGGAGCAAACCCCGCCGATGTATCCCCTGACCGTCGCCCAGCCCATCACGCCGCCGGACATTTCGGCCATCAACCTGCCGGGCGTCCTGATCAGCGTCGGGGTCGGCGTTGCCGCCTGGCTGGTGGCCTCATTCCTCATCTCCGGGATCACCAAACGCGTGGCCGCCGGGACCACTTTCTTCAAGAAACCGCATTTCCGGTGGGTGGCGCCGGCGCTGCGGGCGCTGGATAACCAGCGCCGCGAACAACGCGCCAACACGATCGGGTCGCTGCTCAACAGCGTGGTCTCGGTCCTGGTGGTCGTCATCACCGTGATGTATGTCCTGCAAAACCTGAACGTCAACATCACACCGCTGCTGACCAGCGTCGGCATCCTTGGTGTGGCGATCGGCTTCGGCGCGCAACAGCTGATCCGGGACTTCCTCGCCGGGATCTTCATCACGATCGAGGACCAGTACGGCATCGGCGACGTGATCGAAACCTCTGAAGTGGTGGGCACTGTGGAATCGATGGGCCTGCGCATCACCCGGGTCCGCGCCGGGGACGGCACCGTCTGGTATCTGCGCAACGGCGAAATCCTGCGGGTCGGAAACCGCTCGCAGGGCATCTACGTCGCGCCCGACGCCGAACCCGCTGCCGCCGAGCCCGCCCTCAAGGCCGAGCCCGCCGCCAACGCCGTATCCGCACCCCAGCAAAAGGCCGGAGAATAGCCATGACCATCCCCCCATCCGGTGACCAGAGACAGCCGAAAATGCTGATGCAGAACGACCCGTTCAGCCAGCCGGGCTACACAGACAACTTCTACACCGCGGTCGGCGGCCACGAGACCTTCGTGAAGCTGATCGACGTGTTTTACGACGGCGTCGCAACCGACCCGCTGCTCCGGCCGATGTACCCGGAAGCTGACCTGGGACCCGCGAAACGGCGTTTCCTGATGTTTTTGGAACAGTACTGGGGCGGCCCCACGACCTACGGCGAGGAACGCGGCCACCCGCGGCTCCGGATGCGGCACCAGCCGTTCCGTGTCACGCCGGAGGCCAAGGAGGCCTGGCTCCGCCACATGCGCACCGCCGTCGATGCCCTGGAGCTTCCGCCGCTGTATGAAGGGACGCTGTGGGACTACATGGAGCGCGCGGCCCTCTCCATGGTTAACAGCCCCTCGGACGCCTGACCGGGGGTCCCGGTGGTCAGGCTAGGCTGACTGTCATGGCGATCATTTATCAGGCGGAACTGCGTCCGACGAAGCTGGATCTCCTCGAAGGCTGGCTGCCGCAGCAGCCCTGGTTCACGGCCGGCGCGGCGGTGAACAAGCTGGGATCTTTCCGCTTCGATGATCCGGACGGCGAAGTCGGTCTGGAGACGATCCTCGTCGAGGGCGACGGAACCGTCTTCCATGTGCCGCTGAGTTACCGCGGCTCCCCGTTGGAGGGGGCCGAGGCCTACCTCATCGGGACCATGCAGCACTCGGTGCTCGGCAAAAGATGGGTGTACGACGCCGCGGGCGATCCCTGCTACGTGGCCGCCCTCACCGACGCCATCCTGACCGGACGGCCACAGGCCGAACAACTCCTCGAGACTGGCGGAACACCGCAGCTGCTGCCGGAGTCGATGCAGATCAGGAGCACCGGCCCGCTCGATGCCGGGCTCCCCGCAGCAGCGTCTGTCACCGTCCGTGAAAGCCCCGCCGGGACCACGGTCCGGGCCGGAGACGCGGACCTGCTGATCATCCGGCGCCCCCTGCCCGCGCCGCAGAGCCCGGGCGCGCGGACTCTTACCGGTACCTGGGCCGGCCAACCGGAGCCGGTCAGCCTCGCAGTCCTCGCCGCCGGGTAGTCGGCTCCTCCGCCCACAGCAGGCACGCTACAGGTCTGCGCTTGCCCGGACCAGGACGTGGCCGCGCGGGCTGCTGAGCCGGAACCAGCGGCCGGAGCGGAAAAGGTGCTGTTCTCCGCCGGCCAGGAAGCCCAGCGTGAGTGCAGCGAACGCCGCGCCCGCCGGCAGCCCGCCGGTGCCCTCCAGGGGCCGGCCCCAGACGGTGGCGCGGGCGTTGTTGACGATCAGGGCACCGGGCTTGTCCGGGATGATCGCGGCGATTTCGCTGATGCCGGCCTCCGCGGCCCCCCTTAGATCCGCGTCCGGCAGCGCGCCGAGCTGGTCCCAGCCGGTGCGCGGGGCGCCGACGCCGGTCCACGATTCGGTGACGGTCATCGGCGGGACCGGAAGTTCGACGTCGTCGGCACCGGCGCGGGCGAGCCGGTCCAGAACGGCGGAGAGCGGAACGGTGACATCCAGTTCCGCGGGCACAGCCAGGGCCATGGTCCGGAGTCCCAGGATGGTCGGCGTCGACTCGCCCAGCAGGCGCGGCCGGAGCACGCAGACGTACGCCGCCAGGACCGCCCCGGCCGCGTGGAGCCGGATGGCGCCGTCGTCCACGGCCTTGGCGCGGGTGGCGAAGGTGCGCAGGTCGGCGAGGTCTCGGGGATCGGTGAACTGCAGGGGCTGGATCAGGACGTCAGGCACAATCCTGACTCTACCGGCTGTGCCTCTTTTGAGCCGCTCCCCTTTTGAGCCGCTCCCCTTTTGAGCCGCGCCCCTTTTGAGCCGCGCCTCTTTTGAGCCGTGCCGGGGTGCCGTCTAGAGTCAAACCATGACTGAAGCCGAAGCCGGATTACAGGCGTTGCCCCTGGCGGATCCCACCTCCTCGCTCATCCAGCTCCTGGACCTCGGCGAACTGGATGGTGCGCGGACCGACGAGGACATCTTCATGGGCCCCTCGCAGAAACAACCGAGGCAGCGGGTCTTCGGCGGCCAGGTGCTGGCGCAGTCCCTGATCGCCGGAAGCCGCACGGTCCCGGAGGGCCGCGGCGTGCATTCGATGCACGGCTACTTCCTCCGGCCCGGCGACGCCAACAAGCCCATCACCTTCGGCGTCCAGCGGCTGCGCGACGGCCGTTCCTTTTCCGCCCGCCGGGTGCACGCCTACCAGGAGGGCATGCCGATCCTGTCGATGATCGCGTCCTTCCAGGACACCGACGAGGGCATTGAACACCAGACCGAAATGCCGGCGGGCATCCCGGATCCCGAGTCCCTGCCGAGCACGGCGGACCTGCTGGGCAAGTTTGACCACCCGGTGGCGCAGCACTGGGCGTACGAGCGTCCGTTCGATATCCGGCATGTGGACCCGGCCTTGTATGTGTCGGCGGGCGGCCCGCAGGAGGCCCGCAACGCGGTCTGGATGCGCACCTTCGGTCCGATGCCCGACGACCCGGAACTGCACCGCGCGGCGCTGGCCTATGCCAGCGACTACACGCTGCTGGAATCGGTGCTGCGCCGGCACGGCCTGAGCTGGATTACGCCGGGGATGTCCGTGGCAAGCCTGGACCATGCCATGTGGTGGCACCGCCCGGTCCGGGTGGATGAGTGGCTGCTCTATGTCCAGGAATCCCCCAGCGCCCAAAGTGCGCGCGGCCTGGCGACGGGCAAGATCTTCAGCCGGGACGGCGTACACGTGGCCACGGTGGCGCAGGAGGGCATGGTCAGGCTGCCAACCACGTAGGCAGGCCGGCGGCACGGCCCCCGAACACGGCAAAGGCCGGCTCCCTCCGAAAGGGAACTGGTCCCCGAGAGCTGGCTGGCAAATTATGAGCCGGGAGCAGGCGCCGGAGTTTCAACGGCCGGTGTCGCTCAATTTGCAGAAGAGCTCCCTTCCGGACTCAGAGTTTGGAAGGGAGCTCTTTCGGTTTTGTGGTCAGTGACCGGCGCCGAGTTTGCCGCCGAGACGTTCGCGCATCAGGACGCTGGCATCGTTGAGCCCGATGACCTTCACGTCCTTGCCGTGGTGGTGGTACTTCTCGGTGATGGCATCCAGCGCTGCGATGGTCGAGGCGTCCCAGAGGTGGGAGGCGTGCATATCGATAACCACGTGCTCGGGGTCCAGGGCGTATTCGAACTGGGTGTAGAGGTCGTTGGAAGAGGCAAAGAACAGTTCGCCGTCGACCACGTAGGTGGCCGTTTCGTGGCCTCCGACGGTCTTGACCGACCGTTCGACGCTAACGAAGTGGGCGACCCTGCGCGCAAACATGACCATGGCCACGAGCACGCCCACGCCGACGCCGATGGCCAGGTTGTGGGTGGCAACGGTGACGATGACGGTGGCGAGCATGACGATGGTTTCGCTCTTGGGCATCATCTTCAAGGTCTGGGGGCGGATGCTGTGCCAGTCGAAGGTCGCAACGGACACGAAGATCATCACGGCCACGAGAGCGGCCATGGGGATGACGGAAACGATGCCGCCGAGCGCGACGACGAGGATGAGCAGGAAGACGCCGGCGAGGAAGGTGGAGATCCGGGTCCGGGCGCCGGAGGCTTTGACGTTGATCATGGTCTGGCCGATCATGGCGCAGCCACCCATGCCGCCAAAGAATCCGGTGACGATGTTCGCCATGCCCTGGCCCCAGGCCTCGCGGGTCTTGTTGGAGCGGGTGTCGGTGACGTCGTCGACGAGCTTGGCTGTCATGAGGGATTCAAGCAGACCCACGGAGGCCATGGCGAGGGCGAACGGGAAGATGATCTGCAGCGTGTCCAGAGTCAACGGCACGTTGGGGATGAACAGCGTCGGCAGGGAGCTGGGGAGTTCGCCCTTGTCGCCAACGGTCGGGACGGCCACGGCGGCGAAAACGGTGATCAGGGTGAGGACCACGATGGCTACCAGCGGGGCCGGAACGGCCTTGGTGAGTTTGGGCAGGCCGAAGACGATGGCCAGGCCCAGGGCCACGAGTGGGTAGACCAGCCACGGAACACCGAGCAGCTCGGGTACCTGGGACATGAAGATCAGGATGGCCAGCGCGTTGACGAAGCCCACCATCACCGAGCGGGGAATGAACCGCATGAGCTTCGCGACCCCGGACAGGCCCAGGATGACCTGGAAGACGCCGGCTAGGATCACCGCGGCGACGAAGTAGTCCACCCCGTGCGACTTCACCAGCGGTGCGATCACGAGGGCGATCGCACCGGTGGCCGCCGAAATCATGGCCGGACGGCCGCCGACAAAGGCGATCGTCACCGCCATGGTGAAGGAGGCGAAGAGCCCGATCCGGGGGTCCACGCCGGCGATGATCGAGAACGCGATGGCTTCCGGGATCAGGGCCAGCGCGACGACGAGTCCGCCGAGGACCTCTGTCTTGAGCCGGCGCGGCGACATCAGGGTTCCCCGGACGGATTGAAGCTGTTCAGGGGTGAACGCCGGGGGGCGTTCGGCTTGAGTGACGGCCATTGCTGGCTCCGTTCATGGTTAAGAAGACGCGCGACTGCTGCTTCGTTTTGCAAATGAATGAGGGGGCGCAGGGCCGCGCCGGGAAGAGGGGAAGTTAGTCCTGAAGGTTTCACCCACTACCCAAACCCTACCCTAACGTGATGGTAGGGTTGAATTCAGAACAGAACGGAGGCGCTGATGACGGCTAAGACCAGCAGCACCAACACCATGCACATCGGCGAGCTCGCGGAGCGGACGGGCCTGTCCCTGCGGACCATCCGCCATTACGACGATGTGGGGCTTCTCCCTGCAACGGCGCGGACTGATGGCGGCTTCAGGGTGTTCTCGGAAGATGATTTCGAACGCCTCATGGTCATCAAGCAGATGAAGCCCCTGGGTTTCTCGCTGGAAGAGATGGCTGAAATCCTTGCCCTCCTTGCGGCCCCGGAAGGTGCGGCCCCTGAAAGATCAGTGACGCTGGCTGGATTCCTGGAGAGGGCCGTCCATCAGCGGACCAAGATGGCCCGGAACCTGGCGCAGGCCGATGAGTTCATTGAACGGCTCAGCAACCGATCCTGAACGAGGCAGCGCATCATTGCGGGTCAAGCTACACCGCCAGCACGTGAGCGCGCTATTGAACCGGGCTTAGGCCGTGGAGCTTCTTTTGGTGTTGTACCAGTGGATGTATTCGTGAAGTGCTGCTCTCAGCGCATCGGTGTTGAGGAACAGGACACGGTGGAAGAGTTCTACTTTGAGGTGGCCGAAGAAGTTCTCCATGACGGCGTTGTCATAGCAGTTGGCTTTGCGGGACATCCCTTGGACCGCACCTGCGTTTTCCAGGAGCTTGCGCCACGAGGTGCGCTGGTATTGGAAACCCTGGTCCGAGTGCACGAGTGGTTTTTGTCCGCTCTCCAGTATGGCGACGGCGCCGCGCAGAGATGACTTGGTCAGTTCCAGATTGGGCGAGACTCCAATGGCGTAGGAGATGATCTGCCGGTCAAAGAGGTCCATGACCGGTGAGAGGTAGAGTTTCCGGTCGCCGACGCTGAACTCGGTCACGTCGGTTACCCACTTTTGGTTCGGCGCATCCGCTTTGAACTCGCGCTTCAACAGGTTCGGAGCCACGACGCCCTGCTCGCCCTGGTAGGAGGTGTAGCGCTTCTTCTGCCGGACCTTGCAGACCAGACGCAGTAAACGCATCAGTTTCAGCACGGTCTTCTTCGCGATCGTCCAACCGACCGGGGCAGCCTGGCGACGTCCAGAAGAACTTCCAACCGGTGATGGGCCTTGAGAGCGATGACAGCGCGGAGCTTCGGCGCTGTCCCTCGTCCCTCAAGGCCTTTACTTTTCCCAGGAAGGCCACCTCTGAGATCCGGCGAGGAGAGCTGAAGCTCTTTCGCCAAGGCGACCTGGCTCTCGCCGGCTTGGAACCGGCGCACGGCATCGAGTTTGAACTCGAACGAGAACTTCCGCTTGGTTTGTTTGGTCACCAGCGCCGTACCTCCGCGAACTCTCCACAGGTTGTGAATGCGGATGACAGCTTTCGGGCGGACCCCTGGGCTCGTCGCCGCTGCCTTCTCACCCCAACCAATTTCGAACAACGCTACCGCGGCCTCGCGCTGTTCTTCAGATAATGAACTGCTGTCTTGCATAAAACTGCTCCCCGAAAGTACGGACTGATTTTTCAGTCCAACTTTCGGGGAGCAGTTCACCGAAAGGGAACCGGCCTTTTCCGGGCCCGGAACAGTGCTCCGGGTGCCGCGCGTTGGGAGTCGCGGGCCGCGGGGGCCTAGTCGCGCGTGAGGCGGCGGTGCGTCACCCGGTGCGGTTTCGCCGCATCCGGGCCAAGGCGCTCGACCTTGTTCTCCTCATAGGACTCGAAGTTGCCCTCGAACCAGTACCACTTGGACGGGTTCTCCTCGTCGCCTTCGTAGGCGAGGATGTGGGTGGCCACCCGGTCCAGGAACCAGCGGTCGTGCGAGACCACAACGGCGCAACCGGGGAACTCCAGCAGCGCGTTTTCCAGGCTGCTGAGGGTCTCGACGTCGAGGTCGTTGGTCGGCTCGTCAAGGAGCAGCAGGTTGCCGCCCTGCTTGAGCGTCAATGCCAGGTTCAGCCGGTTCCGTTCGCCGCCGGACAGCACCCCGGCCTTCTTCTGCTGGTCCGGTCCCTTGAAACCAAACGCGGCGACATATGCGCGGGACGGCATTTCGACATGGCCGACCTGGATGAAGTCGAGGCCGTCGGAGACGACCTCCCAAAGGGTCTTGTTCGGGTCGATGCCGCCGCGGCTCTGGTCGGCGTAGGAGATTTTGACCGAATCGCCGATCTTCAGCTCGCCGCCGTCGAGGGGCTCCAGCCCGACGATCGTCTTGAACAGGGTGGTCTTGCCGACGCCGTTGGGGCCGATGACGCCCACGATGCCGTTGCGCGGCAGCGTGAAGGACAGTCCGTCGATCAGGGTGCGGTCCTCGAAGCCCTTCTGCAGGTTCTTCGCTTCCAGGACCAGGCCGCCCAGGCGCGGTCCCGGCGGGATCTGGATTTCTTCGAAGTCGAGTTTCCGGGTGCGGTCCGCCTCGGCGGCCATTTCCTCGTACCGGGCCAGGCGGGCCTTCGACTTGGTCTGCCGGCCCTTGGCGTTGGACCGGACCCACTCGAGTTCCTCGGAAAGACGCTTGGCCTGTTTGGCGTCCTTCTTGCCCTGGACCTCCAGGCGGGCGCGCTTCTTCTCCAGGTAGGTGGAGTAGTTGCCCTCATACGGGTACAGGTGCCCGCGGTCCACTTCGGCGATCCATTCGGCGACGTGGTCCAGGAAGTACCGGTCGTGGGTGACGGCAAGGACGGCGCCCTGGTAGGAGGACAGGTGCTGCTCGAGCCACAGCACACTCTCGGCGTCGAGGTGGTTGGTGGGCTCGTCGAGCAGCAGCAGGTCCGGCTTCTGCAGCAGGAGTTTGCACAGCGCGACACGGCGGCGCTCACCGCCGGAGAGGAGGGTGACGTCCGCGTCGGCCGGCGGGCAGCGGAGGGCGTCCATGGCCTGCTCGAGCTGTGAATCCAGATCCCAGGCATCGGCGGCGTCGATGGCTTCCTGCAGCTGGCCCATTTCCTCGAGGAGCGCGTCGTAATCCGCGTCCGGGTTGGCCATCTCTTCGGAGATCTCGTTGAAGCGCTGGATCTTGCCGTAGATCTCGCCGACGCCTTCCTGGACGTTGCCCAGAACAGTCTTTTCCTCGTTCAGCGGCGGCTCCTGCAGCAGGATGCCGACGCTGTAACCGGGGCTCAGCCGCGCTTCGCCGTTGGACGGGGTGTCCAGGCCGGCCATGATCTTGAGAATGGTGGACTTACCGGCGCCGTTAGGGCCAACAACACCAATCTTGGCCCCCGGGAAGAAGGACATGCTCACGTCGTCGAGGATGAGTTTTTCGCCAACGGCCTTGCGGGCCTTGGTCATTGTGTAGATAAATTCCGCCATGCCTACAAATCTAGTGGCTCCAGCCGCATAACTCACATTCCGCCAGCGTTCCTGCTGCCCCGCCGGTGGGTTGGGAGCTCCTCCCCCGGGCCTGGTCCGATGCTACGCGGGGGCGCCGATGAAGCAGCGCCCGTCGGCGAGGCCCGGCAGGACCGTCACCGATACGGTGCCCTTGCGCAGCTGCCCCACCACGCAGTCCTGGTCCTGCCGGACCGCGGCCTCCACCGCATCGGCCGCCAGCCCGGTGGGCGTACGGCTGGCCGTGACTTCGATGGCATCCGGCGCGAATCCCGCCGCGGCGATTGCGGCCCGGATCTGCTCCGTTTCAGGACTGGAACCGGCCGCCACGACCGTGGCGAGGACCGCCCTGAGGCGTGTAGCGGCCTCTGCGGTGGCGGGACCGGAGGCGCCCACAGCACCCGACGCGGTCCAGCCCGGAGACGCCGCGGCCGGCGCCGGCGGCAGGGACGGCGCCGGCGGCAGGGACGGCGTGGGCGGCAGCGACGAGGCGGGCGGCAGCGACGACACCGGGGAGGCAACGGAGCCGGCAGCGGGGCCTGTTGCGCTGGCGCCGAGGCTGGACGAACAGGCCGGGAGTACTGCCAGCAGCAGGCCAAGCACGCCGGCAAGGGGCCAGGGCGCGGGCCTCTGCGGTCGGGTCCGGGTCGGGGTCACCCGGCCATTCTGCCACGCAGCCGCAGGCCGTCGTCAGGCGGCCGTCCCCGGATCAGCGTCAGGCGGCCGTCCCCGGAGCAGCGTCAGGCGGCCGTCTCCTTCAACTCGCCGGTCTCCTCGTCGAACTCCGGCGTGGCGTCCGCGTCGTCGTCGGTGTTGGGCTCGCGGTCAGCGTCGTCCGTTGCATCCGGCCCGCCGTCGTGGCGACCGGCGGAAAGGTCCTGGCCCGGCACCGGCGCGCCGCCGGCCGAGCGGGTGAAGTTGGCGGAGCCCCACATGAGGTCGTGGCCGACGGACTCCGCGTCGATTTCAACCGCATGATAGATGCGGCCTTCCTTCTCCCAGCTGCGCAGCTTCAGCCGGCCGACGACGATGACGCGCTGGCCCTTCCTGATGCTGCAGCCCATATTTCCGGCCAGCTGGCGGTAGCCCTGCACGGTAAACCAGTTGGTATGTCCGTCCACCCAGGCGTTCGCGGCGCGGTCGAAGCGCCGCCCGGTCGAGCCCATCCGGAAGGAGGCGGTGGCGACGCCACCGGGCGTCGTCGAGCTCTTGATCTCCGTGGCGACGAAGCCGCGGACCGTGATGCTGTCGTTCATGGGTTGTCCTGTCTCGAATGGTCGTGCCCTAGCTGGCACTACCAGCCTCGCGGGCGCGCAGCGTCGGCGGCAGGGCCGGACCACGCTATGTGGAAAACCTGTGCGCCGCTACGGTCCTGGCGGCCGGGGCGTGGCCGCAGCGAGTTCCTGACCGGCAGCGGCGGTCGGGCACGGTAAACTTCTTGAGGCGTCCCCGGCTCGTGCCGGTCAGCGCCAGACGTGCCCCAGTAGCTCAGGGGATAGAGCAGCGGCCTTCTAATCCGCCGGTCGGGGGTTCGATTCCCTCCTGGGGCGCAACGGAAAGCGGCTCTGGCCGCCGGTCATCCGCCGGCCAGGGCCGCACCGCTCCGCCGGACCAGGCGGCACCGCTTCGCCGGACCCAGCTCCGCACCGCCGGACCTCCCGCCAGCCTCAAATCCATTTGTTGTGCCGGAAGGTGACGTAAAGGATTCCGCCCATGACCACCATCAAACCGAGCGCCATCGGGTAGCCGTACCTCCAGTCGAGCTCAGGCATCAGCCGAAAGTTCATCCCGTAGATCGAGGCAATCAGCGTCGGCGCGAAAAGAATGGCGGCCCAGGATGAGATCCGTTTGGTCTGCTCGTTCTGCGCAATGCTCGAT
The DNA here is from genome assembly GCF_057748045.1 of Arthrobacter sp. JB02-1C. Taxonomy (NCBI): domain Bacteria; kingdom Bacillati; phylum Actinomycetota; class Actinomycetes; order Micrococcales; family Micrococcaceae; genus Arthrobacter; species Arthrobacter sp. JB02-1C. Next base: position 3,347,581 of record NZ_CM173235.1, read on the forward strand.
TCCGTCAGCAACTTCATTTCATCGTTCTGCCGCTGGGCTACGAGGGCCGCGTTGACAGCGAGCGCGCTCTGCAACAGCGCGCGGAACGCCGCGATCCGTTCGCTGAGCCGCAGCGCATGGTCCAACACGTCCCGGAAATGGTCCTGGAGTTCTGGCCCCTGCGCCCGGTCGGGGCTGCCCGCCCGGAGCTCCTGCAGAATGGCGGTCAGCGGCGCCGTCGCGCGTTGAAACATGATCACCTGCCGGGAGAGTTCATAGATCCGCCGGGTGACGGCGGGATCCGCAGCGAACAAGTCGTCCTCAATCTCGTCGATGTCGTTCTCCAGGCCGGTGGCGACCGGCTCGTATTCGTCGACCACCTGATCCAGGATCGCGTAAAGCACGGCGTCGGGCCCGAGTGCCAGGAAGGCCGGGTCGGCTTCCATCCGCCGACGCACGCGGGCCAGGTCCGGCGCCTCGGCATGGCGGACGGTGACCACGAAATCCGGGCCGGAGAAAATATGGATCTCGCCGAACTGGACCTTTTCCACCTCATCCAGATACCGGGCCGGCCGCAACACCAAAAACAAAGTGTCCCCATAGTGTTCGAGCTTGGCGCGCTGATGGCCGGCCAGGGCGTCTTCCACCGCGAGATCGTTGAGGTCAAACTCTTCGGCGACCGACCGCAGTTCCGGGGCGTCGGGACGGTAGAGCCCGATCCAGGCCATGCCCTGCCGCTGCCGCAGGACAAAGTATGTCTCATCAAGATCTTCGGGGTCCGCGGTCCGATACCCGTCAACATAAACGGCGTTGTCCACGATGGTCATGGCCGGGCTCCTCTCCCGGGCCGCCCGCCGGGGCAGCCCCCTGCTGTGACGCTATACCGTCACCCGCCGGCTGCCAACAGGCGCCCCGGGACTGCGGCTGGGCGCAGCGCCGATGGGCGCACCGGAGATGCGCGGCGGCGTGCCGGTGGTCCGGCACAGTCAGCGTGGGACCTCCTAACCCCCAGCCATAAGTAGGCTTAGTATTGAGGGAGCCGGGACGGCAGGCTGCGCCTGCGCCCGCACCGCAACCGAAAGGTACGACCGCCATGACTCACACGCCCCGCGGATTCGACCCTGTGGATCCCCAGGCCGATCCAACACCTCCGCACCCCCGAACAGCCGACGTTCAGCCGCAAGCCGGGATCCCCGCGTCCTACGCCGCGACACCAGAGGACACGGCACCGCGGGCCAACGCGCCCATGCCTCCGGAGCCAACCGCGGCGCCTGCCGCGGCGCCTGCCCCTGCACCCGCGCAGACCACGACGCCAACTTCGGCGCGCGCGGCGGAGCCCACCCGGGTGACCCGCGCCGGAATGGTGTGGGCCGCCGTCGCCAGCGCATTGGTGGTGCTGGTCCTGCTCATCGTCTTCATCCTGCAGAACCAGGAATACGTCCAGGTGAAGTTCCTGGGCTGGGAGGGCGCGGTCTCGCTGGGCATCGCCCTGTTCATCGCTGCCGTCGGCGGCGGGGTGCTGGTCGCCATCGCGGGAGCGGCGCGGATCATCCAACTGCGGGTCGCGGCGCACCGCCAGCGCACCGGCCCGGCCGATCGCGGGACCCGGCGCCGCTGAGCCTCGAGAGGTGACCGCCCGGCCTGCTAAATGACCGGCCTGGTGGTCACCGGTTCCGCCGGCTTGCTGAACAGCTGTTTGGTCTTCGGGTCGAGGAAGATCAGGTACAGGGCGAACAGCAGCGCGATCAGCGCCGCTGCGTTGCGGGCCAGCGCCAGGGCCAACCCGAGGTCCTCGGTCTGCAGGTACGGGAAGACTTCCAGCTGGTCCGAAATGGCATACACCATGAAGAACGAGACCATGAAGTAGAGTGCCTTGACCTGCCAGTCATCCCGGATGCCGGTGACGGCGAACAACGGGATGAGCCAGACGACGTACCAGGACTGGATCATCGGCGCCAGGAAGACGACGGCGGCGAATGCCAGGGTGAGGCGCCGCATCAGGCGGTCAAAATCCCCGCGGAAGATCTGCCAGGCGACGATGCCCACCGCCAGTAGCTTCCCGGCGTCGTACACCCACTTCGCCAGGCCCCAGCCGTCCAGGCCGACGGCATTGAAGATCGAGGCGACCACCAGTCCCAGCAGGCCAACCGGTGCGTACCAGATCCAGATGCTGCCGGGCGCGGACAGCCCGTTGATCCAGCCGAACCCGAAGCCGTTGACCAGGCTCATCGCGTACAGCAACGCCAGGCTGATGCCGGCGGTCAGCGCCCAGAAAACGAACTTGCGGCCCCAGCCGGCGTTCTTGCCCGCCCAGAGCAGGCCGATGAACGGCAGGAACACGATGGTGATGGGCTTGACCGAGATGGACAGGGTGACCAGGACCAGGCCGAACAGCACCCGCCGGGTGGCGCAGTAGTAAAGCCCGGCAAGGGCCAGGCCGATCATCAGGGCGTCGTTGTGCACGCTGGCGATGAAGTTGGTCAGGAAGAGCGGGTTGGCGGCGGTCAGCCACAGCGCCCGGTGCGGGTTGACGCCGTGCAGTTCGGCCAGCTTGGGCACGTAGACAATGCACAGCACAACCCCGACGAGGGCTGCCAGCCGGAACAACATGACGCTGGCTTCCGGGTGGACGTGGGTGGACCAGACCACGAACTGTTCGATCCACAGGAAGAGCTGCCCGTACGGTACCGGGGCCTCGGTCCACATCTTGTCTGCGCCGAGCTGGAAGTAGTTTGAGAGCGCCGAGATGCCGTTCTCATAGGGGTTGAAGCCCTCCACCATCAGGCGGCCCTGGCCGACGTAGGCGTAGACGTCGCGACTGAACAGCGGAACCGAGAACATCATCGGGAGCCCCCACGCCACCACCGCCTGCAGGGTCGCTTTCCGGGCGCCCGGGCCCCAGTTCCGCACCCGCTGGCCCAGCCGGAGCCACGCGCGCACCAGCAGCATCCCGCCGACGGCCAGCAGCACGATGCTCAACCCGACGCCGACGGCCTCGGTCCGCATCCAGATGAAGAGCGGCAGCCGGCGCAACTCCGAGACGGGGGCCAGCCAGCCGACGCCGAGCGAGCCGACCGCCATGAACATGGAGCCAAGGAATCCCGAGAGAATCGGCGAACGTGCGTTGTCCACATCAGCGGCAGCCGCGTTTGCGGAGGTGCGGGACCCGCTGGCGGCCGTGTCCGCCGCTGCAGGTACAGGCGCCGTCATCTCAGGATCGTCCAATCTGTTGTGGAGGGTTCACTGCGGCCCGCAGCCTGCCGGGTCAGCAGTCATGGGGCATGCCGCGGCGCCGAAAAATCCGGGGGCCGCGTACCCGAAATCCTAGCACCGGACCGCTCGACGGCGGCGGAACGGTAGGCTGGGCGGGTGCCTATATCTAATGAACGCATCGTCTGGATCGACTGCGAAATGACCGGCCTGGACACCAAGAACGACGCCCTTATCGAGGTGGCGGCCCTGGTCACCGACTCGGAACTGAATGTTCTTGGCGACGGCGTCGACGTCGTAATCAAACCGGACGACGCCGCGTTGGCCCAGATGAATGACTTCGTCCGCGACATGCACACCCGGTCCGGGCTGCTGGCCGAGCTCCCCCACGGCAAGACCATGGCCGAGGCGCAGGCCATTGTGCTCGACTACATCAAGAAGTGGGTGCCGGACGCCCGGAAAGCCCCGCTTGGCGGCAACTCGGTGGGAACCGACCGGGTATTCCTGGTCCGTGACATGCCCGAACTGGTCGAACACCTGCATTACCGGGTGATCGACGTGAGCACCATCAAGGAACTGTCCCGCCGCTGGTATGCCCGGGCCTACTTCCAATCCCCCGCCAAGCTCGGCGGCCACCGCGCCCTGGGCGACATTCAGGATTCCATCGACGAGCTGCGCTACTACCGGGAGGCTGTCTTCGTGCCCGCACCCGGACCGGACACTGCCACCGCCCGGCGGATCGCCAAGCAGGTCATGGCGGCGGCGGACCCCATGGCGGCGGATCCCGCGGCCGCGGCGCCGGCGGAGTAATCTCCACCACGTTTGGGGTAATTTCGGAGGAATTCCTGAAAAATGGCCAAAGCACCCCCAAACAGCAGGTAAGCTATTTGTCGTTGCCTTTTCAGCCGCCGGTCCGCCGGACGGATTGAGCGGGCACATGGTGGGCGTAGCTCAGTTGGCAGAGCGCCTGGTTGTGGTCCAGGAGGTCGCGGGTTCAACCCCCGTCGCTCACCCTCACCGAGGACGGCACATTGTCCGACCTTGCCAAAGGCCGCACCGGATATCCGGTGCGGCCTTTGGTGTCTGTCCGGCGGGTTGTCCACTGCCCGTCCCAAGCGTTGTCCGTGCATGGAAGGAACCGCAATGAAGCGCCAGCTCTTTGAAGAAGACCACGAGATGTTCCGTGAAATGGCCGCGGAATTCGACGCGCGCGCGGTTGCCCCGCATTACGGCCAGTGGGACCAGGACCATGTGATGCCCCGGAGCCTGTGGACGGCCGCCGGTGAGCAGGGCCTGCTGGGCCTCGCCGTCCCCGAGGAGTTCGGCGGCGTGGGCATGGACGACTACCGCTACCGCGCGGTCCTGGACGAGGAGTTCGCCCGGCGGGACCACCTTGCCGTCGGGCTGGCCTTCCACCTGCACGATGACATGGTCCTCCCCCACCTGCTGGCCTACGGTTCGGACGACCTGAAGTCGCGCTGGCTGCCGGGCATGGTCTCGGGCGAGACCGTCACCTCGATCGCCATGACCGAGCCCGGCGCCGGATCCGATCTGCGCGGCGTCCGCACCAAGGCCGTCCGGGACGGCGACGACTGGCTCATCACCGGGCAGAAAACCTTCATCGGCAACGGCATCTCCGGCGACGCCGCCCTGGTTCTGGCCCGCACCGACGGCAGCACCGGGCGTGGCGGCCGGGAATCCTTTTCGCTGTTCATGGTGCGGAAGGGCGAGGGCTACCACACCGGCAAGCAGCTGGACAAAATGGGGCTGAAGGCCTCGGACACGGCGGAACTGTTTTTCGACAACGTCCGGGTCCCGCATGCGGACCTGGTCGGTGAAGCGGGCAGGGGCCTGCAGTACGCCGCCGAACAGCTCCCGCAGGGCCGCCTGGCCATCGCCGTGGCCGGCTCAGCCGTTGCCCGTGCGGTTTACGAGGCGACCGTGGCCTACACGAAAGACCGCAATGCGTTCGGCGAGCGGATCATCGATTTCCAGCACAGCCGTTTCGAACTGGCCGACATCCTCACCGAGGTCGAAGTCACCGAAGGCTACGTGGACCGGGCCGTCCTGGCGTTCAATGCGGGCGAGCTCGACGCTGCGTCCGCGGCCCGGGCCAAGCTCTGGGCCTCGGAGCGGGCCAAGTCCATCACCGACCGGTGCCTGCAGCTGCACGGCGGCTACGGCTACATCCTGGAGTATCCGGTGGCTCAGGCCTATCTGGCGGCCCGTCTGCTCACCATCTTCGGCGGCACCAACGAAATCATGCGCGACGTCGTCGGCCGCACCATCGCCGACTGACCCGCCGGGCCACCACCGCAAAGCATCAAAGGAAACAGCCGCTATGACAGTCCTGCCCATCACCATCTGGGGCGAGCCCGTGCTGCACCGCCGGGCCGCCGAGGTTGAAGCCTTCGACGACGACCTCCGCACCCTGATCGCCAACATGTTCGAAACCAACGACGCGGCCAACGGCGTGGGACTTGCCGCGCCGCAGGTCGGCGTGGGCAAGCGCCTGTTCGTCTACAAATTCGAGAACGACGACGGCGCCCCGCCGTCCGGCGCCGTCGTCAACCCGGTGCTGACCATCTCCAAAGTCTCCGGCGCGTTGCCGGACCCGGACGAGGAAGAGGAGGGCTGCCTGTCCTTCCCGGGCGCCCATTATCCGCTGAAACGCGCCGAATGGGCCCGGGTTCAGGGCTTCGACGGCGACGGACGCCCGGTGGAGTTCGAGGCCACCGGCTGGTTCGCCCGGGTGATCCAGCACGAATATGACCACCTCGACGGCAAGCTCTACGTCAACCGGCTGGTCGACCGGTACTCCCGGAAAGCGATGAAACAGGCCAAAAAGAACGGCTGGGGCGTTCCCGGCCTCACCTGGATGCCCGGCGTGGACCCGGATCCCTTCGGCCACTAGCAACGCGGCGCGGGCCCGGATTGCTAGGGCATCACCTTGTAGAGGTCGATGACGGTCTCCTCCGGCGGGGCGGTAAAGCCGCCCTCGATGCCCGCCTGCATCTTGGGCATCAGGACGCCGTCCCGGAATTTCTCCCAGCTCTCCTTGGATTCATGGACCGCCATAATAGTCCAGCCGCCAGCGGAGGCGCCGCCGGCGTGAAAGACCTGCCCTTCCGGCAGGCGGCCCTCACCGGGATGAACGGCGGCGATTGACGCCTCATACTGCTCCTTCGTTCCGCCCGCGAAAAAGTGCACAACCCCGTATGCCATCTTGTCCTCCTTAGCTGCGTTGCCCTGCCGACAGTCCCAGTCCTAGACCTGCCGCGCAGCCGTGTCAATGAGGTGAGCGCGGCCGAACAAGGTCAGGGCGGCACGACGGTCTGCTGCCCCGGGCAGCTGTCCAGGACCCGCCGCATCGCATCCTTTTCGGCCGGCGTCACCCACAGCGCATAGCTTGCCTTGACGGAGATCTGGCGGGCCACGTAATGGCAGCGGAACGCTTTGTTCGGCGGCAGCCAGGTGGCCGCGTCGGCGGCGCCCTTGTCCTGGTTGGCCTGCCCGTCTGCGGCGACCAGGTTCAGCGGATCATTGGCCAGGTGCTGGCGCTGGACCGCCGTCAGCAGCTGGGCGCCCGTTTGCCAGGCATCGCCCAGCGCGACGACGTGGTCGATCTGCACCGCTTTGCTGGACTCCGCGCCGCGTCGGAACTCGATGGTCCTGCCCGTGTACGGCTCCTGGAAGGTCCCCGCCCCGATCTGGCAGCGGGACCCCTCGGTGAACCGGGCGCCGGCCAGGTCGCGGCGGAGGATGTCGTTGCGGGTGTCACAGCCGTTGCGGTCCACGTCGAGCCAGGCCTGGCCGAAGGCGCTGCGCTCATAGCCGGTGGCCGGCGCACGCCCCTTGACCGGCAGCGCCTCCAGCACCTCGATGGCCCGGCCGGACGGCACGGCACGCACCGGAGCCACCGCCTTCATCCAGCCCGCCGCCAGCACGGGCGCCTCGCTGGGCCCCGCTGCGGGAGGTTCGGCCAGGTCAAACTGACCCGTGGTGAAGAACCAGAGGAGGGCTGCGGGCAGGGCAAGCAATCCGGCGGACAGGACGACCCATGCCTGCCGGGACCGGCGTCGGGCGCGTTGGAATTCGCTCCAGGTGACGCTCAAGGATGCCGCTTTACGGGCGGCGGCGCCGGGCGGGCGGGACGGATCGGCTGCACCCTCACAGCCTAGGGGCGGGCACCGACACCGGCCCGCTTGTCCACAGTGTGCAGGACGGGTCCCGTCCCGCGCCGGGGCCGCGTGCAGCGCCCGGGGCTCAGGGCTCAGGGCTCAGGGCTCAGGGCGCGGGAACTACTGCTCTTTGGTGACCCGGCGGAGGTCTTCCTCGGCGAGCCTCAGCAGGTCTTCGAGCTGGCTGATGCGGGCGTCATTGACCTCGCCGGCGTCGCGCTTGCGACGGGCGTCGTCAAGGAGGCGCTTGGCTTCCTTGGCGTTGCGCTGCGCCACGTCGAGGGCATGTTCGAGGGTCGTTTCGTGTTCCACAGCCTGGTTCTGTTCCATGGCTCCATTGTGGTTCCCTTTCCCGGCCGATTCCAGAGACACGGCCGGGAAAGGGAAAGGGTTCTAGCCGACCTCTACCGGCAGGCCGGCTGCTTCCAGGGTTGCCGCCGCGGCCTTGGCCGGGAACGACGGCGGGTTGACGCCGGCCATTTCCTCCATCACGCGGACCACCTGGCAGCTGTAACCGAACTCGTTGTCGTACCAGACGTAGAGCACAAGGTTCTTGTCGTTGCTGATGGTGGCGAGGCCGTCCACAATGCCGGCGCGGCGGGAGCCGACGAAATCGGTTGACACCACCTCCGGCGAGTCGATGTAGTCGATCTGCTTGCGGAGGTCCGAGTGCAGCGACATTTCCCGCAGGTAGTCGTTGACTTCGTCCTTGCTGGTGCCGTTTTCCAGGCTGAGGTTCAGGATCGCGAGGGACACGTCCGGGGTTGGTACCCGGATGGAGCTGCCGGTGAGCTTGCCGAGCAGTTCAGGCAGCGCCTTCGCCACGGCCTTGGCAGCGCCGGTCTCGGTGATGACCATGTTCAGTGCCGCCGAGCGGCCCCGGCGGTCGCCCTTGTGGAAGTTGTCGATCAGGTTCTGGTCGTTGGTGAAGGAGTGGACCGTCTCTACGTGGCCGTGCACGACGCCGTAGCGGTCATTGATCGCCTTGAGCACCGGGGTGATGGCGTTGGTGGTGCAGGACGCCGCGGAGACGATTTTGTCCGCCTCGTCGATGGAGCCGTGGTTGATGCCGTGCACGATGTTCTTCAACTCGCCCTTGCCCGGTGCGGTGAGGAGCACGCGGGCGACGCCCTTGCTCTGCAGGTGCTGGGAGAGGCCCTCTGCATCGCGCCAGCGCCCGGTGTTGTCGACCACCAGGGCGTCGTGGATGCCGTACGCGGTGTAATCCACCGTGGCCGGGTTGTCCGAGTAGATCACCTGGATCTGCACGCCGTTGGCGGTGATCGTGTCGTTCTCCAGGTCCACCTTGATGGTGCCTTCGAACGAGCCGTGCACCGAGTCACGGCGCAGCAGGCTGGCGCGCTTGGTCAGGTCGTTGTCCGACCCGCGGCGCACGACGATGGCACGCAGGCGCAGGCCGTGGCCGCCGCCGGCCTTTTCGATCAGGAGGCGGGCCAGGAGCCGGCCGATGCGGCCAAAGCCATACAGGACGACGTCGGTGCTGGTCCGGTCGTCACCGCCGCGCTTGCCGACGATCTCGGCCAGCTCCTCGCGCAGGAAGTCGTCCAGGCTGCGGCCTTCGCCTTCGGCGCGGTACTTCTCCGTCAGCCGGGCGATGTCGATGGCTGCGGCGCCCAGGTCCAAGGTGGTGAGGGCATCGAGCAGCGGCGCGGTCTCTTCGAGGCGCAGCTCTTCCTTGCTCATCCGGCGGGCGAAACGGTGCGCCTTGAGGATGTTCATCGTGGACTTGTTGATCAGGCTCCGTCCGTGAATGGAGGTCACCACGTTGTTCTCGCGGTACAGCCGGCCGATCACCGGAATCATCGCCTCGGCGAGTGCCTCCCGGCCCATCCACGTATCAAGACAAGAATCAGACGTCTGGCTCACAGAACTACCTTCCTAAAATCCACCACACACGTCCTCGTGTGTGGAAGCGGCTGCCGGCGGGGTGTCCGGAACCTGGCTGGCGCGGGGATTCGGTCCACCCCGCGCGCCTGTCGCGAGCGCAAAAGAAAGCCACCGGCTGCGAACGCAGACCCGGCGGCGGAACCTCTACGTTCATTCACCATTCTAGGGCGGCGGGGCGGGCAGGCGGAGCCGGGGCATGGTGAAATCACTCACACGGCAATACCGGGGTACGGGCGCGGCGTGGAATACGATGAGCCAATGGGACTCATAGTTGCACTACTTGTCATCTGGCTCATCCTTTCAATCCTCGGCTTTGTGGTGAAGGGCCTGCTCTGGCTGGCCATCATCGGACTGGTCTTGTTCGTCGCCACGGGCGTTTGGGGCTGGGTGAAACGGCGGGCCTAGCCTGAGAGCCGTTCCACCAGCTAGTCCTGACGGAAGGGGCCGGCACCTTTACGGTGCCGGCCCCTTCTGCGTCTGCGGGTGGATGGGTTGGCCGATACGCCGGGTTCTGTGTTCCCGCGCTGTTGCCGACGCGGGAGTAGCGGCCATCCATCTACGGACGCCGTTGCCGACGCCCTCCAGCAGCCTACCCGGACACTCGGGCGGGCAGCCCTCAAACGTGTCCTGTCTGGCCTTGCTCCGGGTGGGGTTTACCTAGCCTTCCCGGTCACCCGGAAAGCTGGTGGTCTCTTACACCACCGTTTCACCCTTACCTGCTCCCGTCCCGTGCGGACACGGTTCGGGGCAGGCGGTCTGTTCTCTGTGGCACTGGCCTGCGGGTTACCCCGAGTGGGCGTTACCCACCACCCTGCCCTGCGGAGCCCGGACGTTCCTCGAGCCACTTGCGTGACGCGCGGCCGCCTGGCCAACCCATCCGTCGCTCATTCTACGGCTTCCCCGACTGTCCCGCCGCAGCAGCGCCATTTGGCCACGCCGGTGGGAGAATTGAAGCAAGTATTCCGCTAGCCGAGGAAGCGATTCGGATGGACGTCACCGCCGTCGTCGTATGGCTGATCATTCTGGTTCTGCTGTTCATCGTGGCCCGGATGTCGATCCGGATCGTGCGCCAGTACGAGCAGGGCGTGCTGTTCAGGCTGGGCCGGGTAATCGGCGTCCGGATGCCGGGTCTGCGCCTGATTGTTCCGGTGATCGACAGGCTCCAGCTGGTCAGCTTGCGGATCGTGACCATGCCGATCCAGTCCCAAGGCATCATCACCCAGGACAACGTCAGCGTGGACATCTCCGCGGTGGCGTACTACCGCGTGATCGACGCCGTGAAGTCCGTCGTGGCGATCGAAAACGTGGCCGCCGCGATCAACCAGATCGCGCAAACCACGCTGCGGAAGGTGGTGGGCCGGCACAGCCTGGACCAGACCCTGTCCGAGACGGAACACATCAACAGCGACATCCGCGAAATCCTCGACGCCCTCACCCTGGAGTGGGGCGTCGAGGTGACCCTCGTGGAGCTCAAGGACATTCAGCTGCCGGAGAGCATGAAGCGCGCCATGGCCCGGCAGGCCGAGGCTGAGCGGGAGAAGCGGGCCAAGATCATCGCCGCCGAAGGCGAATCGATCGCGGCCGCGGCGCTGGGCGAAGCGTCCGACACCATGATGGCGCACCCGCTGGCCCTCCAGCTGCGCAACCTGCAGTCCCTCGTCGAAATCGGCGTGGACAAGAACACCACAGTCGTCTTCCCCGCCCCGCTGATGAGCACCATCGGCGAGCTGTCCGCGTTCTTGGCCCGGGAATCGCGGGCGGCCGCGGTCACCTCGCCGGCCGTGGCCCCGGCAACGGCTCCGGCGTTTGTCCCCTACGAGGCCTCCGCACCGGCTCCGGCACCGAGCCCGGTCGAGGCCTCCGCACCGGCACCGGTGGCAGCGGCACCCGCCAAGGTGGCGTGAGCGGATAGCCCGCCGACGCCGGTCCGCGGCCATCCCGCCGTCGCAGCCGCCGGTAGGATCGTACGGTGCTGATTCTGCTGCCGCCCTCCGAAGGCAAGACCCCCGCCACCGGCGGCGACGCCGTCGACCCGGCGTCACTCAGTTTCCCCAGCCTTAACGGCTACCGGGCGAAGGTCCTCGAGGCCCTTGGCACCGTCAGCGCCCACCAGGACGCCCTGGCGCTGCTGGGCGTGGGCGCCTCACTGCAGGCCGACGTCGAACGCAACACCCGGCTGCACGTCGAGCCGGCGGCCCCGGCCCACCAGGTCTATTCCGGGGTCCTCTACGACGCTTTGGATTACCGTTCCCTGACCGCCGTGCAGCGGCGAAAGGCGGACGCGTCCGTCCTGGTGATCTCGGCGCTGTGGGGCGCCATCCGACTCACCGACCGGGTCCCGGCCTACCGGCTGTCCATGGCGACGGCGCTGCCCGACGTCGGGCGGTTGGCGTCATTCTGGAAGCCGCAACTCACGGAGGCCCTCGCCGCCGAAACCGAAGGGGAACTCCTGGTCGACTGCCGCTCCAGCACGTATGCCGCGGCCTGGGCTCCCCCGCCCGCGCAGACCGTTGCGGTCAATGTCTTCACCGAGGTCAACGGCGCGCGGAAGGTGGTGAGCCACTTCGCCAAGCACACCCGTGGCGAGCTGGCCCGGCACCTACTGGCCCGCCGCGGCAAGGCCCCGCAGACGCCGGCGCAGCTGCAAAAAGCGGCGGCGGAGAAGTGGGCCGCGGAACTGGTTCCCGGCACGGCCCGGAAGCCGCACGCCCTGAACCTCATCCTGCCAGGCTAGCTGGGGGTTAGGCCCACTCGGCGGAGCGGACCAGGATGCAACCGGAATCGGGGCAGAAAACGATCTCGTCCTCGGAGGCGGCCTTGATTTCGGCGAGGTCGCCCGGGCTCAGTTGCATGCCCGACCCCTCGGACGTGCCATGGAAGAGCCGTGCCGCGCCGACGCCGCGTTTGGCCAGCGTTTTCTCGTAGACGGCGAGCATCCCGGCGTCCAGTCCGGCGGCAAAATCGGCGCGCCGGCCGCGAACCACCGTCACTTCGGCGGCCACTTCGGCGAGCTGTTCGTCCAGTTCGGCGCGGATGGTGCCAAAGGAGCCCTGGATGTCGTCGACGATCTGCTGCTGCGTCGCCTGCCGGAGGCGGAGCGAGTCCAGCCGCTCGAGCACCTCGAGTTCAACGTCTTCCAGGTCCGAGCGGCGCTTGTTCAGCGAGGCGATGTCGCGTTGCAGCGCCACGAGGTCCTTGGAGAGCCCGGTCCCGCTGTTGAGCTTGGCTTCGTCGCGCTCGATCCGGGACGCGACCTGTTCGACGTCGGCCTCGGCGCGTTTGAGTTCGAGTTCGGCGTCGTGCACCGCCACCTTCGCGGCGCCGAGTTCGCCGTTGGCCACCCCCAGCGCGGCTTCGAGGTCGGTGATCCGGGAGTCGCTTTCGAGGCTGCGGCGGCGGTTGGCCAGGGATTTGAGCTTGGCGTCCAGTGCCTGCAATTCGAGCAACTTCAACTGTTCCGCCGGTGCTGCCTTGGCCACTATTTCCTCCGCTTGTTCTCTTTCCGGCCGGCTTGTTCACTTTCGGTGCCGGGCCGGGCACCATACCGGCGCTGCTTAGACTCTAGCGCCTGGCGTGCCTAGCCCGGAGTCAGAATGAAGTCCCAGGGGTCGCTGTTGGTGTTGCTGACCCGGATCTCGATGTCATGCCCCTGGTCGGTCAGCACGTTTCCGAGCGCTTCGGCCGCGGCCGGCAGCCACAGCCATTCGCTCGCGAAATGCGAAACGTCGATCAGGTAGGGACGGTCATTGACGGCGCCCTCGCGGGCCTCCGATGCCGGGTGGTGCCGCAGATCCGCGGTGAGGTAAACGTCGGCGTTGCTGGCGCGGACCTCGGCGAAGAGCGAATCACCCGCGCCCCCGCACAGTGCCACCCGGCGCACCAGCCCGTCACGGTCGCCGGCAACCCGCACGCCTCCGGCCACCGATGGCAGGATGCCATAGACCCGCGCCGCGAAGTCGCCGAGGGTCTGCACGTCGGGAAGGTCGCCGACCCGCCCGATGCCCTCCTCCGGCAGCCCGTTGCCGGCCGGCGTCAACGGGGTCACGTCCTGGAGGCCCAGCGCATCGGCGAGGACATCGGACACGCCGCCGACGGCGGAATCACCGTTGGTGTGGACGGTCATCAGTGCGGTCCCGGATTCGATCAGCCGGTGGACGGCCTTGCCCTTGGGCGTGTTGGCGGCCACCGAGGTGACGCCCTTGAGCAGCAGCGGGTGGTGGGTGATCAGCAGCTCGGCTCCCCAGTCGATGGCCTCCTCGATCACGTCGAGGGTGGGGTCGACGGCGAACAGGATCTTGCTCACTTCCGCCGAGGGATGACCGGCGACGAGGCCAACCTTGTCCCAGTCCTCGGCCAGTGATTCCGGCCAGAGCTCCTCGACGGCCAGCAGGATCATGCCCAGTGTGGCGGCCTGGACCGGACCGTCCTGGTCTGCGGCCGGGCCGGCGGGCTGAACTGAAACGTCCGGGTTCTCAGGTTCCATACCCTTATTTTTACCCTATCCGCGAGTCAGACCGGCCGCGGCCGGCAGTACCAGGGGCACGCGGCCGCGCCGGGAATCCCGCGTGCGCCGGCCGGAGGCGGACCCGGACACGCCGCCGCGGGAATGATCCGGGCCGTTCGTCCATTGAACAGGACATGAGAACTTTCGTGCTTGGCGGAGGCTGCTTCTGGTGCCTCGATGCTGTCTACCAGAAGACCAAGGGTGTCAGCTCGGTGGTTTCGGGTTACACCGGAGGCCACGACCGCAACCCCGACTACTACTCTGTCTGCTCCGGGACCACCGGCCACGCCGAGGTGGTGGCGGTGACGTTCGATGAGGAGGTCATCCCGGCCGAAGTCATCCTGGACATGTTCTTCGCGCTGCACGACCCCACCACGCTGAACCGGCAGGGTTACGACGTGGGCACCCAGTATCGGTCGTCCATGTTCTATGAAACGACCGAGGAAAAGGCCCTGTTCGAGAAGGCGATTGAGCGCAACCAGCAGCTGTGGACCCACCCGATCGTCACCGAGGTGAGCCGGCTGCCGGCGTTCCATGTGGCCGAGAATTTCCACCAGGACTACTACGCCAAGTACCCGGAGCAGGGGTATTGCCAGGTCATTATCAACCCCAAGCTGGCCAAGGCCCGCAAGTATTACTCCGCGTGGCTTAATGCTTAGCCTGCGTTGCGGCGCCCTCGTTAGGCTGACCCTAAAATTCCCTCCTCACGGATAGGCATACCCCCATGGCACGGATTTATGACGATGTTACCCAGCTGGTCGGCGGCACTCCGCTGGTCCGCCTGAACCGGCTGGCCGAGGGCCTGGATGCCAGCGTTGCGGTGAAACTGGAGTTCTACAACCCGGCCAACAGTGTCAAGGACCGGATCGGCGTGGCCATTGTCGACGCCGCCGAGAAGGCCGGCGCGCTGAAGCCCGGCGGCACGATTGTCGAGGGGACCTCCGGCAACACCGGCATTGCCCTGGCGATGGTCGGCGCGGCTCGCGGCTACCGCGTGATCCTCACCATGCCGGAGACCATGTCCACCGAGCGCCGCGTGATGCTCCGCGCGTACGGCGCGGAAATCGTGCTGACCCCGGGCTCCGAGGGCATGCGCGGCGCCGTCGAAAAAGCCCAGGAGATCGTGGCCACGACGGAAAACTCCATCTGGGCCAAGCAGTTCGCCAACGAGGCCAACCCGGAGGTGCACCGCCGGACCACCGCGGAGGAAATCTGGTCCGACACCGATGGCAAGGTCGATATCTTCGTCGCCGGGGTGGGCACCGGCGGAACCGTCACCGGCGTCGGGCAGGTCCTGAAGGAGCGCAAGCCCGGCGTGCAGATCGTCGCCGTCGAGCCCAAGGACTCCGCCATCCTCAACGGCGGCAGCGCCGGCCCGCACAAGATCCAGGGCCTGGGCGCCAACTTCGTCCCGGAAATCCTGGACACCAGCGTTTACGACGAAGTCCTCGACGCCAGCCTGGAGGACTCGGTCCGGGTGGCCCGCGACCTCGGAGTCAAGGAAGGCATCCTCGGCGGCATCTCCTCCGGCGCCATCGTTTGGGCGGCGCTGGAGCTCGCCAAGCGGCCGGAGAACGCCGGTAAGCTGATTGTTGCCGTTGTCTGCGATTTCGGGGAGCGCTACATCTCCACCGTGCTGTACGACGACATCCGCGGCTGATTCCGGCCCGGCCACCATACGTAGAAAGGTCTTTGTGAGCTTCTTCGCAAGACTGAAGGAAGACCTCGACGCGGCCCGGTCCCACGACCCGGCCGCGCGGGGCTCCTTCGAAAACCTCTTTGCCTATTCCGGCCTGCACGCGATCTGGGCGCACCGCCTGACGCACCGGCTGTGGCAAAACCCGTCGCTGCGCTTCCCTGCGCGGCTCATCTCGCAGCTGGCCCGGTTCCTGACCGGGATCGAGATCCACCCCGGGGCGACCATCGGCCGGCGCTTCTTCATCGACCATGGCATGGGCGTGGTCATCGGTGAGACCGCGGACATTGGCGAGGACGTCATGATCTATCACGGGGTCACCCTGGGCGGCCGTTCTCTCGCCAAGGTCAAGCGCCATCCAACCATCGAAGACCGCGTGGTCATCGGCGCCGGGGCCAAAGTCCTCGGGCCCATCACGATCGGGCGTGACAGTGCCATCGGCGCCAACGCCGTCGTGGTCAAGGACGCCCCGGCCGAGTCGATCCTGACCGGTGTACCCGCCACCTGGCGGCACCGGGACGCGGAGCGCGAAACCAAACCCGCCGTCGACCCGGCCGAGTACCTCATCGAGTACCGGATCTAGGTCGCGCCGCCGCAGGCAAGACGAACGCCCCTGGCCCATCGGGCCAGGGGCGTTCGGCGTTGACGGCCCTAGTGGGTGTCCACCGCCGAGACTTCGGATTTGTCCTCGCCCCAGAGGGTGTGGAACGAGCCCTCGGCGTCGATCCGGCCGTAGGTGTGGGCACCGAACAGGTCGCGCTGGCCCTGGATCAGGGCGGCCGGGAGCCGCTTGCGGCGCAGGCCGTCGTAGTAGGCCAGTGAGGACGAGAACACCGGGACCGGGATGCCCAGCTGCACCGCGGTGGCCACCACGCGGCGCCATGCCGGGAGGACCTCGGCGATCGCCTTGGTGAACGCCGGGGCGAACAGCAGGTTGGCCGGCTTCTCGGCCGCGGCGTAGGCCTTGGTGATGTCCTTGAGCAGCTCTGCCCGGATGATGCAGCCGCCGCGCCACATCGAGGCGATCTCGTCCAGCTTGAGGTCCCAGCCGTACTCCGTGGCCGCGGAACCGAGCATGTCCAGCCCCTGGGCGTAGGAGACCAGCTTGGAGGCGTACAGCGCCTGCCGGACATCCTCGACAAAGGTTTCCGGGACCTCGACGGCGGCCTCGCCGCCGGTGAGCAGTTCCTGCGCCAGCTTGCGCTGGGCCGCCTGCGAGGACAGGGCGCGGGCGAAGACCGATTCGGCGATGCCCGACGTCGGGGAGCCCAGTTCGAGGGCGGAGATGACCGTCCAGCGGCCGGTGCCCTTCTGGCCGGCGGCATCCACGACGACGTCGACGAACGGCTTGCCGGTCTTGGCGTCGACGTGGCCGAGGACTTCGGCGGAGATCTCAATCAGGAAGGAGGCCAGGTCACCCTTGTTCCACTCGGCGAAGATCTTGGCCTGCTCGGCGGGTTCGATGCCGGCCCCGGAGCGCAGCAAGTCGAAGGCTTCTCCAATGACCTGCATGTCGGCGTATTCGATGCCGTTGTGCACCATCTTCACGAAGTGGCCGGCGCCGTCGGTGCCGATCCAGGCGCAGCAGGGCTGGCCGTCAACGTGCGCAGCGATCTTTTCCAGCAGCGGGCCAAGAGCGGCGTAGGACTCCTTGGAACCGCCCGGCATGATGGACGGACCGTTGAGCGCCCCTTCTTCGCCGCCGGAGACACCGATGCCCACGAAGTGGAGGTCCTTTTTCGCGAGTGCGGCTTCGCGCCGGCGGGTGTCCTCGAAGTGGGAGTTGCCGGCGTCGATGATGATGTCGCCCGGCTCCAGCAGCGGCTCGAGCTGTTCGATCACCGAGTCCACCGGCTTGCCGGCCTTGACCATGATCAGCACCCGGCGCGGCTTTTCCAGGGAGTCGACGAGTTCCTGCAGCGTCTCGGTCCGGATGAAGTTGCCCTCCTGGCCGTGCTTTTCGAGGAGCGCGTCGGTTTTTTCCACGGACCGGTTGTGGAGTGCAACGGTAAAGCCGTTACGGGCCAGGTTCCGGGCCAGATTCGCGCCCATCACGGCGAGGCCGGTGACACCGATGTGTGCTGACATCAAAACTCCAATTCATTCTGTGCGTCGAGTGCGGGGTGTCCGCGCGTGCTGCGTACACGCTTCCTGCAACCGCTGCTGTCGATAAACCATAGGCAGCTCCGCGGAGGGCGGGAAAGCAGCGCCCACGGGGCGGAACGGGCCGCGTCATAACAGTCTATGGTTTTCTGCGATCCCCGCGCCTGCGCTGCTGCGGACCGGGGGCCGCCATTATGCTTACGACTATGTCAACCAGTCTCCATCACCGGGCTATTGAGCATCTGGGCGCCCGGATAGTCGCCGGGGAACTCCCCCCGGGCCACGTCATGCTGGCCGAGCATCTTGAGGACGAGATGAAGGTGTCCCGTTCCGTGGTGCGCGAGGCCGTGCGGGTGCTCCAGTCGTTGGGGCTGGTGGAGACCATTAAGCGTGTCGGCATCCGGGTGCTGCCGGCCAGCCGCTGGAACCCGTTTGACCCGTTGGTGATCCGCTGGCGCCTGGCGGGTGAGGGCCGCGGCGCGCAGCTGCGCTCCCTGGCCGAACTGCGGACAGCCGTGGAGCCGGTCGCGGCGGAACTGGCTGCCGGAAACGCCCCGGCAGAACTGCGCAGCGAGCTGGTGGGAATTTCGCACGCGATGCACGAGGCGGGCACGGCAGGCGACGTGCAGCGGTTTCTGGACCTGGACATCCAGTTCCACTCGCTGCTGCTGGCCGGCTCCGGCAATGAGATGTTCGCCAACATGGTGGGGCAGGTCGCCGAGACCCTCACCGGGCGCACCGTCCACGGTCTGATGCCGGACCACCCGCGGGCCTCGGCGCTGCGGTGGCACGTGGAGGTTGCCGAGGCGATCGCGGCCGGCGACGGCCCGGCGGCGCGTGAGGCGTCGAACAAGATCATGCGCGAGACGATCGCCGAGATGGAACCCAGCTGGCGGGACCAGCCGCGGGTGTACGTGCCCGTCCGGCGGCCTTAAGCCGCCACCTTGCCAGGACACCGGCGAACGCGGGCTTGATCACCGCGTCTGGGGGTGCCGCCGGCGCCGCGGATGGGCGGGCCGCATGCGCCGCGGACGGGCGGGCCGCATGCGCCGCCAGGGCGTTGCCGGGCGTTTCACATTTGGACACATTCACGGTAATGTTTCTAGCGAGCCTTCCACCGCGGCATCCCCCAATAGTCGCGGTGGAAGGCTCTTCCATTTGCCCGCAACCATTGCCCGGAACTCGCGGGAGCTGGCAGGCACATTCCCTTCCCCGCCCGTTCCCTGAGGGCCCTCTTCGCCCCGACGTCAGGCGGCGTCCGCAACGGCGTCCCGCAGCCGCCAGCCGCCGCCGAGGCCGTCCCGGAGAATTTCCAGGGTGGTCAGCGCCGATCCGCTGTTCCGGCCGAGCCTGACCTGCACCTGCCAGACCTCGACGTCGACGCGGCTCAGGCCCTTGGGCATCCTGCGTTCCGCTTCCCACCAACTCACCCGTTCAAACCAGCGGACAGGTTCCGCCCCGACCACCCATTCCCGGCCGCCGCGGACTACGGCGGCTGGGCGCCCGTCCGGGCCGGCTTTGACCACAACATGTTCCATGCCGGCGACACTACGGGCGGGCACCGACAGTGACCGTCGGGAACCGGGGGTACCGGGGGCGCCGCGCTGGAGATAGGCCAACACGGGCCGGGACAGGCCGGCAGCACAGCAAAAACCCCGCCGTGGCCGGCCTGTTGGCCTGCCGCGTCGGGGTTTTTCTTGGTGGGTCCTACCGGGATCGAACCGATGACATCCACGGTGTAAACGTGGCGCTCTTGCCCGTCACTGCGCGGATTTCAGGAGGGTCAGGGAGGTTTCAGGGCGGTTCGGGTTGAGCAGGGCGTCCATCCTGGCGGCCACGTCGGAGAGTTCCTGGTCGAAGAGCCCGGAATACGTATCCAGTGTGAGCGCCGCGGAGGCGTGGCCAAGCATCCGCTGGACGGACTTCACGGAAGCACCGGAGTGCACGGCGAGGCTTGCGGCGGTGTGGCGGAGGTCGTGGACCCAGAGCCCCTCTGGGAGCCCGGCCGCCTCCACGGCCGGGTCGTACTCGCGGGTCTTGAAGTTGTTCGAGCGCAGATGGTGGCCGCGTTCGGAGGGGAAGACGAGGACATCCCGGCCCCGGCCCTGCAGCCGGGAGCTGAGCCGTTCGGCCATGAACGCGTTCAGCGGCACAGTGCGTTCCTTCCCGTTCTTCGGCGGCCCGATGACCATCGCCCCGTCGACCTCGGTCACGGACCGGGCGACCCGCACCCGCCCCCGCTTGACGTCGACGTCGCGGGTCCGGAGCTCCGCGGCCTCCCCAAAGCGCAGGCCTACCCTGCCGGACGCGGCCAAACCAGCGGACTGGCCGCCCAAAACGTGCGCCCCCGGACCATTCACAGCCGGGGGCGCACCCATGCGGCCAAGGAGGCGCACATGAAAAACACCCTGCACAGACTATGGCTCCGCGTGCAGGAGCCCCGGGCCCTCTCGGTGATCTATTTCCTGATCTACCTGGCCGTGTTCTTCCTGGGACTGCTCGTAGCGTTGTTCCCGCCGCGTGCGGTCCAGGGCACCATTGGGCAGACCCTCCTCGTCGTCTGGGCCTGCATGCTGGTCGCCGGCGGCGGGATCGGGTCGGCGACGGCGCTGCAGGGCGCCTGGTTCATCGAGCGGGCAGGGACGATCCTCTGCATGTTTGCGATGGCCATCTACGGGGCGGTCGTCGTCGGGCTGCCGGTCTCGCAGCAGAGCCTCCGCGCCGCGACCCTCTGCTTCGTCGCCTTCTCCATTCTCGCCTTCGCGGCCCGGCTCGTGATCACGCGGCGTTACGCCTTCGATCCTGAACGGTAGGACCTTTATGGACCAGGCAGCAGAACCGCATTACGTCCAGATGCTCGCGGCTATGTTCGGAATCCTCGGCAGCAGCGGCGCGCTGGTCGTGATCGTCAACGGCGCGGTCAAATATTTCAGCGGCACCGCCGGCCGGGAGCGGATCCGCAACGCCAGCATGAAGGAGCAGCGCAACGAGGCGTGGGCCGACGCCGAACGGGAGCGGGCCCGCGCCGACCTCGAGGCGCACAACCGGCGCCTCACCGAGGAATACGCCTCCCAGCTCCGCCGCGACTGCACCGAGCACGGCGTCACCGACCGTGAGCTCCGGCCCTGGCCAACCCTCAAGAAACCACCACCGGACCAGGAATAGGACACTGATGGCCACTTACTGCAAACCATTCACCAGGGGCGCCTCGTGGCGGTCCCAGAACTTCGGCGACAACGCCACGATCTACGGCCCGCACACCGGCATGGACGACGCCGCCCCCAGCGGCACCCCTGTCCACGCGGCCGGTGACGGGGTGATCGACTGGGCCGGGACGTTCGACGACACCTACATTGACAACCTGCTGTGGCTGCTGAACATGAGCGGCAACATCGTCGTCCTGAACTGCGGCGCCGCGGAGCCGTCCTTCGTCTACGCGCACCTGGACCGGTTCCTGGTCAAGCGCGGCGACAGGGTCCGCAAGGGCCAGATCGTCGCCTACTCCGGCAACAGCGGGTACGCCACCATCGGGTCCCACCTGCACACCGAAGCCGTCCCGCCCGGGTTCTCGCTGAACAGCCCCATGCTCGGCCGCGTCAACCCGGACCGCTACCTCACCGAATGGCCGGAAGACATCGCCGGGCTCGCCGCAATGGGCGGCACCACACCGATAGAACAGGATTGGTTCGACATGGCAACTGAAGAGCAAGTACGCGCAATCGTCAAGGCCGAAGTCCGGGGCGCACTGCAGGAGCGGTGGGCCGACTCTGAAGGCGTCCCGACCTCGGTGAAGGACATGGTGCAGATCATCCGTTCCCTCGTCCACGATGTGCCCCGCGCACTGCTGGACACCAAGATTCCCCGCGCTGGTGGCGAGTTCGGCGGCGACATGTCCCTCCGCGGCGTGCTCGCGTATGCGGACCAGAAGCACATCGAAGCTCTCCGCGCCACAGCCCAAGCAGCACACGGTGACGGGGCGTCCGCCGACCAGATCATCCAGACCGTCAAAGACGCACTCAAGGGAGCAACCATCACCCTCGGAGGTAAGTAGATGCTGCTGACATCCATCCTGCGGACCATCGTCCCGGCCCTGTGGGGCAGCGTCCTCGCGTGGCTGATCGGCGTCGCGCCAGTCCTCGCCCCTCTCGAGGCCGACCTGGCCGGCCTCGCCGAAATCGCCCTGCCAGTCATCACCGCCGTCACTATCGGCGCCTGGTACGCGCTCTGGCGCTGGGCCGAACCCCGCCTGCCCGACTGGCTCACCCGCGCCGTCCTCGGCTCCGCGAAAACGCCCGTCTACCTCGGCAAGCACGCAGCGGTCGGAGCGCGGCCCGGACCCTTTCCCAACTCGATGCTGGCGCACGACACCCGCGAACGCCCCACCGAGTAACGCAAAGCGCCGCCACCCTTCACGGGGTGGGGGCGCTCTTGTGCGTTCCAGTCACCGCGTCGACATGGGCTGATCGAATTCTAGGAACCAGGCCGGGTCCTCGTCGGCGGTCAACAGTTCGGCTTTCCACAGATTCACGATGTTCTCCAGCTGCTCATCATTCAACTTGGGAATGCGCCTACGATGAAGCCCGAACACTGCGACCCTGCTGGACCTTGCTGACTCAATGAGCGCCAAAAAGTCTTCCCTTTTCCGGGGCCACTTAGTGAATAGTGTGGCCGCCATCTTGTCCGCATGCTCATACAAGCATTCCCGGTCAGTCACGAAGAGATAGGCCCAGTAGAGAAAGAACTCAGTTGTCCCCGACAACTCGTCCTCAAAGAGATCCCGTAAGGCCTTACCAGCATGCCTCGACTCCAAATCTGAAATCATGTCCCGCACAAGACCGGCGTGCATGAGATAGGGGGTGGTTGTAGGCATAGCGAACTCTTCCAACTCTGCGGCCCGATCCTCTGCGCCGAACGCCCTGAACGAACCCTTCATCAAGAGACGCTGAGCCTTAGGGGCGGGCCGGCGGAAAGTCTTGATTGCCGTGTCGGTAAAGAAGTCCCGGACCACAGTTCGGTGCACGAAGTGGTTCTTTGCATCCAACACCAAGTAATAGCGGGCGACCAAATGGTTCGCCACTACGAGCTTGAGGAGCTGCTGCCCCCGCCACCCTAAAGGGTCGTGGCCGGGCAGCAAGGTAGAAGCCTCGACGTAGTCAATCTTCGCCGCCAGCTCGGGAGCGATGCGCGACTCAGTGTTGGCTTTCAGGAAAGCCTCCAGCTGGACGTTGTCCTGTCCGTTCAACACAACGATGTATCGGCCAATGTTGGAGTGGTCCAGGAGCCGGCCCACCGAGAGGATCTGGAGGACCGTAAGACGGATGTCGCCCTCGAAAGTGATCGTCACAAGGTCAACATCCTGGAAGTTTCTGGGCATGGCCCGAGATTAGCAGCATCCCTGGAGGGCGATAAATCAGGACCTCCCCTCCGCCCGTGTCACCGACTCCGAATGGGAATCGAAGAGTACCGGCGATACCCCGAGCACTTGCGGGGCGTCAGGTGGGGTGACCGGTTCCCGGGCTTCCTACCGGCTTAGCTCCCAGGGCGGTTTTAGGGCGGTTTAGTCCCGGCAGGCTGGTGCGAGTGACTGTTACTCTAAGGAAGCCGCAGGAACACCTCGGAAGAACTCTGCGGAACTCGACACGCCCGGGAACCACGCAAAGACCCCGCCGTTCCGGGGATTTCCAGAACAGCGGGGCTGCGTAACTTGGTGGGTCCTACCGGGATCGAACCGATGACATCCACGGTGTAAACGTGGCGCTCTACCAGCTGAGCTAAAGACCCAAAAATGTTGTTGCCGGCTCGCGGAGCCGCAACCAACGAACAACGACTCTACCGGATGCGGCGCAGAAAGCGCCAATCGCCGCCGGGGCAGCCGGCACGGTTTCAGAGTCCCGGAAGTTCTGCCGCGAGCCAGGTCAGGGCTTCACTGACGCCGGCGTCCAGCTTGATCGTGGCGAGGGCGTCACCGCGGGTCTGTCCCCGGTTGATAATCACCACGGCCTTGCCCTGTTTCGCGGCGTGGCGGACGAACCGCAGGCCGCTCATCACGGTCAGGGAGGAACCCGCCACGAGCAGTGCGCCGGCGGCGTCCACCATGGCGTAGGAGCGCTCCACGCGGTCCTTCGGGACGTTTTCGCCGAAGTAGACGAAATCCGGTTTCAGCGTCCCGCCGCAGGCCGGGCAGTTCGCAACGACGAACCCCGCGATGAGTTCCGAGTCCTCCACCGTCGCGTCGGCGTCGGGCGCCATCTCCACGACACCGGCCTCGAGGGCATCCGTGAGGAAGCCGGGATTGAGTTCCTCGAGGACCCCGGCCAGCAGCGCCCGGGTGTAGCGCCGCCCGCAGTCCAGGCAGAGCACCCGGTCGAAACGGCCGTGCAGATCCACGACGTTGACGCTGCCCGCGTCCTCGTGCAGCCGGTCCACGTTCTGGGTGATCAGGCCGGTCAGGAGGCCGCGGTGCTCCAGCCGGGCCGCGGCCCGGTGGCCGGCGTTGGGATCGGCCCGGCGCAGGTGGGACCAACCGATGTGGTTACGGGCCCAGTACCGGCGCCGGTTCTCGGCCTTGCCGACGAACTCCTGGTACGTCATCGGTTCCCGTGGCGCGGCGCCGGGGCCGCGGTAGTCCGGGATTCCCGAATCCGTGCTCAGCCCTGCTCCGGTCAACAATGCGAAGCGCTCCCCCGCCAGCAGGGCGTGGATTTCCTGCAGGACTTCGAGTTCGCTGCGCGCGGGTTCGGCGGCGGCGACCGGCGGCAGGCTGGCAAAACCAGTCATGCCGATCCCGGGGCGCCGCTGCCTCATGCTCCCCGTCCCGCTCAGGATCCCGCGAGCCCGGCTAGGGCGGCGCGGTACTCCGCGAAGTTCCGGGCCTGGCCGCGTGGATTGACGACAACGTAGCGGACGATGCCGTCCGCGTCGATGATGAAAGTGCCGCGCTGGGCCATGCCGCTGTCCGGGTCGAAAACACCGTACCGTTGCGCGACGGCGCCATGCGGCCAGAAGTCGGCGAGGAGGTCGAAGGTGTAGCCCTCTTTCTCCGCGTACGCCCGCTGCGCGAACTTGCTGTCGACCGAAACACCCAGCACAGCCGCCTTGGAGTCGTCGAAAACGCCAAGGTTGTCGCGGATCTCGCAGAGCTCGCCCGTGCAGATTCCGGAAAATGCGAAGGGAAAAAACACGAGGACCACGTTGCGGCCCCGGAGATCGGATAGCCGGACCGGTTCCCCAAACTGGTTGACCAGCTCGAAGTCGGGGGCCGGCTGCCCGACGGCGGGTACCGGCGCAGGCGGCGAGGCCGTCACCGCCGGTTGGGTCACTTGTTCTTCCGGGTGACCAGGCGGGTGGCGCTCCAGTCCTTGGAAACGCCCGCCGAGGTGGTGTAGTGCAGGCCCGCGGTGGGTGCCGCGTCCTGGATTTCAGCCGGCGAGACGTAGCCGACGCGGCCGTTCTTCGGAGTGAGTACCCAGACCACGCCGCCTTCGGTCAAGGTGGTCCGTGATCCGACCAGGGTGTCCACCAGGTCGCCGTCGTCGGACCGCCACCAGAGAATTACCGCATCGACGACTTCGTGGTCGTCCTCGTCGAAGAGCTCCGACCCGGTGAGGTCCTCGATGTCGTCACGCAAGTCGAAGTCGACGTCGTCGTCATAACCGAATTCCTGAATCAGATCTCCGTTTTTGAAACCCAATTTTTCCGCCACATTTACCGAAGTGGCGGCGTCGGCCTCGCTCACGTGTTGCTCCTATGCTGTTTGTGCTTCCTGGGGTACTGCATTTCGTGCTGTCGTATGTACTGCTTAGTTAAACCAATGCCGCTAGTGACTTCCATTACTACCAGCCAACACCCTTTGAGCCTTGGCTTCAAGCTGTGGAGCCCGCGTTCCGCCATATTCTGCGTCACACCGGCCGCCCGCGGACCGTGCCCGGGACACTGCGTCACAGAACCAGTATGCCCGGGAAGGGGGGCGGCTGCGCCACTTCATGGCTACGCATCCGCGGACGCACCCGGCTAGAGTGGCTGGTGACGACTTTGCCTGCGCGGACAACCGCCCGCTACGACAGGCAGGCATGGTTGTGATTGCACCTAGCCCGGCGCACAGGACCGGGCTGCTGTTACCGAAATGTCGCACACGTCGCGTTCACGCCAGGCAGTTACCCTGCCGAAGCTGAGGGTGCCGATGAATGCGCTCAAAGAGAGGTTGGACGTGGCTGCAGGAGAAGATACCTCCCATATCCTCAGCGGGTTGACTAACCAGCTGCCTGATCGTGATCCAGAAGAGACCGCCGAGTGGCTGGAGTCCCTGGATACCTTGATTCAGGAACAGGGCACGGCTCGTGCCCAATACATCATGCGGAGTTTGCTCCAGCGCGCCGGCGCGCAAAGCGTGGGTGTGCCGATGGTGACCACCACCGACTACGTCAACACCATTCCGGTGGACCAGGAAGCGCCGTTCCCCGGTGACGAGGAAATCGAGCGCAAATACCGCGCCTGGATGCGTTGGAACGCCGCCGTCATGGTGCACCGCGCCCAGCGCCCGGACATCGGCGTCGGCGGCCACATCTCGACCTACGCGGGAGCCGCGACCCTGTATGAGGTCGGCTTCAACCACTTCTTCCGCGGCAAGGACCACCCCGGCGGCGGCGACCAGGTCTTCTTCCAGGGCCACGCCTCCCCCGGCATGTACGCCCGCGCCTTCATGGAAGGCCGGCTCAGCGAAGAGGACCTGGACGGGTTCCGGCAGGAGAAGTCCAAAGAAGGACATGCCCTCTCCTCCTACCCGCACCCGCGCCTGATGCCGGACTTCTGGGAATTCCCGACGGTGTCCATGGGTATCGGCCCGATGAACGCCATCTACCAGGCACAGTCGAACCGCTACCTGCACAACCGCGGAATCAAGGACACCTCGGACCAGCAGGTCTGGGCCTTCCTGGGTGACGGCGAAATGGACGAACCCGAGTCCCGCGGCCTGCTCCAGCTCGCCGCGAACGACAAGCTGGACAACCTTAACTTCGTGATCAACTGCAACCTGCAGCGCCTCGACGGCCCGGTCCGGGGCAACGGCAAGATCGTGCAGGAACTCGAGGCGTTCTTCCGCGGCGCCGGCTGGAACGTCATCAAGGTCGTCTGGGGCCGTGAGTGGGACGACCTGCTCGCCAAGGACGAAGACGGCTCGCTCGTGAAGATCATGAACGAGACGGTCGACGGCGACTACCAGACCTACAAGGCCGAATCCGGCGGGTTCGTCCGCGAACACTTCTTCGGCAAGACGCCGCAGACCAAGGACATGGTCGCGGACATGACGGACCAGGAAATCTGGAACCTCAAGCGCGGTGGCCACGATTACAACAAGGTCTACGCCGCGTACAAGGCCGCCGTCGAGTTCAAGGGCAAGCCCACGGTCATCCTGGCGCACACGGTGAAGGGCTACGGCCTCGGCACCCACTTCGAGGGCCGCAACGCGACGCACCAGATGAAGAAGCTCACCCTCGCGGACCTGAAGGCGTTCCGCGACCACCTGCGCATCCCGATCACGGACGAACAGCTCGAAGCCGACCTGTACCGGCCGCCGTACTACCACCCCGGCGCCGACGCCCCGGAGATCAAGTACCTGATGGAGCGTCGCCGCGCCCTGGGAGGATTTGTGCCGGAGCGCCGCTCCAAGCACACGGCGGTGACCCTGCCCGGCGACAAGGCCTACGAGGTCGCCAACCGCGGCTCCGGCAAGCAGCTGGCAGCGACGACGATGGCCTTTGTCCGGCTGCTCAAGGACCTGATGCGGGACAAGGACTTCGGCTCGCGGATCGTGCCGATCATCCCGGACGAGGCCCGTACCTTCGGCATCGACGCGTTCTTCCCGACGGCGAAGATCTACAACCCGAACGGCCAGAACTACCTGTCCGTGGACCGTGACCTGGTCCTGGCCTACAAGGAATCCATTGCCGGCCAGATCGTGCACGCCGGCATCAACGAGGCCGGCTCGGTGGCCGCGTTCACCGCCGCGGGAACGTCCTACGCCACCCACGGCGAACCGCTGATCCCGATTTACGTGTTCTATTCCATGTTCGGTTTCCAGCGGACCGGCGACTCCTTCTGGGCCGCCGCTGACCAGATGACCCGTGGCTTCGTCATCGGTGCCACCGCCGGGCGGACCACGCTGACCGGCGAAGGCCTGCAGCACGCCGACGGCCACTCGCCGCTGCTGGCCTCGACCAACCCGGCCGTCGTCAGCTACGACCCGGCCTACGGTTACGAGATCGGCGTCATCATGCGCGACGGCCTCAACCGGATGTACGGTCCGGGGCTGGCGGACAACGACCCGTCACGGAACGTGATGTACTACCTCACGGTCTACAACGAGCCGATCTCCCAGCCGGTGGCCCCGGCTGAACTGGACGTCGAAGGCATCATCAAGGGCATCTATCTGCTGGCGCCGGCCAAGATCGACGGCCCGCGCACGCAGATCCTCGCCTCCGGCGTCTCCGTTCCCTGGGCTATCGAGGCCCAGCGGATCCTGGCCGAGGACTGGGGCGTCTCCGCCGACGTCTGGTCCGTGACCTCCTGGACCGAACTGCGCCGCGACGCCATGGCCGCCGAGGAAGAGTCTTTCCTCAACCCGGGCCAGCCGGCCCGCGTCCCGTTCGTCACCGAACAGCTCGCCGGCGCCACCGGACCGATCGTCGCCGTCTCGGACTACATGAAGGCCGTCCCGGACCAGATCCGGCAGTTCATCCCGAACGAGTTCGCTTCCCTCGGCGCCGACGGCTTCGGCTTCTCCGACACCCGCGCCGCAGCGCGCCGCTTCTTCAAGAACGACATCCACTCCATCGTGGTCCGTTCACTGCAGATGCTGGCCCGCCGCGGCGAAGTCGACGCCCAGGCGCCGGCGCAGGCCATCGAGAAGTACAAGCTGCTCAACGTCAACGCCGGCACCACCGGCAATGCCGGCGGCGACTCCTAGGCCGGCAGCCCCACCGGCGCGCCGGTTGCGCCAGCACACGCCCGACGGCGGTCCCCACCCACGGTGGGGGCCGCCGTCGGGCGTTTACGCCGGTGTGATGCACCCCAAGGCAACTTGTAGCCTTCGCACAAATGGAGCTTGAACCTCCTGCGCCGTATGCTCGAACCATGGCAGAGCCCACCACCCCTCCCGCAAAGCGCAAACCGGCCGTGCGGGCACTGGCCCCCGAGAAGGCCGAGACGCTGAAAAAGCTACGCTCCAGCGTGGGCCAACTATCCACCACCACCCTGCGCCAGCTGGAAAAATCGCTGCCCTGGTACAGCCGGCTCAACTCCGATGAGCGGTCGGCCCTCGGCATGGTCGCGCAGAACGGCATCGCCGCGTTCGTGACCTGGTATGAGCGTCCCAGCTCCCCGTCCTGGATCCTCTCCGACGTCTTCGGGACCGCGCCCACCGAGCTGACCCGCTCGATCAGCCTGCAGAAGGCGCTCCAGCTGATCCGGATCGTCGTCGAGGTGGTCGAGGACCAGGTGCCGGTCATCGCGCCGGAGGCGGACCAGGGCGCCCTGCGCGAGGCGGTGCTGCGCTACTCGCGCGAGGTGGCGTTTGCCGCCGCCGACGTTTACGCCCGCGCTGCCGAGACCCGCGGCTCCTGGGACACCCGGCTGGAAGCACTGATCGTCGATGCGATCCTGCGGGGCGAAAACACCGACGCGCTGCGGTCCCGGATCGCCGCGCTGGGCTGGAAAGCCCAGGAGCGCTTCACCGTGATGGTTGGCAACTCCCCGTCCGAGCCGAGCGCCAGCTACGTCAGCGAGCTGCGCCGCACTGCCGGACGGTTCGCCGAGGATGCACTGGTCGGCATCCAGGGCGACCGGCTCATCCTCATCCTTGGCGGCGTGCAGGACCGGGAATCGGCGTGTCAGAAACTCAGTGAGCTCTTCGCGCCGGGGCCGGTGGTCTACGGGGCCGAGGCCGGGTCCCTGCCGGAGGCCAGCAGCTCGGCGCAGTCCGCCTTTGCCGGCCTGACCGCCGCCCGGGCCTGGCCGTCCGCGCCGCGCCCGGTGGCGGCCGATGACCTGCTCCCGGAGCGGGTGATCTCCGGCGACGACGCCGCCCGGCGCTCCCTGGTGAAGAACATCTACCGGCCGCTGCTGGCGGCTTCCAACGGCCTGGTCGAGACGCTCGGGACCTACCTCGAGCTGGGCCATTCCCTCGAGGCCACTGCGCGCGAGCTCTTCGTCCACGCCAACACGGTCCGGTACCGGCTGAAGCGGGTCTGCGACGTGACGGGCTGGGATCCGCTCATTCCCCGGGAGGCTTTTGTGCTCCAGGCGGCCCTGGTGGTGGGCCGGCTTTCGGCCCCGCCCAGACCGTCGCCGGAGCGGCAGCCGTCCCGCAACCACTCATGACGCGTTGTAGACTTCCTACAAAGTGACTCTGTGAGCTTGGTGCAAGAAAGTACCGATGAATCTCGCGGCAATTTGGAAAGCTGGATACGTGCTTGCAATCGTCTGCCCTGGACAGGGCTCCCAGACCCCCGGTTTTCTGGCCCCCTGGCTGGAACTCCCCCCCGTCGCAGGCCACCTGGCCTCCCTGAGCGAAATCGCAGGGATCGACCTCACCGCCCACGGCACCACCTCGGATGAGGAAACGATCAAGGACACCGCCGTCGCGCAGCCCCTGATCGTCGCCGCCGGGCTGGTCGCCGCCAAGTCCCTCTTCGACGTCGAACTGGACACCCTGCCGGTGATCCTCGCCGGGCACTCGGTCGGTGAAATCACCGCCGCCGCGCTGGCCGGCGTCCTGACCGAGACTGAAGCCATGACCTTCGTTCGCGAGCGGGCCAACGCCATGGCCGCCGCCGCGGCAGCCACTCCCACCGGGATGAGCGCCGTCGTCGGCGGCGAGCCGGCCGAGATGCTTGCGGCGATCGAAGCCTGCGGCCTGACCCCGGCCAACGTCAACGGTGCCGGCCAGACCGTCGCCGCCGGGACCATGGAACAGCTCGCCGCCCTCGCCGCGAAGCCGCCGGCCAAGGCGCGGGTCATCCCGTTGAAGGTCGCCGGGGCCTTCCACACCTCGCACATGTCCCCCGCCGTCGCGGCCCTGCAGGCGCTGCGGCCCGCGCTGCACCCGCAGGATCCCCAGGTCCCCCTGCTCTCCAACTTCGACGGCGCCGAAGTGACCGGCGGAACCGCCGCGCTCGACAGCCTGATCGCCCAGGTCTCCCGGCCGGTCCGCTGGGACCGCTGCATGGAAACCCTCGTGCAGCGCGGCGTCACCGGCGTGATCGAGCTGGCCCCGGCCGGGACGCTGGCCGGTCTGGCCAAGCGCGGCATGCCCGGCGTGAAAACCGTCACCGTCAAGACCCCGGACGACCTTTCCGCCGCCTTGGCCTTATTCGCAGAACTGGAGGGAGTGAAATGAGCGCTCCAACCCTGAAGCAGGCCCCCGTGAACGCAAACACCCGGGTCCTGGGTCTCGGTGCCTACCGGCCGGATGTCATCGTCACCAACGAGGACGTCTGCCAGTGGATCGACTCCTCGGATGAGTGGATCCGGCAGCGCACCGGCATCATCACCCGGCACCGGGCCGCCGCCGACGTCAGCGTCATTGATATGGCCGAAGGCGCCGCGCGCGAGGCCCTGCAGCGGGCCGGCATCGAGGCCTCCCAGCTCGGGGCCGTGATCGTGTCGACGGTGACCCACCCGTACGCGACCCCGTCCGCCGCCGCCAGCCTGACCGACCGCCTCGGTGCCACCCCGGCGCCGGCGTTCGACATCTCGGCGGCCTGTGCCGGTTACTGCTACGGCATCGCCCAGGCCGACGCCCTGGTCCGTTCCGGTGCTGCCACGTACGTGCTGGTGGTCGGCGCCGAGAAGCTTTCCGACGTCATCGACAACACCGAACGCACCATCTCCTTCCTGCTCGGGGACGGCGCGGGCGCCGTGGTCATTGGACCCTCCGAGACCCCGGGCATCGGCCCCTCGGTCTGGGGTTCGGACGGCAGCAAATGGGACGCGATCGGCATGACGCACTCCATGCTGGACATCCGCGACTTCGCCGCCGGCACGAGCGGCACGGCGTTGAGCGAAGGAGAGGCCGCCGCCACCGAGGCGTCCCTGTGGCCCACGCTGCGCCAGGACGGACAGACGGTGTTCCGCTGGGCGGTCTGGGAAATGGCGAAGATGGCGCAGCGGGCCCTCGACGTCGCCGGCGTCAAGGCCGAGGACCTCGCGGCGTTCATCCCGCATCAGGCCAACATGCGCATCATTGACGAGATGGCCAAGCAGCTCAAGCTTCCCGACACCGTTAAGATCGCCCGGGACATTGCCGAAGCGGGCAACACCTCGGCGGCCTCCATTCCGCTCGCGACCCACCGTCTGCTGCAGGAAAATCCCGAACTGAGCGGCGGGCTGGCCCTGCAGATCGGCTTCGGCGCCGGCCTGGTGTTCGGCGCCCAGGTGATCGTCCTCCCCTAGCAGCCGCTGTCCTTCCCGGCTGCTGGCCTACCTCAACAGCACGGATCCCCAAACCAAGCCGAACCCTCGGTTTGAACCATTTCGCCAGAAACGCCCGGACCAACTCCGGGGGCCGACGGCACCAACGAGAAAAGGAGCCATCCATGGCTAACAACGAAGAAATCCTGGCCGGCCTGGCCGAAATCATCAACGAAGAGACCGGCCTGGCCCCGGAGGCTGTCGAGCTGGACAAGTCCTTCACCGAGGACCTGGACATCGACTCCATCTCCATGATGACCATCGTGGTCAACGCCGAGGAAAAGTTCGGCGTGCGCATCCCCGACGAAGAGGTCAAGAACCTCAAGACCGTCGGCGACGCCGTCAGCTTCATCGCCAACGCCCAGGCGTAACGCCGCCTGCACTGGCACCGGACGGACCGTCCGGACGGCCGGTCCGGAGGCCGGCCCGGGATGCGCACGCTGCTCCCCGGCCGGGCCTCCGCCGCCGCCGTCTTGTTTAGCACCACCGCAGAGTTTCCCCAGCAGGCCCCGGCCGTCCACCAAGATCCGGACACGGCAGGCGCACCGACAGAGAGTGATCCCCATGGCACGCAAAGTAGTCATTACCGGTCTGGGTGCCACCACACCCATTGGCGGCGATGTCCCCACGATGTGGAAGAACGCGCTGAAGGGCGTCTCCGGCGCACACACGCTCGAGGACGACTGGGTGGCCAAGTACGAGCTCCCGGTGCATTTCGCCGCGCGCGCCTCCACCCCGGCCCTCGAGGTGCTGAGCCGGGTCGAAGCCAAACGCATGGACCCTTCCACGCAGTTCGGCGTCGTCGCCGCCCGCGAAGCCTGGGCCGATGCCAACATCACCGACATTGACCACGACCGCCTGGCCGTCGCCTTCGCGACCGGCATCGGCGGTGTGTGGACCCTCCTCGACGCGTGGGACACGCTGCGTGAGAAGGGTCCGCGCCGCGTCCTGCCCATGACCGTGCCGATGCTGATGCCCAACGGTGCCGCGGCCGCGGTCAGCCTGGACCTCGGCGCCCGGGCCGGTGCCCACACCCCCGTCTCCGCCTGCGCGTCCGGTACCGAGGCCATGCACCTGGGCCTGGACCTGATCCGTTCCGGCAAGGCCGACGTCGTCGTCTGCGGCGGCGCGGAAGCCGCCATCCACCCGATGCCGATTGCCGCCTTCGCCTCAATGCAGGCACTCTCCCGCCGCAACGACGCTCCGGAACGGGCCTCGCGTCCGTACGACCGCGACCGTGACGGCTTTGTCATGGGCGAAGGTGCCGGCGCCCTGGTCCTCGAAGCCGAGGAGCACGCCCTGGCCCGTGGCGCCAAGATCTACGCCGAACTCGCCGGCACCTCGGTGACCGCCGACGCCTACCACATCACCGCCCCGGACCCGGAAGGCCTCGGCGCCACCCGTGCCCTCAAGGCCGCCATGTTCGACGGCCGGATCCAGCCCGAGGACGTCGTGCACGTGAACGCGCACGCCACCTCCACCCCCGTCGGCGACAAGCCCGAGTACAGCGCGCTCAAGGCAGCCCTCGGCAACCACGTCGACAATGTGGCCGTCTCGGCGACCAAGTCGCAGATGGGCCACCTGCTCGGCGCGTCCGGCGCCGTCGAAGCGGTGCTCACCGTCCTGGCCGTGTACGAACGCAAGGCGCCGGTGACGATCAACCTGGAAAACCAGGACCCCGAGATCCCGCTCGACGTCGTCACCTCCGAGCGTGCCCTCCCGGGCGGCAGCATCGTCGCGCTGAGCAACTCCTTCGGCTTCGGCGGCCACAACGCCGTCATCGCCGTCCGCAGCGTCTAGCTGTACTGACGCGGCCCGGCGCCCGGCGGCCCGCGCCGGGACCGGCGGGCCGGCCGGCTGATCGCGCCGAAATGACAGGTGGCGGCAATGTTCTTGGTGAACATTGCCGCCATCTGTCATTTGGCGTTGCTATGGAGTGTGCGGCGTGGTCCGGAGGGCTAGCCGACCTGGTGAAGCCAGCGCACCGGGGCGCCTTCGGCGGCGTGCCGGAACGGTTCGAGTTCCTCGTCCCAGGCCTCGCCAAGGGCCAGGGACAGCTCGTGGTAGACGGCAGAGGGGTCCCCGGCGCCGGATTCATAGGCATAGCGGATGCGGTCTTCGGAGACCATGATGTTGCCGTGGACGTCGGTGACGGCGTGGAAAATGCCCAGCTCAGGGGTGTGCGACCAGCGGCCGCCGTCGATGCCCTGGCTTGGCTCCTCGGTGACCTCGTAGCGCAGGTGTGCCCAGCCGCGCAGTGCGGACGCCAACTGAGCTCCCGTGCCCGGCGCTCCGGTCCACGACAGCTCGGCCCGGAACATTCCGGGCGCGGCAGGCTGGGGGGTCCACTCAAGGTCCGTGCGCTTGTCCACGACAGACCCAATGGCCCACTCAACGTGGGGGCACAGGGCGGTCGGGGCCGAGTGAACGAACAGGACACCGCGGGTTAGTGCAACAGACATTCCATCCTCCATAGCTATAGGTACGTCTTCCCCAACGACCTCTGCCTGGATGTCTGCCTGCTGCGTGAATCCGCGTGCGGGGCGGTGTGCCCCTGCCAGACTATTCAATTTCTTTAGAACCACAAGCTGCAAAAAATAGGTCCGGATTTCAGGTGGTGAGCGGATACTACGAGCTTCAAGCACCACTTGAAAGTTGCCGGGCGTGATTCTCATTCTGCCGTACCCCGCCTAATTACGCCAGTGCAATTCGGCGCGTCGCTCCCGGCGCGTCGTGGCGGGGCAGAACACCGGCCGTTCAGGCCCGCGGGTGGGCCTGCTGGTAGCTCTTTCGGAGCCGCTCGACCGAGACGTGGGTGTAAAGCTGGGTGGTTGCCAGGCTGCTGTGCCCGAGAATTTCCTGTACGGCGCGGAGGTCCGCGCCGCCGTCGAGCAGGTGGGTCGCCGCGGAATGGCGCAGGGCGTGCGGACCGGTGGCCGAGGTGTCTCCCAGCCCGTCCAGCAACCCTTTCACGACGCTGCGGACCTGGCGCTGGTCCACCCGCCTGCCGCGCGCGCCGAGGAAGAGTGCTGGTCCCGAGCCGTCAACTGCCAGGGCAGGCCGGCCCCTTCGCAGCCAGTCGTCGACGGCGACGGCAGCCGGGACGCCGTACGGGACCGTCCGCTCCTTGTTGCCCTTGCCGAGGACCCGCAGCGTCCGGCGGTCAGGGTCGAGGTCATCCACGTCCAGGCCGGCCAACTCACCGACTCGAACGCCTGTGGCATAGAGCAGCTCCAGCATGGCCCGGTTCCGCAGGGCCAGCGGTCCGCCGTCCGCCGTAGCGGACTCCGCGTCCGCCACAAGCCGCTGGACCTGGCCTTGTTGCAGCACGCCGGGCAGGGATCGTTCGCGTTTCGGGGCTTTCAGGCGCAGCGCTGGGTCGCTGGTGATGAGTTCTTCCCGGACGGCCCAGGCGGTAAAGGCGCGGGCGGTGGCGGCGCGGCGTGCCACCGTAGCCCGCGCCATCCCGGCTTCGCTCTGGGCGCCCAGCCAGCGGCGCAGGGCTCCCAGGTCGAGGCCGCCCAGGTCCGTGACGCCCTCCGCGGCAGCATGTGCCAGCAGGCTCGCGACGTCGGCTAGGTAGGCGCGCACGGTATGGGCGGAGCGTCCGCGCTCAGCCTCGAGGTATCGGCCGAAGCCGTGCAGGGCCTCGGCGAGCGTTGCGGGCAGTTGCTGGGAAGACACCCTTCCACTTTCCCAGCAGTTGGCCCCGCACCGCTGGAGCCCGGCGGCGCGTCGTTCGGCTTGGACGTCCACATACGGCGGCGCGTCGTTCGGCTTGGACGTCCACATACGGCGGCGCGTCGTTCAGCCGGCGACGTCCAGATACGGCCCGGCAGTGTTCAGCCGGCAGCACTCAGCCGGCGGCGGTGGAGCGTTTCCAGCCGCCGTGGAGGGACTCTGCCAGGCCGAGCAGCCCAAGCCGGCCCAGTCCCGCGCGCACGGATTCCGGACTGAGCCCGGCCACCGCGGCGAGTTTTTCGACGGTGCTCGTGGTCCGCAGCGGCAGGGCGTCCAGGACAATCAGGTCTTCCAGGGTGAGCCCGTCGTGGGCCTCCACCCTGCCGGCCTTGGACTCGGGCATCGACTCCCCGCTGGGCGACGCCAGTTCCGCGATCTCGCCGGCGTCGGTCACGCACACGGCGCCTCCTTCGCGCAGCAGGCGGTGGCAGCCGGCCGAGTTGGCGCTGTGCACCGACCCCGGGACCGCGCCCACGCCGCGGCCCAGGGTTTCGGCGTGGTGGGCGGTGTTGAGCGCGCCGGATCTCCACCGCGCCTCCACCACCACAGTGACCGCGGCCAGGGCGGCGATCAGTCTGTTCCGTTGCAGGAAGCGGTAGCGGGTTGGAGCTGATCCGGGCGGGACCTCGGCCAGGACGGCGCCCTGGTTGGCAACCGTCC
Organism: Arthrobacter sp. JB02-1C; assembly: GCF_057748045.1. NCBI lineage: Bacteria > Bacillati > Actinomycetota > Actinomycetes > Micrococcales > Micrococcaceae > Arthrobacter > Arthrobacter sp. JB02-1C. Next base: position 3,384,026 of record NZ_CM173235.1, read on the forward strand.
GGAGCAGGTCCTCGTTGCCGGCGGGGTAGAACCGGTCCACACCCCCGGCCATGACCGCGATGGTGGGCAGGCCGGCCCCGGCTCCGGCCAGGGCTGCGCGGTGCGCGTGGGCGTCGATGCCGTACGCGCCGCCGGAAACAATGGTGAATCCGCGCTGTGCCAGCGCGTAGGCGAGGTCTCCGGTGACAGCCGATCCGTACGAGGTGCTGTCCCGTGATCCCACCAGTGCGATGGCCTTGTTTACCGGCGGCAATTCCTGTTCCACGCCCCGCCACCAGAGACAGAGTGGCTCCTGCAGCCCCAGGTCCGCCAACTGGGCGGGCCACAGCGGGTCCGCGGGGATGAGCATTCGTCCGCCCAGGCGCTGCACGGTGGCGAGGTCGCGGTCCGGGGCCAAGTCTGGGATCCGCGGCGCCCAGCGCTTCAGAGCCATGCCCAGACCGGTCCAGCCTGTGCCGGCACCGTGGTCCGCCAGCGTCCGGGACAGCTCCTGCTCCAGTCCCGGACCGGCCTGGAGCTCGCCGGTGGCGACCCGGAGGGCATCCACCGCGCCGGCCACCCGGACGAGGGCCAGGCCTGCAGCATCCTGCGGCTCCAGAAGTCGGGACAACGCGGCGCGGGCGGTCCTGTCATTCTCTGTCATGGTGCTGCATGCTCCTCACTGTGGTGCCTTAGTTGCTGAACTGGGTTCGTGTCGTGGCGGGGTCCTCAGGCGGCGACCGCTGCGGTCTGCCGGAGACCCAGCGCCTGCCCGATCTCATCCGCGCCGGGACTGTCGCTGCCGTTGAGGTCAGCGACAGTCCATGCCAGCCGCAAAACCCGGTCGTAGCCGCGGGCCGTGAGGACTCCGCGTTCCAGGGCGTGGTCCAGGATCCGCGTCGCTGAACCGACGAGCCGCAGCTGTCCCCGGAGCACCCGGCCCGGCACCTGGGCGTTGGTCTCCAGCCCCAGCGGGTGCAGCCGGTCCAGCTGGCGGCGCCGGGCCGTCAGCACACGCGCGGCGATGCCGGCCGTGTCCTCTTCGGCGCGGGGCTGGCCGAAATCGGCCAGCGCCACCCGTTCGACTTCCAGCTGGATGTCGACCCGGTCCAGCAGCGGACCGGAGAGCCGGGAGAGATAGCGGCGGCGCATCGTCGGGGTGCAGGTGCAGTCCACTCCCTTGCCGGAAGCCTTGCCGCACGGGCAGGGATTGGCGGCCAGCACCAGCTGGAACCGGGCGGGGTAGGCGGCCGTCCCCGCCGAGCGGTGGATGACTAGCTCGCCGCACTCCAGCGGTTGCCGCAGCGCGTCCAGGACGCGGCGCTCGAACTCCGGGGCCTCATCCAGGAACAGCACCCCGCGGTGGGCGCGGGATGCTGCCCCCGGACGCGGCAGCCCGGAGCCGCCACCAATAATGGCGGCGGCCGTGGCGGTGTGGTGCGGATTTTCATAGGGCGGCCGGCGCAACAGCGTGACCGGCGCGGACGTGAGGGCGCTGAGCGAATGGATGGCCGTCACTTCCATTGCCGCACGGTCCCGAAGATCCGGCAGCAGCCCGGGGAGGCGCTCGGCGAGCATCGTCTTTCCCGCTCCCGGGGGCCCGGTCAGCAGCATGTGGTGCGCGCCGGCGGCAGCCACCTCCAGGGCACGCCGGCCCTCGCCCTGCCCCGAGACGTCGCACATATCCGGTACGGACGCGACGGCTTCCGTGGCGGCGGCATCCTCCGGTTCCTCGGCGTCCGGTTCGAAGTCCAGGGCGAGCTCCTGCGGGTCGGCGCCGAAGTCGAAGGCGAGCCGGGCCAGGGTGCGGTAGCCGCGCACCTTGGCGCCGGGGACCAGGGCCGCTTCGGCGGCGTTGGCCTGGGCCACCACCACCTCCGGGTGGCCGGCGTTGACGGCTGCCATCACGGCCGGAAGGATGCCGCGCACCGGGCGCAGGCGCCCGTCCAGGCCGAGTTCGGCGATAAAGACATGCCGTCCGGTCGGGCGGATATCATTGGCGGCGAGCAGGACGGCCACGGCAATGGACAAATCGAACCCGGAGCCCCGCTTGGGCAGCGAGGCCGGGATGAGGTTCGCGGTGATCTTCCGGCGGCTGAGCGGGATGCCGGAGTTTTGGGCCGCGGACCGGATCCGCTCCTTCGCCTCATTCAGCGAGGCGTCCGGCAGGCCCAGGATGACGAACGCGGGAAGCGTCTGGCCGATGTCCGCCTCGACCTCGACGAGGTAGCCGTTCAGCCCGACCAGCGCGACGGCGTAGGTCCGGCCCAGCCCCATCTAGCCCACCCCTTTGAGGTGGTCAATGACCGGCGGCCCGCCGGTGCCGTCGTCGAGCACGGCGATGACGTCCACCCGGCGCAGCGGCATCCGCAGCTCATGGTCGCGGCACCAGGCCGATGCCAGCCGGTGCAGCCGCGCCAGCTTGTCCGCGCCGACAGCCTCGAACGGGTGCCCGTACGCGAGGGAGGTGCGGGTCTTGACCTCCGCGATGACCAGGGCGTCGCCGTCGAGCGCCACGATGTCGATCTCGCCCTCGGCGCAACGCCAGTTGCGGTCAATGATCCGCATGCCCTCGGCTTGGAGGTAGCCGGTGGCAAGTTCTTCGCCGCGCCGGCCCAGCAGGTCCTTAGCTCTCATGCCTCCAGCGTGCGCCGTCCATGCTGCGCGGCGCGGCGGAAAGTTGGGCTATGTGGGTAACCCGGCCGGAAGTGGCGCTAGTTCCCCAGGTCCTCGACCTTGGGCACGGCGAGCTCCTCGTTGCGCGGCAGCTCCTCGACGTTGACGTCCTTGAAGGTGATGACGCGGACGCTTTTGACGAACCGGGCGGAGCGGTAGACGTCCCAGACCCACGCGTCCTGAAGGGTCAGGTCGAAGTACACCTCGCCGTCGGCGCTGCGGGCCTGCAGGTCCACGTGGTTGGCGAGGTAGAAACGCCGCTCGGTCTCGACAACATAGCTGAACAGCCCGACGACGTCGCGGTATTCGCGGTAGAGCTGCAGCTCCATGTCGGTTTCATAGTTTTCAAGATCCTCGGCACTCATGCTTCCATCTTGCACCATTGAACGGCGGGCGCGCGCCACGGGCAGACCGGCAGCAGGCAGGCACGAGCGGCGGACGCCGGGCGCGCGCAGCGGCGGCTAGTCGCGCAGCAACTGCCAGCTGACCCGGTGGTACGGGCTGGGCCCGGCGGCGCGGAGGGCGTCCTTGTGCGCGGCGGTGCCGTAGCCCTTGTTCTCGTTCCAGCCGAAGGCCGGGAATTCGGTGTGCAGCGCGGCCATCTGCCGGTCGCGCTCGACCTTGGCCAGCACCGACGCCGCCGCCACGCTCAGGCACTGCATGTCGGCCTTGACCAGGGTGTGCACCGGCGCGTCACAGCCCGGGTCCTGCGGGCCCGCATCTTCGGGGTCCGTGTCAAACAGGGATCCCTGCGCCGCCGGCGAGAGCCAGTTATGGCTGCCGTCCAGCAACACCACATCGGGGGTCACGCCGGCGTCCAGCACGGCGAACCAGGCCCGGTTGCCGGCCAGGCGCAGCGCGGCAATGATGCCGAGGGCGTCGATCTCGGCGGCGCTGGCATGCCCGACGGCGGAGGCGACGCACCAACTGCGCACCAGCGGCTCGAGCCGTTCCCGGTCCGCGGCCTTAAGCAGCTTGCTGTCCCGCACGTCCGCGAGCAGGGTCTGCCGGTGCAGGTCGATCACGGCGATCCCGACGCTGACGGGGCCGGCCAGCGCGCCGCGTCCCACCTCGTCGATGCCGGCGAGCAGGCGGGCGCCCGAGCCGCGGAAGCGGTGCTCGTAATCGAGGGTTGGGGCGAGGGACACAGCGCCTGCCCTACTTCCCTGCCGGCGCCGGGACGCCGCGGAAAACTTCGGGATAGTTTCCCAGCCCGGTGATCCGGTTCAGCGGCCAGGCGATCACCGCTGCCTTGCCCTCGATGTCCGGCAGGTCGATGAACCCGCCGTTGGTGTCCATGTGGGCGCGGGAATCCGCGGAGTGGTTCCGGTTGTCGCCCATCACCCAGACCTTGCCGGCCGGGACGACGACGTCGAAGTCGCGTACCTGCGGAACTTCGGCGTTGTTGATGTACTTTTCGTCCAGCGGCGCTCCATTGACCGTGAGCCGGCCGCTGCCGTCGCAGCAAATGACATGGTCACCGGGCAGGCCGATCACGCGCTTCACGAGGTGCTGCTGCGAGTTGTCCGGGAGCAGGCCCACGAAGGTCAGCGCGTCCTGCACACCGGACAAGGGTCCGTTGGCCTGGGGCGCGCTGGGCACCAGCCAGCCCTTGGTGTCGCGGAAGACGACGACGTCGCCGCGTTCGAGCGCGATCGGCTCCGGCACCAGCAGGTTGACGAAGATCCGGTCGTTGACGTCGAGGGTGTTCATCATCGACTCGGACGGGATGTAGAACGCCCGGAACAGGAAGGTCTTGATCAGGAAGGACAGCACGACGGCGATCACCACCACGGTGGCGATTTCCTTGAACCACAGGAACGCGGGGCTCCGGCCTTCCCGGGCCCTGGCCCGCCGGGCGCGCGCCGACGTCGGGCCGGCGTGGGCGGGCCCGGACGCCGGGGCGTCTTCCACCGGTTCGGGCCGGAGCCCGTCGTGCCCCTGCGGATCAGGTCTCCGGGGTCCGTTCTCGGGCATCTACTGTCCGTTCCTCATCGTTGTGGCGGCCTCGTCGGGCCGCGGTATCGCTGCAAATCTATCAAGCGGCCAGATCACCTGTACCGGTCTGCCGAGGACCCGGTCCAGTGGGACCATTCCGCCGCCCGGTGCCCCCAGCAGGCTGCGGGAGTCGGCCGACGCGGACCGGTGGTCGCCCATCAGCCAGAGCCGGCCCGCCGGCACGATCACGCTGAACTTCAGTTCGCTGGGAGCGTCGCCCCCATACAGATAGGGTTCCGCAACTTGCTGGCCGTTCACTGTGAGCCTGCCCTCGGCGTTACAACAGATGACGTGGTCACCGGGGAGGCCGATGACGCGCTTCACGTAGGTGGTGTCGCTGCCGGTCAGGCCCAGCCAGTGGCCTGCGCCGGCGAGGAAGTCCGCTGCCGGTCCCCGGCCGCTGTTGAGCGGGGCGAAGGATCCCCTGCCGTCGAAGACCACGACGTCGCCCCGGCGGACCGGTTCGAGCGCAAAGTCGGTGCGGGAGACCAGGATTCTGTCCCCGTCCCGGAGCAGCGGTTCCATCGACGCCGACGGAATGAAGTAGACGTCCAGCCAGAGGGAGCGCACCAGCCCGCTGATGAGCACCGCCAGGAACAGTCCCAGCAACGCAAAACGCCAGCCCAGTTTCCTGGACCGGCGTCTTGTCTGTTCCATGCTCCAGGCCCTCTAACGCTTTTCTGAGATGAACAGCGCAGTGGCGGAAGGCCGGGCACAAACCCGGACCCTCCGTGGATCCGCTGGGAAAGTCCGGAGACTTACTTGGCGGTCTGGAAGTCGCGCTTTTCCTTGATCTTCGCAGCCTTACCGCGCAGTGCACGCATGTAGTAAAGCTTGGCGCGGCGCACATCGCCCTTGGAGACGAGTTCGATCTTGTCAATGATCGGGGAGTGCACCGGGAAGGTACGCTCCACGCCGACGCCGAAGGAGACCTTGCGGACGGTGAAGGTTTCGCGGACGCCGTCGCCCTGGCGGCCCAGGACGAAGCCCTGGAAGACCTGGACACGGGAGTTCTTGCCTTCGATGATGTTCACGTGCACCTTGATGGTGTCGCCGGCGCGGAACTCGGGAACATCGCTGCGCAGCGAGGCTGCGTCTACGGAATCGAGGATATGCATTGATCCACTCCTGGTGAACGCCACAGGTCATTCACGTTGGGTCACGGCGGCCAAGCCCGGGCATTGGATGCTCCGGAAATTGCCGCCGAAAGTTTGTCGTTCCGGCGTCGTCAGGACTTGACGGTGCCGGGGTGCCGGGCTGTTGGTAGCGCTCCCCCTGTGGCAGGTTCGCAACCCAGCGGGCACAAGGACTAATTTTGCCACATGGGGGCGTGTTTTGGTGAATCGGCCGCGTGGTTTGCCCAAGTTCAGGCGTCGGAGCGGCGCCGCAGCCGGCCCTCGACGATGTCGTACCCCAGGTCCCCGAAGACCGCGCGGTCGGCGCGGGGCAAAGTGCCGGCGTCGAACCCGTCAAGCAGGTCCGGGCGGCGTTCTGCGGTGCGCCGGTATTGTTCATGCCGCCGCCACTGCGCGATCTTGCCGTGGTTGCCGCTCAGCAGCACGGCGGGCACCTCGCGGTCCCGCCAGTTCGACGGCTTGGTGTAGACCGGGTATTCGAGCAGTCCGTCGGAATGGGATTCCTCCACCAGCGACTCGGGGTTGCCGACGACGCCCGGCAGCAGCCTGCCCACGGCCTCCACCATGGCCAGCACGGCCACCTCGCCGCCATTGAGCACGTAGTCTCCGAGGCTCATGGGCCGGACGGTGAAATGCTCCGCAGCCCAGTCCAGGACGCGCTCGTCGATCCCCTCGTAGCGTCCGCAGGCGAAGACCAGCTGCTGCTCCGCCGCGAGTTCGTAGGCGGTGGCCTGGTTGAAGCGCTCCCCCGCCGGCGACGGAACGATCAGTACCGGCTTGCCGCCGTCCTGCCCGGCGGCCCCCGCGACACCCGCGACGGCGGCAAGGGCCTGGGCCCAGGGCTCGGGCTTCATCACCATGCCGGCTCCGCCGCCGTACGGCGTGTCATCCACCGTGCGGTGCCGGTCGGTGGTGAAGTCCCGGAGGTCATGGACGTTCAGCTCCAGCAGCCCGTCCTGGCGCGCCTTCCCGATCAGGGACAGCTCCAGCGGCGCGAGGTAGTCCGGGAAAATACTGACGACGTCGATCCGCATGTCAGCCGCGGTCCCCGCTGCCGTCGGAGCCGGCTGCCGTGTCGGCATCGGCGGCGGCGTTCGTGTCGGCGACCGTGTCGCCGTCGTCCGGCGCGGCGCCGGCCTCGGCGTTGACCTCGAACAGCCCGTCCGGCGGCGTGAGGCGGATGTACTTGTCGCCGACGTTGACCTCGGGGACGATCTGCTCCACGAAGGGGACCAGGATTTCCTTGCCGTCCGCATCCGTGACGACCAACAGGTCCTGCACCGGCATGGTGTGCAGGGCCGAGACCCTGCCCACCACCTGGTCGCCGACCCGGGCCTCCAGGCCGACGAGCTCGTGCTCGTACCAGCCCTCGTCGTCGTCCTCGTCCAGTTCCTCGGTCTCGATGAAGAGCTTCGCGCCACGCAGGGCTTCCGCGTCGTTGCGGGTCTCCACTTCCTCGAAGGCGAGCAGCAGGATGTCCTTGTTCCAGCGCGCGCTCTCCACCGTCAACGGCCCTGCCGACGCCGGTTCGACCACGAACTGGGTGCCGGGAACAAAGCGGTCACCCGGCGCGTCCGTGAGCACTTGGACTGTTACTTCGCCGCGGATGCCGTGGGGCTTGCCGATTCGTGCCACCTGGAGCTGCATGTGTTCCTCTGTTCGGGTTCTCTGACGTCTTGGATTCGCTGGCGCCTTGGATTCGCTGGCGCCTGCCGCGCAAAACAGTCCGGCCCCTCCACCATAAGCTGGTGAAGGGGCCGGACTGAAGATCGAGCTAAGCTGGCTGCGCTACCGGCGGCGGTCGGTGTCGACGACGTCGACCCTGACCGGTTCGCCGTCGGCCAGTGCCGCCACCACGGTGCGCAAGGCGCGCGCCGTACGGCCCTGGCGTCCGATCACCCGTCCGAGGTCGTCCTGATGAACGCGCACCTCGAGGGTATCCCCGCGGCGGTTGTTCTTGGCACTGACCTTGACGTCCTCGGGACTGTCAACAATCCCGCGGACCAGGTGTTCGAGCGCTTCTGCCAGCAAGTTACTCAGCCTCGGTGGTCTCTGCTTCGGCGTCGGCGGGAGCCTCGGCTGCGTCGTCCTTCTTGGCCTTCTTGGTGATGGCTTCCGGGATGATCACGGAACCCTTTTCCGGGGCGACGAAGGCTTCCTTGGCAGCCTTGGTCTTCAAGGTGCCCTCCTGGCCCGGGAGACCCTTGAACTTCTGCCAGTCACCGGTGATCTTGAGGATCGCGGCGACCTGCTCGGACGGCTGTGCGCCGACGCCGAGCCAGTACTGGGCGCGGTCCGAGTCGACCTCGATGTACGAGGGCTCTTCGGTGGGGTGGTACTTGCCGATCTCTTCGATGGCACGGCCGTCACGCTTGGAGCGTGCGTCCATGACGACGATGCGGTAGTACGGTGCGCGCATCTTGCCGAAGCGCTTAAGGCGAATCTTTACGGCCACTTTTGTGGTCACTCCTGTTTCTGAAACGGGGTCGAGCCCGGTGTTCTGCACCCGTGGGGCGGGCCGTACTAGGGGGTTCTAAAGGACAGGATCCGGACGCGGAGAGAGGGGCCACGCGGATCGAGTACCTGTTCATTGTGCCAGATCACCGCGCGGATTTCGACTTGACACCCGTGCCAGGGGTCTTCAAGGGGTGTTTTTTCTCGGGACGGTCTCCGGGGGCGCACGCTGTCGGGCGTCAGGACGTCCAGACGTAGAGCCCGGTCCTGGCGGCCGGGTCCACGCCTGCCGCGAGTTCGGCCAGCTGCCGGACGTAGCCTGCAGCCTGCTCCGGGCCGAAAGGCATGTCCTCCTCCGCGGCCCACTGCGCGGAGACATCCGCGAGAACGTCACCGTCGCCTTCGGTCTCGTAGCTCAGCAGGTCCGCCAACGCCCGGACCATCGCGGCCGGAACACCCAGCAGCGAGTCGCTCGCCACGTCCACCATTGCCAGCTCATAGTCGGCGCCCGCAGCGTGTACCGCTGTGCCGGCCAGGTCGCCGAGCCGCTCGACCTCGAAGTCGCTGATCTCCGAAATCCGGACTGCGCCGGGGGCAACGGCGGCGCCAGCTTCGAGGGCCGCGGCCCGCTTCAGAGCGGCGTCGTGCGTGGCGACGAAGATTTCAGTAAATCCCAAGGAAGAGCTCCCTAGCTGTCGTGCGGCGCAGTGCCGCTGTTGTCGGCGTGGTTTCAGCCTAGCGGCTCCGGCCGGGCCGACCGCGCACCGGACATGCCCTCCCCTGGCCACCAGCACTGGACATATAGCCGACATGCCAGCCATGACAGCAACCAGTGGACATGCTCTCCTCCGACCGTGAGCAACGGACATATAGGCCATGTGCCCACCCTTGGCCGCGACCACTGGGCATTTCCCCACGTCATCCCAGCCGCGGCCCGCTTTATCCAGGCTCCCGGAGTGGACATGCCCTCCGCCGGACGTGAGCAACGGACATATAGGCCATATGCCCACCCTTGGCCGCGACCACTGGGCATGTCCCACGTCATCCCAGCCGCGGCCGGCTTTGTCCAGGCTCCCGGAATAGACATGCCCTCCTCCGGCCGTGAGCAACGGACATATAGCCAACATGCCCAGCCATGACGTCAACCAGCGGACATGCCCATCGCCCACCACACGCACCGGATATGCCCACCCTTGGCCGCTACCACTGGACATGTCCCACGTCATCCAAGCCGCGGCCCGCTTTACCCAGGCTCCCCGAGCGGACATGCCCTCCTCCGGACGTGAGCAACGGACATATAGGCCATATGCCCTTCCATGACCGCGACCACTGGGCATGTCCCGTGGTTAGCGGACGGTGACGCGGATCCGGTTGCGCCACGGATCGTCGAAGCGCAACTCGGCGCCCGTGTGGTGGGACTGAATGCCGGCGGTCTTGAGCCGGTCGGCAAGAGCGCCGACGTCGTCCCCGGACGGCACCTCGATCACTACTTCACCGAGGCCCAGCGTGTCCCGGCGCGGTCCGGCGCCACGGCTGTTCCAGACGTTCATGGCCATGTGGTGGTGGTAGCCGCCGGCGGAGACGAAGAGCGCCTGGCCGTGCCACCCGGCAGTCTTTTCGAAGCCGAGCGTGCCGACGTAAAAGTCGTGGGCAGACTGCACGTCGCCAACCTGCAGGTGGACATGGCCGACGCCGGCGTCGGTCTGCCGCTGCCCGGCCAGGGACGCTTCGGTGAGGTGCTGTTGGAGGTAACGCTGGGGCGGCAGGGCCAGGCTGTCCATGACGACGTTTCCGCCCTCCCAGGACCAGGCGTCCCGGGGGCGGTCCCAGTAGAGCTCAATGCCGTTGCCCTCCGGGTCGTTGAAGTAGAAGGCCTCGCTGACCAGGTGGTCGGCGCTTCCGGTGAAGGACTGCGGTTCGTACTGCGCCGCGCTGGCCACGGTGGCGGCGAGGGCAGACTGGTCATCGAACAGCAGGGCGGTGTGGAACAGGCCGGCCTCGCCGCGGGAGGGCAGGCTGAGCCCGGGGGCGGGGGCAAGGTGGACCAGCGGCTTCTGCTTGCGTCCGAGGTAGAGCCCGCCGTCCTGCTCCGCCACGATATCGAGGCCGAGGGCGCGCTGGTAGTAATCAGTCATGAGCTTCATGTCGCCAACCTTGAGCATCACGGTGCCCATGGTGAGTTCAGCGGGAAGAAGGTCCTGGGTGCTGGCTTCTGCAGTCATCGAAACGCTCCAGTGGTTGTGCGGCCACCGACCTTCGGCGACCCTCATCTATCTAAATTACTTGAAGCTTCAATTTATTCCTAACGCGCGGAAGGTTCCGGCCGGATCGGTTCGCCGCGGAGCACCACGTGGCTGAGCTTGTGCAAGGTACCGAGGTTTCCGCGCGGGTCTTCGGTGCAGACCAGCACGTCGGCGCTGGCACCCTCGGTGATCGCGTCCGCGCCCAGCCAGTTACGGGCAGACCAGGCCGCGGCGTCGAGGGCGGCCCGGGCGGGGAGCCCGGCGGCATGCAGCGCCTCGACTTCGTCAACGATGCGCCCGTGCCGGATGACGCTGCCGGCGTCCGTTCCCGCATAGATTGCCACGCCGGCCTCGTAGGCGGCGAGGATGCGTTCGGCGCGGCCTTCCCAGAGCGAGCGCATGTGGGCCGCGTAACGCGGGAACTTGGCCTCGGCCTGTTCCGCGATGTCCGGGAAATTGGCGATGTTGATCAGGGTCGGGACGATCGGCACCCCCTGTTCCACGAAGCGGGGCAGGTGCCGGGGAAGCAGGCCGGTCCCGTGCTCGATGCAGTCGATACCCGCGTCCAGCATGTCGTCAAGGGTCTCCTCCGCGAAGCAGTGGGCGGTGACCCGGGCCCCCTCGTCGTGGGCGGCGGCGACGGCGCCCCGCACGCTGGCGGCCGGGAAACTGGCGGCGAGGTCGCCGGCGTCGCGGTCGATCCAGTCCCCCACCAGCTTGACCCAGCCGTCACCGGCGCGCGCCTGTTTACGGACGGCCTCCACCAGCTCGGCGGGTTCAACCTCGACGGCGAAGCCGCGGAGGTACCGCCGCGTCCGGGCGACGTGGCGGCCGGCGCGGATGATGCGGGGCAGCTCGCTTCGCTGCTGGAGCCAGCGCGTGTCGTGCACGGCGCCGGCGTCGCGGACCAGCAGGGTGCCGGCGTCGCGGTCGGTCTGCGCCTGGGCTTCGGCCACGTCCTCCGGAACGTCCCCGCCGGGCCCGAGGCCGATGTGGCAGTGCGCGTCGACCAGCCCGGGAATGACCCACCCGTCCAGGACCAGGTCCGGGACGGACTGCGGACGGTGGAAGGTCAGTGTGCCGTTGACGGACCACAAGCCGCGCCGTTCCTGGTCCGCCGCAGTGAGGATGGGGCCGCTGAACTCGATGATGCCGGTCATGGCTTAAAGCCTAGTCCTCACCCCCGCCGCCGCGCCGCGGTGTCAGGAAGCCCGGGCGTGCCCGCTCCGGTTCATCTCGGCAAGGAAGGTGCGGATGGCGCGGTCCCCTTCCCGGGAGTCCTGGGGCCGGTGTCCGCCGGGCGCGGTGACGTGGAGCGCGCCGGTCTCGCGCAGGTAGCCGGCTATTTCCTCATAGAGCGGCTCCCAGCCGCCGGTGAGGACCAGGGTGGGTACGCCCGGAACGATCTGCAGCGGCGCTTCCCACGCCGGTGCCTGGAGGCGCAGCCGGTGGGCCTCCCGCGCGTCGTCCGCCACCGGCGCGCTGCCCACGGTGCCGCGGACGGGGGCGTGCGCTGCGAAGACGCGGCGGACGAACTCGCGGTGGTAGTCGTCGTCGCTGAGGCTGTGCCGGACGTCGAAAAGGGGCTGCATGAGTTCCCGGTGCGCCGCCGAGGCCGGAAGTTCGGCCGTCAGCGAGAGGCAGGCGGGCTCCACCAGGGTGAGGGAGAGCACCAGGTCAGGCCGTTCCACGGCCGCCATCATCGCCGCGATGGCCCCCTGGGCGTGGGCCACGACGTGACCGCCGGCGGCGCCGCGGCCGTCGTCGGCCAGGGCCCGCAAAACGATGCCGGCGTCCGCCGCGAAGTCCGTTTCCGCAGGTTCGGCAACGGGGTCGTAGCCGTGCCGCCGCAGGAACAGCGCGTCGTAGCTCAGTGCCATGCCGTGCTGTTTCGGCCACGCCGCAGCACCAAAGCTGCCGGCGCCGTGGACGAAGACTACGCGCTCCTTGAACATGACCTAAGCCTATGGCACCGGTTTGTCAGGAAAGCGGACGACATACTGGCCGGAGGCACGCGGCTTTGTCCTTACTTGCTGCCGCCGAGGAACTTGTCGAAGCCCTTGGGCAGGTTCAGCTGGGACGGGTCAAAGTCGCCGCCCTGCTGGCCGAAGGCCGCGCCCGTGGGGAGCGCCTTGGCGCCGGCGGCGCGCCGCGCCTCGGCGTCCTTGAGCTCCTGCGCGGCCTTGGCCGGGTTGCCGGACCGGGCCTTCTTCTTGGGAGCCGGCTTGGCGCCCTTGCGGCCTCCGCCGCCGCCCATCCCGGGCATTCCCGGCATCCCGGGGATGCCGCCGCCGGCTGCCATCTTCTTCATCATCTTCTGGGCCTGGGCGAACCGCTCCAGCAGGCCGTTGACCTCGGAGACGTGCACGCCGGAGCCGCGGGCGATGCGGGCTCGGCGGGAGCCGTTGATGATCTTGGGAGCCAGCCGCTCGTGCGGGGTCATCGACCGGACGATCGCTTCGACCCGGTCGATCTCGCGCTCGTCGAACTGCTCCAGCTGCTGCCGGATGTTCTGCGCCCCCGGCATCATCATGAGCATCTTCTTCATGGAGCCCATGTTGCGGATCTGCTGCATCTGGGCGAGGAAGTCCTCGAGGGTGAAGTCTTCCTGGTCGGCGAACTTCTTCGCCATCCGGGCCGCTTCGTCCTTGTCCCAGTTCTTTTCGGCCTGCTCGATCAGGGTGAGCACGTCACCCATGTCAAGGATGCGCGAGGCCATCCGGTCCGGGTGGAACAGCTCGAAGTCGTCCAGGCCTTCGCCGGTGGACGCGAACATGACGGGCTTTCCGGTGACCGACGCGACCGACAGCGCGGCACCGCCGCGGGCGTCGCCGTCGAGCTTGGAGAGCACGATGCCGGTGAAGTTGACGCCTTCATCGAAGGCCATCGCCGTGTTGACGGCGTCCTGGCCGATCATCGAATCGATCACGAAGAGGACTTCGTTGGGCACGATGGCCCGGCGGATCTGGCGGGCCTGTTCCATCATCTCGGCGTCGACGCCGAGCCGGCCGGCGGTGTCCACGATCACCACGTCGTGCAGGGTGCGCTTGGCTTCTTCGACGCCGGCGCGGGCGACGGCGACCGGGTCACCGGCGGGGTGGTCCAGTTCGGTGGAGGTGGCGCCGGGGTGCGGGGCGAAAACGGGTACACCGGCGCGCTGGCCGACGACCTGAAGCTGGGTGACAGCGTTGGGGCGCTGCAGGTCACAGGCGACGAGCATGGGGCTGTGGCCCTGCGCCTTGAGGAACTTGGAGAGCTTGCCGGCGAGGGTGGTCTTACCGGCACCCTGCAGGCCGGCGAGCATGATAATGGTGGGTCCGGTCTTGGCCAGCCGGATCCGGCGGGTCTCGCCGCCGAGGATTTCAACGAGCTCCTCGTTGACAATCTTGACGATCTGCTGGCTGGGGTTCAGGGCGCCGGACACCTCAACGCCGAGCGCACGCTCCCGGACGCGGGCGGTGAACTCCCGGACCACGGGGACGGCAACGTCGGCGTCCAGCAGGGCACGCCGGATCTCCCGGACGGTGGCGTCAACGTCCGCCTCCGTGAGGCGGCCCTTGCCGCGGAGATTCTTGAAGGTTGCTGTCAACCGGTCAGAGAGTGAATTGAACACGCGCCGTGAACTTCTTTCAGTGGATCTACAGCTGACGGCCGGTGCGGCACGCCAGAGTCGGAACGGTTTCGCCGGAACGAACTGCCCAGACTACGGGACTCGACTATCTAGGGTACCAAGCCACGCCTCGTAGATGGCATGCTGGGCTAGATGAGCAGCCAAACAACCGTAAAGACCCTGCTGATCCTCGGCGCCTCCGGCGATTTGACGGGCCGGCTGCTGCTGCCGGGCCTGGCCCGCCTCGTGGCAAGGGGCCACGCGCCGGAGCTCACGCTGGTTGGCGCGGGCTCGGACGACTGGACCGAGGAGCAGTGGCTGGAGCGGCTGGACACGGCGTTCGCGGACGCCAATTCCCAGGCCGGCGCTGCCGGCAAACGGGAGCTGAAACGGATCCGGAAAGACACCCGCTACCACCGGCTCGACGTCACCGACGCCGGGCAGCTGTCCGGCCTGCTCAAGACGCTGCAGGGACCGGTGGCGGTCTACTTCGCGCTCCCGCCGAAGGTCAGCCAGTTGGCCTGTGAGGCCCTGGCCCCGGAGGAAGTGCCCGCCGGGACGCGGCTGGTGCTGGAAAAGCCGTTCGGCTCGAGCGAAGATTCAGCGCGGCAGCTCAATAAGACGCTTGCCGCGCTGGTGCCCGAGGACCACATTCACCGGGTGGACCACTTCCTGGGCAAGGCCACGGTCCTGAATATCCTGGGCCTGCGTTTCGCCAACGCCCTGCTGGAACCGGTGTGGAACCGGGACTACGTCGCGAAGGTCGAGATCATCTTCGACGAGGACCTGGCCCTCGAAGGCCGGGCCCGCTACTACGACGGCGCCGGCGCCCTGCGGGACATGATCCAGAGCCACCTGCTGCAGGTAATGGCCCTGATGGCCCTCGAACCCCCTGCCTCGGTCCATGAACGGGACCTCCGGGACGCCGTGGCCACGGTCCTGCGCGCCAGCAGCATCAAGGCCCCGTACGCCAAGAACACCCGCAGGGCGCGGTACACCGCGGGCACCATCGAGGACCGGAAGGTTCCGGATTACGCCAAGGAGGCGGGTGTCGATCCGTCCCGGAACACCGAGACCCTCGCCGAGGTCCAGGTCAGCATAGACAACTGGCGCTGGCAGGGCGTCCCCTTCATCCTCCGCTCCGGCAAGGCACTGGGCGCCACCCGCAAGGAAGCCGTGGTCACGTTCCGGCCGGCACCGCATCTGCCCCGGGGATTCACCGGCGTGGACGAGCCAAACCAGCTGCGGATCGGCTTCGGGCCGGACACCCTGCAGTTCGACCTCGACGTCAACGGCCCGGGCGACGTGCTGAGCCTGGACCGGGCCACCCTGCACGCCGAGCTCAGCGCCTCCGAGCTGCTCCCCTACGGCGAAGTCCTCGAAGGGGTCCTCAACGGCGACCCGCTGCTCTCCGTCCGGGCCGACGTCGCGGAGGACTGCTGGCGCATCGTGGACCCCGTCCTCCAGGCCTGGACGCGGGACAGTGTGCCGCTGGAGGAATACGCCGCCGGCTCCCCGGGTCCCCAGGGCTGGCTGGATTAGGCCGCGGCGCGCCGCACCGGGCGCCGCGGCAGCCCCGCCGCACCGAGCCGCCGCAGCCCCGCGCGCAAAAACGGGCCGGACACCTTGGCAGGTGTCCGGCCCGCTGTCGCAGCCCTCATTCGCGATCCGCGGATGCGGTGCGGCTGGAGGGCCGCAGCTTAGACGGCCGCGGCGCCACGCTCACCGGTGCGGACCCGCACTGCCTCATAGACATCGACAATCCAGGCCTTTCCGTCGCCGGCCCGGCCGGTGTTCGAACTGGCGATGATCACGTCCAGAATGTCGTCCGCCTGCTCGTCGGTGGCGAGCACCTCAACCCGGATCTTGGGCAACAGGTCCACGTTGTATTCGGCGCCGCGGTAGACCTCGGTGTATCCGCGCTGCCGGCCGTAGCCATTGGCGGCACTGACGGTCAGGCCCTGCACCCCGTAGGCTTCCAGCCCTTCCCGAATCACGTCGAGCTTTTCCGGCCGGACGATGGCTGTGATGAGTTTCATGCGCCCACGCTCTCTTTGCCGGCTGCCGCCGCCTTCTTGCCGTTGGACGCGGCCCCCATGGCCGGAACCTCAGCGGCGGGAAGCTCAGCGGGTTCGCCCTGGGCTTTGCCGGTGATGAGCTCATGCAGGGGCTGGAAGCTCCCGCCGTTGCCGCCGACGCCGAACTCGTAGGCGGTCTCGGCGTGCAGGCTCAGGTCCACGCCCACGGCTTCCTGTTCCTGGGAGACCCGGAAGCCCATGGTCTTGTGGATCGGGAAGGCGATGAGGAAGGTCATGACCGCGGTAAAGACGATGGAACACAGGGCCGCGAGCGCCTGGGCGACGAGCTGGGTGCTGCCGCCGCCGTAGAACAGCCCTGCCGGGCCCTGCGACGGGGTGGCCAGGAAACCGATGGCAACGGTGCCGACGACACCGGACACCAGGTGCACCCCGACGACGTCGAGCGAGTCATCGTAGCCAAACTTGAACTTCAGGCCGACGGCGAGCGCGGAGGCGGTGCCGGCGGCGACACCAAGGGCGATCGCACCGAGCGGAGAGACGTTGGCGCAGGCGGGGGTGATCGCCACCAGCCCGGCCACCACACCGGAAGCAGCGCCCAGGGACGTGGGGTGGCCGTCGCGGAAGCGTTCGACCGCGAGCCAGCCCAGCATCGCGGCGGCCGGTGCGGCCAGCGTGTTGACCCAGATCAGGCCTGCCTGCTCCACCGTGGCGGCGGCGCCGGCGTTGAAGCCGAACCAGCCGAACCACAGGATGGCGGCTCCCAGCATGACGAACGGGACGTTGTGCGGGCGGTGGTTCGGGTCCTTGCCGAAGCCCTTGCGGTTGCCGATGACCAGGACCAAGATGAGGCCGGCCACGCCGGCGTTGATGTGGACCACGGTGCCGCCGGCGAAGTCGATCACCGGCGCGAAGGTCTGGCCGAACCAGCCATCCTTGGAAAACAGGCCGCCGCCCCAGACCATGAACGCGAGCGGTGCGTAGACCAGGGTGGCCCAGATGGGGGTGAAGATGACCCACGCGGAGAACTTGGCCCGGTCCGCGACCGCGCCGGAGATCAGCGCCACCGTGATGATGGCGAAGGTCGCGGCGTAGCCGACTTTCAGCAGGTCAGCCGGGTCGGTGAAGTTGTGCAGCCCGAAGTGGCTGAAGGGATTGGCGAAGATCTGGAAGAAGTTGTCCTGGTTGCTGGTCGCCATCGAAGCGCCCCACAGGACCCAGGTGATACCGACGGTGCCGATGGCGACGAAGCTCATCATCATCATGTTCAGCGCCGACTTGGCGCGCGTCATGCCGCCGTAGAAGAATGCCAGGCCCGGGGTCATGAACAGCACGAAGGCTGATGCGACCAGGAGCCAAACGAGACCTGCGGTGAGTTCCATGGTCTACGTCCTCTCTTGCTTATGGTGCGGACTGGTCCGCCGGTCCAACGCCTTTTTGCGTTCTACGAAAAGTTTGCCGGGGCCGTGTTTCACCGGTCGCAGAATTGCGTTGCCGGCTTGTTACGGGAGCCGTGGGGAAGTAAATGGTGCGTCTCGCGCTTGTTACGGTTATGTTTCCAGGGTCTATCCCCGCCCCGGGCTTCCCACAGGCACCGAAAGCAGCACCATGAGCAAAGCAACCCGTTCCGCCGACGGCGCCCGGCTGCCCTGGGGACTCCGCCGTCCCGGCGGCCCCCGGCTGCCACGGGACATCAAGGTGATGCTGGCCGCAGCGTTCCTGATCGCGCTGGGCTTCGGCCTCGTGGCGCCGGTCCTTCCCCAGTTCGCGACCACGTTCGACGTCGGGGCGACCGCTGCAGCGGTTATTGTCAGCATCTTCGCGTTCATGCGGCTCGTGTTCGCCCCGGCGGGCGGGGCGCTGATCGTCCGGCTGGGCGAACGTCCGGTGTACGTGGCGGGGCTGCTGATCGTGGCGGCCTCGACGGCGGCGTGCGCCTTCGCCCAGGACTACTGGCAGCTGCTGATTTTCCGGGGCCTGGGCGGGGCCGGGTCGGTGATGTTCACGGTGGCGTCGATGACCCTCGTGGTGCGGCTGGCGCCCCCGGAGAGCCGCGGCCGGGTGTCCGGTGCCTACGCCTCGGCTTTCCTGATCGGCAATGTCTGCGGCCCGATCGTGGGCGGCCTGCTGGCCGGTTTCGGTTTGCGGGTCCCGTTCCTCGCCTACGCGGCGGCGCTGGTGCTGGCAGCCGCCGTCGTGCAGACCCAGCTCAGCCACGTCCCGGCAGGTTCCCGGGCCGCCGGCGGCGCGGCTCCGGCGCTGCGGCTGCGGGAGGCGCTGCGGGACAGCGCATACCGCGCGGGGCTGGGTTCCAGCTTCGCTAACGGGTGGGCGACCTTCGGGGTGCGGATGGCGACCGTCCCGCTGTTCGCCGTCGTGGCGCTCGACGGCGGCCCGGGGTCTGCGGGCTGGGCGCTGGCCGTGTTCGCGGCTGGCAACGCGGCGGCGCTGACGTTTTCGGGGCGGCTGACGGACAGGCTGGGTCGCCGGCCGATGGTGCTCTCCGGACTGCTGGTCACCGGCCTTGCCACCGGCGGCATCGGCCTGACCCAGCAGCTGCCCTGGTTCCTGCTGGCCTCCACCGTGGCGGGCATCGGGGCGGGGATGCTGGGGCCGGCCCAGCAGGCGGCGATCGCCGACGTCGTGGGCAACGAACGTTCCGGCGGCCGGGTGCTGGCGGTGTTCCAGATGACCGCGGACAGCGGCGCCATCCTGGGGCCGGTCATCGCCGGCCTGCTCGCGGACCGCCTGGGCTACGGCTGGGCGTTCGGCGTGACCGGCGGGGTCCTGCTCGCGGCCGCTGTGGGCTGGCTGCTCGCCCGGGAAACCTACCGGCCGAAACCCACCTAACTCGCAGCCGGTGTCATTTTGGGCGCTGACATCGACACCTGCTGCACGCTGGTTCGGCATGGTCCGCCGCGGCTGCATCCATTGGCTAAGCTGGGGTCAATTCCCACGATCTCCCGGAGGCAATACCCCCATGGCCAGAATCGACCCTTCCCCCGGGCCCGCCGACGCCGGTGACCGCGCCAAGGCGAACACCACGAGACGGAAGCGGGCGGGAATTATCGCCGGCGCAAGTCTCGCCGCCGTCGTCGCGGCCGCAGCGGTCCTGGTGCCGCTGGCCGCTGGGAACCCGGCACCGGCGCCGGCACCAGTAGCCTCCGCCACGGAGGAACCCGCAGCAACGACGGCGGCCGCGACGCCTGAAGCGGGGCCGCCTGAGGTGGGCCCGCCGGTAACCTACTACGAGCAGCCTGGGCCGCCGGCCGGGTCTCCGCTGGAAAACGTCGAACCCCTAAAGGTCAGCGTCTCAGCGGACGCTGTTGGAGCAACGCTGAACAAGAGCACCGCAGGGATGTCCTTCGAGGCTACAGACTTGGCCGATCCGGCTCTTGCCGCGGACAACCCCTCAGCGGTCGCCCTTCTGAAGCAAATGGATCAACCGTTCCTCAGGTTTGGCGGCCGGGCCGTCGATCGTCGCTTTTTCTGGACCTCCTCCGGCGAACCCCTACCCTCGAATTACCGAGGAGACAAGGCTCACGTACCGCGGGTCGTCGGCCCGGCGGATCTGACCCGGGTGGAGGCGCTGCTGGAGGCAACCGACGCCAAGCTGACCATCACGGTCGATCTCGGCCACTACGACCCTGCGCGGGCCGCTGACTTCGTCAAACACGCCGCCAAGATTTTCGGCAAGCGGCTCCTCAGCGTCACCGTCGGAAACGAACCCAATGGCTACGCTGCCGACGGCGTCCGGCCGCAGAGCTACAAGGTCGGCGACTACCTCAAGGAACTTCAGGCCTACGCCGCTGCCATCTACCAGGTCGCACCCGACCTGCCGATTTCGGGCCCCGGAACCTATGAGGAAAGCTGGTGGCAGCCCTTCGTTGACCTTAAGCTGCCGCAACGAAAGATCCTGACCTTCCACTACTACGGACTCTTCAGCTGCGATGGCAGGAACGCTGACAGTTCTCCGGTGATGTCGAACTTGATGAGTTCCCGAATGCACGAACGCGCCGTGCAGTACGTCGGCGAAGCACTCAAAATCGGCCGGGCGGCAGGGATTGAAACGTGGCTGCCGGAGACCGGCGCTTCAACCTGCCCCGGTTCCAACGACATTACGAAAACACATGCTTCCGCGCTGTGGGCGGCCGACTACATCCTGAACACAACGCAGCTCGGCCTATCCAGGCTCGCCTTCCACAGCTCCCTGCTGACCTGCGTTGGGGGGCCGCCGATGTCGGCCGTCTGCAGCGGCGGCCCGTACCTGCAGTCCAACGGGGTGCTATCGCCCCGGGCCAACTACTTCGGCATCGCCATGGTCAGTGCGCTGGAGGGCGGGAAGTTTCTGAAGACCTCCAGCGACGGCGGCGGTCTGACGACCGCCTACGGACTGCAGAACGCGGACGGCAGCACCTCGGTTGTCCTGGTCAACGAAAACAACCCCGAGAAAGCCGCCCAGCTGGACGTCACCCTTACCTTGCCGGGCAAGGCTGTCACCGGAACCATGACCCAGCTCACCGGCCCCAGCTACAAGGCCGAGGACCAGACGGTCATTGACGGCGCCAAGTCCGGACCGGTTCCGCTGGCTAAGCGTGCCACGGTCCCCGGCTTCGCCTACAAGTCGGCCACGCAGAAGTTCAAGCTGACCGCCGGGACCGTGACGGTGCTGAACTTCAAGTACTAGCCGTCCCCCGTACCCCGTCCCCGTACCCCGACGGAACGCAGAAGCTCCCCGACCTGGGCCAGGTCGGGGAGCTTTTGGGTTCGGCCGCTGGTTGGGGGGGCGGCCCTAGTTCAGCAGCGCGTCCACAAAGCTTTCGGCGTCGAAGGGCGCCAGGTCGTCGGCACCCTCACCCAGGCCGACCAGCTTGACCGGCACGCCGAGGGACTTCTGGATTGCGACGACAATGCCGCCCTTGGCGGTGCCGTCCAGCTTGGTCAGCACGATGCCGGTGATGTTGACGACCTCGGCGAACACCCGGGCCTGGTTCAGGCCGTTCTGCCCGGTGGTGGCGTCCAGGACCAACAGGACCTCGTCCACCTCGGCCAGCTTTTCGATCACGCGCTTGACCTTGCCGAGCTCATCCATCAGCCCGACCTTGTTCTGCAGCCGGCCGGCGGTGTCGATCATCACGACGTCGACCTCGCCGTCGATTCCTGCCTTGACGGCTTCGTAGGCGACGGAGGCCGGGTCCGCGCCGTCGATGTCGGACTTGACCGTCGGTACGCCGACGCGCTGGCCCCAGGTGGCGAGCTGCTCGGCCGCGGCGGCCCGGAACGTGTCGGCGGCGCCGAGCAGGACATCCTTGTCCTCGGCAACGAGCACGCGGGCCAGCTTGCCCACCGTGGTGGTCTTGCCAACGCCGTTGACGCCGACCACCATCATCACCGCCGGCTTGTCCGCGTGCCGTTCCACGTTCAGGCTGCGGTCCATGCCGGGGTCCACGAGCTTGATCAGCTCTTCGCGGAGCATGGCCTTGACGTGCTCGGGCGAGCGGGTGCCCAGGACCTTGACGCGCTCCCGCAGGGCGTCCACCAATTGCATGGTCGGTTCGGTGCCGAGGTCCGCCAGCAGCAGGGTCTCCTCGACTTCGTCCCAGACGTTTTCGTCGATTTTGTCTGCCGAGAGCAGGGCGAGCAGGCCTTTGCCCAGGATGTTGTTGGATTTGACCAGGCGCTCGCGCAGCCGGGTCAGGCGGCCGGCGACGGGCAGCGGCGTCTCGACCGGGACGGTCTCGAGGCCGGCAACGTTGTCCGGCACCTCGACGGTCTCAAGTCCCTCGAGGTCGGCGGTGTCCGTGGCGGCCGGGCCGGCGGGCGGCGCCGGCCGGTCCTCCAGCAACGTGCTGCCGCCGGAACCCTGCACAGGGTCGTTCGCGTCGCGCGTTCCCGGGTAGTTCGTGATGTTTTTCCGGGTCTTCATGAGCACCGGGATGAGCGCTCCGAGGACCACCAGGACTACGAGGATGGGCAGGAGGATGGGAAGGATGTCGTTCACTCCCCTAGCTTCTCACAGGCACCTCAGACCTCCGCGCCCAGCCGCTGGCTGATCACGGTCGAGACGCCGTCGCCGCGCATGGTGACCCCGTACAGCGCGTCCGCGACCTCCATGGTGCGTTTCTGGTGGGTGATGACGATCAGCTGGCTGGACTCGCGCAGCTCCTCGAAAATGGTGATCAGCCGGCCCAGGTTGGTGTCGTCCAGGGCCGCCTCCACCTCGTCCATGACATAGAAGGGCGAGGGCCGGGCCTTGAAGATGGCCACCAGCAGGGCCACTGCTGTGAGGGACCGCTCGCCGCCGGAGAGCAGCGAGAGCCGCTTGATCTTCTTCCCCGCGGGCCGGGCCTCCACCTCGATGCCGGTGTTCAGCATGTCCGAGGGGTCGGTCAGGACCAGCCTGCCTTCGCCGCCGGGGAACAGCCGGGCAAAGACCCGGACGAACTGGGCGGCGGTGTCCTCGAAGGCCTCGGCGAAGACCTTCTGGACCCGTGCGTCGACTTCCTTGATGATGTCCAGCAGGTCCCTCCGGCTGGCTTTAAGGTCTTCGAGCTGGCTGCTGAGGAACTGGTGGCGCTCTTCCAGGGCCGCGAATTCCTCCAGCGCCAGCGGATTGACGCGGCCCAGGGCGGACAGGTCACGCTCGGCTTTGCGGAGCCGCTTCTCCTGCTCGGCACGGACGAACGGCTTTCCCTCGACGATCTCCCGGCCCTCCTCGTCCACCGGGGCGCGGAGGGCGGCCCACTTGTCCGCCGTTTCGGATGCGGCCACGGGGACCGGACGGTCCGGGCCGAAATCGGCGACGAGCTGGTCCGGGGTCAGGCCCAGTTCTTCGATGCTTCGCAGTTCGAGGGCCTCGATCCGGAGCCGCTGCTGCGCCCGGGCCAGTTCGTCCCGGTGCACGGAGTCGGTCAGGTCGGCCAGCTCGCGGGCCAGGGCGTCGTTGCCGCTGCGCACGTCGGCGAGTTCCCGTTCCATCTGCTCCCGCCGTTCCTCGGCCTCGTCGCGTTCCCGGCGGGCCAGGTCCACGGACACGTCAAGGTAGCCGATGACGTGTTCGACGGCGGCGGACACGGCGGCGGCGCGGCCTGCCTGGAGCCGGCGCCGGCGGGCCCGTTCGGCGGCTTCCTCGCGGGCCCGGCGTTCGGTGGCGGCGGCCCGTTCCAACGACGTCGCCCGGTTGCGGATCGCGGTCAGCTGTTCCTCCGCGCTGCGCAGTGAGAGCCGCGCCTCCATCTCCGCGGCCCGGGCCGCCGTTGCGGCGGCCGCGAGCGCGTCGCGGTGTTCCGGCGAGGGTTCCTCCTCCGTGGGGGCTTCCTGCGCGGCGGCCAGCCGGGCGGCGACGGCCTCCAGCGCCTCCTGCTCCGCAGCGATGTTGGCTTCGGCGCGGGCCAGCGACGCGGCCAGCCGGTCGCTTTCCCCGACGGCGCTGCGCAGCACCGAATTCAGGTGGCCGAGCCGTTCGGCGACGGCGGCGAGCCGCGCGTCGGAGTCGTGCAGCTTCTCCAAGGCGGCGTCGGCCCGGTCCTGCGCGGCGGCCCGCTGCGCCTGCGCGGCGGAGACGGCGAAGCGGTTGCGTTCCAGGTCCGCGGCGAGGCTCTCGAGCCGGGCGGCGGCGTCATCCACGGCGGCCTGGACTTCCAGCAGCGAGGGCGCCGTGGCGGACCCGCCGCTGACCGTAACCGCGGTGAACACATCACCGGCCCGGGTCACAGCCGTCAGTTCGGGCCGGGCGGCCACCAGCCGCGCGGCGCCCTCGAGGTCCTCGACGACGGCGGTGCCAGCCAGCAACTGCCCCAGCGGGGCCGCGGCGCCGGCGCGCTTCCGCCCGTCCCCGGCGTACCGGACCAGGGTTGCGGCCCACCGGGCGCCGTCCGGGAGTGCCGCCGGTTCCGCCTGGGGTTCCCCGGCGGCGTCCGCCAGCAGCAACGCGGCCCGGCCGGCGTCGTCGGCCTTCAGCAGGGCGACGGCGGCGGCGGCGGCGGCAGCGTCGCGGACCACCACGGCATCGGAGCAACTGCCCAGCGCCGCGGCGACGGCCGCCTCATAACCGGGTTCAATGGTCAGCATGGCCGCCAGGGCGCCGACCACGCCGGGCAGCTCCGCGGCCAGCAGGTGCCCGGAACCGTCCTTGCGGTTCAGGCCCAGCTGCAGGGCATCCCGGCGCGCGACCAGGGCGTCGCGTTCGCGCTCGGCATCCCGTCCAGCTGCCGTCAGGGCGTCGATTTCGGCGGTCGAAGCGTCCAGGGCTTCGCTGGCAGCCTCGTATTCGGCGTCGAGGGTTTCCTCGCCGTCCTCCACGCCGGCAACCTGGGATTCGAGGGCGGTGAATTCGCTCTGGGCGAGGCGGCGGCGTTCCTCGCCGGCCTTTTGGGACTCCCGCAACCGGCCCAGCTCGGCCTGCGCGGATTCGACCCGCGACCTGGCGGCGCCGACCTGGCCGGCCAGCCGGGCCAGGCCCTCGCGGCGGTCCGCGGCGGCGCGGAGCAGCGTGGCCAGGCGTTGGTCTTCGGCGGCTGCGGCGCTTTCGGCCTGCTGTTTGGCGGCGGTGGCCGCGTCTAGGCTTGTGCTCCGCTCGGCGATCTGCGCTTCGAGTCCGGCCTGTTCGGCGCGGACCCGGGCTGCCTGCCGGTCCAGCTGCTCAGGGTCCCGGCCGGCGTCCGGGGCCGGGTCCGCTGCCCCCAGCAGCCGGCGGCGTTCCTCGGCGAGGGACCCGAGCGACCGCAACCGTTCCCGGGCGGCGGAGAGCTGGTACCAGTTGTCCCGGGCGGCGTTGAGCGTTGGGGTTGCCTCCGCGGCGAGCTGCTCCAGCGTGGCCTGCCGACGGCGGCCGCCGTCGAGGTCCCGCTCGACGACGGCGCGGCGGGCCTTGAGGGCGGTCTCGTCCGCGACGTCCTGGTCCAGCACGGTCTGTAGTTGGACCAGATCGTCCGCGAGCAGCCGGGAGCGGGCATCACGGACCTCGAACTGCACGGTCTGGGCGCGGCGGGCCACTTCGGCCTGCTTTCCAAGCGGGGTGAGCTGGCGGCGGATCTCCCCGGTCAGGTCGCTAAGCCGGGCCAGGTTGGCCTGCATGGCTTCGAGCTTGCGGACTGTTTTTTCCTTGCGGCGGCGGTGCTTGAGGATGCCGGCGGCTTCCTCAATGAAGCCGCGGCGGTCCTCCGGGGTGGCATGCAGGACCTTGTCCAGCTGTCCCTGCCCGACGATGACGTGCATCTCCCGGCCCAGGCCGGAGTCGGAGAGCAGTTCCTGGATGTCCAGCAGCCGGCAGCTTGCCCCGTTGATGGCGTATTCGGAGCCGCCGGCGCGGAACAGAGTGCGGGAGATGGTCACTTCGCTGTAGTCGATGGGCAGCGCGCCGTCGCTGTTGTCGATGGTGAGGGAGACGCGTGCGCGTCCCAGCGGTGGCCGCCCGGACGTACCGGCGAAGATGACGTCCTCCATCTTGCCGCCGCGCAGGGTCTTGGCACCCTGTTCGCCCATGACCCAGGACAGTGCGTCCACCACATTGGACTTGCCCGAACCGTTGGGTCCCACCACAGCGGTGACGCCGGGTTCGAATTCGAAGGTCGTCGCCGAAGCGAACGACTTGAATCCCCGGACGGTCAGGCTCTTGAGATGCAAGGCGGTTCTGGTCTCCTGCTCGGCGGGGCGTGGTTGCGGATTCAGCTGTGAACTTTGGTGCGCACGGTGTGCTGGACGGCTCCGGGTACTTACAATCTACTGCGGAGCTGTGACAATTCCGCGCAAAGCCGTGCGAAGCCGCAGTTGGTGCTGATCCCGGCATGCGGGAATGGTCCTGGAACGGGCATAGTTAAGCTCTTGGGCTTGTGCTTGAAGGGTGCGACCTACTGCCGGAGCGCAGGACAGATACGAACAGAGGCTTGATTTGGTAGGGAACGCAACATTCCGGCATAGCAACACAGCACTGCTCTCGGTAAGCAGCGTCGAAGCTCCGAAGATCGTCAGTTCCGCGGACTTCGACCGAAGGCTGGCCCCTACCCTGAGCCGGCTGAAGTTCCCGCCCAAGCTGCTCGAACGGGTGGCCGGTATTACGCACCGGCGCTGGTGGGCGCCCGGGACAGCGTTCGACGACGCCGCCATCGAGGCCGGGGCAAAGGCTCTGGCCGAATCCGGCATCGAAGCCTCGGAGGTGGGTCTGCTGATCAACACCTCGGTCACGCGGCGCAGCCTTGAACCGTCCGTCGCGGTCAAGATCCACCACGGGCTGGGCCTGCCGTCCTCGGCCATGAACTTCGACCT
Organism: Arthrobacter sp. JB02-1C; assembly: GCF_057748045.1. Taxonomy (NCBI): domain Bacteria; kingdom Bacillati; phylum Actinomycetota; class Actinomycetes; order Micrococcales; family Micrococcaceae; genus Arthrobacter; species Arthrobacter sp. JB02-1C. The sequence goes on from NZ_CM173235.1 coordinate 3,410,421, forward strand.
GGCCAACGCGTGCCTGGGCTTCGTCAACGGCATGACGCTGGCCGCGAACATGATCGACAGCGGGCAGATCAAGTACGCCGTGATTGTCAATGGAGAGGACGCCCAGGCCACGCAGGAAGCCACCCTGGCTCGGCTGGCGCGGCCGGAGACCACCCGCGCGGACTTCAACCGCGAATTCGCCACCCTCACCCTGGGCTCCGGCGCCGCGGCGGCAGTCATGGGCCCGGCGGACCAGCACCCCGGGGCGCACCGGATCATCGGCGGCGTCATGCGTGCCGGCACCGAGCACCATGAACTGTGCGTCGGCGGCATCGACGGGATGGCCACCGACACCAAGGGCCTGCTCGACGGCGGCCTGCGGCTCGTGGTTGAGGCCTGGCATGAGGCGCAGCCCGAATGGGACTGGACCGCGATGGACCGGTACGTCACCCACCAGGTGAGCAACGCCTACACGCAGGCGATCATCGAGGCCATCGACCTGGATCCGGAGAAGGTGCCCATCACGTTCCCGCACTGGGGCAACGTGGGTCCCGCTTCGCTGCCGATGACCCTGGCCGCCGAAGCCCAGACCCTCGGTTCCGGAGACCGCGTCCTGTGCATGGGCGTCGGATCCGGCCTGAACACCGCCATGGTGGAAATCGTATGGTAGCCGCCGGCTGGTCCGGCGTAGACCCCGAATGGTCACGGGAAATCGAGGTAGCGTCCAGCTCCGCCGCGGACCAGCCCGGCACGACCCGCCGCTGGCACCTGCTCGATAACGGGGACCAGCTCGCCCGCCGCGGCCTCACCCCTGCCGGCACCCTACTCTGCGTGCACGGCAACCCCACCTGGTCCTATCTGTGGCGCAGCCTGCTGGCCGCCGGAACCGACCCGGCCCACCCCTGGCGCGTGGTCGCCGTGGACCAGCTCGACATGGGATTCTCCGAACGCACCGGCACCTTCCGCCGCCTGGCCGACCGGATCAACGACCTGGCCGACCTTACCGCCGCGCTGGAACTCGACGGCCCCGTGGTCACCGTCGGCCATGACTGGGGCGGCGTGATCAGCCTCGGCTGGGCGCTGGCGCACCCGGAGCAGCTCGCCGGGGTGGTGCTGACGAATACCGCTGTCCACCAGCCCGCCGGCAGCCCCATTCCCCCGGCGCTGCGGCTCGCCCTGCACCCGGCCGTGCACCGCTGGGGAACCGTCACCTCCGACGCCTTCCTCCGGGTGACCCATGCACTCGCCCGCCCGGCGCTGGCCCCGGAAGTCCGCGCCGCCTACCAGGCCCCCTACCGGGGCGCCGGACGCCGCGACGGCGTCGGGAACTTCGTGGCCGACATTCCGGCCGGACCGGCCCACCCCAGCTTCGCCGAGCTCAACGGCGTGGCCGAGGGCCTGCGCGGGCTCACGGTTCCGGCCCTGATGCTGTGGGGCCCTCGGGACCCGATCTTTTCGGACCGCTACCTCAAGGACCTGATCTCCCGGCTGCCGCACGCCCAGGTGCACCGGTTCGAGGGCGCCGGGCACCTGGTCGCCGAGGACCGGGACATCGCCGCCCCGGTGTTCGACTGGCTCGCCGGGCAGCTACCCGCCCCCGGCACCGCTGCCAGCCCGGACAAGCCCCCCGCCTCCACTCCCCCGCATCACGACGCCGGGACACCGCCGTTATGGGCGCCGCTCACCGCACTGGCCGCTGGTCCGTCCGCCGGGGACACCGCCGTCGCGGAGATGTCCGCCGAAGGCTCGGTGTCCCGGTCCCTGAGCTGGCGGGAGCTCGAGCAGCAGATTGCCGGCCTCGCGGCCGGCCTGCAAGGGGCCGGAGTGGGCCCCGGCAGCCGGGTGAGCCTGATGGTCCCGCCCGGGGTGGACCTGACCGTGGTGCTGTACGCCTGCCTCCGGCTTGGCGCGGTGGTCGTCGTTGCCGACGCCGGCCTGGGCACCCGCGGGCTGAGCCGCGCCGTGAAGGGCGCCACCCCGGACTTCCTGGTCGGCATCGACAAGGCCCTGGCCGCGGCCTCCGTGTTCGGCTGGCCAGGCCGCCGGATCAGCGTGCGGGACCTGCCGGCCGCCCGCCGCCGCCTGCTCGGCGTCGAAACCTCCCTCGCCGCCCTGGCCCGCCGCGGAACCGAAACCAGCCAGGCATTCCCGGCACCGGCCGCCGACGCACCCGCCGCCGTCCTCTTCACCTCCGGCTCGACCGGCCCGGCGAAGGGCGTGCTCTACACGCACCGACAACTGGGGGCGATGCGCGATACCGTGGCCGCCACGCTGGGGATCCGGCCGGGAGCGCGCCTGGTGGCCGGGTTCGCCCCGTTCGCCCTGCTGGGCCCGGCGCTCGGAGCGGTCTCGGTGACGCCTGCCATGGACGTCACCGCCCCCCGGACGCTGACCGCCCGGGCGATGGCAGCAGCCGCCGCCGCCATCGACGCCACCGTGGTGTTCGCCTCACCCGCCACGCTCCGCAACGTCCTGGCAACCCGGGACGGGCTGGACGACGCCGGCCGCCGTGCCCTGGCACAGGTGGAACTGCTGCTCTCAGCCGGCGCCCCCGTCCCCGAAGCCCTCCTCGCCCAAGTGCAGCAGCTGCTTCCGGCTGCCTCGCTGCACACCCCGTACGGCATGACCGAGGCGCTGCCCGTGACGGACATCAGCTTCGAAGAGATCCGCGCGGCCACGGCCGACGCCGCCGCCGGGACCGTTCCGGGAGCGGGCCACGGCGTCTGCGTCGGGCTGCCGGTGGACGGCGCCCGCGTCGCCGTCGTCCCGCTCACGGCTGACGGCAGCGCACCCGGCAGCCGCCCGGTCACGGACGCCGGCGTGACGGGTGAAATCCTGGTCAGCGCCCCGCACGTGAAGCAGGCCTACGACCGGCTCTGGCTCACCGAGCGGGAAAGCGCCCGCACGCCGGGCTGGCACCGCACCGGCGACGTCGGGCACTTCGACGCCGCCGGCCGGCTCTGGGTGGAGGGACGGCTGGTGCACGTGGTGACGGCGCCCGGTACTGTCGTGACCCCGGTGGGGGCCGAGCAGGCCATCGAAGCCGGCGTGAACGACGTCGGCCTCGCCGCCGTCGTCGGGGTCGGCCCCGCGGGCACGCAGGCCATCGTCGCGGTCGTCGAGACCGTCCCGCCGGCGCGCCGCGCCGGCCCTGCCGCGCCGGCGCTGGCCGGCCGGGTGCGTGCCGCGGCACGCCTGGCCGGGATCGAGCTGGCCGCCGTGCTGGCCGTTCCTGCCCAGCCGACGGACATCCGCCACAACGCCAAGATCGACAGGACCCGGCTCGCCCGCTGGGCTTCGCGGGTGCTGGCCGGCGGCCGTCCGGGCACGCCGTGAGAGTGCTCGTCACCGGCGCGAGCGGCCTGCTCGGCGGCGCCGTGGCCCGGCTGCTGGTGGATCAGGGGCACCAGGTCAGCACGTTCCAACGCCGCCCCTCGGGGATCGACGGCGCCGCAGACCTCGCCGGGTCCGTCACGGACCCGGCGGCCGTGCGCCGCGCCGTGGCCGGCGCCGAAGGCATCATCCATCTCGCCGCAAAGGTGTCCTTCACCGGCCGGCCGGCGGACTTCGAGGAGGTCAACGTCGAAGGCACCCGCGTCCTGCTGGCGGCCGCCCGCGACGCCGGCGTCCCCGACCTGGTCTTCGTGTCCTCCCCGTCGGTCGCCAATTCGGGGGCGGCCATCGCCGGGCTGGGTGCCGAACCGGCGGACCCGGTCCGTGCGCACGGAGACTACTCGCGGACCAAGGCCACGGCGGAGCTGCTGGCCCTCGCCGCGGATACGCCGGAATTCCGGGTCGCCGCGGTGCGGCCGCACATCGTCTGGGGCCTGGGCGACACGCAACTGGTGGAGCGGGTGCTCGAACGCGCCGGCCGCCGCCGGTTGCCGCTGCTCGATGCCGGGGCGGCGCTGATTGACACCACCTACGTGGACAACGCGGCGGCGGCGATCACCGCGGCACTGCACCGGATGGAGCACATCCACGGGCGGGCTCTGGTGGTCAGCAACGGCGAGCCGCGGCCGGTCGGTGAGCTGCTGGCCGGAATTTGTGCCGCCGGCGGCGTGCCGGCTCCGTCGTGGCGGGTGCCGGGCAGGATCGCGCGGGCCGCGGGCTCGGTCGTGGAGCGGGCCTGGACCCGGGCCGGCCGGGCCGGGGAACCGCCGATGACCAGGTTCCTGGCCGAGCAGCTGTCCACCGCGCATTGGTTCGACCAGCGCGAAACCCGGGAGCTGCTCGACTGGGCTCCGGCGGTCTCACTCGATGAGGGCCTGGCCAGGCTGGCCGGCTACTACCAGCGGCCGTTGCGGGGCCGCGGCTGGCACACCGGGCAGGTGTAGGACGAGCGGTTCATGAACTGCTCGCGTTTGATCAGGCTGACGATTCCGGCCGCGGCGCAGCGCCGGCATTCCTGGCCCACGCGGCCGTAGGCGTTCAGCGACCGCTCGAAGTAGCCGGAGGCCCCGTTGACGTTGACGTAGAGCGAGTCGAAGCTGGTGCCGCCGGCGGCGAGGGCGTCCGTCATGACCTCGCGGGCGGCGTCGAGCACGCGGCGGGCCTCGGCCCGGCGCAGCGTGTCCGTGGGCCGGGCGTAGTGCAGTTTGGCGAGCCAGAGCGCCTCGTCCGCATAGATGTTCCCGATCCCGGAGACCAGGCCCTGGTCCAGCAGGGCACGCTTGAGCCCGGTTTTCCGGGCCCGGAGCCGGCGGTAGAACTCCTCGAAGGAGAACTGCGGGTCCAGCGGGTCCCGGGCGATGTGCGCGGCTTCCTCGGCGATCAGCGGCAGTGGGGTCTCGGCCAGGCCGCCGGGTCCGCCGTCGGGAGTCGGGATCAGCGAGGTGAGGAAGAGTCCGCCGAAAATGCGCTGGTCCACGAACCGGAGCTGCTCCGGCATTCCGGCCGCGGCGCTGAGCCGCAGCCGGACCTTCAGGTGTTTCTCGTCCGGGACGCCGGCGTCCTGCATCAGGAGCTGCCCCGACATGCCCAGATGTGCCATCAGCGCCACCTTCGGCGCGGGCGCTGCCGGACTGGCGGTCCCGGAAGGACCCGCCGGCGCCGGGGCGTCCGTGAGCGGGAGCCAGAGGAACTTTCCGCGCCGGACCACGTCCAGCACGCGGGCGCCTTCGAGGTTGCCGGCGAAGTCCTCGGCGCCGAGCGCGTGCCGGCGGATGGACCGCGGGTCGAGGACCTGCGCGGCGGTGATGGTCCGGCCGCGGACCCAGTTCACCAGGCCGCGTCGGACTACCTCCACCTCGGGCAGTTCAGGCAACGGGGGGCCTAGCTGCCGGACTGCGGCATTTTGACTTCGGCGCGGGTTTCGGCGCTGGTTTCGGCGGCCTCGGCCGGTACCGTGAGCCGGCGCCAGGCGTCGGCGGCGGCTTCCTGTTCGGCTTCCTTCTTGGAGTTTCCGGAACCGCTGCCGTAGTCGGTCCCGCCGATCCGCAGCACGGCCTCGAAGGAGCGTGCGTGGTCCGGGCCGGAGCCTTCCACCGCATAGTTGATGGTGCCGAGCTGGCGGCTGGCCGCCAGCTCCTGGATGCTGGTCTTCCAGTCGGTGCCGGCGCCGAGCGCGGCGGCGTCCTCGAGCAGCGGGCCCACCAAACGCATGACCAGTTGCCGGGCTGTTTCCAGCCCGTTGGACAGGTAGGTGGCGCCGATCAGCGCCTCCATGGTGTCCGCCAGGATGGAGGCCTTGTTCTTCCCCTGGGTCAGCTTCTCGCCCTGGCCGAGGTAGATGAACTCCCCCAGCCCGATGCTCCGGCCGATGCCGGCCAGCGCGCGGGTGCTGACGACGGCGGAGCGCCGCTTCGCGAGGTCGCCTTCGGGCAGTTCCGGGTTGTCCCGGTACAGCGCGTCGGTGACGGAGAAGCCCAGGATGGAGTCACCCAGGAACTCAAGCCGTTCGTTGGTGGGAATGCCGCCGTTTTCGTAGGCGTAGGAACGGTGTGTCAGAGCAAGACGAAGCGTCCCGGCGTCAATAGAGACACCGAGACGCTTCAGAAGCTCTTCAATTGAAGACATCTTAGTCAGCCAGTTGGCGGATTAGACGTCTGCGACCTTGCGGCCCTTGTACTCAAGGAACAGCGCGGTGCCAGCCGAGTCGGTAACGACCTTTGCCTGGTGCGGCAGGCTGTACACAACCTGGCCGTTTTCCACGGTCTTCACCAGGTGGGGGGCGGTTGCCTTCCACTGGGAGCGGCGGGCGCGGGTATTCGAGCGAGACATTTTCCGCTTGGGAACAGCCACGGCTAACTCATTTCTCTCTAGTCCAACACTTACAAATCAGTTTTGCCGGTCAGGCTTAGCCAAGTCGGCTAGGGCAGCCCAGCGAGGATCTACGACCTCGTGGTGGTGCCCCGGCTCGTCTTCCAGGCGTACTCCGCATTCGGAGCAAAGGCCCTGGCAGTCTTCCCGGCACACCGGCTGGAACGGCAGCATTGTTACTACTACGTCCCGCAACACCGGCTCAAGATCGATCAGATCGTGCTCTACTCGACGTTGCTCTTGTTCGTCTTCTTCATCCGGGAATTCAGCCTCCCCATAGAAGAAAAGTTCTTGCACATTGACCTCTTGGTCATACGCAAGGGGATCCAGGCATCGACCGCATTCGCCGGTTACGCTGACGATTGCGGTACCCGATACCAGAATTCCTTCGTGTACGGCCTCAAGCCGCAGGTCCAGCTCGACATCCGAGCCTTCCTGCACCCCAATGAGCGCCACACCAAGGTCACTTGGTGCGGGGACATGTTCCTTCAGTGTCCGCATGGTTCCCGGACTGCGTCCGAGGTCCTTGACGTCGAACGCCAGGGGCGAACTAGCATCTCGTTTAATGAGAACTCCTGTTGAACATATGACCGACGTACCATCTTAGCCTGAACTTCCGGGCGGACTCAAACCGGACGAACCCTCCGGGACGGAAGGCCGGCGCGGAAGGCCAGCACGGAAGGCCCGGACGTGGCCGCACCCAAGGCAGCAGGCCGCCGAGTACCGATCAAGCTTACCCTCTGCGCGGCGGTTCCTGGCCCGGCTCGCCGGACCGCAGCCGTTTCAGCACGGACCGGGGCACGAAGTCGGAGACGTCCCCGCCCAGGGTGAAGACCTCCTTGATCAGGGTGGAGGACAGGTGCAGGTAGTGGCCCTCGGCCGGCAGGAACACGGTCTCGACGCCGGTCAACTGGCGGTTCATGGTGGCCATCGGCAGCTCGTAGTCAAAGTCGGAGGAGGACCGGAGGCCCTTCACAATCGCGGAGGCGCCGCGCTGCCGGCAGTACTCGGCGAGCAGGCCCGGTCCCACGGGTTCGACCACGATGCCGCGCAGCGACGCCAGCGTTTCCCGGGCCATCTCGAGGCGTTCGTCGAGGTCGAAGCGGTACTTCTTGGCGTAGTTGGTCGATACCGCCACGATCACCTCGTCGAAGAGGCTGGCGGCGCGGGCGATGACTTCCAGGTGACCGTTGTGGATGGGGTCAAAGGAGCCAGGGCATACGGCGCGTCTCATGTTTCGAACCTACCGCATCGGCCGTGCCGCCGGGATAGCATGGCGACATGCCAGCATCCACGATCGCCCCGGCGATGCCCACCGGACGGACCGACGCGGAGGGAACCCGGTGACCGGGCAGCTGTCGCCCTGGCAGCGCGCCGCCACGGGAGCCAACCTGCTCTCCCCCGGCGGCGGCCTGGGTGTGACCATCTTTGAAGAAATGACCACCCTGGCGCTGCAGACCGGGGCCATCAACTTGGGCCAGGGTTTCCCGGACGAGGACGGCCCGGCCGAAATCAAGGACGCGGCCCAGGCCGCGATCGCCCTGGGCGCCAACCAGTACGCCCCCGGGAAGGGCATCCTGGAACTACGGGAGGCCATCTCCCTGCACCAGGAACGGTTTTACGGGCTGACCCCGGATCCGCAGACGGAAATCGTCGTCACGACCGGCGCCACGGAAGCCATCGCTGCAGCGCTGCTCGCCCTGGTGGGGCCGGGCGACGAGGTTCTCACGTTCGAGCCCTTTTACGATTCCTACGGCGCCATCATCGGCCTGGCCGGCGCCCGGCACGTCACTGCCCCGCTGCTGGCTCCGGACTTCATGCCGGACTTCGACGCCCTGGCCGACGCCTTCAGCGACCGCACCAAGGTCGTGCTGGTCAACAACCCGCACAACCCCACCGGCGCGGTGTTCCCCCGCGAGGTCCTGGAGCGCATCGTGGAACTCGCGGCCCGGCACGACGCCGTCATTCTCACCGACGAGGTCTACGAACACCTCACCTTCGGCGTCGACCACGTGCCGATCGCCACCCTGCCGGGCGCGGCCGAGCGCACGCTGACCATCTCCTCCGCCGGGAAGACCTTTTCCTTCACGGGCTGGAAAATCGGCTGGCTCAGCGGTCCGGAGCACCTGGTATCCGCGGCCCGGACGGTGAAGCAGTTCCTCAGCTACAGCTCCGGTACCCCGTTCCAAAGCGCGATCGCGGTGGGCCTGGGCCTGCCGGACGAGTTTTACGCCGGCATCGCCGACACCCTGCGGCTCAAGCGGGACATCCTCAGCGAAGGGCTCCGCGCAGCCGGCCTGGAGGTCTACACCCCGCAGGGGACCTACTTCGTGAACGTGGACACCGCACCGCTGGGGATTACCGATTCCGTGGACCTGGCCCGCCGGCTGCCGGAACTGGTCGGCGTCGCCGCCATCCCGGTCCCGGTCTTCTGCCACGCCGAAGGCGCGGAACGGACCCGGAGCCTGCTCCGCTTTGCCTTCTGTAAGAAGACCTACGTCCTGGAGGAGGCCGCGGAACGCCTCTCCACCCTCCGGGACAGGCTGTGAGCGCCGACCGGTCCGTCGCGCGGTATCTGCGGACCACCGGCCAGCATGCCGTGATCGAACCGGACACCTATACCGACGGCGGGTACGTGCTGAGCATCGGCGGCGCCGAGCAGTCCCACGTTGACCCGGCGGACCCGGGCGAGATTTTCTACGAGTACCTGCGCCGGATCGGGCACCTGGTGGATCTCGCGGCGCCCTGGGGCGAGCCGATCACCGCACTGCACCTCGGTGCCGGCGCCCTGACCCTGGCGCGCTACATCCAGGCGACCCGGCCGGGATCCGTGCAGTATGCGGTGGAACTGGAGCGGGAGCTGCTGGACTTCGTGCTGCAGCAGCTCCCGCTGCCGGAGGGCACTCAGCTGCACACGCTGATCGGCGACGCCCGCGAGTCGCTGGCCAAGCTGCCCACCCAGCTTCGCTTCGACGTCGTGATCCTGGACATCTTCTCGGGTCCGGAGGCGCCGGAACATCTAGCCTCCACCGGGTTCTACCGGGAAGCCGCAGCCCTGCTGACGCCGCGGGGCATCCTGGTGGTCAACGTCGGCGATGAACCCGGCCTCACCCTGGTCCGCAGCCAGGTCACGGCGCTGCGCCGGGCCATGGCGGACGTGGCGGCCTTCGCGGAAGCCGGTATGTTCGCCGGCCGGCACCCCGGCAACATCATCCTGGCCGGCACCCAGGGTCCGTGGCCGGATGCGTGGACGGCGGCGCTGACCGCCCGCGGACCGCACCCGGCGAAGGTGCTGGCCGGCGTCGAACTGGACGTCCTGGCGGGCTGAGCCGCCAGGCCGCCGGATTCATCCGAACGCGATCTTTCGCAGCAGAATCCGTAGCTGATCCCGTTCCGGTCCCGCCAGGGCCGCCAGCGAGACCTCTTCCGCTTCCCGCACAGCCACTGCCGCGCGCCGGTGCAGCTCAAGGCCGGCGGGCGTGGGACGAATGACCTTGGACCGCCGGTCCCGGGGGTCCGGGGCCCGCAGCACCAGCCCGCGCTGCTCCAGCGTGTCAACCAGCGCGACGATCTGACTGGGGTCCAGGCGCAGGAATTCGGCAAGTTCACGCTGCGAGGGTTCCGTATCGCTGCAGGCCATCGCCAGCACCGAATAGGAGCGGACCTTGAGGTCCAGCGGGGCCAGCCTCGCGTTCGCGTTGCCGCTGCCGAGGGAGCGTGCGCGGGCCGCGAGGAACTCAATTTCATGGACCAGGTTGGCGGCGAGCAGCCGGTCCGTGCCGGCCTCGGGCGGTGCACTCCCGCACGGCTGATCGCCCGGCTGGGTTGACTCGGCCACTTGTCCTCGCTGCTCCTGGGTACTCCGGAAAGTTTAACGGCTCCAACCATACCGGGCGCCTGACGGCATCCCGCAAACCGTTGAAGAAATTATCATTGACAAGATCAACTATATGGGTTGTCATTTATACACCCCGGCGGTGCGGCTCCCAGCTTCGTCGCCCGCACTCGTCGGATAACTCGCGCCCCAAGGAAGTGGACTGTTATGAAGAGACTTAAGTTTGCCGTTGCCGGCGTTGCCGCGGCGCTGCTGCTCTCGGGTTGCGGCGGCGGATCGCCCTCGGGTTCCGGCTCCGCCGCTGCCAGCGGGGAAGGCCTGCGAAACATCAGCGTCGGAGTGATCTCGATTGCGCCGTCGGCCGCCGTGCAGCTGGGCATCGACGAGGGGATCTTTGCCAAGCACAAGCTGAAGGTCGAATTGCAGAGCGGCCAGGGCGGGGCCGCGATGCTCCCGGCGGTCTCCACCGGCACCATGAACTTCTCCGTCGGCAACCCGCTGTCCGTGCTGCTGGCCAAGAACAAGGGCCTGGACATGAAGATCGTCTCGGGCTATTCGAACTCGCTCCCCACCGGCAAGGACATCAACGGCGTGGTGGCAAAAGCGGGCTCCGGCATCACCTCGGCCAAGGACCTTGCGGGCAAGAAGGTCTCGGTCAACACCATCAATGCCCAGGGCGACCTGACCATCAAGGAGGTCGTGGCCAAACAGGGCGGCGATCCGAACGCGGTCAAGTTCCTTGAGCTGCCGTTCCAGGACATGGGCGCCCAGCTTGCCCAGGGCAACGTGGATGCGGTTTGGGTTCCAGAACCGTTCCTCTCCAAGCTGTTGGCGGAGGGCAACACGCTGGTCACCTACAACAACCAGGAGGCGCTTCCGGGCCTGCCCACCATGGTCACCTTCACCAGCGGCAACTACGCGCAGCAGAACCCGCAGGTCGTCGCGGATTTCAAGGCAGCCATAACGGAGACGCTGTCCATGGCGCAGGCGAACCCGGACAAGGTCCGTGCGCTGCTGCCCGGGTTCATGAAGATGCCGGAGGCGGTCGCCAAGGACCTGCGGCTGGAGGCGTTCGACGGGAAGGTGGACGAGCCCACCCTCGGCAAGCTGGGCGACCTGATGGCCAAGTACGGGATTGTGCCCTCGAAGCCTGACGTTTCCGGCACCATCCTGAAGTAACCGTCCGGTGCATGCCGGTCCGGCGTGGGGCCTAGTCCGCGGCCGCCACGCCGGGCTCGGCGAACCAGAGCCTGGTCTCGCCGTACTTCTTCTCCGCGAACCGCTCCAGGCCCTCCGGCCAGCTGGGCTCCGGGGTGCGGGCGGAACGTTCCACCACGACGACGGCGCAGCATCTAACTCTGCGCTTTAGGAGAACGCCCCTGGCAACATCAAGCAACGCGGGCCGTGGCGGCGGAGGTCTTCGAGGCGGTGGTGTAGCCGGCCTTGGTCCCGGTCACGGTCACCGTCAGGGTCTTGCCTGTATCGGCGGCCACGGGCTTGTAAGTAGCGGCCGTCGCGCCGAGGACGGCAACACCATTGGCCTTCCACTGATACGCCAACGCCACCGGCGCCGGCCCCCAGGTTCCCGCCGCCGCAGTCAGGATCGAACCGACCTTCGCCGTCCCGGTGACGGTCGGAACAGGCGCCGTAAGAGCCAGCGCCACGGCCACGACTACCGCCGTGGCGGCGGAGGTCTTCGAGGCGGTGGTGTAGCCGGCCTTGGTCCCGGTCACGGTCACCGTCAGGGTCTTGCCTGTATCGGCGGCCACGGGCTTGTAAGTAGCGGCCGTCGCGCCGAGGACGGCAACACCATTGGCCTTCCACTGATACGCCAACGCCACCGGCGCCGGCCCCCAGGTTCCCGCCGCCGCAGTCAGGATCGAACCGACCTTCGCCGTCCCGGTGACGGTCGGAACAGGCGCCGTAAGAGCCAGCGCCACGGTGAAGTCGATCGACGTTCTTTCCATGCCTGCCGTCAATGTCACAGGCGTCGCACTATCAACGGTGGGGCCGCCGTACCACCCCTCTCCCGCGCCGGAGCCGATTACGACGAATCTCACCATGTACGTGCCGGCGGACAGCCCGACCACCTTATACGTTCCGTCCGCCGCGATTGAGGCAGTACCGCCCGAAAATCCGTTGCTTGTGTTGTAGGCCCAGACGATACCGCTGGACGGATCCACGCCAGGCCGGGCTGTAATCTTCCCGCTGATGGTGGCGCCCTTGACAAGCGTGGCGTTGATTCCGGTGATGTCTTGCCCGGTGGTGACGGATAGGGCCGTAGCAGTGTCAAAGGAGGTAGCATCTTTGTACCACTGGTCCAACGCACCCCCGCCTCGGAACACCAGTTTGTAACTGCCAGTGGCCAGCCCGGTCACCCTAAACGCCCCCTCGGCGTCGACGGAAGCGGTGCTGGCCGGGTTGCTGCTGCCGTCGGGGTTGGCCGCTTCGACGCTCACGGCAGCCAGGTCGATGCCGGGTGGCGCCATGACCTTGCCGCTGACTGTGGCACCGCGGATGAGGGCGGCGTTGACGCCGGTAATGTCCTGCCCGGTTGCGACGGCCACGGGCGTGGCCGTCTCGAAAGTCGCAGCATTGTTGTACCACTGGTCCACAGCGTCGGAGCCATAAGCGAAGAATTTTAGCTTGTACTTGCCGGCTCCGAGACCGGAGAGCGTGTAGGTGCCGTCAGTTGACACGAACGCGCTGACCACGGAGCTCTCCTCCGGCGAAGCCAAGTCACCCTTATAAGCGTATACATGTGTTGAGCCGGCAATCGTTCCTGGCGGTGTGGTGATCTTTCCGCTGATCGTGGCCCGCTTCACGACTGTGGCATTGATGCCGGTGAGATTTTGGCCCACATCTAGGGAGATCACGGTTGCGCTCTTGAAGGACGATGCGTTGCTGTACCACTGGCCTTCTGCGCTCGACGAAAATTCAGAGAAAGCCAGTTTATAGCGGCCGGCCCGCAAACCAGCTGCTGTGTACGTTCCGTCCGGCGCTGTCCCCAGGACGGTCACCATACCGGCGCCCCAGTCTGCTGCATCTGCGCGTACCACGTGCACGTAGGCTGAATTAGCGTTGACCCCTGGGCCAATCTTCACAGTGCCGCTGATACTCGCAGTCGATGTGTCCACAGCTGCCGTCACCCGGGGACCTTCAACCAGCACAAGTGCGGTAGCAACCGCCAACGTGATAGCCAACCGCTTAAGCCACGTCTGTCCAACGCCAAACATGTTTGCCCCCAATATGGTTACCAGCCGCCCATCGCTGAATCGTGGCGATGTTGTGAGTCTAATCATGACCGCAGTCCAAACCTTGGATTGTTCTTGAACGCCCTAGCCCCTTAGTCAGTGGCCTCCACGCCGGGCTCGGCGAACCAGAGAGAGCCTGGTCTCGCCGTACTTCTCCTCTGCGAACCGCTCTAGGCTGCGTGTCGAACTGAAAACGCGAAGTATGGCGCCGACCGTAAACATTGACATTTGTCCCCCTGAATTGTGCCTGCCGTGTTGCAGCGACGGAATTGCCTTCCGAATGCGTGAACGGCTTCTGGAGGACTAATGGCAGCAGGTCACAGTCATCAAGTCCTTCGGCGCTGCCGAGATTAGGGCGGCGGGCTTTACCGTTAACGAATACGATGCGAGTTTAGCGCTGCCGCCAAATTACCAACCCGTGGTCATTCCGGTATGAGTAGTTACTACCTGTATTCGCGCCCAATCCCTGTTGGTTCACGCCGCATCCAAAAGGCAGCAACGCTTTAGTGCTCCAAACCTCTAATGGGAAACCGGGTCGAATGGGGTCGTCTGGCGGAGAAACTAGCCGGCGCCCCCGTCACCGGGCTCAGCGACGTCGGCCTCCGCGGCCGCCACGCCAGGCTCGGCGAACCAGAGCCTGGTTTCGCCGTACTTCTTCTCCGCGAACCGTTCCAGGCCCTCCGGCCAGCTGGGCTCCGGGGTGCGGGCGGAACGTTCCACCACGACGACGGCGCCCTCGGCCAGGTGCGGGAGCAGCTTGGCCAGCACGGCCGCCAGGGCAGGTTCCTCCAGCGGGTAGGGCGGGTCCAGGAAGACCAGGTCCCAGCGGGCGCCCTCGGCCGCCCGTTCCAGGAACGGCTCCACCTTGGAACGGTGCACGGAGACGACCTTGCGTCCCGCCACGGTGTTCACCAGGTCCGCGTTCCGCTGGCAGACCTCGCTGGCTTTGCCGTCGGATTCCACCAGGTCAACGGCCAGGGCCCCGCGGCTGGCACTCTCGACGCCGAGCGAACCGGCTCCGGCATACAGGTCAAGCACCCGGGCGTCCGCGATGACCTCGAAGGCATCCAGCCGCGAAAAGAGCGCCTCCTTGACCCGGTCCGTGGTGGGCCGGGTCAGGGATCCGGGCACACTGGTTAGCGGTGTCCCGCCAGCCGCGCCGGCAATGATGCGGCTCATCGCCGGACTCCGCCGGCTGAGCTGCCGGCTAATCTGCCGGCTGAGCCGCCGGGGTTTCCGCCTGCCGCGCCGGCCGGGTTCCCAGGCACGTTCCTAGCCACGTTCAAGGAACGCCTCCTTCTCGGGGTTCAGGTAGTGGTCGATGGCCGCGGCGAGAGCGGCGTGGCTGTCAAGGTCCGGGTCCGCGCCGACGATCGCCTGGGCATCCTGGCGGGCGCGGGCGATCAGGTCCTCGTGCTCCAGGACCCTTAGCAGCTTCAGGGTGGAGCGGCCGCCGGACTGGGAAGCGCCCAGGATGTCGCCTTCGCGGCGCAGCTTGAGGTCCTCCTGGGACAGTTCGAAGCCGTCCGTGGTGGCCGCCACGGCGTCCAGCCGCCGCCGGCTGGGGTGACCGGGTTCCAGGGTGGTGACCAGCAGGCACGTGCCGGGCAGGCCGCCGCGGCCCACCCGGCCGCGGAGCTGGTGCAGCTGGGAGATGCCGAACCGGTCCGCGTCCAGGATCACCATCAGCGTCGCGTTGTGCACATCCACGCCCACCTCGATCACGGTGGTGGAGACCAGCAGCTTGGTCTGGTTGGCGGTGAAGGACGCCATCGTCTCCGATTTCAGGACCGGGTCCTGGCGTCCGTGCAGCGGCGCCACCGGAACACCGGACAGCGCCGGTTCGTCCCGCAGCTGTTCGAGCACCCCGGTGACGGAGGCGAGTTCGCGTGCCCCGGTCTCGGCCAGGTCGGCGTCGCTGGGCTCGGCCTCCCCCGGGCTGAAGTCGCCGTCGTCGTCGGCGCCGATCTTGGGGCAGACGACATAGACCTGGTGCCCGGCGTCGATCTCCTCGCGGGATCGGGACCAGATCCGGGTGGCCCAGGCCGGGTGCTCGGCGAGGCCCACCACGTGGGTGGAGATGGGGGCGCGGCCGGCGGGCAGTTCGTCCAGGACGGAGGTTTCCAGGTCGCCGAACACGGTCATGGCGACGGTCCGCGGGATGGGTGTGGCGGTCATGACCAGCAGGTGCGGCGGTTTGCTGGCCTTGGACCGCAGCACGTCGCGCTGTTCGACGCCGAAGCGGTGCTGTTCGTCCACCACGATCAGGCCCAGGTCGTAGAAGGAGACGTTGTCGCTGAGCAGGGCGTGCGTGCCGATGATGATCCCGGCGGTCCCGGCGGCGGCGTCCAGCATGGCCTGTTTCCGCGCGGCGGTGGGCATGGAGCCGGTCAGCAGCGTGACCTGGACCGAGTCCGGGCCGAGGCCGCCGAGCAGGCCGTCGCGGGAGAGCGGGCCCAGGGTGCGCCGGATGGATTCGTAGTGCTGCGCGGCGAGGACCTCGGTGGGCGCCAGCAGCGCTGCCTGTCCCCCGGCGTCGACCACCTGCAGCATGGCCCGCAGCGCCACGATGGTCTTTCCGGAGCCCACTTCACCCTGCAGCAGCCGGTTCATCGGCGAGTCCTGGGCCAGTTCCTCGGCCAGGGTCTTGCCGACGGCGGCCTGGCCGGCGGTCAGGGTGAACGGCAGTTGCCGGTCGAAGGCGGTGAGCAGCCCGGCCTGGACGGGCCGGCGCGCGGTTGCTTCCTCGGCCGCCAGCTGGGCGCGGCGGCGGGCGAGGGCGGACTGCAGCACCAGGGCTTCCTGGTAACGGAAGCGGTCCCGGGCGCGCTGCCAGTCGGCCGGGGTCTGCGGCGTATGGATCAGCCGGTACGCCTCGGCGACCGGGAGGAATTTCTCCCGCGCGGCAATCGGAGCGGGCAGCGGGTCGTCCAGGCGGTCCAGTTCGGCGGTCTCCAGCAGTGTCGCGATGACCTTCTGGATGGACCAGCTGGTCAGCTTGGCGGTGGCCGGGTAGATGGGGACGGGCATCGCGGCGAGCTTCTCCGGGTCCATGCCCGGGACGTCCGGGTCCTCGTCGAGCAGCTGGTACTGCGGGTTGGTCAGGCCCAGGGAGCCGGCGTAGCGGGTGACCTTGCCGGAGAACAGGACGCGCCGGCCCGGCAGCAGCTCAGCCTTGGCCCGGTAGGCGTTGAAGAAGCTCACCTTGATGGTGCCGGCGTCGTCGGTGATGACGACGTCGGTCAGCGTTCCCTTGCGGGCACGCATGGACCTGGTGCTGCTGGAGACCACCCGTGCAATGAGGGTGACTTCCTCGTCCAGCGGGACCTCGCTGATGGGGGTCAGTTCACCGCGGTTCAGGTAGCGGCGGGGGAAGTAATTCAGCAGGCCGCCGACGGTGCTGATGCCCAGGTGCTTTTCAATGACGGCCGCGGAGCGCTTGCCGATCCGCCGGTCCAGGCCAAGTTCAAGTTCAGCGTTCATGTCCGTCGAGGTCCGTGCTGCGGGGCTGGGCGCCGGGAACCGTTTCCGCGGGGAGAGAGTCGGGCTCCTCCGGCAGGGCAAGGTCGCTGACGGTCAGGTCGGACGGTTCACCGAGCGAGCGGATCAGGACGAGGGCGGGTTCGGCGTCCGGGACGTGCACGTGGACGCGCCAGCGGTAGGCCCCGTTGGGGTCCGCGTCACCGCCCACCTGGCTCATGATGACCGACTGGCCCAGTTCGTCGAGGCGTTGCCTCAGCGTGGCTGCTTCCAGCGGCGCGAGCGTGATGGTGCACATGACCTCCACGCCTTCGTCGCGGGGCATGGCGGTGTGGATGTGTGGGGCCTGCACCCCGTAACCGTGCAGGCCGTCGAGCAGGTTGTCCTGGAGTTCCTCGCCGAGCACGGCGGAGCGCAGGCAGTCCAGGATCAGGAGCATTCCGACGCCGCCGGCGTCGACCACGTGCGCGGCGTGCAGCGCTTCGAGCTGGTCCTCGGTGTGGACGACGGCGGCGACGGCCGCCTCGAGGGCGGCGTCGAGGGCCAGTCCCAGCGTGTGGTTGCTGTCGTCGCCGTCGTGTTCGGCGTCGACGGCGGCAACGGCCTGCGCCGCCGCTTCCATCACCGAGAGCATGGTTCCGGGAACCGGGTCGCTCAAGGCGGACCAGGCGCGGATCTGGGCGCGGTGCAGGGCGGCCGCCAGCAGGGCTGAGCTGAGCCTGGCGTGCCCGGCGAGTGGTTCGGCGGCGGCGCAGAGGAACACGGCAAAGAGCGTGCCGGAGTTCCCGCGGGCCTGTTCGATCGCGGCCTGGCCGGCCCGGGCGAGGATGGCGCCGACGTCGTTCTGCGCCGGGTCCGGCGGCCCCACGTGGACCACCGGGATGCCGGCGTTGAGCACCGGGAGGGCGGTGGTCTCCGTGGGCACGTCCTGGAGCGCCCGGGCGGCGGCGCGCACCGTGAGGTAGAGGTTGGTGCCGGTGTCGCCGTCCGCGACGGGGAAGATGTTGATGGCGTTCAGGCGGTCGCTGTGGTTTCCGAGCGTTGTTTCCGCCTTGCCCAACCACCGCTTCATCGCTTGCGCGTTGGCGGCAATCTTAGTCTGCAAAGTGATCCCATCCCACAGTGTCCGCGGGCCGGCCCGCTATTGTCACGCCTGCGCTGTCAGTCGTGGCAGGCGTCTTTACCGAGCCTATCGCAGTGAAACTGTGTGGCAGCTGAATGTCCGGCGGGAAGGTTGCCAGCAGTCCGTGGTCTTCGCCGCCGCCCAGGACCCAGTCCAGCGGGTCCGTGCCGAGCAGGTCGGCGGCCGGCCGCAGCGGAGCGGCGAGCCCTTGGAGCGCCTCAGGGTCCAGGGCTAGGACGGCGTGGCTGGCCCTGGCCAGCCGCTGCCCGTCACGGATGAGGCCGTCGGAGATATCCATCAGGGCCGTCGCGCCGTTTTCCCGGGCCAGCGGGCCGGCGGCCAGCGGCGGCCGGGGCCGGCACTGGGTGTCCATCAGGGCGCGTTGTTCCTCGGTGAGGGCTGCCACCGGCGTGGCGGATTCCAGCAGGGCCAGGCCGGCGGCGGCGCGCCCGACGGTGCCGGCGAGCGCCACAATGTCCCCCGGGCGGGCACCGGAGCGCAGCACGGGCGGCGCCCCGTCCAGGCTGCCGAGGATGGCAACGCTGACGGCCAGTTCGCGGCCGCGGCCCAGGTCTCCGCCGGCCACCGCGCAGCCCGCGGCGCCGAGCTCCCGGATGCCCGCGCTGAGCCCGTCGGCGAAGTCCTCCACCCAGGACACCGGCGTCGTGCCCGGCATGGTGAGGCTGACCACCAGGGACGTGGCGCGGGCGCCCATCGCATTGATGTCGCTGAGGTTCTGGGCGGCGGCTTTCCAGCCGACGTCGTAGCCGGGCGTCCGGTAGCCGTTGTTCCACTCGAGCCGGAAGTCCTGGTCCACCACCTGGGTGTCGATGCTGACCAGTGCGCGGCCGTCCGGCGCGGCCACGATCGCTGCGTCGTCGCCCGGGCCCAGCAGCAGCGTGCTGCTGTCCCCGCCGTGCAGGCGCGGGAAGATCCGGGCGAGCAACTCGGACTCGGAGAGGTCGGCGACCGTCAGGGTTCCGGCGGTCAGGGGCGGCGGGGTGAGTGGTTCTGGCACAGCCTTACGCTACCGCGCGGGGGTGACAATGGCGCCGGGTGCCTGCCGCGGCACTCCGGGCTGCCGTATTTCGCGCTTACGGGCGCACGTGCAAAACTCTTACGCATGCCCCGACTTTTGCCCGCGATGCCGCCTGTGGTGGCACAGTCGTTGGCTTTCCTCGCCGGCGGGGCCGTGCTGTGGCTGATCATTGCCTTTCAATTGTTCGTCAACGTGGATCCGCTGAGCGTGCACCGGACCGATGCGGTGATCATGCTGGGCGGCGCCGCTTCCGAACGGCTACCGGTGGCGCAGCGCCTGCAGCAGGAACTCGGCGCACCGGTGCTGGCGCTCTCGCACACAGACACCAGGGGCAACAGGCTGGCCGACGAGGCCTGCAATACGGCGCAGTTCCCGAATGCCGCCCTGGTCTGCTTCACCCCGGGCGACTACGACACGCGCGGCGAGGCGCAGGCCATCCGCAAGCTGGTGGCCGCCAACGGGTGGAAGTCCATCACGGTGGTGACCTCCAGCTATCACCTCACCCGGGCCGGGCGGCTGATGGGGCAGTGCACGACGGCGGAGGTCCAGATGGTCGCCTCGCACCCGGACTTCTCCCTGGGCCAGTGGTTGCGGCGGTTCGTGATTGAAACCGGCGGCCTGATCGACGTGTCGCTGCGGCCGGAATGCTCCTAGGGCTGTCCACTTACAGCCCGCTGATGTAGTCGAGGAGCCTCTTGTGGGCCGGTGAAGGCTCGAAGCCCGCGGCTGTGACGCGGCTCAGGTCCAGCACGCTGTTCTCCGGGCGCGGTGAGACTTTTTTCCCGCGGAAGTACTCTTCGGTGCTGACGCCGGTGACGGCGTCCCGCGGTTTGCCCACCAGTTCGTACACGTCGGCGGCGATGTCCGCCCAGGACTGCGGTTCCCCTGCGTTGCTGACGTTGTAGGTGCCGTAGGGCGAGCCCGTCTCGAGCAAGTGCCGGATCCCCGCAGCAATGTCCTGGGTGAAGCTCAGGCGTCCAATCTGGTCGTTGACCACGGACGGTTCGATGCCGCGGGCGGCGAGGGACGCCATGGTGCGGACGAAGTTGTTGCCCTCCCCGATCACCCAGCTGGTGCGCACGATGTAGTGGCGCGGCACCACGCTGACGACGGCGTCTCCGGCGGCCTTGGTCTGGCCGTACACGCCCCGCGGGGAGAAAGCCTCGTCCTCGGTGTGGACCTCCTGGGTGCCGTCGAAGACGTAGTCGGAGGACACGTGCACCAGGGTGAGGTCGTGTTCGACTGCGGTCCGGGCCAGCCGCGCCACGGCAGCCACGTTCACGTCCCAGGCCATCCTGCGGCCCTCGTCGGTCTCGGCGGCATCCACGGCGGTGTAGGCGGCCGCGTTGATGATCGCGGAGTAGTTCTTCCAGTTGCGCCCGGCAAATTCCTCCCCGCTGCTGAGGTCAAACTCGCCCCGGCCGGCGAACTCAACGGATGGATTGCCCTCGTACGCCGCACGCAACGCGTTGCCGAGCTGCCCGTCGGCGCCGAGCACCAGGATCTTTTTCGGCGGCATCGGTGTGACCTCGGCCAGGCGGGGGTGTGCCTTGTCCTTCTCGGACAGTTCGGCCCGGTCCAGGGGAATGGGCCAGGCGATGGCGGCGGTCTCGTCGGCGAGGTTCAGGAACGTGTACTGGCCCTGGGCGTCCGCGGACCAGTGGTCATTGACCAGGTAGGTGTACGCCGTGCCATCCTCCAGCGTCTGGAACGCGTTGCCCACTCCCCGGGGGATGAAAATGGCCTGGCCGGGGTCCAGTTCGGCCGTAAACACCGCGCCGAAAGTCGGCCCTTCACGCAGATCCACCCAGGCGCCGAAGATCCTGCCGGTGGCCACGGAGATGAACATGTCCCACGGTTCGGCATGGATCCCGCGGGTGGTGCCGGCCTTCTCGTTAAAGGAGATGTTGTTCTGCACGGGCCGGAAATCCGGCAGACCGAGGGCGACCATCTTGTCCCGCTGCCAGTTCTCCTTGAACCAGCCGCGGTTATCGCCGTGGACCGGCAGGTCGTACAGGACGACGTCGGGGATAGGGGTTTCGTGGGCAGTGAGCTTCTTCGAGAACTCGATCGGCATGGTGTTACTGGCCCTGTTCCGTGTATTTGGCTTCGGTCGCGGCTTTCTGCGGCCGCCACCAGTCCTCGTTCTCCCGGTACGGCTGGTCAACGACATGGTCGTAGGCGTCCGGGGCCTCACCCATCTGCTTGAGGATCAGCTCGACCACGTCTTTGTTGTTCTGCTCGCCGTCGGCGCCGACCAGATACGTCTCCCCGATCCGGCCCTTGGCGATGATGGCAAGCACGGCGGAAGAGTGGTCGTTGGCGTGGATCCAGTCGCGGAGGTTTTCGCCCTTCCCGTAGAGCTTGGGCCGGATCCCGTCAATGACGTTGGTGATCTGGCGCGGGATGAACTTCTCCACGTGCTGGTATGGACCGTAATTGTTCGAGCAGTTGCTGATGGTCGCCTGCAACCCGAACGACCGCACCCAGAGGTCGGAGCCGGCCTTCGTCGGCGAGTAGGGGCTCGACGGGTTGTACGGGGTGCTCTCGGTGAACCGCTCCGGATCGTCCAGCTCCAGGTCACAGTAGACCTCGTCGGTGGAGATGTGGTGGAACCGCCTACCGTGCTTTCGCGCGGCCTCGATCAGGGTGCAGGTACCGATGATATTCGTGTCCAGGAACGGGCGCGGTTCCTGCAGCGAGTTGTCATTTTGGGACTCCGCCGCGTAATGAACCACGACGTCGGCATCCACCACCAGAGTGCCGACCAGTGGGGCATCGCAGATGTCACCCTGAACAAACCGGAAGCGCCCCTCCGGAAGGCCCCTGAGGGAGTCCAGGTTGCCGGCATACGTCAGCTTGTCCAGAACGGTCACGTGGTGGTCCGTGTTTTCAAGTACGTAGTGGACGAAGTTGGACCCAATGAAGCCGGCGCCACCGGTGACAAGAAGTCGCTGCATAATGCAGACCATACCCGTTGCGGTTGTTCCGATAGACATGAAAAATGTGCCCATGCGGGGAATCATTCTTGCCGGGGGAACCGGTTCACGGCTGCATCCCATTACGTTCGGTACTAGCAAACAACTGGTTCCGGTTTACGACAAACCCATGATCTACTACCCTCTTTCGACCCTGATATTGGCGGGAATTCGCGACATTCTGGTTATCACTGCCCCGCACGACGCGGAGCCTTTTCAGAGGTTGCTGGGAGATGGCTGGCAATACGGCGTGAACATCACCTACAAAGTTCAGCCTTCCCCGGATGGGCTGGCGCAGGCTTTCATCCTCGGCGAGGATCATGTGGGTACCGACTCCGTGGCCTTGGTGCTCGGTGACAACATCTTTTACGGGCCCGGGATGGGAACCCAGCTTCGTCGGTACACGGACGTCGCGGGTGGTTCGATTTTTGGCTACTGGGTGCAGAATCCTGCAGCGTACGGTGTGGTGGAATTTGATGACGCCGGGCAGGTGCTGACCCTTGAAGAGAAACCTGAGGTGCCGAAGAGTAACTACGCGGTCCCCGGCCTGTATTTTTACGACAACGACGTCCTGGACATCGCGCGCGAATTAAAACCGTCTCCGCGCGGGGAACTCGAAATCACTGACGTTAATAGGGCTTATCTCGGGTTGAACCGACTGCGTGTCGAGGTTCTCCCCCGCGGCACCGCGTGGCTGGACGCGGGCACCTTCGATGACCTTAACGATGCTTCGAATTTTGTCCGCACGGTCCAAAAACGCCAGGGCCTGATCATTGGTGCGCCGGAAGAGATTTCATGGCGGCTCGGATTCCTTGGAGACGACGAGTTACGCGCCCGGGCGGAGCCACTGGTAAAGAGCGGCTACGGCTCCTACCTCCTGGGCTTGCTCGACGACTAAGCGTCCCTGCGCGCGGGCGGACAGCGGAAGAATTCCCGAGTCTCCGCGGGCAGAGTGTGCTCCTGATCGTTGCAGGTGCAAGAATTGAGACCGTCCCAGCATCAGGCGCCGGCCAGGACGGTTACCGCACGAGCGAGGAGGACAGACGTTGGAACACACCGCGGATGACACTCCCCTGCGGGTCGCAGCGCCCCGGCACCTGAACCGGCGCCGCTTCCGGCACGACATCTCCGACCTGCTGCTGGTACCGGGTGCGGTACCGTACCGCGAGCCCCGGCAATCGGTTGAGCCGGCCGCGAGCGCATTTTCCGCCAAACGAGCCGCCAAAGCCGCCCCGGCCGCCGACGCAGCCTACCGGCGCAAGCGCCTGGCCGCGTTGCTGCTGGTCTTTGCGGTCACCGTAAGTATTCCGGTGCTGATCGCCGCGCTGGTGCTGGCCGGCTAGCACCGGCACATAAGCTTTTATACTGCCACTATTTATATGGGGGATTCTCCTTGCACAGCATCATGCCGATCTTCGGTACCAGGCCCGAAGCCATCAAAATGGCCCCGATCATCAGCGAACTCAAGAAGTCCCCGCTGTTCCGCTGCGTGGTCACCGTTACCGGCCAGCATCGGGAAATGCTTGACCAGGTCAACGAGCTTTTCGACATCGTCCCCGACTACGACCTCGAAATCCTGCAGCCGCGCCAGTCGCTGTCCGCGATCATGACCCGCACCATCGAGGGCCTGGAAGTAGTCTTCGCGAAGGACAAGCCGGACGCCGTGATCGTCCAAGGCGACACCACGACGTCGACGGCGGCCGCCATCGCTGCGTTCTACCACGGCATTCCCGTGGTCCATGTGGAAGCAGGGCTCCGAAGCGGAGACCTCTTCTCCCCGTTCCCCGAAGAAGCCAACCGCAAGATCACCAGCCAGATCGCGAGCCTGCATCTGGCGCCAACGTCGGTCAGTCAGGCTAACCTGCTCGCCGAGGGCGTGAACGCCGCGGACATCGCCGTCACGGGGAACTCCGTTATAGACGCCTTGTTGACCACTGTTGGCAAGGACATCCCCTTCTCCGACCCCCAGCTTGAGGACCTGGCGGCAAGCGGCCGGAAAATCCTGCTGGTGACCACACATCGGCGGGAGAACCAGGGCGACGCCATGCGCGGGGTCGGCCGGGCTCTGGCCCGGATCGCGGATTCCGAGCCAGAACTAGTCATAGTCCTGCCGGTACACAAGAACCCGGCGGTCCGGGAAGCCGTCCTGCCGGCGCTGCAGGGCAAACCCAACGTTCTGGTCACCGAGCCGCTCCCCTACGGCGAATTCACCCGTATGCTCGCACTGGCCCATCTGGTCGTGACCGATTCCGGTGGAGTACAGGAAGAGGCCCCCAGCTTGGGTAAGCCCGTGTTGGTGATGCGGGACAATACCGAGCGTCCGGAAGCCCTGCGGGCCGGCACCGTGAAGCTGATCGGCACGGACGAAGAGCGGATCGTTTGTGAGGTGACCAGGCTATTGACGGATCCTGCCCACTTCTCGGCCATGGCTAACGCGGTAAATCCCTACGGCGACGGCAAGGCTGCCGCACGCACCGTGGCGGCCATCGAAGAGCTGCTGAGTGTTGGCAACCGGCTCGCGGAGTTCAGCGGGGCGTAAAGCTTACGTCTTGATGCCCGGCAGGCCAGCGGGCGCGGAAGCGACTGCCGGCGGAGCAGGTATTAGCATCCTACGGTTGGCAACGCGCAGCCGGTCCCGGACGGCGGCCCAGATTCCGCTCAGCAGGCGGTACCAGCCGTGGAGCGGATGGGCGGGCCCGCAGTCCGCGGCAAGCTGCCGGTAATACGTGTGCAGTCGCTCGGCGCCCCTGGGACCACCCCCGTACGCGTAGCCTGCCCAGGCCCGGTAGGCCAGAGCGTCGGGGTGGGCCAGGGACTTCCGCAGCTCCAAAGGGGTGCTGGCCAGTTGCCCTTGCGATGGCGCCGGGTTGGTGAAAAGTTCGTCGAACCGGTCCAAAATCTCGTGGGAGAACTTAAACATCCGTCGGTGCGTCCCTCCCGGCGAGTAGGTGAATTCACCAAAAACCGGCCCTGTTGGGCTGTCGAACATGTCGATACTCACGAACGGGGAGTCGGCTTCGCGCGATAGACGCTGCGCCCACCAAAGCATTTCAGGCGCGTTGAGCGGGACGATTGGAACTCCCGGCTTTGCCGAATCGCTGAGGAGATAGTCCCGTCCCTGTCGTAAGGGGCGGAATGCGCCGTCGAAGAGGACGATCCGTACCGGGCCGGAGTTGCGGTCGATCTGTACGACGAGCCCCACTTCGCCGTGGAAACAGTAAAACTTGTAGTCGAAGGGGATGGCCCCCACCCCCAGCGTGTGCACCACAAGCTCCTCCACGATCCAGAGGCTCTTCTTTTGCGAAAAGGACTCCGCGGACGCCTTTTGCATGCGTATGATCGACTTAGCGTCCAAGGTCTGCAGGCTCATGTGGTCAAAATACTGCCCTGGGCCGGTCCGCTCGAGGATCATGACACCCCTAGAGGACCAGCCGTCGGCCAGCTTGAGGACGAACATGTCGGGAAGACCCTTGCTACTCAGGTTTTGCAGGTCATCGAGGATAGCAATCCGCTTGGGCACCCGCATGCCCAGCTCCTCGACGAAAGGGTGTGAAACGATTTTTTGCGCGAGTTCCTTGCGGCGCGCCGTGCCCCGCCGCTGGTATTCCGCGGCTACAAAGGCCAGGAATGGCGATTCTTCATCGGCACGGTCAAATCCTGCCGGTCCAAAATTATTCAAGTGTTGCCCCCATTGGCCTCGGTTGGCTATGACCAAAAAGTCAGCCGACTCTTAGCCTGTGCCGGTAAATTTCTAGCTTATGGACTGCTGCCACACCGAACAAATCGTGGGACTATAAGGTGTCAGCCGGGGGCGGGAGCGCTTTACTTGGCCGCAGTGGAGCGAAGTGAGTTGAAGTGAATATGGACCGCAGAAATTTCTTGAGGCTCTCCCTTGCGTCATCAGCCGGCGTGGCTGCCGCTGCTTGGGCACCGGCCCCGGCGGGCGCCACGATGGACCTGGGGCGTGGAACCCAATTCCCGGCGGATCTTCCTGGTCCGGCACTCGTGCCGGACCTTCTCATCCCGGCGGGCGCACGGAAAGGCGTCGGCTTGGACTTGGGTAAAAGGCAGGGCGTGGCGCAACTCGACTCCCTAAACGCGAACTGGTTCTATACGTGGGGTTCTACCTATCCTGGTGTCCGGCGAATCCCGGGGTTTGTTCCGATGATTTGGGGGCAGGGAGCAGTCGACGGCAACGCCGTGGGCGACGTCGTTTCGCGAGTTCGTAGCACCGGCGCGAAGGAGCTGCTCGGGTTCAACGAGCCGGACCATCCCCGTCAGGCAGCAATGAGCGTAGGTGCGGCGATTGCTGACTGGCCCAAGTTGCAGGCGTCCGGGCTACGGTTGGGCTCGCCAGCTTCCGTGCATGCCCTGGGCGACTGGCTGAAGCAGTTCATGGATCAAGCTTCAGCCAAGAATCTGAGAGTCGATTTCGTCACGATGCATTCCTACGCTTCGCCAAACGCCCAGGCGTTCCTTAACAACGTGCAGACGCTCCATGCCCGGTACGGCAAGCCCATCTGGATCACGGAATACGCGGTTGCGGATTGGGCGGGCACCGTCGCCTCCCCCAGCCGGTACTCGGAAAGAGAAATCAT
Source organism: Arthrobacter sp. JB02-1C (assembly GCF_057748045.1). Taxonomy (NCBI): domain Bacteria; kingdom Bacillati; phylum Actinomycetota; class Actinomycetes; order Micrococcales; family Micrococcaceae; genus Arthrobacter; species Arthrobacter sp. JB02-1C. Next base: position 3,436,968 of record NZ_CM173235.1, read on the forward strand.
GGCCTTTATGGCCGAGACCGTAGCCGGGCTGCGCCACATGCCGTTCGTGGAGCGCTTTGCCTGGAAGACCAGGGCTGAAGGAGACCCCGTGATGGGCGCCTCGGCCCTGTTTAGGAAGGACGGCTCGCTCACCGCGACCGGGCAGCTGTATCGATCTCTCTAGCGACCAGCTAAACTATCGCGGCGAGCTCCAGCAGTTCACTCTTGTGGCCCAGTGCCACAACGTCCCACCCTGCTGACGTCCATGCCTCGTGCTCTAGGACATTGCGCCCGTCAAACATGCGTTTGTGCGCGACAGCCTGACCCATCTCAGCAGGATCGGCCTTAACGAACTCGGACCATTCTGTGAGAAGCATGACCAAGTCGGCATCATCGACAGCGGCGGCTAGAGACTCCACGTAGTCCAGCCGGGGGAACCGCTTGGCGGCGTTGGCGTTAGCCGCCGGGTCGTACACGGCCACGTTCGCTCCCGCGTTGAAGAGCCTCGCCGCCACGTCAAGTGCCGGCGAATCACGGACGTCGTCGCTGTTTGGCTTGAACGCAACGCCCAGGACGGCCACGCGCTTGCCTTCAACGCTGCCCAAGAGTGTCTCGGCAACGTGCACTGCCCGGTCTCGACGGCGCAGGTTCACTTCGTCGACCTCGTTCAGAAAGCGCATGGTACGGTCCAAGCCGAGTTCGGAAACCCGTGCTTGGAGAGCCCGGATGTCCTTGGGCAGGCAGCCGCCGCCGAAGCCGATGCCGGCGTTGAGGAAGCGGCGGCCGATCCGAGAGTCGAGGCCAATGGCGTCGGCCAGGGTGCGGATATTGCCGCCCACGGTTTCGGTGACCTCGGAGAATGCGTTGATGAACGAGATCTTGGTCGCGAGGAAGGCGTTTGCCGCAACCTTGACGAGTTCCGCCGTCTCGAAGTCCGTTGAGATGAACGGGGTGTTGCGGCTGATAGCGTCGGCGTAAACCTCACGCAGGATGGCTTCTGCGCCGGCCGACTCAGAACCCACGACCAGGCGGTCTGGACGCAGGGTGTCCTCCACGGCGAAGCCCTCCCGCAGGAACTCCGGGTTCCAAGCGAAGTCGACCGTGACACCCTCTCGCGATTCTTCGGCGACAAGATCCCTCAGCCGACGTGCAGAACCGACAGGGACAGTGGACTTACCCACGATGAGGCAGTCCTTCGTCGCTGCGGCGGCAATTGCTGCCACTGAAGCGTCTACGTACGTCATATCCGCCGCATGTTCTCCGGCACGCTGGGGCGTACCCACCGCGATGAAGTGCACGTCACCGAAGGCGCCAGCCTCCTCGAATGAGGTGGTGAAGCGCAGGCGGCCCGACGCGGTGTGCTTGCGCAGCAATTCGGGCAGGCCAGGCTCGTGAATGGGCAGCTCTCCCCTGCTGAGGCTGTCGATTTTTTCCTTGTCGACGTCGACGCCCAGGACTTCGAATCCCAGTTCAGCCATGCTTGCTGCATGCGTCGCGCCCAAATATCCCGTACCAATCACGGTAAGTCGTAGTGTCACTAGTCCCCCAGTCGCTGCAGTAAATTTCGTTATCTTGGGCGCAGATGGCGCAACCAAACGGGTCCACTATATAGCGTTCAGTTCGGTTTCTCGTCCCCCCGCAGAGTTGAGTGACGTATATCAACGAGAGATCGAAGCCGGTAGGAGCCTCCGCGCGCAGCCTTGCGCAGGACAAGCCGTTCGATATCGTTAACCCGCTGTGTCAGGCCGTCTTAACAACGTCATCGTTGTTTAGCCGGGTCAATACGTCGCGGGGTGTCAGGGATCCCAGGATTTCCCTTGGACGGAATGACTTTGCCCTTTGGCGGATACTCAAGGACGAGTCCCGTGTTGTTCTCGTCGGTGCGACGCTTCGGGCGCGATTGGGGGTTGAGGTAGTTCCTGGCTAAGCTCTCTTGCGCCTGGCAGGCCATTTCCGCTCCCTGATCCGGTACCAAGTCAACGGGCCGCGAATCAGCACCGGCAGATCGTTGATTCCTTCGATGAGCACATCAGCCATGCAGTCGACTTCCTTGCTTCGGGCACAGTGAGCATGATCAGGAACCGGCTGTCCCGCTCGGCGAAGGTGGGACAGCCCTCCTGCCCGCCCTGCCGGTTCCTGGGCCCCCTTCGCCGGAACAGGCAACCCAGGGGTCTGATGCTTCTTCGGGCCGTACATCGACTCTGACCATGCCCGCGACCGGCGCGCCGCGTTCACTGAGGGCCTTTACAGGCTCTTCACGGTTCGTGGTGAATGTTCTGCTGAGATGAATGCTTGTTAGCGGCCATGAAAAACTGCCCATAGCGGCTGAGCGGCACTGCCGCTCCGTGCCCGTCGAAAATTGCGCGCGGGTCACTCTTGGCTTGTGGCTATGTCTGGGCTGGAGGCGAATGATGGATAGTGTCCGTCACGGTAATCGCCGGATCCGCCTTGGTGCTTTTGCCCGTCCCATAGCGTGGTGAGAAGGGCCTCCACGGGAACCGTGGAATGTTGCCTCGAGCACGAGTAATAGATTCCTGATTTATCCCTGTCCTTCCCTTGGCGGACGCTCTGGATTCGAGCCAAAGGAGGAGCATCGTGGATGTTGTGCATGAACGTGCGGTCGGCATCGACATATCTAAACGGGACGCAAAGGTTTGTGTCCGTGTGCCAGCCAAGCGTCAGGGGCAGTTCACCTCGACGGTCACGACATGGGGTTCGACGACGAACGAGATTCTAAAACTGAGTCAGTTCATCGCGGAAACCCAGGCAACGGTTGTCGTGATGGAAGCAACGAGCGATTACTGGAAGCCCTTCTTCTATCTCATGGAGGAGTCGCTGCCGGTGATGCTGGTCAATGCCAAGCACGCCAGGAACATCCCGGGCAGGAAAACGGACGTCTCTGATGCGACCTGGCTGGCCCAACTCGCGGCCCATGGCCTGCTGCGGGCATCGTTTGTCCCCCCTCCACCGATCCGTGAGCTACGGGACCTTACGCGAGCCCGGGCACTAGCCGTAGGCGACCGAACACGCGAAGTTCTACGACTCGAGAAGATGCTGGAAAGCTCTGGAATCAAGCTCTCCGGGACAGTCGCAAGCCTCACTGGAGTGTCGTCCCGGGCGATGCTGGACGCATTGATTCGGGGCGAGCGGGACCCTCTGATTCTCGCGCAATTTGCGCAGCGGCGGATGAGATCCAAGATCCCTGAACTTGTCGAAGCGCTCACGGGACGGTTCAGTGAACATCACGGGTTCTTAGCAAAGCTCTATCTGGATGAGATCGACACTCACACGCGGACAGTTGATGCGCTCACCGAAAGGATCGAGTCGGCTATCAAGCCTTTTGAATCCGCGCGTGAAGCCCTTGTCACGATCCCGGGCGTCTCGACTTTGGTTGCTGACGTAATTATCGCCGAAACCGGAGCCGACATGGCTGTCTTCTCCGATGCCGGTCACTTGGCGTCCTGGGCAGGAGTATGTCCCAGCGCGCACGAGTCCGCCGGTCGAATTAAGTCGTCCAAGACACTGCCAGGAAACAAATATCTTAAGGCGGCACTGGGCATCGCTGCTTTGGCTGCTTCTCACCATCGGAGCAGCTACCTGGCGGTAAAGTACAGGCGAATCGCTGCACGACGGGGACCGGTCAAGGCTGTCGTCGCCATAGAACATACCCTTCTGAACGCAATCTGGAACATGCTCAGCAATGGCCAGTGTTATGTGGACCTGGGCGCCGACTACGAAGCTCGATCAAATCCGGGAGCAGTGAAGGCTCGCGCACTAAAGCAGCTCCGAGAACTCGGCTACGAGGTCACCCTCACTTCTTCGATGCGGACCGCATCATCTTAATTTTCGTAATAGGCGGCCACGAAAGTGCCCACTGACGGCCAGTAGAACTGCCCGACGGTGGCCATGAGATCTGCCCACTTCCTTACTGAACCGACCGCGTCTTAAGCGGTGGGGGCCTCTCCCTGGGGTTTGATGACGGTGTCTAAGCGCACCAAAAGCGAACCAGGAAGAGGCCCTGTATGAAGTCTGACGGAGAAATCATGGAAATTCTTGCTGCCTACGATCTGACCGGATCGTTGCGCGCCACCGCGGAGCTCACGGGCTGCTCGCACCACACCGTTGCCAAACACGTCGCTGCCAGGGACGCTGGCCGGCCGATCGGGGAACCCGCGGCCCGGGGCCGGGTCACGGACGCGTTTCTGCCCAAGATCGAGGAATGGATCGAAGGATCCAAGGGCCGGATCCGCGCGGACAAAGCCCACGAAAAGCTCGTTGCCCTGGGCTACACGGGTTCGGAACGCTCCACCCGCCGCGCGATCGCGCAGGTCAAAGCGGCGTGGCGGCTCGGCCATACCCGGGTCCACCGGCCCTGGATCACCGAGCCGGGGATGTGGCTGCAGTACGACTTCGGCGACGGGCCCCGGATTGGCGGGGTGAAGACCATCCTGTTTGTGGCGTGGCTGGCGTTCTCCCGGTTCCGGATCGTGATCCCGCTCAAAGACCGGACCGCGCCGAGCGTGTTCGCTGCCTTGGACCGGTGCTTCCGCATCCTGGGCGGGGCACCAACGTATGTGCTCACCGACAACGAGAAGACCGTCACCACCGCCCATGTCGCCGGGGTCCCGATCAGGAACCAGCAGACCCTGGACTTCGCCCGGCACTACGGTGTCACGGTCCTGACCTGCCAGCCGGCGGACCCTGCCACCAAAGGCGGGGTCGAAGCGTCCGTGAAACTCGCCAAGGCCGACATCGTGCCCAAAGACACCAACCTCCGCGACGAGTATTCCTCCTTCGCGGAACTCGAGGCTGCTTGCGCGGCGTTCATGGACGAGGTCAACAACCGTGAACACCGGGCGACCCGGCGCAAACCGGAGTCCATGCTCGCCGAAGAAGCCCCCAGGCTGCACCGGATCCCCGATACCGCCCACACGGTCGCGTTCGGACTGGCGCGCACCGTCCCGGAGAACACCCCGATGGTCACGTTCGAGAACGCCCAATACTCCGTCCCGGCGCACCTGCTCGGGGCCCGGGTGTTCGTGCGCACCCACGGGACGGGCCGGCGAACAGGTCATCATCGTCCACCCCGGCGCCTCCGGCCCGGTCGAAGTCGCCCGCCACGACCGGGCACGGCCCGGCAGCCCCGCCATCAACGATGAGCATTTCCCCGGAACCAGGACCCGGATCCCCGGCGACTACGAGGTCAGGGCCCGCAGCGCGGACGAAGCCGCGTTCCTGGCCATCGGTGACGGCGCCAGAACCTGGCTGGTCGAGGCCGCCGCGGCCGGGACGACACGGATGAACGTGAAGATGGCCGAGGCAGTGACCCTGGCGAAAATCGCCGGCACCGCGGCAGTGGACCGGGCACTGGGCGACGCGGCCCTGCATGGCCGTTTCGCGCACCCGGACCTCGCCTCCATCCTGAACGCCAACATCCGCCGCACCACCACCCACGCCGCTAACGAAGCCACCTCCCTGACCCAGGGAACCGGCGCGTGGGCCGCGATCGGCAACCCCGCCCTGAACACCGCGGCCACAAACACCACCCCGGAGGAGCCCCGATGAGCCCCGTCACGACGACCAACACCGCGGCCCCGCCGCTGCCGCCGGACCTGGAGGCCCTGATGCGGTCCCTGAAGATGCCTCACGCCCGGGCGCTGGCACCGGAGCTGATCGCGACAGCCCGCGCCCAGCGGTGGGAACCGGTCGAGGTCATCAAGGCCCTCTTCGCCGAGGAATCCGCCGGGCGGGCCCGGTCCATGCTCGCCTCCCGCCGCAAGGCCGCGGGCTTCCCGACCGGGAAAACCTTCGATGCCTGGGACCCGGCCGTGTCCTCCATCCCGGCCCCGACCCAGCAGGCGCTGCGGACCCTGGAATGGATCAGCCGGCGGGAGAACCTGGTCGTCTGCGGACCCTCCGGCACCGGCAAGACGTTCTTCCTCGAAGCCCTCGGCCAACAGGCCGTGGAAGCCGGGATGCGCGTGGCGTGGTTCCGGCTCGAGGACCTCGGCGTCCTGATCCGAGCGCACCGCACCGACGACACCGTCACCCGCGCCGTCGCCCGGATCCTGCGCGCCGAACTCGTGGTCATCGATGACATCGGCCTGCTGCCGGTGGCCACGGACGCCGCCGAAGGCCTCTACCGGGTCGTGGACGCCGCCTACGAAAAACGGTCAGTCGCGATCAGCTCCAACCTCCACCCGGCCGGATTCGATGAGCTCATGCCCAAGACGCTCGCCACCGCCACCGTTGACCGGCTGCTGCACCACGCCCACGTCTGCCAGACCAGCGGCGATTCCGTCCGCCTCACCCAAGCCCTCGCAGGAAAAGGAGTAACCCGACTGAACTAACCAAACCAAACGATGGCCAACCCCGCCGAACAAATCAGTGGGCAGATCTGTTGGCCATCACCGGGCAGTTCTACTGGCCACCAGCGGGCACATCAACTGGCCGCCCGTGGGCAGAAACTACTGGCCATTGACAAATGCTCATGCCGCTGTTCTGGCGGCACTGCGCAACAGGATACGCGTTTTGTAGTTGCGTGCGTTGGTGAATCCCCGGCCTGTCCTTTTTATGTGCTTGATCGCGGTGTTGTTGGCTTCCACTTTCGCCGTTGTCGCGCCGGTGACAATGAGGACTTCGATCTCTTTCCACCACCGGCAGATCGTGCGCCAGAGCCGGTTCGTTTCCGGCTGGGCAGCTTGTTCTACCAAGGCCTGCATGCGGTTTTTCGCGGCAGCCGCGTCGGCCAGGGATCCTGTGGCGAGCAGCGTCCGGAGCTGCTCTTTGACCAGCCAGGCTGCATGCAATTTTCCGGTGTCATCGTCGGTGGCGAACACGGTGCTGAGCCTGTTGCGGGCCCGGTCTGAGAGTGTGTCCCCGGCCCGCAGCAACAGGCGCCGGTTGGCCCAGACCGGGTCGATCGAGCGTCCCCGCCGGCCATGGACCTGCTGGGTGAGCCGCTGCCGGACTTCGGTGAGCATCTCGTTGCCGAGCTTGACCAGGTGGAACGCGTCGACCGAGACCGCGGTGCGTGGCAGCCACATTCTCAGGGCCTTGCGGAACGCCGCTGACGGGTCAATCGCGACGACCTGCACGCCCAGGCGCCACTGGAGCGGGCGGGCGAACAGCCAGTCCCCGACGCCTTCGCTGTCGCGGCCATCCACGATTCCGAGGACCTGGCCGGTGTCCAGATCGACGATGGTGGTCATCCAGGGTTCGTAGCGTTTCCAGGCCTTGGTGGCTGGGTCGCGGAAGAACCGCACGGAACGGTAGCGGTGTTCATCGATGCCGAGCATCCGGGGTGCCAGGGCATCAACATCGGGCAGTGTCAGTGCTGCGGAGTCCAGAGCCCGCTGGACCAGCCACCATGAGACACCGAACGAGGAGGCCGCTTCCGCGGCGGCCCGTCCGGATCCGATGACGGCGGCTACGAGGGCGTCGCGGAGCCTGCGGGTGGACCTGGCGCGGCGCGGGACCTGGGCTGTTTCCTCGGCGAAGGTCCTGCGCGGGCAGAGGTATTCATCGCAGAAGAATCTCCGTTTGGCCCAGATCACTTCGACCGGGCCGGCGACAGGGATGTCGCGCAGACGTTGTGGTCGGCGGGAATGCACGCGGGTGCTGATCACGCCACAGGCGGGGCACCCGGACTCGGCAGTGGCTTCGACGCTGACCCGTCTCTGCCCGAAAGTGAGGATCTCAGTGTCGGTGACGCGGTAGTCGGGCAGGTTGAAAAGGGCGGTGGCAGCATCGGGGCGCGGGGAAGTAGGCTCGATCAAGGCTCGTAGCTCCTGACTCTTGATGAATGCGTAGAGAACATCCATCACAGCAGGGCTACGAGCCCTTCAGCTTTCAAGACACGGAATCCGTTTCACCACGAACCACGGAGAGCCCCTTTACACAGATCGCGGCGGGCTCCTTTGGAACCCAGCGGGATGCCGTCCTTCGCCAACTCATCGGTAGACGGGGTGTGGATCAAGCGATAAAGCGCAGCTGCAAAGCTGCACGCGTGCACAGCGGACATGGGAGCCAGACATGATGTCTAAACGCAAAGGGCCCCATTTCCCCACGAACCGTAAAGAGCCGCCTCGCGGAGTCGTTCCCACCGCTCCTACCGAATCTAATAGACCAACAATAGATTCGTTCATTCCCGGTTCTCTATTGGGTCTTGGTTGTTTGATTGCGACCAATTCAAAGAAACCCCGAGCTCTTTCAGCCGCCCCCTGCCGCCAGCGCACACCACCTACGCGACGCCGTCATCCTCAGACCCGGGATCGATGCTTATTTGTGAAGGCCCCGTTTGTGGCCCGGCCAAGCCCCACTTGTAAGAATTCCCACGGACAGCCACCCCCTCCTACCGAATAGGCGAGAGACTGCCCTGCGTATTAGGTATCTCCACCAATGCGAAACTCTTGGAACGACTCCTCAGTAACAGGAGTATTTCTGTTGACGCGTCGGCTCAGAGTTTGACCAATAATCTGATCAATGAACTTGGGAGGCAGGCCGTACCCCGGACGCACGCTTCTTACATGCTCCGGCCGTACAACTGCGCCTTCTTCCATGTCCTGCACGAAATACAACGACCGACGGAATTGTGCATTGCCTGACTCACTGGACTTTCGCCCGTAGTCGACAACCCCGAGGGATTCCCAGGCAGTACGAGTGTCCCGGCACAAAGCCGCTAGCTCTTGCGGCTCGAGGGAGAAGCTGTCGTCCGGTCCTCCGCCATTGCGGTCTAGAGTCACATGCTTCTCAATCAAACTTGCGCCCATCGCAACACTCGTGACAGCGGTCACGTTGTCGGTGGTGTGATCAGAGAGGCCTGTGACCACCCCAAACTTTCGCCCCATGTCGGCAAGAGTGCGTAAATTGTAATCTCCTGCAGGTGCTGGGTAGCCACTCACGCAGTGCAAGATTGCGAGTGACCGGCAGCCACCATCTCTCGCAGCATCGATAGCTTCCTGAATTTCTTCAGCATTAGCCATACCTGTGGAAATGATTATTGGCTTACCAGTTTGGGCGACATACCGAATGAGCGGAAGATCGACAGCTTCAAATGACGCAATCTTGTAAGCTGGAGCGTTCAGATCTTCGAGCAGGTCTACAGCGGTGCGATCAAATGGTGAACTAAAAATAGTTATCCCTTTATCACGCGCATACTTAAACAAAGGTCCGTGCCACTCCCAAGGCATGTGGGCCTCTTCATACAACTCATAAAGAGTTCGCCCATCCCAGAGACCACCCGAGATTTTAAAATCTTGGCCATCACTGTCTAGCGTTATCGTGTCCGGACGGTAAGTTTGCAGCTTAACGGCATCCGCTCCCGCTTTCTTCGCCTCAGCGATGATTCGAAACGCATTGGCAATATCCCCGTTGTGATTCGCGGACAGTTCCGCGATAATATACGGCGGGTTTTCCGCGGAAATCTCCCGCCCGTTGATTCTCATTCCTTCTAACCCGGACATCCTTATGCTCCTAAATTGGTCATCCACTCGGACTCAAGTAGCCCGAACCCAAATGAGTCCCAGTACCGATCACCATCGAACTGTTGATCACGAAAACGTGCCTCTTCGCGGAAACCGAGTCGGCGGTGAAGCGCTAACGAGCGAGCGTTGCTGGCCAACACTTCGCCAGAGACTTTGTGAAGTGAGAGGTCCTGAAAGGCATACTCCAGCGTCCGCACACATAGCTGAAAACCTGTACCGTGCGGGGCCTCAGGCGCACGGTAAAATCCCCACTCGGCCCGCTTAGCAAGGTCGTCCTGAATACGAATGCGCGCATAACCTATCCTATCGAACCCGGATTCCAACACTAGGAGATGCTCGCGAGGCGACTCCTTCGCGCGTTCGAACCATGCCTTGTGCTCGGATAGCGATATCTCCTGCTGTGTGTACATGTGCCGCCGAATATCGGGGTGATTACGCCACCTAAGAACGACCGCAAGATCGTCCAAAACCATGGTCCGTAAGACACTAGAAGCTTGATTCAATTTCTACCCCTTCTAGGAGTGCGTCAGTGACCAGCACGGCCCCATCGCCCGTGACTAAATTTGAGGCATTCATACTCATTTGGAGCAATCGCTCCGGATCTTGGAGTTTTTTCCATGCTTCCAGGACAGAAGCAGTCAACGAGCTGGCATCGAGGATATACGCGACGTCCTGCCTTGCAAGGGCTAACACCACGTCTCGTTGATTACGCGCGAGTTCGAGCACCATGCTCGGGACTCCTAGACAGCATCGTTCCCAGCTTGTACCACCTCCAGCTCCAACGGCCACGTCCGCTAACGCCATTAGCTCAGCCATTCTGGCCGTGTTGACGTAGACCGTGGTGTCCAACTGGAGCATACGCGCTGTTCGTAGAACCGAATCCGAATGCAAGGCAGATCCACCAAGAACGATGTCAACCTTGATGTTGTTGGCCTCGGGCAGCCCGGCCAGCGCTTCGATCACGCGTGCTGTCATATTCCCTATGTCAACGCCACCGAGATTCACGAATATGCGCTCAGGGATACAGTCGGCGCGCCTACGGGCCAAGCTTTCCCCACGCAAGGCCCTAAACTCCGGCCGTAGGAGCGCGTACTGCGTCCCCAAAAGCATCGCACAATCGGGGGGAACGAGGGCGGTGTAGTCCTGGGGCCCACGGCCGAGATTCTGATCCACCAACAAGTCACAGTCATGCACTCGATCCGCAAGGTCGTCAATACACGCGACCCTAACCGCTGGACGGGCCGCTTTGAACTCCGACTCCCAATGATGGTCTATACCGTAGTGGTCTATGACCAACCAGTCGAATGTCACGTCGACCAGGACCTGCAAAGTTTCGTTCACATCGAAGTGCCATCCGCCCTCTAGCCAATCAGCGTGGTCTAAAGCGGAACCTGACTTCGTCGCAATGTCAGTGCCCACCATTCTCATCGGTATGGCGCTAAATCCCCTGCGTCGTATCTCTCCGAGTAGATCGCCCTCGTTTGCCCGGCACACGAACAAGCAATCGCCTCCTCGGATCCTCAACTCCTCTGCGAGGGTCAGACACCGCATAACGTGCCCTGAACCGATGACTGACGAGGCGTCGGCACGGAACACTGCCGTGAAATGCTGCAAGGATACGCCAATACTCCCCACATCAGTCCCAGGGATGCTCACACGTTCCACTTCCTAAATGCCTTGAACATCCATTCCGCGCGCACCCAATCCTCCAACGTATCGATATCTTGCACTCGGTGCCGCGGTAGGGCCACTGGGACGGCGCCGCTGCCGAAGATAGGAAGCTCATCACGCCACGCCCTAGCACGCCCCCAATAGAATTGGCCGGCGTCATGCCATGCTTCCTCCAAATCCTGGGAGCGAGCATTCTCGTACTCAGGGCTAAACAGTCTCAGACGTCCGTCCGCGTGAAACTTCAGCGCCCGTTGAATGGGGAAGTCGAAAGTAGTTACCGCAACGGAATATTCGGCCGCCGGAGAAGCCACTAAGGAATCTCGGCCAGCAATGAGATCCGAAGCCTGCACAAACGCCGCTGTCGCATACAAGCAACAGACCAAACCTGTATTCACGCCAAGCGCATCAATCGCATGTGCGACGACTGGGATGGTTGGGGCAAAGTCGTTTGAGTACTCCTGCGGTCTCACGAATGGAACCTCGGCACCGGCATCTCTCGCTATATCAGCAATTTCTGCATCATCCGTCGAAACGACCACGCGATCGAAGATCGCAGCGTCGCGGGCAGCTTCAATTGACCAGCACACCAACGGTTTTCCAGCGAACTCACGGATGTTCTTCCGGGGAATCCTCTTGCTACCCCCGCGAGCCGGAATTACGCATGTACTCATGAGATCTCCAGTGCAGCACCGCTGGGTGCGCTATAGCGAGAACTTTTGGTGATCCGCTTCATTCAGACTCCAATTCGAGGTGAGCAGGGTGGTGATGGCTCCAGGATGCCCGAGGAAAAGTCAAGGCTGCAAGAGGGGTTCGATTACGATGGCAGCCCTTACCGACTCAAGTGCACGTCTACTAATCATTTCAAGCTCTTGATCGAAACCCTCGAAGCGCTTGAAATTATCGATATAGTCCTGTTCTACCATACTCAGAAGCTGCTGAGGCGGTGACACCGATGCGCGACTCATCAGGAGTCGTTTATCGTCGTTCGCGCGAACTAATTGTAAATAGTTCGGAACGCTTATTTTTCGAGACAGGGTCAATCCGTAGTCAGCCCCACGCCCATCTTGCTCCAGCAGATATGAGACTTTCCGTAGTTTCAGAGCGGCGACATGACCATGAACCCTATACCCGACGTGCAAATCGCATCCCTCATAAATGGATAGCCCAGTCGCAGGATTCTCGTAAATCAAAGTAATATCCAGGCCTAGCACACTGCAAGCAGCCTCCACTTCCTGATTTCTGCCATGCAACGCGACCATCACGCTCGCCTGCGGAAAGAGCTTCTTTAACCCTGCTATCAAGCAGACAAAAGAATCCATGTACTGTGTCGCACGATGGGGGTCAGATACAACTATATTTCTCACGGAGGTTAAGGCTTTGAACTCGATACCGTACATTTCGGGCGCATAGAACGCTACGTCACCCGAAAACTGGGCAGCAGTAATCCCGGACAAACGGCAAAACGCCTGAGTCAAGACACCGCGGGTAGTGAATACTTTGGCACGCAGGGCAAGATCTTTCAAAAAAGTCAGGCTTGCCTCATCCATCATCTCAAGAATAGAAATATCATCCTTGACACGTAAGTCAGTGCCGGCAGCGTGAATAGAATAGCTTACGCTACTCTCCATAACCTTCCTCGCAAATGGGTAGACAACGCTCTCCATTTCCGGCCGGATAGCTAGACAAGCGAAAAAGACATGATCGGCTCCTAGAACAACCTCGGACACTTCCTCCCAAGGTGCGGCACGCCAGATAACATCGACATGTGCCTCGTGCCCGGCTGTCGCTTCGATCATCGAGATCAGCGACTGCGTGATGAGGTAGTCTCCGATGTTACGCGACCCATGAGCCGGGTAAGTAGTGACCACCAGGTATCGCTTCATGCAGGACCCAACGAGCTCTCCAGCGCATCGACAACAGCGGCTACAGTGCCGGCGCCCATAGTCGGAAACATCGGAAGCGAGATGGCTCGGCCATAGTACGCCTCAGACTCGGGGAAATCCCCCCACTTAAATCCCCTTTGGCGATAATACGGCTGTGTATGCACTGGTTTATAGTGCACGTTGACTCCCACTCCCAGCTCACGCATACGTCCAAAAACTACACGCCGCTGGTCAGACGATTCGACTTGTATCGGGTAAAGGTGAAGCGCAGAGTAGCTGTTGCCTCGCCTGTGTGGGGTCACAACGGGCAACGCAGCGAGTAACTCGTCATATCGGTCCGCGAGCGAATGTCTCTTACTAACGTATTCATCGAGACGCGCCAGCTGGGATACACCCAACGCAGCTTGGATCTCCGTCATGCGATAGTTGAAACCAAGATCAACTTGCTCATAATACCAGGGACCGTCGGGATCATTCCCCATGAGTCGTTCGTCTCGAGTCACCCCGTGACTTCCCAGCAGTCTCATCCGGCCAGCGAGATACGCACTATTTGTGACTGCCAAACCACCCTCGGCTGTCGTGATTATCTTTACCGGGTGAAAACTGAAGACGGTGATGTCACTGTATTGCCCACTCCCGATGTATTCATCACCATACCGCGCTCCGATGGCGTGTGACGCGTCCTCGAGGATTTTCACTCCAAATTCATCAGCCAGACTCTTTATCGCTACTAGGTCACAGGGCTGACCCGCGAAATGCACGACAACGAGAATCTTGGGAAGACGCCCGCTGATTGAGGACTTCCGAAGTTTCTCCTCGAGTGCTTCGACAGACATGTTATAGGTCACCGGATCAATGTCGACGAAATCCACATCGGCGCCGCAGTACAAAGCACAATTCGCTGACGCTACAAACGTGTTGGGAGTTGTCCATAGGGTGTCGCCGGCCCCGAGCCCCAGCGCGAGACACGCCAGGTGGAGAGCGGATGTCGCACTGTTCGCTGCGACTCCGTGTTTCGCCCCGACTCTTTCTGCCACTGCTCTCTCGAAGGACGGCACCACTGCGCCTTGGGTAAGAAAGTCTGAATTAAGCACCGAGACGACTGCTGCAACATCCTCGGCACGGATGTCCTGCCGCCCGTAGGGAATCATCAGATGGTTCCAATCTTGCCCCGGTTGGAGTCCATCCAATCGCGCAGTGCTTCGGCTGACATCCACTCTGGGTTGCTATCACTGGCGTACGTGAAGTCCGGGGCGACAAGTCGGCCGTCCTTGATCCGGTTGGCGTCCCTATCCCAGCTGTTTATTGCCGGCAGGACCTTAAAATGCTCATCGTACTCATAGGTGTATGCCGCATCCTCGGAGCCGATCATTTGTTCATGAAGCTTCTCTCCGGGTCGAATGCCAACGATCTCTTGCTCAACATCAGGAGCTACCACACTGCCCAAGTCTGTCACCCTCATGGAAGGGATTTTCTTGACGTAGATCTCACCACCCTCCATATCAGCCAAAGCGTGCCAAACCAGCTCCACGCCCTGCTCTAGAGAGATCATGAACCGGGTCATCTCCGGATGCGTTATTGGCAGTACGCCACGGTCACGCTCGGAGAGGAAGAATGGGATCACCGACCCCCGTGATCCCATGACGTTTCCATACCGCACTACTGAAAACCGCGTGTTGTGGCCTCCGGCATACGAATTTCCCGCGACAAAAAGCTTGTCAGACGTAAGCTTGGTGGCTCCGTAAAGATTCACTGGGCTGCTAGCCTTGTCGGTCGAAAGCGCGACGACTCGCTTGACCCCTTTATCGATGCAGGCGTCGATCAAATTCATCGCACCCATCACATTCGTTTTGACACATTCAAAGGGGTTGTACTCGGCTGTAGGAACGATCTTCGTCGCAGCGGCGTGTACGACGTAGTCGACGCCGTCCAGAGCCCGGTACATACGATCCTTATCACGAACGTCTCCAAGGAAGAACCGCACTCGGTCATCATCCTTGAACAGCTTTGCCATTTCCCACTGCTTCATCTCATCCCTAGAAAAAACAACAATTCTCCGGGGATTAAACTTATCTAGCGTCATTGGTATAAACGTATTACCAAAAGACCCCGTGCCGCCGGTAACGAGCATTGTGGAACCTTGTATCATCTTGAGTCTCCTCTTATCTAAAAAAGCGAATGAATGCCGGCTTTAAGCAACTGATCCATAGCGCTGCCTATGTCAAGCCCGACGCAACCTTCTCGTCTTGCAGTTCTTACAAACACCTTCCCCGCCACGCCAGCACCGACCAAGACCAGGTCTCCAGCACTCGCGACGCTAGCGAGCTGCTCATCAATCTCCTGATAAACGAAGGGCAATGGACGGCCCCCATGTTGGTACTTCGGATTCGACCGAGTCTTGTTATGCGTAGGCACAGGTATATGGAGCATTCCAGGGCAATCACCAAATACCTCAAACACGGATTCCCGTGAACCACTGGACACAACAATAAGACGATTCGCCAAGGCGGAGAGCTGGCGAATCGTCTCCACATCATTAAATAGTACGATGTTTGCTTTATCGTCAGTATACAGCTTCTTGCCATCATCGAAGTGCCGAATGCCCTGAAGGACAGATATCAGCCCCCTGCCCTGAATAGTCTGTGAAAGTGATTTCGTGCGATGCGAATGATCGCGAAGAAATCGGTAAACGCTAGGAATCCCCAGCATATCGGCCTCGCGCACACTATCCTGGAGATCAGATACGAGTCGATTCAATGTGCCGCTAGGAATCTCCTGTCCCCACCAGTGTCTTTGCCTATTCCGAGAGTCCTGGAGTGTGAAGAACGGGGAGAACTCGCGAAATATTATTCCTTCACCGTCACTCAGCCGAACAAAAGAAAAGCCCTCTCTATTTGCTAATTTCTCGATAATAAGCGCGAGGACTTCAGATCGCTGCTGGGAATCACGCTCAACATCCATAAATTCCGCACGGTGACCTACAGACCCATAGACCGATTGGACCAATTCCTGATACTCAACGGAGATCACAGGATGGGCCCGAAGGAATTCTTCCTCGACCGTCCGGTAGTCGTCGTACTCAAGCTCTCCACCAATACGACGTAGGCCCTGTACAGACACTTTCAACCTGTCCAGACTGGACTCAAGATGGGATTCTGGATCGTGCAGGGATCTGAGTTGCTGGTGCCACTCAGGGTGCTGGTTCATGTACCTGTAGAAGGCTACACTCTTGTTCGCGCGAATCGGATTCGTCGCTATATAGCTCGCCCGGCCCATAAAATCGATAAGTTCACCGGGACTGGCAAACCTCATCAGCAGGTCCAACATTTTCGATTCGAGCCACTTTTTTGCTTTAATATTCGAGTTATACGACAAAGCGAATTCGGTCAGGTGGCGCATACCTGCAAGGCTTGGAGTTCGTCCCGTCCACTCGATTGCTTTCGCCACCAGCCAAAACTCAACCACCGAATCAGCTGAGTCAACACTGACTCGATCATAAGCACCGGGTAAGTTCACATCTCTGCGGTCGAAGGCCGAATTCAGCACTCCGATGATCCACCAGTCGTCACCATACAGGTTGTCACGGCTCTTGCTGAGCTCTAAGAGTGATAGAGGATAGCAATAGACGTCGCGAAGAAAGCTCTCTTCGTTCCTCATCCGATGCTCATCTCTAACTTCAATTGGACCTTTTGTAGTATTCTCAAGGAGGAGTCGCTTGCTTCTGAGGTTGTCGATAACGCTCTCGGCGCTCTTGGGGTTCGGAAGATAGTCCTCTAACGCAGGCACTACTGCTGATGCATCCTTCCCTGGCCGCCAATCTGCTAATGAAATCTCCGCGCCCGTAATACTCTGAACTAATCCTCGCTGCACGAACCCGTAGTAGTCGGGAGTAATACGGTCAAGATCAAAACACTGGTATACGAGGCTTCCTGAAGCCAGAAGCTCAATCACGACCGAGGAGTTTCCACAGACTGCAAGATGAGCGAATGTCGGTGTCAACTTCTCGATCCGCATCCCCCTCTGCAAGTAAAGGCCCTCATCGTTGACGGACGGATGAAGTTTTACTGCAGTTCGCGAGACGTGCGGATTTGCGTCCAGCGACTCATAGAGCTTCGAAATCTCATCGATACTACTTACACTTGTGGGGTAAATATACGCAGGAACCGTGCCAGAACCTATTAAAGAAGCTCGCACCGTGGCAACTTCCGCTGGATCAAAAGATGACTGAGATCGCGGACTAATTAAGATCTTGCCACTCGGTGAGCCGACACTACTGTAGATTTCTTTGGAAAGACGATTACGCAATATTGAGAGATCAAAATCAAGGGCAGGAAAGTTTTTAGTTACCTCGGCATGCTGAATGTATATAACCCTCTTTTTGAAGTGGCTTGCCACCTTCGCGTAGGCCACTGGTGCCGGCGAGTGGTCATTCGCAACTATGAAGCCTTCGCTAGTGCTTTTTCTAAGAGTTTCATAAGCGGCCAAAAAGAAGCGACCGAAGTTTAGCAGTTGGTGCAGGAGACCTCTTGTTATGCATGTACGGGATGAAATGAATTCGTCGAACGCGAGACAAATCGCCCCACGAACTTCAAAGAGCTCCGCGTCGGACCTTACGTACTCAAGATCGCAAAGATTTGGAACCCTGAAAGGGAGCTCATTTCTTTCCAACAAATCTTCGAAATGCAAAATTTCCCGGCGGTTGTTTGCCGTCGAAGCGAACGCAAGCAAACGACTGCTGAGAAGCGCTTTCGAAGCCTTAAAGACCTTGGGACGGTGAGAATAGATGCTTTTGGCAAACAGCTCTACCATCGCGGGCTTATCGACTAACGCCCCCGAACTGTCCGTGGCAATGGTGAGATACTCCAATTTATCAAGCCGGCTCCCCAGAATGTCATCGTATCCAGCATTCGACTCAATGACGGAGGCAACCTTGTTCATGCCTGCGGCGATCGTCCCTAGCAGATCAGTCATATTTTCCCTCATTTTGCTTTTCGCCGAGTAACCGCGTGGAAGTCACCATTCTCAAAGAAGTATTGGTTTTCAGGTCTACTTGTATATTAAAATGGGTCGGCGCGAGAGCTAGTGACACGGACGAAACGATCCCATAATTTTTTGTCGATCGCACCACGGAACTCGGAAAAGACACCCCATGCTTTCAATTAGCCGTCGTTGCTTCCCGTAGACTATGGCTCCTGTTCGGGGAATCCCCTACTGGTGTTTGCGCTGCAGCACTCGACTCCAGGTCGGTTCGAATTTTAGGGCGTGCTTGCTTCAACTGACTGTCAAGGTCAGAAATGTGTCTTGACATCTTTTGAACTTCGAGCTCCAGTTCAGCCACTTTCGCTTTTCGGTAACGTCGGCCTCGCCGGAATGCCACCAGCTTTTCTTCTTGGGCACGATTGGCAGCTATGTAGTTGTTTAGTTCGATTTGTATTTCGTGCAGCTGGTGGAGCATAGCAACGTTTTCGTTCATGAGGTCCTGAGCCATCCCCGAGACGGGCACGTGGTCGGCGTGCATCGCCGATTGCGCAGCTGAATCTGTAGATACCACAGTTGTCAGAGGCGATTTCGCTAAGCGCTGCTGCATTATTTTGAAAGCTTCCCTGCGGTGACTTGCTTCCTTTCCGGGTATCCAAGACATACCCGTGGCGGCAATTCGATTGGTCACCGCAACTTCGTCAACCAGGAAGTTGGCAGCCAATGTGGCATTGCTGTCGCGCTTTGCTGTAGGACCGGAAGAGTAGTTTGACAGGATCAGTTCTGCCACCGCTCGATCGAGGCTGGGAACCGCCCGCTTCTGCAAATGGGCTGCCAGGATTTCCGGGTCTGAAGTCTGCTCCACTACTGAGACGCGCTCACCGAACTCTCGTCCCATACGTTCCAGGGTCTCGACCAGGACTTCGCACTCACGAATAGCTACCTCTGGTACGGCCCCAGTAGACATGGCGTGGGCTACAGTATCAACTAGGGGTTCAATGACCGCCACCGCATGCACATCTCGGTGATCTTTGAGAAGATCACTGAATACGCGGAGGTCATCCGCGACCAGTAAATGCAGACCGGCCTCTCCCCAATCACTATCGAAACGAGTTTCACGAAGCTTGCCGGTCAGGTTAATGAGGACGACTCCCCTTTGAGTTGCAAAGTTCTGGTCCAGGGTCATATTTTTCCTTTCAGTTTCCGCGGCGCCATCATAATCAAGGTTCCAAGCTTTTTTTAATTCCAGGAAACATGCGCTTCTGCGAAGACTTTGGCATCGGGGCCGACGGAAGCACCAAAACTTCCAGCTTGCTGAGAACGCTCTAATCCAAGACATGGCCAGCTTGGTCCGCGCTTCGTAACTGAGACACTCGGGCACGTCTCGAGCCAGTTGATCAGAGATTGGGAGACTTGAACCGCGGAGCTAATTGATGAGGGTCAGTATCTCGTCGAAAGTCTCTTGGTTTTCTGCTCCAGCATGACCTGACGCATCCGAAAAGATACGGCCTATGAGCTTATCCCCGTGACCTGCGGACTCAACGAACTCTTTGAATGGCAGGAAGTGATTCTCGTAGTGATCTGTATCCTGTTCGTTCTGTGCCAGGAATATGCTCCGAGCGTTGCGCGTCACCTCGGAATCAAGTGCCGAAAACTTATACCAATGTTTCTCTGGGACTGCGCCCAGCTTGGCAGCGCCGTAGGCTGCCCGCGACATGCGGTTGGTCCACTTGACGGGGTACTTCCGAAGGTCAGTCTGGGGGTTAATCGCAATCACTCGCACTCCCTCGTAGTACCGGGCGAATCGCAGAGCTGCGAATCCGCCGCCACTGGATCCGTAAGAGAACACCCGGTCCTCAGCAATGCGCGCCTTCTCAGCCACGGACCTTACGATCTGCGAGATGTGTTCCAGGTAGTCTCCCTGGCTGTTCCCGGCATACCAGGCGAGCCCGAGATTACTGTCGTGGTAGAGCGCCGGGTCTGAAAAGTACAGGCAGCTGGCAGGGAACTTACTCGCCCAACTCCAGCGCTGGAATACTGGCGGCTCAAACATGCTTCGTCTCGCGTCTCCCGAGAAAAAGACGATCAGGCGCCCCGTCTCGGGCTTGGGGGCGAAGAGGAAGTCGTACTGCTCACCCTCGAAACGCTCGGTGTAGAGGCCCCGCCCCTGGACGACGAGGTCTGCCGGTCCCGCCCAGTTATGGCGCGGAACGCTCTCCAGATGCTTGATCGATGTCTTCTTAGCCTTCATGCTGCTCAACTTCCACGCCTAGACCGGACAAGCGCCTCAAGTAGGCCTCCGGAGTACATTCCTGCTCGATGAAACGGACTGCACGCTGCTGCTGTTGTGCATAGCGCTGCGAATCCCACAACTCGTTGACGACATTCCTGACCTGGTCGGGCTCTGCATATACCGCCGCATCTTTGAACACGGGTTCAAAATGGCGTGGCAGAACACAGACCACTCCGTAGCTCATGGCCTCAAGGATGGCCATACCGAAGGCTTCGAGCCAACCGTCGCTGTGAAAGTAGACGAAGAAGTCGATCTTCTCCGACAGGTACTCCTCCACGCTGATCTCATTGAAGGCATAGATCTCCCAAGCGGGCGGGTTCCGCGAGAGGAAGCCTTTCTGCACAGGCACCTTGGTGCCGCCAAGAATGCAGACTCGCGTTGAGCCATCTGCCGGATAGACGTGCTTGAAAACCTTTCGGTCCGAGGGCCATTTTGCAGCGTCGTCGCGCGCGTGCCGGCCAATGGTTGGCCCCCCTGCCCGGTAGCGGTTTCGGCTCGCCTGCTCTTTGAGCTCGATGATGCCCTTCCAAGAGAAGCTTGTCAGATCTGACGCGGGCATTAGTGGTGCGATCATGGCCCCGATCTGCTCACTCTGCGGGGCCCAGAGCGGCCGCACGCCGAAGAGGCTCTCGATATTGCGGGTGACGACGCCGATGTCATAGCTGCGCCGCTCTCCGCTCGGTTCGAACGGCGGATGGTTGGAGACTATGACAGCCTTCTTGGTCTTCAATCCGGCTTTCACATCCGGCACAACCTGCACCGCTGTGGGCCACCGCACGACGAGAAGGTCACTCTCAGCTGCGGTGTCCAGAGACAGCCGGTCCACCTGACCAGTAAGTACCAAGTCATCAATTTTACGGCTGAACTGCCGTTTGGAAGCCGAAGGGATCAGACCGTTCTGAAACGGGATCACACCTACCCGGAGGCCCGCGTTTAGACAGACCGAGATCTCATTAAAGAGTGACGTAGAGTTTCCGGCGAGGAAGCCGAACTCGGAAGCGAAGACAACGTCATACCGGGCTGGGCCTTCGGGCCGGGATCCTGGCAGGTATGCGGCCGGAGCGACAAAGCGACGTTCTTCCAACGTCTTAGGCATATAAGGGGATTCGCCCGATTCCCGAATTTCGCGATGCCAACTCTTGTAGCCACGCAGGTACGCCCGGCGTTCCGGTGCGAGATAGCCGACACCCATGTCATCACGGGTGAGGTTTGCTCCATCCATGAGAGCGAACGCCATGGGTACTCTAGTGATCGGCTCCACGGTGATCCCGTAGTAATTCTCGATGCGGCTCTTGAACTCTGAGTCTCCAGATTTGCGGATCGTGTCCCAGTAACCGAGGTCCTTCATCACCGGATCACGTCGGAACATCAACGAAGCCATGGAGGGGTAGAATACCCGTCCCGTTGCGGACCGCAGCATCAAGGTCAGCTGCTCGTCCACGCGTACCCAGTTGGTCATATTCGCAATGCGTTCAGGACCCGCCATGAAGTCGCGAACCTGCAACTCGATCTGCTGGGGGTGGTGCCAATCGTCCTTATCCGCCACGGTGATCAGGTCGCCTGTGGCCAGGTCGAGGGCATCGTTGCGCACAGAGTAGGAGCCACGGTTTACGTCGTTGAGCACCAAACGGATGCGAGGGTCACGTGCCGCAAGTTCCTGTAGCTGTTGCCTGAATGGCGTCGGGTGACCCTCAGCGTCCTGCTCAGGTGAGCAGTCGTCGATCATGATGATCTCAAGCCTGCGCCAGGTCTGCCGCAACAGGGAATCCACGGCCATGTTGGTGGCGGCGCTGGGTTCGTATATTGGCATGATCACCGTCACCAGCGGGGCTCCCGGATCCTCCGGGGCTGGGGGCAGGTCCGTGGTGACGTTGTAGAAACCGATCTGGTCTCGCTGCATCGAGATCGGAGCGATGCCGTCTCCTTCGAGCATCTCGTTGAATCCTGCCAACCAGGCTCCCGAGTAGCTGGGGTTGCCCGTCACGTGCGGGTTAATCGCGTTGAGCGCCAGCAGGTTCTGCGAGAAGTCATGATCAGAATCAGGATCTTCCGCGATGAGCACCCGGGCGGATTCTGCGAATTCCCCGCGCCACCGAAGGAGGTCCCCATAGAAGGCGCGGTCGGCGGCGGTGATGGCCTCCAGCCCCCTCCACGCCTCGAGCATGGAGTACAGAGTCAGCGCATCAAGCTTATCAGTCTCGTCCCGAGGCGCGGCGAAGAGAAACCGGGCCAAGGCGAGCACACCGGATTTCCAATGCTCGTCTACCAACATCTCGGCAGCGGACTCTCGAAAGAGCTCTGTCCGGTAGGACTCGAGAATCCCATGAAGCTGGCCAAAGTCATAGCGTCCCTTGGACGCGGCATATGCCAGCACGTCGCGGGCGCCACCGTTGCGGTTGCGAATCGCGTTGGTGGTGAACCACTGGAGACGACCTGGATTCGCACGCAACTCCTGAACCCAGTACCAGATTGCGCCGCGAGCTGGTTCGAGCGTCGCGCCCGCGCGCTGCTTCTGCGAGGCTATGGCAGCTTCCAACTTCTCTAAGCTGATTTGAGCCCGGGAGTGCTTATACGTCCCTAGGAACGCCTCGACGAAGTTCTTACGTCCGGCCCGGCGTGCGCTTCCCAGAAGGTCCAGGGCGCGGGATGACGAGGAGGCCTGGAGTGCCTGTGCGAGCAGGAACTGGTCGGTGGCGCAGAAGGACCGATCCTCCCAGAGCACCCTCTCCCCCCGGGCGTGGACGGCGAGCAGTCGCAAATGCGCGCTTCCGGGCACTAGAACAGAGGAAGGCAGAGCGAGAGAGTATCCCGCGCGCGGGATGCCGTGCAGCAGTTTCGCTTGATTGTTCTCAAGGGTCGCGCGGGCCCGGCGGATCTCGGCTGGCCCTGTCTCGGTGACCTCACAGAGGACCAGCTCCACAGGAAAGTCGAGTCCCGCCGTGTGGAAAGCCCACCCGGTGAAAGCCCCCCCATCAAGGGCGGTCTCGGAGAGCAGGAACTCTCCTTCGTTGTCCTGCACGATGAGCTCGGGCAAGCCCTCGGGCCGACGACCGGTAAAGTCTCCCAAACGGAGATCATAGGTGGCGCCGACTTCGGCTCCCGGCGTATGCAGGGCGATAGAGTCGGTGAACCTGCCCTCGAGCGGGATTGCCCCGGCATACCGCTGGGTCCCCGCGGCCCCGGGGTCGCTCTCAGGTGGCCCAGTCCGTGCCGTTAGGATCAGCTCGGCCTCGCCCACACGCAGGACCAGCCGACGGTACTGGGACTCCCCCGTCAAAGCGATCGAGGCATAGCTATCCGTCAGTGCCATGTGAGCAACGCGGATCTCGGAGCGAATCCGGGCAGGCTTGAGCCACGTGGAGGAGGTATCGGGTGCATCATGTTGCAGCCGCTGCGCTTCGCGACCGGCGGCCTCCCTGTACTCCGCCGCTAGCTCCAGCATTTCGTCCAGCACCAGCACCGGCGCGGACGGCTCGCCACCGGCGAACACCTGGACCCGGTGGACCTGTCCGTCGAAAAAATCCGAAGGAATCTGGGTGCCGTGCATGTAGCCCATGGGGGCGTTGAGCTTCACCGCCTCACGCTTCCACGGAAGGACTCGTCGGCCGGTTCTCCCTTGGTCGATGACCTGGCCGTCCACGGCCACCCGCGCGTATGCCGGCCGGTTTTCGGCGCTGGCCCATCCGGCCACTTGGCCAAGCGGTGTAACCATGAAGCCGGCGCTAAGATCCTCCGTGCCCGCGATCCGGAAATCAGTGGTAGTGATACCCTTCTGGCCAAGAATATCGCCCGTGCCGCGGTGAATGAGGGCCACGTCGTGCTCATCCCCGGTCCAAAACTGGGGAGGCAAGCTGCCAAGGAAACCCACGTTTCGGGTGCTGAACTCCTCAGCCGAGAGCTCATCTCGGAATATGTTGCAAGTAAGCGAAGTGACTGTTTCCCCGTTGACCACGATATCGAGCACAGCCGTTTCGTGACCGGCGTCGGGCTCGTACACCCAGCCGCTGATCCGGTGGGCCTGGTAATTGACAATCTTGAACTTCATAGACCTGCGATCTCGTGAGGAGCCATAAGCGGCAAAGGAACCACGGGCGGGAGGTGCCACACGGGGGCAAGACCACAAGCGCGAGGTGCCAAAGGGCGAGGGAACCACGGCTATGATACCAAAGCCGGATGGACCCGAGAGCATCACCCGAAATTCTGTGCGTTTCCTCAGCTGACCGTACTGAGCCTGTCTCACATTCTTTAGATTGCCCAAAGGGGCTTTATTCTTGGTTTCTTCAATTGCAATTCTTGAAGCCTCCGGTGTCACCACCCACGCCTAGACGCGCAACCTCCCAATGGCTCAGTTTCCGCCCTAACCGACAGCCAAGCGTTGATTCAATGGCATCTAGTTCGTGTAGGTAAGAGCCAAGATCAAAATTGCGCTATTCCTGCGCCGGATCATGTGTTGGCCTGATCCAGCCGTGCTAACTTGTCACACGACCTATCCGTCTCCGTGTAAAGCAGCACCGGAGATCTACCGACGCTTTCTGGGCCAAACTTGACCAGCTGCCAACTATTCCTGAAAGGTCGTTATGGAACGCCGCAAGTTTCTCTCGATCCCCCTCGCTGCAATGGCGGCGCCCGGTGCTCTCTTGGCAATCAACGCTGGCCCCGCGGGCGCCTCCGGTACGCAGCCTAACGTGGCCCTGGCTCCGTCAGTGTTACCGGCAGTCAAGGCACTGAAGGGCGTGAGCCACGCCGGTACTGATGCGCTGGCACTCCAACAAATCAAGGCTCTGAACCTCGGCTGGTACTACTCTTGGGGCTCCAAATACACCGTGACAACGACGCCCGGCTTCGTACCAATGATTCGAAGCGCCAAGGCGCTGGACCAAGGCGCCATTAACTACGTGGCTAGCCAACTAGCGCTGACCAAAGCCAAGAACCTCCTGGGTTTCAACGAGCCTGATGTCAGCGCTCAAGCCAATATGACGGTGGACCAAGCAATCAGCCTTTGGCCAAAGCTTCAAGCAACCGGGTTGAGGCTGGGTTCACCCGCTACTGCGAAGCCCTCTAGCCTGTGGCTCGAGGAGTTTATGGCAAAAGCCAACAAGCGCGGACTCCGCGTGGACTTCGTCACCATGCATTGCTACGCGTGGCCAAACGTACAGGACTTCCTTGATAAGGTATCCGCCTTGCACGAAAAGTACGGCAAGCCTGTTTGGGTGACTGAATATGCAGTGGCCGACTGGAACGCATCCTCGACCCGGCCCAGCCGTTACAGCAGGTCGCAGACCAATGACTTTATGCGCGCCAGTGTAGCGGGTATGCGGCAAATGCCATTTGTTGAGCGCTTTGCCTGGAAGACCCGGTCCATCAGCGACCCAGTCATGGGCTCGTCTGCCTTATACAACGCTGACGGAACCCTGACGAGCACCGGCCGGCTCTACGCGTCGCTCTAAGCGAGGCGAGACCCTTGGCCTAAGACTCGAGGGCCTTCAAGGCCGGTGCCAGCCGCAGGGTGGCCTCTTCGAAGGCCGCCCTGCTGGCCCTAGCGTCCTGCGGCAGGGCCATAAACGTCTTGTAGAGGTTTCGGGAGTTGTATCCCACCATCGACGGCATTGCCAAGTCAGCCTCCGACATCGACACACTCCCCCACGTCCCCATCCGGTGTTCCCAGTAGAAAATGTCATTTGGGTCGTAGCCCATGACGGATTCGGAGGTCAACGACACCCGCTCCATCATCTCTGCGAAGAAGTTTCGGGTGATATGAGAACCGGCGTTCACGTCGTAAGCGTTGGAGAACTGCTGTACGTTGACCTCGCTAATCCTCTTGTCTTGGCTTTGGTAGAAGCCGCGCATTATTTCACCGCCGAAGCCACGGATGAAGATGCCGCCTTTTACCTTGTCCCCGGTCAGGGCAAGGCGTCCGAGCCACGGCGAGCCGGGCCCGCGGTAGTAGGCGGTGGAGCGCCGGAACGCCTCAGACAGGGCGTCATTCGTTTGGTTGAGTGTCAGGCGGTTGTGGATAGGCCAGACCTGCGATTCCAGTCCGTAGGCCCCTGCGATCTCGGACGCCTTCCGAGCGTCCCCGGAACCGGTCATATTTGCCGATTCGCTGCGCACGTAGGTGAAGATGACCGGGTTATTGTCCTTGGTAGCGGCGAAGACGCCGCGGCTGTCCGTGCCGGCCGTCAAGCCCAGCACCGGGCGCCGTGCATTGATGGCCAGATACCAGCGAAGCCCGTGCAGATGGGCCTCTAGGGCCGCCGCCGCCTGGTCATTGGTTGCCTCGCCCCCTCGCTCTTCGCGCGGCCAGAACCTTTCCACAGTCTGTTCCGGCATGATCAATTTGGTGTTCGGTGTCAGCTGCACCACGTGGTCGTACGGCGTTGCCACGCCCGGCAAATACTTCACGTCCCGCTGCAGGTAGTTGCGGGAGGTTATGAAGGGTACAAAATAGTCGGCGAAGCTTGTTCCTATGAGGTGGGCCACGATTTCCGCGTGTGAAGCGGCGACGGCAGCGCCGGCGGTGGAGTAGAAGACGGACCTTGATCCGATTGCGTCCTGGTATATCTCGGTTTTGCCCTGGCGGTGCACAATTAGTGCAAATCGTCCCGCCAGACGGTCGAGCGCTTCGTAGAATTCGTGTTGGCTGGCGGACGCGGCCACGAGCTCCGCCAGGACCTCGTCCTCCTGGTAGATTCCTCTTTCGGGGTCGAAGGCCAGGCCCACCAGAGCCATGTGGCCTCCGTGGGCCGCGGCAATAACGCACTTGGTTTCAGGGTGCAGCGTGAGGATGACGCCACCCAGTACTGAAGACCTCCAGCCAGCCAGCACGCCGGCCGTCAATGGGGAATCGGACACGACGAAGCCGTTCCTATACAGCAGCCGGTCCAGGTCTGGGCGTCGAGGAGGCTCGGGCAGTAACGTCATCGGGGTCCTAGTTCTGCTTCGCGCACCGGATCGGACGGCAACAGAGGGAGCTCCCGGCCGTAAACGTTCCAGTGTGCCTGTTGAATGTGGGAGACAAAATAACCCCTCGAGGGGGGCGCATGTTCGTTCTCGTAGCGTTCGGCCACGAAGTTAATCTTCCGGCGTCGGATGAACCCGCCTTTATCCGGGTCGGCACCATTGGCTAGCGCAAAAGGTACGTAGTGGGCTTCGAAGTGGTATTGGTCACCCGTGTTTTGGACGAAGTGGACGAAATTAACCGGGCGGAGTGCCTGGTAGAGCTTGCGCAAGTTGACTCTCGTTCCAAACTCAGCCTCGACACGCTCATACGACTTGTACCCGGGAAATGCCGCGGCCGCTAAGGCCTTTCGTTGGCTCAAGTGGTATCCACTGATCGTGGTTTGGGGCGAGAAGACGACGGCGACCGAGTTGGGAATGAGCCGGGACAGGGCCAGCGCGCCAAATCCTCCGGCACTGCTCCCGACGCAGACGACGTTCGAGTACCCGCCGGCAGCAACGACCTGGCGCACCACGGACGCATACTCAGCAATGAGGTCTTGACCTTCCCGGCCGATGTACCAGCCGATTTCGAGAGATTCGTTGATCTCAAGGGTGCTATCGGAAAGATAGAGCCGAGCCGCGTGCAGCCGGTTAAGGGTTCGGCGCCACTCGAACCGGGGCACCCGAAACCTAGTGCGGTCCATCGCACCGTGCAGGGAAATGAGCAGAGTGTCGCTGTCATTCGGCTCGAACAACATCCGTAGCGGCAACCGATCGGGCGAAGCCGACTCAAAGACCACGTGCGTGTCCTGTGCCGGGAGCGAGGTGATGGAGGAACCTGACGCCACGGCGAGCTTCGCTACGCCGTTGTCTGGATCCCACCCGACATTTTGGTTCCAGTCGATGGGGAGAGACGTCGTCGCATCGGCGTCGCGCGGCTCTGGGCCCGTAGCCTCCCGGCTAGTCCCGCCCGGCAGCGGCCACCAGCGCCAGCCCTTCATTGTCAACGGACGGCGCCTCGGCCGGGCTGGTGAGCGTCCGTTCCAGGACGGCGGCCACGTCAGGGTCCTCCGACGCCCACTGGACCACTCCGCCAAAAATCGCACCAAGGTGTTGGGCGACAGTCGTGACGGCATATGCGTGTTCTCCAGTTAGCGGGTGGATGGGCGGCTCGGAAGCTCGAACCATTATAGTGTCCGCGGTGTGCCCACTCGGCAGTGCGCGGGTGAACTGGAAACTTGTGGGATCGTACACCCGGACGATTCGCGAACGGACGTCGTCGGTCACCTCCACCCGTGTGAGACTTCCCGCTGCGAATTCGTCCATGACTTCGTCAGCAAAGGACGACTGAAACGAGACGGAGCGGAGGATGCTCGGAACATGCATCAGCCCGATGCGGCGTCCCGCGGATCGGGCTTGCTCGATGTCGCGCCACATGGTGGGATCGTTCTCCTTGGCGGCACCGAAATCTCCAACGAAAAGCTCGTCGATTTCGCGCGGTTCGGACCGTGCGGGCAGAAAATTGGCGGGAGCCGGGAAGGCGCGGGAGCCTTCCAAACGGAAATCCAGGTGGCCGGTGTGGCGACCGGCCTTGATCTGCCGGTGCCAATGTTCGTAGGCGGCCCGGTAGGCCACACGGTCCGGCGAGCGGTATCCCATCCTGAAGTCCTCCATGGACAGGTTGGTTGAAGTCACCAGCGACAACGTCAAGGGTGCCTGGGTGACTTCCAGCACTTCCTTGTCGTTCACCAAGAGCTGGTATCTAAGGATGAACTCGGTGTCAGCTGCCTTTCGGACCGTGTCCCAGTAGCCGAGGCGCTCCCTAATAATTTGCACAGGAAACAGGGTGGAGACGTGAGCAGGGGTCACGTATGCTCCTCTCCAGCCCCGGTAGTGGAACATCAAATCTTCGCCGACGCGTGACCACGGGGCTGAAACCAGTCGGTGGTCTTCCTGCTGACCCGCGAGAGCAACCAGCATCTCGACTTTCTGGGGGTGTTGCCAATCGTCCCCATCGAAAATGGTGATGAACTGGCCGGTCGCGAGCGAATACCCGATATTGCGGGACGTATAGGCACCGGAGTTTCGCTCGTTGCGCACGACCCTGACGCGGGGATCCGCAACTTCCCACTTGTCCAGCCGGCCCGCATAGGCGTCCCCGGATCCGTCGTCGACGATAATGACTTCGATGTTCCGGTAGCTTTGAGCCAGCGCAGATTGAATAGCGAGGTCCGTAAATGCGTCAGGTCGGAAAACCGGCATCACGATTGTGACCAGAGGCCCGTCGGTCACGGCGGGCACGGCATCCGTGGCTAGACGAAGAAAAGCCGGTTCCGCGCCGTCATTGAGGCGAATGAGCGCCAGCCCAGCGGCCTGGTACAGGGCATTGATCTCATCCATCCACTCTTCCTGAGAACGGGTCGGGTAGCGGAAGGGGTTCTTCGCGTTGGCCCTGTACAGGTGCAGATCGTTGGGGTTCCTGGCCTCGCTGTCGTATAGCCCCTGCAGCCTCAGCATTTGGTCTCCGCGGCCCGTCTGCGCCAAGGCATCCAGAAAATACTCGCCGCGACGTTTGCTCTGGAAACTCTTCGGACCTAACCTGCCGTAGACGTACTGATAGATCGTCGCAGCGTTGAGGATGTCATGCTTGCGGAGATTCTGCCGGTAGCAGGTATCCGCCAGAAGGAGCAGTCGGTTTTGAATGGTGGAGTCAAAGACTCGAAGGATCGGTTCCTGTGCACCGCCGCCTATCCGCACCAGCTCGAGAGCATGTTCCATTTGATACCAGTCCCAGCGGCCTGACGTCGCATTGCGGGTAAGTATGTCGCGGCCGTCTACCGAGCGGAATTGAGTCAGCCGCTGGACAAGTCTTGCGGCCGGAATGTTTCCTTTCGTGCCCCACCAGTAGGCCGGCCCTAACGCCCCCGATTCCGGCCCTTGCAAGGCGGAGAAAGTGGACGGCGCCAGCGCCTTGGCCCCGATACGGGCTCGCATGAGAGCAGCGTCAATCTTTGCCAGCCCCGCCAGCCCGGCGGCAACCATCAGCAGCAGAGCCGCTAGAAAAACGTAAACGGCTTGGAAGTAGGCTGATGCAAGGACTCCGAAAAACAGCACGCTAAAGGCAGTAGCGGCCACCTTTTTCTGTAATGAGAGCCTCCGGAACCTGCGGATTAGACGTGTGAGGGGCAAGATATTCCTAGGGCGATCGAGTTGTTCATTGGCGTGGCAGTGCCTCCTTGTCGAAGGCACTCGAAAAGTGGCTGCGGAAAGCCTCCCCGCGGGCGCCGCCAGCGTCCGTGGTCGCATTGAGTTGCGGGGGTGGCTGGAAGCCGTCCCATTGCTCGGCCACGCTTTGCAGGAAGATGCTGTCCTCCGGGTTCCAGGTATGGCCGCCGTGCGAATCGGTCCCAGTGTGGCGCTGCATCATGTAGTTTTGGCCGTGCGACCGGTAAATCAATCCGCCCGCGGCCTGGACTGCCTGCAGGAGGCAGCGGTCCACGGCGCGGTGGACCGGACGCCATCCGCCGAGCTGACGAAGCTCGTCCCGGCCGAGCATCATGGTGCCACCTGCCACGTGGTCCGAGTACTGTTCGCCGAGCGGCGGCCTGCGGGTGGTGATATCCAGGGTCTCTAGATACACGAATTCAACTTGTGCCCCCACTAGGGTGGCGCCGCTGAAGTCCTTGGCATGGACCAGGTCGCGCAGGTGGTGCGGGCCGTACCAGTCATCGTCGTCCATCTTGCAGACAAGATCCCCGCTGGTGGCTCGGATGCCAGCGTTCAGCACGTCGCCGAAAACCATGTCAGCAGGCACCGAGAGGACCTGCAATTCGCCGGCGTAGGACTCAACGGCGCGCCGGACCTCGGGCAGGTCGGCGTCAAAACCGTGCAGCACCACCACCACTTCAAGTGCTGGCCAGCTTTGGCGCGAGAGCTGGTGCAGCGCGAAGGCCAGCTTCTCGGGCCGGCGGGTCGCTAAGACCACACTCACTGAGGATAGCGGGAGCAGCGGTTTCCCCAGCCCGCCCAGTAGTTTGTTCCACCGGGGCCTGGGGCTGTAAAGATCCAGAGCCGTCCGCCGCATCCCGATCGACTTTGCTTCCCGCAGCACCGGAGGGTCACCGGCGTCGAACGAATCAATCTGTTGCAGGAGCTCATCACCGAGCAGGGAGCGCGCCTCGGTGGGCAAAGCCCGCACCAGGAGCGGGACCCCGGCAACGGCCAGTTGGCTGAGGCGGCGCGCCAAGTCCCAGTGCAAACCCTCAAATCGTGCGCCGTCCACCTCGAGGTAGCTGTGTTCACGGAGCGCCGCGAGGTCCGCTTCGTGCAGGAGGCCGCCGGTGCCGAGCTCGGCTGGCTCGAGCGTCCACACCTGTTTGGCCGGGTACGGGAGAAAACCCATGGGCGAGATGACGGTGGTGTCAACAGGAGGCAGCACTGTTCCCCGAGATGTCCAGACAGGCGGCGTCGCCCGGGCCGGGTTGACCGATGCCTGTTCGCCGAGCTCCACGGCGAGCTCACGGCGTCCGATCAGCACATCCACCGGGTAGATGTCGTCCGGCTCCGGGTGCAGGAGCTGCACCGTCATGAAACTGCCCAGAGCGTCCCCCGCCAACCAGCAGCTGTCCGCAGCGTCGGTGAAACCGACCCGCAAGCCTCCGAGCACGGGCGGGCGCGCAGCAGGCGCGGCGCACGCCAAGGCAGCGACAGCCGCAGCGTGCACGTTCACCCACTTGCCTCCGGTCACTTCCACCGCGAAGCCAACGCCCGGGGCTGTCAATGCCGCATCGAGCGCCTTGACCTGCAGAGCACGCGGCGTCCACACCGGAAGATCCGCCCGTGGAAGGAACCCGCGGATGACGAGCACAACACGTTCCGCCCGTCCTTCGCTGCGAAGCAGCGGAAGCAGGGCCCGGGCCTCGGCCAGCGATTCTGCCTTTACCACGTAGTTGCCCCACCACAACTGTTCCGCCGGAACGCCGTGATCCCAGTCCGCACCGCGGGAAGGATCGCGGTGCTCCCAGTCGGTGCGGGCGTAGTCCAGTCCCAGATCCAAGGCCAGCTGGGCTATGCGGTTCGCCGCGGCGCCCACGGCCACGCTCTTAAGATGCATGCCGCTAGCTCCTGCTCCGGCCGGCGCGGGCCTTGAGCCGGACCAGGATGTAGGCGGGGCCCTTGCGGGCAATCGCCCTGGCGCGGGACAGCCCGCGGTTGGGGGCGAGTCCCATTTCCAGCCGGCGGCGCTCAACTTCGGATTTCCTCAACCGTGACTCGAGGTGCCGGATGCGCTGCTCATAGTCCACGCGGGTCGCCCTGTCTGACAGATCCCTGACCACGATGTTGAGGTCAAGGGCGGCCGCGGCGCCCTTGCGCAGGTGCAGCTTCGGCTTCGGGCGCCGAAAGTGATGCAGGCCGAGGGCGTTGCCCGAAACCCACCGTTCGCCGCCCGCGCTGCGTGCGGCCCGTTCCGGATCCCCGGTTTCGGAGAGCTCTCTTAGGGTGGCCGTCGGCCACAGCTCAATCGCGCCGGGCTGGCCATCGACCAGCGCCCGCAGAACCAGTGCCTGCGTCTGTTGCAGGCTGTCGATCATCGCCTCGAGCGAGTGCTGCCCTAGAGCCGTTCCCGCGCTCAGCACCAAGGTGAAAACGGCGTCGCCAATCTGCTGGGTGTTCTTTCCAGCGAAGGAAAAACGCTCGTCGGTGGCGAGCCACTCCTGTAGCCTGGGCCGGCTGCCGGCCTCCGCCAAGATCTCGACGGCAAAGTCTTGGCCGGCCGAGCCGAACAAGGACCCAACGGTCGCGGCAACCTCCAGATCCGAGGCCTTCTCGGTCCGAATCAAAATCCGGACCAAGGGGGTCTTCCGCCGCGGCCTGTGCAGGCTTTTCAGGGTGAGGCCGGCCGATCGAAGTTCCGCTTCTATGGCCCCCGGCAGGGTGCGGCTGTCCTCACCCACCGACGCCGGCCCCCACGGGGTGCAGCAGGCTGGCGTCCGCAGGGAGCTGGCGGGTCCAGACGCCCTTGGTGTCGATGACGTGCTTGCCCTCGAGGGATTGCGGATCGAGGGTCAGGAATTCATCGTGGTCCACCAAGAGCATGACGAGGTCTGCCGCGGCTACGGCCTCTTCCATGCCATGGAGCCGGGCAAGTCCCGAGTCTGCCAAGGTCGCGGGGATCTTCTCGACGTTCGGGTCCACCACCAGAATCGCGCTGTCCGGCAGCTGCCGTGCCAGTTCCTGCACGATCGTCACCGCGGGCGATTCACGTACGTCGTCGATGTTGGCTTTAAAGGCGAGGCCCAGGACCGCCACAGTGGCGCCCGGCTGGTCAGCGAGTGCCTTCACCGCCTGACGGACCACGTGATGTGGCTTGGAATCGTTGACTTCTCGGGCGGTGCGGATCAGGGCGGAGTGTTCCGGCGCCGCGTCCACAATGAACCAGGGGTCCACTGCAATGCAGTGGCCGCCGACACCCGGTCCGGGACGGAGGACGTTGACGCGGGGGTGGTGGTTCGCCAACTCGATCAGCTTCCACACGTCGATGCCGAGGTTGTCGCAGATCAGCGAGAGTTCATTGGCAAATGCAATATTGACGTCGCGGAAGGTGTTTTCCACCAGCTTGGTCATCTCCGCCGTGGTCGCGTCCGTCAGCAGGATTTCGCCTTGGCAGATCACCTCGTACAGCCCTTTGGCCAACTGGGCGCCCTCCTCCGTAAGGCCGCCAATCACACGGTCGTTGGTGAGCATTTCGATCATGATCCGGCCGGGAAGGACGCGCTCGGGAGAGTGCACCACGTGCACTTGGCCGCGTCCGGGGGCAGCATGGAGAGTCAGGTCCGGCCTGAGGCCCATCAGGAAGGCGCCAAGGCGTGCCGTGGTCCCAGGCGGCGAGGTGGATTCCAGGACCACCAATTCACCGCCCCGAAGCATGGGCGCGACGGCCTCCGCCGCGCTGCGCAGGAACGAGAGGTCTGCACCTTTGCCCTCGGCCAGCGGCGTGGGCACAGCGATGATGTAGGCGTCAGCCGTCGGCACCGTGGTCATCGCCACCAGATTGCCCAAACTTACGGCCCCGGAGACCACCACACCCATATCGGGTTCCACAAACGGAACCTCACCCCGGTTTACAGCGTCAACAGTAGACTGCTTCACGTCGACCCCGGCAACGCGCTTGCCTTTCGCGGCGAAGCTGGCCGCCGTCGGCAAACCGATGTATCCGAGTCCGATGACCGCAACGTCGAAAGCCGTCTCGTCCATGTCTCCCCCTAAACTAAAATGTGGTCTTCGGGCGAACCGAAGAACTGGATCTTCGAAGAAGCCATGAGCTCTTCATTTGTTATGGACCAGGTGTGCGAAGCAGCATCCGCGTCGCGCATCTGGCAGTAATTGAAGCGGTCAGCCGAGTAGATGCGGCCACCAGACTCTCTAACGGCCGCTAAGAACCTCGAGTCTTCGCCGCGCGCCAGCGGCTGAAAAGGAATGCCGCGGAACGTTGTGGTTTCGGCGAAGATGGTAGGCCCGGCGACGGCATCAACGTAACGGTGCTCGAGCTGCGGGTTGCGAAGAATGGTCGCGTCCGGTCCGGCCAGGTGCATGTAATGGGCCCGCTTTCCGACCACCACGGCCTCCGAATACATCATGGCGTGCACTTGGTCTCCCAAGTACAGCGGACTGTACATATCATCGTCATCCCACTTGGTGGCGAACTCGCCGTCGGCTCGCGCCACGAGGCGGTTCAGGCACTCCCCCAACGGTGTCCCCTGCGGTTCCTGGAGGAGAACGACGTCGGCAATCCCGGCGTCGTGGCACCGTTGCCGGAATGTTCTGTCGTCCAGCCCAAAACCGTGGGCAAGAAACACCAGCTGGACGTCCACGCCCTGTTGGGCGGCAACGCCGGCCAGGACGTGGTCGACTTGCTGCGGGCGGAAGCTGGACACCAGCACCGAAACCTGGGCCCGGCGTGGCTTCACCGCGAGTGCCGGCTGGGCCACTTCGACTATGGACCGTGCCCGGTGGCTGTAAGTGTGCTCCGCCCAGATCTTGCGTTGAGCCCGGTGGACGAGGCGTTGGGCGTAGTCCGGGTTGGCGGTCAGGGCCCTCAACAGGCTTGCCGCCTCCATGCGGGTGTCCGCGGTGGGGATCTCACCATCGGGAAAAAAGGCCTCGATGGCGGCGCTGGGCGTTGAAACCACGCAGGTACCGGCCGCCGTGATCTCAAAAATCCGCCGGGCGCACATGGACGGCGAGTCGGTCACGGAATTGACGTTCAAAAACACTTTGTAGGCTTTGTAGGCGGTCAGCATCTGTTTGTAGGACAACGAGCCCACCACGTGCTTTTTGAGGCCGTCCGGGAACTGGTACTGAGGCTGCTTGCCCAGCTGTCGGGAGAAAATTTCGAAGCCGGGGCGCTTCCCCGCGGTGGCGTCGACTGCAGCGCCCAGCAGGTACTCCATTTGACGGCGGCGGTCCTCGTACTTGTGGGCAAAGTACATGCCGGCGAATGCGATGTCACGCGCGTGCCAGCCGTGCCGCGGTCTGGCCGGGTTGTGGATGCGGGGCTGGGCCGCGAAAGGCAGCACGGAAACCCTGCTGTGGCCGAGATCCGCGTGGTAGCGCGGCAGCATGTTGGCGTCAGTGGTGAAGACGTGGTCGAACAGCCGCGCGGCGGGGAGAAAGTCCTCGTAATGCGGCGGGTCCTCTTTGTTCCAAAAGACCGCGGGGATTCCGGCGGCGCGGCAGCCCTCGATCAGCTCGCGGAAGGCTGCCGATGGCCCCGCGGGCCCGGTAATTTTCCCGCGCCAGCGGCCCCCGTTGCCGGCCCAGGCGGACTCGACAACCACGAAGTCCAAGGGCTCTTCCCGCAGTTGCCGGTACCAGCTGTCAGGGTTGAGAACCACAACAGTCCATTCGGCGGCAAAGGCCGCCGCGGAAAAATCGTCCATGATGATGCCGACGCGCAGCTGCGGAATGCGTGGCTGCGCAATGTCTACTGCGGCTTCCCGGAAGATCAGGTGGCGACCGCGGCCGAGCCCTCGCCACGCGCCTTCCGCTCCACGGACGCCGGACAGGCTGGCCTCGTCGCGCTCGGTGGTGCTGCGGCTCAGGTAGCTTCTAACCTGCTTCATGCCACCCTGGCGAACGTGCCACAGTGCCCGGCGCCAGTAAGCTGCCTTATCTCGTAATCCCATCTGCTACCGGGACCGCTTCCAACCGTTAGGCAGCAACGTAGTCCGCATCTCCGGAAGGCTGGCCATCAGCTCAGCGCGGATCTTGCGGCCATAATCCGCGTTGCCCTCGTTGATACGCCAGATGAAGTTTTTGTACTCCTTGGCTACGTCTGCAGGGGTGCCGTCCATGATGAAGTCGCCCTTGTCGATCCAGATGGCGCGGTTGCACATGTCAGTAATCGTCCCGAGGCTGTGGCTGACCACAAAGACCGTACCGGCTTGCTCGGTGACCTGCTCCATCCGCTTCTTGGAGCGGTCCTTGAACTGGGCATCTCCCGTGTTAAGGGCCTCATCAATCAGGAGGATCTCGGGGTCCACGGCAGCTGCGATCGCAAAGCGCAAGCGTGCCGCCATTCCGGAGGAATACGACTTCATCGGGTGGTATATCTCGTGTTCCAGGCCCGACATCTCCACGATGTCATCAAACTTTGCGTCCACCTCCGCGTGGCTCATGCCCATTGCCAGGCAGCCTAGACGGATGTTCTGGGCGCCCGACATCGATGAGATCAGGGCAGCGTTGACACCGAGCAGAATCGGGTTGCTCGCGGCATAGACGCTGCCTTGGTCCGGGATGATCAAACCGGCGAGCACCTTCATTAGCGTGCTCTTACCAGAGCCGTTGCGGCCGATGACGCCGATGGAGTCGCCCTGATTGGCTACGAAGGACACCTTATTCAGCGCCGTGGTGCGCACGGCGCTGTCGCCCCGGCGCGACGCCCGCCACGCCTTGAGGGCCGACGTCGGGGCATTAGTCCTGCCGCCAGCGTGGTTTTTGGTGCGGTAGACCACCGAAATGTCGTCCACAACAACGGTGGGATCGGACAAGGCTGCTTCTGACACCCGATAAACCTCAGACACGTCCATACCGTTCCTCCCCACGCCAGAAGATGACGAGTCCCGCCGCGACCGAGGCCAGGGCCCAAATGGACAGCACGGCCCAGCTACGGAACGAAGGTGTGGTGTCATAAAGGACCGAATCTCGAATGATTTTGATGACCAGGAATACCGGATTGAAATCCATAATCGAGCGGAGCACCGGATAGTTGTCGAAGCGGTGCTCCGAGAAGAACACAGCGGAGGCATACATCCACAGGCGCGTGACGAATGAGAGCAGCATGCCAACGTCCGGAATCCTGAGAATTAACGGCGCCAGCACCATCCCGATGCCGAGATTGAACAGGAACTGCAGCAGGATCGCCGGGATGATGAGCAACCATTTCCACGAGATTACCTCGGCGGGGGCCGTGAAGATGATCAGAAGCAACATCACGATGGTCACCGGGATGTTGGACAACAGTTCCCGCACATTGACGGAAATAGGGAGCGCCGCGCGGGGAAACTGGAACGCCCTGATCATGGACGTGTTGCTGGAGAGGGATTTTGCCCCACCGACGACGGACCGCGTAGTCATCTGGAATGTGAACACTCCGATGATCAGGTATCCGATGAAGTTCTCGATGCCCTTACTGGTGTTCAGGAGCAGCCCAAAAATGAGGTAGAAACTCAAGCCGTTCAACACCGGGGTCAGTACCAGCCATGCGATGCCAAGGTTGGTGTTGTCATGGCCGCTTTGAACACGAGACCTAGCGTCAAAGTAGATGAAGCTGCGACGGTCCCAGAGTTGAACCAGGTAGTCGAGCAAGTCGGGACGCTGACCCACCTTATTGAGCCGGGTGAGGTTCACAGGTACCGAGACAGCGTGGGCCTCGGCTCGTTCCTTGATGCTCATCAGATTCTTACTCCCAGCTTTTCCAAGCGTGCTGCCCAGGCCGCCGTGTTGGCGGCCCATGTTCGTTCTTGTAATACCCGGCCCCTCCCGGCCCTTCCCATCTCCTGCGCCAGCCCGGGGTTGGACAAGAGTTGGCCGATAGCCTTGGCGACCATTGCCGGATCGTCCGCCGGAGCCAGCAACCCGTTGATGCCGTCAGTGACAATCTCCTTCAAAGCTGGCAGCCTGCTTGCCACTACCGGCCGCGCGCTGGCAAGAGCCTCCACCGGTTTGAGCGGCGTCACTGAACGAGTCACGTCCAAGTCCTTCCGCGGCACCACAAAGACGTCCAAGGCTTGGTGGTAGCGTGCGGCTTGTTCCCGTGGAACTCGCCCGGTGAAGATGATCCGATCAGCGTAACCGGACCGGCGGGCTTGATCTTCGAGGGCGGGGCGGGAAACGCCGTCGCCTACGATCAGCATGGTGAGCGTCGGGAAGCGGGGCGCCAGCAACTCAAACGCCTCGATCAGACAGTCGAGGCCCTCATAGGCTACCAAACTGCTGACCGTACCGATGTACGGGCCGGCCCCACTGAGGCCAAGCTCACGGCGGGCCGCGGCCGGCTCCATCGGTTCCTCGAGGAAGGCGCCGCCCACGGCGTTGGGAGCGACCAGCACCTTGTTTTCCGGGATGGCGGCAGCGACGATGTTCGTGCGCATCGCAGTCCCCAGGGTGACCACCAGGTCCGCGTCACGCATGACCTCGGCTTCGCGTTGCTGGAATAGTCGGTAGTACTCGCTGCTCTTCGCATCGGCACCCCGGGTAGAAGCCCAGGTGTCTGCCAATTGCCCGCGTACCTCGTACACCCAGGGAATGCCAACAGCTTCCGCCACTGCCCTGACCACCAGTCCGTTGACGTAGTGCGTTGTGGTGTGCAGCACGCTGGGCCGGAATTCCAGCACGATCGCCAGAAGTTCTTCGGCCTGCTGCTGCAGCCGCGCGTCGAGGGTAGAGGCGAGCTTGGCCGGAAGGAGCCGACGGTAACGAACCCCGTCCACCACATCCTCAGACTTCGCAAAGATCT
The DNA here is from genome assembly GCF_057748045.1 of Arthrobacter sp. JB02-1C. Lineage (NCBI taxonomy): Bacteria > Bacillati > Actinomycetota > Actinomycetes > Micrococcales > Micrococcaceae > Arthrobacter > Arthrobacter sp. JB02-1C. The sequence continues at coordinate 3,476,211 of NZ_CM173235.1, forward strand.
TGCCCACTTGGACTGGATAGCCGAGCCGGGTTACGGCCAGGACGTCCCAGCCGGCTGCCTGCTGGGCGGTCAGGATGGAATGGGTCCGCTGCGCATAACCGCTTGCGGTGTGCGGCAACGAATTGGTGAGCAGGTGCAAGACCCGGCCCGGCAACGCCTGGTAGCTCCTGCGCTCCAGCACGGGCGATGCGGCGCCGATGAGGACGCGCAGCTCGGCTGCCAGCCGCGACCGCTGCCCCCGGTTTCCCCGGTTACCTCGCTTCTCCGCGTCGAGGACGGCGACGGCGGCGCTTACGGCACCCTCGAACCACCGCCGGCGGGCCTGGGTGCGGGCCACGCCTGACGCGTCGCCGGCATGGGCCAGGAAAGCGTCGGCTACTGCCGGCAGTTGGGCGGCCAGGCCGAGGTCTGCCAGGCGCCGCGCCCGTTCTCCATCCACCCCGCGGCCGGCGGCCCACGCCAGCCGCCGCCGCAAACCGTCCTCATCGCCGGCCACCAAGGCAGCCAGCAGAACCGGGATAGCCCACGAGTTGCTCGGCGCAAAACTCAGCACCGCCGTCGAGAGCGGACGGGTCAGCCGTGCCGGCAGCCTCCGGCTGAGCTGGAGCAGCAGGAGGAAAGGGTCGTCCGTGAGGTGGCGCGCGGCTACCCCCGCGGTCAGTCGAACATTGCGGAGGAGCTGGGTCATCGCGCGGAGACCGGCTCCCGGCCCAGCAGCTCGGTGATCAGCCCCATGTAGCGCTCCGCCAGCTGGGCGTAGTCGGCGTTTTCCTTTACCCACTGCCGGCTGCTGCCGTCACGGATCAACCGCGTCCGGTCTGCGGCCAGTTCCCGCCATAGCTCGGCGACTGCTTCCGGGCCGCTGGCCACGATGTCTCCGGCTTCCGCGTCCTCGATGATGCGTGCAGCCTCGCCGATCACGATCGCCGTGACGTGGCGGCCTAGGGACAAGACTTCGTAGGTCTTGGAGGGGATGGTGGTTTCAAAGGACTTCCAGTCATCCCGCAGCGAGATGATGCAGGTGTCCGCCGACGCGTAGCGGTCCAGGACGTCCTGGCCGTGCTGGGGCGGGTGGAACGTGACCGGAGCGTCGAGCTCGGCGGCCAGCTTCTGCAAAGCCGGCAGCCGCGTCCCGTGTCCCACCAGGTGAAGGTGCATGCTATCCCCCACCAGGGCGCTGGCGCGGATCACGACTTCGAGACGCTGGCTGGCCCCGTGGTTGCCGAGGTAGAGCGCTTCAAACACCTCACGCTCCGGTTCCGGCGGGGGAAGGAACGGAATGCTGTCCACATGCAAGCCATTGCTCACGGTCGCCACGTTTTTCAAGCCGCGGGAGCGCAGGGTCTCGGCGAAACCTTCCGTTACGGTCACCACCAGGTCGGCATGGCGTTGGATGAAGTCAACGGCTAGCTCAATTACGCTCTTGAAGCTGCCCTTGACCATCCGGGAGTCGCGGGCCAGGTCCGGCCAGGCGTCCCGCATCTCAACAATCAGGGGAACCCTGCGCGCCTTCGCCAACAGGTAGCCAGCAGCGAGAATCGGGAGGCTGGGCGCCGTCGCGAGAACGACGTCGGGCTTGCGGGTCAGTAGCCCGAGCGGCACGCTCATGGCCGCCGAGAAACAGTGGTCGAGGAACTTTGCCAACTGGGAGTTCCCGTGCGGCAGATACGGGACGCGGCGGATTTGTTCGGTGAACTGGCCCTTTTGCCGCCTGAAAGCACGTCCGGCACGCTCGGCGGGAAGCTCACGCCGGCCCGATGGGGCATGGGCCACCGGGGTGACGACGTCAATTCCCCAGCCCGAGGCGCAAAACTCCTTCAACAGCGCGGTCCACCGGCGCTGCGGCGGGCTGCTCTCCGGCCAGTACGAGTGCACCAGGAGGCTTACCCGGATGGGCCGGCCCTCCACGAAGGCGCCGGTGGAGGGATCCGGAGTGGTTTTCCGGGCCATGCTACTTTCCGGCCTTCGGCGTGGTGTGGGTACCCTTCGCCCCTAGGACGCGGAAGTAGGCAAAGCCTGCGCCCAGCAGGATCAGAACGGTGACTAGCTGGACGGCGAAGGGGCTGCCGGTTGCGGCAACCACTGCAGCCTGGATGACCGGCGCGGCTTGCCCTATGGGACCGGCCAAGGTCGGCTCAGGTGCGGGCGTGCTGGCGGGCGCCGCAGCCGCGGTGCTTTCCGAGGGTGTCGGCTCTGGCGACGGCTCGTTAAACGGCTCTGCGGGCGCTACCGGAACAGCCGGTACCACTGCCTGGTTCGGGGCCGGGTTAACACCCGCCGGCGCAGCCGGGACGGGCAGCGGCGCCGCGGGCGCTGCCGGAACCACGGCGCCGTCTGAGGGGCCGGCGGGCGCTGCGGGCGGAGCTGCCGGGAAGGTCGGTATCGTCGGCTCCTGGACGGGGGGCAGCTGCGTTCCGGGGTCCGGCGTTCCTGGCAAGGTTCCGCTGTCGGATCCGTCACCGGGACCTGGGGTTGTCGGCGTCGGTGCGGAAGGCGCGTCCCCGGGCAGTGGCGGGAGCCCAATGCTCACACCGGGACTGGGCGTCGGCGTAGCGTCGCCCTCCGCTCGAGCCGGCGCAGCACCGAGGCTGAGGGCGAGGATCGTAGCGGCGCCGAGTGCCGCCGTCGTGCGTCGAATCATGGCCGTGCGGCCGGCGCAGCGTGACGAGTCCAAGTGTTCCCCCAAAAGCGAGTTCTAAGTCCTGCGCGTCGTTTGGTTCTCCGCCGCACGGTCAGTTGCCGCCCATTTTCGCGGCAGCACTGAGAGTATTCTACTGGTTTACTCCCAATTCCCTGAACATTGATCGGTCAGTTCCCAGCGGCCAAGGACTTGATGATATCTGCCAGCGTGTCGTCGCGCAGGGCAGCACCCACTTTTGCAATGGCAGCATCATCGCGCAGAACGATGGACTGGCCGTCCGTGGAAGTCCCGATCCCCTGGGTGGGGAGGGTGAAGCTGCTGACGTCCGCCGAGCGGACGTCCCGCAGCCCGATGGCAAGGCCGGCCACGGCTCCGGCATCCAGGGACTTGTCCACGGTCAGGTAGGGCGAGACCTCGTTCACCAGGCCGCTAATCCGTGCCGGATTGGTCAGCGTCTCCGCAGTGAGGAACTTGGACATGAGTGCCTTGAGAAATAGCTGCTGGTTTTTGACCCGCTGGTAGTCGCCGTCGCTGAACGCCTTCCGTTCGCGGACAAAAGCCAGCGCTTCGTCGCCGCTGAGCTGCTGCTTGCCGGCCGGGAAGGAGAACTCATGGGTGTTGAACGCCATGGGCACGTCGACGCTGACACCACCCAGGGCGTTGGTCATCGCCTTGAATCCCTCAAAATCGACGACGGCGACGTGGTCCAGCCTGGTGCCAAACATCCCCTCTAGGGTCTGCACGGTGAGCGGGATGCCGCCGAACGCCATGGCGGCGTTCATCTTCGCCTCGCCGTGGCCCGGGATCTGCACCCACGTGTCGCGCATGATGGACATCATGTAGATCTTCTTCCGGTCCGCCGGGAAGTGCACCCACATCATGGTGTCCGAGCGCTGGTCCGATGCGGCTCCGGCTTCGGCCGAGTCCACGGCGGCGCCACGGCTGTCGCTGCCCAGCAGCAGCAGGTTGGTGGCGCCGGTAGTGGTCACTGCCGGCCGGGCCGCCTCGTCCGGGAAGGCCTGTTCGATTTTCTGGGACTTGGACGTGAAGCTGTTGGCCAGGTTGAAGGCGAAGACGCCGGCCACTGCAGCCGCGGCCAGGAAGAACGCCAGGACGCTCAGGAGCACCTTGCGGCCGGTCCGCTTCGTCTTCGCCCGGGACCGCAGGTGTTCCTCGCTGTGTGCATCGAAAACGGTGTCAATCGGCATGTGCTTCGGTCCCAACTCTTGTAGTGGCCAACGGAAATCGCTCGGCTCATTGTTTCATGCGGGCCCGGCGCCGCCGGTTCGGGTCCGCCGCGAGGCCCGGGATAGGCTGGATGGATGCAACAGCTCCGCCGGCCCGGTTCCCTACGTTCGCTTCGCCTTCTTGCCACCGCAGCCGCCGCCGGGCTAGTGCTCAGCGCCTGCTCCCCCACCGTCGACGTCGCTCCCGCGAAGGACGCCGCCAACGCCGGCTGCGCACCCATGATGGTCGCCCTGCCGGACAGCATCGGGGACGCGAAGCTGCGCAAGACCAACAGCCAGGCCACCGCGGCGTGGGGCGATCCGTCCCTGGTGATCCTGCGCTGCGGCGTCAACGTCCCCGGCCCTACGACAGACCGCTGCGTGAGCGTCAACGGCGTGGACTGGGTGATGAAGGAGGGCAACCCGGTGTGGACGCTGAGCACCTTCGGGCGCGACCCCGCCACGGAGATCCTGATGGACCCGAACAAGATCAGCTCGGCCACCGTCCTGGCGGAGCTTTCCGCGTCGGCTTCGAAGATCAAGGCCACCCGGAACTGCGTGGGCCAGGCCGACCTGAAGAACCTGCCGACCGGACAGTAGCGAGGTTAGCGCAGGCCGGTCCTGCGCTGCAGGGCCAGCTGGATCAGTTCATCGATCAGGTCCGCGTAGTCCAGCCCGGAAGCCTTCCACATCTGCGGGTACATGCTCTTGGGCGTGAAACCCGGCATGGTGTTGATCTCGTTGATGATCAGCTCGCCCTCGGGCGTGTAGAAGAAGTCCACCCGGCTCAGGCCCTCGGCGCCCACCGCGTCGAAGGCGACGGCGGCAAGCTCGCGGACCCGGGTGATCGCCTCGTCCGGGAGGTCGGCCGGGCAGCTGAGCGCGGCGGCGTCGTCCTCCACGTACTTGGCGTTGAAGTCGTAGAAGATGTGGCCACCGCCGGCGACGGAGATCTCCCCCGGCATCGAGGTCCGCGGCGCGTCCGTGCCGCGGCCTTCGAGCACGGCGCATTCGATTTCGCGGCCCACGATTCCGGCCTCGATCACCAGCTTCGGGTCGTGTTCGCGGGCGGCCTCAATCGCGGCGTCCAGCTCCTCCAGCGACTCCACCCGGGAAATACCCATGGAGGACCCGGCCCGGGCAGGCTTGACGAACACCGGGAAGCCCAGGGCGTCCACGCGCTTGCGGACCTGCTCCGGGTCCGTCAGCCACTGCCGGTCGGTGACGGCGATGTACGGCCCCACCCGCAGACCGGCGGACTCGAAGACCACCTTCATGTAGTGCTTGTCCATGCCGACGGCGGACGCCAGGACCCCGGCGCCCACGTAGCGGGTATCGGAGAGCTCCAGCAGTCCCTGGATGGTGCCGTCCTCGCCGAACGGGCCATGCAGCAGCGGGAAGACCACGTCCACCGAGCCCAGCTCCTGCGGGACCTCGTTGGGCGCGGCCACGATCAGCTGGTGCTCCCCGCCGATCTCGGCAAGTGTCACGGTCTTCTCCGACGGCGCCACCTCAGGCAGCGCGGCGGCGGACAACGACCAGGCCGCAGTGTCGCCGGAGGCCAGGACCCACTGCCCGGTCTTGGCGATGCCGATCGGGATGACCTCGTACTTGGCCTGGTCGATCGCACCGAGCACCCCGGCCGCCGTGACACAGCTGACCGCGTGCTCGCTGGAGCGGCCGCCGAAGAGCACGGCCACCCTGGGACGGGAGCGGGCGGAGTGGGCCTCTGGAGTCATGTGTTGTTCGGACACTCTTAGTAATCGCCTTCGGGTTTAAGGTCCCGGGACAGCAGCAACGGCCCCAGTTCGTCTACGGAAAGTTTTCCGGCCAGCACCGCGACGACGGCGGCGGTGATCGGCATCTCGACGCCCCGCTTTCCGGCGAGCTCGTGCACGGCCTGCGCGGACTTGATGCCCTCCGCGGTCTGCGTCATCTCCGCGGTGACCTGGTCCAGGCTGAGGCCGGTGCCAAGGAGCCTTCCGGCCGTGTGGTTGCGGGACAGCGCCGAGGAACACGTGGCCACCAGGTCACCAAGGCCCGCGAGGCCGGCCATGGTCCGGGCCTGGCCGCCGAGCGCAAGCGTCAGCCGCGAGGTTTCGGCGAGCCCGCGGGTGATGACCGAGGCCTTGGTGTTGTCACCCATCTGCTTGCCCTCGCAGATACCCACGGCCAGGGCGATGATGTTCTTGACGATGCCGCCGATCTCGACGCCGACGACGTCCGACGTCGTATACGGCCGGAAGTAGGGCGCCGTGCAGGTCCGGGCGATCCAGCCGGCAGCCTCGGCGTCGGAGCACGCGACCACCGAGGCCGTCGGCTCCCCCCGGGCGATTTCCATCGCGAGGTTGGGCCCGGACACCACGGCGATGCGTTCCGCAGGGATGCCGAGTTCCTGGCAGATGACTTCGCTCATCCGGCAGTCCGTGTGCAGCTCCAGGCCCTTCATCAGCGACACCACCAGCGCCCCCGGCCCGACCAGGTGCTTCCACTCGCGCAGCTGCGGGCGCAGGGTCTGGGCCGGCACTGCCAGCACCACCAGCTCGGCGCCGTCGAGGACCTCGGCGACGTCGGTGGAGGCGGTGATGCTGGCCGGCAGGGCAATGTCCTTGAGGTACTGCTCGTTGCGGTGCTCGCTGTTGATCTGGTCCACGACGGCGGCGCGGCGCCCCCACACCCGGATGCTGCGGTCGACGCCGGACGCTGCGGCGGCGTCGGCCAGGACCTTGGCGAAGGTCGTCCCCCAGGAGCCGGCACCAAGCACGGCAACGCGCAGGGCCGAGCCCCCGCCGTCGCCGGGGAGCTGGTCTGTCACTTGGTGCCCTCCGTGGCGCTGGGTGTCCCGGCGTCGCCGTCGTCGGTAAACCGGCCGTGGCTGGATTGGTTGTGCTCCGCCGGGTCCCACCGGACCAGCGGCGGCTGCCCGCCGCGCAGGGTGGCCAGCAGCCCGGTGATGGCGTCCATGATCACGTTCGTGGCCTCGGTCAGGGTTGCCTTGTCCAGTGGACGGCCGGTGAAGGCGCTGAGGTCCACCGGGTCGCCGATGAGCACGCGGGAGGTCTTCCGCGGGAAGACGTGGAACCGCTTGGCGTAGCGCGGAAAGACCTCATGCGCCCCCCAGTGGGCCATCGGCACCACCGGGATGCCGCTCTGTAGCGCCATCCGTGCGGCGCCGGTGTGGCCCTTCATCGGCCAGAGCTCCGGATCCCGGGTCAGGGTGCCCTCGGGGTAGATCACGATGGCACCGCCCTCGTCCACGATTTCCTTGGCGAGCTGCAGCGAACGGTTGGCTCCTGCCGTCGAGCGCTCCACCGGGACCTGCTTGGTGTTGCGCAACACGGCGCGCAGCACCGGGACCTTGAAGAGGCTGCCCTTGGCGAGGAAATGCGGCATCCGTTTCTGGTTGTAGAGCATGTGGCCGATCACCAGCGGATCTATTTCCGTGCAGTGGTTGGGCGCGGCGATGAAGCCCCCGGCGGGCAGCTTCTCCAGGCCCTCCCACTTCTTGTTCATCAGCAGGTTCATCACCGGCCGGACAATTCCGGCGGCAATGACGAAGGTGATGTGGCTCTTGGCCGTTTCCTTCACGTGGTGCCTCTACCCGGCCGTGGTGATGTCGAAGTCGGCGCCGAGGCCTGCAAGCTTCTCGGTGAACCGCTCGTACCCGCGGTTGATGATGTCGATTCCGGTGACCCGGGAGGTGCCGGTCGCGGCCAGGGCAGCGATCAGGTGGCTGAAGCCGCCACGCAGGTCCGGCACGTCGATGTCGGTGCCCTTGAGCTGGGTGGGGCCGGAGATGACGGCCGAGTGCAGGAAGTTCCGCTGGCCGAACCGGCACGGGACGCTGCCCAGGCACTCGCGGTGCACCTGGATGTTGGCGCCCATCCGGATGAGGGCATCGGTGAAGCCGAAGCGGTTTTCGTACACGGTCTCGTGCACGATCGACACGCCTTCGGCCTGCGTCAGGGCGACCACCAGCGGCTGCTGCCAGTCGGTCATGAACCCGGGATGCACATCGGTTTCCAGCACCAGCGGGTTCAGTTTGCCACCGGGGTGGTAGAAGCGGATGCCGTCGTCCGCGATGTCCATGCCGCCGCCGACCTTGCGGTAGGTGTTGAGGAACGTCATCATGTCCCGCTGGGTGGCGCCTTCGACGAAGATGTCCCCGCGGGTCACGAGGGCGGCGGAGGCCCAGGACGCGGATTCGTTGCGGTCCGACAGGGCCCGGTGGTTGTAGCCGCCCAGGTCCTGGACACCCTCAATCCGGATGGTGCGGTCGGTCTGGACGCTGATGATGGCGCCCATCTTCTGCAGCACGGCAATCAGGTCCACGATCTCCGGTTCGGTGGCCGCGCCGGTCAGCTCGGTGATGCCCTCGGCGCGGGTGGCGCTGAGCAGGACCTGCTCGGTGGCGCCCACGGACGGGTAGGGCAGCGCGATCTTGGCGCCCTTAAGCCCGTTGGGGGCGGAGATGTGGATGCCGCCCGGGCGCTTCTCCACGACGGCGCCAAACTGGCGCAGCACGTTCAGGTGGTAGTCGATGGGGCGGTCGCCGATCTTGCAGCCGCCGAGGTCCGGGATGAAGGCCTCGCCGATCGCATGGATCAGGGGCCCGCACAGCAGGATCGGGATCCGCGAGTCCCCGGCGTGGGCGTCGATGGCGGTGTGAGACGCCGTCTTCGCACTGGTCGGGTCCAGCGTGAGGTCACCGCTGATCGGGTCCTTCTCCACCGTCACGCCGTGGAGCTGAAGCAGGCTGGTGACAACCTCGACGTCCTTGATTTCGGGGACGTTCCGCAACACCGAGGGTTCATTGCCCAGCAGGGCAGCAACCATCGCCTTGGGGACAAGATTCTTGGCCCCGCGGACGGTGACGCGGCCGGTCAACGGGACGCCACCACGGATTGTCAGAACACTACTCATATACCGGTTTCCTCACGACTACTCGCCCCCACATCCTTAAAAAGGCTCCAGCTAAGCATAGGAGCAAGCGTTACCGATCTGAAATGCGGGGGTCGCGAAACGCGGGCCCGGCCGGCGTCACGCCCGCCCCGCCACACAGATCCTGCTGTGCTGGGAAGCCTGCCAGATCCGGCGCGGCGGCGGTAGTGTGGCCGCATGGAGATGCGTCTGGAAGTCGTGCAAGTGCCCGTGGCCGACGTCGATCGGTCAAAGTCGTTTTATATCGAGAAAATGGGTTTCGTCCTGGATCACGACGTCGAGTACATCCCCGGGATGCGGGTGGTGCAGCTGACGCCGCCCGGCTCGACCGCCTCGATTGTCATCGGCACCGGAATGACCACGATGGCGCCCGGCAGTCTCGAGGGCCTGCAGCTCGTCGTCCCGGACATGGAGGCCACCCGATCCGAGCTGCTGGGCCGAGACGCGGAGATCAGCGAAGTCCAGGACATGGGCGGGGTGCAGTTCGCGTATTTCGCCGATCCGGACGGCAACCGCTGGGTCATCCAGGGCGCGACGGCACCGGCGGTCAAGGAAGCCCACACCGGGGCGTAGGTGTGAGTCAACGCGAGCTACCTGTTGCCTCATGTCAATACCTCCGGGAAGGTGCAGTCGTTGCCTCAGATGAAAACCTCCGGTTGTCGCGGTGGTTCCATCGTTCGTTCACGGCGGGTTTGATCGGGGCCGGTTGTTTGGCGGTAGCGAGGGTTTCGAGCCGGCCGGTGAGGGCCAGGATCTGCCGGGAGAGGGCGGCGGGGCGGATCTTCTTGTACTGGGCGTTCATCCGGATCACGGGCATCCGTGACAGGGCCGGGTGGGCGGCTGCGCGCCGGTGCGGGGTGGCTGCCCGGTCATGGGTTTTGCTGACTTTGGCTCCGTGGCGGACCTTGGCGATGAGTTTTTGCTGGGGCAGCAGGTAGTTGGTGAAGATCCGGTCCAGCTCCCAGATCTGGTTGAGCAGATCCAGTTCCGCGGCGGTGTCATAGCGGAGGTAGCCGACCAGCTCACGGACCCGGGACCAGTTCTTCTGCTCCACGTGCGCGCCGTCGTTCTTGTTGCCCGGACGGGACCGGGTGAAGGTGATGCGCTGCTGCAGGCAGAACTCGAAGAGCTCGTTGTTGATGAACTCGCTGCCGTTGTCCGAATCGATCCCGGCCACGGGAAACGGGAAGACCGCCAGGACATGCTGCAGGGCTGCGAAGACGTGCTTCTGCGCCTTGTTCGGCACGGACCGGTTCACGGTCCAGCCGGTCGCGATATCCGTGACCGTGAGGGTGAAGCAGAACTGGCCGGAACTGTTCGCTCCGTCGTGGCCGACCAGATCGATTTCCACGAAACCCGGCACCGCGCCGTCCCACTGGGCCCAGGTCCGGACCGGGATCTGGGACTTCAGCAGCGATCCGGGCTTGGTATGGGACCGGCCGTGGGGCAGCAGTTTCGCCCGCTGGCCCGCCAGCCGCCGGTCGATGGTCGCCGCGCTCATCCGGGACAGCAGCGCCGCCTGCGCGTCGGTGATGTCCAGGGCCTTCTCAGCCCGCAGCATCGGGACGAGATCGGGCAGCATCGGTGCCAGCAGCTTGCCCGCCGGCCCCCGCAACACAGCCCAGCACACCACGAGCCCGGCCTGCAGGTCCGCCCCGTACACCGGGGCGCGCCCGGGCCTGACCGGCCGTGGCCGCGGCGGATCGAGCGCATGCCGCAAGACCGCCCGCGCATGGTCCCGATGCCAGCCGGTCAACTCGACCAGTTCATCCAGGATCCGCCCCTTCCTGGCACGGTCACCGGCCCGGTAAGACTCAGCCAAATGCTTCGTCACCGCCTTGCGCTCACCCATCGTCAATCCCATCCCTCAAGGATCTCCGCCCCAGCCCGCCCCTGCCGGAGGTTTTCTCCTGAGGCAACGTATCCGGCTACGCGGAGGTTATTTGTGAGTCAACGCGAGCTATGGACAGGCGAAGAAGGGGAGCCTACGCTCGCAGCATTGGGGGTCGATAACCGATGGTCTGAGGAGAAGAAGCCATGACCGACGCCGACCAGCACGAGACCCATCACACTGTCGCCGAGCACGAACACGGCCCTGGATGCGGTCACGACACCGTCCAGCATGGAGATCACGTTGACTACCTCCACGACGGGCACCGCCACGCCGTCCACAGCGACCACTACGACGAGCACACCGACTGAACCCGTCAGGGCGCCCTAAATCAACAAACGAAAGAAGCAGATCATGTCTGACGACAAGGTTGAAAGCAATCTCAAAGGCATGGATGACCTTGACTTCCAGGGCTGGAACGGCGCCGACTGGAACGGCGTCTTCGCCCACCACCACACCGACGACGTCCTCGTGGACTGGAAAGGCCAGCCGCCGACGCACGGGATCCAGGAACACATCGACGCGATGAAGGCCTACGTCGAGTCCGCCGGCGGGACCCCACCGCAGATCACCTCACACCCGATCAGGTTCGGTTCCGGCGACTGGACCTGCGTCATCGGGGAGTTCGAAGGCGGCGGCCGCATGGTGACCGTGGCCAAGTGGAAGGACGGGGCCATCGCCGAGGAATACATCTGGGCGTAACCGCCGTCCGAGCAGGCGACCGGCGGTCAGGGCGGGTCAGCTACGCGGTCACGTTTGCGCTGTCGCCGGCCGTTGCGGCAAACGACGTGCCACTGACCATGCGGGCTTCATCGGATGCCAGAAAGACCACCAGCGGAGCTACGTCTGCCGGGTCAATCCAGGGCAGGCCCAGCGGGCTTTTCGCCCTTAATAGCTTTTTGGCTGCCGCCTCGTCTTTCGCCTCGTCCCCCGTGGCCTTGCTGCCGCCGGTCGTGATTGCCTGCGCGTAGCGGTCCTCGTGGCGGGTGAGCGCGGTGTCCACCAGACCGGGGATGACTGCGTTGACGGTGATGCCGTGCTCCCCCAGTTCCAGGGCGGCGGACTTCATGAGTCCGATGATGCCCCACTTCGAGGCGGAGTACGAGGACCCCCACTTCGTCCCGTGTTGGCCCTGCGTGGAGGAGGTGACGATAATCCGGCCACCGCCACGACGCACCAGGAGCGGCGCAAAGACGCGCAGCACGTTGGCGGTGCCGTTGAGGTTGTTCTCGATCTGGTCGAACCAGTCAGCGTCGTTCATCTCCAGCAAGGGTTTGAAGGCCTGGATGCCGGCGTTGGCGAAAACGATGTCGACACCGCCCCATTCCGTTTCCAGCCGCGCACTGATTTCCCGCAGCCCGGTGATGTCCCTATGATCGGCGATGAACTGCCGCCAGCGCGCGCCACTGGCAGCCACCTGCTCACCGGTCTCGGCCAGCTCGGCCGGCGAGGCCGGGGCGAAAGTGTCGATCGGGCTGACTTCGGCCGCGATGTCGAGGCCCACTACGTCTGCCCCGGCCCGGGCGAGAGCGACAGCGCTGGCCCGTCCGATGCCGCGTGCGGCACCCGTGACCACTGCGATCTTCCCGTCCAGACGGCCGGTCGTCCACCTCTTCTTCTCGGCCACAGCGGATGCTCCTCTCCCGATCCAGCAGATGAACGCCTGGCGATGGTGACCCAGCCCAGCCTACGCCGGATCCGGTCGAATACGCCCGGGCGACGGTGTCGCACGAGCACCTGAAAGGGACCCCCTTGCGGGTTGCCAGCTGACAACTGGCGCTGCGAAAAGACCGCCAGTTATCGCTGCGAGTCGCACGCGACGGTACCGACGGTCGAGCAGAATGCCCTCCCTCGGACAGGCATCAACTGCGGAAGTTAAATTGTCAGTGGTCCACGCCACACTTGAACCATGGACGATTACCAGGGAGCCAGCCAGAAAGGCAACCAGAAAAGCAACAGTGCCGAGGCGGACCCGGGGATGGCGCATACCGTGACCATCGCTGACCTGCCCCGACTGCTGGCCGGCCTCTCGGCTCCGGCGAATTCAGCCGCCCTGATCACCGAAATCCGGGACCTGGAGGACCTGAAATCGGCCCTCGCTGCCCGGCAGGCCCGGCTCGCCGTCGCGTTCGACCTTGCCCAGCGCCGTGAACAGGCCGACGCCGGGATCCCCGCCGACCAGCTCGGCACCGGCGTCGCGGCGCAGATCGCGCTGGCCCGGCACGAATCCCCCGCCACCGGCAGCCGGCTCCTCGGCCTCGCCAAGGCCCTCGTCACCGAAATGCCGCACACCCTCACGGCGCTGGAAACCGGGCAGCTGAACGAATGGCGCGCCACCCTCCTGGTCCGCGAAACCGCCTGCCTGGCCGCCGCCGACCGGACCGCCGTCGACGAAGAACTCGCCCCCGACACCGGAACCCTGAACGGCGCCGGCGACCGCGCCCTTGTGGCCGCGGCCCGGGCCGCCGCCTACCGCCGCGACCCCCGGTCCGTCACCCAGCGCGCCGCGCACGCCGAAACCGAACGCCACGTCAGCCTCCGCCCCGCCCCCGACACCATGTGCTACCTCACCGCCCTGCTCCCCGTCGCGGCCGGCGTCGCCATGCACGCGGCCCTCACCCGGCACGCCGACACCCTGCGCTCCGCCGGAGACACCCGGTCCCGGGGACAACTGATGGCCGACGCCCTCGTCGAACGCACCACCGGCACCCCCGGCGGGATCAGCAGCATCGAAATCCAGCTCGTCATGACCGACCGCACCCTCTTCCAGGCCGACAGCGAACCCGCCCGCCTCCCCGGCTACGGCACCATCCCCGCCGGCTGGGCCCGGACCCTGCTCCGTCCCGAGCGCGCGCAGCCCCTGAACGTCTGGCTCCGCCGGCTCTACACCGCCCCGGGCACCGGCGACCTCATCGCGATGGACTCCCGCGCCCGGATCTTCCCACCCGGGCTCCGCCGCTTCATCCAGGCCCGCGACCACACCTGCCGCACCCCGTACTGCGACGCCCCCATCCGGCACATGGACCACATCGTGCCCTGGCGCCAGGGCGGCACCACCAGCAGCGGCAACGGCGCCGGACTCTGCGAAGCCTGCAACCACACCAAAGAAGTACCCGGCTGGACCAGCAAACCCCGCACTGGACCAGGACCCCGGCCCGGAAGCCCGCCCGGCAGACACACCCTCCAACTCACCACCCCCACCGGCCACACCTACCACTCCACCGCACCACCCCTGCCCGGAACGGGCCCGGCGCCAGGAACACCTCACCGTGCGGGACCGGAACCTGACCCCGCCTACGCGGATGCTCCCCAGGGACCAAACCACAGCAAAGACCTTCGCCACCAGGCACGACTCAGCAAACGCCAGCGCCGTGTTGAACTGCCTGCCGCCTAGGCCAGAACGGGCCCCGGTTAAGGTGGGCCGCGTCTGCCCTGGCCCGCGCCGCCGGAGACGGGGAGGTGGATCCGGCGTCCGCGGGGACCGGCACCGCTTAGGGTTCGACGTCGGCCTCGGCAATCGCCTTGTCGGTGAGGATGGGCATCAGGCCGAGGAGCGCGAGCGTCAGCACACCCATGATGCCGAACATGACCTGCAGGCCCAACCATTGCGCCAGCAGGCCGCCGGCCGCCGCGCCCAGCGGCATGGTGCCCCAGGCCAGCAACCTGTAGGCGCTGTTGACCCGGCCCAGCAGGCGGTTGGGCGTAATGCGCTGGCGCAGCGAAACCGTAATGACATTCCACAACACGATCAGGACCCCTCCTACAAAGAACGCAGGCCCCAGCACGTACGGGTTGTCGGTCAGGGCCGGCGCCCCGACGAACAATGCCCCACCGAAGACGGTCAGCGCCAGGGACTTGGACCGGCCCAGCCAGGCTTCCGCGCGTTCGGCGACGAATGAACCCACCAGCGCGCCCAGGGCCGAGGTGGTCAGCAGCACGCCGAAGCCTACTTCGGAGAGCTTCATCTGCGACGTCGGCCCTACGGCAAAGAGCACCAGCAGCGCGAAGGCCGCACTGGAGGCGAAGTTGAAAGTCCCCGTCATGAGGGCCAGCGTCCGCAGGATCTTCTGGTTCCAGAGGAACCGCAGCCCTTCGCCGATGTCGTACCGCAGCGTAGTTTTCTGCTCCCGCTCGACGGCGAACGCCCCCGGCACTAAAAGCAGAACTCCGACGGCGGCAAGCCAGAGCGCCGCCGGAACGGCAAAACCCGCCACAACGCCGGCCGCGACCAGGAGACCGCCCAGTGGTGGCCCGACAAACTGGTTGGTGGTGAGCTCCACCGCGTAGAGCCGGCCGTTGGCGCGTGAAAGCTGGTCCCGGAGTACCACCTGCGGCATGATCGACTGCGCCGACGTGTCGTACAGCGTTTCCGCCACCCCCACCGCCAGTGCGACAAGGTAGAGCACCCAGATCGACCCCAGATCGAGCAGGATCAGCGCCACGAGCACGGCCGGCAGTACCGCCCGGCTGACGTTTGCCCAGACCATGAGCTTGCGCCGGTCCAGCCGGTCCGCCAGCGCGCCGGCCGTCAGGGCGAAGAGGAGCCAGGGAAGTGTCGCGGCGACACTGATTCCGGCTACCAGCGTGGGTGATTGCGTCAGCTGCACGGCCAGCAACGGCAGCGCAATTTTGAAGACCCCGTCCGCCAGATTCGACAGCCCTGAGGAAGACCAAAGCTTCCAATAGGAGGCGCCCAGCGGCGCACGGTTTACGTCCTGCAGCCGCGTGGATTGTCCCGTCATAGCTGGACCCTGCCACAGCGGTGAAGCGTTCGTCTATCCGGACACGCGCAAAGGCGCCCAGCCAGGCCCGGCCCGGCCAGGCTTAGGAGGAAAGCTTGGCCGGAAGCGTGGTGGGCTTGAACGCCGGCCGGGTGGCCTCGTAGGCGGTGATGTCTTCCTCATGCTGCAGGGTCAGGCCGATGTCATCCAGGCCTTCGAGCAGGCGCCAGCGGGTGTAGTCGTCAATCTCGAACGGCGCCACCACGTTGCCGCACTCCACCGTCTTGGACACCAGATCCACCCTGACTTCGGTGCCCGGCGCGTTCTCCAGCACCTTCCAGATCAGTTCGATGTCGTCCTGCGCCAGTTCGGCGGCCAGCAGGCCCTGCTTGCCCGAGTTGCCGCGGAAGATGTCGGCGAAACGGGAGGAGAGCACCGCCTTGAAGCCGTAGTCCTTGAGCGCCCAGACGGCGTGCTCGCGCGAGGAGCCGGTCCCGAAGTCCGGTCCGGCAACCAGCACGGAGCCGGCGCTGAAGGGGTCCTGGTTCAGGATGAAGGCCGGATCCTTGCGCCAGGCCGAGAACAGGGCGTCCTCGAACCCTGTCCGGGTGATGCGCTTGAGGTAAACGGCGGGGATGATCTGGTCGGTGTCGACGTTGCTCTGGCGCAGCGGGACACCGATTCCGGTGTGGGTGGTGAACTTTTCCATGATGTGTCCTAGGCTGCGTGGCTTGCGGATGGGGTTTCGACAGGCTCAACCACCGGTTCGGGGGCCGGTTCCAGGTCCGACGGCGAACTCAGGGTGCCGCGCACCGCCGTCGCCGCGGCCACGACCGGGGAGACGAGGTGGGTGCGGCCGCCCTTGCCCTGCCGGCCCTCAAAGTTGCGGTTTGACGTTGAGGCGCAACGCTCCCCCACCTCGAGCTGGTCCGGGTTCATGCCGAGGCACATCGAGCACCCGGCGAAGCGCCATTCGGCGCCAAAGTCGGTGAAGACCTTGTCCAGGCCTTCCGCCTCTGCTTCCAGCCGCACCCGGGCGGACCCGGGCACCACGAGCATCCGCACCTTCGGGTCCTTGGTCCGCCCGCGGATGATGTCCGCGGCGGCCCGCAGGTCCTCCATCCGGGAGTTGGTGCAGGAACCCAGGAAGACGGTGTCGACGCGGATGTCCTTCATCGGCGTGCCGGCCTCAAGTCCCATGTACTGCAGTGCGCGTTCCGCGGCAGCCTTGGCGTTCTCGTCGCCGAAGTCGGCCGGCGCGGGCACCTTCGCGGACAGCGAGACGCCCTGGCCCGGGTTGGTCCCCCAGGTCACGAACGGTTCCAGCGTGTCGGCGTCGAGGTCCACCTCGGCGTCGAAGCGGGCGCCGTCGTCGGTGCGCAGCGTGTTCCAGTACTCGACGGCGGCCTCCCAGTCGGCGCCCTGCGGGGCGTGCGGACGGCCCTCCATGTAGTCGTAGGTGATCTGGTCCGGCGCCACCAGGCCGGCGCGGGCACCGGCCTCGATGGACATGTTGCAGATGGTCATCCGGGCTTCCATGGACAGTGCCCGGATGGCCGAGCCACGGTACTCGAGCACGTAGCCCTGGCCACCGCCGGTGCCGATCTTGGCAATGACGGCCAGAATGATGTCTTTGGCGGAGACCCCGGGGCGCAGCGTGCCTTCGACGTTGATCGCCATGGTCTTGAACGGCTTCAGGGACAGCGTCTGGGTGGCCATGACGTGTTCAACCTCGGAGGTGCCGATGCCCATCGCCAGCGCACCGAACGCGCCGTGCGTGGAGGTGTGCGAGTCGCCGCAGACCACCGTCATGCCGGGCTGGGTGAGGCCGAGCTGCGGGCCGACCACGTGCACAATGCCCTGTTCGGCGTCGCCCAGGGAGTGCAGCCGGACGCCGAACTCCTTGCAGTTGTTGCGCAGCGTCTCGATCTGGGTGCGGCTGGTCAGGTCCGCGATGGGCTTGTCGATGGCCAGCGTGGGCGTGTTGTGGTCCTCGGTGGCGATCGTCAGGTCCGGGCGGCGCAGCTTCCGGCCGGCCAGCCGCAGGCCCTCGAACGCCTGCGGAGAGGTCACCTCATGCACCAGGTGCAGGTCGATAAAGAGGAGGTCGGGCTGGGCATTGGCTCCTTCGCCGTCGCCCTTGCGCACCACGTGCGCATCCCAGACTTTCTCGGCCAATGTCTTCGCCACGGCCTGCTCCCTTCACTGCTGTCTTCACTGCGTGTCTGTTGTCGCCACTCAGCGGCCGGTCCGCTGTGCCGGGCCGATGGTCCCACTGAACCAGCAGGGCCGCCATCTGCGCCAGCGTAATGATTTGCATCTCAGATACTGAGACGGCAATATCATTACATGGACAATTCTAGTGGCGTCGGCGTCATCGATAAAGCGGCGCACGTACTCGACGCGCTCGAGGCTGGGCCCACCACGCTGGCCCAGCTGGTGGCTGCTACCGGCCTGGCCCGGCCCACGGTCCACCGCCTGGCCCTGGCACTGGTCCACCACCGCCTGGTGAGCCGCGACATCCAGGGCCGCTTTGTGCTGGGCAGCCGCCTGGTGGAGCTGGCCTCCGCCGCGGGTGAGGACCGGTTGATCGCCTCCGCCGGGCCGGTGCTGATGCAGCTGCGCGACGCCACCGGCGAGAGCGCACAGATCTTCCGCCGGCAGGGCGAATGGCGGGTCTGCGTGGCCTCCGCCGAACGGCCCATCGGCCTCCGCGACACCATCCCGGTCGGCACCCAGCTGTCCATGAAGGCCGGCTCGGCAGCGCAGGTGCTGCTGGCCTGGGAGGACCACGACCGCCTGCTGGAGGGCCTCCAGTCGGCCCGCTTCACACCCACCGTCCTGGCCGGTGTACGACGCCGCGGCTGGGCCCAGAGCCTGGGCGAACGCGAGCCGGGGGTCGCCTCGGTTTCGGCGCCGGTCCGCGGCCCGTCCGGCCGGGTGATCGCCGCGGTCTCGATTTCCGGCCCGATCGAACGGCTCACCCGCCAGCCCGGGCGGTTGCACGCCGAGGTGGTGTGCAACGCCGCACGGACGCTGACCGAGGCGTTGCGCAAGACCAACGACTAAACCCGTCGCACCGGTCCGGCGTTGCGGCGCACGGCACCAGGGCAGGGCACGGTTAGGCTGTGCGCATGAACTGCTATGCGGTCTTCCTGCGCGGGATCAACCTCGGCGGCATCAACATCAAGATGGCCGCGCTCAAGGAGGCGCTGACGTCGCGTCCCTTTTCGAACGTGAAAACCCTGCTCGCCAGCGGCAACGTGGTGCTGACCAGCGAACTGCCGGCCGCCGAAGTGAAATCCGAGTTCGAGTCCTGCCTGCGGGAGGCGTTCGGCTATGACGCCTGGGTGGTGGTACTGACCGACGACCGGGTGGCAGCCCTGGTGGACGCCTGCCCCTATCCCGCCGATGACGCCGCCACCCACAGCTACGTGACGCTGTCCTCCGACCCCGCGGTCCTGACCGAACTGTACGACGGCGGCGCCGCCCTGGGCGGGGTGGAACTGACCCGGCTTGGCCCCGAAGCCATGGCCTGGCTGGCTCCCGCCGGCGGCACCCTGGAGAGCCCGTTCAGCAAGCTCTCCGCCAAGGCGCGCTACAAGGCCGCTACCACCACCCGGAACCTGCGGACCATGATCAAGGTCCGGGACGCCGCGGCGCAGCTGGGCTGACGACGGCGGGCCCTGGCTGCGTGTCAGCGCGCCGCCTGCAGCGCGGCGTTGAAGGATGCCAGCCTGCTGACTTCGAGTTCCACCGGCTCGACCACCAGGTCCTCCGCGACGACGGCCACCGCCGCCCGCAGCCGCTTCCGGGCGGCCGCGGCACGGGACCGGGCTGCGGCAGCTGCGATGAACTTCGCCGCCAGGGCCAGCACCACGCCCAGCAGCGCCCCGCCCGCCACCAGCACGGTAGGGACCGGCCAGCCCTCCACCCAGGGCGCCTCGGGCACCGGCAACTGGAAGTAGCCCAGGGCAGCCAGCACGCCAAGCCAGGCCAGGCCGCCGAGGGCAAGGAGCAGGCCCAGCCATTGGAGCACATTGAACGCCGTCCACCACCAGGATCCCCGTCCTGCCTTGAGGTCGGTGCCGGCAATCGCCTGGTCCAGGGCGTCGGGCAGCCTGTCCCGTCCCTCGCGGGCGGCGCCCCGGATGGCCGCGCGCCAGGGCCCGGGAGCGCCGTCGGACGCGGCGTCGGCAAACTCCCGCACCGCGGCGTCGGTCCGGGCCCGCTCCGGCGCGCCCGCGGGCGGCAGCGAGGTCCGGTTCAGCTCGGGCCGCTCCCCTGCCCAGCGCAAGTTGAGCCGCCGCAGCGGATCGGGACGGAACCTGACCAGCCAGCGGGTCACCGGCCAGCCGGTCCGCCGGCTGGCTTCCTGCCGATAGGAGCGCCGCACGGCATCCACCACCAGCGGGACATTCGCTGCCGCGGCCAGCTCCGCGGCCAGCCGGTCCTTCGTTCCGGCCCGGACTCCGGCGGCTTTCCCTGGCCCGGAGGCGGCCTGCAGCCGCTCGGTGGCCCGGTCGACGTCGGCTGCCAGCCGCTGGGAGAGCGCACGACGGCG
Source organism: Arthrobacter sp. JB02-1C (assembly GCF_057748045.1). NCBI lineage: Bacteria > Bacillati > Actinomycetota > Actinomycetes > Micrococcales > Micrococcaceae > Arthrobacter > Arthrobacter sp. JB02-1C. Next base: position 3,496,195 of record NZ_CM173235.1, read on the forward strand.
GGTGGCAACCTGCCGGAACGCAGCCCGGACCTTGTCCACACCGGTGCCAGCCACCGCCGAAGCACCCAGGACCTGCACGGCGCCGAGGCCGTCGCGGGCCAGGATGGCCTTCAGTGACTCCAGCACCGGCCCGATATCGCGCTCCGGCAGCCGGTCCACCTGGTTAAGCACCACCAGGGTGACGGCTGCGTGCGAGGCGAGCGGGGCCAGGAAGTCGTTGTGCACCGCGGCGTCGGCATACTTCTGCGGGTCCAGCACCCACACCAGCACATCCACCAGCCCCACCAGCCGCTGCACGATCTCGCGGTTTTCCAGCCTGGTTGAGTCGAAGTCGGGCAGATCCAGCAGGATCAGTCCGGTACTCTCGTCCGCGAAGCCCGGAACCGGTAGGGCGTGGTGCCGGTTGCTCACGTCCAGCCAGTCCAGCAGCGCTTCGCTGCCGTCGGCGCCCCACACACCGGCGAGCGGTTCCGACGTCGTCGGGCGGCGTGCGGCCGCCGTCGCGATCTCGGCGCCGCTGACCGCGTTGAAGAGGGACGATTTCCCGCTGCCCGTCGCGCCGAAAAAGCCCACAACGGTGTGGTCCGCGGAGAGCGACCGGCGCGAGCTGGCGCGTTCCAGCACCTCGAGCACCTCGGTCAGGGCGTCGTCGGGCAGCACGCCCTCAGCCAGCTCCCGGGCGTCGTACAGGGCCTCCAGCCGGCGCTGCAGCTGGGAGCTTTCCGCGGTGGCGCCGTGGCGGTTCACGCTGACGCCGCCAGCCGGCCCAGGGCCGCGGCCCGGCCGGTGAGGTCAGCCGGTGCCGTCCCGGGCCCGTTCGGCCCGCCCGGCCCGGCCGCGCCGTTCGACCCGTCCGGCCCGTTCACGCGGTCCAGCCGGTCCAGCCGGTCCAGGAAACGCTGCCGTTCCGAGGCCAGCAACCGTTCGCAGCGGGCCTGCAGGTCCTCCCGCGCCGTCTTGGCCAGCCGGCGCACCGCGTCCTCGCCGAAGACGGCCTCAAGCACCCGCTGGCCGACGACGGCGGTCCCGCCGGCGACCCCGATCTCCAGGCCGGTGAGGCCGGCGGTCATCGAGAAGACCACGATCATCAGGGCGGCCCCGAGACCGTTGATGCCGAAGGACAGCCAGCGGGCCTGGCTGCGTTTGTCCTGGCCCTCGGTCCGGATGAGTTCCATCAGGGCGCCCTGCCAGGCCCGGATCTCGGCCGCGGCGGCATCAGCGAAGCCCTCGCCGACGCCGGACAGGTCATCGGTGCCGAGCAGTTGCCGGCCGGCCGGGTCGGAGCGCCAGTGCTGGTCTGCTTGCTCGGCCGCATTTGCCGCTTCATCCAGGATGACGGCCTGCAGCCCGGTCTCGATCGCGGTCTCCACCCGGACGGCCGGCGTCGGTTCACCGCGGAAGAACGCCCCCAGCCGGTCCCGCAGCCTGCCGATGTTTTGTTCCATGGCCCGGAAGAACTCCCCGGTGCCCACAAAGTCCTGCCAGCGGGCCAGCACCTCGCCGCGGAGCAGGGCGCCGTCGCGGGTGGCGTCCAAAATCCTCACAGCGGCCTCCCGGTAGGCGTCGGTGACGTCCGCAGCCAGCAGCTCGCCCGCGTGCTGCTGGGCGGCCACCGCAGCCGCGACCGCCTCCACCCGGCCGCCCAGGGCCCTGACCGTGCCGTTGAGGGTGCGGCGGGCTATGGCGGCCCGGCCGGCGGCGTCGGCGGCCAGGTCGTTCAGCCATGCCCGCAGCGGGGCCACGGCGGCTGCCGGCAGCATCCCCTGCCCGCCCAGCGCGAGCTCCGGAATGACGAAAACCCTCGCGGAGCCCAGGCCTTCCCTGGCCAGCATCGACCGGAGGTCCGCGACAACTTCGTCCTCGGCCGCCGGCGGGACCCGGTCCAGCACCACCGCCACCGTGATGTCGCGGCCGGCGGCGTCCACCAGCAGCCGCCAGGGGACGGCGTCGGCGTAGCGGTTCGCCGTGGTGACAAAGATCCACAGGTCGGCGGCGGCCAGCAGTTGCCCGGCCAGCCTGCGGTTGTGATCGGAAATGGAATCGACGTCGGGGGCATCCAGCAGCGCAATGCCCTGCGGCACGGCGGGGTCGGCGGCCAGGACCAGGGACGTGACGGCTCCGGGCTCGGCTCCCGGGTGGGCGGCCGACGCCGGCTGCCGGGCGGGCAGCGGGGGCGTTGCCACCGTACCGCGGATCCGGCTCAGGCTCGGCAGCACCCGCTGGTCTTCAAACCAGGCGGCGTCGGCCGGATGGTGCAGCAGGACGGGCTGCCGGGTGGTGGGGCGGATCGCCCCGGCCCGGGTCACTGCGTGCCCCACGAGCCCGTTGACCAGCGTGGACTTGCCCGCGCCGGTGGAACCGCCGACGACGGCGAGCAGCGGCGCGTCCAGGCTGCGGTAACGGGGCAGGATGTAATCGTCCAACTGGGCCAGCGCCTGCCGGATGTCGGTCCGGGCAGATTCGGCGCCGGGCAGTTCCAGCGGCAGCGACACGGCGCGAAGGTCGTCCCGCACCGCTTCGAGCAGCGCGACGGCGGCTCCCGGGCGTTCGGCGGGCTGCTGCTGGTCGGCGGGGCCGGCACTTTCCTCGGTGCTCACAGCATCATCATGCCAGTTCGAGGGCGCCTCACCTTGCTTTCGGCGGCCTCACAGCTTGCGTCAAGGTGAGCCTGTCAAAGTTTTTCGGTGACAACAGAACTTAGCCCTCGGACGGGCGACAAGCTCGCCGACATCCACGCCTATGCGGTCGCGCTCATGGACTCAGACGTCCGGGAAGAGGCCACAGTGGGCCACAACCTGCTGCTGATCCTCAAGGGAAAGAACCGGTAGCTGGACGTCGGGCAGGCTGCCCGGGCAAACAAAAAGTCCCCCGGAAACCGTGGTTGCCGGGGGACGTTCGTGACCCCAGCGGGATTCGAACCCGCGTTACCGCCGTGAGAGGGCAGCGTACTAGGCCGCTATACGATGGGGCCGCGTACTTTCCAAACGGCACTTCTGCCGTTCAAGCTCAGAAAGTATTTCACAGACTGAACTCGTGTTCCAAATCGGCGGACCGCTTCGGAACGGCTGAATCCCCGCGGAAAACCGCGGCTTTTCAGAGCTGGGATACCAGGACTCGAACCTAGAATGACGGTACCAGAAACCGTTGTGTTGCCAATTACACCATATCCCAATGAACTTTCGGGCCGGTTCTGCGGGTTCAAACCCGCGCTCCCAGCGCCTCAGCACGAGTAATTACTTTACCGGAGACTTTTGCTGCGCACAAATCGGGAACCGGCTGCCGCGGCTCCGGCGCTCGCCCCCCACCCTTCGAGGGCTTCCGGCGGGGCGACCGCGCCGAAACCCTGCTATTCCGGGCAAGAGCGGCCGTCCGCCTACGCCCGGCCACCCGTGAGCGGCATCCTTTCCGCGTTGGCCGCGAGGAAAGCAGCGGCGATTTCGCAGTGTTGGCTGCATCACGGTTGGCTGCATCACGCCGGGGCGCGGCCTGGGTCAGGCCAGCAACTCCAGCAGCGAGGCAACCTCGCGGCCGACAAATCCCGGCGCCGGGTCGCCGCTTCGGTTCAGCCACACGCCCCGCAGGCCGGCCGCCGTCGAGCCTTCAGCGTCGAGGAGGCGGTTATCCCCCACGTAGAGCGTGTCGCCGGCGCCGGTGCCGAGCCGGCGCACCCCTTCGAGGTAGATCGCCGGGTCCGGCTTGGGCACGCCGACGGTGTCGGTCCCGACAAGGACACCGATCCGTTCGAGGCCGGCGGAATCCAGCTTCACCCGCTGGTAGTCGTGCACGTTGTTGCTGACCGCCCCGTACGGGATTCCGGCGTCGTCCAGCGCATCCAGCAACGGGACGACGTCGTCGAAGGCACGGATGTAGGTGTGCTGCAGGCTGGCGTAGGAGCTCACCCAGTGGTGGGCCGCGTCGCCGTCGTCGAGCTCGACGCCGAAGTGTCCCAGCGCAGCCCGGCCGCGCAACAGCCGTTGTTCGTTGAAGGTCAGCTCGCCGGAGAGGTAGCGGTCATAAAAGTGCGTGGTTTCCCGGGTGAAGATCCGGCCGAACTTCTCCCAGTCATCCTCGGCGAGCTGCGGCAGCAGATGTTCGCTGACGCCGCGCAGCGCGGTCGTCATCGCGAACTCCAGATCCACCAGGGTGTCGTCGATATCGAACAGGACCCCGCGGATCCCGTCGAATCCGGCGGCGAGAACCCCGGTGCTGGGGCCGGCTCCGCTGCTCATTCGCCGCGGAAGGCGCGCAGGCGTGCCAGGGAAGAATCCTTGCCCAGGATCACCATGGATTCGAACAGCGGCGGGGAAATCCGCCGGCCGGAGACAGCGGTGCGGACCGGGCCGAATGCGAGCCGGGGCTTGACGCCGAGGCCTTCCACCAGCGCCTCCTTCAGCGCGGCCTGGATGTTCTCCGCGGTCCACTCGCTCACCGGTTCAAGGGCGGCCAGGGCGACGTCGAGCACCTCGGTGAGGTTTTCCGGCAGGCCCTTGCGGGCGTCGGCAGCGACGTCGATCGCGTCGTCGTCCTTGAACAGGAAGGCGAGCATCTCCGGGGCTTCGCCGAGCAGCGAGATGCGCTCCTGGATCAGCGGTGCCGCCTCGGCGAGGATTTCTTCGTCGCGGCCGGTGAGGCTCTCCCCCACCAGGCCGGCTGCCTGCAGGTACGGAACCAGGCGGCCCCGGAAATCTTCGGGGTCGAGCATGCGGATATGCGTGCCGTTGATGGCCTCGGCCTTTTTGATGTCGAAGCGGGCCGGGTTGGCCAGCACGTCGTGGACATCGAAGTTCTCGATCAGCTGGTCCACCGTGAAGATGTCCTCGTCGGCGGAGAGGCTCCAGCCCAGCAGGGACAGGTAGTTCAGCAGGCCCTCGGGGATGAAGCCACGGTCCCGGAGCAGGAACAGGTTGGACTCCGGGTCGCGCTTGGAGAGCTTTTTGTTGCCCTCGCCCATCACGTACGGCAGGTGGCCGAACTCCGGCAGGTAGCTGGCCACGCCAATGTCCATCAGGGCGCGGAACAGCACCACCTGGCGGGGGGTTGAGGAGAGCAGGTCCTCGCCGCGCAGCACGTGCGTGATGCCCATCAGGGCGTCGTCCACCGGGTTGACCAGGGTGTAGAGCGGTGAACCGTCGGCGCGGACAATCACGTAGTCGGGGATGCTGCCGGCCTTGAACGTGATGTCGCCGCGGACCATGTCGGTGAAGGTGACGTCCGTATCCGGCATCCGCACCCGCAGCACGGGCTTGCGGCCCTCGGCCTCGAACGCGGCGACCTGCTCCGCCGAAAGGTTCCGGTCGAAGTTGTCGTAGCCCAGCTTGGGGTCGCGGCCGGCAGCCCGGTGGCGGGCCTCGACCTCTTCCGGCGAGGAGTAGCACTCGTAGGCGTAGCCTGCGGCAAGGAGCTTGGCGACCACGTCCTTGTAGAGGTCCAGCCGCTGCGACTGCCGGTACGGCTCATGCGGGCCGCCCACCTCGACGCCTTCCTCCCACGTGATGCCGAGCCACTTGAGCGCCTCCAACAGCTGCTGGTAGCTCTCCTCCGAGTCACGCGCCGCGTCGGTGTCCTCGATCCGGAACACGAAAGTGCCCTTGGTGTGCTTGGCGTGGGCCCAGTTGAAGAGCGCGGTGCGGATCAGTCCAACGTGCGGGGTTCCGGTCGGGGACGGGCAGAAGCGGACCCGGACCGGCGTTTGCTCGGTCACTTCGCGGGATACTTCACGGGTCAGTTCCGTGGTGGCGGTGCTGGAGACGGCGTCGGGCGCGGTGGGAGTAGTCATAGTGGTACCAACTTTACCGCGCGCCCGGCGTTGGCTTAGCGGCGGACCACCGCCCGCGCGAGGTAGTACGCAGCCAAGGCGAGGCCGGCCCCGAGGAACGCCAGGGCCAGCCAATCCGGACCGGCCAGCCATCGGACGGCGCGCGCCGCCATCGCAAACGTGCCGATCGAACCCAGGGCAAAGAGTAGGAACGACCGGCTACGTCGGGAACCCTGCCGGGGACCACGCCACCAGCCGTTGTTCATTGTCTGGGCCCGGAACCCTTAGCGGCGGACCACCGGGTTGGAGAGCCGGCCGATGCCCTCGATCTCCACCTCGTAGCGGTCGCCGGCCTGGACGAGACCCACGCCGGCCGGGGTGCCGGTCATGATCACGTCGCCGGGCAGCAGGGTAAAGGCCCGCGAGACGATGGAGACGAGCTCGCGGACGCCTCGGATCATCTGGTTCGTGTTGCCGTCCTGGCGGAGTTCACCGTTGAGCCGGCCCTGGATCTGAAGGTCCTCGGTGTCCAGTTCGGTCTCGATCCAGGGGCCCAGCGGCGCGGAGGTGTCGAAGCCTTTGGCGCGGGCCCACTGCAGGTCGGTCTTTTGCACGTCCCGGGCGGTGAGGTCGTTGCCGCAGGTGTAGCCGAAGACGACGTCGTCGACCCGCTCTTCCGGAACGTCCTTGCAGATCCGGCCGATCACCACGCACAGCTCGGCTTCGAAGGAGACTTCCTCGGAGAACTCCGGGAGGACGATCGGATCGTTGGGCCCCACCACCGAGGTGTTGGGCTTGAGGAAGAGCAGCGGCTGGGCGGGCACCTCGTTGCCAAGTTCGTGGGCGTGCTCCACGAAGTTGCGGCCCACGCCGATGACCTTGCTGCGCGGAATGATCGGCGCGAGGAGGCGCACGTCGTCCAGCTGGTGCTTGACGGCCGTCCGCTCCACTCCGTGGAAGAAGGGGTCGCCATTGATGACAGTGATTTCCTCACTGCCGGGCTGGCCCTCAACAATGCCGTACATGGGATCAGAATCGACTACAAACCGGGCGATACGCATGGTCCCAAGCGTACCGTCTCGGGTGGCGCGCCTTCGGACGGCTCAGCGTGCAGAGCGCAGGTAGTCCAGCTGCGCCGCGACGGACAGCTCGGCAGCCGGGCGGACCGACGGGTCGACGGCGGCATAGACCGCGTCCGCCACGTCCTGCACCCCGGCGTCCCCGCCCAGGCCTTCGAGCGCGGTGCGGATCTGCGCGAGGCGGTCCTGCCGGTGGTCGCGGTAGGCGCGCACGATCCTGTCCAGCGCCGGCAGCATGGGCCCGTGCGCCGGTAGGACCGTGGCCGCACCGAGCCGCTCCAACCGGTCCAGCGAGTCGAGATAGTCCGCCAGTGTCCCGTCGGGGTAGTCCAGCACCGTGGTCCCGACGCCCAGGATGGTGTCGCCGGTGAGGACCGAGCCGCGCGGCCCGTCCTCCGGCAGCAGAAAACAGACCGAGTCCGAGGTGTGGCCCGGCGTCGCCAGCACACGGATCCGGACACCGGCCGCCTGCAGCTCCTCGCCGTCCCGGAGCGGCTCCCCGCCGTGGCAGTGCGCCGGGTCCAGCGCGCGGACCGGGGCGCCGGTGAGTTCGGCGAAGCGGCCGGCGGCGGCGGTGTGGTCCGCATGCCGGTGCGTGATCAGGATCAGCTCCACGTCGCCATACCGGGCTAATTCCTGCAGGTGCTCTTCATCGAGCGGCCCCGGGTCCACCACCACGACACTGGCGGAGTCCGGGGCGGCGAGCAGGTAGGAGTTGGTGCCGTGCAGGCTCATGGGGCCCGGGTTGGGGGCCAGGCGGAAGCGTGTCAGCTCGGTGCTGCGGACCAGGGCGCGGGCATCATCGGGGATCACCCTTCCATCTTGCCATCGACGGGCTGGGACAGCCTAGGCGAGACGGGTCAGCCAGCCGTGCTTGTCTTCGACAGTGCCCGTCTGGATGCCGAGCAGCTGTTCGCGGATCGCCATGGTGGTCTCCCCTGCCTTGGCGTCTTCGGAGCCGATGAATTCGGTCTCGTCCTTAAGGACGCCGATCGGGGTGATGACCGCGGCGGTACCGCACGCGAAGACCTCGGCGATCTCGCCGGAAGCGACGCCGTCGCGCCATTCGTCCAGGGTGACCGTGCGTTCGCGCACCTCACGGCCCATGTCCCGCGCCACCTGCATCACGGAGGAGCGGGTGACCCCTTCGAGGATGGTGCCGGACAGCGCCGGGGTGGCCAGTGAGCCGTCCTTCATGACGAAGAAGACGTTCATGCCGCCGAGCTCCTCGACGGCGTTGTCGTTGAACGGGTCCAGGAACAGGACCTGCTTGCAGCCGTGGGCTTCGGCCTCCTGCTGGGCAATCAGCGACGCCGCGTAGTTGCCGCCGCATTTCGCGGCGCCGGTGCCGCCGCGGCCGGCACGGGCGTATTCGCGCGAGATCCAGATCGAGATCGGCTTCAGCTCGCCGCCGAAGTAGTTGCCGGCCGGCGAGGCGATGACGCGGAAAGACACCTCCCGGGCGGCCCGGACGCCCAGGAACGCCTCGGTGGCGATCATGAAGGGACGCAGGTACAGGGCCTCGCCGTCGCCGGCGGGGACCCATTCGCGGTCCACGGACACCAGTTCGCGGATGGCGGTGAGGAAGTACTCCTCCGGAAGTTCAGGCAGGGCGAGCCGCCGGGCGGATTTGTTCAGGCGGGCCGCGTTGGCTTCGGGCCGGAACGTCCAGACGGAACCGTCGGCGTGCCGGTAGGCCTTGAGCCCTTCGAAGATCTCCTGGCCGTAATGGAGCACCGCGGCGGAGGGGTCCAGGGCAATGGGACCGTAGGGTTCAATCCGCGCATCGTGCCAGCCGCCCTTGCCCTCGCCGTCGACGCTGTAGTCGATGACGGCGGTGTGGTCGGTGAAGTAGTCACCGAATCCCGGGTTCGCCAGGATGTCAGCTCGCTCTTGGGCGGACTTGGGTGCATCCGAGAGCCGCTGGGTGAATTCGACGCCGTGGGCAGTCTGGGTCATGGTTCCTCCACAGTCGGCTGCCTGAGGTGGACGCGGAAACCGGCGGTCCATGGCAGCATGTTGGTGATTCGACACAAGCTTACGCCCGCGCCGCGTCCGCCGGGCTGGCGGATCCGGCAGCTAGAGAGCGGCCGCGATCGCGTCGCCGATGGCGGCGGTGCTGCGGACGCTGCCGTTCCGGCCTTCGACGTCGGCAGCTACAGCGGCTTCGATCTTCCGGGCGGCCGCGGCGTGGCCCAGGTGGTCCAGCAGCAGCGCTGCGGACAGAATCGCCGCGCTGGGGTCGGCCTTCTGCTGGCCGGCGATGTCCGGAGCGGAGCCGTGGACCGGTTCGAACATGGACGGCGCGGTGCGGTCCATGTTGATGTTGCCCGACGCGGCGAGGCCGATACCGCCGGTGACGGCGGCGGCAAGGTCAGTGAGGATGTCGCCGAAGAGGTTGTCGGTGACGATCACGTCAAAGCGGGCGGGGTCGGTCACCACGAAGATCGTTGCTGCGTCGACGTGCAGATAGTCGTGGCTGACCTCGGGGAACTCCTGGGCGACGGCCTCGACGGTCCGCTTCCAGAGGTGTCCGGCGTAGACCAGGACGTTGTGCTTGTGGACCAGGGTCAGCTTCTTGCGCGGGCGTTCATTCGCGCGGCGGAAGGCGTCACGGACCACGCGTTCGACGCCGTGGGCGGTGTTCAGCGACACCTCGGTGGCCACCTCGTGCGGTGTGCCGGCGCGCAGGTTGCCGCCATTGCCGACGTAGGGTCCTTCGGTACCCTCACGGACCACGATGAAGTCGATCTCGCCGGGGTTTGCGAGCGGGCTGCCGACGCCGGGGTAGAGTCGGGCGGGCCGCAGATTGACGTAGTGGTCCAGGCTGAAGCGGAGCTTGAGCAGCAGCTCACGTTCGATGATGCCGGAGGGGATGCGCGTATCGCCGGGCGCGGCCCCGACCGCGCCGAAGAGGATCGCGTCCCGGCCGCGGAGATCGGCGAGGGTGTGCTCGGGCAGGGTCTCCCCGGTCGCCAGCCAGTGCGCGGCGCCCAGCTCATAGTGCGTCTGCTGCAGCACGATGCCCTCGGCCGCGGCGGCCTTTTCGAGGACCTTCAGGGCTTCGGCGATGACCTCGGGACCAATGCCGTCGCCCGGGATTACGGCCAGGTCAATCGTGGATGCGCTCATGGTTTTTAGCCTAGCCAAAGCATCCGCATGCTGGGCAACATGTCTCAGCATGCGGACACCACGTTTCTAGGGTGCCGTGGCCGGCGATGCGACGACGGCTACGTTCTTGCCCCACAGGTCGCCCGTGTAGCAGGAAATCAGCACGAGCCTGTTCGGCACCACGGCCCAGATGGGGCTGTCTTTCAAGGTTGACTTCTCATAGGTGGTGACGGAATCGACGGTGTACTTTACCGTGCCGTTTTCCGTTTGGACCGTCAGTTCGTCACCGGGCGCGGCCCTGGTGCTGAGGTGGTTGAAGGGGGCATCAGCACCTTCCCAGCTGTGGCCCACGACGTACGTGGTATTGGTTGACCCCGTGCCGGGGATACCGAACGGCGCCAACCAGTAGCCGTCCATCGTCTCGGGAGGCACGATGCTGCGCGTGGCGGCTTCGCCCTGGCTTGGCTGCAGCGGGTGCACCACGACATCCATTCCCGCCGCCGGGTACACGATGCGCTGCGGTACCGCTGCAGCGGGGCCCTGCACGACCGGCGCTTTTGGAGGCAATTGCGTTGGCGTTGCCGTCCCGGGCGTTGCTGGCGTTGCCGTTGCGGCGGGTGCTGCTGGCGTTGCCGTTGGGGCGGGCGCCGGTACTGTCGCGGGGTCTGTGGCGCCACCTGCGCCAAAAGCCGCGTAGAAGAACCAAGCGACCAGGAGTCCCACGGTGCAGGCCAGCAGCAGGAGCTTGTCGCGCCGGGCCAGAAGCAGTCCCTGCCGGGTGGACACGACCGGCTGCCTGTCCCGACGGGAAGTTTCCACGGATGCTCCTAAGAAGGTCCTAGGTTGAGCAAGGTGCTGCGGGCCGGCCACCTTGGGCGGCCGGCCCGCAGCGATCTCTAGCTGTCAGCGTTTTTTGCCCTGCCCACGCCGTGCAGGAGCACTGCTGCGGCACCGACCGTAAAAAGCCCGGTCAGAAGAGACAACCACAGTGGAAGACCTGCACTTGCATTCCCAGCCGCCGCCGTCTGCACGTTGAAGCCGGCATTGACCGTCGGCGTCGGCGATGCGATGGCGGCGCCGACAGGCGGCGTCACCGGCTGCTCGACCGGCGGCGTCACCGGCTTCTCAACCGGCGGCGTCACAGGCTTCTCAACCGGCGGCGTCACAGGCTTCTCAACCGGCGGCTTTTCGGGACACCCACAGTCCCCCTTGTCGCCGTGGTCACCCTTGTCGCCGTGCTCGCCCTTGTCGCCGTGGTCACCGTAGTTGCCATGGTCGCCCTTGTCGCCGTGGTCGCCATGGTTACCCTGGTCGCCATGGTTACCCTTGTCGCCATGGTTGCCCTGGTCGCCGTGGTCACCCTTGTCGCCATGGTTGCCCTGGTCGCCGTAGTTACCGTGATCGCCCGGGCTGCCGTTCCCGCCGTTGCCCCACCCAGGCCCATGGTCCGGCTCGCCCCCGGTGCCCGGCTGCGTCACCGGAACCTCCGGAGTCTCGGGCTTATTCGAATTGTCCGGCTGCGTCACCGGAACGGTCGGAGTGTACGGCGAGGTAGCGGCAACTGAGCCGCCCTCGTGCACTTCAGCACCGCTGCTCGGCGGCGATGCGCTTGCTGTTCCTGCGGTTCCCAGCAGGGCGAGGCCTAAAATTCCCACCGTCGCGATAGTTCGTCTCATTTTGATCGCTCCATCGAGAGTCGTTTTCCGACCTGACGTAGCCGCGTGGAGTAACGGTCTTTAGGGCCCAAGCGCACTGCGCTAGCCGTAGGGAAGCGAAACGAGTGATGACAGTTACTCCCCAGCAGATTGGTCAGTCCGCTAACGGTGCCAGGCTAGCGCGGGTAACAGTCCTCGTCCCGAGTGGTGGCTGCCCGATTTCAGGAGCGAAAATACCCGTTCTTCAGGAGTGGCTACTTGGCCCGCGGTGCCGCGGGGCACGGTTAACGACCGCGCTCCCGCACCTGAGCGTTGGTGCGGGAGCGTTGGTGCGGGAGCGTCGGTGGTTAGGCGTCGGCGGGTTCTTCGTACTTCGGGAACACCGGTGCCGGAGCGGGCAGCGCCGTTCCGGCCTCGATCGGCGTGCCCAGGGCCGCAAAATCGCGGGCCTCCCCTGCCGGCTGGCCCAGGCTGTCGAGGATGGCGGACGCGGCTGTCGGCATCACCGGCTGGACCAGGATGGCGACCGTGCGGAGCACCTCCAGCGTGACGTAGAGAACCGTGTTCATCCGTTCGACGTCGGTCTTGCGCAGCACCCAGGGGGCCTGTTCCGCGAAGTAGGCGTTGGTGTCGCCCAGCACGGTCCAGATCGCTTCGAGCGCCCGGTTGAACTCCTGCTTCTCGAACGCGGCGCGGGCGATCTCCAGCAGGCCCTTGGCCTGGCCGAGCAGCGCGGCGTCCTCGGCGCTGAAGCCGGCCGGGGTCGGGACCTTGCCGTCGCAGTTCTTGGCCACCATGGACAGGGAGCGCTGGGCGAGGTTGCCGAAGTTGTTCGCCAGGTCCGAGTTCATCCGGCCCACGATCGCGTCGTGGCTGTAGTTGCCGTCCGCACCGAAGGGCACTTCGCGCAGCAGGAAGAACCGGACCTGGTCCAGGCCGTACTGGGCCACGAAGTCGGCGGGAGCCACCACGTTGCCGAGCGACTTGGACATCTTGACGCCGTTGTTCTGCAGGAAGCCGTGGATCATGACCCGTTTGGGCAGCTCCAGGCCGGCGCTCATCAGGAAGGCGGGCCAGTAAATGGCGTGGAAGCGCGAGATGTCCTTGCCGATGATGTGGACGTCCGCAGGCCAAAACTTCTTGAAGGACGCGGACTCCACGTCCGGGTAGCCGACGCCGGTCAGGTAGTTGGTCAGCGCATCCACCCAGACGTACATCACGTGCTGGTCGTTGCCGGGCACCGGCACGCCCCAATCGAAGCTGGTGCGGCTGATCGAGAGGTCCTCGAGCCCGCCCCGGACGAAGCTGATGACCTCGTTGAAGCGGTACTGCGGGGCACCGAATTCCGGATGTGCCTCGTACATCGCCAGCAGCTTGTCCTGGTAGGCGGAGAGCCTGAAGAAGTAGCTTTCCTCGGCGGTCCAGGTCACCTCGGTGTCCGTTTCGCGCGAGTAGCGGACGCCGTCGTCCTTCACCACGGTCTCGTCCTCGACGTAGTAGGCCTCGTCACGCACCGAATACCAGCCCTCGTACTTGGACAGGTAGATGTCGCCGTTGGCTTCCATCTTCTGCCAGATGGCCTGCGAGGCGGCGTAGTGGTCGGCGTCGGTGGTGCGGATGAACCGGTCATAGGAGATGCCCAGGGCCGCGTGGGTGGCCTTGTAGACCTCGGCGTTGCGGTCCACCAACTCCTTGGGCGTGATGCCCTCCTTCTCCGCCGTCTGCGCAACCTTCATGCCGTGTTCATCGGTGCCGGTCAGGAAGTAGACGTCGTAGCCGTCCAGCCGCTTGAACCGGGCCATCGCGTCGGTGGCGATGTACTCGTAGGCATGCCCGATGTGCGGCACGCCGTTGGGGTACGTGATGGCCGTGGTGATGTAGAACGGGGTTTTCGCTGAAGACGACACTCTTTGAATTTACCTTTTTCTGAAGCGGTGCAGGCCGGTGGAACGGGGAGGCTGCCCGGGAGCTAGATCAGCTCGGTCAGGGTATCGCTCTGGCGGACAAGTTCGTGGTCGTGCGAGGCGACCAGCACGGCGATGCCGTCCGACGTCGTGTCCTTGAGGATGCTGATGATCCGGTTGGCCGAGGTGCGGTCCAGGCTGGCGGTGGGCTCGTCCACCACCAGCACCCGGGTGCCGAGGATCAGCGCACGGGCGATGGCGACGCGCTGGCGTTCGCCGCCGGAGAGCTGGGCGGGACGGTGGCGCATCCGCCGGCCCAGGCCCACCAGGTCCAGCAGGTCCTTGGCCATGTCGCGGCGCTGTTCGACTTCGCCGTCGGGCACTGCCGGCAGCAGCACGTTTTCCAGCGCGCTCATTCCGTCGATCAGGGCACCGCCCTGGTCCACGTAGCCGATCAGCGCCCGACGGCGGTCCGCGATTTCGTCGTCGCCCATGGTTTCGAGCGAGTCGCCTTCCCAGAACACCCGGCCCGAGGTCGGCAGGGTGAGGCCGGCGCCGACCGTGAGGATGCTGGTCTTGCCGGAGCCGGAGCGGCCGGCCACGCAGTGCATTTCGCCGGCGTGCAGGGTCATGTTGAAGTCATCGACCACGTGCACGGCATCCGCACCGCCCTTGCCGCCGCCGTAGTGGATGGTGATGTTGCTCAGTTCCAGCGGCGTGGCGTGGTCCGTTGCCTTCACGATCGTGTTGGCGCGGGTCTTGTGGCCGGTTCCGGTGCTCTCCGGCATCCGGTTCCGGGCCGCCCTGGTCAGGTTCAGCTCGTTAGTCATTGGACCACTTTCGTTGCAATCGGAATCCAGCAAAGTACCGCGACGAGTCCGGCGAGCCCGGCCCAGAGTGCGGCGTAAGGGGCGAGGAGCAGGCCGATGCCGAGGGCGCCAAGGACGCCCAGCGGCAGTGCGATGGTCCCCACCATGGCATTTTCGAAGAAGCGGACCTGGCCCAGCATGTCCGGGTTCCAGCCCATGGCCCGCAGCGTGCCCAGGTATTCGCGTTTGGCGCCGAGTTCGAACCGGCCCGTGACCATGGTCAGGAGCAGGCCGACGGCGACCCCGGACAGGGCCAGGATCAGGCTCGGCAGTGCGATGCTGGCGGCGGCCAGGCCGCTGAGGGCGCTGGCGCCGGCAGCGCGCGGGATGTCGATCAGCAGCGCGGCCAGGCCGCCGACGGCCGCGCCGAAGACGCCAACCGCCACGGCCAGGGAGCCGGTGTTGAACTTGTTGGTGCTCAGCTGCCGGCTGGCGAACGTCAGCGGCGAGTCGACCGGGATGAGCCGCTCGTCGTGCTGCGGTTCCTGGTCGATGATTTCGCGGTGGCGCAACTGCTGGGCCGCGAAGTACGCAGCACCGCAGTACAGGACCAGCACGGCGGCGGACACGATCGCGGTGGCGGGGTTCCAGCTGAGCAGGCTCAGCGCCAGCCCGGCCACGGCCAGCAGGCCGGCCCCGACGCCGAACTCGGCCAGCACCCAGGAGCGGATCTTCCGCTGCGTCCAGCCCATGGCCCGCAGCGTGCCGGCCTCGCGGCGGCGCTTGCGGACGTAGCTGACGGTGGCGGCGCCGGTGAGCAGCGCCGCACCGCACAGGGTGAGGAACAGCAGGGTCAGGTTGGTGCCGGTCAGCGAGCCGGACACCGCGTCGGCGGCGTTCTGCCGGACCCACGACTGCTGCACGGTCCCCAGCGGCGATTCCTTGCCGGCGTCGTCCTTGGAGTAGCCGGGCACAAAGATGCTGGCGTCCTCGCGGGCGGAACCGGCCACGACGGTGGCTTCCAAGCCCATGTCGCGGATCTCGTTGGCCAGCTTCTCGACCTCCGGCTGCGCCTGCTTCCAGCTGCCGGGAACGTTGGCGCGGACGCGCACGGCGTCAATGACGGAAGCGTTGGTCTCGTAGCCGCGGGCGGCGGCCAGGCCGTAGTAGTCGGTGATCGCGCCGGCCGACTGGCTGACCAGGCCGGTGCCGCTAAGGCCGGGCTTGAGCACGGTCTGCTCGACGTCCTTGCCGGCGGCGTCCTTGGTCAGGGTGAACGGGGTGGGATCGTAGCCGCCCAGCGGGAGGCGGTTGACGTCGCCGGCCGCCTCCTCGACCTTGGCCGGGTCGAAGGTGCCGTACACCATGGCCAGCGGGGTGGCTGGTTTCTTGCCGGTCGCGAGGTTCTCCCGGTAGGCGCGCTCATCCACCGGAGTGCGTTGGGTCTGGTCGACGGGGGCACCGTTGACGCCCTTCTCCGGCAGCCGGTTGACGGTGACCCAGTCGCCGGGCAGCGCCGACTTGTCGACGGCGCCGTTGCCCGCGGACTTACCGTCCGCGTACTTGGGCGCGGCGGCAAAGTCGGTGCTCCAGGTCGCGGGGTTGTACAGACCCTGGCCGAAACTGCCGGTGTCCCCCATCAGGGAAGTGAAGTCTTTGGACCCGGGCCAGGCGAGGGCGAACGGCGACTTGGAAACGAACGGCAGGTAATCCTTGTCTAGTGAGCGTGAGACGGTGCCGACGTCCTTGGTGACGTTGCCGGCGTCGTCGATTTCCTCGATCTTGACCGAGTACTTCAGGTCCAGGGAGGTGCCCGAGCGGACGATCAGCGGGATCGCCTGCGAGTCGGCGGTCAGCTGGCCGGCCCGCTTGGCCTGCTGGTACTGGGTCATCAGCGGCGCCCAGTACTTAAGCTTGACGCCGAGGAAGTCGGGGCCTTCCTTGAGCTGGTCCATGCTGATGCCGCTGGTGAAGAGGCTTTCGAAGTGTTTGCCGACCGCGTTGGCGTTGCGGGCGTCGGCCGGGGGTGCTTTCTCCAGCGGAGCCAGGAAGTCGCCCGCACCGCCGAGCAGCGCGCGTTCCGAGACGGGGTCGACGGCGACCACGGACTCGGTGACCTGGGGCGCGGTGGGCAGCGAGACGGAGAGGTTGAACAGGTTGTGCTCGGACCCGCCGGCGGGGGCCGGGAACTTGATGCCGGTTTCCCCGGCCGGTCCGGCGATCCGGACGTTCTTGCCGCCGGCCACCTGCTCCTCGACGAGTTTGGCCTTGCCGAGGGAGCCTTCGGCGGTGGTCTTGAAGAGGGTTTGCTCGGAGGCGCCGTCGGAGCTCACGGCGCTGGCCGTCAGGCGGTATTTCTTGGCGGTGTCGCTGAGGACGGATTCGGCGGCGGGCCACTTGGACGGATTCGTCGCGGTCGGGTCCCCTGCGGTGCCGGCCAGGCCGGCGTTGTAGCCGAGGTAGTCGGTGGCGTCCAGCCGCGGGGCTTCGAGGTTCTGCGAGACCCGGGAGACCAGGCTGATCGGCGCCGCCACGGAGGTGCCGGCGAGCTTGCGGATGGCGTCGAGCTGTTCGAAGCTGATGCCGCCCTGGCCCGAGGCGATTTCGGGCTGCATCAGGACGCCGTTGCCGTCGGCCTTGGCCTGCACCAGGACGTCGTAGAGCCCGCGGGAGTTCTGGTCCACGGTCCGGTTCAGCGCTGCCTGCGAGCGGCCCTGGACCAGGACAGACAGGCACATGGCGACGATCAAGATGGACGCGGTCACCAAAAGCACTCTGCTTCTGATGAACCTCTGGACGGCGTTCATTAGGCTCCTGAAAGCTGGATTGCGTGCGCACACCGCTATTCAGTCCACGCGGAAAGAAAGGCGTCCCCGGCCGGGCGTGCAAAATTAAAGGCCGGTCTGCCGGCCAGCTCCGATAATTCGGACCTAGTCATTGTACCCAGACCGGCCGCGCGTTGGTGGCCGCCCGCGGCGTGGTGCCGCCGCGGGCGCGCCCACGGGACCTCAGTCCGCCAGGTCGACCTCGCGGACCATGTCGGCCCCGATTCCGGCCTTGATCGCGTCCAGCACCTGCTGCGGGACGGAGCTGTCAACGGTGAGGAGGGCCAGGACCTCGCCGCTCTCGGTCTGCCGCGCCACCTGCATGCCGCCGATGTTGATGTTGTTCATACCCAGGATGTGGCCGATCGTGCCGATCACGCCGGGCCGGTCGGAATAGGAGACCACCACGAGGTGCTCGCTGATCGGGATTTCCAATTCGAAGCCGTTGATGCCCACGAGTTTCTGGACCTGCTTGGGCCCGGTCAGCGTGCCCGCCACGGAAATCTGGGCCCCGTCGCTCAGTGCCCCGCGCAGCGTCAGGACATTGCGGTAGGACTCGGTGTCCGGGGTGGTGATCAGGCGGACGTTGATGCCGCGCTGTTCGGCGATCACCGGCGCGTTGACGTAGGAGACCTGCTCGGTCACGACGTCGGCGAAGACGCCCTTGAGCGCGGCCAGTTCCAGGACCTTGACGTCCAGCGAGGAGATTTCGCCAGCGACTTCGACGTCGAACTGGGTGAGCGAGGCGTGGGTCATGGCGGTGAAGATCCGGCCCAGCTTCTCGACCAGCGCGATGCCGGGGCGCACGTCCGGGGCGATCACGCCGCCGGCGACGTTCACGGCGTCGGGCACCAGTTCGCCGGCGAGGGCCTGCCGGACGGACTTCGCGACAGAGACGCCGGCCTTTTCCTGCGCCTCGTCCGTGGAGGCACCCAGGTGCGGAGTCACCACGACGTTGTCGAGTTTGAAGAACGGCAGGTCGGTGCTGGGTTCCTTGACGAAGACGTCGACGCCGGCACCGGCGATCTCGCCGGCCTCGAGGGCGGCGTAGAGGGCTTCCTCATCGACCAGTCCGCCGCGGGCAACGTTGACGACGTAGGCGGTGCTCTTCATCTTTTTGAACGCGTCGGCGCCGAGCATGCCGACCGTCTCGGGCGTCTTGGGCATGTGGATGGTAATGAAATCCGCCTGGGCCAGGAGCTCGTCGAGGGTCACCAGCTGCACGCCGAGCTGCGCGGCGCGGGCGGACGTGACGTAGGGGTCATAAGCCAGGATCTTGGTGTCGAAGCCCTTCAGCCGGGCCGCGACGAGGGCGCCGATCCGGCCCAGGCCGATGATGCCGATCTTCTTTTCGAACAGCTCGGTGCCGGTGTACTTGGAGCGCTTCCATTCGCCGTCCTTGAGCGCGGCGGAGGCCTGCGGGATGTGCCGGGCGAGGCTGAGGATATGGCCGACGGTCAGTTCCGCGGCGGAGACGATGTTCGACGTCGGGGCGTTGACCACCATGACACCGGCCCGCGTGGCTGCCTTGATGTCCACGTTGTCCAGTCCCACACCGGCGCGGGCGATCACCTTGAGGTTCTTCGCGGCTGCGATCGCCTCGGCGTCCACCTGGGTGGCGGAGCGGATCAGGATCGCGTCGACGTCGGCGATCGCGGAGAGCAGCAGGGAACGGTCGGCACCGTCGGTCTGGCGGATTTCAAAGTCCGGGCCAAGGGCCTCGACTGTGGCGGGCGAAAGTTCCTCAGCGAGGAGTACGACAGGTTTGGTGCTTGTCACCGGTGACCTCTTTAGCTCTCTTGTTCAGGTGGGGATTTTGGTGAAACGTGCGTGGGAATTTTGGTGAAACCAGCGTTGCCGCGAAAAGCCGGGCTCCCCCTATACCGAAGGAACCCGGCTTCGTCGCCGAACAGGACGCGGAGCGCGCCGGTGCCTTAGCGGGCTACGGAGCCTTCGGTGTAGTCGTCCTCGTTCTGGATCCAGGAGAAGAGCTTGCGCAGCTCGCGGCCGGTGGCCTCGATCGGGTGGTCCTCGCCCTTCTTGCGCAGGGCCTTGAACTCGGGAGCGCCGGCGTCCTGGTCGTCGATGAAGCGCTTGGCGAAGGTGCCGTCCTGGATGTCTTTGAGGACGGCCTTCATGTTTTCCTTCACCTCGGGGGTGATGACGCGCGGGCCGGAGACGTAGTCGCCGTATTCCGCGGTGTCAGAAACACTCCAGCGCTGCTTGGCGATGCCGCCTTCGACCATCAGGTCGACGATCAGCTTGAGCTCGTGCAGCACCTCGAAGTAGGCCACCTCGGGCTTGTAGCCGGCCTCGGTGAGGGTCTCGAAGCCGTACATGATCAGCTGCGAGGCGCCGCCGCACAGCACGGCCTGCTCGCCGAAGAGGTCGGTTTCGGTCTCTTCGGTGAAGGTGGTCTCGATGACGCCGGCACGGGTGCCGCCGATCGCCTTGGCGTAGGACAGGGCCAGTTCCTTGGCCTTGCCGGAGGGGTTCTGCTCGACGGCGATCAGGTCCGGCACGCCGCGGCCGGCCTCGAACTCGCGGCGCACGATGTGGCCCGGCCCCTTGGGGGCGACGAGCGCGACGTCGACGTCGGCCGGCGGCTGGATGTAGCCGTAGCGGATGTTGAAGCCGTGGCCGAAGAACAGGGCGTCGCCGGCCTGCAGGTTCGGGGCGATGTCCTCGGCGTAGACGTGGCGCTGGACCTGGTCCGGGGTCAGGACCATGATCAGGTCGGCCTCGGCGACGGCATCCGCGACGTTGAGCACCCGAAGGCCCTCGGCCTCGGCCTTGGCGCGGGACTTGGAGCCTTCCTTCAGGCCGACGCGGACGTCGACGCCGGAGTCGCGCAGGCTGAGGGCGTGGGCGTGGCCCTGGGAGCCGTAACCGATAACGGCGACGGTGCGGCCCTGGATGATCGACAGGTCGGCGTCGTCGTCGTAAAACATTTCAGTCACTGGGGTGTCTCCTTATGAATGGATTTCGATGGTGTGTTGTCTGGGGAAAATGTGGGTGGGGTGGACCGATTAGGCCGAGCGGAGCGCCCGGTCGCTCATGGAGCGCGACCCGCGGCCGACGGCCAGGGTGCCGGACTGCACGATTTCACGCACTCCGAAGGGCTCAAGCACCGAAAGCAGCGCGCTGAGCTTGTCGGGGTGGCCGGTGGCCTCAATGACGACCGACTCTGTGGAGACGTCGACCACCGAGGCGCGGAACAGGTCCGCCGCTTGGGTTACCTGCAGCCGGGTTGCGGCGTCCGCCCGTACCTTGACCAGGATGTGGTCGCGCTGTACGGAAGATTCGGGGGTGAGCTCAACGATCTTGATCACGTTCACCAGCTTGTTCAGCTGCTTGGTGACCTGTTCGATCAGCTCGCCGTCGGCGTCGACGACGACGGTCATCCGGGAGATGCCGGTTACCTCGGTCGGGCCCACGGCCAGGGAGTTGATGTTGAAGGCGCGCCGGGCGAAGAGGCTGGCGACGCGGGTCAGCACACCGGGTTTGTCTTCAACCAGAACGGAAAGCGTGTGGCGGGTCATGTTCAGTCCTCTTCTTCCCATTCCGGGGTCAGGTTGCGGGCAACCTGGATCTGGTCGTTACTGACTCCGGCGGGGACCATCGGCCACACCATGGAGTTGGGGCTGACGACGAAGTCGATGACCACCGGGCGGTCGTTGATGGCCAGCGCCTGCTCGATGGTGGCGTCGATGTCCTCGTCGCGTTCGCAGCGGAACGCGGCGCAGCCGTACGCGTCGGCAAGCTTGACGAAGTCCGGGATCCGGACCGTGTCGTGGCCGGTGTTCAGGTCGGTGTTGGAGTAGCGGCCCTCGTAGAACAGGGTCTGCCACTGCCGCACCATGCCCAGGGACGAGTTGTTGATGATGGCGACCTTGATCGGGATCTTGTTGATCGCGCAGGTGGCCAGTTCCTGGTTGGTCATCTGGAAGCAGCCGTCGCCGTCGATCGCCCAGACCACCCGGTCCGGCTCCCCCACCTTGGCGCCCATCGCGGCCGGCACGGCGTAGCCCATGGTGCCGGCGCCGCCGGAGTTCAGCCAGGCGTGCGGGCGCTCGTACTTGATGAACTGGGAGGCCCACATCTGGTGCTGGCCGACGCCCGCGACGTAGACGCCCTCGGGACCGGTGAGCGCACCGATCCGTTCGATCACGCGCTGCGGTGCGCTGAGGCCGTCCTCGGGCTCGGTCCAGCCCAGCGGGTAGGTCTCCTTGAGGTTGTTCAGGAAGGCCCACCAGTTGCTGAGGTCCGGGGTGCCGGAGGACTCGAACGCCTGGCGCACGGCCTCACTGAGTTCGGGGATGATCTCCTTGACCGAGCCCACGATCGGCACGTCCGCCGTGCGGTTCTTGGAGATTTCGGCCGGATCGATGTCCGCGTGGATGACCTTGGCGTTCGGGGCGAAGGACCGCAGGATGCCGGTGACCCGGTCGTCGAAGCGCGCGCCGAGGGTGATCAGCAGGTCGGACTGTTGCAGCGCGGTCACCGCGGACACCGTGCCGTGCATGCCGGGCATCCCGACATGCTGGGGGTGCGAGTCCGGGAAGACACCGCGGGCCATCAGGGTGGTGACCACGGGCGCGCCGGTCAGTTCGGCCAGTTCGCGCAGTTCAGCGGACGCGTGGGCCTTGACCGTGCCGCCGCCGACGTACAGGACCGGCTTCTGGGCGGCAGCGATCAGCCGGGCCGCCTCACGGACCTGCTTGTTGTGGCCGCGGACCACCGGGCGGTACCCCGGCAGGTCCACTTTGGGCGGCCACGAGAACGTCATCTGGCCCTGCTGGGCGTCCTTGGCCACGTCCACGAGGACCGGTCCGGGACGGCCGGTGGAGGCGAGGTGGAACGCCTCCGCCATGACGTGCGGGATGTCGTTGGGGTCGGTGACCAGGAACGAGTGCTTGGTGATCGGCATGGTGATGCCGACGATGTCCGCCTCCTGGAAGGCATCGGTGCCGATGACTCCGCTGGAGACCTGGCCGGTGATGGCGACCATCGGCACGGAGTCCATGTGGGCATCCATGATGGCGGTAACGAGGTTGGTGGCACCCGGGCCCGAGGTGGCGATGCAGACGCCAACCCGTCCGGTGACCATGGCATAGCCTTGCGCGGCGTGGCCGGCTCCCTGTTCGTGACGGACCAAAACGTGGTTCATTGTGGAAGCCATCAAGGGGTCATAGGTGGGCAGGATTGCGCCACCGGGCAAACCGAAGATGTCCTGGACGCCGAGTTCTTCGAGCGCACGGACAATTGCTTGCGAGCCGGTCATCAGCGTCGGGGGTACGACGTTGTTCGGCCCAAGGACGGGAGAGGCAGCAGCATGCTCGACGCCGGCGTCGGCCGGACGTTCGATGCGTTCCGGAGCCTTGTGGGCGCCAGCGGACTTCGTGGCCATCAGCGAGGGGCTGATCGGCGATCCTTTGCTCATCGGACTCTTCCTTTGGTGGATCTTCAGTGATCGTGGAACTGCGGGTAATAAAAAAACCCCTCAGCCCTGGAGGGCTCTTCGAGGGGTTGCGCGTGACGGTTCGTTACCAGTGGAGGCTCTGGAGCCACGCGCTAGCTAAGGACGACGGATACACCAAGAGCGGCGCCGACGGTAACGAATGCAGTCATGCGTTCAGTTTTCCCTCTGCGTGAGACAGTGTCAACGAGCCCGCGCCCTGTCTCACTATTTGGACGCCATTGTCCACCTGCTGAACGTTCTTCTCCCCTCCGCGACCCGACCGCGATAGGCGAAAGGCTTAATAAGGGGGATTCCGAGGGCCCCTGGGGTTCCGGCGCCCAGCGCCGGAACCCCAGGGTAGGAATCACCCGCAGTAGGCGCCGGTGGAGGCGCTGTGCACGAGCTTGGCGTACTTGGCCAGGACACCCTTGGTGTACCGGGCGGGCAGCGGCTCCCAGCCGACCTTGCGCTCCTCCAGCTCCGCGGGCTCAACCAGCAGGTCGAACGTGCGGGCGGCGATGTCCACCCGGATCCGGTCGCCGTTCCTGACGAAGGCGATCGGGCCGCCGTCGACCGCTTCGGGCGCAACGTGCCCGATGCACAGGCCCGTGGTGCCGCCGGAGAAGCGCCCGTCGGTAAGGAGCAGGACGTCCTTGCCGAGGCCTGCGCCCTTGATGGCGCCGGTGATGGCCAGCATTTCGCGCATGCCGGGACCGCCCTTGGGGCCTTCGTAGCGGATCACGACGACGTCGCCGGCCTTGATCTCGCCCTTGCCCAGCGCGTCGAGGGCGCCCTGTTCGCGTTCAAAGACGCGCGCGGTTCCCTCGAAGACGTCGGCGTCGAAGCCGGCGCTCTTGACCACAGCGCCTTCGGGCGCCATCGAGCCGTGCAGGATGGTGATGCCGCCGGTCTTGTGGATCGGGTTGTCCATGGCGCGGAGCACCTTGCCGTCCGGGTCCGGCGGGTTGATCGAAGCCAGGTTCTCGGCCACCGTTTTGCCGGTGACGGTGAGGCAGTCGCCGTGGATCAGGCCGGCGTCGAGCAGCGCCTTCATGATCACCGGAACACCGCCGATCTTGTCGACGTCGTACATCACGTAACGGCCAAACGGCTTCAGGTCGCCCAGGTGCGGGATCTTGTCGCCGATCCGGTTGAAGTCATCGAGGGTCAGCTCGACCTCGGCTTCACGGGCGATGGCCAGCAGGTGCAGCACCGCGTTGGTGGAACCGCCGAACGCCATGGTCACGGCGATCGCGTTCTCGAACGCCTTCTTGGTCATGATGTCGCGGGCGGTGATGCCGAGGCGCAGCAGGTTGACGACAGCTTCGCCGGACTTGTGGGCGAACACGTCGCGGCGGCGGTCGGCCGAGGGCGGGGCAGCGGAACCCGGCAGGGACATGCCGAGGGCTTCGCCGATGCACGCCATGGTGTTGGCGGTGTACATGCCGCCGCAGGCACCTTCACCCGGGCAGATGGCCTTTTCGATGCGGGTCAGGTCTTCCATGCTCATTTTGCCCGCAGCGCAGGCACCCACGGCCTCGAAGGCGTCGATGAGGGTGACTTCCTTTTCGGAGCCGTCCTCCAGCTTGACCCAGCCCGGCATGATGGAGCCCGCGTAGAGGAAGACGCTGGAGAGGTCCAGCCGGGCTGCTGCCATCAGCATGCCCGGCAGCGACTTGTCGCAACCGGCCAGCAGCACGGAGCCGTCGATCCGCTCGGCCTGCATCACGGTTTCCACCGAGTCGGCAATGACCTCGCGCGAGACCAGGGAGAAGTGCATGCCCTCGTGGCCCATCGAGATGCCGTCGGAAACCGAGATGGTGCCGAACTGCATCGGGAACCCGCCGCCGGCGAAGACGCCTTCCTTGGCGCCCTGGGCCAGACGGTTCAGGGAGAGGTTGCAGGGGGTGATCTCGTTCCACGAGCTGGCCACGCCGACCTGGGGCTTGGCGAAGTCGTCGTCGCCCATGCCGACCGCCCGGAACATGCCGCGCGCGGGCGCCGCCTGAATTCCGTCGGTGACAACCCGGCTGCGTGGTTTGATGTCCGGTTTGGTGTCTGTCGCTATCTGGGTGTCCTGACTCATGGCTCAAAGTCTAGGTCCCCGTCGGCGGCCGCCACGAGCCGGGCAGGCTCATTAAGCCTAAATGAGGGAATATTTCGCCCGAATGCTGGACAGCCGTCTCAATTTTTGGACAGCACGGCCCGGGGAGGGGGCACTCTCCGCGGCTGGCGGGCGTCTCCCGTCAGCCGGCATGAGCCGCATCGCGCACTTCGGGTGCATTGGCCACCGCCCGCGCCTCCGCCTGGAGCATGCCAAGCACCTGCCGGATGGTGGTGCGTTCGGCGGCTTCGGGCCGGGCCAGCGCAACGACGCTCCGGCTGGCCTTGACGCCCCGCAGCGGGCGCAAAACGAACCCGCTTCCCTGGTTCTTCAAGGCCGTGTAGCGGGGCAGCAGGCTAATGCCATGGCCGGCGCTGACCAGCGCCTCCAGGACGCGAAGGTCGGGAAACAGTTGTGCGCGCCAGGCCGGCGAGCCGGTCTGGCTTTCGAGCTGGCGGAGTACGGCGTCGAAGGGGAAGCCGTCCGGCACCCCCATCCAGGGAAACCCCACCAGGTCCGCGGCGCTGAGCGACTCCTTCTCGGCAAGGGCGTGGGCCGCCGGCACGGCCACGTCCAGCGGCTCGTCCAGGAGGGGGATCACCTGCAGGCCCTGGCGGGAGAACACCTCGGGTCCATCGACGCTGTGCGCCAGGACTATGTCGTAATCTGCCGCCAGCGCGGCGAAGCCGGCCACGCCGGGGTCCTCGAAGTGCGCTTCGAACCGCAATCCGTCGATTTCCTTGACCCGGTGCAACAGCCCGGGCAGGAACATTTCGGCCGCGCTGGGAAAGAATGCCGCCTTGATCCTGGTCTGCCAGCCGAGCCGGTAAGTATCGATGGTCGCCTCGGCGCGCGCCATGGCAGTGGACACCTCGGCGGCAGCGCCGGCCATTGCCTGGCCGGCCTCGGTCAGCCGGACTCCCCTGCCGGACTTTTCGATCAGGACCACGCCGAGTTCTTCCTGGAGGGTCTTGAGCTGCTGCGAAACCGCCGACGGCGTCACCTGCAGTGCCGTCGCAGTGGCCCCCACCGTGCCCCGGTCAGCCAGCTCACGGAGAATCCGCAACCTCTTGAAGTCCATGAGGCGAGGCTACACGGCAGCCTGTCCCGGCTCTGGACAGCGCTGTTGAGCCGGACGTAACGTCAAGCAGCGGCAACCCTGCCGTCTGACCTTAAGGACTCGGTATGGATTGGCTTATCTGGCTTATCGTCATTGTGGTGATTGTCGCCGTCGTGTGGTGGCTGCTGAGCCGTAATAACTCCCGCGCCGGCGCGGGAACCTCAGCCAGTGGAACCTCCGCCACCGGAACGTCGGCCAGCGGGGCTACAGCCACCGGGACGGGAACAGCGCCGCAGGCTTCCGTTGCCCCGGAAAAGTCCGACGGCGTGCTGCCTGCCGAGCCGACTGCGGCCGCCGCCACCGGCGAGCCCTCCGGCGGCGAATGGGAAACCCAGTGGTCTGAGTCGGCGTCGGCCGCCGAGCATGCCCCGACCCGCCGCGAGGGAACGCGCGGGGCGCACGCTGCGCCGGGCGCCACCGAGGCCACTCCCGGCGGGGGCACCCCCGGCGCGGGCACCGCGCAGCCCGCGGCCGAACACGCGCCCCAGCACCATCCCGAGTACACGGAGGCGCACGCCCCCACCCTGCCTGGCGCCGAGTCAGCCGCCGCGGACGCAGCGGAAGCGGAGACCCTGCAGGCCGCGGCGTCGTCCGCTGCTACCGAGGGCGCCGCGAGCCACACCGCCGCCCCGACCGGCCACCTGGCCATGGAGCAGCCGTATGGTGAGGGATCCGCCGCGCCGGCCGCCGATGGCAGTGGCCCGGACGGATTTACCGTCAAGGGTGATGCCTCGTCAATGACCTACTACGAGGACACGAGTACCGCCTTCGCACAGACCCGGGCCGAAGTGTGGTTCCTGTCCGCAGCGCACGCCGAGGCGGCAGGCTTCCGGCCCCCGCGCCGATCCCGGCAGTAGCCGTGACCCGGCGGCAGCCCCTGCGGACGGCGTGGGCTGCTGCTGCGGCTTCCGTCATGCTGGCTGCGGCGGCGTGTACCGGCAACACGGGGACGCCGCCGGCAACGGTCAGCCCCGCCGCCCCGCACGCACCCACGGTGGTGGAGCGCCTCGACGTCGGCCTGACGCTGCCTTGGTCGACAGTGTTCCTGCCGGACGGCACCGCCGTCATTTCCGAACGGGACAGCGCCCTGCTTAAAGCCGTGCCGGCTAAAGCACTGCCGGCCGGCGCCGGCGGGCCGGCGGAAACGATCGGCAAGGTCCCCGGCGTCGTTCCGGGAGGCGAGGGCGGTCTGCTGGGCCTGGCGCTCTCCCCCGGGTTCGCAACGGACCGGTACCTCTACGCGTACTTCACCGCTCAGGCCGACAACCGCGTAGCCCGCATCCGTCTGAATGAAAGCAACGGCAGGCTGTCCCTGGGCACTCCGGACGTGGTGTTCAGCGGGATCCCGAAAGCCTCCACGCACAACGGCGGACGGATCCGCTTCGGCCCGGACGGGTTCCTGTATGTGGGCACCGGCGACTCGCAGCGGCGGGACCAGCCCCAAGACCCGAAGGCACTCGGCGGAAAGATCCTGCGGCTCACCCCGGAAGGACAACCCGCCCCCGGCAACCCCTTCGGCAACAATCCCGTCTACAGCCTCGGACACCGCAACGTGCAGGGCCTGGACTGGGACAGCGCCGGCCGGCTGTGGGCGAGCGAGTTCGGGCCGGACGTGGACGACGAACTGAACCTGATCGTTCCCGGCGGCAATTACGGCTGGCCGATGGCCACCGGAGCCCCGCACATGGCCGGGTTTCTGGATGCCAAGGTGGTCTGGCCGTCGACGGCGGATTCCTCACCCAGCGGCCTCACAATCGTAGGGACCACGGCCTACCTGGGGGCGCTCCGTGGCCAGCGGATCTGGACCGTGCCGCTGCAGGGCGAATTTGCCGGCCCTCCTGTGGCTTATTTCACAAATCAGTATGGCCGCATCCGCGACATCTCCCGCGCCCCGGACGGACGCCTGTGGGCCCTCACGAACGGCCAGAACCCTGATTTTGTGCTGGTTCTGAGCGTGGCCGACTAGTCCGGACGGGGCTCCGCACTCCGATTTCACACCACGGCCAAGTTCGTGTAGAGTTTCATGTCGTTGCGGAGAACACCGCGGGAAATAAAAAGCCCCGCGAGAACAAAAACAACAGCTGCACCTCTAGCTCAACTGGCAGAGCAATTGACTCTTAATCAATGGGTTCCGGGTTCGAGTCCCGGGGGGTGCACCAAAAATCCCCGTCTTTACTGGTCACAAACCGTAAAGGCGGGGTATTTTTTTGCTCCCCTACCCTGCCGAGGGCTGCACGATTGACGCCTTACCCTACCTGGGCGCTGCTAGTATTCGACCCGGAGTTGGGGACTCCAGCCCCGTCGACCTACCGAGGACTGCTTCACCATGAATTACGCCGCGGCACGGGCCAGTGCAAAGGAAGCCGAGGAACAGCTTCGCCTGCCCAACCCTGTGTCCCTCGGTTCGGTCCACCGGCACCTGGAAAAGTTGCGGTCCCGCAGGATCATCATCCAGCCAATGCCGAACGCGCCGGCGGACAAGGTTTGCGGGCTCTGGTTCGGCCTCGACGACCGGGATCTGATCCTCCACGCCACTGCCGCCTCCGCTGTCCACCGCCAGCAGATCGTCCTGCACGAGTTCGCCCATATGATCCTGCGCCACGAGCAGGAGGTCATCTCCCCCGAGTACGCCGGCACCTTCTTCCCGGACCTGACGGCGGACCGCGTCATCAGTGCACTGAAGCGATCGGCCTTCATGGACGAGTTCGAGGCCGCCGCCGAGCTGCTGGCCGACCGGCTGGCCGCAAGGATCCGTGCCTCCCAAGCCGAGGCCGCGGGACAGCCAGGCAACTTCGGAGCTGTCTTCGGATGACCCAGGTACTCATGGCCGCAGCGCTGTTCATCCTGGCAGCGGCCCGCATTCCCGCAATGCGCCGCCGCGGCAAAGATCCCGTCTTCCTGGCCGCCGTGTTCGCCGGAGCTTCTGCTTTCCTGATGGAGCCGAACATCTACGCGCATGTCGACGCCGCCCTCGGCGGGATCAACATCGTCAAACTGGCGCTGAACTCGTTCATGGTCGTCGGGCTGTGGCACCTGCGCGCCGCCGTCCTCCGCGCCGTCTCCCCGGATCCGGACCCGCGCCCTGACTGGCTCCGGCGGATGCCCCTGACGGCAGCCCTGGTGCTGCAGGTCCTGTTCTTCATCCTGACCGGCCCCACCTCGACGACGACGGAGTGGGGTTTCCGGTACCACGACCGGCTCCCCGGCGCCCTGTTCTCAACCACGATGATCGCCTTCATCGCCTGGTCCTGCGGTGAGATCGCCCTGATGTGCTTCCGGTACGTGCCCCGGATGCGCCGGGCGTTCAAGGCCGGCTTCACCATGGTTGGGGTCGGCTGTGTCTTCAGTGCCGTCATCATGGTCAAGATGGTCCAGGAGGTGCTGTCCTACTTCGTTCCGGCCCTCTCCGCGTTCGGGGTACGGAATTTCCCGTTCGCCCCGGCTGAGATGGTCGCCGTTGTCCTCGTCGGGGTTGGGCTCACTATTCCCGCGATCGCCGGCCGTACCGGCCGGGCAAGGGCCGAAGGCGCTGACCGCCGCACCCTGGAAAAGGTCGCGCCCATCTGGGCCCGCGTCGTGGCCGGCGCAGCTCCGGACCGCCGGCTGGGGGTGGACGACCACTCCAGCGCTTCGGGGCAACTGCACCGGATGCTCATCGATATCTGGGACGCCGACCTTGCCGCCGGACCGGGCCACTCGACGCTGACCCCGGAGGAGCGCGAGTATCTGCTCTCCGTGGAGACGTCCCTAGACACCCCTGCCGAGGCCAAATGATCTCCCTGCACCCGACCCGCCGCGCAGTACCTTCAGGCGATGACTTGTTCG
This sequence comes from Arthrobacter sp. JB02-1C, assembly GCF_057748045.1. Lineage (NCBI taxonomy): Bacteria > Bacillati > Actinomycetota > Actinomycetes > Micrococcales > Micrococcaceae > Arthrobacter > Arthrobacter sp. JB02-1C. Next base: position 3,525,843 of record NZ_CM173235.1, read on the forward strand.
GCATTTACCGGACGATGGTGCTCTTCGATTTTCAGAAAGAAATCCACGCAGGCTTCTTCGTCTCCTACTACCGGAACTTCGCAATCCCCTCGATCGCGCAGACCCTGGCCGGCCGCGGCGAGATGGCCGCCCGGCCCCTGAAGCGCTCCTACGACACCGGCATCGTCATCCATGAGATCATCGCCAACGGCTTCGACAGTGAACGCGGCGCCGCCATGGTGGAATTGCTGCGCCGGGTCCACAAGGGAGTCCCGGGAACAGGCGAGGATTTCCTCTACGTGCTCATGACTCTGCTGGTCCTGCCACTGCGCTGGGTGGATCGGCACGGCTGGCGGAAACTGACCGCCCAGGAAGAGGAAGCCGCCGTGGCTTTTTACGCCGAACTGGGCGCCAGGATGGGCCTGGAACCGGCCCCTGCCACTCTCGCCGAGGCGGGGGCGTTCCTGGATGACTACGAGGCCCGGAACCTGGGCCACAGCCCTGAAGGTGCCCAGCTGCTGGCCGCGACCGTGGCAGCCCTGGAGAACCGTCTCCCGGCACCGCTGCGTCCGCTGACCGGAACCGTGCTGGCCCTGATGATGGACAAGCCCGAGGTCGCCACCGCACTGGGCCTGAAGCCTTCCCCCGTCTGGCTGCGGATCCCGTTCAACGCCGTCCTCCGGGTCCGCGCGCTGCAGGCGCGAACGAAGCCGCTGCCGACAAACCCATCATTCACGCCCGGCTCCGTCATGTCGGCCTATCCGGACGGGTACACCCTGGACATGATCGGGCCCGGGGCCTAGAACTCCTTGGGCTTGAGCGCAGCGCTGGGCGACTCGAACTGGGCGACTCGAAATTGCTTCCGGCGAATCCGCGGCGAAGACGAGCTTCGGCCGGTAGACTCATAGTGGTTCTCCAGTTCCCCCCAGCTTGGAGGACCGGGAGCCTCTGCGCTTGAGTCCCTGACTCGCGCGGAGGCTTTTCCCATGGCGGCCAAGCCATAACCCCAGCGAAAACGACGGACCGCGGTCCGGCCACCCCCCACGGATATATCTGGCCGGAACGCGGTCCCGTTTTCCCGGATGCGGCGCCTCGCCTACGATAAAATTAGACGTGTCCGATTTCCTTCCGCCGAGACTACCTGCAAAGATTAGACATGTCCAACTTTTCGGGCTTCATGAACACCACCACTCCTGCCGTTGAAAGGACCGCTGTGACCGACGCAACGTCGATCCCGGACCGCTCTGGTTCACCGCTCGCCCGCAAGCTGAACCTTCTGTTGGGTGCGGCAGAAGCCGAAGGCCGCAGGATCGGGTACAACGACATCCGCGACGCCATGGCCACGGCTGGCACCCCGGTCTCCCGGGCACGCTGGCACTACATGCGCAGCGGAACGGGTCCGGAGGTCAAGAAGACCGAACTCCTGCGGAACTTGGCGATGTTCTTTGGTGTGAACCCGGACTACCTCACCGAGGAAGGCGACGAGCTGCCGGCAAACGTCGAAGCGCAACTGGAGCTTCTCGCCACCATGCGGGCCAACAAAGTCCGAAATTTCGCCGCCCGCCAGCTGGACGGACTGCCGGCAGAGACGCTGCTGCAGATCCGCGACATCATCGACCAGCAACTGGCAGACGGCGGCGACGGTGCCGGCGCAGGCCACTAAAGACAGCACGGCACTGCTAGGCTCTGACTCGGAGTGGGCACTCCAGATCACTGCCACCTAACGAGGACCATCCCACGTCATGATCTACGCAACGGCGCGAGCCAGGGCCCAGGAGGCCGAGGAATCTCTGGGCCTTCCGGACCCCGTCTCGCTGGTGTCCATCCATCGGCATCTCGAAAAGCTCCGCGCCCGCACCATCATCATCAAACCCATCCAGGGAGCTCCGACCGACAAGGTCTGCGGGCTTTGGTTTGGCCTCGACGACCTGGACCTGATTCTGCATGCCCCGGCCGCGTCAACAGTGCACCGGCAGCAAATCATCCTGCACGAGTTTGCGCACATGATCCTGCGGCACGAGCAGCAGGCCGTCTCCCCCGACTATGCCAAGGTGTTCTTCCCTGACCTGGACCCGGACCGCGTCGTCTCTGCCCTGAAACGCACCGACTTCATGGACGAGTCCGAGGTCATCGCCGAATTGCTCGCCGACCGCCTGGCCGCCCGGATCCGGCGCTCGCAGCGGCGTGACGTCCAGCCGGCCAACTTCAGGACCGTCTTCGGGTGATCCCGTACATCATGGCCGGTGCGCTGTTCGCCCTCGCAGCAGCACGGGTCCCTTCATTGCGCCGCAATGGCCGGGATACTGTCTTCATGGCCGGTCTTTTCGCCGGAGCCTCATGCCTGCTGTTGTCCCCGCCCGTCTACCTTGCCGTTGACCAGGCTCTGGGCGGCATCAACATTGCCAAGCTGGCCATCAATTCGTTCATGATCATCGGGCTGTGGTACCTGCACGGCGCCGTCCTCAGCGCGGTCTCCTCAAATCCTGGCAGCCGGCCCGGCTGGCCGCGAACGCTCCCGCTGGTCATGGGCCTGGTGTTACAGACCGTCTTCTTCGTCATGGCCGGCCTGGTCCCGACCACCACCGCTTGGGGCGGCGACCACAACAACCCCACCGCCACATCCTTGTTTGCCCTCATCATGCTGTGCTTCAGCGCGTGGACCTGCGGGCACATCGCATGGGCCTGCTACCGCTTCGTTCCGCAGATGCGGCAGTCGTTCCGGGTCGGGTTTTCCCTGGTGGGCCTCGGCTGCATCTTCGGCGTCATCGTCATGTCCGACATGATCCTTGGAGAACTCAAGGGTCCATTCCCCTCCCTTGGCCTGAACCTTGGCGTCCCGGTCCGTGCGTTTGAGCTGGCCGCAATCGTCCTGGTGGGCGTGGGATTGACCATCCCGGCCCTGGCGGGCAGGGCCGAGCGCCGGCAGACGGAACGGCATCTGCAACGGACCATGGCCAGGGTGGCAGCGATCCGGGAGAAGGCGCTCCGCAGCGCGCCCAAGGACCGGATGCTGCTGGCCACGACGTTCGCAACACCGCAGGAGCACCTGCACCGGATGATCGTAGAGATCTGGGACGCCGAGCTGGCTGCCGGCCCGCACCGGTCGGTCCTGAGTCCGGAAGAACGGGACTACATGATCGGCGTCGAGTCCGACTTCGACCTCGGGCAAACCGCCTAAAGCCGCTGCCGGGCGGATCGGCTGTTGGCTAGCCGCCCGACTGCTCAAGCGGTGCCGGCCTCGGTCCGCGCCATGTCTTGATGATGGTCCATCCGACGGCGGTCAGCGGAACGGCCAGGAGCGCACCCACCACGCCCGCCAGGATTGTTCCGGCGGCCAGCGCAAGCAGGATCGCCAGTCCGTGGATTTTGAGCACCCTGCCCATCAAGACCGGCTGGAGGAAGTGGTGCTCAAGCTGGTTGACCCCGATCACCACGGCAAGGACCACAATGGCCGTTACCGGCCCGTTGGAGATCAGCGCCACCGCCACGGCCAGAGTGCCGGCCGACGTCGCGCCCACAATCGGGATGAATCCGCCGATGAAGATAAATACGCCCAGCGGCAGCGCGAGCGGAACTCCCATGACGGCCAGGACGATCCCGACCACGAATCCGTCGATGGCGGCGATCAGCGCCGTGCCCCGCACATACCCGCCGAGGACCACGGCGCTGCGGTCCGCCGCGAGGAGCGCCTTGCCACGCTGCGGCGCGGGCAGGAAACCGATAACAAAGGCACGGATCCTGGCGCCGTCCTTGAGGAAAAAGAACAAGGTAACGGCCATCAAGACCAAACCTGCGAGGATCTCCCCCACCGTACGTGCCCCGGTGAGCGCTTCGGTGCCGAAGGAGCTGGAGGTGAAAAACCTCTGGACCGTCTCACGGACGCCGTTGATCTGCGCATCACTGACCGGGATCGGCCCGCTGTTCAGGAACGCATGCAGCCGGTCGATGCCCACCGTGAACTTCGCGGCCAGGTCCCGGGACTGTGCGCGCACGAGAAACACGATGCCGGTCAGGACGCCGCCGAACACGGCCAGGATTCCCAGGAAGGACGCCACGACGGCGAGTGCGCGCGGCCAGGAGTGCAGCGAGAGCCATTGGACCAGCGGCGCGATGGCGGCGGCAAGGATCAGCGCAATCAGAACCGGGATGAGGACCAGCGGCACCCTGGTCGCGGTCCAGAGGATGGCCCAGGCCAGGGCGGCGACGGTCAGGACCTGCATGGAACGAATGCTTGTACGGCCTAATCCGTCCGCCCAAATGGGCGGCAGGCCGTTCCGGATGTCGGGCATCGAGGTTTCTCCTTCAGGGTACCGGGCGGAGCCGTACGGCCGCCCGGGTCTGCTCAGGCGAGGCGGTCCCGGCTGCGGCTCAATCCCAGCATGGCAGAGGCGGACAGCAGAACACCGCCGACGGCGACCAGGGCAGCACCCGCGGGCACCAGCCCCCCAGCCCCGCCGCCGGTCTCACCGGCTTCGGCTGACTCTGCTTCCGGCGGCGCGGCCGGGGCCGAACTGGTCGCCCGCACCGCCGTCGTCGGCGTGCTGGCGGGCTGGTCCCGGGGGCCGGAGACTGCGGGGGCGGGACTGTCGGAAGCTGCCGGGACCACGGCGGGAACCTGTGAAGCGCGCGGCGCCGGATTCGGGCCGCGGGAGGGCTGAGCCGGTGGCGGCGTCGGGCCGGCAACCGACGTCGGGGCTGCGGACGCTGTCGGGGCTGCGGGGCCGGGCGTCACGCGCCGGCCGCCGCCGGTGGGCGTCGGCGTCGGCGTGGACGGGCGCTGGCACAGGCCCACCGGGACCAGCACCACCGGACCGCAGGGTTCGGCGGCGGCGGGACCAGCGACGGTGAGCGCGGTGACGGCCAGAGCGGAGGTGGCGAGTGCGGTGACGGCGAGCGCGGCCAGCGCCGTTGCGGCGCCCCGGGCTTTCCTACGCGGCATCATCCTAGAAATCCTACGTCCCGGGAGCCTGAACCCAGTGGATTCGCCGGCCCCGGGCAGGGCGTACGCGCCGAGCTGCTTACCGGCGGCGTGCCCCCGGCGCCTGGAAATAGAGGGGCAAGGCAAGCTGGATCGGGGTGGCCGCGACCGGTTCGTCGAGCAGCTCGTTGATCGAGGTCTGTCCCTCGAGCTCGGGAGGCGGCACGGTTTCCATACCAAAACCTTAGGTGAGCAGGCCGCCGGTCGCCCGGTATGACACGGGCCGCGCCCGCGGGGCCACGAAAACCCCGACGGGTCCTAATTGCTGCTGTTAACCTCGACCGAGAGGGACTCGTTGGCCTCGGTCACCAGGGTGGCTTCGGGCGAAGAGATCCGGTTAGCCAGTTCCCGCACCACCGATTGCAGTTCGTGCCGGAGGGAGTCGGGGTCGATCGACGCGGCGGCAAGGACGGAACGTTCCATGTCCGCGGCTTCCAGTACGGCTTCGCGGCCGCGGTCTGTCAGCGTGACGACATGGCTGCGGCGGTCCGAGACGCTGCGGGTGCGGGAGATGTGGCCGTGGGCCTCGAGCCGGCTCAGCGTCTTGCCCATCGTCTGGGCCTGGACCCGGACCAGTTGCGCCAAATGCGCTTGGGTCATGGGTCCTTGTACGGAGAGCACTTCCATCGCAATGACCCCCGCATGGGTGAGGCCGATGGCCCCAAGCTTCTCGTTCCAGGAGTGTTCTACAAGGCGTGCTGCCGTGGACAGTAGGCGGCCCGTGGGCCAGCGATCCATATCAGGCATACCCAAGAGTATAACGACTGTCTGATTCGTCGGCCGACCGGCGGCCTAATTAGAGTGGTAAACGTCAATTTGTCAAGGAGACCAGATGCCAGAACGACTCGTACCCTGGGACGCCGCGCCCGACTTCACGCTGCAGGATTCGGCTGGCCGCGAGGTGGCCCTGCGTGACTTCCGCGGCCGCAACACCGTGGTTTACTTCTATCCTGCCGCCGCCACACCCGGCTGCACCAAGCAGGCCTGCGACTTCCGCGACTCGCTGGCTTCCCTGCAGGCCGGCGGCTATGAGGTCATCGGCATCTCGCCCGATCCGGTCGATAAGCTCGCCAGCTTCGCGGCCGCCGAGGGCCTGACCTTTCCGCTCCTGTCCGATCCGGACCATGCGGTGGCGGAGCAGTATGCGGCGTGGGGTGAAAAGAAGAACTACGGACGCAGCTATGACGGCCTGATCCGGTCCACCGTGGTGGTCGACTCCGAGGGCAGGGTCGCCCTTGCGCAGTACAACGTGCGTGCCACCGGCCACGTCGCCAAGCTGCGCCGCGACCTCAAGCTCGAGGCCTGAGGCCGGACGCCTGACGCCTGACGCCTGACGCATGACGCCACCCTCCCCTCAGCAGAACGTTCCGCCGTCCACCCCGTCCCCGGCGGCGGAACCGATCTGTAGAATGATGTCTGGCATCCGCCCTCGAGGGTCCGTTGGTCCCGCGAGGCGGCGCCGCGCGCGAGTGGTGGAATTGGCAGACACGCAGGATTTAGGTTCCTGTGCCTTCGGGCGTGGGGGTTCAAGTCCCCCCTTGCGCACTGTCCGGAACCCCGGTCTTCGGACCGGGGTTCCGCTATTGGGCCCTAGATTCCGCGCTCCACCAGATACCGCCTCGACACCAGGAGTCCTCCGTGAGCACCCAGCAGCTGATCATTATCGGGTCCGGCCCCGCCGGCTACACCGCCGCCATCTACGCCGCCCGGGCCGGGCTGGCACCCCTGGTCCTCGCCGGGGCCGTCACCGCGGGAGGTGCCCTGATGAACACCACCGAGGTGGAAAACTTCCCCGGCTTCCCCGCCGGCGTCCAGGGGCCGGAACTGATGGACGGCCTGCAGCAGCAGGCCGAGAAGTTCGGCGCCCAGGTGGTGTTCGACGACGTCACCGAGGTCCGGCTGACCGGCCACCTCAAGCGCGTGGTCACCGCCGCCGGGGAAACCCACGAAGCGCCCGCCGTGATCCTCGCTACCGGCTCCGCCTACAAGGAACTCGGGCTGCCGGAGGAAAAGAAGTTCAGCGGCCACGGCGTGTCCTGGTGTGCCACCTGCGACGGGTTTTTCTTCCGCGAGCAGGACATCATCGTGGTCGGCGGCGGCGATTCCGCGATGGAGGAAGCCACGTTCCTGACGCGCTTCGGCAAGACGGTGACCGTCGTCGTGCGCAAGAACGAACTGCGTGCCTCCCGGATCATGGCGCAGCGGGCCAAGGACAATCCCAAGATCCGGTTTGCCTGGAATTCAGCCGTCACCGCCATCCACGGCGACGGCAAGGTCACCGGGGTCACGCTCACGGACACCATCACCGGAGCCACGCGGGAACAGGCCGCCACCGGAATCTTCGTGGCGATCGGCCACGTGCCGCGCACCGAACTGCTGCACGGCCAGGTGGACCTGGACGCCGAAGGCTACATCAAGGTGGACTCCCCCACCACGGTCACCAACCTGACCGGCGTCTTTGCCTGCGGCGACGCCGTGGACCACCGCTACCGCCAGGCCATCACTGCCGCCGGGACCGGCTGCGCCGCCGCGCTCGACGCCGAACGCTACCTGGCTGCCCTGGAGGATGCAGACAGCATCGCCACGGCCCTGGTCGAGGACCCGACGCACGCCTGACCACCGCGCCCGGGCACTGGGCGGCCGCCCCGGCACCCCGCCGGCCGCCCAAAAAAGAATTTTGAATCCCACCCATCCCTTGCCGCTGACCCGGCGAATATCCAGTGAGACACCAACCAAGGGTCGGTGCCCACCAGTCGGATAAGGGCCGGCAGCGGCAAATGAGTCCGCTGCCGGCAAGGAATCGGCACAACAAGGGAGATTCGAAATGCAGACCATCAAGCGCACGACTTTCGCCGTTGCAGGTATCGCTGCTGCAGCCATGCTCAGCCTCACAGCCTGCGGCGGTTCCAGCACGGGGTCGGGCTCCAGCTCCTCGGCTCCGGCCGCCGCCCCGTCGGCTTCCAGCATGGCGCCGTCGCCGTCCATGAGCACCTCCGCCGCGGCGATGGACCCGGCGGCAGACCTGGTGGGCCCCGGCTGCGCCGCCTACGCCGCCCAGGTCCCCAGCGGTAAGGGATCCGTCTCCGGCATGGCGCTGGACCCGGTGGCCGTGGCCGCCTCCAACAACCCCATCCTGACCACCCTGACCGCCGCGGTCTCCGGGAAGCTGAACCCCAAGGTCAATCTGGTGGACACGCTCAATGGCAGCGAATTCACCGTCTTCGCCCCGACAGATGACGCGTTCAAGAAGATCGACGCCGCCACCATTGAGAAGCTGAAGACGGACGATGCCCTGCTGAGCAAGATCCTGACCTACCACGTGGTTCCCGGCAAGATCAGCCCCGACAAGATCGTCGGCATGCACAAGACGGTCGAGGGCGGCACTGTCACCGTGGGTGGCACCAAGGACGCGCTCACGGTCGACGGCGCCAACGTGGTCTGCGGCGGCGTCAAGACCGCCAACGCCACGGTCTACATGGTCGACTCCGTGCTCATGCCCAAGTAATCCCCACCGGCTCCCCCGGCCCCTGAAGGTCCCGGGGAACGAAGGCCCGCACCGCCTGGTGCGGGCCTTCACGGTTGCCGGCGGGCGGTCCACTAGACTGGGGCTGGTCCGCAGCCGGCGGCTCTAACGTTCCCCCGAGGTGATCCCTTCCGTGCCCAGCAGTTCCGCGCCGACCCGTTCCGGCCCCCGCAGGACGGTCCGCCGCAGGACGGTCCGCCGCATTGCCGCCGCTGTGGGTGCGGCCCTGCTCCTGACACCGCTGGCTGCGTGCACCGGAGCCCCGGGCCCGGCTCCCGCCTCTTCCACCGCATCCGGCACCACGCCCACCGCCACCTTTAACTTCGGCACCGCGTCCCGGCCGCTTGGCCTGGACCCGGCCCTGGTCTCCGACGCGGACTCCTACCGCATCACCCGCCAGGTGCTCGAGGGCCTGGTCGGCGTCGACGAAACCAGCGGCAAGCCCACCCCGTTGCTGGCCACGGAATGGACCGACAGCAACGACGGCCGGTCCTACACGTTCAAGCTGCGCGAGAAGGTATCGTTCCAGGACGGCACGCCGTTCGACGCCGTGGCGGTGTGCACCAACTTCAACCGCTGGTTCAACTTTCCGGCAGCGCTCCGGAAGCAGGCTCCGGGCACCACGTTCAAGTCCGTCTTCCGGGCGCACGCGGACCAGGCAGCGCTCTCCGTCTACAAGGGCTGCACGGCGCTGGCAGCGGACAACGTCCGGATCGACCTGACCGAGCCGTTCACTGGATTCATCCAGGCACTCACCCTGCCCGCATTCGCGATCTCCTCCCCGCAGGCCCTCACCCAACGCTCCGCCGACGTGCTCAACCAGAGCCGGGAGGGCCAGCCGGTGTCCGCCTATGCCCTGCATCCGGTGGGCACCGGGCCCTACGTCTTCGGAGCCTGGGACAACAACACCGTCACGCTGAACAGCAACGCGGGCTACTGGGGCGACAAGGGCCAGATCGGCACCGTCAACTTCATCAGCTACGACCATCCGCAGACCAGGATGCAGGCCCTGCTGGATGGCAAAATCGACGCCTACGATTCCGTCACGGTCGGAAATTTCGACCAACTGGTCAAGCGCGGCAAGCAGATCGTCCAGCGCGATCCGTTCTCGGTCATGTACCTGGGCATCAACCAGCAGGTGCCGATCCTGCAAAACCTCAAGGTCCGGCAGGCGATCGAGATGGCCCTGGACAAGGACACGCTGATCCGCAAGTTCTTCATTGACAACACCACGTCGGCTTCACAGTTTGTCCCGCCCAAACTCAGCGGCTTCAACAACAACGCTCCCGCACTCGGTTACGATCCCGCCAAGGCCAAGCAATTCCTCACCGACGCCGGCTACAAGGGCGAAGAACTGAAGTTCTACTACCCGCTCAATGTGGCCCGGCCGTATCTGCCGACCCCTGAAAAGGTGTACGCGGAGATCAGCCGCCAGCTGACCGCCGTCGGCTTTAACGTCAAGCCCGTCCCGGTGGACTGGGCCGATGGCTACCTGCAGAAAGTCACCTCGCCGGGTGACCACGCCCTGCACCTGCTCGGCTGGAACGGTTCCTACTCGGACCCGGACAACTTCGTTGGCCCGCTCTTCGGGCAGACCAACGGCGAGTTCGCGTACCAGGACCCGCAGGTGTTCTCCAAGATTGCGCGCGCCCGCGGCCTGCCGGACGGCAAGGAGCGCACCGACCAGTACCAGACCATCAACGCGCAGATCGCGGCGACGGTCCCGGCCGTGCCGATTGCGTTCCCGATTTCGGCCCTGGCCCTGTCCGACCGGGTGCTGAAATACCCGGCGTCGCCGGTCCTGAACGAAGTTTTCACCAAGGTCCTGCTAAAGCCTTGACGGCGGGGCCCAATTTCAGTTAGTGGGCCGTGCGGGGATATTCTGTGACAGCCAGAGCCGCTGCTATCGGAGACTGATCGTGACTTTCATTTCCAAGACCCAACATGCCGACGTTGTCCTGATTGGCGGCGGCATCATGAGCGCCACGCTGGGCGCCTTCCTCAAGCAGCTGGAACCGAACTGGACCATTTCGCTGTTCGAGCGGCTCGACCAGCCGGGCCTGGAAAGCTCCGGACCGTGGAACAATGCCGGCACCGGCCACGCCGCCCTGTGTGAGTTGAACTACTCCCCCGCAGCCAAAGACGGCTCGGTCAGCCCGGCCAAGGCCCTGCACATCAACGAACAGTTCCAGCTGTCCCGCCAGTTCTGGTCCCACCTGGTCACCAACTCGCTGATCGGCTCGCCCAAGGGCTTCATCAACACCGTGCCGCACATGAGCTTCGTGGTGGGCGACGCAAACACCAAGTTCCTCCGGACCCGTTTCGAAGCGCTCAAGCCGAACCCGCTGTTCCGCTCGATGGAGTACTCCGAGGACCATGCCCAGATCGCCAAATGGGCGCCGCTGATCATCAAGGGCCGGGACCCGAAGCAGCACATCGCCGCGACCCGCGCCGCGGAGGGCACCGACGTCGACTTCGGTGCCCTGACCCGCGAGCTGACCGGGTACCTGGGCAACAACGGCGTGGAAATCAACTACGGGCACGACGTCACCGGCATTTCCAGGGCGTCCGACGGCGGCTGGGACCTCGCGCTGAAGCACCCGCGTTCGGGTGAGCGCGGCTCGATCCACGCCAAGTTCGTCTTTGTCGGCGCGGGCGGCGGGGCACTGCACCTGCTGCAGGCCTCCGGCATCCCGGAGAGCAAGGGCTACGGCGGGTTCCCGGTCTCGGGCCAGTTCTTCCGCTGCACCGACGAGAAGCTGGCCGCCCAGCACAGCGCCAAGGTCTACGGCCAGGCCTCCGTGGGTGCCCCGCCGATGTCCGTGCCGCACCTGGACACCCGGTACGTCGACGGCAAGCGTTCGCTGCTGTTCGGGCCCTACGCCGGCTTCTCCACCAACTTCCTGAAGAACGGCTCCTACCTGGACCTTCCGTTGTCCATCCGGCCCTCCAACATCATCCCGATGCTGGCCGTGGCGAAGGACAACATGGACCTGACCGCCTACCTGGTCAAAGAGGTCGCCAAACGGCACGGCGCCAAGGTCGAGGCCCTGCGGGAGTACTACCCGGAGGCGCAGGACGGCGACTGGGAGCTCATCACGGCCGGCCAGCGGGTCCAGATCATCAAGAAGGACCCGAAAAAGGGCGGCGTGCTGCAGTTCGGCACGGAGGTCATCGCCGGCCGCGACGGCACGATCGGCGCCCTGCTGGGTGCCTCGCCGGGCGCGTCCACTGCGGTCCCGATCATGATCGAGCTGCTGCAGAAGTCCTTCCCGAAGAGTTTCAAGGGCTGGCAGTCCAAGCTCAAGGAAATGATGCCCGGCTACGGGGTCAAGCTCAACGAGAACCCGGAGCTCGCTGCCCGGCTTGAGGCCGAGACCGCTGCGGCGCTCCAGCTGGCGCCGGTCAGTGCCAGCCAGGGCTGACACTTTTTCGGGTGGCGGCGCGTTCTTATCCTTACCGCGGCATGCCGTGACGTCCGTCCGCCGAACCACCAGGAGACCATGAGATGTTCCGGCTGGCCCAGCTCTCGCTAGCAAACCGGGCGCTGATTGCGCTGATCACCGTTTTCGCCTCGGTCTTCGGTGTGATCACGATGTCCTCGCTGAAGCAGGAGCTCATCCCGTCCATCGAGTTCCCGCAGATCACGGTCATCACCTCGATGCCGGGTGCTTCCCCCGAAGTGGTGGACAAGCAGGTGAGCGGGCCGCTGGAGAAAGCACTGAACGGCGTCGAGGGCCTGGAATCGACGTCGTCGACCTCGCGCAACGGCATCTCGCAGATCACCCTCGCGTTCACCTACGGCTCCAACCTGGACCGCGCCCGCAACCAGATCGACCGGGCCATCTCCAACGCCAAGCAGGCGCTGCCCAAGGACGTCCAGCCGCAGGCGATCGCCGGCAGCATCAGCGACTTTCCGATCGTCTATCTCGCGGTCTCCTCGGACAAGCCGCTGAGCGAGCTCAACACGGACCTGGCCCGGCTGAGCGTGCCCCGGTTGCAGAAAATCGACGGAGTCCGCGGCGCCGACGTCACCGGCGGGGCGACCCAGCACATCCAGATCCAGCCGAGGCCGGATGCGCTGGCCGCCGCCGGCGCGGGCATCCAGTCGATTACCGACGCCCTGAAGAACAACGGCTCCCTGGTGCCTGCCGGCAGCATCGAGGAGCAGGGCAAGACCCTGTCGCTGCAGATCGGCAGCCCGGTGGATTCTTTGGACGCGGTGAAGTCCCTTCCGCTGGGCGGCGCCCGCAACGCCGCCACGATCGGCAGCGTAGCGGACGTCAGCATCGCCGAGGACGCCCGCACCTCGATCACCCGGACCAACGGCAAAGAGACCCTGGCCGTGTCGGTCACCAAGAAGCCCGAGGGCGACACCGTGGGGATCTCGCATGCGGTCAAGGCTGCCATCCCGCAGCTTGAGGCCGAGCTGGGCTCCAACGCCAAGTTCACTCCGGTCTTCGACCAGGCACCGTTCATTGAGAAGTCCATCAAGGACCTGACCACCGAGGGCCTGCTGGGCCTGGGCTTCGCCGTCGGCGTCATCCTGCTGTTCCTGCTCTCGGTGCGCTCCACGCTGGTGACGGCGGTATCCATCCCGCTGTCCCTGCTGATCACCTTCATCGGGCTCACCGCGACCGGCTATTCGCTGAACATCCTGACCCTCGGCGCGCTGACGATTGCGATCGGCCGCGTGGTGGATGACTCCATCGTGGTGATCGAGAACATCAAGCGGCACCTCAGTTACGGCGAAGAAAAGATCACCGCCATCCTGACGTCCATCCGCGAAGTCGCGGGCGCGATCACCGCCTCCACCCTCACCACGGTGGCGGTCTTCCTGCCGATCGCCTTCGTGGCAGGGCTGGCCGGCGAACTCTTCCGGCCGTTCGCGCTGACCGTCACGATCGCCCTGGTCTCCTCCCTGCTGGTCTCGCTGACCATCGTGCCGGTGCTCGCCTACTGGTTCCTCCGGACGCCGGCCGACAAGGCCGCCGCCGCCGAAGGGTCCGCCCGGGAAACCGCCGCGCGGGCGCATGAGGCCGAGCAGCGCGGTTTCCTGCAGCGCGGCTACCTTCCGATCCTGACCAAGACCCAGCGGCACCCCGTCATCACGCTGGTGGCCGCCGTCCTGGTCCTGGGCGGGACCGCGGCGATGTCGCCGCTGCTCGCCACCGATCTGCTGGGCCGTTCCGGCGAGAACAGCATGACGGTTAAGCAGGCCCTCCCGGCCGGCACCAGCCTGGCCGAGGGCAGTGCCGCCGCGGTCAAGGTCGAAAACGTGCTGCGCGGCATCGACGGCGTCAAGGACGTCCAGGTCACCACCGGCAACGCCCAGTCCGGCTTCTCCGCGCTGCAGTCCACCGGAGCGGCCAACTCCAGCTTCACCGTGGTCACCGACGACAAGGCCAACCAGGGCAAGCTGCAGGACACGGTTCGCACCGAGCTGGCCAAGGTCAGCGGCGCCGGGAAGATCACCGTGGGCTCGCAGCAGGGCGGCTTCGGCACCACGTCGACCGTGGACATCACCCTCAAGGCCGCGAACTCGCCCGACCTCCAGTCCGCCAGCGACACGATGGTCCAGGCGATGGACGGCGTTCCCGGCTCCTCCGGGGTCAGCACCAACCTGGCCGCGAGCCAGCCGGTGGTCCAGGTCAAGGTGGACCGCGCCAAGGCCGTCGCCGCGGGCCTGAACGAGCAGCAGGTCGCCGGCGTGCTGGCCGCCACCATCAGTCCGGTTCCGGCGGGCACGGTGCGCATCGGCACCACCGACTTCCCGGTCCGGATCGGCGAGGGCACCCGCTTCACCAGCATCGCCGCGGTCCGCGACCTCCCGCTGCCGACGGCGCGCGGACCGGTTCCGCTGTCCGCCATCGCCTCGGTGGAGCAGGCCGACGTGCCCGTGTCCATCACCGCGAGCAACGGCCAGCGGACCGCGCGCGTGTCCGTCACGCCGTCGGGCGGTAACCTCGGAGCCGTCAGCACCGAGGTGCAGGCCCGGCTCAAGACGGTCCAGCTGCCGCCGGGCGTCACCGCTGAGATTGGCGGTGCCACGACGCAGCAGGCCGAGTCCTTCGGCCAGCTCGGTCTGGCGCTGCTGGCCGCCATCGCCATCGTTTATGTGATCATGGTGGCCGCGTTCAAGTCACTGGTGCAGCCGCTGATCCTGCTGGTCTCGATCCCGTTTGCCGCCACCGGTGCCATCGCACTGCTGCTGCTCACCGGCGTGCCGCTCGGGCTGCCGTCGCTGATCGGCATGCTGATGCTGGTGGGCATCGTGGTCACCAACGCGATTGTGCTGATTGACCTGATCAACCAATACCGCCGGCCCCGGAACGGCGAACCGGGCATGAACGTCGCGGACGCCATCACCCACGGCGCCCGGCAGCGCCTGCGGCCGATCCTGATGACCGCCCTGGCAACCATCTTCGCGCTGACCCCGATGGGGCTGGGCCTCACCGGCGGCGGCGGGTTCATCTCCCAGCCGCTGGCCATCGTGGTGATCGGCGGCCTCATCTCCTCCACGGCCTTGACGCTGGTCCTGGTTCCGGTGCTGTACCGGCTTGTCGAGGGCCGGCGCGAACGTCGGGCGCTGCAGAAGGCCGGCGCCGGCAAGCCCGCGCACGGCCGCCGGGCCTCGGCCGCCCCGGCCGCCTCGGCCGATGCCGCCGATGGCGCCAGCGAGGATGACATCACCGACGAACCGGATGCTGCCCCGGCCCTCCGGCGCTGAGTTTCACGGTCCGATCGAAGGCCCCGTCCATCTGGACGGGGCCTTCCGTCGTTTCAGGACGCTGCCCGCGGGGGTCCCACGGCACCGTGCCATGGCACCGTGCCATCGGGTGTCCCCGGGTGTCACCGGGGTGAATTTTAGCCCTCGGTTCAGTGAAGGCCGGCGCCGAGGCCTTACAGATATCACTTTCAATCCGATAGGTACACCTGTTATGCGCAGGTGCCCAGCCAACTACACTTGCGCAGAAGTCAAGGAGTTTCAGATGTTTAAGATCAAGCGGCTTCGCGTCATTGCCACCACCCTTGCGCTCTCTGTGGGTGCCGGCGCTGCAGCCACCCCGGCCATCGCCGCACAGCTGACTCTGGCACCGGCCGCTTCTTCGGCGACCATCGGCGGCTACACAGTCGACGGCTTGACTTACACCAAGTGGAACGCCAACCGCGACAAGCTCGGTGACCCCGTTGAGTGGAAGACCTGCAACGGCGTCGGCTGCACGCAGCGCTTCCAGAAAGGGTGGGTTCTCTGGACCCAGCGGACCGGCGCGCAGATTGTGTCCGGCGGCCCCATGGCCACAAGGTACTCGGCCAACGGCTGGACCAAGAGCTGGATGGGATACCCGACCAGCGACCCCATCGGCCTCCGCAGCGGACAATACCAAATCTTCCAAAACGGCGTCATGTACTGGTCGGATACCGCCGGCGCCCATGTCGTTCACGGCGGCGTCCGGGGCTTCTACGCGTCCCACGGACCCAGCGAGAACGGCTTCCTGGGCTATCCGACGTCCGAAGAAACCGCAGTTCCCGGCGGTTTCAGGCAGGACTTCGAGGGCGGCAAGATCTACTGGTCCAGCTCCACCGGTGCGACATCTGCCACCCGAAACGGCGAAATCCAGAATTACTACGCCGCTTCCAACGGCTGGGTGGGCCTGCCCGACAGCGATCTTTACAACCTCGCGGTCCGCGGCGGGAAATTCCAGTCCTTTCAGAGGGCCGCCGTGTACTGGTCCCAGCTGAGCGGAACCCACGCGGTGTTCGGTGGCATCCGCGCCTACTACGCCGCGCACGGTCCGAGCGAGAACGGCTTCCTGGGCTACCCGACCTCCGATGAAATCGGTGTCACCGGCGGTGTCCGCCAGGACTTCGAAGGCGGAAGGATCTACTGGGCCAACTCCGGAACCGGCACTTTCTCCACCACCCTGGGCGACATCCAGGCCTACTTCGACGCCAAGGGCGGCCCGAGCTCCTCCCTGGGCCTGCCGATCAGCGACGAAATCTCCTGGAACGGCGGCTACTACCAGCGCTTCAAGGGTGGTGTGATCACCTGGGGTCCGGGTGTCGGGCCGAAGCTGATCACCGCGGCCGACTTCAACCGGATGGCAGGCAACTTCGCCGCGTACGGCTGGCCGATCGCGGATTCCTGGACGGACGCCACGGGCTCGCACACCCAGTTCCAGAAGACCGTCCTCGACACCGCGGGTCCGGTGAAGGCTCCGGCCTACCCGTTCACCAACGTGCTGGCCACGACCCAGTCTGTGGTGCTGTACGGTGACTCGCAGCTCGACGACGACTCGTGGAGCGAGCAGGGTGCCCGTGCCATGGGATTCACGGACCAGGCCACGCAACTTGCCTACGGCGGCATGGGTTACTCGACCCGTAACGCCTGGGCCGGCGGCACCGGGTGGACCGCGGTCCAGAACAAGCTGATCCCGCTCCCGGGCGGGACTCCCGGCCTCGTGCTGGTCTCGCTGGGCGGAAACGACGCGTCCTCGGGGCAGTCCGATGCCCAGGTGATCGCCGACAGCACCGCCCTCTGGGCGAAGCTGAAGGAGATCTACCCGAACAGCAAGATCGTGATCAACGGGGTCATGTCCCGCAGCGATGCAAGCCACACCCAGCGCCGCCACATCGACGCCGTGCTTGGCGCAAACGCTAAGCGGCTGGGAGTCACCTACATCTCCGTCGCCGGTCTCGCCAGCAGGGCCGGTGCGCAGTACCGGGACAACGTCCACCTGACGCAGAACGGGCACAACGCCGTATCCAAGTTGTACATCCCGATGCTGAAGACCGCACTCGGAAAGTAGTCGGCCACTCGGGACGACCCCCACGAGGAGCCGGTGGGCCTGTGACCGTGGCGACTGACGGTGGCCTCTGAGTACACTCGGACGCAGTGAACCCTCCCGTCGCGAGGTGCGCTCTCTATGGCGTCGGCCCGTGCAAGGGACGGCTGGGAGTGAACGGAGGGGCGGCGATGAATCGAAACAGACAGCTGCAGATCTGCAACACCGCCGCCAGCGCCTATAACGTCGGCCTGGTCCTGATGGTCCAGCTGGGATGGCGTCTGTGGCGCCATGTGGGACGGGAAGAGTTTCCTGCCTACCACCGGGCCTGGTGGTTCGGCGCGGGCGGCATCCAACCAATACTGTGGCCCGGCGTAGGCATCCATGCCCTCGGCTCTCTGGCCCAGTTGCGCTGGAGATCCCCGGCCGTGCCGAAACAGCTTCCGTGGCTAATACTGGGGCTCCAGGCAACCAGCGGCGTGCTGACGGCCACCTGGTGGGGAACCCAACAGGCCAGAACCGACCAGATCCGCGCCGGCGACGGATCGCTGACGCCCCAATACCGCAGATTGATGGCGACCCACTGGCTCCGCGTCGGCCTCATCACGGCTGCGGCCGCTTGCCAGGCTTGGATGGCCTCACGCACCATCGAAGAACACGATACCTGAGTCCTTGCCTGCATCCGCTTCGCCGGTGCACACCTCCAGAATCGTGACGCACTCCTCGGCAATGACCCTGGCCGCCACGTTCTGAGCCGCCCGAACCAGGTGTCCCGCGGACAATCCTGGATGCGCACTGCTGCGTGCCCGTAAAGGGGTGCTGAAGCGGCCGGAATAATCCTGCGCGGGTGACGTTGAAGCAGGTGATAGATGCAAATGCATGTAAAGCGGCTATACTGGAACCAGCAACCGGAAGTCTCCGGCTCGGAAAGGAACACCATGCAGATCGGCGTATTTAGCGTCAGCGACATCACCACCGACCCCACCACCGGCCACACGCCGTCGGAGAACGAGCGCATCAAGGCGTCCGTGGCCATCGCCAAGAAGGTCGAAGAGATCGGCATGGATGTCTACGCCATCGGCGAGCACCACAACCGGCCGTTCTTCTCCTCCTCCCCCACCACCACGTTGGGCTACATTGCGGCGCAGACGGAGCGGATCATGCTCTCGACTGCCACCACGCTGATCACCACTAATGATCCGGTGAAAATCGCCGAGGACTTCGCGATGCTCCAGCACCTCGCCGACGGGCGGGTGGACCTGGTCCTGGGCCGCGGCAACACTGCCCCGGTTTACCCCTGGTTCGGCAAGAACATCCAGGACGGCGTGGAACTGGCGATCGAAAACTACAGCCTCCTGCGCCGGCTCTGGGACGAGGACACGGTCAACTGGTCCGGCAAGTTCCGCACCCCGCTGCAGAACTTCACCTCCACGCCGCGCCCGCTCGACGGCGTCGCCCCCTTTGTCTGGCACGGCTCGATCCGCACGCCGCAGATCGCCGAAGTGGCCGCATACTACGGCGACGGCTTCTTCGCCAACAACATTTTCTGGCCCAAGGAGCACTACCAGCAGCTGATCGGCCTCTACCGCGAACGCTACGAGCACTACGGCCACGGCAAGGCAGACCAGGCCATCGTGGGCCTCGGCGGACAGTTCTACATGAGCAAGAACTCGCAGGACGCCGTCAAGGAGTTCCGCCCGTACTTCGACAACGCCCCCGTCTACGGCCACGGCCCCTCCCTGGAGGACTTCACCTCGCAGACCCCGCTGACGGTCGGCAGCCCGCAGGAAGTCATCGAGAAGACCCTGACGTTCCGCGAGTACTTTGGCGACTACCAGCGCCAGCTGTTCCTGATCGACCACGCCGGCCTGCCGCTGAAGACGGTGCTGAACCAGCTGGACCTGTTCGGCGAGGAAGTCCTGCCTGTACTCCGCAAGGAGTACGCCGAGAAGACCCCGGCCCATGTGCCGGCGCCGCCGACGCACGCCGACCGGGTTGCAGCTTCACTGGCCGCCCGCGATGCGGCCCCGCAGGACGCCTGATGCGCGGCAAACCGGGGGCGCCGGCCGCGCCGGGCACGGCGCTGGCCGGGGCCACCGCCCCCGCGCCGGCCGCCACCGTCTCACCGGTCCGGCTGGCGGCGCAGACATGGGAGTCGTTGTTCCGCGCCCAGGTCTCCGTGATGCGCCGGCTGCAGGCCGGTCCCGCGTTCAAGACCCTGGCCCTGAATGAGTACGACGTGTTGTTCACGTTGTCCGGCTGCCCGACCGGCTGGTTGCGGCAGAATGAGCTGAACGACAACGTGCTGCTGAGTCAGTCGAGCCTGAGCCGGCTGGTGGAGCGGTTGGAAAAGCGGGGCCTCGTGGAGCGACAGCCTGCGCCCGACGACGGCCGGGGCGTCCTGGTCCGGCTCACCGACGCCGGCCGGGAACTGCAAAAGCAGATCGGCCGTGAACACGTCCGAGACATCGTTTCGCTGGTCTCCCCGGCACTGACCGCCGAGGAACAGCGTGAACTGCTGCGGCTGACGGACAAGCTCCGCGCCTCGGTCCAGGACGCTAGGCGATAGCGACCAGCGCCGCCGGGTCCTCGGCCGGCAGATCGCCCGTCACGGTGGCGGTAACCTTCAGCTCCCGCAGTGAAAGGCTGCCGCCCACCGTGGACAGGAACGCCGTGTCCGCGGAGTCCCGGCCAGCGGTGATCCGGAGCATGCTCCCGCGCGGTGCCAGGCCGGTCGGGTCGATCACATGCCACGCACCCTCGACGTGGGCTTCGGCCACGGCGTGGAAGTCCATTGGACTGAGCCCGGGCGCGTACACGGCGGCGAGCCGCGCGGGGACGTTCTTCGAACGCAGCAGCGAAATGGCAAGGTGTGCAAAGTCCCGGCACACGCCGCGCCGGTGCAGCAGGGTCTCAACTGCTCCGTCGGTGCCCCGCGATGAGCCGCTGACGTAGCGCAGTTCATTGAAGACCCAGTCGCGCACGGCGTGCAGCAGCTCCGCACCCTGCAGGCCGCCGAACTCGGCGTAGGACGTGGGAAGCAGCCGGTCCGACTCGGCGTAGCGGCTGGGCCGGACATAACGGATCAGTTCCATCAGGCCCGGCTGCTCCGGCGCGGCGGACCCCGTGACGGTGGCGTCGTATTCGACCAGGACCTCGGTGGATTCGGCAAACTCCATGTAGTGGAAGCGCCCGCCGTGGTGGTCCGAGAGTTCGGTCAGGGGCACGTCCTCCCCCGCGGCCGTGATGGAGAGCGTTTCATCGAACCCGCTGTAGCCGGGGTTGCGGGCAACTGCCACGGCCAGCGCGACCTTGGTGTCCGCCACGGTCTTGAAGGCCAGGCGTGCGGATACGATGCGTTCCATGATTCTCCGGCAGGGCTAGTTTTTGATCTTCAGCGACATTAGCATCCGCTGGACGTTGGCAAATTCCGAGCCCTCGTTGACGTATTTGTCGGCCTGCGCGAGCGTGTCAAAGGCTTTGGCAGGGGCAACCTTCTGGTCCGCGGCGAAAGCCCTGAGCTCGGCCACGTCGCCGAAGGAGTAGTCGCCCTTGCCCTCGGGGCCGCGAACGAGGTTCTGCAGGGCGCAGGACTTTCCGTCCGCGCCGCCGACCATGTTGGTGATGCCGTAGGAACCGAAATACTTGTAACCCTGGATTACCCGGAACACGACATGCGGGTCGATGGTGCCGTCCCCGCCGCGGTGCGGCAATTCCACCGGAACGCTGCTGACCACCACATAGGGCTTCGCGGCATCGGCGGCGCACGCACCGGCGGGTTGCGGCGGAAGGCCGGTCTGCAGGGCGGCCAGGTACCGGCCGGCGGCGTCCCTGACCTCGATCCGGAGGGCCCCCGGCAGCGTGCCCTTCTCCGGCGCAACGGACTGGGCAATCCATTCCTGGGGAAGGTCGAAACTGACACTTTTACCGGGATCGGAAAAGGTCTTCCAGGCGGCGGCCGTCGCCCCGGCAGTCGCCGTCGCGGTCCCGCCCGGGGACGCCGTGCCCGACGCCGACGCCCCCGCGGTGCCCGACGCCCCGGGGGTCGTGGTCCCGACGGACGGCGCCGCCGTCGTCCCGCTGGAGGGAGCACCGGCCGTCCATGCCGCCGTGCCCTTTCCCTCGGTGCTGCAGCCCGCGAGTACCCCGGCAGCGAGCGCCAGCGCGGCGGCAGCCCGCAACCCGTGCAACATAGCCGTCCCAGTCATGCTGCCAGCGTAGCCGCAGGGCCGTGCGGAAACACGGCTAGGCTGTGGGGATGGCTGAACAGTACCCTGAAGCAGCGGACCTTGGCGGTCCGGACGGTGCGGCGCGGATGTCCGCCGTCGACATCGCCGACTGGCGGCTCCGGACCTTTGCGCTGTACGCGGCGGTGCGGAAGATCGCTGCCGACAGCCCGTCGGAGGCCCACGCGTACTGGCGGCACGAACGTGACCGGATGTTCGGCACGCACCCCGCGTCGGCACTGACGGATGCGGCCAAGGCAGCGTTTGCCGGCCTCAAGACGGCCGATTACGACCCGACCTACCGCTTCCACGTCCCCCTCACCCTGGAAGGCGCCGGACGCGAAATGAAGGTCGAAACCGGCACGGACGGCCTTGTCCGGTTCGTCCGGCTGGGCACCTTCGACCTGCCCGAAATGGGGCAGTTGGCGGTGTGGAAGCTCCAGGGTTACGGCGGCGGCATCTTCGTTCCGTTCCGGGACGCCACCGCCGGCCACCCCGGCGGCAGCTACGGCGCCGGACGCTACCTGCTGGACACCATCAAGGGCGCCTTCCACGGCGTTTCCGGGCCGGGACCGGACGCCCGGTTCGTCCTCGATTTCAACTTCGCCTACAACCCATCCTGCGCCTACAACGAGGCCTGGGCCTGCCCGCTGGCGGGTCCGGCCAACCGGGTCGCCGTGGAGATCCCGGTCGGAGAGCTCTACTAGCGGGATGGAGCCGCAGCTACCAGGCTCGCCGCACCGCGGCCCGTTCGCCACCGCCACACTGGCGCCGCCGCCGCCGCCGCGCCGGCGCCCCCGCGGCATCCTCCGCTATCCGGTGGCGCGGCAGCTCCTGCGGTTTACCGGCGTCGGCGCGATCTGCACTGTGACCTCGCTGGCGCTGTACGCATTCCTCCGGCCGTGGATCGGCCCGCAGCCGGCCAACGCGGCGGCGCTGATCCTGACCTCGCTGATGAACACTGCGTTGAACCGCCGGCTGACGTTCAAAATCACCGAGCGGCACCGGATGAAACGCGACCACCTCAACGGCCTGATCGTGATTGCCGTGGCGCTGTTGATTACCGGTGGCAGCCTGGGCATCCTGCACTGGATCAACCCGGACGCCACCGTGGCGGCAGAGCTCTGGACCACCACGCTGTCCGGCTTCCTCGCCACCGCCGTGCGTTTCACCATGCTCCGGCACTGGATTTTCCGCCGCGCCCGGCACCGCTAGCTCGTTGGGCCGAGCGACCGGATACTCCCGACGGCGGCACGCACGGCGGCTGCGGCTTCTTGGAGTTCTGCGGCTGTGACCGTCGCGTCGAAGCTGAAACGGACCGCGGTCTGGGCCACCTGGGCCTCGACGCCCATTGCCAGCAGCACCGGGGAGGGGTCGTCCGAGCCTGCGGCGCAGGCCGAGCCGCTGGAACAGATCACTCCTTGCCGTTCGAGCTCCAGCAGCACCGACTCCCCGCTGGTGCCCGGGAAGCAGAAGGACGCAACCGAGGGAAGCCTGTCCGCCGGATGGCCCGTGAGGAAGGCGCCGGGCACCCCGGCCAGGACCTCGGCAATGAAGCCGTCCCGCAGGGCGGCGACCCGGGCCGAGGCCTCACGCTGCGACGGCCCGGCGAGGCCCAGCGCCGTCGCCAGGGCCACGGCGCCGGCCACGTTTTCGGTGCCCGAGCGGCGGCCGCGTTCCTGTCCGCCGCCGTGGATCAGCGGCTCCACCCTGGTCCCGCCCCGGACAAACAGCGCCCCGCAGCCTTTCGGGGCGCCCAGCTTGTGGCCGGAGAGGCTCAGCGCGTCGACCCCTAGCCCGCGCACGTCCAGCGGCAGCCAGCCGGCGGCCTGCACGGCGTCGGTGTGGAACGGAATTCCGAGCCCCCGAGCCAGTGCCGCCAGCCGGGCCACCGGCTGGACCGTGCCCACCTCGTTGTTGGCGTACATCACGCTGGCCAGCGCGGTTTCCGGCCGAAGTACGGCATCGAGGGCTTCCTCGCTCACCTGCCCGTAGCGGTCCACCGGGACCACGTCCACGGCGAAACCATGGACACGTTCCAGATACCTGGCGGATTCTTCCACCGCCGGGTGTTCGACGGCGCTGATCGCGACCCGGTCCAGGCGCGGATCGGCCGCGCGCCGGGCCAGGGCAATGCCCTTGACGGCGAGGTTGTCCGCCTCCGTGCCGCCGGAGGTGAACACGATTTCGCCCGGGCGGCAGCCCAGGGCCTTCGCCGCCGCTTCCCGGGCCCCCGCAAGCGCCGCGGCGGCGGCGTCGCCGAGCGAATGGTGGCTGGAAGGGTTGCCGAAGTCCCCGCTGAGGTACGGCCACATGGCCTCAAGGACCTCGCGGCGGACCGGCGTCGTGGCGGCGGCGTCCAGGAAGATCACGGCGCGCCTCAGCCGGCCGGTTCCAGCTCGAC
Organism: Arthrobacter sp. JB02-1C; assembly: GCF_057748045.1. Classification (NCBI taxonomy): domain Bacteria; kingdom Bacillati; phylum Actinomycetota; class Actinomycetes; order Micrococcales; family Micrococcaceae; genus Arthrobacter; species Arthrobacter sp. JB02-1C. Next base: position 3,549,739 of record NZ_CM173235.1, read on the forward strand.
GTCGAGCTCGACATCCAGCCCCAGGTCCAGGGCGGTGACACTGTGCGTGAGGGCCCCAATCGAGATGATATCCACGCCGGTGGCGGCAATGCCGGCCACTGTCGCGAGGCTGACGTTGCCGCTGGCCTCAACCCGGGCCCGGCCGGCGACCTGGCGGACCCCGTCTGCCAGGTCGGCCAGCGAAAAGTTATCCAGCATGATGGTGTCCACGCCCGCGGCGAGCACGGGTTCGATCTGCTCCCTCCGGTCCACCTCCACCTCGAAGTGCGTGGTGTGCCCCAGCCGGGCCCTGGCGCCGCGCAGCACCGCGGTGAGCTTCGCCGGGTCTCCCCCGGTCAGCACCGCAAGGTGGTTGTCCTTGGCCAGGACCGCGTCGGACAGTCCGAACCTGTGGTTTGAGCCGCCCCCGCAGCGCACGGCGTAACGCTCGAGTACCCGCAGCCCCGGCGTCGTCTTCCGGGTATCGGCGATCCGGGCGCGGGTGCCGGCCACCAGCGCGACGAACTCGGCGGTCCGGGTGGCGATCGCGCTCATCCGCTGGACCAGGTTCAGGGCAACCCGCTCGGCGAGCAGCACGCCGCGGGCGTTGCCCGTCACCCGGGCCAGCGCCGTGCCGGCGGCAAAGCTCTCGCCGTCGGCCACAAGCAGGTCGACGACGGCGCCGGTGTCGGCGAGTTTCATGGCCGCGGCAAAGACCTCGCCGCCGCTGAAGACGCCCGGCACCCGGGCCGCGAGCACCGCGGTGGCGCGGGCCTCTGCCGGGATCAGCGCCTGCGAGGTGATGTCCCCGGAGGGTGCGTCTTCCTGCAACGCCGCCCGGAGAACGGCGTCGACAGCGGCGGCCGGCAGGGTCCCGGCGAGCGCCGGCACGGGCAAGGCTGCGGGGCGGGCGGCGGCGGGTGCGGTCATGAGGTGATCCTTTGCGTGGAGCGGATTGGGGCGGTGGCGGGGTCCGTGTCCGCCCGGTAGTGGGCACCGAGCGAACCCGTTCTGGCGAGCGCGGCCTCCACCAACAGACGCGCGGCCAACAGCAAGTTCCGGTCCTCGTGCACCCGCGGGTCCCCCGCGTCCGTCACGGTCTCCGGCCGGACGACGGCAGCCCACGCAGCGAGCTGCGCTGCCGCCGCATCAAGTTCATGCTCGGAGCGCAGCACCCCAGCATGCGTAGTCATCAACCGCCCCAGAGCATCCCGCGAAAACGGCCCGGGCCCAGGCCCGGTCTCCCCAACACCCTCGGGCAAAGCGGACGGGTGATATTCCCCAGCGAGACCCCGGGCGGGCTGGCCACCGTCGTTCGATGGCGTTCCGGAAGCGTGCGTCAAGGGGAGGCCGCTTGCGGCCGAGACAGCACGCGGAGGAACGGCGTCGGACGACGCCCCAACTGACGTCCAGCCCGGCCCGCCAGACAGGAAGTCCTCCACGGCCCGCCGCCCGAACACCAACCCTTCGAGCAGTGAATTGCTGGCCAGCCGGTTGGCCCCCTGCGCGCCGGTGCAGGCCGCCTCCCCCGCGGCGTAGAGCCCCGGCACCGAAGTGCGCCCCTGCAGGTCGGTGGCCACCCCGCCCATCCAGTAGTGCGCTGCCGGGGACACCGGCAGCGGCTCGGTGGTCCAGTCGTAACCGGCGGCCCTGGTCCGCGCGCTGATGGTGGGGAACCGGCGGGCCAGGAAACCGGACCCGCGGCGGGACTCGATGTCGCTGGCGTCGAGGTAGACGGGGTGGTCGGGCGGCAGCCCGAGCGCCGCCAGATGCAGGGCGATGCTGCGGGAGACGGCGTCGCGGGGGGCAAGCTCGGCGTCGGGGTGATAATCGGGCATGAAGCGGTGCCCGGCCGCGTCGAGCAGCACGGCGCCCTCGCCGCGCACCGCCTCGGAAATCAGCAGCGCGGGCGGACCGCCCGGTTGTTCCGCTGCCGCGAGGGTGGTGGGGTGGAACTGGAAGAACTCCAGGTCACGGACGGCGGCACCGGCACGCCAGGCCAGGGCAAGGCCATCGGCGGTGGCCACGGCGGGATTGCTGGTGCGGCCGAACAGCCGCCCGGCACCGCCGGTGGCGAGCAGCACGGCGTCGGCGTCCAACCGCCGCGGTTCGCCGCCGGCAAGATAGGCGACGCCGGTGACCGGCCGCGCGCTGCCGGCAGGTGCGCCGGGCTCGCCGCCGGTCAGCAACTCGGTCGCGAAGGCGCCGGTCTCGACCCTGAGCCTGCCTTGGACCGCGCGCTCCAGCACGGCGGCCACCAGGCCCCGTGCAATCCCGGCGCCGGTGGCGTCGCCGCCGGCGTGCAGGATCCGCGCGGCCGAATGGGCGGCTTCGAGGCCCAGCGCCGGCGTGCCTCCGGCACCGGCGTCGAACCGCACCCCGTAGCGGCACAGGGCGGCGATGTCGTGGGCCGCCTCGGTGCACAGGACACGCACGGCCTCCGGGTCGTTGTGTCCGGCTCCGGCGGAAAGGGTATCGGCGATGTGCGCGGCGACGGAGTCACCAGGGGCGGCTTCTCCGGGTGCGAGCACTGCGGAGACCCCGCCCTGGGCGTAGAAGGTGTTGCTGTCCTCAAGCGTGCCCTTGGTCAGCAGGACCACCTCGGCGGCCGGTTCGCCGCCGGAGCGGGAGACCGGTTCGGCGGCGAGCAGCGCCGCGTACAGCCCGGCGATGCCGCTGCCGACGACGACCAGCCGCCTGGTCACGGCCGCGCCGCCAGCATGCGTTCCAGGGCGACCCGGGCGGGGGCCGCGACGTCGTCCGCCACCGTGATCCGGTTGACCACCTCGCCGCGGACCAGGGCCTCCAGCACCCAGGCCAGGTAGCCGGGATGGATGCGGTACATCGTGGAGCAGGGGCAGATGACCGGGTCCAGGCAGAAGATCGTGTGTTGCGGGTAGTCGGCGGCCAGCCGGTTGACCAGGTTGATTTCGGTGCCGACGGCGAAGGTGCTGGGTTCGGTGGCGGCGGCGATGGCTTTGCGGATGAAGTCGGTGGAACCGGCGGAGTCCGCGGCGTCGACGACCTCCATCGGGCACTCCGGGTGCACGATGACCTGCACGCCCGGGAAGTCGGCGCGCGCCTTCTCGATCTGGGCCACGTTGAAGCGCTTGTGCACGGAGCAGAAGCCGTGCCAGAGGATCACCCGTGAGTCCTGCAACGTCTGCTCATTGTTGCCGCCGAGCTCCTTGCGCGGGTTCCACATCGGCATCTGCTCCAGCGGCACGCCCAAGGCCTTGGCGGTGTTGCGGCCCAGGTGCTGGTCCGGGAAAAACAGCACCCGCTGGCCCCGCTCGAAGGCCCACTCCAGCACGGTGGCGGCGTTCGAAGACGTGCAGACGATGCCGCCGTGGTCGCCGCAGAAGCCCTTGAGCGCAGCCGAGGAGTTCATGTACGTGACCGGGATGACCGGGACCCTGCCGTCCGCGTCGGGCTCCGTACCGAACAGCTCCTCGAGCTGTTCCCAGCATTCGGTGACCGAGTCGATGTCCGCCATGTCCGCCATCGAGCAGCCGGCCGCGAGGTTGGGCAGGATCACGGCCTGCTCCGGGGCGGAGAGGATGTCCGCGGTCTCCGCCATGAAATGCACCCCGCAGAAGATGATGGCTTCGGCGTCCGGCCGGGTCAGGGCCGCGTTGGCGAGCTGGAAGGAGTCGCCGACGAAGTCCGCGTACTTGATCACCTCGTCGCGCTGGTAGAAGTGCCCCAGGATGACGGCCCGGTCACCCAGGACTTCCTTGGCTGCACGGATCCGCGCGTCCAGCTCCGCGTCGCCGGCCAGCCGGTATTCCTCCGGCAGCTGCCCCTGCCGGGGCGTCGACGGCGGGGCGACGTCGGCAGCGGATGCCCCGGGGCCGTAGCCGGGCGTGCCCGCGAGCGCTTCGGCGAGGTCGAAGTCCCAGGGTCCCCGGGCCAGCGCCGGGCTGCAGGTCGACGCCGCCGCGGCGCCCGGGGCGCTGCTGGCGGCCTGCTCGCGGGTGATCAGCTGGATCGCCGTGTTGACGCTGCTCATGGTGTGCTCCTGTTGTCTGGATCAAGGCCGGGCCGGCCGGTGAAGCGGTAAAGGCGGGGCGGCCGGTGCCGGCCGCCCTGCAGGTAGTCGTCGGTTTCCTCAATTTCCGGGGTTGCCTTGACCTGGCGGCGGAAGTTGGCCGGGTCCAGGCGGCGGTCCAGGACCGCCTCGTAGACCTCGCGGACCTGGGCGAGGGTGAAGTACTCGCCCAGCAGGTGGTACGCGATCGATCCGTACGCCAGCTTGTTCCGCAGCCGCCAGAGCGCATAGTCGATGATCGCGTTGTGGTCGAAGGCCAGCTCGCCTAGGCGGTCGGCCCGGAACCAGCGGACGTTCTCGGATTCGTCCGCGAGCGCCGCTTCGGTCGGCTGCACCAGCGCCCAGTAGACAATCGAGACCACCCGCTGGGTGGGCGAGCGGTGCAGCCCGCCGAAGGCGTAAAGCTGTTCCAGGTAGCTCGGCGCCAGGCCGGTGGTCTCCCGCAGGTTGCGGGATGCTGCGTCCTGCAGTGACTCGGCGTGTGTCAGCGGGCCACCGGGCAGCGCCCACAAGCCGTTGAAGGGCTCGCGGATCCTGCGGACCAGCGGGATCCAGAGCGTGGGCCGGCCTGAACTCTCGCTTGGGCGGAGGGCGAAGATCACCGTGGAGATGGCCAGCGACGGCGGGGCGAGCCGCCGCTCCGAGACATTGGCTGGCGAGGTGTAGATGGTGACCGACCCCCGTTCCGGGTGCCGCAGCGGTCTGGGAGACCCTGCGGGAAGCTCCGGCCGGACCGCCGGAGTAGTTATAGTCATGTTGACTAGAACTAATTCTACGACCGCGGCGGCCCGGATGGGAAATATTGCGTCCGGACCGGTGATAATCGGCGGTATGGAGACCACTACCGATGCCATCCGGTCCTGTTACCTCGGCGCGGCCGAGGCGTTCCTGCACCTGGTCGAGCAGATCCCCGCCGAGGCCTGGACTCGGCCCGCACTGGGCGAATGGGACGTCCGCGCACTCACCGGCCATGCCAGCCGGGCCCTCACCACGGTGGCCGCCTACCTCGCCGCGCCAGCCGGCGGCGACCCGGTGCAGGGGCCGGCGGCCTACTTCCTGGCTGTCCGAAGCTCCATGGCGCCGGACGCGGTGGCCCAGCGCGGCCGGGATTCCGGGGCCGCGCTGGGCGAGGACCCGGCAGCAGCGGTCAAGGACCTCGTCCTGGGGGTGGCGGCGCTGCTGGCCCGGACCGCCGACGACGCCGTGCTGGCCTCGCCCGCGGGCGCCATGACCTTGATCGACTACCTGCCCACCCGGACCTTCGAACTGGCCGTGCACAGCCTTGACCTCGCCCGCGCCACGGGTTTGCCGGTGCCCGCCGGACTTGGCCCGGCGGTTGCGGCCTCCCTGCGGCTCGCGGCCGAGATCGGCGCACAGTCACCGGCGGCGCCGGATCTCCTGTTGCTGCTCACCGGCCGGACCGGACTGCCCGGAAACCTCACCGTGCTGTAGCCCGGCGCCGGGCCTGGGGGGCCGGTTAGCCGCCCGCGGCGGCTGGCGGCTGGCCGCCCGCGGCGGCCTCGAGCAAGGGCAGCGTCCGGCCCTGGAAGTGGGTGTTCAGGACGATCACCGAGGACGATCGCAGCACGGTTTTCGTGCCGATCATGGCATCCAGCACGCGCTGCAGGTCCGAATTGGAGCGGGCAGCAATGCGGGCCATCAGGTCCGAGCTGCCGGAGACCGTGTGGATCTCGATCAGCTCCGGGATCCGGGCGAGCGCCTCGACGACGGCGTCGTGCCCCAAGTCCTGGTTGATCGTCAGGGAGCAGAACGCCACCACCGGATAGCCAAAACGCGCCGGGTCCGGCTGCGGCACCCAGGAACCAATGACGCCGGCGTCCTGCATCCGGTCCAGCCGTGACTGCACGGTGGCACGCGCAACCTTCAGCACCCGGGATGCCTCCAGGACCGAGGCGCGGGGGGAATCGGTGAAGAATCGGACAATTTTGGCGTCCAGCGGGTCGACGATCATCTGGTTTCCTTGCCTCCAGCGGCTTGGGCGGCGCAAATCGTCACGATCCGCCCTTTGGCATGTCACAAACTGCAACCATGCTCTCACGCCGCGCGTGCCGGATGTGCCGCTGAATGGCGGTAAATTCATTAGGTCCCAAAAGGACCACCCCGCCACTTAAGAAGGTTCGCCAGCATGACAACGAAGTCCGCCGCGCCACGCCCGGCCCTGAAGCTCGGCCACAGCATGAAACCGCGCCAGCTCACCATGATGGGACTCGGCAGTGCCATCGGCGCGGGCCTGTTCCTTGGCTCGGGGGCCGGGATCCAGGCGGCGGGGCCCGCCGTGCTGATCTCCTACCTCGTTGCCGGCACCCTGATCATCCTGGTCATGTGGGCCCTCGGCGAGATGGCAGCGGCCAACCCCAACAGCGGCGCCTTCTCCGTTTACGCCCAGCGGGCGATGGGAAAGACCGCCGGCGCCACCGTGGGCTGGCTGTGGTGGCTGCAACTGGTCGTGGTGATCGCCGCCGAAGCCCTGGGCGCATCCGCCCTGCTGTTCACCGTCTGGCCGGTGCTGCCGGTCTGGGCGCTGTCACTAATTTCCATGGCACTCTTCACCGGCATCAACCTTGCCGGGGTAAAGAACTTCGGTGAGTTCGAATTCTGGTTCGCCATCCTGAAGGTGGCTGCGATCCTGCTCTTCCTGGCCATCGGCGCCGCGCTGCTGCTGGGCTGGCTGCCGGACGTCGCCTCCCCCGGGCTGGCAAACATTACCTCGGACTTTGCCCCGGCCGGACTGGGCGGCATCGCCACCGCGTTGTTCGTGGTCATCTTCGCCTTCGGCGGCACCGAAATCGTCAGCGTGGCTGCCGCAGAGACCGAGAACCCGGAACGCAGCGTGGGCCTGGCCATCCGCACCGTCGTGTGGCGGATCCTGGTGTTCTACATCGGCTCCGTCTTCGTCATTGCCGCGATCCTGCCGTCGACGTCGGCGGCGCTTAAGTCGCCGTTCGCTGGAGTCCTGGACGCGGCCCGCATCCCTGGGGCCGCCACCGCCATCACGCTGGTGGCTGTCGTCGCCCTCCTTTCGGCCCTCAACGCAAACCTGTACGGCGCTTCGCGGATGGTGTACTCCCTGTCCCAGCGCGGTGAGGCTCCGCGCTTCCTGTCGCGGCTCAACGTTTCCCGGGTCCCGGTGGCTGCCGTAGGCGTCTCCGTGGCGTTTGGCTTCCTCGCCGCCGTGCTGGAACTGCTCTTTCCGGACCGGATCCTGCCGGCACTGTTCCAGCTGGTGGGGTCCACCTGCCTGGTGGTGTGGGGCTCGGCGCTGGTGTCACAGCTGGTCCTGCGCCGCCGGGCCGACCGCGCAGGCACGCCGCTGCCGCTGCGGATGAAGGGCTTCCCCGGGCTGACCATCTTCGGGTTGGTCCTGCTGGCGCTCATTTTCGCGGTCGGCTTCAGCAGCCCGGAAAGCAGCGCCCAGCTCTTCGGCACCATGGCCCTGGTTGCAGGCATCGCCGCCGCGTGCTGGCTCGGCGCCCGGCTGAGCGTGCCCCGCGGGGCCGCCCACCCCGACTGACCCACCCCGCCGGCTGCCGCGCCCTATCGCGCGCCACGGGTGTACAAACTGCAACCCCCCAGCGAGGTCTTCGCGGCAGCTTTGAACAGAGTGGTCAGTGTCCGCTGAGCTGTTTGCCCAGTGACCCATCGGGTGATTAGGGTCACAGCATGGACCTACTCCCCCTCGCGGCACCGGACGACGGCGCCGCTCCGCTCACCCCCGCCGAACTCCGCGAGCTCTACACGCTGATGGCGGCTGTCCGGCACCTGGACAGCTCCGCGATTGCCTGGCAGCGGCAGGGCATCATTCCCGGTTACGCCCCCGAGCTCGGCCAGGAGGCGGCCCAGGTCGGCAGCGGCTACGCCGTGGACACCACCCGTGACTTCGTCTTCCCCACCTACCGGGAAATGGGCGTTGCCCGGGCCATGGGCGTGGACATGGTCGGTTACATGGCCACCCATAAGGCCACCTGGCACGGCGGCCTGTACAACCCGGCGGAGTCCCGGCTCGCCCCGATCCAGGCTGTAGTGGCGGGGTCCGTGCTGCACGCCGTCGGCTGGGCGCACGGGCAGACCCTGGCCGCGGCCGCCGGGGAAGCCGGCGACGGGCTCGGCGTCGCCTTGACCTACTTCGGTGACGGCGCCTCCTCGCAGGGCGACGTGCACGAGGCAATGAACTTCGCCGCCGTGATGAAGGCGCCCGTGGTCTTCTTCGTGCAGAACAACGGCTGGGCGATTTCGGTGCCCACCGAACGCCAGGTGGCCGGCGGCTCGGTTGCCGCCCGCGCGGCCGGTTACGGGATGCCGGCGCTGCAGGTTGACGGCAACGATGTGGTCGCCGTCGTCGAGGCCACCCGCCGGGCCTTTGCCCATGCCCGCTCCGGGAACGGCCCGGTGCTGATCGAGGCCATGACCTACCGGCGCGGACCGCATTCCACCTCGGATGACCCCGGCCGGTACCGGACCCTCGATCAGGAGCGCGACGGCGCCGGCGAGGACCCGCTGGAGCGCCTCCGCCGCCGGCTGCTGGCGGACGGGACCGCCGACGAGGCGTTCTTCGCCGCGGCCCTGGCAGCGGCCAAGGCCGAGGAGGAACAGATCCGCGCGGGGATCGAGGCGCTGGCTTCCCGGCCGGGCACCGAAATGTTTGACCTGGTCTTCCAGGAAACCACCCCTGCGCTGCAGGCCCAGGCCGCCAACTGGCGCGAGGAGTCCGAACATGTCTAACTCAATCCTTGAAAGCAGCGCCGGCGCGGGCACGGACCCGGGTGCCCCCGGCTCCCGCATGGTGCTCTCCATGCAGCAGGCGCTCAACCGGGCCCTCGACGAAGTGCTCGCCGACAACCCCAAGGCCGTGATCTTCGGCGAGGACTGCGGCCGGCTCGGCGGCGTCTTCCGGGTCACCGACGGGCTGCAGGCCAAGCACGGCGCGGAGCGGGTCTTCGACACTCCGCTGGCGGAATCCGGCATTCTTGGCATGTCCGTGGGCCTGGCGATGGCCGGCTTCCACCCGATCCCCGAAGTCCAGTTCGACGGCTTCGCCTACCCGGCGATCAACCAGATCGTCTGCCAGATCGCCCGGATGAACTACCGCAGCCGCGGCACGCTGCCGATGCCGATCACGCTGCGGGTGCCCAGCTTCGGCGGCATCCGCGCCCCCGAACACCACGGCGAAAGCCTCGAGGCACTGTTCGCCCACGTGCCGGGGCTCAAGGTGGTGTCGCCGTCGAACCCGCACGAGGCCTACCATCTGCTCAAGTACGCCGCTACCCGGCCGGATCCGGTGATCTTCATGGAACCGAAGTCGCGCTACTGGCAAAAAGGCGACGTCGACCCCACCGCCGCCGACCCCTCCGGCGGCAACCCTGAGGGCGCGAAGGTGATGCGCGCCGGCCGGCACCTGACCCTCGTGGCGTGGGGCGCCATGGTGGCCCGCTGCCTCCAGGTGGCAGAACTCGCCGCCGAGGACGGCATCGAGGTCGAGGTGCTGGACCTGCGCTGGCTCAAGCCAATCGACGCCGCCGGCCTCTCCGCGTCCGTGCGCAAGACCCGGCGCGCCGTCGTCGTGCACGAGGCGCCGCTGACCTCCGGGCTCGGCGCCGAGGTGGCCCAGCTGATCACGCAGAGCTGCTTCGATACGCTCAGGGCACCGGTGGAACGGGTCACCGGTTTCGACGTCCCGTACCCGTCAGGCGACCTCGAAGACGAATACATCCCGAACATTGACCGCATTCTTTTTGGCATCCAGCGAGTATTGGAGTACAAACGTGGCTGAAATTTCCTTTCCCCTGCCGGACCTGGGCGAAGGCCTGATCGAGGCGACCGTGCTGGAATGGCTGGTGTCCCCGGGCGAGCAGGTGGAGCGAAACCAGCCCCTCGTGGAGGTCGAGACCACCAAGTCCGCGGTGGAACTGCCCAGCCCGCAGGCAGGTAAGGTAGTGCGTATCCACGGCGGCCCGGGCGACAAAATCAACGTCGGCGAGCCGCTGATCGTGTTCGAGGTGCCGGACAACACCGCCGGCATCGTGGGCACGGTCCCGAAGGAAGAGGCACCGAAGCGCCGGGTCCGCCTGAGCGCCGTACTTGATGAGGACTGACAGCATGAGCGGCAGGCACACCGGCGAGCAGCATTCCCACACCGTGGAGGGCACCGACCCGCAGCTGTACGTGGGCGTGCATGACCCGGAGGACGACGCCGGGCTCCGGCCGGTGCTGCTGCTGCACGGGTTTTCCTCCTCCGCCAAGCTCAACTGGGAGGACAGCGGCTGGATCGCGGCCCTCCGCCAGGCCGGCCGCCGCGTCATCACCGTGGACCTGCCCGGCCATGGCCGCAGCGCCGCGCCCGAGGACCGGGATTCCTACTCGCCGAGCCGGATCCGCGCGGACCTGCTCCAGATAGCCGTCGACGCCGGGGCGCGGCCGCTGCGCGACGGTGATCCGGCCAGCGGGCTGGACGTGGTCGGCTACTCGCTGGGAGCCCGGCTCGCCTGGGAGTTCGGCGCCACCCAGCATGAGCTGGTGCACCGGCTGGTACTGGGCGGTCCCAATGTGGCCGATCCGCTGGCGGCCTTCGACTTGGCAGCGGCGCAACGGTACCTGGCCGACGGCACACCGATTGCCGATGCCTCCACGGCCGGGCTGTTGAAGATGGCCCAGCTGCTGCCGAGCAACAACATCTTCGCGCTGCTCTCGCTGATCGAGGCGATCAAGGACGAACCCTTCGACCCCGCCGAGGCCGTCCCGGTGATGCCGATGCTGCTGGTGGCCGGAGACCAGGACGAGCGGGCCGCCTCCATGCCCGAGCTCGCCGCGCTGGGCACCAAGGCTGGCTCGCTGGTGGAACAGCTCACCCTGCCGGGCCGGAACCACACCAACGCGGTCACCAGCCGGGCGTTCAAGCAGGCGGCCATCAGCTTCCTGGCTGTCTAGCAGCTCCCTCAACAACCAGCCAACAACCAACGCGGGGTCCCTCCGCGCCGGTCCGGAGCGTTCCGGATGGGCGCGGAGGGACCCCGCTTCGCTGTTGTGAGGCTTAGTGCTTGCTGACGCCCAGCGGAAGGCCGCGGGTTTCCTTGGCCAGGACGACGCCGACGGCAGAGATGACGCAGAGGATCATGATGTAGATACCGATCGATCCGGTCCAGTGCGTGCCCTGCAGCAGGGCCTCGGCGATGGTGGCAGCGAACGCGCCGCCGAGGATGGCGCCGAAGGCGTACCCGATGGAGATGCCCGAGTACCGGACGTTCGCCGGGAACATCTCGGCGTACATCGCGGACATCGGCCCGTAGGACAGGCCCAGGCCGACGGTCAGGACGAACAGCGCAACCCCGTAGAGCACGATGTCCTTGGTGTCGATCAGCGCGAACATCGGAATCATCCAGGCGAAGACGATCGCGTAACCGATCAGGAACGTCTTGACCCGGCCGATCTTGTCCGAGAGCCAGCCGCCGACCAGGGTGAAGATGAGCCAGCCGAAGGAGGCCAGCGTGGTGGCCAGCAGGATCTGCGGGGTGGGCATCTTCAGGGTCTTGGTCGCGTAGGAGATGAAGAAGGCGATCAGCAGGTAACCGGCGGCGTTGTTGCCGATGAAGATCATGGTCGAGTAGAGAACGGCCTTCTTGTGCTTGCGGATCAGCTCGCCCAGCGGGGCCCGGCTTTCCGCCTTGCGCTCCTGCATCTCCTGGAACACCGGGCTCTCGGCCACGGCGCGGCGGATCAGGTAGCCGACCAGGATCAGCACGATCGAGAGCAGGAACGGCATCCGCCAGCCCCAGGACGCGAAGTCTTCCTTGGACATGCCGGTGTTGAGGAAGTAGAGCAGCCCGGTGGCGAGGATCATGCCGACCGGAACGCCGATCTGCGGGTAGGCACCGAACAGGCCGCGCTTGCTCATCGGAGCGTGCTCCACGGCCATCAGGGCGGCGCCGCCCCATTCGCCGCCGGCGGAGAAGCCCTGGACGACGCGGAGCAGGATCAGCAGGACCGGGGCCCAGAAGCCGATCTGGGCGTACGTCGGCAGCACGCCGATCAGCGCCGTCGCGGCACCCATCATGACGAGCGTGAAGACCAGCATCGCCTTGCGGCCGAGGCGGTCGCCGAGGTGCCCGGCAATGATCGCGCCCAGCGGGCGGAACAGGAAGCTGATGCCGATCAGCGCGAAGGAGAGGATCTGCGCCAGGCCCGGGTTGGAGGCGTTCAGGGGCGCGAGGAAGAGCGGCGACAGCAGGGTCGCGGTGAGCTGGGCGAAGATGAAGAAGTCGTACCACTCGATGGTGGTGCCGACCAGGGTCCCGGCAAGGACCTTGCGTTCCTCATGTTTGCTGCTGGGACCCGCCTCGGAATCGACGGTTGAAGTTGCGGTCATTGAAACTCCAGAGCTGGGGGCAGAGGTACTGCCCGGTGGGTGCGAGATAAATAACTGAGTGCCTCGTAGATTACTGATCGAACGGTCAGTAAGTAACCGAGATCATACTAGATAAGTTGTGATAAATCACACATCTGCCGGCAATGTGTCATCGGGCGGGTCGCCCGCGGACGACGGCGGTTGCCGCGCCCAGCAGGAACAGGGCCGCTGCCGCGCAGACCGGCACCACGAATGCTGCGGAGTAGCCAGCGTTCTGCGCCAGCTGACCGGCGATGGAGGACCCGACGGCGGTGCCGGCGACCAGTCCGCTGGCCAGTGCCGTCATGACTGTGCCGAGTTTTCCTTCCGGGGCCACATCGCCGCCGATCGCGAAGACCGTCACCATCAGGGGTCCCACCGGCAGGCCCAGCACCAACAGCACAAAGATCATCGGCAGCGCGGTCGAGGGCAGCAGCAGCAGCACGGCGAGGCCGGTCATCAGCGCCGCGGACGCCAGCCAGCGGGCACGGACAGTGAAGCCGCGCGGCCAGTACGCGACCGAGAGCGCAGCGGCGGCCGAGCTCAGGCCCATCACCGCGTAGAGCAGGCCCGCCAGTTCCGGACCCGCGAAGCCAGCCGAGAAGGAACTCAGGGAGGTCTGCGTGGCGCCGAAGAAGGTCCCCATGCACAGCATGGCCAGCACGGGCAGGCCGACGACGGCGGTCGCGGCGGCGCGCTGCCGCAGGGGCCGGCGGCGGCCGGCTCCCGTGGACGCGTGGCCGATCCCGGCGGAGCTGCCGCCGGGACCCCTGGACGGGTTGCCGTGTCCCGGGCTGCGCGGGACGGCCCGGTGCGTGGGGTGCACGGCGAAGGCCGGAACCAGGGTCAGGGTGAGCGCCGCGGCCAGGGCGAGCGGCAGCCAGGGGGTGACCAGGCTGGCAAGGATTCCAACCAGGGCGGGACCGAGGACGAAGGTCAGTTCGTCGGCCGTACTCTCGTAGGACAAGGCGGTGTCGAGGTCGCCGGGCCGGCCGCCGTTGCCGCGGGCGCTCAGCGCCATCCAGCGCACCCGGGCCAGTGGACCGACCTGCGGGCAGCTGGCCCCGGCCGCAAACGCGGCAGCGAGCACCGGCAGCGCGCCGGCCAGCTCGCGCGCGTCCGGGGTCAGGTAGGCGGTGAGGATGAGTCCGGTGACAGCCACCGCGTTGAGCACGGCGGCGACGAGCAGGACGGGCCGCTGGCCCAGACGGTCAGCGAGCGCTCCCAGCACGGGAGCGCCCAACGCCGACCCGATTCCAACGGCACCCGCGGCTGCTCCGCCCACCGCGTAGGAACCGCTGACGGCGGTGACCAGCGTCAGGGCGCCGACTGTCAGCATGGCGAGCGGCAGGCGGGCGAAGAGTCCCAGCGGGATAAAGCCTGGACCGGCCAGCAGGGGCAGCCGCGCGAAACGGCCGCGGGGTGCCGCGGGTGCGGGATCGGCAGGGGACGTCGTGGACGACAAAGAGGGGTTCATGTTTCCGGGTTCGTTCAAGAATGCGCATCGTCCCTCCTCCCGATGCGCGCGACCCGGGTAACCCCTCCATTGTAGCCGAACAGCGGCTGTCAGGCGTGGGCGTCGTCAGCGATGTGCAGGCTGGAACCGTCCCGGCCCTTGACCACCTGAAGCTGGGTGGTGATCCGCTGCTTCATTTCGGCCACGTGGCTGACCAGTCCCACCACCCGTCCGCCGTCGCGCAGTCCCTCGAGCGCGTCCATGACCTGTTCCAGGGACTGCTCGTCGAGGCTTCCGAAGCCCTCGTCAACGAACAGCGTTTCGATATCGACGCCGCCGGATTCCATCTGGACCACGTCGGCGAGGCCAAGGGCCAGCGCCAGGGAGGCCATGAAGGACTCCCCGCCGGAAAGCGTCGAGGTGTCCCGGCGTTGGCCGGTCCACTGGTCCACGACCTCCAGGCCCAGCCCTGATTTCTGCCCGCGGGCCGCCTTGGCATCGCTGTGCTGCAGGGTGTACCTGCCGTCGCTCATGCCAATCAGCCGCTCGGATGCGGCGGCTGCCACCTGTTCGAGGCGGGCGGCAAGCACATAGCTGTTCAGGCTCATGCGGTAGGTATTGTCCCCGCCGCCCCGCGCCGCGTCGGCCACGGAGGTCAACAGGGCAGCGCGCTCCCGGGGCTCCCGGCCCGCGGCGGCCTGCTCCGTGTAATCGGCGGCGATCCGGCCCAGGGTCCGCACCGAGGTGCCGGCGAGCCCGGCGGCAAGCGCAGCCTCGCGGGCACTGCGCTCCGCCGCGTCCAGGTCGGCACGCAGTTGCTTCAGAAGCCCCGGGTCCACCGGCCCCTCAGTGGCCAGCTCCGCGGCAGCCAGGGTGAGTTCCTCGCCGGCAAAGAGTTCTTCAAGCCGGGCTGTTTCATCCTGTCCGGCGCGGACTGCCGCTTCCAGGCCGGCCGAGGCCGGCGCCGGGAGCAGCACCTTGCGGGCCGCGGCCGCGGTCTCGAAGCCGGCGGCCGGCAGTGCCAGCTCCAGTTGGGCGGCGGCCTCGGCGGTCCGCGCACGTGCCTGTTCGAGGTGGCGCACGGCAGCGTCTGCACGCTCCAGGACGGCCGTGGTGTGCTGGACGGCTTCCAGCCGCGCGGCCAGCGTCTGATGGCCGGAACGCAGGCCCAGCAGGGCGGCCTCAAGGTCCTCGGACTGCGCCCGGACCTCGGCCAGGGCTGATCCGGTCTGGGCAATCCCGGTGGCTGCTGCCGTTTGCGCTTGTTCCGCGTCCCGGATCTGGTCCTCGAGCAGGGCGCGCCGGTCCCGGCTGGCCTTCAGTTCTGCTGCCGCACGGGTGGCCTCGGCGGCGCGGGCCCTGGCGAGTTCGGCCTCGTTGCGGGCCAGGTCGGGCGGGGTGTCGCCGCCCTGGGCCGCCAGCACGGCGAGGTCCTGCCGGGCTTCGGCAAGTTCGCGCTCCAGCCCCAGGAGCACCTTTTCGGCTGCTTCGGCTTCCTGCTGGGCTGATTTTTCGGCCTCGGCGATGGCCAGCGCGGAGGCCGCGGCCGGAGCGGGGGCCGGGTGCTCGGCACTGCCGCAGACCGGGCACGGCACGTCCGGGCGCAGCTGGGCGGCCAGTTCCGCGGCGGCGTTGGCAAGCCGCTCCTCCCGGAGGTCGAGCCAGCGCTGCCGGTGGCCCTGGTACGCGTCCCGGGCGAGGCTGTGGCGCTCGGCGGTTTCCGCGCAGCCCAACTCCGCTGCGGCGTAGCGGCCCACGATGCCCACCAGTTCGTCGGCGGAGGCGGCTTCCTTGGTCCGCAGCTGGGCTTCGGCGGCGAGCGCTTCCAGCGGGGCGACGCCCGAGAGGAGGGCCGTGCATTCGGCGCGCAGCAGGTCCAGGGCGGACGCGCCGGCCCGCTCGGCGGCGTGCAACCGGTCCAGGGTGCGTTGAAGGTCGGCGCCGCGGAGCGTCAGGGCAGCCAGCCGGTCCTCATCCGGCAGCCGCTCTTCGAGCACGGCCCGTACCGAGCGGAGCCGCGCCAGGCCGTTCCGGAGTGCGGCGGCGTCCGGCGCCGCGCCGGCGCTTCCGCCGTCGTCGTCCGGCACCGCGTCGGGTGCCCGGTCCGGGAGGAGGTCCGGCAGGCCGGTGAGCTCGGGGTCGGTGAGTGCCGCCGCCCGGAGCTCGCCGGCCGCGGCCGACGCGGCGGCCGCGGCGCGGCCTTCGGCGTCGACGGCGCTGTCCACGGCCTGCAGCTGCCCGCCGAGCACTTCGGCTTTCCGGTGCTGTTCCAGCCGCCCGGCGGCTGCCTGCAACTCCGGGGCGGCTGCCTCGGCCTCGGCGCGGCGTTCCTGCGCCGACGCAAGTTTGGCCAGCCGCGCGGCGCGGGCTGAGGTCCGGTCGAGCCGGGCGGACAGTTCCGTCCGACGGCTCTCGGCGTCCTCCGCCGAGTCCC
The DNA here is from genome assembly GCF_057748045.1 of Arthrobacter sp. JB02-1C. Taxonomy (NCBI): domain Bacteria; kingdom Bacillati; phylum Actinomycetota; class Actinomycetes; order Micrococcales; family Micrococcaceae; genus Arthrobacter; species Arthrobacter sp. JB02-1C. The sequence goes on from NZ_CM173235.1 coordinate 3,566,054, forward strand.
GCCGCCCGTCGGCAGCCGTGGTGGCGGCGACCTCAAGCCAGGCGAGCAGCCGGTCGGGGTCCTGGCGGTCCGGGGCGCCTTCCAGATCGAGGCCCAGGCCCGTGGTTTCCGCTTCGGCCTGCACCAGCAGCAGCTCCAGCTGGTTGTTGAGGCTTTCCACCTCGGCACGGGCCGCGACGGCGCGCCGGCCCAGTTCCTGTTCCACGGCCTCGAACCGCTGGGTGCCGAAGAGGCTTTGCAGCAGGACCAGGCGGTCTGCGGCCTTGGATCGCAGGAACGCCGCAAAGTCACCCTGCGGCAGCATCACGACGCGGGTGAACTGTTCCCGGTCCATGCCCAGCAGCGCGGTGATTTCCGCGCCGGCTTCATCATTGCGGCCCGACTTTTCCACCCAGCTGCCGGCCACCCGCTCGCGCAGCAGGGTGCTGGCCTTCTGCTCGGTGAAGCCGTTCTTGCCGCGGGCGCTGGGCTTGTTCCAGGCCGGTGTCCGGGACACTTCGAAATGCCGTCCCCGGGCGGAAAACTCGCAGGTGACGCGGGGTTCCGCGGCGGCAGCGGCGTGGTCGCTGCGCAGCCTTTTCCCGTCCTGGCGGGCACCGGGAACCGAGCCGTAGAGTGCGAAGCAGATGGCGTCCAGCACGCTGGTCTTCCCGGCGCCGGTGGCCCCGTTGAGCAGGAAGAGACCGTGCGCGCTGAGCCGGTCGAAGTCGATCTCCTCGGTGCCGGCAAACGGCCCGAACGCGGAAATTTCCAGGCGGTGGATCCTCACCGGGACACCTCTTCCAGCCGCACGGCCTCCAGCGCTTCGGCCAGGACAGCGGATTCGGCCGGCTCGGCGGCGCGGCCCCGGACGTGCTCCAGGAAACCGCAGCAGACCGCCAGGTCGTCGCCGGCCTGGGCGAGCCGGCTGCTGTAGCTGGTCCTGGCGGACGCCGCAGCGCCCTCCGGCTCGAAGCCCAGCACCAGGGTGTCCGGGAAGCGCGCCCGCAGCCGTTCCATGGCCTGGGCGGGCCGTTGCGGGTCGGTCAGGGTGATCTGGCAGTAGGCGTCCTCGGCCCAGGCGTAGGCCTCGTCCTCGAGCAGGTCGGCCAGTTTTCCGCGCAGGACGGCGAGCGCGCGGGGGGCCTGCCAGGTCACCTCGCTGACGGCGGTCACCCCGGCAGCCTCCACGTCGATCAGCCAGCCGCCCTTGCGGTGTTTGGCTTCGGAGAAGGAGTAGGCCAGCGGGGAACCGGAATAGCGCACCTCGGGCGAGAGCACCTGGCGGCCGTGCAGGTGGCCCAGTGCCGTGTAGCTGAAGCCGTCGAAGAGGTCCAGCGGAACGGCGCCAACGCCGCCGATGCTCAGGTCCCGTTCGCTGTCCGAGCTGATCCCGCCGCTGGCGAAGGTGTGCGCCAGCACCACGGAGTGCACGGTCCTGGCCTGCGACCGGGCGGCGATGTCGGCGCGGACCAGTGCGGTGGCGGCGCGGGTCACCTCGAAGTGGCTGGCCGTGTCGACGCCGAGCTGGGCGGCGACCAGGCGTGGTTCCAGCCAGGGGATGCCGTAGATCGCAAGGACCGGGCCTTTGGCTGCGTCCTCGGTGAGCGGGAGCAGCAGCGGGCTGTCCAGCTCGGCGGCGCGGGTCCGCAGGTGCACTCCCCCGCGTTCCAGCAGCCGGGAAGCGAACCCGAGCCGGATGGCGGAATCGTGGTTGCCGCTGGTCAGCACCACCTTCGCGCCGGCTTCGCTCAGCCGCACCAGGGCGTCGTCGAGCAACCCGACGACGTCGACGCTGGGCAGCGCGCGGTCGTACACGTCGCCGGCAATCAGGACGACGTCCACGGCCTGCTCCCGGACGACGTCGACAAGCTGGTCCACGAAGCCGCGCTGCGCGTCGAGCATGCCGACGCCGTGGAACGACCGGCCCAAATGCCAGTCCGAGGTGTGCAATAACCGCATGCAACTACGCTATCGGCTGCCACTGACAGGATTGCGCAGCGGCCCGCCGGGGCGGGCCCGCGCCTCCTAGGGGGTGGGCTTGTCGAAGAAGTCGCGGGCCTCGTCGTCGGCGGCTGGCCGTTCCGCGGCGCGGTGGCCGCGTGCGGGCGCGGTGCGGGCGGCGCTGCCGCGGTCTGCGGCGCCGCCGTGATCGCCGGAGTAGTCCCTGTCTTCGGGCTCAGAGTCGAGGCCTGGCTGGTCCGCGAGGGTGGCTTCCGGGCCGCCGGCGGCCGCGCCGGAGCGACCTGCGGTGTGGTCAAAACCACGGAAGGCCAGTCCTGCCACGGCCGCGCCCACCAACGGCGCGACCCAGAACAGCCAAAGCTGGCCAAGCGCCTCGGGACTGCTGAACAGTGCGGAGGCCGTGGCCCGTGCCGGGTTGAACGGGGCGTTGCCCACGCTTTGGCCCAGCTGCAGCAGCACGGCCATGCCCAGGCCGACGGCGAACGGCGCCGCCGCCCGGGCAGGGTTGCGCCGGGCGGTGGTACCCAGGTACAGGGCGACGAGCAGGGCCGTGCCCAATACCTCGATCAACAGGACACCTGCCAGCGGCGCCTGGATGACCGAGCGCGCGTCGAAGCCGGCCGCGACCGTGTCAAAGGCGGCCCGGGTGCCGTTCAGCTTCGGAACGGTGCGCAGCACGCCGAAAAGTACGAGGGCCCCGAGCAGTGCGCCGGCGAGTTGGGCGGCGAGGTACCCGGCAGCCTCGGCAGGCCTGATCCGGCCGGCGATCGCGTTGCCCAACGTCACCGCCGGATTGAAATGTCCGCCGGAGACGTAGCCGAAGGCCAGCATGGCTGCGGTGAGGGCCAGGCCGGCCGCCAGCGACGCCGGAGTCGGGTTGTACTGCGGAATGGCGAACAGCGGCACGCCCAGGCCGACGGCCACGACGAACAGGGTTCCCAGGGCCTCGGCCGAGAGCCGGGCGATGAGGCGGGGCCCGCCCTCGTCCCGGACGGCGTCGCTGCCCGCGTCGCGGGAACCGGCGAGGACACCGGACGGACGGCCGACACCCGGTTCGGCGGCTGGCACAGGCATGGTCATGGTCTCGGGGTTCCTTCGCTCGGGGCTGGTTGCCGCGAAAAGTCTGCCAGCCGGGGCTGGGCATTCGCTGGGACCGAGCTTAGTGGCCCGGCGCGCCGGCGGCGACCGTGCCCAGGCCCGAGGTCAGCACAGGCCCGCGGTAAGCACAGGCCCGCGGTAAGTTGGGATCATGAGCACTGAACCCGCTGCCCCGGCCTCCCCCGCCCCCACGCCAGGGTCCCGCATCCACGGCTGCCTGCTCGGCGGTGCGCTCGGCGACTCGCTGGGTTACGCGGTGGAATTCGAGCAGATCGACGGGATCCGCGCCCAGTTTGGACCCCAGGGGCTGCAGGATTTCGCGGCCCTGGACGGTGCCAGCCACTTCTCTGACGACACCCAGATGACGCTGTACACCGTGGACGGCCTGCTCGAGGCGCTGGAGTGGGCCAACTCGGGCGTGGCAGCGGACACGAACGCTTGCCTTTGGCTGGCCTACCTGCGCTGGCTCGGAACCCAGGGCGTGCCCTTGCCGGCGTCCGCGCCGTTCCAGCCACCGCGCTGGATCGACAGCCACGAGGTGCTCAGGCGCCGGCGCGCCCCGGGCAATGCCTGCCTCAGCGGCCTGGCCACGGGCGAAATGGGAACCGTGTACCGGCCGGTCAACCCGGACTCGAAGGGCTGCGGCACGGTGATGCGGTCCGCCCCGTTCGGATTGATCCCGCATATCGAACCCGACGCGGTCTACAAGCTGAGCGCCGACGCCGCGGCACTGACGCACGGGCACCCTGCGGCCCGGCAGGGCGCCGGCGTGTTCAGCCTCCTGATCCACGCCCTCGCCAACGGCCGAAGCCTCGATGCGGCGGCCGCCGTCGCACTGGCCCAGCTGCAGCCGGGCCGGCTGCCGCGGTCCGAGGAACCCGACGCGGCGCTGCTGCAGCGGCTGCACGCCGCCCGGCGCCTCGGCGGCGAGGCCGCGGCCACCGGCAGCCCGCTCGGCCCCGAGGAACTCGTGCGCGAACTGGGTGCGGGCTGGGTGGCTGAGGAAGCACTCGCCGTCGGGCTCTATGCCGTGCTCGCTACCGCGCCGGCGGCGACGGCGGACACCGGGCCGGAGGAGCACTTCCGTTCCGCCATCGCTGTGGCCGTCAACCACAGCGGGGACAGCGATTCAACCGCATCGATCGCCGGGAACATCCTGGGCGCCTACTACGGGGAGGCGTGCCTGCCGGCCGCGTGGCTGGCCGAGCTGGAGGCCCCCGAGGTCATCCGGGGCATGGCCGCGCGGCTGGTGGAGGTCACCGGAGCCTGAGCGCCGCGCCTTGGGCCGCCGCGCCCTAGCCGGCAGCGAATGCCGGCGCCACGTGGCCGCCCAGCATCTGCAGGAACTCCCCCTCGGAGAGCACTTCAATCCGCTGGCCGCGCTCATGCAGTTCCAGCACCCGGCGGGCTTTGCCGGTCAAGCGCCCGGACCGCAGATCCGCCGCGACGAAGCCGTCGCCCACGACCAGGACGGTGGTGCGGGCCGTGACGCGGCTTTCCGGCCGGGCACCGAGCTCGGCCGACCGCAGCTTCGCTTCCGGCCGCGGGATCCCCAGCTCCCCGGTGAACACCACGGTCTGCCCGAACAGCGGGTGGCCGGGCTCAGCCGCCGGATTGGGCGCGGGATTCTCGCCCTCCTGGGGCCAGCCGGGCCGGAACGGCCGGCCGGCCGGGACCGGCCCTGCTGCCAGTGCGGCCAGGGCCGCGCGCGTGGCCTTGGAGAGCGGGTCCCGGCGCGGGTCGAAGGCCGGCTGGCGGGACACCGCCAGCCCCAGCGAAAGGTACAGCTCGGCGATGCTGGCGGCCCCATTGCGCGCGGCAATGTCAATCAGGATGCCCGCGCAGGCCCTGGCGTCCTCGGCGGCGTCATGGTGGTTGAGCAGCGGAACGCCCGCTTCCTCCGCGGCGTACGGCAACGAGTTGGACACCAGCGCATAACAGCGCCGGGACAGCATCACCGTGCAGACGTAGTCGTAGGCCGGACCGGGCAGCCCGGAAACCTCCAGGCCGGAGCGGATCACGCCCAGATCGAACGCGGCGTTGTGGGCCGCCAGCACGTCGTTGCCAATAAAGGCGCCGATCTCGGGGAAGAGCTCGCCAAAGCGCGGCAGGCCTGCCACCTGATCGGGCCGGATGCCATGGATCCGGACGTTGTGGTGGTCGAACGCATCATGGTTTTCCGGTGGCCGCATCAGCCAGGAGGCCTCCTCCACCACCACGCCGCCGCGCACCTTGCTGAGCCCGACGGCGCAGGGCGACCCGCGGAAGCCGTTCGCGGTCTCGAAGTCGATCGCCGTAAAGTCCAAACTCACGGGTGCCACCTTACCGCCGGATCCGGGACAGCCAGGTCAAGTAACCTAGACGGGTGAACCCATACAGCCTGCACGATTTTGCCGTGACCACCCTCGGGGGCGCCGGCCCTGTCCAACCGCACCTGGCCTCGTTCCTGCCCGACTGGCTCAACCCCCAGGTCTTCCTGGCCGACCCGGCCCTCGCGCCGTGGGTTGTCCTGCTGGTCTGCGGCATCATCTTCGCCGAGACCGGGCTGCTGATCGGTTTCTTCCTGCCGGGCGACTCCATGCTGTTCACGGCCGGCCTGCTCGTCGCGACCGGCACGATCAAGTTCAATATCTGGGCGTTCGCCGCGCTGATCGTGGTGGCGGCGATCATCGGCAACCAGGCCGGCTACCTCATCGGCTCCAAAGCCGGGCCGGCCATCTTCAACAAGCCCAATTCAAGGCTGTTCAAACGCGAAAACGTCGAAAGCGCCCACGCCTTCTTCGAAAAGCACGGCGGCAAGGCCCTGATCCTAGCCCGCTTCGTCCCCATCATCCGCACCTTTGTCCCGGTGATCGTCGGCGTCGCGCAGATGAGCAAGCGCAAGTTCTTTTTGTACAACGTGATCGGTGCCGTGCTCTGGGGCGGCGGCGTGACCATGCTGGGCTACCTGCTGGGCGACAAGGTGCCGTGGGTCCGGGACAACCTGGACATCATCTTCATCGCGATCGTGCTGGTCTCGGTCATCCCGATCGGCATCGAGGTGGTCCGCGGCCTCGTCGCCAAGCGCCAGGCCGAGAAGTACGGCACCGGAGTGGTCGAGGAGTTCATCGAGGAGCACGAACCCGAGGACGAGCGCAAGACGCCGTAGCGGAGGCTATTTTCCGGCCAGCGCGGCCACGATCGCCGGCAGCAGTGCCCGGAAGGCGTGGCCGCGGTGGCTGATGGTGTTTTTCTCCTCGGGGCTCAGTTCCGCGCAGCTGCGGTCCAGGCCGTTGGGCAGGAGCACCGGGTCGTAGCCGAAGCCGCCCGCTCCGCGCGGCTCGCGCAGCAGCGTGCCTTCCAGCTGGCCGTACTCCACCACGTCGCGGGCCTCCTCGCCGTTTGCGGCCGGCACCGCAAGCGCAGCGGCGCAGACAAACGCTGCGCCGCGGAAGGCGTCCGGCACGTCCGAGAGCTGGTCGAGCAGCAGCTGCAGGTTGGCGGCGTCGTCACCGTGCCGGCCGGACCAGCGCGCGGAAAAAATGCCGGGCGCGCCGCCCAGGACGTCCACGGCCAGGCCGGAGTCGTCGGCAATCGCCACCAGGCCGGTGGCGGCGGCCACGGCCCGGGCCTTGAGCAGCGAGTTCTCCGCGAAGGTCACCCCGGTCTCGACGACGTCGGGGGCGCCGACGGCGCCGGCGTCGACCACCTGGGTGTCGACGTCGATCCCGGGAAGCTGCCCGCGCAGCAGCTCACGCAGTTCGCGGAGCTTGCCCTGGTTGTGGGTGGCCAGCACCAGCACGGGCGCCGGCGAGCGGGTCCCGTCCGCTGCGCCGGGGACGCTCACAGGGCTTCGGCCAGCGTGTCGCGCTGGATGGCGGCCAGCTGTTCGGTGCCCAGCAGGGCCAGATCCAGCAGCTTGTTCAGCTCGTCGCGGTCGAACGGGGCCCCCTCCGCGGTGCCCTGGACCTCGACGAATTTGCCCGACCCCGTCACCACCACGTTCATGTCCGTCTCGGCCCGGACGTCCTCCACGTAGGGCAGGTCCAGCATCGGCACGCCGTCGATGATGCCCACCGAGACGGCGGCGATCGTGTCAATCAGGGGCTGGGCGTTGCGGGCGATCAGCTTGTTCTCCCGGGCGAAGCGGATGGCCTCGGCGAGCGCCACGTAGGCGCCGGTGATCGCCGCGGTGCGGGTGCCGCCGTCGGCCTGCAGTACATCGCAGTCCAGCACGATGGTGTTTTCGCCGAGGGCCTTGGTGTCGATGATGGAGCGCAGTGAGCGGCCGATCAGGCGCGAAATCTCGTGCGTCCGGCCGCCGATCTTGCCTTTGACGGACTCGCGGGCGGACCTGGTGTTCGTGGCACGCGGCAGCATGGCGTACTCGGCGGTGACCCAGCCGCGGCCCTCGCCCTTGAGCCAGCGCGGCACGCCCTCGGTCAGCGAGGCGGTGCAGAGCACCCGGGTGTTGCCGAACTCGATCAGTGCCGAACCTTCGGCCTGCTTGGACCAGCCCCGGGTGATGCTGATCGGGCGGAGCTGGTCCGGGGTGCGGCCGTCGGCGCGGAGGACGGGGGCGGTGAGTGCTTCGGAAGTCATGCCTTCCAGCTTATCGACTCACGGCCGCGGTTTCCGCCCTCAGACGGTGTAGTGCACGCCGGCGACGGCAACGGCCACATGCTGGCCGAACACGGCCTTGGCCTCGGCCATCACGGTGGTCGGCGAGGTCCACACCGGGATGTGCGTCAGCAGCAGCCGCCGGGCCCCGGCGGCCACCGCGGCCTCGCCGGCCCGCTTGCCGGTCAGGTGCACGTCCTTGATCGCGTCGTCGCGGCCTTCCTCGAAGGCGGCCTCGCAGAGAAACAGGTCCGCGTCCCGGGCGGCGTCCTCGAGGCCGGAGCAGGCGTCGGTGTCCCCCGAGTAGCTCAGGACCCGGGTGACCGGGTTGCCGTCCTTGTCCGGTTCGGTGACCTCCACGCGCAGCGCGTAGGCCTCCTCGACGGGGTGGTTCACCGCGTACGGGGTGATGGTGAAGGGGCCCATGACGACCGGTTTGCGCTCGGACCAGTTGCTGAAGTCGAATTCCTCGTGCATGCCGGGATCCAGGTCCAGGCCGTAGGCGGTGGCCATCCGGTCCGCGGTGGCGGCGGGCCCCCAGACCGGCACGCGGCCGCGGCCCCAGCCGCCCGGTTTCCAGCGCACGGCCACGTGCAGGCCGCACAGGTCCATGCAGTGGTCCGGGTGCAGGTGGGTCAAAAAGATCCCGTCGATGTCCTCAAGGTCGGTGTAGCGCTGGATCGCGCCGAGAGCACCGCTGCCCAGGTCCAGCACGATCTTCCAGCGGCGCTCACCATCGTGCGCGGTCAGCAGGTAGCACGAGGCCGGCGAGCCGGGCCCTGGAAAGGAACCGGTGCAGCCGACGATGGTCAGCTTCACAGGCCGGACCGGCGGATGCCGCCCGGCGGTGCGGACGAGACAAAGTTGGAGATCCTCGGGCGTCCGGCGGCGGCCCGGGCGGCAGCGACCATTTCCGGGGTGACCCGGGCGAGGCTGCCGGTGGGATACTGCGCGGCGACGTGGTCCACCTGGCGGACGCTCAGCACTTCGGGGCCGAGGAAGCGGCGGGCCAGGTGCTCGAACTGCGCGGCGTCGCCGGTGGCGATGAAATTATGCTCCGGAGCGGCCGCGCCGGTGCGTTCCAGGCCGCGGGAGGCGAGCGCACGGTAGACGTCCTTGGCGGTTTCCTCGGCGCTGGACACCAGCGTGACATCCTCGCCCATGACGTAGGAGATCACCCCGGTGAGCAGCGGGTAGTGGGTGCAGCCGAGCACCACGGTGTCCACCCCGGCAGCCTTCAGCGGCTCAAGGTATTCGCGGGCGACGGCGAGCAACTCCGGGCCCGTGGTGATGCCCGCCTCCACATAGGGCACGAAGGCAGGGCAGGCCACCGAGGTGATCAACAGGTCCGGCGCCGCCGCGAAGGTGTCCTCGTAGGCGCGGGAGCCGATGGTGGCGGAGGTTCCGAGCACGCCGATCCGGCCGCTGCGGGTGGCCGAGACCGCGCGCCGGACGGCCGGCTGGATCACCTCGATCACGGGGATGCCGTACCGCGCGGTGTAGCGTTCCCGGGCGTCGCGGAGCACGGCGGCGGACGCGGAGTTGCAGGCGATCGTGAGCAGCTTGACCCCCGAGTCCACCAGCTCGTCCATCACGCCCAGCGCGTTCGCCCGGACCTCGGCGATGGGCAGCGGCCCGTAGGGGCCGTGTGCGGTGTCGCCGACGTAGAGGATGGATTCGTTGGGCAGCTGGTCGATGATCGACCGGGCCACGGTAAGGCCGCCGACGCCGGAATCGAAGACGCCGATCGGGCGCTCTCCGAGCTCGGAGTTCCCGGCGGATGCTGCGGTCTCCGCCGCAGCGTCCGCTGCCGGATCCGTGCTCGATGCTGAAGTCATGGTTATTCGAGGATAGGGCTTCGCTCCGGGCCCGGCCATCACATTGTGGCGCGCAACTCGTGTCTATTGGGTCACAGGCGCGGACGCCGACGCCGGGGCTGACTCAGCCTATCCGCTCGGCCAACGCCACGATGATTCCTTCCGGGCCGCGGACATACGCCATGCGCCAGGCGTCCTCGTACCGGCCCACGCCTCCCACTAGCCCGTACCCCTCCGCGGCCATCCGGTCGACATGGGCCTGAAGGCCGTCGACTTCAAAAGAGAGGCTCCGCAGCCCCAGTTCATTGGCCATCGCCGCCGGAGATCCCGGCACGGGATCCGGCCGCACAAAGCTGGACAGTTCGACGGCGGTGCCCCCGCCGGGCGCCCGCAACATCACGATCTGCGTGCGGGAGTCCGGGATAGCCGTTACCGTGTCGATGAACTCGCCTTCGACAAAGGTCCGGCCCTCGACTTCGAGTCCGAGTCCTAGGAAGAACGACGTCACCAAGTCCAGGTCCCGGACGGTGACACCTACATGATCGAACCGCAGAACTGGCACGGGCGCCACCTCCACCTGAGTCGTTACTGCAGGCTCCGCGGCGAAGCCCTCGCCGCACTCTACGGCTGATGCGCGACACGGGGAAGACCTTGAGCGGCCGGGTCGCAGCCGGCGGCGGCGCGCCCGCTAAGCTTTTGCCGGCGTCGAGATACCAGCGGCGGCGGTCGTGCCCACGACGGATCTACCCAGCGAGAGGACCCCGGATGGCCTGTGAAGGCTGCACGACCCCAGCGAAGCTCGACGTTGACTTCAGCATGGCCTTCCAGCCAATCTACGACGCCGTCGCCGGCCGGGTCTGGGGCTACGAGGCGCTGGTCCGGGGCTTGTCGGGCGGCGGGGCTTTCGACGTCCTGTCGCGGATCTCCCCCGAACAGAAGTACCGCTTCGACCAGGACTGCCGGGTCAAGGCGATCGAACTGGCGGCCCGGCTGTTTCCTCCGGGTGAAGAGCTGATGCTGTCCATCAATTTCATGCCGAATGCGGTCTACGAGCCCGCCGCCTGCCTCCGCGCCACGTTGCTCGCCGCCCGCCGCTGCAGCTTTCCGACGTCCTCCATCATGTTCGAGTTCACGGAGAACGAGGAGGTCTCCGACCCGGCGCACCTGACGAACATCATCACCGAATACCGCAAGCACGGCTTCACCACCGCCATCGACGACTTTGGTGCCGGCCATGCCGGGCTGGGGCTCCTGGCCGACTTCCAACCGGACCTGATCAAAATCGACATGAAGCTGATCCGCGGGATCGACACGAGCCCGGCCCGCCGGGCGGTCGTTGGCGGCGTCATCGGCATTGCCCGGGAGCTCGGACTCACGGTGCTTGCCGAAGGCATCGAGACGGAAGCGGAGTTCCTGGTCCTTAAAGCGGCCGGCATCCGCCTGTTCCAGGGTTACTGGTTCGGCAAGCCTGCGTTCGAAGAGCTCCCGCAACTGCTTCCCGGGGCCATCCTGCGCCGCGCCGCGGAGCCTTCCCCGCATCCCGCCCCGGCGTAAGCTCCGGCCCTGACGTCCGGCCCTAGGTCTCGAGCGAGGCCAGCATCGCCTGGACCAGGGACTCCTGCAGCCAGGTAGTGAAGTTGTAGACCAGCGCCAGGTAGCTCTCCACGTCCTCGGCCTGGGACCAGTCCTGCATCCGGTGGACGTGTTCGGCGTCGGCATCGTCCCGGATGTCCAGGCGTTCGGCGAGCACCAGGCGGACGTCGTTCAGTGCGGTGGACCAGTGCCGGGCGTCGGCCGGGCTCAGCACCAGCTCGGCCTTGTCCAGCCCGAGGGCTGCTGCCTTCAGCGCGCCGATCTTGCTTTCCCGCAGCGAGCGCTCGGTGTACCGGCGGAACTCGAGGGAGGCCTCGTCGTCGTCCTTCATGACGTTGGGCAGCAGGCGCCGGAGGGCGCGGTCGGCCGGTTCGCGGGCGTCGCTGTCGAGGCCCACCAAGGCCGCCAGCGGATCCTGGTTTGCCCGTTCCGCCGGCTCCAGCATCGAGATCACGTCCTCGAAGAGGCTGCGCAGCAGGTCACGTTCGGCAGGCTCCAGGTAGCCGGAGATGCCCTTGAGCCCGTATTTGAATGCCTTAGCCACGTTTCCCCTTGCCCTTGCCCGACCCGCTGCCGCCGGGACCGCTGCTCGCCTTCTCCACGGTGGCCCAGAGGCCGTAGCCGTGCATGGCCACCGCGTGCTGCTCTACCTGCTCCTTGCTGCCGTGCGCCACGATGGAACGGCCCTTTTTGTGGACCTCAAGCATGAGCTTGTTGGCCTTCGCCTCGGAATAGCCGAAGTAGCTGCGGAACACGTAGCTCACGTAGCTCATCAGGTTCACCGGGTCGTTCCAGATCACGAGGTTCCAGGGGATGTCCGGGGCGGTCAGGACGTCGGTGGACGCCGCTGTTCCGGTCTGGGTGCTCTCCCGGGTGTCCGGGCCGAGCGCAATGCTGAGGGTCATCTGTCCATTCTATGGGGCGGCCCAGTAGAGTGAATCCGTGAGTACCTCTGCTGGCTGGGACCATCCCCGCACGTCCTTGTACACCGACCACTACGAGTTGACGATGCTGCAAGCTGCCCTCCATTCCGGGGCCGCGCACCGCAAATCCGTGTTCGAAGCCTTTGCCCGGCGCCTGCCCGACGGGCGGCGCTACGGGATCGTGGCGGGCACGGGCCGCCTGCTGGAAGGCATCGCCGACTTCCGCTACGGCGAGGCCGAGCTCGACTTCCTGCGCCGCACCAGCGTGGTCAATGACGAGACGCTGGACTATCTGGCCAATTTCTCCTTCACCGGCGACATCTGGGGATACGCCGAGGGCGATGCCTACTTCCCGCACTCCCCCATCATGATCGTCGAATCGACCTTCGCCGAGGCCTGCATCCTCGAGACCTACATCCTTTCGATCCTGAACCACGACAGCGCCATCGCCTCGGCCGCCTCGCGCATGATCACCGCCGCGGGCACCCGGCCGTGCATCGAGATGGGTTCCCGGCGCACGCACGAGGAATCCGCTGTCGCTGCGGCCCGGGCCGCCGTCATCGCCGGCTTCGCGAGCACTTCCAACCTCGAGGCCGGCCGGCGGTACGGCATCAAGACGGTGGGCACGGCCGCGCACTCCTTCACCCTGCTGCACGACACCGAACGGGAAGCCTTCGAGGCGCAGATCGCCTCGATGGGTGCCGGCACCGCGCTGCTCGTGGACACGTACGACGTCGAGGCCGCCGTCCGGACCGCCGTCGAACTGGCCGGCCCCAAGCTCGGGGCGGTCCGGCTGGACTCGGGCGACCTGGTCGCGCAGGCGCAGTGGGTCCGGCAGCTGCTCGACGAGCTGGGCAACGAGAACACCCGGATCATGGTCACCTCCGACCTGGACGAGTACGCCATTGCCGCCCTGCAGTCCGCCCCGGTGGACTCCTACGGCGTCGGCACCTCGCTGGTGACCGGCTCCGGCGCGCCGACGGCGAGCCTGGTCTACAAACTGGTCAGCCGCACCGACGACGCCGGCAGCTTCATTCCGGTGGCCAAGACGGCAAAAAACAAGGCCAGCAAGGGCGGCCGCAAATACGCGCTGCGCAGGCTCGATGACCGCGGCACCGCCACCCAGGAAATCGTCGGGATCGGCCACCGACCGGACGACGACGGCAACGACCGGCAGCTGCTGCAGCAGTTCATCAAGAACGGCGAGCTGCTGCCCGGCTGGACCGGGCCCGAGGGCGTGGACCGGGCCCGCAAACGGCATGCCGAGAGCATGGCGGAGCTGCCGGCTGCGGTCAACCGCTTGCAGCGCGGCGACGCGGCCATCCCCACCGTCTATGAGGAGGACTGAATGTCACGGGCCTTGATCATCGTTGACGTGCAGAACGATTTCTGCGAGGGCGGGACGCTCCCGGTCCAGGGCGGGGCGGCGCTGGCCGCCGACATCAGCGAGTACCTCGACGCCCGCCACGGGCAGTTCGACCACATTCTCGCCACCCAGGACTGGCACGTGGACCCCGGCCCGCATTTTTCCGAGCAGCCGGACTTCGTCGAGAGCTGGCCGCGGCACTGCGTGGCGGGCACCCGTGGCGCCGAGCTGCACCCGGACCTGGACACCGAGTATGTGCAGGCCTACTTCCGGAAGGGACAGTTCACCGCCGCCTACTCCGGTTTTGAAGGGCTGCTGGCCCCGGACGATGCCGTCCCGGCCGGTGACCGGCAGCCGGGTGCTGCCGGGGCCAGCAGCGACGCCTTCGCCCTGGACGAGGACGCCATCGGCCTGGACGACTGGCTGCAGAGCCACGACGTCGAAGAGCTGGTGGTCGTGGGAATCGCCGCCGACTTCTGCGTCAAGGCTACGGCCCTGGATGGGGTCCAGGCCGGCTACTCGGTGGCGGTGCTGCGCGGCCTCACGGTGGGCATCGCCGAGGACCTCGACGACGCGTTCGCCGAGATGGAGCTTGGCGGCGTCGACATCACCTGAACTCGTGGCACCCCCGGCCCGCACAGTAGACTCAGAATCCTTGCCAGTAACGTCGCACCCGTAAATTCCCGGAGTACACCATGAAGAAGACCCTGACCGTCCTGCTCGCTGCCGGGACCCTGCTCGGCGCAGCCGCCTGCTCGGCACCGAAGATGACCAGCGAGGAAACCTGCGCCCGCATCAAGACCATCACCGCCTCGCCGACCTCCGGTTCGGACAAGTTCGGCATGACCCGGCTCGCCAACCAGATCCGGCCGATCGAGGCCACCGCCTCGGCCGAGCTGCAGGCTCCGCTGCATTCCATCGTGGAGTACCTCGACGAATCCGCCAAGAAGGACCCCGACACGGCCAAGCTGGATGAACTGAAGGCCAAATATGCCTCCGCCGGCCAGGCGTTCTCGCAGGCCTGCGGCGCCTCCCAGTAGCGGCGGGGCGTACCAGCGCACGGAATAGGGACCGGTCACCCGGTCCCTTTTTCATGCCTGCGTTCTGCGCTGGCCGCTACTTGCGGCCGATGAACCAGTCCTGCAGCTTCCGGAGCCGGGCCTGCAGCTGCTCCTCGTTCGCCTGGGCCACCGCCGGGCCGCCGCAGACCGTCCGCAGCTTGGTGTGGACCACGCCGTGCGGGGTGCCGGTCCGGGCTGACCAGGCGGCGACGTTCTTGGCCAGTTCGGTCCGCAGGTCCATCAGCATCCGGTGATCCGGTACCGCCGGCGGCTCCGCGGCAGCCGCGGCCCCGGCCTGCGCACCCCGCTTGTTCTTGCGGTTGAGCTGCTCGTGCTGGCGCTGGCGCAGCAGCGTGCCCACCTGTTCGGCGTCGAGCAGGCCGGGGATGCCGAGGAAGTCGAGCTCGTCCTCGGACCCCACCTCGCCCCCGGTTCCGAACTCGCCGCCGTCGAACAGCACCCGGTCAAAGGAGGCCTGCGAGTCAAGCGCCTCGAACTTGCCCTTCATCAGGGTGTCCGAGGCCTTCTCTTCGCGGTTCGCGTCGTCCAGCAGCGAGTCCTCCGGGTTGAACAGGCCGTCCGGGTCATCCTTGTCAGGCCGGTCCAGGGCGTGGTCGCGCTCGGCCTCCATGGAGTTGGCCAGCGATGTCAGTTGCGGGACCGATGGCAGGAACACCGACGCCGTCTCGCCGCGCTTGCGGGCACGCACGAAGCGGCCGACGGCCTGGGCAAAGAAGAGTGGCGTCGCGGTGGACGTCGCGTACACACCGACGGAGAGCCGCGGGACGTCCACGCCTTCGGACACCATCCGCACCGCAACCATCCAGCGCTTGTCGCCGGCGGCGAACTCCTCGATCTTGTTCGAGGCCTTGGCATCGTCGGAGAGGATGACGGTGGGGGACTCGCCGGTGATCTTTTTCAACTGGCCGGCGTAGGCCCGCGCGTCCTCGTGGTCGGTGGCAATGACCAGGCCGCCGGCGTCGGGCACGCTCCGCCGCACCTCGCTGAGTCGCTTGTCGGCCCCGGCCAGCACGGCGGGGATCCATTCGCCGGCGGGGTTCAGCGCGGTCCGCCAGGCCTGGGCGGTGACGTCCTTCGTGACGGCGGCCTCGCCGAGCGAGGCCGCCATTTCCTCGCCGCCACTGGTACGCCAGCGCATCTGGCCGGAATAGGCCATAAACATCACCGGCCGGACCACGTGGTCGCGAAGCGCCTTCCCGTAGCCATAGGTGTAGTCGGCCTTGGACCGGCGGATCCCGTCGCGGTCCTCGGTGTATTCAACAAAGGGAATGGGCGACGTGTCGGACCGGAACGGAGTACCGGTCAGGGACAACCGGCGGGCAGCCGGGTCGAAGGCCTCGCGCAGGCCGTCACCCCAGGACAGCGCTTCGCCGCCGTGGTGGATTTCGTCGAGGATCACCAGGGTGCGCGCCGCTTCGGTTTTGGCCCGGTGCAGCATCGGTTTGCTGGCCACCTGGGCATACGTGACGGCGACGCCGATAAAGCCGCGCCCGTGCTGGCCGTCGGCGTTTTTGAAGTTCGGATCGATCGCGATGCCAACCTTTGCGGCCGCGTCGGCCCACTGCCTCTTGAGGTGGTCCGTGGGCGCCACGATGGTCACCCGGTTCACCACGCCGGATTCGATCAGCAGGGAGGCGACGCGCAGCGCGAAGGTGGTCTTGCCGGCGCCGGGGGTGGCGACGGCCAGGAAGTCCTTCGGGTGGGTGCTGAAATAGGCGTCCAGGGCTTCCTGCTGCCAGGCACGCAGCTTCGGAGCGGTTCCCCAGGCGGCGCGTTCGGGATACGCCGGGGGCAGCACCGGTCCGCCGAAGAGTGTCTCTGTCACCTACAGGTCCCCCCATCCGCGTACGCCAGCCGGTTCCGGAGAAACCCAATTAAGCACAAAAACACCAATCTTTTTCGGATGAACCGGACAGCACAAAGCGGCCCGGTCGCAGCAGCGGACCGGGCCGCCGGGCGAGGGCCTTACTTTCCGGAGTCTCCGCCGTCGTTGCCCGGGCGGAGGCCTTCATAAACCTCTTTGCACTCGGGGCAGACCGGGAACTTCTTCGGATCCCTGCCGGGGGTCCACACTTTGCCGCAGAGGGCAATCACGGGCTCGCCGGACAGCGCGGATTCCATGATCTTTTCCTTGCGCACGTAGTGCGAGAAACGCTCCCGGTCGCCCGGTTCCACTTCCTGGCGCAGTTCCTCGCGCTCAATCGTGGCCGTCGACGTCCCTGCTCCGGAGAGCTCGCGCATCGGGTCGTTGTCGAGGGGATCCGTCATGCTCGTCATGACACCTATCTTAGCGGCTGGATCGGACCCGGGCGTGACGGCGCCCGGCGGTTGACAGCCGGGTCAGCGGTTGACGGCCAGCTGCGCGAGCAGTTCCGGTCCCCGCGCGTCCAGCCACTTGCCCCCGATCCGCACACCGGCGGTGAACAGCGTCACGCCCAGGAGCGGACCGAGGACCAGGCAGATCCAGCCGGGCACCGGGCTGCCGCCGGCCAGCTGCATGGCCACGAGCACCAGCTCGGGGCTGACCAGGACCAGCAGCACCGCCATTCCGCCGAACTGCACGGCCAGGGTCTGACCCACGTTGCCCGGCGGCTTTTTGAATGGACTTTCGCCGGGCAGCGGCACCGGCATGGTGTAGCGGGCCGAGACCACCGAGGACAGCCCCAGGCCGGTGAACAGCATGCCCACGGAGAGGCCAAGGATCCCGGGCAGCAAGGCCCAGTCACCGGAGAGGAACATCGGCCCCACACTGAACAGCAGCACCACGGGCAGCGCGAAGCTTAGGCAGGCCATGGCCCGGCCCAGCCGGTCGTGGACGCCCCTCACCCCGGCCGCGATGTGCAGGGCGAAGGCCGTGCTGTCGTAGGAGACGTCCGAGGAAACGGACCAGGCCAGCAGGAAGGCGGCCAGCGGCCCGACGAACTGGAGCAGGCCGTAGAACCCGGACTGGCTGGCCTGGAACCAGAGCAGTACCGGCAGCAGCGGCACCACCACCAGCGCCCCGGCGTAGCGCGGATCGCGGAGCCAGTAAGTCAGCGAACGGGCCGCGACGGCGCCTGCGGGGGTGGCCGGAACGACGCCGAACAGGCCCAGTCCCGAGGACTTCTTTCGCGCCGTGCCGGCGTAGGGCGGCGAGACGAGGGCACGCTGCAGCAGCACCTTCCAGCACAGCGCGAGGACGGCCAGCGTCACCAGCGCGATCAGCAGCTTCAGGGCAGCCGGGCCGTAGCGGCCCGCGGCGAGTTCGCCGCCCAGTGACCAGGGAGCTCCGGCCGGCGTCCACTCCAGGACGCGGGCCAGGTCGGCCAGGAAGCCCGCCGACCCCGCGACCCCTCGGACCACGCCCGCCACAATCGGCCCCATCAGCACGAGCGGGATCAGGACGGCAATAGCGCTGACGTCCTTGAAGCGGCGCGATCCGGCCAGGCCGGCCGTGGCCGTCGTCACCACCTTGGAGAGCACCACGCAGGTAAGCACGCCGACCACCGCCCCGACGAGGGCGCCGGCCGCGGCGGGAACACTGCGAGACCAGGTGCCCACGGTGGCCAGCGCCACCAAGGTGGTCGCCAGCCCGGGAATACCGATCAGCCCGGCCAGCGCCAGGCCGGCCAGCAGTTGCGGCATGGGCACGGCGAAGGTAGTGAACCTGGCCGGGTCCAGCGTCATGTCGACTGCGGAGGCCACAACCGGGATGATCGCCCAGCCGAGCAGCGCGGCCGAGCCGCCGAGCACCACGACCGTTTGCGCCGTCGCGACGTCGGCCTGGCGCAGGAGCAGCAGCCCGAGGATCCCGAACCCGACGATGCCGAGGGCGTACAAGGCCCCGATGCCAAGGCCCACCAGCTGCCAGGGGCTGCGGCGCAGGCCGTTGCGCAGCAGGGTCAGCTTGAGCCTTAGAAGGTGCGCAACCATTCCAGCCCTTCCGCGTGGCTGCGGCCGCCCACCAGCTGGACGAAGCGGTCCTCCAGCGATTCACCGGCCCGGACGTCCTCTACGGTTCCGGCGGCCAGCACCCGGCCACCCGCGACCACGGCGACGTGGTCGCACATGCGCTGCACCAGGTCCATGACATGGCTGGAGACAATGACCGTTCCGCCGGAGGCGACGTAGCGGTCCAGGATGTCGCGGATGTTGGCGGCCGAGACCGGGTCGACCGATTCGAACGGTTCATCCAGCACCAGCAGCCGTGGGGCATGGATCAGGGCCGAGGCCAGCGCGATCTTTTTCGTCATGCCCGCGGAGTAGTCCACCACGAGGGTGCCGCCGTCCTGGCCCAGGTCCAGGGCCGAGAGCAGCTCGGCGACCCGGGTGGCTACGACGGCCCGGTCCATGCCGCGCAAGAGGCCGGCGTAGCTGACCAACTGCTCACCGGTCAGCCGGTCGAAGAGCCGGACGCCGTCCGGCAACACGCCCATCATCTTTTTGGCCTGCAGCGGGTGCTGCCAGACGTCCACCCCGTGGACCAGGGCGGTACCGAAATCCGGACGAAGCAGGCCGGTGGCCATGGACAGCGTGGTGGTCTTGCCGGCGCCGTTGGGACCAACGATCCCGTAGAAGGAACCGGCCGGGACGTCCAGGCTGATGCCGTCCACGGCAATCTTAGTGCCGAAGCGTTTGGCCAGCCCGCGCAGGGCCAATGCCGGGACCGGCGCCCCCGGCGCCCCCGGCGCCGCCGGCTGGGTCGGCGCCGCCGCAGCAGGCGGGTGTGGTTGCTCGAAAGTCATGTCGACAGACTAACTGCCGCCGGCCGCGGATCGGGTCCTCCGGAAGGGGTAACTTACCGCTCAGCACTTCGGACTACCCGCGCGCCGCCGTTCTGGAGTAGGTGCCGTGCCTAGAAGGTGCGGCGCGGGACCGCCCGTTCGTACTGTGGCGGCCAGGCGAGTTCGTGGCCCAGCTCGAACGCGGCGCGCAGCCACCAGTGCGGATCCCGCAGGGCGGCCCGGGCAATGAAGACCCCGTCCGCCTGCCCGGTGGCGATGGCGTGCTCGGCCTGGCCGGCGGACGTCAGCAGGCCCACCGTGCCGGTCCGGACCTTGGCTTCCCGCCGGATCCGGGCACTGAACCCGGTCTGGTACCCGGGGCCAACCGGAATGGACTGGTGCGCCACGGCGCCGCCGCTGGAGACGTCGACGAGGTCCACGCCGTGCTCCCCCGCGGCGCGGGCGAGCCGGACGGATGCCTCGGCGTCGATCCCGCCCTCGGCCCAGTCGCTGGCGGAGATCCGCAGCAGCAGCGGCATCGAGTCCGGGATGACGTTCCGGACAGCGTCGACGACGGCCAGGGTCAAGCGGTTCCGACCCTGTTCGTCCCCGCCCCAGGCGTCGGTGCGGTCGTTGACCAGCGGGCTCTGGAACTGGTGCAGCAGGTAGCCGTGCGCGCCGTGGATCTCGATCGTGTCGAAGCCGGCGTCCACGGCCCGGACGGCGGAGGCGGAGAAGTCGGCGATCACGCCCTGGATGTCGTCCTCGGTCATGGCCGACGGCGGCGCGTAGCCGTCGAAGGCGCCGCTGCCAGGGCCGACGGTGTCCCACCCGCCGTCGGAGGCGGGCACTGTGCCGCTCTTGCCGGAGAACGGCCAGTAGGTGGAGGCCTTGCGCCCGGCGTGCGCCAGCTGCGTGCCGATCTTGGCCTGGGCCGAGCCGTTCCGGTGGACGAAGGTGACGATCCGTTCCCACGCTTCGGCCTGGGCGTCGTTGTAGAGGCCGGCGTCCCGGGGGCTGATCCGGCCGGCCGCGTTGACGGCGGCCGCCTCGGTCAGTATCAGGGCCGCTCCCCCGGTGGCGAAGGAACCCAGGTGCATCAGGTGCCAGTCGTTGGGCACCCCCTCGCCGGTCTCCGGGTCGCAGCTGTACTGGCACATCGGCGACACCCAGCCGCGGTGTTCGAGCCGCAGCGACCGCAGCTCCAGCGGGCTAAACAGTGCGGACGCCATTAAAACAGCACCCTGGCGAGGTTCTGCCGGGCTTTCGCGACCCGTTCGTCGGAGCTTCCCACCACGTCGAAGAGCTCCAGCAGCCGCACCCGGGCCGTTTCGCGTTCCGGCCCGAAGTTCCGGCCGATGAAGCTGACGACTCTGCCGAGCCCGTCTTCCACGTGGCCGCCGGCGATGTCCAGGTCTGCGACGGCCAGCTGGGCGTCAAGGTCGTCGGGTTCCTCGGCGGCCCTGCCGCGAAGGGCCTCGGTGTCCGCGGCTGAGTGGCCCTGGAGGCGTTCCATCAGCTCCACCTGCGCCAGGCCCGCTTTGGCCTCGGCGTCGGCGGGCATCTCGCTCAGGGCCTGCCGGTAGGCTGCTGCGGCACCGGCGTAATCCCCGGCCTCGATGGCGTCAAACGCCTTTTGGTGCAGCGGCGGCAGCGGCGGAGCCTCCGGCTCGGTGGCGCCCGGTCCGCCGGCCCCGATCCGGCCGGTCACGCCGTTGGCGCCGGCCACCTTCAGGAGTTCGTCAAAGAGGGCCCGAACCTGCTGCTCATCGGCGCCGCCCTGGAAGAGTGGAACCGGCTGGCCCTTGACGAGGGCGACGGCGGTCGGGACGGCTTGGACCTGGAAGGCCTGCGCCAGCTGCGGGAAGGCGTCAATGTCTGCGGCGCCGAGGACCAGGCGCCCGTCGTAACTTTCGATGATCTGTTCGAGCTCGTCAACCAGCTGGGCGGACCCGGGCGAGTACGCGGCCCAGAGGGCGACCACCACCGGGACCTGCGCGGAGAGGTCCACGAGCTCCTGGAAGTTGGGCTCGCTTACGTCTACGCGGAGCGGCGTCCCGCCGGCGGGATCAGTCCCGCCCGGCCCGCCGGCCGCGGGACGGGCTGCACCGGTTCCCGGCGCGGCCGCCGGCCGTGGCTTCAACGAGGACAGATCGACCGCGCCGCGCAGGTTGAGCGGGCTGGCAGCCGGAGGGACCGGACGGGAGGCTGGCGAAGTCATGACTCCACTCTATCCACTAGGCAGCGGACGCGGCTTATTTGAAGCTTGCCCCGACCAGGCCGCGGGTGGCGGCGACCAGCTTCATCGGATCCTTCGACCCGGCCGGCGGGACATAGACGGCCACGGATTCGGCAAAGCTCAGGACCATGCCCGTGCTCGTTTCCTTGCCGCCGGCCAGGGCTGCAGCGTCGTCGCCGATGGTCAGCTTGTCCCCGGAGTTCTTCGGGGTGCCGTCGAAGCCGAAGTTCAGCCGGCCGAGGACCAGCGCTCCGCCGTCAGCCGTGCGGAACACCACGGTGTTTTCCGGCGCCACCTTGTGGGTAAAGGCAAAGTTTCCGTTCGCGCCGGACTTCACGACGTCGTTCTGGTACGCCAGGGTGT
The DNA here is from genome assembly GCF_057748045.1 of Arthrobacter sp. JB02-1C. Lineage (NCBI taxonomy): Bacteria > Bacillati > Actinomycetota > Actinomycetes > Micrococcales > Micrococcaceae > Arthrobacter > Arthrobacter sp. JB02-1C. The sequence continues at coordinate 3,587,781 of NZ_CM173235.1, forward strand.
CCGCAATATACGGCGAGGACTGGCCTTCGGTCAGTTTGTCCTTGAAGGAGGAATCGGCGGTGGTGAGCCGGTCGCCGAGCCCGGCCAGCGCCTCCTGGCCCGAGTAAAGCAGCCCGGACTTATCCGAGGCCGCGAGCGTTTCGGTACCGCCGCGGTTGATCGCCGGGAACGTGGTCCCGGGCTGCAGCGGGGTGGCGCCGACCAGCTTGTAGTTCTCCCGCGGCGAGGTCTGCACCAGGGTCAGCAGCTGGGGGACGACGTTGCCGTCGCCCTGGGTCACGGCCAGGACTGACCGCGGCCAGGCGCGTTCCTTGCTCACCACGGTGGTCAGCAGCTTGGTGGCGCGCACCGGCATCCGCGGCTCGTAGCCGGCCACCTGGGAGCGGATCTTGTAGTTCTTGGTGCGCACGTCGAGTTCGGTCGCGGCAACCCGGGGGGCCAGCTTCGCCGCGTCCTTGGCCGCGTCGCCGGCGTCGACGGCGCTGGAGACCTGCTCCAGGATGCGGCGGAACTGCACGTCGAGCAGGACCGGTGCGGTAGCGGCGGCAGGCGCCGCCGTGGACCCGCTCGGCGACGGCGTCTGGCTCGCCTGGGCGGCGACGCCGGTGCCGGCGACTGCGGCGGCGGTCAGCAGGGCGACGGCCGCACCGGAGGCACGGCGTACGGACGGGCGGGCTGCAACCTGCTTGGCGCTGCCCTCGGCTGCAGAGGATCCGCCGGCCGCGGGTCCAGCACGGCGGGCGCGTGCCGCAGACTTGGCGCGGCGTGCGAACGGGCTGCCCTTGGCGGCGGTCTTGGCACCGTCCCCGGACTTGTCGCCGGAATCGCCGGCTTCGTCCTTTGGCCCGTCGGTGTTGGGTGTGCCCGGCTTGCCCCGCTTGGGCTTCAGGACCAGCAACGCTGCGCCGGCGATGACCAGCAGTGCACCGATCACCATCAGGGGGATGGCCCACGGGGTTGACGTGTCATTCGGGAAGGTCATTGAGATCGCGGACGGCGCAGGCTTGGTGCCATCGGCGGCCAGCAACAGCGACCAGTCGCCGTCCGCCGGCGGGGTCCAGTTGTAGTCGAGCTCACCGTTCGCGTTCTCCGAGGTGACCCAGAGGTCCGAGCCGGCCGGATTGGGGGACGTGGCTTCGCCGTCGGCATGGTCCAGCTTCAGTGCCTTGCCGTCGTCGGACACACCGGACACCGTGGTGTGGGCGGTCTTGCCGACCCACGCCCCGACGTCGTCCGGCCGGCCGGCGGCCAGCAGGAAGTTGCCCTCGCCCTTGACGTGGATTTTCACCGTGCCGCCGTGCAGGGTGCGCAGCTGGTTGTCGAAGACTGTCAGCGGCGCCGCGGCTCCGCCTGCGGGTGCGCTGGCGGTGATGGTTGCCGGCGGAGCCCAGAAGGTTTTCTGGCCGATTCCGGCCAGCAAGGTAAGGAGGCCGAGCAGCACGAGTGCGACTGCAGTCTTGAAACGCAAAATAATACCCATCATCGGCGGACACGTAGCTTTAACAGTAACCGTTTTGTTACCTCCGAGTCAGATCGAGGCCCGGCCGGCACGGATTTTGGGTCCCGCCGGGGCGCTGCGGTCCCGGCTGCACCGCCTGCTGGCAAGGCTGCTGATAGTGTTTGCGGTGATCGTCACACCCGCGCCCGCGAGCGCGTCCGGCCGGGAACACGGCAGGAAACAGCGCGGGGAACACTTAGAGAAAACCAGAGAAAAAGGGCATCCAACGCAGTGACTGAACCCTCGGATCCGCTCCGGACAGGACACGTAGCCAGCCAGGAACCCGGTTCCCAGCCGCCCGGCCCGCAGGAGGCTCCGCAGCGCTCAACACCGCGCGCCGCCGCCGCCGGCCTCCTGATTTCCCTCGGACGCCGCCTGCGCCAGCCCTTGCCGGGCGCACAGCCGCGGCTGCGGTTCGAGATGCCGCCGGAGCAGGAGATCGAGGTCGATCTCACCGGCGCCTCCGACGAGGACGATACGGCCCGCTTCGGCAGGCCCGGTCCCCGGATGTCGGCCCAGCATCCCCTTTACGTGGGCTTCATGGGCACCGTCGGCGTCGGTGCCGCCCTCCTGGTCTATTGGATCGGCTCGAACACCACCCAGTTGCTGCTCTGGATTGTCACGGCACTGTTCATTGCCCTCGGCCTGGATCCGGTGGTGCGCTGGCTCGAAGGCAAGAAGGTGCCGCGGCCGGCCGGGATCGTGGTCTCCGTGGCGACGCTGGCCCTCGCCGTCGGCGGCTTCTTCGCCACCCTCATCCCCACGATCGTCCAGCAGGTCACCCAGATCGTGCAGGAGGCGCCGCACTGGATCCAGGATTTCGTGGATTCCGACTTCTTCCACACCGTGGACAACCAGTTCGGCGTCCGCGACCGGATCACGCAGGAGCTCGGCAAGTTCGTCAACAACCCGGAAGCCATGGGCGGCATTTTCGGCGGCGTGGTGGGCTTCGGCTCGACCGTGGCGAACGGCCTGTTCGGGGCGCTGATCGTCCTGGTGCTCAGCCTGTACTTCCTGTCGGCCATGCCCGCCATGAAACGCTGGGGCTACCGGCTGGCGCCGCGCTCGCGCCGTGCCCGGGTCCAGGCGCTGTCCGAAGAAATCACCGGCTCGGTGGGTAACTACGTCATCGGCCAGGCCTGCGTGGCGCTGCTGAACGCGACCTTTGCCTTCATCGTGATGTCCATCCTCGGGGTCCCGTTCGCCGTGCTGATGGCGTTCGTGGTGGCCCTGCTCGCGTTCATCCCCCTGGTGGGCGGCATGATCGCTGGCGTCCTGGTCACGCTCATCTCGCTCACCCTGGGCTGGCAGACCGCGGCGGTCTACGCGGTCTGCTACTTCGCGTATCTGCAGTTCGAGGCGTACTTCATTTCCCCGCGCATCATGCAGAAGGCGGTCGCGGTTCCCGGCGCGGTCGCGGTGATCTCGGTCATCGCCGGCGGCAGTCTGCTGGGCGTGCTCGGCGCCCTGATCGCCATCCCGACGGCAGCGGCGATCATGCTGCTGGTCAAGGAAATCTTCATCGCCCGCCAGGACAAGCACTAGGCCGGTTACCGCGCACTGGAGCGGTTGTCCGGAAACTGCGCGCTCAGGCGTGCGCGCTGGCGACCGGCCCGTCCCAGGTTTCCGGCAGGGCCGCCGGTCCTCCCGCCGGCAGGACCTCGGCGGCGATCTCGTTCAGCACCCGGCCGGAGTGCTTCTCCCCCACCCAAAGGTGCTTGGCGCCGTCGACCCCCACGAGCTGGGCCTGCGGCACGAGGCGGAAGCGTTCCGCGGCGGCCGCCGGCTGGAGGTAGTCGTCGTGCTCCGGGACCAGGACCTTCAGCGGCTTGCCGGCGGCGGCCCACTCCTTGAGATGAACGTCGGTGGCGCGGTGCAGCGGGGGCGAGAGCAGGATGGCCCCTTCGATCGAGGAGGCCACCGGTTCGGTCGCGCCGTACATCAGGGCCAGCTCGGTGCCGAAGGACCAGCCGACCAGCCAGCGGTTGGGCAGGCCGCGCTCGACGGCGAACCGGACCGCGGCCTCGACGTCGAGCCGCTCACCGATGCCTTCCGCGAAGGAACCCTGGCTGGTCCCGCGCGGCGAGGAGGTCCCCCGGGTGTTGAAGCGGAGTACTGCAATGCCGGCGAGGGCGGGCAGCCGGTAGGAGGCCTTGCGGAAGACGTGGGAGTCCATGAAGCCGCCGTGGGTGGGCAGCGGATGCAGCGTGATCAGGGTGGCCTTGACCTCGCCGGATTCCGGTAGCGCCAGTTCGCCGACCAGCCGGTGGCCGTCCCCGGTACGGAGTTCGACGTTCTCACGCCGCGCCGGCAGGACGGTCGAGGCACGGATGGCGGTGGGCTCGGAAGGCTGGCTGAACTGATAGGACGCCGGGTCAAAAGTCATGCCCTCCAGCTTAGCGAAGCGGCAGCTCCGGCACCGAGACGCCGGTCAGCGGTAGCGGTAGCTGCGCGAGGTCCAGCAGTTGGAGTGCCAGTGCCGGCGCTCGGCGAGACCGGCCGCCGCGCCGAAGATGTGGTCCTCGGACCAGACCACCAGGTGCGCGGTCCCCGGAAGCACGGCGGTAAAACAGCCCGGGCAGACATAGGTCTTCCCGGCGCGGCTGGCAGAGATGGACCGGACCATCCACTCACCGTCGGGCGCGGTTTCCCGGCGCGCGATCCCGCTGCGGGCCCGTTCCAGATCGAGTTCCGGCGCTGGGCCGGCTGCGTGCTTGCCGCCGGCCCCGCGGCCGGCGCCGCGTCCCGCGGTAGGCTTCCCGCTCGCGGCGCGGCGTGGTCGGTTGGAACGGGGCATGGTTCCATTCTGCCCCAGCCTGCACTCCGCGGCCCGCGTGCCGTCCGCGCGTACCGGCGCCGAGCCCCTGGCCGGTAGTGTTGACCGGGTGCGTTTAGTCATAGCCCGTTGCTCCGTTGATTATGTCGGCCGGCTCAAGGCCCACCTCCCCCTCGCCACCAGGCTGCTGCTGGTCAAGGCGGACGGTTCCGTGCTGGTCCATTCGGACGGCGGCTCCTACAAACCGTTGAACTGGATGAGTCCGCCGGCGCGCCTGCGGGTCTCCACCCCGGACGAGGTCGATGTCGAGAGCGGCGTGATCGAGCAGTGGACCGTGCAGTCGGTGAAGACCGACGACCGGCTGATCATCAATATCCATGAGCAGCTGCACGACACCTCGCACGAGCTGGGGCAGGACCCGGGCCTGATCAAGGATGGGGTGGAGGCTGACCTGCAGCGGCTGCTCGCGGATCAGATCGAGACCCTGGGCGCCGGCTTCTCGCTGATCCGGCGCGAGTACTTCACCGCGATCGGCCCGGTGGACATCCTGGCGCGCGACGCGGACGGGGGCACCGTGGCGATCGAACTCAAGCGGCGCGGCGATATCGACGGCGTCGAACAGTTGACCCGCTACCTCGAGCTTTTGAACCGCGACCCGTTGCTGGCGCCGGTCCGCGGCATCTTCGCCGCCCAGCAGATCAAACCGCAGGCCAAAGTGCTCGCCCAGGATCGCGGCATTGCCTGCGTCACGTTGGATTACGACGCCATGCGCGGGGTCGATGACAGCGAGTCCCGGCTTTTCTAACCCGCGCCGGTGCCGGGCCAAATCCGCAGCAGAGCGCTGTTCATGCACGCTTTAGCTAAAATTTCCACAAATCCCGCGCCGTGCCCGTTGACCTTATCCGAGTCACATGGAATTCTTATAGCAGTCTTTGTGTAGGTGTTTTTCATGCTCGCAAGACATGTTGCGAGCGCGAAGCTCCTGCAGCCCAGTCCGGTCAGTCCGGATGAAGGCCAAGGTTCTTCTCGCAGAGTGACCAAGCCCGGCGCACGGTGCGCCGGACTTCTTCAAGATCCACAATGAGGAGAATTAAATGGCACAGGGAACCGTCAAGTGGTTTAACGCTGAAAAGGGCTTCGGCTTCATTACCCCGGATGACTCCGACGGCGATGTCTTCGTTCACTACTCCGAGATCCAGACCGGTGGCTTCAAGACCCTCGATGAGAACCAGCGCGTTCAGTTCGAAATCGGCCAGGGCGCCAAGGGCCCCCAGGCCACCGGCGTCACGCTGGTCTAGTTTCCCCGGGCTGGCCCGCCGCGGTCAGCGCTAAAGAATGGTCTTCGGCATAGTGCCGGGGACCATTCTTTTTTAGCGGACGAGCTTCCGCAGCAACCGGGCGCTCTGGCGCACGGAAAGGTCCGGCAGATAAGCCCGGCTGAGGGCCCGGCCGATGGCGGGCAATTGCAGGGGGTCCTGATAGTACAAATACAGGGTGCTGTACTCGGGTTTGAACCGTGATTTAAAGGCGGCCAGGGAACGGAATCCGTACATGGGTTCCAGGGTGCGCCCCACGACCTCGAGAATTCGCTCGAGGCCTTCGCCGGGCCCGGCATTGTCGGCGGGATCCTCCGGCAGTTCGGGGGCCAGCGGGGAACCGGACAACGAAATGACATCCACCGAATCCCGTAACTCCTGGACGGCGGAGGCAATGAGGAATTCCATCACCCCGGGAAATGCGTCGCCCCGCCGGCGCATGAAATCGAGCGTCCAGCTGACCACCGTCCCGCCGTCGTACACCGGAAGCCAGCTGGTGGCGCCGTGCACCCTGCCGGCAGCATCGACGGCAAGGCAGCAGAGCACCTCCTGGTCCTCGAGTTCGTCCAGACCGCCAAGGGTGAAGCCCATTTCCGGAACGGCTTTGCGGGCCGCCCACTCTTCGGAGAGCTCGCTGAGCTGGGCGCGCAGCGAGGGAGGCAGCTCACTGTAACGGCCCCAGCGGGCATGCACGCCCGTCTTGGCGGCCCGGTTCTGCGCGGTCCGCACGTTCTGCCATTCCTTGCCCTGGAAGGTGAGCTCACGAAGCCGGAGACGGGTCTCCTGGGCCACGGCCAGCCGCCGGAAACCGCGTGCCTGCAGCATTGGCCAGAGCTCATCGGTGCAGGAGTAGAAACACGGGATCAGGGCGTGCTCGGCGCAATACTGCAGGAACTGCGCCGCGGTCTCCGCGCGCCGTCCGGCCGGACCGAGCGGGCCGCCGAGCGTCAACGCAACGTTGCCGTGCTGCTGGTAGGCCACTCCCCCGGCCCGCCCGGGACCAAACCAGTACTTGTTGGGCTCCCAGAGCGCCATCCAGGACAGCGAGTCGCCGCCCTGCCGGACCAGCCGGCGCGCCACGTCCCGGTCGGCGGTTCCCGCTCCCGCGCCGTGGTGCCGGCGCAGCAGCACCAGCCACACGCCTGCCAGTGCCACCACCCAGAAGAAGACGCCGGAGTACGCGAACAGGAAGGCCTCGACGTCGTTGCGGTGCTGGAACACGCGGTTGTAGCTGCCGGGAATCGGCAGCGGCAGGTACTGCCGGGCGAGCTCGGCGGCGAACCCCAGCCAGCCGCCGTCGCGCTCAAGGCCGCCGGCGGCGAGCCATGCCCCGGCGTACCCTGCCGCGAGCACCAAGAAGGTGCCGCCCACCGTGAGCCCAAGGATGCGGCGCGCCCGGCGCGTGGTTTCGACCCGGAACAGCCGGCGGTTCGCGAACAGCAGCAGCGACAGGGCCAGCGGAACGGCCACCAGCGGCAGGACGTGCACAAAGCCGGAGCCCATCACGGCGGTGTGCGGCCGGATCGGGTAGTGCGGGATCCGGGCGAACAGGGCCAGGTAGACAGCCGCCAGGCCGGTGACGCCCAGCTGGACCAGGATGGCGGTGCGAAGCGCAAGCCGCCGGCCGTGCCGCATGCCGTCGGCGCAGATCAGCAGCAGCGCCACCGGCACAACGGCCAACGCCAGGCCCAGCGGCCCGGCGAAGCCCGCCCGGCCGGCCTCGAGGCAGTTCACGTCAACGGTGCCGCCGCAGTTCTGCTCCAGCTGGGTGAGGGTCGGCAGCGGGTTCAGCACGACGTCGCGCAGCAGCGCCAGCGGGCCGGTCGGGGTCCGCACCGTGGCCGTCAGGAGCGGGCCCGCGGCGAAGATCGCGACAGTCAGGGCCAGCAGGTTGCGGGTCTCACGGCCGGTGGACCGGTGCCGGTGCAGCGTCCCGCCCTCGCCCTGCAGCCACCAGCCGGCCATCAGCCCCGCCAGCGCCCCGGCCAGGCCCACCACGGTTTCAGGATGGCCGACGTAGAGGACCAGCAGCAGGGCGGCGGATAGAGCGGCCGTGCGCAGCCGCCGCTGCCACAGCGTCGGCAGCAGCCCGCAAACGGCCAGGGTGACGGCCAGGAGGGCCGCATAGGGCCCGATCAGCTGCGCCTCCACCAGCGGCCCCAGCCACTCGTCCCCGGCGTAGCGGGCCAGCTGGGTGGCGAGCAGGAACAAGGACACCGCGGCGAACTGGCCCGCGAAGAAGAACACGGCGGTCCGCAGCGCCCCCAGCTGCCGTTCCGCCACGCCCAGCAGGATGAGGATCATGACCGCGGCCGCCAGGTAGGCCAGCGGGTTGGTCGCGAAGAACAGGGACGTAAACATCGTCCACCAACGGCCGGCCCGGAGCGCCGGGCCGCTGACGGCGGCAACGTCCAGCAGCGGCCCGGACGGGCCGGCCAGGAAGCTGCCGGTGCCAACCGCGGTCAGGAGCAGGATCGCGAGCACGGAGAGCGTGAACGGAATCCGGCGCAGCTGGCTCCCGAGTCCCCGGGGCCCCGTCATGTGAGCCCCCAGCGGGCGGCCAGGAAGTCCAGTCCGCCGGGCAGGCCCCTCGACGCGGTTTCCCAGGAGTGTCCGGCGTTGGGGATCCGGTGCGCTTCCACGGTGAAACCGGCAGAGCGTGCCGCGCCCGAGAGGACAGCCATGTAGCCGACGAATTCCGGGTCCCGCTCGCCCGCCGCGAAGTAGATCCCGTGCCCGTCGAACCGGTGCTGCCGCAGGAGCTCCAAGGGCGTCTGGCGATCAAACGCCGCGGCGTCGCCACCGAAGGAACCGTGGATGGTCTTCTCGCGTTCCTTGGCGAGGGCCGGCTCCTTTTCGCTGGCAAAGGCCAGGGCGGCGCTGTAGACCTCGGGGTGCCGGGTCACCATCTGCATGGCGCAGGTGGCCCCGTAGGAGAAGCCACCCACCGCCCACTGGCCGTGGTCGGTGTCGACGCCCAGCGTGGTGGCAATCCACTCCGGGACGTCGCGGGACAGGTAGGTGTCCGCCTGCGCGATCCGGCTGTCCATACACAGGGTGTTGCCGCCGGCGGTTCCGTTCGGGTCCACCACGACCGTGACCGGTGCAAGCCCGCGGTGGGCCGCGGCGAAGCGGTCCAGCCTGCTCCGGAGGGCGCCCCCGGCGAGCCAGTCCGCCGGGCCGCCCGGCTGGCCGGAAAAGAGGACCAGAACCGGAAGCGCCGGGCGCGGCGACTGCCGGTAGGCGGGCGGAAGGTAGATGTAGGCCTCGCGCGCCGCGAACCCGGACACCGGTCCGGGGATGGCGGCCTTGCGGAGGATTCCGTCCCCGGTCGCGCCGCCGCCAGGCGCCCAGGCGGCCAGGCCGTCGGCGGAAACCTCGGCGGGCCGGCGCTTAAGCGCGTCTTCCAAATCCGGGATACGGGCGACGGCGGTCCCGGTCAGGTCGCTGACGGTGTGGTTCAGACCGAAGTAGGCATTGATCTGGACGCCGGAAAGGGCCACCGCGCCCAGCAGGGCCGCCGTGGCGGCGGCACTGGACCGTAGGCGGTGCGGCAACGGCCGGGCTGGAGGCCGGACGCTGGCAAGGAAGGGCGTCCGAGCCCACAGTCCGTGCAGCCGGAGCCCCCACAGCAGCAGCGCTGCCACCGCCGGAACACTCCAGGCAAGCGTCTCCCAGGGCAATTCCTCCGGGAAGACGGAGAGGACGTAGATCAGCAGGAGGTGGACCCCGCCCACGAGTCCGGCCGCAAGCAGGAGGGCTGCGGCGATCACCGCTGCGGAGGCACCCAGTGAAGGCCGCCGGCCGCTGCGCCACAGCAGGTAACCCAGTCCGGCCGCACCGGCCGCCCAGGCCAGCCACAGCACGGGCCCATCGACGAGCCGAAGGTCCTCGATGAAGTCCACCGGAGCTAGCGCCAGGTGCCGACGCCGATGACCGGCCCGGCTTCCAGCCAGGAGGATAGACCCGTATAGGCGTCGAACCTCATGGCGAGCAGCACGTCCTGGCCTTCATAGCGAAGCTCCACGATTACCGTTTCGGGCTGCACCTTGACCAGTTCGGTCTCGGTGGGCGCCCGCCGGCCGGTCAGCTCAAGCGAGCTGCGCCGGAAGGTGTGCTTGGGCCGGACGCTGAGCGAGGCGAGCCGGAACCACTCCAGGTCGTTGTCCTGATAACGACAAACCCCCATCTGCCAGCTGTTTCCAGCCACGCAGATGGAGGCGTCCACCGTGCCGAGGGCGCGCCGCAGAGTGAAGCGGCGCACCCCCGAGAGGCACAGTGCGAATACCAGCAACGCGAAGACGGTTGCCAGGGTGATGAACGGAAAACCAGTTACGTTCATCAAGGTAGGGCTAGCGGATCCCCGCAGTAGCCGCGTCACCCAGTTGGGCGTTGTCAGCAACAATGACGACCCTGTTGTTGTCCACGGAGAAGAATCCGCCGTCGACAACTACAGCAATACGGTCACCGGACACCGGCTCGATGGCCAGTTCACCTTCGGCCAGAATCGCCAGCAGGGGCGAGTGGCCGGGCAGGATACCGATTTCACCATCGCTGGTGCGGGCCTTGACCATCTTGGCCGCTCCGGACCACACAAAGTGGTCCGCTGCGACAATCTCAACCTCAAGCTCAGCCATATTACTTGGTCTGTTCCTGGATCTTGGCCCACTGGCGCTCGACGTCGTCCAGGCCGCCGACGTTGAAGAACGCCTGCTCTGCGATGTGGTCGAGGTCGCCGTCGCAGATCGCGGTGAAGCCTTCCACGGTGTCCTTGATGGACACGGTGGAGCCTTCGACGCCGGTGAACTGCTTGGCGGTGTAGGTGTTCTGCGAGAGGAACTGCTGGATGCGGCGTGCACGGGACACGACGATCTTGTCTTCTTCGGAGAGTTCATCGACACCGAGGATGGCGATGATGTCCTGGAGTTCCTTATTCTTCTGCAGGATCTGCTTCACGCGCACTGCAGTGTTGTAGTGGTCCTGGCCGATGTACTGCGGGTCCAGGATGCGGGAGGTCGAGGACAGCGGGTCCACGGCCGGGTACAGACCACGGGAAGCGATTTCACGGGACAGTTCCGTGGTCGCGTCCAGGTGCGCGAAGGTGGTGGCCGGGGCCGGGTCGGTGTAGTCATCCGCGGGAACGTAGATGGCCTGCATCGAGGTGATGGAGTGGCCCTTGGTGGAGGTGATGCGCTCCTGCAGGAGGCCCATCTCGTCCGCCAGGTTGGGCTGGTAGCCCACGGCCGAAGGCATGCGGCCGAGGAGGGTGGAAACCTCGGAGCCTGCCTGCGTGAAGCGGAAGATGTTGTCGATGAAGAGCAGCACGTCCTGGTTCTGCACATCGCGGAAGTACTCCGCCATGGTCAGGGCGGACAGCGCCACGCGCAGGCGCGTTCCCGGCGGCTCATCCATCTGGCCGAAGACAAGGGCGGTGTCCTTCAGGACGCCGGCTTCTTCCATTTCGACCCACAGGTCGTTGCCTTCACGGGTACGCTCGCCCACGCCGGCGAACACCGAGGTGCCGCCGAAGTTGCGGGCCACACGGGTGATCATTTCCTGGATCAGCACGGTCTTGCCGACACCGGCACCGCCGAACAGGCCGATCTTGCCACCCTTGATGTACGGGGTGAGGAGGTCGATGACCTTGATGCCGGTTTCCATCATCTCGGTGGAGCCCTCAAGCGTCGCGAAGGCGGGAGCCTTGCGGTGGATCGGCCAGCGCTCGGTGATCTCGAGTTCCGACACGGGAACGTCCAGGGGCTGGCCCAGCACGTTGAAGATGTGTCCCTTGACGACGTCGCCGACGGGCACGGAGATAGGAGCTCCGGTGTCAACCACGGCGCTGCCGCGGACGAGTCCGTCGGTGGCCTGCAGGGAAATGGCGCGAACGAGGTTGTCGCCGAGGTGCAGCGCAACTTCGAACGTGATGGTTCGCGTTTGACCGTTGAGAGTAATCTCGGCGGTAAGGGCGTGGTAAATCGCGGGGATTGCGTCAGCCGGGAATTCGACGTCGACAACCGGGCCAATAACACGTGCAATACGGCCGGTAGCACCGGTCGTCGCGGCTACGTGTTCGGTAGCTGTGGCAGTCATCTCTCTCACTTCACTCAGTAGATGGCGTGGGGGTTAGTTAATTCTTTGCTGCAGGTACAGCTGGTTCGGGGCTCGTACTGGCTAAGACGCGTTCAACGCGTCGGCACCGGCCACGATTTCGGAAAGCTCCTGCGTAATTTCAGCCTGGCGGGCAGTGTTGCGCAGACGCGTGAATTTCTTGATGAGGTCCGTGGCGTTGTCGCCGGCGGACTTCATGGCCCGCTGGCGTGCTGCGAGCTCCGAAGCGGCTGCCTGCAACATGGCGGCGAAGATCCGTGATTCGATGTAGCGCGGCAGCAGGGCATCGAGTACCTGCTCCGTCTCCGGCTCGAACTCGTAAAGCGGCAGGAGCTCCGACTCGGAGGCGGCCTGCTCTTCCACGACCTCAAGCGGGAGCAGGCGGATGACCGTCGGCTCCTGCGTCACCATGGACTTGAAGCGGGTGTAGACGACGTGGATCTCGTCGACGCCGCCCTCTTCATAGGCCGTGGCGAAGTCGGCCAGCAGAGCTTCCCCGACCTCCCGCGCCGTCTCGAAGTGCGGCGCGTCCGTGTTTCCGGTCCACACCCGTTCGTAGGGGCGGTTCCGGAAGTCGAAGTATGCCTGTGCCTTGCGGCCCATGACGTACGTCTTGACTTCCTTGCCTTCCTCGACGAGCAGCTCCGCCAGGCCCTCGGCCTGCTTGAGGACGGTTGCCGAGTAAGACCCTGCAAGGCCGCGGTCGGAGGTGATGACCAGGACGGCGGCGCGGCGGATCTGCTCCGGCTCGGTGACCAGCGGGTGGTCGATCTCGCTCTGGCTTGCGACAGCAGAAACGGCACGCGTGATCGCGTTTGCGTAAGGCAGTGAAGCCGCTACGCGGGCGCGGGCCTTGCCGATGCGCGAGGTAGCGATCAGTTCCATCGCCTTGAAGATCTTGCGCATCGACGTCGTCGAGCTGATCTTCTGGCGGTAGACCCGAATCTGGGCTCCCATACTTATCCTTTCCTAAGATCCCGGTGGCCGGGACTGCCGGACCCCGTGGGGTACCGGCCGTCCCCGCCAGCGGAACTAGCGCTTCTGCTTGACGATTTTTTCCTGATCGACCTGGTCCTCGCCGATCGCGGCGTGTTCCTCATGGCCTGCACCGACCAGGTAGCTGTCGCCCTCGCCGAAGAAGCCCTTCTTGAAGTCCACAATCGCGGTCTTCAACGCTTCAGCCGTGTCGTCATCCATAACGTTGGTCTGCGCCAGCGTGGTCAGGATCGAGGACTTGTGCTTGAGGTGCTCCAGGAACTCGGTCTCGAACCGGCTGATGTCTTCCACCGGGACGTCGTCGAGGTGGCCGTTGGTGCCGGCCCAGATGGAGACGACCTGATCCTCGACCGGGAACGGCGAGTACTGGCCCTGCTTGAGCAGTTCCATCAGGCGGGCGCCACGCGTCAGCTGCTGGCGCGACGCGGCGTCGAGGTCCGAGGCGAACATGGCGAACGCCTGCATGTCGCGGTACTGGGCCAGTTCCAGCTTCAAGGTACCGGAGACCTTCTTCATGGACTTGACCTGCGCGGCACCGCCCACACGGGAGACCGACACGCCGACGTCGACGGCCGGACGCTGGTTGGCGTTGAACAGGTCCGACTGCAGGAAGATCTGGCCGTCGGTGATCGAGATGACGTTGGTCGGGATGTAGGCGGACACATCGTTCGCCTTGGTCTCGATCAGCGGCAGGCCGGTCATGGAACCCGCGCCGAGCTCGTCGGAGAGCTTGGCACAACGCTCCAGCAGACGGGAGTGCAGGTAGAACACGTCGCCGGGGTAGGCTTCGCGTCCCGGCGGGCGGCGCAGCAGCAGCGACACCGCACGGTAGGCCTCGGCCTGCTTGGAGAGGTCATCGAAGACGATGAGGACGTGCTTGCCGCCGTACATCCAGTGCTGGCCGATGGCCGAACCGGCGTACGGTGCCAGGTACTTGAAGCCTGCGGGGTCAGAGGCAGGGGAAGCCACGATGGTCGTGTATTCCAGTGCGCCGTTGTCCTCGAGGGTCTGGCGGACGGCAGCGATGGTCGACGCCTTCTGGCCGATCGCGACGTAGATGCAGCGCACCTGCTTGGTCACGTCGCCGGAAGCCCAGTTGGCCTTCTGGTTGATGATGGTGTCGATGGCGATCGCCGACTTGCCGGTCTGGCGGTCACCGATGATCAGCTGGCGCTGGCCGCGGCCGATCGGGATCATGGCGTCGATAGCCTTGAGCCCGGTCTGCATCGGCTCGTGGACCGACTTTCGCTGGGTTACGCCGGGCGCCTGGAGTTCCAGGGCGCGGGTCGCTTCGGCCTTGATGTCGCCGAGGTCGTCGATGGGCTGGCCCAGCGGGTCAACTACGCGGCCGAGGAAGGCGTCGCCGACCGGAACGGACAGAACCTGTCCGGTGCGGTGCACTTCCTGGCCTTCTTCGATGCCGGTGAAGTCACCGAGCACGATCACGCCGATCTCGCGGACGTCGAGGTTCTGGGCCAGGCCCAGCGTGCCGTCTTCGAAGCGAAGCAGCTCGTTCGCCATGACCGAGGGAAGGCCCTCAACACGGGCGATGCCGTCACCTGCGGTCGTTACACGGCCAACCTCTACGCGCTCTGCGTTTCCGGGTTCGTAGGACGCCGCGAACTCGTTCAACGCATTACGGACGTCGTCGGCGTTGATGGTCAATTCGGCCATCTGCAGTCCCTGCTCTCCTGTTTTCGTGATCATCGTTGCTCACGATGACCGGGGTTTCTTGTCGGTAAGTTGTGCTTGTCCGGCTAGCTAAGCAAGCTGACGCTGGAGCTGGCCCAGGCGGGCGAGCACCGAAGCGTCAACCACTTCGTCGCCAATCTGGATCCGGATTCCACCGATCAGTGCCGGGTCGACGTTCATGTTGATCTTGAGCTCGCGGCCGTACAGGGCGTTAAGCCCTGTCTGCAAACGGCTGGCCTGGGCCTCCGTCAGCGGACGGGTGACGCTGACCGTGGCGATCCAGCGCTGCTGGCGCTTGGCGGCAAGCTCGGCAAAACGGCTGACCAGCTTGGTGACCTTGAGCCCGCGGGGCTGCGACACTGCCTGTCCAATAAGGACCTTCGCTTCCTCGCTGGCACCGGGCACGAGCTTGCCGGCGAGGGCAATCTTGGCTGCCTGGCTCGCCTGCGGCTCGGACAGGGCACGCTGAACCTCGTGGCTGGAATCGACGGCCTGGTTGAAGGAGAACAGATCGTTCTCCAGGGCTTCCAGTCCGGTGACGCCCGAGGCAGAGACTGCCGACTTGTTTTCAGCAACGGCAATTACTACCGAAGCGGCAAGAGTCTCGAGTGCATCGCCGATGTCGCGTGCCGACGCCCAGCGTGAGCTGGCCAGCCCGCCCACAATCTCTACAGCTTCCGCGGAAACTTTTCCGCCGAAGAGCTGCTTGACCAGCGCAGACTTTTCATCCCCGCTGCGGGACGGGTCAGTCAGCGCGCGGCGCAAGCCGGCCGAGCTGTCCACCGTGCCCAGGATGGCGAAGAGTTCCGTAGCCAACTGCAGCGACGCGTTGGGAAGCTTGGCCTCCAACGCGACGAGTGCCGCGGTCAGCGATTCGCTCGATACACCTGCCATTACTTAGCTGCACCTGCGTTCTGGTTCTCCAGATCTGCCAGGAAGCGGTCAACCACGCGGGCCGACCGTGCGTCGTCGGTAAGTGCTTCGCCAACGATGCGCCCAGCCAGCGTGGTAGCCAGCGTGCCAACCTCGGCGCGGAGCGACACTACGGCCGCCTGGCGCTCTGATTCGATCTGTGCCTGCGCCTGGCCGGTGATACGGGCAGATTCAGCAGCTGCCTTCTCCTTCAGATCCGCCAGGATCTGAGCGCCTTCGGCGCGGGCTTCCTCACGGATGCGGTTGGCCTCGGTGCGGGCGTCGGTGAGCTGCTGCTTGTACTCTTCGAGTGCGGCAGATGCCTCGGCCTGCGCCTTCTCGGCCTTGGCAATGCCGCCTTCAATGGCCTCGGCACGCTCTGCGAAGCTCTTCTCGAACATCGGGACGACGTACTTCGTCACGATGAAGAGGAGGACAGCAAAGCCTACGAGGACGACAAACATTTCCCAGATGTTGGGAACGAGGGGGTTGGTGTCACCCTCGGTGGCGGCTGAGATGATCAGCTGCTTCATATTTCACCCGTCCTTATCTACTCGGTTCTGGATGTTCGCTGGGTTCTGAAGGTTTACTTGAGAACGAATGCGAAGACCAGGCCGAGGATGGCGAGGGCTTCAGTCAGCGCAAGGCCGAGGAATGCGATCGGCTGCAGGACGCGCTGGGCTTCCGGCTGACGTGCAACACCGTTGATGTAAGCAGCGAACACGAGACCCACACCGATACCACCGCCGATGGCGGAGAGGCCGTAGCCGATGAGGTTGAGGGAGCCGTTGATGGAGCCGTTCATGGTTTTCCTTTCAAGATGCCATCCAGGTGGCAGGTTGTTTGGGTTGCTTCATCCCCAAGGGGAAGTTTGTGGGTGCCTTAGTGGCTGTCGGCGTGCAGTGCGCCTTCGATGTAGATCGCGGTCAGCAGCGTGAAGACGTACGCCTGCAGCGCCATGATCAGCGCCTCCAGCATGTACATCGCCAGCGAGCCGGCGAGGACCAGCGCCGAGGCGCCCTTGAGCAGGACGTTCTCCTGCATGACCAGGAACTCGATGCCGGAGCCCGCGATCATGACGATCAGGTGGCCGGACAGCATGGTGGCGAACAGACGGAGGCTGTGCGTGACGGGCCGGACCAGGAAGTTGGAGATGATCTCGATCGGGACGACGATCGGCAGGATGTAGATCGGCACGCCGCTCGGCACGGTGGCCAGCTTGAAGTACTTCAGGCCGTTCTTCTTGACGCCGATGACGATCCAGGTGAAGTATGCGATCGCGGCGAGCACGTAGGCGCCGCCGACATGCGAGAAGCTCGGCAGCTGGATGACCGGGATGGCGCCGTAGATGTTGTTCACCAGGATGAAGAAGAACAGGGTGAACAGCAGCGGGACGTACTTCATGAAGTCTTTGCCGCCGATGATGTCCTTGGCGATGCCGTTGCGGACGAAGCCGTAGGCGGCCTCGCCGGCGAACTGCAGCTTGCCGGGGACGAGCTGCTGCTTACGCGCAGCGATCACGAAAAAGGTGGCGATAATGACGACCGAGAGGATCACCAGCAGCATCTGCTTGGAGAATCCTTCGGCCGCACCCCAGGGCAGGATAGCCGGCAGGTGCATTTGTTCAATACCAGGAGGAGTGAACTCTCCTGAATCTTGGGCCGGGAGCGCAAGCGCGATCAACGCGTTTCCTCTCTGCAGTGTCCATCATTGGGCGTTGGGCGGGGAGCGGAGACATTTCTGTCAGACAATCCCCGTGTGAAATTATTTGGCATTACTGTTCCGCGTCCTTGGACGGGCCACCTGCAGCGCTGTTCCCGCCAGTCGAATCTCGGTGACTGGTGAGGCCGTGCATATGAGAAAGATAGAACCCTCCCGCGGCTCCAAGCAGGGCGCCTGCGAGCACAATCCAGCGGGTTCCCCACAGATTATCCAGACCCCACCCTATCAAACTCCAGACGATGATTCCGCCAACGATGTAGCTGAAGACGGCAATGCCGGCGTTGTAACCGCCGTCGTTGCCGTCCTGCGACACGCCGGGGGCTCCACCAGTCCTGCGGGGGGTCCGTGACTCGTCTGTGGACGCGTTCCTGCGGCTAAACATGAGGGCCGCCTTCCGGTGTTTCGGGGTCGTCGTAGATTTGCAGCCGTGCCTTGGCGAAGCCGATGATCTCCGCCGCCTGCCAGGCGACCACGCCCACGACGGCGCCGATCAGGAACCAGCGTTCGTGCAGCCAGGCCGGTTCGCCGATGACAAAAAGCACGACCCCAAAGCCGACAACCTTAACGAAGTAGGTGGCGACGAACATGCCGATCGCACCGGAGGGGTTGTTCCGTCCGACAAAATGGCCGATCGCCAGGCTGATCGCGAAGAACACCATCACCACCGCGCCGCCGAAGAGGCTGGACAGGGCGCCGAAGCCGCCGTTGAACACATAGGCGATGACGGCGGTCAGCAGCAGGGCGCCCGCGGCGGCCGCCGAACTGAGGGCCAGCAGTCCCAGCCACAGCGACTTGGTGGGGCCAGAGGCGCCAACGGATCCGGTGCCGGACGCAGGTCCGGACTCGGCGTCGGAGCTCATGGGATCCCAATCTTAGAAGCTGTCAGGGGCAGGAAAGCGGCGATATGCCGCACCTAAATTCTACACGAGATAGAACACGGCCCGGCCACGGCTACGTTACCGGCAGGCGCGTGACCTTGGATCGGCGCCGGAACCTGCGGATCAGGTCCGGGGACGCCAGGTACAGCCCGAGCACCAGCACTGTGCCGGCCACGCAGAGCGCTACGGCCGGCAGCGGTGCGGTGGCGGCGGTGAAGCCCAGGACGACGACGACGACGGTACAGGCAGTCACCGCGGCAACGGACTGCAGGTGCGAGAAGCCGACGTCGGTGAGCCGTTGGTAGACGTGTTCGCGGTGCGAGGCGTACCAGCGCTCCCCCGCCTTGATCCGGCGGAGCAGGGTGTAGCCGGTGTCCGCGGCGTAGACCAGGATCGGGGAAAGGACATATTCGACGTAGACACCGCTGAGGAAACCGGCCACGGCCAGGGCGGCGATGGAGGCCCCCAGCAGGTAGCTGCCGACGTCGCCCAGGAAGACCGAGCCCCGGCCCAGGTTCCAGGGCAGGAAGCCGAGGAAGGACATCGCCAGCACCGCACCGCCGGCGGTCAGCCACGGCTGGTCAGCCAGCATCCCGGCCGCCGCGTAGGCGCCCCCCGCCGCGACGCCGTGCAGGCCGGAAATGCCGTTGACGCCGTCCATGAAGTTGGCGATGTTGACGTAGGCGGCGATCGCCACGGTGGCCAGCGGCAGCCACCAGAAGGACTGGCCTGTCAGCGCAATCAGGACCGCGGAGCCGACGGCGCCGATCCCCAACTGGGCAGCTGCCCGGCCGCGGATGGACAGGCCGCGCAGGTCCTCGACCCAGCCCACGGCCGCGCACGCACCGATGATGGCCAGTACGACGGCGAACACCGAGCGGTCCACCGTGACGACCTCGAGGAGCACCGCGGCGACATAGCCGACGGCGGTGGCCAGCGCGGCGGCCATGCCCATGCCGCGGATCGTTGCTTTGTCGTGCGAGGAACGCACGGAGGGGATGTCCACCACACCCAGGCGTACCAGCCACGGCTTCACCGCCAGCGGAAGCAGCAGGCTTGCCAGCAGCGTGATGGAAGCCAGCAGGAGCAGCGGAATCATGACGCCACCCGGATCGGTCCCGTCTCGTCCGATTCGTCGTCAGGGATCTCGGCGATGTTGGCGCCCTGTTCGGCCTCACAGCGGGCCAGCCAGACGTTGAGGTCGAGCTTGTCCGGGTTCTGCTGGTTGGCGCGGGTATGCGAAATTTTCGGGTGCAGGGGCCGCTGGTCCAGTTCGCCGGCGCCCACCAGCTCTTCGTGCAGCTTCTCCCCCGGCCGGAGGCCCGTGTAGATGATCTCAACCTGCTTTCCGGACATGGCGATCATCCGCTGGGCCACGTCAAGGATGCGCACCGGTTCGCCCATGTCCAGGATCATGACGTCGCCGCCGGAACCGATCGCTCCGGCCTGGATCACCAGCTGGCACGCCTCGGGAATTGTCATAAAGAAACGGGTGACGTCGGGGTCGGTCACGGTCACCGGTCCGCCCACGCGGATCTGCTCGGTAAAGAGCGGCAGCATGGAGCCGCGGCTGCCCATGACGTTACCGAAGCGGACCGACACGAACTTGCTGCCGGTCTGGCCGGCCATCCAGGCGGTCAGCTTCTCGGCGACGCGCTTGGAGTGGCCCAGGGCGGTGGTGGGGTTGGCAGCCTTGTCGGTGGAGATGTTCACGAAGTGGGAGACGCCCGCCTGCTCGGCCGCCCTCAGCACATTGAGCGTGCCGCAGACGTTCGTTTTCCAGGCCTCGACAGGGTACTGCTGCAGCAGCGGCGCATGCTTCAGCGCCGCCGCGTGGAACACCACTTCCGGCCGGCGGTCCTCGAAGATCTCCAGCAGGGCCTCATCGTCGCGGATATTGGCCAGCACCGTGTCGCGTCCGGCCAGCAGGCCGCGCCCGGTGATGGAGATCTGGGTGTGCTGCAGGCCGGTCTCGTCGTGGTCCAGCATGATCAGCTCGGCCGGGGCGAACTGGACGATCTGGCGGCACAGTTCCGAGCCGATCGATCCGCCCGCACCGGTTACGAGGACGCGCTTGCCCTTGATGTAGCCGGCGATTTCGTCGACTTTGATGTCGACCGGCCGGCGGCCGATCAGGTCCTCGACGGCCACGTCGCGGAAGTCGGAAAAGCCGTCGGGGGCCCCGCCGCCGAGCATGTCCCGCAGCGGCGGCAGCACCAGCACACGGATGTTCAGGCCGGCCACGGCGTCGGAGATCCGGCGGACCACCGAGGCTTCGACGTGGGCGAAGGCGAGCACCAGGACCCGTGCCCGGGTGCGGCGGATGACCGCCGGAAGGTCGTCGCCGCGGCCCAGGACCTGGACCCCGGAGAGGCGGAGGTGTTTTTTGGCCGGGTCGTCGTCGATCAACCCGACCGGGAAGTACGGCGACTCGGGGTCCTGCAGCATCCGGGTCAGCAACGAGTTTCCGAGGAAGCCGGCGCCGTAGATCAGGGTGTTTTGCGCTTCGTCGCCGGGCCGCGTCTTGCCCTCGACGTAGAGGCGCTTGGCGTAGCGGGCCGCGCCCATGAAGAGGCAGGCGAACGGGAAAGCGATCAGGCCAACGCTGCGCCCGATGTTGATGGCCTCGTAGAGCACGAGCAGGCTGGCGGTGATCGAGGCCGCCACAATCACGGTGACGAAAACGAGGGCCCGCGCTTCCTGGAAACTGCCGAAGGGGTAGCGGCCGCGGTACAGGGCCAGGGCGTAGCCGGCGAGCATCTGCGCGACGACGGCGATCGCGGCGATGACGAACGCGCCGGCGAACTGCTCCGCCCGGATGCCCATCTCGTAGCGCAGCAGCAGCGCAAGGATGATCGCCACAACCCACGACACGGAGTCGAGGAACAGCTGGATCCAGATCCAGAGGGCGGGCTTTTCATCCCGGGATGCCGCGGATTCCCGCGATTCAGATTTCGTAGTCAACAGAGATTGCAACCGACTTTCACTACCACGGCGGCATGCGCCTGTTTCAAAAAATTCCCCGCCGCAAAGTGTCGGACAGTGCGGGGCCTAGAACGATACTAATCTCTTTCGGTGCCGCTTCCGGGGGATGCGGCCACCGGCGGCATCGGTTTCCAGCCCGCGTCCGCGAGGATGGCGCGTGACTCCCGCCAGCCTTGCCAGAGCGCAGCGGTGCCCTTCAGGGTCCGTTCGACCAGGACCAGGCGCGCGAGTTCCTTCAGGAAGGTCAGGGCCGTCCCGGCGGCGAACCCGGCCCGGTGGTACCTGCCGTGCGCCCGCAAATACTGGGCGACATGCCCCCGGTTCCGCATCACGTACCGCCGGCTGAGGTCGGACGAATCGTTGAGGTGCCGCACGCCCAGGTCCACCTGGCGCTGCGCCCGGACCTTTTTAATCACGAAGGCATTGACGTATGCCACCGGTGTCTGCAGCGAGGCCAGCCAGCCGTAGATCAGGTCATCCCAGGTGATGAAGAACCGCGGATCCGGCAGGCCGATGGTCCGGGCCAGCGGCGCCTTGATCAGCATGCCTTCGAAGTTCCCCACGTTCGTGTGGAAGACGTCCGAGTGGCGGAACACGTCGCGGGACACCGGCAGGAAGACGCCGAGTGCTTCGACGAAGTGGTGCTGCCAGAAGAAGGGTTTGCCGTTGGCGTCGTAGCGGCGGCCAATGAGGCAGGAGTAGTCCGGCGTGAACCTGCCGAGCGCCTCGACCGCCCCGGGGAGCACCTCGACGTCGTCGTCCATCAGCCACAGCCATTCGGCGCCCGAGGCCAGTGCCAGTTCCACGCCGCGGGAGAATCCGCCCGCCCCGCCGATGTTCTCCGGCAGCCGATGATAGGCGGTCGGCAGCCCTGCGGCGGCCGCGCGGGACACGACCTCGGCGGTGTGGTCGGTGCTGGCGTTGTCGACCACGATGATGCGCGCCGGGCGGGTGTCCAGGCGGCCAAAGGATTCGAGCAGGTTGTGCAGGAAGTCGGCCCGGTTGTAGGTGACGACGACGGCGTACAGGTTTTCCACGCCGGCCTAGCTGTTGGCGGCCATCAGTTCCGCGGGCGAGCCGAAGCCCTTGCCGCGGATGCCGGTGGAGTAGGCCCGGAACCAGCGGGCCAGGCCGTTAAGGTCTCCGGTTTTCACGAAGTAGTAGGGAAAGCCGATGATGTCCGCACCGAACCAGCGCAGGTTGCGGTACTTGCGCGTCAGGTAGCCCCGGTTCCGGAAGTAGCAGTAGCGCTTGAATTCGCCGTCCGGGATGACGGGGGTGATGAATCCGCCGAAGACCGGCTTCATTTCGGTCCAGGTGGCGGGATGCTGCACCGCCACGGTGGCGAGCGTGCCGTATTTCAGGCCGGCTTTCTTCACCCGCGAGAGGAAGTCCACCTCGTCGCCGCGGATGAAGAACTTCACGTCCGGGATCCCGATCGTGTAGAACACCTCGGTGCGGATCAACGCGCCGTTGAAGAAGTGCACCATGTCGGGCAGATACCCCATCGGCGCCAGTCTCGAGCGGTCGTTGGTCAGCAGTCCGTTGATCCTGAAGTTGAAGGACAGCCGGTTCGGGTCGGCCGTGGCGGCGACGAGCGGGCTGACGATATCCAGCCCGTGCTCCTCGGCTGCCGTGAGCAGTTCGGCGAGGCAGCTGGCGTCCTCGGGGTGGCCGTCGTCGTCCATCATCCAGATCCATTCGGCGCCGCTGGCCATCGCCGCGAGGATCGCGTAGGCAAAGCCGCCGGCCCCGCCGAGGTTCGCCTCGGACCGCAGGTAGTTGATGTTGCCGGTGTCTGCAGCGGCAACCACATCGGTCGCCGGCTGGGTGCCGGAGTCCACCAGCGCGATGGAGTGGATCGGGGCGGTCTGCGCGGCGAGGCCTGTCAGCAGGAGGGCCAGCTCATCGTGCCGGTCAAAAGTTACGGCCGCGACGGCGACTTTGGGCTGCATGTCAGTTCCTCGGGGAATCATCGGCGTCGACGGCGGCGCTGCTGTCGGCGGGGTCGCTGCTCTCGACGGCCGGCGCTGCTTCGCCGGCACCGAGTACGCCCGGCACCACCTCGCGCAGCCGTTCCAGGCTGATGGCGCCCTGCCGGACGACGCGCAGCGGCAGCGACGTCGCATCGACGATCGTCGACGGGTCCGAACCGGTGCCCTCGACCGGCCGGTGGCCGCCTTCGAGGTAGACCTCCACCGATTCCGCCAGCTGGGTTTCGGCCTCGGCGGCGCTCTGCGCCGCATTCTGGCCGGTGCGGTTGGCGGAGGAAACGGCCAGCGGCCCGGTGAGCGTGAGCAGGTCCTGGGCTAGGTCGTCGGCCGGGATCCGCAGTGCCACGGTGCCCTTCGTCTCGCCAAGGTCCCAGTCCAGCGACGGCTGGGCGTGCAGGATCAGGGTCAGTCCCCCGGGCCAGAACGCTTCCGCCAGGCGGCGGGCCTCCGCCGGGACGTCGGTGGCGAGCCCGTCGAGGGCGTTCAGCCGCGGAATCAGCACCGGCGGCGGCATCTTGCGGCTGCGCCCCTTGGCGGCCAGCAACAGCGTCACGGCCTGCGGGGAAAAGGCGTCGGCGGCGATGCCGTACACGGTGTCGGTCGGGATCACCACGCACTTCTGGTCGCGGATGGCCCGCTGGGCGTGTTCGAGTCCTGCGGCGCGCTGCTCGGCGTCCGCGCAATCGTAGCTAGTGGTCACTGGCCTATCCTTTCATCAGTGCGGGTCAGGCCGGTCCGCACCGCGCTGGTCGCGCGTTCCCGGCCGTTGAGGTCCAGGTGGGTGGCCACCGAGGTCCATAGTCCTGAGCCGTTCAGCATGGCGGCGATCCGGCCGGCCTGCACCTCGGCGTGCTCCATCACGAAGTAGCCCCCGGCGGCCAGCAGCCGCGCTGCCGACGCGGCCGCCGCAGCCGGCAGGTCCATGCCGTCCGCTCCCCCGCCGTAGAGGGCTTCGGGCGGGTCGTGCAACGCCACTTCGGGCTCGTTGGGCACCGCTTCAGCGGGGATATACGGCGGGTTGGACACGACGACGTCGAAGCTGCCGTTGTGTTCGGGCAGCGCGTCCCGCAGGTCGCCGCGCACCAGGTGCACGCCCAACGGGAGCAGGTTCCTGGCCGCCCAGGCATGCGCGAACTCGCTGTACTCGACGGCGTGGACTTCTGCGGCCGGGACCTCATGCGCGATCGAACCGGCAATCGCCCCCGATCCGGTGCCCAGGTCCACGACTTTGGGCCGTTCCGCCGCCCGCTCCCGGAGCCAGTCAATGACCAGCTGCACCACGGATTCAGTTTCCGGCCGGGGAATGAAGACGCCGGGGCCGACGGCGAGTTCCAGGTAGCGGAAATGCGCCACTCCGGTGATGTGCTGCAGCGGAACCCGCCGCGCCCGCTCGGCGACCAGGTCGGCGTAGCCGGCCGGCGCTTCGGCGGAGCCCAGCGCCAGGGCGCGGAGCCTGCCGGGCCCGACGCCAAGCAGATGTCCGGCGAGCAGCTCGGCGTCGTTGCGGGGACTCGGCACGCCGGCCGCGGCAAGTACGGCCGTCGCTTCGCGGAGCGCGTCCGCGAGGCTCGGCCCCGTCTCAGGTGTCATTGTCCGGCGTTTTCCCGGCGGAGCTTGCCCACTAGTCGCCGATGGCGTCGAGTCGGGCCTGCTCGTCCATTTCGATGGCGGACTGGATGACCGGTTCCAGGTCCCCGTTCATGACCTGGTCCAGGTTGTAGGCCTTGTAGCCGGTGCGGTGGTCGGCGATCCGGTTTTCCGGATAGTTGTACGTGCGGATCCGCTCGGAGCGGTCCATGGTGCGGATCTGCGACTTGCGCTGGGCCGAGTTCTCCGCATCGATCTGCTCCTGCTGGTGCGCCAGGATGCGGGCGCGCAGCACGCGCATGCCGGCCTCGCGGTTCTGCAGCTGGGACTTCTCGTTCTGCATTGCCACCACGATGCCGGTGGGCAGGTGGGTGATGCGGACGGCCGAGTCGGTCGTGTTCACGGACTGCCCGCCCGGGCCGGAGGAACGGTACACGTCGATCTTCAGGTCGTTCTGGCTAATCTCGAGTTCCTCGGGCTCGTCGACTTCGGGAAGCACCAGCACGCCGGCGGCCGAGGTGTGGATACGGCCCTGGGATTCGGTCACGGGCACCCGCTGGACGCGGTGCACGCCGCCTTCGAACTTCAACCGCGCGTAGACGCCCTCTGCCGGATCGTTGGAGTTGCCCTTGACGGCCATCTGGACGTCCTTGTACCCGCCGAGGTCCGATTCGGTGGCGGAGATGAGCTCGGTCTTCCAGCCGCGGGATTCCGCGTAACGGCTGTACATCCGCAGTAGGTCCGCGGCGAACAGGGCAGCCTCATCGCCGCCTTCACCGCCCTTGACCTCAAGGATCACGTTGCGCGCGTCGTCCGGGTCGCGCGGGATCAGCAGCCGGCGCAGCTTGGCCGACGCGGTGTCCAGGGCGGCCTCCAGCTCGGGCACCTCGGCGGCAAACTCCGGATCCTCGTCCGCCATTTCCTTCGCCGCCGCGAGGTCATCATTGATGCTCTCCCAGCGGTGGTAAGCCTCGACAATGCCGTTCAGCTGGGCCGACCGCCGCCCCAGCTTCCGGGCCAGCTTCTGGTCAGCATAAACAGCAGGATCCCCAAGCTGCGCCTGGATAGCAGCATGCTCATCCAGCAACCCCTGTACGGACTCAAACATTTCAAACCTCTTTCGACTTGAGACCAAGTCTAGTGATGCACGAAGCGGCAGGTGACCCGGTGGCCGGCGTCGCATATTTTTTGCCGGCCCGGGAGTGGCATCGGGCCTGTCGGAGCGTTGCGGCTGGCGTACGCAGTACGTCAGCCGCAACGCGAAGGGGCGGGGCCGGCAAAAAATATGCGACGGCCCCGCCCCTCAACTCAGCTACTTGTCGTTATCGGACTTCGCACCAAGCGTCGTCTTCTGCACCTGCATGAGGAACTCGACGTTGCTCTGGGTCTCCCTGATCTTGTTGGTCAGCAGCTCAAGGCTCTGCTGCGTTTCGAGTCCGGAGAGGACACGGCGCAGCTTCCACATGATCTTGACTTCCTCGGGCGAGAGCAGGTTCTCTTCGCGGCGCGTGCCGGACGCGTTGACGTCCACGGCCGGGAAGATCCGCTTGTCCGCCAGCTGGCGGGACAGGCGCAGCTCCATGTTGCCGGTGCCCTTGAACTCTTCGAAGATGACCTCGTCCATCTTGGACCCGGTTTCGACGAGCGCCGTGGCCAGGATGGTCAGCGAGCCGCCGTTTTCGATGTTGCGGGCTGCACCGAAGAAGCGCTTCGGCGGGTACAGCGCGGCGGAGTCGACGCCACCGGAGAGGATGCGGCCCGACGCCGGGGCGGCCAGGTTGTAGGCGCGGCCCAGGCGGGTCATCGAGTCCAGCAGCACGACGACGTCCATGCCCATTTCCACCAGGCGCTTGGCGCGCTCGATGGAGAGCTCGGCCACGGTGGTGTGGTCGTCGGCGGGACGGTCGAAGGTCGAGGCGATGACCTCGCCCTTGACGGTGCGCTGCATATCCGTGACTTCTTCGGGACGTTCGTCAACGAGCACCATCATGAGGTGGACCTCAGGGTTGTTGGTCGTGATGGCGTTGGCGATCGACTGCAGGATGAGCGTCTTGCCGGCCTTCGGCGGCGAAACGATCAGGCCGCGCTGGCCCTTGCCGATCGGGGCGACCAGGTCGATGACGCGCGGGCCGATCTTCTTGGGGTCGGTCTCGAGGCGCAGGCGCTCGGAGGGGTACAGCGGGACCAGCTTCGCGAACTCGACGCGGTCCTTGAGCTCCTCCGGGGTCTTGCCGTTGACCGAGGTGACGCGGACCAGGGCGTTGAACTTCTGGCGGGCGGACTGCTGCTGATTGCTCTGCTGGGCTTCGCCTTCACGCGGAGCGCGGATGGCGCCGACGACGGCGTCGCCCTTGCGCAGGTTGTACTTCTTGACCTGGGCGAGGGAGACGTAGACGTCGTTCGGGCCCGGCAGGTAACCGGAGGTACGGATGAACGCGTAGTTCTCCAGCACGTCCAGGATGCCGGCGACCGGCAGCAGGACGTCGTCCTCGGTGACCTCGACGTCGTCGACGTCGGGGCCCTGGGAGCGGCCGCGGCGGCGTTCGTTGCGGTCGCGGAACCGGTCGTTGCGCGAGTTGTTGTCGCGGTGGCTGTCCTGGCCCGAGCGGTCGTTCCGGTCACGGCGGTTGCGGCGGTTACGGCGGCTGCCGCCGTCGTTGTCGTCGTTATTGTCGCGGTTGTCGCGGTTGTTGTCGCGGTTGTCGCGGTTGTTGTCGCGGTTTCCGGACGTGTTGTCGCGGTTTCCGGACGTGTTGTCGCGGTTTCCGGACGTGTTGTCGCGGTTTCCGGACGCGTTGTCGCGGCCGCGGGTGTTCTCGTGGCGCTGCTCGCCGGAAGCCTGCTCGGCGGCCTGGCGCTCGTGGCGCTGCTCGCCGGAAGCCTGCTCGGCCTGCGGCTCTGCTGCGGCAGCAGGCTGTGCGTCACCCTGGCCCGCGGTCTGGGCGGCTGCCTCGCCGCGGCGGCGGTTCCGGGTGCGCGGCTGGCGGGCACGGTCGGTACCCTCCGTCGGCTGCTCGGCCGGAGCTGATTCGGCGGGGGCAGCGGGCGCCTCCACCGGGGCTGCGGCCGGGACCTCGCCGGCCGCGGTGACCACGCCGTCGCTGCCGGCGCGGCGGCTGCGGCCGCGGGTCCGGGCACGGGGGTTTTCCTGCGCCGGGGCCTCGGTCGCGGCGGCGGCGGCCGGGGCGGACGAGACCGCCGTTCCGTTGTCGGTCGCCTTTTCGGCGGCGCGGGCGGGTGCCTTGCTGACCGGGGTTCCCGCGCGGTGGGCGGAAATGGCGGTCACCAGATCACCCTTGCGCATCCGGGAACCCCCGGAGATCCCCAACTGGCTGGCCAGGGCCTGGAGCTGGGCGAGCTTAAGGCCGGCGAGGCCGCTGCTCTTGGCGGGTGCTGCCGGTTCGGCAGCAGAAGATGGTGTTTCCACAGCTGAAGACAGCTCAGTGGTTTCGGTCACGAAGGATCCTTCCCCCTCGACGGCGCCCAGGCTAGGAGCTGGACGCGGTGATTTGATCTGGGCTGCAGTTCAGATCTGCAGCCGGGATTTCGGCCTGCCGGTTCGATTTCAGCCGGCAGGGCCGGATACTGCTACACCAGGACACGTCCCGAAAATGAGGAACGGCCGGCTGACAAGTCAGGGGTACAGAGAAATTCTGCAGGGTCCTGCGTCAGTCCGAAAGCAGGCGGCACCGGAAAATATTGCGCAGTGAAAGATGAGAGAGGGCAACATGGCCGACATCGCGGTCTTTTGAGAAAGCTTGCGTGATTACCGCCGGTGCACTTCCACTTTAGCACCTTCCGTGTCCACAGCCAGCTTCATCACACGCCACCCGGTCTCCGGCGTGTTGGCCGCAGTGAAGTCACCGATGAAAGCGACGACGTCGGCAGCTTCGCGTTCCCCCGCCGCCAGCACCAGCACCGTGGGTCCGGCCCCGGAAACGACGGCGGCGTGCCCGGCCCCGCGCAGGGCCGCGATCAACGCGGCGCTCGGCTGCATCGCCTGGGCACGGTAATTCTGGTGCAGGTAATCCTCGGTGCCCGGCAGCAGGAACTCGGGCTGCTGCGTCAGGGCATGGATCAGCAGCGCTGCCCGGCCGGAATTCATGGCCGCCGCATGGTGTCCGACGGAGGCTGGCAGCAACGCCCGCGCCGCCTCCGTGGAGAGCTCGAAGTCAGGCACCGCGACGACCGGAATGACCAAGGGATCCACCTTGGCGCAGGTGCTGCTGTACTGGTCACTGTCCTGCCAGGACAGCGCCAGTCCGCCGAAAATGGCCGGTGCAACGTTGTCCGGATGCCCCTCCATCTTGGATGTCAGCTGGAGGATCCATTCCCGGCTCCGCCTCGACTCGGCGGGCACCAGGGCGTTGGCGGCGGTGACCGCGGCCACCACCGCCGCAGCCGAGGACCCCAGTCCGCGGCCGTGCGGGTTGATGTTGTCCGCGGTGATCCGCAGCCCCTCGTGGCGGAAACCCAGCAGGTGCAGCGCCTCGGTCAGGGCACGGGCCACCAGATGGCTGGCATCCCGGGGCAGGGTGTCGGCCCCCTCGCCGCTGAGGTCGAACTCGAGTTCACCGCTGGCAAGGGTTTCCACCGTCAGGGTGTCGTGCAGGGAGAGGGCCAGGCCCAGGCTGTCGTAGCCGGGGCCAAGGTTCGCGCTGGTCGCCGGCACGCGGACGGTGACCGCTTGCCCGGCCTGCACCGCCGGCGTACCGGCGGCAGATTCGGCCGGGACGGTGAGGGTCGTTTCCAAGGCTACTTTTCTTCCAGTCCCAGTTCGGCGGCGACGGTGACGACGTCGTTGGCTACCTTGACCGGCTGCACGTCGCTGCCGTCTTCGGTGCGGAGCGCCCACTGCGGGTCCTTGAGGCCGTGCCCGGTGACGGTGATGACGATGGTCTTGCCCGCCGGCACCTCGCCCGCGGCGTGCTTCTTGAGCAGCCCGGCGACGCCGGCGGCGGAGCCCGGTTCCACAAACACTCCTTCACGGGCCGAGAGCCAGCGGTGCGCGGCAAGGATTTCCTCGTCCGTGACGGCCTCAATGACGCCGCCCGATTCATCGCGCGCCGCGACGGCGGTGTCCCACGAGGCCGGGTTGCCGATCCGGATGGCGGTGGCAATGGTGTCCGGCTCGGTGATCGGGTGGCCGGCGACGAACGGCGCCGCACCCGCGGCCTGGAAGCCCCACATCACCGGCGTCTTCGTGGCGACGGCGGGCAGGTTCCCGGCCGTGGCGGAGGTGAAGGGCGCCGCGTACTCCTTGTAGCCCTTCCAGTAGGCGCTGATGTTGCCGGCGTTCCCGACCGGAAGCACGTGGATGTCCGGGGCGTCGCCGAGGGCGTCAACCACCTCGAACGCACCGGTTTTCTGGCCCTCGATCCGGGCCGGGTTGACCGAATTGACCAGGAACACGGGGTAGGACTCCCCCAGTTTCCGGGCAATCTCCAGGCAGTCGTCGAAGTTGCCGTCCACCTGCAGCAGGGTGGCGCCGTGCGCGATCGCCTGGCTGAGCTTCCCCATCGAAATCTTGCCTTCGGGAACCAGCACGGCGCACTGCAGGCCGGCCGACGTCGCATAGGCGGCGGCGGAGGCGGAGGTGTTGCCGGTGGAGGCACAGACGACTGCCCTGGCGCCGGAGGCTACCGCCGCCGTCATGGCCATGGTCATGCCGCGGTCCTTGAAGGACCCGGTGGGGTTCATGCCCTCCACCTTGAGGTAGACGGTGCACCCGGTGAGCTCGGAGAGCTTTTGCGCGGGCACCAGCGGGGTGCCGCCCTCGCCCAGGGTGATGACCTTGGTGGCCTCGGTGACCGGCAGTCGTTCAGCGTATTCGCGGATGACCCCGCGCCATTGGTGAGCCACTTAGACCCCTTCTACCCGCAGTACGGATGTGACGGAATTGATGACGTCCAGGTCCTTGACGGCCTGCACGGTTGCAGCCAGGGCGGCTTCGCTCGCGCGGTGCGTGACGATCCGCAGTTCGGCCGACTCTGCCTTGGCGGCGGACTCCCGGTGGACGGTCTGCCGCATGATCTCGATGGAAACGCCGTGCTCGGCGAAGAGTTGCGCGATCCGGGCCAGGACGCCGGGCTGGTCCGCGACATCCAGGCCGATGTAGTAGCTGGTGACGGCCGCATCGATGGGCAGTGCCGGCACGTGCCCGGTGGTCGTTTCGGTGCGTCCCGGGCCGCCGAGGACCACGCGTCGGGCCGCCGAGACCAGGTCTCCCAGCACTGCCGACGCCGTGGGGGTGCCGCCGGCGCCCTGGCCGTAGAACATCAGCTCGCCGGCGTTCTCGGCTTCGATGAAGACGGCGTTGAACGCACCGTGCACCGCGGCCAGCGGGTGCTCGCGGGGCAGCAGGGTCGGGTGGACGCGGACGGAGACGCCTTCGGTGCCGTCTGCTGCCCCGGTGTCCAGCTTCTCGGCAATGGCCAGCAGTTTGATCACGAAGCCGGCGTCCTTCGCCGCGGCGATGTCCGCGGCCGTCACGCCGGAGATGCCCTCGCAGAAGACATCCTCGAGCGCGAACCGGGTATGGAAGGACAGCGAGGCGAGGATGGCGGCCTTCGCGGCGGCGTCGTGGCCCTCGATGTCGGCAGTCGGGTCGGCCTCCGCGTAGCCCAGCCGCTGCGCCTCGGCGAGGGCGTCGGTGAACTGCGCGCCGGTGGTGTCCATCTGGTCGAGGATGAAGTTGGTGGTGCCGTTGACGATGCCCAGCACCCTGGTGATCCGGTCACCGGAGAGGCTGTCGCGGATCGGGCGCAGGATCGGGATGGCGCCGGCGACGGCGGCCTCGTAAGAGAGCTGCACACCGGCCTTGTCCGCCTCTTCGTAGAGCGTGGGGCCGTCCTGGGCGAGCAGCGCCTTGTTGCCGGTCACGACGCAGGCGCCGTGGCGTACCGCGGTCAGGATCAGGCTGCGGGCCGGCTCAATGCCGCCCATCAGTTCGATCACCAGGTCGGCGTCCTTGACGAGCGCCTCGGCGTCGGTGGTGAACAGCTCCCGCGGCAGCTCCACGTCGCGGCGCGCCTCGAGGTTGCGCACGGCGATGCCGCTGAGCTGCAGGCGGGCGCCGGCACGGGAGGCGAGGGTCTCGGCGTCGTCGATCAGAATCCGCGCAACCTGGGCTCCGACGTTGCCACAGCCCAGCAGGGCCACTTTCAGGGTTCGCATTTCCGTCATTCAGACTCCCATGTCGCGGTTGAGCAAATCGTGTTCGGTTTCGCCGCGGACAATGAGCCGGACTGATCCATCGCGCACCGCGACAACGCCCGGCCGGGCCAGATAGTTGTAGTTGCTTGACAGGGCCCAGCAGTAGGCGCCGGTCCCCGGTACAGCGAGCAGATCACCGGCTGCCACGTCCTCGGGCAGATATACATCTCTAACAACTATGTCGCCGCTCTCGCAATGTTTGCCCACCACGCGGGACAGCTGGGGCGCGGCGGCGGAGGCGCGGGAGGCGAGAATCGCGGAATAATCCGCGTCGTACAGCACCGGGCGGGCGTTGTCGCTCATGCCGCCGTCCACCGACACATAGCGCCGGGGGTACGTAACGTTTTCCGCGGTGCTGTCCTGGCTTCCGGCCGGCGCCCCGGCCGGGGCCGGCGCGTCGACCCGGACGGTTTTCACGGTGCCGGCTTCGTACAGCGTGAACGTGCTGGTGCCGACGATCGCGCGGCCGGGTTCGATCGAGATCCGCGGCGCGGTGATGCCCAGTTCGGCCACCTTGGCGCGGACGACGGCGGCCATCGCGCGGGCGATTTCTGCCGGCGGGCGCGGGGTGTCCACGGGCGTGTAGGCGATGCCGTAGCCGCCGCCGAGGTCCAGTTCCGGCAGCGCGACGGAGTATTTGGCCCGCATCGCGGCGAGGAAGTCGAGCAGCTTCTGCGCGGCGAGGGCGAAGCCGTCGGGTTCGAAAATTTGCGAGCCGATGTGGCAGTGCAGGCCCAGCAGTTCGATGCTGGCGTGGCCGGCCGCGGCCGCCACAGATTCTTCGGCCGCGGACAGGCCGGCCTGCTCGGTCGAATCGCCGGCCATCGAGAGCCCGAATTTCTGGTCCTCGTGGGCGGTGGCAATGAACTCGTGGGTGTGCGCGTGCACGCCGGGCGTCAGCCGCAGCATGACCTTGGCCGTGTCGCCACGGCTCGCGGCGATCTTGGCGACCCGTTCCAGCTCCACGAGGCTGTCGACCACAATCCGGCCCAGCTGCATGTCGAGCGCGCGGTGGATTTCGGCGTCGGATTTGTTGTTGCCGTGCAAGGCAACTGCCGCGCCCGGAATGCCGGCACTGGCCGCGACGGCGAGTTCCCCGCCGGAAGCGGTGTCCAGCCGGAGGCCTTCCTCCTCGATCCAGCGGACGACGGCGGTGCACAGGAAGGATTTGCCGGCGTAGTAGACATCCACTCCCCCGCAGATGTCCGCGAAGGCTTCGTTGAAGGCGTCCTGGAAGGCGCGGGCGCGGGCCCGGAAATCGCTCTCGCTCATGACGAACAAGGGCGTGCCGAACTGCCGCTGCAGCTCACTGACCGGGACGCCGTCGATGGCGAGCTCACCGCCGTCGTTGCGGGCGACGCCGGCCGCCCACATCGGTGCATGCAGGGCATTCAGGTCCGCCGGGACAGCCAGCCAGTCCGGGGCGAGCGGGGAGGCGGCGGTGTTGTTCTGCGGGTTGGCGGTCATCGCGTCACATCCGTTCCG
Organism: Arthrobacter sp. JB02-1C; assembly: GCF_057748045.1. Classification (NCBI taxonomy): domain Bacteria; kingdom Bacillati; phylum Actinomycetota; class Actinomycetes; order Micrococcales; family Micrococcaceae; genus Arthrobacter; species Arthrobacter sp. JB02-1C. The sequence goes on from NZ_CM173235.1 coordinate 3,620,948, forward strand.
GCGCCGAAACGCCCAGCAGGTCCAAGCCGTTGGCCAGCACCTGGCTGGTGGCGTCATTGAGCCACAGCCGGGTCCGGTTCACGTCGGTGATTTCTTCGCCGCCCAGGGGCGCCACGCGGCAGGCGTCGTACCAGCGGTGGTAGGCCCCGGCGATGACTTCCAGGTGCCGGGCCACCCGGTGCGGTTCGCGCAGTTCGGCGGCCTTGGCCACGATCGAGGGGTAGCTGCCCAGGTGCGAGAGCAGCTCGTTTTCGGTCGGGTGGTCCAGCAGCGCGGCGTCGAAGGCCGCTTTCCCGTCGACCATGCGCTCGACGCCGGCGGCGACGGCGTTGCGGGCCGCGCCGCGGGACCGGGCGTGCGCGTACTGGACGTAGAACACCGGGTTCTCGTTGCTGTGTTTCTTGAGCAGTTCCGGGTCCAGGGTCAGCGGGGAGTCGGCCGGGAATCGCGCCAGGGAGTACCGGACGGCGTCCTTGCCCAGCCAGGCGATCAGGTCTTTGAGCTCGATGATGTTGCCGGCGCGCTTGGAGAGCTTGGCGCCGTTGACCGAGACCAGCTGGCCGATCAGTACCTCGATGTTGACCTCGGGATCATCGCCGGCCGCGGCCGCGATCGCCTTGAGCCGGTTGATGTAGCCGTGGTGGTCGGCACCGAGCAGGTAAATCTTCTCGGTAAAGCCGCGGTCCTTCTTGGAGAGGTAGTAGGCGGCGTCGGCGGCGAAGTACGTCGGCTCCCCGTTCGCACGGATCATCACGCGGTCCTTGTCATCGCCGAAGTCGGTGGTACGCAACCACACCGCGCCGCCGTCGTCGAACACGTGGCCCTGTTCGCGGAGCCGGGCGACCGCATCCGCGATGGCGCCGGCGTCGTGCAGTTCCTGCTCGGAGAAGAACACGTCGAATTCGACGCCGAACTCCGCGAGGGTCTGCTTGATGTCCTGCAGCTGCGCCTTGTAGGCAGCAGCGCGGATCACCGGCAGCGCGGCCACGTCGGTCAGTTCCCGGATGCCGGGGTGCCGCGTCAGAACCTCGTGGCCGAGGTCCGCGATGTATTCGCCGGGATAGCCCCCTTCCGGGACGCCGCGGCCGTGCAGCCGGGAGAGCACGGAGTGGGCGAAGACATCCATCTGCGACCCGGCGTCGTTGATGTAGTACTCGGCGGTGACATCCGCGCCGGAGGCCCGCAGGACCCGGGCGATGGAGTCGCCGAGGGCAGCCCACCGGGTGTGCCCGATGTGCAGCGGGCCGGTCGGGTTTGCGGAGACGAACTCCATGTTGACGGTGTGGCCCGCGAGTGCGGTGTTGGTGCCGTAGCTGGCTCCGGCCTCGACGATCGCCTTGGCCAGCGCGCCGGCGGCGGCAGCGTCGACGGTGATGTTCAGGAAGCCCGGTCCGGCGACGTCGACGGCGGAGACTCCGCCGATGGCGGCCAGCCGGCCGCTCAGCAGGGTGGCCAGCTGGCGGGGATTGGTCCCGGCCGGCTTCGCCAGCTGGAGGGCGATGTTGGTGGCCCAGTCCCCGTGCTCCCTGTTCTTGGGCCGCTCCACGCGCACCGAATCCGGGATCTCGGCGGCGCCGAGGGCAATGTCACCGGCGGCGACGGCGTCCTTCAGGCAGGCGGATATGGCGAGGGAGAGTTCTTCTGGGGTCACGCTTCTAGCCTACCGGCGGCCCGCAGCAGCGCGGAATTCGGTTGCGCTGAGGTGGTGCGGCGCGTCTCCGGGAGGTTTTGGGGGGCAGTTCCGGGCATCGCTGACGGGCGATTTTCCGTTGGGGCCCACCTTCCTGCTAAGCTCTAGGACGTCCCGCCGGTCACGGCAGGATCCCTGAATGCCCTCGTAGCTCAGGGGATAGAGCGTCTGCCTCCGGAGCAGAAGGTCGTAGGTTCGAATCCTATCGAGGGCACCACGAAAACCCCGCCGTTTCAGCGAAACGGCGGGGTTTTCTTGTTGCCGGGTCCCGACCCGGAAGCACGGGTCAGGCACCGTCCCGGCCGGGTCCGGGCTCGAAGCTGAGGGCAGCTTCATCCGGCGTGGCCAGGGTCAACACGGCTTCCTCCACGGTCTCGTGGTCCTCGAGTTCGCGCTCAATCCGGCGCAGGACCACGGCGACCTCGTGTTCGGGGTGGTCGCCCTGCAGGTCCACGGCCGCGACGAGGTACAGCTTGCGGGGACCGACGAACTCCAGGTGCAGGTAGGTGAGCCGGGCAATCTCGCCGTGGGCCAGGACCCGGCGCGCCATCGACCGTTCGATGTCCGCGGTGACGCCCTGGCCCACCAGGAAACGCCGGTTGCGGTCGATCAGGACCACCGCGACAACCGCCAGCAGGACGCCGACGACGATCGATCCTACGGCGTCCGGAATCGGCGAACCCGTGACTTGGTGCAGGAAAACACCGGCGAAGGCGACGGCCAGGCCGACCAGGGCGGCGGCATCTTCGGCGAACACGGCCCGCAGGGTGGGATCGGAGCTGATCAGCACCTGCTCCAGGGTGTGGCGTTCCAGCTCGTGCGCGGCTTTCCGGGTCTGGCGGAAGGCCTGCGCGAAGGAGATCGACTCCAGGACGAAGGCGGCGGCCAGGACCACATAGGCCACGGCGAAGTCGGCCGCCGGCTCCGGTGCGATGATCTGCTGGATGCCGTGCATGATGGAGACCACCGCTCCGGCAGTGAACAGTCCGAACGCCGCAAACATCGACCAGACGTATGCTTCCCGCCCGTAACCCATGGGGTGGGCGCTGTCCCGCGGCTTGGCGGACCGCAGCTCGGCAAAAAACAGGAAAACCTGGTTGCCGGTATCCGCCCAGGAGTGCGCCGCCTCGGCGGTCATGGAGGCCGATCCGGTGATGAACGCGGCGACGGACTTCGCCGCGGCGACGAGCACGTTCGCGCCGAAGGCAACGATGACCGTCATCAGGGTGGGGCTGGATTCCGTGCGCTTTTCCGGGGACGCCATTGGCCCACCGTAGCAACCCGGCGCCTCCCGCATGCCGCTTCGGCGCCGTTCCTGCCAAATGTCGGGGCCCCCTCGTAGGCTGTTCGCATCCGCTGAAGCGAAGGGGTCTCACATGTACTGCTCCATCATCCCTCCCTACCTGTTGCGCCGGCTGGCGGCGCTCCAACAGGAGCCGGGCCTGAACATCGCTGCCCGGGCCGCCAGGGAAGCCCTGCAGCATGTCCGGAGTTTCCAGGCCTCCCGGCTGGCCCCGGGCCCGGCCGTGGCCCCCGGCCTGCGGCAGCTCACCCCTGGTCCGCCGCAGCGCAGCGTGTACGACGCGAAGGCCTCGGAAAACCTGCCCGGCGTGCTGGTCCGCAAGGAAGGCGAAACCTCGACCGGTGACCCGGCGGCGGATGAAGCCTACGACGGGCTCGGCAGCACGCACCGCCTCTATGCGGAGGCCTTTGGCCGCAACTCGATCGACGGCAACGGCCTCCCGCTGGATGCCACGGTGCATTTCGGCCAGCGCTACGACAACGCGTTCTGGAACGGCAGCCAAATGGTTTTCGGCGACGGCGACGGGCAGGTCTTCAACCGGTTCACGGCCTCCCTGAGCGTCATCGGCCACGAGCTCACCCACGGCGTCACCCAGTTCACCGCCGGGCTTGCCTATCGCAACCAGGCCGGGGCGCTCAACGAGTCGCTGTCCGACGTCTTCGGCGCCCTCGTGGAACAGTACGTCAGGCAGCAGACCGCGGCGGAGGCGAGCTGGCTGATCGGCGAGGGCCTGTTCACGGACCAGGTCCAGGGCACCGCGCTGCGTTCCATGAAGGCACCCGGGACGGCGTACGACGACGATGTGCTCGGCAAGGATCCGCAGCCGGACTCGATGGATTCCTACATCCGCACCAGCGCAGACAACGGCGGGGTGCACCTGAACTCGGGCATTCCCAACCGGGCCTTCTGTCTGCTGGCGACAAGCCTCGGCGGCAGGGCCTGGGAGACGCCCGGCCGTATCTGGTACGACACAATGACCGGCGGGACGCTTGCCCCCGCCGCGACCTTCAGCAGCTTCGCCAAGGCCACCGTGGCGTCCGCCAAAGAGCTCTACGGGACCGATTCTGCCGAACATGACGCAGTCCGGCAGGCGTGGGAAACTGTCAAGGTGAGGCTGTAGCCGGCCCTCGAAGAACACCTGCCTGAGGAACCCACGTCTAAGGAATCCTGTGAAGATCTCTGTCCAGCGCAGCGGCGGCATTGCCGGGATGGAGCGCGTCTGGAGCGTGCAGGCGGTCACCCCGGATGACCGGGCGCAGTGGCAACCCCTCATCGAGGCGTGCCCGTGGGACGACGATCCCGCAGCCGGCGGCAGCGTGAGCCCCGCCCAGCCGGACCGCTTCATCTACCGCATCCGGGCCGGCGAGCGCCGGGCCACGCTGCCGGAACGGGACCTGGTCGGGCCCTGGCGGGTCCTCGTCGATACGATGCGCGCCGCCGTCGAAAACGAACAACAGGACTAACGAGCAACGGGACTAAACGGCCAACGGGACCACACCGGGAGCCGGGACCAAGGAGCCGGGGCTAAACCGCCGCCAAGTGCCCGCGGAAGGCGCGCCGGTAGGACTGCGGGCTGGTGTCCAGCACCTTGGCGAAGTGGTGGCGCAGCAGTACCGAGTGGCCGAAGCCGGCCTCCCGGGCAACTTCGTTGATGTTGAGGTCGGTTGTTTCAAGCAGCTCCTGCGCCCGGAGGACACGCTGCGAGTTCAGCCAGGCTGCAGGCGTGGCGCCGGTTTCGGCCCGGAACCGCCGGGCGAAGGTCCGCGGCGACATGTGAACCCGGGCCGCCAGTTCGTTGACCGAGTGCTCGTCATCGAGGTTGCGGACCATCCAGCGCAGGAGTTCTTCCATCGGCTGGGATCCGCACCGCGGCATCGGCCGGTCGATGAACTGGGCCTGGCCGCCGTCGCGGTGCGGCGGTACCACCATGTCGCGGGCAATGCTCGCCGCCACGTTGGCGCCAAGCTCCACCCGCACCAGGTGCAGGCTCGCGTCGATTCCCGCGGCGGTGCCGGCGCTGGTGATGATCCGCCCGTCTTCGACGTACAGCACGTTTTCGTCCACCAGCGCGGACGGGAAACGGGCGGCGAGTTCTTCCGAGTAGTGCCAGTGCGTGGTGCACCTGCGGCCGTCGAGCAGGCCGGCGCGGGCCAGCGCAAACGCGCCCGAACAGATCGACATGACCCATGCCCCGCGCGCATGCGCCGCCCGCAGCGCCTCGAGGACGGACTCGGGAACGTCCGCGTCCTTGCCGAACGGCGTCATAATCACCAGGTCGGCGTCCGCCGCCGCCTCCAGCCCGAGTTCCACGTGCATGGACGGGCCCGACTTCATCGGAATATCGCCGGGCTCCGGCGTGCAAACGCGGAAATCGAAGGCCGGCACGCCGGCGTCGCGGTCCGACCTGTCGATGCCGAACACCTCAAAGGCCGTGCCGAACTCGAAGATCGAGAAGTTGGGGACCACAATGACTGCCACCGAATTGATCATGGTTTAAGTGTGGCAGAAATTGCTCACTTTTGGGCTTTTCTGCCACTTTTTCTCGGTGTTGGTCAGGAGAAGCATGGAGCTATGGAACTCATCGGAATCGCTCTCATCGTCCTGATCCTCGCCGCCGTCGCCGCTACCCTGCGCAGCCTCACGAAAGACGGGCTCGGCCACAATCCCCCCGTCCGCTCGCATGAGTACTGGATGGCCCGCGACCTTCCCAGTACCAGCTACACCCTGCGGATTTTCTGAACCACGCCACCCCACACGCTGCCCGGCCCCGCACAGGGACCGGGCAACCCTATGACCTGCCGTGCGGCCCGTAGACTGTTTTCAGCCATGACACTGCATATTTCGTATCCCGCCGAGCTGCCGGTCTCCGAGCGCCGCGAGGACCTGATGGCCGCGATCGCTGCAAACCAGGTGACCATCATCGCCGGCGAGACCGGTTCCGGTAAGACCACCCAGATTCCCAAGATGTGCCTGGAACTGGGCCTTGGGGAGACGGGCCTGATCGGCCATACCCAGCCGCGCCGGCTCGCCGCGCGTACCGTCGCCGAACGGATCGCCGAGGAACTCGGCGTCGAGATCGGCGAGGAAGTGGGCTTCCAGGTCCGCTTCACCGGCCAGGTCAGCCGCTCCACCAAGGTCAAGCTGATGACCGATGGCATCCTGTTAGCCGAGATCCAGCGCGACAAGCTGCTGCGCAAATACAACGTCATCATCATCGACGAGGCCCACGAGCGCAGCCTCAACATCGACTTCATCCTTGGCTACCTGAAACGGATCCTGCCCCAGCGGCCGGACCTGAAGATCATCATCACCTCGGCCACGATCGACCCGGAGCGGTTCGCGAAGCACTTCGGCAGCCCGGAAGAGCCGGCCCCCATCATCGAGGTGTCCGGCCGGACTTACCCGGTGGAGATCCGCTTCCGTCCGCTCTCCCAGCCCGCCGGCGGCGGCGATGACGACGGGGAAGGTGCGGCCGCAGACGACGAACTCGAGGAGGACCGCGACCCGCTGGACGCGGTCTGCGACGCCGTGGACGAGCTTGCCCAGGAGGCCCCCGGCGACATCCTCATCTTCTTCTCCGGCGAACGCGAAATCCGTGACGCCGCGGAAGCCCTGAATGCGCGGATCCAATCCAACCGCCGGCTGGCCGGGACCGAGGTACTCCCCCTCTTCGCCCGCCTGAGCCTGCAGGAGCAGCACAAGGTCTTCCACCCCGGCAGCAAGCGCCGGATCGTGCTGGCCACCAACGTCGCCGAGACCTCACTCACGGTGCCCGGGATCAAGTACGTGATCGATACCGGAACCGCCCGCATCTCCCGCTATTCGCACCGGACCAAGGTCCAGCGGCTGCCGATCGAGCGGGTCTCGCAGGCCTCCGCCAACCAGCGTTCCGGCCGCTGCGGGCGCGTCTCCGACGGCATCGCGATCAGGCTCTACTCGGAGGAGGACTTCGAGTCCCGGCCGTTGTTCACGGATCCGGAGATCCTGCGGACCAACCTGGCCGCCGTGATCCTGCAGATGACGGCGATGGGTGTGGCGCGCAATCCGAAGGACATTGAAAACTTTCCGTTCGTGGAGCCGCCGGATTCCCGGGCCATCAACGACGGCGTCAGCCTGCTGCGCGAACTCGGCGCGCTCAGCGCCGCCCGCGCCCCGGAAGCGGACGACGACGGCGGGTCGCGCCGCGGCGGTCAGCGGCGGCCGGGCGGCAGAAACGGCGGCGGCCTCACCGCCGTCGGGCAGCAGCTGGCCCAGCTCCCGGTGGACCCCCGGCTTGGCCGGATGATCGTCGAATCCGGCAAACGCGGCTGTGTCCGCGAAGTCATGATTCTCGCGGCGGCGCTGACCATCCAGGACCCGCGGGAGCGTCCGACCGATAAACAGCAGCTCGCGGCGGAGAAGCACGCCCGATTCCGGGACGAGAACTCGGATTTCACCGGGTACCTGAACCTCTGGAACTACCTGCAGGAGAAGCAGCAGGAGCTCTCCTCCACCGCCTTCCGCCGGCTCTGCCGCAACGAGTTCATCAACTACCTGCGGGTCCGGGAATGGCAGGACCTCTTCGCCCAGCTGCGCCAGCTGGCCCGGCCGCTGGGCATCAGCCTGGACAACAAGCGCCTGACGGACCCGGTGGGCAACCACGAGGGCATCCACATCAGCCTGCTCTCCGGACTGCTGAGCCACATCGGCATCCTGGACGAACGCAAGCGCGAGTACGCCGGCGCCCGCGGCAGCCGCTTCGCGATCTTCCCGGGCTCGGCGCTGTTCAAGAAGTCCCCCACCTTCGTGATGGCCGCCGAACTGGTCGAAACCAGCCGGCTCTGGGCCCGCGTCGCCGCGAAGTTCGACCCGCTCTGGGCCGAGCAGGTGGCCCCGGACCTCATCAAGCGCAGCTACAGCGAGCCGCACTGGTCCAAGAAGATGGGCTCGGTGATGGCCCATGAGAAGGTCACACTCTACGGCGTGCCCATCATTCCCAACCGGCGGGTCAACTACGGCCGGGTGGACCCGGAGCTCTGCCGCGAACTGTTCATCCGGCACGCCCTCGTGGAGGGCGACTGGCAGACCCACCACAAGTTCTTCCACCGCAACCGGGCCCTGCTCCAGGAGATCGAGGAGCTTGAGGCGCGGATGCGCCGCCGCGACATCCTGGTCGACGACGAGGCCCTGTTCGAGTTCTACGACGCCCGGGTTGGCCAGGATGTCGTTTCAGAACGCCACTTCGACAAGTGGTGGAAGGAGGCCCGGCAGCAGGACCCGTCCCTCCTGGACTTCGAAAAGTCACTGTTGATCAGCGAGGACGCCGACGCCCTGGACGATTCGGCCTACCCCAAAACGTGGAAGCACAAGGGCTTTGAACTGCCGTTGAGCTACGAGTTCAGCCCGGTGGCTCCTGGGTCGGCACCGAATCCGGCCGACGGCGTCACCGCCGAAGTCCCGGTCCTGTTCCTGAACCAGCTGGACGACGCCGCCTTCCGGTGGCTGATTCCCGGGCAGCGCGTGGAACTCGTGACGGCCCTGATCAAGTCGCTGCCCAAGCAGGTCCGCAAGAACTTCGTCCCTGCCCCGGACGTGGCCCGCCAGGCCGTCGCGGCGCTGGAGGCGGACTTCGACCCTGCCGAGGACGAACTCGAGCCGTCGCTGGAACTGGTGCTGCGGCGGCTGCGCGGGCAGGTCATCCCACCGGGGTCCTGGAACTGGGACGCCGTGCCGCCGCACCTGCGGGTCAGCTTCCGCGTGGTCGATTCCCGCGGCAAGGTCCTCGACGAAGGCAAGGATCTCGCGGCGTTGCAGGAAAAGCTCGCGCCCGCCACCCGCCGCGCCATCGCCGAGTCCCTCGGCGCCACCCCGTCAACAACTGCGCCGAAGGCTGGCGGCAAGGCTACCGGCCGCGCGAACGGCACAGCCGCCGGGCCTACCGCCGCGCCGTCGCAGCCCGCGGCCGCCTCGGCCGGGTTCACCGAACTGTCCGGCCTGAAGGACTGGACCTTCGGCACCGTGCAGCGCCAGGTCCAGGGCACCGTGAAGGGCCACACCGTCACCGGCTACCCGGCCCTGGTCGACGACGGCGGCTCGGTGTCGCTGCGGCTGTTCCAGACCGCCACCGAACAGGCCGCGGCGATGCGCGGCGGAGTCATCAGGCTGCTGGCCCTCAGAGTGCCGCCGCCGGACCGCTACGTCCTGGAGCATCTGAACAACACCGAAAAGCTCACCTTCAGCCAGAACCCGCACGGCTCGGTCTCCGCGCTGATCGCGGATTGCGCCCTGGCAGCGATCGACAAGCTCACCCCGGCCGAGCTGCCATGGGACGAGCCTGCCTTCAAGGCGCTCTACGAGCAGGTCCGGGCGGAACTGATCGATACCGTCTTCACGGTGACCGCCGTCGTCGAACGCATCCTCGCCAGCACGCGGCGGATCGAGAAGCAGCTCAAGGGCACCACCAGCCTGTCCCTGATCAGCGCCCTCAACGACGTCAAGAGCCAGCTGGAGCAGCTGGTCTTCCCCGGTTTCGTGGCACGGACGGGCTACGCCCAGCTCAGCCAGCTGCCGCGCTACCTCGCCGCCATCGAGAGGCGGCTCGAAAAGCTCCCCGGCAACGTCCAGCGGGACGGCCAGCAGATGGCGGCGGTTCAGGCGCTGGAGGACGACTACGACGACGCGGTCGCCGCGCTGCTGCCCGGCCGCCGCGTGGGAACGGAGTTAACCCAGGTCCGCTGGATGATCGAGGAACTCAGGGTCAGCCTGTTCGCCGTCGAACTGGGCACCGCCTATTCCGTGTCCGAGAAGCGGATCCGGACCGCGCTGAACAAGGCCCTCGCGCCGGCCTAGCCCTGCCCGGCGGCGGCCATGTCCCCGACCCCGGGGGTACCGTCGGCGAGGGCGTAGCGCTGCATCACCGCGCCGCGCGGCGATGCCACGACCGGTTCGATAAGGGTGAGGTTGGTCGGCACCACCCCGTCGGCGAAAACCTTCTTTCCGCCGCCCAGCATGATCGGGTAGACCCAGAGCGTGAGACGGTCGAAGAGCCGCTCGGCGAACAGCGTCTGGACAAAGTCGAGGCTGCCGATGACGTGGACGTGCTCGTGCCGGTTCCGCAGTTCGCGGACCGCGTCCGCCGCGTCGCGGCCCAGCAGACTCGATCCCTCCCAGCCGAGGTCCGGTGACCGGCGCGAGGCCACGTACTTGGGGATGCGGTTGAACAGGTCCGCAATGGTCCCTTCGGCCGTCGGCCAGTAGCCCGCGAAGATCTCGTAGGTCCGGCGGCCAAGCAGCAGGGCGTCCATCCCCGCCATTCCCGCTTGGACCTGGCCGCCGACGACGTCGTCGATCAGCGGCGCCTGCCAGCCGCCAAAGGCGAAGCCGCCCGCGGCGTCCTCCTCCGGGCCGCCGGGCGCCTGGGCGACGCCGTCGAGCGTGGTGAACAGGTCGATGTGGATCAGTCCCATGCCGTGCTCCCTCTCCTGTGGCCGGCCGTCCGGCGACGGTTGCCTGTGGCGGTTGCGCCTTAGGCCGCCGGAACGTGCTCCGCGTGGCCGGCTTTCCGCAGGCCGTCGCGCAACCTTTCTGCGTTGGCGTCGAGCCTGGCGGGGTCCGGGTTCTGGTCCGCCGAGCCGAAATCAAAGTCGGCCATGGAACGGGACGGCCAGACATGCACGTGCAGGTGGTTGACCTCGTAGCCGGCCACGATCAGTCCGGCCCGGGCCGCGTCGAAGACGTCGACCTGGACGGCGCCGATCTTGCGCGCCACTTCCATGACCCGTCCGAGCACCTCCGGCGGCGCGTCAGTCCAGCGGTCCACCTCTTCGGTGGGGACCACCAGGGTGTGCCCGTCGGCCAGCGGCCCGGTCGTTAGGAAGGCCGCGACGTCATCCTCCCGCCAGACGAAACGGCCCGGGATCTCGCCGTTGATGATCTTGGTAAACAGGGTGCTCATACATCCGCCTTTTCTGCCGGGGACCCCAGGGTGCTGACGTCCAGGACAAAACGGTACTTCACGTCACCGGCCACCATGCGGTCATACGCCTCGTTCAACTGGTCCGCACCGACCACCTCGACGTCCGAGACCACGCCGTGCGCCGCGCAAAAATCGAGCATCTCCTGGGTCTCGGCGATCCCGCCGATCAGCGAGCCGGCGTAGGCAATCCGGCGCCGGATCAGGGAACCCGGATTGACCGGCGGCATGGCGTCGGAGGGCAGCCCCAGCTGGAACAACGCCCCGTCCACCCGCAGCGTCCGGAAATACGGGTTGAGGTCGTGCGGGGCGGCGACGGTGTCAATAATGACGTCGATGCTGCGGTCCGCTGCCTCCATCGCCGCTGGATCGGTGGAGCGGACCACCCGGTCCGCGCCGAGCTCCCGGGCCGCCTCAAACTTGCGCTCCGACGTCGTGAAGACGGTGACCTCGGCGCCCATGGCCTTGGCGATCTTGACGGCCATGTGGCCAAGTCCGCCCAGCCCCACGACGCCGACGGCGTCGCCCGGCTCGACCTCGAAGTGGTTCAGTGGCGAGTAGGTGGTGATGCCGGCGCACAGCAGCGGCGCAGCGGCGGCCGGGTCCATGCTTTCCGGTACCCGGAGCACAAAGTTGCGGTCCACCACGATTGAGGTGGAGTAGCCGCCCTGCGTGACGGCGCCGTCGTTCCGGGCGTCCCGGGCCCCGTAGGTACCGACATTGCCGTTTTCGCAGTACTGCTCCAGGCCGTCGAGGCAGCTGTCGCATTCCCGGCAGGAATCGACCAGGCAGCCGACGCCGACGCGGTCACCGACGGTAAAGTCGTCAACGGCCGCGCCGGTCCGGGTGACCCGGCCGACGATTTCGTGCCCCGGCACGAGAGGATAGTTTTGCGCGCCCCATTCGCCGCGGGTGGCGTGGACATCGGAGTGGCAGAGGCCGCAGAACTCAATCGCAATCTCGACGTCGTCGTCCTTGGGCGCACGACGCGACACCTTCAGCGGGACGAGCCCGCTCCGGCTGGAGGTGGCGCCGTAGCCCGCGACGAGGGCGGGACCCGCGGCGGAGGTGTCGGCGTCGCCGGCGGCGTTAAGGTCCGGCAGCGGCTTGGCGAGGGGCGGTGGTACGGGGCGTCCTGGAGTCATGGTCCGACGCTACCCCCGGGCCGGTTTCCGTGCCACTTTCAGCGCCGGGGCGCCCGTCGCCCGCCGCGCCAGGCGGGGTCCTGCCGGTCATATCCTTGGAGGGTGACCATCGCCCAGGCCTTATTGTCGTTTGCCGTCGTCGCCGGTCTGCTGACCCTGGTGCCGGGCCTGGACACCGCACTGGTGCTGCGGTCCGCTATCTCCCGTTCCCGCGGCTACGCTTTCGCTACCGCGCTGGGCATCAACACCGGGGCCCTCGTGTGGGGCGTCGCCGCCGCGGTGGGCGTGTCGGCTCTGCTGGCGGCGTCCGAATTCGCCTACCGGCTCCTGACGCTCACCGGCGCGGCCTACATGGTTTGGCTGGGGCTGTCGCTGCTGTGGAAGAGCTGGCGCCGGTCTGCGCCAACGGCACCGGCGCCGGGTGCGGAAGCCTTGCCGGCGGCCGGGCGCCCCTGGCTTCGGGGCTGGCTGACGGGTACCGGGACCAACTTCCTCAATCCGAAGGTCGGTGTCTTCTACATCGCCACCATTCCGCAGTTCATTCCGTCCGGCGCCTCGCCCCTGCTGATGGGGGTGCTGCTGGCCGGCGTCCACTGCCTGCTGGCCATGCTGTGGTTCACCCTGCTGATTTCCGCCACCGGCTTCGCGACCAGGTGGCTGAAAGGTCCCAGCACGGTCCGGACAATTGACCGGATCACCGGGACGGTCCTGGTGGGTTTCGGCCTGAAACTCGCCATGGAGCCGGGGCACTAGCGGGCGCCGGTCCCCTGCCGTGCTGCACCTGCACCCTGGCAATCTGAATTGTCTGACCCCTTTGGTTCACTTGAATCATGGACGGCAAGCAAGGGCCTGACGTGGTTCAAGGAGCGGGGCCGGGGGTTACGGACCTCGCCCGGTCGTTCGCCCGCGTGCCGGTCCCGGCCGGTTCAGCCGCCCTGATCACCGAAATCCGGGAGCTGGAGGACCTGAAATCGGCCCTTGCCGCCCGGCAGGCCCGGCTCGCCGTCGCGTTCGACCTGGCCCAGCGCCGGGAACAGGCCGACGCCGGGATCCCCGCCGACCAGCTCGGCACCGGGATCGGGGCGCAGATCGCGTTGGCCCGGCGCGAATCCCCCGCCACCGGCAGCCGGCTCCTCGGCCTCGCCAAGGCCCTCGTCACCGAAATGCCGCACACCCTTGCGGCGCTGGAAACCGGGCAGCTCAACGAATGGCGCGCCACCCTCCTGGTCCGCGAAACCGCCTGCCTGGCCGCCGCCGACCGGACCGCCGTCGACGAAGAACTCGCCCCCGACACCGGAACCCTCAACGGCGCCGGCGACCGGGCCCTTGTGGCCGCGGCCCGCGCCGCCGCCTACCGCCGCGATCCCCGCTCCGTCACCCAACGCGCCGCGCACGCCGAAACCGAACGCCACGTCAGCCTCCGCCCCGCCCCCGACACCATGTGCTACCTCACCGCCCTGCTCCCGGTCGCGGCCGGCGTCGCCATGCACGCGGCCCTCACCCGGCACGCCGACACCCTGCGCTCTGCCGGGGACACCCGGTCCCGGGGACAACTGATGGCCGACGCCCTGGTCGAACGCACCACCGGCACCCCCGGCGGGATCAGCAGCATCGAAATCCAGCTCGTCATGACCGACCGCACCCTCTTCCAGGCCGACAGCGAACCCGCCCGCCTCCCCGGCTACGGCACCATCCCCGCCGGCTGGGCCCGGGCCCTGGTCCGTCCCGAGCGCGCGCAGCCCCTGGACGTCTGGCTCCGCCGGCTCTACACCGCCCCGGGCACCGGCGACCTCATCGCGATGGACTCCCGCGCCCGGATCTTCCCACCCGGGCTCCGCCGCTTCATCCAGGCCCGCGACCACACCTGCCGCACCCCGTACTGCGACGCCCCCATCCGGCACCTGGACCACATCGTGCCCTGGCGCCAGGGCGGCACCACCAGCCACACCAACGGCGCCGGACTCTGCGAAGCCTGCAACCACACCAAAGAAACCCCCGGCTGGACCAGCAAACCCCTCCCAGAAGAGACGCACAGGTACCAACGGCATAGCCTCGAGCTCACCACCCCCACCGGCCACACCTACCACTCCACCGCACCGCCCCTGCCCGGAACCAGCGCTCCACCCGGAACAACACCGCAACGGGCGGCACCGGACAACCCCGGTCTGCGCTTGTTGAGGGCCTGTCCGCGCTAGTCCGCCGCTACCGCGTCCCCGCCGGGGGCGGTGCCGGTGACGACGTCGTTCGACGGGTCGTTGGACCACTCGGAGAACGAGCCGGGGAACAGGGCGGCCGGGAAGCCGGCAATCTCCAGGGCCGCGATTTCGTGGGCCGCCGTCACGCCGGAGCCGCAATACACGGCCGTGGGCAAGCCCGCCTGCACGCCAAGGCCGGCGAAGCGTTCGCGCAGCGCCGCGGCCGGAAGGAACCGCCCGTCGGCGGCCAGGTTGGCACTGGTCGGCGCGCTGATGGCCCCCGGAATGTGCCCGGCGCGGGGATCAACGGGCTCGACGTCGCCGCGGTACCGCTCCCCCGCCCTGGCATCAAGCAGCAGCCCGCGCCCGGACCAGGAAGCGGCTTCGCGGGCGCCGATGGCCGGCATGGCCCCGTCAGCCAGTTCGACGTCGCCCGGTTCCGTGTCGCCGGCGCCGGTTTCGACTTCGAAGCCGGCGCCGCGCCAGGCCGCCAGTCCGCCGTCCAGCAGACGGACCGTCGGGAACCCTGCATTGCGCAGCATCCACCAGAGGCGGGCGGCCGCGAGGTTGCCGCTGTCGTCGTAGGCCACCACCAGATCACCCTGGCGGATGCCCCAGGAACGGGCAGAACGCTGGAACTGCTCAGGCGGCGGCAGCGGGTGGCGGCCGCGGCTCGGATCTGGCGGACCGGCCAGCTCGGTGGCGAGGTCGACGAAGACCGCGCCGGGCAGGTGCCCCGCCAGGTAGTGGTCCCTGCCGTGCGGGTCGCCGAGCGCCCAGCGGACGTCCAGCAGCACAGTCCGTGCGCCGGAATCCAGCCGGTCCTTGAGTTCTTCCACAACAATCAGGGTTTCCATCCGCCCACTCTAATCCTGGCCGTCGCCGCCGCCGGTAGGCTGGTGCGGTGACGACAGCGCGCCAGCACCAACGGCTTTGGGCCGACGAAGCCATCCGCCGGATCGACGCGGAAAACAACAGGTCCGCCGACACCCACCTGCTTTCGGTGCCGTTGCCGGAGCACTGGGGCATCCAGCTGTACCTCAAAGACGAATCGACCCATCGCACCGGCAGCCTCAAGCACCGGCTGGCCCGCTCACTGTTCCTGTTCGGGATCGTCAACGGCTGGATCCGGGAAGGCACCACCATCGTGGAGGCATCCAGCGGCAGCACCGCCGTATCCGAGGCGTATTTCGCCCGGTTGCTGGGGTTGCCGTTCATCGCGGTGATGACCCGGACCACCAGCCGGGAAAAAATCGCCTTGATCGAGCAGTACGGCGGCGCCTGCCACCTGGTGGACCATGCTTCGGAGGTCTACTCCGCGGCCGAAGACCTGGCGCGCAGCACCGGCGGCCATTACATGGACCAGTTCACCTATGCGGAGCGCGCCACCGACTGGCGGGGCAACAACAACATCGCCGAATCCATTTTCGGCCAGTTGGCGCTTGAGGAGCAGCCGGTCCCGGACTGGATCGTGGTGGGAGCAGGCACGGGCGGAACCAGCGCGACCATCGGCCGCTACCTCCGCTACCGGCGCCACTCCACCCGGCTCGCCGTCGTCGACCCGGAAAATTCCGCCTTCTTCCCCGCCTGGCTGGCCGACCGCGACGGTAACGCCGGGCCCGCCGAGGCGGGCCGTCCGTCCCGGATCGAGGGGATCGGCCGGCCACGGCTGGAACCAAGCTTTGTGCCGGCCGTCATCGACCACATGATCCAGGTGCCCGACGCCGGTTCGGTGGCCGCCATGCGCCACCTGCGCGACCACGCGGGAATTCACGCCGGCCCGTCCACCGGGACCAACCTGTGGGGCGTGTGGCAGCTCATTGCCGGCATGATCGCCGAGGACCGCCGCGGCAGTGTGGTCTCGTTGATGTGCGACGCCGGTGACCGGTACTCCGGTAATTACTACAGCCCCGAGTGGCTCCGCGCCCAGGGACTGGACCCGGAACCGTACGAGGCAGTGATCCGCGAGTTCATCGCCAGCGGGACCTGGTCCGGCTAGCTACACGTCCACGGATTCGCCGCTGGCAAGATGCCGGTACTCCGTCCCGTATCTGGCGCCGATCCGGGTCACGTGCGCTTCGATCATCCCCCGTCCGGTGTCGTTCAGCAGGGCGTCGTGGACCGGGAAGGCCCGCGGCGCCCGGACCCCAATCACAAAGTCGACCACTTCGCCGACCTTGTTCCACGGTGCATGGATCGGCACCAGGAGGGTCTGCACGTCGACACCATCGGGAACCGTAAAGGAGTCCCCCGGGTGGTACACGTTGGAGTCCACCAGATAGCCGAGGTTGGCGACCACCGGGATCTGCGGGTGGATGAGGGCATGCTGGCCGCCGAAACTCCGGACATCGAACCCGGCCGCCTCGAAGCTCTCGCCGCCCGCAACCGTGTGGATCCGGTCCGCAGCCCCCGACGCCGCCGCACGCAGCTGCGTTGCCACAGCCTCGGGTGCGAAGAGCTGCAGCTGTTGGTCGGCAAGCAACGCAGCGGACACGGCGTCCACGTCGAGGTGGTCCGGGTGTTCGTGGGTGATCAGCACCGCGGCCGCACCGTCGAGAGCCTGCTCCGTCTCGGAGAACGTCCCGGGGTCCAGCACCAGCACCCGGCCCTCCTGCTCGAGCCGGACGCAGGCGTGGGTGAATTTCGTCAGCTTCATCCGGCCAGCCTAGGGGGCCTTCCGACGCGGTGTCCACGGTACCCGGCTGGTAATCTGGAAGCTGCCCGTCCCGCAGCACAACCCCCAGCGAAGCGAGTTTCATCATGTCCCAGGGTGCCCCCACCGGCGGCAACCGGGCCCCGGCCGTGGCAGTCGCCGGCGCCAAGGAGCAGGCCGCCAAGGAGCAGGCCGGCAAGGAACAGCGCGTGACCAAGCAGCGGGTTGCCGTGGGCGCTGCACTGGATTCCCTGGACGACTTTGTCAGCACGCAGGAACTGCACCGCATCCTGCGGGAGCGTGGCAGTGCCGTCTCCCTCGCCACCTCCTACCGGATCCTGCAGTCGCTCGCCGACGAGGGGCTGGTCGATGTCCTGCGCAACGCCGACGGCGAGGTCGTGTACCGCCGCTGCGCCGTGACCGGGCACCACCACCACCTGCTGTGCCGCAACTGCGGCAAAGCCGTCGAGGTCGAGGCGCCGGCGGTCGAGGCCTGGGCGGCCCGGATCGCGAAAGAGCACGGCTTCACCGCCGTCGAGCACACCGTCGAAATCTTCGGACTGTGCCCCGAGTGCACGGCGCTGGAGGGTGGACAGTAGCGGCACCCGCCGCTCAGTCCTGCCTGAACCGGACCTGGCCGAGCTGGCTGGTGAGCACCAGCTCCGAGGAGTCGAGGTGGCACACCACGGGTTCCTTAAAATAGGCGCTGGCCCAGGATCGGTGGTCCGCCTCCGGGCCGGCGCAGCCGTCCGCCGACTCCGTCATCCTGGCCGGGTCGGGAGACATCCCGAAATCGTCCACCGCGACCGGCACGTTCAGCACGCCGCACGGCATCCGGACCACCATGGTCAACGCGCCGTTCATCCGGTCGAAGCCCAGGTGGAGCGGCGTGGCCGTCAGCCAGTACATGTTTTGGCCGCGCACAGTGCCCCACGTTGAGGTAAAGGTGCGGCAGCTCAGTGCAACGGCCCCGTACACGGGTCCAGGCGCTACCCCCGCTCCAGCCATGCTGGCCGGACACACCGAGGGGGCCGGGGTCGACGTCGTCGGCAGGCTGGACGCCCCCGCCACAATTTTCGGGTCGGCGCCGGGGCCGGTGGGCTGCGCGCCCGGGCCGATGGGTTTCGCGCCGCCGCTCGGCGGGTTCTTCGGCTTGCCCATCACCAGGGTCCAGCGCTCATCGATCCACGAGATTTGGTAGCGGACAGTGCGGGCTTGCCCGTTCTGCGAGGCGGTGACGTTGGCTACCTGCGGAAAGTCGGTGCTGAGGTCGACCTGCCAGGAACCCGGGACCCAGCCGCGGGTGGCGTCCACCAACTGCTCGGCCTCGGGCCGGGCATTGCTGAACACGGGACTGACCAGGCCCTCGATGCGCTCCACTGAGCCTGACACGGCCGCGGCCATGACACTCCGGGCAAACTCCTTCCGGGTGGACAGGTCCGGTTGACGCGGTTCGACACCGCAGGCAGACGCGGCCAAGAGCAGCATCACGACTGCCGCCGCGCGCACGCCGCACCGCAGCATGTTCCGGACCTGATCCCCCATGGCAGCACTGTACGGCATCCCAGCGGCCGGCAGCCGGCGCCCCGAAAGCGGATCGGCCGACGCTCGGGCGGCTGACTCAGGCGGCTGACTCAGGCGGCAGGGGTCAAAGGCCGCAGCACCCGTCCGTTCAGGCCGCGCCGTGCACGGACGCCGCCAATTAAGCGGCACACCACGTAAATCAGGAACGACAGCGTCGTCACGTACGGGCTGATCGGAAGCCTGCCGCCGAGAGCCAGCAGAATGCCGCCCACCGTGGCCGTCACGGCGAAGGTCACGCTGAGCACCACGACCAGCCGGGGCGACGACGTCACCCGCAGGGCCGCGGCAGCCGGCGTGATCAGCAGCGCCAGGACCAGCAGCGCTCCGACGATTTGGATGGAAAGGGCCACGCCGAACCCCAGCAGCAGCATGAAGCCCAGCGCGAGGCCCCTGACCGGCACGCCGCGCGCAGCGGCCACGGCGGGGTCGACGCTCGCGAACGTCAGCGGCCGCCAGATGGCCACGAGCGCCAGCATCACCACGACGGCGGCTCCCGCCAAAACCTGCAGTTGCACGGTCCCGACCGAGACGATCTGGCCGGTCAACAGGCCGAACTTGTTCGCCGCCCGGCCCTCGTAGAGCGAGAGGAACAGGATGCCCAGGCCCAGACCAAACGGCATGATCACGCCGATCGTCGAGTTCTTGTCCCGGGCCCGGACGCCCATGAGGCCCAGCAGGAGCGCCGCGACCACGGACCCGGCCAGCGAACCGAGCACGACGTCGGCGCCGACCAGCAGTGCGAACGCAGCACCGGCGAAGGAAAGCTCGGAAATGCCGTGGACGGCGAAGGCCAGGTCGCGCTTCATCACGAAAGTGCCCACCAGGCCACCGAGCAGGCCCAGCACCGCGCCGGCCCAGATGGAGTTTTGCACCAGGGCCAGCAGTTCGCCGTAGTTTTCGAAGTTGAAAATGGAGTGCAGCACGTTGTCCAGGTCCATTCAGCCCACCTCTCCGGCGACGGCGTGCGCGTCCTCATGGTGGTGGGTGACGGCATCCGGGATGCCCGCCACGATCATCCGTCCGTTGGCGCGGATCACCTCGACCCGGCTGCCGTAAAGCTTGGAGAGCACCTCGGTGGTCATGACTTCCTCCGGGGTGCCGATCCGGAAGCGGCCGCCGGCAAGGTACAGGACCCGGTCAACGTAGTCCATCACCGGGTTGATTTCGTGGGTCACGAACACAACGGCGCTGTCCTGTTCCCGGCATTGGTCGTTGATCAGGGAGCTGACGGCCTGCTGGTGCTGGAGATCCAGCGACAACAGCGGCTCGTCGCAGAGCAGGACCTTCGGGTCCGTGGCCAGGGCCTGCGCCACCCTCAGCCGCTGCTGTTCCCCGCCGGACAGCTGGCCCACCGGGACTTTGGCGTAGTCCAGGGCCCCGACCTGGTCCAGCAGCGTGTCGATCCTGCGGTTGACCTTGGCCCCGTTGAGGCGGATCCCCCACCGGTGGCCGTCGACGCCGAGGCCCACGAGGTCCCGTGCGCGCAGCGGCGTGTCCGGGTCAAAGGATTCCTGTTGCGGGACATAGCCGATCCGCCGGTTGCCCCGGGCGATCGGCTGGCCGTCCAGCAGGGCCGTGCCGGCACTGAGCTCCTGCAGTCCGAGCAGGACTTTGAGGAAGGTCGTCTTGCCGCTGCCGTTGGGGCCGAGCACGGCAAAGAACTCGCCGGGGTTGATGTCCAGGTCCAGGTTCTCCCACAGGGTCCGTTGGCCGAATTTCAGCCCGGCTCCACGGAGGCTGACAACCGGCGTCACGGAGTCTTCGCGCCCTGGTCAAGGGCCTTGGCCAGGTTCTCAACGTTGTCGGACATCCACTGCAGGTAGCTCTTGCCGTCCGGCAGCGTTTCGGCGAAATCGACGACGGGGACGCCGGCGGCTACGGCCGCCGCCTTCAGCGCCTGGGTCTGCGGGCCCTCCGTCTGCGGGTTGTAGGCCAGCAGGCGGATCTTGCCGGACTTGACGACGTCGATCGCGGACCGGAGCACCGCCGGCGGCACGTCCGAGCCTGCTTCGATCGCCGAACTGTATTCCGGCGGGGTCAGGTTCTCGAGGCCGGCGGCTTCCAGCAGGTACAGCGGCACCGGTTCGGTGACGGCCACCCCGCCGTGGTCAGCGGCAGCATGCAAGGCCGCCAGCTTCGTGTCCAGTCCGGTCAGATCCCGCTTCAGGGCGGCGGCGTTGGTCTTGAAATCGGCGGCCGAGGCGGGCTCCAGCGCGGCCAGCCGGTCCGCCAAGGCGTCGGCAAAGCGGCTCATGGCGGCGGTGCTGTACCAGACATGTTCGTTGACCCCGTCGGCGGCGTGGCTGTGGCCGTCGTGGCTGGGGTCCCCGGTAGCGCTGGCGGCCGGCTCCGAGGTAGCGCTGGCGGCCGGCTCCGAGGCGCCGGCCGCTAACCCCGAGACCTCGACCGCGTTAAGCAGGTTTGCCGGGTCCAGCCCGGTGTCACCGGCCAGCTTGGCGAGGAAGTCGTCGTAGCCGCCGCCGTTTTCGACGACCAGTTGGGCCTTGGAAACGGCCAGCTTGTCCTGGCTGGTGGCCTCGTAGGAGTGCGGGTCCTGGCTGGTCCGGCTGATGATCGAAGTGACCCGGACCTTGTCGCCGCCAATGGTCCGGACGATGTCGCCGTACACGCTGGTGGAGGCGACAACGTCCACCACTCCGTCGCCGGAGCCTGCCCGGGCGCTGCCCGGCGTCGGGCCGCAGGCGGTCAGCAGCAGGCTGCTAAGGCCGGCGAGGAACACTGCGGCGGCGGTACGGCGCACGGGAAGACCTCGGATCTGTTATTGAGAAGCGTTAGCAATACAGCAAGTCTACCCCAGATGGGAATGATTCCCATTAGGGCAGACCGCTGCCGGGCCTACTTCTGCCCAAGCCTCCGGTAGTCAGTGGCCTGGGTGGCATCCCGGATCTCCCCGACGAGTTGCTCAATGACATCCTCCAGGAACAGCACTCCCTGGGTATGCCCGTCCGGGCCGATCACCCGGGCGAGGTGGGAGCCGGTGCGCTGCATGACCGACATGGCCTCTTCGATCTCGTCGTCCATCGCGAGGTTGGCCAGCGAACGGATGCGGCTCTCCGCTATCGGGTGCGAGTACCCGGCCTCCGGGATGGGCAGCACGTCCTTAATGTGGAGGTAACCGGCGAGCATCCCGTCCTCGTCCAGCATGGGGAAGCGGGAGAAACCGGTCCGGCTCACCGCCTTCTCGAACTCCTCCGGTGTCGTGGCGGCCTTGAGCATCACCAGTTTTTCCAGCGGGACCATGACCTGGGATGCGGTGTACTCGGAGAACTCCAGGGCACCCGTGATCAGCCCCGCGTCGTCGTCCACCAGTCCGTGCCGGGTGGACTCCTGCACGATGGACTGCACTTCCTCCAGGGTGAAGGAGGACGTCACCTCGGCCTTCGGCTCGATCCGCATCAGCCGCAGAATGTGGTTCGCGGACCAGTTCAGCGCCACAATCGCCGGCTTGACGGCACGGGCAATGTAAATCAGCGGCGGCGCCAGCAGCAGCGCGGCCTTGTCCGCGACGGACACCGAAATGTTTTTCGGCACCATTTCGCCGAACGTCACGTGCAGGAAGGTGACGGCCAGCAACGCCATGGCGAACGCCGCGACGGCGGCAATCTCCACCGGCACGCCCGCCGCTCGCAGCGGGACCGCCAACAGGTGGTGGATTGCGGGCTCCGCGACCTGCAGGATCAGCAGGGAACAGACGGTGATGCCCAACTGGGCGCACGCCAGCATGAGGGAGACGTTTTCCATCGCCCGCAGCGTGGTCTGGGCACGCTTGGAGCCCGCGTCGGCCAGCGGTTCAATCTGGCTGCGGCGCGCGGACATGACGGCAAATTCGGCAGCCACGAAGAAGGCGTTGCCCACCAGGAGTACGGCGAGCCAGAGGAGTCCCAGCCAGTCGCTCATGCTGCACCGGCCGTTCCGGCCGCGTCAATGCGACCTTCGACGCCGCCGTGGCGCTCCGGCGGCGCCGGTTTGAAGCAGATCCGGTCAATCCGGCGTCCGTCCATCCGGGTCACGCTGAGCGTGCCGCCCCCGACGTCGACGGTGTCACCGACGGAGGCGATGCGGCCGAGCTCGCTCATGACATAGCCGCCCACGGTTTCGTAGGCTGACTCGTCCGGCACTCTCAGCCCCGGGATCTGTTCGGAGAGCTCGTCCGGCCGGAGCAGTCCCGGGAAGTACCAGTCCCCCGAGGCGCTTTGCAGCAGCCCCGGCCGGACGCGGTCGTGTTCATCGGCGACTTCCCCGACGATTTCCTCCACGAGGTCCTCCAGCGTGGTGATTCCTGCGGTGCCGCCGTATTCGTCCAGCACCACCGCCAGTTGCAGGTTTCCCTCGCGCAGTTCGGCGAGCAGGCCGTCCAGATGGATAGTTTCGGGCACCCGGAGCACGTCGGTCATGATGGCGCCGGCTTCCAGTTTGTGCCGCCGGTCCGGCGGGACCGCGATGGCCTTTTTGATGTGCACCAGCCCGCGGATGTCGTCCGAGGATTCGCCGATGATGGGAAAGCGGGAGTAGCCCGTGCGCTTGGCCGCCTCCACAATGTCCGAGACCGGCTGGTGGCTGTCGATCGTTTCCACCCGGATCCGGGGCGTCATCACGTCCGCGGCCGTCCGGCCGGAGAACTTCAGCGTGCGGGAGACGAAGTTCGCGGTGCGTTCGTCCAGGGTTCCCATCGCGGCCGAGCGGCGTACCAGGGAAGCCAGCTCCGCCGGAGTGCGGGCCCCGGAAATCTCCTCTTTCGCTTCGAGGCCGAAGACGTTCAGCACCTTGTTGGAGAAGCCGTTGAGCACAATGATGGCCGGCCTGAAGATGGCGGTGAAGACCAGCTGCGGGCGCGCCACGGCCTTGCCCACCGTGAATGACAACGCGATGGCGGCGTTCTTGGGGACCAGCTCGCCAAGCAGCATCGAAAGCAGGGTCGCCAGGGCCATGGCAATGACTAGCGAGACCGAGGTGGCCGCGGCTTCGGGCAGGCCGACGGCACTCAGCGGGCCCTGCAGCAGTTTGCCCACCGACGGCTCCATCACATAACCGGTGAGAAGCGTGGTCAAGGTGATGCCGAGCTGGCAGCTGGAGAGCTGGGTGGAGAGGGACTTGAGGCACTTGAGCAGCGGCGCGGCGGCAGCGTCGCCGTTATCCACGGCCCGTTGAACAGTGGCCTGGTCGAGCGCGACGAGGGAGAATTCCACGGCGACGAAGAAGCCGGTGCCGAGGATGAGGAGCAGTCCTGCTCCGAGCAGGAGCCATTCCACTTAGCGCTCCGCTTTGGACGGCGGGAGCGCGGGCAGGAAAGTTCGTTCCGGCGGAGGATGGTCCGACGTGGCGGACCCTGCTTCGTGGAGGCTGCCGCACTGCTCGGCGGCGGGGAGGTGATGGGCGCGTGAACGGGGTTTGCCGGCTCTGCGGGTGGACTGGGCGGGAACGGGTCGTGTTCCGCGCTGACAGCCCCCAGGCCGGCACCTAGATTTACTGTCCATAAGAATGTCAGTCTACAGGAGCAAGCATCACCAGCTCTGCGGCACGGGCCGTCCTTCCTCGTAGCCCGCCGCGGACTGGATGCCGGCGACGGCCCGCTCGCGGAAGGCTGCCAGATCGGCGGCGCCGGCGTAGCTCATCGAACTCCGGAGCCCGGCGGTGATCATGTCCAGCAGGTCTTCGACCCCGGGGCGGGCGGGATCGATGTACATCCGCGAGGTGGAGATACCCTCCTCGAAGAGCGCCTTGCGGTCCTTTTCGAAGGCCCCTTCGCGCTGGTTGCGGTTCTGCACCGCCCGTGCGGAGGCCATGCCAAAGCTCTCCTTGAAGTGCCGTCCGTTCGCATCGAGCTGCAGGTCACCCGGGCTCTCGTGCGTGCCGGCAAACCAGGAACCGATCATGACCTGGCTCGCACCCGCAGCGAGGGCCAGGGCCACGTCCCGGGGATACCGGACCCCGCCGTCCGCCCAGACCCGGCCGCCGGCGGCGCGCGCCGCGGCCGAGCATTCCAGCACGGCAGAGAACTGCGGGCGGCCCACTGCTGTCATCATCCGCGTGGTGCACATGGCGCCGGGCCCGACGCCGACCTTGACGATGTCCGCGCCGGCCTGGATCAGTTCACGGGTCGCCTCGGCCGTGACGACGTTGCCAGCCACGACGGGGACGCCCGGGCCCAGGCTCCGGACCGCGGCCAGGGCATCGAACATCTTCTGCTGATGGCCGTGGGCGGTGTCCAGTACCAGCACGTCGACGCCGGCGGCGAGCAGCGCCGCGGCCCTCCCGGCGACGTCGCCGTTGATGCCGACAGCCGCGGCGACCTTCAGTGCACCGTCCGCGTCGAGCGAGGGCCGGTACAGCGTGGACCGCAGGGCGCCCTTCCGGGTCAGCACCCCGGCCAACACACCGTCGCGCTGGACGGGGGCGAAATCGGTGCCGGCGGATTCCATCGCGTCGAAAGCCCGCCGGAGCGGCGCCGTCACGGCACCCGCCTCGGTGCCGGCGTCGAACTCGGCGGCATCCAGCACCAGCGGCTGCTGGCGCAGCACCGAGGCAAGCGACGCGAAGCGGTCCTGGCCCTCAAAGTCCGCCGCCCGCACGACGCCGGCGACGGCACCGGCGTCGTCCAGCACCACCACGGCGCCGTGCGGCCGCTTGCCCATCAGGTGCAGCGCGTCGATGACCGTGTCCGAGGCTGACAGGCTGACCGGCGTCTCGATCACGGCGTGGCGTCCTTTAATCCAGGCGGTGACGTCGCGCAGCACCTCCAGGGGCACATCCTGCGGCAGGACGGCCAGTCCGCCGCGGCGCGCCAGCGTCTCCGCCATCCGTTTTCCGGTCACCGCCGTCATGTTGGCCGCCACCAGCGGGATTGTTGAACCGGTGCCGTCATCCGCCGAGAGGTCCACATCGTGCCGGGAGATGACGTCGGAGCGGGACGGCACCAGGAAAATGTCGGAGTAGGTCAGGTCGGTGGTTGGCTCATTCAGAAAACGCACGGCAGCTCCTCGCTGGAAGGGGGATCCCACCGGTGATTCTAGGCGAGCCCGGCGCCCTCCCGGGGACGGCTCCCGCGGCCCGGACTCGGCCTCCCCGGCACGGCCCGATGATTTGAGTCACCCTTATTGGCAGTTTGGTTGGAATCGTCACTAGACTGGCAAAGGTCTGGGTTCACTGGACGCGGAGAACTGGTTCGATTGACGTGCTGCGGCACTGTGGAAACCAGCGGGATTCAAACTCATGGAAGAGGCGTATTTCAAGTGCCAGAGCAGCCTAGCCACCGTCTACCCGAGGAATTTGGCGGAAACGAGTGGCTCGTTGACGAACTGTACGAGCGGTACCAGCAGGACAAGAACACGGTAGACGCCAAATGGTGGCCGCTTTTCGAGTCCTTCGACGCCAGCGACGGTTCTTCGGCCAACGGCGCCTCGGCCACCGCCGTCGCGCACCCCTCAACCCGTGAGCTTCCCGTCGTCCCCCCGGCGGCCGCCGCCCCGCAGGAACCCGCCGCGGCGCCGGCAGCTGCGGCTCCGGCCCCCGCCCAGGCAGCTCCCGCGGCAGCCCCGGCCGGCGAGAAGGCACCCGCCACCGTGGCACGGGACGGCTCCAAGAACGCCGAGCCGGGCGCCGGCACGCAGCCCATCCCGGCCCAGCTGCCCAAGAACATCAAGGCTCCGACCGCCCCGGAGCAGGACGTCGTGTCCGTGCTGCGCGGACCGGCCAAGGCGATCGCCGCCAACATGGTGACCAGCCTGGAAGTCCCCACCGCCACCAGCGTCCGGGCCATCCCGGCCAAGCTGCTGATCGACAACCGTGTGGTCATCAACTCCAACCTGGCCCGCGCCCGCGGCGGCAAGGTCTCCTTCACCCACCTGATCGGCTACGCCGTCATCCGGGCGCTGGCGCAGTTCCCCTCGATGAACGTCTACTACGACGTCATCGACGGCAAGCCCGTGGCCGTCCAGCCCGCGCACGTGAACTTCGGCATCGCCATCGACATGCCCAAGCCGGACGGCAGCCGCCTGCTCATAGTCCCGAACATCAAGAAGGCGGAGACGCTCAACTTCTCCGAGTTCTGGCACACCTACGAGGACCTGATCAAGCGCGCCCGCGCCGGCAAGCTGACCGCGGACGACCACTCCGGCACCACCGTGTCCCTGACCAACCCCGGCGGCATCGGTACCGTACACTCGGTCCCCCGCCTCTCCAAGGGCCAGGCTGCCATCATCGGCGTCGGCGCCCTTGACTACCCGGCCGAGTTCCAGGGCGCCAGCGAAAAGATCATCGCGCAGAACGCCATCAGCAAGGTGCTGACGCTGACCTCCACCTATGACCACCGCGTCATCCAGGGTGCCGGCAGCGGCGAGTTCCTCAAGCTGGTGCACCGGCTCCTGCTCGGCGAGCAGAACTTCTACGACGAGATCTTCGAATCCCTGCGCATCCCCTACGAACCCGTACGGTGGAGCCTCGACCTGCAGGTGGACCCGGCGGACGAGATCAACAAGGTCGCCCGGATCCAGCAGCTGATCCACTCCTTCCGGGTCCGTGGCCACCTGATGGCGGACACCAACCCGCTCGAGTACGTCCAGCGCAAGCACCCTGACCTCGACGTCCTGACCTACGGCCTCACGCTCTGGGATCTCGACCGTGAGTGGCCCACCGGCGGCTTCGGCGGCGCGCCGATGCTCAAATTCCGCGACATCCTGGGCGTGCTGCGCGACGCGTACTGCCGCACCACCGGCATCGAGTACATGCACATCCAGGACCCCGCCGAGCGCAAGTGGTTCCAGGACCAGCTCGAGCACCCCTACTCCAAGCCGAGCCGTGACGAACAGCTCCGGATTGTCTCCAAGCTGAACGCCGCGGAGGCGTTCGAGACGTTCCTGCAGACGAAGTTCGTGGGCCAGAAGCGCTTCTCGCTCGAGGGCGGCGAATCGCTGATTCCGCTGCTCGACGCCATCATCTCCGACGCCGCCGACGACGGGCTCGACGAGGTCGCCATCGGCATGGCGCACCGGGGCCGGCTCAACGTCCTCACCAACATCGCCGGCAAGACCTACGCCCAGGTGTTCCGCGAATTCGAGGGCACCCAGGACCCCCGGTCGGTCCAGGGCTCGGGCGACGTCAAGTACCACCTCGGCACCGAGGGCACCTTCACCTCGGACAGCGGCAAGGAGACCAAGGTCTACCTCGCCGCGAACCCCTCCCACCTGGAGGCCGTCGACTCGGTCCTCGAGGGCATCGTCCGGGCCAAGCAGGACCGCCTGGACCAGGGCGAGTCCTTCCCCGTGCTGCCGATCATGGTGCACGGCGATGCAGCCTTCGCCGGCCAGGGCGTCGTCGCGGAAACCCTGAACCTCTCGCAGCTGCGCGGTTACCGCACCGGCGGCACGATCCACGTCGTGGTCAACAACCAGGTCGGCTTCACCACGGCGCCGTCCTCCTCGCGGTCGTCCACCTACTCCACGGACGTCGCCAAGATGATCCAGGCGCCGGTGTTCCACGTGAACGGCGACGACCCGGAGGCCGTGGTCCGGATCGGCCAGCTCGCCTATGAGTTCCGCCAGCGCTTCCACAAGGACGTCGTCATCGACATGGTCTGCTACCGCCGTCGGGGCCACAACGAGGGCGACGACC
The DNA here is from genome assembly GCF_057748045.1 of Arthrobacter sp. JB02-1C. NCBI lineage: Bacteria > Bacillati > Actinomycetota > Actinomycetes > Micrococcales > Micrococcaceae > Arthrobacter > Arthrobacter sp. JB02-1C. The sequence continues at coordinate 3,649,096 of NZ_CM173235.1, forward strand.
CCTCGATGACGCAGCCGCTGATGTACAACCTGATCGAGGCCAAGCGGTCCGTCCGCAAGCTGTACACCGAGTCGCTGATCGGCCGCGGCGACATCACCGAGGAAGAAGCCGAGCAGCTGCTCCGCGACTACCAGGAACGGCTCGAGCGGGTCTTCGCCGAAACACATGCCGCCCAGACCTCACCGATTCCGATCATTACCGCCGACTCCGCTGCCATTTCCGATCTGGAGCGGCCCTCGGCCCAGCAGTCGGATACGGGGATCCGGGTGCCGGAATCGACCGCCATCAGCGCCGAGACGCTGGCACGGATCGGCAAGGCCCACGTCGAGTTCCCGGAGGGCTTCACGGTCCACGCAAAGCTCAAGCAGCTGCTCGAGAAGCGTGAACTGATGTCCCGCGAGGGCGGCATCGACTGGGGCTTCGGCGAACTCGCCGCGTTCGGGTCGCTCACCATGGAGGGTGTGCCGGTCCGGCTGGCCGGCCAGGACTCGCGCCGCGGCACCTTCGTGCAGCGCCACGCCGTTTTCCACGACCGCGCCAACGGAGACGAGTGGACTCCGCTCGCCAACCTTTCGGACGACCAGGCGAAGCTGTGGATCTACGACTCGCTGTTGTCCGAATACGCGGCGATGGGCTTCGAGTACGGCTACTCGGTCGAGCGGCCCGACGCCCTGGTGCTCTGGGAAGCGCAGTTCGGCGACTTCGTCAACGGTGCGCAGACCATCATCGACGAGTTCATCTCCTCGGCCGAGCAGAAATGGGGCCAGCGCTCCTCGCTGGTGCTGATGCTGCCGCACGGCTACGAAGGCCAGGGCCCGGACCACTCCTCGGCCCGGATTGAGCGCTTCCTGCAGCTTTGCGCCGAGGACAACATGATCGTGGCGAACCCGACCACGCCGGCGTCGCATTTCCACCTGCTCCGCCGCCAGGCGTACAGCAGGCCGCGCAAGCCGCTGATCATCTTCACGCCGAAGCAGCTGCTGCGCCTCAAGGCGGCGGCGTCCTCGGTGGAAGATTTCACCACGGGTGCGTTCCGTCCGGTGATCCCGGAGCATGAGCAGCTGAACAACGACGCCGTCGACCGTGTCCTGCTGGTGTCGGGCCGGCTCTACTACGACCTGCTGTCCACCCGGCAGAAGACCGGCGACACCACGACCGCGCTGATCCGGGTCGAGCAGCTTTACCCGCTGCCCGCGGCCGAGATCGCCGCCGAACTCGCGAAGTACCCGAACGCCGAAGTGGTGTGGGCGCAGGACGAGCCGGCCAACCAGGGACCGTGGCCGTTCATCGGCCTGAACCTGCCGGACGCCCTGGACCGCCGCGTGCGGCTCGTGGCACGGCCGGCGTCGGCGGCCACCGCCGCCGGGTCCATGAAGCGCCATGCCGCCGAGCAGGATACCCTGCTCAAACAGGCCTTCGCACGTAAGTAACAACGGGCTGCCCGGCCGGCGTCGAACCCACGACTCCGGCCGGGCAGCGTCGTTTAAGCCACCAGCCGGGCCGAACCCGGGCCTGATCCGGCAATGGAATGAAGAGGTAGTCGTGGAAGATCGGAAGCTGCGCATCGCAGCCGTTGGAGATGAGTTGCTGGCCGGCCTGGGCGACCCGCGGGCGCTGGGCTGGCTGGGCCGGGTCCTGGCCCGCACCCCGCAGGACGGGCTGACCCTTGAGAGCTACTCGCTGCCCTGCCCGCAGGAAGGCACCGAGGGACTCGCGGACCGCTGGCTGGAAGAGGCGGGGCGGCGGTTCGGCGCGCAGTACGAGAACCGGCTCGTCATCGGGCTGTCCGGCCGGGACATCGAGTTCGGGCTCTCCACCGCCCGGAGCCGGCTCAACCTCGCGAACATCCTCGATTCGGCGACGCAGAACCGCATCGAGGTCTTCGTGGTCGGTCCGCCGCCCACCCTGGATCCTGCCCAGAACCGCCGGCTCGGCGAGCTGAACACCGCCTTCGCCGATGTCACCACGCGGCGCAAGCACCTGTACGTGGACACCTTCTCCCCGCTGCTCAACCACGAACAGTGGCGGCAGGACCTTGCCGCCAACGGCGGCACTCCGGGTCAGGCGGGCTATGGCCTGATGGCGTGGCTCGTGCTGCACCGCGGCTGGTTCCAGTGGCTCGGGATGGACGCCCCGGCCTGACCCCAGCTGTTCTTCACGATATATCTTGACCTCGGCCGCGCCGCGTTATAGCGTGTCTGCATAGTCGCGATATATCGCAGGCGGCGGCCGCCGGTGCGATCGATCGCTCCGTCCGCCCCGGAGGAACCATGGAACAGAACGAATGGACCGTCACCGGTCCGCAGACCATCGACGTCGACGGCGTCCGCTCGCTCAAGCTCGGCATCGTCCGCGGACGCTTCGACGTCGTCAGCCACGACGAGGACGTGGTCCGGCTGGAGATCTCCGAGATCGAGGGCGACCCGCTGGCGGTCAGCCTGACCGACGGCCGCCTTGAGGTGCGGCACCAGCTGCACGGCCCGCAAGGCTGGTTCAAGAACCTGATGGGTACGGTCAGCAACAACTCGACCAACTCGGTGGTGATCAGCATCGCCGTTCCGGCCGGCGTCGACGTCGAAACCGGCAGCGTCAGCGGTGACGGGATGGTTTCCGGCGTCGCCGGCCACACCCGGCTGAACACCGTCTCCGGTTCAGTCCTGGCGGACGGGACATCCGGCGAACTCGCAGTGAGCACCGTCAGCGGCGAGGTGATCGCCCGCAACCACCACGGCGTCCTGACGGCCAAGAGCGTCTCCGGCGAGGTCACGGCCTCGGGTGAGTTCAGCAATATCCGCGCCAACACCGTCAGCGGCGACCTCAGCTTCGACCTGCACGGCTTTACCCAGGACTTCGGCGCGAACTCGGTGTCCGGCGATGTCACCATCCGGTTGCCGCACGATGTCGGAGTGGACATCATCGCGAAATCGGCCAGCGGCGCCGTCGTGATCGACGACCAGAAATACGCCCAGCCCGGCGGAACCGTGCAGACCATCGCCGGGCCGGACGCGAAACTGATGCTGGTGCGGACCAACTCCGTCTCCGGCAAGACCTCGATCTTCCACGCCCGGCCTGCTGCGGACAACGAAGCGGGGCTCTGATGCCTGCGGTCTTCGCCCACGGCGCGCTGCGCCTGTATCTGCTGGCGCTGCTGGAGTCGGGCCCAAAGCACGGCTACGAACTGATCAAGGCGCTCAGCGAACGCTTCGGCGGCACGTACTCCCCCAGCGCCGGCACCATCTACCCGAGGCTGGCTAAACTCGAGGAGGAGGGCCTTGTGGCCACCCAGACCGAGGGCCGGCGCACCAACTACAGCATCACGGCGGCCGGCCTGGTGGAGCTCGAGAACCGGCGGGAAGAACTCGCCGGCGTCGAGAACGACATATCGGCCTCAGTCCGGCGGCTCGCGGACCAGCTGCGACAGGACATCCGGGTCAACATGCAGGGACTGCGGGCGGACCTGGCGGCGACGGCGGAGGCCGCCCGGGCCACGGCCCGCAACACCACGGTGCCCGCGGGGGCCCGCTACTCGAAGGAGAGCGACCGCAGGCTTCGTGAGGCGGAGATGCTGGTGCAGTCCTTCCGGGACGACGTCCGGATCGAACTCCGGCGTCACGCCGGGGCCGCACCTATCACCCCGGTCACCCTGGAGACCGTCAAAACAGTCCTTAACCAGGCCCGGATCTCGATCCGGAACTCGCTGGAGGGATGAGCGTCCCCGCCCGCAGGCCGCCTCCCGGTTCGCGGCCGGTCCCCCGATGTGCGAAACTTGAGGGCAGCTCTTTTGAGTACCACAATTAAGGAGGCCAACTATGAGCAAGCGTGCACGCAAACGTCGTGACCGTAAGCGTGGCGGCGCGAACCACGGTAAGCGCCCCAACACCTAAGCTACGGTTTGGATTACCAGCTTTAAGCGGAAGACCCCGGCAGCCTCACGGCTCCCGGGGTCTTTCGCTGTCCTGCCTGTAGCGCTGGCTCGGTCGCGGTCAGGCGTCGGCTTCGACTGGCCGGATCGAATGGATGCGGTCCAGGATCGAGTTCTTGAGGTTCTCCGGGGCCGCCTCCGTGCAGGACCGCTTGACCATCACCCGGATGAGGCACTCAAGGTCATACTCATCGTGGCATTCGGGGCACCCGTCGAGGTGCTCCTTGATTTCGGCGATATCGTCGTGCGTGAGGGCGCCGTCGAGGTACTCATAGATGCGCTGCATCCGGGTGTCGTCGCAGTCGCCCAGTCCCTGGCAGTCGCTCATTTCCTGTTCTCCTGATGGTTGCTGTCGGCCGCTGCGGCGGTACTCCGCGCGGCCCTGAATCCCCGCTCGGCCGCATAGTCGGCCAGCATGTCCCGCAGCATCTTCCGGCCGCGGTGCAACCGGGACATGACGGTCCCGATCGGGGTGTTCATGATGTCTGAGATTTCCTTGTAGGCGAAGCCCTCCACGTCGGCGAAATACACAGCCAGCCGGAATTCCTCCGGAATCGACTGCAGGGCCCGCTTGACGTCCGAATCGGGCAGGTGGTCCAGCGCTTCGGCCTCGGCAGAGCGCAACCCCATGGAGGTGTGCGACCCGGCCCGGGCAAGCTGCCAGTCCTCGATGGTGTCCGAGTTCGATTGCAGCGGCTCACGCTGCCGCTTGCGGTACAGGTTGATGTACGTGTTCGTGAGGATCCGGTACAGCCAGGCCTTGAGGTTGGTCCCCGGCTTGTACTGATGGAACGCGGAGAACGCCTTGGTGTACGCCTCCTGGACCAGGTCCTCGGCATCGGCAGGGTTGCGGGCCATCCGCATGGCAGCCGAGTACAGCTGGTCCACGTACTGCATCGCGTCGCGCTCGAAGCGGATGCGCCGCTCGTCCGGGGTTTCGGCTGCGGTGTCCAGCGGGTTGCCGGTGCCGTCCGCGGCCACGGTTTCCTCCGCGGCCCGGTCCGCGCCGGCACTGCCGGCTGCTGGCTGGTCGCTCTTGGCGTCGTCGTTTCCGGCAACATCGTGCGTGGCCGCGAGGGCCGGATCCTTGGTGCTCATCGCGCCCAAGTCTACTGGCAGTCGCGGGCCGGCGCTCAAAACCCCGCTCAGAGCGAGGGCCAAGGGATCCGCGGGGACTGCGTCAAGCAGCCCGGGTTCTTTTAGCAAAACCAAACCTCCGCCTTCCTGCACCGCGCGCACCGACCGCCGTGCCGTTGATTTCCTGCGTTTGACCTGCCATTCACAACCGCGCGCGACGGGCAAATATTCCGTAAAAGTGCAAGACTAGAACCGGTTCTCCCGCACAGCACCCGCGGTTCGTCCATCCAGGAGGAAACTCATGTCGCTTGTCCGCTTTCTCGCCCGCCCCATGCTCGCCTCCAGTTTCGTGCTCGCCGGCCTGGACAAGCTTCGGAACGCGGATGACACTGCGACCCAGCTGTCTCCCCTGCTGCGCCGCGCCGCCGAGTCCCTGCCGTTCCAAACCGACGAAAAGGTCCTGGCCCGCGTGATCGGTGGCACCCAGGTGGGCGCCGGCGTCTGCTTCGCGCTGGGCAAGTCCGCCCGGCTCGCTGCCACGGTGCTCGCCGTGATCTCCGCGCTCAACGGCTTCGTTGAATGGCGCAGCGCGGACATCTCCTCCAAGGAAGGCCGCGACGCCCGCCGCAAGCAGCTGCTGAAGAACGTCTCACTGACCGGCGGGGTGCTGCTGGCTTCGGTGGACACGGCCGGCCGGCCGAGCCTGGCCTGGCGCGCCGAGCACCTGGCCTCGGATGCCCGCAAGACCACCGCGCACCTGGCCTCGGATGCCCGCAGGGTGACCAACAAGAAGCTCAAGAAGGCCGACAAGGCCGTCCGCAAGGCCGTCGATCACGCGGTAGGAGCCTAAACCCGTAATGACTGGCACCACCCCCGCCGCAGCGGTCCGCTCCGTTCCCGCCAGCGGCGGTCAGCTGTGGCCCGCGCCGTTCGCGGACCGGCCCGTTGACGCCACCGTCACGGTTCCGGCGTCCAAATCCCTGACCAACCGCTACCTGGTTCTGGCCGCTCTCGCGGACGGACCCTCACGGCTGCGCGCTCCCCTGCACTCGCGGGACTCGGCACTGATGATCGAGGCCTTGCGGCACCTCGGCGCCACCGTCACGGAACTGCCCGGCGACGGCGACGGCGGCCCGGACCTGCAGATCACCCCCATCAGCCCTGATGCGGGCGGCGCGGACACCGCGATCGACTGCGGCCTGGCCGGGACCGTCATGCGCTTCGTGCCGCCGCTGGCGGCGTTGCGCCGGGGCACGGCCGTCTTCGACGGCGACCCGCATGCCCGCCTGCGGCCGATGGGCGCGATCATCGAGGCCCTCGCCGGCCTCGGCGTAGCGGTCGGCGCCCCCGACGGCGGGCCGGCGTCGTCCCTGCCGTTCACGGTCACAGGTAGCGGAACAGTCCCCGGAGGGCATCTGGTCATCGATGCCAGCGCCTCCTCCCAGTTCGTCTCCGCCCTGCTGCTCGTCGGCGCCCGCTTCACCCAAGGGCTGCACCTCGAACACCGCAGCCGCGAGCACCCCGGCGCACCGGTCCCGAGCCTGGACCACATCAGCATGACCGTGGCCGTGCTGCGCAGCGTCGGCGTCGGCGTGGACGACTCCGTGGCCAACCACTGGATCGTCGCACCGGGGCCGATCCGCGCCTTCGACCGGCGGATCGAGCAGGACCTGTCCAACGCCGGCCCGTTCCTCGCCGCCGCGCTCGCCACCCGCGGCACCGTCCGGATCCCCGGCTGGCCCGCGGAGACCACCCAGGTGGGCGACCTGTGGCGCAGCATCCTCGCGGCCATGGGCGCCACGGTCACGCTGGCGGACGGCACCCTGACCGTCACCGGCGGCCAGGAGATCAAGGGCGGCACCTTTGCCGACACCAGCGAGCTGGCACCCACCGTCGCCGCGCTGTGCGCCCTCGCCGGCAGCCCCTCCACCCTCACCGGCATCGCGCACCTGCGCGGGCATGAGACCGACCGGCTGGCGGCCCTGGTGGCGGAGATCAACCGCCTCGGCGGTGATGCCGAGGAAACCGCCGACGGGCTCGTGATCCGCCCGGCCCGGCTGCACGGCGGCGTGGTGCGCAGCTACGCGGACCACCGGATGGCCACCGCCGGCGCCATCCTGGGCCTCGCCGTCCCCGGCGTGGAAATCGAAGACATCGCCACCACGGCCAAGACCATGCCGAACTTCCCGCAGTTGTGGACCGCCATGCTCGGCCGGGACACCACCGCAGACAGCGAAGCCGCCAGTGGCCCGCAGCACTGACTCGTGGGATGAGTCGGATGTCCGGATCCGGCCGAACAAGAAGGGCTCGCGGCCGCGCACGAAGGACCGGCCCAGCCACGACGACGCCGTCACCGGCCGGATCGTCACGGTGGACCGCGGACGCTACACCGCCGTCGTGGGCGAAGGGACCGGGAGCGAGCGTACGGTCATCGCGGCACGCGCCCGGGAACTTCGCCGCAACCCGGTCGTCGCAGGCGATTTTGTCTCGCTCGTGGGTGACGTCACCGGCGAGCCCCACACCCTCGCCCGGCTGGTCAAAATCCAGGACCGGATCACCCTGCTGCGGCGCAGCGCGGACGACACCGACCCGATCGAACGCGCCGTCGTCGCCAATGCCGACCAGTTGGTCATCGTGGTCGCGGCCGCAAACCCGGAGCCGCGCACCGGTTTCATTGACCGGGCCCTGGTCGCCGCCTTCGACGCCGGCATCGACCCGCTGCTCCTCGTCACCAAGGCGGACGTCAAGGATCCTGCCGAGCTGCTGGCGAACTACAAACACCTGGATTTCCCGGTGATCATCTCGCGGACCGCGGATTCGGCCGCTTCCGGTATTGACGCGCGTTCCGACGACGGCCTGTCCGCCCGGCTGGACAGGGCCGCGGTGTCCCAGCTGCGGGCCCGGCTGGACGGCAAGGTCACCGTGATGCTCGGCCACTCCGGCGTCGGCAAGTCCACCATGGTGAACGCCCTCACCGGCGCCGAGCGGGCCACCGGCGGCGTGAACGCGGTCACCGGCAGGGGCCGGCACACCTCGTCCTCCGCGTTGGCTCTTAAAGTCAGTGATGCGCCCGCCGGCAGCTGGATCATTGACACCCCCGGGATCCGTTCCTTCGGCCTGGCCCACGTGGACCCGGACCGGATCCTGCGTTCCTTCCCGGACCTGTCCCCCGGCACCGAAGACTGCGAACGGGGCTGCAAGCACGACGCGGCCGCCGTCAACTGCGGCGTGGATGCCTGGGTGCAGGGCGGGCACGCCGGCCCGTCCGGACCCGCACGGCTCGCCTCGCTCCGCCGGCTGCTGGGCAGCGATCCGCGGCTGGAAGCGCAGGAATCGAAGGAACTCGGCAGCGTCTCCTGAGCGTTTCTCCCCGGCACCCTGCGACGTGGCCTCCCGGCCCGCCGCGCCTTTTGGCGGTAGCTTTGAACCATGAGTCAACCCGCTTCGAGCTACAACGATGACCTGCGCCTTGCCCATGTACTGGCAGATTCCGTGGATTCACAGACCATGAGCCGGTTCAAAGCGCTCGACCTGCGGATCGAAACGAAGCCGGACCTGACCCCCGTCACCGATGCTGACAAGTCCGCCGAGGAAGCCATCCGCGGCCAGCTGTCCCGCTCCCGGCCACGCGATGCTGTCCTCGGCGAGGAGTTCGGCAGCTCCGGCCACGGTTCGCGCCGCTGGATCATCGACCCGATCGACGGCACGAAAAACTTTGTCCGCGGCGTCCCCGTCTGGGCCACCTTGATCGCCCTCGTGGACGAAGGCGAACCCGTCGTCGGCGTCGTCAGCGCCCCGGCGCTGGGCAAACGCTGGTGGGCGGCCAAGGGAGCGGGTGCCTACACGGGCCGTTCACTGGCGGCCGCCACCCGCCTGAAGGTCTCCAACGTCTCCCAGCTCGCGGACGCCTCGCTGTCCTATTCCAGCCTTGGCGGCTGGAAGCAGCGCGGCAACCTGGACGAGTTCCTGGGCCTGACCGAGGAAGTGTGGCGAACCCGAGCCTTCGGTGATTTCTGGTCCTACTGCCTGCTGGCCGAAGGCGCCGTCGACATCGCCTGTGAGCCGGAGCTCAACCTCTATGACATGGCCGCCCTGGTGCCGATCGTGACGGAGGCCGGCGGCCGGTTCACCTCGCTCGAGGGCGAGGATGGTCCGTTCGGCGGCAACGCCCTGGCCACCAACTCAATCCTGCACTCCGAGGTCCTCAAGCGCCTCAACCCGGGCCTCGACGACCTGCTCTGACGGTACATTCACAGGGTACATTCCGGAGTCAGCGAAGGAGAGCAGCGCACGTGGCACGCGGCGGTCCCAAAATGCGTCACGCCCGGCGGCAGGAGCTGGGCGGAAGCTTCCAGGACGGCGGCGAACATTACGACCGCGTGCGTCCGGGCTACCCTGCTGAATCCGCGGACTGGCTGATCCCTGCCGGGGCCCGGGACGCCGTGGACATCGGCGCCGGCACCGGCAAGTTCACGGCCCTACTGGTGGCACGGGGGCTGCGCACCGTGGCCGTGGACCCGTCCCCGGACATGTTGGAACAGCTCCGCCGCGCCCTGCCGGGGGTTGCCGCCGTCGAGGGGACCGGGGAACACACCGGGCTTGTCTCCGAGTCTTTTGACCTGGTGACCGTGGCCCAGGCCTGGCACTGGTTCGATCCCCTGCTCGCCTCCTCCGAGGCGGCCAGGCTCCTGCGCCCCCATGGGACCCTGGGCCTGATCTGGAACCAGCTGGACACGTCGGTTCCCTGGGTGCACCGGCTGTCCCGGATCATGCACGCCGGCGACGTCCACAAGCCGGACTTCACCCCGCCCCTGGGCCCCGAGTTCGCCGGGCTGCAGAGCCACGTCACCCGCTGGGAAGACCAGCTGAGCACGCAGGACATCATGGAACTGGCCAAGTCCCGCAGCTACTACCTGCGCGCCGGCGAAGCCACCAGGGCCAAGGTGCTCGGCAACCTGGACTGGTACCTCCACGAGCACCTGGCCCACGCCGCCGGGGAGGTCGTGCCGCTGCCCTACCTGACGCAGAGTTGGCGGGCGAACAAGACATAGTGCCGGTAGCCGTTTGCACGCGGCGCCGGCCGGTCCTAGAATTTCGGTGTGCCTAACTCTTGGATGTAGGCGACGGAAACTTTTTGGGAGCCCCAGTGCTGGACATCGCCGGACACGAACCGCGGCCCGCGGGGCAGCCGCCTGCCCGCGGGAAACGCGGCCGCCGGCGGGCGCTGCTCGGTTTGCTCGGGCCTGCTTTCGTTGCCGCCATCGCCTACGTGGATCCCGGCAACGTCGCTGCCAACCTGACCGCCGGGGCCAGATACGGCTACCTGCTCGTCTGGGTCCTCGTGGTGGCCAACGTCATTGCGGTCCTGGTCCAGTACCAGTCAGCCAAGCTCGGCATCGTCACCGGCAGGAGCCTGCCGGAAATCCTCGGTGAACGGCTCACTCCGGGCTGGCGCCGCGCCTTCTGGGTCCAGGCCGAGATCGTGGCCGCGGCCACCGACCTCGCCGAGGTGGTGGGCGGCGCGGTCGCCCTCTATCTCCTCTTCGGCCTGCCCCTCCCGCTCGGCGCGGTGGTGGTGGGCGGCATGTCGATGGCTCTGCTCGCGGTGCAGGGCCGGAACCGGCAGCGGCCCTTCGAACTGGTCATCATCTTCCTGCTGGGCATCATCACCGTCGGGTTCCTGGCCGGCCTCTTCATCCGGCCGCCGGACCCGGGTGGCGTCCTGGCCGGGCTCGTCCCCGGCTTCCAGGGCGCGGACACGGTCCTGCTGGCCGCGAGCATGCTGGGCGCCACGGTCATGCCGCACGCCATTTACGTCCATTCCGCACTGTCCAGGGACCGGCACCGCCCCAACCCGCACCTGCATGTTCCGGCGCACGCCGTCGCGCGGCTGGTCAAGGCGACCCGGTGGGACGTTGTGGTGGCGCTGGCCGTAGCCGGCATCGTCAACATCGGCATGCTGCTGCTGGCGGCGTCCACCCTCGCCGGCCAGGAGGGCACGGACACGATAGAGGGCGCGCATGGCGCCATCGCCGCCAGCCTCGGTCCCGTCGTCGGCGTCGTGTTTGCTGTCGGGCTGCTCGCCTCGGGGCTGGCCTCCACCTCGGTGGGCTGCTACGCCGGCGGCACGATCATGCAGGGACTGCTCAAGATCCGGATTCCTTTGTTGCTGCGGCGGCTGCTCACGCTGGTCCCCGCCGTCGTGCTGCTGGGCGTGGGCTTCGACCCCACCCTGGGACTGGTCCTCAGCCAGGTGGTGCTCAGCTTCGGGATACCCTTCGTGCTGGTCCCGCTGGTGGTGCTGACCAGCAGCAAGCCGCTGATGGGGCGGTTCGCGGACGGGCCGGCGCTGCGAACCGCGGCAATCGTCAGTGTGATCCTGGTTGTTGCGTTGAACCTGGTCCTGCTGTGGCTCACGTTTTCGGGTGCCGCCGGACGGTAGGCTGGGGCTGTGAAGACCAGTCCGCCATCCTCCTCCATCGAGGACTACGTCAAGGTCATCTACTCCTTCACGGAGTGGCAGGACAAGCCCATCACCTCCACACAGCTCGCCCAGCGGCTGGGCGTGGCCAACTCGTCGGTTTCGGAGATGGTGCGCAAGCTGAAGGACCAGGGCCTGGTGGACCACAAGCCCTACAGCGCCGTCACCCTGACCGACGCCGGTGAACAGCTGGCGCTTTCGATGGTCCGGCGGCATCGGCTGATCGAAACCTTCCTCGTCCAGGAGCTCGGCTACCGCTGGGACGAGGTCCACGACGAGGCCGAACTCCTTGAGCACGCAGTGTCGGACACTTTCATTGAGCGGATGGCCGCCAAGCTGGGGAACCCGGTGCGGGACCCGCACGGCGACCCGATCCCCGCCGCCGATGGCACGGTGCTGATGCCTCCGGCGCACCGGATGAGCGAACTCGACGAAGGCCACATTGGCCGGATCACCCGGATCAGCGACGAGAATCCGGAATTGCTGCGGTACCTCGCCGCCGGACAGATAGGCCTCGACGCCGACGTGGAGGTCCTGGGGCGCAAACCGTTCGGCGGGCCCCTCGTGGTCCGCATCGGCGCACGCGGCAGCCGGCGGGACGTCGACCTCGCCGACGAGGTGGCATCGGCGCTCTGGGTGCACAGCGACGCGCCGCATCGGGGATGCCGCCTCCAGGGCGCTGAATGAGGGACTCCCCGGGGGCACGCTCCGCGCGGACTGCGGGCCTTCCTGGCTGGCGGGCGTGGGCCGCGGTCGCGGCCGGCGGACTAATTGGCACGGAGTTGCGGTACGGCGCCGGGCTGGTTTTCCCGGAGGCGGCCGGGACCGTCCCCTGGACCACGCTGGCCATCAATGTTCTGGGCAGCTTCGTCCTGGCCACGCTGACCACCCTCTGGCTGGCGCGGCCCCGGACGGCATTCTGGCTCCGGGCTGGCCTGGGGCCGGGACTGCTTGGTTCCTTCACCACGTTTTCGGCGCTTGCCCTGACCGTGGACCAGCAGATCCGCGGCGGCTTTCACTCCATCTGGCTGGCCTACCTCGCGTTGTCGCTGGTGCTGGGTCTCGGAGCGGCGGCAGCCGGCTGGAGCTCGGGCCGGGTGCTGGCCGGCCGCGGCAGGACGCAATGATCACGGCGCTGCTGGTGGGCGTGTTCGGCGTGGCCGGAGCGCTGCTGCGGTTTGCGGTTGATTCCTGGTTCGCCCACCGGCACCGCGCGCATCCGCACTGGCCCTGGGCAACGTTGACGGTCAATGTGGCCGGGTCCTTCATCATCGGTTGGTCGCTGGGCCTCAGTACGCAGCTGGACATCGGCCCCGAGTGGCAGACCGCCGTCGCCAGTGGGCTGGCCGGAGGGTTGACGACCTTCAGCTCGTGGACGACGGCCACCATCCGGCTGGCCCGTGAGTCGCGGTATCGGGCGGCAGCGCTCAATCTGGCCGCTAACCTGGCGGCCGGCTGCGGCGCGGCAGCGCTGGGGATCCTGCTCGCCGGCTAAACCGCCGGAGGTTCCGGCGTTTTCTGTGCGGGCGGGTTCCGGATTCCGACGGCGGACGCCACCGCACCGGCGAGGAACAGCGCGGCGGTGACCGCCGCGGTCGCGTGCAGCCCCGACGTCGTGATGGCAGGGCCCGTGATGAGCCCGGCGAAGGCAATGGTCACCAGCCCGGCGATGCGGGAGACCGCGTTGTTCACGGCGGATCCGATGCCTGCCTCCTCCGGAGCCACGGCGCCCAGGATCGCCGCGGTCAACGGCGCGACCGTGACGGCCAGCCCGACCCCGAAAACCACCAGACCGGGGAAGACCTGGCCGAAGTACTGGAGCGGCAGCCCGATGCCCAGCAGCATCAGGAACCCGACCGCGCACAGCAGCGGACCCGCAGTCATGAACCAGCGCGGACCGAAGCGGCCCGAGAGCGTCCCGATCCGTGCGGATAGCAGGAGCAGGATCAGGGTGGAGGGCAACAAGGCAAAGCCCGCTGCCGTCGCGCCGAGCCCGGCGACCTGCTGGAGGAAGAGTCCCAGCACGAAGAAGCCGAGGTTCAGTGCCCCATAGATCAGGGCGGTGGCGACGTTGCCCCAGCCGAAGTTTCGGATCGTGAAGAGCCGCAGCGGCATCATTGGGGCCGGGGCGTGGCGCTCATACAGCAGGAACCCGGCGAGGCCGGCAGCGCCGATGACCAGCGGCAGCCAGACCTGCGGCGAGCCCCAGCCCAGCGCACCCCGCTCAATGAACGCGTACACCACCCCGCCCAGGCCGATCACGGCCAGGACGGTTCCGGTGACGTCAATGATGCTGCCGGGGACACGGTCGAGGTCGTGCCGGCGCAACCGGCGCAGGGCGGGCCAGACCGCAACTGCCGGGACGATGTTCAGGAAAAAGATCAGGCGCCAGCTGAAGACGTCCACAGAAATGCCGCCGAGCAGCGGAGCGGCAATGATGGCTCCCGAGGTCCATGCGGACCATTTGCCGATCGCCGCGGACTGGGCCTGGCCGCTGAACACGGTCACGATCAGCGCCAGCGAACTGGGGACCAGCATCGCTCCGGCGATGCCCTGCAGGCCGCGCGCCACGATCAGCGACTCCCCGCTCCAGGCCAGCCCGCAGAGCATGGACGTGGCGGTGAAGCCGGCGAGGCCCCACTGCAGGATCCGAACCCGGCCAAACTGGTCCGAGAGCGAACCGGCCACCAGGATCAGGGCGCCGAGGGTCAGCAGGTAGGCGTCCACCACCCATTGCTGGACCACCAGGCCCCCGCCCAGTTCGCGGCCGATCGCCGGAAGGGCAAGATTGACCACGGAGCCGTCCAGAAAAGCGATGAAGGACGCGACAATCGCCACGTACAGCACGCGTTTCTCGAGGCCGGAGAGCGCTTCGGCGCGGGTGCCGGACATCGGTTTAGCCTTCCTCGCTGCCTGCTTCTGTGCCTGCTGATGGCCGGGCAGCGGGTGTGGATCGAGCCTAGCACCGGCCGGTGCGGGCACCGAGGGGCGGCAGGTGCCATCGCCCGGTGCCGTAAAGTTGAGGGATGGTTACGAGACGTGAAGCTGCCCAAATCCTTGATATTCCACTGGAGATGGCCAACCGTCACGGCATACCGTCCCGCTTGTCAGAGGCGGAACTTGGCGAACTGCTGGACAGCCCGCCGTCCTGGCTGGCCCAGTCCAGAGCCAACCGGACCGGCAAACGCCCGGTCTGGGTTCAGCTCAGCTGCGCCGTCTGCGGCTTTGCCGAAACGGCCAGGCCGAAGAAGTGGTGGCCCGAGTTCACCTACGTCTGCTGCGCCAACCACGCGCCGTTCGAACTGCCGCCTCTCGACGGCGGCCTGGTCCGAAGCGAGTACGAGGGAGTCGGGAACCGCTTCATCGGCATCGTGGACGTCGCAGTACCCGAGGCGTAGCCTTAAAAGCACGGGCTCATCCCGGGCCCCCACCTTTGAGGGAGCGCGCAATGCCTGACAAGTCCCCGCACCGGCATCTCACGAAAAAGCCGGTCAAAACCATCAAGGAAAAACGGGCCGACAAAAAAGCCAAGAACAGCCTGGACGAGCACACCGATCCAGTGGCCCATATGAAGAAGCGCTGAGAGTTGCCGCGCGGCGACGTGGCCGCACAATCTCGGCCGGGCGGTTGAACGCAGCTGTGTAGCACGAAAGGCCGGAAGCTCACGCTTCCGGCCTTTCGTGCTACGGGGTGGAACGCCGTTGCCGGGTCCCGTTGTTTTGTGGAGATGGGGGGAATTGAACCCCCGTCCGATGTCGTGTTGTCAGGGCTTCTCCGGGCGCAGTTTGCGTCGGATTTTCTCGGCCCCAGCCATCCTGCAAACAGGTGGCTGATCCGGGCCCAGTCATCAAAGAGTCCCGTTCACTCCGATGACGGGAGTAAACAGCAGTGGCTATTTAAATGACGCCAGGATCCGGGGCAATAGCAACCTCGGGCTGACGGACTGTTCTTACTGCTTAGGCAGCGAGAGCGAAGTCAGTGCGTTTTGATTCGGCACTTATTGGTTTGCAGAAAGCGTTTACGAGATAATTCTGCATCCTCGGCCCGCTTCACCTGTCGCGACTAACATCGTCGAAACCGATCATCCCCGTATTTTTTTATCAAGGTACTTCATCCTGCGATGTCCCACCGGCCCGGGAACCGGATTCCTTGCGGTCCCTCCCCGGACTACCCAGCATAACGCATACCTGCCTGGAATCATTCCCCAGACGCGCGCCCCCGGGCTAGTTCCGGTTGCGCTCGCGCAGAACGCGCAGGGCTTCCCGCTTGTCCTGCTGCTCGCGCAGGGTCTGCCGCTTGTCGTATTCCTTCTTGCCGCGGGCCACACCGATCTCCACTTTGGCGCGGCCATCGACGAAGTACAGCTGCAGCGGCACGATCGTAAAGCCCGATTCGCGGATCTTGTGCGAGATCCGGGTCAGCTCCTCGCGGTGCAGGAGGAGCTTCCGACGCCGGCGCGCGGCGTGGTTGGTCCAGCTGCCCTGGTGGTATTCGGGGATGTGGATCCCCTCCATCCACAACTCGTCGTTGTAGAAGGTACAGAAGCCGTCCACCATCGAAGCGTGGCCTTCGCGCAGGGACTTCACTTCGGTCCCCATCAGCGCGATCCCTGCCTCGTAGGTGTCCAGGATGTGGTAGTCGTGCCGGGCCTTGCGGTTGGTGGCCACCGCCTTCCGGCCACTTTCTTTCGGCACGGTAGAACTCCTCGGATCGTTTGTTGACTGGCCCCGGCCGGATGTTCCGGAGTCATTTCCAGTCTAGAGCAGGTTCATCGGGTCCACTGCCCTGCCGTTGACCCAGGTCTCGAAGTGCGAGTGGCAGCCGGTGGAGTTGCCGGTCGTCCCCGAGTAGGCGATCAGCTGGCCCTGGCTGACCTGCTGCCCGGACGAAACCACGACGGAGGAGTTGTGGTAGAAGATCGTGGTCAGCGAGTTGCCCTGCACGACGCCGTGGGAGATCTTGACGTGGTTGCCGCCGCCGTCGTTGCCCCAGCCCGCGGAGTACACGGTGCCCGCAGCCGGGGCGTAGACCGGAGTGCCGCACGGTGCGCCGAAGTCGATGCCGGTATGCATGTAACCACCCTGGCCATAAAAGTCGATGGTGCCCGGCGGCGTCGCCCGCCACCCGAAACCCGAGGTGATCGGGATGCCGTTGAACGGGCTGCGCAGGCCGAAGGCCGAGACCGGGCCGGCCGGCGCGGGCACGTAGGGCCGCGGCTGGGCGGGCGTCTGGCCCTGCGCGCGGGCTGCCGCGGCGGCCGCAGCAGCCGCGGCTTCGGCGATCCGGCGCTGTTCGGCTTCCCAGGCCTCGCGGAGCTTGCGGTCACGCTCGACGATCTCAGCGGCCACGGCGTCCTGCTGGGCCTTGACCTGACTGAGTTGATTTTGGATGCCGGGCTTGGCCGCCTGCAGCTCGCCGTTCAGGCGCGTGGTGTCGGCGATCAGCTGGTCCACCTTGGCCTTTTTGCTTTCGGCTTCATCGCGGGCGGCCTTCTCGCGGGCGAGCGCGGCGTCAGCCTTGGCTTTGAGGTCGGTGATTTCGGCTTCAACGGCCTGCAGGCGGGCCTGCGAGTTCACGTTGGTGGCGTTCTGCTGGGTGAGCTTGTCCATCGCCGAGTTCTGGCTGCGCAGGGCCTGATCCGCCAGGTCGATGGTGTCGGTGAGGCTGCCGCCCTTGTTCGAGCCGAAGAAGAGCGCGAGGTTTGACGGGACGCCGCCGGATTTGTAGGCCTGGGTGGCGATCTGCCCGATCAGTTTCTTCGTGTCGGTGATTTTCTGCTGATCGGTTGCCAGCTGCTGGGTGATCTTGGCCTTGTTCTGCTGCGCCAGATCGACGCGCGCGGCGAGGGCCTCGACCTCCTTGACGGCGCCGGCCACGCGGCCCTGCGCATCGAGCAGCGCCTGCTGGGCGCCGGGCAGCTGTCCCTGGTAGAGCACCAGGTCGCCCGCGGCCTTGGCAATCTTCGCATCGACGAACTCGAGTGACTGCTGGACCCGCGCTGCTTCGGCATTCAGGGACGCCTGCTGGTCCTCGAGGCTGTCCGCGAAGGCCATAGGCGTCGACGCGCCGAGGTTCGCAGCCAGCACCAAGGCTACGGCGGCACTGACCAGGCGGCTGCGCCGGAGGGCGTGGCCTGCCAACCCTGGCTGCCGTGCTGAGCGTCGGACCATCGGTGTCATGTACATTCCTCTTCGTTGCGCCACGCTAAACCCGCAGATAACGGCGGAGGGTCAGCAATGATGATGTCCCGGCGAGCAGGACGCCCAGGCCGATAAGGGCCGGAGCCAGGATCAGTGTCTGGGCCGGGGAGATGAAGGCGGTATCCGGATACTGCTGGGACAGGACCTGTCCGAGGAAGAAGTGCGCCACCGCCCACAGCGTACCGGACGCCAGCGCAGCTCCGATTACGGCCGCAATGACTCCCTCCAGGATGAAGGGCAGCTGGATCACCGTTTTAGAAGCCCCCACCAGCCGCATGATTCCGGTTTCCCGGCGACGACTGAACGCGGAGAGCCGGATGGTCGTGGCGATCAGCAGGATGGCGCAGACAATCATCACGCCGGCGACGCTGACGGCGACCAGGGACGCGGCGTTCATGGCGGAGAAGAGCCGTTCCAGCAGCTGGCGCTGGTCGATGACCGATTCCACCCCGGCCTGGGAGGAGAAGTTCTCGCTGATCACCTGGTACTTCTCCGGGTCCTTCAGGTTGATGCGGAAGGAGGCCGGGAGCTGGTCCGGGGTGACCGAGTCGACGATCGGTGAGTTGGAGAACTGCTCCTTGAAGTGCTTATAGGCCTCGTCCTTCGACTCAAATTGGAAGTCGTTGACGTATTGGGCCACGGACGGGGACTGCAGAAGCTTGCGCAGGTTGTCCTGCTGCTCCGGCGTCGCCGGTCCCGTGGCGCAACCCGGCGCCGTCGACCCGTCGCTGCAGAGGAAAATGGCGACCTGGACCTTGTCGTACCAGTAGCCCTTCATCTGGTTGATCTGCAGCTGCAGCATGCCCGCTGCGCCGACGAAGGTCAGGGACACGAAGGTGACCAGGATGACCGAAACCACCATGGACAGGTTGCGGCGCAGGCCGCTGCCGATCTCGGACAGGACAAAGGCGAGCCTCACAGCTGGTCCTCCCCGGCGGTCGCCGCGGCCGGGTTACCGGCGTTGTCGCGGCCGCTGGCGTCGCGGAGCCGGCGGGACTGGCCCACCACGGGGATCATCGAGGTGTAGAGGGCTCGGGCTTCATCGCGGATCACGACGCCATTGCGCAGTTCCACCACGCGCTTGCGCATCTCGTTGACGATGTCGTCGTCGTGCGTGGCCATCACGACGGTGGTGCCGTTCTGGTTGATCTTGTCCAGGACTCCCATGATGCCCATGGAGGTGGTGGGGTCGAGGTTGCCGGTGGGTTCGTCGGCGAGCAGGATGCCGGGCCGGTTGACGACGGCGCGGGCGATCGCCACACGCTGCTGCTCGCCGCCGGACAACTCGTGCGGCAGGCGGTTCTCCTTGCCTTCCAGGCCGACGGTCTTGAGGACTTCGGGGACGGTTTCGCGGATGACGCTGCGGCTTTTGCCGATCACCTGCATGGCGAAGGCGACGTTGGCAAACACGGTTTTTTGCGGCAGCAGCCGGAAGTCCTGGAAGACGACGCCGATCCCCCGGCGCAGCCGCGGGACCCGCCAGCTGGAAATTCTGGCCACGTTCTGGCCGGCGACGTAGACGGCGCCGGAGGAGGCGCGGTCTTCCTTCAGCACCAGTCGGAGGAACGTCGACTTGCCGGAGCCGGAGGCTCCCACCAGGAAGGCGAATTCGCCGCGGTCGATCTCAAGGTTGATCGAATCCAGCGCCGGCCGCGCCTTCTGGTCGTAGACCTTGGTGACATTTTCGAAACGGATCATGGCCCTAATGCCCTGCAGGAGCCAGGCGTTGTGATGACCAGTTCTGCTGCCGGGGCGCGGGCTTTCAGGTGGGGGAAGTAGGGCACCGGCCCCTCGACTATACGCACGGGTAACAACCGGAAGGCCCCAAGCCGGGGGTGTGTCGCGGGATTTGAGCCTTACTTCTCGGCGTTCCGGTTGTCGGTCCGCCAGCGGATGCCGGCGTCGATGAAATCGTCGATCTCGCCGTCGAACACCGCGGAGGTGTTGCCCACCTCGTGCTCGGTGCGGAGGTCCTTGACCATCTGGTAGGGGTTCAGGACGTAGGACCGCATCTGGTCGCCCCAGGATGCCTTGACGTCGCCCGCGAAGGCCTTCTTCTCGGCGTCCTCCTGCTCCTTCTTCAGCAGCAGCAGGCGGGACTGCAGTACCCGGAGGGCGGCGGCCCTGTTTTGCAGCTGCGACTTTTCGTTCTGCATGGATACCACCGTGCCGGTAGGGAGGTGAGTCAGGCGGACGGCGGAGTCCGTGGTGTTCACCGACTGGCCGCCCGGGCCGGAGGAACGGAAAACGTCGACGCGGATCTCGTTGTCCGGAATCTCGATGGAGTCGGTCTGCTCGATCAGCGGAATAACCTCGACGGCGGCGAACGACGTCTGGCGTCGGCCCTGGTTGTCGAAGGGGCTGATCCGCACCAGCCGGTGGGTGCCCGCCTCGACGCTCAACGTACCAAACGCGTACGGCGCCTTAACCTCGAACGTTGCGGACTTGAGTCCCGCTTCTTCGGCGTAGGAGGTGTCCATGATGGTCGTCGGGTAGCCGTGGCGTTCGGCCCAGCGCAGGTACATGCGCAACAGCATTTCCGCGAAGTCCGCCGCGTCCACGCCGCCCGCGCCGGCACGGATGGTGACCACCGCTTCGCGCTCGTCGAACTCGCCGGAAAGCAGCGTGACGACCTCCAGGTCCGCCAGCGACTTGCGGACCGATTCGAGCTCGGTGGCGGCCTCTCCCATGGAATCTGCGTCGTCCTCGTCCTGGCCCAGCTCGACGAGGACTTCCAGGTCATCGATGCGGGCGGCGAGCGTGTTCAAGCGCTCCAGTTCCGACTGCCGGTGCGAGAGCCGCGAGGTGATGACCTGCGCCGCGGCGGGGTCGTCCCAGAGGTTCGGCTCGCCCGCGCGCTCGCTCAATTCGGCGATCTCCTCCTTGAGCGCTTCGACGTTGGAGACGTTCTCGATCGAGGCGTAGGTGGCGCGCAGCGCGCGGATTTCTGCGGAAAAATCAATGTTAGCCATGGTTTTTCAAGACTACCCCGGTTGCGCTAGCACTTGTGGCTGCGCCCGGACCGGGGCTCCGGCCACACCGGTGGAACATCCGCCGGTGTTGAGCGGTCAGCGCGTCAGCCGCGACCTCGCCGTCGACGTCGCCTCAATCCGGATGCCGTCCGGGACCAGGAAATTCACCACGGGCGGGTGGACGGCAGCGCTGAGGACCACGACGGCGGTGGAACCATCCGGGCTGCCCGTCGCCGACCCCATCGCCAGGCCGCTGAACCGGGCGAAGGCTCCGTTTCGGTTCAGGTAGTCGGCGGCGGTACTGCGCACCCGGCCGGAGCTGAGCCTGGCCGTAGGGCTGCCGGAAGCGCTCTGCAGCTGTCCGAGGGTGAAGCTGTCGGCGGCAGCCACGGATGCCCCGTCGGCCAGGGACAGCAATTTCTTGTGTTCGAGGTACACGCCGGACGCCGCCGTGACGACTGCTGCCACCAGCAGGGCGATCAGCACATAGCCAATAATCAGGACCATCAGCTGGCCCTGCTCATCCGTGCCGCCGTCGCTGTGGCTGCCGTCGCTGTCGCGGCTGCCGGGGCCGCCGGGGCTGCGGCGGCGTGCCCGGGCGGTCACCGGAACCGCCCAACGGTCTGGATGGCGGTGGCAGTCAGGTGTCCGGCGTCGAGCCGCAGCGCGTCACCGAATGGCACGAACGGTAGCGGCACCCTGAGGTGCACGGTGACGGTGACGGCGGTCCCGGCCGCGGAACAATCGGCGGGATTGCAGCTGGCCTCCATGCTGGCGTTCTCCGCCGGGTGCCCGTGGTCGGCGAGCGCCAGCCGTACGGCCTGTTCGGCAGCGGCACGGCCGCTGGCCGGGTCCGGCTGCGCCACGTAGACCTTGGCCGCCTGTTCCGCGGCGCCTACCACCGCGAAGGAACCGCCCTGGAGCTGGCCAACAGTGATGATGAAGTAGACCACCGGCACCATCAACAGGAGTGAAAGGAAGGTGAACTCGACGACAGCGCTTCCCCGGTCGGGGTCGTCGCCGCCGGAGCGGCCGGCCCCGCGTACCGGGCCGGCGCCGCTAGGGCTGAAGGGCTGCATGGCCCTTCACTTCCAGCAGCTCGCGCGGTCCGATCAGGCCGATGACCGGCAGCGGCGCGCGGACCGTCACCTCCAGCGTTCGGATTCCCTGATAGGCGGTCTCGGTGGTGCTGACGTCAGTTGCGAACTCCGAGGTGAGGGCGACAGTGATCAGTTGCGCAGTGCGCTCCCTAGCGTCCGCGGCGCCGCGGTCCGCGAGAGTGCCGTACCGGGCACCCGACGCGGCGGCGTCGATGAGCGTATTGCGGACGTGCAGGACGAGGGCGAGCTGGATGATCGCCAGGAAGAAGACGGTCAGCAGGGCGCCGACCAGGACGAAATCGACGACCGCTGAACCGGCCTCCCTGCCGGAACCCGACGCCTGCGTGCCCCGGCCGGAGCCCGCTCCTGCCACCTCCTACTGCCCCACTTTTTGCATGGCCTGATTGAAGAGCCCTTCCAGGGCCGGACCGGCGAGCGCCAGCAGCGCGGCAACCAGGACTGCGGACATCAGGGTGATCATCACCCAGCCGGGCACGTCGCCTCGTTCACGCGCATCCTGCTGGTGCCGCGGAGGCCCTGCCTTATGCGCGGGCGTGGCCGGTCCCCACAGGAGCAGGCCCAGCAGGCGCGCCAGTATCACCGTGTGGCTAGCTATGGTCTTCATCGCTTCCCCTTTTTTAGTTTTTGCGTGCTAAGAGTTGCTGCGGTCCAGCGCGGTCACAGTCCGAGACTGATCGCCGCAAGCCCCGGAAAGACGGCGAACACCACCGTCAGGGGCAGGACACCGAACACCAGCGGGACCATCATGCCGATCTCTTTCTTACCCGCGGCCTCCATGAGTTGACGCTTGGCCGTGTCCCGAACATCCTGGGCCTGGGCCCGCAGGACCTCCGCCAGCGGTGTACCCCGCTCCACTGCCACGACGAGGCCGTCAACGAAGCGGATGAGCGGCCCCAGATCGGTGCGGGACGAAAACTCCTGCAAGGCCTCAGCCAGGGGCATGCCCGCGCGGGTGTCGGCCATAACCCTCGCAAACTCCTTGGACAACTCCCCGTGAGTCCGTCGGCAGACGCGGTCCAGTGCCCCTGCGGCGTTCTCCCCCGCGCTGACTGCTAGGGCCATGAGCTCGGCAATACTGGGGAACTCCGCCATCAGGCGTGCTTCACGTTTCCGGATCTGCACTCCCAGCACGTAATCGCGCAGCAGGAACCCCGCCACGCCCGCGCCGACCACAATCAGGACGGCCAACAGCGGGTTGAAACGGCCCGTAGCTCCGCCCAGCAGCACGAGGACCGACGCGGCCACGAACCCTCCGGCAGCCCACAGGAGCTGCTCAGCACGGTAATCAACCGCAGTCTTGCTGCTCCCGGCCCGGATGAGGCGGCGGTTGAGCGCCGACGAGCCCGGGTTCAGCCGGCTGAAGACCCGGGCCCAGTCATGGAGCACCGGACGCAGGATCCGCTCGAGCGGGCCGAACGGGGTGACCGGTCCCGGAACCGCGCGCAGCAGCCGGGATTCCAGGTTGTGCGAGCGCAATTGCGGTGCGATCCGCTCCGCGAAGCTGAGCGGCCGCAGGAAGGGCAGCCGCACCAGCACCAGCCAGAGACCCACACCGAGGACGGCACCACAGACCCCCGCGCCGGCCGTCAGCCCGCTCACCGGAGCACCCGCTCGTCCTGCGGCAGGGCACCGATCCGCAGCATGATGGCGTACGAGAACAAGGACACCAGGAGGCCGCCGAGCAACACCGCGGCGCCGAGAGCCGAGTTGTAGGCGGCCACAGCTTCGGGCCTGCTGGCCAGCAGTACCAGAACCACCCATGGTGCCGCCACGGCGAGCCGAGCGGCGTTCACCGTCCAGGACTGCCGGGCCTCCAGTTCGCTGCGGGTCCGCGCGTTCTCGCGCAAAAACTCGGCGAGCGTACCCAGGAGCCGGCCCAGGTCGGACCCGCCGACTTCCCGGGTCAGCCGAATGGCCTCGACAAGCCGGTCCGCCACAGGGTCCGCAAGGCGCTCCTTTAGCCGGGTGAGGGCAGGGTCGAACTGGCCGCCGGCACGATAATCGGCGCCAAAGTCACGGAAGAACCCCCGCAGCTCCGTTGGGCCCTTCTCTGCCAATTGGATCAGGGCCTCCGGCAAAGACAGGCCCGCTCGAATGGCCGACCGCAAATGGTCGACGACATCCGGCCACAGTTCGCGGAGCAGGGCCATGCGCTTTCGCGCCCGCCACCTCACCAGACCTAGCGGCAACCAGCCGCCAAAGAGCCCGAAGCAGCCAGCCATGGGCCACGATCCGGTCCCAGCGAAGAACAGGAGGGTCACGAACGAGCCGACGCCGCAGCAGGTCGCCAGCAAACCCGCGCGGCTGACCTTTTCGATCCCGGCAGAACGCAGCAGGTCCTCAAGCCGGCTGACCCGCTGCCGGCGTGCCTGGCCCTCCGGCTTTGGCCACGCCGACCACCAAATCAGGAATAATCCGGCCCCGCCCAGCACCCCCAGCAGCGGTGCCACTAGCGCGCCTCCAGCAGCGCCGCGACGTCGTACCCGGCGCGCGTGAACTTCTCGGCGGCAGGCATCGCATTGGGCCGCGGTTCCAGCTGCCCCGCCGAGGCATCGAAAACCATGGACGATTCGATGATGCCGTTCTCCACCCGACGCCCGAGCGAAAGGATCTCCGTGACCTGGCGGCGGCCGTTTTGGTGCCGGCTGCAGTGCACCACCAGGTCGATGCAGGAGGCCACGGTCGGAACGACGAAGGCACTAGAAATGTTTTCGCCGGCCAGCAACGGGAGCGTGCAGATTTTGGTCACCGCGTCGTGGGCGGAGTTCGCATGGACGGTACACATGCCGGGGAGGCCGGAGTTCAAGGCGATCAGCATATCCAGGCTCTCCGCTTCCCGGACCTCACCGACCACCAGCCGGTCCGGGCGCATCCGCAAGGCTTCCTTTACCAGCCGGCGGAGCGGGATTTCGCCTTCCCCCTCGAGGTTTGGCTGCCGGCACTGCAAGCCGACGACGTCGCGAAGCGGAAACTGCAGTTCAAAGATTTCCTCGACCGTGACAACCCGCTCCCGGCTGCCAATGCTGGCGGCCAGGCAGTTCAGCATGGTGGTCTTGCCGGCCTGGGTGGCTCCCGAGACGAGGATGTTCAGCCCGCTGGCCACCGCTGCGCCGAGGAACCTGGCTGCCTGGGGAGTGAGGGTACCCAGCTCCACCAGATGCTCCAGCCTGCTGGCTTTGACCACAAATTTGCGGATGTTGACGGCCCAGTGCCGACGCGTCACATCCGGAATCACAACGTGCAGGCGTGAGCCGTCCGGAAGCGCGGCGTCCACGAAGGGTGAGGAGAGGTCAAGCCGGCGGCCGGAGCTTTTGAGCATCCGCTCCACAAGGTCGCGGACCTGCTGCTCGGTCAGCGCGATGGACGTTAGCTCCGATTCGCCGTTGCGGGCCACGAATATTTCGTGCGGGGCGTTGAGCCAGATCTCCTCGATGGCCGGGTCATCCAGCAGGGGTTGCAGGGCACCGAAGCCGGCCACTGCGTCGAAGACGAACCGGCGCACGGTGTCCAGGGAGCCGATCGGGGGCAACGGCGCGAGCAATGCGCGCTCGTCGTAGTCGCTGATGGCCTCGTCGACCAGGCGCCGCACTTCTGCGCCCTGCCGCAGCGGGTCCAGTCCGCGCCGGCGGATCAGCTCCCGGACCTCGTCCTCGACGATGCGCACAGCCTCCACGGTGCCCCCAACACGACCGCTGCCCCTCCCCTGGGGCAGTGCAACTTGGGTTAAAGCTAAGGGGGCGGACCGTGCCGGGCAAGAGCCTCCGGGGCGTCTGTGGAAAACGGACACCCCGTCCCTACAAAAAGTCCCCCGCGGTACGACTCCTGGCGGCACTACTCCTGCTGGAGGGCACCGCAAGTATTTCCATGTAATTACCTAGTCCGCGTCGGACCGCAGCGAGTGCGTTGTCCAAGTAGTAACTACCGTTGACAGTGATTTTTGGTGGTCATAGCGTGGCGCCCGTCAGCAGCAGTTGGGATGGGGGCTGCACTCCCGAACCCGTAAGAATCACAGTCCTGGCGACTTGCTGATGGCCCGTAATTTAGTGCCTGCGATGAGCGCCCCAGACTTTGCCGCTGTGCAATGGGAGGACACAGGAATCAGCGCGAAGTCCTGGCAGTCTGATCGCCGGCAAGACGATTGGATTTGGCATGCAAACTAGGTGGACCGCGGTCTCACGCTTTAGGCGAGGCCATCCCGCACAAGAATCCCGCCGGCGCCGCGCCGTACCGGCGGCCATGGGTACAGCAGCACTGATGCTGCTGACCGTCTTCAACGCCGCCATCGTGGCGCAGCCTGCCCGCGCTGCGGGTCCGGTCATCGTGTCACTGACATTTGACGATGCCCACATCGACCAGGTGGCCGCGGCCGCCTACATGAATTCCAAAGGCCTGAAGGGGACGTTTTACGTGCCCTCCGGTTTCCTGAATGCAGACCCGAAATTTTATATGGACACGGCGCAGGCCAAAGCGTTGCAGGCCGCTGGAAATGAAATTGCCGGTCACACTGTCACCCATCCTGATTTGACCTTGGCTGACACCGGGGAACAACAGCGGCAGATCTGCAACGACCGCAATGCCCTGACTGCACAGGGTTTCCGGATCACGAGCTTCGCCTACCCGTTCGCCGCATCGAGCCCCGCGATCGAGAGCGTCGTGGCCGCCTGCGGCTACAACAGCGCGCGGGGCCTCGGTGACATCGCCAGCAAGGCCCCCGACTCGACCGGCAACCCGCTGGCCGAGGCGATCCCGCCGGCCGACCCTTTCCTGACCAAGGCCCCGGATCAGGTCGACAGTACCTGGACTCTTCAGAACCTGAAGGACCTGACTCTCAAGGCGGAGCCGGGTGGGGGCTGGGTCCAGTACACCTTCCACCACATCAACGCCGTAGGGGAATCCCTGAGCATTCCTGCCGCGGAGTTTAACTCCTTGGTTGACTTCCTGGCAGCCGAACAGGCTGCGGGCCGGGTCCAAGTGAAGACCGTCGACCAGGTCATCGGTGGAGCGGTCAAACCGCCGGCCCCCAACGGTCCAAACCCGCCGGCACCCATAACCTCCGGAAATCTCCTCCGCAACCCCGGATTTGAGACACCAAGTTCTGTTCCTGGCAGCCCGGCGGCATGCTGGATTCCGGGCTCTTACGGCTTGAATACGTATACGACGAGCACCGTGGCGACGGCCCATTCCGGCAAAGCGGCTGCCCAGCTGGTCATGACGAGTCGCGCCAGCGGAGACGCCGGCGGAGACGCTAAAATCCTGCCCCCGCTCGATACGGGCCAATGCGCCCCGACAGTGACGGCAGGCCAACGGTACACGATGTCCGCTTGGTACATGTCCACTGCCCCGACGCAGTTCGAGGTCTACTACCGAAAAGGACCGGGAGAATGGCATTATTGGACGTCCAGCCCGTTCGTACTTCCGTCCGCCACCTACACACAGACAAGTTGGACGACCCCTGATCCTGTGCCTGCAGGCGCCACCGCCCTGTCACTGGCGTTGACGCTCACCAGCACTGGAACGCTTATAACGGATGATTACTCGCTGGTGGCGGCCTCGGCAGCCTCCGGCGGTCCCGCCGCCATCGCGGCGAAGGCTGCCGCGACTCCGGGAATGGGAGCCGCGTCGGGAGCAGTCGTCTGTGGACTCGCGAGCGGTGGCTGCTATCAGAACTACGCCAACGGTGCCATCATTTGGTCTTCAGCGACGGGAGCCCACTACTCCGTCGGCGGCATCCGGCAGAAGTGGGCTGCCACCGGCTTCGAGAGCGGCCCTCTAGGGTACCCAACCACCGATGAAGTCGGCGGACTCCGCAACGGCGGCGTCTATCAGAACTACCAAGGCGGCGCTATCATCTGGTCCCCCGCCACCGGAGCCCACTACTCCGTCGGCGGCATCCGCCAGAAGTGGGCCGCTACCGGCTTCGAGGGAGGCCCCCTGGGGTACCCCACCACCGACGAAGTCGGCGGACTCCGCAACGGCGGCGTCTATCAAAACTACCAAGGCGGCGCCATCATCTGGTCCCCCGCCACCGGAGCCCACATCTCCGTGGGTGGCATCCGCACTGCGTGGGCTGCCTCGGGTTTTGAAAACGGCGTCTTGGGATACCCGACCACTGATGAAGTCGGCGGACTCGTCAGCGGCGGTGTGTATCAGATGTACCAGGGCGGCGCCATCATCTGGTCCCCGGCCACGGGAGCCCACACCTCACGTGGCGGCATCCGCGTCGCCTGGGCTTCCCAAGGCTACGAAGCTGGCCGGCTCGGGTATCCGACGAGCAACGAGTATGTTGTGGGCAGCGTGACATATCAGGACTACGTCGGCGGCAGAATCAGCTGGACGGCGGTCCTTGGCACCATCATCAGTTACAAGTAGTACAGCAGAAGCACTCTTCGCCCGCCGCAATCATTTATTGCGGCGGGCGAAGCTTTGCAACGCACTGCCCCTTCCAATAGCGACCGCTGCCACCCTGAGACGAGCGCCGTCCACGATGCGTTATCACATCGTTCACAGCAGCAACATGCGAAACTCTGGTTTGATGCCTTTGCCGGTGCTACGGTGGGCGCGATAAGTCAGACATTCTCTCGGCCGGCCTTCGGAGCCCGATCGCGTCGAGGGACCGATTGGACGCTGAAGAGTGCCTCGCTGTTCCGGAGTATAAATGAAGCCGACCGCATTTCCCCCTGCCAGTCGCCCGCTCGGACGAGTCGGTGCCGTGCTTCTGTCTGCAGCCCTGCTGGCGGGCGTGGGACTGGCTGCTCCGGCGAACGCCGTAGAGCCCTCCCCCAGCGCTCCGGCGGCCCCTGCCGGTGTTTTATCTTCGCCTTCCCCCAGCGCCCCTGCACCGTCAGCACCATCGAAGACCCCGGCAGTTCCTTCGCCAGCAGTTCCTTCGCCGGCACCGTCGCCGGGGTCCGGAGTTACCGACCCGTCCTTACCGGCGAGCAAGTCGGCCATGGCTGCGGCAATTGGGCCAGGGGGTGCCGAGATGGGCCAGACCTCCAAACGCGTCGGAGCAACCGCAGCGAGCGGCACCGCCCTGAATACCGAAGCCCTGAACGTTCAAGGCACGTGGTCGCCAACTTTCGGCGTTCAAGGCTTAGACGTCAGCGGCCACCAGCCAAGTGTCAATTGGCAACAACAGTGGCAACTGGGAGCCCGCTTTGCCTACGTCAAGGCCAGCGAAGGCAACTACTTCACTAACGATTCGTTCGCCTCGCAGTTCCAGGGGTCTCGGAATGCTGGCATGATTCGTGGCGCCTACCACTTCGCCATTCCGAACTGGTCCTCCGGGGCCGACCAAGCCCGCTACTTTGTCCAAAACGGCGGCAGCTGGACCTCGGACGGTTATACACTTCCCCCGGTACTCGATTTCGAGTTCAACCCCTACGCCAACCGGACCATTAACGGCTTCTACTTCGGCGACACCTGCTACGGCATGTCCCCCGCCCAGCTGACAGCCTGGGTTCGTGATTTTGGCAGCACCATGTCTTCCTTGACGGGCAGACTGCCGGTCATATACACAAACACGTCATGGTGGAATCAGTGTCTTGGAAACCCACCCGGCTTTGGGGATTACCCGCTTTGGGTAGCGGCGTACCCAGGGTCCCCCACAAATAACGCTGGGCCGCTTCCGTACGCAAGCTGGGACGCTTACAGCATTTGGCAGTACAGCAGCATCGGACCTTTCGCGGGTGACTCGAACGTTTGGAACGGGAGCTACGAGGCGCTGCGCATCTTTGCCGCGCAGGGTGTCCCCCGTGCGGCTGCCACGGGAATTGCGGCGATGGCAGCGTCGACGGCGGCGTTGGGGTCGAAGACCTCGGAAATCACCTGCGGGTTGAAGGACGGAGGCTGCTACCAGCTGTTCCAGAACGGCGCAGTGATCTGGTCCAAGAACACCGGCGCGCAGCCCAGCCTCTACGGCCCGGTCCGGGACGCCTGGGCACGCACCGGATACGAATCCGGCGCCCTGGGCTACCCCACCAGCGCCGTGATCTGCGGCATCCGCGACAACGGCTGCTACCAGGCCTACCAGCGCGGCGAAATCCTTTACTCCGCCGCGTCCGGCGCGCAGCCCTCCACCCCCGGCGCGATCCGCACCGCCTACCGCCAGGCCGGCGCCGAAAACAGCGCCCTCGCCTACCCCACCAGCCGAGAAGTATGCGTCCTCCGCAACAGCGGCTGCTACCAGGCCTTCCAACACGGAGAAATCCTCTACTCCGCCGCCACCGGCGCCCAACTCTCCGAAGAAGGCCCCATCCGCACCGCCTACCGGCAAGCCGGCGCCGAAAACAGCGCCCTCGGCTTCCCGACCAGCGGCAAAATCTGCGGACTCAAAAACAACGGCTGCTACCAGGCCTTCCAAACCGGAGCAATCCTCTACTCCCCCGCCACCGGCGCCCAAACCAGCCAAAACGGCCCCATCCGCGACGCCTGGGCCAAATCCGGTTTCGAATCCGGCCCCCTGGGCTACCCCACCGGCTCCGTCACCTGCGGCCTCCGCGACGCCGGCTGCTACCAGCTCTACCAAAACGGTGCCATCATCTGGTCCCCCGCCTCCGGAGCGCAACTCAGCCTCAACGGCACTTTCCGCACCGCCTGGGCAGCCTCCGGCTACGAAAACGGCCCGCTCGGCTACCCCACCAGCTCCATCATCTGCGGCCTCCGCGACGCCGGCTGCTACCAGGCCTACCAAAAGGGCGAAATCCTCTGGACCACCGCCACCGGCGCCCAACTCAGCCGACCCGGCGGGATCCGCAACCTCTACCGCACCAGCGGCGCCGAAAACGGCACCCTCGCCTACCCCACCGGCCCCGAAACCTGCGGCCTCGTCAACGGCGGCTGCTACCAAAACTTCCAAGGCGGCGCCATCATCTGGTCCCCCACCACCGGAGCCCAACTCAGCCCCAACGGCCCCATCCGCAACGCCTGGGCAGCCACCCGCTACGAAACCGGCACCCTCGCCTACCCCACCACCCCCGTCACCTGCGGCCTCATCAACAACGGCTGCTACCAGAACTACCAAGGCGGCGCCATCATCTGGTCCCCCACCACCGGAGCACAACTCAGCCCCACCGGCCCCATCCGATCCCTCTGGGCCGCCAACGGCTACGAAACCGGCCGCCTCGGCTACCCCACCGGCCCCCAAACCTGCACCCCCACCGCAGACAACTGCACCCAGACCTACCAAAACGGAAAAATCACATGGACCCCCACCCGCGGCGCCTACATCAACTAACCCCCACCCCACCACCGGGCAATGCGGCCCTCTGGCCGGCGGCGCGGGTACCGCAGGACTGGCGCAGCTTTCGCGCAAAAGATTGCATGTCGCCTTAGGTAATCCGCAGATTCCGCCCGGCTGGTCCAACCAGCCGTTCAGGAGTCCTTAAGCTACTAACATTTCCCGGTCTCTTCCGCGGGCCTCGCAGCACTGCGCAAGGCACCGCGTTCCATGAAGGAAACAATGAACCCCAAACGGATGATGGCAGCCGTCGTCTCTGCACTGCTCCTTTCAGCGGCGTCGCTAAGTGCGGTCCCCTCTGCCCAGGCCGGTACGGCGCCCGCTCCGGCGGAACGGCAAATGCAACAGACGGCCACGCCGACGCCGACGGCGTCCGCGTCGCCGGTGACACCGTCACCGGTGGTTCCCGCGCCCACTGCCGCTGCCCCGCCCTCGAAGCAGACGTCGCCGGCGCAGCCGGCTGCGGAAAACCTCGGTGGCACGCCGACGTCGGCCCACTGGTTTGAGACCCCGCCAGCCGAGGGGAGCAAGGGCGCGGGGAAGCCCGGTCTCAGCACTGAGGCCTACTCGGTAGCGCGGACCGGTGACATCAAGGTCCGACTGGTGACCGTCCAACTGACCGATGTCAAGGCAGCCATTCCGATGGACAGTGCGATCGCTGCGGTCCAGACAACGAGCAACTACTGGCGGACCATGTCCAACAACAGACTGTCCATGAGCGTGGCCAGCACTGAGACATTCAACAGCCGCAGCGCTTCTTCCCGGCAGAGCTACTCCGACATGATGAACACCATCACCAACGAACTCGGGTGGTCACCCGGCTCCTACCGGGCCCTGGTGGTCTTCGTATCGACGCCCACGCTGTCCGCGGGTGCTTACGGGGCCGGCTGGAGTTACGACGGAACGAGCGGGAAGGTTCTCATGCCCATGCCCGCAGCTCTAACAAAGAGCGTTCTGACCCACGAGTTCGGCCACGTTCTGGGTCTGATGCACGCCAACAGCCTTCAATGCGGAAGCGGAGCCCAGGACACCGGAACGAACGCCAATGGCACATTCACCGACAGCAGCTGCAGTATCCGCGAGTACGGCGACACCATGGACCTGATGGGCGCATCGCAGCTCAGCCAGCCCACCATCAGTTCCACGCTCTGGGACTTCGGCGGTTTCGGGCGGGGCGACGAGGTTCTCAACGTAGGCAAGGCAAGCGGCAGCCAGAGCTTCACACTGACCGCGTGGGCGGGCACAGCGAAGAATCGGGCCGTCAAGTTCGCGGACCCGGTCAGCGGCGAGGTCTACTACCTCGAACTGCGGCTTCCCGTGGGCTTCGACACCGCCACCGCCGTCTCCGGCAACCGAGGCGTCAAGATCGTTCAGCAAATCGGCGCCGGCTCCCTGATTCTCATGCCCGATTCCAGGCAATTTGCCGGATATTACAGCGATCACCACGCGTGGCAGGCCGGCCAGACCTTCACCACCTATGCCGGCACCCGCGTGTCGATTGACTGGATCAGCAACACCGCCGCCGGCGTCACCATCGAGTCCACTCCGGCTGCTGCCAGCAAGGCCATTGCGGCGATGGCAGCGTCGACGGCGGCGTTGGGGTCGAAGACCTCGGAAATCACCTGCGGGTTGAAGGACGGAGGCTGCTACCAGCTGTTCCAGAACGGCGCAGTGATCTGGTCCAAGAACACCGGCGCGCAGCCCAGCCTCTACGGCCCGGTCCGGGACGCCTGGGCACGCACCGGATACGAATCCGGCGCCCTGGGCTACCCCACCAGCGCCGTGATCTGCGGCATCCGCGACAACGGCTGCTACCAGGCCTACCAGCGCGGCGAAATCCTTTACTCCGCCGCGTCCGGCGCGCAGCCCTCCACCCCCGGCGCGATCCGCACCGCCTACCGCCAGGCCGGCGCCGAAAACAGCGCCCTCGCCTACCCCACCAGCCGAGAAGTATGCGTCCTCCGCAACAGCGGCTGCTACCAGGCCTTCCAACACGGAGAAATCCTCTACTCCGCCGCCACCGGCGCCCAACTCTCCGAAGAAGGCCCCATCCGCACCGCCTACCGGCAAGCCGGCGCCGAAAACAGCGCCCTCGGCTTCCCGACCAGCGGCAAAATCTGCGGACTCAAAAACAACGGCTGCTACCAGGCCTTCCAAACCGGAGCAATCCTCTACTCCCCCGCCACCGGCGCCCAAACCAGCCAAAACGGCCCCATCCGCGACGCCTGGGCCAAATCCGGTTTCGAATCCGGCCCCCTGGGCTACCCCACCGGCTCCGTCACCTGCGGCCTCCGCGACGCCGGCTGCTACCAGCTCTACCAAAACGGTGCCATCATCTGGTCCCCCGCCTCCGGAGCGCAACTCAGCCTCAACGGCACTTTCCGCACCGCCTGGGCAGCCTCCGGCTACGAAAACGGCCCGCTCGGCTACCCCACCAGCTCCATCATCTGCGGCCTCCGCGACGCCGGCTGCTACCAGGCCTACCAAAAGGGCGAAATCCTCTGGACCACCGCCACCGGCGCCCAACTCAGCCGACCCGGCGGGATCCGCAACCTCTACCGCACCAGCGGCGCCGAAAACGGCACCCTCGCCTACCCCACCGGCCCCGAAACCTGCGGCCTCGTCAACGGCGGCTGCTACCAAAACTTCCAAGGCGGCGCCATCATCTGGTCCCCCACCACCGGAGCCCAACTCAGCCCCAACGGCCCCATCCGCAACGCCTGGGCAGCCACCCGCTACGAAACCGGCACCCTCGCCTACCCCACCACCCCCGTCACCTGCGGCCTCATCAACAACGGCTGCTACCAGAACTACCAAGGCGGCGCCATCATCTGGTCCCCCACCACCGGAGCACAACTCAGCCCCACCGGCCCCATCCGATCCCTCTGGGCCGCCAACGGCTACGAAACCGGCCGCCTCGGCTACCCCACCGGCCCCCAAACCTGCACCCCCACCGCAGACAACTGCACCCAGACCTACCAAAACGGAAAAATCACATGGACCCCCACCCGCGGCGCCTACATCAACTAACCCCCACCCCACCACCCGGCGTCTTTTCCGCCGGGGCCTAGGCAGGACGAAGCCCCACCCGCTCACGCTGGCTCATCGCCGGCAGCGGGTGGGGCTTTTCTTGGGCGCCGGCTCCAGCCGGGCCGGGCAGAAAAAATGAACTGGTCCAGGCAGGGAAAATGGGCCGTTCCCGGCATGCGCCCGGATGAGCCCGCAGGCGGGCCCGGCGGAGGGCAGTGGAGGCGGCCGGGATGCCTGGCCGGAGTGTCGCCCGCACGGGTGGACGAACACCGGGGACTACGCCTGCCGTGCTCGGCCCTTCAACTGCCGAACGACGCCAGACGCAGTCATTAGGCCGCGGCGGCTCGACTCTTGAGCTTGACGAAAGCCAGCCCGGCAAGTATGACGCCTACGACCGTGATCTCTGCAACGCCGGCGAGGAAAGTGGCGGGGAGAAGGCCAAGACCCACCGTAACGGCAAGATGGACACCGAGCAGCACAAGGAACAGGCGAATGGGCCAGGCCTGCGGCGCGGACTTCCTCACCGCAAGCCAGTAGGCGATTCCAAGGAGCACGAAGCCGCCGGCCTGGATGGCTGCGACCGCGATTAGGTCCCCGTGCAGGGCGAAGGGAACCGCAGCGGCCCCCATCAGCACCAGGACCAAGGGCGTGGCATACGCCATGATGGAGGTCCGCTGAAGGATGTAAACCACGTTCGTAGCAACCAGGAACAATGCATAGCCGACGGAGACCAGCGGCAGCACCCGCGCGACCGGGCCAAGCTGTTCGGGTGCCTGGGTGAGGATGAACCCCCCGGCGGTAGCGGCCGCCGAGGCAAGAATGCCGATCGCGGCCCCTGCCAGCAGGGCCTCGACGGCCACGGACCGCAACAGCACCGGCAGCCTGGCGGCCGTGGCCTCCATGAGGCGGGTGGCCCACGCGTTGTTCAGGGCGTTCAGCAGGGTCAGCGGGCCCAGCGCGAAAATCAGCACGGCGCCGTACTGGCCTGCGGGCGCGGCGCCGGCCAACAGGGCCAACAGCAGCACGGCGCCCTGGGTCAGCAGCATGAGCGCCCCCGTGTGGGGCAGCAGGGGCACGGCCATAGCCACCGATTCCCTGATCACCTGGGGCACCTTCCACGGCGCCTTCGGCCTGACCAACAGGACTGCTACCGCGGCAGCGGCGGCGACCGCCGCGGTATACGCCACGAGGTAGGCGGTGGCGGTCGCCGTCGTCAACAAAATCGCCGCGAGTCCCGCCAGGTTGGCGGCCACCGAGGATACGAGGCTCAACAGCACGAAAGCGATGGGACGATTCTGCGCCCGGAGAACCGCCTGGGCTCCCAGGACAGTTCCCAGAAGCCCGATGGAAACCATGGCCATGACCGCTGGCCACGCCACCGATCCGCCGGTCAACAGGGTAAAGGCAGCAACGACGGCGGCCATGAGCATACCCAGGACAGCGGCGCCGCCGGCCAGGAAACCGTACATGCCGGTCGCCCGGCGCTGGCCGTCGTCGGGGTCAAACCACAGCCGCGTGATGGCCAGCGGCAGCCCTGCTGAGATGAGGACCACCACCACCTGGATTGCCACGACAGAAGTGGAGACGAGCCCCCATTCGACGGCGCTGAGCAGCCGGATGGCGAACGGCTGGATGAGCAACAGGCCCAGGCCCTGCAGGACGGACCCTGCAAGGTAGAGGATCGCCGAACCGGACCCGGCGCTGCTGCCTTTGACCTTCGTGGTGTGCTCGGCGACCATCGGTTTCTTTAGAGTCGGACGACGTGGGCGGCGAGCTTGCGGAGCCCCGGCCACATGCGCTTTTCAATGACCTTCGGTGCCAGGGTCACTGCGTGAAGCCTGGACGAGATGTGCAACCGTGCCGCAGTGGCGGCGTCGTTCCAGCCAAGTTTCCGGAAGTCCCGGACGCATTCATCGAAGAAGGCCCGCTCTTCGGCAAAACGGCGGCCATCGAGTGCCCGCACGGAGGAGTCGGACTCGCGGTGGCGGCGGTACTGGAAGCAGACTGTGTCCGAAACCAGCATCCTTCCGCCGTCCATGATGATGTCCATGGCGAGGGCAAGATCCTGGACCACGTTGTACTGCTCGCGGAAGCTGTGCTGCTTAATGGCAGTCGAACGCCAGGCCACCGAGGGAAAATAGAGCCAGTCGCCGGTGATGAGGCTCTTGGCCAAGGGCTCCCCCGCGACGACCGCCTCGGCGCTCTCGCCGACGAGGCGTCGACGCAGGAAATCTTTGACCTTGTCCCCGAGCGGGTTGTAGACGACGCCGTCTTCATCGATGACCTCGACGCCGGGCTGCACAATGTCTACCTCCGGGTTCTGGAAACCGCGGCGGATGGTCTCGATGTAATTCGGCAGCATGATGTCGTCAGCGCCCATGATGACCGTGTATTCGTGCTCGATCAGGTCCAGGCACTTGCGGTAGTTGCCGTTGGCGCCCAGATTAACTTCGTTGCGCAGGTGGCGGACGCGGTCGTCGCGTTCGGTCAGCGAGGCGAAGTAGGCCGGCAGGGACTCGTCGGGGTAGCCGTCGTCGACGATAGTGAGCCGGAAATCACGGTCCTTTTGGGCAAGGATCGAATCGACAGCCGCCTTCATCATGGCCACGTCGCCGTAGTACGGCAGCATTACATCAATGGTCATTAGTTTCTTTCCGTGTGGATTGGCCAGGTACGGCCGTATGGTCGTCGGTCGAGGTCACGGCAGCAGGCGATCCTGCGGCATATTGGAGCGACTCTACCGAGGCGCGGAGTATCGCAACCTCCTCGGCTAGGATCCGAGTCTCGTCTTCGAGGATGGTCAATTCACGAGAGACATGCAAGCTGACACCCACGAGCAGCACGATGGCGAGGGCAAACAGCAGGTTGGCCGGTACACGGATGCCGACAAGGGAGGCGGCCCAGTCCAGGAGCTGCGGGAAGGCACCCAGAATGATGGTGAGGCCGCCTACGACGAGCCACAGGACGGTGTACTTTTCCCGGAGTTTGCCGCGCCGCAGCATTTGCAGAACGACCAGAACCATCACAATGGCAATAACCAGAGAAGACGCAACGCTCATGATCAGATACTGCCTTCGCCTGCTATGGCACCCAACTCGGGCGTGTGGACGGAATCGGGGGCCGGCGTCTTACGCCGTGCAAGCGCGAAGCATAGGACGAGACCGGAGCGGGCCAGGTAAATGGCCGACTTCAGCGGGCCTGTACTGGGAGTGCCGGCCTGGCGGACCTTCATTTCGACCGGCACCTGCGTGACGCGGCATCCGGACTTGATGGCCACCACCAGTGAATCGATGGTGTCGCCGAGGTATTCGGCGGGAAAGTGATCGATGTACTGGCGCAGCGCGCGTTCGTTCGCGGCCCGGAAGCCGGAGGTCACATCCGTCAGTTCGGTGTGGGCAACCCGGGAAATCACCTTGGCAAGCACCGACATCGCCCAGCGCCGGGGCCCCTTGGCGTCGTAGCTGCCGCGCCCGGCAAAGCGCGCGCCGATGGAGATGTCGGCGACCTCAAGGCCGGCCAGCACCCTGTCGATGTCGAGAGGGTCGTGCTGGCCGTCGGAGTCAACCTGAATCGCGGCCTTGTAGCCGTGGCGGATGGCGTACTTGAATCCAGTGCGCATGGCGCCACCGACGCCGAGGTTGAACGGCAGCTTGATGACGGTCGCCCCGGCCTGATGCGCTACGTGGGCGGTGTTGTCTTTGGAGCCGTCGTCGACAACCAGTACGTCGTGATGCACCGTGCGCAAGACTTCGCGGACGGTGTCTCCGATCGCTTCGGCTTCGTTCCAAGCTGGCATGATTATCAGCACGCCGGAAGTCGTTGAGTTGCCCATGATGCTCAACTATATCAACGTCAACTGCCGGGCTGGTGCAGGGAAAACCCTCTGCTCGGGGGCGCCGAAGGGCGCTTCCACCCGGAGGCAAGGCATACTTGAAGCGTTCGATTGGCATTCTGAGGAGAACTTATTCATGACCTGGTGGCAAACCGGCCCAACGCTCGCGGGATCGATTCTCGTCTTTTTCGTTCCGGGCCTGGCCATCCTGGCCGCCGGGGGAGTTCGCCGGCTTAACCTCGTCTGCCTCGCCGCTCCGGTGTCCTTTTCCCTGGCCTCCGTTCTGGCCATCGTTCTGGAGAGAATACACGTTCCGTTCAACCCGGTCACCTACCTGGTCTCCGCGGCCGCCGCCACCCTGGTGGCGTTTGTTGCCCGAACCATGTGGCTTCGCCGTCGGACCAGCGAATTGCCGGCTGGTCAACGCGGCGTGCTCGGCGCCAATGGAGTCGTGCCGCTGGCAGCCTCCCGGCAAAAACTCTGGCCGGTGCTGGTGATCGCCTCGGTCGCAATTCCGGCGGCAATTGTGACTTACCGGTATGTTCGCGGCTTTGGCCGGCCAGACAGCCTCTCCCAGACTTTCGACAACGTTTACCACCTCAACGCCATCCGTCACATCGCAAATATGCAGAACGGGTCGTCGCTGACGCTGGGCAACCTGACCGACGCCTCCACGGGCTTCTATCCGGCTGCAATGCACGATCTCATGGCTCTGGTCTTCATGTTCGGCGGTTCCTCGGTAATGGAAGTCGTCAACGTCGGAACCATCGTCATCGGCGCCATTATCTGGCCCTTGTCGTGCATTTTCCTCGTCACCCGGATCGTCGGTAACCAGGCCCTGGCCATCCTCAGTGCCGGTGTCCTGTCCGCCGGCTTCAGTTCCTTTCCCTACCTCATGGTTGCCTTCGGCGTGCTGTACCCGAACCACGCCGCCATTGCGCTGCTGCCGGTCGCCCTGGGCCTGGTGATTGAAGTGCTGGGCCTGGCCCGTTGCCGGCCGTCATCATTCTGGGCGCCGCTGATCGCGCTGGCACTTGTCGGCCCCGGCCTGGCGCTGGCACACCCCAGCGCCCTCGTGGCCCTCATCGGATTCAGCACCCCGCCGGTGGTGGCCCGGCTGATCCTTTCATGGCGGCGCTACCGGCGCGGCAAGGAAACCGGGCGAGCCCTGCTGCTCTGGACCGCGGCAACCGCTGCCTATATAGCTTTCGGCCTGATCGTCTGGTCGCTTGCGCGGCCCAGCCTGGCGGCCGCGCCGTGGACGCCTTTCCAGTCCAACGCTCGGGCCCTTGGGGAAATTCTGGCAAGCGCTCCCATGGGCACCACCGCGGCCTGGGTCTTGCTTGCCCTGACCGTCATCGGCACCTATGTCGTAGCCCGTCGGCTCGGGCAATACTGGTGGGTCCTCGGAATGTATGCCGTGGGCGGTGCGCTTTACGTCATCGTTTCAGCGTGGACGCCCGGGGACTTCCGCACCTTCTGGACAGGAGTCTGGTACAACGACAGCTTCCGGCTGGCAGCTCTGCTTCCCGTTGTGACGTTGCCGGTCGCCGTGATGGGCGCACAGTGGCTGACGTGGCGGGTCCGGGCGCTGTGCGACTACCTCGTGCTCAACGGGCGGACCAATCCCGGCAAGCTGGCACCGGCCGTGCGCCCGGTAGCGGCCCGGCTGCCGGCCGTGACCGGGGTCGCCGCGTCGGTCGCCCTCGTCCTCGTCCTCGGGGCAGCTGCCCAGGGCGGCACGTTGTCCAACGTGCAGCAACGGCTCAATACAATTTTCCAGACCACGCCAAACTCGTACCTCCTGACCACCGACGAGACCGCGCTGCTCGCCGAGGTACCCGGCCTCGTGCCGGCATCGGACGTAGTGGTGGCCAACCCCCGAACCGGCGGGTCCCTGGTTTACGCGGTTTCAGACCGCAAGACGCTGGCGCCCCACATCTTCGGAACCCGGACCGCAGACGAGCAGTACCTGCTGGACCACTGGGACGAGGCGGCCTACAACACCAAGGTCTGCCCGATCATCAAGAAGCTGAACGCGTACTGGGCCCTGGACTTCGGGGATTTTGAGGTAGTTCCCGGCGACGAGCCCTTTATCGGCTTGAGGGACCTCGGCCAGGTCGCTGTCCCCGGAGTGGAAGCGGTCAAGACCGAAGGAAAGGCGCACCTCTATCGGGTCACCGCCTGCGGCTAGCGCGTCCAACCTGCGCACGCCAGCCTCCACCGGCCGCGAGCGGTAGAATGGCCTCATAAATCCGATATTTCCGCCGTCCCGGTGTGAAGGCGGCGGGTCACGCCAGCGCCCGGATACGACGAGAAAAGCCCTGGGGGTCCCTGCCGTGCGCGGAACAAACGTTTCCTTCGTTTTTCCCATCTACAACGAATCGGGAAATATCCCGCTGCTTTACGAGCGGGTTTGCGAGGTCACCGCGGAGTTGCCGTACGACGTCGAGCTGTTGTTCGTGAACGACGGCAGCACCGACCGTTCGCTGGCCCTCCTCATGGAACTCCGGGAACACGACGACCGGGTCACCGTGATCGACTTCGCACGGAACTACGGACACCAGCTGGCGGTGACCGCCGGCCTCGACGCCGCAGCCGGTGACGCCGTCATCATCATGGACAGCGACCTGCAGGACCCCCCGGCCGTCAGCCGGGACCTGCTTGAACAGTGGGAAGCGGGTTACGACGTCGTTTATGCCCAGCGTCGCACCCGCCAGGACACAGCATTCAAGAAGGTCACCGCGGCAGTCTTCTACAAAGTGCTTCAGAAGGTCTCCGAAATCGACATCCCGCCGAACACTGGAGATTTTAGGCTGCTCGACCGGCGGGTCGTGGATGAAATCAAGAAGTTCCGCGAACATGACCGGTTCCTGCGCGGCATGGTCAGCTACGTCGGCTTCAAACAGGTGGCGGTGCAGTTCGATCGCGACGAACGCTTCGCCGGAGTCACGGGCTATCCGTTCAGCAAGATGGTGAAGCTCGCAGCCGACGGCATCCTGGGGTTTTCGACCTTCCCCCTGACGGTGATCGCCCGCATCGGTTTCGCTGCCGCCGGCCTGAGTGTCGTCGGGGTGCTGTACGCGCTGTACATGAAGCTCTTCGTCCCCGGCGCCGTGATCCAGGGCTGGACCTTCATAGTCATCGCGGTGCTGTTCATGGGCGGCCTGCAGCTGATCATGCTCGGCATCCTTGGCGGCTATGTCGGCCGGATCTACAAGCAGGTCCAGAACAGGCCCCTCTACGGCGTCCGGAATGTCTACGCCAATGACCCTGCTACCCAGCGAATCGAACGTTGAGCACGACGAGTGCGCCCGCCGCCGTTCCCCTGGCGAAACGGCTCGCGAAGCACAAGCTGGCCAGATTTATCATGATCGGGCTCCTGAACAACCTGGCGGGCTACGGAATTTTCGTGGTGTTGTCACTGCTTGGAATGGCGGCAATCCCCGCCATGACGGTGGCTTACGGCATCGGGATGATCATCAGCTTTGTCGGAAACAGAAAATGGACGTTCGGCCACCGCGGCAGCCTCGCCCCCACCCTGGTGAAATTCGCCGTGGCGAACCTCGTAGGCTACGGGGTGAACTTCGGGCTGCTCTGGATCTTCGTCAGTAACCTCGGCCTCCCCCAGATTCCGGTCCAGTTCTTCGCGACCGGATGCGTGGCCCTTTGCACCTTTTTGATGATGCGTCTGTGGGTTTTCCGTGCAGACCGCGGCGGCTCCGTTGGATAGCCCGGGGCGCCGCTCCGCGCCGCCCCGGGGGCCGCGCGGCTGGCTACGGCTGGGAACCGCCGTTGTTCTGGCGGCAGCCGCATGGTTCCTTGCCCCCCATGTGGTACCCAACGGAGCCTTTCGCTTGTTGTCGGTCGCCGCCGTCGGCGTCTTGGTCGGCGATTATGCGTATCTGCGCTTTTTCTGGACCCAGGTGTTTACCCGGCAGGTCCCGGGCCACCTGCCGCACGGGTGGCTGCTGCGGACGGCGCAGCTCGCGTTTTGCGGGCTCGTTGCGTGGTTCCTGCTGGGCAGTATGGTCAGCCCGGTGATCCTCCTTTGGGGGTTTCCGCTGGGACCCGTGACCCTTGCAGTCTTCGTCATCCTGGCAGCCGTGCCGTCGGTGTATCGGTTCTGCGTTCTGGCCGCAGCCTGGTTCGACGGGCTGCCCAAATGGTCCCAATTCCTGGGCGCCGGCGTCGTGCTGGGCTGCTTCTTTACCGTGGAGTTCCTGGTAGGCACCGCGGTTCGGGTCATCCCCGACTGGGACGCCGGCACGATCTACAGCAACGCCGCAGGTCTGGCAACAGGCTCCCTCCGTACCATCGACAGCGACTACTACGCGATGTATCCAAACAACATCATGCTGACTTTGGTCCTGGCCGGGTATCTCTCCCTGCTCCAGCAGTTCGGGGCCGCGGATCTGTTCCTCGGTGCGATCGCGCTGAATGCCGTCGTCCTGACCGCCGCGGTCCTGCTGGTCGTTATCGTGGCCCGCAAGATCGCCGGCACCGCGACTGCGATGTTCGCGTTGCTTCCCTGCGGTGTGTACATCGCCTTGAGCCCATGGGTCGCCGTGCCTTACTCGGACACCCTGGGTATGGTCTTCCCGATCCTGTTGCTTTATCTGTTCCTGCTCAGCCAGCAGGTGAAAAGACCGCCCCTCTCTTTGGTCCTCTGGGGAGCGATGGGCCTGGTGGCGGCTGTGGGCTTCTACATCAAGCCGACCATCGTGTTCGTTCTCGTTGCCTCCGCTCTCGCCGTCCTCTTCGCCCAGGGTTCCCCGCAGCGCAATTGGCGGCGCCTGGCAGCCGCCGCGGTCTGCGTGGCGCTGGCAATGGGCGTTTTCGTGGCGGGCAACGTCGCCATCAAGACCGCGGTTGCAGCCAGTCCCGCCATGAGTTTCGATCTGGCCAACAACGACAAAGAGTTCCCCGTGACGCACTTCCTGAAAATGGGTTCAACCGGCCTCGGCGGTTTCCATGGTCCCGACGTCACGGAGACCAAGGCGATCGACTCCGTTCAGGACCGCTTCCAAAACGGGATCGATGTGTACGTGGACCGGGTATCAAGAATGGGCCCCTGGGGGTACCTGGACTTTTTGAATGTCAAAGGAAAGACCATTCTCGGCGACGGCACGTTCTTCAACTGGGGTGAGGGCATGGCCCGGAAGCCCGTCGAACTGCTCGCTGATGACCCCGTTAGCCGGGCGATTCAGGGCTACTTCTACTATGAAGGGCCGCACTTCGCCTTCCTGCGGGCGTTCTGGCAGTCCTTCTGGTTCGCCACCCTGCTGCTGGTGTCCGCCCCCCTGCTGCTGCGCGGACGTTCCCTTCACCAGCCGGCAGCGGTGGTCATGCGCCTCTCGCTGTTCGCGCTGGTGCTGTTCCTGCTTTTCTTCGAAGGTCGCTCCCGGTACCTGTACATGTACCTGCCCTTCTTCATCCTCCTCGCT
The DNA here is from genome assembly GCF_057748045.1 of Arthrobacter sp. JB02-1C. Taxonomy (NCBI): domain Bacteria; kingdom Bacillati; phylum Actinomycetota; class Actinomycetes; order Micrococcales; family Micrococcaceae; genus Arthrobacter; species Arthrobacter sp. JB02-1C. Next base: position 3,692,416 of record NZ_CM173235.1, read on the forward strand.
TCCCTGACCGTCGCGGCATTGGCCGGCCGCGTCAGAGGAGAACGCCCGGTGCCGGTGAGCCCGCCCGACGGTGGCGAGGCGGTGCCGGTGAGTGTGCCCGACGGCGGCGAGCCGTCACCGGTGCCGGATGCAGGCTACGTCGCTGAACGGCAGAGGACGGGGCGGCGCAGTGCGTACGCCGGAGCATCGCGCCAGGTTTCCGACCCAGCCGGCCTATCCCCTACTGACGGGCCTGATTGAACCTCTGAGCCAGCACGGGCACGAGCGAATGCATGTAGCTCCGTGATGCGTGGTCGGTGTCGTAGTAGACCTGCAGTCCCCCGATCACTGCATGGCACGTCTGGTCATTACAGAACTGATCGGACAGATCGATCACCTTGACGGCGGGGTTGCCCATCCCGCGGGCTGCGGCCGCGACCGGGTCCGGCACCAAGGCGTCGGCGCGGGGATTGGCGCATGCCATCGGCGTCTGCTGGTTAAGTGCGACACAGTCCGGGCTGCTGTGGTGCAACGTGAGTGGAGTGTCCCGAAGCACGTAGACCTGCGGACCGGAGTGGGCCCATGCGGCAAAGCGCTTGGTCACGCCGTCCTTGTACTGTTCCATCTGGGGTCGGCCCGTACCGTCGTCTACGGTCTCGCCGGCCCCAAACGTCGCCACGAATACCATGTCCGGCTTTTCCCCTACGATGCGCTCGGTCAGCTTCCTGCCCCATTCCAGGCACCGCTCCTGCACCTGCGGCTCGGTGCTCGCCTTCCCCATGAACGCAACCCGTTTCGCATCAATAAACGGACAGCCGCCCAGCAGGGTCTCCTTCACCTTCCATTTATGAAGTCGTGCGAGCTCATAAATGGCGGTCTTCCACTGTTCGGCGTGCGAATCACCGACCAGCCAGACCGTCTCGACAGGTTTCGTTCCGCCGGTGAAATCACACTCGGTCAGGAGTGCCCGTTGTTGCACGACGATGGGATCCGTCGAGGGGCTGCATTCGGGCGCGTCGAACCAAGGGGCTTCGTTGGCGCCCACGTTCGCGACCTGGGCGGCACCGAAGGGATCCGGGCAGTTATTCCGCGAATCCAGGCTCCGCGCCCCGTAGCAGGGTTGCCCGGACAGGCCTTGCAGCTTGGCTGTTTCGGCGTCCTGTGCCAAGCCAACGCCCAGCAACAGGCCACCGCACAGCGCGCACACCACAGCGACTGCCGCTACCATGGCGGCTACCACCCGCAACGGTTTGGCTCCCCGCATGAGCTTGGTACGGGCCGGATCCTCGATCAGCTTTTTGGAGACGTAGGAAAGCCCAAGCGCCAGCGCCAGGATAACGAATTCTTCCGGCGTACCCAGCGATCGGCTGAGGAGGGCGGGCGCCAGGACGATGATCGGCCAGTGCCACAAGTAGAGGGAATACGACACGTCCCCGGCAAATTGGACGGGTTTGACGGCAAGCAAACGGTTAGGCGACCATCGCGGCCCGGTCGGCCCGGAAGCAATGACCAGGAGGGTTCCGATGACAGGCACCACGGCGGCCGTCCCGGGGAAGAATGTCTGCTCGTTGTACAGCAGTGCGGAACAGCCGATCAGGCCGTAGCCAAGCCATTGGGCAACGCCGGAGATCACCAAGTGCGCCGCTGGAAGCCGCAGGCGGATCGCGGCCAACACATGGGCACCGCCGATCGCCACCAAGGCGCCGGCACCGAACTCCCAGACCCGGGCGGGCGTGACGAAATAGGCCTGGCTCTTGTTGGCGTGGGTGAACCAGACGCAAAAGGCGAAGGCCAGCACGCTGACAGCTACGACGCCGGCGGCCAGAACGGCCCTCCGGGGGGTGCGGAACCTGGCGGCGGCGGCGAACAGGCCAAGGAGGAGCAGGGGCCAGACAAGGTAGAACTGCTCCTCGACCGAGAGAGACCAGTAGTGCTGCACGGTGGATGCTGCGTCGTTGTGCGCTGAATAGTCCACAGATTTTCCGGCCAGCAACCAGTTCTCGAAGTACAGCACCGAGGCCATGGTCTCTTGAGCGACTGCGGACCAACGGGAGAACGGCAGCAGCGCCCACGCCGCGCCCAAGGAAACAACAGCTACGACGGTCGCGGCAGGCAGCAGCCGCGTAATCCGTCGCGCATAGAACTGCCCGAGTTTGATCCGCCCTGTACGCTCCAGCTCGCCGAGCAGGTGTTTTGAAATGAGGTAGCCAGAGATGACGAAGAAAACATCCACGCCGACGTAGCCGCCGGTCAGCCGCTGCGGCCACAGGTGATTGAGCACCACGAGCCCGACGGCCAGGGCGCGCAGGGCCTGGATGTCTTTTCGCGTCGCGTTGACGGGTTCTGCCTGGCGCCGAGCTGCCCTGGTGATGAGGACCTGATCGGCCACGCGTACTCCTCGTCAATTATGGTTTAGTCGAACCCGACGTCGCTCTGGGACGGCGCTGAGTGCAGGCTTGCCGGCATGTGGTGCCGACCTATCCGCTGTGTTTGGCGCCGTAGGCAGCCCGGGCCAGTTCTGGCAGCATCGTACGGGACAGCCACTTCACGGACAGGCACGACGCGGTATCCAGTGCCAATCCGTTGCCTGCAGAATCTGCGAGGACGAAGTTGCCGGCCCGGTGGGCCGGGACAGCATTGAGAGTGCCGGCGCTCTTGAGGACCGAGGTTTCTTCCCGTTTCACCGAAAAGACAGCGATATCGCTGGCAAGCTCGGCGGCCTTCTCCTGGGGCCAGGCGTACACATCGGGGCCGCCGGATGCGGGACTCACCGGGCGGGCCGCCTGCTTAACGCTGGCGAGCGATGCGGCGGGTTTCAGTCCGAAATCTTTTAGGATCCTGACCGGATTGGAATTCTCGCCATACACCTCGAAGTCGGCGCCCAGGGCGGACCTGACTTTCGCAACCAGAAACTCCGTTCCAGCGAGGTCGGGATAATTTCCGAGGCCCGCACGGATGCTGTTCTCTGTGTCCGTCAGGACCTTCGCAGCCTCGTTGCGGCGGGCCAAGGCCTGGCCGACCAGGGCCAGGGACGTGCGCCAGTCGGTGGCCAAGGGGCCGTCGGGGTAGGCAACCACGGGAGCGATCTTCGACAGTTCGTCGTAATCGCTGCGCGACAGGCTTGAGTGGACTGCGAGGATCAGGTCAGGTCCCATTCCCTTTAGCTCATCAAGCGGCAATCCTTTCGCCTCGTCCAGCAGCAACGGCGATTCCAGACCGAAGGGGAGGAAAGCAAAGTCGAACCACGGGGTTGACCCATTGGGCTGGGCTGCCGATAGCGGCATGGCTGCCGGCGCTACGCCCAGGGCGACGCAGATATCGTTGCTGCCGGGACCGAGTGTCGCGATCCGCCGGGGCTCCCGATTGATCACGGTCGTTCCGAAGGCGTGCTTCACGGACAGCGGGTACGCCTTCGGCTCGGCTGTAGTCGAGGGCGTCGCCGACTCGGAGCTGACGGCCTGGCAACCCGCCAGACCCAGAGGAAGTGCAACCAGCCCCGCCAGAAATTGCCGTCGCCCGGCCAGCCGTCCGCTGCCGTCTTCGGATTCTGCCATTGCTATACATTCCAATCTGGTTGAGTCATGCTGATAACCGGTCGGCTCCGGATCTGCGGGTCCGGGTCGACCTATAGTTTACCGAGTCCGGTCCCGCCGCCGGTCCGGGACAGAACGGACGAGGACTAGCCGCATCCGTTGAATTTAAAGAGCTTGGCATTTCCATGCCGGGAAAGCAGGGTTGCCACACCGCTCCCCTCGAGATTGTCGAGGCCCGGCGCGGGGTGGGAGCCACCGTTGATCTCCTGCCCGCCAAAGTCCAGCACATAACTGACGTTCAGCGCCCGCACCGCCGGGCAGACCGTAGGATTTGTTTTGGCTTCCCGAAGGCTGTCAAGCACTATTTTGTCATTGAGGGTGAAATTACTGCTCAACACGTGCAACTGAATCGTGCGACGGTCGGCGAGGGCATAGGCAAGGGCGCTTCCATTCCAGGCGTTGGCGGCAACGACGGCGTCCTTGGGAACCAGGGACTGCATGTCCCGCAGCACCGCCATTTCGTCGCGAGTGATGAGCTGCGAATCGGCGGTCAGCTGGTAACTGCCGTGGGCCTTGTCCGCAGCGTACTGCACGCCTCCAAGCTGGGTCAGCACGGCCGTGACCACAACCGCCAGCGCTCCGAAGCCTGCCGCAGGGGCAGCGCCGAGCGGGCTCCCGCCACGGGCGCGACGACCCTGCGGCCGCGATACCCACCGGTCCAGCTGGCGCCGGAGCAAGCCGACGAGCCAGACCGCGCCGAACGTCGCCACCAGGACGGCGGCCGTGGGCACCAATGCCGCGAGGCGGTAGCTGTCGTTGTACCAGATGGCTGTTACGAAATCCCTAAGTCGTCCCGGCCGGAACGATGAGACGACGAGGAAGAGGGCGCATGCCATACCGAAGAGTCCCAGCACCCACCACAAGTGGCGGCGCCGCGCCATCACGACAAGGCCGACGACCATGAGGAGGGAGACGGTGATCGCCGGGGGCCGGTTCATTTCGGAGTTTGTCGCCAACTCCCAGAGGGAACCCAGCGGCGAATGAATCGGCGGCCAGAAGGCAGCCTCCGCAATGGGGCGCACTGCCTGCCAGGCCAGAACGACCACGATTGTGCCCGCCGCCAGCCCGCCGGACCAGGCAAACGCCCTGGCTCTCGACTCAGGCCAGTTCCGACGCCACTTGCGCCAGGACCTGATGAACGCGAAGAGGACAGCCGGGCTGATAAACGCCAGAAAAGCCATCAGCGTGCTGGGGTGAGCCAGCGCCAGGCCAGGAATGGCGACCACAACGGACAGGTAGCGCATGAACGGCGGGACGTCAGGGACGGCAGAGAGGTGAAGCAACTGGACGCCCAGTGCAAGGACACCGGGCAGCAGGGAAATCGACAGCAGGTTGGGGTAAAGCACACCGAAGTCGACCATCATGAGCGGGAAAGTGCCGAACCCGGCGGACAGTACGCCGGCCAGGAGCGCTGACATCCGTGATTGTCCGAGAACCTGCTGGCAGAGGTAGATGCACCCCACTGGCCAGACGAGGGCACCGACGACAAGGTTGGTGGTATTCACCGCGACGGGAATGCCGCTCCCTGACAGTTGGGCTGTCAATGACACGACGGCGTGCCATCCTGCCGGGTAGAACGGGATGCCCGTCATGCCGCCCACCGTGAACGAGGACGCCTGGCCGGTGTGAAGGATGTACTGGATAGCATTGAGGTGAAAGATGTTGTCGTAGGTCTGCGAAATACTGTCGGGCGATCCAAAGGCATAGATGAGCCGGGTGCCGATGATGCCAGCCGCGAGCAGTGTTCCGAGCATGGCGAAGCCGAAGCGGGCGTCCAAGGACCGCTGCGGATGCCACGTCGCCGGCGTGCGCCGGCGCAGGAGGAATGCAACCGCAGAAGCGACCGCCGCGAGAACCACGACCGGCACCAGGGACCAGGCAAGGCCCACAAACGGGCAGGCGACGGCCGCCACGGCAATGAGCGAGACGGAAAAGACCGGGGCCAGCGCCACCAAGGCGAAACCACGGACCCCCGTGGCCCACGCCAGAAGTAGCCCCGGCGCCATAAGCACGGACAGCGCCGCCAAGATCGCAGGCACAGCATCAGACCACTGCACTCGTTAGGACTCCTTATTCTTTGCACGGTGATTTGCACGGTGATTTGCACAGAGCTCTACCAGCGGGGCGCTACCGGGGGAAACGGCGAGGACCGCTAACTCAGCTTTGCGGAACGCTCCCGCAGTTCTTCCACCACGGCGTGGACTTCACCGTCCATTACCACCTGGCCGTGCTCGAGCAGGACGCCGCGTTCACAAATCGTCGCGACCAGGTCGAGGTCGTGGCTCACGACAAAAAGAGTTTTGCCCTTGTCCGCCAGTTCCTTGATCTTGGCAATGCACTTGCGCTGGAACGGTTCGTCACCCACCGCCAGGATCTCGTCGATCAGGAACACTTCCGGGTCGGTATGGACAGCAATGGAGAACGCCAAGCGCAAATACATGCCGGACGAGTAGAACTTCACCTCGGTGTCGATGAATTCACCGATCTCCGAGAACTCCACGATCGAATCGAACATCTCGTCAATCTGCTTTTCGGACATCCCGAGGATGGCGCCATTGAGGTAGACGTTGTCCCGGCCGCTGAGGTCGTGGTGGAAGCCAGCACCGACCTCGATCAGGCCGGCAACGCGCCCCCGCGTCCGCACCGTGCCGCCGTCGGGCTGCAGCACCCCCGAAATCAACTTCAGGAGGGTGGACTTGCCGGAGCCGTTCAGCCCCAGGAGCGCGACCGTTTCACCTTTCCTGACTTCAAGCGACACGTCGTCCAAAGCCAGGAATTTCTTGGACAGGTCGCCCTTGCGGCCCTTCATCAGCCACACCAACGCCTCCTTCATAGAGCGGGTATGACGCAAAACAAACTGCTTCCGCACGCCAACACAACTGATGGCGACGTGTCCGAGCGAAGTCATCTCAGAGCTCCTGGGCAAAGTGGACGGAAAGCCGGCGGAACGTCAGCTGGCCGAGGAAGAGCACGACGAGCGTGGTGACGATGGAAACCGGGAGCCACACGCCGAAGAGATCGGGCGGGAGCGTCCCGGAAACAACAACCTGGTCCGCTTTCAGCGTCGGCTCCCAGAAAGCCCAGTGGAAAATCTCCACGGCGGTGGTCATGGGGTTCAATTGGTACAGCCAATACCAGGGGCCCATTACGCGTTCCACCATCGACCAGACGTACAGCACCGGCGACGCCCAGGTGACAACCATGACGATCATGTCAACGATGTTCTCGGAATCGCGGAAATACACGTTGACGGCGCCGAACATCAAACCCAGTCCCGTGGCGAGCACGGACACCATGAGGAAGATCAACACCACGGCTGCCAGTTGCACGATCGACGGAGTCCATCCGACCAGAAGGCAGGCCGCGATCAGAACGATCAACTGCGGCAGGAAATGCGCGGCGGAGACCCACACCGTCGCCACGGGAAAAAGCTCCCGCGGCAGGTAGATCTTCCTGATCAGGTCGCGGTTGTCGACGATGGAACGGGTGGAGTTGGACAGGGACTCCGTAAAGAAGTTCACCAGGACGATGCCCGCGAAAAGATAGATCGCGTAGTTGGGGGTGCCGCGTTCGAGATTGAGGAAGATGCCCAGTGCGATGAAGTAAATCAGGAACTGCATGAGTGGTTTCACATAGGACCACAGCAAGCCAAGCACCGACCCGCGGTAGCGGATCTTGATTTCCTTACGCACCAACAGCTTCAGCAGGAACCGGTCGCGGTACACATCCAGCAGCCCACGGCCGCTTCCCGGCTTGACGAAGCCGTCCACTTCTCCGGCCATCTAGCTGACGTCCTTGCCGTCGAGCCCGAACGATTTCTTCCATGCGGCAACAGACGTAATCTCCGGGATGGCAGCGCGGTACTGCTCCGCCAATTTATCCCAGTCGCGGTACAGGCGAAGGTGCAGGCGGCTGGCCTCGGCCAGCATCGATTTCAGCTTTTTCGGATCCCGCTTATACCAGGAAGCGCCGGTCCCTTCAGCGTTGGAAACAATCACGCTGTCGTAGTGGGCGAGCCGGAACCAACGGTTGTCCCGGTGGGCCAGGAAGCCCTGCGGACGCTCCGCGCTCTCCGGCGCGGGGCTCTTCACGAGCTGCCTTGAGACCGTCTTGATGCCCCATTGGACGAGGTCCTTTTTGGGCGGCATGCCGATCAAGGCGCCCCCGATGGGACCGCGGCCCAGCTTCGGTGCCGGAAAGTCATCGACGTTTTCCTTCAATTGTGCGTCGGTGTAGCCGGACTTCGCAGCGTTGATCTGCGGAAGTTTCGACGCCAGCACGGGGTGAAGCTCGGCAGGGCCTTTGAAGATGTCCTTGAGCGCCTCCAGGCGTCCGTGCTCGGTAAAGTACTGCATCGACACGAGGTGTTTCACGTCCGCCTGGACAGACTCGCGCAGGACGCGGCCGCCCTTCGGGTAGGGGCTGTGGATCAAGGTGGTAATCAGCCGGTTACGTTCGTGGAAGTAGGCCTGCCAGCCCACCATGTCGTCCTTGTCCATCCAGGACACGTGCCAGACGGCCGCTCCGGGAAGGGACACCGTGGAGAATCCGGCTTCCCGGGCGCGGAGGCCGTATTCGGCGTCGTCCCACTTGATAAAAAGCGGCAGGGAAAGCCCGATTTCCTTGATCACCTGCGTCGGGATCAGGCACATCCACCAGCCGTTGTAGTCAACATCCACCCGGCGGTGCAGCCACGGGGTCTGCCTCAGGTTGGCCACGCTGAAATCGTGCCGCAGTTCCATGTCTGCGTGCGGCTGTGCCGGAACAATGCGGAAGGGATCGACGACCTCGCCGAAGGTGTGCAGAACGCTCCGGTTGTACAGGTCGAACATGTGGCCGCCGATGATTGTCGGCGTGCGGCACCGGTCGGCAAAAGTCAGTAGCCGGCTGATGCTCTCCGGCTCCACCACTATGTCGTCGTCAAGCAGCAGGACATACTCGCTGCCGTTTTCGACTGCCTCGTACATGCCGCGGGCAAAGCCGCCGGATCCACCCAGATTTGCCTGGTTGATGATCCGCAGCTTGCCGCCGAGTGCCGCTTCGACCTCGGCGAAACCGTCTTGGTCTTCCACCTTCTGGGTGCCCTGGTCAACGATCAGGATTTCCTTCACGTTGGCAAGGGCGTCCGGGTTCTCCGCCAGGATCCGGGCGTTGTTCAGGCAGAAGTCCGGCTTGTTCATCGTCGTGATTTCCAGCGTCACCTGCCCCCGCTTGGGTGCGGCTGCCTCCGTCTCCCACTGGGCGCTCTGCAGGACCAGGTCAGTGGAACTGGCGGCAAGATCGAACCAATACCAGCCGCCGTCACCGAACGGCTTGAGCGTTAGCTCAAAGACCGACGTCGTTTCCCCGTCCACGTGCCGGCCGTCGACCCGCTGCACCGAACCCCGCGCGTTGGACTTGTACACGGTTACGGCACCGGTGCCTGCGGTCCGCACCACGAGGCGGATGTCCCGGACCGACGTCCACCGCCGCCAATAGCTGGCGGGAAAGGCGTTAAAGTAGGTACCGAAGGAGATTTGCTCCCCCGACCTAATGCGCATGGATTGCCGCGAGAGCAGATCCTCAAAACGCGCCTGCCGGCTTCCGGAGCTGAACATCTGCAGCTTGTCTTCGGGCAGCTTCGGGGTGCGGGCCAGTTCGTCATTCTCCCGCAGCCGAATGCCGCTGGCGGGACCGGCATCCACGTAGAGCGGAATGGTGTCCGTCTGGTCTGCGGACGGGAGGATCACCCTCTGAAGAGCACTCCAAGAGGATGACTCTTCAGAGACCATCATGCGTCCACTCCCCCGCTTTCAATCTTCGCGCCGGCTTCGAAGTGCGGGCGGATCTTGTTTTCGAACATCGTCAGCGCGGAGCCGATGGCCATGTGCATGTCGAGGTACTTGTAGGTCCCGAGGCGGCCACCAAAGAGGACGTCGCGCTCCGCCGCGGCGAGGTCGCGGTACTTCAGCAGCCGTTCGCGGTCCGTGGGGGTGTTGATCGGGTAGTAAGGCTCGTCGCCCTTCTCGGCAGCCCGGGAGAACTCCCGCATGATGACGGTCTTTTCCGTCTGGTAGTCCCGCTCAGGGTGGAAGTGGCGGGGCTCAATGATGCGCGTGTAGGCGACCTCGGCGTCGTTGTAATTGACCACCGAGGTGCCCTGGAAGTCTCCGACATCGAGCACTTCTTCTTCGAAGTCAATGGTGCGCCAGGAGAGGTCGCCCTCGGCGTAGTCGAAGTAGCGGTCCACCGGGCCGGTGTAGACCACCGGGATGTTGCCGACGACCTTGTCCTTGCTGTACTCGTGCGAGTCATCGAAGAAGTCAGTGTTCAGCCGGACCTCGATGTTCGGGTGCTCGGCCATCTTCTCGATCCACGCGGTGTAGCCGTTCGTCGGCAACCCCTCGTACTTGTCATTGAAGTAACGGTTGTCGTAGTTGTAGCGCACCGGAAGCCGCGAGATGATGCCGGCGGGCAGGTCCTTGGGGTCCGTCTGCCACTGCTTGCCGGTGTAATCCTTGATGAACGCCTCGTAAAGCGGGCGGCCGATGAGCTGAATGCCCTTGTCGTTCAGGTTCTGCGGATCCGTGCCCGCCAGTTCGCCGGCCTGTTCCTTGATCAGGTCCTGGGCCTGGCCCGGGGTCAGGTTGGCGCGGAAGAACTGGTTGATGGTCGCCAGGTTGATCGGCAGCGAGTAGACCTCGCCCTTGTGCACGCCGTACACCTTGTGCACATAGTTCGTGAACGTGGTGAAGCGGTTGACATACTCCCAGACGCGGTCGTTGGAGGTATGGAAAAGGTGTGCCCCATACCGGTGCACCTCGATCCCGGTCTGCTCCTCCTTCTCGCTGTAGGCATTGCCGCCGATGTGGTGGCGGCGGTCGATGACAACGACCTTCAAGCCCAGCTCGGTGGCGGCCTGTTCTGCGATTGTCAGGCCGAAGAAGCCCGACCCTACGATGACAAGGTCAGCGGTCACAAAATCTCCTGGTTCGAATACGGGCAGCGCAACGTTGTGCATTGTCTGCTGGTCCAGCCTACCCGAGACACGGCCTTGACCATTGACGATGGGGGTGCCGCTCCCCCGAAACCAATCGCCGCCAGTTGTCCACTTAGCCGGTTTCCTGCACGCATCGGACCGGGCCCGGCGCCTAGCGTGGGCTCAGGGCAACGCGAGAAAGGATTCCGGCAATGCTCCTGCACTGCACCCTGGTGGGGAGGCCCGGCTCGGCCGTCCGAGCCCCGGTGGAACTCACAATCGCGGCGGGTCCGGAGTGTTCCGGCGCCGAACTGACAAACTCCCTTGGCCGCCAGTTCGGCACGGCAGAGGTGACCGTGGCAGGGGCCCCGCTCGCCGGGCTCACCATCGGCACCCCACCGCTGGTGAACGGAGCAGTCCTGGTTGACGGGGCTGTCCCGGCGGACGAGCGGGCATCAGGGGCCCGGGACCGCGGACACCCGGCGGCGGACGGGATGCTGCTGCTGGCGGTCCTGAGCGGTCCCGGCGCGGGGACGGTAGTGCCGCTTCGCCGCGGACGCTGCCGGATCGGCCGAGCCGGCACAGATCTGGTCATTCCTGACGCCGAGCTTTCCCGCGAACACGCAGTATTGGAGGTGTCGGACTCGGGGATCCACCTGATCGATCTGGGCAGCGCCAACGGAACCCGTGTCGACGGCCGGAGTGTCAGGTGGGCGCGGGTGTCCACTGATTCGCTCATTGGCTGCGGCCACTCGACGCTCGCCCTCCTCTTCCGCCAGGTCCATGCCGGCCACTCCGAACCCGGCATCCCGGACTCTGCCGGCGCCGACACGTCCGATCCGCTGCTCGTTCCCGGCCCGGGGCCGGCGGCGCCGCGCACGCTCTTGCTCCTGGCCGTGTTTGTGCCGCTGCTGGCCGGTGTCACCCTCGCCCTGCTCACCGGAATGTGGATGTTCCTGGCTTTCACGGCGGTATCGGCGATTTCGGCGATGCTTCCGGCCCTGTCCGGCCGGAAACAACGCCGGTCCTTGCGGGCTGCGGTAACGGCCGCAGTCCGCCAGGATGGCGAACGACGACGCCGGGCCGCGCCCTCTGCCGGTGAGCTGGCCGTCGGCACACCGGCCCCCGGCTCCCCGCGCCGCGGCCGCACCGCAGCCCGGGCCGATCGCGCGGCGGGCACCTCCCCGGGAGATCCACCGGTGGATCCCGGCCCGGTGTGGCTGCGGCTCGGGCTGGCCCGGCAGCCGGCCCGGATCGGGCTGGAGCCCTCGGATCCGGACTTTCAACCGCCAGCTGACGGTCTGCTGCCGCTGACCCTGGACCCAGCGCTGGCCACCCGGTTGGAGGGTCCGCCCGCAGCCCTGGCCGGACTGCTCCGGTTCCTTGTCATGCAACTGGCCGCATACCCCCGCGGACAGTGGACCGGGATCCACCTTCACGGCCCGGCCGCGGCCATGCCGCTCGCCGCCCGCTTCCTGCCGCGGGTCTCGCTGTCCTCCGCTGCGGCCGTCAGTGCTGCACGGCTGGCGGCCGGTCCCGGCCCGGGCAGTGACCGGGGCGTGCTCATCCTCTTGCCGGACGATCTAAGACCACCGGCTGAAGGCGGACTGCTGCGTGCGGCGGCCGTCCGCCACGGCTGGCAGCTGATCGAGTGCCGGTCAGCGGCGGCAGCAGCCGGCGCGGGCCAGACCATCACGCTGGACGGGTCCGCCGGCCAGTTCATTTCCGGTGCCGCCATGATCAATTTCGTCCCCGACCTCGTGCCGGAGGACGTCTTTGACCGTTTTTGCAGACGGATGGCGGAAATGGACAGTGCGGCCGGGCCGGACCCGGCTGTCCCGGCGGCATGTTCGCTGGCGGAGGTCCTGCCGCTGAGTACACCCGACATGTCCCGGCGCTGGGACCACGTCCGGCGAGCGCCAGGTGCGGCGCGCGGGCTGCCGGTGGCGGTGGGCCTGGCTGCTTCCGGCCCGTTGCGGATCGACCTGCAGTCCGACGGGCCGCACCTGCTTGTGGCAGGGACAACGGGTGCCGGAAAGTCGGAATTCCTCCGGACGCTCGTGGCGGGTCTGGCTGCGAGCTACCCGCCGGACGAGGTGAATCTCCTTTTTATCGATTTCAAGGGCGGCTCCGGCCTTGGACCACTCGCCGGCCTCCCGCACTGCGTGGGGGTCCTGACTGATCTGGACGGTTATGAGGTGGACCGAACGCTGGCCTCCCTTCGGGCGGAAGTCCGGCGCCGGGAGCAGCTGCTCGCGGCCGAGGGTGTCCCGGACCTTGCGGCCTACCGGGACACGGCCCGGGAAAGCCCGGCCCTCCCGCACCTGATCCTCGTCATCGACGAATTCCGGATGCTGGTGGAAGACGCCCCGGCGTCTCTGGCCGAACTCATGCGCATTGCGGTCATCGGCCGGGCGCTTGGTGTCCACCTGGTCATGGCGACGCAACGCCCGCAGGGCGCGCTCACCGCCGACATCCGTGCCAATGTCACCAGTTCCGTGGTGTTCAGGATGCAGTCGGAGGCCGAATCGGCCGACATCATGAACTCCAGGCTTGCGGCCGCCATTCCGGTCGGCAGTCCGGGACGCGCCTACCTGCTTCGCGGTAGCGAGGCGCCGGAAGAATTCCAGACCGCGGCGCTCGGCCCGGAGCCGTCGGGTCCGGGGGCCGGCGACGTCTTGGTGCTGCCCGCCGGGGCGCTGCTTGACCGGCCCCTTGGGGATGCCGGCGCGGCCGCCCCCGGCCACGGCGCGGTAACCCTGGACGGCGCTGCCCTGGATGGCGCCGCCCAGGACGGCGCCGCCGCCCTCACCGAACGCGCGGCCACGCTGTGGCTCCAGGAGGGCGGCGAACGCGCCTCAGGGCCGGTCGCCGCACCGCTACCGTCCCTGCTTCCCTTTCCGCGGGCAGCAGTTCCGGAAGACGCGGGACCAGCACCGTCCCGCGAGGTTCGGCTCGGCATCGTGGACCTGCCGGAGCGGCAACGACTGGGACAGCTTGGCTGGGACCCCGACCGGCACGGCCACCTCGCATTGCTCGGAGGTTCGCAGGGTCCGGCCCGCAGCGGGAGCGTGGCGGCGCTGCGTCTCGCCGTAACCCAGTTGCTGGCGGCAGAACCAGAGTCGCATCTCTACCTTTTGGACGGGGACGGCCGCCTGGCCGACGAGGCTGGCCAGCCCCGGATTGGAGCACTGGTGGGACCGCAGGAGGCACGGCGCGCGGTCCGGGTACTGGCCCGGATCGCCGAGGAAGTGGCACAGCGGCTGGCCGCCGCCCCTGCCCCGCCCCGGCCACCGCTGGTGCTCGTGCTGCACAATTGGGGGGCGTGGCTGGCGGTGTTCCGCTCCGGCCCCCTGGCATCGGCCGAGGATCTGGTCCACGACATCATCCGGGACGGACCCCAGGCAGGCATCACAGCCATACTTTCCGGGGAGCGCGAGCTGGCCACCGCCAGGTTCTTCGCCGCACTCCCCTGCCGGATCTACTTTCCCTTCCGATCAACAGAGGAGAGCCGGCTTGCCTGGCCGCCGATGCCGAAACTTCCGCCGGTACCCGGCCGCGTCGTCGTCACGGGATTCCCGGACGGACCGTCGGCCGGTCCTGCGCCCGGCACCTGGGACGGGAACGGGCTGAGGGTGGCCCAGCTTTACGACCCGCCCGCGGAGGCCCAGCGCCCCACGGGACACGGTATCGCCCTGACCCCGCCGGTACCGACGCGCACGGTGGTGCGGCCGCCTTTTCGCGTCGAAGCTCTCCCGGCCACGGTGACGGTGGATGATGTCAGGGCAGGGATCGGGGCCACCGGCCCAGCGGCGAGTTCCCCAGCGGGCCGCCTTTGGATCGGCGTGGCCGGGGACGAGCTGCGGCCTTTCGGCCTCGACCTGCCGGCTGGCGGCGTTCTGGCGGTGTTGGGCGCGCCCCGGTCGGGGAAAAGCAGTCTGTTGCGGTCACTGCCGCCGCTGAACCCGCTGCGGACCTGGCTGGGGCCTCCGCCAACGGCCGGGAGGGCAGCCTTCTGGTCCGAACTGATCGCGGACGCCCGGGCCGGGACCCTGGAACCTTCCGCCATTATCCTGGCCGACGACCTGGACCTGTGTGACGGCGGGACGAACGAACGGGCGCTCACGCTTAACGGGCTGGGCTGGGCAGTGGTTTTCACGGCCGGATTCAGCCCGACCCTGCCCCAGCGCGTGCCCTTGGTCCTGCCGGCCCGCAGCCACGGGCAGAGCATCCTGATCTGCCCGCGCAGCTTGATGGATGGGGACGTCTTCGGTGTCCGGTTCGACGTCGAGCACCGCCCGCCGGCCGGACGCGCTGTCGTGATCGCTGACGGCCGGCCAGCAGCAGTCCAGCTGGCCACCGGGCGGCCACCGTGAGCAGCGGCCGCCGGTCCGCGGTTTAGAGCGCGGGCGGCGTCCCGCCGGTCCGCGACGCGAATGCGATGACGCGCTTATCGAACAACAGCACGATCGCGACGGCGGCGGGAAGCAGCATGGCCAAGCCAGCGAGCGGATATCCGCCGGTCAGGGTGGGAAGTCCGATGGTGAGCACAAACAGTTGGGCCACCAGCGCACCGGCACGCGGCCAGCGGTAGCCGCGGAAAAGGAAATGGCCCACCGCGAACAGCCACGCGGAAAAGGCCAGCAGCAGCCCGAGCGTGAAGACGGCCCCCCAGAAGGACAGCACGGGCGCTCCGCTCACAAGCTGGAATCCGTACCAAGCGGCAGCGGCCAGCAGGGCCGCTGCCTCAAGGGCGGTCACGGCCGCGACGACGACGATGCCCGCCGGCCTGTTCACCGGGTGCGGGCCGGGGCCGGCCGGTTTGTCCTCGGGGCCGTTGGACGGGTGCACGGGGGGTCTTGACACACTGGCACCCTACCCGACATAGTCGGACAGACGTGGGGGTTCCGCCAGTCAATGTGATGCATCGCTCACGATTCGGCGGCATTTGGAAGGTAAATACCCCTTGTTTACACAGCGTTAACATGACACGCTTAATCCAGATGACCGAGGGGGCCCACAGGGCCCCTTTCTTATGAAGCCTTTAGTGAATAATTTCACAAGAGCTATTTAACGAATTCCCAGGAATGGAGTTACTGATCAGCATGGATTGGCGTAACCGCGCAGCGTGCCTTGACAAGGACCCGGAGCTGTTCTTTCCGGTAGGAAACACGGGCCCCGCGCTCCTGCAGATTGAAGAGGCCAAGAGCGTCTGCCGGCGGTGCCCTGTCGTTGACACCTGCCTGCAGTGGGCGCTCGAGTCCGGTCAGGACGCGGGAGTCTGGGGCGGCATGAGCGAGGACGAACGCCGCGCGCTGAAGCGCCGGGCCGCCCGGGCGCGCCGCGCCTCCTGATTTTCCGCCGGATGATCCGGCAGCAATGGCCCCGGACGGACGAGTCCGGGGCCATTGCTTTGCGCGCTGTAGGCAGGGCCCGTGGCGGATCAGCGGGTAGCGAGGCTGAGGACAATCTGCACCGCGGTTCCGCCGCCATCCCGCGGCTTCCACTGGATGCTTCCGCCCAGCTCGCTCGTCACGAGGGTGCGCACGATCTGCAGCCCCAGGCCCTCGGCGTAGGAGCCGTCGGGAAGGCCGACGCCGTCGTCCGCCACGGTCACAGTCAGAAGCTCGTCTCCGTCCTCGCTTTCGGAACGGTCGGCCAGCAGCCACACGGTCCCGGTCCTGCCCTCCAGCCCGTGCTCGACGGCGTTGGTCACAAGTTCGTTGATGACCAGGGCCAGCGGCGTGGCGAAGTCGCTCGGCAGTTCCCCGAACATCCCGGAGCGCTGGGTCCGTACCTGCTGGGAAGGCGACGCCACTTCGGCCGAGAGCCGGAACTGACGGCCGATCAATTCATCGAAGTCCACGCTCTGGGCCAGGCCCTGTGAGAGCGTTTCATGGACCAGCGCAATGGTGGCGACCCGGCGCATGGCCTGTTCCAGCCCCTGTTTTGCTTCGTCACTGACCATCCGGCGGGACTGCATGCGAAGCAGTGCGGCGACAGTCTGCAGGTTGTTCTTGACCCGGTGGTGGATCTCGCGGATCGTGGCGTCCTTGGTGACCAGTTCCAGCTCCCGCCGGCGCAGCTCCGATACGTCGCGGCACAGCACCAGGGCACCGAAGCGATGCTGTTCGTCCCGCAGCGGGATGGCCCGCAGGGACAGGCTTACGCCGCGGGATTCGATTTCGCTGCGCCATGGCATCCGCCCGGTGACCACCAGCGGCAGCGTTTCATCCACCATGCGGCGGTCGCGCAGCAGCCCTGCCGTCACCTCGGCCAGCGAACGTCCTTCGAGCGACTCGCCGTCGCCGAGCCGGCGGAAAGCGGAGACGCCGTTGGGACTGGCGTACTGCACGATTCCTTCGGCGTCGAGCCGGATCAGTCCGTCGCCCACCCGGGGTGCCCCGCGGCGCGAACCGGTCGGGGAGGCGAAGTCCGGCCACAGGCCCAGCGTGCCCATGCGCAGCAGGTCGTAGGCACATTGCCGGTAGGTCAGTTCCAGCCGGGACGGCATCCGGGAGCTGGAGAGATCCATGTGCGAGGTCACCACGGCGAGGGTCCGGCCGTTGCGCACCATCGGCACGGCCTCAACCCGCAGTGCGGTATCGCTGTTCCAGTTGGTCTCGTTGGAGCGCTCGATGGTCCGGGTTTCCCAGGCCTTGTCGACCAGCTGTTTCAGGTCCGAGCGGATCCCCTCGCCCACGAAGTCGGCGTGGAACACCGTATGCGTGGTCGAGGGCCGGACGTGGGCCAGCGCCACATAGCCCAGCTCCGGGTGCGGAAACCACAGGGCAAGGTCGGCGAAGGCGAGGTCGGCGACCATCTGCCAGTCCCCGACGAGCAGGTGCAGCCACTCAGCATCCCCCGGCCCGAAATCAGCATGCTCCCTGATAGGGTCCGTAAAGATTGCCACAGCACCTCCATTTGCGACGCCGGGGACGGCAGGACGCTAGCGTCGAACGATTGACCTCAAGAGCCTCAATGCTACCGACAGTGAGGCCATGTCATCGGCCTCGAGCGCGTTCACCTCGTCGAACATCGACTTCGCCCGCCCCAGTTGCTCGGCGTTCTGACCCTCCCAGGCTGCCAGCCGGGCTTCGGCCGGCAGGTCCGACGGGGTTGTCCCCAGGACCGCAGTCGTCATGTCCGAAACGGTCGAATACAGATCATCACGGAGGGCCGCGCGGGCCAACGCCTGCCAGCGGTCCTCGCGGGGCAGCTTCGTGATGCGCTCCAGCAGCGAATCGGCGTGGAATCGGTTGAAAACGGTGTAGTAGACATGCGCGATGTTCTCCACCGGCTCCGGGCTGACGTGGACGATCTTGGCGATGTCCAGCAACACGAAGCTTTCGAAGAGTTCGGCCCAGCGATGCGCCAGATCCTCGGGAAGTTCCCAGCCCCGCGCCTTCTCGAGCCATTGCGAAACCCGCTCGTGGTCATCACCGCGCAGGTAATCCAGCAGGCGGCCACGCATCCGGTCCATCAGCGGCTTGAACTCGGCCACGACCTCGGCAATCGGCCGCGCAGCACTGCCCTGGCTCAGAATCCAGCGGACGGCCCGATCCAGCAGCCGGCGGATGTCCAGGTGGACGGTGCTCCAGTGCTCCGTTGGGAACGACGCCGGCAACTCATTGAGCTCAGCGACCATGATGCCCAGTTCGTAGACCTCGCGGAGGGCAACGAAGGCCTTGGCCACCGCGGCCTCGGTAGCGGAGGTTTCCTCCATCGCACGGAACGCAAACGTGATGCCGCCCATGTTGATCATGTCGTTGGCGACGACGGTCGCGATGATTTCGCGGCGCAGCGGATGGGTGTCCAGCTCGGCGTCGAACCGTTCCCGCAATTGCTTCGGGAAGTAGGCCCGCAGCGTTTCGCGGAACCACGGATCCTCCGCGAGGTCGCTGTCGCGCAATGCCGAGGCAAGTTCAATCTTGGCGTAGGCGGCGAGGACGGCCAGCTCCGGTGAAGTCAATCCCTGACCCTGCCCGAGCCGCTCGCGCAGGGTTTCCGTGGTGGGCAGCGCCTCCAGGTCGCGTTTCAGGTCCGCGGACTTCTCCAGCCAGTCCATCAGCCGCTCATAGCTGGGGCTCCACTCGGCGACCCGCATCCGGTCGTTGAGCAGCAGGATGTTCTGGTCGATGTTGTCTTCGAGCACCAGGCGGCCGACTTCCTCGGTCATCGACGCCAGGAACTCCGCCCGCTCGGCGGGATCGAGTTTGCCGGCGGCCACCATGCGGTCGACAAAGATCTTGATGTTGACCTCGTGATCGGAGCAGTCCACGCCGGCAGAGTTGTCGATGGCGTCCGTGTTGAGGATGACGCCCTGCAGCGCGGCTTCGATGCGTCCGCGCTGGGTCATGCCGAGGTTCCCGCCCTCCCCCACGACTTTTACCCGCAGATCCCGGCCGTCGACGCGGATCGCGTCATTGGCCTTATCACCGACGGCGGCGTTTGTCTCCGTGCTCGCCTTGACGTAGGTCCCGATGCCGCCGTTGTACAGCAGGTCGGCGGGTGCCAGCAGAACCGCGCGGAGCAGTTCCGGCGGGCTGAGCCGGGTGGTGCCGTCGGGCAGGCCGAGCGCCGCCCGGACCTGCGCGGAGACAGGAATGGATTTGGCCGTCCGGGCGTAGACGCCGCCGCCCTCGCTGATCAGCGACTTGTCGTAGTCATCCCAGGAGGAACGGGGCAGCTCAAAGAGGCGCTGCCGTTCCGTGAAGGACGCCGCCTCGTCCGGGTTCGGGTCGAGGAAGATGTGGCGGTGGTCGAAGGCGGCAAGCAGCCGGATGTGTCGCGAAAGCAGCATGCCGTTGCCGAAGACGTCCCCGGACATGTCCCCGACGCCAACGACCGTGAAGGGCTCGGCCTGCGTGTCCAGGTCCAGCTCGCTGAAGTGCCGTTTGACCGATTCCCAGGCGCCGCGGGCGGTGATGCCCATCGCCTTGTGGTCATAGCCGACCGAACCGCCGGAGGCGAAGGCGTCGCCAAGCCAGAACCCGTACTCGGCGGCGAGACCGTTGGCGGTGTCGGAGAACGAAGCCGTGCCCTTGTCGGCCGCGACGACGAGGTAGGAGTCGTCGTCGTCGTGCCGGATGACGTCCGACGGCGGAACCAGCCGTTCACCGTCCGGCGTCGTGACCAGGTTATCGGTGATATCCAGCAGGCCGCGGATGAAGGTCTTGTAGCTTTCGACGCCTTCGGCCATCCAGGCGGCACGGTCCGCCGCGGGATCCGGAAGCTGCTTGGCATAGAAGCCGCCCTTGGCGCCGGTCGGGACGATCACTGCATTCTTGACGGTCTGCGCCTTGACCAGGCCGAGGATTTCGGTGCGGAAGTCTTCGCGGCGGTCAGACCAGCGCAGGCCGCCTCTGGCCACCTTGCCAAAGCGCAGGTGCACACCCTCCACTCGGGGCGAGTAGACCCAGATCTCAAACATGGGCCGCGGGAACGGCAGCCCGTCGATCTGGGCAGGGTCCAGTTTGAAGCTCAGGTGGGCCTTGTTTTGGTAGAAGTTGGTCCGGAGCGTCGCCTGGATCAGGTTTTGGAAGGTGCGCAGTACGCGGTCGGCGTCGAGGGTGGCAACCTGCTCGATGGCAGCCCCCAGGCCGATGCTGACTTGCTCCTGCCGCTGATCCCGTTCGGCGGCGGGCAGCGCGGGGTCAAAGCGCGCAGCAAAGAGTTCGGTAAGCCCGCGGGTCACCTCGGGGTTGGCCAGCAGCGTGTCCGCCATAAACTCAAGAGAGTTGGTGTTGCCCATTTGCCGCAGGTATTTGGCATAGGCGCGCAGGACCACCACCTGACGCCAGTGCATGCCCTCGCGGAGCACCAGGCGGTCGAAGCTGTC
Organism: Arthrobacter sp. JB02-1C; assembly: GCF_057748045.1. NCBI lineage: Bacteria > Bacillati > Actinomycetota > Actinomycetes > Micrococcales > Micrococcaceae > Arthrobacter > Arthrobacter sp. JB02-1C. The sequence goes on from NZ_CM173235.1 coordinate 3,712,787, forward strand.
GGATTCCACTGCGCCGGACACGGCCGCGCCAAACGATTCGCCGAGCAGGGCGCCGGTGCGTTCCGGGTCCACCCCGGCCGGGTACTTCAGACCAAGGTCATAGAGGAAGAAGTCGCGCTGGTCGGCTGTCCTGATCTCGAACGGCCGTTCGTCCACCACTTCGAGTCCGAGGTTGTGGAAGTACGGCAGGATCTGGCTGAGGCTCTTAGGCTCAAGCATGTACAGCTTGACGCGCGCGTCCTCCTCGAGCGCGGCGCCGGCGCCGTCCGGGAGGTACACGTGCACTCCCGGCCGTTCCGTGCCGGCAGCGCCGGAACGTTCGGCGGCTGCACCGTACCTTTCGAAGCGGGCGATGTCCTCAAGGGCGTCCTCCACCTCGTAGTCGACGCGGTAGCTGGCCGGGAACGCCTCCGACCACAGAGCGGCGAGTTCCTTGGCCCCGTTTTCGCCGTCCGCGCCTGCCCGGGCGCGGAGCACCTCCGAGATTCCCTCGCTCCAGGACCGCGCCGCGCGGACGAGCCGTTTTTCCAGCTCTTCGCTGTTCACGTCGCTGACATCGGCGTCCTTGGGCAACCGGATCCGGAAGAACAGCCGGGCGAGGGCGGATTCGGTCATCCTCGCCTCATAGTCGATGGAGACGGCGTCGAAGGTCTGCCGCAGTTCCTGCTCGATCCGGAGCCGGACGTTGGTGGTGTACCGGTCGCGGGGCAGGTAGACAAGGGCGGACATGAACCGGCCGTAGATGTCGGGCCGGAGGAACAGCCGGGTGCGGCGGCGCTCTTGCAGCCGCTGGATTTCGGTGGCAATGGCGGCCAGGTCCGGGATTTCGATCTGGAACAGTTCGTCGCGCGGGTAGGTCTCGAGGATGCCCAGCAGGTCTTTGCCGGAGTGGGAGTCCGGCGGGAACCCGGCGTCCCGGAGCACGGCGTCGACCTTTTCCCGGACCACCGGGATATTCCGGACCGAGCCTGCATAGGCAGTGGTGGCGAACAGGCCAATGAAGCGCCGTTCACCGTTGACGTTGCCGGCCGCATCGAAGCTCTTCACGCCGACGTAGTCCAGGTAGGCGGACCGGTGCACCGTGGAACGGGAGTTGGCCTTGGTGATCACCAGGGCGCGTTTTTCGCGGGCCTTTTTCCGCCCGGTTTCGGTCAGGTGCTGGATCTGGTGGCGGGTGTCCGCCCCGTCGCGCAGCAGGCCGAGACCGCTGTCCTCCCGCAGTTCCAGCACGTCTTCACCGGATTCGTTGGTCAGGTCGTATTCGCGGTAGCCGAGGAACGTGAAGTTCCCGTCGTCCAGCCAGCGGAGCAGTTCCTGGGCCTGCCGGAGCTCGGCGATCTGCGCGGCATTCGCTACCTTGTCGAGGTCCGCGGAAATTTCGTGCGCCTTGTTGCGCATCTTGGGCCAGTCCTCGACCGCGGCCCGCACGTCGCCCAGGACCCGGGAGACGCCTTCGATCAGCTGCTGGCGCTTCGCGTCGTCGACCCGGTCGATTTCGACGGCGATCCAGGACTCCATGTGCGAGGCGTTGTCGCCGCCGGCGATGAGGTGCGAGAGCTGCGGCATGGCCGCCGTGTCCCCGCTGGAGATGCCCAGATGCGAGGGCACGCGGGCGACCTTGACCAGCCGCCCCGTTTCCCGGTTGCGGGTGACGACGAAGAGGGGGTGGATTACCAGCCGGATCGGGGTCTTCTGGCGGACGAGTTCGGCGTTGACCGAGTCAACCAGGAAGGGCATGTCATCGGTGGCGATATACACCACGCTGGATTCGGCCTCGTCGGCAATCGCCACCTTCGCCACCCCCCGCTCCCTGCTGGCAGCAACCTGCAGGTGCAGCTGCGCCCGGGCGGTCAGCACGTCGTGGCCATAGGCGCGCGCATCCTCCTCGGCGAGATGTTCGTAATAGTCGCCGAAGTATCCTTCACCGGCTCCGACCGAAACGGATTGATCCTCCACGCTGGACCCAGACGACATCGACAAACGCCTCCATCAAGAAGTTCATGGCCGCACCCTTGCGGCCCTCACTGGCGAGCCTATCCGGTAACCTTCTGCCGCGCTGTAGAAGAAAGAACAGAGGATTGCCGATTTCGCTGGGCAGGTGCACAAACGAGGCTCCTGATGGACCTGCGGAGCGCGGAATCGGGGGCGCACTCAAGCAGCAGGGAACCCGCCCGCAGGGACTGGTCGGCAGCCGCGGGATCGGCCGGGAGGAACGCCTCCAACGGCGCCGCGGGGGCGTAGCGCGCCCAGGCCTCCCGTAGCTGCCGCTCCGGCGAGCGCCCGACGGCGGCGGCCCGCACCTTGTTCAGCACCACCCGCGGGGAGGCGTGCGGCACGGCAGCCTGCAGCTCGGCCAGCCCGCGGACCAGCCGCGGCACTCCGACCGGGTCGGCGCTGCCGACGGCGAACACGGTGTCCGCGAGTTCCAGGCTTCGGAGCGTGGCGGCGTTGCGGCGCGGAGCCATCGAGTCGAAGCTCAACTCTTCATCGGCCTCGAGGCAGAAGCCGGTGTCGATCACGATGACGTCAGCCAGCGACCTCGCCCGCTGATAGACCAGCGCCAAGGCCGCGGCGCGCAGTTCGGTCCAGCGGTCGGCGCGGGTGATCCCGGTCAGCACCTGGAAGGTTCCGCTGCGGGTGGCCACCGGAACGGCAATCCTGAGCAGGGCTGGCCCGTCCAGTACGCCTTGGTCCGCCAGCCTGCAGGCCTGCGCCAGCCCGGCCGCCTCGTCCAGCAGCCCCAACACCGCGGCCACGCTGGCCCCGTAGCTGTCCGCGTCGACCAGCAGGACCGATTTGCCGTCGGCCGCCAGCTCACCGGCCATGTTTGCCGCGAGCAGGGTCCGGCCGGGCGAACCGGCCGGACCCCAGACGGCAATGATCCGACCAGCGCCATGCTCCCCCGTCGCGGCGGCCCGGGCCCCGCCAACAGGCTGACCGTGGCCGGGAGCGCCGCCGGAGACGGTGCGCCCCGGAGGCGCATCGAACGCCGGGGCGGGGTCGGCAAAGGCGTGTGCGGTGGGCGCGTGCCGTGCACCGGCGAGTTGCTCCACGGCGGCAGTTATCAGCCCTGCGAGCGCTGCGGCGTCCAGCCCGGCCGCCGCCGCGCTCACGCCGATCCCCTGCAGCCTGGCCCGCTCGTCCGCGTTGTCGGTCAGGGCCACGACGGCGACCCCCACGGCGGATAGTCGGTCCACCAATGTCGCCGTCAGTTCGGCGCTGCCCTCTGCAATCACCGCCGCCCGGGCCAATCCGCTCTGGCAGGCGGCCAGCAGCTCGGCCAGTTCGGCGCAGCGCCGGACCACGGTCACCGGCCCGTGCAGACGCTCGAGTCCGCCCACCACGTCCGTGCGGGTGCTCCCCACCGTCACCACCGGTATGCCCGTCACGGCGCGCCACCGGGGTTCCACACGACCGAGATCCGCGCCTTGTTGGCCTGGGCGCCCAGCAGCTTGGGCATCTGCGCGTCCGGGACCAGCACCATCACGATGGTCGAGCGTTGCGCTCCGAGGGCAGTGCTTCCGGGCGTCAGTTGCGCGATTTCGGCTCCCCTGAGCAGCAGGGTGGGTTCGCTGAAACCGTTGCGGGTGTCCGGCTGCGCCACCCACACGTCCACCCGCGAGCCGGCCACGGCCTGCGGCGGCAGGCTTTCCTCGATGGTGACTGCCACCGGTTTTCGATTCAGCGCGTCCAGCCGCCCCAGGCTGTCCCGGGGAATCAACTGGTCCTTGCCGATGCGTTGAACGGCCACCAGTCCCGGGGCAAGTCCGGATTCAGGCGTGAGATAGAGCCGCTCGACATCACCGAGGCGGACCTTGACCCGGTGCAGCTTGTCCGCGGTGAGCTGCTCACCAACAGCGACGGGATCCCGCGCCGCATAGGCCTCAGTGGACTGGTCGGCCGCCGCCACAAGCGAGACGACGCCAACGACAGAAGCGAGGACAAGCAGGAGGCCCACGAGGAGCCGCGGATCTTTCCAGGAGGGTTTCTTCAGCCTGGCGCCACCGGCGGCCGTTCTTACGCTCATGCGTGCTCCCCCTGTAGTCACGGGCCCGGGCTACGGACACCGGACACCCCTATTGTCACGATTCGGCGGCCTTGCGGGAAGATCCCGGCGCAAACAGCGGCACCTTGTGGACAACCGGCCCAAAAGCCCCCACCCAGTGGCAAAATGGTGCCATGCCCCGATTCCTCACCCTCGCGGATGTTGCCGAGCAGCTCCAGATCAACTCACCGGCCGCCTACGCCCTGGTCCGAAGCGGCCAGCTAAAGGCCATCCAGGTGGGCGGGCGGGGCCAGTGGCGGGTCGAGGAGGCCATGCTGGAGCAGTACATCCAGGAGCGCTATGCCGAGGCGAGCCGCATGATCGGTGAGGCGAAAGCCAAGGGCCGCTAGGACAGCACACCCTCGGCGCCCCGCGCCGACCTGATGCCGGCCAGCGCGGCAAACGGCACCGTGGCCAGGCCCGACACATTCGTCCTGCGCCGTTCCTCACCACGGGCGGTGACGGCCAGGTCCAGGTAGTCCCGGCCCACCCTGTCGATGACACCGTGCAGCATCCTCTCGTCCGCACCGCCGCGGGCGAGGATCACGTCGAGCGGGGAACGGTCCCGGGCCAGCGCCCGCAAGGCGCTTGCCAGCCCCAGCCGCGCGCCCGCCGTCGTCCCGGGGCCGACCGCCAGCCTGGCGAGTCCGGTGTAACGGAACGCGGACGCGTGCGGAATGAGTATCTGGTGGCACTCCTGGTTCAGCACAATCCACTGGCTGCCCGCGTGGCTCAGGACACCGGTGTGCACCGTACCCGACCCGACGTCCACGCCGATCCGGTGGCCGACCGAGCCGCGCAACCGGTCCGCCAACTCCACCGCGGCAACATCGACGCGCGCCCGCTCGTCAATCTCGGCGTCCAGTTCCTGGCGCCCGCCCGCGGCAAGCTGCGCCTCCAGATCGGCAAAGAGGGCATCCCAGCGCATGCCGACAGCGTAGGCGCGCGCCCAACCCCGGTCAATCAAAATCGTCCAGCCCGCCTCTAGACAAGGAGCAGCTAAGAGGGTCAAACTTGGTCAAACAGCATCAAATGACATCAAACAGCACTCACAAGCCACAACGAGTCTCAGCGGAGGAACTGATGGGGTACATCGAGGAGGCGGCGGGCAAGACAAGCCCCCTGAGCCGCGGGGACCGGCGCACACTTGGCGTGGACGCGGCCCTGGCGGTCGCCATTCTGCTGCTCGGGGCGTTCCTGGCGGTATCAGGCGCCCAGCTCGCCCAGCGTCTGCAGGCGTCCGCGACGCGGCGCCAGGCCCTGAGCTTTGAGGACCACATCGGCCTGGCGGCGAACACCACGGGTCTGATCGTCGTTGCCTGGTGGGCGCTGTCGTTCCTCATCGCCGTCGTGGCCGCGGTACTGGAACGCACCGGCAGCCGGCGGGCAGCTGCGGCGGCGGGCAAATTCAGCCCGGCTTTCATGCGACGGCTGGCGCTGGCAGCGGTCGGACTGCAGCTGATGACGACGCCGCTGGCGCACGCAGAATCGGGCGTGCCGGAGCCGGTTTCGCCTCCGGCGCCGCACGCCGTTGCCGCCGCTTGGGTCCCCGCAGGCGGGGCGTCAGGAACGCATGCGGCATCGCCCCCGGCGGGGGCCCTCACACCCTCTCCGCCGGGTCCCGCACGATCCGCAATGCTTGGGGTTGACCCGCACTGGGTGCCGGCGCCGCCCCCGGTGGATCCCCGCGCCCTTGCTGCCGCCCCGCTCCGGGGGCAGGAACCGGCGCCGGACAGCAGCGAGGTAACGGTCCGGGCCGGCGATTCACTCTGGAGCATCTGTGCGGCCGGGCTGGGCCCGCTGGCCACCGACGTGGACGTCGCCCTGGCCTGGCCGCGGCTCTACCAGGCCAACCGCGATGTCATTGGACCTGACCCCGCCCTGCTGCTGCCCGGGCAGGTTCTCCGCAAACCCGCCGGTCTCTAGGCCAGACCCGCCTCCAGGCCAGGCCCGCCTCCGCCGGCCCCAACCGCCGGCGCCCGAGAGTAAGGACTATCCCATGATCCCCCTGACCGCTGTCCCGACAGCAGCCTCCGCAGCGCGCCCGCCGGCATCCCCGGACGCCCGCTCGCTGCACCGCCGACCAGTCCGCCGCGGTGCGCCGGCCCGGGAGCCGGCTCCCGGCAGACCCGGCCCGGTCCTGCGGCTGCTGGACGAGGACCGCGAGGTGTGCGCCATCTGCCGGTCAACGGTCCAGGCGGCCATCGAGGTGCTCGCGGGTACCCGTCCGGCGCAGCAGCTGGCCCGCCGGCTCGATGAACGCTGCCTGGCGGCCCTGCAGCACCGGGCGGCGCTGACCCGTCGGGTCGCCTCCGGCACCTCGCCGACGGCCGGCCGGCTGCACCGGAATCCGGCGGTCCGGTCGGTCCGCACCTGCCGGGTGTCGGAGGACGTTTACGAGGCCAGCGCGGTGGTATCGGACGAGCTGCGGGTCCGCGCGGTGGCTCTCCGCCTCGAGCGGAGCCGGCTGGCATGGCGGGTCACCGTGCTGGAGATCGGCTGAGGACCTTGGCTGCTAAACCGGAAAGGAGGTCAACGGCGAAACAGAGCCGGAACGAAAAGTTCCGGCCCTGTTTCGATCCTGCCTGCTGCGTTCAGCCAGCGGCGGCCCAGTACAGCTAGCGGCGCTTCTTCTTGGCGGCCCGGCGCGGCGGTTCCTGCGCCGCCGCCTTCGCCGGGTTGCCGGAGCGTCCGGACGACTTGGCCTCGACCCGGGTCCGGGCCGCACCATCCTCGCCCGGAGCGGTGTACTGCAACTGGGCCGGCTTCTCCGGGGCTTCCAGCCCGGCAGCATGGATCTGCGGTTCCTGGTGCTCCGTGTGCTGGCCCGCGCCATCGTCGACGACGACTTCCTGCGCCGGCGTCACCTCGACGTCGAGGTTGAAGAGGAAGCCCACGCTCTCTTCGCGGATCGCCTCCATCATGGCTTGGAACATGATGAAGCCTTCCCGCTGATACTCGACCAGCGGATCACGCTGGGCCATGGCCCGCAGCCCGATG